>NZ_NKFK01000003.1:0-2107646 GCF_002223365.1 Burkholderia sp. AU6039
ACCGAGCGGCCTCATAGTTCACTCGGCTATCTGACGCCGGTGCAGTTCGCGCGGGCGCACGATGCAAAGCAGCAGTTTTTAACCTCGGACTCTAACTGCAGTTCGGACTAAAACCGGGGGCGGGTCATGTCCACGTAAAATTTGCGAATCCCCATCTCTGCACACAAAACGATGAACGCCGCCATTCAGGTAGCTCGGGCCGTTTGCCCGCATGATTGTCCGGACACGTGCGCAATGCGTGTGACTGTCGAAAACGGCAAGGCGATCAAGGTCACGGGTGATCCCGACCATCCGCCGACACAAGGCGTGTTGTGTACGAAAGTCAGCCGGTACGCCGATCGCGTTCATCACCCCGACCGCCTCACCGTCCCGCTCAAGCGCATCGGTGCCAAAGGGGAAGGGCATTTCGTACCCATCAGCTGGGACGAGGCGTTCGATGAGATCGGCCGTCGTCTCGGTGAAATCGCGGCGCGTACACCGGAAGCAATCGTGCCGTACAGCTATGCGGGAACGATGGGGCTCGTCCAGGGGGAGGGGATCGCCCAGCGATTCTTCCACAAGCTCGGTGCCTCGCGACTCGAACGCACGATCTGCGCGGCGGCCGGTGCAGCGGGGTTGCGTTACACCTATGGCGGTAGTCTCGGCATGCACCTCGAGCATTTCGAGGAAAGCGAGCTGATTCTGATTTGGGGAGCAAACCCGATCGCGTCGAGCCTGCACTTCTGGACGCGTGCGCAGGAAGCGAAGCGCCGAGGCGCACGTCTTGTCGCCATCGATCCGTATCGTTCGCTGACAGCGGAGAAGTGTCATCAGCACATCGCGTTGAAACCCGGTACCGACGGCGCGTTAGCACTCGGCATGATGCACGTGCTGATGACCGAAGACCTGCTCGATCACGATTACATCGCCAGCCATACGCTCGGCTTCGACGCGCTCAAGGAGCGGGCGATGTCCTATCCGCCGGAACGCGTTGCGCAGATCTGCGGGATCGACGCGTCGGAGCTGATCGACCTTGCGCGTCGTTACGGTGCGACCCGTAAGGCATCGATCCGCCTCAACTACGGCATGCAGCGTGTTCGCGGTGGCGGCAACGCCGTGCGCGCGATCGCAAGCCTGCCTGCGCTGACGGGCGCCTGGCGGGACCGGGCCGGCGGGCTGTTGCTCTCGTCGTCGGAATCCGCGCCGGTCAACCAGGCTGCGCTGCTTCGCCCGGATTTGATGCCGGGCTGGCCGCACGAACTGCCGCGCATCATCAACATGAACGCGATCGGCGACGCGCTGCTGCACCCGGGCGGTGCCACCTTCGGGCCGAAGGTCGAAGCGGTGATCGTATACAACTCGAACCCGGTGGCTGTCGCGCCGGATTCATCGAAGGTCGCGGCAGGGTTCGCGCGTGACGATCTGTTCACGGTCGTTCTCGAGCATTTCAAGACTGATACCGTCGATTTCGCCGACATTGTGTTGCCGGCCACCACCCAGCTCGAGCATCTGGACATCCACAAATCGTACGGTCACACCTACGTGATGGCGAACCTGCCGTCGATTCCTCCGGTGGGGGAGGCACGGCCGAATACGGAGATCTTCCGCGGCATCGCACGCAGCATGGGGCTCGACGAACCCGCGCTTTATCACAGCGACGAAGAGGTCGCGCGCGCGGCGCTCCGCTGGGACGATCCGGTGCTCGACAGCGATTGGGACACGCTCAAGCGCGATGGCTGGTTGAAGCTCAAGCTGCCGGAGGCGCCGTTCGCGAACGGCGGTTTCCGCACGCCGTCCGGCAAGTGTGAGTTCTACAGCCCCCGACTCGAGCAGATGGGCGCGGATCCCGTGCCCGACTACCTGCCGCCATTCGAGTCGGCCGAGGCCGCGCCCGATCTCGCCGCACGCTATCCGCTCGCGATGATCTCGCCGCCGGCTCGCCACTTCCTGAACAGTACGTTCGTGAACGTCGACAGCCTGCGTCATACCGAAGGCGAGCCGCATCTCGACATCCACCCGTCTGACGCCGATGCGCGCGGTATCGCGGAAGGTGACGTCGTTCGCATCTTCAACGACCGCGGATCGATGCAGGCGCTCGCGAGAATTACCGATCGCGCGCGCGCAGGGCTCGTCGTCGGGCTATCGATCTGGTGGAAGAAGCTGTCGCCGGACGGCAGAAACGCGAATGAAGTGACGAGCCAGGCACTCACCGATCTCGGCAATTCGGCGACGTTCTACGATTGCCTCGTGGAAGTTGAGCGCATTTGATCGGATATCACCGTATCATCAGACGAATTACCACTGAAGTTCGAAGTGGACATCTAACCCTGTTGTCTCGGAACGAGCGAGCCGTTACGATGCGTTTTAGCACGACCATTCGAAAATCTGTGAGGAGACGCGCGGTATGGACAAAATTTGGCTGAAATCGTACCCACCCGGCGTTCCAGCCGAAATTGACGCGTCTCCTTATCCCTCCGTTCCCGACCTGCTCGACGAAAGCTTCCGGCAGTATCGCGACCGCACGGCATTCGTCTGCATGGGCAAGGGCATCACGTACGGCGAACTCGACAAGCTGTCGCGCCAGTTCGGCGCGTGGCTGCAATCGCGCGGGCTTGCGCGCGGGGCGCGCGTCGCGATCATGATGCCGAACGTGCTGCAGTACCCCGTGGCGATCGCCGCGGTACTGCGCGCGGGCTACACCGTCGTCAACGTCAACCCGCTCTATACGCCGCGCGAGCTCGAGCATCAGCTGAAGGACAGCGGTGCGGAGGCGATCGTCATCCTCGAGAATTTCGCGTCGACGCTGCAGGCCGTCATCGCGAATACGGGCGTCAAGCACGTCGTCGTTGCATCGATGGGCGATCTGCTGGGCATCAAGGGATGGCTCGTCAACTACGTCGTGCGCAACGTGAAAAAGATGGTGCCTGCCTGGCAGCTGCCGTCGTTCACGCGCTTCAAGGCCGCACTGTCGGAAGGTGCGCGCCAGGCATTCAAGGCGCAGAAGATCGGCCCCGATGACGTCGCGTTCCTGCAATACACGGGCGGTACGACCGGTGTGGCGAAGGGGGCGACGCTGCTGCACCGGAACATCGTGTCGAACGTGCTGCAGGCGGGCGCCTGGCATCATCCGGCGCACGAGAAGTTCCCCGACGTGAAACAGTTCGTGACCGTTGTCGCGCTGCCGCTGTATCACGTGTTCGCGCTGACCGTCTGCGGCTTCCTGACGATGCGTACCGGTGGCATGGGCATCCTCATCCCGAACCCGCGCGACATCGCCGGCATGATCAAGGAGCTGAAGGGCTACCAGATCTCGACGATCCCGGCGGTCAACACGCTGTACAACGCACTGCTGAACCACCCGGAATTCAATCAGCTCGACCTGTCGAAGCTCGTGATCGCCAACGGCGGCGGCATGGCGATCCAGGAGGGCGTCGCGAAACGCTGGTATGAAAAGACCCATACCGCGATTATCGAAGGTTATGGGCTGTCTGAAACGTCGCCGGTGGCGACCTGCAACCCCGTGACGGCCACCGAGTACAGCGGGACGATCGGCTTGCCGCTGCCGTCGACCGAAGTGGCGATTCGCGACGACGCGGGCAACGACGTCGCGCTCGGCGAACCCGGCGAGATCTGCATCCGCGGGCCGCAGGTGATGGCCGGCTACTGGAACCGGCCGGACGAAACCGCGAAGGTCATGTTCGCGGACGGCTTCTTCAAGACGGGCGACGTCGGCGTGATGGACGCGCGAGGTTACGTGAAGATTGTCGACCGGAAGAAGGACATGATCCTCGTGTCGGGCTTCAACGTGTACCCGAACGAGGTCGAGGACGTGGTGGCGTCGCATCCGGGCGTGTTCGAGGTGGCGGCGGTCGGTGTGCCCGACGAGCATTCCGGCGAAGCCGTGAAGCTGTTCGTCGTGAAGAAGGACCCGGCGCTCACCGACAAGGACATCCTTGCCTACTGCAAGGAGCGCCTCACCGGCTACAAGCGGCCGAAGCTGGTCGAGTTCCGCACGGAGCTGCCGAAAACGAACGTCGGCAAGATCCTGCGGCGCGAACTGCGCGACGGACGCGCATAACGGCGGTCGATCGATCGGAACGAAAAAGCCCGGCTTGTGCCGGGTTTTTTCGTTTGCGGCTTGACCCGGAAGAGGCTGTTTCCGCGCGAGGCGGCTTCTGGGGTGGGCTCGATGCGGCAGCAATGCGTTACGACGCAGCAAGGACAGGACGGTGCCTTCTCGACGAGCGCATCGTAGTCGATACGGTTCGCCACGCTCCGGCTTCGCGGCTGCACCGACCGGAAAAGAAAAAGGCGCCCGAAGGCGCCTTCAATATGCTGCGGCTTGCCAGGCAAGCTGATTAGAACTTGTGACGGATGCCGACGCGTGCTGCGACCTGGTTGGCCGAGCTCGAACCTGCGAGACCGTTGATCGCTGCCGTCGCCTTCAGGACGTTGCCGTTCGAGTCGAGCACGTTGCCCGATGCGTGCTGGTACACGCCGATGGCGTACACGTCGGTACGCTTCGACAGGAAGTAGTCGACGCCCAGCGAGCCTTGGTGGTACTTGGCTGCCGAGTTGCCGTCGATCTTGCTGCCTTGCGTGTAGTCGTACGCAGCGCCGAGAATCAGCGCCGGGGTCAGCTGATACTTGAAGTTGATTTCGCCGTTGTTGAACGTCGCGGTCTGGTTCACGAACGGGCCTGCCGAGAAGCCCTTGAACTTCGTGTTCGAGTACGTCGCGCCGATCGTCGCTGCGCCGAACGTGTAGGCGCCGCCTGCACCGATGACCTGGTACGTGTTCGCGTTGTTCGCGTACCCGCCGTAGATCGGCGACGAGACCGACGAAGACGCCGAGCCGTTGTTGAACATGCCGCCGAACTGGTTCGGCGTACGTGCGTTCAAGTAACCGACGCCCAAGACCAGCGGGCCGTTGTTGTAGCCTGCGCCGAGCGACCAGACCTGGTTCTTCGAGAACTGGCCTGCCTGACCGCCGAAGCTGTACAAGCCGCCGAACGAGAAGCCGCCGTAGGTCGAGCTCGTGAACTTGACTGCGTTGTTCACGCGATACGCGTTGTTGAAGTTGTCGAGGTCGCCCGGGTGAGCGGCGATGTAGCCGCCCCACTGGTCGCCTGCCTCGAGCGGGCCGACGAAGTCGACGACGGAGTCGTATTGACGACCCAGCGTGACCGTACCGTACTGGCTCGACAGGCCGACGTAAGCCTGACGACCGAACATCAGGCCGCCCTGACCGAGCTTGCCGCTGTTCACGTCGAAACCGTTTTCGAGGGTGAAGATCGCCTTCAGGCCGCCACCGAGGTCTTCGGTGCCGCGCAGGCCGAAGCGGCTGCCTTGCATCACGCCGCTGGCCATGCTGTACAGATGCTTGCCGCCCGCGTTGTTGTTGAAGAGCAGGCCTTCATCGATGATGCCGTAAAGCGTCACGCTGCTTTGCGCATGGGCAGCGCCAGCAAACGCGCCCAGCGCGACGAGCGCGAGAAGCGACTTTTTCATTAACGGATCTCCAAAATTCACTGAATTTTTCTGGCGGGGCGGATAGTTATGTTCTGTTGACGGGCCCCTTCAACTTCGCAAGAAGTCGCACGTAATGTAGCAAAACCGTTTTTTGCCACAAAGCGAAATGCCGCAGCTCAAGGTCGCCATGTTTCCTTTATGCAACAATGGTTAAAATCACGGGTTAACCGCAATTTCCGCTGAATAATCAAGTCGGTTACGCAGCGGACTCGTGCCCTTGCCGCTCGCGGCAGCACCTGCAGCCAGGAGAACAGGATGGTGTTGGATGAACTGATCAGCGAATTCGATCGCGGCCTGCGATCGCTGACCGGCATTAGCCGGATGAGCCGGCCGGTGCCCGCGCCGGCGGAGGCGCCGGCCGTCGAGCTGACGCCTGCGGAGCGTACGCATGCCGCCGGGCTGATGCGCGTGAACCACGTCGGCGAGGTCTGCGCGCAGGCGCTGTACCAGGCGCAGAAACTCACCGCGCGCACGGCGTCGGCGAAGGCGATGTTCGAGGAGGCCGCACGCGAGGAGGAGGATCACCTCGCGTGGACCGCGCATCGCCTGAAAGAGCTCGACTCGCGCCCGAGCCTGCTGAACCCGCTCTGGTATGCGGGTTCGCTCGCAATCGGCGTGGCGGCCGGCGCGCTCGGCGACAAGGTCAGCCTCGGCTTCATGGCCGAGACCGAACGGCAGGTCGAGAGCCATCTCGAAGGTCACATGTCCGAGTTGCCGGCGGCTGATACCGCGTCGCGCGCGATCGTCGACCAGATGCGTATCGACGAGGTGAAGCACGGCAAGGCCGCGGCCGACGCAGGCGGGATCGAGCTGCCGCTGCCCGCGCGGATGCTGATGCGCGCCGCGTCGAAAGTCATGACGAGCACTGCGTACTATCTGTGAGATTCCCACCGGGGCGATGCGTGACGTCGCCCCGGTTCCCCACCGCTGATACCGCCCGTTTATTCCTCGTTTTCCCGCCCCCGAAAGCCCCGTCGGCACACCCGTCTGGCCCGCCTTTCTCACGTATCACCTTCACAAGTTGCACTAGCTCATTCATTTATAACGGTTTTTAGAATGAGGGGCCGCATGAGCATGTGCGCGTAAGTCCTTGTTCTAACTAACAAAATTCGTCAAAAAAGCGGGCCGCTCCCTTGACCGTGCCACACCCTTCCTCTAAAGTGGGAGACAGTGTGAGAAAGTGTATTTTTGTGTGATTTGGCGGGCTATTCCGGCTAAATTCTCAGCATTGAGCGGGTGCTTCGGTGCCCTGAACGGGAGAGCGGAAAGTGTTCCAAGGGGCGTCGGCGCTGACGCTCGATGCGAAAGGGCGGATGTCGGTGCCGGCTCGCTATCGCGAAGCGCTGCAAGGACAGGCAGAAGGACGGGTGACTGTGACCAAGCACCCGGACGGCTGCCTGTTGCTGTTTCCGCGCCCCGAATGGGAGGTATTCCGCGCCAAGATCGCCGCGCTGCCGATGGACGCACACTGGTGGCGGCGCATTTTTCTCGGCAATGCGATGGATGTCGATCTCGACAGCGCGGGCCGGATTCTCGTATCGCCCGAGCTGCGCATGGCAGCCGGACTGGAAAAGGAAGTCATGTTGTTGGGAATGGGTAGTCACTTCGAGCTGTGGGATTCGCAGACCTACAACGCGAAGGAGCAGGCAGCGATGGCGCAGGGCATGCCCGACGCGCTGAAGAATTTCACGTTCTGATTGCGGTGACGGAGACGCCCGCGATGGGAAACGAATTGCAGCATCGGACCGTGTTGTTGGACGAAGCGGTCGAATCGCTCGTGACGCGACCGGACGGCATTTATGTCGACGGTACGTTCGGGCGCGGCGGCCATAGCCGTGCGGTGCTCGCGCGGCTGGCGCCGGGCGGGCGGCTGATCGCGTTCGACAAGGATCCGAGGGCGATCGAGACGGCGCAGGGCATCGAGGATGCGCGCTTCTCGATCGTGCATGACAGCTTTGCATCGATGCGCGACGCGCTTGCGGCGCGCGGCGTCGAGAAGGTGTCGGGAGTGTTGCTCGACCTGGGCGTGTCCTCGCCGCAGGTGGATGATCCGGCGCGCGGCTTCAGCTTCCGCGCCGATGGTCCGCTGGACATGCGGATGGATCCGACGCGCGGCGAGTCGGCGGCGGAATGGCTCGCACGGGCTTCGGTGCAGGAATTGACGGAGGTGATACGGGATTATGGGGAAGAACGGTTTGCTTTTCAGATTGCAAAGGCGCTTGTTGCTCGCCGGGCAGAGTCCGACCGTCTTGGGCCTCTCGACACCACGGGCGAGCTTGCCCAAATCGTGGGTCACGTCGTCAAAACCCGTGAGAAGGGCAAGGATCCGGCAACCCGCACCTTTCAGGCTATACGGATTCACGTCAATCAAGAGCTTGCGGACCTGCAAGTCGTACTAGACGCGGCACTGTCGTTGCTGGAGCAAGGGGGGCGGCTGGTGGTCATCAGCTTTCATTCACTCGAGGACCGGATCGTCAAGCGATTCATGCAGGCGCACGCGAGTGCGCCTGCGGTCGATCGTCGCCTGCCGATCCGCGCCGTCGACCTCCCGAGCCCGCCGCTCAAGATCATCAGCCGCCAGTTTCCGAGTGAAGCGGAAGTCGCCGCGAATCCGCGCGCCCGCTCCGCCGTGATGCGCATTGCGGAGCGCGTCACGCCATGAGCCGCTTCAACATCTTCCTGCTGATCATCGTGATGGGTTGCGCGCTGTCGGTCGTCAATTCGACGAACCAGCAGCGCCAGATCTTCATCCAGCTGCAGCGTGCGCAGTCGCAGGAGCGTCAGCTCCAGCAGGACTACGCGCAGCTTCAATATCAGCAGAGCGCGCTGTCGAAGACGTCGCGCATCGAGCAGCTCGCGAACGATTCACTGAAGATGCAGCCGATCACGACCGGCCGCACGCAATACCTGACGCTGCCGCCGGGCGCCGCGAAGGCAATCGATGCGCCGATCCCGGCTTCGGCGGACACGGCCGGCAAGGGCAAGGGAGGCGCGCGATGAAGCCGTCCCACAAGCGCCAGAACGTGAAGTTCTCGTCGAGCCCCGTGCTGGGCGTGCATCTGCCGATGTGGCGCTCGAAGCTCGTCGTGTTCCTGCTGTTCATGGCGTTCGTCGCGCTGGCCGCGCGCGCGTTCTGGATCCAGGGGCCCGGCAACGCGTTCTATCGGAAGCAGGGCGAAAGCCGCTACCAGCGCACGATCGATCTGCCGGCGACGCGCGGCAAGATTCTCGACCGTAACGGGCTTGTGCTCGCGACGAGCCTGCCCGTGCGCGCGATCTGGGCGATTCCCGACGCGGTGCCGGACGATCTCGATGCCGACAAGGTCAACCAGCTCGGCAAGCTCCTCGGCATGACGTCGAAGGAACTGCGCGTGAAGCTGTCGGAAGACAAGGGTTTCGTCTACGTCAAGCGTCAGGTGCCGATCGACGTCGCGGACAAGGTCGCCGCGCTCGACATTCCCGGCATCTATCAGCGCAACGAATACAAGCGCTTCTATCCGGAAGGCGAGATCACCGCTCACCTGATCGGCTTCACGAACGTCGAGGACGAAGGGCAGGAAGGCGTCGAGCTGGGCGACCAGAAGATGCTGTCCGGCACGTCGGGCATGCGTCGCGTGATCAAGGACCGGATGGGGCACATCGTCGAGGACGTCGCCGAGCAGATCCCCCCGCACAACGGCACCGACGTCGACCTGTCGATCGACAGCAAGATCCAGTACATCGCGTACGCGAACCTGAAGGCCGCCGTCGAGAAGTTCAAGGCGAAGGCCGGCGCGGCGATGGTCGTCGACGTGCGCACCGGCGAGGTGCTCGCACTCGTCAACTACCCGACATACAACCCGAACGACCGCTCGCGCATGACGGGCGAGCAGTTGCGCAACCGTATCATGACCGACGTGTTCGAGCCGGGCTCGATCATGAAGCCGTTTACGGTGTCGCTCGCGCTCGACCTGCACCGCGTGACGCCGAACACGCTCGTCGAGACGGGCAACGGGCATTTCGTGCTCGATGGCGCACCGATCACCGACGACGCGGGGTTCGGCACGCTGACGGTCGGCGGCGTGATTCAGAAGTCGAGCAACATCGGCGCGACGAAGATCGCGATGACGATGCGGCCCGAGGAAATGTGGAATATGTATACGAGCATCGGCCTCGGCCAGGCGCCGAAGGTCGGGTTCCCGGGCGCGGTGGCCGGCCGCCTGCGTCCGTGGAAGAGCTGGCGCCGCATCGAGCAGGCGACGATGTCCTACGGCTACGGCCTGTCGGTGTCGCTGTTCCAGCTCGCGCGCGCCTACACGGCGATCGCGCATGACGGCGAGCTGATGCCCGTGACCATTTTCAAGACCGACCCCAACCAGCCGGTCGCGGGCACGCAGGTGTTCAACCCGACCACCGCACGCGAAGTGCGCGCGATGCTCGAGACGGTGGTGGCGCCGGGCGGCACGTCGCCGGATGCGGCCGTGCCGGGCTATCGCGTCGGCGGCAAGAGCGGTACCGCGTACAAGCATGAAGGGCACGGCTACACGCGCAAGTACCGCGCGTCGTTCGTCGGGATGGCGCCGATGCCGAATCCGCGCATCGTCGTCGCGGTGTCGGTCGACGAGCCGACCGCCGGCAGCCACTTCGGCGGCCAGGTGTCCGGCCCCGTATTCTCGGCGATCGCCGGCGACACGATGCGTGCGCTGAATGTGCCGCCGAACATGCCGATCAAGCAGCTCGTCGTGTCTGACGATTCGCCGGCGGCACCTTCCGCGACGGGGCCGCAAAAGCTGCCCGCGGGTGGCGGTGCGAAGCATATGATCGTGTCCAGCACGACGCGTAATTCACCAGGAGTTGTTCGATGAGCGCCGCTCGCAGTTCCCATCCGGCGCATCAGCAGATCGCAGCCGCGCTTGCGTGGCTGCGTCAGCATGTGGCCCCCGCAGCGCAACTGCATGCCGACACGCGCAGCCTCAAGGCGGGCGACGTGTTCTTTGCGTATGCGGTCGACGGGGCCGACAACCGCGCATTCATCGACGAAGCCGTCGCGCGCGGTGCGGCCGCCGTGCTGTATCAGCCGGAAGGGCTGGCCGCTGCGCCGGCCGTTCCTGTCGCACTTGCCGTGCCGGCGCTCGACCAGCTCGCCGGCGAGATCGCCAGCGGCTGGTACGGCGATCCGAGCGACAACCTGCTCGCAGTGGGGGTGACCGGCACGAACGGCAAGACCTCGTGCACGCAGTGGATCGCCACCGCGCTGACGGCGCTGCACCAGCCGTGCGCGGTGATCGGCACGCTTGGCACCGGGATGCCCGGCCAGCTCGTGCCGACCGGTTTCACGACCCCCGATGCACCGCAACTGCAGCGCAGCCTCGCGCAATTGCGCGACGCGGGCGCGAAGGCCGTGGCGATGGAGGTGTCGTCGCACGCGCTGCACCAGGGGCGCGTGAACGGTACGGCTTTCGACATCGCGGTGTTTACGAACCTCACGCAGGATCACCTCGACTATCACGGCACGTTCGACGCGTACGAAGCCGCGAAGGCGAAGCTGTTCGCATGGCGCGGCCTGCGCGCGGCGGTCGTCAATCGCGACGACGTAGCAGGTCGGCGCCTGCTCGAGAAACTGGCTGGCCGCGTGCGTACGATCGCGTACGGGATCGGTGACGCGCCGGCACCGGACGCCGATCGCCAACTGGTCGCGTTCGACGTGCGCGCCACCGCGACCGGCACGGCGTTCCGTCTGCGTTCGTCGTGGGGCGATGCGGACGTCGAGGTCGGTACGCTCGGCACGTTCAACGTCAGCAACCTGCTTGCCGTGCTCGGCTCGCTGCTCGCGGCCGACGTGCCGTTCGACGCGGCGCTCGCCGAGATCGCACGGCTCGAGTCCGTCAACGGCCGGATGCAGCGGCTCGGCGGCCGGCTGCAGAACGACGAACCGCTCGTCGTGATCGACTACGCACACACGCCCGACGCGCTCGAAAAGACGCTCGACGCGCTGCGCCCGATCGCTACGGCGCGCGGCGGGCGGCTCGTCTGCATGTTCGGCTGCGGCGGCGATCGCGATGCGACGAAGCGCCCGCTGATGGGCGCGATCGCGGAGCGGCTCGCCGATGAAACCGTCGTCACGAGCGACAACCCGCGCAGCGAGGATCCGCAGCGCATCATCGACCAGATCGTCGCAGGCATGACCGCGCCCGATCACGCACGCCGTATCGAGGATCGCGCGAGCGCGATCCTGCAGGCCGTGCGCGGCGCGGCACGCGAGGATGTCGTCGTGCTGGCCGGCAAGGGCCACGAGGCCACGCAGGAAATCATGGGCAAGAAGCGCACGTTCTCCGACCAGGATCACGCGCGGCTCGCGCTGGCAGCGCGTGCGACGCATGGCAAGGGAGGCGCCGAATGACGATGCTCAGTCTCGGCGAAGCCGCTCGCCTGATCCCCGGCGCAACTGTTCACGGCGACGCGGGCGTCACGTTCGACCGCGTGTCGACGGACAGCCGCACGGCCGGCCCCGGCGACCTGTTCGTCGCATTGAAAGGCGAGCGCTTCGATGCGCACGACTTCCTCGGCGATGTCGCCGCGCGCGGGGCTGCCGCGGCGCTGGTCGCGCACCTGCCGGCGGGCGTCACGATGCCGGTGATCGAAGGTGGTGAAACGCGTGCCGCGCTCGGCGCGCTGGCGCATGGCTGGCGCCAACGATTCGCGCTGCCGCTCGTCGCGGTGACGGGCAGCAACGGCAAGACGACCGTCAAGGAAATGATCGCGTCGATCTTCGCGGCGGCGGTCGGCGCCGACGCGCGGCTCGCGACGGCCGGCAACCTGAACAACGATGTCGGCCTGCCGCTGACGCTGCTGCGCCTGTCGGCCGCGCATCGTCTCGCGGTGATCGAGATCGGGATGAATCACCCGGGCGAGACGGAAGTCCTTGCGCGCCTCACGGCGCCGACGGTCGCGCTCGTCAACAACGCGCAGCGCGAGCACCAGGAGTTCATGGCGACGGTCGAAGCCGTCGCGCTCGAACACGCGGCCGTGATTCACGCGCTGCCGCCGGACGGCGTCGCGGTGTTCCCGGCCGACGACGCATACGCGGGCATCTGGCGCGTCGCGGCGACCGGCAACCGGATTCTCGATTTCGCGCTGCACGATGCCGAACGGCAACACGACGCACAGGTCACGGGCCGCCTGCACGGCGGCGAACTCGCGATCGACACGCCCGCGGGCGCCGTCACGGTGCGGCTGCGCGCGCTCGGCGAGCACAACGCGCGCAACGCGCTGGCCGCCACGGCGGCGGCGCTGGGCGCCGGCGTCGCGCTGTCGGCGATCAAGCAGGGTCTCGAATCGTTCGAACCGGTCAAGGGCCGGCTGCAGGTGAAACAGGCGATCGCAGGCAGCCTCGCGGGGGCAACGGTCGTCGACGATACGTACAACGCGAATCCCGATTCGATGCGTGCCGCGATCGACGTGCTCGCCGCGCAACCGGCGCCGCGCGTGCTGGTGATCGGCGACATGGGCGAGGTCGGCGACGAAGGCCCGGCCTTTCATCGCGAGGTCGGAGCCTACGCGCGCGAGCGCGGGATCGACGCGCTGTTCGCGCTCGGCGACGCGTCGCGCGATGCCTGCACCGCGTACGGCGACACGGCCCGCCATTTCGGCGACGTCGGCGCGCTGGTCGGCGCATTGCTCGCGGCGGGTTACGGCGCGCAGGCGACGCTGCTCGTGAAGGGCTCGCGGTACATGAAGATGGAGCGCGTGGTCGACGCGCTGACGAACCAACCCGCGGCGGGCACGACGCCCGCTGCACACTGAGTAGAAGGAAGGAAGCATGCTGCTGGCGCTGGCGCAATGGCTGCAAGGAGACGCAAGCTTTTTGCGCTTGTTCACGTACCTCACGTTCCGTGCGGTGATGGCCACCATCACCGCGCTCGGGATCGGGCTCGTGTGCGGACCGTGGGTGATCCGCAAGCTGACGCAAATGAAGGTCGGTCAGGCCGTGCGCAAGGACGGTCCGCAGACGCACCTGGTCAAGTCCGGCACGCCGACGATGGGTGGCGTGCTGATCCTGATCGGCATCGCGGTCGCGACGCTGCTGTGGGGCGACCTGACGAACCGTTTCATCTGGATCGTGATGCTCGTCACGTTCGGTTTCGGCGTGATCGGCTGGGTCGACGATTACCGCAAGGTCGTCCACAAGGACCCGCGCGGGATGTCGTCGCGCGAGAAGTATTTCTGGCAATCGGTGATCGGGCTGTTCGCGGCCGTCTACCTCGCCTTCAGCGTGTCCGAGGCGAACAACGTGCGCGTGTTCGACCTGTTCATGGCATGGGTGAGGAGCGGCCTGTCGATGGGGCTGCCGGCACGCGCCGACCTGATGCTGCCGTTCCTGAAGTCGATCAGCTACCCGCTCGGCGTGTGGGGCTTCATCGTGTTGACGTACTTCGTGATCGTCGGCGCGAGCAACGCGGTGAACCTGACCGACGGCCTCGACGGCCTCGTGATCATGCCCGTGGTGCTGGTCGGTGCATCGCTGGGTGTGTTCGCGTACGTGATGGGCAGCGCGGTCTATTCAAAATACCTGCTGTTCCCGCACATTCCGGGCGCGGGCGAATTGCTGATCTTCTGTTCCGCGATGGGTGGGGCAGGGCTCGCGTTCCTCTGGTACAACACGCACCCCGCGCAAGTGTTCATGGGCGACGTCGGCGCGCTGGCGCTCGGCGGCGCGCTCGGCACGGTCGCGGTGATCGTGCGCCAGGAAATCGTGCTGTTCATCATGGGCGGCATCTTCGTCGCGGAAACGCTGTCGGTGATGCTGCAGGTTTCGTGGTTCAAGTACACGAAGAAGCGCTACGGCGAAGGGCGGCGCCTGCTGAAGATGGCGCCGCTGCATCACCATTTCGAATTGTCCGGCTGGAAGGAAACGCAGGTGGTCGTGCGTTTCTGGATCATCACGCTGATGCTGTGCCTGTTCGGTCTGACCACCCTCAAGCTGCGGTAAAGGAAAGGTAACAAGGATGTCTGGCGAGATGTTTGGAGATCGGCAACGGCCGATGGTGCTCGTACTGGGGCTCGGGGAATCGGGTCTCGCGATCGCGCGATGGTGCGCGAGGCACGGGTGCCGGCTGCGTATTGCCGATACCCGCGAGGCGCCGCCGAACCTTGCCGCGCTGCAGGCCGAAGGCATCGATGCGGAATTCGTCGGCGGGGCGTTCACGCCTGCGCTGCTCGACGGCGGTGTCGAGCTCGTCGGGCTGAGCCCCGGGCTGTCGCCGCTCGAACCGGCACTCGCGGCGCTCGTCGCGGCCGCGAATGAACAGGGCGTCGCGGTGTGGGGCGAGCTGGAATTCTTCGCGCAGGCGCTGCGCGCGCTCGGCACGAGCGGCTACCAGCCGAAGGTGCTCGCGATCACGGGCACCAACGGCAAGACCACGACGACGAGCCTCACGGGCCTGCTGTGCCAGCGCTCGGGGAAGAAGGTCGCGGTCGCGGGCAATATCAGCCCCGCGATGCTCGACCGGCTCGCCAGCGCGATCGACGAAACCGCGCTGCCCGACGTGTGGGTGCTCGAACTGTCGAGCTTCCAGCTCGAGACCGCGCGCACGTTCGCGCCCGATGCGGCCGCGATCCTCAACATCACGCAGGACCACCTCGACTGGCACGGCAGCTTCGACGCGTACGCGCAGGCAAAGGGCCGGATCTTCGGCGCGACGACCACGCGCGTGCTGAACCGCGACGATGCGGCGGTGATGAAGTTCGCCCCGGCAGCCGGCGCGGCCGACGCGCCGCGCACGGTCACGTTCGGCCTGAACGAACCGGTGCAGGACGGCGACTACGGCCTGTCGCGCGATAACGGTATCGCGTGGCTGGTCGAAGCGGTCGATCGCGACGCCCCGGATGAAACCGCGACGACGACCCGTCGGCGCAAGCGCGATGCCGCGCATACGCCCGACATCGCGCAGAAGCGCCTGATGCCGGCCGACGCGCTGCGCATCCGCGGGCTGCACAACGCGGCGAACGCGCTGGCCGCATTCGCGCTCGCACGCGCGATCGACCTGCCGGCCGCGCCGCTGCTGCACGCGCTGCGCGAGTACCGCGGCGAAGCGCATCGCGTCGAAGTGATCGCGACGATCGACGACGTGGACTACGTCGACGACAGCAAGGGCACGAACGTCGGCGCGACGGTTGCCGCGCTCGACGGGCTGGCGCAGAAGATCGTGCTGATCGCGGGCGGCGACGGCAAGGGGCAGGATTTCGCACCGCTGGTCGCGCCGGTCGCGCGCTGGTGCCGCGCGGTGATGCTGATCGGCCGCGACGCACCGGCGATCCGCGACACGCTCGCCGAAACGGGCGTGCCGCTCGCCGACCACACGACGCTCGAAGGGGCCGTGCACGCGGCGGCCGACCTCGCGGAGCCGGGCGACGCGGTGCTGCTGTCGCCTGCCTGCGCGAGCCTCGACATGTTCAGGAACTACGCCCATCGCGCGGATGTGTTCCGCGCGGCGGTCGACGAAATCGCCATCGACAAAGGAGCGACGCCATGAGCTGGTCCGATCGCCTCGTCTCCCGTTTCAACGATCGTCGCGACACCGGCGGCAATGCTGCGGGCGGCCGCGTCGCGTCGGCCACGCGCGCCGCGACGGGCGGCCTCGCGAGCGTCGTCAACGGCGTGCGCCCGAGCCGTTCGCGGATGCTCGACTTCGACTACTCGCTGCTGTGGGTCGCGATCGCGCTGCTCGGGCTCGGCGTCGTGATGGTGTATTCGGCGTCGATCGCGATGCCCGATTCGCCGAAATACGCGTCGTATCACGATTACGCGTTCCTGATGCGCCACTGCATCTCGCTCGCCGTCGCGTTCATCGCGGCGGTGATCGCGTTCCGCGTGCCGGTGTCGACGTGGGACAAATACGCGCCGCAACTCTTCCTGATCGCGCTCGTCGGCCTCGTGATCGTGCTGATCCCGCACGTCGGCAAGGGCGTGAACGGTGCGCGCCGCTGGATTCCGCTCGGCATCACGAACATGCAGCCGTCGGAAATCATGAAGCTCGCGGTGACGATCTACGCGGCGAACTACACGGTGCGCAAGCAGGAATACATGCAGAGCTTCGCCAAGGGCTTCCTGCCGATGGCGTTCGCGGTCGGCCTGGTCGGTGCGTTGCTGCTGCTCGAGCCGGACATGGGCGCGTTCATGGTGGTCGCGGCGATCGCGATGGGCGTGCTGTTCCTCGGCGGTGTGAACGGCAAGCTGTTCGGCGGCCTCGTCGCGACCGCGATCGGCACCTTCACGATGCTGGTGTGGCTGTCGCCGTGGCGTCGCGAGCGGATCTTCGCGTACCTCGATCCGTGGGACGAGCGCTACGCGCAGGGCAAGGCGTACCAGCTCACGCACTCGCTGATCGCGTTCGGCCGCGGCGAGTGGTTCGGTGTCGGCCTCGGCGGCAGCGTCGAGAAGCTGAACTACCTGCCGGAAGCGCATACCGACTTCATCCTCGCGGTGATCGGCGAGGAGCTTGGTTTCGTCGGCGTGCTGGTCGTGATCCTGTTGTTCTACTGGATCGTGCGCCGCGCGTTCGAGATCGGCCGCCAGGCGCTCGCACTCGATCGCACGTTCGCGGGCCTGATGGCGAAGGGTATCGGCATCTGGTTCGGCGCGCAGACCTTCATCAACATGGGTGTGAACCTCGGGCTGCTGCCGACCAAGGGCCTGACGCTGCCGCTCGTGAGCTACGGCGGCTCGGGCATTCTGCTGAACTGCGTCGCGCTCGCGGTGCTGCTGCGGGTCGACTACGAAAACCGGGTCCTGATGCGCGGAGGGAAGGTATGACCGCGTCGCAACGCACGCTGATGGTGATGGCAGGCGGCACTGGGGGCCACGTGTTCCCGGGGCTCGCGGTCGCGCACCGGATGGAAGCGGCGGGCTGGCGCGTCGTGTGGCTCGGCAATCCGGCCGGGATGGAAGCGACGCTCGTGCCGAAGCACGGCATTCCGATGGAATACGTGCGGTTCGGCGGGCTGCGCGGCAAGGGTTTGAAGACGAAGCTGACGCTGCCGTTCAACCTGCTGCGCGCATGCGGGCAAAGCCTCGCCGCGCTGCGCCGCGTGCGGCCCGACGTTGTGCTCGGGATGGGCGGCTACATCACGTTCCCGGCAGGCGTGATGACCGCGCTGTCGGGCCGTCCGCTCGTGCTGCATGAACAGAATTCGATCGCGGGCCTGACGAACAAGGTGCTCGCGAAATTCGCGAAACGCGTGCTCGTCGCGTTCCCCGGCGCGCTGCCGCACGCGGAATGGACGGGTAACCCGATTCGCGCGGAACTTGCCGGCACGCAAGCGCCCAAAGCACGCTATGCATCGCGCAGCGGCCCGCTGAACGTGCTGGTCGTCGGCGGCAGCCTCGGGGCGGCCGCGCTGAATGAAGTCGTGCCGCGCGCGCTGGCGATGCTGGCGCCGGGCGAACGCCCGCGCATCGTGCACCAGGCCGGCGCGAAGCACATCGAAGCATTGAAGGCGAATTACGAAGCGGCCGGTTTCGCGGCCGGCGAAGACGTGCGGCTCGTGCCGTTCATCGACGACATGGCGGCCGCGTATGCGGCGGCGGATCTCGTGATCTGCCGGTCGGGGGCGATGACGGTGTCGGAGATCGCGGCGGTGGGCGTGGCGGCGCTGTTCGTGCCGTTCCCGTACGCGGTCGACGATCACCAGACGAGCAACGCCGCGTTCCTCGCCGATGCGGGCGCGGCCGTGCTGGTGCAACAACGCGACCTGTCGGCGGAACTGCTTGCCGACTGGCTGCGCGGCCAGTCGCGGGCATCGCTCGCGGACATGGCGGAACGTTCGCGCTCGCTGGCGAAGCCCGAGGCCACCGACGAAGTCGCGCGCGTGTGCGCGAAGGCGGCCGGCGCGAACCTGGAACAACTTAAATGAAACAACCCCCACGCTCACTTCGTTCGCTGCCCCTCGAGGGGGCGGTCAGCCTCCTTGGGGCGGCCCGGCGGAGGCTGACATGAAACACATCGTCAAACACATTCATTTCGTCGGGATCGGCGGCGCGGGCATGAGCGGCATCGCCGAAGTGCTCGTCAACCTCGGTTACGAGGTCAGCGGCTCGGACCTGTCGCGCAACGCGGTGACCGATCGTCTCCAGGCGCTCGGCGCGCGGATCGCGATCGGCCACGACGCGGCGAACATCGAGGGCGCGAACGCGGTCGTCGTGTCGACTGCCGTGCGTTCGGACAACCCGGAAGTGCTGGCCGCGCGCGCGCAGCGCGTGCCGATCGTGCAGCGTGCGGTGATGCTGGCGGAGCTGATGCGCCTGAAGCAGGGCATCGCGATCGCCGGCACCCACGGCAAGACCACGACGACGAGCCTCGTCGCGAGCGTGCTCGCGGCGGGCGGACTCGATCCGACCTTCGTGATCGGCGGGCGCCTGATCAGCGCCGGCGCGAACGCGCGGCTCGGCACGGGCGACTTCATCGTCGCCGAGGCCGACGAGTCGGACGCATCGTTCCTGAACCTGTATCCGGTGATCGAAGTCATCACGAACATCGACGCCGACCACATGGACACCTACGGCCACGATTTCGCGCGGCTCAAGCAGGCGTTCATCGAATTCACGCAGCGCCTGCCGTTCTACGGCAGCGCGGTCGTGTGCGTCGACGATCCGAACGTGCGGCAGATCATCCCGTTCATTTCGAAGCCGGTCGTGCGCTACGGGCTGTCGCCGGACGCGCAGGTGCGCGCCGAAGACATCGATGCACGCGACGGCCGCATGCATTTCACGGTGATCCGTGAAGGGCGCGCGCCGCTCGCGGTCGTGCTGAACATGCCGGGCCTGCACAACGTGCAGAACGCGCTCGCGGCGATCGCGATCGCGACCGATCTCGGCGTGTCGGACGACGCGATCCAGCTGGCGCTCGCGGAATTCAACGGTGTCGGCCGGCGCTTCCAGCGCTACGGCGACGTGCCGACCGCGGACGGCGGCCAGTACACGCTGATCGACGACTACGGCCATCACCCGGTCGAGATGGCCGCGACGATCGCGGCCGCGCGCGGCGCGTTCCCGGGCCGCCGCCTCGTGCTGGCGTTCCAGCCACACCGCTACACGCGCACCCGCGACTGCTTCGACGATTTCGTCAACGTGCTGTCGACGGTCGACGCGCTGGTGCTGACCGAAGTCTACGCGGCGGGCGAGGCGGCGATCTCGACCGCCAACGGCGACGCGTTGTCACGCGCGCTGCGCGCGGTGGGGAAGGTTGACCCGGTGTTCGTCGCGACGGTCGACGACGTGCCGGACGCATTGGCGAAGGTCGCGCAGAACGGCGACGTGGTGATCACGATGGGCGCGGGTTCGATCGGCGGCGTGCCGGCGAAGGTTGCGCAGCACACTCAACAGAAGGCATGACATGAGCGGGATTGATCCGAAACGTTTCGGCAAGGTGGCGGTGTTGTTCGGCGGCGAGTCCTCGGAGCGCGAGGTGTCGCTCACGTCGGGCAAGCTCGTGCTGCAGGGCCTGCGCGACGCGGGCATCGACGCGCACCCGTTCGACCCGGCCGAGCGCCCGCTGGCGGCGCTGAAGGATGAAGGGTTCGTGCGCGCGTTCAACGCCCTGCACGGCGGCTACGGCGAGAACGGCCAGATCCAGGGCGCGCTCGATTTCTACGGCATTCGCTACACGGGCAGCGGCGTGCTCGGCTCGGCGCTCGGCCTCGACAAGTTCCGCACGAAGCTCGTGTGGCAGCAGACGGGCGTGCCGACGCCGCCGTTCGAGACGGTGCTGCGCGGCGACGACCTCGCGGCGCGCGCGACGGACATCGTCGCGAAGCTCGGCCTGCCGCTGTTCGTGAAGCCGGCGAGCGAAGGCTCGAGCGTCGCGGTGCTGAAGGTGAAGACGGCCGATGCGCTGCCGGCCGCGCTCGCGGAAGCCGCGACGCACGACCCGATCGTGATCGTCGAGAAGAGCATCGAAGGCGGCGGCGAGTACACCGCCTGCATCGCCGGCGATCTCGACCTGCCGGTGATCAAGATCGTGCCGGCCGGCGAGTTCTACGACTATCACGCGAAGTACGTCGCCGACGACACGCAATACCTGATTCCGTGTGGGCTGCCCGCCGACAAGGAAGCGGAGCTCAAGCGCGTCGCGCGCCGGGCGTTCGACGTGCTCGGCTGCACCGACTGGGGCCGCGCGGACTTCATGCTCGACGCCGACGGCAACGCGTACTTCCTGGAAGTGAACACCGCGCCGGGCATGACCGACCACTCGCTGCCGCCGAAGGCCGCGCGCGCGGTCGGCATCAGCTATTCGGAGCTGGTCGTGAAGGTGCTGTCGCTCACGCTCAACGACTGACGCAGGAACGGAACGACGTATGTGGAACAACGTTCGCCAACTCAACCTTGCCGCCAGCGCGCTGTACGCGCTGCTGCTGCTCGTGTTGGCGGCGGCCGGCTGCTACTGGCTGATCCAGCGCCCGACGTTCGCGCTGCGGGAAATCCGGATCGACGGCGACACCGAGCACATCAATTCACCGACGGTGCGCGCGGGCGTGGTCGGCCGGCTGAAGGGCAATTTCTTCACGGTCGATCTCGACGCCGCGCGCGCCGCGTTCGAGCAGATGCCCTGGGTGCGCCATGCGAGCGTGCGCCGGGTGTGGCCGAATGCGCTGGCTGTCACGCTCGAGGAGTACAAACCGCTCGGGACCTGGGGCAGCGACCAGCTCGTGAGCGTCGATGGCGAGCTGTTCACTGCGAACCAGGGCGAGCTGGAGCAGGAACTGCCGGCGTTCGACGGCCCGGAGGGCAGTGCGAAGGAAGTCGTCACGCGGTATCGCGACTTCGGGAAATGGTTTGCGCCGCTGAAGGCGGCGCCGGAAGAAGTGACGCTGTCGGCGCGGTACGCGTGGACGGTGAAGCTGTCGAACGGCATGCAGGTCGAGCTGGGCAAGGAACGCAACAGCGAGTCGCTGCATGACCGGAGCCAGCGCCTGGTGGCCGCATGGCCGGCCGTCACGGAACGCTGGGGCAACGACATCGAGTACGCGGACCTGCGCTATCCGAATGGATTCGCGATTCGCGCGGCAGGCATGCGGTTCCTGACCGATACCGACAAGCGCAAGAAGTAACGAGAGATCACACGCAAGAGCACTTTATGAGCAAAGACTACAAGGATCTGCTGGTTTCCCTCGACATCGGCACGTCGAAGGTGGTGGCCATCGTCGCCGAGCTGAAGGGCGAAGGCCACTACGAGGTGATCGGCCTCGGCCAGAGCGAGTCGAAGGGTCTGAAGAAAGGTGTGGTGGTCAACATCGAGGCCACCGTGCAGTCGATCCAGCGCGCGCTCGAGGAAGCCGAGCTGATGGCCGACTGCAAGATCACCAACGTGTTCACGGGGATCGCGGGCAGCCACATCCGCAGCTTCAACTCGAGCGGGATGGTCGCGATCAAGGACAAGGAAGTCACGCAGACCGACGTCGCGCGCGTGATCGAGACCGCGAAGGCGATCAACATCCCGACCGACCAGCAGGTGCTGCACATCCTCACGCAGGAATTCATCATCGACGGCCAGGAAGACGTGCGCGAGCCGATCGGCATGAGCGGCATCCGGCTGGAAGTGAAGGTGCACATCGTGACGGGCGCGGTGAGTGCCGCGCAGAACATCGTCAAGTGCGTGCGCCGCTGCGGGCTCGAAGTGAACGACCTGATCCTGCAGCCGCTCGCGTCGTCGCTGGCCGTGCTGACGGAAGACGAGAAGGATCTCGGCGTGGTGCTGGTCGACATCGGCGGCGGCACGACGGACATCGCGATCTTCGCCGAAGGCGCGATCCGCCACACCGCGGTGATTCCGATCGCCGGCGACCAGATCACGAGCGACATCGCGATGGCGCTGCGTACGCCGACGCCGGATGCGGAAGACATCAAGGTCGGCTACGGGATCGCGAAGCAGGCGCTCGCCGATCCGGACGAAATGGTCGAAGTGCCGGGCCTCGGCGAACGCGGCCCGCGCACGCTGTCGCGCCAGGCGCTGGCAGCGGTGATCGAGCCGCGCGTCGAGGAGCTGTTCTCGCTCGTGCAGCAGGTCGTGCGCGAATCTGGTTACGAAGAACTGCTGAGCTCCGGCGTGGTCATTACCGGCGGGGCATCGATGATGCCCGGCATGGTCGAGCTCGGCGAAGACATTTTCCTGAAACCGGTGCGCATCGGCGCGCCGGAATATGCAGGCGGCCTCTCCGACGTCGTGCGCAATCCGCGCTACTCGACGGCGATGGGGCTGCTCGTCGAAGGCAGTGCCCAGCGCATGCGCGGCCGCAAGGTCGCCGTGCAGTCCGGCAACGCGGGACAGGTGTTCTCGCGGATGAAGGAATGGTTCCTGAGCAACTTCTGACGAATCGAACCGAATCGAAATTCGCGCTGGTGCCGGCGGCTGGCGCGCGACAGGGGGTTGCCCGATCTCCTGCCGAATAACGGCCGAGTAGCAGTCATTCTCTTGACGGAGGCAACAATGGAATTCGAAATGCTGGAAACCGAGACCAACGGCACCATCATCAAGGTGGTCGGCGTTGGCGGCGCTGGCGGCAATGCCGTCCAGCACATGATCAACCGCGGCGTGCAGGGCGTCGACTTCATCGTGATGAACACGGATGCGCAGGCGCTGTCGCGTTCGCGCGCATCGTCGGTGATCCAGCTCGGCAACACGGGCCTGGGCGCTGGCGCGAAGCCGGAAATGGGCCGTGCGGCAGCGGAAGAAGCGCGTGAGCGCATCGCCGACGCACTGCGCGGCGCGCACATGGTGTTCATCACGGCCGGCATGGGTGGTGGCACGGGCACGGGCGCGGCACCGGTGGTCGCGCAGATCGCGAAGGAGATGGGCATCCTGACGGTCGGTGTCGTCAGCAAGCCGTTCGAGTTCGAAGGCGGCAAGCGCATGCGCGTCGCTGAAGCCGGTTCGCAGCAACTGGAGGATCACGTCGACTCGCTGATCGTCGTGCTGAACGACAAGCTGTTCGACGTGATGGGCGACGACGCCGAGATGGACAAGTGCTTCCAGTGCGCGGACGACGTGTTGAACAACGCGGTCGCGGGCATCGCTGAAATCATCAATGTCGATGGCCTCGTGAACGTCGACTTCGAAGACGTGAAGACGGTGATGGGCGAGCAGGGCAAGGCGATGATGGGCACGGCGACGGTCGCCGGCGTCGATCGCGCACGCCTCGCGGCGGAACAGGCCGTGGCGAGCCCGCTGCTCGAAGGCGTCGATCTGTCGGGCGCGCGCGGCGTGCTGGTCAACATCACGTCGAGCCGTTCGCTGCGTCTGTCGGAAACGCGCGAAGTGATGAACACGATCAAGAGCTACGCGGCGGAAGATGCAACGGTGATCTTCGGTGCGGTGTACGACGACGCAATGGGCGATGCGCTGCGCGTGACGGTCGTGGCGACGGGTCTGGGCCGTGCGGCGAAGAAGCAGCAATCGGCACCGATGACGCTGCTGCGCACGGGTACGGACAACCAGCCGGTCAGCGCGGTATCGCACGGCTATGCGCCGACGCATCACGTCAGCACGGCAGACTACGGCGCGCTCGACACGCCGGCGGTATGGCGCAATTCGCGCGAAACCGCGGCATCGCACGTGCAGGCGCTGCAGGAGAAGGGTGTCGACACGTACGACATCCCGGCTTTCCTGCGCAAGCAGGCTGACTGACGCAAACACAGGCGAAGCCGCGGCGAATCTGCCGCGGTATCGCCGGCGTGACGGATGCTACGGACCACGACAGGCCGCGTCGGCTGCGACGCCGGGCCGGGAAACGTGCCCTCTCCGCTCAAGCGGGGCGGGGTGGACCGTGCTGTCCGCGACACGCTGAAAAACCGTATCGCTATGAGGGACCAGCCATGATTCAAGTGGGCGACGCGCTGCCCGACGCGCAATTGTTCGAGTACATCGACGACGCGCGCGAAGGGTGCACGCTGGGGCCGAACGCCTACAGCGTGCGCGACCAGGTTGCGGGAAAGCGGGTGGTGATCTTCGGATTGCCGGGCGCTTTCACGCCGACCTGCTCGGCGCAGCATGTGCCGGGCTACGTCGAACACGCCGAGCAATTGCGCGCGGCGGGCATCGACGAGATCTGGTGCGTGTCCGTCAACGACGCATTCGTGATGGGCGCATGGGGACGTGATCTGCACACCGCGGGCAAGGTGCGCATGATGGCGGACGGCAGCGCGGCTTTCACTCATGCGCTGGGGCTGACGCAGGATTTGTCCGCGCGTGGCATGGGAATTCGTTCCCTGCGCTACGCGATGGTGATTGACGGCGGTGTGGTCAAGACGCTGGCCGTCGAGGCGCCGGGCAAATTCGAAGTGAGCGATGCGGCGAGTGTTCTCGCGACGTTGACGTCCTGATCGTGCGGTGCGCCGTTGCCTTCCGGCAACGCTGCTCACCGGCCTCAGGGCAGTTGTAACACGGGCCGATGACCGGAAACGCCTCCGTTCCGGGCATCGGCCCGTCCCGTATCGGCGCGGGTAAACAGTCGAAACAGATTGATACGCAGTTTCAAACTACGCTGAATAGGGAATTACGCTATAATCTGCCCTATCGAATATAACTCCTGATTGATATCTTCAATCACGACGAAGAACATCATGCTGAAGCAGCGCACCATCAAATCCATCGTGAAGACCGTGGGTATCGGTGTCCACTCGGGCCGCAAGATCGAGCTGACGCTCCGTCCTGCCGCACCCGGCACGGGCATCGTCTTCTCGCGCGTCGACCTTCCCACGCCCGTCGACATTCCCGCCGCGGCGACGTCGATCGGCGATACGCGGCTCGCGTCGGTGTTGCAGAAGGATGGCGTGCGCGTGTCGACCGTCGAGCACCTGATGTCGGCATGTGCCGGCCTCGGTATCGACAACCTCTATGTCGACGTGACGGCCGAGGAAATCCCGATCATGGACGGCAGCGCGGCGACCTTCGTGTTCCTGATCCAGTCCGCCGGGATCGAGGAGCAGAACGCGCCGAAGCGCTTCGTCAAGGTGAAGAAGACGGTCGAAATCCGTGATGGCGACAAGTTCGCGCGTCTCGATCCGTACTTCGGTTTCAAGCTGAAATTCTCGATCGACTTCCGTCACCCGGCCGTCGACAAGACCGGCCAGGAGCTCGAGGTCGATTTCGCCAATACGTCGTACGTGCGCGAGATTGCGCGTGCACGCACGTTCGGCTTCGCACATGAAGCCGAGATGCTGCGCGAGATGGGTCTCGCCCGTGGCGGCAGCATGGAAAACGCGATCGTGCTCGACGAGTACCGCATCCTGAACAACGACGGGTTGCGCTACGACGACGAGTTCGTGAAGCACAAGATGCTCGACGCGATCGGCGACCTGTACGTGATCGGCCATCCGCTGCTGGCGTCGTACACGGCGTACAAGTCGGGCCACGGGCTGAACAACGCGCTGCTGCGCGAACTGCTCGCGAACGAGGATGCGTACGAGATCGTCACGTTCGACGATCCGCAGGCCGCGCCGAAAGGCTTCGCGTTCGACATGCAGACGGCCTTCGCCTGATCTGCGTTCCGTGCAAGCAATAAAAAAGCAGCCTTCGGGCTGCTTTTTTATTGGCCGGGCACTTGGCGTTGCCGGCGGTGCGCGCCGTCAGCGCGGCTTCGCGCCATGCCGGGCCGCCATCCGCGCGAGCGCGTCCTGCAGCGGTGACGGTTCGAGATGATCTGCCAGGTCGCGCAACGCGGCCGCGCCAGCCGACGTCATCCGCGCCTGCTTCACGTGGGGCGGCTCCGGCGCATCCTTCGGGCGCACGCGTACGCGTAGCGTCGAGACCGGCCAGCCGCGTTTTTGCAGATCGCCGAGCAACCGCGGTTCGACCTGTCGCAGACGAGCGGCCAACGCGTTGTGCGCAGCAAAGAGGGTCAGGGTGCCATCCTTCACGAAGCCGGGCTCGACATGGTTCGCCAGATAGTCGGGCAGGAGCGCGGCAAGATCGCGCTGCAGCGACGCGATCTGTTCGACGCCGGCGCGCAACGCCGCGAACGCGTCGGTGCGGCCGAGCACTTCGGACACGGGTTGCGGGCGATACGGGGCGAGCGGGCCGAAACGCTTGGAAAATCGGTTCATCGAGACATTCTTCGGGCGCGCACGCGCGCGGACGTTGACGCCGATTGTACCCGTGCGGGCCCGTGCACGGGCGGCTTTCGCCCCGATGGCCCGGCGGTCGGCGCGCAGTGTCCGTCCGGCCGAGACACGGGCGCACGCTTCCCCGCGTGCTAAAATTCATCGTTTGAGTCCACTAATTCGCTAAGCCGCCGAGGCTCGGGCGCCGGGGCGCGCAACACGCGCCGGGCGCCGGTGCTGCGACGCAGGATCCGATCCGATGACAACCGGTTTTCTCCAGAAAATTTTTGGCAGCCGCAACCAGCGGCTCGTCAAGCAATACCAAAAGACCGTCACGACGATCAATGCGCTCGAAACGCAGATCGAGAAGCTGACGGACGACCAGTTGCGCGGCAAGACGGACGAATTCCGCCAGCGGGTCGCGGCCGGCGAGTCGCTCGACAAGCTGCTGCCCGAGGCCTTCGCGGTCTGCCGCGAAGCCAGCCGTCGCGTGCTGAAGATGCGGCACTTCGACGTGCAGATGATCGGCGGCATGGTGCTCCACTACGGCAAGATCGCGGAAATGCGCACCGGCGAGGGCAAGACGCTCGTCGCGACGCTGCCCGTGTACCTGAACGCGCTGGCAGGCCGCGGCGTGCACGTGGTGACCGTCAACGATTACCTCGCGCAGCGCGACGCCGAATGGATGGCGCGCCTCTACAACTTCCTCGGTCTGTCGGTCGGCATCAACCTGTCCGGCATGGAGCACGACCAGAAGCAGCAGGCCTACGCGGCGGACATCACGTACGGCACGAACAACGAATTCGGCTTCGACTACCTGCGCGACAACATGGTCTACGAGACCGACGCGCGCGTGCAGCGGGCCCTGAATTTCGCGGTCGTCGACGAAGTGGACTCGATCCTGATCGACGAGGCGCGTACGCCGCTGATCATTTCGGGCCAGGCCGAGGATCACACCGAGCTGTACGTGCGGATGAACGCACTGCCGCCGCTGCTCGAGCGCCAGATCGGCGAAGAGAAGGCCGACGGCACGGGCGTCGAGAAGCCGGGCGACTACACGCTCGACGAGAAGGCGCGCCAGGTGTTCCTGACGGAATCGGGCCACGAGAAGGCCGAGCGCCTGCTCGCCGAATGGGGCCTGATCGGCGAGGGCGAAAGCCTGTACGCACCGCAGAACATCACGCTGATGCACCACGTGTACGCGGCGCTGCGCGCGCACACGCTGTTCCACAAGGATCAGCACTACGTCGTGCAGAACGGCGAAGTGGTCATCGTCGACGAATTCACGGGCCGCCTGATGGCCGGCCGCCGCTGGTCCGACGGCCTGCACCAGGCGGTCGAGGCGAAGGAACACGTGAAGATCCAGAGCGAGAACCAGACGCTCGCGTCGATCACGTTCCAGAACTACTTCCGGATGTACGCGAAGCTGGCCGGCATGACCGGTACCGCCGACACCGAAGCGTACGAATTCAACGAGATCTACGGCCTCGAGACGGTCGTGATTCCGACCAACCGTCCGCCGAAGCGGATCGACAAACAGGACCAGATCTACAAGACGGCCAAGGAGCGCTATGACGCGGTGATCCGCGACATCCGCGACTGTTACGAGCGGGGCCAGCCGGTGCTGGTCGGTACGACGTCGATCGAGAACTCGGAGCTGCTGTCGCACCTGCTGAAGCAGGCCGGGCTGCCGCACGAGGTGCTGAACGCGAAGCAGCACGAGCGTGAAGCCGCGATCGTCGCGGAAGCCGGCCGGCCGAAGCGCGTCACGATCGCAACCAACATGGCCGGTCGCGGTACCGACATCGTGCTCGGCGGCAATGCCGAGAAGCAGGCCGCATTCATCGAGGCCGACGAAGCGATCCCGGCCGACGAAAAGGTGCGCCGCATCCAGCAACTGCATGACGAGTGGGAAACGCTGCACGAGCAGGTGAAGGCCGCGGGCGGCCTGCACATCATCGGCACCGAGCGCCACGAATCGCGCCGGATCGACAACCAGCTGCGCGGCCGTGCGGGCCGCCAGGGCGATCCGGGTTCGTCGCGCTTCTACCTGTCGCTCGACGATCCGCTGCTGCGCATTTTCGCGGGTGACCGCGTGCGTTCGATCATGGACCGCCTGAAGATGCCGGAAGGCGAGGCGATCGAGGCCGGCATCGTCACGCGCTCGATCGAGTCCGCGCAGCGCAAGGTCGAAGCGCGCAACTTCGACATCCGCAAGCAGCTGCTCGAATACGACGACGTGTCGAACGACCAGCGCAAGGTGATCTACCAGCAGCGTAACGAGCTGCTCGAAGCGCACGACATCACCGAGACGATCACCGCGATGCGTCACGGCGTGATTACCGAAGTCGTCCGCCAGTTCGTGCCGGAAGGCAGCATCGAAGAGCAGTGGGACGTGCCCGAGCTCGAGGAAGCGCTGCGCAACGACTGGCAGCTCGACCTCGCGATCCAGGAAATGGTGAACGAGTCCTCGTCGATCACGGCCGAGGAAATCCTCGACGCGGTGACGACGGCCGCCGACGAGCAGTACGAGGCGAAGGTCGCGATGGTCGGCCGCGAATCGTTCAGCGCGTTCGAGCGCTCGGTGATGCTGCAGACGGTCGACCGCCTGTGGCGCGAGCACCTCGCGGCGCTCGACCACCTGCGCCAGGGCATCCACCTGCGCGGCTATGCGCAGAAGAATCCGAAGCAGGAATACAAGCGCGAAGCGTTCGAACTGTTCGCCGCGATGCTCGAGGCGATCAAGCAGGAAGTCACGCGCGTCGTGATGAACGTGCAGATCCAGTCGCCGGAACAGCTCGAGCAGGCCGCCGAGCAGATCGAGGAGCGTGGCGGTCATCTCGAGAACGTCGAGTACCAGCATGCCGATTACGCGGAAGCCGGTGCGCCGGTGGCCAATGTCACGGCTGCCGCGGCGGCTACGGCCACCGCCGACATGGTCGGCAGCGCGATGACGCACAGCGGCCCTGGCGGCGAAATGCCGAAGGTCGGCCGTAACGACCCGTGCCCGTGCGGCAGCGGCAAGAAGTACAAGCAATGTCACGGGAAGCTGTCATGATCGACGGCGGCGCGCATCACGCGTGCCGCTTCGTTCGCAGTTTCGAGTGAGTGAGGTGAGTTGCGGCGGCCCGCGCGTGCGGCCGCTGGTTCTTCCAATCGATGCCGGCGCATGCCGGCATTTTCCATCCGGCAGGTGTGCCCCATGGCTGTCAATTTTCCGTCGATCGATCCCGCCCAACTGCATCCCGTCGCCGGCGTCACGCTCGGCTGGGCGGAAGCGAACATCCGCAAGCCGAATCGCAAGGACGTGCTGGTCATCTCCGTCGACGAAGGCGCGACGGTCGCGGGCGTGTTCACCGAAAACCGTTTCTGCGCCGCGCCGGTCACCGTCTGCCGCGAGCACCTGGCCAAGGTGCGCGCGGGCGGCGCGGGCATTCGCGCGCTCGTCGTGAATACGGGCAATGCGAACGCGGGCACCGGCGAGCCGGGCCTCGTGAACGCACGCGAAACCTGCACGGAACTCGCGCGCCTCGCGGGCATCGAGCCGGCACAGGTGCTGCCGTTCTCGACCGGCGTGATCCTCGAGCCGCTGCCGATCGATCGCCTGAAGGCCGGCCTGCCGGCCGCGCTCGCGAACCGCAAGGCCGCGAACTGGTTCGACGCCGCGCAGGCGATCATGACGACGGACACGCTGCCGAAGGCCACGTCGCGCCAGGTGACGATCGACGGCCATACGGTCACGCTGACGGGCATCAGCAAGGGCGCGGGCATGATCAAGCCGAACATGGCGACGATGCTCGGCTTCCTCGCGTTCGACGCGAACGTCGCGCAGCCGGTGCTCGACACGCTCGTGAAGGAAGTGGCCGACCGCTCGTTCAACTGCATCACGATCGACGGCGATACGTCGACGAACGACTCGTTCATCCTGATCGCATCGGGCAAGAGCACGCTGCCGGCGATCACGTCGACCGATTCGCCGGCCTATGCGGCGCTGCGCGATGCGGTGACGGAAGTCGCGCAGGTGCTGTCGCAACTGATCGTGCGCGATGGCGAAGGCGCGACGAAATTCATGACGGTGCAGGTCGAAGGCGGCAAGAATGTCGCGGAATGCCGCCAGATCGCTTACGCGATCGGCCATTCGCCGCTCGTGAAGACGGCGTTCTACGCATCCGACCCCAACCTCGGCCGGATTCTCGCGGCAATCGGCTATGCGGGCGTCGCGGATCTGGACGTCGACAAGATCGACCTCTATCTCGACGACGTGCTCGTCGCGAAGGCGGGCGGCCGCAACCCGGCTTACCAGGAAGAAGACGGCCAGCGCGTGATGAAGCAGAGCGAAATCACGATCCGCGTGCTGCTCGGCCGCGGCGACGCGCAGGCCACCATCTGGACGTGCGACCTGTCGCACGACTACGTGAGCATCAACGCGGATTACCGCTCCTGATCGGGAGCGTTCGAACGACATGGACAAGCTTGAACAGTTTCTGACGCGCGCCGAAGCGCTGCTCGGCCGTCTTGAGGGGATGCTGCCGCCCGCGCCGGCCGCGGTCGACTGGAATGCCGCGCACGCGTTCCGCTGGCGCAAGCGCCAGGGGCGCGGCTATCTGCAGCCGGTGCCGGCCGTGTCGTCGATCACGCTCGACGATCTCCACAACATCGATCGCCAGAAAGGGCTGATCGAACAGAACACGCGGCAGTTCGTGCAGCAGAAGCCGGCCAACAACGTGCTGCTGACCGGCGCGCGCGGTACCGGCAAATCGTCGCTGATCAAGGCGTGCCTGAACGCGTATGCGAACGAGGGCCTGCGCCTGATCGAAGTCGACAAGGACGACCTGCACGATCTCGGCGACATCGTCGACCTGATCTCGCAGCGTCCCGAGCGCTTCATCGTGTTCTGCGACGACCTGTCGTTCGAGGAAGGCGAGTCGGGCTACAAGGCGCTGAAGGTCGCGCTCGACGGCTCGATCGCCGCGCAGTCGGACAACGTGCTGATCTACGCGACGTCGAACCGCCGCCATCTGCTGCCCGAGTACATGAGCGACAACGAGTCGTACAAGCATCTTCCGGATGGCGAGATTCACCCCGGCGAAGTCGTCGAGGAAAAGATCTCGCTGTCGGAGCGCTTCGGCCTGTGGGTCAGCTTCTATCCGTTCAAGCAGGACGACTACCTCGACATCGTCGGGCACTGGCTGCGACATTTCGGCTGTCCCGATGCAGAGATCGAATCCGCACGCGGCGATGCGCTCGTGTGGGCGCTCGAGCGCGGTTCGCGCTCGGGGCGCGTCGCGTGGCAGTTTGCGCGTGACTGGTCGGGCCGCAAGGAGCAGGCATGAGCGCGGATCTTGCACAAGGCGCGGTGCGCGCGCCCGATGGCCGCAAGGTGACGGAAGTCGCGGTCGGCGTGATGGTGCAGCCGGACGGAAGCTACCTGCTCGCGCAGCGGCTGCAAGGCAAGCCGTATGAAGGCTACTGGGAGTTTCCGGGCGGCAAGCTGGAGGCCGGTGAAAGCGTCGAGGACGCGCTTGCGCGCGAACTGCACGAGGAGCTCGGCATCGAAGTCACGGCCAGCCACCGCTGGCACACGCTCGAGCACGATTATCCGCATGCGTACGTGCGGCTGTATTTCTGCAAGGTGACGGGCTGGACGGGCGAGCCGCACAGCAAGGAAGGGCAGGCGTTCGTGTGGCAGCAACTGCCGGTCGCCGTCGCGCCGCTGTTGCCGGCCGCGCTGCCGGTGCTCGAACTGCTCGAAAAGGAAGCCGCGTCGAACTGACGCCATGATGGCCTGCCGGAAAGGCGGGCCATATCACTGGCGGGCGGTGCCGCGCGCCGCTCAGCTGTCGCGGCGGCCGTCCGTGCCGTCTTCTTCCGACGAGGGGCCCTCGTCGGAGGATCCACCGATCCGGTACTTTTCCGCGGCCCATGCGCCGAGGTCGAGCTGCTTGCAGCGGGCCGAGCAGAACGGGCGGAACTGATTTTCGGGCGTCCAGCGCACTTCGGCGCCGCACGACGGGCATTTCACAACGGTAGTCATACGAAAGCGATCCGGCCCGCGGCCGTTACAGATTGCACAGTGTCAGATGGAACGGCACGTCGATATCCACCGCGCGCGGACGCACATCGCCGTCCTGCATGGTGAACCGTACCCACAGCATGTATTTGTTCGCGCTCGCTTCGGGAATGACGCGCAACTCCGGCGGCACACGCACCTGCATCAACTGGTAGGTGCGGCCGGACAGCATCTGCTGGTAGCTGCCCTGCATCGCCATGACCTTCGACGCCTGGCCCGATTCGCGCGCGAGCCGCAGCACGATCGTCACCGCGTCGCGCAGCGGCAGCATCGGCAGGATCCACTTCGCGATGTCCTGGCGCCGCTGCTCGGCGGGCCACTGCTGCCATGCGTAGTACGACGGCAGGTCGAACTTGCACGTGCCGCCGGGAATCACCGCACGGCTGCGGATGCTGGCCAGCCACTCGTTGTCGACGAGGTGCTGCCCGGTCTTGCCCTGCATCTGCGCGAGGTTCGCGAGCGTTTGCTCGATTTCGCCGAGCACGGCTTCGAGTGCGTTCTGCTCGATGCCCGGATTGCCGCGAAAGGGGGCGAGCGTCTGGCGCTGACGTTCGAGCTCCTTCATCAGATCCGATTTCAGGTCCGCGCGGCCCGTTACCTCGGCGATTTCGAACAGCGTCGTCAGCGCGACGTGGTGTTCACGCGGGTCCTCCTGAGCCAAAAAGAACGCGAAGCGCTCGAAGAGATCTTCGAGGCGCAACAGCGTGCGAATTCGCTCATTGAACGGATACTCGTAAAGAATCAAGCGCGCTCGCCTCTTGGGTAGGGATTGAAACAATGCAGGACATTCTAATGCTCACTCTCTACCCTAGCAACGCGCCAATTTCGTACACCATCACGATTGGGCACGAGGTTCAGCGCGCGGCGGCCGCAAACCCGAGATAGCGTTGGTGCAGTGCATCGACCTGTGCGGCGAGCGTGTCGGGTGTCGTCGCGTCGTTGACGATCACGTCGTCGGCCGCCGCGAGACGTGCTCCGCGCGTCGCCTGTTTCGCAATGATCGCTTCGACCTGCTCGCGCGTGAAGCCGTTGCGCCGCATCACGCGTGCAATCTGCGTGTCGATCGGGCAATCGACGACGAGCACGCGATCGCAGCGCGCCTTCCAGTTGCCTGACTCGACGAGCAGCGGCACGACGAACATCACGTACGGACCCTGCGCTTCGCGGGCCTCGCGATTGGTTTCCGCGCGGATCAGCGGATGCGTGATCGCTTCAAGGCGCCGGAGCGCAGCGTCGTCGCTGAAGATCAGTGCGCGCATCTTCGCACGGTCGAGCGAGCCGTCGGCGGCAACGAAGCCGGGGCCGAATGCCTGTTCGATCGCCGGCATCGCGAGACCGCCCGGTGCGGTGATGCGATGGGCGATCAGATCGGTATCGACCAGTGACGCGCCGCGGGCGCCGAACAGGTCGGCGACGGTCGTCTTGCCGCTGCCGATGCCGCCGGTGAGTCCAATTGCGAACATGTCAGCCTCCGAGCGCCGAATAGAACGGGGTGCCGAAAAACAGCGTCGCGGCGCCGCCTGCCGCGAGGAACGGGCCGAACGGAATCGGCTCCTCGAAGCGCATGCGGCCGCGCCAGGTCGCGATGAGCCCGACGATCGCGCCCGTCACCGCGGCGAACAGCACGACCTGCGGCAATGCGGCCCAGCCCATCCATGCGCCGAGCGCGGCGAGCAGCTTCAGGTCGCCGAAACCGATGCCCTCGATGCCGCGCAGCCATTTGAACAGCCAGTAGATCGCCCACAGGAACAGGTAGCCGGCCATGGCCCCGATCACCGCCGAGCGCAGCGACGTGAACGTGCCGCCGAGGTTCAGCACGAGCCCGGCCCACAGGAGCGGCAGCGTCATCGAGTCGGGCAGGTAGCCCGTCCGGATATCGATCGCGCTCATCGCGAGCAGCGCGGCGCACAGCGCGAACGCGGCAAGCGCGGCGACGGTCGGGCCGAATACCGCGAGTGAGCCGGCGGCGAGCAGCGCGCACGCGAGCTCCACGAGCGGATATACGATGCCGATCGAATGGCCGCAGCGCCGGCAGCGCCCGCGCAGCATCAGAAAGCTGACGAGCGGGATGTTTTCCCATGCGCGCAGCACGTGGCCGCAATGCGGGCAGGCGCTGCGCGGACGCCACAAATCGTAGCGCGGCGGGTAGCCGTCGTCGGGCGGCGCGCTCGCATTGCCGGTCGCTTCATCGATCTCGGCCTGCCACGCACGCTGCATCATCACAGGTAGCCGGTGGACGACCACGTTCAGGAAGCTGCCGACGCAAAGGCCGACGACGACCGCGAACGCATACTGCAGCGCGGGCGGCAGCATTGCCAGCGCGAGCAGCGTGCTCTCGGGCGAATCGGTAACGGAGTACAGGGGCGCTGGCGTCATGAGGCTCAAGGTTCGGACTAAAAGGCGACAGAATCGGTTGCGATGCTACACCACGTTGCCGAGCTGAAGGATGGGCAGGTACATCGCGATCACGAGGCCGCCGACGAGTGCACCCAGTACGATCACGATCAGCGGTTCGCCGAGCGCGGCGAGTGCATCGAGACGCGCGTCGAGCTGGCGTTCGCACAGCGCCGCGATGTCGGCGAGCATCGTGTCGAGCGCACCCGTCTCCTCGGCGACGGCGATCGGCTGCACGACGTCGTCCGGAAAGCAGCCGGCCGACTGCATGGCGTCCGCGAGGCGTGCGCCGCGCAGCACGCGGGCTGCGATGTGCGCAGTGGCGTGCTCGAACACCGGATGGCCGGCGGTGCGCTCGAGCGTGGCGAAGGCGTCGGCGAGCGGCACACCGGCACCGAGCAGCGTCGCCAGCGAGCGGCACCAGCGTGCGGCCGCGTACCGGCTGAGCGCGCTACCCGCGAGCGGCGCGTGCAGCAGTTGCCGCGCGACCGCGTGGCGCAGCGGTGCCGACCGTCGCAGCGCGTGATGTGCGGCCAGCCCGGCTGCCGCGGCAATGGCAAGGAGCCCACCGCCCCATGCCGACAGCGCGGAGGACAGCGCGAGCAGCGCGCGGGTTGGCGCCGGCAGTGCGGCGCCGAACCCGTCGAAGATCTGGCGGAACGTCGGTACCACCCACACCATCAACGCGGCCGAGATCGCGAGCCCGAACAGGATGACGGCCGCCGGGTACGCGAGCGCGGCCCGCAGCTTGCGCCACTGCGCGTCGGTGCGCTCGCGGTGTTCCGCGACCCGCGTCAGTACGATCCCAAGCGAGCCGGACGCTTCGCCGACCTCGATCAGCTGGCGATACAGCGTGCCGAACTGGGATGGATAGCGTGCGAGCGCGTCGGCGAAGCGTCGGCCGCCGACGATCTCGCGGGCGAGACCTGCGGCGATGCGCGGCAGGCCGTCGTGTGGCCGCGTACGCGCGAGCATCTCGAGCGACGGCGCGAGCGGCAACCCGGCCTGCAGCAGGCTCGCGAGCTGGCGCGTGAAGCGCGTGACGTCCCGCGCGCTGGCCGTGGGCGGCCGGGCCGGCCCGCGGACGTCGAGCGACAGTACGGCGATGCCGTCGCGTGCGAGCGCGGCACGTGCGCTCGCGGCGTCGAATGCAATGACGGTCCCGCGGCGCGATGTGCCGTCGCGACGGCGGCCGCGCCATGCGAAGCGGGTTTCGCGCGGCGGCGTGTGCATGCTCATGCGACAGGTGTCGCGGCGAGGGCTTCCGCGATGCTCGTCGTGCCGTCACGGACGCGCGCGAGCGCTGCGTCGCGCAGACTGCGCACGCCTTCGGCCGCCGCGCATTGCGCGAGTTCGCCAACACTCGCCCGTGCGACGATGCGTTCCGCCAGCCCGGACGACACCGGCATCGTCTGATGCAGGCCGACGCGGCCGCGATAGCCGATGCCGTGACAGGCCGGACAGCCTCGCGCGACGAACGGCCGCCATCCGGTTGCGAGGGCGGCCGGGTCGCAGCCGGCTTCGCGCAGGACGGGCACCGGTGCGTCCGAGTGCACGCGGCAGGCGGTGCACAGCCGCCTGACGAGGCGTTGCGCGGTGACGAGGTGCAGCGCGGCCGCGAGGTTGTACGGCGCGACACCGATATCGAGCAGTCGCGCGACGGCGGCCGGTGCGTCGTTCGTGTGCAGCGTCGACAGCACGAGATGGCCGGTCTGCGCGGCCTTGATCGCGACGTCGGCCGTCTCCGCATCGCGAATCTCGCCGACCATGATGATGTCCGGATCCTGCCGCAACAGCGCGCGCAGGGCTGTCGCGAACGTGAGCCCGGCCTTTTCGGCGACGCCGACCTGGCTGATGCCGTCGAGCTGGATCTCGGCGGGATCCTCGACCGTGCAGACGTTGTGCGCGTCGCGATCGAGCATCTGCAGCGCGCAGTAGAGCGACAGCGTCTTGCCGCTGCCGGTCGGACCTGTGACGAGTACGAGGCCATGCGGGGCGCGTATCGCGGCCTCCATCGCGGCCGCCTGCTGCGCGTCGAAGCCGAGGCGGGCGAGTGTGAGGTCGGTCGGCATGGTTTCGAGCCGCCGCAGCACCAGCTTTTCACCGAACAACGTGGGCAGCGAGCTGACCCGGTAGTCACCGCGCGTACCGCCGTCGATCACGATGCGCAGCCTGCCGTCCTGCGGGAGCCGCCGCTCGGCGATGTCCATGCGCGCGAGCACCTTGATCCGGGTGACGAGCGCGTCGCGCAGATGAAGGGGCGGCCGTGCATGTTCGTGCAGCACGCCGTCGATGCGCAGGCGGATGCGCCAGCCGGCTTCGAATGGTTCGACGTGGATGTCGGATGCGTCGCGCACGCGCGCTGCATGAAGCGTGTCCGTCAGCAGCCGCACGGCCGGCGCATCGTCGAGCTGGGCCGCGTCGAGCGCGCGCGGTGCGGTGGCCGGCGACGCATCGGCGTGGGCGGCCGGCTGCGTGCGCAGCGGCGCCCCGGAAGGAGGGAAGTGCATGTGAGCCGGCACGCTGGCCGCCTGTTGACCGTGACCCGCAGATGGTCGCGCGTCGCGGGCGGCGCCGGCAGTCAGCCGTTCGGCTAGCGCGACGTGACGCGTGCGGTGCGCGAGCTGCGCGGCTTGAAGAGCTTGACGGTGCGCACGGCCTGATCGTCGCTGCGCATCACCTCGAGCATGACGTCACCGATTTTCAGGCACACGTCGTCTTCCGGAATTTCCTCGAGGATTTCGAGCACCAGGCCGTTCAGCGTCTTCGGCCCGTCAGTTGGCAGCTTCAGGTGCAGCCAGCGATTCAGCTCGCGCAGCGGCATGCTCGCCGAGACGATGCATTCGCCGTTCTCGTCCCAGCCGCCCTTGCGTTCGCTGCGCGGCATCGACGTCGTGAATTCGCCGATCAGCTCCTCGATGATGTCTTCGGGCGTGACGAGCCCTTCGAGCTCGCCGTACTCGTTGACGACGAGCGCCGTCCGCTGCCGGGTTTCCTGGAAAAACTGGAGCTGCTGGACCACCGGTGTGCCGGACGGCACGTAGTACGGCTCGGCGAGCAGCGCGCGCAGCGTCTCGCGGTCGAATTCCTGGTTGTGCAGCGCGGTCAGTGTCTTGCGGACGTGCAACACGCCGAGCACCTTGTCGATGTCGCCTTCGTAGACGACGAGCCGGTTGTGATAGCAGGTTTCGAGCTGGTGCAGGACGTCGTCGAGCGGTGCGTAGAAATTGAGCGACTCGATCTGGCGGCGCGGCACCATCACGTCGTCGACCGTGATGTTCTCGAGGTCGAACAGGTTGAGCAGGATGCTGCGGTGCTTGGTCGGCATGAAACTGCTCGACTCGAGCACGATGGCCCGCAGCTCGTCGGCCGACATTCTCTGGTCGCGACCCTTCTTCGTGTTGATGCGCAGCACCCACAGCACGCCGTTCGCGAGTGCGTTGACGAACCAGACGACGGGCTTGAACACGCGCATCAGCGGCGCGATCACGAGGCTCGCGGGCAGCGCGATGCGTTCGGGGAACGTCGCACCGACGATCTTCGGCGCGATTTCGGCGAACACGATGATCAGGAACGCGACGATGCCGGTCGCGATCGACAGTGCGAGGTTGTTGCGGCCGAACGTATGCAGCGCGAGCGACGTCGTCAGGACCGGGATGATCGTGTTGAACAGGTTGTTGCCGATCAGGATCACGCTGAGCAGCAGGTCAGTGCGCGTGAGCAGGCCTTGCGTGGTTTTCGCGCCGAGTGCGCCCTGGCTGGCGAGATGCTTCAGCCGATGGCGGTTGAGCGCCATCATCGCGGTCTCGGAAATCGAAAAGAAGCTGGAACAGAGGAGAAGCAGGAAGACGGCGCCGATTTGCGCCCATAAGGGAATTTGGTCCACGCGTCGGAAGGGCAGTGAAGGACTGGGATGGAAGGAATATAGCAGAGGCCGGCGACCGCGATGTGTCGTGCGCGACACAAGGGGCCTGCGGCGGCCGGGTAAAAAAAAACCGTGCACGAGGTGCACGGTTTTTTACAAATCTGGTCGGGGTGAGAGGATTCGAACCTCCGGCCTCTACGTCCCGAACGTAGCGCTCTACCAGGCTAAGCTACACCCCGATTTTTGCTCTTCCGACTTCGCCTTCTTCGTTAAGAATCGCTGCGTCGTCACAAGCAAGAACGTAACTATAACGATGTTTTTTCTAAAAGGGAATACTTTGATGAAGAAAATTTTCGAGACAAGGCATCGCTTCGCGTTCGCGGCGTGTTTATGATTGCCGCGACGTCGAGTATGAGCACAACCCGAGCAGGCTTTCCTTATAGACCGAGTCCGGGAACGCGGCAATCGCCGCGGCTGCCGCCTGCGCTTCCTGGCGTGCGCATTCGAGCGTGTGATCGAGCGCACCCGAACGCGTGATCGCTTCGAAGATCGTGTCGAAGCGATCGGTTCCGCCCTGTTCGATCGCCTCGCGTGCGAGCGCCGACTGTTCGGGCGTGCCGCGTTCGATCAGATAGATGAGCGGCAGCGTCGGCTTGCCTTCACGCAGGTCGTCGCCGGCATTCTTGCCCATCGCCTCGGCCGTGCCCGCATAGTCGAGCCAGTCGTCCATGATCTGGAACGCGGTGCCGATCCGGCGGCCGTATTCGGCGGCGGCGGCCTCGGTCGGCGCATCGGCGCCCGCGAGTACCGCGCCCAAGCGCGCCGATGCCTCGAACAGCTTGGCCGTCTTGTAGCGGATCACCTGCATGTAGCGTGTTTCGTCGACGTCCGCGTCGTGCATGTTGAGGAGCTGCAGCACTTCGCCTTCGGAAATGATCGTCGTCGCTTCCGACAGGATCTCCATCACGCGCATCTTGCCGACGCCGACCATCATCTCGAACGAGCGCGAATAGAGGTAGTCGCCTACCAGCACGCTCGCCGCATTGCCGAACAGCGCATTGGCGGTCTGGCGGCCGCGGCGCAGCTCGGATTCGTCGACGACGTCGTCATGCAGCAGCGTGGCCGTGTGGATGAACTCGACGACGGCGGCCAGCACGTGCCGCTGGTGCGACGTCTCGCCAAGCGCGCCGGCGACGAGCAGCAGCAATGCCGGACGCAGCCGCTTGCCGCCCGCGCCGATGATGTACTCGGCGATCTGGTTGATCAGCAGCACATCGGACGCGAGGCTTTGCCGGATAACGCGATTCACCTGCTCCATGTCAGTGGTGATCGGAGCGAGCAGATGGGCGGCGCTGAGGGTGGGGGAGGCGGTGGACGACGACATGATGATGGAATTGGGTGATGCCGCGGATTATAAGTCGAATCCGCGATATGCCGGTCTGTCAGACGTACCAGCGGCGCGATTTTGGCCGTCCGGTAGAGGCCCGCGCGCGGCAATCGTCAATCGGCTTTGACTTGGGTGCTAACCCCATGTATAATCACGTGTTTTCCGCGCGTGGTGTGCGGAAAAATTGGATCCAGAGTGAGGTTCTCAATGTACGCGGTCATAAAAACCGGCGGCAAGCAGTACAAGGTTGCCGTTGGCGAAAAACTCAAAGTAGAACAGATACCGGCTGACATTGACGCTGAAATCACGCTCGACCAGGTTCTCGCAGTGGGCGAAGGCGAATCGATTAAGTTCGGTACGCCGCTGGTCAGTGGGGCTTCCGTCAAGGCCACCGTTGTGTCGCACGGTCGTCATGCCAAGGTCACCATCTTCAAGATGCGTCGCCGGAAGCACTACCAAAAGCACGGCGGCCACCGCCAGAACTACACTGAGCTGCGCATCGACGCGATCAACGCGTAAGCGCCTCGGTAAAGGAGCAATCAGATGGCACACAAAAAGGCAGGCGGCTCTTCCCGGAACGGCCGCGACTCCGAGTCGAAACGTCTCGGCGTGAAAGTGTACGGCGGCCAGGCAATCAATGCCGGCGGCATCATCGTGCGTCAGCGCGGTACGCGCATGCACGCAGGCGAGAACGTCGGCATGGGCAAGGATCACACCCTGTTCGCGCTGGTCGACGGTCACGTCAAGTTCGCGACGAAGGGCGCGGACAAGAAGCATCTGGTCATCGTTGTCCCGGCGGCTGCCTAAGTTCAGGCACCCACGGGCTTCGTAGCCGAAAGGCCCCGCAGTCTTCGCGGGGCCTTTTTTTATTTGGCCGCCGGGCGCGCGTGCGTTCGGGCGGCCATCGCGCAACCGGCGTACGATCGGCCGAACGGCAGATTGTTCAAGCGCGCCGGCGCGCGGCACAATAGCGGAAATACTGGGCGGAGTGACGAATGAAGTTCATTGACGAAGCACGAATCGAAGTCATCGCCGGAGACGGAGGCGATGGCAGTGCGTCGATGCGCCGCGAGAAATTCGTCCCGTTCGGCGGGCCGGACGGCGGCGACGGCGGCCGGGGCGGTAGCGTATACGCGATCGCCGACCGCAACATCAACACGCTGATCGACTACCGTTACGCGAAGAAGCACCTGGCGCGCAACGGCGAAAACGGGCGCGGATCGGATTGCTACGGCAAGGGCGGCGACGATGTCACGCTGCGCATGCCGGTCGGCACGATCATCAGCGACATGGATACCGGCGAACTGATCGCCGACCTGACCGAGCACGACCAGCAGGTCATGCTTGCGCAGGGCGGCGCCGGCGGGCTCGGCAACCTGCATTTCAAGTCGAGCACGAACCGCGCGCCGCGCCAGAAGACGGACGGCAAGCCCGGCGAGCGTCGCATGCTGAAGCTCGAGCTGAAGGTGCTCGCCGATGTCGGCCTGCTCGGCATGCCGAACGCAGGCAAGTCGACGTTCATCTCGTCGGTGTCGAACGCGCGGCCGAAGATTGCCGACTACCCGTTCACGACGCTTGCGCCGAATCTCGGCGTGGTGCGCGTCGGCCCGAGCAAGAGCTTCGTGATCGCCGACATTCCGGGGCTGATCGAGGGCGCCGCCGAAGGCGCGGGCCTCGGCCATCAATTCCTGCGCCACCTGCAGCGCACCGGCGTGCTGCTGCATCTGGTCGATCTCGCGCCGTTCGACGAAAGCGTCGATCCGGTGGCGGAAGCGACGGCGATCGTCGGCGAACTGCGCAAGTACGACGAGGCGCTCTACGAGAAGCCGCGCTGGCTCGTGCTCAACAAGCTCGACATGGTGCCGGAAGACGAGCGCAAGGCGCGTGTCGAGGATTTCCTCGAGCGCTTCGAGTGGGACGGCCCCGTGTTCGAGATCTCGGCACTGACTGGCCAGGGTTGTGAAGCGCTGTGCTACGCGATCTACGACTACCTCTCCGAACATTCGGACGCGCATCGCGCCGCGGAGGCGGAAGATCTCGCGGCAGACGTGCGTTTCCGCGATGCGCCGCCTGCGAAGGGTGATGCAGCGCCGGGCGACGACGCCTGAGCGACTCCGGAGCGCGCCGGGCGTGCCGGGCGTGCCGCCCGGCGCCGGCGTTCAATCGCGCCCGGTCGGAAAGGCAGCAGATACAGGAGACAGTGCAGGATGCGTTCGATCATCGCGGATTCGAAGCGATTGGTGGTGAAGGTGGGCTCCAGCCTCGTGACCAACGACGGCAAGGGGCTCGATCATGCGGCAATCGGCCGTTGGGCGGCTCAGATCGCCGCACTGCGCGCCCAGGGCAAGGAAGTCGTGCTCGTCAGTTCGGGCGCGATTGCCGAAGGGATGCAGCGGCTCGGCTGGAGCAAGCGACCGCGGGAAATCGACGAGTTGCAGGCTGCCGCCGCCGTCGGCCAGATGGGGCTCGCGCAGGTCTATGAAAGCCGCTTCACCGAGCACGACATCCGCACCGCGCAGATCCTGCTGACGCATGCCGACCTGGCAGACCGCGAGCGTTACCTGAATGCGCGTTCGACGATGCTGACGCTGTTGCGGCTTGGCGTCGTGCCGATCATCAACGAGAACGACACGGTCGTCACCGACGAAATCAAGTTCGGCGACAACGATACGCTCGGCGCGCTCGTTGCAAACCTGATCGAAGGCGATGTCCTGATCATCCTGACTGACCAGTCGGGGCTGTTCACGGCCGATCCGCGCAAGGACCCGAACGCGACGCTTGTTGCGGAAGCCAATGCAGGCGCGCCGGAACTCGAGGCGATGGCCGGCGGGGCAGGCTCCAGCCTCGGCCGTGGCGGGATGCTGACGAAGATCCTCGCGGCGAAGCGCGCGGCGCACAGCGGCGCGAACACCGTGATCGCGAGCGGCCGGGAGGCCGACGTGCTCGTGCGTCTGGCGGCCGGTGAGGCGATCGGCACGCAACTGATCGCACGTACCGCGCGGATGGCGGCGCGCAAGCAGTGGATGGCCGACCATCTTCAGGTGCGCGGCCATGTCGTGATCGACGCAGGCGCGGTCGAGAAGCTGACGGCCGGCGGCAAGAGCCTGCTGCCGATCGGTGTGATCGACGTGCAGGGCGCGTTCGCGCGCGGCGAAGTCATCGCGTGTGTCGGCCCCGACGGGCGCGAGGTGGCGCGTGGGCTCACGAACTACAGCAGCGCGGAGACGAAACTGATTCACCGCAAGCCGAGCGGCGAGATCGAATCCGTGCTCGGCTACATGCTGGAGCCCGAATTGATCCATCGCGACAACCTGGTGCTGGTGTGATCATTCGAGCAGGCTCCGGCCGTCAAACGAAAAAGCCCGCGTGATGCGGGCTTTTTTCATGCGACGAACGGCGCGGCGGGCGCCGAGCGCCGTCAGCGCAACTGGCTCATCGCGGTGCGGTGAAACCGGATGTTCTCCAGGATCTGCTGGGTCGTGCCCTGCGGCATCTTGTTCGAGCAGAAATAGTCCTGGTAGAGCGCCGAATGGTAGGCATTCAGTTCGCCGTTCTCGATGCGCCGCCAGTCGTTTTCGACGGTGCGGTCCCAGCCGTCGTGTTCCGAATTCAGGCCGGCATACTGGCGCCATTCGTAGGTGTCGCAGCGGATGCCTTCGTAGTTCACGTTGCGCGCGCCGGCCGGGCTCGTGATGACGACCGCGTAGCGCACGACGCCATCGGTGCCGACCGCCAGCGACTTCGCATCGACGAAGAACTTGAGCGGCGTGTTCTGCGAGACGTTGAACGGCAGCAGGTCGCCCGTCTGCGGCAGCGGCGGCAGCGAGTCGACCGTGTTTTCCTTCCACGTGCCCTGGCGGTCCAGCAGATACACGAACTCGCTGTCATCCTTGTTGGTGGGCGTCTTCGAATTCGCGCAACCTGCCAGCGTGGCCACCGCGGCAATCGATGCGAGCGCGAGAGCAATCGCTTTCAATATGCATTCCTCGTAAAAAAAGGGCGCGACACCAAGGTCGCGCCCGGTCATGCAGTTCGATTCGTCATTTGCCGACGATCACGTGGGGCGGCATCTCGTCGAGCGTGCCCGCTTCCACTTCGATCTCCGAACAGACTACCGATGTGTCGACAATCGTCAGCGTCTGCTGGGCCTCTACGCCAATGACGCGCGGATAGCGCGACAGACGCGGCCCACGCGGCTTCTCGGCTCGCTGCGCCGGGCGGCGCAGGAAGCGCGACAGTTCCGTCAGCGCCAACTGATAGACATCCCGCTTGAACTCGATCACCGCATCGAGCGGCACCCAGTACTCGTTCCAGCGCCACGCATCGAACTCCGGGTGGTCGGTCGCGCGCAAGCAAATGTCGCAATCGCGTCCAACCATCCGCAGCAGGAACCAGATCTGCTTCTGGCCGCGGTAATGACCGCGTACTTCGCGTTTAATGAACTTGTCAGGCACCTCATAACGCAACCAGTCGCGTGTGCGGCCGATTATCTTGACGTGTTCCGGGTGCAGGCCCGTTTCCTCGTGCAGTTCCCGGTACATCGCCTGCATGGGGGTCTCGCCGTACTTGATCCCACCTTGAGGAAACTGCCAGGAATGCTCGCGGAGCCGCTTGCCCCAAAACACCTCGTTGCGCGCGTTCAAGAGGATGATGCCGACGTTCGGGCGAAAGCCTTCACGATCCAGCATACAACCACCTTCGAATCCTTTAAAATTGCTTTGATTATAAACAGATAACGGGCGCTGCGCACCGTGACGGAGCGAATCCGCGCGGGGCACACCGGCTGAATTGTCCCTGATTAGTCTGCTACGTCATCTGCGCCATCGCCGTTCGTCGCGCGCAGCTTTTTCACCTTGAAACTTTTTCGGGCGCCCCGCCTGGGGGCGCCGTTTTTGGAACCGTCCGCATGAAAGCTTCCCGTTTCTTTATCGGCACCCTGAAAGAAGCACCCGCCGACGCAGAGATCGTCAGCCACAAGCTGATGGTGCGCGCCGGCATGATCCGTCGCGTCGCCGGCGGCATCTATAACTACCTGCCGGTCGGCCTGCGCTCGATTCGCAAGGTCGAGGCAATCGTGCGCGAGGAAATGAACCGGGCGGGCGCCATCGAGCTGCTGATGCCGGCCGTGCAACCCGCCGAGCTGTGGCAGGAATCGGGCCGCTGGGAGCAGTACGGCCCCGAGCTGCTGCGCTTCAAGGACCGCAAGGACAACGACTTCGTGATCGGGCCGACGCACGAGGAAGTCATCACCGACATCGCGCGCAACCAGATCAAGAGCTACCGGCAGATGCCGGTGAACTTCTACCAGATCCAGACGAAGTTCCGCGACGAGATCCGTCCGCGCTTCGGCGTGATGCGCGGCCGCGAATTCATCATGAAGGACGCATACTCGTTCGACAAGGACGCGGCCGGCCTGAACGAGTCGTATCGCAAGATGTACGACGCGTACGTGCGCATCTTCACGCGCCTCGGCCTCGAGTTCCGTGCGGTCGCGGCCGACAGCGGCTCGATCGGCGGCAACTTCTCGCACGAATTCCACGTGATCGCCGACACCGGTGAAGACGCGATCGCGTACTGCCCGACGTCCGAGTTCGCGGCGAACATCGAGGCGGCCGAAGCGCTGCCGCTGATCGCCGAACGCGCGGCGCCGGCCGAAGCGATGGAGAAGGTCGCGACGCCCGGCAAGGCGAAGTGCGAAGCCGTCGCCGAGCTGCTGGCCATCCCGCTCGAGCGCACGATCAAGTCGATCGTGCTCGCGACCGACAACGAAGGTGCCGAGCCGACCATCTGGCTCGTGATGCTGCGCGGCGATCACGACCTGAACGAGATCAAGGTGTCGAAGCTGCCGGGCCTGAAGAACCACCGCTTCGCGACCGAGCAGGAAATCGTCGAGTGGTTCGGCACGCCGCCGGGCTATCTCGGCCCGGTCGGCACGAAGAAACCCGTGAAGGTGATCGCGGACCGCACGGTCGCGAACATGAGCGACTTCGTCGTCGGCGCGAACGAGGTCGACTACCACATCGCTGGCGTGAACTGGGGCCGCGACCTGCCCGAGCCGGACGTCGCCGACGTGCGCAACGTGAAGAAGGGCGACCCGTCGCCGGACGGCAAGGGTGTGATCGACATCTGCCGCGGCATCGAGGTCGGCCACGTATTCCAGCTCGGCACCAAGTATTCGGAAGCGATGGGTGCGACGTTCCTCGACGAGTCGGGCAAGCCGCAGCCGATGCTGATGGGCTGCTACGGCGTCGGCGTCACGCGCATTCTCGGCGCGGCGATCGAACAGAACTTCGACGACCGCGGCATTATCTGGCCCGAGTCGATTGCACCGTTCGAAGTCGTGCTGTGCCCGATGGGCTATGACCGCAGCGACATGGTGCGCGAGACCGCCGACAAGCTGTACGCGGAACTCGTCGCAGCCGGCATCGACGTGATCCTCGACGATCGCGGCGAGCGCCCGGGCGTGATGTTCGCCGACTGGGAACTGGTCGGCGTGCCGCATCGCCTCGTGATCGGCGAGCGCGGCCTGAAGGAAGGCAAGATCGAGTATCAGGGCCGCCGCGACGCCGAAGCGACGCTGCTGCCGGCCGACGCGGCTGCGGCGACGGTCGCGGAGAAGATCCGCGCCGCGCTCGCGCGCTAAGCGCACCGACCGGGGAACGCGGTGGAATACACCTTCCTGTCGGCCACCGTGCTCCTGGTGCTGATCACCGATCCGCTCGGCAACATCCCGCTGTTCATTTCGGCGATGCGGGATGTGCCGCGCGAGCGGCGCGTGAAGCTGATCCTGCGTGAAGTGGGCATCGCGTTCGTGATCCTGCTGTTCTTCATGCTGGTCGGCGACCGTTTCCTGCGGATGATGAGCCTCACCGACCTGTCGCTGCGGCTCGGCGGCGGGATCGTGCTGTTCCTGATCGCGCTGCGGATGATCTTCCCGCATCCGGACGGCGCGCTCGGCAACGATCCGCGTGCGGGCGGCGAGCCGTTCATCGTGCCGCTCGCGATTCCGGCGCTCGCCGGGCCGTCCGCGCTCGCGACGGTGATGCTGCTGACGTCGCAGGGGCCCGGCAAGATGCTCGAGTGGGTCGGGGCGCTGACGGTCACGATGATCGTCTGCGCGGTGACGCTGGTGCTGGCCGAGCGGATCCAGCAATGGATCGGCGAGCGGACCGTCGCGGCATTCGAGCGCCTGATGGGCCTCGTGCTCGTCGCGATTTCGGTCGAGATGATGCTGGGCGGCGTCCGCGCGTTCGTGCACCAGCTGTAGGACGGGGCGGCGCGCACCCAAGACGCCAAAAAAAGCGGCGCTCCGGGAAACCGGAGCGCCGCTTTCTATTTATATAGTGCGGAGCGGGGCGCTCAGACGTTCGTGGTCAGCGCACGGATCGTCGGCAGGTTGCGCCAGTAGCCCTTCGCATCCATCCCGCAGCCGAACACGTAGCGGTCCGGTACCGCGAAGCCGCAGAAGTCGGGGTGCAGCGGCTTGGCCTTCGCGAGCGTCTTTTCGCACAGCACGGCCGACATGAAGCGCTTGGCGCCCATGTCGAGAATGCGATCGCGGATCGCGGCCATCGTCTCGCCTTCGTCGAGGATGTCGTCGAGCACGAGCACGATCCGGTCCTTCACCGATTCGCGCGGCGCGACGCGCCAGTGCATCTCCGGGCTGCCCTGCGTCGTGTTGCGGTAGCGGGTCAGGTGGATGTAGTCGAATTCCAGCGGGAAATCGAGATGCGGCAGCAGCATCCCGGTAAACACCGCGGCGCCGCCCATCACCGAGAGAACGAGCGGGAACGCGTCGCCGATCTCGGCGCGGATCGCGTCGGCCATCTTGGAGATCGACGCGTTGACGGCGTCCGCCGAGACGATCTCTTCGGAGTGGTTGAAAATGTGGAGGGCTTCTTCGCGGTTCATGTGTTCTGGCGGGCAGTCGGTATACAAATAAGAATGAAGCAGAACGGCCGCCGCGCGCTACAGCAAAAACCCGCGCGCCGGCCGATGGGCGGAATCAGCGCATGCCGGGCATCATGCCCTTCAGGCCGCGCATCATCTTCTGCATGTTGCCGCCCTTCAGCTTCTTCATCATCGTACGCATCTGGTCGTACTGGTTCAGCATCCGGTTGACTTCCTGCACCGGCACGCCCGCGCCGGCTGCAATGCGGCGCTTGCGCGTCGCCTTGATGATCTCGGGTTTCGCGCGCTCGGCCGGCGTCATCGAGCTGATGATGCCTTCCATCCGGCGGATCGACTTCTCGGCCTGGCCCATGTCGGCGCCGGCGGCCGCCTGCTGGAACTGCGCAGGGAGTTTATCCATCAGCGACGACAGGCCGCCCATGTTCTTCATCTGCGAGATCTGCGCGCGGAAATCGTTCAGGTCGAAGTCGCCACCTTTCTTGACCTTGTCGGCGAGCTTCTGCGCGGCCTGCACGTCGACGCCGCGCTGCGCTTCCTCGACGAGCGCGAGGATGTCGCCCATGCCGAGGATCCGGTTCGCCATCCGGTCGGGGTGGAACACCTCGAGGCCGTCGAGCTTCTCGGCCACGCCGACGAACTTGATCGGCTTGCCCGTGACGTGACGCACCGACAGCGCGGCGCCGCCGCGCGAGTCGCCGTCGAGCTTGGTCAGCACGACGCCGGTGAGCGGCAGCGTGTCGTTGAACGCCTTCGCTGTGTTGACCGCGTCCTGGCCGAGCATCGCGTCGACGACGAACAGCGTTTCGGCCGGCTTCAGCGTGCCGTGCAGCGCGGCGATTTCCTGCATCATCGCCTCGTCGATGCCGAGGCGGCCGGCCGTGTCGACGATCAGCACGTCATGGTAGTGGCGCTTCGCCCAGTCGACGGCCGCAACCGCGATGTCGACGGGCTTCTGGTCCGGCGTGGACGGGAAGAAGTCGGCGCCGACCTGTTCGCTCACCGTTTTCAGCTGCATGATTGCGGCCGGGCGATACACGTCGCACGACACGGTCAGCACCTTCTTCTTGTACTTCTCGCGCAGCAGCTTCGCGAGCTTGCCGGCGGTCGTGGTCTTGCCGGCGCCTTGCAGGCCGGCCATCAGGATCACGGCGGGCGGCGTGACCGCGAGGTTCAGCTCGGCGGCCTTGCCTTCGTAGTCGCCGCCGATCACGGCGGTCAGTTCCTTCTGGACCACGCCGACCAGCGCCTGACCCGGCGACAGGCTGCTGATCACTTCTTCGCCGAGCGCCTTTTCCTTGACCTTGGCGATGAATTCGCGGACGACCGGCAGCGAAACGTCGGCCTCCAGCAGGGCGAGACGCACCTCGCGGAGCATCTCCTGCGTGTTCGCCTCGGTAAGCCGGGCCTCGCCGCGCAGCGTCTTGACGACGCGCGCCATCCGTTGAGTGAGATTGTCGAGCATGGGGAGCGATGGACAGTGGGGCCCGAAGGCGCGGCGGAACCGAACAAAGGGAGCCGTCGCGGGAAGGGGGCCTAGTGTAAACTTCGAACATGGATATTGTACTGTATGCCCTCACCGCATTCCTGTACGGCGGCCTCGCCGTCGCAGGCTGGCGCACGCACCGCCAGGGCGCGACGCCGCTCGTCGCGAGCGTGCCGGCCGTGCCGGTTCCCGCGTCCGCCGCGTCCGGGATGAGCGGGGCCGGCCGCGCGCTGCTGTTTGCCGCGCTGGTCGCGCACGGCGTGCTGCTCCACATGACGATCTTTCCGAACGACGCGATGGTGTTCGGCTTCGCGTTCGCGCTGTCCGCGATGTTCTGGCTCGGCGCCGGCATCTACTGGATCGAGAGCTTCTTCTTCCCGCTCGACAGCCTGCGCCTGCTGGTATTGCCGCTCGCGTGCGGCGCGTCGCTGCTGCCGCTCGTGTTCGGCGGCGTGCGGGTGCTTCCTTATGCCGCAGCGCCGTTGTTCAAGCTGCATTTCCTGATCGCGAACATCGCCTACGGCCTGTTCGCGATCGCGGCGCTGCACGCGATCCTGATGCTGATGGTCGAGCGGCGCCTGCAGTCGCTGAGGAGCGGCGGGCGCGACGGCTCGACGGGCTGGATCGCGAGCTGGCTCGAGACGCTGCCGCCGCTGCTCACGCTCGAGAAGCTGCTGTTCCGCCTGATCGGCGCCGGCTTCGTGCTGCTCACGCTGACGCTCGCGTCGGGCATCCTGTTCAGCGAGCAGGTCGACGCGCGCGCGCTGCGCCTCGACCACAAGACGGTATTCGCGATCCTGTCGTGGCTGATGTTCGGCGGCCTGCTGGTCGCCCGCAAGACGTCGGGCTGGCGTGGCCGTGGTGCCGCGCGCTGGGTGCTCGTGTCGTTCGCCGCGCTGCTGCTCGCGTATGTCGGCAGCCGGTTCGTTTTCGAGGTGCTGCTGCACCGTTCCGTGGTTTGAACGCAGGTTTCCGATGCGACAGATTCTTCTCCTGATTCTTCTCTTCTTCGCGGGTTCGTGGATCGCGCGCAAGCTGCGCCAGGCCCAGGAGCACGCGCAGGCGCGCACCGGCCGCGGTGCCGGTTACGACGGCACGCCCGGCGCCGGCGGCGCGGGTGCGGGGCGCCCGAACGGCGATGCGCGGGCGCTGCCCGAGCCGATGGTGCGCTGCGCCGAATGCGGCGTGCATGCGCCGAAGGGCGACGCCGTCGCCGCGGGCGGTGAATACTTCTGCAGCGCCGAGCACGCGCAGCGCCACGCCGCGCGGTCGAGCGGTCGCGACGCACGATGAGCGACGCGCGGTTGCTGTCGGTCGACGCGCACGGCTGGGTGCGCGAAGCGCGCCATGCGCCGTCGCCGAACTTCGAGGTGCGGCCCGCGGGTGCGGTGCCGACGCTCGTGGTCGTCCACAACATCAGCCTGCCGCCCGGCGAATTCGGCGGTGACGCGATCGAGGCGCTGTTCCTGAATCGTCTCGACTGCGATGCGCACCCCTATTACCAGAGCCACCTGCGCGACGTGCGCGTGTCCGCGCACTTCCTGATCCGCCGCAACGGCGAACTCGTGCAGTTCGTGTCGTGCGACGAGCGTGCGTGGCATGCGGGCTCGTCCGAGTTCTTCGGCCGGGCGCGCTGCAACGACTTCTCGATCGGCATCGAGCTCGAGGGCGCGGACGACGTGCCGTTCGACGACGCGCAGTACGCCATGCTCGCCGCGCTCTCCCGCGCGCTCGCGGCACGCTACCCGGTCGACGCATTCGCGGGGCACTCGGACGTCGCGCCGGGCCGCAAGACCGACCCGGGCCCGCATTTCGATTGGCAACGCTTTGCGAGCGATGCCGGTTTTTCCGCCGAATACTTTCCTTTCCGTCAGCACTGATCGCAGGGTTTTTGAGGGCGCGAAATTTTTTTTTCCGACCAATGCCTTGTCGCGTCTGAGCCTGCGCGGGGTGGGGGTGATGTCAATACCTTCAGCGCAAATTATCCATTTTGACGTCCTCCGAATGTCCACTATACTTGGTGCCAGTTGAGCATTTCTGCACTAGATATAGTGTGTGTCGCAGGGGAAACCCGAGCGGCACCGGCCGGCGGGCAACGCCGGCGGACAGGGTTCTCAGGGCGGCGCGTCAGGCCGGGCGGTCCGGGCGTCGCGATCAGCGCAGCGAACATCGACGGGGCAGGGTACACATGACGAAGCACACGACCGGATCGGTTGTCGCGCATCGACCGAACCGGCTTCCCCGGCGCATCGCTCGCCTCTTACCGCTCGCGCACCGCGTTGCGCAGCGTTCGTTTTAATCCGCGGTTCTCTCCGCACCATCCAACACCAGGAGCTTTGCACATGCAAACCACCGACAACGCGACGTCCCAGTACGAGAGCGCCTCGAGCCGTCCGCTCGGCGGGACCGAACAGGGCGCGAAGGCGCTCGCGCCGCAGGCCACGTTCGCCGACTACAAGGTGATCCGCCGGAACGGCAGCGTCGTCTCGTTCGAACCTTCGAAGATCGCGATTGCGGTGACCAAGGCTTTCCTGGCCGTCAATGGCGGGCAGGGCGCGGCATCGGCGCGCGTACGCGAGCAGGTCGAGCAACTGACGCACAACGTCGTGCGCGCGCTCGTGCGCAGCCGCCCGAACGGCGGTACGTTCCATATCGAAGACATCCAGGACCAGGTCGAACTCGCGCTGATGCGCGGCGGCGAGCACAACGTCGCGCGTGCGTACGTGCTGTATCGCGAGAAGCGTCACCTCGAGCGCCAGCATGCGGGCGAGGAAGCAGCGGCAGCCGGCGGCGAGGCGAGCACCGGCATCAACGTCGTCGACAACGGCGTCACGCGCCCGCTCGACCTGAACGCGCTGCGCGCGCTGATCGTGTCGGCATGCGACGGCCTCGGCGCTGCGGTTAACCCTGACCCGATCGTCGCCGAGACGGTGAAGAACCTGTACGACGGCGTGCCGATGAGCCAGGTCTACGACTCGGCGATCCTGGCTGCACGCACGATGATCGAGAAGGATCCGGCATACAGCCAGGTTACGTCGCGCATCCTGCTGCACACGATCCGCCGCGAGATCCTCGGTGAGGAAGTGGTGCAGGCCGAGATGTCGACCCGTTACGCGGAATACTTCCCGCAGTTCCTGAAGCGCGGCGTCGACGCCGGCCTGCTCGACGACAAGCTGCTGCAGTTCGACCTGAAGCGCCTCGGCGAAGCGCTCGACGCGAACCGCGACCTGCAGTTCGGCTACCTCGGCCTGCAGACGCTGTACGACCGCTACTTCCTGCACGTCGAAGGCACCCGCATCGAAATGCCGCAGGCCTTCTTCATGCGCGTCGCGATGGGCCTGTCGCTGAACGAGATCGACCGCGAAACGCGCGCGATCGAGTTCTACAACGTGCTGTCCAGCTTCGACTTCATGAGCTCGACGCCGACGCTGTTCAACTCGGGCACGCACCGCTCGCAGCTGTCGTCGTGCTACCTGACGACCGTCGCGGACGATCTCGACGGCATCTATGAAGCGCTGAAGGAAAACGCGCTGCTGTCGAAGTTCGCCGGCGGCCTGGGCAACGACTGGACGCGTGTGCGTGCACTCGGCTCGCATATCAAGGGCACGAACGGCAAGTCGCAAGGCGTGGTCCCGTTCCTGAAGGTCGTCAACGACACGGCCGTCGCGGTCAACCAGGGCGGCAAGCGCAAGGGCGCGGTCTGCGCGTACCTCGAATCGTGGCACCTCGACATCGAGGAGTTCCTGGAGCTGCGCAAGAACACGGGCGACGATCGCCGCCGGACGCACGACATGAACACGGCGAACTGGATTCCCGACCTGTTCATGAAGCGCGTGATGGAAGGTGCGGACTGGACGCTGTTCTCGCCGTCGACCTGCCCGGATCTGCACGACAAGTTCGGCGCGGAATTCGAGAAGGCTTACACGGCTTACGAAGACAAGGTCGCGCGCGGCGAGATCAAGCTGTTCAAGAAGATCCCGGCGCAGCAACTCTGGCGCAAGATGCTCGGCATGCTGTTCGAGACGGGCCACCCGTGGATCACGTTCAAGGATCCGTGCAACGTGCGCTCGCCGCAACAGCACGTCGGCGTCGTCCACTCGTCGAACCTGTGCACGGAAATCACGCTGAACACGAGCGACACCGAAATCGCGGTGTGCAACCTCGGCTCGGTGAACCTCGTCGCCCACCTGGTGAAGCAGGCCGACGGCAGCTACGCGCTCGACCACGACAAGCTGAAGCGCACGATCAGCGTCGCGATGCGCATGCTCGACAACGTGATCGACATCAACTACTACGCGGTGCCGAAGGCGCGTAACTCGAACCTGAAGCACCGTCCGGTCGGCATGGGCATCATGGGCTTCCAGGACTGCCTGCACCTGCTGCGCACGCCATACGCGTCGGAAGCGGCGGTCGAGTTCGCCGATCGTTCGATGGAAGCGGTCTGCTACTACGCGTACTACGCGTCGACCGAGCTGGCCGAAGAGCGCGGCCGCTACTCGAGCTACCGCGGCTCGCTGTGGGATCGCGGCATCCTCCCGCAGGACACGCTGAAGCTGCTGACGGAAGCACGCGGCGGCTACGTCGAAGTCGATACCTCCGAATCGCTCGACTGGACGTCGCTGCGTTCGCGGATCGCCGCGCACGGCATGCGCAACTCGAACTGCGTCGCGATCGCGCCGACGGCGACGATCTCGAACATCATCGGCGTGTCGGCCTGTATCGAGCCGACCTTCCAGAACCTGTACGTGAAGTCGAACCTGTCGGGCGAATTCACGGTGGTGAACGAGTACCTGGTGCGCGACCTGAAGGAACGCGGCCTGTGGGACGAAGTGATGGTCGCCGACCTGAAGTACTTCGACGGCATGCTGTCGCGCATCGACCGCATCCCGGCCGACCTCCGCGCGATCTACGCGACCGCGTTCGAAGTCGACCCGACGTGGCTGGTCGAAGCGGCATCGCGTCGCCAGAAGTGGATCGACCAGGCGCAGTCGCTGAACATCTACATGGGCGGCGCGTCGGGCAAGAAGCTCGACGAGGTCTACAAGCTCGCATGGCTGCGTGGCCTGAAGACGACCTACTACCTCCGCACGATGGCGGCGACGCACGTCGAGAAGTCGACGGTCGCACACGGCGCGCTGAACGCCGTGCCGACGGGCGGCGGTTCGAGCAGCGGCGGTGCGCAAGGCGCGGCTGGCGGCTTCGGTGCGGCAGGCGGCGATGCGTCGTCGGGCGCGGTCAACGCGGCACCGGCACTCGCACCGGTCGAGGCAGATGGTCCGGTGTGCACGATGCGTCCGGGCGATCCTGGCTTCGACGAATGCGAAGCGTGCCAGTAACGCAGTGCGCCTGACCTGAGAAGCAGGTCAGCGCGGCGCACACGACGACCGATCGAGGTTGAAGTGTGCGCCGCTCTCAACTAAAAAAATGATAAGGAATCTGTAACGCGGCACCTGCGTTGCAGGCAGTGACAAGCGATCGAAACATCCCCGACGACGTCGCGTTTCGATCAGCGTTCGATGCGTCGAGCGCACCTCGCGATACACGCGCGACGCACATCGCGCGCTGCATGAACGACGATGCGTTGCTCAAAGTGTTGTATCGAGGTCGCAACGCGAATCGAAAAAAGGATTTTTCGTGAGCGAACCCTTTTATCGCTCAGGAAAAGATGGTACAAACCGTTCTAAATTGATGGTGAGAATTTATGCTCAACTGGGATGAAGAGAAGACTGCCGTAACTCCCGCGAGCGGAGCGCAGCAAAACGCGATGCGCACCTCCGCAGGAACGGCTGTCGGACTGCAGGCTGCAACGCCTGCCGCCCATCAGGTCCGCGACATTTTCGAAGGCGATCTTGCGGTGCCCCCGCAAGCATCGGCTGTTCCCGCCGGCGGTTCGGAAGCGCGGGTCAATGTCGCCGACAAGCGCATCATCAACGGCCAGACTGACGTCAATCAGCTGGTGCCGTTCAAGTACAAGTGGGCGTGGGAAAAGTATCTGGCCGGTTGCGCGAACCACTGGATGCCGCAGGAAATCAACATGTCCCGCGACATCGCTCTGTGGAAGGACCCGAACGGTCTGACCGAGGACGAGCGCCGCATCGTGAAGCGCAACCTCGGCTTCTTCGTGACGGCCGATTCGCTCGCGGCGAACAACATCGTGCTCGGCACGTACCGCCACATCACGGCGCCCGAGTGCCGGCAGTTCCTGCTGCGCCAGGCGTTCGAAGAGGCGATCCACACGCACGCGTACCAATACATTGTCGAATCGCTCGGTCTCGACGAAGGCGAGATCTTCAACGCGTACCACGAGGTCACGTCGATCCGCGCGAAGGACGAATTCCTGATCCCGTTCATCCACACGCTGACGGATCCGGCCTTCAAGACCGGCACGCTCGAAGCGGATCAGAAGCTGCTGAAGTCGCTGATCGTGTTCGCCTGCATCATGGAAGGCCTGTTCTTCTATGTCGGGTTTACGCAGATCCTCGCGCTCGGCCGCCAGAACAAGATGACGGGTGCTGCAGAGCAATATCAGTACATCCTGCGCGACGAGTCGATGCACTGCAACTTCGGCATCGACCTGATCAACCAGATCAAGCTCGAGAATCCGCATCTCTGGACCGCCGAATTCCGCGCCGAGATCCGCGAGCTGTTCAAGCAGGCTGTCGAACTCGAATACCGCTACGCCGAGGACACGATGCCGCGCGGCGTGCTGGGTTTGAACGCGTCGATGTTCAAGAGCTATCTGCGCTTCATCAGCAACCGTCGTTGCCAGCAGATCGGCCTCGATCCGCTGTACCCGAACGAGGAAAACCCGTTCCCGTGGATGAGCGAGATGATCGACCTGAAGAAGGAACGCAACTTCTTCGAGACGCGTGTGATCGAGTATCAGACGGGCGGCGCGCTGTCCTGGGAATAACCCGCAGCAGCGAACCCGTCACATGATGGAACAGCCGGCGGCCTCTCGGCCCCGGCTCAAGGTTTAGGAGCAAGAACGCCTGATGCAAAGCATGCCCGGTGCCTTAACGGCACGACGACACGACAGGCACTTTGCGAACCCTTCAGTGGGATGGGCAAACTTCCCTCCGGAAAAAGCGGACGGCCGTGTGGCGGTCCGCTTGATCAAGCGATTAGGGGTAGCGGCGCGAGGTGCGCCGGCTACCGACTTGATTTGGCGCGCGAGGCCGGGTGGTCACGCGCGCCATACCGTATTCATTAGCGTAAGCGCGTGGTATCCGCGTACGCCGATGAATAGCCCGCTTCGAAGCGCACGTCCTGAACAGCGTCCGCGGGAAGCGGGTTTTGACGAAGGGTGTAGTTTGAACTGACTCTCATCTGAACCTGAAGGAGAACAACATGGCACTTGCCAAGAAGAAACCGGCTGCAAAGAAGGCCGCAGTGAAGAAGGTCGCTGCGAAGAAGGCTGCTGCTCCGGCGAAGAAGGCCGTTGCAGTGAAGAAGGTTGCTGCGAAGAAGGTCGCGGTGAAGAAGGTTGCCGCGAAGAAGGCAGCACCGGCGAAGAAGGCAGCAGTGAAGAAGGTTGCTGCGAAGAAGGTCGCAACGAAGAAGGTTGCCGCCAAGAAGGTCGCAGTGAAGAAGGTTGCCGCGAAGAAGGCAGCACCGGCGAAGAAGGCCGCAGCGAAGAAGGTTGCCGCCAAGAAAGTCGCAGTGAAGAAGGTTGCTGCGAAGAAGGCCGCACCGGCTAAGAAGGCTGCTGCGAAGAAGGCCGCGCCGGCGAAGAAGGCTGCTGCGAAGAAGGCTGCGCCTGCGAAGAAGGCTGCCGCGAAGAAGGCTGCGCCTGCCAAGAAGGCTGCCCCTGCGAAGAAGGCCGCTGCTCCGGCGAAGAAGGCTGCCGCTGCTGCTCCGGCTGCGGCTCCGGCGAAGAAGGCTGCGGCTCCGAAGAAGGCTGCTGCTCCGAAGAAGGCCGTCGTGAAGAAGGCTGCGCCGGCAACGACCGCGTCGACCGCATCGGTTGCGCCGGCATCGGGCGTGAAGACCGCGCTCAACCCGGCAGCGGCATGGCCGTTCCCGACCGGCAGCCGTCCGTAATCGAGGCTGACCTGCACCACCCGGACACTCACGTGGTGTCCGTGGGTTGAGTAGCGCTACTCAATCAGTCCCGCCATCTGGCTCAGGTGGCGGGATTTTTTTCGTCCGTCCTTGCCGGTGGATGTGCCCGCATACCGGACGCCCGTACGCCGGACGCCCGTACGCCGGCTGCGGCGAGTACGGACGAAAAAAAACGCATGTGCAGCTTCGCACATGCGTTCGACCGCGGCTTGCGCCGCGTGCTGAGGTACCTGTTAGTGCGTGACGCGCGTGACGCCGCCGCTCGACAGCAGTCGCACGCGTTCGCCGGCGCGGAACGCTTCGCCGCTTGCAGCCTGCGTGATCGAGCGCAGATCGCCGTTGTCGAGGCGCACGGTGATTTCGACACCGTTCGCCGTGCTGAGGTTTTCGCCGACCGCGTTGCCCGCGACCGCGCCGACGAGGCCGCCGGCGATCGCGGTCAGGATCGACCCCTTGCCGCCGCCGATCGCGCTGCCTGCCACCGCGCCGAGGGCGCCGCCGCCGAGCGTGCCGATCGCGCTGCCGCCGCCGTCGGACTGGATGCGCACCGCGCGGACGCTTTCGACCGTGCCCATGCGGACAGTCTGTTCGCGCTGCGCCTGGCCGACGCTATAGACATCCGCCGAACCGGGTGCGGTGAAGCAACCGGTGAGCGTCAGCGAGGCCGTCAGCATGGCCGCGAGCGTGAGGGTCTTTTTCGTCAACATCTTTGCTCTCCCACAAAATTCATTTGAGACTGTAACCGAATGCAGTCTCGAAGCGCGCGTCGATTTCGGCGCGCGTCAGTACGTAAGTCTGGGGCCCCTGGTGGGCGATCTTGATCGAGCCCATCAGGCTCGCGAGGCGGCCCGTGGTTGCCCAGTCGAGGCCATGCTCGATGCCGTACAGCAAGCCACCCCGGAAGGCATCGCCGCAGCCGGTCGGATCGGAGATCCGCTCGGCCGGCACGACAGGAATCTGCTCCGTGCCCTGTTTGTGGCGGATGGTCGCGCCGTGCTCGCCACGCGTGATGACGAGGGCGTCGACCCGGCTGGCGATTTCATCTTCGGACCATCCCGTCTTGTCGCTCACCAGCTTGGCCTCGTAGTCGTTGACCGCTACATAGGTCGCAAGTTCAATGCTGCGGCGCAGCGTCGCACCGTCGAACAGCGGCAGGCCCTGGCCCGGATCGAACACGAACGGCACGCCGGCCTTGGCGAGCTCTTCCACGTGCTGCACCATCCCGTCGAAGCCGTCGGGGCCGACGATCGCGAGCTTGATGCCCGGCGCGTCGCCCGCGTGGTTCAGGTGCGACTGCATCATCGCGCCTGGGTGGAACGCCGTGATCTGGTTGTTGTCGAGATCGGTCGTGATCATCGCCTGCGCGGTATACGTGTCGGGCAGCACGCGAACGTGGTCGCGGCGCAGGCCGAGCTGGTCGAGCCGGTCGAGATACGGCTGCGCGTCGAGTGCGCCGATCGTCCCCATGATGCGCGCGTCGCCGCCGAGCAGGTGCAGTGCGTACGCGATATTGCCCGCGCAGCCGCCGAATTCGCGGCGCATCGTCGGCACCAGGAAGCTCAGGTTGATGAGGTGCACCTGGTCGGGCAGGATGTGCTCGCGGAACCGCCCCTCGAAGGTCATGATGGAATCGTAGGCGATCGAACCGCAAATCAACGTAGCCAAGGTGTGCGTTCCTGTAGAAATGAGGGACCCTGCGCGACAACGCCGCGCGAAAGGCGCGGCGCGGCAGGGGAAAGCGAAAGAAAGCTTACTTCAGTGCGGCGAGCGCTGCATCGTAGTTCGGCTCGTCCTTGATTTCGCCGACGAGTTCCGCGTGGATCACCTTGTCCTGCGCGTCGAGCACGACGACCGCACGCGCGGTCAGGCCGTTCAGCGGGCCGCTCGTCACGTCGACGCCGTACGCGTTCGCGAACGCGCGGCCGGTGCGGAACGTCGAAGCCGTCACGACATTCTCGAGGCCTTCGGTCGTGCAAAAGCGCGAAGCGGCGAACGGCAGGTCGGCGGACACGACGACGACAACCGTGTTGTCGAGCGACGATGCGGCTTCGTTGAACTTACGGGTCGACGTCGCGCAGGTCGGCGTGTCGAGGCTCGGGACGATGTTCAGCACCTTGCGCTTGCCGGCGAAGCTGGCGAGCGACAGGTCGGCGAGGTCCTTGCCAACCAGCTTGAAATCGGCGGCTTGCGCGCCGACGGCCGGGAACGTGCCGGCGAGATCGATCGGGTTGCCACCCAGCGTAACTTTGCTCATGTTCGTGCTCCGAAATAGCGCGCCGCTCGGGCGCGCGGGTTGAGACGGGCGCGCAGGCGCGCGCCGCGGCGCGTCACGGATAGAAAATCTGGACGCGGAAATTCGAGGCGGGCGCACCGTTCGTGTCGACGCGGACGACCATCGTCTGCGTCGTGCCGGGCGGCAACCCGGCGTCGATCGGCGTGCCCGGGCGTACGTAGTCGCGCGGCGCGAGTACGCGGCGCACGGTCACGTGGTTGGTGTCGTCGAGCAGCGTCAGCTCGAGCGACGGGTAGGCGAGTGCGACGCGGTAGCGGTTCGTCAGCGGCACCTTCAGCTCGAGCTCGCGCGGGCCGTCGAGCTGACGCAGGTCGGTCGCGTCGAGCCGCAGGCCGTCGATCGCGCGCGGCGGCGCAACCGTGCAGCCGAGCGGCGCGCAGGCCTGCCGGAACCAGCCCTGCGTGACGGGCCAGTAGATCATCAGCGTTTCGCGCTGCCACCATGCGAGTTGCCCGACGAGCAGCACGGCGAGCACGGCAGCGACGAGGCCGCCGAAAAAGCCGCCGAGCATGCCGCGCCGCTGCGGCGCGCGCGTCTCGCGCGTGACGGTGAAATGCGGACGATCGTCGTCGGTCAGCGCAGCGGGGAAGGGGGCGGCCGGCGCGTGGGTCGATGCGGCGGGCGTCTCGTCGTGCCGGGTGGTGCCGGAGTCAGGCTCGGGCCCGGCTTCGGTGACGGCTGGCGCCGGCGTGAACGCAAAGCGCGGTTCGCGCGGCGCGCGTTCGTCGTCCGGCACGGCGAAGTGCGCGGTACCGACGGGTTCGGCGGCGTCGCGAGCGGTCTCTGCGTCCGACGGACGGTGCGCGACGAAGCGGGGCTCACGCGGGTCGTGTTCGACGGGCGCGGCCGATGGTTCGGTATCCTGCGGCGTTTGCGTTTGCGTCCGCAGCGATTCGGCCGGCTGTTCGACGGCGGCGGAGGGGGCCAGCTCGGCCGGGGAGGGCGCGAACGGTGCGGGCGTGCCCGACAGGTGAACGACGCCGGCTTCGATGGACGGAAGGGCAAGCGGGATCAGCGGCTCGGTGCGCAAGGTCTGCACGCTGTGCTGCAGCGACGGGTCGACGCCGGCATCGAGCCACGGCGCCCACATGTCCCAGCCTTCGGGCTTGTAATCGGTGTCGGAAGGTGACCCGGCCGGCGCTTCGGCAGCGAACAGCCGAGGCGGGGCCGGAGGATGCGCATCACCGTCATCCTGCGCGGCAGCCGGTTCGGTCAGGACCGGCTCGGGCTGCTGCGCGTGCTCGGGAACGAGCGACTCGGATGCGTTGAAGACTTCGTGGCAATGCCCGCAGCGCACGAGCCCTTGATGCAGCGAGAGCTGTTCCTGCTGCAGCCTGAAGACGGTTTCGCAATGAGGGCAGCGCGTCGCAAGAAGCATGTCGAGCCGGGCGGCCTGCTGGCCAGAGTGAAGGACAGCGCTATTCTAATGGCTTTCGCGTCGGGTTCCGGCGAGGCATACCCAACCTTCGTGCTCACGCCAGACCGAGATGTCGACGTAGCGTGCGTAGACGGCCGCCACTTCGTCCGCCTGGCGCGCGAGCACGCCCGACAGCGCGATGCGCCCGCCCGGCTTGACCTTCGAGGCGAGCATCGACGCCATCAGCTTCAGCGGATTCGACAGGATGTTCGCGACGACGATGTCGAATTCACCGTCGGGGCATGCATCGGGCAGCCCGTACGTGACTTCCGCACGGTTGCGTTCGCTGTTCTGCCGCGCCGATTCGACCGCCTGCGGATCGATGTCGATGCCGATGACGGGGTTCGCCCCGCATTTCTTCGCGAGGATCGCGAGAATGCCCGAGCCGCAGCCGTAGTCGAGCACCGACTGGCCGGGCTTCACCGACTGCTCGAGCCATTCCATGCACAGGCGCGTGGTCGGGTGGCTGCCGGTGCCGAAGGCGAGGCCCGGATCGAGTTCGAGGATGAGCGCGTCGGGATCGGGCGCATCGTGCCACGACGGCACGACCCAGATCCGCTCGCCGATCGGGATCGGCTCGAACTGCGATTGCGTGAGACGCACCCAGTCCTGCTCTTCGACTTCGCGGACGGTGAACGCCGGCGTCTCGGCGACGCCGATCTCGTTCGCGGCCGCCGCGAGCAGCACGGCCGGCTCATGGTCGGCCGCGAGCAGCGCGACCACGCGCGAGTGCTGCCACGCGGTGCGGTCGGGCACGAGGCCCGGCTCGCCGAAGAGCGGCTGTTCGTCGGGCGTGTCGGCGTCGGCATCCTCGACCGACACCGACAGCGCGCCGAGTTCGAGCAGCGCGTCGGACAGCGCCTCCGCATGCTCACGGGCCAGTTCGACGACGAGTTCGCGATAGCTCATGCTTACGCTTCTTCCGGTGCGACCTGCTGCTTCTGGGCGAGCCGGTTTTCGAGGTAGTGGATGCTGGTGCCGCCTTCGACGAACTTCGAATCGATCATCAGCTCGCGGTGCAGCGGGATGTTGGTCTGGATGCCTTCGACGACCATTTCCGACAGCGCGATGCGCATCCGGCTGATCGCCTGCTCGCGCGTCGCGCCGTAGGTGATCAGCTTGCCGATCATCGAATCATAGTTCGGCGGCACGAAATAGCCATTGTAGGCGTGCGAATCGACGCGCACGCCGGGGCCGCCCGGCGTATGCCACGACGTGATCCGGCCCGGCGACGGCGTGAACTTGAACGGATCTTCCGCGTTGATCCGGCATTCGATCGCATGTCCGCGGAACTGGATGTCGCGCTGGCGCAGCGTGAGCTTCTCGCCGGCCGCGATGCGGATCTGTTCCTGCACGATGTCGACGCCCGTGATCAGCTCCGATACCGGGTGCTCGACCTGCACGCGCGTGTTCATCTCGATGAAGTAGAACTCGCCGTTTTCGTACAGGAATTCGAACGTGCCCGCACCGAGGTAGCCCATCTTCTTGCACGCGTCCGCGCAGCGGTCGCCGATGCGGTCGATCAGGCGGCGCGGAATGCCGGGTGCCGGCGCTTCCTCGATCACCTTCTGGTGGCGGCGCTGCATCGAGCAATCGCGCTCGCCGAGCCAGATCGCGTTCTTGTACGCGTCGGACAGCACCTGGATTTCGATGTGGCGCGGGTTCTCGAGGAACTTCTCCATGTACACCTGCGGGTTGCCGAACGCACGGCCGGCTTCCTCGCGGGTCATGTTGACCGCGTTGACGAGCGCGGCCTCGGTGTGCACGACGCGCATCCCGCGCCCGCCACCGCCGCCTGCCGCCTTGATGATGACCGGATAGCCGATCGCGCGCGCAATCTTGACGATCTCCTTCGGATCGTCCGGCAACGCGCCTTCCGAGCCCGGCACGCACGGCACGCCGGTCTTGATCATCGTCTGCTTCGCGGTGACCTTGTCACCCATCATGCGGATCGTTTCCGGGCGCGGGCCGATGAACGTGAAGCCCGACTGCTCGACGCGTTCCGCGAAATCGGCGTTCTCCGACAGGAAGCCGTAGCCGGGATGGATCGCCTCGGCATCGGTGACTTCCGCGGCGCTGATCAGCGCCGGCATGTTCAGGTAGCTCAGGTTCGACGGGGCCGGGCCGATACAGACGGCTTCGTCCGCGAGGCGCACGTACTTGGCTTCCTTGTCGGCTTCCGAGTAGACGACCACCGTCTTGACGCCGAGCTCACGGCACGCACGCTGGATGCGCAGCGCGATTTCACCGCGGTTGGCAATGAGGATTTTTTCAAACATAGCGAGTATTCGTCTCTTCGAGGGGCGCGCGAACGGCGCCTGGCGGGCATCGGCGGCGCGCGGCCCGCAGGCCGCGCGGCGGACTTAGCCGATCACGAAAAGCGGCTGGCCGTATTCGACGGCCTGGCCGTTCTCGACGAGGATTTCCTTGATCACGCCGGCCTTGTCCGACTCGATCTCGTTGAGCAGCTTCATCGCTTCGATGATGCAGATGGTCTGGCCTTCCTTGACCGTATCGCCCACCTGGACGAACGGGTCCGCGCCCGGCGACGGTGCGCGATAGAACGTGCCGACCATCGGCGACGTCACGACGTGGCCCTGCGGGGCCGCCGGAGCGGCTGCGCCGCCTGCGGCCGGCGCGGCAGCGCCTTCGGTCGGCAGCGCGGCCGACGGGGCCGGCGCGCTGACTTGCGGGGCATACCCAGCCGTCGGCTGCACGTAGACCGGCGGCGCGTTCTTGACGATGCGCACCTTGCCTTCGCCTTCCGTCACTTCCAGCTCGGAGATGCCGGATTCGGAAACGAGGTCGATCAGAGTTTTCAGCTTACGAAGATCCATCGGGAATTCCCCTTTCAATACGTGAAAGCGCCGGTTAGGGGCCGGCGCTGAATCTAGATCGCGAAATCAGCCGCGCGACGTGCCTTGCAGCTTGTCCAGCGCGTACTCGAGCGCGTACAGATAACCTTTCCAGCCGAGCCCGCAGATCACGCCTTCGGCCTGGTCGGAAAAGTAGGAGTGGTGCCTGAACGCTTCGCGGCGATGCACGTTCGACAAGTGAACCTCGACGAACGGGATGCCAACGCCGGCGATCGCGTCCCGGATCGCGACACTCGTGTGCGTGTACGCGGCCGGATTGATCAGGATGAAATCGGTCTGTTCCTCCCGCGCGGCCTGGATGCGGTCGACCAGCGCGCCTTCATGGTTGCTCTGGAACGACGACAGTTCGGCGCCGGCTTCCCGGGCACGCGCGGCAAGCGCCTGATCGATCTGGGCAAGCGTGACGCGGCCGTACACCTCCGGTTCCCGGGTGCCGAGAAGGTTCAGGTTGGGGCCGTGCAGCACCAGCAATCGTGTCATGGTCGCTTCTATTTCTGCGGAATTGCGCGAACTTTAGCGCTATTTAGAGAAATTTGTCTAGTTTTGCCGAACGGCCGGGCGCACGCGATCTGCAAGAATTACCGGCGCGCATCCAAAGTGTCGGCGAATTCACGCGAAATTGCGGTGATCGACGGGCAAATTGTCGCCAACGTGCGGGCCGCCGTTCGGGCAGGTTACAGCGCGTCGAGCGTCTTTTTCAGCTCGGCCGGCTGGATTTGCCCCAATTTTGTCTCGCGGATCTTGCCGGTTTCGTCGATGACGACCGTAAACGGCAGCGCGCCGGCCGTATTTCCGAAATTACGGGCCAGATCGGCGCCCGCATATCCGCTGACGAATACCGGGTAATCGACCTTCACCTTCTGCAGAAAGTTCTTCACGTTCTGTTCGGAATCGACGCCGATCCCGATGAAACGGATGCCCTTCTGCTTGTATTGGTGCGATAGCGCGACGAGCTCCGGCATCTCCTCGACGCAGGGGCCGCACCATGACGCCCAGAAATTGACGACGACCTTCTGGCCCTTGAACGCGGACAACGTGGCCGGCTTGCCGTCGGTGCCCGTCAGCGACGCCGCCCACAACTGTTCGACCGGGCTGCCGTGTGCGGCGGGCGCCGCGACGGCGACACCGTCGTCGGCCGGGCCGCGGAACCAATGGCCGGCGGCGAGCCCGCCGGCAACGGCGGCGGCCGCGACCACCGCGAGCGCCAACATGCGTTTCATCATCATCGTTGAATCATTCCGGTTCGGAAGGGGTCTTGCCTGCTTCGACGAGCGCGCGCAGCGCGGCGGCATCCGCACGGGCGACCCGGCCGCGCGCGTCGGCCTTGACCGCGCCGCGCAGGTCGTCGCTCGCATAGAGCGCGAGGTGGATGCCGATCGCGTCGACGTCGCGCCGCGGGCGCCACAGGAAACTGAGCGTCTCGACGTCGGCGCGGCCCGCGAAGTGCCGCGTCTCGGACACGTCGTACTGGACGTTCTGGTTCAGCAGGTAGATCGCGACGTCCTTCGGGTTGTCGGTGAATGCCTGCAAATGGATATCCGAATGCGCATTCGCGGTGCCGTTCAGCACGGCACCCGTCACATAAGGATGGAACTCGGCGAGCCGGCGCATCCAGTCGAGCGCGATTTCGCGCAGGCGGCGCAGTTCGTCCGGCTGCGTGTCGCTCTGGAACAGGGCGAGGTACTCGCGCAGTTCTTCCTCGATCTGGTCGTTATCCGGCAGCCATTCGCCGGCAACGCGCGTATCGCCCAGCAACTGGCGCGCGGCCTTGCGCTTTGCGCCGGCATAGTCCAGGCCGTCCTCCGCGATCAGGCGCGCGGCGGACTGGGCGATTTCCTCGCGGACGCGCCGCGGGTCGAGAAGCGTTTTACGAGACATGATCCGGCAATCATACTCGATCGCCGCAGGGCCCGAGCGCGGGTGCGGCGGCCTGCCGCCCGGCGTGCCGGCGCCGTTCGCGCGCAGCGTTCGGGCCGCCGGGCACGGCAGGCCGTCAGTTACAATACTGTTCTTTGTGTCGCGGCAACAGCCGTTGGCCGGGCGTCGGCCGCACGGCCCGTCCGCCGCGCCGCACACGCATCCTTTCCGAATCGACGGCGCCCGGCGGCGCGAAAGCATTCATCTATGCACATCCACATTCTTGGCATCTGCGGCACCTTCATGGGCGGGCTCGCCGTACTCGCGCGCGAGGCGGGCCACACGGTGACGGGTTGCGACGCGGGCGTCTATCCGCCGATGAGCACGCAGCTCGAGGCGCAGGGCATCACGCTGATCGAGGGCTACGGCGCCGAGCAGATCGACCTGAAACCGGACCTGTTCGTGATCGGCAACGTCGTCACGCGCGGCAATCCGCTGATGGAGGCGATCCTGGATCGCGGCCTGCCGTACGTGTCGGGCCCGCAGTGGCTCGGCGAGCACGTGCTCGCCGGCAAATGGGTGCTCGCGGTCGCGGGCACGCACGGCAAGACGACCACGTCGTCGATGCTCGCGTGGCTGCTGGAAGACGCGGGCCTGAATCCGGGTTTCCTGATCGGCGGCGTGCCGCTGAACTTCGGCGTGTCGGCGCGGCTCACCGATTCGAGCTTCTTCGTGATCGAGGCCGACGAATACGACACGGCGTTCTTCGACAAGCGCTCGAAGTTCGTCCACTACCGGCCGCGCACCGCGGTGCTGAACAATCTCGAATTCGATCACGCCGATATCTTCCCGGATCTCGCCGCGATCGAGACGCAATTCCACCATCTCGTGCGGACGGTGCCCGGTGTCGGCCGGATCGTCACGAACGGCCGCTCGGACGCGCTCGAGCGCGTGCTGGCGCGCGGCTGCTGGAGCGAGGTCGAGCGCTTCGGCGTCGACGGCGGCTGGCAGGCGCTGCCGGCCGAGGACGGCGTGCCGGTCGACGAGCGCTTCGCGGTGTATTCGCACGCGGAACGCGTCGGCGAAGTCGCGTGGCAGGTGCAGGGCGATCACAACCGGATGAACGCGCTTGCAGCGATCGCGGCCGCGCGCCACGTCGGTGTGCCGCCCGCGCAGGCGGCCGAATCCCTCGCGTCGTTCCGTAACGTGAAGCGTCGGATGGAAGTGCGCGGCAGCGTGGACGGCGTGACCGTCTACGACGACTTCGCGCACCATCCGACCGCGATCGACACCACGATCGCCGGCCTTCGTGCCCGCATCGGCCGTCAGAATGCCCGCATCCTCGCGGTGCTCGAGCCGCGCTCGAACACGATGAAGCTCGGCGTGATGAAGTCGCAACTGCCGGCGAGCCTGGCCGACGCCGATCTCGTGTTCGGCTACGGCGCGCCGACCGGGCGCGACGCGCTCGGCTGGAACCTGGCCGAAGCGCTGGCGCCGCTCGGCGACAAGGCGCACGCATTCGACGATCTGCACCTGCTGGTGAAGTCGGTCGTTGCAGCCGCCCGCCCGGGCGACCACGTGCTCGTGATGAGCAATGGCGGCTTCGGCGGCGTGCACCAGAAGCTGCTCGACGCGCTCGGGAGCCGCACGTGATCCTGTACCTGCACGGCTTCCGGTCGTCGCCGGAATCGCAGAAGTCGCGCCAGCTCGCCACGCGCATGGCCGAACTCGGCCGGATTGACGAGTGGCGGTGCCCGTCGCTGTCGGTGTCCCCGCTCGAAGCGATCGCGGTGGCAGAAGCCGAGGTGGCCGGTGCGCGCGACGTGACCGTCATCGGCAGCTCGCTCGGCGGCTATTACGCGACGTGGCTGGCCGAAAAGCACGGCTGGAAGGCCGTGCTGCTGAATCCGGCCATCGTGCCGCAGCGCGATCTCGAGCAGCATCTCGGCGAGCAGCCGCTGTATCACGGCGGCGGCACGATCGTCGTCGAGCGCCGTCACCTGCATGAGCTCGATGCGCTGCGCGTGCCGGCGATCACGCGTGCCGAACGCTACTATCTGTTCGCGGCGACCGGCGACGAAGTGCTTGATTACCGCGAGATGCTCGCGCATTACCCGGGCGCGAAGACGCGCGTGATCGAAGGCAGCGATCACGGAATCAGCGAATTTGCCGACTACGTCGACGACGTTCTCGCCTTTTGCGACGGAAAGACGTCTTAAACCGGCCATGTGCCGATCGAATTCCCATCATCATGCGGCGCCGCCGATGCGGCGCCCGGCAGTCTGAACGAGAGTACTGAGTGAACGTTTTCTTCGAGGAATCGGGCAGTTTCAAGGCGGGCAGCGTGCTGTCGCGCCAGGGCGACGCGTTTCAGGTCGAGTTGCCCGGCGGGCGGCGGGCGAAGGTGCGCGCGAAAGACGTGCTGATCGAATTCGACAAGCCGGCCGCAAGCGAACTGATGCAGGAAGCCGACACGGCCGCGCAGCAGATCGATCTGGATTTCCTGTGGGAATGCGCGCCGGCCGACGAGTTTGCCTATACGGCGCTGGCCGCGGAATACTTCGGCGCGTCGTACGGCCCGGTCGAGCGCGCGGCGCTCGTGTTGCGCCTGCACGGCTCGCCCGTCTACTTCCGCCGCAAGGGGCGCGGCCAGTACCAGCGCGCGCCGGAAGAGCAGCTCAAGATGGCGCTCGCGTCGCTCGAGCGCAAGCGCCAGCAGGCGCTCGTCCAGGTGCAGTATGAAGAGGAACTGAAGGCCGGCAAGCTGCCGGAGGCGTTCGCGGGCAAGGTGCTCGGGCTGCTGACGCGGCCGGACAAGAACTCGATCGAATACAAGGCGATGGAAGCGGCGGCCGGTGCGCGCGGCGTGTCGCCGGCGCGGCTGATGCTCGACTGCGGCGGCATCGCGTCGCCGCGTGCGTTGCACGAGGCGCGCTTCCTCGCGGAATTCTTCCCGCACGGCACGGGCTTCCCGGCCGTCACGGTCGGCCCGCTGCCGGACGACCTGCCGCGTGCGGACGTCCAGGCGTTCTCGATCGACGACATCACGACGACCGAAATCGACGACGCGTTCTCGGTCGAGCACCTGGCCGACGGCCGCGTGCGGATCGGCGTGCACATCGCGGCGCCGGCGCTCGGCATCGTGCGCGGCGACCCGGTCGACGCGATCGCGCGCACGCGCCTGTCGACCGTCTACATGCCGGGCGACAAGATCACGATGCTGCCGGACGACGTCGTCGACGTGTTCACGCTGAAGGAAGGCGACTACCGTCCGGCGCTGTCGCTGTACATCATCGTCAATCGCGAAACCCAGGAGATCGTCGCGAACGAGACGCGCGCCGAGCTCGTGTTCGTGAAGAGCAACCTGCGGCACAACCACCTCGACGAGCTCGTCAACGAAGAGACGCTCGCGGCCGGCACCGGCGACTATCCGCACAAGGATGACATCGCCGTGCTGTGGCCGCTCGCGCAGGCGCTGTTCGAGAAGCGCCAGGTCGCGCGCGCGGGCTACGGGCTGAAGCGCGAGGTGCAGCGCAACACCGATTACAACTTCTACGTCGACGGCGAGCACGTGTCGATCACGCCGCGCCGCCGCGGGTCGCCGCTCGACCTGATCGTGTCGGAGCTTGCGATCCTCGCGAACTCGACCTGGGGCGCCTTCCTGCACGACCACACGGTGCCGGGCATCTACCGCTCGCAGCGCGGCTTCGGCGCGCCGGGCCCGAAGCGCACGCGGATGCAGACGACGGCCGCGCCGCACGAAGGCCTCGGCGTCGCGCAGTACGCGTGGAGCACGTCGCCGCTGCGCCGCTACGTCGACCTCGTGAACCAGTGGCAGCTGCTCGCGTGCGTGCAGCATGGCGTCACCGCGAAGCTCGCCGCGCCGTTCAAGCCGAAGGACGCCGATCTGTACGCGGTCGTGCAGGGCTTCGACGACACCTACACGGCCTACGCCGACTACCAGCGCCGGATGGAGTATTTCTGGTGCCTGCGCTGGCTCGCGCAGGAGCAGAAGAAGCAGGTCGTCGCGAGCGTCGTGAAGGGCGACCTCGTGCGCCTCGAGGAAATTCCGCTGCTGCTGCACGTGCCGGGGCTGGGCGTGCATGCGCGCGGTACGCGCGTGTTGCTCGACGTGATGGCGCTCGACGAGCTGACGATCGAGGCGTCGGTGCGGTTGCTGAACGTGCTCGACGCGCCGACCGTGACGAGCGGCGACGCGGCCGAGGAAGAGGATGACGCCGAAGGCGGCGACGACACGCTGATCGACACCGAAGACGCCACGGCCGAAACCGAAGCCGAAGCTCTGGCGGAAGCGGATGGCGCGGCGGCCGGTGAAGGCGGCGAAGCCGCGAACGGCAACGCCGGCGAAGAGGGGCGCGCATCATGACCGCGATTGCGTCGATGCACGGCGCCGACCGCTATGTCGTATTCGGCAACCCGGTGGCACACAGCAAGTCGCCGTTCATCCACGCGCAATTCGCCGCGCAAACGGGCGAGCCGGTCGAATACACGCACCGGCTCGCACCGGTCGACGGTTTCGACGCGGCCGTGCGGGCCTTCGTCGCCGAAGGGGGGCGCGGCGCGAACGTGACGGTGCCGTTCAAGCTCGAAGCGCATGCGCTCGCCGACACGCTGTCGCCGCGCGCGGCGGCGGCGGGTGCCGTGAACACGCTGCGCATCGACGCCGACGGCCGCATCCATGGCGACAACACCGACGGTGTCGGCCTCGTGCGCGACATCGAAGCGAATCTCGGCGTGTCGCTGGCGGGCGCACGCATCCTGCTGCTCGGCGCGGGTGGCGCGGCGCGCGGGGTCGTGCTGCCGCTGCTCGACCGCGCGCCGTTGTCGATCGGAATCGTGAACCGCACCGCGAGCAAGGCCGAAGCGCTCGTCGGCCAGTTCATGCAGGCCGCGCACGATGCGGGCTGCACGCTCGCGGGCGGTGGCCCCGACGTCGTGCGCGCGGAGCCGTACGACGTGGTGATCAACGCGACGGCCGGCAGCCTCGATGCCGCGCTGCCGGAGTGTGATGCGGCGGCGTTCGGCGCGGGCACGCTCGCGTACGACATGATGTACGGCGCGCAGCCGACGGTGTTCATGCAGCATGCGGCGTCGCTCGGCGCGCGCACGGCCGACGGGCTCGGCATGCTCGTCGAGCAGGCGGCCGAATCATTCTTCATCTGGCGCGGTGTGCGGCCGGACGGCGCACCGGTGCTGGCCGCGCTGCGCCAGGCGCTCGCGGCGAGCTGAGCGGAGCGCGGCACGTGGTGGCGGTGAGCGGCACGCAGCCCGCGCGGACGGTGAGCCCGACCCGCTGGATCGTCTATGCGGGATCGGTGTTCGCGGGGGCGTGGCTCGCGACGCAACTGTTCTATCTCGCGCAGATCGCGCTGTGGTCGTTCGTGAACCCGGGCTCGACCGCATTCATGCGCACCGACGCGTGGTGGCTGTCGCGCGACAAACCGCCCGCGCAGATCCAGCATCAATGGGTGCCGTACGACCAGATCTCGCGCAACCTGAAGCGCGCGCTGATCGCGTCGGAGGATTCGACTTTCGCGACCAACAACGGCTACGACGTCGACGCGATCCTGCAGGCGTGGGAGAAGAACAAGGCGCGCGGCCGGATCGTCGCGGGCGGCTCGACGATCACGCAGCAGCTCGCGCGCAACCTGTTCCTGTCGCGCGAGAAGAGCTACATCCGCAAGGGGCAGGAGCTCATCATCACGTGGATGCTCGAAACGGTGCTCGACAAGGAGCGGATCTTCGAGATCTACCTGAATTCCGTCGAGTGGGGGCGCGGCGTGTACGGCGCCGAAGCGGCCGCCCGCTATTACTACAGGATTCCCGCGAGCCGGCTCGGCGCGTGGCAATCGGCGCGTCTCGCGGTGATGCTGCCGAAGCCGCGCTGGTTCGACGCGCATCGCGGCTCGGCGTACCAGGCGCAGCGCGCGGCGGTCATCGCTCGCCGGATGGGGGCGGCCGCGCTGCCGCAATCGGAGTGAACGGCGCGCTCGCGCCGTCGCATTGACCGTTTCGTCGCCCGTGCGCCCGTCACGGGCCGTTTGTGCGCTGCAGCGCATTCATGTCGCGATCATTTCGGGCCACATCCTTTAGACGAATCCGTCTATTTCGCTTTGCTGAGCAATACCGGGCGCCGTGTGCTTTTGTTGGCCGATATGGCACGAAATTCGGGGATTTTTTAGTTTCCCCGGATAAACACGAAAGTTCGTGAAAGGTGTGTGAAATGCAACGTTTCGCAAACCGAAGCATTCCTGAAAGGTGTGCGCCGCACCGGCCGCCAGCCAAATATTTCAAAATTTTTCAAAGCTGACGGCCTCGCGTATATTGGCCAGCGCCTCGGCTTATCGGCCGCAATCGAGGCGGGGGGTGGCTTATCCGGCTGCTCGACACAAAAAACATCCGAGAGAAGGAAAGCAACGATGCCAGCAAGCAAAGCGAAGCTGTTGTTGGGAGTGGTGTTTTCTTCGCTGATCCTGACGGCCTGCAACGACGACGTGACATCGTCTTCTGCTGCCAGCGCCGACAATTCAGCCGATCCCGCCAGTCAGGTGGACAGGGCGTACAACGATCCGAACAGTTATTCGTCGAGCGCGAACGCGTCGCTCGACGCCTCCGCCGCGGTCGAAAAGGCCGCCGTCACGCATCACCAGATCACCCTCAACGGCAAGACGATCCGCTACACGGCCACGGCCGGCCACCTCGTCGCGCGCAATCCGCAGACCGGCGCGCCCGAAGCATCGTTCTTCTATGTCGCCTATACGGCCGACAACCAGCCCGCGGCGAAGCGGCCCGTCACGTTCCTGTACAACGGCGGCCCCGGCTCGGCATCGGTGTGGCTGCACCTCGGCTCGTTCGGCCCGCGCCGGATCCAGACGGGCGACCCGAACGCGAATACGTCGACGTTCCCGTTCGTCGACAACCAGGAAAGCCTGCTCGACACGACCGACCTCGTGTTCGTCGATGCGATCGGCACCGGCTTCTCCGAAGCAGTCGCGCCGAACACGAACCAGACGTTCTGGGGCGTCGACCAGGACGGCGGCGCGTTCCGCGATTTCGTGACGCGCTACATCACCGTGAACCAGCGCAACGATTCGCCGAAATACCTGTTCGGCGAGTCGTACGGCACGCCGCGCACCGACGTGCTCGCCAACCTGCTCGAGACGGCCGGCGTGAAGCTCGACGGCATCGTGCTGCAGTCGTCGATCCTGAACTACAACGTGAACTGCGACATGGCGAGCGACTACATCGGCAACTCGAACAACGGGTCGAGCCCGGTGAGCTGCGCGGGTTTCGTGCCGTCGTATGGCACCGTCGGCGCGTACTACCAGCTCGACAACCCGAACCCGTCGAGCTTGCCGCAGTACGCGGACCAGATGCGCCTGCTGACGGCCGGCAGCTACGCACCGGCCGTGAACGCGTACCTGGCGAGCCATACGCCGCCGCCGCCGACCCTCGTCACGACGATGGTGAATTCGACCGGCGTGAAGCAGTCGCTGTGGAATGCGAATTTCAACGTAGTCCCGACCTTCTTCGACAACAGCTTCCAGCTGTCGCTGATCCCGGGCACGCTAATCGGCCGCTACGACGCGCGCGTGAACGTGCCGGTGTCGAGCCCGCTGGCGGCCGACGGCGATCCGTCGAGCTCGTTCATCACGAAGCCGTTCACCGACACGATCGGCAAATACCTGCCGAACGAACTGAAGTACACCGCGCAGTCGGCCTACTCGGTGAGCAGCAATGCGATCAACACGTGGGACTGGACCCACGACGGCCTCGCGATGCCGGACACGATCCCCGATCTCGCCGCGGCGCTGTCGCTGAATCCGCAGCTGAAGGTGCTGTCGCTGAACGGGTATCACGACATCGCGACGCCGTTCTACCAGACCGAGCTCGACCTCGCGCGGCTCGGGACGCAACCGAACCTGACGATCAAGGACTATCAGGGCGGACACATGGTCTATCTCGACGATACGTCGCGTCCGCAGGAGAAAGCCGACCTCGTGACCTTCTACAACGCGGCCGCGCACTGATGCTGCGCCAGGCAGGCGACGCGCGCCCGCGGTGGCGCCGCGCCTGCCGTCGACGACCTCATTCCAGACTGGAGCCTGATATGAAGAATCGTTTCATCGTCGTTGCCGCGGCGCTCGCCTGTGTCGGCGCCGCAGCATCCGTATCCGCGTTCGCGCAGGCGAGCGACGCCGCCGCGCCGGTGCGTGCGCGCCAGGCGCAGCTCGGCGATCCGTATGTACCGCCGGCCGCGCGCAAGCCGACCGCCGGCACGCAGACGACGGGCGCCGCGCTGCACGCGCAGGTGGTGCGCAAGCTCGCGCGGCAGTTCAGCGCGGCCGACGCGCAGAACACGGGTTCGATCACCGAATCGCAGGCACGCGCGGCCGGCCTCGGCTATGTCGCGAACCACTTCCGGCAGATCGACTCGTCCGGCAACGGCCGCGTGTCGTTCGCGGACGTCCAGCGCTACATGCAGGCACGCAGCACGAGCAGCCAGCAGTAAGCGCGGCGCGCGGTGAACAAACGGGGGCGGAACCTGCTGCACGGCGGGTTCCGCCCCCGTGCACATGAAGCCGCCGTTACGTCGAAGACGGGCGGATTCACGTCGAATTCTCATTATCTGGGCAACGCACTCAAATATTGGAGACGAGTGCGTGCGCTCCTACAATCCGAAGCACATCACAGCTTCGGACCCACGCATCGCGCGGCGCCCGACGCACACGGAGACACCTTCCATGAAGTTCGCCGGGCGCTTTATTCGGTGCATCGACCGCCGCCTCGTCGCGATGCCGGACGCCATGCCGGCATCGTGCGAACGGCTTCACCGGTTCCGTTGAAGAAGCCCGCCCCATGACCAAGATGCCCGACACCCTTGCCCTCGACGCCCGGCGTGCGACGCCGGACGATGCGTCGCTGACCGACAGCATCGGCGCGACCAGCACGCCGCTCGATCTTGCCGCGCAGCAGGCCGGTACGCAGACGCTGCTGCGCGGCCTCGCGATCCTCGAGGCGATCGCGAACGGCGCGCGCGACATGCGCGCGATCGGCGCGGCGCTCGGCACGACGCGCAGCACCACGCACCGCCTCGTCAGCAGCCTCGTGCAGGCGCGCTACCTGCGCCAGGTGCAGGGCGGCTACCTGCTCGGCCCGAAGCTGATCGAGCTCGGCACGATCGCGCTCGAGCAGATGCCGCTCACCGCGGTGGCGCGCCCGCACCTCGAAGCGCTCGCGGAAGCGACGCTCGACACGATCCATCTCGGCGTGCGCGACGGCGACGACGTGCTGTACATCGACAAGATTCCCGGCACGCGCGGCCTCGAGATGCGCTCGCGCGTCGGCCACCGGATGCCGCTCGCGTCGACCGGCATCGGCAAGGCGATGATGCTCGACACCGATCCCGACACGTGGCGCGCGCTGTTCGAGGCCGCCCGGCGGGCGCTTGCCGGCGTCAATTTCAAGCCGGACAACCGGCCCGAGACGAGCGCGTTCCTGCAGCGCATGGCGCATTACGCGGCCGGCGGCTATACGTTCGATCTCGAGGAGAACGAGGCGTCGATCCGCTGCGTGGCCGCGCCGATCCGCGACGCATCGGGCGCGATCGTCGCGGCCGTGTCGGTCGCGAGCACGATTCCGTACATGCCGCACGACCGGATGGACGAACTGATTCCGCTCGTGCAGCGCGAAGCGCGAGCCATTTCCGCGGAACTGGGCTGGAGCCCGCCGCAGGGTACCCGCAGGATCAAACGATGACGACTTCGACCCGGCCCGTTCCGGATGCCAGCTCCGCCACCCCGGCGCTGATCGCGCTCGACTGGGGCACGACGTCGCTGCGCGCTTACCTGTACGACGCGCACGGCGCGCTCATCGACACGCGCAGCCGTGCGGCGGGCGTGATGCATGTGCCGGGCGGCAGCGCGCGCGCGTTCGACGCGGTGTTCGAGGACGCGTGCGGCGACTGGCTCGACCGCACGCCGGGCCTGCCGGTGCTCGCCGCCGGGATGGTCGGCAGCGCGCAGGGCTGGCGCGAGGCGCCGTACGTCGCGGTGCCGGCCGGCGCCGACGCGCTCGTCGCGGGCCTGATCACGGTGACGACCGCGCGCGGCACGACGATCTCGATCGTGCCGGGTGTCATCGCCACGGGCGAACTGCCCGACGTGATGCGCGGTGAAGAAACGCAGATATTCGGTGCGCTCGCGAGCGATCCCACGCTTGGCACCGATCGTTCAGGGGTACTGATCGGCTTGCCGGGCACCCATGCGAAATGGGCGTGGGTGCGGGACGGGCTGATCGAGCGCTTCCAGACCTTCATGACGGGCGAGCTGTTCGCGGTGCTGCGCGACCACACGATCCTCGGCCGCACGATGCGCGCGGGCGCGTCGCCCGATCGCGCGGCGTTCGTGCGCGGCGTCTCGGTCGCGCGCGGCGCGCAGCGCACGGGGCTGCTCGCGACGATCTTCAGCACGCGCACGCTCGGCCTGACCGACCGGCTCGCGCCCGATGCGCAGGGCGACTACCTGTCCGGGCTGCTGATCGGCCATGAGCTCAACGCGCTCGACGCGATGCTCGCGGAGCGCGGTATCGCGCTCGCGGACCAGCCGCTGCTGCTGATCGGCGATGACGGCCTGTGCGCGCGCTACGCCGATGCGCTCCAGGAATTCGGCCACCCGCACGCTCGCATCGTCGCGCATGCGACCGACCGCGGGCTGTGGCGGATCGCGTCGCGCGCCGGGCTCGTGCGTGCGGACGGCGAGCCCGTCTGCGCCGACCAATGAACTGTTTGCCGAGGATTCTTCGATGCCGTCCGACCTGACCTTGCCCGCACCCTACGCGCCCCACGCCGCGCTGATGCGTGCGTTCGACGCGTGCCCGCTGATCGCGATCATGCGCGGGATCACGCCTGCCGAAGCGGCCGACCACGGCCGTGCGCTCCATGAAGCCGGCTTCCGGATCATCGAGGTGCCGCTCAATTCGCCCGATCCGTTCGACAGCATCGCGGCGCTGCGGCGTGCGCTGCCCGACGACGCGATCGTCGGCGCGGGGACCGTGCTGCGCGCCGAGTATGTCGACCGCGTGCAGGACGCGGGCGGCGCGCTGATCGTGATGCCGCACAGCGACGCGGCCGTGATCCGCCGCGCACGCGAGCGCGGCCTCGCGAGCGCGCCGGGCGTGGCGACGCCGACCGAAGCCTTTGCGGCACTCGCGAACGGCGCCGACGTGCTGAAGATGTTCCCGGCCGAGCAGCTCGGCGTGCCGGTCGTGAAGGCGTGGCGCGCGGTGATCGACCGCGCGGTGCCGCTGATCCCGGTCGGCGGCATCTCGCCCGACAACATGGCGCCGTTCCTCAGCGCGGGTGCGAACGGTTTCGGGCTCGGCTCGGCACTGTACCGCCCCGGCCAGTCGGCCGACGCGACCGCGGCGAACGCGCGCGCGTTCCAGGCCGGCTTGCGCGCGGCGCGCGGCGGAGCCGCATGATGGGCCGCCTCGCGGACAAGGTCGCGATGGTGACGGGCGCGGGCCGGGGCATCGGCGCCGCGATCGCCCGCGCGTTCGTTCGCGAGGGGGCGGCCGTCGCGCTCGTCGATCTCGACTTCCCGCAGGCGCAGCGCACGGCCGCCGGGATTGCGCACGAGATCGCCGGCGCGCGCGTGCTGCCGCTGCAGGCGGATGTCGCGCGGCAGGACGCGGTGCGCGACGCACTGGCGCAGACCGAGGCGGCGTTCGGCCCGCTCGACGTGCTCGTCAACAACGCGGGCATCAACGTGTTCGCCGATCCGCTGACGATGACCGACGACGACTGGCGCCGCTGCTTCGCGGTCGACCTCGACGGCGTGTGGCACGGCTGCCGTGCGGCGCTGGAGGGGATGGTCGAACGCGGCCGCGGCAGCATCGTGAACATCGCGTCGACGCACGCGTTCAGGATCATCCCGGGCTGCTTTCCGTACCCGGTCGCGAAGCATGGCGTGCTGGGCCTCACGCGCGCGCTCGGCATCGAATACGCGGCGCGCAACGTGCGCGTGAACGCGATCGCGCCGGGCTACATCGAGACGCAGCTCACGCGCGACTGGTGGGACGCACAACCCGACCCGGCTGCCGCGCGCGCCGAAACGCTCGCGCTGCAGCCGATGAAGCGGATCGGCCGGCCGGAGGAGGTCGCGATGACGGCCGTGTTCCTGGCGTCCGACGAGGCGCCGTTCATCAATGCCGCGTGTATCACCGTCGATGGCGGGCGCGCGGCGCTGTATCACGACTGACACGATTGACGTAACGATTCGAAAGACCGCACGTGCGACGGCCGCGCGCACGCTGCGTCGAAACCAACAAGCGGCTGCATCCTGTTCGATGAAGACAAGGAGACACTGGAGATGAAACGCAGAACGTTCGTAACGCTGGCGGCCGCGGCCGCGGTGGTGATCGGGAGCCCCGTCGTGCACGCGGCCGATCCGGTCAAGATCGGCTTCCTCGTGAAGCAGCCGGAAGAGCCGTGGTTCCAGGACGAGTGGAAGTTCGCCGAAATCGCGGCGAAGCAGAAGGGCTTCACGCTCGTGAAGATCGGCGCGCCGTCCGGTGAGAAGGTGATGAGCGCGATCGACAACCTGTCCGCGCAGAAGGCGCAGGGCTTCATCATCTGCACGCCCGACGTGAAGCTCGGGCCGGGCATCGTCGCGAAGGCGAAGTCGCACAACCTGAAGATGATGACGGTGGACGACCGCCTCGTCGACGGCGCGGGCAAGCCGATCGAGGCGGTCCCGCACATGGGGATCTCCGCGTACAACATCGGCAAGCAGGTCGGCGACGGCATCGCGGCCGAGATCAAGAAGCGCGGCTGGGACATGAAGGACGTTGGCGCGATCGACATCACCTACGAGCAGCTGCCGACCGCGCATGACCGCACCAGCGGCGCGACCGACGCGCTGGTGGCCGCGGGCTTCCCGAAGGCGAACGTGATCGCGGCGCCGCAGGCGAAGACCGACACCGAGAACGCCTTCAACGCGGCGAACATCGCGCTCACGAAGAATCCGCAGTTCAAGCACTGGGTGGCGTACGGCCTGAACGACGAAGCGGTGCTCGGCGCGGTGCGCGCGGCGGAAGGGCGCGGCTTCAAGGCGGACAACATGATCGGCATCGGCATCGGCGGCTCCGATTCGGCGCTGAACGAGTTCAAGAAGCCGCAGCCGACAGGCTTCTACGGCACCGTGATCATCAGCCCGAAGCGCCACGGCGAGGAAACCTCGGACCTGATGTACACGTGGATCACGCAGGGCAAGGCACCGCCGGCGCTGACGCTGACGACCGGCATGCTCGCGACGCGCGACAACGTGTCGAAGGTGCGCGACGAGATGGGGCTCGCGTCGAAGTAAGCGGCTTGCCGGCTGCGGCGGCCACGCGGCAGCCGGCGATCGATGGATCTGCAAGAGTAGGGAGACGACGTGTCAGCGGCACTGCGTTTTGACAATATCGGCAAGGTCTTTCCCGGCGTGCGCGCACTCGACGGCATCTCGTTCGACGTGCATGCGGGCGAGGTGCATGGCCTGATGGGCGAGAACGGCGCGGGCAAGTCGACGCTGCTGAAGATTCTCGGCGGCGAATACCAGCCCGATGCGGGCAGCGTGCTGGTCGACGGCCAGCCCGTGCAGTTCGCGAGTGCGGCCGCGTCGATCGCGGCCGGCATCGCGGTGATTCACCAGGAGCTGCAGTACGTGCCCGACCTGACGGTCGCGGAAAACCTGCTGCTCGGCCGCCTGCCGAATGCGTTCGGCTGGGTGAGGAAGCGCGAGGCGAAGCGCTTCGTGCGCGAGCGGCTCGCCGCGATGGGCGTCGATCTCGATCCCGATGCGCGGCTCGGGCGGCTGTCGATCGCGCAGCGGCAGATGGTCGAGATCTGCAAGGCGCTGATGCGCAATGCGCGCGTGATCGCGCTCGACGAACCGACCAGCTCGCTGTCGCATCGCGAGACCGAAGTGCTGTTCAAGCTCGTCGACGACCTGCGTGCGCAGGGCCGCGCGCTGATCTACATCTCGCACCGGATGGACGAGATCTACCGGCTGTGCGACGCCTGCACGATCTTCCGCGACGGGCGCAAGATCGCGTCGCACGAATCGCTGGCCGACGTGCCGCGCGAACGGCTCGTCGCCGAGATGGTCGGGCGCGAGATTTCGGATATCTACCATTACGCGCCGCGTGCGCTCGGCGACGTGCGCTTCGCGGCCGAAGGCATCGATGGCCCGGCGTTGCGCGAACCCGCGAGCTTCTCGGTGCGCGCGGGCGAGATCGTCGGCTTTTTCGGGCTCGTCGGCGCGGGCCGCAGCGAGCTGATGCGGCTCGTGTACGGCGCGGATCACCGGCGCGCGGGCGCGCTGACGCTCGACGGCGCGCGCATCGACGTGAAGCGCACCGGCGACGCGATCCGCCACGGCATCGTGCTGTGCCCCGAGGACCGCAAGGAAGAGGGGATCATCGCGATCGCGTCGGTCGCGGAGAACATCAACATCAGCTGCCGCCGCCATTCGCTGCGCGCGGGGCTCTTCATCAACCGCAAGGCCGAAAGCGAAACGGCCGACCGTTTCATCCAGCGGCTGAAGATCAAGACGCCGAACCGGCGCCAGAAGATCCGCTTCCTGTCGGGCGGCAACCAGCAGAAGGCGATCCTGTCGCGCTGGCTCGCGGAGCCCGACCTGAAGGTCGTGATCCTCGACGAGCCGACGCGCGGGATCGACGTCGGCGCGAAGCACGAGATCTACGACGTGATCTACCGGCTCGCGGAACGCGGCTGCGCGATCGTGATGGTGTCGTCGGAGCTGCCGGAAGTGCTCGGCGTGTCCGACCGCATCGTCGTGATGCGCGAGGGCCGGATCGCGGGCGAGCTGCCGCGCGAACAGGCGAACGAGCATGCGGTGCTGAGCCTGGCGCTGCCGCAGACGAGCGCCGTCGAGGCGGCCTGACGCAGCACACGACAATCGAATCGGACAGGCACGGCGCGGGCCGTGCGATGCAGGAGCAGGAGACTCAATCATGCAAGTCAACGAAAACCTTGGCAGCGCCGCCGTGAAGCCGTCGGCCGACGCGCTGGTGCCGCAGCAGAGCGACCGCCAGAAGTGGTGGCAGCATCTGACCGAATACAGCCTGATCGCGATCTTCGCGGTGATGTTCATCACGATGTCGCTGACCGTCGATCACTTCTTCTCGATCGACAACATGCTCGGCCTCGCGCTGTCGATCTCGCAGATCGGCATGGTCGCGTGCACGATGATGTTCTGTCTCGCGTCGCGCGACTTCGACCTGTCGATCGGCTCGACCGTCGCGTTCTCGGGCGTGCTGTGCGCGATGGTGCTGAACGCGACCGACAACACGTTCGTCGCGATCGTCGCGGCGGTCGCGGCCGGCGCCGCGATCGGCTTCGTGAACGGCGCGGTGATCGCGTACCTGCGCATCAACGCGCTGATCACGACGCTCGCGACGATGGAGATCGTGCGCGGGCTCGGCTTCATCGTGTCGAAGGGGCAGGCGGTCGGCGTGTCGTCGGATACGTTCATCGCGCTCGGCGGGCTCACGCTCTTCGGCGTGTCGCTGCCGATCTGGGTCACGCTGCTGTGCTTCATCGCGTTCGGCGTGCTGCTGAACCAGACGGTCTATGGCCGCAACACGCTCGCGATCGGCGGCAACCCGGAAGCCTCGCGGCTCGCGGGGATCAACGTCGAACGCACGCGCGTGTACATCTTCCTGATCCAGGGCGCGGTGACGGCGCTCGCGGGCGTGATCCTCGCCTCGCGCATCACGTCGGGCCAGCCGAACGCCGCGCAGGGCTTCGAGCTGAACGTGATCTCCGCGTGCGTGCTCGGCGGCGTGTCGCTGATGGGCGGCCGCGCGACGATCTCGGGCGTCGTGATCGGCGTGCTGATCATGGGCACCGTCGAGAACGTGATGAACTTGCTGAACATCGATGCGTTCTACCAGTACCTCGTGCGCGGCGCGATCCTGCTCGCGGCCGTGCTGCTCGACCAGCTGAAGAACCGCGGCGTCCGCGACTGACCCGATCCGCTTTTACGGAGACGAACCGCATGACCATCGACACTTCCGCGCACGACCCGCACACCGCGAGCCACGCGCGCTATGCACGCTACCCGAGCCTCGAGGATCGCGCGGTGCTGATCACGGGCGGCGCGACCGGTATCGGCGCGGCGTTCGTCGAGCACTTCGCCGAGCAGGGCGCGCGCGTCGCGTTCGTCGACCTCGACGCGGCGGCCGGTGCCGCGCTCGCGGAACGCCTCGCGCACGTACGCCATGCGCCGCTGTTCCTCCAGTGCGACCTGACCGACATCGACGCGCTGCGCCATGCGATCGACGCGATCCGCGCGCGCATCGGCGCGATCGCGGTGCTCGTGAACAACGCGGCGAACGACACGCGCCACGCGATCGGCGACGTGACGCCCGAATCGTTCGACGCGGGCATCGCGGTGAACCTGCGTCACCAGTTCTTCGCCGCGCAGGCGGTGATCGACGACATGAAGCAGCAGCGTGGCGGCGCGATCATCAATCTCGGCTCGATCAGCTGGATGCTGAAGAATGGCGGCTATCCCGTCTACGTGATGGCGAAGGCGGCCGTGCAGGGGCTGACGCGCGGCCTCGCGCGCGACCTCGGCCCGTTCGGCATCCGCGTGAATTCGCTGGTGCCCGGCTGGGTGATGACCGACAAGCAGCGCCGGCTGTGGCTCGACGACGCGGGCCGCGCGGCGATCAAGGCCGGCCAGTGCCTCGATGCCGAACTGCTGCCCGCCGATCTCGCGCGGATGGCGCTGTTTCTCGCGGCCGACGACAGCCGGATGATCACCGCGCAGGACGTGATCGTCGACGGCGGCTGGGCCTGACCGTCCGCACGACCCGCATCGATTCTTCGACGAAGGAAAGGAGTTCATCATGACCGCCACGTCCTCGAGCGCATCGTCGTCCACCAGCCAGTCGCGCCGCGCGCGCCTGGCCGCCGCCGCGCAGCCGGTCAGCCCCGGCCCGCAGACAGCAGCCTTCGCGCAGGGCGTCGGCGCCGCGCATGCGGCGGCCGTCACGCTGTCGAATGCGTTGCTGCGGCTCGACGTGCTGCCGCATCTCGGCGGCGGCATCGCGCGCTTCGACTGGCGTGGCGACAACGGCGCGCTGATGCCGGTGTTCCGCCGCTGCGAGCACCCGGAGACGGCGACGGACCCGAACGAGCTCGCGTGCTATCCGCTGCTGCCTTACTCGAACCGGATCGGCGACGGGCGCTTCGAGTGCGACGGGCGCAAGGTCGCGGTGCCGCGCAATCGCCGTGACGAGCCGCTGCCGATCCACGGCGACGGCTGGCTCGCGCGGTGGCAGGTGGACGATGCGACCGGCACGTCGCTGCAACTGTCGCTCGATCGCACCGCCGGCGCGCCGTATGCGTTCCGCGCGATCCAGTCGTTCGAGCTCGACGACGCGACGCTGTCGATCGCGCTGACGATCGAGAACGCAGGGCGTGCGCGGCTGCCGTTCGGGCTCGGCGTGCATCCGTTCCTCGTGCGCGATACCGCGACCGAACTGGCCGCGGCTGCCGGCGGGCTGTGGCTGTCGGGCGCGGATTTCCTGCCGGTGCGGCACGTGAGCGTGCCGCCGGCCTGGCAGTTCGGCGTCGCGTATCCGCTGCCGGCCGCGCTCGTCAATCATGCGTTCACCGGCTGGGGCGGCCACGCGACGGTGAGCTGGCCGCGCCGCGGGCTGTCGCTGACGGTGGCGGCCGACGCCGACGCGTACGTGCTCTATACGCCGCCCGGCGAGGATTTCTTCTGCTTCGAGCCGGTCGATCATCCGATCAACGCGGTGAACTTGCCGGGCGGCGCGACCGCGCACGGGATGACGCTGCTCGCGCCCGGCGAGCGGCTCACGCGGCGTTTCGCGTTCACCGTCGAGCGCGCCGATGCGCGCGGCAATGCGGCTTCGCGCGAGGCGCGCCGGCGACGCGGGTAAAATACGCGGTCTACCAACGGTTTGCCGCGAGTACCCGCCATGTCTTCCCCGCTTACTTTCATCGAATCGCTGCGCGCCGCGTGGCAGCGCACCAATTCGCTGCTGTGCGTCGGCCTCGATCCCGAGCCGTCGCGCTTTCCCGTGCAGTTCGACGGCCAGCCCGATGCGATCTTCGAATTCTGCCGGCAGATCGTCGACGCAACCGCGCAATACGCGAGCGCGTTCAAGCCGCAGATCGCCTACTTCGCCGCGCATCGCGCGGAAGACCAGCTCGAGCGGCTGATCGCGCACATCCACCTCCAGCATCCGGGCCTGCCGGTGATCCTCGACGCGAAGCGCGGCGACATCGGCAGCACGGCCGAGCAGTACGCGCGCGAAGCGTTCGAGCGCTATCGCGCGGACGCCGTCACGGTGAACCCTTACATGGGCTACGACTCGGTCGAGCCGTACTTCGAGCACGAAGGCAAGGGCGTGATCGTGCTGTGCCGCACGTCGAACCCGGGCGGCTCCGACCTGCAGTTCCTCGACACCAACGGCCGGCCGCTGTACCAGGTCGTCGCCGATCTCGCGGCGAACAAGTGGAACGCGAAGAACGGCCAGCTCGGCCTCGTGGTCGGCGCGACGTTCCCGAAGGAAATCGAGATCGTGCGCGGGATCGTCGGCGACATGCCGCTGCTGATTCCCGGCATCGGCGCGCAGGGCGGCGACGTGCAGGCGACCGTCAACGCGGGCCGCACGGCCGACGGCACCGGCATGATGATCAACTCGTCGCGCGCGATCCTGTACGCGAGCAAGGGCGAGGATTTCGCCGAAGCCGCGGCGCTCGCCGCGCAGAAGACGCGCGACACGATCAACGCGCATCGTTGATCGGTTGCACCGGTTGCCCGTCCGGGCAGCCGGTTCCGCCGGGCTCCCGCGCGCGAGCCCGGCGCTTTCCTCCCGTTTTTCCGCTCCTCCGCCCGCCCGGCCCGCGCTGGCGCACGCGGACAACTTCCCGTCGCTTCCGCACCGCATCCCCGTGCGCCAATCGCGCGATGCTCCCGCTTGTCATCGATCCGTCACGAAAATGTCAAGAAAGGAGCGACGCCATGCCCAAGTTGTCCCGACGTCTTCTGAGCGCGCTAGCCGCGTCGTTGTGCATGAGCTTCGCCCATGCGGCGGATCTCTCGCACTGGCCGGCCGATAGCGCGAAGGCGCTGAACGCGATGATCGCCGCGCACGCGCACCGCGGCGACTACGCGGTGTTCGACGCCGACAACACGACCTACCGCTACGACCTCGAGGAGTCGCTGCTGCCGTACCTCGAGAACCGCGGCGTGCTGACGCGCGACACGCTCGACCCGTCGCTGAAGCTGATCCCGTTCAAGGATTCCGCCGACTACCGGGAATCGCTGACGAGCTATTACTACCGGCTGTGCGAGATCGACGACCTGGTCTGCTACCCGTGGATCGCGCAGGCGTTCGCCGGGCTGTCGCTGGCCGACCTGAAGCGCCACGTCGACGCGATGCTCGCCGACGGCAAGCCGATCCCGATCCGCTACTGGCAGGGCGACAAGGTGGTCGACGGCACGGTGAACCCGCCGCGTTTCTTCCGCGGGATGCAGGAGCTGTACAACGCGCTGCGCGAGAACGGGATCGAGGTCTACGTGATGACGGCCGCCCATGAGGAGCTCGCGCGGCTCGTGCTGTCCGACCCGAAGTACGGCTACAACGTGAAGCCGCAGAACGTGATCGGCGTGACGACGCTGCTGCGCAACCCGGCGACCGGCGCGCTGACCACCTCGCGGCTGCAGATCAAGGCCGGCAAGTACGACGAGGCCGCGAACCGCAGCCTGGTGATCACGCCGTTCCTGATGAACCCGATGACGTGGTACGAAGGCAAGCTCGGCTCGATCGTCGGCTGGATCGACCAGTGGAAGAAGCCGGTGCTCGTCGCGGGCGACACGCCGACGTCCGACGGCTACATGCTGCTGAACGCGACCGACGTCGCGCGCGGCGGCGTGCGCGTGTGGGTGAACAAGAAGGACAAGCAGATGGCGCAGATCCGCGCGTGGTCGGACGAATCGGCCGCGCGGCAGAAGTCGCTCGGCCTGCCGGTGACGGCGGACAAGAACTGGATCGTCGTGAAGCCCGACGCGATCCAGTAAGCGGGCAGGCGGGGGCGCGGCGCGCGCCCCCCGGCGATCAGCCCTCGCGCTCGTCGAGCAGTTTCAGCAGCCCGCGCAGCGCATGCGCGGCCGCCTGCGTGCGGATCTGTTCGCGGTCGCCCTTGAACACGAGCGTCTCGACGTCGGTATGCAGCCGGTTGCTCCAGCCGAACGACACCGTGCCGACCGGCTTCTTCTCGCTGCCGCCCGCGGGGCCCGCGATGCCGGTGACGGACAGCGCGACCTGCGCGCGGCTGTTGCGCAGCGCGCCTTCGGCCATCGCGCGCGCGACGGGCTCGCTGACGGCGCCGTGCTTGTCGATCAGGTCGGGCGGCACGCCGATCATCTCGATCTTGGCCTGGTTCGAGTACGTGACGAAACCGCGCTCGAACCACTGGCTGCTGCCGGAGATGTCGGTGATCGCCGCGGCGATCATGCCGCCGGTGCAGGATTCGGCGGTGGCGAGCGTCAGGTGCTCGTCACGCAGCTTGTTGCCTGCGCGGATCGCAAGCTGATGGACGACGGAATCGGTTGGCATGCGCGTCGGGGAACGGGAGTCGGAAAATCGGTCAGCCGACGACGGAGCGCCACAGGGCGATCACGAGCAGCGTCATGAACGCGGCGACCAGGTCGTCGACCATGATGCCGAGCCCGCCTTTCAGGCGGCGCTCGACATAGCGGATCGGCGGCGGCTTGAGCATGTCGAAGAAGCGGAACGCGACGAACGCCCACAACTGGCCGACGAAGGTCGCGGGCGTGACGAACAGCATCACGAGCCAGATCGCGACGATCTCGTCCCAGACGACGGCGCCCGGATCGGCCGAACCCATCTTCGTCGCGGTGAAACCGGTGAGCCATGTGCCGGCGACGAAGCCGGCCGCGATCAGCGCCCACCATTCGGGCACCGTCAGGTAGCGGTTGAGCACGACGAACGTCAGCCAGCCGAACAGCGAGCCGAACGTGCCGGGCATGATCGGCGCGAGCCCGCTGCCGAAGCCGAGCGACACGATGTGCGCCGGGTGCGACAGCATGAAACGCGCGGTCGCGCGCCGCGGCGCGTTGCCGCCGGATGCGGCGCCGGGCTCGGCCGCGGTGTGCGCGGGCGTCGGGTCAGTCTGCATGGAAGTGGTCGAAGCCGTGCAACGTGAGAGCGAGAGGCGCGCCGGCGGTGTCGCGCCACGCGATCGCGGGCTGCTCCGACGGCGCGGACAACGCGCGTATTGTACCGATTCGGGTGACCGCCACGCCGGCCGTTACGCCGGCCGCTTCGACCGCCGCGCGGGCTGCCGCCGGCGCGGTGAAGCACAGTTCGTAGTCGTCGCCGCCGGCCAGTGTGCAGCGGCGCTGCACGTCGGGCGGCAGCGTCGCGAGCGCGGCCGAGCGCGGCACCGCGTCGGCATCGATCTCGGCGCGCACGTTCGAGCGGGCCAGGATGTGCTGCAGGTCGCCGGCGAGGCCGTCCGAGAGATCGAGCGCCGCGTGCGCGACGCCCGCGAGCGCGAGGCCGAGCGCGATGCGCGGTTCGGGGTATTCGAGCGCGCGCCGGAACGCCGCCGCTTCGTTCGCGCCGGCCGTCCATTCGCCGCGCGCGACGCCGAGGCCGGCGCGCGCATCGCCGAGCGTGCCGGATACCCAGACATCGTCGCCGTCGCGCGCGGCGTCCCGCCGCAGTACCGCGTCGGGCGCGACTTCGCCGAACACGGTCACGCACAGGTTCAGCGGGCCGCTCGTCGTGTCGCCGCCGATCAGCTCGCAGCGGTAGCGCTCGGCGAGCGCGAACAGCCCGTTGCTGAACGCTTCCAGCCACGCGGCGTCGGCCCGCGGCAGCGCGCACGCGAGCGTGAACGCGCGCGGCTCGGCGCCCATCGCCGCGAGGTCGGACAGGTTGACCGCGAGCGTCTTGTGGCCGAGCGCGTCGGGCGCGACGTCGGGGAAGAAGTGGCGGCCTTCCACCAGCATGTCCGTCGAAATGGCCAGCAATTTCCCGGATCGGGGCGTGATCAACGCGCAGTCGTCGCCGATGCCGAGCGTCGACGCACGGGCGCCCTGCGCGGCGCGGCGCGTGAAGAAGCGTTCGATCAGCGAAAACTCGGAGAGGGCGGCTGGCACGGCGGATGGATCCGAAACGATGGAAGGAACGGCATTGTACGAGGCGAGCGGCGCCGTTCCTGCACCGTTCAGTACAATTTTGTCGCGGCTGTTGCACCCGAATCGCCGGTCTGGCGGCCGATGATTGGCGCTACAATGCCGTCGAAGAGTCATTCTAATCCGCCCGCCAAGAGACACATGTCTACCCAAGCCTCCTCCAAAGCCAAACTCCGCGAAGCCGCGCTCGACTATCACGAATTCCCGACCCCCGGGAAAATCGCGATCGCCCCGACCAAGCAGATGATCAACCAGCGCGACCTCGCGCTCGCGTACTCGCCGGGTGTGGCGTACGCGTGCGAGGAGATCGTCGAGAATCCGCTCAACGCGGCGCGCTTCACCGCGCGCAGCAACCTGGTGGGCGTCGTCACGAACGGGACGGCGGTGCTCGGTCTCGGCAACATCGGCCCGCTCGCGTCGAAGCCGGTGATGGAAGGCAAGGCGGTGCTGTTCAAGAAGTTCGCGGGCATCGACGTGTTCGACATCGAGCTGAACGAGTCGGACCCGCACAAGCTGGTGGACGTGATCGCCGCGCTGGAGCCGACCTTCGGCGGGATCAACCTGGAAGACATCAAGGCGCCGGACTGCTTCATCGTCGAGCGCGAAGCGCGCAAGCGGATGAAGATTCCGGTGTTCCACGACGACCAGCACGGCACCGCGATCGTGGTGGCCGCGGCTGTCACGAACGGGCTGAAGGTCGTCAACAAGGACATCAAGAAGGTCAAGCTCGTGGCGTCCGGCGCGGGTGCGGCCGCGCTCGCGTGTCTCGACCTGCTGGTCGACATCGGCCTGCCGATCGAGAACATCATCGTGACCGACCTGGCGGGCGTGGTCTACAAGGGCCGCACCGAGCTGATGGATCCGGACAAGGAGCGTTTCGCCCGCGAAACGGAAGCCCGGACGCTGGCCGAAGTGATCGACGGCGCGGACATCTTCCTCGGCCTGTCGGCTGCCGGCGTGCTGAAGCAGGAGATGGTGAAGGGCATGGCCGAGCGCCCGCTGATCCTCGCGCTCGCGAACCCGACGCCGGAGATCCTGCCGGAACTCGCACTCGAAGTGCGGCCGGACGCCGTGCTGGCCACGGGCCGCACCGATTACCCGAACCAGGTCAACAACGTCCTGTGCTTTCCGTTCATCTTCCGCGGCGCGCTCGACGTCGGCGCGACGACGATCACGCGTGAAATGGAGATCGCGGCCGTCAACGCGATCGCCGAGCTCGCGCAGCACGAGCAGAGCGACATCGTCGCGACCGCGTACGGCATCCAGGACCTGTCGTTCGGGCCCGAATACCTGATTCCGAAGCCGTTCGATCCGCGCCTGATCGTGAAGATCGCGCCGGCCGTCGCGCAGGCCGCGATGGACGGCGGCGTCGCGACACGCCCGATCGAGGACATGGACGCGTACAAGCAGCACCTGCAACAGTTCGTGTATCACAGCGGCACGACGATGAAGCCGATCTTCCAGATCGCGCGCGCCGCGCCGGAAGAGAAGAAGCGCGTCGTGTTCGCGGAAGGCGAAGAAGAGCGCGTGTTGCGCGCCGTTCAGATCATCGTCGACGAAAAACTCGCGAAGCCGATCCTGATCGGCCGCCCGTCGGTGATCGAGCACCGTATCCAGCGCTACGGCCTGCGCCTGACGCCGGGCACCGACTTCACGGTCGTCAACACCGAGCACGACGAGCGCTACCGCGACTTCTGGCAGACGTACTACAAGATGATGGCGCGCAAGGGCATCAGCGAGCAGCTCGCGCGCGTCGAGATGCGCCGCCGCACGACGCTGATCGGCTCGATGCTGGTGAAGAAGGGCGAAGCGGACGGGATGATCTGCGGCACGATCAGCACCACGCACCGCCACCTGCACTTCATCGACCAGGTGATCGGCAAGCGCCCGGGCTGCAGCGTGTACGCGGCAATGAACGGCCTCGTGCTGCCGGGCCGCCAGATTTTCCTCGTCGACACGCACGTGAACGTCGATCCGACCCCGGAAGAACTGGCCGAGATTACGATCATGGCGGCGGAAGAAGTGCGCCGCTTCGGCATCGAGCCGAAGGTCGCGCTGCTGTCACACTCGAATTTCGGCACGAGCAACGCCCCTTCTGCGAAGAAGATGCGCGATACGCTCGCGATCCTGCAGGAACGTGCGCCCGAGCTGAAGGTGGATGGCGAGATGCATGGCGACGTCGCGCTCGACGCGGCGCTGCGCAAGGAAATCCTGCCGGAATCGACGCTGGAAGGCGAAGCGAACCTGCTGATCCTGCCGAACATCGACTCCGCGAACATCGCGTACAACCTGCTGAAGACGGCCGCGGGCAACAACATCGCGATCGGGCCGATCCTGCTGGGCGCGGCGCAGCCGGTGCACGTGCTGACCGAATCGGCGACCGTTCGCCGCATCGTCAACATGGCGGCGCTGCTGGTCGCCGACGTGAACGCCACGCGCTGAGCCAAAACGAACGCGCCAGGCCGGTCGAACCGGCGTGGCGCGTCGGGCGAAATTGTAAACAAAAGCAAAAAGAGGCGTGCCCGCAATGGGCACGCCGCGGGCAGGGCGCAAACGCGCTTCCCTCAAGCAACATCAGCATCTCTCTCCACTCAGCGTAGCCGGCGTGGCAAGGAGGCAGAGTCTTGCCATGCCAGAGATGCCGCCCGTATTTTATCTCATGAAAGATAAATGTAGTGTGATTTCGGTAAAAAATGCGCCATTCCGGGTATCACTGGCCTTTCGATTCCCAAACGGACATTGATTCGCGCGGCCAATAACGCTACGCTAACGCCTTTGTTGGTCGTCAACTACTTGATTTAACAGCGGGAACCCTGGTTCATGGCACGCAAGTGGCTCCGCAACGGCGCGCTCGCGTCCGTCTTCGCGATGTTCGCGATGGGTATCGTCGGCACGCCGACGGGCAGTCTGGTTTCCGCCGCTTACGCACGGGAGGCCGTTCCGGCCGACGTGGCGGCGAGCGGGCTCGATACGATTCCGACCGCCCGTCTTCCGCGCGAGGCCGTGACCACGCTGGGCCTGATCGGCGCCGGCGGTCCGTATCCGTACGAGAAAGACGGCGTCGTGTTTGGCAACCGCGAGCGGATCCTGCCAAAAGCGAAGCGCGGCTACTACCATGAATACACGGTGCCGACGCCGCGTGCCCGCAATCGCGGGGCGCGCCGGATCGTCTGTGGCGGGCCATTGCGCCGGATCGACAACTGTTATTACACGGGCGACCACTACAACAGTTTTAAACGTATTGTTGAATGACTTCGGGACGAATGGCATGAGCGACTCCATCTACGCGCACGAAACGGCGGCGGCGGAACTGTTCGCGGCCGGCGACGGCAATCTGTTTCAGCGCGTGATTCAACTGCACGCGGCGGCGCAGGCTGGCAGCACGCCGGAGCAACAGGAAGCCGAGCCCGGGCTTTCATCGAACGAGGAGCCTATGAGCCTTTTCACGACCGTGCGACCCAATCTCGTGCAGTCGATCCGCGCGTTCCGCGTGCAGGATCTTGCCGACGAAGCCGGCCGGCTCGGCCAGCATTTCCTGTATGCGTTTTGCGGCGCCGCGCAGTCGAAGCAGGAAGTGATGGAAACGATCGCGACGTCGTTCCTGTTCCCGAAGCATTTCGGGAAGAACTACGACGCGCTGTACGACTCCCTGACCGACCTCGTCGCGAAGGCCGGCGCGCAGCCCGGTTTCGTGATCGTCCTCGAAGGGCTGCCGATCGCGCAGAAGTTCGACAAGGAAGGGCGCGAGACGCTGCTCGACGTGTTCCGCGAGGCGGCCGAATTCTGGGCCGAGCGCAAGGTCGCGTTCCGCGTGTTCTACTCGTTCGCGTAAGCGCACATCGGCCAGCGGCCGATTCGGCGAATCATCCTTCGGAAGCCCGCTTCGAGCGGGCTTTTTTGCGCCTGCGCGATGCGTGCGGGCCGAAACGGCGTGTGGCCCGCTGACATCGGCCTTTCATCCGGCACCTTTTTTCGAGACAATCTCGGTCGGCCCGGCCGCGGCAGCCGCCGCATCGGGCGTACAAAACAAACCATCGAGAGAGGGCTGTCTTCCCATGAATATTTCCCGTTCCGCACGCGCCGTCGTGCTGCCCCTGCTGGTCGCGGCGGGCGCCGCGCACGCGGCGCCGCTGACGCCCGAGCAGACCGTCGACCTTTACATCGGCGCATTCGTCAACGGCGATGTGTCGAAAGCCCGCGAGTTCAACGATGCGGTGCGCACGAGTTACGGCGGCAAGGACGCGCTCAACGTCGACGTTCTGTCGAAGATGGGCGATTCGATGCGCAAGGACATGGCCGACGGGATGCTGGAGCCGATGCCGCCGAAGGTGAGCGCTGCGCTGCGCCCATCCGTCGAAGGGGCCGTCGCTGCGTATCTGCGTGCGCTCAATCGCTCGGAGTGCAAGGCAACCGGGTCGTCGCAGCAACCGAACTCGGCTCGCGAGGGCGAGACGATCGCGACGGTCGAGTTTGCGTGCCGCGTCCCGGATGCAAGGCCCGGCGGAGAGGCGTTGGCGGAAAAGCTTGGCGACGGCCGTCGGCTGAAGAACGACGCTGCACGCATCGTCGCGTTTCAGAAGATCTTCTCCGGCATGGCGAAGGTGCTGGACGCAGCGCCGGTTACGTACCCCGTGACGGGCAAGATCGATGTCTACAGCCTCGACGGCGGCTGGACGACCGGCAGCCCGCAAGACGTGCTGACGCCGGTGCTCGATGCGTTGTCAGAAGCGATGCCGCATGGCTCGTCGAGCGACAAGTAAGTTGCGATAGACCGCCGCGTCGCGACGGGCCGCATTCCCGCGGCGACGCCGGCCGCTTGTCGCGCAGCGGCCGGGCGGCGTGCGGTCAAGGCGTGTCGCGCTGTCTTGCGCAGACACGACTGCTCATCACCACCCGCCCCAGCGCGCCGCAAGCGCCGCAAGCACGGCCGCGCCGGCCGTCTCGGTACGCAGTACGCGGGGCCCGAGCGACAGCGCGGTGAACCCGCGTGCGCGGGCCGCGTTTTCCTCGTCGGGCGACAGCCCGCCTTCCGGCCCGATCAGCAGCGTGACGGTTGCAGCGGGCGGCGTGTCGGGCAGCGACGCGAACGGGATGCTCGCGCGCGGCGACAGCAGCAGCCGCAGTTCGCCGTCGACCGGTGCCGCCGGCAGCGTATCGAGCCAGGTGTTGAAGCCGGCGACCGGCGCGACGTCGGGCACGCGGTTGCGCCCGCATTGCTCGCACGACGCGCGCACGACGCCGCGCCAATGCGCGACGCGCTTGTCCGCGCGCTCGCCGGCGAGCTTCACGACGCCGCGCGCGGTCGACAGCGGCACGACCGCCGTCACGCCGAGCTCGACGGCCTTCTCGATCACCCAGTCCATCTTGTCGCCGCCGGCGATCCCTTGCGCGAGCGCCACGCGATAGGGTGGCTCGGCCTCGGCCGGTTCGAACGTGTCGATCTGCGCGAGCGCGCTGCGCTTGTCGATCTCGACGAGCCGCGCGCGGTACTGGCCGCCGGTGCCGTCGAACAGCGCGAGCACGTCGCCGGGCTGCAGGCGCAGCACCTGTGCGTGGCGCGCGACCTCGGCCGGCAACGCGAGCGTGGCGTCGGCGCGCAGGGCCGCGTCGACGAAAAAGCGCGGCACGGCCGCGGTGGTGGTGGCTTCGTTCATGCGTGTAACGGGTGGGGTCATGCGTCGAGACGGCGCCCGAGCGCCCATCGGTAGCCGTCGAGGTCCTCGATCTGCGCGAACCGGTCGCCCCAGAACTGATCCTGCGGCGCGCTCAGCGACTTCGCGCCCGCGTCGAGCGCGCGCTGCCAGGTGGCGTCGACGTCGTCGACATACAGGTAGAACGATTGCGGCGCGGTGGCGTTCGCACTTTTCGGCGTGAGCGCGGGCGAGCCGAACGCGCCTTCGGGCGCGAACATCACGATCAGCTGGCCGCGATAGGCCATCTCGACGTGCATGATCGCGCCGTCTTCATCGTGCACGTCGCGTACCGTGAAGCCGAATGCGGCCTTGAAGAACTCGATGGCCGCGCGCGCGTTGCGTACGACCAGGTAGGGTGTCAACCAAGGCACGTTGGCCGGACGTGGATCGGTCATGAAAATCTCCTGTGGGGGCGCTTGGGCACGTGTTCTGATTCCATGCCCGGGCGTTCGTTCAGGGGGCGGCACGGCGTCCAGGACGTTCCGCCCCGGTGCCATGCATCGCGAATCCTGCTGGGACGCGATGGAAAAACGGAAGCGAGGCGGCCGCGCGGACGTTCAGCGGCGAACGCCCAGTGTATCGCGCAGCGCGCGCGGCAGGGCAAAGAGGGACGCATGCAGCCGCGCGTCGTAGTAGCGCAAGCCCTGGACGCGGCGGGCCGCGAGCCGTTCGTCGATGTCGTGTGCGAACAGCGCGGCCGCGTCGAGCGTGTCGCTCGCGATCGCCATCAGCCACTGCGAGCCGTACAGCGGCACGTGCGCGGACAGCGGATCGACGACCGCGAAGCTCGCGCGCAGGTCGTCGAGCAGCGCGGCGATGCGCGCCGCGTGGAACACCGGCGAGCCGAGATGCATCGAGATCGCGCCGCACGGCGTCAGGATCCGCTTGAGCCGCGCATAGAACGCGCGGGTATAGAGGCCGGCCGCCGGTGAATCGGGCGGCGTGAGGTCGAACACGACGAGATCGAAATGCTCGACGGTCGACTCGACGAAATGCGCGGCGTCGCCGATCACGACCTCGACGCGCGGGTCGTCGAGCGCACCCTGGTGCACGTCGTCGAGATACCGGCGCGCCATCCCGACCACCTCGTCGTCGAGTTCCGCGATCACGATCCGCGCGATGCACGCGTGCTTGAGCAGCTGGCGCGCCGCACCGCCGTCGCCGCCGCCGAGCACGAGCGCCTTGCGCGGCGACGGATGCGCGAGCGCGGCCGGGTGCGTCATGCACTCGTGATAGACGTACTCGTCGCCGACCGACGTCATCGGTCGGCCGTCCAGCGTGAACAGGCGGCCGAGCTGCGGGGTTTCCCAGACCTCGATCTGCTGGTGCGGCGACGCGACGTGCGCGAGCCGCCGGGCGTTCGGGAAGCCGTAGGCGGAGTCGGGCGTAGGGTGGAAAAGTAGAGTCGTGCTCACGGGCGGGCCACTCAGGGCTGGCAGTTCCGACGTCTGAATTATAGGAGGCGGGCGGTTTGACGGAAAACCGTGCCGGAACACTACTCGCCGACAAGGGAAATGTCAGCCCATCTGTTAAAATGACGAGCTTTGCAGCCCCGTCCGTAGGCTCCGTCCGCTTCGCGTCCGTCAGGCGCCGCACCGCGCGCCGGGAACGATTGACGCTCGAGCTTCCGGATGCCGCCGTGCCCCCGTTTCCTCGACTCGTTCTCCGGACTCGACATGACGACTTCGTCTCCCGCCTCCACCACCCTGATGGCCAATGCGATCCGTGCGCTCGCAATGGACGCCGTCCAGCAAGCGAACTCCGGCCACCCCGGCATGCCGATGGGCATGGCCGAAATCGGCGTCGCGCTCTGGTCGCGCCATCTGAAGCACAACCCGACGAACCCGCACTGGGCAGACCGCGACCGCTTCGTGCTGTCGAACGGCCATGGCTCGATGCTGCTGTACTCGCTGCTGCACCTGACCGGCTACGACCTGCCGATCGAAGAGCTGAAGAACTTCCGCCAGCTGCACTCGAAGACGCCGGGCCACCCGGAATACGGCATCACGCCGGGCGTCGAGACGACCACCGGCCCGCTCGGCCAGGGTCTCGCGAACGCGGTCGGCATGGCGCTCGGCGAAGCGCTGATGGCCGACGAGTTCAACCGTGACGGCGCGAAGATCGTCGATCACCACACGTACGTGTTCCTCGGCGACGGCTGCCTGATGGAAGGCATCTCGCACGAAGCCTGCTCGCTCGCCGGCACGCTGAAGCTGAACAAGCTGATCGCGCTGTACGACGACAACGGCATCTCGATCGACGGCGACGTCGTGAACTGGTTCCACGACGACACCCCGAAGCGTTTCGAAGCCTACGGCTGGAACGTGATCCCGAACGTGAACGGCCATGACGTCGACGCGGTCGACGCAGCCATCGCGAAGGCGAAGCTGTCGGACAAGCCGACGCTGATCTGCTGCAAGACGGTGATCGGCCAGGGCGCGGCGACCAAGGCCGGCGGCCACGACGTGCACGGCGCGGCGCTCGGCGCGGAAGAAATCGCGAAGACGCGCGCGGCACTCGGCTGGACCTGGGAGCCGTTCGTGATTCCGCAGGAAGTCTATGCGGCATGGGACGCGAAGGAAGCCGGCAAGCGCGCCGAGTCCGAATGGGACGCGACGTTCGCGGCCTATCGCGCGAAATTCCCGGCAGAAGCCGCCGAATTCGAGCGCCGGATGGCCAACCAGCTGCCGGCCGACTGGGCCGAAAAGGCTGCGGCGATCATCGCCGGCGCGAACGAGCGCGGCGAGACGGTCGCGACCCGCAAGGCGTCGCAGCAGGCGATCGAAGGCCTGGCTGCCGCGCTGCCCGAACTGCTCGGCGGCTCGGCCGACCTGACCGGCTCGAACCTGACCAACTGGAAGGCATCGAAGGCCGTCCGTGCGAATCCGGAAGGCCCGGGCGTCAAGCTGGGCAACCACATCAACTACGGCGTGCGCGAATTCGGCATGAGCGCCGCGATCAACGGCCTCGCGCTGCACGGCGGCCACAAGCCGTTCGGCGGCACGTTCCTGACGTTCTCCGACTACAGCCGCAACGCGCTGCGCGTGGCCGCGCTGATGAAGGTGCCGTCGATCTTCGTGTTCACGCACGACTCGATCGGCCTCGGCGAAGACGGCCCGACGCACCAGTCGATCGAGCACGTGTCGAGCCTGCGCCTGATCCCGAACCACGACGTATGGCGTCCGGCCGACACGGTCGAAACGGCCGTCGCCTGGACCCACGCGGTCGCCGCCGACCGTCCGTCGAGCCTGATCTTCAGCCGCCAGAACCTGGCGTTCAACCCGCGTACCGATGCGCAGATCGCGAACATCGAGAAGGGCGGCTACGTGCTGAAGGACTGGGACGAAGAGATCGTCGCGCGCAAGATCATCCTGATCGCGACGGGCTCGGAAGTCGAACTCGCGATGAAGGCCGTCGAGCCGCTCGCGCAGCAAGGCATCGCGGCACGCGTCGTGTCGATGCCGTCGACCAACGTGTTCGACCGCCAGGACGCCGAATACCGTGAGCGCGTGCTGCCGCACGGCGTGCGCCGCGTCGCGATCGAAGCGGGCGTGACGAGCTTCTGGCACAAGTACGTCGGCCTCGAAGGCGGCGTCGTCGGGATCGACACGTTCGGCGAATCGGCGCCGGCCGGCGTGCTGTTCAAGTACTTCGGCTTCACCGTCGAGCACGTCGTCGAGACCGCCAAGGCCGTGCTGGCCTAAAGAGACAGACGCGACGCGCGCCACCCCTCGCGCGCGTCGCACCGTGAAGCTGCACGAAACGAATTTTTTCAGCCATCAGGAGATAGACCATGACGATTCGCGTCGCAATCAACGGCTACGGCCGCATCGGCCGCAACACGCTGCGCGCGTTCTACGAGAACGGCAAGAAGCACGACATCGAGATCGTCGCGATCAACGATCTGGGCGATGCGAAGACCAACGCGCACCTGACCCAGTACGACACCGCGCACGGCAAGTTCCCGGGTGAAGTGTCGGTCGACGGCGACTACCTCGTCGTGAACGGCGACAAGATCCGCGTGCTGGCGAACCGCAACCCGGCCGAACTGCCGTGGGGCGAGCTGGGCGTCGACGTCGTGATGGAATGCACGGGCTTCTTCACGACGAAGGAAAAGGCCAGCGCGCACCTGAAGGGCGGCGCGAAGAAGGTGATCATCTCGGCACCGGGCGGCAAGGATGTCGACGCAACGATCGTCTACGGCGTGAACCATGACGTGCTGAAGGCCGAGCACACCGTCATCTCGAACGCATCGTGCACGACGAACTGCCTCGCGCCGCTCGTCAAGCCGCTGAACGACAAGATCGGCCTCGAAACCGGCCTGATGACGACGATCCACGCGTACACGAACGACCAGGTGCTGACGGACGTCTACCACGAAGACCTGCGCCGCGCGCGTTCGGCCACGCACAGCCAGATCCCGACGAAGACGGGCGCTGCTTCGGCCGTCGGCCTCGTGCTGCCAGAACTGAACGGCAAGCTCGACGGTTACGCGATCCGCGTCCCGACGATCAACGTGTCGATCGTCGACCTGTCGTTCATCGCGAAGCGCGACACGACGGTCGAGGAAGTCAACGCGATCATGAAGGAAGCGTCGGAAGGCGCGCTGAAGGGCATCCTCGGCTACAACGACGCACCGCTGGTGTCGATCGACTTCAACCACAACCCGGCTTCGTCGACGTTCGACGCGACGCTGACCAAGGTGTCGGGCCGCCTCGTGAAGGTGTCGAGCTGGTACGACAACGAGTGGGGTTTCTCGAACCGCATGCTGGATACGGCTGTCGCGTTCGCGAACGCGAAGTAATCCCGCACGTTGCGCGGCCGCTGCGAGGCGGCCTGCGTAGCGAACGAGCCCGGCCCGGTTTTCCGGCCGGGCTTTTTCATTGCCCGTCGTTATGGCTCGATGCTGCCGTCACCTGCTCGAGCGCGGCGACGAACGCGCGCTTCAGCGGGCTGTCGAGGTCGGTCCACGCGAGGCCGATGCCGGTGCGGTGCCCGGCCAGGTCGAGCGGCCGCGCGAGTACGTTCGGCGGCAGCGCGCTGGCGGCCTCCGCCGGAATCAGCCCGATGCCCATTCCCGCCGCGACGAGCGCGAGCATCGTCGTGAATTCGCCGAACTCCTGCGCGATCTCGAGCGTCGTGCCCGCGCGGCTCAGCGCGAGCAGCATGTCGTCGTGAAAGCCCGGCGCGTAGCGGCGCGCGAGCACGAACGCGGGCTGGCCGCGCAGCGCGGCCGGCGCGATCGCATCGTGCGCGGCGAGCGGATGGTCGAGCGGCAGCGCGACGACGAAACCTTCCTCGAGCACCACCCGAGTGTCGATGCCCGCATACGCGGCCGGCAGCCGGATCATCCCGAAATCGATCCGCCGGTCGCGCAGCGCGGCGATCTGGTCGGGCGTCGGCAGGTCCTTCAGTTCGAGCGTGATCAGCGGATAGCGCTCGCGCATCGTGCGCAGCACGGCCGGCAGCAGCACGGGCAGCACCGACGACACGAACGCAATCCGCAGCGTGCCGATCTCGCCGCGGCTCGACAGCCGCGCCATCTGTTCCGCGCGCGCGGCCTGCTGCAGCGTGGCGCGCGCCTCGGGCAGGAACACGCGCCCCGTATCGCTCAGTTCGACCTTGTGCCGGTCGCGCTCGAACAGGCGCGCGCCGAGTGCTTCCTCGAGCGCCTTGATCTGCATGCTCAGCGCGGGCTGCACGATGAACAGGCGCTGCGCGGCGCGCCCGAAATGCAGTTCTTCCGCGAGCGTGACGAAGGCGCGCAATTGCTTGAGTTCCATGGGCGGTGGGCAGGCGAGGGCGGTGATCAAGTTTCATGATAACCGGATCAAAAAAGACCATTGGCGCGGCGCCCGGCCGGCAGCCGAAGATATCGTCAACCGAGACCGGCCGCGATGGGCCGCCGGCTCGACTGGCACGAGGAGACACGCATGACCCACGCGCTTGAACGGTTCCGCCTCAACGGCCGCCGCGCACTGATTACCGGTTCCGGACGCGGGATCGGGCTGACGCTCGCCCGCGGGCTGGCCGAAGCGGGGGCGGGGATCGTCATCAACGATCGCAATGAGGAGAAGGCCGCAGCGCTCGTGCGGCATCTGCGCGAGGAAGGCTTCACGGCCGACTACGCGGTATTCGACGTCGCCGAGCACGCGCAGGTGCGCGCGGCGATCGACGATTTCGAGGCGCGCGTCGGCGCGATCGACATCCTCGTGAACAACGCGGGCATCCAGCGCCGCGCACCCCTCGACGCGTTCGAACCCGACGACTGGCATGCGCTGATACGCGTGAACCTCGACGGCGTGTTCAACGTCGCGCAGGCCGTCGCGCGGCACATGATCGCGCGCGGCCGCGGCAAGATCATCAACATCTGCTCGGTGCAGAGCGAGCTCGCACGGCCGACGATCGCGCCGTACGCGGCGACCAAGGGCGCGGTGCGGATGCTGACGAAAGGGATGTGCGCCGACTGGGCGCGCCACGGCATCCAGGCGAACGGCCTCGCGCCCGGCTATTTCGAAACCGAACTCAACCGCGCGCTGGTCGACGACGCGGCGTTCTCGGACTGGCTGTGCAAGCGCACGCCGGCCGGCCGCTGGGGGCGCGTCGACGAGCTGTGCGGCGCGGCGATCTTCCTCGCGTCGGCCGCATCCGATTTCGTGAACGGCCAGACGCTGTTCGTCGACGGCGGCTTGACCAGTGCCGTCTGACAAGGAGGCTGTCATGCGTATGCGTTGCATGTGTGTCGTGATCCACGGGCCGAACGACCTGCGGGTCGAAGAGCAGGACGCGGGCGAGATCGGCCCGGGCCAGGTGCGCGTCGATGTCGCGATGGGCGGCATCTGCGGCTCCGATCTCCATTACTTCCGGCACGGCGGCTTCGGCGCGATTCGGCTGCAGCAGCCGATGGTGCTTGGTCACGAGGTGGCCGGCACGGTCGCGGAAGTCGCGCCGGACGTGACGTCGGTGAAGGTCGGCGATCGCGTCGCGGTCAATCCGAGCCGGCCGTGCGGCGCGTGCCGCTATTGCCTCGAAGGGCTGCCGAACCAGTGTCTCGACATGCGCTTCTACGGCAGCGCGATGCGGATGCCGCACGTGCAGGGCGCGTTCCGCAATGCGCTCGTGTGCGACGCGGTGCAGTGCGTGAAGGTTGCCGATCACGTGCCGCTGTCGCTCGCGGCGCTCGCCGAACCGTTCGCGGTCGGGCTGCATGCGGTGTCGCGCGCGGGCCCGCTGATCGGCAAGCGCGTGCTGGTGTCGGGCTGCGGGCCGATCGGCGTGCTGGCGGTGGCGGCGGCGCGCGTGCACGGCGCGGCGGAGATCGTCGCGACCGACGTCGTCGAGGCGCCGCTCGAAGTGGCGAGCGCGCTTGGTGCCGACCGCACGATCAATGCGGTGGTCGATGCCGGCTGGGTCGAGCGCTACGGCGCCGACAAGGGCACGTTCGACGTGATGATTGAGTGTTCGGGCAATGCACGCGCGCTGCGCGACGGGCTGGACGTGATGCGTCCACGTGGGGTCGTCGTGCAGCTCGGGCTCGGCGGCGATGTCAGCCTGCCGCAGAACGTCGTGGTCGCGAAGGAGTTGTCGATCTGCGGGTCGTTCCGTTTTCATGCGGAATTCGCGCTCGCGGTGCAGTTGATCAACGCGGGGCGCGTCGACCTGCGTCCGGCCGTCACGCGCGTGTTCCCGATGCGCGATGCGAACCTCGCGTTCGAACTGGCCGGCGACCGGCAGCGCGCGATGAAGGTGCTGATCGACTTCACGGACGAGGCGGCGTGACGATCACGCGCTAGTGCGCGACGGACGCTATCGACGTCGTCAAAAGAAGGCACGCCCGCGATTTGCGCGGCGTGCCTTTTTTCGTCGTGCTGCGAAAACGCGCTACTGCATTACTGCGTGACCTGCCGCACGCCGACGCGCTGCGATGCGAGCCACAGCGCGATCAGCACGCCGGCAAGCGCCGCGCCCGCGATGCACACGCCGCGCCAGCCGTCGATGCCGTACGCGACGCTCGCCGCGAACGACCCGAATGCGCCGCCGATGAAGTAGCTCGTCAGGTAGATCGTCGTCACGCGGCTGCGCGCGTTGCCGGCCAGCGCATAGATCACGCTCTGGTTCGAGATGTGCATGCCCTGCACGCCGACGTCGAGCAGCAGGATGCCTGCGATCAGCGCCGCGAGCGAGTGCGCGCCGGCAGCGATCAGCGCGAACGACGCGAGCACGGCCGCCGCGAACAGCCCCGTTGCCGCGTTGCCGTGGCCGCGATCGACGAGCCGGCCGGCTGACGTCGCCGCGAGCGCGCCCACCGCGCCGACGATGCCGAACAGGCCGATCTGCCCTTCGGAATAGCTGTACGGCGGCTGGCTGAGCAGGAACGTGAGGCCTGTCCACAGCAGGCTGAAGCACGCGAACACGAGCGCGCCGTAGGTCGAGCGCAGCGCGATCAGCGGTTGTGCGCGCACCAGCGCGACGAGCGACTTCATCAGCGCCGCATAGTCGACGCGCGCATCGCGGCGATCCTTCGGCAGCTTCACGGCGAGCACGACGGTCAGCGCGGCCACCATCACCGCCGCGATGCCGTACACCGCACGCCAGCCGAACCCGTCGGCGATCGCACCGGCCGCGACGCGCGCGAGCAGGATGCCGAGCAGCAGCCCGCTCATCACGGTGCCGACCGCGCGGCCGCGCGAGCGCGCATCGGCAAGCGATGCGGCGAACGGCACGAGCAACTGCGTCGAACAGGTGACGAAGCCGACCGCGACGTTCGCGACGACGAACATCGTGAAGTTCGTGCTGAACGTGACCGCGACCAGCGCGACGACGTTGAGCATCAGCAGCCGCACGATCAGCGTATGACGGTTGACCGCGTCGCCGAGCGGAACGATCAGCAGCAGGCTCGCCGCGTAACCGAGCTGCGTCAGCGTGACGAGATAGCCGAGCTCGGTCGGCGCGCGCCCGAAGCTGCGCGCGATCGCGGCGAGCAGCGGCTGCGCGTAATAGATGTTGCCGATGACGATGCCGCACGCGCAGGCGAACAGCAGCGTCATGGCGCGGGTCAGGGGAGGATGGGTGTCGTGATGCGGTTCCATGGTCGCGAAAAACAGCGGCGCCGGCCGGCGGCACGGAGCCGTCGGATGCGCGGGGTGACGGAAATCGGGGCCGGCGTCGACGGCTCGGCGGTGAGCCGATGCGCGCCGGGCGGATCGCGGCCGGGCCCGGATCGGGCGGGCGGCGGATCGTCGTGCGGCGGCGGAGGCAGGGCGGGCCCGGGCGAGCCGTTCCGGTGCGCTGGCAGCGGTCATGCACGGGAACGGATGTGCGTATGATGCGGGAATCGAGCCATAGCGTCCAAGACTGGATCGTTATGCACTTCATTGGTAAAACCAATACATCGGCCGCCATGCTTCTCCGCCACATCCGCTATTTCCTGGCCGTCGCCGAGCAGCGCAGTTTCACGCGCGCGGCCGACGCGCTGCACGTGTCGCAGCCGACGCTGTCGCAGCAGGTGCGCCAGCTCGAGGACACGCTCGGCGTGCCGTTGTTCGACCGCTCCGGCCGCACGGTGCAGCTCACCGAGTTCGGCGAAATCTATGCGCGCCATGCGCGCGCCGCGCTGCACGAGCTCGAGGCGGGTCAGCGCGCGCTGCACGACGTCGCCGATCTCGGCAGCGGGTCGCTGCGGCTCGCGATGATGCCGACCTTCGCGGCCTACCTGAGCGGCTCGCTGATCGACGCGTTCCATGCCGACTATCCGAACGTCGCGCTGACGATCGATGCGATGCCGCAGGCGCGCATCGAGGCGCTGCTCGCCGACGACCGGCTCGACGCGGGCTTCGCGTTCATGCCGCCGCGTGCGCCGGACATCGACGCGCTGCCGCTGTGGGACGAGCCGCTCGCGCTCGTGACGGGCCGCACGCATCGTCTTGCACGGCGCCGTCGCGCGCTGACGCCGGCCGAGCTCGGCGGCGAGCCGCTGGTGCTGCTGAGCCGCGCGTTCGCGACGCGCGAGCGCATCGACCGGTATTTCATCGAACACGGCGCGCAGCCGAAGATCGCGATCGAGACGAATACGGTCAGCGCGGTGCTGGAGCTCGTGCGGTGCGGCCGGCTCGCGACGGTGCTGCCCGACGCGGTCGCGCGCGAGAGCGCCGACCTGTGCGCGCTGGAGATCGATCCGCCGCTGCCCGCGCGCACGGCCGCGCTGCTCACGCGCAAGGGCGCGTACCGCAGCGTCGCGGCGCGTGCGTTCATCGAGCGTGCGCTCGCGTATCGGGATCCGTCGGGAGGTTGACCGGCAAGACCGGGCGGCGCGCGCGACGGGCGGCCGCCCGGGCCGTCACGTGCGGGGTGTCGGGAAGAAGATGCCCGCGCGCTGCGCGGCGTTCGCGATGTGCGTTTCGATCGCGATGCCGGCGGCGCCCGCATCGCGCGCGATCAGCGCGTCGACAATCGCGCGGTGCTCCTGCCACGTCGACAGCAGCAGCTCGCGCCGGTAGAACGGCATGCGCTGGCTTTCCTTCATGATGTCCGCGCTGCTGCGCAGCACCGATTCGATCGCCGCGTTGCCGGCGAGATGGATGATCCGCATGTGGAAATCGAAGTCGAGTTGCGACGCGTCGTCGAGCGCGTTTTCGGTGAGCGCGACGTGCAGGTCGGCGAGGTTGTCCTCGAACCACGCGATGTCGTCGTCACTGACGACGTGCGCGGCCATCCGCGCGGCGAACCCTTCGAGCGCATAGCGCATCTGGTACGTGTCGGGCGGCGACGACTGCTCGGCGAAGCGCCATGCATGCGCGGCCGTGGCCTGCGCGCTTTCGACGTACACGCCCTTGCCGGCGCGGATGCGCAGCATCCCGAGCGCCTCGAGCGTCGACAGCGCCTCGCGTAGCGACGCGCGGCTGATCTCCAGCTCCTCGGAGAGCTGGCGCTGGGCCGGCAGCAGGCTGCCGACCGGATAAACGCCTGCCTCGATCCGGTCACGGATCGTCGCGATGGCGGCGTCGGTCACGGTATGCGGAACGTTTTTCATGATGTGAACTTGGGCCGGTCTGACCGGCATTGTAATCCGCACGCAGGCGGTGCATGGCCGGCCTACGGGAAAGCCACGATCCGCCCCTCACGGTGCATCGAAACCAGGGCAGGCAGGGGCGGGAAATCCCTATTTTGTCCGTCCTTGACGCGACTATATCGGCTTCCTACTATCCACCATAACATCACTGGTCTTACCAGTATGAACAGACGAAACTGCAACCGTTGGATCGGGAGAGCGCCGTGTCGAAATTCCTCAATTCGCTGTTTGGCCGAGTAGTCGTCGCATTGATTCTAGGGATCGCGCTCGGCGCGTTCTTCCCGCATTTCGCCGAGTCGCTGCGACCGCTCGGCGACGGCTTCCTGAAGCTCATCAAGATGGTGATCGGGCCGATCGTGTTCTGCGTCGTGGTCAGCGGGATGGCCAACGCGGGCGACCTGAAGAAGGTCGGCCGGGTCGGCCTGAAGGCCGTCATCTACTTCGAGATCATGACGACGCTCGCGCTCGGCATCGGGCTCGTGCTCGCGTGGCTCACGCGTCCGGGCGTCGGGATGAACATCGACCTGCGCTCGCTCGACGCGTCGTCGCTCGCGTCGTACGCGAAGAACGCCGAAAGCCTGAAGGACACGGCCGGCTACCTGATGAAGATCATCCCCGAGACCGCGATCGACGCGTTCGCGAAGGGCGACATCCTGCAGATCCTCGTGTTCGCGGTGCTGTTCGGCTCCGCGCTGTCGCTGCTCGGCGACAAGGCGCAGCGCGTCAACTCGCTGATCGAGGAACTGTCGCACGTGTTCTTCCGGATCATCGGCTTCATCATCAAGCTCGCGCCGCTCGGCGTGCTCGGTGCGATCGCGTTCACGACCGGCAAGTACGGCGTCGCGTCGCTCAAGCAGCTCGGCTACCTGGTCGCGGTGTTCTACTTGAGCTGCTTCGTGTTCGTCACGGTCGTGCTCGGCGCGGTGATGCGGCTCGCGGGCTTCTCGGTGTTCAAGCTGATCCGCTACCTGCGCGAGGAACTGTCGATCGTGCTCGGCACGGCGTCGTCGGACGCGGTGCTGCCGCAGGTGATGCGCAAGCTCGAATACATGGGCGTGAAGGATTCGACGGTCGGCCTCGTGATCCCGACCGGCTATTCGTTCAACCTCGACGGCTTCTCGATCTACCTGACGCTCGCGGTGCTGTTCATCGCACAGGCCACCAACACGCCGCTGTCGACGCATGACCTGATCGTCGTGCTGCTCGTGTCGCTCGTCACGTCGAAGGGCGCGCACGGGATCCCGGGCTCGGCGATCGTGATCCTCGCGGCGACGCTGTCGGCGATCCCCGCGATTCCGGTACTCGGCCTCGTGCTGATCCTGCCGGTCGACTGGTTCGTCGGCATCGCCCGCGCGCTGACCAACCTGATCGGCAACTGCGTCGCGACGGTGGTCGTCGCGGTGTGGGAGAACGACATCGATCGTGCCCGCGCGACCCGCGTGCTGAATCGCGAGCTGCGCTACGTGCCGGCCGAAGAGGAAGGCCGCGCGGCGCCGGTCGCCGGTGACCAGGCTCACGCGCTCTGAGCGCACCCCCGCGCGGGGCGGCTTCCCCTGGTCGTCCCGCGCACCCGAATTCATGCGGCCGGCGCCTCGATGCGCCGGCACGCGATCCAACATCAGGAGACGACATGGCAGCCCCCATCCTCGATCCGAATGCGCCGGCCTTCACGCGGCGTTACATGAATCTCGCCGACCCGCGTCTCGGGGCGCAGGCGCTCTTTGCCAGCGACGAATTCTTCGCGCCGAAGGAGCGCATGCTGAATCCCGAGCCGGCCGTGTTCATCCCCGGCAAGTACGACGACCACGGCAAGTGGATGGACGGCTGGGAAACGCGCCGCAAGCGCACGACCGGCCACGACTTCTGCGTGGTGCGGCTCGCGCGGCCGGGCGTGATCCACGGCGTCGACCTCGATACGAGCCACTTCACCGGTAACTTTCCGCCGGCCGCGTCGATCGACGCGTGCGTCGCCGAAGGCGCCACGCCGCCTGATGACGCCGAATGGCGCCCGATCGTCCCGGCGACGACGCTGCAGGGCAATTCGCATCACTACGTGAGTGTCGACGATGCGCGGCCCTATACGCACCTGCGCGTGAACCTGTACCCGGACGGCGGCCTCGCACGGCTGCGCGTGTACGGCCAGCCGCAGCGTGACTGGCGCCAGGTGCCGGCCGGCGAGCTCGTCGATCTCGCGGCGATCGAGAACGGCGGCTACCTGGTGGCGGCGAACAACCAGCACTTCGGCCCGGCGTCGCAGATGCTGATGCCGGGGCGCGGCGTGAACATGGGCGACGGCTGGGAAACGCGGCGGCGCCGCGAGCCCGGCAACGACTGGGCGATCGTCGCGCTCGCGCGGCCGGGCATCATCCGGCGCGTCGAGGTCGATACCGCGTTCTTCAAGGGCAATTTCCCCGACCGTTGCTCGCTGCAGGCCGCTCGGGTCGCGGGCGGCACCGACGATTCGCTCGTCACGCAGGCGATGTTCTGGGCCGAACTGCTCGGCGAGCAGAAGCTGCAGATGGACCACGTTCACACGTTCGACCAGCTTGCCGCGCTCGGCCCCGTCACGCACGTGCGTTTCAACATCTTCCCGGACGGCGGCGTGTCGCGCCTGCGTCTGTGGGGCGAGCCGGCTTGAAGGAGGGCAACGGCATGAGCGAATCCCGGATCCTGCGCGTCGAGCGCCTGACGCGCGAAGCGTTCGCGCCGTTCGGCGACGTGATCGCGCTCGAAGGCGCGCGGCATTTTCCGATCAACGGCGGCACGACCGAGCGCTTCCACGATCTCGCGACGATCGACGTATGCGCGGACGGCGGCCGCCCGCTCGTGAGCGTGTTCCGCGCGCAGCCGCGCGCGCTGCCGGTCGCGGTCACGCTGATGGAGCGCCATCCTCACGGCAGCCAGGCATTCATCCCGCTCGCGGCCGTGTCGCGCTACGCGATCGTCGTCGCGCCGGCCGGCGAGTTCCGGCCCGACGCGATGCGCGCGTTCCTCGCGGAAGGCTGGCAGGGCGTGAATTATGCGAAGGGCGTCTGGCACCATCCGCTGCTCGCGCTCGACGCGGTCAGCGATTTCGTGATCGTCGATCGCGGCGGGCCGCAGCCGAACTGCGACGAAATCCCGCTCGAGCGTGCGTGGGCGCTCGAGTTCGAGCCGGCCTGCACGGCCTGACGCAAGGGCAACGCCCGGCTTTGGCTGCCTGACGGCCGCCCGGGCGGGCGTGTCGAAGGGTTGCCGAATGCCTGAGGCACACGACTCACGCGGCGGTGCGTTGCCGTTATCCCGAAAAGAACACGGCCCGGGCGGCAAGATGCCGGCCGGGCCGTGCTGCGTGCGCGAGGCGCGCGAATCAGTGCTTGCGGTGCGGGCAGTTCTCGGTCGTGCACGAACCGTACATCGCGAGCGAGTGCTCCTGGAGCCGGAAGCCGCGCTCCTTCGCGATCGCCTGCTGGCGGCCTTCGATCTCGGCGTCGAAGAATTCCTCGACACGGCCGCAATCGAGGCACACGAGGTGATCGTGGTGCGAGCCTTCGTTCAGTTCGAACACGGCCTTGCCGGATTCGAAGTTGCTGCGCGTGAGCAGGCCGGCCTGCTCGAACTGCGTCAGCACGCGGTAGACGGTGGCCAGCCCGATGTCGAGCTGCTCGTTGAGCAGGTTCCGGTAGACGTCTTCTGCCGTCAGGTGGCGCACCGGGCTTTGCTGGAAGATCTCGAGAATCTTGAGGCGCGGTAGGGTGGCCTTTAGCCCGATATTCTTGAGATCCGTCGGATTGGTCATGGCTAGGCATCCCTAGAGTACAATGCAGGGCTTCAATGTTACCGGCTTTTCGCCGTTCCAGAAACACGCGCGGCCTGCACACGGGCCTGCACGGTGAGGGAAATGATTCCAGAATCTCTTTCGCACTTTCAGAGGAGCCGCATGCGGAGTGTCATCATCGCTGCCGCCGCCGTTGCCGCGCTGGCTGGTTGTTCGTCGTACGACAGCGTGACGCAGCGCATCGCGCAGAGCATCACCCCCTACCGGATCACCGTCGTGCAAGGCAACTTCGTGTCGCAGGAGAAGGCCGCGCAGCTGCAGGTCGGCATGTCGCGCGAGCAGGTGCGCGCGTTGCTCGGCACCCCGTTGCTGGCCGACATGTTCCACGCCGACCGTTGGGACTACCTCTTTTACTTCAAGCGCGGCTCGACGGCAGTCGTCCAGCAGCGCGATCTCGTCGTGACGTTCTCGGGCGATCGCCTGGCGAGCTGGACGGGGGCGGACAACCTGCCTTCGGAACTCGACCTGCTGGCCGATATCGACGGCGACCGCGGCGGCAAGAAGGCGAAGGCGGCCGCAGCGGCGAAGAAGGCCGCCGAGGCTGCCGCCGCCGCGAGCGCCGCGCAAGCGGCCGCGAGCGCGCCGGCGCCGGACGCTGTCGCCAGCCCGTCCACCGTGCCGGCGTCCGCTGCGGTGGTCGACCAGGATGCGAACGCGCAGGCCGCCCGCGCGGCGAACCGCGCGACCAACCAGGTGTCGGGGCAGGGTTCGGGTTCGCGCCGGTTCACGCCGGCCGCGAAAGCCTCGGCCGGCGCGCCGGTGCCGGGCGGCCAGCCGCCGGGCGCCGCGCCGGCGATCCAGCCGCAGTTCCAGTTCCATCGGCCGCCGCAGCCGAACGCGTCGAACGAGGCTGCACCGCCGGTCGGCCCGCAAGGCTCGGACAACCTGCAGAACCAGCCGCTCACCGCGCCGGCGCAGTAAGCAGCCGGCGTGCGGAAACAGGGCGGCATGCGCCGCCCGCTTTTATACCTGTCGTGTAGAAAGCCATGAAGATTGCGATTGCCGGGGCATCGGGCCGAATGGGCCGGATGCTGATCGAAGCCGTTCTCAACGATGCCGACGCGCAGCTCGTCGGTGCGCTCGACCGCGCCGATTCGCCGTTCCTCGGCCAGGACGCCGGCGCGTTCCTCGGCAAGGAAACCGGGGTCAAGCTCACCGCCGACCTCGACGCCGTGTTCGCGCAGGCCGACACCCTGATCGATTTCACGCGTCCGGAAGGCACGATGGCCCATATCGAGGCCGCGCTGCGCCACGACGTGAAGCTCGTGATCGGCACGACCGGCTTCACCGCCGAGCAGAAGGCCGAGTTGCAAGCGGCGGCGGGCAAGATCGGCATCGTGTTCGCGGCGAACATGAGCGTCGGCGTGAACGTCACGCTGAAGCTGCTCGAATTCGCGGCGAAGCATTTCTCGCATGGCTACGACATCGAGATCATCGAGGCGCATCACCGCCACAAGGTCGACGCGCCGTCGGGCACCGCGCTGATGATGGGCGAAGCCGTCGCCGGCGCGCTCGGGCGCTCGCTCGACGATTGTGCGGTGTACGGCCGCCACGGCGTGACGGGCGAGCGCGATCCGTCGTCGATCGGCTTTGCCGCGGTGCGCGGCGGCGACATCGTCGGCGATCACACCGTGCTGTTCGCCGGGATCGGCGAGCGCATCGAGATCACGCACAAGTCGTCGAGCCGCGTGTCGTACGCGCAGGGCGCGCTGCGCGCGGTCCACTTCCTGTCGGCGCGCGGCGCCGGCCTGTTCGACATGCAGGACGTGCTCGGCCTGCGCTGACACCACGGGGAAACTCCGATGGCGATACCCACCGGCGTTGTCCACTACCTCGAAAGCGGCGATGCGATCACGCATGCCGTCGCCTATGTGCTGCTGGCGATGTCCGTCGCCAGCTGGTGCTTCCTCCTCATGAAAGCCTGGCTCCTGGTCCGCGCGAAGCGGCAGGGGCCGCGCGCGCTCGCCGCGTTCTGGCGCGCGCCGTCGCTCGACGCGGGCATCGCCGCGCTCGCCGGCGCCGATCGCGAGCGCGTGTTCGTGCCGCTCGCCGAAGCCGCGCGCGATGCGGCCGACGACCACGACCCGGCTGCCCTGGCCGCGCGCGTCGAGCGCGGCGAACGCGTGCTGCGCGCGTTGCGGCACGCGATGCTGCGCTCGCAGCGGCGCCTCGAATTCGGCCAGGTGCTGCTCGCGTCGATCGGCAGCACCGCACCGTTCGTCGGGCTGCTCGGCACCGTGTGGGGCATCTACCACGCGCTCGGCAGCATCGCCGCGAGCGGGCAGGCGCAGATCGAGAACGTCGCGGGGCCGGTCGGCGAGGCGCTGATCATGACCGCGTTCGGGCTTGTCGTCGCGATTCCCGCGGTGCTGGCCTACAACATCCTCGGGCGGCTCGTGCGCCAGCTCGCCGAGGAACTCGACGGCTTCGCGCGCGACCTGCACGTGTTCGTTTGCGCGCAGGAAGCCTGACGCGTCCATTCCGGAGGAGCGACCATGGCATTCGGCGGACTCGAGCACCACAAGACGTCCGCGCCGATGGCGGAGATCAACATGACCCCGCTGATCGACGTGATGCTGGTGCTGCTCGTCATCTTCATCATCACCGCGCCGCTGATGACGCACGCGATCCGGCTCGACTTGCCGAAAGTCGCGGCCAGCGTCGCGCGCGACACGCCGCAATCCGTCACCTTGTCGATCGACGACGCGGGCAAGCTGTACTGGGACGATTCACCGGTCGCGCTCGATGCGCTGCCCGCGCGCTTCCGGGCCGCCGCCGCGGGCGGCGCACCGCCCGAGCTGCGGCTGCGCGCGTCGCGTGCGACCCGCTACGACGTGATCGCGCAGGTGATGGGCGCCGCGCAGGCCGCCGGCCTCACGCGGATCGGTTTCGTGACCGACGTGCCGCCGCAGGCGGGCGGTTCCGCGGCGGCGCCCGCCGTGCCGGCCAACCGCTGAGCGGAGCCGGCGGGCCTGTCCCGGCCACGGGATCGGGCCGCGCGCCGCAAGACCGGTCGAATGGGCCGGCGCGGACGGTATAATCAACGTTTTTCCCGGTTGGCAGGCTTTTTTCAGGTAACCCGGAATTTTCCAGGCTACCCGGGCATGCTGCGGGTTACCCGGAAAATGCCCGGCAACCGCGAACAGGTCCGGCAACAGCGAACCTGCAGGTCCGCCGGGCAAGCACGATTTTCGATCCACTCCTGCGCGCGCGCCGTCGCGTCGCTTAAAGCCTAGTCCGAACCACACCATGCACGAGAGATACGTACCCGCCGACGTCGAAGCCGCCGCCCAGGGCGACTGGCGCGCAGCCGATGCCTACAAGACGAAGGAAGATTCGCAGAAGCCGAAGTTCTACTGCGTGTCGATGCTGCCGTACCCGTCCGGCAAGCTGCACATGGGTCACGTGCGCAACTACACGATCAACGACGTGATGTACCGCTATCTGCGGATGAACGGCTACAACACGCTGATGCCGATGGGCTGGGACGCGTTCGGGATGCCGGCCGAGAACGCCGCGATGGCGAACGGCGTGCCGCCCGCGAAGTGGACCTACGACAACATCGACTACATGAAGGGCCAGATGCAGTCGATGGGCCTCGCGATCGACTGGTCGCGCGAAATCGCGACGTGCAAGCCCGACTACTACAAGTGGAACCAGTGGCTGTTCCTGAAGATGCTCGAGAAGGGCATCGCGTACAAGAAGACGGGCACCGTGAACTGGGACCCGGTCGACCAGACCGTGCTCGCGAACGAGCAGGTGATCGACGGTCGCGGCTGGCGGTCGGGCGCGCTCGTCGAGAAGCGCGAGATCCCGATGTACTACCTGCGCATCACGCAGTACGCGGATGAGCTGCTGAACGACCTCGACGGCCTCGGCTGGCCCGAGCGCGTGAAGATCATGCAGCAGAACTGGATCGGCAAGAGCTTCGGCGTGAACTTCGGCTTCCCGTACGAACTCGACGGCGAGAAGAAGCTGCTGCGCGTGTTCACGACGCGTGCCGACACGATCATGGGCGTCACGTTCTGCGCGATCGCGGCCGAGCATCCGCTCGCCACGCGCCTCGCGCAGGACAAGCCCGAGCTGCTCGCGTTCATCGACGAATGCAAGCGCGGCGGCGTCGCCGAGGCCGACGTCGCGACGATGGAAAAGAAGGGCGTCGCGACGGGCTTCTCGGTCACGCACCCGCTGACCGGCGAGCCGGTCGAGGTGTGGATCGGCAACTACGTGCTGATGAGCTATGGCGAAGGCGCGGTGATGGGCGTGCCGGGCCACGACGAGCGCGATTTCGCGTTCGCGAAGAAATACGGCCTGCCGATCAAGCAGGTGATCTCGGCCGAAGGCCAGCAGTACTCGCTCGACGCCTGGCAGGAGTGGTACGGCGACAAGGAAATCGCGGTCTGCGTGAACAGCGGCAAGTATGACGGCCTGCATTACGCGGAAGCCGTGGACGCGGTCGCGGCCGACCTGAACGCCGGCGGCTTCGGCGACAAGCAGGTCACGTGGCGCCTGCGCGACTGGGGCGTGTCGCGCCAGCGCTACTGGGGCACGCCGATCCCGATCATCCACTGCCCGTCGTGCGGCGACGTGCCGGTGCCCGAGCAGGATCTGCCCGTCGTGCTGCCGGAAGACCTCGTGCCGGACGGCTCGGGCAACCCGCTCGCGAAGTCGGAAGCGTTCCTGAACTGCACGTGCCCGAAGTGCGGCGCGGCGGCCAAGCGCGAAACCGACACGATGGACACCTTCGTCGATTCGTCGTGGTACTTCTCGCGCTACACGGCGCCGGACGCCGACACGATGGTCGACGCGCGCACCGACTACTGGATGCCGATGGACCAGTACATCGGCGGCATCGAGCACGCGATCCTGCACCTGCTGTATTCGCGCTTCTGGACCAAGGTGATGCGCGACCTCGGCCTCGTGAAGTTCGGCGAGCCGGCGAAGAACCTGCTCACGCAGGGCATGGTGCTGAACGAGACGTACTACCGCGAGGACGCATCGGGCAAGAAGACCTGGTACAACCCGCTCGACGTGACGGTCACGCACGACGACAAGGGCCGCCCGGTCGGCGCGACGCTGAACGCGGACGGCCAGCCGGTCGTGCTCGGCGGCATCGAGAAGATGTCGAAGTCGAAGAACAACGGTGTCGATCCGCAGCTGTTGATCGACCAGTACGGCGCGGATACCGCGCGCCTGTTCACGATGTTCGCCGCGCCGCCCGAGCAGCAGCTCGAGTGGTCGGGTGCGGGCGTCGAAGGCGCGAGCCGCTTCCTGCGCCGCGTGTGGAGCTTCGGCGCGACGAACCGCGAAGCGCTCGCTGCGCGCGCGGGCTTCGATGCGGCCGCGCTCGGCGACGCCGACAAGGCGCTGCGCCGCGAGATCTACAGCGTGCTGAAGCAGGCCGATTTCGACTACCAGCGCCTGCAGTACAACACGGTCGTGTCGGCCGCGATGAAGATGCTGAACGCGATCGACGGCGCGAAGGGCGCGACGCCCGGCGTGCTGCGTGAAACGTACGGCGTGCTGCTGCGCGTGCTGTACCCGGTCGTGCCGCACGTCACGTTCGAGCTGTGGAAGGCGCTCGGCTACGCGGACGAATTCGGCCCGCTGCTCGACGCACCGTGGCCGAAGGTCGACGAGGCCGCGCTCGAGCAGGCCGAGATCGAACTCGTGCTGCAGGTGAACGGCAAGGTGCGCGGCGCGCTGAAGGTGGCGAAGGACGCGAGCCGCGAGGCGATCGAAGCCGCGGCAGTGGCCGACGACGCGTTCGCGAAGTTCAGCGACGGCAAGCCGGCGAAGAAGATCGTCGTCGTGCCGGGCCGCCTCGTGAACATCGTCGTCTGACGGCCGCTGGCCATCGGACGTACCCAGAAGGAGCGAAGGTGATCCGCAGATCGTTTTTGATGCTCGCTGTCGGCAGCGCGGTTGCGCTGTCGGCATGCGGCTTCCAGTTGCGCGGCCAGCAGGACTACGCGTTCAAGCACCTGCTGATCGCCGGCGCGCCGGCGCCGGTCGAGGCGCGCCTCGTGCGCCTCGTCGAGGCCGGCAGCGACACGAAGATCGTCAAGTCGGCGGATGATGCCGACGCCGTGCTGACCATGTGGGAATCGCGTGGCCAGAACACGCTGACGCTCAACAAGTACGGTTCGGCGCAGGAATACGCGCTCTTCTATACGTTGCGTTATCAGTTGACGAGCAAGGACGGCACCGTGCTGATCCCGCCGAGCGCGATCGCGCTGAACCGCGCGATGACGTACAGCGATCAGTACACGAACGCGAAGGCGCAGGAAGCGGACCTCCTGTACGCCGACATGCAGAGCGATGCGGTCGACCAGCTGATGCGGCGTCTCGCGATCGTCCATTCGCTGACGCCGGCGCCGGAAGACGTGGTGCCGGGCGTCGCACCGCGCGCGCCGCTGCCGCCGCCGCCGCTCTGATCGACGGCGCACGTATCGATGCAACTGCGACTTGATGCGCTGGAGCCGCACCTCGCGAAGGGGTTGGCCGGGCTCTATACCGTCTACGGCGACGAGCCGCTGCTCGCGCAGGAGGCGTGCGACCGCATTCGTGCGGCCGCGCGCGCGGCCGGCTTCACCGAGCGCTCGGTGCATACGGTCGAGCGCGGCTTCGACTGGAGCGTGCTGCTCGGCGCGACCCAGGCGATGTCGCTGTTCGGCGAGCGCCAGCTGATCGAGCTGCGCATTCCGTCGGGCAAGCCCGGCAAGGAAGGCGCCGATGCGCTGAAGACGCTCGCGGCCACGCCGAACCCCGACGCGCTGATGCTCGTCACGCTGCCGCGTCTCGACGCGGCCACGCAGAAATCCGCGTGGTTCACCGCGCTGCAGAACGGCGGCGTCGCGCTGAAGATCGATCCGGTCGACCGCGCGCAGCTGCCGAACTGGATCGGCCAGCGCCTCGCGCTGCAGGGCCAGCGCGCCGCGCCCGGCGAGGACGGGCGGCGCGCGCTGCAGTTCATCGCCGAGCGCGTCGAAGGCAACCTGCTCGCCGCACACCAGGAAATCCAGAAGCTCGGGCTGCTGTATCCGCAGGGTGCGCTGTCGTTCGAGCAGGTGCACGACGCGGTGCTGAACGTCGCGCGCTACGACGTCTTCAAGCTGAACGAAGCCATGCTCGCCGGCGACGCCGCGCGGCTCGCGCGGATGATCGACGGGCTGAAGGGCGAGGGCGAGGCGATCGTGCTCGTGATGTGGGCCGTCGTCGAGGAATTGCGCACGCTGCTGCGGATCAAGCGCGGCACGACGGCCGGCAAGCCGCTCGCGACGCTGCTGCGCGAGAACCGCGTGTGGGGGCCGCGCGAGCGGCTGATCGGTCCCGCGCTGAATCGCGTGTCCGAAGCCGTGCTCGAGAAGGCGCTCGCGTTTGCCGCGAAGCTCGACCGTCAGGTCAAGGGGCTCACGGCCGTCACGCCGGGCCGCCGTACGCAGGACGAACCGCCGCCCGATCCGTGGGACGGGCTGTTCCAGCTCGCGATGACGGTGGCCGGTGCCCGCGGCGAGCGACCGCCGACCGCGGGGCGCGTGCGACGCTAAGTCCCGTTCGGGCCTTCAGCGCGCGCTGCGCAACCCGCTTACAATGTTTCGATGGCTGGCGCGGCCTTCCGGCCGCCGCCGCTCACGCTTCCCCACGAATTCATGCCGCCCCGCGCGGCGCGCTTCTCGAGTCACACGATGGATATCGATCAGTACATGACCGACCTGGGCCGTCGCGCCCGGCACGCTTCCCGCGCGATGGCGCGCGCCAGCACGGCCGCGAAGAACGCGGCGCTCGACGCCGTGGCGCGCGCGATCGAACGCGACGCACAGGTGCTGAAGGACGCGAATGCGCGCGATGTCGCCCGTGCCCGTGAAAAGGGTCTCGATGCGGCGTTCGTCGATCGCCTGACGCTGTCGGACAAGGCGCTGAAGACGATGGTCGAAGGCTTGCGCCAGGTGGCGTCGCTGGCAGATCCGATCGGCGAGATCAGCAACCTCAAGTACCGCCCGAGCGGCATCCAGGTCGGCCAGATGCGCGTGCCGCTCGGCGTGATCGGCATCATCTACGAATCGCGCCCGAACGTGACGATCGACGCGGCGGCGCTGTGCCTGAAGTCGGGCAACGCGACGATCCTGCGCGGCGGCTCCGAGGCGCTCGAATCGAACGCGGCGCTCGCGAAGCTGATCGGCGAAGGGCTCGAGGCAGCCGGCCTGCCGCAGGACGCGGTGCAGGTCGTCGCGACGGCCGATCGCGCGGCGGTCGGCAAGCTGATCACGATGACCGAGTACGTCGACGTGATCGTGCCGCGCGGCGGCAAGAGCCTGATCGAGCGCCTGATCAACGAGGCGCGCGTGCCAATGATCAAGCACCTCGACGGCATCTGCCACGTGTACGTCGACGATCGCGCCGATCTCGCCAAGGCGCTGACCGTCTGCGACAACGCGAAGACGCACCGCTACGGCACCTGCAACACGATGGAGACGCTGCTCGTCGCGAGCGGCGTCGCGGCGACGCTGCTGCCGCCGCTCGGCAAGCTGTATCGCGACAAGCAGGTCGAACTGCGCGTCGACGCGGCCGCGCGCGCGGTGCTCGCCGATGCGGGCGTCGGCCCGCTCGTCGATGCCACCGAGGAGGACTGGCACACCGAGTATCTCGCGCCGGTGCTCGCGATCAAGGTCGTCGACGGTCTCGACGCCGCGATCGAGCACATCAATCATTACGGCTCGCACCACACGGACGCGATCGTCACCGAGGATCACGACCGCGCGATGCGGTTCCTGCGCGAAGTCGACTCGGCGAGCGTGATGGTCAACGCATCGACGCGCTTCGCGGACGGCTTCGAATTCGGCCTCGGCGCGGAAATCGGCATCTCGAACGACAAGCTGCACGCACGCGGCCCCGTCGGCCTGGAAGGCTTGACGTCGCTGAAGTACGTCGTGCTCGGACACGGCGAAGGCCGCCAATAAACAGCGAGGCGCACAATCGATGGCGATGCTCTGGGTCAAGACGTTCCATATCGTTCTGATCGCCGCGTGGTTTGCAGGGTTGTTCTACCTGCCGCGCATCTACGTGAACCTGGCCATGGAAACCGATCCGGCCGCCGTGCGTCGCCTGCTGCTGATGGCGCGCAAGCTGTTCCGCTTCATGACGATGATCGCGGTGCCGGCGCTGGCCTGCGGGCTGTGGCTCTGGCTGTCGATCGGCATCGGGCAGGGGCAGGGCTGGATTCACGCGAAGGTGACGGTCGTGCTGCTGCTGATCGTCTATCACGTGTATTGCGGGTATCTGCTGCGAGTGTTCGAGCGCGGCGAGAACCGCCGCACCGACAAGTGGTATCGCGTGTTCAACGAGCTGCCGGTGCTCGGCATGCTCGCGGCGGTCGCGCTGGTCGTGATCAAGCCGTTCTGAGCGGCATCGCCGGCGCAGTTGCCGGCGCGGCCTGATAGGCAAACGGCGCCCTGCGGGGCGCCGTTTGTCGTTTACGGTTTCTGCACGCGGTCGGCGCAGCGTCTGCTCAATCCTTCGTGCCGTCGTCGATCCGGCGGCGCGTGATCGCCTCCTTCGCGCGGCCGACCCGTTCCATCAGCGCGGGGCCGCGTGACAGCGCGACGCCGACCGCGAGGATGTCGCCGATCGCGAGATGCGACATCCGCGACGTCATCGGCGAGAACACGTCCGTTTCCTCCGCGACGTTCGACGCGAGACTCACCGTCGCGAGCTTCGCGAGCGGCGAATGGCTCTGCGTGATCGCGACGACCTTCGCGCCGCACGCGAGCGCGGAGCGCGCGGCGTCGACGATGTCGCGCGTGCGGCCGGTGTTCGAGATCGCGACGACGACGTCGTGCGGGCCGAGCAGCGCCGACGACATCGAGAACGTGTGCGGATCCGAATACGCGACGCTCGGCACGCCGAGCCGGAAGAACTTGTGCTGGATGTCCTGCGCGGCGATGCCCGAGCCGCCGGCGCCGTAGAACTCGATCCGCGACGCGTTCGACAACAGCCCGATCGCCTCGGCGACGCTGCCGGCGGACAGGCTGTTGCGCACCTCGATCAGTGCACCGATCGTGCGGTCGAACACCTTGCCGATGATGCCGGGCGCCGGTTCGTCGGGCTCGACGTCGCGATAGACCGACGACACGCCCGGCGCGACGCTCTGCGCGAGCCGGATCTTGAATTCGCGAAAGCCGCTGCAGCCGAGCGCCTGGCAGAAGCGGGCGATCGTCGGCTGGCTGACGCCCGCGCGCGTCGACAGCTCGGTCATCGCGAGGTCGAGCACCTCGCGCGGCGCGGCGAGGATGTAGTCGGCGAGCTTGCGCTCGGACGGGCGCAACTCGGCGCGGATCGCTTCAATGCGGGGCAGCATGGGACGGCAGGCAGAAATCGGGTTCGGATGAGCGAGTGTATCGCAATCGAATTGTAGAAAATCTACAAGAAAATACTAGCGCGGGTGCGGTGCTTTCAGTGAGGTGGATTAGGGTTTTCACTAAGTATCGCCTTGCTGGTAGCGGGAATGGGGGTTGCGGGTCGACGAATCCGCATTGCATGCGTGTAGTTTTTCTACTAGACTGGCTTCGTTCTGTCGACGCATTCGACCGTCCCCACGATTCCAACCGCCGGTGTCGGCCGGCATACAGGAGCGCCCAGCATGACGCCGCTGCACCCCACTCTGGCGAAGGTCACCGAACGCGTGATCGCCCGCAGCCAATCGACCCGTTCCGCCTATCTGCAGCGCATCGACGGCGCGCAGGGCAAGTTCCCGGCACGCGGCGCGCTATCGTGCGCGAACCTCGCGCACGGCTTCGCCGGCCTCGAGGGTAACGACAAGTTCTCGATCAAGGCGATCCGCGAGCCGAACATCGGCATCGTGTCCTCGTACAACGAGATGCTGTCCGCGCATGCGCCGTACAAGGATTTCCCCGAGATCATCAAGGCGGCCGCGCGCGAGAACGGCGGCGTCGCGCAGTTCGCGGGCGGCGTGCCGGCGATGTGTGACGGCGTCACGCAGGGCAACCCGGGGATGGAGCTGTCGCTGTTCTCGCGCGAGGCGATCGCGATGGGCACGGCGATCGCGCTCACGCACAACATGTTTGACGCGGCGCTCTGCCTCGGCATCTGCGACAAGATCGTGCCGGGCCTGCTGATCGGCGCGCTGCAGTTCGGCCACCTGCCGACGATCTTCGTGCCGGCCGGCCCGATGACGAGCGGCCTGTCGAACGACGACAAGGCGAAGATCCGCCAGCAGTTCGCGACCGGCCAGGTCGGCCGCGACGCGCTGCTCGAAGCCGAATCCGCCGCCTATCACGGCCACGGCACCTGCACGTTCTACGGCACCGCGAACAGCAACCAGATGCTGATGGAGCTGATGGGGCTGCACCTGCCGGGCTCGGCATTCGTCCACCCGCACACGCCGCTGCGCACCGCGCTCACCGCCGAGGCTGCGCGCCGCGTGCTCGACCTGACCGTCGAGCGCGGCCACTACACGCCGATCGGCCACGTGATCGACGAGAAGGCGATCGTCAACGGGATCGTCGCGCTGCTGGCGACGGGCGGCTCGACCAACCACACGCTGCACCTCGTCGCGATCGCGCGCGCGGCCGGCATCCTGATCGACTGGAACGATTTCGACGAACTGTCGGCCGTCGTGCCGCTGCTCGCGAAGATCTACCCGAACGGCAAGGCCGACGTGAACCATTTCCACGCGGCGGGCGGCGTGGCCTTCCTGGTACGCAACCTGCTCGAAGGCGGGCTGCTGCACGAGGACGTGACGACGGTCGCCGGCAAGGGTCTGTCGCACTACACGAAGGAGCCGAAGCTGATCGACGGCAAGCTGACGTGGGTCGACGGCGCGGCCGAGAGCCACGACACGAAGGTGCTGCGCGGCATCCGCGACCCGTTCCAGCCGGACGGTGGCCTGCGCCTGATGCAGGGCCGCCTCGGCCGCGGCGTGATCAAGATTTCGGCGGTCGCGCCCGAGCACCGCAAGGTGACGGCGCCCGCGATCGTGTTCGATTCGCAGGAAGCCGTGCAGGAAGCGTTCGATCGCGGCGAGCTGAAGCGCGATTTCGTCGCGGTGGTGCGCTTCCAGGGCGCGCGCGCGAACGGGATGCCCGAGCTGCACCGTTTGACGCCGCTGCTCGGCGTGCTGCAGGATCAGGGCTTCCACGTCGCGCTGGTCACCGACGGCCGCATGTCGGGCGCGTCGGGCAAGGTGCCGGCCGTGATCCACGTGTCGCCGGAAGCGCTGCTGGCCGGCCCGCTCGGCAAGGTGAAGACGGGCGATACGCTCGTGATCGACGCGGAAGCCGGCGTGCTCGATATCGAGGTCGACGCCGCCGAGTGGCAGGCGCGCCCGGTCGCGCAGCCGCTGCACCAGGCCGAGAACGAGGTCGGTTTCGGGCGTGAACTGTTCGGCGTGTTCCGCGCGGCCGCCGCGCCGGCCGAGCAGGGCGCATCGGTTTTCGGCGCGCTGGTCGGCGAAACGGCCGCCCACGTCGCCGCATGAATTTCAAGGAGCCAATTCAATGAAGACGATTGCTGAAATCGTGAAGCTGGGCCCGGTCATCCCGGTGCTCGCATTCGACTCGGTCGAGCAGGGCGAACACGTGTCGCGTGCATTGCACGCAGGCGGCGTGAAGGTGCTCGAGATCACGCTGCGCACGCCGGCCGGCCTGGAAGCGATCCAGCGCGCCAGCCAGCTCGCGGACGACATCGTCGTCGGCGTCGGCACGATCACGAAGCCGGAGCATTGCGAGCAGGCCAAGCGCGCGGGCGCGAAGTTCGGCGTGTCGCCGGGCCTGACGAAGGAGCTGCACCTCGCGTCGCTCGACGCGGGCCTGCCGCTGCTGCCGGGCGTGATGACGCCGAGCGACATCATCCAGGCGCTCGAATTCGGCTACGAGATCGTGAAGTTCTTCCCCGCGCAGCAAGCGGGCGGCGTGCCGATGCTGCAGGCGTTCCACGGCCCGTTCCCGGCGCTGAAGTTCTGCCCGACCGGCGGCATCACCGTCGAAACCGCGCCGAATTTCCTGAAACTGCCGAACGTCGTGTGCGTCGGCGGCTCGTGGCTCACGCCGAAAGCCGCGCTCGCCGCGCAGGACTGGGCCGAAGTCACGCGCCTCGCGCAAGCCGCGAGCCAGCTTCCCCGATAAGACTTGTACGAGATGACGGTTTGACCCTCGGAAAGCGAGCCTTAGTGCTTGTTTTACCGAGGGTTTTTGCTGATGGAACCGGTTCTATCCGTGGACCGTAAAGATAAGTAAAATTCAGCGTCCTGACGGGGTGGGTACCCCCCGTGTTTCGGAGACCTGCATAGCCGGGCATACTCGCAACAACTCGCCCGGTTCGAACAATTCTAGGAGGAGTGCCACATGGGGGCTGTCCAAGGCAGCATGCTGCTCGTATTCACGCTGATCGCGATTGCCGCGCTGATCCTGATGATCGCGCGCTACAAGATCTACCCGTTCCTGGTGCTGATCATCGTGTCGCTCGGCCTCGGCCTGGTCGTCGGCATGCCGATGGACAAGATCGTCAAGTCGTTCGAGACGGGCACCGGCGGTACGCTCGGCCACATCGCGATCGTCGTCGGCCTCGGCACGATGCTCGGCAAGATGATGGCCGAATCGGGCGGCGCCGAACGGATCGCGACCACGCTGATCGACTGGTTCGGTGAAAAGAACATCCACTGGGCGATGATGTTCGTCGCGATCATCGTCGGCTTGCCGGTGTTCTTCGAAGTCGGCTTCGTGCTGCTGATCCCGATCGCGTTCAACGTCGCGAAGCGCACCGGCAAGTCGCTGCTCGTCGTCGGCCTGCCGATGGTGGCCGGCCTGTCCGTCGTGCACGGCCTGATCCCGCCGCACCCGGCCGCGTTGCTGGCCGTTCAGCAATACGGCGCCGATATCGGCAAGACGATCGCGTTCGGCCTGATCGTCGGCGTGCCGACCGCGATCATCGCGGGCCCGCTGTTCGCGCTGACGATCTCGAAGTTCGTGAAGCTGCCGGAGAACAACCCGCTCGCCGCGCAGTTCGTCGACTCGCGCGCGAACGGTGAAAAGCGCGAGCTGCCGAGCTTCGGCATCACGCTGTTCACGATCCTGCTGCCCGTCGTGCTGATGCTCGTCGGCAGCTGGGCCGACCTGGTGTTCACGCCGAAGTCGCTGCCGAACAACCTGCTGCGCTTTGCCGGCAACTCGGACGTCGCGCTGCTGATCGCCGTGCTCGTGAGCTTTTTCACATTCGGCAAGCTGCAGGGCTTCAACCGCGACCAGATCCAGAAGTTCTGCGGCGAGTGCCTGGCACCGATCGCGGGCATCACGCTGATCGTCGGCGCGGGCGGCGGCTTCGGCGGCGTCCTGCGCGACAGCGGGATTTCGCAGCAGATCGTCGAGACGGCGAAGCACGCGCATCTGTCGCCGCTGCTGCTCGGCTGGTTCGTCGCCGCGCTGATGCGTCTCGCGACGGGTTCGGCGACGGTCGCGATGACGACGGCCTGCGGCATCGTCGCGCCGATCGCGGCGGCGTCCGGCGCGGCGGTCAGCCCGGAACTGCTGGTGCTCGCCACCGGCTCGGGCTCGCTGATCTTCTCGCACGTGAACGACGGCGGCTTCTGGCTGATCAAGGAATACTTCGGGATGACGGTCGGTCAGACGTTCAAGACCTGGTCGTTGCTCGAAACGATCATCTCGGTGCTCGGCCTCGGCTTTACACTGCTGCTGAGCATGGTTCTGTAACAAGGGGTAGTCAATGATTCTGATCGCAATGGGCGTGTCGGGCGCCGGCAAGTCGCTGATCGGCGAAATGCTGGCGGAACGCCTGTCGTGCAGCTATACCGATGGCGACGCGTTTCACAGCGCGGCGAACAAGGAGAAGATGCACAACGGCATTCCGCTGACCGACGACGACCGCTGGCCGTGGCTGCGCACGATCCGCGCGGCCATCGAGGAAAAGCAGCGTGCCGGTGAGACGGCCGTGTTCACGTGCTCGTCGCTGAAGCGGTCGTACCGCGACGTGCTGCGCGGCACCGACACCGACGTGCGGTTCGTGTATCTGAAGGGTTCGTTCGAGGTGTTGCACGAGCGCCTGAAGAGCCGCACCGGCCATTTCTTCGATCCGTCGCTGCTGAAGAGCCAGCTCGACACGCTCGAGGAGCCGGGCCCGGACGAAGCGATCGAGGTCAGCATCGAGCTGACGCCCGAACAGATCGTCGATCAGGTCATGCTGAAGATCGGCATCGCGCAGCAGCACTGAGCGCGGTTCGCGGCAATCGTCATGGAAAAGGCGCCTTCGGGCGCCTTTTTCGTTGGCGGCTCGTCGTCGCGGGCCGGTCAGGCCGCGTGCGCCTGCTTCGCGATGCCGTCGAGCAGCACGTCGAGCATCGTGTCGTGCACGGCTGCCGGATCGAGCTGCGCATAGAGCGGGGCGGCCGCCTTGACGAGCGGATGCGCGGCGTCGGACAGCGCTGCCATTTCCGCGAGTTCGACGTCGTTCGCGGCGCGCGTGAGGCCGCCGGCTTCGGCCGCGGCCAGCCCGATCACGCTCGCATACCAGCCGACACACACCGACGGCAGCGCCGCGCGCGGGATGCCGGCGTCGGCCAGCGCGCGATGCACGGCCTCGATGTGCGCGAGATCGGCCGGCCCGGTGCTCATGTGCCGCTGCAGCAGCGCGAACGCAGCCGGGTAGCGCAGCGCGAGCGCGCGGTACTGGCGCGCCAGGTCGCGCAGCCGTTCGCGCCACGGCAGTGACGGATCAACCGGTACGAGCGAGCGCGACAGCGCGTTCGCGATCGCGCGGCTCAGGCCTTCCTTCGACTTGAAGTGGTACAGCACGCTCATCGGGTCGCAGCCGACCGACTGCGCGAGCTTGCGCACGCTGAACGCGGCTTCGCCGACGTCTTCGAGCAGCGCGAGGGCGGCCGCGACGATCGCATCCTTGTCGAGGCCGCGCGGGCCCTGGGCGGGTTTGTCTTTCATCGATGCGGGCTGGCGAGCCGGTGCGGCACCGGCTGTAAACTTGACGAAAGCTTATTCTACACTGTAGAATTATTTCTGCGGTGTAGAAATTGGGTGTCCCGGCACCTTTCAATACGTGCTTTCGCACAGTCCGGGATCCAGGCGGCACGAGCGTGCCGCCGTCAACACGGGCCATCACGCCCCTTTTCTCGTTGACACCCATGTGGAACCGGCTGCCCCACCCGCGAAGCCTCGACGCAACGAGGCCCTTCGACAGGCGGCCCAAGACCATGCAAGTGCAATCATGACTTTCAACAATCCATCCCTGATCCAGGGCGAATCGCGTTTTGAACAAACGCAACTGAACATCGAAAAAGACAACTGGAACTGGTGCGAGCCGGCCCGCTACGACGGCGAGCACCCGGCGAACTGGTACGAGGCGTCTTTGTCGCGCCATGAAAACAGCGTGCCGCTCGCGCACGACGCCGTGTGCGACGTGCTCGTGATCGGCGCGGGCCTGCTCGGCGCATCGGCCGCGCTGCATCTCGCGGAAGCGGGTGTCGACACGATCCTCGTCGACAAGCACCACGTCGGCTCGGCCGCGTCGGGCCGCAACGGCGGGCAACTGACGCCCGGCCTCGCGCGCTGGGAAGCCGCCGACATGATCGACTACCTGTCGCACGACGACGCGAAGCGGCTGTGGCGCTTCGCATCGGCCGAATCGATGGACCTGATCGATGCGATCGGCGCACGTTACGCGCTCGAGCTCGACCGCAAGCGCGGCCACATCACCGCGGCGGTGCACCCGGGCCACATGAGCGCGCTGCTGGACGGCGCGGATGCGCGCCGTCATCTCGGCGACGCGGGCGTGACGCTCGTCGGCCGCCATCAGCTGCATGACGACTACGTGCGCTCGGGGCTGTATCACGGCGCGGCGATCGACGCGATCGGCGGACAGATTCATCCGCTCGCGCTGGTGCGCGGCCTCGTGCACGGCTTCCGGCTGAACGGCGGCGCGCTGTTCGAGGGCACCGAGGTGCTCGATCTCGACGAGACGCCGGAGGGCGTCGTCGCGACGACGCCGGGCGGCACGATCACCGCGCGCCGCGGCGTCGTGCTCGCGCTGCACAACACGACGTTCCGGCTGCTCGACGACGGCGCGGCGACCACGGTGCCGTTCTTTACCTACGTGAGCGTGACGGCGCCGCTCGACGTCGACGTCGCGACGCTGATGCCGGCCGGCATGCCCGTGTACGACACGCAGTTCCAGATCGACTATTACCGGCCGGTCCGCGGCAACCGCCTGCTGTTCGGCGGGCAGGGCACCGGCACGTGCTGGGCGCAGCCCGACGTGAACGCGTACCTGCTGACGCGGCTGAACACGGTGTTCCCGCAGCACGACGGCCGGTTCGCGCTCGACTACTGCTGGAGCGGCGTCAGCGACTTCACGCTGAACGGCGCGACCGACAGCCGCAAGACCGACGGCCGTGTGCCGATGTACATGGTGCAGGGCTGGAGCGGCCACGGCGTCGCGCAGACGGTGCGGATCGGCAAGGCGATCTGCGACGATTTCGTCGGACGCAACGACGATTTCTCGATGCTGACCGGCATCGACCATCGGGCGATTCCGCTCGGCCGTCAGTTGTCGCCGATCGCGATTCCGGCCGCGAAGGCCGCGATGAGCGTGATGAGCGCGCTCAACCCGGGGCGGATGATCTCGTTCTGATGCTGCCGCGGCAGGCAACGAAAAAGCCCGATGCGATTGCTCGCATCGGGCTTTTTTACGTGCGCAGACGGCGGCGCTTACGCGATCCGCTTCGCGAGTTCGACGGCCTTGCCGATGTACGACGCCGGCGTCATCGCGAGCAGAAGATCCTTCGCGTCTTGCGGGATCGCGAGCGTGCCGACGAATTCCTGCAGCGCTTCGCGCGTGATGCCCTTGCCGCGCGTCAATTCCTTCAGCTGCTCGTACGGGTTCTCGATGCCGTAGCGGCGCATCACCGTCTGCACCGGCTCGGCGAGCACTTCCCAGCAGTTGTCGAGGTCTTCGTTCAGGCGCTGCGGGTTCACTTCGAGCTTGTCGAGGCCGCGGATCAGCGAGTCGTACGCGAGCAGCGAGTAGCCGAGCGCGACGCCCATGTTGCGCAGCACCGTCGAGTCGGTCAGGTCGCGCTGCCAGCGCGACACCGGCAGCTTGTCGGCGAGGTGGCGCAGCGTCGCGTTCGCGAGGCCGAGGTTGCCTTCCGAGTTCTCGAAGTCGATCGGGTTGACCTTGTGCGGCATCGTCGACGAGCCGATTTCACCGGCTTTCGTCTTCTGCTTGAAGTAGCCGACCGAGATGTAGCCCCACACGTCGCGGTCGAGGTCGAGCAGGATCGTGTTCGCGCGCGCCACGGCGTCGAACAGCTCGGCCATGTAGTCGTGCGGCTCGATCTGGATCGTGTACGGGTTGAACGTGAGCTTCAGGCGGTTCTCGATCACGTCGCGCGAGAACGCTTCCCAGTCGAATTCCGGATACGCCGACAGATGCGCGTTGAAGTTGCCGACCGCGCCGTTCATCTTGCCGAGGATCTCGACCTTCTCGATGCGCGTGATCGCACGGGCGAGGCGGGCCGCGACGTTCGCGAGCTCCTTGCCGAGCGTCGTCGGGCTGGCCGGCTGGCCGTGCGTGCGCGACAGCATCGGCTGCTCGGCGTGCGCGTGCGCGAGTGCGACGAGGCGCTGGTAGACCGTGCGCAGGGCCGGCAGGATCACGTGTTCGCGCGCACCGGCGAGCATCATGCCGTGCGACGTGTTGTTGATGTCTTCCGACGTGCACGCGAAGTGGATGAATTCGCTGGCCTTTTCGAGTTCTTCCTGGCCCTTCACCGATTCCTTCAGCCAGTATTCGACGGCCTTCACGTCGTGGTTCGTCACGCGCTCGATGTCCTTGATGCGGGCGGCGTCGTGCGCGGTGAAGCGCTCGGCGAGCTGCAGCAGGAACTGTTCGGACGCATCGGAGAAGCGCGGGACTTCCGCGAAGCCGGCGCGCGACAGCGCGATCAGCCAGTGCACCTCGACGGTGACGCGGTGGCGCATGAAGGCGGCTTCGGAGAGCCAGTCGCGCAGCGCTTCGGTCTTGCTGGCGTAGCGGCCGTCGATGGGCGAAAGCGCGGTGAGGGCGAAAAGCGTATCGGGACGAGTGTCGGACATGATCGGGCGGGCCTTGGGGCCGGGTCGAGCGAGGGGAGGGAGAATCCGGCATTTTACCATTGGCGCGGGACGATCCCGGCCGCGCGCGGATACCGCGCCGGCGCGCGTGCGCGGCAGGGCGCCGGGCCGCTCGCCGCAACGCCGGCCGGGCCCGCCCGCCGGTAGAATGCAGGCTTCTTCCCGACCGCCGCCCGCCGCGCCCGCCTGCATGGAACTGAAATGGCTCGAAGACTTCGTTTCGCTCGCGGAAACGCGCAGCTTTAGCCGGTCCGCCGAGCTGCGGCACGTGTCGCAGCCGGCGTTTTCGCGGCGCATCCAGGCGCTCGAGGCATGGCTCGCGACCGAACTGATCGATCGTTCGGTTTATCCGACGCGGCTCACGCAGGCCGGGCAGATCTTCTACGAACAGGCGCTGACGATGCTGTCGCAGGCGCACGAGGCGCGCACGCTGCTGCGCGGCCACGTCGGCGCGCCGGTGCCGACGATCGAGTTCGCGGTGCCGCACACGCTGTCGCTCACGTATTTTCCGCGCTGGCTGCAGCGGATCGAGGCGAAGATGGGCCAGGTCCACACGCGGCTGCGCGCGCTGAACGTGCACGATGCGGTGCTGTCGCTCGTCGAGGGCGGCTGCGATCTCGTGATGGGCTACCACCACCCGAGCCATCCGGTCGCGCTCGACCCGGCGCGCTACGACATGCTGATCCTCGGCAGCGAGCCGATCAGCCCGTTCTCGGCGCCGGGCCGCGCGGGGCGGCCGCGCTATACGCTGCCCGGCACGGCCGACGCACGCGTGCCGTACCTGTCCTATACGCCGAACGCGTATCTCGGCCGGATGACGGAAGTCATCGTCGCGAATGCGACGACACCGCTGTTCCTCGATCGCGTCTACGAGACCGACATGGCCGAAGGGCTGAAGGCGATGGCGCTCGCGGGCCACGGGGTCGCGTTCCTGCCGCACAGCGCGGTCGAGGATGCGGTCGCGGGCGGCCGCCTGATCCGGCTCGACCGGTCGGTGCGCGGCGGCGCGCACCCGTTCACGCTGACGATGGAGATCCGGCTGTACTGCGACAAGCTCGCGCTGCAGGGCGACGATCCCCGCCAGAAGCTCGTGCGTGCGCTGTGGGACGTCGTGCGCGACGAATTGCGCGAAACCGCGGGTTAACCGTGGGCGGTTAACCGCCGGCCTGCTGTCGTCGAGCTTGCGAAGCCTGTCGGACGGCTGTCCGGCGGCCGTCCCGCCGCCAGGAAACACGATTTTTCACGCACGCGATGCACGATCGATCGCGGGCGTTCTTGCGCAAATCGACCGCGGATTTGCGAAAAATCGCGATCATGCAAGAAACGCATAATCGAATAAGCAAACGGCATTGGATAAAAAAAACGGGTTTTTCGACAATGTGCGCACCTGTTGACCGTTGGAGCATCCATGTCTTCGCAATTGCAGTCCATCCCGTCCTACCTGCACGCCGACGATCTCGGCCCGTGGGGCAACTACCTTCAGCAAGTCGATCGCGTCGCGCCGTATCTCGGCTCGCTGTCGCGCTGGCTCGAAACGCTGAAGCGCCCGAAGCGCATCCTGATCGTCGACTGCCCCATCGAGCTCGATAACGGGACCGTCGCGCACTTCGAAGGCTATCGCGTGCAGCACAACGTGTCGCGCGGCCCGGGCAAGGGCGGCGTGCGCTACCACCAGGACGTGACGCTGTCGGAAGTGATGGCACTGTCCGCATGGATGTCGGTCAAGAACGCGGCCGTGAACGTGCCGTACGGCGGCGCGAAGGGCGGTATCCGCGTCGACCCGCGCAAGCTGTCGCGTGGTGAGCTCGAGCGCGTGACGCGCCGCTACACCAGCGAAATCGGCATCATCATCGGCCCGAACACCGACATTCCGGCGCCGGACGTCAACACCAACGAACAGGTGATGGCGTGGATGATGGACACGTACTCGATGAACCAGGGCCAGACGTCGACCGGCGTCGTGACCGGCAAGCCGATCGCGCTCGGCGGTTCGCTCGGCCGCAAGGAAGCAACGGGCCGCGGCGTGTTCGTCGTCGGCAGCGAAGCGGCGAAGAAGAAGGGCCTCGAGATCGAAGGCGCACGCATCGCGGTGCAGGGCTTCGGCAACGTCGGCGGCATCGCGGCGAAGCTGTTCCAGGAAGCGGGTGCGAAGGTGATCGCGGTGCAGGATCACACGGGCACGATCTACCAGCCGGCCGGTCTGGATTCGAACAAGCTGCTCGACCACGTCGCACGCACGGGCGGCGTCGCGGGCTTCGAAGGCGCGGAGCCGATGCCGAATGACGAGTTCTGGACGGTCGAAACCGACATCCTGATCCCGGCGGCACTGGAAAACCAGATCACCGAGAAGAACGCAGGGAAGATCCGCACGAAGATCATCGTCGAAGGCGCGAACGGCCCGACGACCACGGCGGCGGACGACATCCTGACCGCGAACGGCGTGCTGGTGATCCCGGACGTGATCGCGAACGCGGGTGGCGTGACCGTGTCGTACTTCGAATGGGTGCAGGATTTCTCGAGCTTCTTCTGGACGGAAGACGAGATCAACCACCGTCTCGAACGCGTGATGCGCGAAGCGTTCTCCGGCGTGTGGGCGGTCGCGGAAGAGCACAAGGTGTCGGTGCGTACCGCAGCGTTCATCGTTGCGTGCAAGCGCATCCTGATGGCGCGCGAAATGCGCGGCCTGTACCCCTGATCGGCAGTTGCCGATTTCAGATCGGTTGACTACGATCAATCCATGACGCAATCCATCCGGTTGCGTGCATGAACCCTCGCGGGCGGTGCCGAATCCGGCATCGCCCGCGCGCGCATTCAGGCGCCGGAAGGGGCGCCCGAAGCCGGGAGGAAGGCTTCGCGCAGCGCGATTCGTAGTGCGGTAAACAACCAGTACTTTCAAAAATATTACTTTGATACACTGGCGCGGGTTTTAGCCAAGGAGATGACCAAAATGAAATACCAAAAGGCAGTCCTGATGTTCGCGGCGCTTTGCGCGTTCGCAAGCGGCGCGCATGCTCAGGAGACGGGCACGCTGAAGAAGATCAAGGACACGGGCGTGATCGCGCTGGGGCACCGCGAATCGTCGATTCCGTTCTCCTACTACGACCAGAACCAGCAGGTGGTCGGCTATTCGCGCGAATTCCAGCTGAAGGTGGTGGACGCGGTGAAGAAGAAGCTGAACCTGCCGAACCTGCAGGTGAAGAACATTCCGGTCACGTCGCAGAACCGCATCCCGCTCGTGCAGAACGGCACGGTCGACATCGAGTGCGGCTCGACCACCAACAACGCGGAACGCCAGCAGCAGGCCTCGTTCTCCGACACGATCTTCGTGATCGGCACGCGCCTGATGACGAAGAAGGATTCGGGCGTCAAGGATTTCGCCGACCTGAAGGGCAAGACGGTCGTGACCACCGCCGGCACGACGTCCGAGCGCCTGCTGCGCAAGATGAACAACGACAAGCAGCTCGGCATGAACATCATCAGCGCGAAGGATCACGGCGATTCGTTCAATACGCTGGAATCGGGCCGCGCGGTCGCGTTCATGATGGATGACGCGCTGCTCGCGGGCGAACGCGCGAAGGCGAAGCAGCCGGCCGAGTGGGTGATCGTCGGCACGCCGCAATCGGAAGAGGCGTACGGCTGCATGATGCGCAAGGGCGATGCGGACTTCAAGAAGGTCGTCGACGACGCGATCTCGCAAGTCGAGAAGTCGGGCGAAGCCGCGAAGATCTACGCGAAGTGGTTCGAGAACCCGATCCCGCCGAAGGGGCTGAACCTGAACTTCCCGCTGTCCGATTCGATGAAGAAGCTGTACGCGAACCCGAACGACAAGGCGCTCGACTGACCGCACGGCCGTTGATGCAGAAATGACGCTAATGAGACGGAAGAGGCCACGCTTCTTCCGTCTCTTTTTGCTGGAGTCTTGCCCATGTCTTACCACTGGAACTGGGGCATCTTCCTGAGCCCCGTATCGACCGGCGAGCCGACGACTTATTTCGGATGGCTGATGTCCGGCTTCTGGGTGACCATCGAAGTGTCGCTCGTCGCCTGGGTCATCGCGCTGATCGTCGGTTCGCTGTTCGGCGTGCTGCGCACCGTGCCGAACAAATGGCTGTCCGCGATCGGTACCCTGTACGTGTCGATCTTCCGGAACATTCCGCTGATCGTGCAGTTCTTCATCTGGTATCTCGTGATACCGGAGCTGCTGCCCGCGTCGATCGGCACCTGGATCAAGCAGTTGCCGCCCGCCACGCAGTTCTTTACCGCGTCGATCATCTGTCTCGGCCTGTTCACGGGCGCCCGCGTGTGCGAACAGGTGCGCTCGGGGATCAACGCGCTGCCGAAGGGCCAGCGTGCCGCCGGCCTCGCGATGGGTTTCACGCAATGGCAGACGTACCGCTACGTGCTGCTGCCCGTTGCGTACCGGATCATCGTGCCACCGCTCACGTCGGAATTCCTGAACATCTTCAAGAACTCCGCCGTCGCGTCGACGATCGGCCTGCTCGACCTGTCCGCGCAGGCGCGCCAGCTCGTCGACTACACCGCGCAGACGTATGAATCGTTCATCGCGGTGACGCTCGCCTACGTGATCATCAACCTCGTCGTGATGGCGTTCATGCGCTGGATCGAAGGCCGTACGCGGCTGCCCGGCTATATCGGAGGCAAGTGATGCATCAGTTCGACTGGAGTAGTATTCCCGGCGCGCTGCCGACGCTGTGGACGGGGGCGGTCGTCACGTTCCAGATCACGCTGATCGCGATCGTGGTCGGGATCGTCTGGGGCACGCTGCTCGCGCTGCTGCGGCTGTCCGGCGTGACGCCGCTCGCGTGGTTCGCGAAAGCGTACGTGACGGTGTTCCGCTCGATCCCGCTCGTGATGGTGCTGCTGTGGTTCTTCCTGATCGTGCCGCAGCTGCTGCAGGGCGTGCTCGGGTTGTCGCCGACGATCGACATCCGTCTCGCCTCGGCGATGGTCGCGTTCTCGCTGTTCGAAGCCGCGTATTATTCCGAGATCATCCGCGCCGGTATCCAGGCGGTGCCGCGCGGGCAGGTGAATGCCGCGTTCGCGCTCGGCATGAACTACGCGCAGGCGATGCGCCTCGTGATCCTGCCGCAGGCGTTCCGCGCGATGGTGCCGCTGCTGCTCACGCAGGCGATCGTCCTGTTCCAGGATACGTCGCTCGTGTACGTGATCAGTCTCGCGGACTTCTTCCGCACGGCGGCCAACATCGGCGATCGCGACGGCACGACCGTCGAGATGGTCCTGTTCGCCGGCGCATGCTATTTCGTGATTTGCTCGTTGGCGTCTGCACTCGTCAAGGGTCTCCAGAAAAAGGTCACAAGATGATTTCCATCAAGAACGTTTCGAAGTGGTACGGCCAGTTTCAGGTTCTCACCGACTGCACGACCGAGGTCAAGAAAGGCGAAGTGGTCGTCGTGTGCGGCCCGTCGGGCTCGGGTAAGTCCACGCTGATCAAGACCGTGAACGGCCTCGAGCCGTTCCAGCAGGGCGAGATCCTCGTGAACGGCCAGTCGGTCGGCGACAAGAAGACGAACCTGTCGAAGCTGCGCTCGAAGGTCGGGATGGTGTTCCAGCATTTCGAGCTGTTCCCGCACCTGTCGATCACCGAGAACCTGACGCTCGCGCAGATCAAGGTGCTCGGCCGCGGCAAGGACGAGGCGAACGAGAAGGGCATGAAGCTGCTCGACCGCGTCGGCCTGAAGGCGCATGCGCACAAGTTCCCGGGCCAGCTGTCGGGCGGCCAGCAGCAGCGTGTCGCGATCGCGCGTGCGTTGTCGATGGATCCGATCGCAATGCTGTTCGACGAGCCGACGTCCGCGCTCGACCCCGAGATGATCAACGAAGTGCTCGACGTGATGGTCGAGCTCGCGCAGGAAGGGATGACGATGATGGTCGTCACGCACGAGATGGGCTTCGCGAAGAAGGTCGCCCATCGCGTGATCTTCATGGACAAGGGCGCGATCGTCGAGGACGACCGCAAGGACGATTTCTTCTCGAATCCGAAATCGGAACGCGCGAAGGACTTCCTCGCGAAGATCCTGCACTGAGCGTTCGCGCGCGTCGGCGCTGCCGATGCGCCGATACGAAAACCGCCCGGCCGAGCGCCGGGCGGTTTTTTTTCGTCCGCGCGTGACGCGGGTGCGCGCCGTTACCAGCTGTAGCGGTAGCCGACCTGCCCGACGATGCCGCGCCGGTAGTCGCCGCCGATGTTGCGCGCGATCTTCGCGTTCGCGTACAGCTCGCCCGACTTGCCGAAGCCCGCGGTCACGCCGACGCCGAGTTCGTACCACGTGCGGCCGAGATGCGTCGCGAACGGCGTGCCGCCGACGACGGTCTGGCCCGGCGACACGAAGTCGTGCAGCACGTCGGCCGTGAAGTACGGCGTGGCGGCGCCGCCGCCCGAATCCGACTGGAGGTTCGGCCGGAAGATGCGCACGCCGACGCGGCCGCGCAGCGCGTTCGTCGTCGTACCCGATACCGCCGAGACGTTGTCGTTGAACCCGTTCAGCTTCAGGTACTGGTACATGAGCTGCGCCTGCGGCTCGACCGCGACCGGCAGCGCGCCGATCGCGAACGGCTTGCCGACTTCCTGCGACAGTGCGATGCCGAAGCCGTTCTGCGACGCCTCGTTGCCATAGCTGTCGCGATAGCGGTTGCCGTAGTGCGTGACCTGGCCGACGCTGTCGAAGTACGTGCCGTCGGACAGGTACTTGGTCCAGTAGCCGCCGATGCTCTGTGCGTGCATCTCGACCGAGCCCGTCGACGTCGACAGGTTGGCCGTATCGGCGCGCGCCATGTCGCTGAAGCTCGCGTTCGACACGCCGATGCTGGCCGTCACGCCCGCATGCGTGCTGCCGCCGCCGTTCGGTGCCGGGTCGAGCGTCCAGTCCTTGCCGAATTGCGCGAAGAACGTGCGCTCGTCGGCCGCGAAGCGCCCCGCGTTTGCGTCGAGGCTCTGGCCGCCGATGCGCCCCCACACGCCGTCGCGATTGCCCGGCTGCTGCTTTTCGAGGTTGTAGACGTCGCCGACGCGCTCGTGCAGCTTGCCCAGCGTGGAGAAGCCGTAGTCGGCATTGAGCAGCGGCGTGAGGGCATAGCCCGAGACCCCGGGGCGATACGCGAGCGTGCCGCCGTTGCCATTCCCGTTGTTGCCGCGGTCACCGCCGCCGGACGGGTGGATCGGGTCGCCGGGGTCAGACGGATCGAGTTGCGACCGCAGGTACCAGCCGTTTGCGTCACCTTGCCCGCCGCGATAGAGCCGGTATTCGTACGCGCCCGCCTGTACGGGGCCCGCGAGCTGGAATGCCGACGCGGTGGTCGTGCCGCCGTTGGCCGTGACGACCACCGGAATCCCGTCGCCCTTCGTCTGCGCGCCGGTGCCGGCCGTGTTGGCGATCTTCAGGCCCGTCGTGCCGCTCGCGGCGCCGCCGTTCACGATCACCCGATCGGTCGGCGAGGCGTCGGCGCCGAGGAACGTGTTGAGCGCGATCGTGCCGCCGTTGCCGACGTAGCTGCCGGTCGTCAGCGTCTTGTAGCTGCCCGCGAGCGTCGGCGAACCGGTCGGTGCGGCGAATGCGACGAGGCCCGCGTTGTTCAGGCTGCTCAGGACCGAGCTGCCCGTCATGCGCCACGTGCTGGTGTTGTCGACGGTCAGTGCGACCGGATCGATCTTGCCGGTCAGCGTCGTGCCGTTCGCGAGGAACACGTTGCCGGTGCTCGATGCGTCGGAGACGATGTCGCCGGCCAGGTTCACGGCCGATGCGGTGAAGGTGGCGTGGCTGCCGTTCGACAGGTCGAGCAGCGTGCCGTTGCCGGCCGTCACGACCGTGCCGTTGCGCACGGCGATGTCGGCCGTGCCGCCGCGCACGGCGAAAGCCGGCCCGGTGACGGACGTGATGCTGCCGCCGTCGACGAGCACCGAGCTCGTCGCGCCGTTTGCGAGCGTATCGGACGTCAGCACGCCGGCCGTCGCACCCTTGAGCGTCGTGCCGGTCAGCGCGAGCACGCCGCCGCTGTCGGCGGTGGCGCCGTTGCCGGCGGCGCTGGCGATCGTCGAGCCCGTGTCGCCGATGCGGCCGCCGTTTTGCGCGACGAGGCCGTCGGACGTCGCGCCCGACGTGGTGATCTTCGCGCCCGACAGCAGCGCGGTCGCGCCGCCGGTCGTCACGATCGCGGCCGAACCCGCGCCGGTCGTCGCAACGGTCGTGCCGTTGGCCGCCAGCGTCGAATCCGCCCCCGACACGAAGAAGCCACGCGCGTTGTCGCCGGTGGTCCTGACGACGGTCGCCGCATCGGTCGCGATGCGTGCGCCGGCCCCCGTTGACGACAGGCCGTCGGCGCCACCGCCGGTCGTGCCGATCTGCGTGCCGGCCAGCGCGATCGTCGCGTTCGTCCCCTGGTTGTCGATCCCGTTGCCCGAGCCGCCGACCGCGATCGATGTCGCGCCGGCTGCCAGCCCGCCGCCCGTCACGGTCGAGTCGATCAGCACGCCGTCGGCGCTGCCGTTTGCGATCACGGTGCCGGCGCCCGACAGCGCGACCGATGCGCCGGTGCCCGTCAGGTGGACGCCCGCGATGCCGTCGTCGGCTTCGATCGAACCGGCGTTGGCGAGCGTTGCCGACGCCCCCTGGACGAGCGCGCCGGTGCCGTCGGATACGCGGATCGTCGACGCGTTGTTCACCGTGCCGAGCGTGCCGATCACGACGTCGGTCGAGCCGGCGCCCGTCAGCAGCACCGTGTCGCGGTTCTCGAGCGTGCCGAGGTTCTGCGCGACGAAGCCGGTGACACCGGCCGTCGACGACGTGACCGCGGCGTGGTTGGTGAGCGTCGTGGCGACCGGTGCGCCGGCATTGGCGCCGGCGAGGTCGTGCGCCTGGCCGTCGACGACGCCGGCGATCGCACCGGCCGCGTTCAGGTTGATCGTCGCGCCCGCGTCGATCGTGCCTCGAGCGCCGCCTTCCACCGCGATCGCGATGCCGTTCGCGCCGTTGACGTTGTAGATCGCGTTGCCGGTCGACAGCACGGTGCCGGCGTCGGTCGCGAGCACGCCGTGCGCGCGCTGGCCGTTGACGTCGGTCGTCAGCGCGCCGGCCGTCGACGTGCCCGTGTAGGCCGCGCCGCCCGCGACGCGGAACAGCGTCGAATCGTCGGTGTCGACGCTCAGGTGCTGCGCGGCGACGTTGATCTTCGAGCCCGCGCCATACGCGTAGAAGCCGATCTGGTTGGTGCCCGACATGAAGGCCGGCACGGCATTGGCGCCGACGTTGATCGTCGCGCCCGAGCGTGCATGCACGCCGATCGCGCCGGTGCCTGTCAGGTTGAGCGCGCCGTCGAGCGTGGCCGTGGCGCGCGGCCCTTCGGCCCACACGCCGTAGTTGCGCGTGCTCGAGGCCGGATCGAGGCCGCCGGCGACGTTGATCGTGCCGCTCGACAGCGCGGACGTTGCCTGCGCACCGGTGCCGACGACCATGATGCCGATGCCGTTGACGCCATTCAGCGTGATGGTGCCGGTGTTGGTCACGGTCGCGGCCGTATTGGCCGCGAGCATGCCGACGTTGGCGAGCGGCGTGCCGGACGCCGCGCCGTTGACGACGATCGCGCCCGCGTTGGTCAGCGTGCCGGACGCCGAGCCGATGCTCGCCAGCGCGGCGCCGTTCTGCGTTTGCGAGCCGATCACGATCGTGCCGAGGTTGCTCGCGGTGCCGGAATTGCCGAGCAGGATGCCGTATGCGTGCGCAGCGAGTGCGACGTCGCTTGCCGTTCCGCCGGGCGCGTACTGCGCCGAGCGGCCGAGGGTGATCGTGCCGCCCGCTTCGTTCGTGAAGCTGCCGCCATCGACGAGGCCGCCGATCACCTGGCTGTCGAGCGTCGTCGCATTGACGCCGACATTGATCGTGCCGGCGTTCGACGCGGTCGCGCCGCCTGTCACGGCGACCGCGTAGTTCTGCAGGTCCGGCTGGTTGCCGTCGAGCGTCCACGCGCCGACGTTCATCACGCCGTGGTTGACGAACGACGTGCCCGCGCCGTTCGCAAACACGCCGTTGCCTTCGGTGTACGCGTGGTAGCCGAAGTTGTTCGGCGGCGCGCTGCCGCTCGTGTCGAAGTCGTCGCCGGACGCGTACCCGGACGAGATCACGCCGTTGTTGACGCCGCTTGCGCCGCTCAGCAGGCGCACCAGCGTGAAGTCGCCCGACAGGCGCCCGTCGTTGATGAAGTGCGCGCCGTTTTCCGCGAGGACGGCCGAGCTCGAGTCGATCGTGTTGACGCCGCGGAAGTCGATCTGGCCGTCCTTGCCGATCTGCAGTGTGGCGTTCGCGCCCGTGCCGTGCATCACCGACAGGAAGCCGATCGGCAGCGTGTTCTTGTCGCCCGGGGACACGTTGTTCTGATACTGGAAGGATTGCTGCGAGAACGTGACGGCCTGGCCGAGCGCGCTGTCGTAGGCGGCCTGCGAACCGAGCGCGCCGCTTTGCACCGAGCGCACGAGAAAGTCGTTGTACGCGGCGAGCGATGTGGCGTCGGTGACCTTCCACGTGCTGCCGTCGAATGCGGTGAAGGTGCCCGCGTAGGCCGGCACGTCGAGCTGGCGGCTGCCGACGGCGCCGCCGTCGGCCAGGTAGTCGCCGGTGGTGAACCGGATCTGGTTGCGTGAGTTCCAGGTGACGGTGCTTTTCGCGGCGCCCGTGCCGTCCGCGAACGTCAGGTCGGTCTGCTTCGCGGCCATCTCGATCGCGTTGCCGGCTGCATCGGGCGCGTTCGCCGCATTGCCGATCGACACGTTGAGCGTGCCGCCGGTGGCGGCGACGGTGCCGATGCGCGTGTTCACGTACTGATCGCCATTCACGTCGTGGTAGACGGGCACCTGGGTCGTGCCGGCCGTCGACGCGACGAACGCGGACGAGTCGTAGGTCGCGACCGACGTGCGGGTGCCGGTGATCGAGTCGGGCGTGCTGACGCTGTGCGTCTTGCCGCCGAGCGACAGCAGCGGCTGGTTCGGGTTGCCCGACACGATGGTCGTGCTGCCGATCGGCGTGAGCGTGTAGCCCGGGTCGCCGCCGGCGCCGGTCCACGCGCCCGACACGCCGATGGTGTCGCCGCCCGAGACGGTGGCGGAGCCTGCCAGGTTGTCGTTGACGGTCGGGCTGAAACTGCCGGGTGCGCAGGTGCCGCCGTTCGCGACGGCCGTGCCGCCGCAGGTCGAGGCATGCGCGGTGCCGGCCGACAGCGCGGCCAGCGCAACGCCGGCTACCACGATGCGAAGCGAGGTCCGGCATGTTGCCGCGTGTGCGGCGCGGCGGCTCGCGCAGGAAGCGCCGCGCGAACGCTTGCCGCGCGCCCGTGCCGTTTCCGCAACCGCGACCCAGCAGCCGGTGGTCTCGCTCCATATCGATCGAAATGAATGATTCACGACAAGCCCCTCTCTCTTCTTTTGATGTGGTTTTCACCGCGGCGCAGTGAAATCGCGATCCGCGGTGGAGAATGGCGTGAATGGGTGTGCGGCGGCCGTGGCCGTTTCTCCGCGAATCGCAATTCGTTACACCGAGGATGGGCGGAGTTTATTGATCGGGCGCGTGATCGATTGTCGGGAAGCTAACAAATGCGGCAATCTTGTCGATTGCATCCGCTATTTTTGTATTGTGTGATGAATCGAACTGAAGGCCTTGTTGCACAAGGATTTGGTGGATTTGAGCGATGCGAATCGGCGTTTGCCGGCACGGTGAGGTGGCGCACGGTGTGCGCCGGATCGGCGCGTTAAAATGCGGTTGCCGGATTATCTGAAGTCCGGTGCCATATTTTATTTTTTATATCTGAATTGATTTTTATTGAAAATAGATTAAATCTGAATGAAGTGTTGTGCGGCGTCGCTTCGAAATGCCGGATTGTGATCCGGATGAAACGCGGTCGGCGCTGGGGTGGGCGATTTGTTCCGACGATGAACAACATCAACTGAATCGCGGGCGCATGAAGTCGCCGCCGCGATCGGGCGCGGCGGCCCATCGACTTGCCGTGCAGCGGCGAAAAGGTGACAGGAGGAGGGCGCCTGCGCGCCGGACGCTCAGAAGTCGATCGCGTCGTCGGAATCGACTTCGGCGGCGGTGGCGAGCACCTCGCGCGTGTCGCGCGGCGCCGATGCCGACGCGTCGAGCGCCGGATTGCGCAGCTTCTCGAGCACGCGTTCCGGCACAGGGATCCGCATCCGCGCGGCGACGTCGCCGCACTGGAACATGATCAGCTCGCCCGGCTCGAACGCGGTCCAGACTTCGTTGTCGGTGAGCGGCTGCGTCGCGATCACCGCGACGCGATCCTCGGGCGTCGTGTATTTCGCGAAGTCGATCGACAGGTCTTCGTCGACGAGGTGCGCGGTCGAGAACGGCCAGCGCCGCACGAGGTAGTGCAGCCGCGTCGAGCAATGCGCGAACAGCGCCTGGCCGTTCGACATCAGGAAGTTGAACACGCCGTGATCGGTGATGCCGCGCGTCAGCTCGCCGACGCGCTCGAACAGTTCGGGCAACGGCGGCTGCGCGCCGGGGAACGCTTCACGCAGCCCCTGCATCAGCACGCAGAACGCCTGTTCGCTGTCGGTCGTGCCGACCGGATGGTAGACGCTGCCGTCCATGTCCGGGGCGTAGTCCTGCAGGTCGCCGTTGTGCGCGAAGATCCAGTGCCGGCCCCACAGCTCGCGCATGAACGGATGGCTGTTCTCGAGCAGGATGTGGCCTTGCGTCGCCTTGCGGATGTGCGCGATCGTGTTCTTGGACTTGATCGGGTAGCGCTTCACCATTTCGGCGATCGGCGACGTGGCCGAGGCCTGGTGATCGATGAACAGGCGGCAGGCCTTGTCTTCGAAGAACGCGATGCCCCAGCCGTCGGCATGGTGATCGGTGAGCCCGCCCCGGGCCGCGAAACCGGTGAAGGAGAATGTGACGTCCGTCGGCGCGGCGCAGTTCATTCCTAAGAGTTGGCACATTTTACTTGGGGCGGCAGGCTGAGGCGGGGGGTAACGAACCGGGCGAACCCCGGTACAATGCGGCTTCTAGCATATCACCGAGCCCTGAGCGGTAAAAAGCGGATTCCGCCGGCCGAAGGCCCCGTGTTGCGGTTTGCCGTCAGTCGGCCCGCGCACGCGCGTTCCGGCCCCGCCGATGGCCAGCCCGTTCCTCACGACGCCTCCTATGACTGCCTCGAACGCTTCCTCCCCGGCGACGCTCTCGCTCGCCCGTCCCGACGACTGGCACCTTCACCTGCGCGACGGCGACATGCTGGCCGCCGTGCTGCCGCACACCGCGCGCCAGTTCGGCCGCGCGATCGTCATGCCGAACCTGAAGCCGCCGGTGACGACCACCGCGCAGGCGCAGGCCTATCGCGAGCGCATCCTGGCCGCGCTGCCGGCCGGAATGACGTTCGAACCGCTGATGACGCTGTACCTGACCGACAACACGCCGCCCGACGAGATCCGCCGCGCGCGCGAAAGCGGCTTCGTGCACGGCGTGAAGCTGTATCCGGCGGGCGCGACGACGAATTCCGACCACGGCGTCACCGATCTCGCGAAATGCGCGAAGACGCTCGAGGCGATGCAGGAAACCGGCATGCCGCTGCTCGTGCACGGCGAGGTGACCGACGCGTCGATCGACCTGTTCGACCGCGAGAAGGTCTTCATCGACCGCGTGATGACGCCGCTGCGCCGCGATTTCCCGGGCCTGAAGGTCGTGTTCGAGCACATCACGACGAAGGATGCCGCCGACTACGTGCGCGACGCCGACGCGGCGCCTGGCCTGCTCGGCGCGACGATCACCGCGCATCACCTGCTGTACAACCGCAACGCGCTGTTCGTCGGCGGGATTCGCCCGCATTACTACTGCCTGCCGGTGCTGAAACGCGAGACGCATCGCGTCGCGCTGGTCGAGGCAGCGACGTCGGGCAACCCGCGCTTCTTCCTGGGCACCGACAGCGCACCGCACGCGCGCGACGCGAAGGAAACCGCGTGCGGCTGCGCGGGCTGCTACACGGCGCTGCACGCGCTCGAACTGTATGCGGAAGCGTTCGACACCGCCGGCGCGCTCGACAAGCTGGAAGGCTTCGCGAGCTTCTTCGGCGCCGATTTCTACGGGCTGCCGCGCAGCGCCGAGACCGTCACGCTGCGTCGCGAGGCGTGGGAACTGCCGCGCGAGATCTTCGCGGGCGATACACCCGTCGTGCCGCTGCGCGGCGGCGAGACGATCGGCTGGAAGCTGGCGTAAGCCACCGCGCCGTCGCACGAACCCGGCCCCATGCGGCCTGCGGCGCGCAGTGCTAGAATGCGCGTCGCAAAGCAGGCCAGGCAGTCGCGGCCTCGCCGCCTTCGGGCGCGCGGGGGCGAGGAAAGTCCGGACTCCACAGGGCAGGGTGATGGCTAACGGCCATCCGTGGCGACACGCGGAACAGGGCAACAGAAAGCAAACCGCCGATGGCCCGGCGCAAGCCGGGATCAGGTAAGGGTGAAACGGTGCGGTAAGAGCGCACCGCGGCGACGGCGACGTTCGCCGGCACGGTAACCTCCACCCGGAGCAATTCCAAGTAGGCAGGCGCGCATTTTCGGATGCAGGACGGGGCCCCCGTCTCGTCTGCGGGTAGGAAGCTTGAGCGCGTCAGCAATGGCGCGCCTAGAGGAATGGCTGCCACGCGTTGCGTGCTTCGGCGCGCAGCGTGCACAGAATCCGGCTTATCGGCCTGCTTTGCGGTTCGAATGCGAAAGGGCCGGCGTCTCCCCGCGGAGCGCCGGCCCTTTTTTCATGCGCGCTCGCCGTGCGTTCAGCCGGCGACGATGTCGAACGAATGCGTGAGTTCGGCCGTCTTCGCGATCATGATCGACGCGGAGCAATACTTGTCGTGCGACAGGTTGATCGCGCGTTCGACCGTGGACGGGTTCAGGTTGCGCCCGGTGACGGTGAAGTGGAAGTGCACCTTCGTGAACACCTTCGGATCTTCGCTCGCGCGCTCGGCCTTCAGCGTGACCGAGCAGCCGCTGACTTCCTGGCGGCTCTTCTTCAGGATCAGCACGACGTCATAGGCCGTGCAGCCGCCGGTGCCGAGCAGCACCATTTCCATCGGGCGCGGCGCGAGGTTGTGGCCGCCGCCTTCGGGCGCGCCATCCATCGTGACGAGGTGGCCGCTGCCGGTCTCGGCGGAAAACGCCATGCCGTCCTGGCCCATCCAGCTTACTTTGCATTCCATGCTTGCACTCCAGCGTTGCCTGATTCGGATTCGATCCGGCATTGTAGCCCGCTGCGCAACGGACGGCTGATGCGCTGCACGACGCGCAATGCCGGCGCCGCACGAGCGACGCGCCGGACGGCCATTTCCCGTTCGGATTTAGGGGTTTTGCTCTAGAAGCGGGGCGTTTTCGAGCCTGCCCGACGGGATCAGGTGATTGATTTCAAAGGGAAAATGAATTTTTCAAACGAGATGCGAAATATTCCGCATTATGGTGTTTGATTTCGTAATGCAAATTTTCTTGTGAAGTCGGCGACGCATTCGTATAATGAGCCTCATTGGTTGTCGCGCTGCGGCAACCTCCGAATGTCTCCTCCACCCTCCTCCTATGGTGGATTAAGCCCGAACCAGCCGTTCGGGCTTTTTTTCGTCCCATGCAAACATCGGCGCGCGGCTTGCGCGCCCCGGCATCCCGGCATCGTTACGCAGGTTGCTTTGCGTCCGACCGTGACGTCGCGCCGCCGGACGGCGTGCCGGGTGAGCGAGCATCAGGCGCCGGCACGTGGACGGCCGACGCATGACCATGGCCGCGTGCGCAGAAGTGGCGGACGCGTTCGCGCACCGCGCGCAGGCGGGCGACGCGATCCTCGGCATGGGCGGCGCGGGCTTCGGTAATGCGGGTATCGAGTGCGTCGAGCTTGGCTTCGCAGTCGGTGCGGGCGGCGACGGCAGGCGCCGCGGCGGCCAGCAGTGCGGCCGCAAGGAAGGGCGTAAGTCGTTGATTCATCATGCTTGTTTGTTGTTTTCCAGATTCGGCCGGTCTGGCGCGGGATGGTCATGTGCCGCGCGTCGATGGGTGCCTCCCCGGGCGCTCGGTTCGCCTGGCTTGTCGGGGCACGAACGGATTTTGGCCCATTTCGGCCGCCGTGGGCACGGGGAGTGGATTCCCTTTGACCGCGTTGCCGTATTTCCTTTATAATTCAGGGCTTTTCCGCATTCATGCCCACGGAAAAAGAACAGGGAGAGCCTGCACCGCGCCTCGAAGCGCACACAGACAAGCAGGAAGAACACATCGGGCTAAGCAATTTTTTTGGATCGATCATGAAGACGTTTTCCGCAAAAGCCCATGAGGTGACGCGCGAATGGTACGTGATTGACGCGACGGATAAGGTTCTCGGCCGTGTTGCCAGCGAAGTGGCACGCCGTCTGCGCGGCAAGCACAAGCCTGAGTTCACCCCGCACGTCGACACTGGTGATTTCATCATCATCATCAACGCAAGCAAGTTGAAGGTCACGGGCAACAAGACTCTGGACAAGAAGTACTACCGTCACTCGGGCTACCCGGGCGGCATCTATGAAACGACGTTCGGCAAGATGCAAGAACGCTTCCCGGGCCGCGCGCTCGAGAAAGCGGTCAAGGGCATGCTGCCGAAGGGCCCGCTCGGCTACGCGATGATCAAGAAGCTGAAGGTCTACGCTGAAGCTACGCATCCGCATTCGGCGCAACAGCCGAAGGCGCTCGAGATCTAAGGGGAGCCCACATGATCGGTAACTGGAACTACGGTACGGGCCGCCGCAAGAGCGCAGTCGCACGTGTCTTCATCAAGGCTGGCAAGGGCGACATCATCGTCAACGGCAAGCCCATCGCTGACTACTTCTCGCGCGAAACGTCGCTGATGATCGTGCGTCAACCGCTGGAACTCACGAACCACGGCCAGACGTTCGACATCAAGGTCAACGTCAACGGCGGCGGCGAAACGGGTCAGGCAGGTGCAGTGCGCCACGGCATCACCCGTGCACTGATCGACTACGATGCGACGCTGAAGCCGTCGCTGTCGAACGCAGGCTTCGTCACGCGCGATGCACGTGAAGTCGAGCGTAAGAAGGTTGGTCTGCGCAAGGCACGTCGCGCAAAGCAGTTCTCGAAGCGTTAATTCCGCTTCATGGCCTCGCCGCTCCCGGGCGGCGTCCGCCGGAAAAACCGCCAGCGTTCGCGCTGGCGGTTTTTTTATGTCCGCTTCCAGGCGCGTGCTGCCGCGGCCCGCGCGGGCGAGTTTGATGAAATCGACAAGAACCTATTGATTTCATGGACTTCAGCACGATCTTCTGATCGGCCCTACAATAGCGGCTAAAGCTTTTTGGAGAGTTCGCAATGAACGCTGTTACCGAATCCGCAGCAACGACGGCCGAAATGCCGGTTCCGTTCGTCTTCACCGACGCCGCAGCCGACAAGGTCAAGCAACTGATCGACGAAGAGGGCAATCCCGACCTGAAGCTGCGCGTGTTCGTGCAGGGCGGCGGCTGCTCCGGCTTCCAGTATGGCTTCACGTTCGACGAGGAAGTCAACGAGGACGACACCGTGATGAACAAGAACGGCGTCCAGCTCCTGATCGACTCGATGAGCTACCAGTACCTGGTCGGCGCCGAGATCGACTACAAGGACGACCTCAACGGCGCCCAGTTCGTGATCAAGAACCCGAACGCGAGCACCACCTGCGGGTGCGGCTCGTCGTTCTCGGTCTGAGCACACGGAAGATCCGATCCGGTTCGCCGGAATAAAAAACGGGGCTTCATGCCCCGTTTTTTTATGCCCGTTCGCATTGGCGATGCGGCGCGCGCCGTGCGGCAGGCGCCGCGTCAGCGCGGATAGAGCGCGCCCAGCACGCGATTGCCGGCTGCGCCCGTGACCGTCGCGAGATTGCCGGGCTGGCGCGCGGTGAAGCGGTACGCGAGCCACGCGAAGGCGAGCGCCTCGACCTGCTGCGGCGGCACGCCGAGCGCGGCCGTCGTATCGACCGTGGCCGGCACGCCGGCCTCGCGCAGTGCGTTCCGGAGCGCGTCGAGCAGCACCGGATTGCGTGCGCCGCCGCCGCAGACGAACACGGCCTTGCAGCCCGCTGCGTGCTGCGCGATCTCGCGTGCGATCGACACGGCCGTGAGCGCGGTAAGGGTCGCCTGCACGTCCTCCGGCGTGACCTGCGCGAACGCGGCGAGCTTCGCGTCGAGCCATGCGGGATTGAACAGGTCGCGCCCGGTGCTTTTCGGCGGCGGTGCGGCGAAATACGGCTCGTCGAGCAGCGCGTCGAGCAGCGGCGCGTGGACGGTGCCGCGCGCGGCGAACTTGCCGCCCTCGTCGTACGGCTTGCCGAGATGGCGGGTTGCCCATTCGTCGAGCAGCGCGTTCGCGGGGCCGCAGTCGAAGCCGCGCACGTCGCCGCCTTCGCCGGGCAGGATCGTGATGTTGCTGATCCCGCCGAGATTGCAGACGACGCGCGTTTCGCCCGGCGCGCCGAACACCGTCGCATGGAAGGCCGGCGCGAGCGGCGCGCCATGGCCGCCCGCGGCGACGTCGCGGCTGCGGAAATCGGCGATCACGTCGACCTGGGTCAGCTCGGCGAGCAGTGCCGGGTTGTTGATCTGCCGCGTATAGCCGCGCTCGGGGCGATGGCGCACGGTCTGGCCGTGCACGCCGATCGCATGGATCTCGTCGCGCGACAGCCCGGCCGTGCGCTGCAATTCATGGCAGCACACCGCATAACGCGCGACCAGCGCGTTCGCCGCGAGCGATTCGCGGTCGATTTCATCGTGGCCGGGCTGCTGCAGCGCGAACAGTGCGTCGCGCAGCGATTGCGCGAAGCCGACGAACGCTTCCGCGAGCACGACCGGCGCACGGCCGGCCTCGAAGCGCACGGCGACGCCATCGACGCCGTCCATGCTGGTTCCCGACATCAGCCCGAAGTAGATGCCGTCGGCCGGATGGGCATGTTGCGGCTGTCGTTGCGGCACGTTGGGTTCTCCTGGATCGTGCGGCGCGGGCTGGTGCCGCGCGCCTTGCGCCCGATTATCCGCGCAACGTGACGCGCCGTTAAGCGATGGGCGCGCAAGTTATGGGAAAATCCCTGTTTTTGCGACATTCTTCCTGGCACCGATGAGCACCGAACCCAGTTCCAAGCCTGTTTTCCCGATCACCGACGAAGTCCGGCATGCGCTCGCCGTCACGAAGCGCGGCGTCGACGAGCTGCTGGTCGAGGAAGAGTTCGCGCAGAAGCTCGCGCGCAGCGCGGCGACGGGCACGCCGCTTCGCATCAAGCTCGGCCTCGACCCGACCGCGCCTGACATCCACATCGGCCACACGGTCGTGCTGAACAAGATGCGTCAGCTGCAGGACCTCGGCCACACGGTCATCTTCCTGATCGGCGATTTCACGTCGCTGATCGGCGACCCGTCGGGCCGCAACGCGACGCGCCCGCCGCTCACGCGCGAACAGATCGAATCGAACGCGAAGACCTACTTCGAGCAGGCCGCGCTCGTGCTCGACCGCGACAAGACCGAAATCCGCTACAACAGCGAATGGTCGATGCCGCTCGGCGCGGACGGGATGATCAAGCTCGCGTCGCGCTACACGGTCGCGCGGATCCTCGAGCGCGAGGATTTCACGAAGCGCTTCCAGGGCGGCGTGCCGATCTCGATCCACGAATTCCTGTACCCGCTGATGCAGGGCTACGACTCGGTCGCGCTGAACGCCGACCTCGAGCTCGGCGGCACCGACCAGAAATTCAACCTGCTGGTCGGCCGCGAACTGCAGAAGCAGTATGGCCAGGAACAGCAGTGCATTCTCACGATGCCGCTGCTCGAAGGCCTCGACGGCGTCGAGAAGATGTCGAAGTCGAAGGGCAACTACGTCGGCATCAGCGAGCAGCCGAACGACATGTTCGGCAAGCTGATGAGCATCTCGGACACGCTGATGTGGCGTTACTTCGAGCTGCTGTCGTTCCGTCCGATGGACGAGATCGACGGCTTCAAGCGCGAGATCAAAGGCGGCCGCAACCCGCGCGACTTCAAGGTGCTGCTCGCGCAGGAAATCGTCGCGCGCTTCCACTCGCAGGCCGACGCCGAGCGTGCGCTCGAGGACTTCAACCACCGCGCGAAGGGCGGCGTGCCGGACGACATTCCGTCGGTCACGCTCGCGGGCGCGCCGCTCGCGATCGGCCAGTTGCTGAAGCAGGCCGGCCTCGTGCCGTCGACGAGCGAGGCGCTGCGCAACATCGAGCAGGGCGGCGTGAAGATCGATGGCGCGACCGTGTCGGACAAGGGCCTGAAGGTCGACGCCGGCGAGTTCGTCGTGCAGGTCGGCAAGCGCCGCTTCGCACGCGTCACGCTGACCGCATGATCGCGCTGATCCAGCGCGTGAAGCGCGCCGACGTGCGCGTCGGCGATCGCACGACGGGCGAGATCGGCGCGGGCCTGCTCGCGCTGGTCTGCGCGGAGCGCGGCGACACCGACGCAGCGGCCGACAAGCTGCTCGCGAAGATGCTCGGCTACCGCGTGTTCAGCGACGCCGCCGGCAAGATGAACCTGCCGGTGTCGAATATCGACGGTGAGGGCCGTGCAGGTGGCCTGCTGCTCGTGTCGCAGTTCACGCTGGCGGCCGATACCAACAGCGGGCTGCGTCCGAGCTTCACGCCGGCCGCGCCGCCCGACGAAGGCGCGCGGCTGTTCGACTATTTCGTGGCGGCCGCGCGGGCGCGCCATCCGGTCGTCGAGACGGGCGAGTTCGGCGCCGACATGCAGGTGTCGCTCGTCAACGACGGTCCCGTGACCTTCTGGCTGCAAGTGCGGCCCTGATTCTTCCCCGGAGACGCGCCGCGATGGCCACCACGCAGATTCTTTTCATCCGCCATGGCGAGACGGCCTGGAATCGCATCAAGCGCATTCAGGGGCATATCGACATCCCGCTGGCCGAAACGGGCCTCGAGCAGGCACAAAAGCTGGCCGCACGGCTCGCACGCGACGCGCGTGACGGTGCACGGCTCGACGCGATCTATTCGAGCGACCTGATGCGTGCGCAGCAGACCGCGCAGCCGTTCGCCGACGCGCTCGGGCTTGCGCCGCGGCTGCGGGAAGGGCTGCGCGAACGCTCGTACGGCCAGTTTCAGGGGCACGACAGCGCCGAGATCGAGACGCTGTTCCCCGACGCGTACGCGGCCTGGCAGACGCGCGACCCCGGCTTCGCGCCGGAGGGCGGCGAGTCGCAGCGCGAGTTCTATCACCGCGTGCTGCATGCACTCGAACCGATCGTCGCCGAGCATCCGGGTGGCCGGATCGCGTGCGTCGCGCATGGCGGCGTGCTCGACTGCGTCTATCGTTTCGCGAACGGCATCGAGCTGTCGGCGCCGCGCAATTATCAGCTGCTCAACACGAGCATCAACGTCGTCGATTACGTCGACGGCCGCGCGCAGGTCGTGCAGTGGGCCGACGTGTCGCACCTGGACGCCGCGAGCGACGACGACGGGTACCGCAAGGTGCTCTGAGCCAGCAGGCCCGTCCGGCATCGCCGGCCGGGACTTCTTTCCTGCGTGGTGCCGGCTGCTTACTGCGGCAGCGCGTGGCGCGTCTTGTAGTCGAGCGCGTACGCGATCTTGCCGGGCTTGTCCGCCGTGATCGGCTGGCGCAGCTTGTCGAATTCCCCCTTGTTGTATTTCTTGCCGCCGTTGATCGTGTCCGCGCGCCCGAGGTCGGCGCCCGTCTTGCCGTCGATCACCGGGTCCGTGGCCGCGACCATGCGCGTCGACGCATTCCAGACCGCGTTCAGGTAGCCGGTGTCGGCCTTCGCCGGATCCGGGTCGGTTGTGCCGGCGCGCGTCAGGTCATAGCCGGCGAGCGCGAACGTGCCCGGTTGCGCGCGCAGCCAGTCGGCCCAGTAGAACTCGAGATAGTCGGTGGCTTGTGCGGGCTTGCTGTAGCCGATGTCGCGCGTGAAATAGACGAGCGAGCGGTAGCGGTCGTTCGTCATCCCGAGTGTCAGGCCGAGCCCGGTCGGCAGTTGCGCGGTCGTGATCGGCTTGCCTTCTCCGTTCTTGAGGCGCAGATAGCCGCGGCTCTGCATCTGCTGCCAGAACGCGTCGCCCGAGTAGTCGCTGAGGTTGTCCTTGACGACGACGTGCACGTGCAGCGCCGGGCCGCCGTCGGGCGTCTCGTAGTAGGTCGACAGGCCGTGGTGGCCGTCGGTCAGGTACAGCGCATCGCCGTTCGGGCCGATCACGACCGGGTTCAGCACCGAGCGGTCGCGGGCGTTCGCGTCGGTCGTCGTGCACGTGTAGCTCGCGGGCTCGCGCAGCGTCGACCTGGCTGTGTAGCCGCTCGACGCGACGCCGCCGAGGCCCTCGTCCGCGCAGAAGTCGTCGAATTTCTTGTCGGGCTGCAGTTCGTAGCGGCCGAGCTTGTAATAGATCTGGTCGTAGCCGATCGCGCCTTGCGTCGGATGGAGGTCGCCGAGCGTCACGTCGATCAGGTCGCCGGCGCGAGCGGCCTTCCACTTGCCCGGTTGCGGCGTGACGGTGGCGGGCGGCGTGGGGGCAGGCGTGGTCGGGGTGCCGCCGGACGGCGTTTGCGCGTCCGAACGCGCGACGGCGGTGACGTCGTCGCCTCCGCAGGCGGCGAGGGCGAAGACGGTGGACAGGCTGGCGGCAAGGGCGAAACGGATCGGCAGGCGTGGCATCGCGGGCATCGGGTGTCGGTCGGGTGGGCGGGACACCGCGCGGGTCACGGACAGGCGGGACGTACGGCACGTGCGACCGTGCGCGGGTGCAAGCCCGTCAGCTTGTCACAGGTATTTGACAGTAAATTGAAATGATAGGAGGAAGCGAATCGTCAGGCAGGCGGGGTGCCGTCGGGCGGCGTCGCGGTGGCGCGGCGGCGCGCACGTTTTGACGCGCCGTTCACGAGCGCCCAGCGCAGCACGGGTGCGACGACCCGGATGCCCGGCCGGACCACCGCGCGGCGCAGCGGCGCGAACGCCGACACGCCGAGCATGCGTTGCGCCCACGGCGGCAGCAGGTCGATGCCTGCATGCATCACCAGCGACGCGGCCGGCCGCAGCGCGGGCTTCGCGACCGGCACGTTCAGCAGGATGGACATCACGTCGAACGTGCGCGGCCCGGCCTCGAGCTCGGGCTGCATGCGCGCGAGATAGGCGGCCACCTCGGCACGCGAACGGGGCACCTCGTGTGCGCCGAGCAGCTCGGCGACCAATGCCGTTTCGGCGTAGTAGCGGTCCTGCAACTCGCCCGGCAGCGCGGGATTCACATAGCGCAGATGCGCGGCGAGGAAACTCGACACTTCCGCGACATGCACCCATGTCAGCAACGCCGGATCGTCGGCGCGGTACGGGCGGCCGTCCGGCGCGGTGCCCGAGATGTGCGCGTGGATCGATTTCACGCGCTCGATCAGCGCGAGGGCGTCCGCGCGACTGCCGAACGTCGTACCGGTGATGAACGTGGCGGTGCGTCGCAAGCGGCCGAGGATGTCGGTGCGGAACGACGAGTGATCCCAGACGCCCGCGAGCGCGAGCGGGTGGAGCGCCTGCAGCAGCAGCGCCGCGATGCCGCCCGTCATCATCGACGTGAAGTCGGCATGCACACGCCAGCAGACGGCCTCGGGACCGAACAGCCCCGGGTCTCCCGGCGGTGAAGAGAGGTCGAGTGACGGGCCGCCGCCACCCACGGTCAGGTGCGTGACGCCGGCCACGAGCCGCTTGCGGATCGGCTCGGCCCAGCGCGGGCCCGGTGCGGGTGCGGCGGGGCGGGAGCTGGGTGGCGTCGTCATGGTGGGGCGGCTCGGGCGACGGGTTACTTCCCGTCGGGGGTATCCCACTCGCCGCGTTCGGTGCGGCCGGTGTCGGGCACGGAAAGCCCGAAGTGGCGATACGTGAGCAGCGTCGCGACGCGCCCGCGCGGCGTGCGCTGCAGGAAGCCCTGCTGGATCAGGTACGGCTCGAGTACGTCCTCGATCGTGTCGCGCTCTTCGCCGATCGCCGCCGCGAGGTTGTCGATGCCGACCGGGCCGCCGTCGAACTTGTACAGGATCGCCTCGAGCAGCTTGCGGTCCATCAGGTCGAAGCCGACCGGATCGACGTCGAGCATCGCGAGCGCGGCATCGGCGACGGCCGCGGTGATCTGGCCGTCGGCCTTCACTTCCGCGAAGTCGCGCACGCGGCGCAGCAGCCGGTTCGCGATCCGCGGCGTGCCGCGCGAGCGCTTCGCGATTTCGAGCGCGCCGTTCGGATCGATCTGCGCGTTCAGCAGCGATGCCGAGCGCCGCACGATGCGCGACAGTTGATCGGCATCGTAGAACTCGAGGCGTGCGACGATCCCGAAACGATCGCGCAGCGGGTTGGTCAGCATCCCGGCGCGGGTGGTGGCGCCGACCAGCGTGAACGGCTGCAGGTCGAGCTTCACGCTGCGTGCGGCCGGGCCTTCGCCGATCATGATGTCGATCTGGTAATCCTCGAGTGCCGGATACAGGATTTCCTCGACGACCGGCGACAGCCGGTGGATCTCGTCGATGAACAGCACGTCGTTCGCTTCGAGGTTCGTCAGCAGCGCGGCGAGATCGCCCGCGCGCTCGAGCACGGGGCCCGACGTCTGGCGCAGGTTCACGCCCATCTCCCGCGCGATGATGTGTGCGAGCGTCGTCTTGCCGAGGCCCGGCGGCCCGAACAGCAGCACGTGGTCGAGCGGCTCGGAGCGGCGCTTGGCGGCTTCGATGAAGATCTCGAGCTGGCCGCGCACCTTTTCCTGGCCGACGTAGTCGTCGAGCTGGCGCGGCCGCAGCGCACGTTCGAACACCTCCTCGTGCGACGAGGCGGGCGTGGCAGCGATGATCCGCTGCTCGGTGGCGAGTTTGTCGGTTTCAATCATGCGGCCATTGTACCGCGCGCCGCAGTCCCGCCCACCTGGCCGAACGGCCGACTGGCGAGCGTTGCGCAGCTGCGCGACACTGGCTTCAACGCACCGCCCGGCAGCGCGTCACGCGGGCGTTAGACCTTCGACAGCGCCTTCAACGCGAGCTTGATGCCTTCGGATACGCCGGTGCCGGCCGGCACGTTCTTGATCGCGGCGAGGCCTTCCTTTTCGGAATAGCCGAGCGCGAGCAGCGCGTTGAGGATGTCGGTCGCGTGGTCGGACGGCGAGGCGGCGCCGGCGAGCGCGCCGAGATCGGCGCCGAGCTTGCCCTTCAGTTCGAGCAGCAGGCGTTCGGCCGTCTTCTTGCCGATGCCGGGCAGGCGCGTGAGGCGCGCGGCGTCCTGCATCGTCACGGCCTGCGCGAGCTCCTGCACGCTCATGCCGGACAGCACGGCGAGCGCCATGCGCGCGCCGATGCCGGTGATCTTCAGCAGCTCGCGGAAGGTCGTGCGCTCCTGCGGCGTCAGGAAGCCGTACAGCAGGTGCGCGTCCTCGCGGACGATCTGCTGCGTGAGCAGCACGACGCGCTCGCCGGTTTGCGGCAGGTTGTAGAAGGTGCTCATCGGCACGTCGATCTCGTAGCCGACGCCGTTGCAGTCGACGAGCAGGTGGGGCGGGTTCTTTTCGAGCAGGATGCCGGCGATGCGACCGATCATGGATGACTTGATGCGAGGAAGAAAGCGCGAGTGTAGCGCACGTGCGGCGCGATGCCGACGGAGTCGGCCATCAGGCCGGGGCGATGCATGGCGCGGGCGCGTCGGGCGCGGGTAAAGCGATCAAGGTGGTCAGCGCAGCCAAGGTGGCCAACGCAGTCGAGCCGACGTGCCGGGCCGCGATGCGCGCCGCCGTCAGCCGACCAGCCGCCCGCGCCGCACGCGCAGCCCTTTCTTCGCGAGCGCCGGCGCGAGGCCGCCGAGCGTGCTGAGCGTATCGCCGCCGTGCGCGTGGCAGATCGCCATGCCGAGCGCGTCGGCCGCGTCGGAGCCCGGTTGGCCGGAGAGGTTGAGCAGCCGCGTGACCATTTCCTGCATCTGCGTCTTGGTCGCGCGGCCGTAGCCGACCACGGCCTGCTTGAGCTGCAGCGCCGTGTATTCGGCGACCGGCAGGCCGCCCGCGACGAGGCCGCAGATCGCGGCGCCGCGCGCCTGGCCGAGCAGCAGCGTCGACTGCGGGTTCACGTTGACGAACACCTTTTCGATCGCGGCCTGGTCGGGGGCGTGTTCGCGCACGATGGTCGAGACGCCCTGGAAGATCGTGCCGAGCCGGGTGGCCAGGTCGGCCGTCGGCGTGCGGATCACGCCGCTCGTGACATAGGCGAGCCGGTGGCCGCTGACGTCGATGACGCCGAAGCCGGTGACGCGCAGGCCGGGGTCGATGCCGAGAATTCGCATGAGTGAGGAGAGTGGCGTGATGCAGCGATACTACAACGATTGGTGCGGCAAGCCGGTCGCCCGGTCGTGCGCGAAGGCGCCGTGCAATAAAAAACCCGGCGGGTGCGATGCCGCCGGGTCGTCGTGCAGCGGCCGCGCGGGCCGCATGCGATCAGTGACGGAAGTGGCGTACGCCCGTCAGGACCATCGCGATGCCGTGCTCGTCGGCTGCCGCGATCACTTCGTCGTCGCGCATCGAGCCGCCCGGCTGGATCACGCAGGTCGCGCCGGCTGCCACGACGACGTCGAGGCCGTCGCGGAACGGGAAGAACGCATCCGATGCCACCGCCGAACCGGCCAGCGTCAGGCCGGCGTTCTGCGCCTTGATGCTCGCGATGCGCGCGGAATCGACGCGGCTCATCTGGCCTGCGCCGACGCCGAGCGTCATGCCGTTGCCGCAGAACACGATCGCGTTCGACTTCACGTACTTCGCGACACGCCATGCGAACAGCAGGTCGTCCATTTCCTTCGCGGTGGGCTGGCGCTTCGTGACGACGCGCAGCTCGCCCGGTTGCACGTTGCGTGAATCGAGCGACTGCACGAGCAGGCCGCCGCCCACGCGCTTCAGGTCGAATGCGTTATGGCCGTCGCCGAGTGCGATCTCGAGCAGGCGCACGTTCTGCTTCGCGGCGAACACCTGCTTCGCGGCGTCGGAGAACGACGGTGCGATCAGCACTTCGACGAACTGCTTCGCGACGGCCTGGGCAGCCGCTTCGTCGACTTCGCGGTTGAACGCGATGATGCCGCCGAATGCCGACGTCGGGTCGGTCTGGAATGCCTTCGCGTATGCGTCGGCCGAATCGTTGCCGACCGCGACGCCGCACGGGTTCGCGTGCTTGATGATCACGCACGCCGGTGCGTCGAACGTCTTCACGCATTCCCACGCCGCGTCGGAATCGGCGATGTTGTTGTACGACAGTTCCTTGCCCTGCAGCTGGCGGTAGTTCGCCAGCGCGCCGGCCGGCGTCGCGAGGTCGCGGTAGAACGCGGCGCTCTGGTGCGGGTTCTCGCCGTAGCGCAGGTCCTGCACCTTGTCGAACGCCAGGTTCAGCGTGGCCGGGTATGCGTTGCGCGACGCGTGCTTCAGCTCGTCGGTCAGGCTCGTCAGGTAGTTCGTGATCGCGCCGTCGTATTGCGCGGTGTGCGCGAAGACCTTCGTCGCGAGGCGGAAGTTGGTCGCGTAGCCGACCGCATTGCCGTTCGCCTTCATTTCATCGAGCACGACCGCGTAGTCGGCCGGATCGACGACGACCGTCACGTCGCGGTGGTTCTTCGCGGCCGAGCGCAGCATCGTCGGGCCGCCGATGTCGATGTTCTCGATCGCGTCGGCGAGCGTGCAGTCGTCCTTCGCGATCGTCGCGACGAACGGGTACAGGTTCACGACGAGCAGGTCGATCGTCGGGATGCCGTGCTGTTCCAGCGCCTGCATGTGCTCGGGCAGGTCGCGGCGGGCGAGGATGCCGCCGTGCACCTTCGGGTGGAGCGTCTTCACGCGCCCATCGAGCATTTCCGGGAAGCCCGTGTAATCGGCCACTTCGGTCACGGGCAGGCCGGCGTCGGCGAGGAGTTTCGCGGTGCCGCCCGTCGACAGCAGCTTGACGCCGAGGTCGGACAGCGACTTCGCGAAGTCGACGATGCCGGTCTTGTCGGAAACGGAAATGAGCGCTTGCTTGATCATGATGGAACCACCAATAGCCAGGGAAACGGGGACGGGACGGCCGCCTACAGCAGGCCGTGCTGCTGCAGCTTCTTGCGCAGCGTATTGCGATTGATGCCGAGGTACTCCGCGGCGAGCGACTGGTTGCCGCCGGCCTGTACGAGCACGACCTCGAGCATCGGCTTTTCGACGCAGGACATCACCATTTCATAGACGTCGTGCGGATTGGAGCCGTCTAGATCCCGGAAATACACGTCCAGGCTCTCGCGGACACATTGTTCGATGTTGTGCTTGCTCATGCTGCTAACTGGTTATGGTCGTCCGACTCGCCCTGGCCGTTTTCCTCTTCGTCATCGACGTAGACGAGGTGGTCCGACAGCGCCTTTTGCGCCTCGAAGAAGGCATTGACGGCGGCGAGCTGCTCGCGGGTGGAATCGAGCGTGTTCATCCTGTGCCGGAACCCGTTGGCACCGGAAAGGCCGCGAGTGTACCAGCCGATGTGCTTGCGCGCAGTACGGACTCCCGTGAATTCACCATAGAAAGCGTAGTGGTCTTCCAGGTGTTCGTTCATCACGTGCTGGATCTCGTCGATCCGCGGCGGGGGCAGCAGCTCGCCGGTTTGCAGGAAATGATCGATTTCGCGGAACAGCCACGGCCGACCTTGCGCGGCACGACCGATCATCAGGGCGTCGGCGCCAGTGGCGTCGAGCACGGCCTTCGCCTTCGCGGGCGACGTGATGTCGCCGTTCGCGACCACCGGAATCCGCACGGCCGCCTTCACGGCGGCGATGGTGTCGTATTCGGCGTCGCCGCGGTACAGGTCGGCGCGCGTGCGGCCGTGCACGGTGAGCATCGAGATGCCGGCGGCTTCGGCCAGGCGCGCAACCGTGATCGCGTTCTTGTGCTCGCGATCCCAGCCGGTGCGGATCTTCAGCGTGACGGGCACCGCATCGGGCCCCGTGCCGACCGCCGCGACGACGGCCTCGACGATGCGCTGCACGAGCGGCTCGTTCTGCAGCAGCGCGGAGCCGGCCGCGACGTTGCAGACCTTCTTCGCCGGGCAGCCCATGTTGATGTCGATGATCTGCGCGCCGTTGTCGACGTTGTAGCGGGCCGCTTCGGCCATCATCGCCGGATCGGCGCCGGCGATCTGGACCGCAATCGGTTCCACCTCGCCTTCGTGGTTCGCGCGCCGCATCGTCTTCGCGCTTTTCCACAGCTGCGCGTTGGACGCGACCATCTCGGACACGGCGTAACCGGCTCCCAGCCGCTTGCAGAGCTGGCGGAACGGACGATCCGTCACGCCGGCCATCGGGGCGACGAACAGGTTGTTACGCAATACGTGAGGGCCGATAACGGGCATCGCAATGGCACCGCCCGCGGCGGGCGCGGGCAGGGAAAGGGCAGACGGAAACGCGCATTTTACCGTATTCCCATGCCCCGCCGATTTGACCCGGTTTGAGCGGCGCGACTGTGCGCGCCGCGGGTCAGTTGCGCTGGCCGAACATCATCTGTCGCGCGATCACCTTCTTGAGCGGCGGTACGAACTCCAGCGCGGTGAGCGCCGCGCCGCGCAGCAGCGGGAGCGGGCCCGAGTCGATCGTGAACAGGCGCGCCAGCGTGTCGGTCGCGCCGATCGTGAAGCGCCGGTCGAGTGCGCGGCGCGCGTTGAAGGTGGCGAGTGCGGTTGCCTCGAAGCCTTGGGCGGACAGTGTATCGACGAGCGTATGCGCATCGCGCAGCCCGAGGTTGAGCCCCTGGCCCGCGACGGGGTGCAGGGTTTGCGCGGCATTGCCGACGATCGCGACGCGGCCGTTGACGAGCGTCTGCGCGGCGGTCAGGCCGAGCGGGAACGATGCGCGGCCCGCGATCGCGACGAAGTCGCCCATGCGTTCGCCGAATGCGCGGCCGAGCTCGCGCAGGAACGCATCGTCGGGCAGCGCGGCGCGCCGCGCCGCTTCGTCGGGCGTGCAGCACCAGACGAGCGCGTACTCGGCCTGGCGCGGCCCGCCGAGCGGCAGCAACGCGAGCGGGCCTTCGTGCGTGAAGCGTTCCCACGCGACGTTCGGGCGCGGCGCCGATACCGTGACCGTGCCGACGATCGCGGTCTGCCCGTAGTCGCGGCGATGTTTGCCGGCGTCGGCCTGCTGTTCGTGGAACAGCCCGCCTTCCGCATTGATGACGACGCGTGCGCGCAGCGTGCGCTCGCCCTGCGGGCCGTCGAGCGTCAGCGTGACGCCGTCGGCATCCTGCTGCGGCGCGCGCGCGGTGGTCGACGTGAGCCAGTCGACGCGCGTGCCGCGCACGGCGCCCGCGAGCGCCTGCACGAGCGAGCCGTAGCGTACGACATAGCCGAGCGCGGCGACGTCGTGCTCGTCGCGGTCGATCAGCGTGCGGCCGAAATGGCCGCGCTGCGACACGTGGATATGTTCGATCGGCGTCGCGTCGGCGGGCCACGCGAGCGTATCGAGCAGCACGCGGCTGCCGTGCGACACGGCGATCGCGCGCGGATCGTTCGCGCTCGCGGCCGGTTCGCGTGCATCGATCAGTGCGATCGATGCGTGCTGCGTGGCGCTGCGGCGCGCGAGCCAGCCGGCGAGCGCGAGCCCGACGGGGCCCGCGCCGACGATGGCGAGATCGTAGTCCGGCGTGGCCGGGGAGGAGGCGGTCGTCATCTTGATTCGTGAAACGGAGGTAACGGTCGGCGGCAGCCGGTCATGCGCCCGCGCGCATCAGCGCTTCGATCTCGTCCGCCGCGACGGGCACGCCGCGCGTGATCAGCTCGCAGCCGTGCTCGCGCACGATCGCGTCGTCCTCGATGCGGATGCCGATGTTCCAGTACTCGGGCGGCACGTCGTCGGCGGCGCGCACGTACAGGCCGGGCTCGATCGTCAGCGTCATGCCGGCTTTCAGCGTGCGCCACGGCAGCGCGCCGTTGCCGTCACGCTCGGCGAGCCGCTCGCGGTAGTCGCCGCAATCGTGCACGTCCATGCCGATCCAGTGGCCGGTGCGATGCATGTAGAAGCGTGCGTAGGCGCGCTCGGCGATCACGTCGTCGACGTTCGAGAAGCGCGATTTCGGGATGATGCCGGTGTCGAGCAGCCCCTGCGCGAGCACGCGCACGGCGGCGTCGTGCGGCGCCTCGAACGGCACGCCGGCGCGCGTCGCGTCGATCGCGGCCTGCTGCGCGGCGAGCACGATGTCGTACAGCGTGCGTTGCGCGGGCGAGAAGCGCCCGTTGGCCGGGAACGTGCGCGTGATGTCCGACGCGTAGCCATCGAGTTCGCACGCGGCGTCGATCAGGATCAGGTCGCCATCTTGCGCGACCGCGTTGCCGGCCGGGTAGTGCAGCACGCACGCGTTCGCGCCGGCCGCGACGATCGAGCCGTACGCGGGCGACTGCGCGCCGTGCTTGCGGAACACATACAGCAGCTCGGCCTCGAGTTCGTATTCGCGGATGCCGGGGCGGCACGCCTGCATCGCGCGGCGGTGCGCAAGGGCGGAGATGTGCGCGGCGCGCATCATGATCGCGAGCTCGTGTTCGTCCTTCACGAGCCGCATGTCGTCGAGCAGCGGCGTGAGGTCGAGCATCGCGTCCGGCGCGGCGACACCCGTGCGCGCCAGCGCGCGCACCGCGTCGACCCAGCCCGCGAGCCGGCGCTCGAAGTCGGCCGATGCGCCGAACCGGTAGTGCACGGTGCCCGCGTCGGCGAGCAGGCGCGGCATCTCGGTATCGATCACGTCGACCGCGAACGCGGCGTCGAAGCCGAACGCATCGCGCGCGGCTTCGGGCCCGTAATGGAAGCCTTCCCAGATTTCGCGGTCGGCGTTCTTGGCGCGGCAGAACAGGATCGACTCCGGCGCGCCGTGCGGCGCGGCCGCGTTCAGCACGAGCACGGCATCCGGCTCGCTGAAGCCCGTCAGGTAGTGGAAGTAGCTGTCGAACCGGTACGGATAGTCCGTATCGCGGTTGCGCGGCACTTCGGGCGCGGTGGGGACGATGGCGACGCCGCCGCCGGCGGCACGCAGTGCGGCAAGCACGCGTTCACGGCGCTGGCGGTAGACGTCGACGGCGATGGCGGTATCGAGGGGCGCGTTCATTCGTGCGATTGTAGCGCCGCGGGACGCCGTGCGTGAGAGAGGGGGCGGGAAGCCGCCCTGGAAGGCCCGCGCGGCGGTTGTTGCAAACCATCCACAGGCCGTCCGGGCGATTTTCTGTCGCGCGACGCTGGCCGGTTATGATCGGCGACAACGTATACTCTCGGCGGTTCCCTTAAAAAGGCAGATGATGAAATTAATCGGTTCGCTCAGCAGCCCGTACGTCCGCAAGGCGCGGATCGTGCTGGCTGAAAAGAAGATCGACTACAAGCTGGAGCTCGAGAACGTGTGGGCGCCGGAGACGGATATTCATGCCTCGAATCCGCTCGGCAAGGTCCCGTGCCTCGTGATGGAGGATGGTGCCGCGGTGTTTGATTCCCGCGTGATCTGCGAATACGTCGATACGCTGTCGCCGGTCGGCAAGCTGATTCCGCCGTCGGGCCGCGAGCGCCTCGAGGTGCGGTGCTGGGAAGCGCTGGGCGACGGCGTGATCGACGCGGCGGTCGCGATTCGCGTCGAACATACGATGCGCGACGAGGCGCAGCGCAGCGCGAGCTGGATCACGCGCCAGCAACGCAAGATCGACGACGGCCTCGTCGCGATGTCGCAGGGCCTCGGTGGCAAGACGTGGTGCGTCGGTAATCATTACACGCTCGCCGACATCGCACTCGGCTGCGCGCTCGGCTATCTCGACTTCCGGATGCCCGAGCTCAACTGGCGCGATCGCCACCCGAACCTCGACAAGCACTTCGCGAAGCTGCTGCAGCGGCCGTCGTTCGCCGATACGCTGCCGCAGAACTGAGCCGCACGCGACGCATTCACGCGCTTCACGCGTTTCACGCCATTCGGCAGACAAAAGAAAAGCGCCCCGCGGGGCGCTTTTCTTTTTGCCGGGCCGCCCCGCGGCGGGGGCGCTCGCCCGCGTCATTCGATCGATGCGTACACGGCTTCGCCGAGCGTGAACGAATCGCTGCGCGCAATCGGCCACCACTTGTCGTACAGCGTAAAGCCGCAGGTGTTGCCGTCGAGCAGCGCGCCGGGCTTCAGGTACTTCAGCAACTGCGACATCAGCCGCACTTCATGCGGCGCGACCCGCTGCACGATGTGATGCGCGCGCAGCTCGGACGGGTGCGCGAGGCCGGCCGCCTGCACGAGTTCCTGCAACGCATGCAGCGTATTGCGGTGGAAGTTGTACACGCGCTCGGCCTTGTCGGGCACGACGAGCGCGCGCTGGCGCACCGGGTCCTGGGTCGCGACGCCGGTCGGGCAGCGATCGGTGTGGCAGTGCTGCGCCTGGATACAGCCGACCGCGAACATGAAGCCGCGCGCCGAGTTCACCCAGTCCGCGCCGATCGCGAGCGTACGCGCGATGTCGAACGCGGTGATGATCTTGCCGCTCGCGCCGAGCTTCACGCGATCGCGCACGCCGATCCCGACGAGCGTGTTGTGCACGAGCAGCAGCCCTTCCTGCAGCGGCACGCCGACGTGGTCGGTGAATTCGAGCGGCGCCGCGCCGGTGCCGCCTTCCGCGCCGTCGACGACGATGAAGTCCGGCACGATGCCGGTCTCGAGCATCGCCTTCGCGATCCCGAAGAATTCCCACGGATGGCCGATGCACAGCTTGAAGCCGGTCGGCTTGCCGCCCGACAGCGTGCGCAGCCGGTCGACGAATTCGAGCAGCCCGCGCGGCGTCGAGAACTCCGAGTGCGTCGCCGGCGAGATGCAGTCCTTGCCCATCGGCACGCCGCGCGTCTCGGCGATTTCCGGCGTGATCTTCGCGGCCGGCAGCACGCCGCCGTGGCCGGGCTTCGCGCCCTGCGACAGCTTCACCTCGATCATCTTGACCTGCGGATCGGCGGCCTGCTTCGCGAACTTGTCGGGGTTGAAGGTGCCGTCGTCGTTGCGGCAGCCGAAGTAGCCGGACGCGATTTCCCAGATGATGTCGCCGCCGTTTTCGCGGTGGTACTTCGACAGCGAGCCTTCGCCCGTGTCGTGCGCGAAACCGCCTTTCTTCGCACCGAGGTTCAGCGAGCGGATCGCGTTCGCGGACAGCGAGCCGAAGCTCATCGCCGAGATGTTGAAGATCGAAATGTCATACGGTTGCGCGCGGTTCGCGCCGACGCGGATGCGGAAATCGTGGTTCGGCAGCTTCGTCGGCGCGAGCGAATGGCTGATCCATTCGTGCGCGACGGCCTTCACGTTCAGCTCGGTGCCGTACGGGCGGTTGTCGGCGACGTTCTTCGCGCGCTGGTAGACGAGGCTGCGCTGCGCACGCGAGAACGGTTTTTCGTCGGTGTCGTCCTCGACGAAATACTGGCGGATTTCAGGTCGGATGAATTCGAACAGGAAGCGGAAGTGGCCCCAGAGCGGGTAGTTGCGCAGGATCGCGTGGCGGTCCTGCTTCAGGTCGTACAGGCCGAGCGCGACGAGCGCGGCCGGGATCACGAGCCACAGCCACGCGATCGTGTGCCGGGCGGCGAGCGCCGCGACGGCCACGAACAGCAGGACCGCGCACCACATCGCGATATAGCGTCGGGAAAACATGGGGACTCCATCGTAATTGTCTGGATGGCCGTCACGTCGCCAGGATCGCGCGGCGGCCGGCAGGTCGGCGCCCGAGGCATCGCGCAGGCCCGGCGGGCATGCTGCCCGTGCCGTACCCGCCGCCGCCGGCGCCCACGATGGTCGAGAGTCTACTACGGGTGTCGTGAAGCTCGCGTTGCCGAGCCGGCGGCTACCGGCCGGCCTCGGTCGGGCGGATGAACGGGGTGTACGCCGGGGTGCCGGGTTTCAACCTGGCGTCGTCGTCGAAGTCCTCGTCGCGGTTGAACGGCACGCGCGGCCACGCGGGCCAGTCGCGCAGCCGCGCGCGGTAGTCGACGAGGCAGCGTGCGAGGCGCGCGTCCTGCCGCCGCGCGGCATCGCCCGCCAGGCCGCCGCGGACGTCGTGGATCAGGTGCGGTTCGAGCACGTCGAAGCCGACGTAGCGCAGCGCGTACATGATCGGCCACAGCAGCAGGCGGGTATCGCCTTCACGGCCATCGGGCGCGCAGGCGGCGGCCGACGAGCCGGTCGTGACGCTCAGCAACGCGCGCCGCCCTTGCAGCACGCCGCGATCGTGGCGCTGCCGGCTGCTGTAAAGGCCGCCATAGACGAATACGCGATCCATCCAGCCCTTCAGGATCGCGGGCGCGCCGAACCACCACAGCGGGAACTGCAGGATCAGCGCATCGGCTTGCTTCAGCAGGCCGACATGATGCGCGATCTCGGGCGCGAGCGTGCCGCGTTCCCAGTGATGGCGCTGCTCGCGCTGCGCGTCGAAGCAGGTGGGGTCGAGCCGATCCGCGTAATGGCGCGGTGCCTCGCACGGATCGAACGTCTCGCCATACAGGTTCGCGACCGTCACGGCATGGCCGCCCGCGCGCCAGGCGTCGGCCGCCGTGCCGGCGAGGGTGGCGTTGAACGACTGCGGTTCGGGATGGGCAACGACGATCAGCGCATGCATGGCGGGCTCCGGGAGTGTGCGACGATGATGGCCGGCGGCGGTGGGGCCGCGCAATCACGCACCCGGAGGTAACCATGACATTTCCCGGCGACGTCTACGCGGCGGACTGCTCGGCGCGCGATGCGCTCGCGCTGGTCGCCGGCAAGTGGTCGCTGCTGATCCTGCCGGCGTTGGCCCAGCGGCCGCTGCGCAATGGCGAGCTGCTCAAGCGTATCGGCGGGATTTCCCAGAAGGTGCTGACGCAGACGCTGCGCGAGCTGGAGCGCAACGGGCTGATCGAACGAATCGCGGTGGCGGCGCGACGCGCACACGTCGAGTACCGGTTGACGGCGGTGGCGGGGTCGCTCGTGGAGACGCTCGTGGCGCTCGACCGCTGGGCCGAGCGCCATTTTCCCGAGCTGGACGCGGCGCGCGAGCGCTACGACGCGTCGGTGCGGAACATGCGGTGAGTGGCGCGGCCGCGTCCGGCCGGCGCCCGCTTGCGCGGCGCCGGCGGCGGCAGCGCGTCAGCGGGCGAGCGCGAGGGCCGGTGCTGCGTTCGCCTGCGTGTTGCCGGACAGCGCGGATTCGATGATCCCGCCGCCGAGGCAGATCTCGCCGTCGTACAGCACGGCCGACTGGCCGGGCGTGACGGCCCACTGCGCGTCGTCGAACGCGAGCGAGAAGCGCGCCTCGCCTGCCGGGCCGGGCGTGGCGGCGCCGAATGCACACGCCGCGTCGGCCTGCCGGTAGCGCGTCTTCGCCCCGCACGCGAAACCTTCGGCCGGCGGTTCGCCGGCGACCCAGCTCACGTTGCCGGCGACCAGCTCCCGCGCCAGCAGCCACGGATGATCGTGGCCCTGCACGACGTACAGCGTGTTCGACGCGATGTCCTTCGCGGCGACGAACCACGGATCGCCGTTGCCGGTCTTGCTGCCGCCGAGGCCGATGCCCTTGCGCTGGCCGAACGTGTAGAACGCGAGACCGATGTGCTCGCCGACGACCTTGCCGTCCGGCGTCTTCATCGGGCCGGGTTTGGTCGGCAGATAGCGGTTCAGGAAATCGCGGAACGGCCGTTCGCCGATGAAGCAGATGCCGGTCGAATCCTTCTTCTTCGCGTTCGGCAGCCCGATCTGCGCGGCGATCTCGCGCACCTTCGTCTTCGGGATCTCGCCGAGCGGGAACATCGTCTTCGACAGTTGCGCCTGGTTCAGCCGGTGCAGGAAGTACGACTGGTCTTTCGTATGATCGAAGGCCTTCAGCAGTTCGAAACGCCCGTCACGCTCGCGCACGCGCGCATAGTGGCCGGTCGCGATCATTTCCGCGTCGAGCGACATCGCGTGATCGAGGAAAGCCTTGAACTTGATCTCGGCGTTGCACAGCACGTCGGGGTTCGGCGTGCGGCCGGCCGAATATTCGCGCAGGAATTCGGCGAACACGCGGTCCTTGTATTCGGCCGCGAAGTTGACGGCTTCCACGTCGATGCCGATCAGGTCGGCCACCGACACGACGTCGATCCAGTCCTGGCGCGTCGAGCAGTATTCGCCGTCGTCGTCGTCTTCCCAGTTCTTCATGAACAGGCCGACCACGTCGTAACCCTGCTCCTTCAGCAGCCACGCGGTCACCGACGAATCGACGCCGCCCGACATGCCCACCACTACACGGCGCTTGCTCATTTGTTGACCGCCTGACGTTCGAATGCTTCGGGGCGCGGCGCGACCGAATGCGTGTGCACGAAATCGAGCGGAATGCGCCGCCCGGCGAGGTAATCGTCGACGCAGCGCATCACCGCGGGCGAGCGATGGCGCTCGCCGCACGCGCGCAGCTCGTCGGCGGTCATCCACAGCGTGCGGACGATGCCGTCGTCGAGCGCGTGGCCCGCGATCGGCTCGCTGGCCGTGCCGCAGAACGTGAAGCGCAGGTAGGTCGCGCCGGCGGTGCCGGGGCGGTCGTAGTGCGCGAGATAGACACCGACGAGCGCGTCGGGTGTGAACGGGTGCGCGGTTTCCTCGAGCGTTTCTCGGATCACGGCGTCGGCCAGCGTTTCGCCGGCTTCGAGATGGCCTGCCGGCTGGTTGATGCGCAGGCCCGACGAGGTTTCTTCCTCGATCATGAGAAAGCGGCCGGCGTGCTCGACGAGCGCGGCGACCGTCACATGCGGGGTCCAGATTTCGGGTTTCATGGTTCGGCATTTTACCGGTTGCGCCCGAACGCTGCCGGTCACCTCGCTAAACGAATCCGACCCTCGCAATTCGTCTGTGCTGCCGATGCGCGGCGACGCCGGCCGGGCTGGCGCGCCATCAGGCGCGCCCATGCGGAGCTGCTGGTACGGCCCTCGCTTTCGCCTAAAGTGGAAGGTGAGTGTCGTCGCTCGTGAGCCGGTAGTCAGCCTGCCGGCTCGTTGCGCAGTAGAAAACGCAGGAAACGAAACACTGACGATGACGGAGGGACCGACGATGCATATTGGCGTGCCTGCCGAAACGCGGGCGAACGAGGCGCGGGTGGCCGTGACGCCGGAAACCGTGAAGAAATACGCGGCGGCCGGGCATCGGGTCAGCATCGCGAGAGGGGCCGGCGTCGCCGCGAGTTATCCCGACGGCGCCTATGCGGCCGCCGGTGCCGAACTGACCGGCCAGTCGGCCGCGTTCGACGTCGACATCGTGCTGAAGGTCCAGGCGCCCACCGACGCCGAACTGCCGTTGCTCAAGCGCGGCTCGGTGCTGGTCGGCATGCTCGAGCCGTTCGACGGCGAGCAGGCGGCGAAGCTGGCCGCGGCCGGCGTGGCGGCCTTCGCGCTCGAAGCCGCGCCGCGCACGACGCGTGCGCAGAGCCTCGATGTGCTGTCGTCGCAGGCGAACATCGCGGGTTACAAGGCCGTGCTGGTGGCCGCGGCGCTGTATCCGCGCTTCTTTCCGATGCTGATGACGGCCGCGGGCACCGTGAAGGCCGCGCGCGTGCTGATTCTCGGCGCGGGCGTCGCGGGCCTGCAGGCGATCGCGACCGCGAAGCGCCTCGGTGCGGTGATCGAGGCGTCCGATGTGCGGCCGGCCGTGAAGGAGCAGATCGAGTCGCTCGGCGCGAAATTCCTCGACGTCCCGTACGACACCGACGAAGAGCGCGACGCGGCGCAGGGCGTGGGCGGCTACGCGCGCCCGATGCCGTCGTCGTGGCTCGGCCGCCAGGCCGCGCTGGTGCATGAGCGGGCGAAGCAGGCCGACATCGTGATCACCACCGCGCTGATTCCCGGGCGCCCGGCGCCGACCTTGATCTCCGTTGAAACCGTGCAGTCGATGAAGCCGGGCTCGGTGCTCGTCGATCTCGCGGCCGGCCGCGGCCCGGAATTTGACGGCCGCAAGAGCGGCAACTGTCCGCTGACGGTCGCCGACCAGGTGATCGTGCACGACGGCGTGACGATCGCGGGCTACACGAATCTCGCGTCGATGGTCGCGGCGGACGCGTCGGCGCTGTATGCACGCAACCTGCTCGACTTCATGAAGCTGATCGTCACGAAGGACGGCACGCTGAACATCGACCTGACCGACGACATCGTCGCCGCGACGCTCCTGTGCCGCGACGGCGAAGTCGCGCGCAAGTAACCGGGGAGCAGGCGACCATGGAAGTCATCAATCACACGGTGATCAACGTGATCATCTTCGTGCTGGCCGTGTATGTGGGCTACCACGTGGTGTGGAACGTCACGCCGGCGCTGCATACGCCGCTGATGGCCGTGACCAACGCGATCTCGGCGATCGTCATCGTCGGCGCGATGCTGGCGGCGGCGCTGACCGTCGGCACGACCGGCAAGGTGTTCGGCACGCTCGCGGTCGCGCTTGCAGCCGTCAACGTGTTCGGCGGTTTCCTCGTGACGAGGCGCATGCTCGAGATGTTCCGCAAGAAGGCGCCGAAGCCGGCCGACGGCGGCAAGGAGGGCGCGCGATGAGCATGAACGTCGTCACGCTGCTGTATCTCGTCGCGTCGGTGTGCTTCATCCAGGCGCTGAAGGGCCTGTCGAACCCGAAGAGCGCGCGGCGCGGCAACCTGTTCGGGATGGCCGGGATGGCCATCGCGATCCTCACGACGGTCGCGCTGATCGTCAAGCAGGCCGAGTGGCTCGGCGCGAACCTGCCGCTCGGCATCGCGCTGGTGCTCGGCGCGCTGATCGTCGGCGGCGGCGTGGGGGCGTTCGTCGCCGCGCGCGTCGAGATGACGAAGATGCCGGAGCTCGTCGCGGCGATGCACTCGCTGATCGGTCTCGCGGCCGTGTGCATCGCGTATGCGGTGGTGTCGGAGCCGGAAGCGTTCGGGCTCGTGCCGCAGGACGCGGTGTCGTCGAACTTCATCCCGTTCGGCAACCGCGTCGAGCTGTTCATCGGCACGGTCGTCGGCGCGATCACGTTCTCCGGTTCGGTGATCGCGTTCGGCAAGCTGTCGGGCAAATACGGGTTCAGGCTGTTCCAGGGCGCGCCGGTCGTGTACGCGGGCCAGCACCTGCTCAACCTGATGCTCGCGCTCGCGATGCTCGGCTTCGGCATCCTGTTCTTCATCACGCAGTCGTGGCTGCCGTTCATCATCATGACGGCGATCGCGTTCGCGCTCGGCGTGCTGATCATCATCCCGATCGGCGGCGCGGACATGCCGGTGGTCGTGTCGATGCTGAACTCGTACTCGGGGTGGGCGGCGGCCGGCATCGGCTTCTCGCTGAACAACGCGATGCTGATCATCGCAGGCTCCCTCGTCGGCTCGTCGGGCGCGATCCTGTCGTACATCATGTGCCACGCGATGAACCGCTCGTTCTTCAACGTGCTCCTCGGCGGCTTCGGCGGCGACGCGGCGGCAGGTGGCGCGACGGGCGCGAAGGAGCAGCGGCCGGTGAAGTCGGGCTCGGCTGAAGACGCATCATTCATGCTCGGCAACGCGGAGACGGTCGTGATCGTGCCGGGCTACGGGCTGGCCGTGGCCCGTGCGCAGCACGCGCTGAAGGAGCTGACCGACAAGCTGGTCGACAAGGGCATCGACGTGAAGTACGCGATCCATCCGGTCGCGGGGCGGATGCCGGGGCACATGAACGTGCTGCTCGCGGAAGCGGAAGTGCCGTACGAGATCGTGCACGAGATGGAGGACATCAACGGCGAATTCGGCCAGGTCGACGTCGTGCTGGTGCTTGGCGCGAACGACGTCGTGAACCCGGCCGCGAAGAACGATCCGGCGTCGCCGATCGCGGGGATGCCGATCATCGAGGCGTACAAGGCGCGCACGGTGATCGTCAACAAGCGCTCGATGGCGGCCGGCTACGCGGGCCTCGACAACGACCTGTTCTACATGGACAAGACGATGATGGTGTTCGGCGATGCGAAGAAGGTCATCGAGGACATGGTGAAGTCGGTCGAATGACGCACGCGCGAGTGACGTGGCTGCCTGCTTCGATTCATGGGCAGCGTGACCGGGCGGGCCCGACTGGCACCAGTCAGTCGGGCCTTTTTCATGGTGCGACGAGATGGGCGACGCACGCAGCGATCGTGTCGCGTACGCGCACGATCGCCGGGTCGCGCTGCGTGCTCGTGCGCCAGCCGATTTCGACCGGGTAGTGCGGCAAGTCGACCGGGCAGGCGAGCGCGCGCAGCGGGGTGGATTGCGCGATCGCGCGCGCCGCGTGTGCGGGAATCGTCGCGACCGCGTCGGAGCCGGCGAGCAGGTACGGCAGCGCGGCGAAATGCGTGGTCGACGCCGCGACGCGCCGCTTGTAGCCGAGCGTGGCCAGCGCTTCGTCGACGATCCCGATCACGCCGCCCGACGACACGAGCAGGTGGTCGCGCCGCAGGAAATCGGCGAGCGTGAGTATGCGCGGCGGCTTCGGGCTCGCGGCCGGGTCGACCAGGCACGCGTAGCCGCCCGTCGCGACCGCGCGCCGGCTGAGCCCGTTCGCCGAGAAGCCGCCCGACGCGATCGCGAGGTCGACGCCGTGTCGCAGCAGCGCGTCGCCGGCGATGCCGCTGTGCGTCTGCCGGAAGATCAGCCGGATGCCGGCGGCTTCCCGCGCGACGGCGTCGATCAGCGCGCGGCCGAGCGCGATCTCGAAGTCGTCCGACAGCCCGATCGAGATCGTGCGGCCGATGCGGTCGCCGCCGTCGGCTGCGATCGCGAGGCTTTCGCGACAGCGGTCGAGCGCGTCGGACAGGATCGGCTTCAGCTCGTCCGCGCGCGGCGTCGGCGCGAGCCCGCGGCCGGTGCGCACGAACAGCGGATCGGCATAGATCACGCGCAGCCGCGCGAGCGCCGCGCTCACCGCCGACTGCGTGAGGCCGAGCCGCAGCGCCGCGCGGCTCGCGCCGCCTTCCTCGTACAGCGCCTCGAACACTTTCAGCAGGTTCAGGTCGAGGCCGGCGATATCATCTGCATTCATGACACTTATCGTTCTATCGATTTGATCGATGACATCTTATCGATAAAGATGGCGTAACCCCATTTACCGGAGACGCCTTCATGTCCACGTCAGTCATCGCCGCGCTGCAGATCGGCGCATCGCCCGCCGGCACGCGTGCCACGCTCGACACGATCCTCGGCTACGAAACCGCGATCCGCGACAGCGGCGCGTCGCTCGTCGTGTTGCCCGAGGCCGTGCTCGGCGGCTATCCGAAAGGCGAGATCTTCGGCACGCGGCTCGGCTACCGGCTGCCCGAAGGCCGCGACGCGTATGCGCGCTATGCCGCGCAGGCGATCGACGTGCCGGGGCCGGAAACCGACGAACTGGCCGCGCTGTCGCAGCGCACGGGCGCGAGCCTCGTGGTCGGCGTGATCGAGCGCGGCGGCAGCACGCTGTACTGCACGGCGCTGTTCTTCGATCCGCGCGACGGGCTCGTCGCGAAGCACCGCAAGCTGATGCCGACCGGCACCGAGCGGCTGATCTGGGGGCAGGGCGACGGCTCGACGCTGCCCGTCGTCGACACGGCCGCGGGCCGCGCGGGCGCCGCGATCTGCTGGGAGAACCACATGCCGCTGCTGCGCTGCGCGATGTACGCGAAGGGCGTGCAGATCTGGTGCGCGCCGACCGTCGACGAGCGCGACGTCTGGCAGAGCTCGATGCGGCACATCGCGCACGAGGGGCGCTGCTTCGTCGTCAGTGCGTGCCAGGTGCAGCCGTCGCCGCGTGCGCTCGGCATCGACGTGCCGGGCTGGGATCCGGAGCGGCCGCTGATCCGCGGCGGCAGCATGATCGTCGGCCCGCTCGGCGACCTGCTGACGGAGCCGCTGATCGGCGAAGCCGGGCTCGTGACCGCGCGCATCGATATCGATGAACTCGTGCGGGCGCGCTACGACTTCGACGTGGTCGGGCATTACGCGCGGCCCGACGTGTTCTCGCTGCACGTCGACGAGCGGCCGAAGCGGACGGTGGTGTTCGGCGGGTAGGGCGGGCCGGGCGCCGCTTGGCGGCCCGGAACATGGCCAGCGGCGACGCGCCGCGCACCCGCCGTCGTGACGCGTCAGCGCATCGGCGCTTCCGCGATCCGCATGTAGTCGGCGATCCGCCGCCCTTCCATGTCCGGAAACTGCTCGTGCACGGTGATGTCGCCCATCCGCGCGATGTCGAAGGTGCGGAAATCGTCGCGCAGCTCGCACCACGCGCCGATCGTCCAGCGCCCGCCCCAGTAGACGAGCCCGAGCGGCCACACGCGGCGTTGCGAATGCGCGCCGAGCCGGTCGCGGTAGCCGAAGCTGACGACGTGCCGCGTGTCGATGGCCTGGTGGATCGCGTCGACTTTCGCGCAAAACGTCTCGTCGATGTGGAACGACGGCGCGAACACGGGCAGGCGGTCGAGCGCCGTGCGCTTGTCGGCCGGCATCGCCGACGCGATCTTCGCGAGCGCCGAGCGCGCACCGCTCGCGAAGCGCGCACCGCCCCAGGTTTCGAGCATGCGTGCGCCGGTGGCGAGCGCCGCCAGCTCCTCGGCCGTGAACGTGAGCGGCGGCAGGCTGGCGTTGCGGTTCAGCCGGTAGCCGATGCCGGCTTCGCCTTCGATCGGCACCCCTGACAGTTGGAGGTCGCGCACGTCGCGGTAGACGGTGCGCGGCGACACCGACAGCCAGTCGGCCAGTTGCTGCGCGGTCGTGAGACGACGCCGGCGCAGCAGCTCGGCGATCTGGAACAGGCGGTCGGCACGGCGCGTCATGACGGCACCTCGATTCCAACGGCAGTGGGGACTTCGCGATGATAGCGCCGCGCGGGCCCGACGGCCGCCGCGCTCAGTGGCATTTCGGCGCGTGCAGGCCGACGCGGTTGCCTTCCGTGTCGATCAGGTAGCCGACGTAGCCGTAGTTGTTCGGCAGCTCGACGACCGAGCCCTGCACGACGCCGCCCGCGCGCTTCGCGCGTTCGAGCGCCGCGACGACCGATTCGCCGGCGTTCAGGTAGACGAGCACGCCGTTCGCGCTCGGCTTCAGCTGCTGCGGATCGAACACGATGCTGCCGCCCGTGCTCGATGCGTCGCGGTCGAACGTGGCCATCGGCACGCCGCCGATGACTGCGCGCTGCAGCGTCGTCTGCAGCACGGTTTCGTAAAAGCGGATCGCCCGGTCGAAATCGAGGGACGGAATGTCGAACCACGCGATCGCGCGCTCCAGGGTGGCATTGGCAGTTGCGGACGTCATGACGAGCTCCTTGTTGCGTTGTTTGTTGTTCGGATTCGGTGCGGAAACCAGCCTTGCATTGCGCCGGGATTGCAGTGTGATCGCGGCCTGCTGACACCGTATTGTCAGTAGAGTTGTCACCCTTGACATGCAACTGATTGGTTGCATAATGAGGCCATTGACCCGGGAGTGGCATGGATCTCGTTTTCAAGGCGCTGGCCGACGCCACGCGCCGCCAGTTGCTCGATTTGCTGTACGCGAAAAGCGGGCAGACCCTGTCCGAGCTGTGCGACGGGCTCGCGATGAGCCGGCAGGCGGTGAGCAAGCATCTCGCGCTGCTCGAGGCCGCGAATCTCGTCGCGACGACGTGGCGCGGCCGGGAGAAGCTGCATTACCTGAATCCGGTCCCGATCCACGACATCGCGGAACGCTGGATCGGCAAGTTCGAGCGTCAGCGGCTGCAGGCGCTGGCGGATCTCAAGCGCGGGCTGGAAGCGGCCGGCGAATCGGGAGACAACGATGAGTAATCCCGCCTTTGTGTACGTGACGTTCATTGCATCGACGCCCGAGCGTGTGTTCGATGCGCTCACCAACGCCGAGCTGACGAAGGACTACTGGGTGCGGCACCGCAACGCGTCGCCCGACTGGCGGCCGGGCTCGCGCTGGGAACATCAGGACTACGACGATCCGTCGCGGGTCGACATCGTCGGCGAAGTGGTCGAGAACGATCCGCCGCACCGGCTGGTCGTCACGTGGCGTACGCCGTCAGGGGAGGGGGAGGCGTCGCGCGTGACCTATCTCGTCGAGCCGCACGAGGGCGTCGTGAAGCTGACCGTTACGCACGACGGGCTGGTGCCGGGCTCGGAGATGGATCGCGGGATTCGCGGTGGCTGGCCGGTCGTGCTGTCGAGCCTGAAGACGCTGCTCGAGACGGGGCAGGCGCTGCCGTTCACGATGGGGCGCTGGGCGTGCTCGAAGCACTGAAACGAAACGCCGCCGTTGCCGCGGGTGCGGTAACGGCGGCGTTCCGGTTGCCGTAGCGGGGCCGCACCGGCGGCCCCGTGGCGGTCATGATGCAGGTTACGCGTCGCCTTCCGGCGTGGCCGGGCGCGCCTTCACGCTGCCGGCGATCAGGTCGAAGCGGAACAGCCGGCATTCGAGTGCGCCGTTGAACATCGGCGTCTTCGCCGATTCGCGCAGCCGCAGCTGGCCCGGCAGCGAACGGTCGGACGTCAGCAGGAACGCCTGCCAGCCCGTGAAGCGCTGCTTCAGCGCATCGCCGAGCGCGTTGAAGAACTCGCTGTCGGGTGCGTCGGTGTGGGTGCGGCGGAAGGCGTCGTCGTTGCCGCGGTTGCGGCCCGTCTCGCGCACCTCGCCGCGCGCGCTGCGGCCGCGCACCTCGATCCGCTCGCCGTACGGCGGGTTCGCGAGGATGATGCCCGGGCCGTCGCACGGCGGCGTCATCCCGCGCGCGTCGACCTGCTTGAGCCATACCGACGGCACGCCCGCACGCTCGAGGTTCGCGCGCGCCTTCTCGAGCATGTCGCCGGAGATGTCGCTGCCGTACACGCCGAGCGCTTCGCCGCGTTTGCCGCGCGCCGCGCGCTTCGCGTCCAGCGCCGGGACCTTCAGCCCCTGCCACGCGGTGATGTCGTACTGCTTGAGCTTCTCGAAGCCGAACCGGCGCTCGACGCCCGGCGCCACGCCGAGTGCGATCTGCGCGGCTTCCGCGAGGAACGTGCCGCTGCCGCACATCGGGTCGTACAGCGCCGTGCCGGGCGTCCAGCCCGTCAGGCGCAGGATGCCGGCCGCGAGATTCTCACGCAGCGGCGCCGCGCCCTTGTCGAGACGCCAGCCGCGCTTGAACAGCGGTTCGCCCGACGTGTCGAGGTACAGCGTGCACTCGTTGACGGTCAGGAACGCGAATACGCGCACGTCCGGCGCACCGGTGTCGATGCTCGGGCGCGAGCCGGTTTTCTCGCGCATCCGGTCGCAGATCGCATCCTTCACGCGCAGCGTCGTGAATTCGAGGCTTTTCAGCGGCGACTTGATCGCGGTGATGTCGATGCGCAGTGTTTGCGTCGACGCGAACCAGCGCTCCCACGGCTGCTCGAGCGCGAGCGCATAGACGTCCTGTTCGTTGCGGTACGGGCCGTGCGCGATCTTCAGCAGGATCCGGCTCGCGATCCGCGAATGGAGGTTCGCGGCCATGCCGGCGGCCCAGCCGCCGCTGAAGTGGACGCCGCCCGGCACCTGCGCGCCCGCGGTGAACGGCGCGCCGTTCAGGTGGCGGCCGGCGATTTCGGCCAGCTCGGCGGCAAGCGCCGCTTCGAGGCCGCGCGGGCAGGGGGCGAAGAATTCGTACAGGGTGGGCGAGGACATAAGGCGGGTGAGGACGTGCAAAAGTCCACTATTGTACGCGGCGCGGGCGGCCGGGGCCGGCGTTGCGTCGCCTTTCGGTGCCGCGGCGCGGGCCGGGGCGCCGCGCACGCGTGCCGGCAGGCCGCGCGGCGGCGCCCGGATGGGCACCGCCATGCCGCCGCGGGCTCAGTGCGAGCCCGGCTGGCCGGCGCGCGCGGCTGGGCTGCTGCCCGGCCAGAACAGCGCGAGCGGATTCGACAGCACCGTGCGGACGATCGCGGCGACGAGCGCGCGCACCTTGGTCCGGCGCAGGCTGCGCGAGCGCACGGCCATCGTGAACGCGAGCGCGAAGCTCACGAGCACGTTGAGGATCGCCATGCTGAGCACGCCGGCGCCGGCCCACCACAGCTCGGGCGTGCCGAGCGTGTCCTTGCCCAGCACGCCGAGCGCGATGCCGATCGAGCCGGCCGACAGCGTCACGTGCCGCACCTCGAACGGGAACATGAACACGGTGACGATCGCCGGAACGAGGCCGAGCATCAGGCCGAGCCCGACGTTCGCGACCACGCCGGCCACGTTCGACCGGCAGAAGTGCGCGAGCTTCGCGGCACCGGCCTGACCGAGCGTGAGGCGCAGCCGGCGGTTGTACGTGAGCGCGTCGCCGACCCGGTGCAGCACGAACCAGTTGTCGGCCCAGCCCGCGAGCAGGCTCGACGCCCACAGCAGCACGCCGGTCAGCGCCGCGTAGAGCGGCGTCGGGCCGAGCAGCGAGAACGAGTGCAGGGTCGCGTGCGCCTTCTCCGGCGAGATCAGGTTCGCGTGCATCACGTTGCCCGCGAACAGTTGCACCAGCAGGCACACGGGCAGCACGACGAGTACGTTGCCGGAAATCGCGGCGGCCTGCGTGCGGATCAGCGCGATCACCGACGCGACGAACGCCTTCACGCCTTCCTCGTGGCCGGTGTCGTCGAGCTCGCGCGCGAGGGTCGGCGCGGTCATCGCGGGCTGCTTGGTCGCGAGCGTGAAGTGCAGGAAGTGCATCAGCATGAAGCTGGCTGCGTAGTTGACGCCCGCGAGCAGCCCTTCGAGCATCGACTGCAGGTGCGCGCCGGTGATCGCGAACTTCACGCACACGGTCACGACCGTGACGAGGCCGCCGCCCGCGGCCATCCGCAGCATCTTCAGGTACTCGGCGCGGCCGCGCGAGATGTAGTGCTCGCCGGTGTCCGCGTTGGTCTCGACGAGCTTGCGCGCGAACAGCGAGAAGTTGCTGCGCACGAGGTGCGACACGCTCTGGCTGTTGTGGTTCGCGTCGATGAGCTCGGCCGTCAGGTGCGCCATGCCGTGCAGGTCGTCGCGCGCCATCCACGCGTTCAGCAGCATCTCGGCGCGCACGATGCGCATGCGCATCCGTTCGACCTGGAACACGATGTCGACCGATACACCGTTGCGGTACAGGTGCGAGAACACGTCGTCGACGGCGATCCGGCATTCGTCGAGCAGTACGCGCAGATAGTTCACCTCGTGCAGCAATTTGCTCGGGTCGCCACCGTCCTCGACGGCCGCGTGCGCGGTCTCGACCGCGAGCATCGCGCGCGTGAGGCGGTAGAACGGCTGGGTTTCGAGCGGCTTGCGTGCGTCGTCGTCGGAGAGCCGGCTGCGCACCGTCTGCGACAGGCCGGTCGAGCTGATCTGGCAGGTCAGGTTGTGCAGCGCGGCCAGCAGGTCGCGCGAGAACGAGCCCGGCTCGTGGCGCTCTTCGTCGGTGACGTCGAACGAGATCAGCTCGGCGAGGCGCGTGAGGAGATCGTCGGGCAGCGCGTCGATCCATTGCGCGTCTTCCGGCGTCGGGAACATCAGCGTGAACAGCGCGGACAGCTCGCGGCGGTTCGGCGCGGGCGGGATCAGCGACGCGTCGATCCGCTCGAACAGCGCGCCGAAGAAGCCCGAGTGCACGGGCATGCCGGCGTCGCACAGGAGCGAGATGCCGTCGCACTCGCGCAGGATGCCGCGCAGGATGCGCGCGGCGTGGGTTTTCCACGCGGGATTGCGATCGAGCACGTGGAACAGGTAGCGCAACCGCGCATGGGCCGGATACGCGCGCGCATCGGCGTCGCGATCGGCCGGCGCGTCGGGTGCGGCCTGCATCGTGCCGGTGCGGCGCAGCCAGTGCGCGAGCTCGATCAGCCATTCGCTGCGCTCGGCGTACGACGCATCGGCGTCGGCGTGCGCGAGCAGCGCATCGAGCTGGTGACCGGCATTGCGCGACGCGCGCCACTTCTTGATCAGGGTCGTCAGGGAACGAAACATAAACGGAATAACGAAAGCCCTCGGCGGGCGGGTTCGGATTGCCGGCCGGGGAAACGGCGCGGCGCCGGGGAGAACGGGTGAGACGGGGCCGGTTGCCGGACGATGCGCGGCGACCCGCGATGCGGCTGCCCCGCTGCGGTGCACGCCGATCGCGTGCAGGCGCCGTGAGGCACGGCGGTCGGGCCGAACGCGGCCCGGCGCCGCTGGCTGGCGCGCACGACGAACGGCGCGAGCCGGAAAGTGCGTAGGATCGTCAATCGGGCCGGAAAACGCAAGCCGACCGCATCGCATGGCGCCGGTTCCGGCCGACTTTGACAAACAATGCAAAGAGGCCGTTTGGCCGATGAGCGTGACGGGAGGCGGGCGGCGCCGCAACGCCGACGGCGGCCAGCGCGTCGTCGACGATCCCGGTCACGCTGCCCGAACCCGCGCAGGCGAGTACGCCGTCGAGCGCTCGCCTGCGCGCCGCCCGCTTACGCGCCGGACTTGCCCGTCGCGCCGGCGTCGCCGCCGGAGGTCGGGTTGGCCGGGCACGGCACGACCGGCGCGGCGGCCGTCTTGTTGCCGGCAGCGGGCGCCGTGGCAGCCGCCGTGCCGCGGCGCGCGGCCATTGCGCGCACGCCGGCCGCGGCTTGCGTGGCAATCACGTCGAGCGCGCGCCGGTGGCCGGCGACGAGTGCGTCGTAGCCGTCGGCGACCGGTTCCGCGACGCTCGTGCGGCAGGTCATCACGGCCTGCGTGGCGAGCGAGCGCACGCTCCACACGGCGTCGACCGCCGCGCGTTTGCCGGGCCACGACTCGAAGCGCTGCACGTTCACGCTGATCCGGTACACCGGCACGCCGGGCGGGGTCGCGGAGTTCGCGACGTCGATCGTGCCGAGCTGCGCGGCGAGATCGTCCGACAGCGCGCGATGGATCTCGTCGGCGGGCGGCGACGCCCAGCGTTCCTGCTCGAGCACGTCGACCTGCGCGGCGTTCTTCTGCACGACCAGCTGGTTCTTCGCGACCTGTTCGGGCACGCCGACGGACGGCACCTCGATCAGGAACGCCGGGTTGGCCGGCGCGGTGCGCAGCGGCGCCGCGGCATCGGCCGGGCTGAGCGTGTAGAACCGCGCGGGCGGCGAGCTGCACGCGGCGAGCGCGAGGGCGGCGACAGCCGCCGCCGCGCCGCTCGCGAAACCGTTCACGCGTGTCGTCGTCATTGTTTATCTCCTGGCTTGCCCTTGAGCAGCGATTCGGGGTGGCGCTCCAGATAGTCGGCGAGCGCGTTCAGCGATTGCAGCGTGCGCGTGAGCTCCTTCAGCGCGCCGCGCACGTCGGACTGCAGCGGCGAATCCTGCTGCAGCGTCGCTTCGGCGGTCGAGAAGGTCTGCTTCGCGGCCGACAGCGTGTCGCGCGCTTCCGGCGCGACCTGCGTGTCGAGCTGCTTGAACAGCTTGTCGGCGTTCGACAGCGCGCTGTTCAGGTTCGCGCCGATCTGGTCGAACGGCACCTTGTCGAGCTTCTTCGCGATGTCGGCGACCTGCAGCTGCAGCTCGTCGAGCGTGTTCGGCACGGTCGGCAGCTCGAGCGGCTGGCGCGCCGTGTCGATCTTCACGGCCGGCGCCTTCGGGAAGAAGTCGAGCGCGACGTACAGCTGGCTCGTCAGCAGGTTGCCGGTGCGTAGCTGGCCGCGCAGCCCGTGCTGGACGAGCCGCTCGACGATCTCGCGGCGGGCCGGTTCGCCCTTGCTCTCGATCGTTTCGCGGAAGCGGCGGCCGAGGCGTTCCGGATACACGTTCATTGTCACCGGCATCAGGAAGTTCTTCGTCTTCGGATCGAAGTCGATGCCGATGTTCGTCACTTCGCCGAGCACGATGCCGCGGAAGTCGACCGTCGCGCCGACCGCGAGCCCGCGCAGCGACTGGTTGAAGTTCATCACGACCTGCAGCGGCTGGCCGTCCGGGTCGCGCATCGCGTCGCCCTCGTCGGACGCGAGGCGGAACGTCGTGTTGTTCGGCGCGGTCGCGCCGGAGCCCTGGTTCGGCGGCGTCTGGAACGCGATGCCGCCGAGGATCACCGTCGCGAGCGACTGCGTGTTCAGCTTCAGGCCGCTCGAGTCGAGCCGCAGGTCCACGCCGCTTGCCTGCCACCAGCGCGAATTCACGCCGACGTACTGGTTGTACGGCGCATTGACGAACACGTTGAACGTGACGCCGGTGCCGTCCTTGTCGAGCGAGAAGCCGACCACCTGGCCGACCTGCACGCGGCGGTAGTAGACCGGCGAGCCGATGTCCACAGAGCCGAGCGAATCGCCGCGCAGCACGTACTGCGTGCCTTTCTGGTCGCCCGTGACGGCGGGCGGTGACTCGAGTCCCGTGAAGTCGGTCAGCGTGTCCTCCGAGCGCCCGGCGTCGACGCCGATGTAGGCGCCCGACAGCAGCGTGCCGAGCCCCGACACGCCGGTCGCGCCGACGCGCGGCCGCACGATCCAGAAGCGCGAGCCCTTGACCGCGAAATCCTCCGCTTCCTTCTTGAGCTGCACCTGGACGAGCACGCGCGACAGGTCCTTCGACAGCTTGATCGTCTTGACCATGCCGATCTCGACGTCCTTGTACTTGACCTGGGTCTTGCCGGGCTCGAGCCCTTCGGCGCTGTGGAAGCTGATCGTGATTTCCGGGCCGCGCTCGCGCACGGACTTGATCACGAGGCCGATGCCGATCAGCGCGGCGATCAGCGGCACGAGCCAGACGAGCGACGGCAGCCAGCCGCTTTTCGTCGAGATCGTCGGATCGGGCGGCCGGGGCGCGTCGTGCTGCGGGCCTTGTGGACTATTCATGGTGATTCCCTGAGGTTTCGACTGGATCCCAGATCAGGCGGGGATCGAACTGCATCGATGCGAGCATCGTCAGGATCACGACGGAACCGAACGCGAGCGCGCCGGGGCCGGCCGTGATGATGGCGAGCGAACGAAAATGGACGAGCGCGACGGTCAGCGTCACGACGAAGATGTCGAGCATCGACCAGCGGCCGATGCGTTCGACGATCCGGAACAGGCGCGTGCGCTGCAGCGGCCGCCAGGCGGCGCGGCGCTGCGCGCTGATCACGAGGATCAGCAGCACGCCGAGCTTGAGCATCGGCACGAGGATGCTCGCGACGAACACGACGACGGCGAGCGGCCAGTCGCCGGACGTCCAGAAATAGATGACGCCGCTCATGATCGTGTCTTCCTGCGAGCCGACGATCGACGCGGTGCGCATGATCGGCAGCAGGTTCGCGGGAATGTAGAGGATCGCGGCGGCGAGCAGCAGCGCCCACGTGCGCATCAGGCTGTTCGGCGTGCGGAAATGGAGCGCGCTGCCGCAGCGCGCGCAGTGTGCGTGCGGATGGTCGAGCGTCTGCACGAGGCCGCATGCGTGGCAGCTGGCGTAGCCCTCGCGGGCGGCGGTCGGGATCGTCATCGGCGGGGGGCTTCCGGCAGCGGGGCGGCATCGTCGGGCTGCCCGGGCGAGCGGCCGGCGCGCAGGTCGTCGGCGATGTCCCACAGCGTGCGCGGATCGAACATCAGCACGACGGCGATCATCAGCGTGAGCGCGGCGAACGCGAACAGTGCGGCCTCGGGAACGACTCTTGCGAGACTCACCATCTTCACGATCGTGACGAGGATGCCGAGCATGAACACCTCGATCATGCCCCACGGCCGCACGAGCTCGATCGCGCGCAGCACCAGGTTGAAGCCGGGCGGGACGACGCCGCGCCGGATCGGCAGCAGCAGGTACAGCAGCGCGGCCATCTCGACGAGCGGGAACAGCACGGTCGAGCAGAACACCATCACGCCGACGATCGCCATGTCCTGGTGCCACAGCGAATCGATCGCGCCGATCAGCGTGGTCTGCACGCGGTTGCCGTTCACGTCCATTTCGAGAATCGGGAACGCCTGCGCGATCGTGAACGTGATCAGCGCCGCGAGCGCGAGCGCGCAGATCCGCTCGATCTGCGTGGTGCTGTTGCGATAGAGCAGCGCATCGCAGCGCGGGCAGCGCGCGATTTCACGTCCGCTCAGGCGCGGTTTGTGCAACAGTGCGTCGCACTCGTGGCAGGCAATCAGGTCGTTTCGTTGCATGGAAAAGGCAGTGGTGCGACGGCTGGGGAGACGCGTCGACGGGGCCGGAACCCGCGCCAATCTTACCAAAAGGCCTTTTTCGGCGCGTCAACGATCGCCAGTTCGGTGACCGATCGGTAACATGACAGGAAGCTGTCAGCCGGCTGGCGGGCCTGTCTTCAGAGTCCGCGCGCGTCAAAAGGTTGCGGTAGCATGGCGCCCTTGACAAGCGTCGGACGAATTTCCGGCGCGGCCGTTCGCTGAACTGAGGAATCCAAGATGGCATCGAAATCGCTGCCGGCCACGCCGGTACGCTATACGCAGACGGCGATCGCGCTGCACTGGCTGATCGCGCTGCTGATCGTCTGCGCGTTCGCGCTGGGCTGGGTGATGACCGACATCCCCGGCTTCACGCCGACCAAGCTGAAGTACTTCTCGTGGCACAAGTGGATCGGCGTGACGGTATTCGCGCTGGCCGTCGCGCGCGTGCTGTGGCGTGCGACCCATGTGCCGCCGGCGCTGCCGGGCGGCACGCCCGCGTGGCAGCGTGCGGCGTCGCACGGCGTGCACATCCTGCTGTACCTGCTGATGATCGTGATTCCGGTGACGGGCTACCTGTACAGCTCGGCGTCGAACATCCCGGTCGTCTATCTCGGCATCGTGCCGCTGCCGCGGCTGATCGACCCCGATCCGGTGCTGAAGGAAACCTTCAAGACGCTTCACGTGTCATTGAATTACATTCTGCTTGCGCTCGTTTCGCTGCACGTGGTCGCGGCGCTCAAGCACCAGTTGTTGGACCGCGACGGCCTGCTGTCGCGGATGCTTCCCTTTGCCAAATGAAGGATCCCATGAAAGTGTCTTTCTCCCGCTCCATGCTGACCGCGTTCGCCGCGGCGTCACTTGTCGCGTCGGGCGCGGCGCTCGCCGATGTCGATCTCGCGAAGAGCAAGGTGTCCGCCGTGTCGAAGCAGATGAACGTGCCGACCGAAGGCGCGTTCAAGAAGTTTTCCGCGCAGGTGAAGTTCGACCCGGCGAAAGCCGCGCAGGGCAGCGCCCAGATGACGATCGACGTCGCGAGCTATGACCTCGGCGACAAGATGTACAACGACCAGGTCGCCGGCAAGGACTGGTTCGACGCGAAGGCGTATCCGCAGGCCACGTTCGTGTCGTCGGCGATCGCGCCGGCGGGCGGCAACAAGTACAACGTGACCGGCAAGCTGACGATCAAGGGCAAGTCCGAGAACGTCACGGTGCCCGTCACGGTCACGCAGAGCGGCGCGACGCAGACCTTCGACGGCGTGCTGCCGATCAAGCGCTCGGCGTTCAACGTCGGCACCGGCGAGTGGAAGGACACGTCGGTCGTCGCGGACGAAGTGCAGATCAAGTTCCATCTCGTCGCCACCAAGTAAGCGGCGGGCTGTCGCCTCACCCGAATGCCGCGCGAGGGCGCGGCGCCGTTCCAAGGAGAAAAGGTTTGAAAAAGCAACTGATCATCGCCGCAGGCGCGCTGGCAGCGTCGCTGTCGTTCTCGGCATTCGCCGAAAGCGTCACGTACCAGTTCGACCCGAGCCACACGTACCCGAGCTTCGAGGCTGACCACATGGGCGGCCTGTCGGTCTGGCGCGGCAAGTTCGACAAGTCGAGCGGCACCGTGACGCTCGACCGCGCGGCGAAGACCGGTACGGTCGACGTGACGACCGACATCGCGTCGATCCACACCGGCAGCACGAAGCTCGACGAGCATCTGCAGACGGCCGAGTTCTTCGACGTCGCCAAGTTCCCGCAGGCGAACTACAAGGGCGCGATCAAGTTCGACGGCGACAAGCCGGTATCGGTGGTCGGCAACCTGACGCTGCATGGCGTCACGAAGCCGGTCACGCTGAAGATCGACTCGTTCAAGTGCATGCCGCACCCGATGCTCAAGCGTGAAGTGTGCGGCGTCGACGCCGTCGGCGAATTCGACCGCAGCGATTTCGGCCTCGACTACGGCAAGCAGTACGGCTTCAAGATGAAGACGAAGCTGCTGATCACGGCCGAAGCGCTCAAGCAGCAGTAAGCCCGCCGGCCGGGCCGGCCTTCGCGCCGGCCCGTCGCGAGCCCGCCGCCGCGTTCCCGTCAGGGGCGCGGCGGTTTTTATTTGCGCGCCTATAATCGCCCGAGCGCCGTGCGCGGCGCCGGGCAGGCCGACGGCGCGCGAGCGGCCGCCTCGCACAGAACGTACAACGACAAGGAGATCGCCGATGCATGCCGTCACGCAGTCCCGTTCCATTGCCTCGTCGCCGCGCGTGTGGCGCGCGGTGGTTGCCGCGTCGATCGGCAATGCGCTCGAGTGGTTCGATCTCGTCGTCTACGGCTTCTTCGCGGTGACGATCTCGAAGCTGTTCTTCCCGGCCGGCAACGACACCGTGTCGCTGCTGCTCACGCTCGGCACGTTCGGCGTGTCGTTCTTCATGCGCCCGCTCGGCGCGATCGTGCTCGGCGCGTATGCCGACCGCGCGGGGCGCAAGGCCGCACTCACGCTGTCGATCCTGCTGATGATGGGCGGCACGCTGATCATCGCGGTGCTGCCGACCTACGAGACGATCGGCGTCGCGGCGCCGGTGATCCTCGTCGCCGCGCGGCTGATGCAGGGTTTCTCCGCCGGCGGCGAGTTCGGCAGCGCGACCGCGTTCCTCGCCGAGCACGTGCCGGGCCGGCGCGGCTTCTTCGCGAGCTGGCAGGTCGCGAGCCAGGGGCTCACGACGCTGCTCGCCGCCGGCTTCGGCACCGTGCTGAACGCGCAGCTCACGGCCGCGCAGATGGCGTCGTGGGGCTGGCGCGTGCCGTTCTTCTTCGGCCTGCTGCTCGGGCCGGTTGCGTACTACATCCGCACGAAGGTCGACGAGACGCCCGAATTCCTCGCGGCGGAAGGCACCGCGAACCCGCTGCGCGACACGTTCGCGTCGCACAAGGCGCGCCTCGTCGCCGCAATGGGCGTGGTCGTGCTCGGCACCGTCGCGACTTATCTCGTGCTGTTCATGCCGACCTACGGCGTGAAGCAGCTCGGCCTCGCGCCGTCGGCTGCGTTCGCGGCGATCCTGGTGGTCGGCGTGATCCAGATGGCGTTCGCGCCGCTCGTCGGCCACTGGTCGGACACCTACGGCCGCGTGCGCGTGATGATCGCGCCGGCCGTCGGCATCCTCGTGCTGATCTACCCGGCGTTCGCGTACCTGGTTGCCCATCCGGGCTTCGGTACGCTGATCGCGCTGCAGGTGCTGCTCGCGTTCCTGATGACGGGCTACTTCGCGGCGCTGCCGGGTTTGCTGTCGGAAGTGTTTCCGGTGCAGACGCGCACGACCGGGATGTCGCTCGCTTATAACGTCGCGGTGACGATCTTCGGCGGCTTCGGGCCGTTCATCATCGCGTGGCTGATCAAGGCGACCGGAATGAAGACCGCGCCGAGCTTCTACCTGATGTTCGCGGCCGTGCTGAGCCTCGTGGCGCTGGTCGTGCTGCGCAAGCGGTTCGGGTTCCGGTAACGGGACGGGCGGCGCGTATCAGTCGCCGGCGCGCTCGCACACGGGTTGCGCGGGCATCAGCAGCGGCCTGGCTTCGACGGTCCGCACCGGGCGCCCGGCGAGCGCCGCAAGCGCCTGACCGAGCTGCCAGTCGGTGGCCGTGCCGAATTCGCGCTGCGGCAGCGCCGCGCTCTTCGCGGTATCGATCTTCGCGAGCGCCCGCCGCTCGCGCAGCGTCTGCCGTTCCTTGCGCACCTTCGCGAACGGATCGGGCGCCAGCCGGTCCGCATACGGCGCGCGGGCGAGATCGGCTTCCCGGTACCACAGCAGCACGCCGTCGACGTCCGAGTCGCGGCGCGGCGGCACGAGCCAGTCCGGCACGACGCCGTAGCCGTCCATCGGGCAGCCGTTCGGCCGCAGGTTGCGCGCGTACGTGAAATTCAGGCGCGTGCCGTCGATCAGGTCGACGCCCGTCTGCGCAAGCCCTTTCCCGTAGGTCGGCATGCCGAGCAGCTTCGCGCGGCCGAGATCCTTCAGCGCCGCCGCGGTCGCTTCGGCGGCCGACGCGCTCTGTCCGTCGACGAGCACGACGAGCGGCACGATGCGCCACCAGTCGTCCGCCTGCAGCGGCGCGAGCGGATCCTGGCCGTGCATGACCGGCAATGCGTAGTCGGGCCAGTTGGTCGTGTAGCGGCGGCGGTTGGCGTCGCCGCGCTCGACCGTCACCATCGCGGTGCGGTCGCGGCCCGCGAACAGCGCGGTGATGCCGATCGCCGCATTGAGCGCGCCGCCGCCGTTGATGCGCAGGTCGAGGATCACGCCTTTCACCGGCGGCCCCGTGCGGCGCGCGGCCTGCACCGCGTCGATGTAGTCGCCGACCGCAGGTTCGGGGAAGCTCGACAGCCGCGTGTACAGGATGTCGCCGTCGAGCCGCTTCGCGGTGGCCGGATGGGGCTTGAGGATCGTCCGCACGGGCGCGACGCTCAGCACCGCGTGCGACGGGCCGCGCTGGACCGTGAGCTTCAGCGGCACGCCCGCGTCGCCCTTGGCGAGTCTGGTCAGGTCGGCGGCGTCGATGCCGACGACGCTCGTATCGTTCATAGCGACGACGAGATCGTCGGGGCGCACGCCGGCCTTTTCCGCGGGCGCGTCGGGAATCACGTCGACGATGTGCAGCCCGTCGGGCCGCGTCTCGAACACGATGCCGATGCCGGGCGTGCCGTCGCGCGCGCGACGTTCGTCGTCGCGCCGCTCCTGCTCCTCCTTCGCGTCGAAGAAACGCGCGTACGGCAGCGTCTTGATCCCCGCGTGGGTCGTTGCGTCGAGCAGTGCGCCGATGTCGATGTCGGTCAGGTGCTGCCGCTTCAGGACTTCGACCGCCGCCTTGAGCTCGCAGATCTGCGGCTCCCAGTCGGGCGGGCAGGGCGAGGGCGGTTGGGCTGCGGGCGAAGCGGCTGCGGGCGCCGAAGCGGCGGAAGCGGGCGGGGCGGACGCCGGCTGTTGCGCACCGACGGATGACGCGCACGGCAGGAGCGCGGCCGTGACGGCGGCGCAAGCGGCAAGGCGAAGCACGACACGCGTGGGAGGCATCATCGGGACCGCACGTTTGAACGGAGGGCGAAGGCGCTGTCCCGCTGACGCACGGCCGGCGGGCGGCGTGGCGGGACGGTCACGATTGTAGCCGACGTGCATGACGGGGCAGGGCGAGCGGGCGGCGCGATGCGCGGCGGTGGCGCGGGCATGAAAAAGCCGGCCCAACCGGGCCGGCTTTTCGTCGGTGCCGAAGCAGCGTGGCGCTTAAACCTGCGCGCCTGCGTTCGGATCGTCCGGATCGTGCGCGGACTTCTTTTCCTTGATCAGGTCTTCGCGCTTGATGCCGAGCCACATCGCGAGCGAGCCCGCGACGAACACCGACGAGTAGATGCCGAACATGATGCCGACCGTCAGCGCGAGTGCGAAGTAGTGCAGCGTCGGGCCGCCGAAGAAGAACATCGACAGCACCATCATTTCGGTCGACGTGTGCGTGATGATCGTACGCGACATCGTGGTCGTGATCGCGTGGTTGATCACTTCCTGCACGCTCATCTTGCGTTCGCGGCGGAACGTTTCGCGGATCCGGTCGAAGATGACGACCGACTCGTTGACCGAGTAGCCGAGCACCGCGAGGATCGCCGCGAGCACCGCCAGCGAGAACTCCCACTGGAAGAACGCGAAGAAGCCGAGAATGATCACGATGTCGTGCAGGTTGGCGATGATGCCGGCCACCGCGTACTTCCACTCGAAGCGGAACGACAGGTAGATCACGATGCCGATCACGACGCACGCGAGCGCGAGCAGGCCGTCGGTCGCGAGTTCCCGACCGACCTGCGGGCCGACGAACTCGACGCGCTGCAGCGTGACGTCCGGGTTCTGCGCCTTCAGCGCGCCCATTACCTGGTCGCTCTGCTGCGCGGACGTGAGGCCTTCCTTCAGCTGCAGGCGGATCAGCACGTTGCGCGACGTGCCGAAGTTCTGCACCTGCGCGTCGGCGTAGCCGAGCTTGCCGAGCGTCGCGCGCACCGGTTCGAGTTCAGCGGCCTGCTGGTACTGCACCTCGATCACCGTCCCGCCGGTGAATTCGACGGACAGGTGCAGCCCGCGGTGGAACAGGAAGAACACGGCGGCGAGGAACGTGACCAGCGAGATCACGTTGAACACCAGCGCGTGCCGCATGAACGGAATGTCTTTACGGATGCGGAAAAATTCCATGGTCTTCTCCGGGGCCTTATTGGGTCGAGCCCGGTTTCTTCGGCGACACGCCCTGCTGCGCGCGGTTGCGCAGCTGCGGCTTGCCGGCGCGCGGCGCGTTGCCCTTCGCGGGGGCGGCGAGCTTCGCGGCGCGTGCGGTGTCGGTCGATTCGTCGGCGTCGGTGAACGACGCGGCGGCAGCGGCGCCTTCCGGCTTCCACACCTGGCCGATCGCGAGCGACTTCAGCTTCTTGCGGCCGCCGTACCAGAGGTTGACGATCCCGCGCGAGAAGAACACCGCGGAGAACATCGACGTCAGGATACCGAGGCAGTGCACGATCGCGAACGCGCGAACCGGGCCCGAGCCGAACGCGAGCAGCGCGAGGCCAGCGATCAGCGTCGTGACGTTCGAGTCGAGAATCGTCGCCCACGCATGCGCGTAGCCGGCCTGGATCGCGGTCTGCGGCGGCTGGCCGGCGCGCAGTTCTTCACGCACGCGCTCGTTGATCAGCACGTTCGCGTCGATCGCCATACCGAGCGCGAGCGCGATAGCGGCGATGCCGGGCAGCGTCAGCGTCGCCTGCATCAGCGACAGCACGGCGACGAGCAGCAGCAGGTTCACCGACAGGCCGATCACCGAGATCACGCCGAACAGCATGTAGTACGCGATCATGAACACGGCGATCGCGCAGAAGCCCCAGATCACCGAGTGGATGCCCATCTTGATGTTGTCGGCGCCAAGGCTCGGGCCGATCGTGCGTTCCTCGATGATGTCCATCGGCGCTGCGAGCGAACCGGCGCGCAGCAGCAGCGCGAGGTCGGCTGCGGCCTGCGGCGTCGGCTGGCCCGTGATCTGGAAGCGGTCGCCGAGTTCCGACTGGATCGTCGCGACCGTCAGCACTTCGCCCTTGCCCTTCTCGAACAGCACCATCGCCATCGGCTTGCCGATGTTCTCGCGCGAGACCGCGCGCACCGAGCGGCCACCCGCCGAATCGAGGCGGATGTTGACCGACGGACGCTGGTGATCGTCGAAGCCGGCCGATGCATCGATGATGCGGTCGCCCGTGAAGATCACGTCCTTCTTCAGCAGCACCGGCGCCTGGTTGCCCTGCGTGAACAGCTCTTCACCCGGCGGCACCGGGTCGTTCGGGTTCGGGTGCGTGTTGATCGGGTCGGCGAGGCGCGCCTCGAGCGTCGCGGTGCGGCCGATGATGTCCTTCGCCTTCGCGGTGTCCTGCACGCCCGGCAGCTCGACGACGATGCGGTCGCTACCTTGCTGCTGCAGGATCGGCTCGGACACGCCCAGTTCGTTCACGCGGTTGTGGAGCGTCGTCAGGTTCTGCTTGAGCGCGGCGTCCTCGACGGACTTCTGCACGGCCGGCGTGAACGTGCCGACGACCTGCGTGCCGCCGCCGCCGGGCTGGGTCGCCCATTGCAGTTCGGTGATCGACAGCGCGAGCAGCTTGCGGGCGTCTTCCGCCGTCTGCGCATCGCTGAAGTTGACGACCACGGACTGGTCGACGCGGCTCACGCCGCCGTCGCGGATGTTCTTGTCGCGCAGCAGCGTGCGCGCGTCGGACGCGTCGGAATCGAGCTTCTTCGTGAGCGCGCCCGTCATGTCGACCTGGAGCAGGAAGTGGACGCCGCCACGCAGGTCGAGGCCGAGATACATCGGCAGCGCGTGCAGGGAGGTCAGCCAGCGCGGCGACGCGCTCTGCAGGTTCAGGGCGACGACGTACTGCGGATCGTTCGGGTCGGTGTTCAGCGACTTCTGCAGCAGGTCCTTGACGCGCAGCTGCGTATCGGTGTCCTTCAGGCGCACGCGGATGTTCGCGTTGGTCGCCGTGTTCTCGAAGGTGACGTCGTCCGGCGTGATCTGCGCGGAGGCGAGCGCCGATTCGACCTGGGTCAGCGTGGTCGAGTCGAGCTTGACCGTGGCCTTGCCGCTCGACACCTGCACCGCCGGCGATTCGCCGAAGAAGTTGGGCAATGTGTACAGAAGGCCGATGGCGAGCGCCACGACCATCACGACATATTTCCAGAGTGGATAACGATTCATGAGGGAGCCGAACGGGTGGTTGGCGTGAAAGCGTCGCGTCCGGCGCCGCGGCGGCCCGCTCTCTCAGGCGGGCACGGCGCGGGGAGCCGGACGCTCGGTGAAGGGCTTACAGCGACTTGATCGTGCCCTTCGGCAGAATGGTCGTGACCGCGGCCTTCTGCACGGTGATTTCGGTGCCTTCGGCGATTTCGACGCCGATGTAGCCTTCGGTGACCTTCGTCACCTTGCCCACGAGGCCGCCGCTCGTGACGACTTCGTCGCCCTTGGCCATGGCCGCGAGCATGTTGCGGTGCTCCTTCTGACGCTTCATCTGCGGACGGATCATGATGAAGTAGAGCACGGCAAACATCAGGATGAGCGGCAGGAAGCTCATCAGGCTCGATTCGGCGCCACCGGCACCTTGGGCGAACGCGTTGGAAATGAACGGCACGTTGGTCTCTCCGTAGGGGAAGATCGAAAAATAAGCCGGTTATTCTACCACCGGCCCCATGCGCAAACGGATCGGCAAATGCGCTTTCGGATCAAGCTGTTAAAGCGTGAACCGGTACCGTTGCGACTTGTATGGAAAGGCAATTGTAATGTTTGTCGGTTCCGAGCGGCAGTTGGGACGCGCTTGTTTAGGACGAGTCCCAACAGATTTTCGATCCGTTTAGTGCTTGTCTTATCAAGGGCGGCGCGACCGTCCGTCAGTCGACCCCTCTGGCGCGATCTTCCGCGAAGCGCTGGCGGAACGCGTCGAACGTGTGGGTCTCGATCGCTTCGCGGATCTCGCTCATCAGCTGCAGGTAGTAGTGCAGGTTGTGGATCGTGTTGAGCTGGGCGCCGAGGATCTCGCCTACGCGGTGCAGGTGATGCAGGTAGCCGCGCGAGAAGTTCTGGCACGTGTAGCACGCGCAGCTCGCGTCGAGCGGCTTCAGCGAGTTCTTGTGCGTCGCGTTGCGGATCTTCACGTCGCCGAAGCGGGTGAACAGCCAGCCGTTGCGCGCGTTGCGGGTCGGCATCACGCAGTCGAACATGTCGACGCCGTTGGCGACGCCCTCGACCAGGTCCTCCGGCGTGCCCACGCCCATCAGGTAGTGCGGCTTGTTGGGCGGCAGCTTCGGGCCGACGTGGCGCAGCACGCGCATCATGTCTTCCTTCGGCTCGCCGACCGACAGCCCGCCGATCGCGAGGCCGTGGAAGCCGAGTTCCGCGAGGCCCGCGAGCGATTCGTCGCGCAGGTCCTCGAACATCCCGCCCTGGACGATCCCGAACAGCGCGTTCGGGTTGCCGAGCCGGTTGAACTCGTCGAGCGAGCGCTTCGCCCAGCGCAGCGACATGCGCATCGAGTCGGCCGCTTCCTTGTGTGTGGTCGGCACGCCGTTGGTCGCATACGGCGTGCACTCGTCGAACTGCATCACGACGTCGGAGTTCAGCACCTTCTGGATCTGCATCGACACTTCCGGCGACAGGAACAGCTTGTCGCCGTTGATCGGCGACGCGAACGTCACGCCGTCCTCGGTGATCTTGCGCAGGTCGCCGAGCGAGAACACCTGGAAGCCGCCCGAGTCGGTCAGGATCGGCTTGTTCCAGCCCATGAAGGCGTGCAGGCCACCGTGCGCGTCGATCGTGTCGAGGCCCGGGCGCAGCCACAGGTGGAACGTGTTGCCGAGGATGATCTGGGCCTTGATCTCGTGCAGCTCGCGCGGCTGGATCGCCTTCACGGTGCCGTACGTGCCGACCGGCATGAAGATCGGCGTCTCGACCACGCCGTGGTTGAGCTTCACGCGGCCGCGGCGCGCATGGCCGTCGGTCGTCAGCAGTTCGAATTCGAGCCCGTTCGCCGGGCGGTCCTGCACGGGGGCGTGCGTATCAGCGTGCGTATCGTGGGATGAACCTTCGGTCATCGCGTCATTCTCCTCGCCACCGGAAAACAGTCCGGCGCATGTTGGAAACGCCGCCGGGAATCCGGCGGCGGGGAAAGCGGGTGCGTGCGAGCATCGCACGCACAACGTGAAAGCGGAACCTGGCCGTTCGGTACGGCGGCCGGCCTCCGTGCCGCGCTTACGCGCCCGGCGCCTCCGGCGTGTCGCGCCGCGTGAGCAGCATCGCATCGCCGTAGCTGAAGAAGCGGTAGCGCTCGTCGATCGCGTGCCGGTACGCGGCGCGGATCGTCTCCACGCCCGCGAACGCGGACACCAGCATCAGCAGCGTCGACTTCGGCAGGTGGAAGTTCGTGACGAGCCGGTCGACCACGCGGAAACGATAGCCGGGCGTGATGAAGATGTCGGTCTCGGCCTGCGTGGCCGCGAGCGGGCGGCCCGCTTCGTCGGCCGCGCGCGCCGCGGCTTCGAGCGCGCGCATCGACGTCGTGCCGACCGCGATCACGTTGCCGCCGCGCGCACGGGTCGCGGCGATCTTGTCGACGAGCGACTGCGGCAGGTCGTACCACTCGCTGTGCATCTTGTGCTCGGCGATGTTGTCGACGCGCACCGGCTGGAACGTGCCGGCGCCGACGTGCAGCGTCAGCGTCGCGCGCTCGACGCCCATCGCGTCGAGCCGGTCGAGCATCGGCTGGTCGAAGTGCAGCCCGGCCGTGGGCGCGGCGACTGCGCCCGGGTTGCTCGCGTAGACGGTCTGGTAGCGCGTCTCGTCGGTCGCGTCCGGATCGTGTTCGATATAGGGCGGCAGCGGCAGGCGGCCGTACTGCTCGATCAGGTCGAGGCACGGCGCGGGGAAGTTCAGCGTGAAGAACGGGTCGACGCGCTCGCCCACCGTCACGTCGAACGCATCGGCGAGCCGCAGCGTCGTGCCGGCGCCCGGCGACTTGCTCGCGCGGATCTGCGCGAGCGCCGTGTGCGTGCCGGTCACGCGCTCGATCAGCACCTCGATCTTGCCGCCGCTGGCCTTCTGGCCGAAGAAACGCGCCTTCAGCACCTTGGTATCGTTGAAGACGAGCAGGTCGCCGGCCGCGATGCACGACGGCAGCGCGGTGAAATGGCGGTCGACCAGGCGTGCGGGCGCGACGGTGCCGTCGACCTCGAGCAGGCGGCTCGCGGTGCGATCGGGCAGCGCGGTTTGTGCAATCAGCTCGGGAGGCAGATTGAAATCGAAATCGGAAAGCGTGAACATGCGGGCTGGTTCGAAGCGGCCGGCGGGCGTCGCCGGCGGGGCGGAAACGCGTAAATCGGGCGCGCGAGCCGCTATGATGGCGGGATGCGCGGCCTGGCCGGCGTCGTTCGTTCGGACGACGTGAAAGCCGCTATTGTACTTGCCTTGCGAAGCACCCAGACGATCCGATGCCTGTGTCACCACGCCGTTCCCCCGCTGCCGTTGCCGATTCCGCCGATCCGTTCGACGCGGAAGATGTCGCGCCGCCCGCGCAACGCGCGGGCGAGCGTGATTCCGCGGAGCGCGCCGCACCGCGCCGCGCCGGCCCGAAGCGCGGCGCCGACGGCAGGCTCGCGCAGCCGGCCGCCGCCGCGCCCGATGCCGATGGCGCGGCTGACAGCGACGCGGCAGGCGCGGCCGGCGCGAAGCGCAAGAAGAAGCCCGCCGCCGATAAACCCGTGAAGACGGTCGACAAGCTCGCGAAGCTCGGCCTCACGCGCTCGATCGATCTGGTGCTGCATCTGCCGATGCGCTACGAGGACGAAACCACGCTCACGCCGATCGGCGAGCTGCTGCCGGGCGGCATCGCGCAGACCGAAGGCGTCGTGTTCGACAACGAGGTCGCATACCGGCCGCGCCGCCAGCTGGTCGTGAAGATCCAGGACGATGACGGCGAGCATCTCGTGCTGCGCTTCCTGAATTTCTACGGCTCGCAGGTCAAGCAGATGGCCGTCGGCCAGCGGCTGCGCGTGCGCGGCGACGTGCGCGGCGGCTTCTTCGGGATGGAGATGGTGCATCCGGCGGTGCGCGTCGTCGAAGCGGATGCGCCGCTGCCGCAGGTGCTCACGCCGGTCTATCCGAGCACGGCCGGTGTGTCGCAGGCCTATCTGCGCAAGGCGATCGAGAACGCGGTCGAGCGCACGCCGCTGCCCGAGCTGCTGCCGCCCGAGATCCAGCGCGACTATCTGAAGCCGCTCGACGTGCCGACGCTCGAGCAGGCGGTGCGCATCCTGCACCACCCGCGCGTCGATTCCGACGAAGCCGCGCTGATGGACGGCTCGCATCCGGCGTGGACGCGCATCAAGTTCGAGGAGCTGCTCGCGCAGCAGTTGTCGCTCAAGCGCGCGCACGAGGAGCGCCGCACGCGTGCGGCGCCCGCGATGCCGCGCCGCGCCGCGAGCGATGCCGATGCATTGACGACCCGGCTCTATGCCGCGCTGCCGTTCACGCTGACGGGCGCGCAGGCGCGCGTCGTCGACGAAATCGCGAACGATCTTACCCTTGCGCACCCGATGCAGCGCCTGCTGCAAGGCGACGTCGGCAGCGGCAAGACGGTCGTCGCGGCGCTGGCCGCCACGCAGGCGATCGACGCGGGCTACCAGGCCGCGCTGATGGCCCCCACCGAAATCCTCGCGGAACAGCACGCGCGCAAGCTGCGCGCGTGGCTCGAGCCGCTGGGCGTCACGGTCGCGTGGCTCGCGGGCAGCCTGAAGGCGAAGGAGAAGCGCGCGGCGATCGAGGCGGCCGCGCTCGGCACTGCCCAGCTCGTGATCGGCACGCACGCGATCATCCAGGACACGGTCGAATTCGCGCGGCTCGGCCTCGTGATCGTCGATGAGCAGCACCGCTTCGGCGTCGAGCAGCGGCTCGCGCTGCGTGCGAAGGCCGCGAACGCGGCCAACGGCGCGCGCGACTTCCAGCCGCACCAGCTGATGATGTCGGCCACGCCGATTCCGCGCACGCTCGCGATGACGTATTACGCCGATCTCGAAGTTTCGACGATCGACGAGCTGCCGCCGGGCCGCACGCCGGTGCTGACGCGCCTCGTCGGCGATGCGCGGCGCGAGGAGGTGATCGCCCGCGTGCGCGAGGCCGCGCTGACCGGGCGCCAGGTGTACTGGGTGTGCCCGCTGATCGAGGAGAGCGAGACGCTGCAGCTGCAGACGGCCGTCGAGACATACGAGACGCTGGCCGCCGCGCTCCCGGAGCTGAAGGTCGGGCTCGTGCACGGCCGGCTGTCGCCCGCCGACAAGGCGGCCGTGATGGAGGCGTTCACGCGCAACGACGTGCAGCTGCTCGTCGCGACGACCGTGATCGAGGTCGGCGTCGACGTGCCGAACGCGTCGCTGATGGTGATCGAGCACGCCGAGCGTTTCGGCCTTGCGCAGCTGCACCAGCTGCGCGGCCGGGTCGGGCGCGGCACCGCGGCGTCGGTGTGCGTGCTGCTGTACACGGGGCCGCTGTCGCTCACGGGACGCGAGCGGCTGAAGACGATGCGCGAGACGACCGACGGCTTCGAGATCGCCCGGCGCGACCTCGAGATCCGCGGCCCCGGCGAATTCCTCGGCGCGCGCCAGTCGGGCGCGGCGATGCTGCGCTTCGCGAACCTCGAGACCGACGGCTGGCTGATCGAGCCGGCCCGCGAAGCCGCGTCGCGGCTGATTGCCGCGTATCCGGAGGTCGTCACGCAGCATCTCGCGCGCTGGCTCGGTGCGCGGGAGCAGTATCTGAAGGCCTGATCCGCGGGTCGGGGCCGGATTTAAAACCGCCGTTTGAAGCATTCCGATGCTGAGAAACTTGGCGAACCGGTGTCACAGGGTGTATAAATTAAACCTATCGCCTGTATATCTCTGATTGACCCACAATGACGCTGACTGAATTGAAATACATCGTCGCGGTCGCGCGCGAACGGCATTTCGGCCGCGCGGCCGAAGCATGCTTCGTGAGCCAGCCGACGCTGTCGGTGGCGATCAAGAAGCTCGAAGACGAGCTCAACGTGCAGATTTTCGAACGCGGCGCGAGCGAAGTGAGCGTCACGCCGATCGGTGACCAGATCGTCACGCAGGCGCAGCGCGTGCTCGAGCAGACCTTCGCGATCAAGGAGATCGCGAAGCAGGGCAAGGATCCGCTGGTCGGCCCGTTCCGCCTCGGTGTGATCTACACGATCGGGCCCTATCTGCTGCCGACGCTCGTCAAGCAGATGATCCAGCGTGTCCCGCAGATGCCGCTGATGCTGCAGGAAAACTACACGCTGAAGCTGCTCGAACTGCTCAAGCAGGGCGAGATCGACGCCGCGATCATGGCGCTGCCGTTCCCGGAAACCGGCCTGATGGTGCGCCCGCTGTACGACGAGCCGTTCGTCGTCGCGCTGCCCGCCGGCCATCCGTGGGAAAAGCGCGAGGAAATCGACGCCGAGGATCTCAAGCAGGAAACCATGCTGCTGCTCGGCAACGGCCACTGCTTCCGCGATCACGTGCTCGGCGTGTGCCCGGAGCTGATGCGCTTCTCGCAGACGGCCGACGGCATCCAGAAGACCTTCGAGGGCTCGTCGCTCGAGACGATCCGCCACATGGTCGCAAGCGGTGTCGGCATCACCGTGCTGCCGCGGATGTCGGTCGCCGAGGTCGGCCCGCGCGCGAACGGCCCCGATGCCGAACTGCTGTCGTACGTGCCGTTCAACGAGCCGGTGCCCGACCGCCGCGTGGTGCTCGTGTGGCGCAAGAGCTTCACGCGGATGCCCGCGATCGACGCGATCAGCGACGCGATTTCCGCGTGCGAGCTGCCGGGTGTCGCGAAGCTCGACATGCCGGCGACGATGAACTGAGCACGCTGCAGCATGCGCGTGTGGCGGCACGATGAACGGGATCTTACGACCCCGTTTATTTTTCTCTATCGAATAGATGAAATTTATCAAATTCAATTAATCGATAGATCTGGATAGAATCTTCTCCATGGATCGGCGTGATGTCGACGACTGATCAGCACGTTGGATGCAAGCGTCAAAGGAGGATGTCATGATGCGGTCGGTATTGCAGCACGCGCAGCGGAACGTCCCGTCGCGCGACGCGGTCGTACATCGCGCCAGGGCGGCGGTTCGCAGCCTGCGTCCGATTGCGTTCGCGTACCTGGCGGACCGTGTGTATGGCGGATGAGTGCCGCCGCACACCGGTCCTGTGTTCCCCCGACTAACTGCCGCCGAGCCATGAGGGAGCATTGCATGTCCGATACCCGAAAAGCCGACCGCCTCGCCAGCACGACGACTGCCGGCAGCCGCTTTCCCGAGCGCCCCGCCTGCGGCGCGTCGCAGCGGGAAAGCCGGTCGCAGGCCGCGCACGACGTCCCGTAGTACGACAGGAGGAACCGCCTGTTCCGTTTCATCCCCCCCGCAATGCTCCACGAACCGCGCCTGGCACGTGGGGGCCTACGAGCAAGACAAGGAGAAAAAGCATGTCGAACGAAACGAAGTGCCCGTTCAACCACACCGCTGGTGGCGGCACGACGAACAAGGACTGGTGGCCGAATCAGCTGAACCTGAACATCCTGCACCGGCATTCGGCGCTGTCCGATCCGATGGACCCGGATTTCGACTACGCCGAAGCGTTCAAGAAGCTGGACCTCGAGGCGGTGAAGCAGGACCTGCACGCACTGATGACGGCGTCGCAGGACTGGTGGCCGGCCGACTTCGGCCACTATGGCGGCCTGTTCGTCCGCATGGCCTGGCACAGCGCCGGCACGTACCGCACGGCCGACGGCCGCGGCGGCGCGGGCGGCGGGCAGCAGCGCTTCGCGCCGCTCAACAGCTGGCCGGACAACGTCAGCCTCGACAAGGCGCGCCGCCTGCTGTGGCCGATCAAGCAGAAGTACGGCCGCAACATCTCGTGGGCCGACCTGCTGATCCTGACCGGCAACGTCGCGCTCGAATCGATGGGCTTCAAGACCTTCGGCTACGCCGGCGGCCGCGTCGATACGTGGGAACCGGACGACGTGTACTGGGGGTCGGAAAAGATCTGGCTGGAACTGAGCGGCGGCCCGAACAGCCGCTACACGGGCAAGCGCGAACTCGAAAGCCCGCTCGCCGCGGTGCAGATGGGCCTCATCTACGTGAACCCGGAAGGTCCGGACGGCAACCCCGACCCGGTCGCCGCCGCGCATGACATCCGCGAGACGTTCGCGCGCATGGCGATGAACGACGAAGAGACGGTCGCGCTGATCGCGGGCGGCCACACGTTCGGCAAGACGCACGGCGCCGGTCCGGCGTCGAACGTCGGCCCCGAGCCGGAAGCCGCGGGCCTCGAGCAGCAGGGTCTCGGCTGGAAGAGCACGTTCGGCACGGGCAAGGGCAAGGATGCCATCACGAGCGGCCTCGAAGTCACGTGGACGTCGACGCCGACGCAGTGGAGCAACGACTTCTTCAAGCACCTGTTCAGCTACGAGTGGGAGCTCACGAAGAGCCCGGCCGGCGCGCACCAGTGGGTCGCGAAGGACGCAGGCGAGGTGATTCCGGATGCATTCGACGCGTCGAAGAAGCATCGCCCGACGATGCTGACGACCGACCTGTCGCTGCGGTTCGATCCGGCCTACGAGAAGATTTCGCGCCGTTTCTACGAGAACCCGGCCGAGTTCGCCGATGCGTTCGCGCGCGCGTGGTTCAAGCTCACGCACCGCGACATGGGCCCGCGTTCCCGCTATCTCGGCCCGGACGTGCCGGCGGAACACCTGCTGTGGCAGGACCCGATCCCGGCGGTCGATCACCCGCTGATCGACGCCGCCGACGTCGCCGAGCTGAAGGCGAAGGTGCTGGCTACGGGCCTGTCGGTGTCGCAGCTCGTGTCGACCGCATGGGCGTCGGCTGCGACGTTCCGCGGGTCGGACAAGCGCGGCGGCGCGAACGGTGCGCGTATCCGCCTGGCGCCGCAGAAGAATTGGGAAGTGAACCGTCCGGCTGAACTCGCGACGGTGCTCGAGACGCTCGAAGGCGTGCAGAAGGCGTTCAACGATGCGCAGACGGGCGGCAAGAAGGTGTCGCTCGCCGACCTGATCGTGCTGGCCGGTGCGGCCGGTGTCGAGCAGGCTGCGAAGAACGCGGGCGTCGCGGTGACGGTGCCGTTCGCACCGGGCCGTGCGGATGCGTCGCAGGAAGAGACCGACATCGAAGCGATGGCCGTGCTCGAGCCGGTCGCGGATGGGTTCCGCAACTACCTGAAGAGCGCATACAAGACGCCGGCCGAGGCGCTGCTGGTCGACAAGGCGCAACTGCTGACGCTGACCGCGCCCGAGATGACGGTGCTCGTCGGTGGCCTGCGCGTGCTGGGTGCGAACGCCGGCGATGCGAAGCTGGGCGTGTTCACCGATCGTCCGGAAGCGCTGACGAACGACTTCTTCGTGAACCTGCTCGACATGGGCACGGAATGGAAGCCGGTGTCGGCCGCGAACGACGTGTTCGAAGGGCGCGATCGGGCGACGGGCCAGGTCAAGTGGACGGGCTCGCGCGTCGACCTGATCTTCGGCTCGCATGCGCAACTGCGTGCGCTGGCCGAGGTGTACGGCAGCGCGGATGCGAAGGAGAAGTTCGCGCACGACTTCGTCGCGGCCTGGAACAAGGTGATGAACCTGGACCGCTTCGACCTCGCGTAAGCGTCGCCGCGCGGTAGTGCGGTGAGGCAGTAACCGGAAACGGCCGGTCGTCCGACCGGCCGTTTCTTCCTGACCCTGAGTATTGTTGAAGGAGTGACGATCATGACGCAAGTGATGTTGAAAACGCGCGCTGTACTGGCGTCGCCGGCAGAGGTCGCGCGATACGTCGTCGGATCCGCCATCGTCATCGGCGGGGCGGCCGAACTGGTGTCGCAGGCGCTGCACGCGATCGCGGCCGCCTGAGCGAGGCGTTTCGCTCGCCACGCGCGTGCGGCAGGTGTGGTATCAATAGGCAGGTAGTCCGATTCACTTTCATTGCTCTGTTTCATTGAATAAGGAGTACGGAACATGGCCAGGAAAACTCAAGCTGCCCAGATCAACATCGGCATCAGCGACAAGGACCGCAAGAAGATCGCGGAAGGCCTGTCGCGTCTGCTTGCCGATACGTTCACGCTGTACCTGAAGACCCACAATTTCCACTGGAACGTCACGGGCCCGATGTTCAACACGCTGCACCTGATGTTCGAGGAGCAGTACAACGAATTGTGGCTCGCGGTCGATTCGGTTGCCGAACGCATTCGCACGCTCGGCGTCGTCGCGCCGGGCACCTTCGGTGATTTCGCGAAACTGTCGTCGGTGCCGGAAGCGAACGGTGTGCCCGCTGCCGGAGATATGATTCGCCAGCTCGTCGAAGGGCACGAGGCCGTCGTGCGTACCGCGCGTGCGATCTTTCCGCTTGCCGATGCGGCGAGCGACGAGCCGACCGCCGACTTGCTGACGCAGCGCCTGCAAATTCATGAAAAAACCGCGTGGATGCTGCGGTCGTTGCTCGCGTAGGCGTGCAACGCGCGGCAGGCTGGCCGACGCCTGCGCATAGTGACTCCGGCCCTGATTGATCCACCGTCGTCGGGCTGCGCGGATCCGTGCGTGCGCCGGCTCTGTCCCTTGATTGATGCGCGTTGCGGCTCGGCCACGTGCAGCGGGTGCGGGCAGCGCGCCGGCGTCCGGCCGCGAGCGCCCGCGGGCCGTGCCGACATGACGCGAAGCACCGCTCGGCTCTAAAATGCCGGGGTTATCTTCCCGGTGCCTCGCCATGCTTGCCCGCTTTCCCCTGTATCTGCGGCTCGTCCGGATGGACAAGCCGATCGGCAGCCTGCTGCTGCTGTGGCCGACGCTCAACGCGCTGTGGATCGCGTCCGACGGCCATCCGCGCTGGCCGCTGCTCGTGATCTTCTCGCTCGGCACGTTGCTGATGCGCTCGGCCGGCTGCGCGATGAACGATTACGCCGACCGCGACTTCGACCGCCATGTAAAGCGCACGGCCGACCGGCCGCTGACGTCGGGCAAGATCCGCGCATGGGAAGCCATCGCGATCGCGGTCGGGCTCGCCTTCATCTCGTTCCTGCTGATCCTGCCGCTCAACACGCTGACGAAGCAGCTGTCCGTCGTCGCGCTGTTCGTCGCGGGCTCGTATCCGTTCATGAAGCGCTTCTTCGCGATTCCGCAGGCCTATCTGGGCATAGCGTTCGGCTTCGGCATCCCGATGGCGTTCGCGGCCGTGCAGGACACGGTGCCGACGATCGCGTGGGTGATGCTGGTCGCGAACATTTTCTGGTCGGTCGCGTACGACACCGAATATGCGATGGTCGATCGCGACGACGACATCAAGATCGGCATCCGCACGTCCGCGCTGACGTTCGGCCGCTTCGACGTCGCGGCCGTGATGCTGTGCTACGCGGTGACGCTCGGCATCTACGTGTGGATCGGCGTGACGCTCGGCTTCGGCCTCGCATACTGGGCCGGCTGGGCGGCGGCGGTCGGCTGCGCGTTGTATCACTACACGCTGATCAAGGACCGCGAGCGGATGCCGTGCTTCGCGGCGTTCCGGCACAACAACTGGCTCGGCGGCGTGCTGTTCGCCGGGATCGCCGTGCATTACCTGCTGGCGGGGAGCTGAATTTCCCGATCGCACCGCAGGCGGTATGCGATGCTAGACGTGGTACCAACAAAAAAGCGGCCTGGGCCGCTTTTTTGTTGTTCGTGCAAATCAGCATGACGGGGCGGGGCGCCCAACGCGTACAGAGAGCACCGGGCCGGCCACCGCAGGCGCGCTCACGCGCGGCCGAGCTCGTCGCCCATTTCCTTCGCACGCGCTTCGGCCGCGAGTGCACCGCGCACGATCGCATCCTTCACGCCTTGCGCGTCGAACGACGCGAGCGCGGCGGCCGTCGTGCCGCCCTTCGACGTCACGCGCTCGCGCAGCACGCTCGCGGGCTCACCGGATTGCGCGGCCAGTTGCGCGGCACCCGTGAACGTCGCGACCGCCAGCGCACGGCCTTGTTCGTCGTTCATGCCGAGCTGGCGCGCGGCTTCCTGCAGCGCTTCGATGAAATAGAACACGTACGCGGGGCCGCTGCCCGAAATGGCCGTGACGGCGTCGAGCTTCGACTCGTCGTCGAACCACACGATTTCACCGACTGCACCCAGCACGTTCGACGCGAGTTCGCGGCCCGCCGCGTCGACGCCGGGCAGTGCGGCGAGGCCCGTCACGCCCATGCCGACGAGTGCGGGCGTGTTCGGCATCGTGCGCACGACGCGCGCGTAGTCGCCGAGCCAGCGTGCGAGATCGCTGCCGCGGATCCCGGCCGCGATGCTGATCACGAGTTGCGTCTTCAGGTGCGGTGCGAGCGCCTGCGCGACGTCCTTCAGCACCTGCGGCTTCACCGCGAGCACGACCGCGTCGTAGTCGGCGAGCGTCGCGTCGATGGCCGCGCCGGTGCGCACGCCGAACTGCTGGGCCGCGCGCGCGCGCACCTCTTCGTTGACGTCGATGGCATACAGGCCGTCAGCGGCGACGCCGCGCTTGATCAGGCCGCCGATCAGGGCCGCGGCCATGTTGCCGCCGCCGATGAATGCGATTTTCATGATGTCGGATTGAGCGAGTGAGTGAACGGAAAGGCGTAAAAGGGCGTGGCGTTCAGTGCGAGTAATCGCGCGCGCCGAAGATCGCGGTGCCGACGCGCACGATCGTCGCGCCTTCGAGCACGGCCGCGTCGAGATCGGCGGACATGCCCATCGACAACGTGTCGAGCGGCAGGCCGTCGGCACGCAACGTGTCGAACAGCGCACGCAGCGCACGATGCGGCGCGCGTTGCGCGTCGGCGTCGCCGGCCGGTTCGGGAATCGCCATCAGCCCGCGCAGCCGCAGCGACGGCAGCGCGGCGACCGCGCGCGCAACCTCGGCCACGTCGGCCGGCGCAACGCCGCTCTTCGACGCCTCGCCGCTGATGTTCACCTGCACGCAGATGTTGAGCGGCGGCAGGTGCGCGGGGCGCTGTTCCGACAGGCGCTGCGCGATCTTCAGCCGGTCGACCGAATGGACCCAGTCGAAGCGTTCGGCAACCGGGCGCGTCTTGTTCGATTGCAGCGGCCCGATGAAATGCCATTCGAGGTCCGCACGCAGGTCGGCGAGCGCGTCGATCTTGTCGATCGATTCCTGCACGTAGTTTTCGCCGAAGGCACGCTGCCCGGCCGCATGCGCGGCGCGCACGTCGTCGGCGGGAAACGTTTTGGACACGGCGAGCAGCGACACGGTGGCGGGATCGCGGCCGGCCGCGCGGGCGGCGTCGGCGATGCGGCGATGAACGGAGGCGAGACGGGCGGCGAGATCGGACATGACGGGCACGAAAGCAGGCACGGAAGCGGGCATGGTGCGGATGCGCCGCGGCACGCGACGCATCGATTCGCCCATTATACGGACGCCGTGCGCGAGGCCCAGCGTCCCCCTGTCATTCGTATGAGCACGCGCTAGCCGTACAGCAGATGCTCGACGAGCTGGATCCAGTGGGTGACCGGAATCTGCGTGCCGCTTTGCAGGTGCGCGATGCAGCCGATGTTGCCGGAGACGATCATCTGCGGTTCGAGCGCCTGCAGCTTCAGCAGCTTCTGCTTGCGCAACCGGTACGACAGCGACGGCTGCGTCAGCGAATAGGTGCCGGCCGACCCGCAGCACAGATGGCTGTCGGCCGGCAGCCGCACGTCGATGCCGAGCGTCTCGAGCAGGCGTTCGACCTTGCCGCGCGACTGCTGGCCGTGCTGCAGCGTGCACGGCGGGTGGTACGCGACCGTATGGATCGCGCGGCGCCGCGCGAGCGTCGCGAGTTCGGCCTCGAACGCGAGCAGCACGTCGGAGATGTCGCGCGTGAGCGACACGATGCGCTGCGCTTTTTCCGCGTAGGCCGGGTCGTCGCGCAGCAGGTGTGCGTATTCGAGCACCGTCGCGCCGCAGCCCGACGCATTCATCACGATCGCCTCGACACCCTGTTCGACATGGGGCCACCATGCGTCGATGTTGCGGCGCGCGTCGTCGAGCGCTTCGTCGTGATAGTTCAGGTGCAGGCGGATCGCGCCGCAGCAGCCTGCGTCGGGCGAGACGACCGTCTCGATGCCGAGCGCGTCCAGCACGCGCGCGGTCGCGATGTTGATGTTCGGCAGCATCGACGGCTGCACGCAGCCGCCGAGCATCAGCATCTTGCGCGTATGCGTGAGGTGCGGCCATTCGAGCAGCCGCGTGCGCGGCGGCACCTTGTCGCGCAGCCGCTTCGGCAGCAGCGGCCGCACGTGCTGGCCAAGCCGCATCACCGGCGAGAACAGCGCCTCGTTCGGCACCAGGCTCGCGAGCAGGCGGCGCACGAGACGCTGCTGCACCGGGCGCGGCACCTGCGCCTCGACGTGCTTGCGGCCGATCTCCACGAGCCGGCCGTACTGGACGCCGGACGGGCAGGTCGTCTCGCAGCTGCGGCACGTGAGGCAGCGGTCGAGGTGCTGCTGCGTGCTGCGCGTGACGCTCGCGCCTTCGACCATCTGCTTGATCAGGTAGATCCGGCCGCGCGGGCCGTCGAGTTCGTCGCCGAGCAACTGGTAGGTCGGGCAGGTCGCGGTGCAGAACCCGCAATGCACGCACTTGCGCAATATCGCGTCGGCTTCGTCGCCGTCGGGCGTATTGCGGATGAAATCGGCGAGGTTCGTTTGCATCGAGCTTAGGGTCTGTTTACCTATGGAACGCACATGCGTTGCCCCGAGAACGGCCGCTCGCGAGGCGCGCGACGCCGCGAATACTGACGTATTCGCAAGGAGCGCAACGCGGCGAGCGGCCGTTCTCGGGGCAACCCCAAATTAAAAAAAACATGTCACGGGAATGCCCGAAATCGCCCGTATGGCGGCGTCGCTCGTCGCTTGTTTGGCTCGGCCAAACGGCGCTCCTCACTTCTTGCCCTACGGGCGATTTCGGGCATTCGCATGTGCGTTCCATAGGTAAACAGACCCTAAAGATCGGGGTAGAGCCGGCCGCGGTTGAAGATGCGCGCGGGATCGAACGCGGCCTTCAGCCCGCGGTGGATTTTCATCATCGGCGCGGGGAGCAGCGTGAACACGCCCGCGCTGCGATCGTACGCGTCGCCCGCGCGGAACAGCGTCGCGTGGCCGCCGGCCTGCTTCGCGCTCATTCGCACGGTCTGCGCGTCGGCGTCGGTGATCCACCAGCGCTGCGCGCCACCCCATTCCATCAGCTGGGTGCCGGGCAGGTGCATCGGTTCGGTGATCGACGGCAGCGCGAGGCGCCACAGCGCATAGCCGGGCGGGATGCCGTTGAAGAACGGGTCGGTATGCTCGCGCAGGCCGGCCCAGAAGCGTTCGGCCTCGACCGCGTCGACGACTTCGCCGCCGAGCAGCGTCTTCGCGGATTTCACGGCCGCTTCGGCGCCCGACAGGCGCAGCACGAGCGTGCCGTTGCGCCAGCCGCTCGCGCTGACGGGCAGCGGATGGCCGCCCCATTCGTTGAGCTTGCGCACCGCGTCGGTCGCGGTCATCTCGAACTTCAGCGTGACTTCGGCGACGGGCATCGGCAGCACCTTGAGCGACAGGTCGAGCATCAGCCCGAGCGTGCCGAGCGCGCCGGCCATCAGCCGCGACACGTCGTAGCCGGCGACGTTCTTCACGACCTGGCCGCCGAAGCGCAGCATTTCGCCGCGGCCGTTCATCAGCGTGACGCCGAGCACGAAATCGCGCGGCGCGCCGCAGGTGGCGCGCCGCGGGCCCGCCAGGCCGGCCGCGACGCAGCCGCCGACGGTGGCCGCGCGGCCGAAGTGCGGCGGCTCGAACGGCAGCATCTGGCCGCACTCGGCGAGGACGGTTTCAAGCTGCGCGAGCGGCGTGCCCGCGCGGACCGTGACGACGAGTTCGGCCGGGTCGTACGACACGACGCCCTGAAACGCGCGCGTGTCGAGTATTTCGCCCTCGAGCGCCTGGCCGTACCAGTCCTTGGTGCCGCCGCCGCGAATCCGCAGCGGCCGGCCGTCGGCACTGGCGGCGCGGATACGCTCGGCCCATCCGGCGACGATGTCGTCCTCTTCCATGTTCTGTTGCTGCCTCGACTTGTTGTTCGGTCGATTGTACCGGGGTGGCGCGAATCCACATCGCGACTATCCCTAAGCCCCGTATTGCAGGCCGCATGCTTGCGCCGTCGCTCGAACGGGCCGCGCGGGCGCGGCGCGCCGCCGCGACCCGCCCGTCGGCACGGGCCGCGTACCGGGGGTGAGGCTCAGAAACGCGGCAGGTCGGGGTGCGGCAGCAGCCCGCCGCGCACGTGCTGGCGGCCGTACTCGGCGCAGCGCGCGCGGGTCGGGATGCCCTTGTCCGGGTTCAGCAGCCCCGCCGGATCGAACGCGCGCTTGACCGCGAAGAACGCGTCGCGCTCCTGCGGCGAGAACTGTACGCACATCGAATTGAGCTTCTCGATGCCGACGCCGTGCTCGCCCGTCACGCTCCCGCCGAATTCCACGCAGCATTCGAGGATTTCCGCGCCGAATTGCTCGGCACGGTGCAGTTCGTCCGGATCGTTCGCGTTGTACAGGATCAGCGGATGCATGTTGCCGTCGCCCGCATGGAACACGTTGATGCAGCGCAGCCCGTAGCGCGTTTCGAGCTGTTCGATGCGCGCGAGCAGCGGCCCGATCGCGCGGCGCGGCACGGTGCCGTCCATGCAGTAATAGTCGGGCGAAATACGGCCGGCGGCCGGGAACGCGTTCTTGCGGCCCGACCAGTAGCGCAGCCGCTCGCTCTCGTTGCGCGATACCTGGATGCGCGTCGCACCGTGCTCGCGCAGCACGGCCGTCATCCGCACGATCTCTTCCGCGACTTCCTCCGGCGTGCCGTCCGATTCGCACAGCAGGATCGCCTTCGCGTCGAGGTCATAGCCGGCATGCGTGAAGGACTCGACGGCCTGCGTGGCCGGCTTGTCCATCATTTCGAGCCCGGCCGGGATGATCCCCGACGCGATGATCGCCGCGACGGCCTCGCCGCCCTTGACGACGTCGTCGAAGCTCGCCATCACGAGCTGGGCCGTTTGCGGCTTCGGGATCAGTTTCACCGTGACCTCGGTGACGATCGCGAACATCCCTTCGCTGCCGATCATCACGGCGAGCAGGTCGAGGCCCGGCATGTCGAGCGCGAGCGAGCCGAATTCGACGATCTCGCCGTCGATCGTCACCGCACGCACGCGCATCACGTTGTGCACCGTCAGCCCGTATTTCAGGCAGTGGACGCCGCCGGAATTCTCCGCGACGTTGCCGCCGATCGTGCACGCGATCTGCGACGACGGATCGGGCGCGTAATACAGGCCGTACGGCGCGGCGGCTTCCGAGATCGCCAGGTTGCGCACGCCGGGCTGCACGGTTGCCGTGCGGGCGTAAGGATCGACTTCGACGATGCGCGTGAAGCGCGCCAGCGACAGCACGACGCCGAGCGCCATCGGCAGCGCGCCGCCCGACAGGCTCGTGCCCGCGCCGCGCGGCACGATCGGCACTTCCATGCGGCGGCAGATCTGCACGATCCGCTGCACCTGCGATTCCGTTTCGGGCAGCGCGACCGCGAGCGGCAGGCGGCGGTACGCGGACAGGCCGTCGCATTCGTACGGCGCCGTGTCTTCGTCGCGGTACAGCAGGCAGTGCGTCGGCAGCACGGCCATCAGCGCCTGCACGACTTCGCGCTGACGCTGCGCGCGAGCCGCGCTCGACAGTTCGACGGGAGCGTTCATGGGGTCTCCTGCAGCAGGCGGCGCGGCATCGCGCCACCGTGTCAGCACGTGAAAATCTTGCCCGGATTCATCAGGTTGCGCGGATCGAGCGCGAGCTTGATCGCCCGCATCGTGTCGATCGCGTTGTCGCCGTGCTCCTTCGGCAGGAAGCGCATCTTGTGCAGCCCGACGCCATGCTCGCCCGTGCAGGTGCCGCCGAGGCGCAACGCGCGTTCGACGATCCGGTCGTTGATGTGCTCGGCTTCCGCGATTTCCTCGGGCTTGTCGGGGTCGATCAGGATCGCGACGTGGAAATTGCCGTCGCCGACGTGGCCGACGATCGGGCAGGGCAGCGACGACGCGCGCAGGTCGACCTCGGTTTCCTCGACGCACGCGGCGAGCTGCGAGATCGGCACGCACACGTCGGTCGTCACCGCGCGGCAGCCGGGTTTCAACTGCAGCATCGCGAAATACGCGTTGTGACGGGCCGCCCAGAGCCGGCTGCGGTCCTCGGGGCGGGTGGCCCATTCGAAGCCCTGGCCGTTGTTCTGGCCGGCGAGCGCCTGCACGAGTTCGGCCTGTTCCTTCACGCCGGCCTCGGTGCCGTGGAATTCGAAGAACAGCGTCGGCGCTTCGGTGAGCGTCAGGTTCGAATGGCGGTTGATCGAGCGCACGGCGAGCGCATCGACGAATTCGACGCGCGCGATCGGCACGCCGATCTGGATCGTCTCGATCACGGTGCGCACCGCGTCGCCCATCGACGGGAACGTGCAGATCGCGGCGGATACGGCTTCGGGCAGCGGATGCAGGCGCAGCGTGATCTCGGTGATCACGCCGAGCGTGCCTTCGGAGCCGACGAACAGGCGCGTGAGGTCGTAGCCGGCCGACGACTTGCGGGCGCGCGAGCCGGTTTTCACCACGCGGCCGTCGGCGAGCACGGCGGTCAGGCCGAGTACGTTCTCGCGCATCGTGCCGTAGCGCACGGCGTTGGTCCCCGACGCGCGCGTGGCGGTCATCCCGCCGATGCTCGCGTCGGCGCCCGGGTCGATCGGGAAGAACAGGCCGGTGTCGCGCAGCGCTTCGTTGAGCGCCTTGCGCGTGATGCCCGGCTCGACCGTCACGGTCAGGTCTTCGGCGTTGATCGACAGCACGCGGTTCATTTCCGACAGGTCGAGCGAGACGCCGCCGCGCACCGCGAGCAGATGGCCCTCGAGCGACGAGCCGGCGCCGTACGGGATCAGCGGGACGCTGTACAGCGAGCACAGCGACACGACTTCGCGCACGTCGTCCGCGCTGTGCGCGAACACGACGGCGTCGGGCAATTGCGGGTCGAACGGCGATTCGTCGCGGCCGTGATGGGTGCGGACGGCGTCGGCGGTCGACACGCGCTCGCCGAAGGCGGCGCGCAGCGCATCGAGCATGGCAGGGGGAAGGGGGCGGCGCGTGGCGGCCGGCTGGGCAGGGTGATTCACGTACGTCTCCTTGTCGATCCGGGTGAGTGCGTTGGCACCGGCCCGGCTCCCGTGCTGCAGGGTTTCGGCCCATTCTACGCTGTAACGCCCGCTGCGCCCGCCTCCGCGGGCTGCGATAATCGCGTTTGAACGCAACCGGGCCGCCTCGCGGCCACGCACGAGAGGATATTCGCATGGGCAACCGCTTGAGCAAGATCGCCACGCGCACGGGCGACGATGGCACCACCGGGCTCGGCGACGGCCGGCGCATCGGCAAGGACGACATGCGGATCGCCGCGATCGGCGACGTCGACGAACTGAACTCGAACCTCGGCGTGCTGCTCGCCGAAACGCTGCCGGACGGCATCCGCACGGCGCTCGTGACGATCCAGCACGACCTGTTCGATCTCGGCGGCGAACTGTGCATACCCGGCCATACCGTGCTCGACGACACGCATCTCGCGCGTCTCGACCGCTGGCTCGCCGACTACAACGCGACGCTGCCGCCGCTGAAGGAATTCATCCTGCCGGCCGGCTCGCGCGCGGCGTCGCTCGCGCACGTGTGCCGAACCGTATGCCGCCGCGCGGAGCGTTCGATCGTCGCGCTCGGGCGCACCGAGACGCTCAATGATGCGCCGCGGCGCTACGTGAACCGGCTGTCGGACCTGCTGTTCGTGCTGGCGCGCGTGCTGAACCGCACCGACGGCGGATCGGACGTGCTGTGGGAGCGCGGTCGCGTCCGCTGACGGTTTGCCCCTTTGACGCACTGCGACAATTTGCCCGAGGGGCGTCCATTTTTAAAGATGTATTGTGTGTGCATGTTTAACGGAGAACGAACATGACCCACATCACCGCTGACCAGATGGCTCGCGTGAAGGCCACTGCCCCTGTCCTCGCCGTGCACGGCGCGACGATCACGAAGCACTTCTACCAGCGCATGTTCGCGCGCCATCCGGAACTGAAGAACCTGTTCAACCAGACGCACCAGAAGACGGGCAGCCAGCCGGAAACGCTCGCGAAGGCCGTCTACGCGTATGCGGCGAACATCGACAACCTCGGCGCGCTGGGCGGCGCCGTGACCAGGATCGCGCACAAGCACGCGAGCCTGAACATTCGCCCCGAGCATTACCCGATCGTCGGCGAGAACCTGCTCGCGTCGATCGTCGAAGTGCTGGGCGACGCGGTCGATGCCGAGACGCTCGAGGCATGGCGCGTCGCGTACGGCCAGCTCGCGCAGATCCTGATCGGCGTCGAGGCCGACCTGTACGCGGGCGCCGCGTGGAGCGGGTTCCGCCCGTTCAAGGTCGAGCGCAAGGTGCGCGAAAGCGACGAGATCACGTCGTTCTACCTGACGCCGGCCGACGGCGGCGCGGCGCCGACGTTCGAGCCGGGCCAGTACATCACCGTGAAGCGCTTTGTCGGCGACCTCGGCGTCGACCAGCCGCGCCAGTACAGCCTGTCCGACGCCCCGCACGGCAAGTGGCTGCGCATCTCGGTGAAGCGTGAAGCCGGCAAGCCGGAAGTCATTCCGGCCGGCAAGGTGTCGACGCTGATGCACGACGGCGTGGAAGAGGGCGCGATCGTCGAAGTGACCGCGCCGATGGGCGAATTCTCGCTGAAGCATGGCGTCGAGACGCCGGTGGTGCTGATCTCCGGCGGTGTCGGCATCACGCCGATGATGTCGATGGCGTCGACGCTGATCGCCGAGGGCAGCCGGCGCGAAGTGCGGTTCGTCCATGCGTGTCGTTCGGGCGCGGTCCACGCGTTCCGCGACTGGCTGAACGATACGGTGCGCGACCATGCGAACGTCAAGCGCACGGTGGTGTACGAGCTGGCCGGCCCGAACGATCGCGCGGGCATCGACCACGACCTGGAAGGGCGCCTCACGCCGGAACGCGTGCAGCAATACGCGCTGGTGCCGGACGCCGACTACTACATCTGCGGCCCGATCGGGTTCATGAAGGCGCAGCGTGACGCGCTCGTCGCGCTGGGCGTCGCGCCGGAACGCGTGAACACCGAGATCTTCGGTTCGGGCGCGCTCGAGTGATGCGCGGGCGGATCGCCTCCCGCCAATGCAAAAGCCCGGCGGGAGCCGGGCTTTCTTGTTTTGGCAGGTGAGGCGATCAGTTCCCGCTGCCGCGCGTGACGCGACGCGCCTTCACCGATTCCGCGAGGCCTTCGAGCACCTTCACGCTGTCGTCCCATGCGATGCACGCATCGGTGATGCTCTGGCCGTAGGTCAGCTCACAGCCTTCCTTCAGGTCCTGGCGCCCCTCGACGAGATGCGACTCGATCATCACGCCGACGATGCGGGCGTCGCCGGCCGCGATCTGGCGGCCGATGTCGGCACAGACGGGGATCTGGTTCTCGTGCTTCTTCGAGCTGTTCGCGTGGCTCGCGTCGATCATCAGGCGCGCGGCGAGCCCGGCCTTGCCGATGTCCGCGCACGCGGCGTTCACGCTGTCCGCGTCGTAGTTCGGCGCCTTGCCGCCGCGCAGGATCACGTGGCAGTCCTCGTTGCCCGCCGTCGACACGATCGCCGAATGGCCGCCCTTCGTCACCGACAGGAAATGGTGCGGCTGCGACGCTGCCTTGATTGCATCGACCGCGATCTTCACGTTGCCGTCGGTGCCGTTCTTGAAGCCGACCGGGCACGACAGCCCCGACGCGAGCTCGCGGTGCACCTGCGATTCCGTCGTGCGCGCGCCGATCGCACCCCACGAGATCAGGTCGGCGATGTACTGCGGGCTGATCATGTCGAGGTATTCGGTCGCGGCCGGCAGCCCCATTTCGTTGATCTGCAGCAGCAGCTCGCGCGCGGTGCGCAGCCCTTCGTTGATCTTGAAGCTGTTGTCGAGGTGCGGATCGTTGATGAGGCCCTTCCAGCCGACCGTCGTACGCGGCTTTTCGAAGTACACGCGCATCACGATTTCCAGTTCGCCCTTGAAGCGCTCGCGCTCCTTCACCAGCCGGCCCGCGTATTCGATCGCCGCCTTCGTGTCATGGATCGAGCACGGCCCGATGACGACGATCAGCCGGTCGTCCATCCCGTGCAGGATGCGGTGCATCGACTGGCGCGAGTTGTAGATCAGCTCGGACGCGGCTTCGGAGCACGCGAATTCGCGGATCAGGTGGGCGGGCGGCGTCAGTTCCTTGAGTTCGCGAATGCGGACGTCGTCGGTGTTGTGCGGGGGCATGCTGTTTCTCCTTGGTTCCGGGCGCGGTTCGGTCAGTGCGAGTGCGCGTGCGGCAGATTCATCAATTCAAGCGATTCAGTGGTTTCGGTCGGGGCCGCGGGACCGCTGCGGCGGCGACCGGGTGGCGAAGGGCGAAAAAAAACCGCCGGGTTCGCCGGCGGTTTTTTCGGGAATTTCGGTTGCGCTTTACGCGCCATCAACCCTCTCGATCCGCCAGCGGTCTGAGATACCAAAAAAAGTAAAAGTAAAACTTGGCGGACATGACGGAGATTCGGTTCGTCAAAAAAAGTTGATTCGGAATTTATACCCCGTCGCCGGTCGGCTGGCAACCGGGAGACGTCGAAAATGCGGACATTCCGCGCGTTTTATTCAAAATGCGCGGAATGTCTGCGCCGCGATGCGGTTATGCCGTACCGCCGACCGTCATCCTGTCGATCCGCAGGGTCGGCTGGCCGACGCCGACCGGCACGCTCTGGCCTTCCTTGCCGCACACGCCGACGCCCGAGTCGAGCGACATGTCGTTGCCGATCATGCTCACGTCCTTCAGCGATTCGGGGCCGCTGCCGATCAGCGTCGCGCCCTTCACCGGGTAGGTGATCTTGCCGTTCTCGATCATGTACGCCTCGGACGCCGAGAACACGAACTTGCCGTTCGTGATGTCGACCTGGCCGCCGCCGAAGTTCACCGCGTACAGGCCGTTCTTCACCGACGCGATGATTTCCTGCGGATCCTTGTCGCCGTTCAGCATGTACGTGTTCGTCATGCGCGGCATCGGCAGCGCCGCGTACGACTCGCGCCGTGCGTTGCCGGTAACCGGCATCTTCATCAGCCGCGCGTTCAGCGTGTCCTGGATGTAGCCCTTCAGGATGCCGTCCTCGATCAGCGTCGTGCACTGCGTCGGGTTGCCTTCGTCGTCGATGTTCAGCGAGCCGCGGCGGTTCGGCAGCGTGCCGTCGTCGACGACGGTCACGCCCTTCGCGGCAACCCGCTCGCCGATCCGGCCCGCGAATGCCGACGAGCCCTTGCGGTTGAAGTCGCCCTCGAGGCCGTGGCCGATCGCCTCGTGCAGCAGCACGCCCGGCCAGCCCGGTCCGAGCACGACCGTCATCGCGCCGGCCGGCGCGGGGCGCGCATCGAGGTTCACGAGCGCCGCATGCACGGCGTCGTCGACGTAGCGCGACAGCACGTCGTCGGTGAAGTAGCCGTAGTCGAAGCGGCCGCCGCCGCCGCCGGAGCCGATCTCGCGGCGGCCGTTCTGCTCCGCGATCACCGTGACCGACACGCGCACGAGCGGACGGATGTCGGCCGCGAGCGCGCCGTCGCTGCGGGCGACCAGCACGACGTCGTATTCGCCGGCGAGGCCCGCCATCACCTGCGTGATGCGCGGGTCGCGGCCGCGTGCCATCTGCTCGATGCGCTCGAGCAGCTTGACCTTGGCCGTCGCGTCGAGCGACGCGAGCGGATCGGACGGCAGGTACAGGTCGCGGCCCGAGATGCCCTTCAGCGACGATGCCGCCTTGATCTTCTGGCGGCCGCCGCCGGCCGCCGCGATCGCCTTGGTGGCGGCAGCGGCTTGCGCGATCGCTTCCGGCGACAGGTCGTCGGAATACGCGAACGCGGTGCGGTCGCCCGCGACCGCGCGCACGCCGACGCCCTGGTCGATGCTGAAGCTGCCCGATTTGACGATGCCTTCCTCGAGGCTCCACGCTTCGCTGCGGGTCGCCTGGAAGTACAGGTCCGCGTAGTCGACGCGATGCGTGAAGATGTCGGCGATCGTGCGCGTGAGCAGGCTTTCGTCGAGGCCGTACGGCGTGAGCAGGATGTCCTTCGCCAGCGCGAGGTTGCGGATGCCGGGTTCGATGATGTTCATGCGGATATCGGGGTTTCTCAAAAAGTTGTCGGGTGCTTCTGGGCAGATGGGTTGGCCGCGCGGCGTTTCAAGCGGCGCGGCGGATTCAGGTCAGCACGCGGTGCCGCCACGCGGGCAGGCTCTGGCGCACGTCGGCGATGCGTTGCGGATCGATCGCGCCGAGCACGACGCTGGCGCCCACGTCGCGGACCGCGACGATCTCGCCCCACGGGTCGATCAGCATGCTGTGGCCCCAGGTGCGCCGGCCGTTCTCGTGCTTGCCGCCTTGCGCGGCCGCGAGCACGTAGCACTGGTTCTCGACGGCCCGCGCGCGCAGCAGCGTTTCCCAGTGCGCGCGGCCCGTCGTATACGTAAACGCCGACGGGACGACGATCAGCGTGCAGTCGCCCATCCTGCGATACAGCTCCGGAAAGCGGAGATCGTAACAGACCGACATGCCAACCCGCCCGAACGGCGCGTCGAACGCGACGACCGTATCGCCCGCGCGGATCGTGCGCGCCTCGTCGAACGACTCGTCGCCTTTCTCGAAGTTGAACAGGTGGATCTTGTCGTAGCGTGCGGCTTCGTTGCCGGACGGATCGAACACGAGCGTCGTGTTGAGCACGCGATCGGGTTCCGGCGCCTTCAGCGGCAGCGTGCCGCCGATCACCCAGACGCCGTGGCGACGCGCGGCGTCCGCGAGGAAGCGCTGGATCGGGCCGTCCTGATAGGGTTCGGCGAGCGCGAGCTTGTCGGTGTCGCGGTGGCCCATGAAGCAGAAATACTCGGGCAGCAGCACGAGCTGCGCGCCTTCGCCGGCGGCTTCCGCGATCAGGCGGCGGGCTTCGGCGAGATTGCGCGCGACGTCCGGCGTGCTCACCATCTGCAGCGCGGCGACCTGGAAGGGCGTGGCGGAACGGGTGTGGTCGGTCATCGCAGGATCGGTTGCGTCATAAATGGGGTGCGGCCCGGCACCGTGCGCGATTCGACGCGCGGCTCAATGATTCGCCGCATCGGCCGGACCGTGATTCATCTTACCCTGATCGCCCCGCACCCGCTCGATGTGCGGGTGCGCCCACGAGCCGGTGATCGCGTAGTCGAGCGCGAACGCGCGCGACAGCGTTTCCGACAGCGCGTAGTTCGCGGCCAGCACGCCGACGCCGAGCAGCGGGTTGATGATGGCCGCCCCGATCGCGGCAGCGCCCGCGCTGATCTTCGGTGCGACGTGCGCGTGCAGGTCCTGTGTCTCGGCGCCGAGATCGACCGCGCCGCGCACGGAGACGTTCGCGGGCCCCGTCATCATCGAGAAGTCGTCGGTGCGGGCGATCCCGTTCGAGATCTGGCCGGTGCCGGTGATCTTGTCGAACGGCAGCCCCTTGCCGATCACGTCGCGGAAATTCAGCGTCAGGAAGCGCGCGAGGCTCTGCAGGCTCAGCACGCCAAGCAGCTTCGCGGCGCCCGGGTCGACCTTCAGGATCTGGCCGTGTTCGAGATCGATCGCGATCTGGCCGCCGAGCGACGGGAAGTCGAGCGCGGTCGGGCCGCCGCGCCAGCCGACCTTGCCGGTCACCGAGCCATGGCCGTCCGCCAGCGTGCGCGGCAGGCCGACGCGGTCGAGCAGCGCGCCCGCGTTGCCGATGTCGAGCTTGAAGTCGAACACGGTGCGGCGCGGTGCGTCGCTCTCGTCGGCGCCGCGGGCGAGCGCGCGGCGCGACGTGCGCCAGTTGCCGGTCGCCGTCAGCTTCGCGTCCGGGTTCGACAGCTCCAGCTTGTCGAGTTGCCAGACCGGCGTGCCGGCTTCGTCGATGTTGCGCGCGTTGACGACGAGGCGGCCGATGTCGTGGTTGCGCGCGACGACCTGGTCGACGATCAGGTCGATCGACGGCATCGGCCGGTCGGTCGGCGTCGGCAGGTTCATCGCGCGGCCGACGAGATCGTGCTGTGCGCTGTCGGGCACCACGAGCTTCGCGAGCCGCGCATTCAACACGCCCGCGCCGTTGTGGCCGCCGCCCGGCGCCCACGACAGGTAGCCCGACACCTGGTTCGACGCGATGTTCGCCTGCCACAGCTCGTCGACGTGAGACGCGCCGATGATCACGTTTTCCCAGTTGCGCTTGAGCAGCTTCAGCGTGCCGAAGTGGAGCGCGAAACGCTTCGGCGCGAAGCTCGCGAAATCGACGCGCGGCGCGGCCTGCGGCTCCGGCGCGCGCGGCGTGTCGGACTTCAGCGTATGGGCCAGCGCGAGCCACGCGTCGGCGTCCAGTTCGTTGACGTCGACGGCCGCGCTCACGCCGTCCTGCGGCATGTCGGGCATCCGGTGAATGCCCATCGCGCCGCGCACCGCGCGCAGCGGCTGGCCGCGCGTCGCGTCGAGCAGGTAGGTCGCGGACACGGGGCCGAGCGTCAGGTCGGCGTGCTCGAGGCGCTTGCCGTCGGCCTGCGGCGCCGGCTGCAGCGTGAAGCTGAACGGCATCGGCGTGCCGGCCGCCTTCGCGAACGGCGCGGGGAAATTCAGCGCGACGCCGGTCAGGTCGGAACGCGCGCTGATGTCGGGCAGGCGGCCCGGCGCGCCGCGCACGGCGACCTTGTACGGCGCGTCGCCGACCACGTGCTCGAGCAGCGCGGCGGCCGGGCCGTGCAGGTTCAGGCCGCGCGCGGCGTCGAGTGCGAGCCGGCCGTCGACGTCCACCGTGTACGGCCCGTGCGACTGGAAGTTGCCGTTCGCGCGCACCGGGCCGCCGAGGAAGCGCCCCGACAGGTCGTGCAGCGACGCGCCGGCCTCGGTGAACCGGACGCTGCCGCGCAGCGCGGACAGTGGCGGCACGCCGCTGGTCGTCAGCGTGTTGCCGCCGAATGCGAGCGCGCCTTCGACGTGCGTGTGCGGATGCGCGACGTGCTGCGGAATCGTGATCTTGAGCCCGAGCGACGCGGGCCCCTGCGCATCGATCCGCTGGCCGATATGTCCGCTCATCGTGCCTAGCGAGCTGTTGTCCGCGTAGTCGATCAGGTCGGCGAGCGGGCCCTGCGCATGGCCGTCGATGATGAGCGGCGAGTGGGTCGGATTGCCGAGATCGTCGATGCGGCCGGCGACCTTCGTCAGCGCGACGCGCTTGTAGTGTGCGCGGTGGATGTCGAAGCGCAGCTTGTTCTGCGCGAGTTCGAATACGCCGTCGATCCCGTCGAGCGCCGGCCAGACGCTCGGCGTGCCGTTCGCGAGCTTGCGCGGCGGGTACGGCGTCGGTTCGAAGCGGCCACCGGTGAACGGCGCGACGATGTGGAACACGCCGGCGTCCGGCTCGTGTTCGAACGGGAATTTCTCGAGCGGGCCACGGGCGACGATCGACGCGCCCTTGGTCACCTGGCCGTCCTGCAGCGCGTGGCCGAGATAGTCGCGCAGGTGTTCGGACATCCCGGTCGGCAGGTAGCGCGGGATGCGCGCCACCGACGCCCGGGCGAAATCGGCGCGCAGGTCGAGCGTGCCGCGGCCGTGGCCGGGGTTCGCGTACGAGCCCGACACCGCGATTTCGGCATCGGGGTTCGAGACGAACAGGTCGGGCAGCGATACGTCGACGCGCGCGTGCTTCTCGCCGGGCGCGGGCGTGATCGTCCATTTGGCATTGCCGCGCAGCCGGTCGAACGTCAGGCGCGGCTCGTCGAATTCGCCGGGCACCGTGACGGCCGCATTGACCGTGTCGAAATGCGCGGAGCCGCCCGTCTCGTTCGCGTCGACGCGGCCCCACAGGTTCTCGACACCCGGCCAGCCGGCGCGCGGGTGGCCGCGCGGTGAGAGCCCGGGCGGCGGTTCCTGCGCGGCGAAGCTGATGCCCTGGAGATCGCCGAGGAAGCGGTAGCGCACGATCGGCGCGGCGCCCGTGCGCCGCTCCTCGTCGGCGAGGTCGGCATGTGCGGGTTTCGCGCGCTCGACCTCGATGTGATAGTTCGACACCATCCCGCGCGGGTCAAGCTTGATCAGCTCGTTGCGCAGGCGTGCCGGCAGCGGCAGCCCGCGGATGAACTCGCTGAGGATGCCGAGATCGACGCGGTCGCCGACGACGCTCAACAACTGCCCCTGGTTCGCGGTCGGCACGCGGTAGCGGGCCGTCAGCGTCGACAGCGCGAGCGAGCGGGCGAGCGGCGTGCCGTCCGGCAGCGGCGGCTGGCCGAGCTCCGCGTTGAAGCGCGTCAGGTGCAGCGTGTAGTCGTGGCCGGCGTCGAGCTGCATGTCCCAGCCGAAGCCGACCGTCGGCACGTCGAGCCGCGGCTGCGTCGGGCGCACGCGCAGCGCGACGTCCGCGCCCTGCAGGTCGCCGCCCGCCGAATGCAGGTGGCCGTCGCCGAAGGTGGCCCAGATCGCGTTGTCGATCCGGCCCGCGTGGATCGTGAGCGGCATGTCGAGGTAGCGCGCCAGCGTCTGCAGGTCGACCGGGCCCGTCGACAGGTACGCGTCGCCCGTCCAGTTCGCCGGTTTGCCGACCGGCGCGAGCGGCTTGTGCTTGAAGCGCGCACGGAAGTCGAGCGGGCCGAGCAGCAGCGTGCCGTTCGCGGGCGCCTGCAGCGCGGCCTTGTGCACGCGGCCGGTATTGAGCACCGCGAGCCGGATGCCCGACAGCACGAGCTCCGGCGCGTCATGCTGCGCGTCGCGCCAGCGCAGCGTGCCGCCGCGCAGCACGATCGCCTCCTGTTTCAGCAGCCACGTGCCGAACGTATCGTTGCCGCCGTGGGTGGTCGCCACGCCGACGCCCGCGATGCTCAGCGAGCCGTCGGCCGCACGCGCGACGACCAGGTCGGGCTGGTCGACGATCAGGCTCGACAGCGCGGGCGACAGCCGCAGCAGCGACATCCACGACAGCGCGGCCGTCGCATGCGGCACCGACAGCGCGACCTTGCCGTCATGGCCGCGGATCGTCAGGTTCGTGAGTTCGACGCCCGGCTGCATGCCGGACCAGTTCGGGGAAAGCTTGCCGATTGAAAGCTGCGCGTGGAGCTTGTCGGACACCGCGCGTTCGATGCGCGGGCGGAATTCGTCGATGCGGGGCAGCAGGACGTAGCGCAGCCCGAGGAAGGTGCCGGACGCGATGAAGTAGGTGCCGATCCCGACTGCCAGCGTCACCCTGAACACGCGACGCAAGACCGGATGATCGTGCTTCGGAGGTCCCGCTTCGGGCGCAGCTACGGCGGATTCCTGACGGTCGGACATGCGGCGGACGGGCGGCGATATGGTAGTTTTGCAGACTGACGTTGAAATGTATCACACGGGTTCGTGCCGGCGGCCGATGCGGCAGCGCGGCACGGGCTTTCCGGCGCGCGGTTTCGCGATGGGCGCACCCGCCCCGCGATGCCGCGCCGAGTCCATGGAGCCGGTCGGGAGGGGGGCGCGCATGCGTTCCCGTGCCGGCCGGCCGTTCCGCCAGGCCCGCTTCTCGATGACCGACGCTTCCGCCCTGATCAGCACGTCCTATTCCCGTTACCTGGCCCGCGCGGCCGCCGCGCGACCCGCGCTCGTCGACCAGGTCGCCGCGTGGGCGGCCGCGCCGCTCGGTCGCGCGCAGCTCGACGCGCGCCTCACCGAACTGCTGGCAACGCCGGCCGGCGCCGCCGCGCCGACCGAGGAGCACCTGAAGCGCGCGCTGCGGCAACTGCGTGCCGAGGCATTCGGCGCGGTGGCGGAGCGCGACCTGCGCGGGCTGGCGGACGTCGCCGAGGTGACGGGCGCGATGACCGATCTCGCGGAAGTGGCCGTGCAGCGCTCGCTCGCGCTGCTGTCGGCCGAGCTCGAGGCGCTGTACGGCGAGCCGCGCGGCGCCGACGGCCAGCGCGTCGTGCTCGGCGTGGTCGGGATGGGCAAGCTTGGCGGCCGCGAGCTGAACGTGTCGTCGGACATCGACCTGATCTTCGTCTACGAGGACGACGGCGAGACGACCGGCGGCGCGCGTTCGCCGCTGTCCACGCAGGAATACTTCACGCGGCTCGGCCGGCGGCTGATCGGCGTGTTGTCGGAAGTCACGGCCGACGGCTACGTGTTTCGCGTCGACATGCGGCTGCGTCCGAACGGCGATTCGGGGCCGCTCGTCTGCAGCCTCGGCATGCTCGAGGAGTATTTCTACGTGCAGGGGCGCGAGTGGGAGCGCTATGCGTGGATCAAGGGGCGGCTCGTGTCGGAAGGCGACAGCGACGCGGCGCAACGGCTGGCGTCGCAACTCGAGTCGCTCGTCAAGCCGTTCGTGTACCGCCGCTACCTCGACTTCGGCGTGATCGGCGCGATCCGCTCGCTGCACCAGCAGATCCGGCAGGAAGCCGCGCGCCGCGCGTCGATGCGGCCCGACAAGGCCGACGACATCAAGCTCGGGCGCGGCGGGATCCGCGAGATCGAATTCAGTGCCCAGGTGTTCCAGCTGATCCGCGGCGGCCAGGATGCGGAATTCCGCGTGCGGCCGACGCTCGCGGTGCTGCGCCATGCGCAGGCGCGCGGGCTGATCGGCGAGGATGTGCGTGCGCGCCTGACCGAGGCCTACAACTTCCTGCGCACGCTCGAGCACCGTCTGCAGTACCGCAACGACGCGCAGACGCACGCGATGCCGGTCGAGCCGGACGAGCGCGCGGCGCTGGCCGCGTCGCTGGGCTTTGCCGACTATGCGGCGCTGATGACGGTGCTGGACGGCCACCGCACGTTCGTCGAAGCGCAGTTCGACCAGATTTTTGCCGACAAGGCGAGCGGCGCGCCCTGCGCGGCCGGCGACGACACGGCCGCCGCGTGGATCTGGAGCGGCGCGCTGGCCGACGACGGCGAGGACGACGCGCTGGTCGCGCGTCTCGACGGCCTCGGCTTTACGGACCCGGCCACCGTGCTCGCCCGGCTGCGTGCGATCTGGCAGTCGTCGCGCTACATGGGCCTGCCGGAAAAGAGCCGGCAGCGCTTCGACAGCGTCGCGCAGCGGGCGCTCGACGCCGCGCCGAACATCGACGCGGCGCGCCGCGACGACACGATCGTGCGCCTGTTCGACCTGCTCGAGACGGTCAGCCGGCGCGGTGTCTATCTCGCGCTGCTGACCGAATATCCGGCCGCGCTCGACCGCGTGCTGTCGGTGCTCGGGGCGACGCGCTGGGGCGGCGGCTACTTGATCCGCCATCCGCAGCTGCTCGACGAACTGCTCGACGACGAGGCGATCGCGAGCCCGTTCGACTGGCCCGCGTTCAAGGACGCGCTGCGCGCGCGCCTCGCCGCGGCCGACGGCCCCGAGCAACAGATGGACCTGCTGCGGCACGCGCAGCACGCGGAGGTGTTCCGGATCCTGCTGATCGATCTGGCCGGGCAACTGTCGGTCGAGCACGTGAGCGACCGGCTGTCCGAGCTGGCCGACGCGGTGCTCGACGTGACGATCGAAGTCGTCTGGTCGCAGCTCGCGAAGCGCCATCGCGACGTGCCGAAGTTCGCGGTGATCGCGTACGGCAAGCTGGGCGGCAAGGAGCTCGGCTACGCATCGGATCTCGACCTGATCTTCCTGTACGACGACGCCGACGAGCGCTCGGCGGACGTCTACACGACCTTCACGCGGCGCCTGATCACGTGGCTCACCACGGCGACCGGGGCGGGCGCGCTGTTCGACATCGACCTGCGGCTGCGGCCGAACGGCGAGGCCGGGCTGCTCGTCACCGATCTCGACGCGTTCCGCCGCTACCAGCTGCGCGAGGGCGACGCCGCGAATACCGCGTGGGTCTGGGAGCATCAGGCGCTCACGCGGGCCCGCTACAGCGCGGGCGACGCGCAGATCGGCGCGGACTTCGAGGCGATCCGCCAGCAGGTGCTGACGACGCCGCGCGACGGCGGCGTGCTCGCGAAGGAAATCGTCGACATGCGCGGCAAGGTGTTCGCCGGCCACCCGAACCAGACCGAGCTGTTCGACCTGAAGCACGATCGCGGCGGGATGGTCGACATCGAGTTCATCGTCCAGTACTGGGTGCTGCTGCACGCGTCGAGCGATGCCGAGCTGATCCGCAACACGGGCAACATCGCGCTGCTGCGCGAGGTCGCGCGCTTCGGGCTGATGGGCGAGGACGAGGCCGAGCGGGTCGGGGCGGCGTACCGCAAGTACCGGAAGCTGCAGCACAAGCTGCGGCTCGACGGGATGGAGAAGGCGCGGGTCGATCCGGCCGTGGTGGCCGACGAGCGGGCGGCCGTGACGGCGCTGTGGGAGCGGGTGTTCGGCGGAATCTGACCGCGGCACGCCGCGCGCGCCGCAGCGGCCGGCATTGAGATTCGTTTGAGATTGTTTGAGCGGAAGGGCGGGTATCGGAAGAATCCGGCTTTCCGTTCAACCGGTGCCGTGTGCGCCACAAGCGATCTCGACTCATCTTGAAACCTATCCGCTACTCTCTTGCCACGACGGCGCTGTCCGCGGCCGTCGCTGGACTGTTCTCCGTTTCCGCTGGTGCAGCGGAAACGGCTTCCACCCCGCTGAAGAACCTGTCGCGTGGCGATGGCCAGTGCCTGGCCTGGCAGCCGGCCGACAACTCGGCCGTGTTCGCGGCATGCGACGGCAGCGCCGCGCAGGACTGGACCTTCGAGCCGCGCGACGGCTTCCAGCGCATCATCAACGCCGGCGCGAGCGCGGCACGCGGCACGAAGATGTGCCTGCATTCGGCCACCGGCGACAACGGCATGGGGCGCGTGTCGGTCGGCGTCTGCAGCGAGGGCGACCAGACGATGCGCGACTGGCGGGCCGACATCGGCATCGACGGCCGCGTGTCGTTCGGCAACCGGTACCGGGTCAACACCGGCCGATCCAACGAAGTGCTGGCGCCGCGGGAAGGGAGCGCCGGCGTCGCGATGCAGAACCTGCGCGGCCAGCCGGCGTCGGTCTGGCGGTCGTCCGCATCGATCGCGCCGTCGCAGCGCCCGCTGCTCGGCGACAAGTCGGCGTTGCTGATGGTGACGCACTTCAACGACTCCCAACCGGCCGATAGCGAAGTGGTGCGCAAGGCGGTGTTCGGCGACGGCGACGACTATTCGTCGCTGCGGCGTTATGTCGAGGTCGCGTCGCACGGCAAGCTGACGTTGCATGGTCAGACGCTCGACAGCGTCAACCTGGGCGACCGTCCGGCCAGTTGCGATTCCGGCGCGATTCGCGCGGCGGCGCGCAGCGCGGCGTTCGCCCGCGGTGTGAACCCGGACAAGTTCGACTACCTGTTCGTCGAACTGCCGAAAATGAGCAGCTGCGACTGGGCCGGCCTGGCGGCGATGCCCGGCAACTGGATCCTGTCGAACGCGAGCGGCCAGGGTTACTGGATGTGGTCCCACGAATTCGGTCACAGCCTGGGCGCGCGGCATCCGGGCTCGCTCGTCAACTGCCCGACGCCGGGCGGCACGGTCGAGGTAGGCAGCGCGTGTCGCGCGGGCGGGGTCGACGATCCGTCCGACACGATGGGCGGCGGTGGCCGGCGTTTGTATCCGGCGAGCTACCAGTTGCTCAGAGGCTGGCTGACCGAAGCCGACGTGCCCGAGATCAAGGGCGAGGGCACGTACCAACTCGCGCCGCTGTGGGGCAAAGCGTCGGGTGCGAAGGCGTACCGTCTGGCGCGCGCCGACGGCTCGACGCTGTGGCTCGAGTTTCGCCAGCCGCAGCCCGGCTTCGACAACTGGAAGTCCGACGACCCGTTCGTCAATGGCGTGATCGTGCGAACCGTCGCACACGCCGGCAATGTGCTGGCCAATACGCTGGTCGATGCGACGCCGGGCAGTGCGCAGGGCATGAAGGACGCGCCGCTGATGCCGGGTCATGCGTTGCACGACACGCTGTCGGGCAAGATCGTCACCGTCAAGTCGGTCGGGCCGAACGGCGCGGTGGTCGAGGTGAAGAACGACGGGGTGCTGCTGCCGCAGGCGGCCGTCATCGGCCCGCAACAGGCGAACGCGGGCGCGACGGTCGTGTTGTCGGGCGCGTCGTCGGTCGGCGAGCAGTTGCGCCATGCGTGGACGGCCCCGGCCGGCATCGATGCGAAACCGAACGGCGCGGAACTGAAGTTCGTTGCACCCGCGCTTGGACAGGACCGCGATTACGCCTTCGATCTGACCGTGACCAACGACAAGGGCTACACGGCGCAGGCGTCGCATGTCGTCAAGGTGAAGGCGCAGGAAATCGTCCCGCCGCCGCGGGCCGCGATCAGCGGGCCGGCCACGGTCGACGGTGGCGCGACCGTCGCGTTGTCCGGCGCGGCGTCGACCGGCAAGGGGCTGAAGTATGTGTGGACCGCGCCGGCAGGACTCGCGATCGACCAGCAGGGTGCGAATGCATCGTTCGTCGCGCCGAAGGCGACGCAGGCGCAGCGCTACGACGTGAAGCTGACCGTGACGGATGCGCAGAACCGCAGTGCGGTGGCGACGCATGGCGTGACGGTGCGTGCCGACGTGGCCACGGGCGCGCCGGCCTGGGACAAGAAGAAGACCTACGCGACGCCGTGCCACGAGGTCAGCCACGCCGGCAAGACCTGGCTCAACGGCTGGTGGGTGCTCGGCGATGTGCCGGGGACGGGCGGTGAGTGGGGCGCATGGCGCGAGAAGGGTGTCGCGAACATGCATGCGGCGTGCAAGGGCAAGTAGGCACGGCGAGGTGCCGGCGCGGGCGACCGCCCTGGCGCGTGCCGTTCGATCTGGTGCCACCTGCTAAGTTCGTCGTGCCGCGAAGCGCGTCGGACAAGTCGGAACCCGTCAAAAGGCCGCTCCGGTATTACCCGGAACGGCCCTTTTTACGTTTTCACGTTGGCTGAGCGTGCTGTTTCGCGTATCCGATGCCTTATGCGGCGAGCATTTCCTTCGCGTGCTTGCGTGTGGTCGCCGTGATCTCGAGCCCGCCGAGCATTCGCGCGACTTCCTCGATGCGGTTGGCGCGGTCGAGCGCGACGACGGTCGACACCGTGCCGCCACGGTCGTCGGCGCCTTTTGCGACCTGGTAGTGATGATCACCGCGCGCGGCGACCTGCGGCAGGTGCGTCACGCACAGCACCTGGCGATCGCGCCCGAGCTGGTGCAGCAGGCGGCCGACCACTTCGGCGACGCCGCCGCCGATCCCCGTATCGACTTCGTCGAAGATCAGCGTCGGCGTCGGGCTTGCCGCGCTGGCGATCACCGCGAGCGCGAGGCTGATCCGCGCGAGCTCGCCGCCCGACGCCACCTTCGCGAGCGGCCGCAGCGGCACGCCGGGGTGCCCGGCGACCCGGAATTCGACCTGCTCGAGCCCGTGCGGGCCGCCGTCGGCGAGCGGCACGAGCGCGACTTCGAAGCTCCCGCCCGCCATCGACAGTTCCTGCATGCCGGCCGTGACGGCCGTGCCGAGCGCCTTGGCGGCCTGCGCGCGTGCCTTGGACAGGTGTTTGGCGTCGGCGAGATAGGCTTCCCGCGCCTTGGCCTGCGCCGCCACGAGCGCGCCGAGATCGGCTGCCGCATCGAGTGCGGCGAGCTGCGCGCGGCGTGCCGCGTGTTCTTCGTGCAGCGTGTCGGGCGGCAAGCGGAACTTGCGGGCGGTCGAGTGCAGCGCATCGAGACGCGTTTCGACCTGCGCGAGCCGTTCGGGATCGAGATCGACGCGCTGCGCATAGTGCTGCAGCGAATAGACGGCTTCCTGCAACTGGATCTCGGCCGGTTCGAGCGACGCGAGCGCGTCGCTGAGCGAGGTGTCGTAGTCGGCGAGGCTGCGCAGCTTCGACACGATCGCGCCGAGCTGCGCGAGCATCGCGTCGTCGGACTCGGACAGCGCGTTGAGCGCGCCGCGCACGCCTTCGATCAGGTTCGCCGAATGCGACAGGCGCTTGTGCTCGTTGCTGACTTCGTCCCATTCGCCGGGCTGCGGCGCGAGCTTGTCGAGTTCGGCGAGCTGCCAGGCGAGCTTTTCGCGTTCGAGCTGCAGCTCGCGCTCATGCGCCTTTGCGGCGTCGATCGCCTGCGTCGCGTCGCGCCACACGCGCCATGCGCGCGCGACGTTCGCGGCATCGGCGACGAGCCCCGCGTGCGTATCGAACAGCTCGCGCTGCGCATCGGGCCGCATCAGCAGCTGGTGCGCATGCTGGCCGTGGATGTCGACGAGCATTTCGCCGAGCTCGCGCAGCTGCGCGAGCGTCGCGCTGGTGCCGTTGATGAACGCGCGCGACCGGCCGTTCGCATCGATCACGCGGCGCAGCATCACGGTGTCCTCGGTGTCGAACGCGTGTTCGTCGAGCCAGCGCGCGACGCGGTCGTGCGGCGTGAATTCGGCGGTGATGTCGGCGCGGCTGCAGCCGGTGCGCACGACGCTCGCGTCGGCACGTTCGCCGAGCGCGAGGGCGAGGGCGTCGATCAGGATCGATTTCCCGGCGCCGGTTTCACCGGAAAAGACGGAAAAGCCGCTGTCGAATTCGAGATCGAGCGCGGCGACGATGACGAAGTCGCGGATCGAGAGGTGGCGGAGCATGGTGTCGGGCAGAGCGGCGTCAGGACGCCTTGTCGTCTTCGTTCGAGGCGTGTTCGTTCCAGTGCAGCTTCTTGCGCAGCGTCGCGTAGTAGCTGTAGCCGATCGGGTGCAGGAACGGCACCGTGTGCTTCGAGCGGCGCACCTCGATCGTGTCGTTCAGTTCGAGCGCGGTGAACGACTGCATGTCGAAGTTCACGTTGACGTCGCGCCCGCCGACGATCTGGATCGCGATTTTCGAATCGTCGGGCAGCACGATCGGCCGGTTCGACAGCGCGTGCGGCGCGATCGGCACGAGCACGATGCCCGCCAGCTGCGGATGGAGGATCGGGCCGGCCGACGACAGCGCGTAAGCGGTCGAGCCGGTCGGCGTGGCGACGATCAGGCCGTCCGAACGCTGGTTGTACATGTACCGGCCGTCGACCGATGCGCGCAGCTCGACCATCCCGGAGAAGCCGCTGCGGTTCACGACGACGTCGTTGAAGGCGAGCGCGTGATAGATCGGTTCGCCGTCGCGCATGATCCGGGCCTCGAGCAGCGCGCGTTCCTCACGCTCGAACTTGCCCGACAGGATCACCGGGACGAGCGCCTGCATGTCGGCCGCCGCGATATCGGTGATGAAGCCGAGCCGGCCGTGGTTGATCCCGATCAGCGGTGTCTTGTACGGCGCGAGCTGACGGCCGATGCCGAGCATCGTCCCGTCGCCGCCCAGCACGACCGCCACATCGGCACGCGCCCCGATTTCGGCCGGCGTCAGCGCCGGGTAGCCGGTGATGCCGATCTCGCGCGCGGTCTCGGCTTCGAAGACGACCTCGAAGCCCCGCTTGGCGACGCAGGCGGCCAGCGTGGCGAGCGGCTCGGCGATGTTCGGCGTGTTGCTCCGGCCGACGAGCGCGACAGTGTTGAACTGATTACCGGTTTTCATGCCGGCATTACACCATAGCTCGTTGACGAAAAGAACCGGCTGTGCGCGGTCGGGGCCGGATCGGGCCGGCCCGCGCAACGGTAGCCGACGCCACTCGCCGCGGTCGCGCGGTTGCGCTAAAATTTTCCACCATGCTAGATCCTCGCGCACGAACCCTCCTGAAAACCCTGATCGAACGGTATATCGCCGACGGTCAGCCAGTCGGATCGCGCACGTTGTCCCGTTACTCCGGGCTCGAGCTGAGCCCGGCAACGATCCGCAACGTGATGTCCGACCTGGAGGAGCTCGGCCTCGTGTCGAGCCCGCACACGTCGGCCGGCCGCGTGCCGACGCCGCGCGGCTACCGGCTGTTCGTCGACACGATGCTGACGGTCGAGGCGCCGATCGACGCCGAAGCCGTCGCGCGGCAGGTGCAGAACACGCTGCAGGCCGGCGAGCCGCAGCAGCGGGTGGTGGCGGCCGCCGCGAGCGTGCTGTCGAACCTGTCGCAGTTCGCGGGCGTGGTGCTGACGCCGCGCCGCAGCCACGTGTTCAAGCAGATCGAGTTCATGCGCCTGTCGGACAAGCGCATCCTGCTGATCATCGTCACGCCCGAGGGCGACGTGCAGAACCGGATGCTCGCGACGCCGCGCGATTACTCGCCGTCGCAACTGACCGAGGCGTCCAACTACATCAACGCGCATTTCGCCGGCCTGTCGTTCGACGAGGTGCGCCGCCGCCTGCGCGACGAGATCGACCAGTTGCGCGGCGACATGACCGCGCTGATGCACGCCGCCGTGACGGCCAGCACCGAGGTGCCCGACACCGAGGACACCGTGCTGATTTCCGGCGAGCGCAACCTGCTCGAAGTGGCGGATCTCTCGTCCGACATGGCGCGACTGCGCAAGCTGTTCGACGTATTCGACCAAAAGACGGGCCTCCTGCAACTGCTCGACGTGTCGAGCCACGCCCAGGGCGTGCAGATCTTCATTGGCGGCGAATCGACGCTCGTGCCGATCGAGGAAATGAGCGTCGTTACCGCGCCTTACGAGGTGAACGGGCAGATCGTCGGCACGCTCGGCGTGATCGGCCCGACCCGCATGGCGTACAACCGCGTGATACCGATCGTCGACATCACCGCGCGCCTGCTGTCGCTCACGCTGAGCCAGCAGTAGCCTGCGGTCGCCGGCCCGATCCTGCCCCGTCATCGTGCCGCGGCACCGCGTGTGCCGGCAGTCGGCCGAACGGCCAGCCGACCGGCGCGGAGCGGCCCGCTATAATTGAGAGCCGTCCGGTCCCGTGCCCCGAGCACGTAATTGCCCATGCGTTTCGATCTTGAGCCGCCTTCGAGCACCGCGGCTGCCCATCGCATCGGTGTGCTGCTGATCAATCTCGGCACGCCCGACGCCCCGACACCGCGTGCGGTGCGGCGCTACCTGGCCGAATTCCTGTCGGATCCGCGGGTCGTCGAGATTCCGCAGGCCGTCTGGCAGGTGCTGCTGCGCACGTTGATCCTGCCGCTGCGCGGCCGGGCTTCCGCGAAGAAATACGCGGCGGTCTGGATGCCCGAGGGCTCGCCGCTGCGCGTGTACACGGAGCGCCAGACCGACAGCGTGCGGCATCTGCTCACGTCGAACGGCTATCACGTGATGGTCGACTACGCGATGCGCTACGGCAGCCCGAACATTTCGCACGCGCTCGCGCAGTTCAAGCGGGCGGGCGTCGAGCGCGTGCTGCTGATGCCGATGTATCCGCAGTACTCGGCGTCGACCACGGCCACGGCGTTCGACGCCGCCTTTGACGCGCTCGCGCGCATGCGCAACCAGCCCGAGGTGCGCACGGTGCGGCACTACGCCGACCATCCGGCCTATATCCATGCGCTGGCCGAGCAGGTGCGCCAGTATTGGGCGCAGCACGGCCGGCCCGATTTCGCGGCCGGCGACAAGCTCGTGCTGAGCTTTCACGGCGTGCCGAAGCGCACGCTCGACCTCGGCGACCCCTATCACGACCAGTGCCAGCAGACAGGCGCGCTGCTGATGGCCGCGCTCGGGCTGTCGACGACCGAATGCCGCGTCACGTTCCAGTCGCGTTTCGGCAAGGCCGAATGGCTGCAGCCTTACACCGCGCCGACGCTGCGCGAGTTCGGCGAGGCCGGCGTGCGGCGGGCCGACGTGTTCTGTCCCGGTTTCACGGCCGACTGCCTGGAGACGATCGAGGAGATCGGCATGGAGGTGCGCGACGAGTTCCTCGCCGGCGGCGGCAAGGCGTTCCACCGGATTCCGTGCCTGAATGGCGCATCCGCGTGGATCGGTGCGCTCGGCGAGATCGTCGCCGAGAATCTGCAGGGCTGGCCGGTCAAGGCCGCGCAGCCCGAAACGGTGAGTTGAGCGCGATGAATTACAAGATTTCGACCGAGCCGGGCGCGAAGCTGCGCATCGACAAATGGCTGTGGGCGGCCCGGTTCTTCAAGACGCGCTCGCTCGCGACCGATGCGGTCGACAAGGGGCACGTGAAGATTGGCGGCGCGGCGGTCAAGCCGGCGAAGGAAGTGCGGGTGGGCGACGAGGTCGAGATTGCGATCGACGGCATCGTCTGGCACATTGCCGTGCTTGGCGTGTGCGACGTGCGCGGGCCGGCGAGCGTCGCGCAGACGCTTTACGCGGAGACGGAAGCGGGGCGGGCCGCGCGGCTCGCCGAACTGGAGCGGCGCCGCACGTATCGCGAGCCGGCAGCCGAATTGCACGGCCGGCCGACGAAGCGCGACCGGCGCATCATCGACAGATTTTCTGGTGGGAGCTGAACATCTGGTCGAACGTCGCCCGCGCGCTTCCGTATTCGGTCGTGCGGTCGGTGACGGCTCCCGACAGGCAGATGGTGGTGGTGCCGGCAATGAGTACCAGCGCGACCACCGAGATCGCAAACGTCAGTTTCATGGTACTCCCCTCGAGAAGAAGGGTGAAAACGGCGCCAGGTGGATGTCAGGCGTCAGTCAGCTAGGGGTAAACACGCTTTTCCGACGCTTGAGTGGAGTGTAGTGCAGCGGGCCTGTGCCAAGCTAGTACTTGCCAGGTAAGCGTTGTTACCGGCCGTTTCGCCCGATCTGGCGGACTATGCGGCCGATGCCCCGGCGTGACGCGCGGTTGTTTCGCGGTATTGGAGAATGCCGGCGAATAACCCTCTTGAAATCGTCGTTTTCACCCTTATTTGCACCAGCAATGTGCGGTGCCACCGGATATACGGTCCGGCGGTTGCCGATTTGGCTTCAACCTCTAATCGACTTTCAGCGACATGGAAAACACGCAAGAGAACCCGGCATCCCAATCGGCCGAAGAGATCGGCAGCGAGAAGCAGGCGGCGCAAGGCGCTGCTCCCGCCGCCGAAGCAGCCGACGCGGCGCTCGCGGAGGCTCAAGCCAAGGTCGCCGAGCTGCAGGAGAGCTTCCTGCGGGCGAAGGCCGAAACCGAGAACGTCCGCCGCCGCGCGCAGGACGACGTCTCGAAGGCGCACAAATTCGCGATCGAGAGCTTTGCGGAGCACCTGCTGCCCGTGCTGGACAGCCTGGAAGCGGCCGTCAACGATACGTCCGGCGACATCGCGAAGGTGCGCGAAGGCGTCGAGCTGACGCTGCGCCAGCTGACGAGCGCGCTCGAGAAGGGCCGCGTCGTCGCGCTGAACCCGGTTGGCGAGAAGTTCGATCCGCACCAGCACCAGGCCATTTCGATGGTGCCGGCCGACCAGGAGCCGAACACCGTCGTCACCGTGCTGCAAAAGGGCTACATGATCGCCGACCGCGTGCTGCGTCCGGCGCTCGTCACCGTCGCGCAGCCGAAGTAAGGCCGTCGCGATGCTGCCAGCCGGCGTCGATCCGGCCGCGTTCGACGCGTTCGACATGCAGGCGCTGGACGCCGGCACGTTCGACGCGGCGATCGACGGCGCGGGCGATGCGCTCGCGGTGGTGTTCTTCTGGGGCGTCGACTGCTTCAACTGCGAGATCGCGAAGAAGGCGATGCTCGCCCAGCCCGACGCGATCCGCGCGCTGGACCTGAAGTGGTTCCATTGCAACGTGTACGAACACCACCAGCTGGGGCGCCGCTTCGGGCTGCACGGCGTGCCGACGTGGTTCTTCTTCCACCGCGGCAAGCGGCTCGGCCGCGCGACGGGCTGGCATGGCCTCGCGCAGTTCCAGGCAGCGGTGTCGGCGGCACGCGCGAAAATCGCCGCGGCGGGCGGCAATCCGCCGGGGGCGATCCGCTAGCCGGCAGCGATTGAAAAAATTTAATATCCGCATCGCACGTCGGGTCTTGAAAACGAACCGGACGGACGCATTTCGGGAACAGAGTTGAATTCTGGCGCGCGAAACCGCCCCAAAACGCGGGGTTTTGCGCAGCAAACAAGCATTTCTGGAGATTAGGAAAAAATGGGAAAGATCATCGGTATTGACCTCGGCACCACGAACTCGTGCGTCGCCATCATGGAAGGCAACCAGGTCAAGGTCATCGAGAACTCGGAAGGCACGCGCACCACGCCGTCGATCATCGCCTACATGGACGACAACGAAGTGCTGGTCGGCGCACCGGCCAAGCGCCAGTCGGTGACCAACCCGAAGAACACGCTGTTCGCCGTGAAGCGCCTGATCGGCCGCCGCTTCGAAGAGAAGGAAGTCCAGAAGGACATCGGCCTGATGCCGTACGCCATCATCAAGGCCGACAACGGCGATGCATGGGTCGAGGCACACGGCGAGAAGCTCGCGCCGCCGCAAGTGTCGGCGGAAGTGCTGCGCAAGATGAAGAAGACGGCCGAAGACTACCTCGGCGAGCCGGTCACGGAAGCCGTGATCACGGTGCCGGCGTACTTCAACGACAGCCAGCGCCAGGCAACCAAGGACGCCGGCCGCATCGCGGGCCTCGAAGTCAAGCGGATCATCAACGAGCCGACCGCGGCTGCGCTCGCGTTCGGCCTCGACAAGGCCGAGAAGGGCGACCGCAAGATCGCCGTGTATGACCTCGGCGGCGGTACGTTCGACGTGTCGATCATCGAAATCGCGGACGTCGACGGCGAAATGCAGTTCGAAGTGCTGTCGACCAACGGCGACACGTTCCTCGGCGGCGAAGACTTCGACCAGCGCATCATCGATTACATCATCGGCGAGTTCAAGAAGGAGCAGGGCGTCGACCTGTCGAAGGACGTGCTCGCGCTGCAGCGCCTGAAGGAAGCCGCTGAAAAGGCGAAGATCGAGCTGTCGTCGAGCCAGCAGACCGAAATCAACCTGCCGTACATCACGGCTGACGCGTCGGGCCCGAAGCACTTGAACCTGAAGATCACCCGCGCGAAGCTGGAAGCGCTGGTGGAAGACCTCGTCGAGCGCACGATCGAACCGTGCCGCATCGCGATCAAGGACGCAGGCGTCAAGGTGTCGGACATCGACGACGTGATCCTGGTCGGCGGCCAGACGCGCATGCCGAAGGTGCTGGAGAAGGTGAAGGAATTCTTCGGCAAGGATCCGCGCCGTGACGTGAACCCGGACGAAGCCGTCGCAGTCGGCGCGGCGATCCAGGGCCAGGTCCTGTCGGGCGACCGCAAGGACGTGCTGCTGCTCGACGTGACCCCGCTGTCGCTCGGCATCGAGACGCTCGGCGGCGTGATGACGAAGATGATCAGCAAGAACACGACGATCCCGACGAAGCATGCCCAGGTGTACTCGACGGCGGACGACAACCAGGGCGCCGTGACGATCAAGGTGTTCCAGGGTGAACGCGAAATGGCAGCCGGCAACAAGCTGCTCGGTGAGTTCAACCTCGAAGGCATCCCGCCGGCACCGCGCGGCGTGCCGCAGATCGAAGTGACCTTCGACATCGACGCGAACGGCATCCTGCACGTCGGCGCGAAGGACAAGGCGACCGGCAAGGAAAACAAGATCACGATCAAGGCGAACTCGGGTCTGTCCGAGGCTGAAATCGACCAGATGATCAAGGACGCGGAAGCGAACGCAGCGGAAGATCACAAGCTGCGCGAGCTGGCTGATTCGCGCAACCAGGGCGACGCGCTGGTCCACAGCACGAAGAAGGCGCTGACCGAGTACGGCGACAAGCTGGACGCGGGCGAGAAGGAAGCCATCGAAGCGTCGCTGAAGTCGCTCGAGGAAGTGCTGAAGGACTCGTCGGCCGACAAGGCTGCGATCGACGCGAAGGTCGAGGAGCTCGGCAAGGTGTCGCAGAAGCTCGGCGAAAAGATGTACGCCGACATGCAAGCCCAGCAAGCAGGGGCGGCCGGTGCGGCGGGCGCAGCGGAAGGCGCGGCCCACGCGGGCGGTGCGCAACAGGCTGCCGACGATGTCGTCGACGCCGAGTTCAAGGAAGTGAAGAAGGACTAAGCCGGGTTGCCCCGGTGCCGCACGCCGCGCGCCACCCGCGCGCGGCGCGGCTGACGGGTTGGCTGACAAGCGGTCTGTCTTTCCTTCCGGATGGCCGGATCGACTCCACGCCTGGCGGGCTTCGCGGCCCTCCGGGCACATTTGTTTTTTGGCGGGTGCTGCACGCGCCGTCCGCGGCGGGCGCAGCTCCAGACGAGTCGAGAGACTTTACTGCAGGCGAAAGGAGCCGCCGCGTGCGCGATGCGTGGCGGCACAGTGAATCGATATGGCGAAACGGGATTACTACGAGGTTCTGGGCGTCGCGAAGAATGCGAGCGACGACGAAATCAAGAAGGCGTATCGCAAGCTTGCGATGAAGTATCACCCTGACCGCAATCCGGACAGCAAGGATGCGGAAGAGCATTTCAAGGAGGTGAAGGAAGCCTATGAAATGCTGTCGGACGGCCAGAAGCGGGCAGCGTACGACCAGTACGGCCACGCGGGCGTCGATCCGAACATGGGCGGTGCGGGCGCACAGGGCTTCGGCGGCTTCGCGGACGCGTTCGGCGACATCTTCGGCGACATCTTCGGCCAGGCGGCGGGCGGCGCCGCGCGCGGCGGCCGTGGCGGCCCGCAGGTGTATCGCGGCGCCGACCTGCGCTACAGCATGGAAATCACGCTCGAGCAGGCCGCACACGGCTACGACACGCAGATCCGCGTGCCGAGCTGGGTGTCGTGCGAGGTTTGCCACGGGTCGGGTGCGAAGCCCGGCACGAAGCCGGAAACCTGCCCGACCTGTCACGGCCAGGGCACGGTGCGCATGTCGCAGGGCTTCTTCAGCATCCAGCAGACCTGCCCGAAGTGCCACGGCACGGGCACCTACATCCCCGAGCCGTGCGTGCATTGCCACGGGTCGGGCAAGGTGAAGGAAACCAAGACGCTCGAGGTAAAGATCCCGGCCGGGATCGACGACGGGATGCGGATCCGCTCGGCCGGCAACGGCGAGCCGGGCATCAACGGCGGGCCGCCGGGCGACCTGTACGTCGAGATCCACATCAAGCCGCATTCGGTGTTCGAGCGCGACGGCGACGATCTCCACTGCCAGATGCCGATCCCGTTCACGACCGCCGCACTTGGCGGCGAGATCGAGGTGCCGACGCTGGCCGGCCGTGCGTCGTTCCCGGTGCCGGAAGGCACGCAGTCGGGCAAGACGTTCCGCCTGCGCGGCAAGGGCATCAAGGGGCTGCGTTCGAGCATCGCGGGCGATCTGTACGTCCACGTGCAGGTCGAGACGCCGGTGAAGCTGACCGACAACCAGCGCGACCTGCTCAAGCAGTTCGAGAAATCGCTGGCCGAGGGCGGCGCGCGTCACAGCCCGCAGAGCAAGAGCTGGTTCGACCGTGTGAAGAGCTTCTTCGAGTAACTCGAGTAACAGCATGACTGAAGGCAACGAGAGCGCGTCATTCGCGCTCTTGGACGATTGCGACTCGACCGCGCTCGCGCGGTCGAGTCGTTTGTATTCGGGGTTCGTGCGCGAACGCGTGTGCACGGATCCGACTCGGCTCGACGAGGTCGACGCGGCCGTGGCGCAGGATCTGCGCGACGGGCTGCATGCGGTCGTCGTCGGCGATTACGAATTCGGACGCAACCTGCAACGAGCGCAGCCGGGCCATGCCCCGCTGCGCTTTTTGCTGTTTGCGCGCTGCGAGCGCCTGTCGTGCGACGAAGTCGACGCGTGGCTCGCGCAGCAGGATGGCGGCGGCGCGCCGTCGATCGCGGGCGTCGCGCATGTCGAAAAGAGCGTGTCGCGCGATGCGTTCGATGCGGCGATCGCCGCGGTGCACGACGCGCTGCGCGCGGGCGATTCGTATCAGGTCAACTACACGTACCGGCTGAACTTCGACGTGTTCGGCACGCCGCTCGCGCTGTACCGGCGGCTGCGCGCGCGCCAGCCCGTGCGCTACGGCGCGCTGATCGCGTTGCCCGACGGACCGTGGGTCGTGTCGTGCTCGCCCGAGCTGTTCGTCGAGAAGCACGGCGACGTGCTGCGCGCGCGGCCGATGAAGGGCACGGCACCGCGTTCGGCCGACCCTCGCGACGATGCGGCGGCGGCCACGTTCCTCGCGAACGATCCGAAGAACCGCGCGGAAAACGTGATGATCGTCGACCTGCTGCGCAACGACGTGTCGCGGATCGCGCGCACCGGCACGGTCCGCGTGCCGGCGCTGTTCTCCGTCGAGCCGTATGCGTCGGTGTGGCAGATGACGTCGACGGTCGAGGCCGGCTGGCGCGACGGGACGACGTTCGCGCAGATGCTGCGTGCGCTGTTTCCGTGCGGATCGATCACGGGCGCGCCGAAGCACAAGACGATGGAACTGATCGACGCGATCGAGTCGACGCCGCGCGGGCTCTATACGGGCGCGATCGGCTGGCTTGACGCTGCGAAGCAACGCGCCGATTCCGACGCGCCGGGCGATCGCCTGGCCGGTTGCGGTAATTTCTGCCTGTCGGTTGCGATCCGTACGCTGACGCTCGATGTTGTCAGCGAAGGCGCTGACTGCGAAGGTGCGACGGGTGCCGAGGCACGCCATCCGGCGTCGGTGATCGCCGCCCGGCGCCGCGGCACGATGGGCGTCGGCGCGGGCATCGTGCTCGACAGCGTCGCGGCCGACGAATATGCGGAGTGCGAATTGAAAGCGCGATTCCTGACGGACGCCGATCCCGGCTTCCAGCTGTTCGAAACGACGGCCGCCACGCGTGCGGACGGCATCCGGCATCTCGATCGCCATCTTGCGCGGCTGCAGCGCAGCGCGGATGCGTTCGGCTTCCGCTTCGATGCCGATGCGTTACGGCGCGAGATCGACGCGCGCTGCGCGGCGCTCGACGGCGACGGCGCTTACCGGATGAAGCTTGCGCTCGCGAAGGACGGCACGATCGAGATCGTCACGGCACCGCTCAAGCCGCTGCCGGCGGGGCCGGTCGGCGTGCTGCTGGCGTCCGCGCACGGCTTCGCGCCGACCCGTGCGGGCGATGCGCTGCTGCTGCACAAGACCACGCGCCGCGCCGAATACGATCGCGCGTGGCAGGCGGCGGAGGCGCTCGGCGGCTTCGACATGCTGTTCGTCAACGAGCGCGGCGAGGTGACGGAAGGCGGGCGCTCGAACCTGTTCGTGAAGCTCGATGGCCAGTGGGTGACGCCGCCGCTCGAGTCCGGCGTGCTGCCGGGCGTGATGCGTGGCGTGCTGCTCGACGATCGTGCGTTCGGCGCGACGGAGCGGGTCGTGACTCGCGACGATCTCGCGCGTGCGGAGGCGCTGCTGCTGACCAATGCGCTGCGCGGCGCGCTCGACGCGGTACTGAAGTAACCGGCGGATAATCGACCGCTGCCGGCAGCGTGAGAAAGAAAAAACGCGGCGCCCCGCAAAGGGCGTCGCGTTTTTTTCATCGAGGCGCCGGCGAACGCATCGCCGGCACCGCGCCGGACGTCAGAACGAATGCTCGGGGCCGGGGAACGAACCGTCCTTCACCGCGCGCACATACGCTTCGACGGCCGCCTGGATGTTCGGCTCGCCCTGCATGAAATCCTTCACGAAGCGCGGCCGCTTGCCGGGGAACACGCCGAGCATGTCGTGCAGCACGAGCACCTGGCCCGAGCAGTCGGCGCCTGCACCGATGCCGATCGTCGGCACGCGCAGCATCTGCGTGACCTCGGACCCGATCAGTGTCGGCACGGCTTCGAGCAGGACGACCTGCGCCCCGGCCGCTTCGACCGCACGCGCGTCGCGCAGCAGTTGCGCCGCACCGGCTTCGGTCTTGCCTTGCACCTTGAAGCCGCCGAACGCATGCACCGACTGCGGCGTGAGGCCCACGTGCGCACACACGGGCACCGCGCGCTCGACGAGGAAGCGGACCGTCTCGGCGAGCCATTCGCCGCCTTCGAGCTTGACCATCTGCGCACCGGCGCGCATCAGCTTGACGCTGCTTGCGAATGCCTCGGCCGGCGTGCCGTACGTGCCGAACGGCAGGTCGGCCATGATCAGCGCGCGCGGCTGCGCACGGGCGACACAGGCGGTGTGATACGCGATGTCGTCGAGCGACACGGGCAGCGTGGTCGTGTGGCCCTGCAGCACGTTGCCGAGTGAATCGCCGATCAGCAGCACGTCGACGCCCGAACGGTCGAGCAGTGCGGCAAAGCTCGCGTCGTAGCAGGTGAGCATCGCGATCTTCTCGCCGGCGTCGCGCATTGCCTGCAGCTTGGGCACCGTGACGGCAGGCCGGCTCGATTCCTGGAGATAGGTCATGGGAAATCCGGTTCGAATGGGTGAGGAACGACAGGCGAGGACGCGTCAGCGCGTCGTCTCGCCCTTGACGAAGAATTCCTTGCGGCCGCGCATCGTCTCGATGCGCTCGACCAGCAGGGCGAGATCTTCGGGGGAATCCAGCGGATTCAGGTGTTCCGCGGCGACCGTCAGCACCGGCGTGCGGTCGTAGTGGTAGAAGAATTCGTTGTACGCGTCGACGAGCGAGCGCAGGTACGCATCGCTGATCTGCAGCTCCATCGGCAGCCCGCGCTTCTGGATGCGCGAGAACAGCACTTCGGGGCTCGCCTGCAGGTAGACGACGAGATCGGGCGACGGCGCCTGCGGCACGTCCACGTGCGTCGCGACCGAGCGGTAGAGCTGCCACTCGTCTTCCGGCAGGTTCAGCCGCGCGAAGATGTCGTTCTTCTGCGGCATGAAATCGGCGATGACCGGGCGGCCCGTGTCGAGCGCACCGATCAGCTCGCGTGCCTGCTGCGCGCGCTGCAGCGCGAACGAGAGCTGCACGGGCAGCGCGTAGCGTGCGGTGTCGCGATAGAAGCGTTCGAGGAACGGGTTGTCCTGCGGGCGCTCGAGCAGCGCCTGCATCGACCAGCGTTCGCCGAGCAGGCGCGCGAGCGTCGTCTTGCCGACGCCGATCGGGCCTTCGATCACGAGATAGCGGTGCGGGGCGCGCAGGTCGGGCGCGGTGACGGTGAGGGGAGTCGGGGTCATCGGCAGCGGTTCTTGTCGGCGTCTTCGCTGGCAGCGAGCGCCTTCTGCATCAGGCACTGGCAGGTCTGCACCTTCTCGACGCGCTGGTCCGCGACGGCGGCGAGGAACGCGTCGGCCCGGCCGCGCGCGGGGATGTCGAGTGCCGGCTCGATCTCGACGAGCGGCACGAGTGCGAACGCGCGGTCGGTGAGGCGCGGGTGCGGGACGATCAGGTCGGGCTCGTCGATCGAATCGTCGCCGAACAGCAGGATGTCGAGATCGAGCGTGCGCGGCGCGTTGCGGTACGGGCGCTCGCGGCCGAAGTGATGTTCGATCTTCTGGCACAGCGCGAGCAGCTCGCGGGCCGACAGCGTCGTGTCGAGCTTGACGACACAGTTGTAGTAGTCGTCGCCGCCCGCTTCGAAGGGCGCCGTGCGATACAGGCTCGATTTGCCGAGGATCGAGATGGTGCGCTGCTGCGCAAGGCACACCACCGCGTCCTTCAGGGTCTGGCGCGCATCGCCGAGATTCGCCCCCAGTCCGATATATGCAACCGTCATGGCATCACTTCCTACGTCGTTCGCCGGCGAGCGCGTCAGTCGTCGGAACCGCCCGAGGCGTCCGGTGCCGGCTCGGCGGCACCTTCACCCGGCTTGCGGTTTCGCACGCCGCCGCGGCGGCGCCGCTTGCGGGGCGATTTTTCCTTCGTGCCGCCCTGCGTGAGCAATGCCTCGCGAGCGGCCGCGTCGCCTTCGATGAAATCCGTCCACCACTGTCCGACTTCCATATCGAGCTCGCCGGATTCGCAGCGTAACAGGAGGAAATCATACCCCGCTCTAAACCTTTGGTGTTCCAGCAGCCGCATCGCGCTGCGGCCCGAGCGTTTCTCGAGGCGCAGCTGCAGGCCCCAGATCTCGCGCATGTCGGCCGAGTAACGCTTGTGGATCGCGAGTTTCTCGGTCTGCATGTCGAGCACGTCGTCCATCGCGCGATGGAGCGCCGGCACCGGGATTTCGCCTTCGGCCGTGTATTGCTCGAAGCGCTGGCGCATGTCGTGCCACAGCAGCGTCGCGAACAGGAAGCCCGGCGAGACCGGCTTGCCGGCGCGCACGCGTGCATCGGTGTTGTTCAGCGCGAGCGTGATGAACTTCTCGCCCTGCGGCTGTTCGAGCACGACGTCGAGCAGCGGCAGCAGCCCGTGGTGCAGGCCTTCCTTGCGCAGCCGCTGCAGGCACGCGAGTGCGTGGCCCGACAGCAGCAGCTTCAGCATTTCGTCGAAGAGGCGCGCGGCCGGCACGTTGTTGATCAGGTCGGCGAGCGCGTTGATCGGTTCGCGCGTATGCGGCTCGATCTCGAAACCGAGCTTGGCTGCAAAGCGCACGACGCGCAGCATCCGTACCGGATCCTCGCGGAAGCGCGTGGCCGGATCGCCGATCATCCGCAACAGGCGGGCGCGCACGTCGGCCATCCCGTCGTGGTAGTCGAGCACCGTCTGCGTCGACGGGTCGTAGTACATCGCGTTGATCGTGAAGTCGCGGCGCGCAGCGTCTTCGTGCTGCTCGCCCCACACGTTGTCGCGCAGCACGCGGCCGCTCGCGTCCACCGCGTGCGTGCGGCGATCGAGCTCGTCGCGTTTCAGGCGCTTCGGCGGCTCGGCAGCGGCCGCCTCGGGCGGCGCATCGACCAGCGCGCGGAACGTCGACACCTCGATCAGCTCCTGCCCGAACTGCACGTGCACGATCTGGAAGCGGCGGCCGATCAGGCGTGCGCGGCGGAACAGGCGCTGCACCTCGGTCGGCGTGGCGTCGGTCGCGACGTCGAAGTCCTTCGGCGCGATGCCGAGCAGCAGGTCGCGTACCGCGCCGCCGACGATGAAGGCACGGAAGCCCGCCTGCTGCAGCGTGTCGGTCACGCGCACGGCATTCTTCGAGATCAGCGCCGGGTTGATGCCGTGCACGCTGGCCGGCACGACGGTCGGTTCATGGTTGCTGCGCGGTTTCTTCGCGCCGCCGCCGCGGGCGCCCTTCGGGGCGCGCGGGGTAGCCGGGGCCGCTTCGTCGGCCGGGGCCGTTGCGGGAGAGGTTTGCTCGGTTTCGTCCTGGCCGAGCAGCTTGCGGATGAATTTTTTGATCACGACGTTCAGAAGAGATCGAGGATGCGCCAGCCGCGGTTGCTTGCATGCGCACGCAGCGTGTCGTCAGGGTTGGTCGCGATCGGGTCGGTGACTTTCTCGAGCAACGGGATGTCGTTGTGCGAGTCGCTATAGAAATAGGTGTGCGGGAAGTCGCTCCATTGCTTGCCGAGCGACGCGAGCCACGCTTCGGTCCGCACGATCTTGCCTTCGCGATAGCTCGGCGTGCCGGTCGGCCGGCCCGTGTATGGCGAATCGGGATGCCCGTCGGTCGTTTCGACCTCGCAGGCGATCAGCGTGTCGACGCCGAACGCGGACGCGATCGGGCGCGTGATGAATTCGTTGGTCGCCGTCACGACGCAGCACAGGTCGCCCGCATCGAGGTGCTTGCGCACGAGCTCGAGTGCCGCGGGTGTCATGGCGGGCCGGATCACCTCGTGCATGTACTGATCGTGCCATTCGGCCAGCTGCGCGCGCGAATACTTCGCGAGCGGCGTGATCATCGCCGTGAGGTACGCGTGGATGTCGAGCTTGCCGGCCTTGTAGTCGGCGAAGAACTGATCGTTCTGACGCGAGAAGCTTTCCGCGTCGACGATGCCGAGCTTCACCATGAAGCGGCCCCATTCGTGGTCGCTATCGGTCGGGATCAGCGTGTGATCGAGGTCAAAGAGTGCCAGATTAGTCATGGAAGCGCATTTTACTCGAAGCGGTTCGGGCCCGTGCCCGGTGGTGTGATGTCGTCGCCGGGACGCGCCAGCATGCGGCGCAGCAACGGCAGCGTGACGGCGCGTTTCTGCTCGAGCGAGAAGCGGTCGAGCGCGTCGAGCAGCGCCATCAGGCTCGGCATGTCGCGGCGGAAATGGGTCAGCAGGTAGGCGGCGATGTCGTCGGTGAGCGCGATTCCGCGCTCCTTCGCCGCGAGCTTGAGCACGGCGATCTTGCCGGCGTCGGACGGCGGCGACAGGTGGAACACGAGCCCCCAGCCGAGGCGCGTGCGGAGATCCTCGCGCACGTCGAGCGCGAGCGGCGCCGCGGGGCCCGCCGCGACGAACGCGCTCGACGGGTGCGCGCGCACTTCGTTGAACAGGTTGAACAGCGCGACCTGCTGCGTGTCGCTCATCCGGTCGCAGTCGTCGATCGCGTAGATGCCGATGCGCGGGTCGAACGTGAACGCGCCGAGCGGGCTCTGCGGCGTCAGGTAGCGCGCGTAGCCGTACGACGCGTCGCTCACGAGCGCCTGCAGCAGATGGGTGCGGCCGCAGCCGGGCTCGCCCCAGATGTAGAACGACCGATCCGGCACGGGGCCCGCCGCGAGCGCGAGGTCGAGCTTCTGCAGGCGCGAGATGAGCTCGTCGTTCTCCTCGTTCATGATGAAGTTGTCGAACGTGGCGGGCGGCGGCGTGCCGAGATCGAGCGTCAGTTGACGGGACACAACAGTCACAATGCGGGTCGGTTGAAAATACGCGCGCCGTACGCCGGGCACGCGCCGGGAACCGCATCTTCACGGGCTTCACGCGCGGCCGCACGCACGGCGCCACGCCGGTTTCGGCGCGGTTCGCTCGGCGATGAAAACGGGGACGTGTTGACCAAGATGCAATCCCTGACGATTCAGTGCTGGGAATTCCGGCCAACGGGCCGGCTTCGGGTAAAATCGCATTTTACCGACCTTCTCGCATTCCCCCATGAATCCTCCGAAATCCGCTCCCGACGCTCAGGGTCTGTCCTATCGCGACGCAGGTGTCGACATCGACGCGGGCGACGCACTCATCGACAAGATCAAGCCTTTTGCGAAGAAAACCCTGCGCGACGGCGTGCTCGGCGGCATCGGCGGGTTCGGCGCGCTGTTCGAGGTGCCGAAGAAGTACAAGGAGCCCGTGCTCGTATCGGGCACCGACGGCGTGGGCACCAAGCTCAAGCTGGCGTTTCATCTGAACAAACACGACACCGTCGGCCAGGATCTCGTCGCGATGAGCGTGAACGACATCCTCGTGCAGGGCGCCGAGCCGCTGTTCTTCCTCGACTACTTCGCGTGCGGCAAGCTCGACGTCGACACCGCGGCAACGGTCGTCAAGGGCATCGCGCAGGGTTGCGAACTGTCGGGCTGCGCGCTGATCGGCGGTGAAACGGCCGAAATGCCGGGCATGTACCCGGACGGCGAATACGACCTGGCCGGCTTCGCGGTCGGCGCGGTCGAGAAGAGCAAGATCATCGACGGCAGCACGATCGCCGAAGGCGACGTGGTGCTGGGCCTCGCATCGAGCGGCATCCACTCGAACGGCTTCTCGCTCGTGCGCAAGATCATCGAGCGCGCGAACCCCGACCTGTCGGCCGATTTCCACGGCCGCTCGCTGGCCGACGCGCTGATGGCCCCCACGCGCATCTACGTGAAGCCGCTGCTCGCGCTGATGCAGAAGCTGTCGGTGAAGGGCATGGCGCACATCACGGGCGGCGGTCTCGTCGAGAACATTCCGCGCGTGCTGCGCGAAGGCCTCACCGCCGAGCTCGACCAGAACGCATGGCCGCTGCCGCCGCTGTTCAAGTGGCTGCAGGAGCACGGCGGCGTCGCCGATGCGGAAATGCACCGCGTGTTCAACTGCGGCATCGGCATGGCCGTGATCGTGTCGGCGGCCGATGCCGACGCAGCGATCGCCGACCTGACCGCCGCCGGCGAACAGGTGTGGAAGATCGGCACCGTGCGTGCGACCCGCGAAGGCGAGGCGCAGACGGTCGTGGTCTGACGCACTGCCTGCAGCAGATGCAGCAAGGAAAGCCGCCCGGAGTCGATCCGGGCGGTTTTTTTTCGGGCGTTGCGTGGCGTACGGGCGCGCGCCGATGAAGGAGGGACGACGATGACCGAAGACGAACGCGCGATCCGCGAGCTCGTGGACAACTGGTTCGTGTCGAGCCGGCGTGGCGACCTGGCGACGGTGCTCGACCTGATCGCCGACGACGCGATCTTCATGGTGGCCGGCAAGCCGCCGTTCGACAAGGCGGCGTTTGCGGCCGCGTCGCGCGACGCGAACGCCGGGGGCGGCAACGCGCCGACGATCGACGGCCGTTACCGGATCGACGAACTGCGCGTGCTGGGCGACTGGGCGTACATGCGCAATTTCATCGAGATCGAGGCGACCCCGCCGGGCGGTGAGACGATCCGCCGGTCGGGCCATACGCTGACGATCTTCCGCAAGGCCGATGGCCGCTGGCAGCTCGTGCGCGACGCGAATCTGGTGACGCTCGCGCAGTGAGCGCGGCGGTGCCCGCCGACGCTCATGCGGACGGCCGTGCCGCGCCCGCCGGCCGCGCACCGGCCAGCAACGGCGGGACGAGCAGATAAAGCAGCGCGGCTGCTGCCCAGACGAGCCCCGGCCACGTCGCGCGGGTCGCCGCGTAGGTCGCGGTGACGACCAGCGGCCCCGCGACGCCGATCAGGCTCGACACGCTCGCGAGCGCGCCTTGCAGCTCACCCTGGCGCGCATCGTCGACCTGCCGCGCGAGCATCGCCTGCAGGGCCGGCAGCGTCATGCCGCCCGCCGCGAACAGCGGCAGCAGCGCGAACGGCACCCACGCGGCGGTCGCGAACGCGATCGCCACGAGCCCGAGCGCGTCGCCCGCGAGGCCCAGAGCCAGCGCGCGGCGCTCGCCGAGCCGCGCGATCAGCGGCCCGATCGCGAAGGCCTGCGCGAGTGCGTGACACGCGCCGTAGCCCGCCAGCGACAGCCCCGCGATCGGCGTCGACCAGCCGAAATGCTCCTGGCCGTACAGGATCCACAGTGTTGCGGGCGCCTGCGACACCAGCGCCACGATCACGTAAATGCCGATCAGTGGGGCGAGCGCGGGCGCACCGGTCAGCCGGCGCAGGCTGGCGAACGGATTGAGCGCGCCAACCGCATGGCCTTCGCGGGCCGAAGGCGGCCGTGATTCCGGCAGCGCACGCCAGACCAGCACGAGATTGAGCGCATTGAGCACGGCGGCCGCGACGAACGGTGCGCGCAGATGCAGCGCGCCGAGCAGGCCGCCGATCAGCGGGCCCGCGATGAAGCCGATGCCCATCATCGCGCCGAGCTGGCCGAAGCGTCGTGCGCGATCGGGTTCGGCGGTGACGTCGGTGACGTAGGCAGTCGCGACCGCGACGTTCGCGCCGGTGATGCCCGCGATCAGCCGCCCCACGTAAAGCCACGCGAGGGTCGGCGCGAGCGCCATCAGCAGGTAGTCGAGCGCAGCGCCCGCGAGCGACACGAGCAGCACGGGCCGGCGGCCGAAGCGGTCGCTCAGCGCGCCGAGCAGCGGGGCGCACAGGAACTGCGCGAACGCATACAGCGCGAGCAGGATCCCGTAGTGGGTATCGGTGCTGCCTGCGTCGGCGAGCGAGCGCAGCAGCCCGGGCAGGATCGGCATCACGATCCCGACGCCGATCGCGTCGAGCAGGACCGTGGCCAGGATGGCAATCAGGGACGGATTCAAGAGCGTGACTCTATCGGTGATAGAGTGACGATTATTCCACAGCTTTCCCTATCGGTGATAGAGATGAAGGACACAGGGGCGCGGCTGACGCGCGACACGGTATTGCGCGCGGCGCTCGACCTGCTCGACGAAGTCGGCATCGACGGGCTGTCGACGCGGAAGCTCGCCGAGCGGCTCGGCGTGCAGTCGCCGACGCTTTATTGGCATTTCAAGAACAAGGGTGAACTGCTCGATGCGATGGCCGAGGCGATCATGCTCGAGCGTCACGATGCGTCGCTGCCGCGGCCGGGCGAAGCGTGGGATGCCTGGCTTTTGGACAACGCGCGCAGTTTCCGTCGTGCGCTGCTGGCCTATCGCGACGGCGCGCGCCTGCATGCCGGGACGCGGCCGCGCGCGCTGCATTTCGGCTCGATCGAACGCAAGGTCGCGCTGCTCGGCGATGCGGGTTTCGCGCCGGACGAGGCGGTCGACGTGATGTATGCGCTGGGCCGCTTCGTGGTCGGATGGGTGCTGGAAGAGCAGGCGGAAGCGGACGGCGACGCCGATGCGCCGCTGCCGGACGCGGCCGAGTATCCGCTGCTCGCAAAGGGCTGGGCCGCGCTGCGCGCGCGCGGCGGCGATGAAGCGTTCGAGCGTGGCGTTGCGTTGATCGTCGACGGCGCCCGCGCGCGCCTGGCAACGCGCAAGCGCGGCTGACGCGGTCAGTCCGGCGTGCGGCCGTCGAGCACGCGTTCGAGCGCGTCGAGTGCGCGGGCCGTCGAGTCCGGCGCGATGCAGTCGACGACGATCCGCTCCGGCATCGCGCGCAGCCAGGTGATCTGGCGCTTGCAGAGCTGGCGCGTCGCGAAGATTCCCTTGTCGCGCATCGTCCGGTAGTCGGTATCGCCGTCGAGGAATTCCCACGCCTGCCGGTAGCCGACGCAGCGCATCGACGGCAGGTCGGGATGGAGGTCCTCGCGACGGCGCAGCCGCTCGACTTCGTCGATGAAGCCCGCGTCGAGCATTGCGTCGAAGCGCTGCGCGATCCGTTTGTGCAGTACCGCGCGATCCGACGGTTCGAGCGCGACCGGCACGAAGCGGTAAGCGGCGGCCGCATCGTCGGTGCGGCGCGGCGCGGCAAGCAGCACCGACATCGGCTGCCCACTCAGCATGAACACTTCGAGCGCACGCTGGATCCGCTGCGAATCGTTTGGCGCGAGTCGCGCGGCCGTGTCGGGATCGACCTGCGCGAGCCGCGCGTGCAGCGCGGGCCAGCCATCGCGCTCGGCTTCGGCATCGAGCGTCGCGCGCACGTCCGGATCGGCGCCCGGCAGGTCGTTGAGTCCCTGCGTCAGCGCCTTGTAGTACAGCATCGTGCCGCCCGCGAGCAGCGGCGTGCGGCCGCGCGCGGCGATCTCGCCGATCAGGCGCAGCGTGTCCGCGCGGAAACTCGCGGCCGAATACGCGTCGGCCGGATCGATGATGTCGATCAGGTGATGCGGCACGCTCGCGCGCTCGTCGAGCGATGGTTTCGCGGTACCGATATCCATGTCGCGGTAGACGAGCGCCGAATCGACGCTGACGATCTCGATCGGGCGGCGCGCGGCGAGCGCCAGCGCCGCGGCCGTCTTGCCCGATGCGGTGGGGCCGAGCAGGCAAGCGATCGTCGTCGGGCTGGGGGTGGCGTGCTGTGCTGCGCTCATTGGCCGCGCATGAAGAGGCGGTCGAGATCGTTCAGCGTGAGCTGATACCACGTCGGCCGGCCGTGATTGCACTGGTCCGCGCGTTCGGTCGCTTCCATCTGCCGCAGCAGCGCGTTCATCTCGTCGAGCGTCAGGCGCCGGTTCGCGCGCACCGCGTGGTGGCACGCGAGCGTGCCGAGCAGTTCGTGCTGACGCTCGGTGAGCACGCGCGAGCCGCCGAACGCGTGCAGATCGGCGAGCACCGCGCGCGCGAGCGACTGCAGGTCGGCATCCTTAAGCAGCGCCGGGACCGCGCGGATCGCGAGCGTCGTCGGCGACAGCACCGCCAGGTCGAAGCCGAGCGATTCGAGCGTGTCGCGCTCTTCCTCGACCGTCCCGATCTCGACCGGCGTGGCCGTCATCGAGATCGGCAGCAGCAGCGCCTGCACGGCGACCGAGCGATCGGCCAGCGCGTTCTTGAACTGTTCGTACAGGATCCGCTCGTGCGCCGCGTGCATGTCGACGATCACGAGGCCGTGCGCGTTCTGTGCGAGCACGTAAATACCGTGGATCTGGCCCAGCGCGAAGCCGAGCGGCTGCTCGTCGTGCGTGGTCGCCGCGATCGGCGACGCGGTGAAGCCCGACAGCGGTGCGTTCGGCGCGTCGGCCGAATCGCGTGCGAGGGTCGTCGTGCCGTCCGGCGTGCCCGCGCCCGTGTCCTTGCGGCCGAACAGCGCGTCATAGAGCGCGAGCGGTTGCGCGACGGGCAGCGTGCCCTGGGTCATCCGCGCCTGGCGCATCCACGTGTTGCCCGACGATGAGGACGACGACGGCGAGAAGCCGCTGCCGCCATTGCTGGTTGCGTGGCCCTGGCTCTGGCCGAGCGGCGTATCCAGGAACGAAGAAGGCCCGCGTGGCGTCGGTTCGATATGTGCGGCATGGCCGCCCGCCGTGGTTTCCGGCGACGCGCCCGCGTGGCGCGCCAGCGCGCGCTGGACTGCATGGAACACGTACTGGTGGATCGAACGCGAATCGCGGAAGCGCACCTCGATCTTCGACGGGTGCACGTTCACGTCGACGGCTTCGGGCGGAAGGTCCAGAAACAGCACGTACGACGGGTAGCGGTCGCCGTGCAGCACGTCCTCGTAGGCCGCGCGTACCGCGTGCGTCAGCAGTTTGTCGCGTACGAAGCGGCCGTTGACGAAGAAGTATTGCTGGTCGGCGCGACCGCGGCTTGTGGTCGGCAGGCCGGCGCAGCCGTAGACCGCGAGCGGGCCGGCCTGCTCGTCGAGCGGCAGGTGCGCGGTCGCGAAGCTGTCGCCGAGGATTTTCGCGACGCGCTGCGCCGGCTCGGTCGCATTCCAGTGCTCGACCGCCTTGCCGTTGTGCAGCACCGAGATCGCGACGTCCGGCCGCGCGAGCGCCGCGCGGCGAATCATTTCCAGGCAGTGGCCGAACTCCGTCTGCTCGCTCTTCAGGAACTTGCGCCGCGCAGGCGTGTTGAAGTACAGCTCGCGCACCTCGATCGTCGTGCCGGTCGCGCCGGCGGCCGGCGACAGCACGCCCGTCTGCGCGTCGATCTTCATCGCGTGCGCGGCATCGGCCGTCCGGCTCGTGATCGACATCTCGGCGACCGACGCGATCGACGCGAGCGCTTCGCCGCGGAACCCGAGCGTCGCGACCGCTTCGAGCTCCTCGAGCGAGCGGATCTTGCTGGTCGCATGGCGCATCAGCGCGAGCGCCAGCTCGTCCGGCGGAATCCCGCAGCCGTCGTCGGTGATCGAGATGCGCTTGACGCCGCCTTCTTCCAGCACGATGCGCAGCGTGCTGGCGCCGGCGTCCATCGCGTTTTCGAGCAGCTCCTTGACGACCGACGCCGGGCGTTCGACGACCTCGCCGGCGGCGATCTGGCTGATCAGCTGGTCGGGCAGGGGCTGGATCGCGCGCAGCGGGCGCGGAGCAGGGGCGGGCGCGGCGCCCGCGGCCGTTTCGGTGATATCGGACATGGCCGAATTATAGCGAGGCGGCGAATGCGTGCCGGGGCGACCGGCGGTTACGTTTTTTCACGGAGCCTTAAGGTAGTTTCGGTATCATGGGTCCGTAACACGCCCGGCCTTGACCGGTGGGCGCTTCAGCCTTTTTCGGCCGTTCCGGCCCTATCGCCTTCGAGGAATCGCATTTGGATACGCTGCTTCATTTCGTCAACCTTGTCCTGCATATCGACGCCTTCCTCGGCGATTTCATCCGGCAGTACGGCGCGTGGGTCTACCTCGTGCTGTTCCTGATCGTGTTCTGCGAGACGGGGCTCGTGGTGTTCCCATTCCTGCCCGGCGATTCGCTGCTGTTCATCGGCGGCGCGTTCGCGGCGACGGGCGAGATGAATGTCGGCCTGCTGATCGTGCTGCTGCTCGTCGCGGCGATTTCCGGCAACACGGTGAACTACATGATCGGCCGCTGGATCGGCCCGAAGGTGTTCAATACGCATATCCCGGTGCTCGAGCGCTTCCTCGATCGCGCCGCGCTGCAGAAGACCCACTCGTTCTATGACAAGCACGGCGGCAAGACGATCGTGCTCGCACGCTTCATTCCGGTCGTGCGCACGTTCGCGCCGTTCGTCGCGGGCGCGTCGTCGATGAGCGCCGCGCGTTTCCAGCTCTTCAACGTGATCGGTGCGCTGGTGTGGGTGCTGCTGCTCGTGCTGCTCGGCTATTTCTTCGGCAACATCCCGTTCATCCGCCAGTACCTGAACGTGATCGTGCTGGTCGGGATCGGGGCGGCGGTCGTGCCGGTCGCGCTTGGCGCGGTGTGGAAGCTGGTGCGGGGGCGGCGGTCGGATAACGCGCAGAAGACGGGCGGGCGCTGAGCGGGGAGCGGTTCGTTTTCTTTTTGGTTCAATGAAAAAGCGTGGCGGGTGCCACGCTTTTTTTTCGTCCGGTGCCGGCTGATCAGCATGGTCTAGATTTGCTGGATTCGGCGTTGAAGATCGTTGTGCCGAACGGACTGACACGGTTGTCTGGGGGCAAGGAAGGGCATCGCCGTTCCGGGCTGCGGCGACTGAGAGCACTGCTGTTTGAGGCGTGAGGCTCGGGCGCGCCGCGTCTTACTTTAGCCTGCTCAGTGACGTGTTGGCTGCCGGACTGCCAACGCGTTCGGGGGAGCTTAATTGCTTCGCTCATTCAGCCAAGCGACGGTTCGGAAGCCCTTCCATTTCCGAATGGTTTCAATGGTTGCTTCAAGTGCCTCGATCTGTTCCATTAGGTCCTTTACCTCGTTCCCGTGTTTCCGCTCTGCCTGTGCAAGATTTTCCAGTTGGCATGTCAGCAGTTGGTGGTTTCGAGTCGCGAACTGCTCCGCGGCATGCGCGTGATCGTGTCGAAGCGAAGCAAGAGCTGCGAGGTAGCGTTTACCGAGACTCGATTGGCTACCGCGAGAACTCGGCTCGTATTGGGCAAATTCCGATGCTAGTTTGGTGAGAGCGGTTGACAGTGCATCCGGATTGCACGAAGCATGTTCGTTATGGAAGCCTAGCGAACGCGTCGCCGGAGCGTCTGACAGTTCGGGAACGGCGGGCTGCTGAGGGAGATCCGGCTCAGTGGTTGCTGCTACGTCTATCGGCCGCAGTCGTTGCAATTCGGTGAATCCGTCGAATTGATCGAGCATGGACTCCGCGCTCGCGAACCAACTCAAAATCGTACTATCGAACGCGACGAGTTCAACGATTTGCTGTTCGATGACCTCGCGAATCCGATCCTCAATTGCTCGAATGGCATTCTGATGGGCTGAGCGAAGGGAGTCTATCGCCGATTCGTGAGCAGCACGTTGCTTTTCCGCTTGGAGCTCAAGCGCGGTTGTATGGGATGCCGTCAAGGCGGCGTTTGTCGTTTTGTATTCTTGCGCCAGCGCAGTCTGCTGCTCTTCCGAAATGCGCGCTGCTGCTTCGAACTGAGCTTTCAGCAATTCGATTGCCGCGTTGTGCTGAGTGTCGCGTTGTGCGAGATCCTGCTTCAATGCCTGCAAAGTTTGCCGGTGGGCATCCTCAAGAGATTGAGTCAATCGGGTATGCTGCTCGTCCGAACTGCGCGTTGCAGTCTCGAATTGTGCTTTCAGCAGTTCCATCGCCGCTGCATGCTCGGTGTCGCGTCGCGCGAGTTCCAGTTGCATCGTCTGCAAGGCTTGCCGATGAGCGTCTTCAAGGGATTGCGTCAACCTGGTCTGTTCTTCGCGCGCGCTGACGTGCGCATGTAATGCCCCCTGTAACTGCGTTACCTGGGCTTCCAGCTCTCGTGTCCGGGTTTCACCGTGCTGGTTTGCGAGCTTCGCACAGGCAAGCTGCGCGTCTACGCCGGTCTTGAGGAAGTTAATCTGAAATTCAAACCGGACCACGTGTTGGTCTGAGGAATTAACCGGGATGTCGTCGAAGATAATCTGGGGGTCTTTACTCTCAAAATAGAGAATGCCGTCGGCGCTGTATGAACAATTGGAAGTCAGCTTGCCCATCAAGCTGATCGAATCATTCGGCCCGACGAGGATTGCATCTTCAACGACTAGGACTGCAGAATCATCGATAGGATCGAGCCGCAACGTCTTGATGTCGATGGCACGATCGACGTTAAAGACATATCTCGCGGATCGCTTTTTCTGATCGATAGTTTGACTTGACGAGTGCTCTTCGGAAAAGCCATTGCCTTTATCCACAAACAACTGGATCCGCGCGCTCGAAAGGATTCCCTCCCCCAGTCTTTGCTCTACATCGATGATGAGGGATCTTAAGCGTTCTGCTTCGGCGCGATGGATATCCCGATCGCGCCGCGCGTTGGTAATCTCTCGGTGAAGCGCTACCCGATCAAGTGCATCGAAGTTCGGAAAGAGGTCACCCTTTGCTATGTTCGCTGAATTTGCGAGTTCGCCGCCGATCCGCACTTTGTCGGGCTGGGCGGTTTGGGCGTGCGCGCGTATTGCCGCAGAAGAATCGATCCCGGCAAGGACCGGTCGCAATTGATCATAGAGGTATTTGCCGTCAGTGATGAAGCGCGGAAACTCCAGGAAGATCAGCGGCACGCGCTTCTTTACACAGGCATGAATGACCTGGTGGAATCCCATCGACAGCAGGCGCGCCTGATCGATCGGGTTCAACGAATAGACAGTGCCCCCTGGCACGACCCCCCACGTGTGCCAGCGTGTCAATTCACCGGGAATGTCTTCGCGCCCGAGACGCGCACGCAGTTCGTTTACTACTCTACTCGTGGCTGCTTCCACAAGATCCCGCATGGGGATGATGACGGCGTCAACTTGGATATCGTCGCGCGCGAGCAGTTCGTCGACAAATTCGTAAAGCCAAGGAGACTTGATGACGTAGGGAAGATTGGCGTCGCCTGTCGGGAAATCCTCAAGTCCGGCATTGGCATTCTCGTCGAGCCGATCTTCAGGATTTCTCGCGAGGTGCGTATCGAGGCCGCATGCCGTGAGGTATTCGACCAGAAAGCTTGTACCGGCACGACCGGTGCCGGCGACGAGAAGGTGGTGTTTCAATTTCTGTAAGGTACCGTAAGTGAGGCGGTGATAGCCAACTCTACGTCTGCGGCTGCGGTCGTTTTCCAGCGCCTTGCGGCGACTGCCACGTCATTTTTTGCACCGGAGTCTTATTTCACAAGGCAGGGAACAAGGTTCAGGGGCGGCTGAGGAAGTATCGCCCCTTCTCTCGGATAACGACGGGTTTGACCTCAAACTGAAGTGGCTGCGTCGAGCAATTTTTATGCATCGACGGATTGCACCGTCAAGCCGTGCGATGTGAGACCGGTGTTTCGGGCGTCGGATACTGCGCGTCGCGGAACGTCTCGATGATCACGCGGTTGGTGTCGCAATATACCTGCCAGTAGTTCTCGGGTGCCGTGGACGGGCGTACGAACAGCAACGGGCCTTCCGGCGTGAACTGCAGCACACCGACGTCCGGCGCTGGGGTGGTCAGCACGTTCGGGATCTGCTGGATCGACGTCTTCAGGCGATTGATCGCGTCGACCGCATCGACGCCGTTCGCGATCTTCGCGGTCAGGTCGACGCGGCGGTGCGGCGTCGCACTGTAGTTCGCGATGTTGTCCGAGAAGATCTTGTTGTTGCCGACGATCGTCACGATGTTGTCGGCGGTGACGATCGTCGTGCCAAACAGGCCGAGCTCCTTCACTGTGCCCGTGACGCCGCCTGCGCTGATCACGTCGCCGATCTTGAACGGGCGCAGCACCTGCATGAACACGCCGGCGGCGAAGTGCGCGAGCAGGCCGCCCCAGGCGGTACCGATCGCGAGGCCGAGGCCGGCGAGCAGGGCGGCGAACGAGGTCGTCTGCACGCCGAAGATCTGCAGGATCGCGAGGATCAGTAAGATAGTCAGCAGCACGCCGACGACGGACGTCAGGTAGTCGGTCAGTGTCGGGTCGACCTTGCCGCTGCGGCGCACGACCTTGCCGAGCAGGCGTGTGCCGATGCGGATCGCCCAGCGGCCGATGAACCACAACACGATCGCGGCGAGGAGGTTGAGGCCGAAGTCGAGACCGCGGGTCATCAGGAATTGCTGGGCTGTGTCGAGATCGATCATGCGTTCTCCGAAGTCAGGGGTAGAAAGGGCGGCGCATGCACCGGATGGCATTTTTATAACCTGACCTGTGCGTGCCCGGCAACCTGCTTTGTGGAGTTTGACGCAGTGCAAATCGGGCAATACGTATGAGTGTACAGCCCGTCGGAGGGTGGCCTTCTTTGCAGTTGGCACCTAGATTGGTTTGAACGGAATCAGCGCATCGCTCAGTCGCGAACGTATTGCCGCCCCTGCCACCCGGCATAACGTATCGCGTTGCGCGACCAACGTATTGCCTTGACGAGTGGTCGGGCGCGGTTTCCGCGTATTTTCTCGAGCGGCCGGGCCGCATTCGGCGCGAGTTGCCGGGCGATTGCTTCGGGTGTCGTGAACAGCGAGAGCTGCCAGTCCCAATAAATGGCATAACGGAGCAACACTCCGGCCGTCAGCATGTCGAGCGACAGTCGGCGTTCGCGCCACGGCTGTTCCAGCGCATCGTGCGTTAGTCCCCAGCCAGCATAAAAGGGCAGGCCATAGGTATGGACTTCCTTCCCGCGCATCAGGGCATCGAAGCCGGCGAGCGACGAGAGCGTATGCAGCTCGTCCGCCACGTCGATCAACGAAATGAGATCCGCGGCCGCATCGACGATGTCCGCGAGGTGTTCCGCGTCGACGAGCCCGGCGCGATTGCCGGACAGTACGTCCGGATGCGGTTTGTAAATGATGAATGCGTCCGGCCGGCGGGCACGTACTTCCTTTAACAATGCTTCCGATGTAGCTATCGTGCCGGTTCCCAGGCGGATCGATGCGTCGTCCGCGACCTGGCCGGCGACGAGTACGACACGCTTGTCATGAGGGACGTGCCATGTCGGCGCCTGGCGGCCGAGATTGTATTTCGTGAGCCCGAGCCGAACGATTTCCTGCCTGAGCGCTGCCGCGCGCCGCAATTCCGCTTCGTCGAACGTGGTCTGATTGAGGATGACGGTCAGATCGCTCGGACGACTCGCGTCGAAATACAGGCCGCGGCGGTCAATGACCTGGCTGCACGGCGGCGACATGTCCGAGCCGAGTCCGGTCGAATGGATAAAGCCGTCTTCGATCCGGACATGGGCGACGCCGGCGGGCAGGCCTTCGGCCGATCGTCCCCCCCATATTGCCGCGTGTTCGTCGGTGTGGGTGTCGCGTGGATCCGCGATCCAACGCAACGTTCCGCCTCCCGCCGACAGGTAGGGCGTGGCGTATGGCCGCTTCCACCATTGGAAGCGCACGCCGGCAACCCGTCCGAGATCCCTGTATCGGTCGGCGACGGCATGCTGCAGTTCGATACAGTCGAGTGCGGTTTCGAGCGTGCCTTGTGTGCCGCGTGCCGGGTCAAGGTAGCGCGCGCGCTGAAGGAAAACGGCATCAAATAATGCGTCTACGGAGGGGCGCGCACGGCGTTCCGGCATCGCGGTGTGGTCCTGCGTCAGTCCCCAGCCTGCGTAGTAGGGGGTGCCGAACACGTGAACCGGGACGCCGGCCAGAAGCGCCGCCATCCCCTCAGACGCTCCCACGACATGGACGGCGTCGGCATGCCGCAGTACGTCCCGCAAGGAGTGCGCGACTTCGAGAACTCTTGCATTTCCGTGCAGCTGGGTTTTCGTCGAAAGCCAGTTGCCAGCACCCGCATCGGCGGAGCGCAAGATCCATAGGGCTGCATCGGGGTGCACAGCACACGCCGCATCCGCCATCGCAGCGAAATTCCGTTGGCGCAGCGCTGCCCGTGTGCAGACGTCGGTATGCGAGGTCTCGCGTTCGTCGATCAGCACAATGCGCTTGCCACCGCCGGATTCGTGCCATGCATCCGGTAATTCGGCTATCTGATGGCGAACGTGCAACGCGTCGCTATCGAGCACGCGGCGCATCAGATCGCGGCATCGCTTGTCCGTGTCGGTGACAGGCGTGGCCTCGAGCAGACGTTCGAGTGCGGCGACCAGTCCACCGCGCGCAACCAGATCCGACGGAACGCAGAACCATGAAAGAGGCGGTGCGTGGGTTGCGTGCCGGGCGAAGATCGGACCGGGGCATGCAGGGTACACGGTACGTCCGATCGACGCGGACGTTCGGGCAAGCGCGACGCCAAGCCACGAATCGATCCACACGAATGGTGACTTTCCGGTCAGCCAGCCGATCATGCGTTTGCCGCGAGCGATTGCACTTGCATCGAATGACCGGGATTCGGACGTCATCGAGTGCTCAGTAGGTGCCGGAATCATTTACCGGAGCGAATCGAGGAAGCCATCGATGCGATCGAAGTGCTCGGCCCAGGTCGGCGCTCGAAAGCGCTCGATCCGCGTGAGCTGATTCGCGCGCTCGCTGCTGTCCGAGCGAGCGTACTCGCGAATCCGTGCAAGCCATCCCGGCCCGTCGAGCGGGTCGAGATAATCGGGAATGTCCGATGCAATCTCGTGAAAGACCGGCAAGTCGCTGGCGAGTACCGGCACGCTCAACATCAGTGCCTCGACGAGCGGCATCCCGTAGCCTTCGGCGAACGACGGGAAGATGAGCGCTCGTGCATGTTGCAACCATGCGTGCAGTCGTTCATCGCTGCAATCCGATTCTTCGATAACCGCACCGCGGATCGTTGTGCAGCGCTCCAGCATATCGACGACGTTCTCGCATTCCCAGCCGCGCCGACCGATGACCACGAGCTTGGGGGCGGTTTCCCCCAACTGTTCGACCAGGCGCCGCCAGACATGCAAGATGAACCAGTGGTTCTTGCGCGGCTCGATCGTACTGAGCATCACGAAGTACGGGCCATCGATCGGAGCCGGGCTCGGTGGATGAGGTTCCACGGCGGGTGCGAGTGGAGCGACGACGACTGGCGGGAGCGGAAGCGACGCTTGCCGGGCCTCGTTCGCCAATTCGTCGTAGGTCGCCTGTGAATTGCTGATCAGGCCACTCGCATGTCGGAGTGCTGTATGGATGCGGGCACGATGCGATGCGTCCACGCCAGGGCGGCAGTATTCCGCATGCGTCAGCGGAATCAGATCGTGGACCATGAAGACCGAGCGCGCGTTGCGTTGCGCCATCGCTCGATAATATCGGGTGAACTCCATCCCGTTGTGACTTGTATGCAACAAAATTGCGCGATCGAATGTTGCCGATCGAAGCCCGTTTAGCAACGCGGAAGCAACTATTCTGCGCACTGCCCATCGGTCTCGATCGGACGACAGCAGCAAGGAGAACGTCTTCTGCGAGGCTTTTTCCGTTAAAACGATGGAAAAACCGCGTTCACTCAGGACTGCGCGTGCACGGTTCCCATATCGACGGATGTAAGCCAGTCCCACTCTGTCTACCCCGGTGGGGATCAGGCCATCATAAAATCGGGTGGCAAGACGAGTGACGTCTAGAAGTATTTTTGTCACGCAGATGAAATTTGGTTGTGCGTGCGGAAATGAAAAATGTTTCCGTTTGCCGAAGCCCGATGGCTCATGCAACAATTCCGCCGGGTAATTCTATGGCATCTCGGATGGCGGGACAATTCGCGCGTGTACGTCGATTGATCAGCACAAGCGCCGAGTATGCCAAACACAACGGAAGCTTGAGGTCAGATTTACCGATTTGCTCGTGCCCTTGCGCGCAGCAGCAATGGAATTTTGGAACCGCCCATGTTTGTGCCAGACCGGCTCGCGTCTTAGCGGGCAAAGGGTTCGGCTGCGCGTAAGCCAGGGCTGCTGGACGGCGAAAACTCGAGGAACCCCAAGGGTACCCATCGGTGTTTCGGATGCGCCATGCCGGTAAATTCACCGGTACATCTTACATTGTGCGGTAAAATCCGGCGGCCTTTGAATGACTGGATTGTTAAATGCAGAGTTTAAATCGCAGTGTGTGGTTGGCTGCTGCCATCGGCGGCACCATTGGCTTGGCTGCGTGTGGATCCATTCCCACGTCCGGGCCGAGTCGTTCCGAGATTAATGCCAGTGGTGCCGGCACAAATCAAGTCAGTTCGCAAGGAATCCAGGTTGTTGATGTGACCGATCAGGTGGCGCGGCAACTCTATGCCGGCCGCAAAAGTACGGATTTTGCTGCAACACTAGGCGACAACTCGGCGTTTCAGCAACAGTTGGGTGTGGGCGACGTGGTCGAGGTGTCGATTTGGGAGGCGCCGCCTGCCACTCTGTTTGGCGGTGGTACGAGTGACGCACCGACGCCCAGTGGTGTACCGACTGGCGCGCGGCTGACCAAGTTGCCGACGCAAGTGATCGACGGCAACGGCAACATCCACGTGCCGTTCGTTGGCGCCATCAAGGCAACGGGCCGTTCGCCAAGCCAATTGCAGGCCTATATCGCAGCGCGTCTCAAGAATATCGCGCATGACCCGCAGGTTCTGGTGCAACTGGCGCGGAACGAAACCTCATACGTCACCGTGGTGGGAGACGTATCGAGCAGCACGCGCATGCAGCTGAGTGCGCGTGGCGAACGCGTGCTCGACGCTCTCGCCGCGGCCGGCGGCACGAAGCAGCCGATCAACAAGACCATGATTCAGGTGACGCGCGGCGAGACCGTCGCGTTGGAGCCACTCGAAACGGTGATCCGCGACCCGCGCCAGAATGTACCGCTGAAGGCAGGTGACGTTGTCACCGCACTGTTCCAGCCCTACAGCTTTACTGCGTTTGGTGCGACCGGCAAGAACGAGGAAATCAATTTCGAGGCGCAGGGCATTACGCTGGCGCAGGCGTTGGCGCGGGCGGGTGGCCTGCAAGACTCGCGTTCGGATGCACAGGGCGTATTCATTTTCCGGTTGGAAGATCAGCAGGCGCTGAAGTGGCCTAATCAGCCGGTACGAACGACGGCAAATGGCAAAGTCCCGGTTATCTACCACATTAATCTGAAGGACCCTGATTCGTTCTTCGTGGCGCAGAGTTTCATGATGGACAACAAGGACGTCCTCTATGTTTCCAATGCGCCGGTGGCCGAGCTGCAGAAAGTGCTGAACCTGGTGTTCTCCGTTGCCTATCCGATCGTGTCTGGTGTTCAGACGTTCAAATAACTATGAAATTTCTGAAGCGCATTAACCGTTTATTTTGGCTGACAGTTGTTATTCCTACTGGTGTCGCAATTATTTATTTTGGAGTTATTGCGAGCGATAAATATACATCCACCAGTAGTTTTTTGATTCGTAGCCCGCAGCAGAGCAGCGTATCCGGATTGGGTGGCTTGCTGAAAGGGGTTGGTGGATTTTCTAAGTCTGAGGGAGATGCATATACGGTTCAAAAGTATATTCTTTCTCGCGACGCGATGACGGTGCTGAATCAGGAGCAGCGCATAAAATCAGCCTTTCAAAGCGGGTCTATTGATTTCATGAATCGGTTCTCCGTGCTTGGGTTCGGTGATAGTTTGGAGGAGTTTTATCTCTACTACGGCAATAAAATTGTAGATGCAAAAGTAGATACCGACTCGCCTATCGTGACCTTGAATACTCATGCATACGATGCACATCTTGCGTGGACTATGAATAAACGCTTGTTGGAGTTGAGCGAGAGGATCATCAATCAAATGAATGTGCGCGCTCGCTCCGATCTGATCAATGCGGCCCAGCGCGATGTGGATCAGGCCAAAGAATACGATCGCATCGCCACATTGGCGCTGGCGCGTTATAGAAACACTGCAGGAGTGATCGACCCGGAACGTCAGTCGACTATTCCATTGCAACAGGTTGGAAAATTGCAGGATGATTTGATTGCAACCCGTGTACAGATTGCTCAAATGGAGCGGTTGTCACCTGCGAATCCGGGGCTGCCGACTTTGCGTGACCGTGCCAAATTGCTGCAGGAGGCAATCGATCAAGTAAATCAGCGCGTTGCAGGGGGCCAAGGAGGCGGATCTTTGGCCAGTAAGGCTGCCGAATTCCAACGTCTGACGCTTGAAAAGGATGTCGCCGATAAGATTCTCGCTGGGGCGATAACGATGCTGGATCAAGCTCGTGTCGAGGCTGAGCGCAAGCAGCTCTACCTCGAGCGTATTTCTGAACCCAGCTTGCCAGACCATGCGATGAGCCCTCGTCGTGGGCGCAATATTCTCGCCACTTTTTTGTTTGGTTTGATCTTGTGGGGCGTGTTAACCATCGTTATTGGTGGAGTAAAAGAGCACTATGACCGCTGAGCACCGTCCTCCGACCTTTCGGCATCAATTGCGTATCCAAATCCGAGTGATTTGGGCATTGGTTATGCGTGAAATGATCACCCGCTTTGGTCGGGAAGGGCTCGGTGTATTGTGGATTATGGCCGAGCCCGCAATGTTTGTCGTTGGGGTGATGGTGATTTTTAGCCACGCCGAAAAAAGCACCAAATATTCGGTGGCGGAGTTCTTGGCAGTTAGTTATCCGACGGTGCTTTTCTGGCGAAATGCGACAAATAGAATGATGAAGGCGATTGAGTCAAATCGCACACTGCTACATCACAAGCCGATTAGGCCGTTTGATATATTGTATTCGCGAATTATTCTTGAATTTGCCGGCGCCACTGCTTCGTTCATTGTTTTGTTTGTAATTTTGATCGTAATAGGTATTTGTCAGTTTCCGGCGGACGTGTTGGAGATGATCGTTGGGTATTTTCTAATAATTTGGTTTTCGTTCAGCTTTGTCATAACGATGGCGGCGTTGTCGGAGATGAGTGAGTCGATCGATAAAATTTCGCACATTATCCTCTACCTGATGGTGCCGTTCTCGGGGGTGTTTATTCCTCTGTATGCGCTTCCTCCGAAATTGATTGACTTGATGTTGTACTTCCCATTGATTAATGCGGTCGAATATTTCCATCACGGCTATTATGGTGACAGGATGCCGACATTTTATAATCTGGGCTACACGGTGGCGGTTCTGTCGTTTTTTACGCTCTTTTCTCTTTCGATCATGCATCTTGCCATTCGGCGAGTTCAGTTGAATTAAGGATAATATGATTGAGTTGCGGAATGTAACAAAACGTTATCCGATCCATCACGGGCGATCGCATCGGGAAATACTCAAAGGCGTTAATCTGCGTGTCCAGGCGGGGGAGCGATGGGGTATTCTCGGCCGAAATGGTGCGGGGAAGTCAACGTTAATTCGAATTATTAGCGGCTCGGATCATCCGCATTCCGGTGAAATCATTAAAAACATGTCGGTTTCCTGGCCGCTGGCGTTTGGAGGCACGTTTCAGGGTAGTTTGACCGGTAAGGATAATGTTCGATTGATTTCTCGCGTGTACGATGTTGATTATCAAAAAACGCTTGCGCTGGTTGAGGATTTTGCTGAGCTCGGGGCGTATTTGAATGAGCCGTTTAAATCGTATTCGTCTGGTATGGCGTCGCGATTGGCGTTTGCAATATCAATGTCTATTGAATTCGATTGCTTTCTGATTGATGAAGGTATGTCGGTTGGGGATCATCGGTTTCAGCAAAAATGTAATGTTGAGTTATTTGAGAAGCGTGGCGACCGTGCAATGATTATCGTTGCCCACCAGATAGATCTCATTCGAAATCATTGCAATCATGCTGCTGTTTTGGATGGTGGGGTGCTTAAGGTTTGCGATACGGTTGAAGACGCAATCAATATGTACCACTCCCTTTGATCTTTTTGGGGGGGGCGTCGATTGAGTGATGTCACTCCGCATCGTAGATATATCTGTGTTGTGGAGATCGAGCGAAAAATTGGTGTTCGTTGAAGTTGGTCGATTGGGGTGAGGCGCAGGACTGGCGGGTTCCCGTTAATGCTGGCGTTTTTCGAAAATTGAATGTCGGGTGTTCTGGCAAATATGTAGCATATTTATGCTTCGGGGAAGTGGAAGGCCGGAGTGACGAGTCTGGTGATTATGGTGAATTTTTTTGTATGCTTGGTCGCCGACGATGATAAAAATTACATTCTCCAGTCCGTGCTGTATGGCGTAATGCGTTTTGATAAAAGCATTCAATTAAATGTCTTTTGAGGGTGCCATGTTTTTTGGAAAAAGCGTCAGTAAATGGAAAATTGATGTCTTAAAGGGATCCCCCCTTTTTGATGCGGATGATTATGCCAGGGAGTTCGGGTTGGCCGCGGCGAGGGATCCTGTTCGACATTATTTGGAGAATTGGGCACACTCATTGGCGAATCCTTCAAAATTTTTCGATGCCGCTTATTATCTGAAATTATATGGTGATGTTGCGGAGCACAAAATAAATCCATTGCTTCACTATTTGACGAATGGTTGGAAAGAAGGGCGTAGTCCGTCACCATTGTTTGATCGAAATGAATTTTTGGCTGCACACCCTTATGTGCAAGCTGGTTCGGTAGACTTGGCCGAATTCTGCATCCGGGCGTATGGTGATTACAATTGGAAGGCTAGGCGTGCATTGCCTCCAGTCGCATCTGAGTCGACAAACAAGAAAGTTACGCCGGGAGTTGTGATTCCCGAGATTTCAATTCCCGATGTTGTGATGCCAGAGATTGTTATGCCTGAGGTTGTGGTGCCGGAAGTGGTTGCTGAGGATTCCAGTGACTCAGTGGCAAAGTTGTGTTCTTCCGAGTTTGATCAAGAATATTATATTTCGACGTATCCCGATGTAAAGGCATCGGGAATGGATCCGTACATCCATTACATGAATCACGGGTTTGCGGAAGATAGAAACCCTCGCCCCGATTTTGATGCATTTTTTTATAAGAATACATATCTAGAAGGGCGGAATGATATAAATCCGCTTGTTCACTATCTGAGCGTTGGGCGTAGCACAAATCTCACGACCCGCTCGGAGAATTCGAAAGTTATTGGCCTGCCGCACGATGAGGCTGTCAGCCTGTCGGTTTGCGTTCACGTTCATTGCTTCTATCCGGAGCTGCTTGGCGAAGTTTGCGCCGGGATTTTGAATTTTCCTGAGGGGAGTCATATTGTTGTAACTGTGTGTACCGAGGCGGACCGGCAGTATTGCTCCAAATATTTGACGCAATACGTTCCTCATTTTAGTAACGACGTTATCCTGGTTCAGAATCGAGGGCGTGATATAGCGCCTTTTATTGTCGGATGCGCTGACGTATGGAAGAAGTACGACGTTGTTTTGCATCTGCACACCAAGCGAAGTAAGCATATTTCTTGGGGTGATGCGTGGCGTAAATATATTTACGACCAAACCATGGGTAGCAAGGATTTAGTCGCGGCGGTGCTTGGTAATTTTGCTCGTAATGAAGATCTGGGTGCGTTATACCCGGAGAATTATTACGATATTAAAAAATTCATCATTACCAACGCTAATACCGAAGGTGTAAAGAGCGCTCTTCGATTTCTCGAGATTGACGAGGAATATTGCTCTGCGGAATTTGCTGCGGGTTCGATGGCGTGGTATCGAACGAGCTCACTGGATTCATTGATCGAGAAAATTAATGACGTTGAGCTTTTTGAGTCGGAAGACGGTCAAGTTGATGGCACATTCGCGCACGCACTGGAGCGTGTGATACCCGCGCAAGTGCGGGCCAACGGGTATTCTGTCTGTGCGTACTCAACGCCGATTCGAACTTCGGTAGGAGAACCCCTTCCAGGGCCTGGGCGGGATTTTGGCAGTTCGTTTGTGACGGATGCATGGCCACGCGACAGCGTTCGCGCTGTCCATCCTCCGCGTCCGCTGGCTCCTCCTAGCCGTAGTTTCAATAGCAAGTCCCTCGATATTCATTGGGTCATCCCAAGCTTTGGCAAGGGGGCTGGCGGGCATATGACCATTTTCCGAATGGTTAAATATCTTGAGGAATTTGGGCACCAACAAACAATATGGGTTCAAAATGCTAACCATATTCCAAATGAGGAAGTGGCTCGGCAGCAAATTATTGATTGGTATGTAAAAATCGGATCAAATGTCTCCGTTCTTTATCTGCCTGAAGATGTTCGACAGTTGTCCGGAGATGTGATTATTGCGACTGATTGCTGGACGGCATTCCCGGTCAGTCAAGCTCAGAAATTCAAAGAGAGATTTTATTTTATTCAGGATTTTGAGCCTGATTTTCATCCGGCTGGTGCAAATCGCTTGGTCGCAGAAAGCACCTATGATTTAGGGTTCTCGGCCTTGTGCGCTGGCGACTGGCTTGATGGCCTCATGAAGGAACGGGGATGCTGGTCTCGCAGTTGGGATTTGGCTGCAGATCACGAAATATATTTTCCGGTTTCGTCCGGGAGTGGCGGTGCTTTTCCGATGGCTCGGGAAGTGCAAATTGCTTTCTATGCGCGTCCGTATACGCCGAGGCGGGCAGTCGAATTGGGGTTTGCTGCACTGGAAAGACTCAAGAAATCCGGTAGGCGATTCCACGTTCATCTTTTTGGTGAGCACAATATTGACGTTCCGTACGATTTTCCATGCACGCAGCATGGTGTTTTGTCTCACGAACAACTTGCTGTGTTGTATCAATCCTCGGATATTGGATTAGTTTACTCGGCAACCAATTATTCTCTGATTCCTCTAGAGATGATTGCTTGTGGATTGCCGGTGGTGGAATTGGATGTTCCAAGCACTCGTGCGATTTTTAAGAACGATGAGGTGGCTTTTGCGCCGCCGACTCCATATGGTATTGCTGATACGATTGAGGAGTTGCTGAATAATCCTGATAAGATGAATCGCCAGCGTGAAAATGGATTCACGTTTATTCGCGATAAATCTTGGGAAGGAAGTGCTCGCAAGGTCGAGGCGTCGATAATTGAGAAGTTGCGCGATCTTGGGTTCGGTGATGTCTCGTCGAAGATCTTCGCGCCGGCATTCATTTCGAAGCCGAAGGTTTCGGTATTTATTCCGACTTATAACGCCGGTAAGGAATTCGAGGCGGTTTTGAACTCCGTCGTTAGTCAGAAGGCGGATTTTGAATATGATGTGCTGGTTATTGATAGTTCATCAACCGATGGCACTCCGGGGCTTGTTGGAAAATTTGGTTCGAAGAAGGTGAGACTTCATCAAATTGATAAGCGAGATTTCCAGCATGGACGTACTAGAAACCTCGGGATATCGATGACCGACGGTGACTATGTTGCCATTTTGACGCAAGATGCCATGCCGGCCAATGATGCGTGGCTTGCCTCGTTGGTCCGAGGTTTCAAACAAGGTGATCGTGTGGCTGGTGTCACGGGGCGACATCGGGCATATCCGACACATGGACCTTTTGTGTCGAGGGATATCGAAGGTCATTTTGATAATTTGAAATTATTGCCATCGGTCATAGATTCGTCGGTTGGTCTGCCTAGTCATTATTTCCGAGGAAGTATTACGTGGCGCATGCTGGCGTATTTTTACTCGGATAATAATTCGGCAATGTCCCGTCGCGTGTGGAAGGATTTGCCTTATCCGGATATTGAGTGGGGTGAGGATTACGTATGGTCTGCGTCCGCGATCAAGGCTGGATATCAAAAGGCCTACGTCGACGATGCCGTCGTTTTCCATTCGCATGATCTGTCTGAGAAGGACACGTTCAAGGTTGCGATGGCTGAGGGGAAGTTTTGGGCAGCAGAGTTTGGAATTAAATTGCACACCGATGCATCCTCTGTGATTGCGCAAATGTGCGATATAGATCGTCGCTACGCAAGGGAGAACGGGATCGTGGAGAGCGTGCTGAAGCGAAGACTCAAATCTATCGATGCCCTCGTTCGAGGAAGAATGCATGGATGGAAGGAAAGTCAATCTCGAGATGTGAGCTAGAGCGCACTACGTTACCCGGCTACGTCTCGCATATTTTAGATAATCCGCGTGGTCACGCCGTGGCCACGCGCATAGGGAGGTGATGCGAGAATGTGGGCGGCGGTATTAAATGTCACGCGGCCGTCACTCGTATGTTGCCGGGTTGTGATGGTGTGTGTTGACTGAGATTATTCTGGCGACGGTGGCGAGATTTGGTGTAATGCTATTTGTGAAATGTAGCGATATTTTTCTCCGTTTCAGATGATTTGAATTCGATGTGGTGCTGCATGTGAACTTGATGGCGGATGTGCGATGATTGCATGATCTTGATGTTGAGTTTTCGAGTGCCAATGTTCGATAGAACTTAAAAGGGTGCGGCGAGTGTTATTTGTTACGGGTGGGGCAGGGTTTATTGGTGGGAATTTTGTTATTGACTGGTTGGCTCAGTCTGATGAGGCTATTGTTAACCTCGATAAATTGACTTATGCCGGAAATCTTGAAACGCTGAAATCGTTGGATGGTGATGCACGGTATCATTTTGCACGTGGTGACATCGGTGATCGTCAGCTTATTTCGAAGCTGCTTTCCGAATATCGGCCGCGTGCTGTGATCAATTTTGCGGCTGAGTCGCATGTGGATCGATCGATTCATGGCCCGGGCGATTTTATTCAGACGAACGTTGTCGGTACGTTTAATCTTCTCGAATCGGTACGTGCCTACTGGTCAGACCTTGCAGCAGACGAGCGTCAGGCATTTCGCTTCCTGCATGTCTCTACCGACGAGGTGTTCGGCACACTTGGAGCCGATGATCCGCCGTTCGCTGAAACTAACTCGTACGAACCGAACAGTCCCTATTCGGCGAGCAAGGCGGCATCAGATCATCTGGTGCGCGCCTGGCACCATACGTATGGTTTGCCGGTTGTGACCACCAATTGCTCAAACAACTATGGTCCGTACCATTTTCCCGAGAAGCTGATTCCGCTGGTCATCCTGAATGCGCTCGCGGGCAAGCCGTTGCCGATCTATGGCGATGGCGAGCAGATTCGTGACTGGCTCTATGTCAAAGACCACTGCTCTGCAATTCGCACCGTTCTCGCCAATGGTGCGCTCGGCGAGACTTATAACGTTGGTGGCTGGAACGAGAAACGGAACATCGAAGTTGTGCATACGATCTGCGCGATCCTCGATGAACTGCAGCCTCGCGATGACGGCCAGGCGTATGCGACGCAGATCAGCTATGTACAGGATCGACCGGGTCATGATCGCCGTTACGCAATCGACGCTCGCAAACTCGAACGCGAACTCGGCTGGAAGCCCGCTGAAACCTTTGATACCGGTATCCGCAAGACCGTTGAGTGGTACCTGGAGAATCAGGGGTGGGTGAAGAACGTCACGAGTGGTCAGTATCGCACTTGGATCGACCACCACTACGGAGAATGATGATGCCGCGGATCTTGATTACGGGTTCGAATGGACAGGTCGGCTTCGAATTGCGACGTGCGCTTGCTCCGCTTGGAGAGGTGATTGCGTTGACCCGGCGTGACGTGGACCTGGGCGATCCCGAGAATCTTGTTGCGGCGCTGGATCTCCATCAACCCGATCTGATCGTCAATCCTGCCGCCTATACGGCGGTCGACAAGGCCGAAAGCGAGCCGGAGTTGGCCAGGGCAGTCAATGCCGGAGCGCCCGGCGCGATGGCCCAATGGGGGGCAGTGCGGAATGTGCCTCTTGTTCACTACTCGACTGATTATGTATTCGAAGGCACCGGTGCGGCGTCGTATCGCGAAGATGCACCGGTTAATCCCCAATCTATCTATGGGGCGACCAAGTGCGAAGGGGAAAATGCAGTTCGGCAGGCCTTCGCGCAGCACCTGATTCTTAGGACGAGCTGGGTAGTGGGCGCGCATGGCGGAAATTTTCTCAAGACGATCTTGCGCCTTGCTCGGGAGCGGGATCAGCTTCGCATCGTGGCCGATCAGACGGGCGCGCCGACCTCGGCCGCGTTGATCGCCGATGTGACGGCTCATCTCATTGCCCGTTATTTTGCCGATCGTGAACACTTTGCGTTCGGTACATACCACCTTGCGGCATCTGGCGAAACGAACTGGTGCGAGTACGCGCGTCACGTCGTGGCGCTTGCAGAAGCGCGAGGCCTTGATCTAAAGTTGCGCTCGACCGATATCGTTCCAATCGCGACGCATGAGTATCCGCTTCCTGCAAAGCGACCCATGAATTCTCGTCTGGATTGCAGCAAACTGACGTCCACGTTCGGAATGACACTTCCCGATTGGCGAAATGGCGTTGACCACGTCTTCGAACAACTGCATGGCTGACTCGGAAAAAACTAAGCATGAAGCGCAAAGGCATTATTCTCGCTGGAGGGTCGGGTACCCGTCTTTATCCGGCGACACAAGCGATCAGCAAGCAACTGCTGCCAATTTACGATAAACCGATGATCTATTATCCATTGAGCACGCTGATGCTAGCGGGAATTCAGGATATTCTGATCATCTCGACACCCCAAGATACGCCTCGCTTCGAGCAATTGTTGGGTGACGGATCGCAGTGGGGGATCCGTTTGCAATATAAGGTACAGCCCAGCCCGGACGGGCTTGCCCAAGCGTTCCTGCTGGGTGAGTCCTTCATCGACGGCGACTCTTCGGCGCTGATTCTTGGCGATAACATTTTCTATGGTCATGATCTCGGTGGTCTCTTGAAGGGGGCGACCGACCAAACGTCGGGCGCACAGGTCTTCGCCTATCATGTCCAGGATCCGGAGCGGTATGGTGTTGTCGAGTTCGACTCGTCCGGCAAAGCGATCAGTATCGAAGAAAAGCCAGAGATTCCGAAATCGCACTACGCGGTGACTGGGCTCTATTTCTACGATCAGCAGGTGGTGGACTTTGCGAAATCGTTGAAGCCGTCGCACCGCGGCGAACTGGAAATTACCGATCTTAACGCTCTGTACTTGAGGGATGGCATGCTAAATGTGCAGACCATGGGGCGTGGTTTTGCATGGCTCGATACCGGCACGCACGATTCGATGCTCGAGGCCTCGCACTTCATTGCAACGATGGAGCATCGGCAAGGATTGAAGATTGCGTGCGTCGAAGAGATTGCATATCGATTCGGTTATATCGACGACGAGCAACTTGAACGTCTGGCGCAACCACTCAGCAAAAACGGCTATGGCCGTTACCTGAAGAATATCCTGAAAGAAGGAAAAGCCCGGTGAATGTAATAGCGACTGCCATTCCGGACGTTAAGATTTTCGAGCCGAAAGTATTCGGTGATGCGCGTGGCTTCTTCTTCGAGAGCTTCAATCACCGCGTGTTCGAAGAAGCGATTGGGCGCTCCATTGAGTTCGTGCAAGACAATCATTCGAAATCTGCGAAGAACGTCGTACGAGGCTTGCACTACCAAATCAATCACGCGCAGGGAAAGTTGGTTCGAGTAGTGGCAGGGGAAGTGTTCGATGTCGCGGTCGATATTCGTCGCGATTCGCCGATGTTCGGTCGATGGGTGGGTGTCATGCTGTCTGCGGAGAACAAACGGCAGCTGTGGATTCCGGAAGGTTTTGCGCACGGTTTTGTTGTCGTTTCCGACACAGCTGAGTTTTTGTACAAGACCACCGATTACTGGTATCCGGATGCTGAACGAGCGATCCGCTGGGACGATCCGACGCTCGCGATCGAATGGCCCATCTCCGGTGAGGCAATGGTGTCCGGCAAGGACGGCGCGGCTCCTGCTTTCAAGGATGCTGAGTACTTTTGAGTCGCTTTCTGCGCAAGTTCATGTTTGACTTCAATGCCCTGCGCCTGACGTGGGGGATGCCTTTCTTGGTCGATCTGCCGGATGCCGAAACGCATGTGCCGGACAATCGGCCGAGATCCCGGGCTTATTTGATCAATGTCCAATTGCTGCCAGGTTGGTACATGATCGAGCTTCGTGTGAATGGTCAGGTGGCGCAGGTGCCGGCCCGGTTAAAGCTGAACGCCGGGTCGCTTTCTGCCGTGCTTGCAATGGAGCTCAGCGCCCGGCAAGTCAGTAAGCGGCTTGTATATCTCCCGGCGCGTGGAACGATCGAAATTGAGCTTGATCTCGATGATCCGTCTGTCGACCGAATCGATACGTTTCGCCTTGTCAGGGTAACGACGCGGTTTGCCCGTTCGCGCATCATGACCAAACTGGAGGCGCTGCACCCCAAGTACAAGCCATGCGGCGATGATTACGAACTGACAGAGGTTCGTCACAGTCGGGTCGATCTTGCACGGGCATGGCGCGACTACTGCGGCCTGTTCGATGAATCTGAACTGCTGGTTGGATACCCAGACTGGGTTCGACACTTCGATACGCCGAGCTCAGACACGTATCGTGTCATGAAGGACAATCTGCGTTACTTCGCGACTTGTCCGGTCTTCGCGATTGGCATGGAGGTGTCCGACGCACCGTTGCCGCATTTGGAGGCGGCAATTCGTTCGGTTTCGGCTCAGATTTACCCGCACTGGCAACTGCTGGTTGTTGATCGACGCCCTAGCTCCGACCGCTCTGAAATGATTCCGCGCGACCTTCGTGCTGATTCTCGCATCCGCGTAATTTCCGGTCAGTTATTGACGGAGACACATTCGACGCTTGATCGAAAACTCGCCGAAAGTGGTAGTTGGGTCGTGTTTCTGGGGCAATGCGATGTACTTCCGCAGCACGGCCTGTATGTCGTGGCTGACTCGATTAACCGACGCCCCGATGTCGACTTGATCTATTCGGATGAAGACTGTATTGACGTCGACGGAGTTCGACACAGCCCCCGTTTCAAAAGCGACTGGAACGAGGATCTGATGCTCTCCTCGGATCTGTTTACCGGTCTAGGTGCTTACCGAACGGAAGTTTTCGTGTCATCTGGCGGGCGGGATCAGCGCCACGGGGCAGCGTCGAATTACGACATGACACTTCGCTGTCTTTCGCATACGAGCCGAGACAGGATCCTGCACATTCCGCGTGTGCTTTATCACTCCCGTGCGGAATCCGATTCAATTCAAGATCCGGTTGTCCGGCGCAATGCGCGCGATGCAAGCCGGATGGCAGTCGTACGTCACCTGTCGCGGGCCGGTGTTCAAGCAACGGTTTCGTCGACGGATTACGGCAGGCACATACAGTATCCATTGCCGGAGAAGGTGCCGCTCGTCACGCTCGTCATTCCTACGCGCAACGGGCTCCAGTTACTTAGTCGCTGTGTCAATTCGATTATCGAAAAAACTCGCTATCGTGCCTTCGAAATCATCATTGTCGACAATGGCTCCGACGACCCGGAAACGCTCGACTATATGGAGAGGCTTTCGATCGACCACGGTGTACGTATCCTCAGGGACGATCGGCCGTTCAATTACTCCGCTCTCAACAATCGTGCAATAGATATTGCCCGGGGCGAGTTCGTCGCCCTGGTCAATAATGACGTGGAGATCATCGACGGCGATTGGCTCGACGAAGTGATGGGACACGCGCTGCGTCCGGAAGTCGGCGTTGTCGGCGTCAAGCTTCTCTATTCGAACGGAACCGTTCAGCATGCGGGGGTCATAGTCGGGCTCAGCGGCTGCGCCGATCATCTGCATCGCGGGTTGGGTCGAGATGAACCGGGATATCAGGCGCGCGCGGTAACGACGCAGTCACTGTCCGCGGTAACCGGTGCATGCCTCGTCGTCCGGCGATCGCTATATCTGCAACTGGGTGGATTGAACGAGCACGATCTCGCAGTTGCATTCAACGACGTCGATTTTTGCCTCCGCGTTCGACAGGCGGGCTATACGGTGCTCTGGACGCCGCATGCTGTGTTGTATCACCACGAGTCCGCAACACGAGGCAGGGACGATACCGTGGAGAAGATCGCTCGGGCTAATCGAGAGATCGATTACATGCGCCAACACTGGCCGGACTTGATCGCGAATGACCCCGCCTATAACCCGAACCTGTCCCTGGACCGATTCGACTGTCAGTTGGCGTGGCCGCCGCGGGTCGCGTCGCTCAGGCGCCTCGCGCTCAATGCGCCTAGCGTGACCGCGACTTGAGTATAGATTCCGGGCAAGCGACTTGTTTATGCTTGCCCGGAACTGATCCAAATGTTCTTCGACCGCTCGCACAAGTCGGGCGCGGGGAACAATTGCATGACAGTGTGTGTACTCTAGCGAGTGCTGGCCCCGGGGGCGCCGTGGTCTCGCTGAGTTGGACAGCGGCTTCCACGTCTCTGCCGGCGCCTGCTTGCGCGGTGCGCCGCACACCTCATTAATAATCCTCCACAGGCCGAGTGTGCTTCGTGTGCGGGCTTGCTACATGGTCGACCCAGATTCATCTACTTTTGGACAACATGAAAGAGTTCTTCCTGTCGATAGTTCGTCGAACCGTTCGATTCAAGGTCAATCCAGTTCGGGATCTGGCTTTGTCAGGGACGACGTCTTTCGACTGGACGTCGACCGGTGATCATCCGGTCTTTGACCTTGAGCCGGATGGCGCGGGCGAAGCTGTTCCATCGGGCTGGGTCTATGTCGAGGCCAGGATGATGCGACGGGGAGCGCATCTGGTGGCTCGACTCTACATCGATACAGGTGCGGGCTTTACGGATGCGGAATCCATTGTCCTTCCCGCAACTCGCGCGGGAAACATCAAACATATCATCAAGATTCCGCGTGACACCCTTCGTTTGCGTCTGGCTCCCATGCAGAGTGAGGGTGTTGTTCGGTTGGATTTTCTGCGAATAACAGAAATATCTGCCGCGGAAAGAATTGTCCGAATGATGGGGTGGGTGGCTGGCGATATAATAAAATTCAAAAATACTGATCGGGCAAAAAAATATAATATTACCTGGGTGCGTTTGTTGGTTGATTTGAAGCGCGCGTATGAGGATTGCGCCAAATTGCGATTCCATTCGGTGCCTTTGGATTACGACGCGTACGTAAGAAAGTTTGATACTCTGCGTCAGTCTGATGTTGCTTCGATTCGGCAGCATATGGGCTCGTTGGCAAAGCGACCACTGATTTCTATTCTGATTTCCGTGTGTGGGGCGCCGGTTGACCGCCTGAAATCAGCCATTCAGTCTGTTGCTGAGCAGATTTATGAAGAATGGGAGTTGTGTATCGCTGTCGGCGAGGATGGCGATCCAAAAACTGCTTCATATCTGAAGTCTCTTTCCGAGAGTGACGGTCGAATAAAGGTTGCTTTTCTGAGTGCGAGCGGGTCCGTGTCGACTGTAAAGAATCGCGCCTTGGAGTTGGCGGCGGGGGAGTTTGTTACGATTCTTGACCAGGAAGACACTATTTCCGCTGCTGCGCTATATTTCATAGTCGAGAAAATCAACGACATTGACAATCTGAATTTAATCTATTCAGATACCGATGAAATTGATGAAGATGGGGTTCGTGGTAACGTCTGCTTCAATAGTTCATGGAATCCGGATTTGTTCTTTTCTTCCGACAAGATTTCTCGCTCGGCTACTTACAGAACATCACTCGTGCGCGAAATAGGTGGGTTCAGGACCGAGTACGAGGGCGGGCAGGACTATGACCTTGCGCTCAGGTGTGTGAAAGAAAGTACGTCTTCTCAGATTTTTCATATTCCACGCGTGCTCTATCATTTTCGTCGGCGTGGCGAGCCTGGCTCAGCCGATTCGAATGTGGAAAGTAACTCATGCCTAGCGAGGGAACGGGCGCTTTCCGAGTTTTTCAGAGATCAGCCTGGGGTGAGTGTTTCCCGCGGAGAGATGACTGGAACCTATCGGGTGAGATATCCGATTCCAACGCCCGCGCCCAAGGTCACTGTGATCGTGCCGACTCGAGACGGTGGTCCGCTGTTGAAAAAATGCATGCGTAGTATCTTCGATGGGACTGTTTATGATAATTTGGAAGTTATTGTTGTAGATAATCAGAGTCGAAGTCGGGAAACGATCGATTTTCTTCGGTCGTTGTCAAGGAAAGGTAATGTCTCCGTGTTGAGGTACGATTTTCCGTTCAACTATTCTTCGATAAATAATTTTGCAGAAAAGCATGCTTCCGGCGATGTATTGTGCTTTCTCAATGATGACGTTGAGGCAATCGAGTCGGGATGGCTAAGCGAGATGGTCTCGCATGCCCTGCGTCCAGATATTGGCGCTGTGGGAGCAAAACTTCTTTATGCCGATGGATTTATTCAGCATGCGGGTGTCGTGATGGGCATCGGTGGGTTCGCGAGTCACGCTCATCGGTTATATCCCGCGACGCATCCGGGATATGCTGGGCGAGCACTTCTTGTGCAAAATTTTTCGGCCGTCACCGGGGCGTGTCTCGTAATGCGCCGAGGTGTGTTCCGTGCTATCGGTGGTTTTGATGAGGACAATCTTCCGGTTGCATTTAATGATGTGGATTTGTGTCTCCGTGTCCGAGAGGCGGGCTATAGGGTCTTGTGGACTCCGTACGCAATTTTGCATCACTACGAGTCCTACAGTAGAGGGGATGATCAAATGTCTCCTGAAAAGCGTGCCAGATTCAATCGGGAGAAGAATTTTATGCTTTCCCGGTGGAAAACCGACCTGTTGAATGATCCGTATTACAATCAAAATCTGACGCTCGATCGGGAGGATTTTACTATTGCTGATTTTCCGAGATTATATGAGCCTTGGCGCGCGAGAGCGGGTTGAGTGCCTTCCGCCTGCCGTCTAGGGCCTTCTTCGGGATGAGTGTCATGCGGTTGTTTTTGGTTCGCTGCTCCAGCGCATCTCTATGGCGACTCGGAGTATATTGAATAAAGTAACGTCGAAGGAAGATCCATGGATGTAAAGAAACGTCTGCTGCCCGGCGTTCCGTTGATTGAGTCGCCACTTTTCGATACCGAGATTTCCCAGGCGGAATTGACACCTGAAGAGCGTGAGATTGCAGGCGCACTGAACCGTAACGGCTACGCGGTGATCGATTTTCCCGATCCTGAGCTGGATGCGCGGATTGCACGTATTCGTGAACGCCTGGCTCCGCTGTTTGCTGACACCGGACTGAGTGACGATGGTGTGTTTCATGCTGCTGGTCGCATCCAGGATGCGTGGATAAACGACCCCGATGTAAAGGCAATTGCCACCAACGTGCAGATGCTGGATTTGCTCGGACGCTTGTATGGTCGGGCTGCTTTCCCGTTCCAGACACTCAACTTCCGGGTCGGTACTCAGCAAAAGTTGCACACCGATGCGGTGCATTTCTCGTCAATTCCTCAACGCTTCATGTGTGGGGTGTGGGTCGCGCTCGAAGATATCTCTTCGGAAGCTGGGCCGCTTCAACTGGTTCCCGGATCGCACAACTGGCCCATGATCGACAATGCGACGGCAGGCCGACGAGGGTTTGGGGTGTCCAGTGAGTCGGCGCAGTTGCCGTATCAGGAAATCTGGGATGCCATGTTGGAGGCAAAGGGCGCCAGCATTAAGACTTTCGAGGCACGCAAGGGGCAAGCGTTGATCTGGTGCGCCAACCTGTTGCACGGGGGAAGTCCGCAAATCGACCCTGCGATGTCACGCTGGTCGCAGGTAACGCACTATTTCTTCGACGACTGTGTTTACTATACGCCGGCGTTTTCCGACGAATACCTGGGTCGCTTGCAGCTCCGCGATCTGGTCAGCGTGGTCGACGGCGCACGAAAACGTAATTCGTATCTGGGCGAGGAGATTGTGTCGCCGGCCTCGGGTGCAAGGAAGTCGCAAACCCTCACGGGAAGGTTACGTAACTGGATGCGTCGCTTTTGAGTCCGTTTCTAAGATTGCCTAGTTGGAGTTGGGGCTCGTAACCGACCAAGGTCCCTTGGGTTTGACGATGAGGCTGAGGCGAATGACGGGGGCGTGAAGCCATGCGCGTCGAGCTTCAATGGCTGATCTTGTGGCGTGCCGTCACATGTTTCGGCGTGTAAGCGTTCCTATGATGGGGTGCCCTACGGCGCGTCGTGGTTCGCCGACTCTTGAACTGGAGCGGTTGACATGTGATCGATGCGGTCTTGATTGGCATGTCGGATTCGCCACGGTGTGAGGGCAGCATCTGCGCAGTCCAGTAATGCACGAGGCGGCGAAGGGGGGGCACGACATGCGATTGGCGGGCGGATGCCGGCCCTACGTCGAGCGGCTCATCCGCAAGAATGTGACGCACGTACGAAATCGTTTTTGACGGGCGAGAGATGTCGTTTTTTTGACGACGACAGATATTTCTCGTTTGTAATGCAATGCGGTATCCTCCACACCTCCGGCGGTCATTGTCGCCTCATTCAGCCACAGAGTCTGGCGGGAAAGATTGCGTTCATTACATTTGCCTTTCTATAACATTGCGCAAACATTCCGTGCTTCTTCTGGCTTCCATTCAATAACCTAGATGCCGCGCTCGTTTCTCGTGCTGCAAGGCACTGCCTCGCTTTTTTTCTATCGACTCTCGCGTGCGCTACGGAGCAGGGGATTTGCCGTCTACCGCGTTAATTTTTGCGGTGGAGACATGCTGTATGGTGGAGTCGGGACTGTTTTAAATTATAGCGGCGGGGTCGAGGGTTTGCCGCAATGGTATGACGATATCGTGCGGCGGGAGGGGATCACCGACGTCATCATGTTCGGCGACTGTCGCGACATTCATCGCGAGATGCTGGCCGTCTCGACCGCGCACGGCCTGCGCGTCCACGTGTTCGAGGAAGGCTACGTTCGACCGCACTGGATCACGCTGGAGCGTCACGGTGTCAACGGGCGCTCGTTGCTGCCGCGCGACCCCGCATGGTATCTGCAGCAACGCGGCGTAACGCCCCCCGCCAAGCAGTGGGAGGCCACGGGCTACAACCTGTACGAGCGTGCCTTCCACGACATTACGTATCGTTTTGCGAACACGGTATGCTGGCCCCGGTTTCCGAAGTATCGCAGCCACCGACCGAAAAACGGCTTCTTCGAATATTCAGGCCTGGCCGTTCGGATGCTTCTGCAGCGCAAACATCGACGCGAAGCAGAGAGCGTTACGCGCGAGTTGCTCGACAGCGGACGGACTTACTACCTGTTTCCGCTGCAATTGAATTCGGATGCGCAAATCGTCGTGCATTCGTCTTTCGATGGGATTCGAGCAGCGATCAGCCATGTTGTGGAGTCTTTCGCGCGACACGCGCCGCAAGATGCGTTGTTGGTGATCAAAAATCACCCACTGGATACCGGCCTGATCGAGTATCGGAATTTTTCGCTTAAAATTGCGCGTGCCGCAGGCATGGAGAATCGGATTCGTTTCATCGATGCCGGCCATCTTCCGACATTGCTTGAACATGCGCGCGGGGTCGTGGTGATCAACAGCACGGTCGGCTTGTCCGCGCTGCATCACAAGCGGCCGCTGGTTGCACTTGGCTCGGCTATCTACAATTTCAGCGGCCTGACCTGGCAAGGTGATCTCGATGACTTTTGGCTTGAAGGCGTGCCGCCAGATATGGATCTCTATCACGCGTTCCTTGACTACGTGATGCATCACACCCAGATCAACGGCGATTTCTACACCCGAACCGGTATTGCGATGGCCATTGCCGGCGCGGTCGCCCGGCTAGAGCGTGCGGATGGCTAAGGCGTCGGTTCGGCACGTTGTTGTCACCGGCGCGAGCTCGGGTATCGGTCGCGCTCTTGCGCTCGCATACGCGCAGCCTGGTGCCGTACTCGGCATCGTTGGCCGGAACGAAGCGCAGCTCGAATCGACTGCCGCGGCTTGCAGGGCGCGCGGTGCGACCGTGATCGTCGGTATCGTCGACGTCCGGGAGTCCGGCCCGATTCGCGCCTGGCTGCATCGCTTCGACGATCAGTATCCGATCGACCTGCTCATCGCCAACGCCGGCGTCGCGAGTACGCTGTCCTCCGCATCCGACTGGGAAGATCTCGACCGTATTACCAGTGTCGTCGACACGAATTTCTACGGTGCGATGCACACCGTCCTCCCGATTGTCGAACGCATGCGCATCCGCAAGCATGGCCGCATCGCCGCAGTCAGCTCTCTGGCAGCCCTTCGCGGCATGGCTATATCGCCCGCATACTGCGCGAGCAAATCGGCGATCAAGGCCTACGCCGATTCCGTCCGTCCGCTTCTGAAGCGCGATGGTGTCAGTGTCTCGGTCATTCTTCCCGGCTTCGTCAAAACGTCGATGAGCGACGTGTTTCCGGGTGACAAGCCTTTCATGTGGACTGCTGATCAGGCTGCCGCATATATTCGCAGAAAGCTCGATATCGGACGTGCGGAAATCGCGTTCCCCAGCCTGCTTGCATTCGGCATGCGCATCCTGACTGTGCTGCCCATCACGCTGGCCGATGCGATCCTCGACAAGCTTTCGTATCTGCCCGGCAAGGAAGACGCAAATTGACGGGCGCAATCTGGCTCGCGTTCGCCGCTGCGGCCGGCGCGTCGTTTCTGCCGGACCGGATCGCAGTTCCGCGCGCGCCATTGCGGCGTCGCGCCGATGCGCTGCTTTTGCATGTGCTTTCGGTCGTGTTCCTTGCGTCGCTGATATTGCTCGTCACTGCGCGTCCAATCTTCTCGTCGTCCGTCGCGGTTGCGCTGGTCGGGCTCGTTGCGGTCGTGAGCAACGCAAAATATGAATCCCTGCGCGAACCGTTCGTTTTTACCGACCTCAGCCTCTTCAGCCAGTTGTTCTCGCATCCGCGGCTCTATCTGCCGTTCCTGAGCGCCGGCAAGATAGTTGCGATCGGCGTAGGGATCGTGCTGGTCGTCGCCGGCTATCTCGCCGAGGCGCCCGTCACGCCGCGTCCGGTGCTCGCGCTGGCGGTCGTGGTTGCGTTCACATTCTTACTGGCGCGATACATTGCAGCTCGCCTGCCATTGGTGCTCGACGCAGAGGAAGATCAGCGCCGTCACGGTTTTTTCGCAGTATTCATCGCATACTTGCTGAACGGCATGCGGCCCGCGACGTTCGAAGCGTTCCGGCACGTGGTCGAAGCGGGACCGTTCGCGACCGGCACGCCGGCGCTGCGCCCTGACGTCATCGTGATCCAGAGTGAATCGCTGTTCGATGTACGACGTATTTCACCAGCGATCCCCCTCACCGTGCTTTCCCATTTTGATCGGGCAAGGAACGAGGCGGTCTGTTACGGCGAGCTTTCGGTGCCGGCGTGGGGCGCAAACACGATGCGCACCGAATTCGCGATGCTGACCGGCCTGGCGTATGAGCAGCTGGGCTACGCGCGCTTTTATCCCTATGCTTTTGTGCGTCGCGCGTGCGCATCGATTGCACGGTGGTTCGGACAGGCTGGTTACAACACGGTTGCGATTCATCCGTACTACGCTGATTTCTTCGGGCGTAACCGCGTATTCCCGTTACTCGGATTCGACAAGTTTCTCGATATAGAACACTTCGCCGATGCGCCGCGAGCGGGCCCGTATATCTCCGACGCCGCTGTGCTGGACGCCGTGCTTGCCGAGCTGGAAGCCGCACGCGACAAGCCGCAATTCGTGTTCGCGATGACGATGGAAAATCACGGCCCGCTGCATCTGGAGCAGGTTTTGCCTGGGGAATCGTCTTCAAGGCATACTCTGGGCGAGGGCACTTCCTGGCGCGACCTGACTGCATACCTTCGCCATATTGAAAACGCCGACACAATGATCGGCCGCTTGCTCGATCATTTGCGCGCCAGCGATCGTGAAACAGTCGTTTGCTTTTACGGCGACCATGTTCCCGCGTTACCTCACGTATTCGAAAAGCTGGGCGTTTCTCCACAGACCAGCGACTACTTCATTTGGCGAAATTACGGCACAGATGCTCCCGAATGCCGGAATTTGGCAGCCGAAGAGCTTGGGGTGGCGCTGCTGCATGTGGTACAAGATGACGGAAATCGCGCGGAACAGCCGCACGCATCCGAGAAAGCGACATAAAAGATGAACAGTAAGATTGCAATAATTGGGGTGGCTTGTCGGTTTCCCGGAAGCGCGAACAATCTCGGCGACTTCTGGCAACTGCTGCGCGACGAACGCGACGCAGTCACCGAAATCCCCGCCGACCGCTTCGGCACCGATTTCTACCAGCACCCGTCCAAGCGCGAGCCGGGCAAGAGCTACACGTTCTCGGCCGGCGTCGTCGACAACGTCGCCGGCTTCGATGCCGCGTTCTTCGGCATTTCCCCGCGCGAAGCGGCCCAGATGGACCCCCAGCAGCGCCTGCTGCTCGAACTCGCATGGGAAGCGTTCGAGGACGCGGGCGTGCGCCCGGCCGACATGCGCGGCAGCAACTGCGGCGTCTTCGTCGGCGCCGCCAGCATGGATTACGGCAACCGCAACATGGACGACCTGAACGTGATCGATCCATATTCGGCGACCGGCAACACCCTGAGCATCGCGTCGAACCGCGTGTCCTACCTGTTCGACCTGCGCGGCCCGAGCATGTCCGTCGACACGGCTTGCTCGTCGTCGCTCGTTGCCCTCCACCAGGCCGTCAAGGCGCTGCAGTCCGGCGAAGCCGACGTGGCGCTCGCAGGCGGCGTCAACCTGCTGCTGCACCCGTTCGGTTTCGTCAGCTTCTCCAAGGCGTCGATGCTGTCGCCGCGCGGCCGTTGCCGCACGTTCGATGCAACCGGCGACGGCTATGTCCGCTCGGAAGGCGGCGCGTTCGTGCTGCTCAAGCCGCTCGATCGCGCGCTCGCCGACGGCGACACGATCCACGCGGTGATTGCCGGCTCCGGCGTGAACTCGGTCGGCCACACGCCGGGCGGCATCAGCGTGCCGGGCGCGGCCGCGCAGGCGTCGCTGCTGCGCAGCGTGTACGCGCGCGCGGGCATCGATCCGCAGTCGCTGGCGTATCTCGAAGCGCACGGCACCGGCACGGCGGTCGGCGATCCGATCGAGGCGCGTGCGCTGATCGACGTCGTGTCGGGCGAACGCCCGGCAGATCGTCCGCTGCTCATCGGCTCGGTCAAGACCAACATCGGCCATCTCGAGACCGCATCCGGCATGGCCGGGCTGCTGAAGGCCGTGCTGTGCCTGAAGCACCGTGCGGTACCGCGCTCGCTGCATTTCGTCACGCCCAATCCCGGGATCGATTTCGACGGCGGGCGTCTGCGCGTCGTCGATCGCTACATGCCGCTCGACGCGGGCGACACGCCGCTGACGATCGGCGTCAACTCGTTCGGCTTCGGCGGAACGAACGCACACGTCGTGCTGACGGAGGCGCCGGCTGCAAACGAGCCATCGACGGCCGCGCCCGAGCCGATGCACGCGCAACTGTCTCCGCTCGTCCTGACCGCGCGCAGCGCGAATGCGCTCGGCGCGCTCGCGGGCCGCTATCTGGCGATGCTCGACAACGGCGGCGACTGGCAGGCGCTGGCCGCTGCAGCCGCACGTCGGCGCCAGTGGCTGGAGCATCGCGCAATCGTCGCCCCGGCCGACCAAGCCGAAGGCCGCGCCGCGCTTGCGGCACTGGCCCAGCCGGCAGCGGAAGGGCTGCCGGCCTGCGTGGCAACCGGCCAGGCCCCGGCCGACGCGGTCCGCACCGCGCTCGTCTTCTCGGGCAACGGCTGCCAGTGGGTCGGGATGGGCAACGAACTCTATGCGGAGAACGCCGTGTTCCGCGCGGCGCTCGACGAAGTCGACGCGCTGTGGTGCGCCGATGGCAGCCCGTCGCTCGTCGACGTGATGCGCGGCGGCCCGAGCGCGGAATGGCTGGCCGGCGCGGGTGCCGAATGGCTCGCCGCGACGGAGAACGCGCAGCCGCTGCTGTTCGCGATCCAGGTCGGCATGATTCGCGTGATCGACGCGCGCGGGATGCGTTACGACGCGGCGATCGGCCATAGCGTCGGCGAGATTGCCGCGGCGTGGGTGACGGGTGCGCTGTCGCTCGCCGACGCGGTTCGCGTGATCAAGATCCGCAGCCGCGCGCAGGCGATGACGCGCGGCAGCGGCCGGATGGCGGCCGTCGGCATCGGCGATGCGGCGGCGCGTGAACTGATCGCGCGCCACGGGCTGGCGCGGCGCGTCGAGATCGCGGGCATCAACAGCCCTGACGCGGTGACGCTCGCGGGCGAGCTGCAGGGCTTGCAGGCACTGGAGGCCGCGTTGCGCGGCAGCGGCAAGTTCTTCCAGATGCTGGATCTCGACTACGCGTTCCACAGCAGCCACATGGACCGCATCGAGCCGGTCGTGCTGGCCGAACTGGCGAGCCTGCGGCCGCAGCCGGGCAACGGCACGTTCGTGTCGACCGTGACCGGCGGCGCGTTGGCCGGCACCGAGCTCGATGCGCGCTACTGGTGGCGCAACATTCGCGAGCCGGTGCGCTTCGGCGACGGCATCGCGCATCTGATCGAGCAGGGCGTCCGGCTGTTCGTCGAGGTCTCGCCGCATTCGATCCTGCGCACGTACGTGAAGCAGGCATTCGCGGCCGCCGGCGCGACGGGCGTGGCGCTGCCGACGCTCAAGCGCGATCACGGCAGTGCGGCGACGCTGCGGCAAGCGGTTCTCGCGGCGATCGCGCACGGTGCGAGCGTCGATCCCGACCGCTTCGCGCCGGGCGAAGCGCGTGCTGCATTGCCGTCCTATCCATGGCAGCGCGACCATTTCTGGCTGACGCCGACCGTCGAAGGCTACGGCCTCGTCAATCGTCGCCGCGAGCATCCGCTGCTCGGCTATCGCCTGCACGAGCACGCATTCGCGTGGGAAAACCAGCTCGATCCGGCGAAGCTGCCGATGCTGGCCGATCACGTCGTCGACGGGGGCGTGGCGTTCCCGGGTGCCGGGTACGTGGAGATGGCGCTCGCCGCGGCACGCACCTTCTTTGATACGCCGGATGCGGCGCTCGAAAACGTCGAGATCCGCACGCCGGTGGTATTCCAGCCGCAGCATGCGAAGCTGTTCCGGCTCGTGATCGAGCCGCGTACCGCGACCTTCACGATCGAGACGCGCGACCGGATGTCCGACGGTGCATGGACGCTGAACGTGACGGGGCGGATGCTGGAAAGCGGCAACACGCTCGGCGATGCGAGCGTCGTGCCGTCCGACGCGCTCGATCGTCTGCTCACGGTGCCCGCGGCCGACGGCGACACGCTGTATGCAAACACGGCGGCCATCGGCCTCAGCTACGGGCCGGCATTCCGCTGGGTCCGCACCGTGCGGGTCGCCGCGGATGACGGTGCGGCGCTGGCCGACGTTGCCGCGCCGGCAGCATGCGGCGACGCGCGGGCATTGTCCGCCTATCTGCTGCATCCGGCGCTGATGGACAGCGGGTTTCATCCGCTGTTCGCACTGCTGGCGGCGCGCGCGCGCGAAGGCGAGCATCCGGCTTACGTGCCGGTGCAGATCGGCCGGGTCGACTATCTGCGCGGCGACACGGTCGAGCGGGTGCTCGTGCGGATCGACCGGCACAGCCCGCATTCGATCGTCGCGCATTTCGAATTCCTCGACGCGCGCGGCGCGATCGTCGCGCGGCTCGGCGCATGCCGGTTCCGGCGTGTCGACCTCGTCGGCCGCCGGCAGAACCTGCCCGCGCGCTTCGTCTACCGCCTTGAAGAAGTGCCGCTGCCGGGTGACGTCAATGCAGCCGGTTTGCCGGCCCCCGACGCGTTGCTCGCGCATGCTGTCGCGCGGCTCGATGCGGCGGGGCACGCCGGCCGCCGGACGCAGCATCTGACCGAAATCCTGCCGCTGCTCGACGTGCTAACGAGCCTCTACGCGCTCCGCGCGTTCGATGCGCTCGGCGCATTCCGCGGCACATGGCAGCCGGCGGCCGGGCGTGAGGCACTGGCCGCACGTCTTGCCGACATGCTGGTCGAGGACGGTCTCGCTCATCGCGATGGCGCGCTGCTCGTGCGCGACGACGCGGCGTGCGCGGCGTTGCCGCCGCTCGACGAGCTGTGGCGCGGGCTGCTGGCCGAATCGCCGGGGCACGTGGCCGAGCTGACGCTGCTCGCGCATTGCGGCGCGGCGTTGCCGGACGTGCTGAATGGCGCGAAGGACGGCGCCCGCCTGCTGTCGCCGACCGGGCACAGCCTGGTCGAACAACTCCTGGCCGCATCGCCGACGTGGCAGCACGTGCACGCGTTGCTGACCGCAAGCGTTGAGCAGGCAGTCGATGAATGGCAACCCGCACGCCGGTTGCGTGTGCTCGAGCTGGGCGCGACGGACGGCGACGTGCTGCAGACGCTCGGCATGCATCTCGCGGCCGCGCGCTGCGATCACACAATTGCGGCGACTGCCGGTCAACTCGCCGGGTTCGACGCCGATGCGGAAGCGGCGGTGCGCACGGTTGCGTTGCAGTCGGGCGAGCGATTGTCGCTGGCGGCCGACGAAGCCGGCCCCTACGACCTGATCGTCGCGAACCGCGCGTTGAGCGGCCGGCACGATGTGGCCGACGCGCTGAATGCAATGCGGTCATGGCTGGCGCCGGGCGGATTGCTGCTGCTGGCCGAGTCGCGTCGCGGCCGTTTCTCCGACATCGTATTCGGCGCGCAGGCTTCGTCGACGGAAGCCGATGCGCCCGTGCCGCTGGCGCCGGCGGATCTCGATGCGGCGCTCGAACGCGCGGGTTTCGTCGATGTCGTGCGGCATGTCGAGCAATCGCTCGATCTGGACGGCACGCCGACGTTCGTCATCGCGCGCAACCCCGCGAGCGCCGTTGTCGCGCAACGCGGCGAGGAACCGAGCGATCTCGATACGCTTGCACGCAGCGAGCAATGGCTCGTCGTGCACGCACCGGATGCCGCCGGCAGTTTCGGCGGGCGGCTGGCCGATGCACTGGCGCGCGCGGGCTATCCGGCCGATATCGTCGACGTCACGCACGCGGCCGATGCGATCGCGTCGTTGCCGGCCGGGCGGCCGGCGCATGTCGTCTTCTGCGCGCCGGAAACGCCGCTCGCCGAATCGGCGACGGGGGATGGCCTGATGGCCGCGCAGCGTAACGGCGTGATCGCTCTTGCGGAACTCGTTCGCGCGCTCGGTGCGCAGCCGAACGCGGCCACGCGGCTGACCGTCGTCACGCGCGGCGGCGCGCCATTCGCCGGGACCGCGAATGCGCATCCGGAACAGGCCACGCTGTGGGGCCTCGGTCGCGTGCTGGCGAACGAGCATCCCGAACTCGCGTGTCGCCTGATCGACGTCGATCGGGCTGCGGACCGGATCCCCGACGCGCTGATTCGCGAGCTGACCGGCGCGGCGGTCGAGGAAGAGGTCGTCCTGGGCGCACACGGGCGGCAGGTGCCGCGCATGCTGACCGCCGCGCAGGCCGCGGCCCGCAACGATGGTGCGATCGCGCGTGCGGCCGTGCTCGCGTTCGACGCGCCGGGCTCGTTGCGCAATCTCGAATGGTTCGCGTTGCCGGAAAGCCCGCTGGGTGACGATGAGGTGGAGATCGAGCCCGTTGCCACCGGCCTCAATTTCCGCGACGTGATGTATGCGATGGGGCTCTTGTCCGATGAAGCGGTCGAGACCGGCTTCGCGGGCGCGACGATCGGGATGGAACTGTCCGGCCGCGTCGTGCGGGTGGGCAACGCGGTGACGGCATTCGCGCCGGGCGATGCGATGCTCGGCTTCGCGCCGGCTTCGTTCGCGACGCGCGTCAGGACGCGCGCGCAAGCGATCGCACTGAAACCCGAGCGGCTGTCGTTCGAGGAAGCGGCGACCGTGCCGACCACGTTCTTCACCGCGTACTACGCACTCGTCGAGCTCGCGCGTCTGCGTCGCGGCGAGCGCGTGCTCGTGCACGGCGGCGCGGGTGGTGTCGGGATCGCCGCGATCCAGCTCGCGCGCCACTTCGGCGCGGAAGTGTTCGCGACGGCGGGCAGCGACGAGAAGCGCGAGTTCGTGCGCCTGCTCGGCGCGGACCACGTGCTCGATTCGCGCAGCCTCGCGTTCGCGGACGAGATTCGCGCGCTGACGGGCGGCCAGGGCATCGACATCGTGCTGAATTCGCTCGCTGGCGAAGCGATGGTGCGCAGCATCGATACGCTGCGGCCGTTCGGTCGTTTCCTCGAGCTCGGCAAGCGCGACTTCTATGAAAACAGCCATATCGGGCTGCGGCCGTTCCGCAACAACATCAGCTATTTCGGCATCGACGCCGACCAGCTGATGGGGGCGTTGCCGGAACTGACCGCGCGCCTGTTCGGCGAAGTGATGGCGCTGTTCGAGGCGGGCGTGCTGCATCCGCTGCCGTATCGCGCGTTTCCGGCCGAACGGGCGGAAGATGCGTTCCGCTACATGCAGCAGGCGCGCCAGATCGGCAAGGTGCTCGTGACCTATCCGTCCGGCACGCCGGCCCCGACGCGCGGCGTTACGCGCGCGGGCTCGCTCGCGCTCGATCCGCATGGCACGTACCTGGTGGTCGGCGGCACGGGCGGGCTCGGTTTCGCGAGCGCGCGCTGGATGGTCGAGCGCGGCGCACGCCGGCTGACGCTGGCGAGCCGTTCCGGCGAGCTCGCTGCGGCCGCACGCGAGGAAGTCGAGCGCTGGCGCACGACGCTCGGCGTCACGGTCGATGTCGTGTCGTGCGACGTGACCGACGCCGCGGCGGTCGACGCGATGATCGATGCGATCGTCCGGCGCGGCAGCCCGCTCAAGGGCGTGCTGCATTCCGCGATGTCGATCGATGACGGCCTCGTGCGCAATCTCGACGATGCGCGCATGGCCGCGGTGCTCGCACCGAAGGTGGCCGGCGCGTGGAACCTGCATCGCGCGACGCGCGCATTGTCGCTCGACCTGTTCGTGGTCTATTCGTCGGCGACGACCTATCTCGGCAATCCGGGGCAGTCGAACTACGTCGCGGCCAACACCTTCCTCGAGGCGCTCGTCGAACATCGTCGCGCGGCGGGATTGCCGGGCACGTTCATGGCCTGGGGGCCGCTCGAGGACGTCGGCTTCCTCGCGCGCCACGCGGATACGCGCGAGGCGCTGCAGTCGCGGATCGGCGGTGCGTCGATCACGTCCGACGAAGCGATGGTCGCGCTCGAACGCACGCTGGTCGCGGGCGCGGCCGGCGAGGCCGTGGTCCGGCTCGACTGGCACGCGGTAGCGCGCGGGATGCCGGCCGCGAAGGCGCGCCGGTATTCGCTGCTGCAATCGCACGCGAGCGGCGGTGATGCGCGCGACGGCGGCACGCAGTTGCGGGAAGAAGTGCTGGCGTTGCCGCGCGACGAAGCGATCGCGCTGGTGGCGCGGACGCTGCAGGCGCAGATCGCGCGGATTTTGCACATGACGCCGGATCGCATCGCGCTCGACAAGTCGGTGCTCGACATGGGCATGGATTCGCTGATGGGGATGGAACTCGGCCTCGCGGTCGAGGAAGCGTTCGAGGTCAAGCTGTCGGTGATGGCGATTGCCGAAGGCGCGTCGGTGACGACGCTGGCCGGACGTATCGTCGATTCGATCGGCGCGTCGACCGATGCGGATGCCGGTTCCGCGACGGATGCCGCGCAGGAGGCCGTCGCGGCGCTCGCGGCGAAGCATGCGATCGACGGCGAAGCGCGCGCGATGCTCGATGCGCGGCAGGCGCCCGTGGCGGGTCAGGCGTCGCCGACGCTGGAGGTCGCGCGATGAGCGCGCCGTCCGGCTGGGCGACGCGTCAGGGCACGCTGGCACGGCCGCTGGTGATCGACGGTCACGGGCTGCACACGGGGCGCCGGGTGGGCGTGCGGATCCTGCCCGGGCGTCCGGAAGAGGGCGTGACGGGCATCGCGTTCCGTCGCGTCGCGCAGGGGCGCACGCTCGCGACGCTGCCGGTCGATCCCGCGCTGCGCCGCGCGCAGCCGCTGTGCACGATGCTGCGCAATGCCGACGGCGTCGGCGTTCGCACGATCGAGCATCTGCTCGCGTCGCTGCTTGCATGCGAGATCGATCACGCGATCGTCGAGATCGATGCGGAAGAAGTGCCGATTCTCGATGGCAGCGCCGCGCCGTGGGTGGACGCCATCCGCGCGTGCGGCCGGGTCGCGCTCGATGCGCCGAAGCGCTTCATCCGCGTGCTGCGGCCCGTCGTCGTCACGGACGGCGACGGCGACCAGCGGCGCGAAATGCGGATCGAACCAGCGCCGCGTTACGAACTAAGCGTGCGCAACGACCTGCGCGGCTTCGGCGACATGCACTGGGACGGGGCGCTGACGCCGGCCGCATTCGCGACCGAAATCGCACCGTCGCGCTCGTATGGCCGCGTGAAGTGGGCCGTGCCCGCGATCGTCGCCGGCTATCTGCGCGGGGTGCCGATCCTGCGCGGTGCGCGGCCGTCGTGCACGGCGTCCATCGTCGGCAATCGCGTGCTGGGCGGGATGCGGCTGCCGGAAGAGTTCGTCCGGCATCGCGTGCTCGACCTGGTCGGCGATCTCGCGCTGGCCGGCGCGCCGCTGCTGGCGCGCGTGAGCGCACTGCGGCCGAGCCACGAGATGAATTTCCGGCTGGTGGACGCGCTGCTGGCCGAACCCGATGCGTGGCAGTGGGCCGAGTTTCCCGACGCGTGACACCACGCTTTTTCATGATGCGCGGCGTAACATAGCGCCTTTTCGAGATACAGCGAAGGAAGCAATGGCACTGGGAGAGCATCTTCGCCAGCAACTGGCGGCGAAAGCGCTGAAACGGCAACTGGAGCGCGCGACCGATGCGGCTGCGGCACCGGGCGTGCCCGGCACGCTGGCCGCGCAGACCGCATCGGCGCGCAGCCGCTTCGAATCGATGCCGCAGTATCAGCAGGTCCGAATCATGCGCGAGATGGGCGAGAAGCTGCGCGTCGACTCGCCGTTTTTCCGCGTGCATGAAGGCGTGGCCGGTGCGACGACGCAGATCGGCGGCCGCGAGTACCTGAACTTCGCGAACTACAACTACCTCGGCCTGGCCGGCGATCCGGCCGTGTCGTCGCGCGCGAAAGCCGCGATCGACCGTTATGGCACGTCGGCCTCCGCCAGCCGGATGGTCGCGGGCGAGCGTCCGGTGCAGCGCGATCTCGAGCGCGCGCTGGCCGCGTTCTACGAGACCGACGACTGCGTCGCGTTCGTGAGCGGCCATGCGACGAACGTGACCGTGATCGGCGCGCTGTTCGGCCCCGGCGATCTGGTCGTCCACGATTCGCTCGCGCACAACAGCATCGTGCAGGGCGCGCAGCTGAGCGGCGCGAAGCGGCTGAGCTTCGCGCACAACGACTGGCAGGCGCTCGACGAACTGCTGTCGCGCGTGCGCCGCGAATACCGGCACGTGCTGATCGCGATCGAAGGGCTGTACAGCATGGACGGCGATTTTCCCGACCTGCAGCGCTTCGTCGACGTGAAGACGCGCCACGGCGCATTCCTGCTGGTCGACGAGGCGCATTCGCTCGGCGTGCTCGGCGCGACCGGCAAGGGCATCCGCGAGCATTGCGGCGTCGCGCCCGACCAGGTCGACATGTGGATGGGCACGATGAGCAAGACGCTGGCCGGCTGCGGCGGTTTCATCGCCGGCTGCCAGCCGCTGGTCGACATGTTGCGGCACCTGGCGCCGGGTTTCCTGTACAGCGTCGGGCTCGCGCCGACGCTCGCCGAAGCGTCGCTGGCCGCGCTCGAGCGTCTGCAGGCCGAGCCGGAGCGCGTCGCGCAATTGCAGGCGCGCGGGCGGCAGTTCCTGACCGAGGCGCGCGTTGCCGGGTTGAACACGGGCACGAGCGCCGGGTTCGCGGTCGTGCCGGTGATCACGGGGAGCTCGCTGAAGGCCGCGCAATGGGCCAATGCGATGTTCGACGAAGGGATCAACGTGCAGCCGATCTTTTATCCGGCCGTTGAGGAAAAGGCCGCGCGGCTGCGTTTCTTCATCTGCTCGACGCATGAGCCGGAGCAGATCAGCCGGACGGTCGCCGTGTTGTCGCGTCTCGCGGGGCGCAGCGCGTGACGCTGGCCGGCGCGTTTGCGCACGCGGTGCCGCGCGCCGGTGAGCGCGTGCGGTTTCGCGCGGCGGATGCGGATGATGCGGCTGCGTGCGGGCCGCTCGTGTTTGCGTCCGGCGTGGCCGAATTCGGGTTCTTTCTCGGCGAAAGCGATGCACGCTGCGTTGCGTTTTTGCAGCAGGCGTTTCGGTCGCGTTACGGGCGTTTCTCGTGGCGCCGGCATCGTGTCGCAGCCGCCGACGACGGCACCGTGCTCGCCGTGATGGCGATCCACGACGGACAGCAGACGATGTTCGATGACGTGCATGTCGTATGGGCACTCTCGCGCTTCTTCGGCGTGCGCCGCACGATCGGCCAGTTGTTGCGCGGGCTGATCCTCGAAACGGAAATTCCGGCGCCGAAGCGTTCGCAGATCCTCGTCGCGCATTGCGCGACTGACGAACGGCAGCGCGGCACGGGGATCTTCAGCGCACTGTTTCGCGATGCGCTGGACACCGGCGCATTGCCCGCCAACGGCAGCCGCGACGTCGTGCTCGACGTGCTGACCCGCAATGTGCGGGCCCGGGCGCTGTATGAACGGCTCGGGTTCACCGCGCTGCCGCGGCCGCGTGCACGGTCGCGTCGGCTGCCCGCCGAGCTCGATTCGATCCGGATGCGGTTTTCTCGCCGCGCCTGACGGCGCGAGTGACAGCCCGTCGTGCTACTTGTGCCGCGGACTGAACGGCCGGCGGTGGGTATGTTGGCATCTTGTGCGAGCGTGGTTGCCATTCGCACGAATAGCACACCGACGCGCGTGGGATGACGTTCGATCGCGACGGCGTCAGCCGCCCAGCGGCAGTTTCCGGATGATCGCGTCCACACACTCCGAGGGACTTGCCTCGGCCGTCCTGACATGAACGTCAGGGGACTGCGGTGGCTCATAGACGGAATCGATGCCGGTAAATTGGCGAATCGCGCCTTGCCTTGCCAACGCATAGAGTCCCTTCGGGTCGCGAGCCTCTGCGACTTCGAGTGCAGTATCGACAAAGACCTCGATGAACGTACCGGCCGCAAAGCGCGCCCGCGCTTTGGCGCGCGCCTCCTGGAATGGTGAGATCAGCGCAGCGATGACGACGAATCCGGCATCCACAAGCAGCCTCGCCACCTCGGCGGTTCGCCGGATATTTTCATGGCGATCGGCATCGCTGAATCCGAGATCCCGGTTCAGCCCCTCGCGCAGGCGGTCGGCATCCAGCAGATAGGTGCGAAGTCCGCGGCCATCGAGGTGTTCCTGTAGCAAAGTCGCCAGCGTCGATTTGCCTGCGCCGGAGATACCGGTCAGCCACACCACGAAGGCGCGATCCTGTTTTCCGTCCGGACTGGTGGAGCAACCGTTCGTCGGCGTGGCGGGTGACAAATTCTTGAAATCCTGGGGCATTTCCGATGTGAGGTGCGGGCGACCGTGAAGTTGCATTCTTGGGTTCGGTTTACTCCTGGGGCGGATTGTAACGCGACGGAAAGTTTGTAATCCCTTCCTTTTTTAACGAATTGCTTCGTGCGCGTGTGTCTGATACCGCCGTCTCGATGCGGTCAACGGTATCAATGCGCTACTTGTGCCGCGGCCCGAACGGCCGCTGCTGCACATCGGCGCCCTGCGCGACGATCGCCGTGCTCTCCGGCACTTCTTCCCACGCACCCCGCAAGTCCACGAGCGGCTCGGACACGACCATGAACGCGTCGTCGCCGGCTTCGGCGATGCGCGGGTTGTGCGGATACAGCTCGTGCAGGTGCTTGAACGACGTGCTGTGGAACAGCGAGCGCGACTGCCGTTCGCTTGAATAGCGCACCGCGATGATCCGTTCGCCGTCGGTCGCGCAGATCGTCATGTTGAGCGGGTCGGCCACGCGATGCCGCGCGGCGCTTTCCTCGACCACGCCGACCATCCGCTCGAGCGCCGGCAGCGGCGTCTGCTCGAGGCCGTAGGTCAGCGCGAGGCGGAACATCAGTTCGGAGTCGGTCGAGCCTTCGAGCGTCGGGAACAGCGCGGGATCAACCTTCATCGTCAGGTCGCGGCGCAGCTTGTGGAAATCGCGGATCAGCCCGTTGTGCGCGAACAGCCAACGGCCGTGGCGGAACGGATGGCAGTTGGTTTCCTGCACGGGCGTGTCGGTGGCCGCGCGGATGTGCGCGATGAACATCCGCGAGCGGATCGCGCGTGCGGCTTCGCGCAGGTTGCGGTCGTTCCACGCGGGATGCACGGAGCGGTAGCGGAACGGGAGTTCGTCGGGGCGCCCGTACCAGCCGATGCCGAAGCCGTCGCCGTTGGTGGTCGTCGCCCCCAGCTCCGAATGCAGGCTCTGGTCGATCAGCGAATGCTTCGCGCGGAACAGGACGGTCTCGAGATGAAGCGGATTACCCGTATAGGCGAGCCAGCGGCACATGGAGCGCTCCTTCACGATGGATCGTTCGCAGCATGGTAGCCGACTTCGCGGCGCATCCGTGCCTGGGCGCACGCGGCCAGTCATTCGGGCAGGTAAGCTGGCCAATCTTCATACATCGGGCGCCCCTCCGGATGCGCGATGCGCAACCGGGCGGCCATGCAGCCCATGCGGCCAATGCGGCCGGGCGCCACCCCTGACGGTAGCACCGTGGCCGTCAGGTTCACTCGCCGAGCGCGTCCATCACACGCGCCGAATAGACGAGCGCCGCACCCGCGTTCAGCGCAATCGCGACGCCGAGCGCTTCCGCCACTTCCTCCTTGGTCGCGCCATGCTTGGCCGCTTCCGCGGTGTGCACGGCGATACAGCCGTCGCAGCGCGTCGTGACGGCAACCGCGAGCGCGATCAGTTCGCGCGTCTTCGCGTCGAGATGGCCCGTCTTGGCGCCGGCGCCCGACAGCGCCTTGTAGCCGGCCAGCGTATCGGGCGACAGCTTGGCGATCTCGCCGATGCGCGTCGAGAGTTCCTTCCGGTATTCGTTCCAGTTCAGCATGATGCGTCCTTTCGAGTAGAGGTGAGGAGGGCGGCGGATGCCGCGATCTCGGGCGATGCAGGGCTATTCTGATCGCTCGCGCTGAGGGTTTCGATACGCTAGAGTGTCAATTTTTAGCGCGATCGTCTCATGGATGCGTTGAGTCAACTCCTGTCACTGGGCCGCAGCCATGTCGAGCTCGACGTGCGCTGCCTGCTCGACGGGCCGTTCGCGATGCCGCACGACCCGCTGCCGTCCGGCGAGGCGGCGTTTCACCTGGTGCTGGCCGGAACCTGCCGGCTGCGTACCGCGGACGGGCGCACGCTGCAGCTCGCCGACGGCGATTTCGTGCTGCTGCCCGCGGGTGGCGCGCACGACCTGCTCGACGCGGGGGCCGGCCGATCGCGGCCGGCTGCGGCGCTGCGCGAACAGGGCGCCGGCGGCGGCGCGGTGCTGCCGGTCAAGTCGAATCTCGATCCGGCCGAACCGGGCGACGCGAGCGTGGATCTGCTGTGCGGGCGGTTCGTCTATGCGCGCGGCGCGGGCGAATTGCTGATGCGCACGCTGCCGCACGTGCTGCATGTCGGGTTGCGCGAGGCGTCGGGGTTCGCGCCGCTGCAACTGCTGACGAGCGTGCTGCGCACCGAGGCGTCGAACGGGCAGCCGGGCGCCGGCGCGATCGTGAACGCGCTCGGCCAGGCGCTGCTCGCGTACGCGTTGCGCGCATACGGGCGGGGTGCGCGCGTGTCGTCCGGCTGGCTGGCACTGGCGGCCGACGCGCGGCTCGGCCCGTCGGTCCAGGCCGTGCTGCAGGCGCCGGAAAAACCGTGGACGGTCGAGTCGCTCGGCGACGCCTCCGCGATGTCGCGCGCGACGTACGCACGCCATTTTCGCGAGCGGGCCGGGATGAGCGTCGGCGCGTTCGTCGCGCAGATCCGGATGATGCACGCGTGCGCGCTGCTGCAGGATACGCAGCGCGGGCAGGCGGAAATTGGGCAGGCGGTCGGCTACCAGTCCGAGGCCGCCTTCGGCAAGGCGTTTCGCGCTGTGCTCGGCACGACGCCGGGACGCTGGCGGCGGGCGCAGCGCGGCATGTAAGACTGCAAGCGCCGCTGTCGTGGCACGCGCCAAAGCTGCTACCATGCGCGAAACGCAGTTCAACGAAAACGATTTCGAACAAAAAGAAAGAGAGGGCAAAGCAATGAACCAGACCACCATCCAGCAGCCGTCGTTCGCGTTCGTGGCCGCGTCGTGGGCCGCGCTGCTCGCCGGTTTCGCGGCATTCCTGATCGGTCTCTGGAACGCCGGCATGCAGCTCAACGAGAAGGGCTACTACTTCACCGTGCTGGTGTTCGGTCTCTATGCGGCAATCTCGCTGCAGAAGAGCGTCCGCGACCGCGCGGAAGGGATTCCCGTCACCGGCATCTACTACGGCCTCAGCTGGATCGCGCTGCTGCTGTCGATCGCGCTGCTGGTCGTCGGCCTCTTCAACGCAACGCTGCAGTTGAGCGAGAAGGGCTTCTACGCGATGTCGTTTGTGCTCGCGCTGTTCGGCTCGGTCGCCGTGCAGAAGAACACGCGCGACCTGCAGAACGCGAAGCCGCGCTATACCGACGCGGAATCGGCGCCGTCCGTCCAGGAGTGACGGCACGCGAAGCGGGCGCCTTCCAGGCCGCCCGTTTTGCGACGACGGTCGTGGGCGACCCGCATTCGCCGATGCGCGGCGGGCTCCCCGCCCATGCGTTTCATCCATGCCGGTGAGCATGACGATGGAGATATTCCGGATGCCAGACTTCACAGAAACCACGCGGCACACCCGCGCGGCGGCCCGTGCCGTGGCGGCGCGGGCCGCGCTCGTGCTGGAGACGAACAACCTGCGCGGCGGCGCGGGGCTCGTGCAGGCCGTCGACAGCCTGAAGCGCCTCGTCTCGGCGCTGTCGAAGCAGACCGTGCCGCCCGCGGCACTCGCGCAATGGATCATCACGCACGACGGCCTGCCCGCCGATGCGTGCGCGGAGATCGCCGCGCTGGCCGGCCGCCCGATCGACTTCGTCGAGATCGGCGCGAGCACCGGCTACTACGATGCGAAGAACGACGGGTTCGACCGCGTCGACGCGACCCGTTGCGACATCGTCGTGTTCGGCGATGCCGATTGCAGGCCGGCCGACGACTGGCTCGAGCACCTGCTTGCACCGTTCGCACGCGAAGCCGGCGATGCGCCCGCCGCGGTGGCGGGGCGCACCAGCTATGCGCCGAACGTGCTCGGCGTCGCGCTGACGTCGATCGATTTCATGTATTTCCCGAGCCCGCTGCGTGACGGTGCGACGCGCAATTTCTACGCGAACAACGTCGCGTTCCGGCGCGACGTGTTCGCGCAATTCCGCTACGAGCCGCTCGACGGCGTCTATCGCGCGCATTGCCAGGTGATGGGGCTGCGGATGCAGGCAGCCGGCGTGGCCGTCGAGTTCGCACCGGCCGCGCACACCGAACATCGGCTGCCGGACACGCAACGCGAATCGCTGAAGCTGCGCTGGATGCGCGGCGAGGACAGCGTCGGGCTGACGCCGTATCTCGTGAATGCATACCTGCCGCGCGGCTGGCAGTGGCTCGGCCGCAGCGGCCCGCTCGGCCCGTTCTGCGTGATGGCGATGCGGCTCGGCTACAGCCTGCGTGCGCTGAATCACCAGCAGTTGCCGCAGCTTGGCATCGTCCGCTATCTCGCGGCCGTCGGCGTCACGATCGCGGCGTCCGCCGTCGATACGCTCGGCGCACTCGCACGCGGTTTCGGTCTCGCCGGGCGCGCATCGGCCCGGCGCGATCTCGACGCGCTGTCCTATCACCGTCATTGAACCGGCGCCGCGCATCACGCGCGGCCACGACACGCCGACACCCAGCATCCATCCTGACAACGACCATGTCCACGCTCGCCACCCGTGTTGCCTGCCTCGCCCTGTTTGCCGCCAGCGTCGGCGCCCATGCCGCGCCGGTCGACCATGCGGGGCGCGGGATCTACCACTTCGCATCGCAAAGCGGCTGCCCGTTCGCGAACGCGGCCGCCGCGGACTGCAATCGCGTCGCGCTCGATGCGCCGGACGTTCACGCGAGCATCGATACCGATGCGCACGCGATCGTCTTCTCGAGCGATGCGACGCGCCGCACGAAGGACGTGCTCGGCGACGTGCTGCTGCAGGGCACGGGCGTCGACGGCGACGGCCGGCGCGTGCCGTTGAGCGTGCACGTGCTGCTGCGTCGCGACGGCGCGAAATGGGACCGCGACGTGTACGTCCATGCGCCCGTGCACGGCACGTTCACCGAGGTTCGGATCGATCCGTATCGCGTGCGGGTGAAGGAGGGTGAGGGCGAGCGCGACGTGCTCACGCCGGACGAAACGCTGGCGCTGTTCGCGCATCCGTCGCTGGCATCGCGGCTCGCGCGGCATTTCGTGAAGGTGAGTGCGACCGATCCGAAGCAGCCGTTCGCGGACGACATCACGATTGGGCTCGGCGTCGACGGCCTGACGAAGTCGGTCGCGCGTGCGAGCTTTACGTCGAACGCGCCGCACGATGCCGACGTCGATCGCGCACTCGCATCCGGTACGTGGACGATTCGCTTCGATGCACTGAGCAATCACATTCCCGTGTGGGTCGCGCGGCGCGAGCTGTTCCTGTTCGGCCTGGACGGCAGCGCGCTGGTGAAGGACATGCGCACGCGCGGCTTCAGGAAGAACGACCGGATCGAGTTCGGCGCGCGTGACGGTAATGGCTATCTGCGCGTCAACGGCCGCGAGGAAGCATTTGCGGGTGCAGCCGCATCCGCGCACGCGTTCATGCAGGAAAGCTTCATCGGCCTGATCCTCGGATGGCGTCGCGATCCGGCTGGCGCTGCGGCGGCTGCGACGAAATCCGCGTCTGCACGAGGCGAGCCGGCATGAGCGCGGCAGGCGAACTGCCGGCGTCGCCGCAGGCAGCGCACGATGCACGCTTCGATTGTCTCGAGGCGCCCGTGCCGCGCGGGGCGGCGCGGGTGCGCGCGTACCTCGTCGATCGCCTCAAGCGGGCGGCGATCCGGCAGTTGCATCGCAGTGTGCATGGCGAACGCTGGGTGCTGCGCATGTACCTGATCGGCGAGGAAGCGACCGAGTGCGCGTTGCACGAGGACTGGACCGGGCAGCCGCCGGACTGGCTTGCGCCGCGGATCGAGCAGCACCTCGCGGATGAGCGTCGTCACGCCGCGGCGTTCGCCGATGCGCTGCGCGAGCGCGGCGTCGCGCCGTCGGCTGCACCGCATGAGCCCGACTGGTTGAGCCGGCGCAAGATCATGCGATGGCGCCGGCTTGCGCAGCGCCATGCGCCGCATTTCTCGCAAGGCGTGCTCGTGCCGGCCTATGCGACGGGGCTGTGCGCGGAACAGATGGCGATGCGCGTGCTCGCGCGTCACTGCGCGACGATCGGCGATGCCCATCCGTTGTACCCGCTGCTCTCGCGCGTGCTCGCCGACGAGACGCGGCATGTCCGGCTCTGCTCGGACACGCTGCGCCGTCTCGTTGCGCCGTCCGAGGCAGCCCATCTCGCCGTGTTGCTGGACGAGATCCGCGCGATCGAAGCCGGTTTCGGCGTGACGGGCGCGCTGGCGATGGTCGCGGCCGGCTGGCTCCAGTCGCTTCGTCCGCGCGCATGATGCCGCGAATCGTCTATCTCGCGACGGCCGACGCACGCGGCCACCTGATGCGCGCGCAACTGCTCGTGCATGCGCTGCGTGCGGCCGGCGCCCAGGTCGACGTGCTGACGACGTCCGATGCGGGGCAGGCGTTCCTGGCTGCGTTCGACATCGACGCGGCCGTGCTGTCCCGTCACTACGCGGTGCAGTTCGACGAACGCCAGAACATGCTGCGCGACGCGACCGATCGCAATGTCGCGCACTACGTGTTCAGGCCGACGCGCATGCTGCGAGACATCGCGCGGTTGCGTGCGATCGTCCGCGATGCCGATCTCGTGATCAACGATTCGTTTCATCCGGCGCTGCTGTTCATGGGGGCGATGCCAGGCTGGCGGCGCCGGATCGTCCACGTGTATGGCGGCAGCCTGCGCCGCGCGTTGACCGAGAATTTCGATGCACGGCTGCCGCGCGCACTGGCGCGTGCATTTGCACGGATCGTCGACTGGCAGATCGATTCGGCGCGGTGCTGCATCGAACACGACTTTGCGTACGATGCCGCCGATGCCGTCCGGCGATCGTGCGCGCATTACCGTCTGCCGACGCCAGTGCCGATCGTCGCCGGGCAACCCGCTTCGGAACCGGCTGCAGCCGCCATTTATCTGAACCCGCACTTTCGCGATATCGCGCTCGCCGATGCGTTGTCCGCCGGCATGCGCGACGCGGGGCTCGCCACCCATCGCGTGGGCGAGGGCTATGCCGGACACGACGGCTGGACCGGGGTCGACGCCGACTGGGTGACGCGCGCCGCCCATGCACCGCTGATCGTGTCGGCGCCCGGCATGGCCGCGCTGTCGATCGCACGCGTGTATCACCGCCCGATCCTGCTCGTGCAGTCCGACCAGCCCGAGCAGGCGAGCAACGCCGCTCGCGCCGCGCAACTGCAACTCCTGCATCGCGTCGTCACTTGGCGCGGCGATGCGGGCGCGTTCCGGCAGGAAGTCGGGCAGGCCGCAGCCGAATTGATGCGCAATCCCGGTACGCAGGCAGGAACGATCGCCGGCCGCGAGCAGGCGCGTGCGCGCGTCGACGCATGGACGTCGCGCCTCCTCGCGTTGCGTCCGCATGTGCAGGCGGCCGATACGGAGACGCGATGCGAGGCGCCGGCGCCACGATGAATTCGCTGTCGTTTCGTGACGATCGCCGGCCCGACATCCGGCAGATGCTGGCCGCGACGTTCGGCATGGCAGCCGGCCTCGCGATCTTCTTTCTGCTGGAGCGCAGCGTCACGCCGCGCTACGTGTTTGCCACGTCGATCGATGCGCGGATTCCGTTCATCGCATGGTCGTGGTTCGTCTATGTCGGCTTCTTTCCGTTCGTGATTGCGCTTGCCGCGTATGCGCGGCCGCTTGCGTTCGCCGCGTTCAAGGAGGCCGTGCTGATCGCGTTCGTGCTCGGTGTCGTGTGCTTCCTGCTGTTTCCGGAAGCCGTGCCGCGGCCCGACGTCGCGGAGATCGGCAACACGTTCGTGCGTCACCGTCTCGCGCGCATGTGGCAGCTCGATCTCGCGGCCAATGGCTTTCCGAGCCTGCATGTCGCTGTAACGTGCCTTGCCTGCCGGATGCTGGTGGATCGGCGACGGCTCATGACCGTGGCGGTCGGCCTGCTGATCTGCGCGTCGACGCTGACGCTCAAGCAGCATACGGTCGTCGACGTGCTGGGCGGCGTGGCGCTCGCGATGGTCAGTGCGCTCTGGGTCGAGCGGCGTTCGTTGCGCGGGAGGCTCGCGTGACGGATGCCCCTGTTCATCATGCCGGGCCGAATGCCGAGCTTGCGCGGTTCGTGCCCGATCCCGCGCTGTTTCGCGTGAGCGCGTTGCGTGTGGGTGCCGCGTTGGCAGGCGACTGGCTGATGATTGCCGTCGCGTTCGCGGTTGCGATCGCATTTGCGCATCCGCTCGTGTACGCGTTGGCCGCGATCGTGATCGCGCGCAGCCAGCTTGCGCTCGCGGTGATGATGCACGAAGGCGCGCACGGTTTGCTGGCGCGCAACCGGCGCGTCAACGATGCGCTGGGCCAACTGTTCGCGGCCGCCCCGCTGTGGCTGTCGCTGCGGACGTATCGTGCCGGCCATCTGAAGCACCATCGCGCACCGATGGAGGCGGACGATCCCGTCGCGCTGCTGTTCGGCGTGCACGACTATCCGGTGACGCGCGGGCGGCTGATCGGCCGCCTGCTCGCGTACGCATGCGGGATCGGCTACGTGACGAGCGTCGTGAAGCTCGCCCGCGGCGAGTTCGCGCATGCGTTGCCGAAGGTCGGGAAGTCGCGCGCGTACGCCGCGTGGGAAGTCGCGTCGATGCTGGCCGGCAACGGTGTGCTGTTCGGCGCGCTCGCATGGGCCGGACATCCGCTGCTGTACGTCACGTTGTGGATCGTGCCGTCCGTCACGCTGCTGCCGCTCGCCGGACAGGTGCGCGCGATCTTCGAGCATGCGGGGCTGCCGGCCGGTGCCGACCAGAGCCGCAACGCGCGCACGATCGTCCGGCCTTCGTGGCAGACGTTCCTGTTCGGCCCGCACGCGATTCATTTTCATATCGAACATCACCTGTTCGCGCGGATGCCGTTCCATCACCTGCCGGTCGTGCATCGGCAGCTTGCGCAGCGGCAGTTGCTGCCCGACGGCAATCTGTACACGGGATATGGTGGCGTGCTGCGCGACGTGAGCGTGCGCTGACGCACGGGCGGGGCAGGGTGCGTGCGCTGCCCGGTGGCGGAGTCGGGAGAGTGCGGCCGAGTGTGTCGCAGACATCACCGGGATGCCGCGCTTCGATACGGATGCGACAGACGCAAAAAAGCCTCCGCTTGGGAGGCTTTAATTTGCACTATCAAAGATAGTTGGTAGGGTGGGAGGGACTCGAACCCTCGACTCTCTGATTAAAAGTCAGATACTCTAACCAACTGAGTTACCACCCCACGTTCTTGAAACCTGTTGGTTCGTTGCTTCAACAACTTGGGCAACGACCCAAAGAGCAAAAGATTATAGCGACGGGTTGTCAGGCTGTCAACAACCCGCCGCGATAATTATTTGATCGTCTCGAGCTTGCCCTGCGCGGTCTGCGCTGCGTTCGACCCGGCGTACTGCGACACGACCTGCTCGAACGTCTTCTTCGCGGCCGCCTTCTGGCCTTGTTCGAGCTGGTTCGTGCCGATTGCCACCAGGGCGTCGGCTGCGCGCGGATGCTGCGGGAACTTGCTGACGATCCCTTGCCACGTTGCAGTCGAACCGCGGTAGTCGCGCAGCGCGTATTGCGCATTGCCATACCAGTACTGCGCGGTCGGCTGGTAGGGGCTCTGCGGATACTTCGCGATGAACGCGCGGAACGAAGCCGCGGCCGCCTTGAAGTTGCCGTTGCGGAACTGCTGCTGCGCCGCGCTGAGCGCATCCGTTTCACCCGGCTGCACGGTGCCTTCGACACCATCGATCGTCGCCTGCTGCGGCTCGAACTTCTTGAGCCGCGTGTCGAGATCCTGGTAGTACTCCTTCTGCTGCCGCTCGAGCGTCGTCAGCCGGTTCGTCAGGTCCTCGTTCTCGCCGCGCAGCGTCGCGACCTGCTGGTTCAGCTGGTCGAGACGGCCGGATTGATCGAGGATCGTACGCTGGGCGGCGGACAACTGACTCGCCAGGTTGTCGGTTTTGCTGCGCAGATCGAGCACGGCGCGGCGCGCTTCGTTGTCGTCGAACACGCCGGCGTGCGCCGGCGCGGCCGACCACGCCGCGCCGGCGACGCAGAATGCTGCGGCAACGCGCAGCAGGGATACACGGTGCGTCATACGGCGATTCTTCCGTTACTTACTGTTGGTAGACGAGGTCGGCGCGACGGTTCTGCGCCCACGATGCTTCGTCGTGACCCGCTGCCTGCGGCTTTTCCTTGCCCAGGCTCACGGCTTCCATTTGCGAATCGTTCACGCCGAGCAGTGCCATCGCACGACGGACCGCTTCCGCACGCTTCTGGCCCAGCGCGAGGTTGTACTCGCTCGTGCCGCGTTCGTCGGTGTTGCCCTGGATCAGCACGTGGCGCTGCGGGTGGCTCTTCAGGTACTGAGCGTGCTGCTGCATCAGCGGCTGGTACTCGTCCTTCACCGAATAGCTGTCGAAGTCGAAGTAGATGCTGCGCTTCGCGAGCGGGCTGTTCGGGTCGTTCAGCGGATCGACGTTCACTTGCGCGACGTTGTCGGCGCTCGGTTGCGTGCTGACCGCACCGCCGGCATTCGCCTTGTCGTCGAGCTTCACGCCCGACTTGCACGCTGCGAGCGCGCTGATCATCATCACGGCCAGGGCCAGACGAGCTTTATTCGACATCATGTTTACTCTCCTTGTGGTCATTGCATGAAGGGCCCCCACGACGGCTCACGTACGGAGCCGCCCTGGACGGACAGGATTTGCGGCGGCGCGCTGCCGTCCGAGGGCACTGCTGCCAGAACATTGCGACCACCCGACTGGGTAGCGTACAGAAGGTACTGGCCGTTTGCCGCGAAGCTCGGCGATTCGTCGCGATTCGTATTCGTGATGGCGTTCGCCGCGCCGGACTGCAGATCCTGAACGTACAGCTTGAAGCCCCCACCCGTGCGGGAGATGTAAGCGAGCAGCTTGCCGTCCGGGCTGATACGCGGACTCGTGTTGTAGCTGCCGGTGAAAGTCACGCGCTGCGCGGCACCGGCGCTTTCACCCTGTGCCGGCATCCGGTAGATCTGCGGCGCGCCGCCGCGATCGCTCGTGAAGTAGATCCAGCGGCCGTCCGGCGAGTAGAACGGCTCGGTGTCGATCGAGCTGCTCTGCGTGAGGCGGCGCAGGCCGCCGCCCGTCGAGTTGACCGTATAGATTTGCGTATTGCCCGTCAGCGACAGCGCGACGGCCAGCGTGTTGCTGTCCGGCGACCAGGCCGGTGCGCTGTTGTTGCCCTTCTGGTCGGAGACGATGTAGCGACGGCCGGTCGGCAGGTCGTGGATGTAGACGATCGGCTTCTTGCGCTCGAACGAGACATACGCGACCTTCGTGCCGCTCGGCGACCAGGACGGCGAGATGATCGGTTCGGTGCTCGACAGCGCGATGCGCGCGTTCTGGCCGTCCGAATCCGAGATCTGCAACTGGTAGCGGTTGCCGGTCTTGATCACGTACGACAGGCGCGTGGCGAACACGCCGCGCACGCCGAGCAGCTTCTGGTAGATGTAGTCGGCGATCTTGTGGCCGGCCGTGCGCAGCGTGGTGTCGGTGGCCGTCAGGGACAGGCCGCCGAGGCTTTGCTGCTTCACGGTGTCGTACAGGATGAAGTTGACCTTGTACTGGCCGTTCGCCTCGCGGTTCACGCTGCCGGCGACGAACGCATTCGCGCCCTTGGCCTTCCATGCGCCGAGGTCGACCGATGCGCTCTCCGGCACGGGCGTGCTGCCGGCGTCGATGTTGGTGAATTTGCCGCTGCGGGCGAGGTCGGCGCGGACGATCGACGTGACCTGCTGCGGCAGGTTCGCCTCATTCGCGAAATTCGCCGTGGCGATGGGGAACTGGGTCGACCCGACACCGGTGATCAGCACGTTGACCTGGGCGTTAGCGGCGCTGCCCGCCGTAATCAGACACGAGGCCACGAGTGCCCTGAAACCTAGCTTTGTCATCAAACTCATGCTTCTTGCTTCCCGTATGGCTTGGACCGCTGCGCAACGGCAGAGACAGTAAAAATACCCGATTCGTTCCCGTCCGACAGCGACGCCCGGAGTGTAAGCGCAATTCTTTTCACTCCGCCGCCTTGAAGGTAATCGTAATGTCCGACGGGGTACGACCGTTAGAATCGGGCGGCAACGGGACCGATGCGTGGATTGCACTCACCACGGCTTGATCCCACCCCGAATTCCCGCTGGAGCGGGAAACCGATGCGCTCAATACGTCACCGGACGGCGTGCACCGAATCTTGACGACGGTGGTCAGGCCTGCTCGCTCGCCGCCCCAAACGATGTTCGGTTTGACGCGGCGGCGCACCTTGTCGGCATAGCCGGGCGTCGCGGCATTGCCGCCTGAGCCCGTGCCCGTGCCGCTTTTCGCGAGGCCTTCGCCGCCGCCTTCACCGGCGCCGGACAGGCCCTGCATCTGTGCCAGGCGTGCGCTGCGCTCGCGGTCGAGCTTCGCGTTCGCTGCCGCATTGGCCTTCGCGCGCGCCGTGGCTTCGGCCTTCGCCTTGGCCTGGGCTTCCGCCTTTGCCTTCGCGGCCGCGTCGGCCTTCGCCTTCGCCGCCTGCTGCGCTTCGAGCTGCGCCTGCTTTTGCTGCTGAAGTTTCTGCTGTTCGAGCTTCTGCTGCTCGGCGAGCTGCTGTTGCTTGAGCTTGTCGGCCTGCTTCTGCTTGTCGCGTTCCGCGGCCTTCTGTGCGGCGAGTGCGGCTGCCTGCTGCGCCGCGAGCTGCGCGCGCCGGGCTTGCTCTTCCTGCTGGGCCTTCAGTTGCTGCGCGCGGCGCTGTTGCTCGAGCAGTGCTTCACGCGCGGCCGCTTCCTGCTGTCGCTTCTTCTGTTGCAGCGCGATGTCGGCCTGCTCGTCGCGCACCGGGGGAGGGGGCGGCGCGACCTTCACGGGCGGTGCGGGTGTGACAACGGGCCGCGGCGCGGGGACATCGGGCACCTCGGTCCACAGCTCGGCTTCGGCGCCGGCCGGCGTGCTGTTCTGCCACTGCACGCCGTGATACAGGAACAGCGCGAGCAGCACGTGCATCAGCGCGGCGAGCGCGAATGCGCGCCAGGTGCCGCGCTCGCGGGGAGGCTGAGGCGGGTAGGCGGAGCTGCGCGTGGATTGCTGCCGGTTCATTGCGATTTGACGAGGAGGCCGACGCGCTTGACGCCGCGCGCCTTCAGATCGGACATCACGGTCATGACGGCATCGTACTGCACCGTCTTGTCGGCCGCGATCACGACTGGCTGGTCGGGATGGTCAGCCTGCCGGGCCACGATGAAGCTGTCGAGCTCGGCCTTCGTCATCGTGTCTTCCTGGGTCGCGCCCGAGTCGCCCTTGTACTTGACGCTCATCGTGCGATCGGCCTTGATGTTGACGACGACGGGCGGTGTCTGCTCCTGCGGCGCGGCGTTGCCGACGGTCGGCAGGTTGATGATCGACGGGGCGACGAGCGGTGCGGTGACCATGAAGATCACGAGCAGCACCAGCATCACGTCGATGTACGGCACGACGTTGATGTCGGCCATTGCGCGGCGCGAGCGGCCGCCGCGCATGCTGGATCGGATGGGGCTTCCTGCCATGGCGCGCTCCTTACTGGGCCTGACGCTGCAGGATGTTCGAGAACTCTTCGATGAAGGTCTCGAAGCGGATCGCGAGGCGGTCGATGTCGTGCGCGTAGCGGTTGTACGCGACCACCGCCGGAATCGCGGCGAACAGGCCGATCGCGGTGGCGACGAGCGCCTCGGCGATGCCCGGTGCGACGTTGGCGAGCGTGGCCTGCTGCACGTTCGCGAGGCCGCGGAACGAGTTCATGATCCCCCAGACCGTGCCGAACAGACCGATGTACGGGCTGACCGAGCCGACCGATGCGAGGAACGCGAGGTTCGCTTCGAGCACGTCCATTTCACGCTGGAACGACGCGCGCATCGCGCGGCGCGCACCGTCGAGCACCAGGCCCGGATCGCTGATGCGCTTTTCCTTCGCCTTCAGGAATTCGCGCATGCCCGATTCGAAGATCCGCTCGAGCGCGCCGATCGTGTGGCGGTTGTTGGCTGCGCTCTGGTACAGCGCCTGCAGGTCGCCGCCCGACCAGAAATCCTTCTCGAAGCGTTCGGTCTGCGCGCGCGCACGGCGGATCGCAAACCACTTGCGGAAGATGAAGGTCCACGACATCAGCGACAGCAGCAGCAGCAGCCCCATCACGGCCTGGGCCAGCACGCTCGCGTTGAGGACGAGGGAAATGATCGACAGGTCTTGAGAAGTGTTCATAGAGGTTTGAGTAACGTCCCTTCGGGGCGCCCGGTATGCGTGTGGCGCGGCGCGCCGGCCATGCCTGGCGCCGAACCTTGCTTAGTATCGAATCAGAAAGGCAAGTTCATAGGCTTTGTCTAAACGGTGCTCATGCGAGCTTCGTTGACAGTGCAGTCTGCCCGTCGTTGATGACGGGCCCGCGCTGCAGCGCGTCGAGCACGGCCGGCGGGATGGCCGCGGGCCGGATGCCGGTACGGTCGACGCAGCCGAGACGGATGTGCCCGGACACGAGCAGCGTGTCTCCGCACCAGGCTTCCTGCGCGAAATCCACCGACGCGCGGCCGATGCGTCCGGGCCGGCTCGTGATCGCCAGCGTGTCGTCGAGTCGCGCCGGGGCGCGGTAGTCGAGCGACGTGCTGCGGACGACGAAGATCGCGTCGGTGTCGTCGGCGAGCTGGCGCTGGTCGATGCCGCATGCGCGCAGCCACTCGGTGCGGGCGCGTTCGAAGAACTTCAGGTAGTTGGCATAGAAGACGATGCCGCCTGCGTCGGTATCCTCGTAGTACACGCGCACCGGCCAGATGAAGCCGGAGGGCGCTTCCGGGGAGCGGGTAGGCTGGGTCATGGCGCGCATTCTACCGGAAGGCAAGAGCCTGATTCGTAACCGATTCGTAACGGAATGTAGTATGTCGTAGCACACTGCGGGCCGGCCCGGAAGGGGCCGGCCCGCGTGGCTTCAGCCGCGGTGGACGGTCGGGCCGCCGGGGGCTTGCGCGATCGGCATCAGCTCGATCGTGTTGACGTTGACATGCGCCGGGCGCGTCGCGATCCAGTAGACCGTGTCGGCGATGTCCTCGGGCATCAGCGGCTGGACATTGTTGTAGACGTTCGCCGCCTTGGCGTCGTCGCCGCGATAGCGGATGTTCGAGAATTCGGTGCCGCCGCACAGGCCAGGCTCGATGTCGGTGACGCGCAGCGGCGTGCCGAGCAGGTCGGCGCGCAGGTTCAGGCTGAATTGTCTGACGAAAGCCTTGGTCGCGCCGTAGACGTTCCCGCCCGCATAAGGGTACGAGCCCGCGACCGAGCCGATATTGAAGATGTGGCCGCGGCCGCGGTCGATCATGCCGGGCAGCAGCGCGTGCGTGACCGTGACGAGGCCCGTGCAGTTCGTGTCGATCATCGTGTGCCATTCGTCGAGACTGGCCTTTTGGGCCGGCTCGACGCCGAGGGCGAGGCCGGCGTTGTTGACGAGCACGTCGAGCGCCGCGAATTCGGCGGGAAGGGCGGCCGGCACGGCCTCGACGGCCGCGCGATCGCGTACGTCGAGCTCGAGCGGCAGAAGGGAATCGCCGAGTTCGGCGGCGAGCGCATCGAGACGATCCTTGCGGCGCGCGGTCGCGACGACGCGGTGGCCTCCCTTGACGAAGGCACGGGCGATGGCGGCGCCGAAGCCGGCGGACGCGCCTGTGACGAACACGATCATTGCTGCTCCTGGTGGATGACAAAATAGCGAGTGGTATCCCGCAAGCCTACTGAGATTGCCGCACCGCGGCAAGGCGGCACAGCGTTCCCGCACGGGCGCGTAGAGTCTGGCCCCAATTGCTTCCGGCGCACCGCCGTGCGGTTGCCTATTCATGACGCATCCAATACACTAACGCGCTCATCACCCCTGCGTGACTGGCGATAGAACCCTTCGGGTTCAAGGTGGAGCATCCCACCGTGAAGCGCGGGGCGCCGTTTTTGCCGTTCGCCTGGGCAGCCGTTGTGCGCCGTCGCGTGCATCGCCGGTGGCTGTCCTGCCTCGCGTCATACGGATTCTTCCGCCACGTCGAGCTGGTCCCGCCAGCAGCGCACCGTACTCGGCCGCTCCGGTCAACCTGTACACACTTAACGGAAACCGTATGTTTGACAGAGCCCAAAGCACCATTGCGAACGTCGATCCCGAAATCTTTGCCGCGATCGAGCAGGAAAACCGCCGCCAGGAAGATCACATCGAGCTGATCGCGTCGGAAAACTACACGAGCCCGGCGGTGATGGCCGCACAGGGTTCGCAACTCACGAACAAGTACGCCGAAGGGTATCCGGGCAAGCGCTACTACGGCGGCTGCGAATACGTCGATGTGGTCGAGCAGCTGGCGATTGACCGCGTGAAGCAGCTGTTCGGCGCGGAAGCCGCGAACGTGCAGCCGAACTCGGGCTCGCAGGCGAACCAGGGCGTGTTCTTCGCGATGCTCAAGCCGGGCGACACGATCATGGGCATGAGCCTCGCGCACGGCGGCCACCTGACGCACGGCTCGCCCGTGAACATGTCGGGCAAGTGGTTCAACGTGGTGAGCTACGGCCTGAACGAAAACGAAGACATCGACTACGAAGCGGCCGAGAAGCTGGCGCAGGAACACAAGCCGAAGCTGATCGTCGCGGGCGCGTCGGCGTTCTCGCTGAAGATCGATTTCGAACGCCTGGCGAAGATCGCGAAGTCGGTCGGCGCGTACCTGATGGTCGACATGGCCCACTACGCAGGCCTGATCGCGGCAGGCGTGTACCCGAATCCGGTGCCGCACGCGGACTTCGTGACGACGACGACGCACAAGAGCCTGCGCGGCCCGCGCGGCGGCGTGATCCTGATGAAGGCCGAGTACGAGAAGCCGATCAACTCGGCGATCTTCCCGGGGATCCAGGGCGGCCCGCTGATGCACGTGATCGCGGGCAAGGCGGTGGCGTTCAAGGAAGCGCTGTCGCCGGAGTTCAAGGCGTACCAGGAGAAGGTGGTCGAGAACGCCCGCGTGCTGGCTGAAACGCTGGTGAAGCGCGGCCTGCGGATCGTGTCGGGCCGCACGGAAAGCCACGTGATGCTGGTTGACCTGCGCGCAAAGAACATCACGGGCAAGGCAGCGGAAGCGGCACTGGGCGCGGCGCACATCACGGTGAACAAGAACGCGATCCCGAACGACCCGGAAAAGCCGTTCGTGACGAGCGGCGTGCGCCTGGGTTCGCCGGCGATGACGACGCGCGGCTTCGGTCCGGCGGAAGCGGAGCAGGTGGGCAACCTGATCGCGGACGTGCTGGACAATCCGGAAGATGCAGCGACGATCGAGCGCGTGCGCGCGCAGGTCGCCGAGCTGACCAAGCGTTTCCCGGTCTATCGCTGATCGACGATGCGCTGCCCGTTCTGCCGGCATGACGACACGCAGGTCGTGGATTCCCGCGTGTCCGAAGATGGCGCCGCGATCCGGCGGCGCCGTCGCTGCTCGGCTTGCGACAAGCGCTTCACGACGTACGAGCGGGTCGAGCTGTCCCTGCCGTTCGTCGTGAAGAAGGACGGCAGCCGCACGGAATTCGACCGTCGCAAGCTCGTCGCCAGCATGCAACTCGCGCTGCGCAAGCGGCCGGTCGCTGCCGACGCGATCGACGCGGCGGTCGCCCGCATCGAATATCAACTGCTCGCGACAGGCGAGCGCGAAGTGCGTAGCGAGAAACTCGGCGAACTCGTGATGAACGAGTTGCGCGGGCTCGATACGATCGCTTATGTCCGCTTCGCATCGGTGTATCGCCGGTTCGAGGACGTTTCCGAATTTGCCGACGTGATCGAAGAGTTCCGTCGCGCCTCTCCCGCCAAGACTCCGCGTAAGCGCTGACGCGCTGCGTTCGTTCATCGTCTTCTCCGTTGGGTCAGTTCGCGCCGATTGTGTCGGTCGCGATCGCATGCCGCCAGTCAGCCATTCGGCAAATGGTGCATGTCCGCACGTGTCGCTACAGTCGTCGCATCACCTTGGCGACGGACGACTGCGATGGGACTGCACGCTCAACCCCTGAAAAATGTATTGCGACGCGCGGGCGGATTCACGCTCGTCGAACTGATGGTCGCCATCTCGCTGGCGGCCGGGCTCGCGCTTTATGCTGCGCCCGCGTTCGACCAGTGGCGCATGCGCGAACGCGTGGATGCACGCTCGCGCGCGCTGCTCGGTGCGCTGTCGTTTGCACGTACCGAGGCGACGCGTCTCGGCGTGCGCGTCACGCTGTGCCGGGCGGGTAGCGCCGGCACCTGTCTGCGTGCGGGTGAACGGTGTGATCCGGCTGAATGGTCGTGCGACTGGATCGTCAGCGGGCAGGTCGACGGGCAGTCGCGCGTGCTGCGGCGCTATCCGCGCGATGCTGAAGTGGCCGTCGCGGGTGCCGCGCACGATCTCGCGTTCGCACCGCCGGTCGGACAGGCAATCGGTGGCATCCGGCGCTTCGAATTGCGTCCGCGACGCGACGTGCCGGGGACGGACGACGCGCATGCGTCGCGTTGCGTGCGGATCGCGGCAGGCGGCCGGGCGCGGGTTGTCGCCGGCCGTTGCGACGCGGCGTGAGCGTCATGCGCAACGCCATGCGCGGCACGTCGCTGATCGAAGCGATGCTGGCCATCGCGCTGCTCGCGACCGTCATGCTGGCTGTAGCGGGCAGTCAGCTTGCGATGGCGCATGCGCAGCGCGCGACGATCTGGCGTGAGCGCGCGCTGTGGCTGGCCGATGCGCGTATCGAGCGCTTGAACGTCGCTGCGGAGGTCGGTGATGACCTCGCGGCGCGGGCCACGGCGTCGCTGCCTGGCGGCACGATGACGCGCGGTGACGGGCCGGATGGCGTTCGCTACACGGTTGTCGGCTGGCGCGGCGGCAATGCGGCCGCCGGGCCGCGATGCGAAGCGGCGGGAAGCTCGGCGCAGCCGCCGTCGTGCGTCCGGATTCCGTATCGGGAGGCTGAAGCCGATGAACGCTGATCGCCGCATGCGTGCGCACACGTTGCTTGAAGTGTTGATTGCGATGACCGTCGGTCTGCTCGTGCTCGCGGCGGCCGGTGCGCTGTACCACGCGCAGCGCGTCGCACAGCGGCGCGCGGACGACGGGTTCCGGATGCGCGATGCGGCCGGCACCGCACTGATGCTGATCGGCCAGCAGATCCAGATGGCCGGATTTAGGCCGCTCGATTTGGAAGGCGTCTCGTCGTTGCCACCCGTGTTCGGCTGTTCGATGGCGCGCGTGAGGGGAGAGGGCGCGCAGGTACGGTGCGAGCCGGTGCGCGGTGCGTCGGACGCTTTGCTGATCCGGTATGTCGGCGATGCCGTGTCGACGTGGCTCACCGTTAGCGGCCAGGTGTCGGATTGCCTCGGGCAGGGTGTCGGCGTGTCCGGCGAACGTGCGCCGGTGGAGAACCGCATCGATGTGCACACCAGTCCGTCGACGGGCGAACCTGAACTGTATTGCGAAGGAAGCGGCCGTCCGGGCACGCCGCAGCCGGTCGTGTCGGGAATCGATCAGTTGCGGGTGCGCTATCTTCGCCGCGGCGCCACTCAGTTCGTCGAGGCCGATGCATTGCGCGGCGACGACTGGCACGATGTCGTGGCCGTGCATGTCTGCGTGCGGGCGCGCGGCGAACCGACGGGCGAGCCGGTGCGGCACGTCGACTGCGACGGCCGCATTGTCGTTGCGCAAGACGGCCGCGTGCGTCTGACGCTCGATCGCATCGTCGCGTTGCGCAATGCCGCGCGCACATTCGACGATACGTCGCGTGATGCCACGGATGAACGCGAGGTGCCGCGATGAACGGAGCGAGGCAGTATGCGCGCAAGAGGTCGCGGTGCGTTGCGACACGCAACATGCATGAGCGAATCGAAACACGCCGTGACGGTCCGCGGCAGGCTGCAGGTGCGAAAGTCCAAACAGCGAGCCGGCAAGCGCCGCACATGCGCTTGCGGTCAGCCAGCCGCGATTGGCGTCGCGACGCGGGCCTCGCATTGCCTGCGGTGATCGCGGTTGGCGCAGCGGTGGCGGCGCTGACCGGCACGTGGTTCGAAGCCGCACTGACGGAGTCGCGCCGCACGCGCGCATTATCCGATCGGCTGGTCGCATTCCACGCGGCCGACGCCGCGCTGGCAGCGTGCACCGCGCGATTGCGCCGGGGCGCGGCGCCGTACGTGAGTGAAGGCGAGTCGCACGCGGAGCCCGACGCGTGGCGGCGCATGCCGGCGCTGGTGGCCGCTGAAGCGTTCGCGCCGTTCGCCGGATGGCCGATGGCCGTTCAACCGCCGCGATGCCTGATCGAAGCGTGGCGCGGGGCGGGGCCGGCCGGCGGCCGCGCATACGTCGTCACCGCGCGTGGCGTCGGTGCACATGCATCGAGCGCAGTCTGGCTGCAGCACCAGGTCGCGATCCTTGATGGGCACATCGTCGCCCTGCACTGGCGTCGCGTCGCGACGGTGCTTCGATGAACGGTCGCGCGTCCGTGTACCGCTCGGCGGGATTCACGCTGATCGAACTGATGATCGTGCTCGCGATCGTTGCGGTGCTGGCCGGATGGGGCATCCCGTCGTATCGCGAGCATGTCGTGCGCGTTCATCGCGCGTCGGCGGTCGCCGCGTTGTACCGTGCGGCCCAATATCTTGAAACACTGGATGGTGTGCCGCCTTCGGCATTGCCGATGGCGCTCACACAAGCGCCGCCGGACGGGCGCGCGGTCTATCGACTGGCGCTCAGGCGGCCGGATCGCGACGATTCGCCGGTGGGTTATGACCTGGAGGCCCTCCCGCTCGACACGGGCCCGATGCACGACGACGCGTGCGGTGCATTCACGCTGCGTTCGGACGGGACGAAAGGCAATGTGCGAAGTGACGGCGCCGACGGACCGGTCGCGGCGTGCTGGGGCGTGCGTTGAATGCGGCGGGAAGGCGCGCCACGGCGCTTGGCCGTGCGCGCGGGATGCCGACGACGGTCAGTCGTCGTGCGTGTCGAGTCCACGCTCGTCGCGGGACTGCTTCCAGATCCGGTAGACCTCCCATGCCGCGAAACCGAGGGTGCCCCACTTCAGCGCGGGGCCCGCGCTCGCGCGCAGCAGCGAGCGAACGGGTTTGGCGAGCACGAGCGATGCGAGCGAACTCAGCATCGGATACTGGTTGACGAGCTGTCCGAGGTTCGCGTTCAGGTTCTTGGCGGACTGGCTGAACTTGCTGCTGGACAGGCCGGGGATGAACACCTTGAGCCAGCTGAAGCGCGTCACCGCGCGGCGCATGTCGCCGGCGGCTTCCGCGAGTTCGAGCCGCTCGACTTCGGATCGCAGGATCAGCAGTTCCTTGCGGAGCGCGCGATGTTGCGACGCGCTCCAGGTCGATCGCGACGAATGGGAGCGGGGTGAATTGCCCGTGACGTTCTGGCTCATGGCGCGTCGGCGAAGTAGGTGGGAGGGGTGAGCGCGACTGCGTTCACGGCTTGCCGCGGAACAGTTCGCGGTCTTTCTCGAGTTCGGCGAGCGTTGCCTCGAATACGGTCGGCGCGTCGCGCAGGCCCGAGCGGGCCTTCAGTGCGCAGGCGATCCCGCCCGCGGCATACAGCGCGGTGATCGCCGCGAGCGACTGCCAGCGGTAGGTATCCCAGAACGCGATCGCGATGAGCACGGTCAGGCTGATGAGCGCCATCGTGGCGAGCATCATCGCGGCGAGCCCGAGGAACAGCACGCCCATCAGGCGCTCCTTCTCCTCGGCAAGCTCGATGCCCACCAGTTCGAGGCGCGTTTGCAGAAGGCCGATCGCGGAGCCGACGAGGCGGCGCAGCGGTCCTTGGCCGGACGGCTGCGAGGTGGTGTCTGTCGTCATGGGTGAGGTGCGTGCGCGTGCAGTGTGCAGCTAGGACAAAGCCGGCCGGCGGAAACCGCCGGCTGGCTTCGACGCCCGTTGGCCGCGCGACGCGGCCAGCGGGACGAAACGGCGCAGAGCGCGTTACTTGCGGTTGATCAGCAGGCCGATCAGCACGCCCACGCCGGCGGCAACGCCGATCGACGTCCACGGATGCTCGTGCACGTAGTCGTCGGTCGCGCGTGCGGCCTTCTTGCCTTTCTCGACCACCACGACCTGGACGTCGGCCGCCTTTTCCTTGGCCTGCTTGAGGCGCGACATGGCTTTCTCGCGCAGCTCGGCCGCACGGTCGCCCGTGCTGCTCGCAGCTTGCTTGAGCAGGTCTTCGGCGTCCGAGAGAACGGTTTTGATATCCGACATCAGTTTCTCCTTGTTGATTTCCGACATTGCAACTCCCTTCGTGCTGTCATGCTGCAGGTTCATATCCTAGCGAAACGCCTGCCTGCTGGCGAGCCGGGAAGACACACGGTGGCGGTGCAAGACTGCATGGTAAACGACTCGCAATCATGAACAGAGCGACAAAAGGGTTGAAAAGTTTCCCTTTCGGCCGGTTGTCCCGCCCCGACACCAGGCAAAAATGACAAAAAAGTATGAATATCAAACGGAATAATCGTTCGCATGCCCCATTGCTTCCCGTAAGCTGACAGACTTTCCCGCGCCGATCCGGGCGCGGTTTCAACCAGCATCGTTCGAGGAGGGAACATCATGAGTCTGCGTCTTGGCGACATCGCACCGGATTTCGAGCAGGAATCGAGCCTGGGCCCGATCAAGTTTCACGAATGGCTCGGCAACAGCTGGGGCGTCCTGTTCTCCCATCCGGCCGACTACACGCCGGTGTGCACGACCGAACTCGGGCTGACCTCGAAGCTGAAGGGCGAATTCGAGAAACGCAATGTAAAAGTGATCGCGCTGTCGGTCGACGGTGTCGAGTCGCACAAGGGCTGGATCAACGACATCAACGACACGCAGTCGACGGTCGTCGGCTTCCCGATCATCGCCGATGCGGACCGCAAGGTTTCGCAGCTGTACGACATGATCCACCCGAACGCGAACGAAACGCTGACGGTGCGTTCGCTGTTCGTGATCGACCCGAACAAGAAGGTGCGGCTCACCATCACGTATCCGGCCAGCACGGGGCGCAACTTCGACGAAGTGCTGCGCGTGATCGACTCGCTGCAGCTGACCGACAACTACAAGGTCGCGACGCCCGGCAACTGGAAGGATGGCGACGACGTCGTGATCGTCCCGTCGCTGCAGGATCCGGAAGAGCTGAAGAAACGCTTCCCGAAGGGCTTCAACGCGGTGCGTCCGTATCTGCGCCTCACGCCGCAGCCGAACAAGTAAGCATCGGCTGCAGAGGAACGTGATACCGGGCCGGCGGCCCGGTGCGCGGATCCGATGAAAAACGGCCCGCCCGGCATGACTGCCGGGCGGGCCGTGTCTTTTGCGCGAGCACGGAGCGGCGTGCTTGCCGCGCTTGCTGCATCCGGACGATCAGAAGAATGCCTGGATGCCCGTCTGCGCGCGGCCGAGGATCAGTGCGTGGATGTCGTGCGTGCCTTCGTACGTGTTGACCACTTCGAGGTTCACGAGGTGGCGCGCGACGCCGAATTCGTCGGAGATACCGTTGCCGCCGAGCATGTCGCGCGCGAGTCGTGCGATGTCGAGCGCCTTGCCGCACGAGTTGCGCTTCATGATCGACGTGATCTCGACGGCCGCCGTGCCTTCGTCCTTCATCCGGCCGAGGCGCAGCACGCCTTGCAGGCCGAGGGTGATTTCGGTCTGCATGTCGGCGAGCTTCTTCTGGATCAGCTGGTTCGCCGCGAGCGGCCGGCCGAACTGCTGGCGGTCGAGCACGTACTGGCGCGCGGTGTGCCAGCAGGACTCGGCCGCGCCGAGCGCGCCCCATGCGATCCCGTAGCGCGCCGAGTTCAGGCACGTGAACGGGCCGCGCAGGCCGCTCACGTTCGGCATCAGGTTCTCTTCCGGCACGAACACCTCGTCGAGGACGATCTCGCCGGTGATCGACGCGCGCAGCCCGACCTTGCCGTGGATCGCGGGCGCCGACAGGCCCTTCCAGCCTTTCTCGACGATGAAGCCGCGGATCGCGTCCTTGCCGTTCTCTTCGAGCTTCGCCCACACGACGAACACGTCGGCGATCGGCGAGTTCGTGATCCACATCTTCGCGCCGGACAGCGAGTAGCCGCCGGGCACCTTTTTCGCGCGGGTGACCATGCTGCCCGGATCGGAGCCGTGGTTCGGCTCGGTCAGCCCGAAGCAGCCGATCCATTCGCCGGTGGCGAGTTTCGGCAGGTACTTCTGCTTCTGCGCGTCGGAGCCGAATTCGTAGATCGGGACCATCACGAGCGACGACTGCACGGACATCATCGACCGGTAGCCCGAGTCGACGCGCTCGACTTCGCGGGCGATCAGGCCGTAGCTCACGTAGTTGAGGCCGGGGCCGCCGTATTCCTCGGGAATCGTCGGGCCGAGCAGGCCGACTTCGCCCATCTCGCGGAAGATTTCGGCGTCGGTGCGTTCGTGGCGGAACGCTTCGGTGACGCGCGGTGCGAGCTTGTCCTGCGCGTACGCCTGCGCGGCATCACGCACCATCCGCTCTTCTTCGGTCAGTTGCTGGTCGAGCAGCAGCGGATCGTCCCAATGAAAAGTTGCAGCACTCATCGTCTCATCTCCTGTCGACCCGAGTTAGCGCTTCAGCGCTTACTCGGGTCCCATGCTTCGCGGTCGACCCGAGTTGGCACATCAGCGCTTACTCGGGTCCCATGCTTCGCGGTCGACCCGAGTTGGCACATCAGCGCTTACTCGGGTCCCATGCTTCGCGGTCGACCCGAGTTGGCACATCAGCGCTTCCCCGGACCCCATGCTTTACGGTCGGTCCCTGATTCAGCCGGGTTTGTTACCTGAGAGTTTGCTTGACGGAAGTTCCGCTGTGCGGAACAATGTTTTGCAAATCGAACCCAGTGTAGCACCAGATGACACTTTCAACCATCGACGAAACCACGATCGACGAACGCAAGTTCGTCGTCGCGCTCGCGCGCGGTCTCGACCTGCTGCGCGCATTCCGGCCCGGGGAGACGATGCTCGGCAACCGCGACTTCGCGGAGCGCACGGGGCTGCCGAAGGCGACGGTGAACAGGCTCGCCTACACGCTGACCGTGCTCGGCTACCTGCGTTACGACGAGACGCTCGGAAAGTATGCGCTCGACGCCGGCGTGCTGTCGCTCGGCTACGCACTGCTGTCGGGCTCGGGCACGATCGACCTCGCGCGGCCGCACATGCAGGCGCTCGCGCGCGACATCGGTGCGGCCGTGTCGCTCGGCTGCCGCGACGGGCTCGACATGATCTACCTGGAGACGATCCGCAGCGAGACCGCGCTGACGCTCGGGCTCGCGCCCGGCTCGCGGCTGTCGATGCTGACGAGCTCGATGGGGCGCGCGTACCTGGCCGTGCAGCCGGAAGACGTGCGCCGCGCGCTTTATGCGGAGCTGCATCGTGCGGCCGGTGGCGCGGCCGACGCCGATGCGCTCGTCGCCGCCGCGCAGCAGGCGGTGGCCGAGTTCTCGGCGGGGGGCTGCTGCTATTCGTTCAGGGCGTGGCACATGGACGTCAACGCGGCGGCCGTCCCGTTTCGCGAACCGCGCGAGGGGCGCTGGCTGATCCTGAGCTGCAGCGGCCCTGCATCGTCGATGGACGAGGACGTGTTCCGTACGCAGGTCGGGCCGAAGTTGAAGGCGCTCGCGCAGCGGCTCGGGCAGACGGCCTGAGCGACGGGCGCGCGCGGTGGGGTGCCGTCGCCGGTACGGTCGGCAGCGCCCGGGCACGACACCGCCGCCGGTTGTGCCACGAACGAACCGCGCGCATGATCGTTCGCCAGCTCACCGACGAAGAGGCTTGCCATGTCTCACGCAGAATCGATGGAAGGCGGATGCGCATGTGGCGCGATCCGGTACCGGATCACCCATGTTCCGGCCGACGCCGGTTTTTGCCACTGCCGGCTCTGTCAGCGTACGACCGGCGCGGCGGTCGTCGCGTCGGCATCGGTGCCGATCGACGCGTTCGAATACCTGCAAGGTGAGCCGACGGTGTATGCGTCGAGCGCGTGGGGCGAGCGGCGCTTCTGCGGCCGTTGCGGCGCGCAGCTCGAATACCGGCTCAGTGATGCACCCAGGACGGTCGAGATCAATTACGCGACGCTCGACGAGCCGTCGCGGCTACGTCCGGCCTGGCATGTCTGGTATGGGGATCGCTTCCCGGGCATCGAGATCGACGACGATCTGCCCAAGTACGATGACGGTGGAAGGGCGTAAGCGGTAGGTCACCGCCGGCATCGACCGTGCCGGAAACGAGGCGCGCGCTCCCACGAAGCTCGTCTTTCCACGAGGCCGGCAACCGCCGGCCGGACCTCGGACGACGGGGCGAGCCAGGCGGCCCGATCCCCCCGTTACATCACCTGCATTCCACTGTCGGCACGCGACGCCCCGCGTGTGCGAACCCCCTCATCCACCGAGGCTCAGGCCGTCACGACCTTCGCAAACACGGGCCCCTGCATGAACCGGACGTCGTACTGGCGCAGCAGCTCGCACTGCGTTTCGTCGACGACGCCGTCGAAGATCAGCGGAATCCGCACGCGCTGCGCATAGGCGACGAGCGCCTTGACCATTCCGTCGCGCAATGCGATGCCCGCATCCATCTTGATGTAGTCCGGGCGCGCCATCTCCGATTCGACCGCGAGGATGCGGCCCGGGTCCGGCAGCTTGTCGGCGACCTTGAAGCCGTGATGCTGATAGCTGCGCGTCAGGTAGCCGAGGAAGGTCTTGTGCGCGACCGCGACCGCCGGCAGCTCGATCACGATCCGCTCGGCCGGCAGCCCGAAGCGCTGCAGCACCGACGAGAAATGCTTGCCGTGGTCGTACTTCACGCTCTTCAGCAGCCGTTCGTGCACGCGCAGGAACAGCAGCCCATGGCGCTGCGCGCCAAAGAAATTGATGGCATGCAGCGCGCGCGACAGGCGGTCGATCGCGACGAGCGTCTGGTCGTCGACGGCCGAGTCGACCGGATCGTGCGGCGCGCCCGTGACGACCGTGACGGCCTGGAAGCCGAGCTCGTCGCCGTAGCGCTCGATCGCGTCGGCGAACGACGTCGATTGCGGTGCGCCCGGCATCGTCACGTCGTAGATCGGTTCGTAGGCGCTGCCGAGCGTGCGCTCGGGCAGGTTCGCGCTTGCGGTGCCGCCATCGGCGAGCGCGAGGTGATCCCGCAGATACGGCAGTTGCCCGGCACGGGCGACCAGCTCGGGAATGGTGGGCGGAATCATCGGCGTAAGAAGGAAAAACGGCGGCCGAACGGGCCGCCTCGTAGCTTGATATTAGCAGCGCCGGCCAAGCTCGGCTCGGCGTTTCGTTCATATGGTTATCCCGTCGTCGACGTTTCGGCTAGGGTTTACGTTGATTTCACTATTCGTAATTGGTTTTACTATTCGTAAATCCAGGATTTGTCGCCGATCAAGAAATGCGGCATGCGGGCGCCGCGAGACGGCGCCGTTCACGAATCAACAGGAAGCAAGGAGCGAGACGTGGCGGTTGACAGGAATGGCACGCGGGAGAGCGGCGCGGCGCGCCGGCAGGCGACGGGCGGGATGACGGGCGTGCCGGCCCGCGCCCGGCAGGGGTGAGGAGCGGATGGCGACCATGAGCATCGATTACCAGACGCTGAAGTTCGACTACCGCCCGCGTGCGCAGGACACGACCGTTCACCCGGTGATCGTCGTCGGCGCGGGCCCGGTGGGCCTCGCGGCCGCGATCGACCTCGCGCAGCAGGGCGTGAGCGTCGTGCTGCTCGACGACGACGACACGCTGTCGACCGGCTCGCGCGCAATCTGCTTCGCGAAGCGCACGCTCGAGATCTTCGACCGGCTCGGCTGCGGCGAGCGCTTCGTCGACAAGGGCGTGAGCTGGCACGTCGGCAAGGTGTTCCTGCAGGACGAGCAGCTGTACGCGTTCGACCTGCTGCCCGAGGAAGGGCATGCGCGCCCCGCGTTCATCAACCTGCAGCAGTACTACGTCGAAGGCTACCTGGCCGACCGCGCGTTCGAGCTGCCGAATATCGACATCCGCTGGAAGCACAAGGTCACGGGCATCGACCAGTCGGCCGAACACGCGGTGCTGACGATCGAAACGCCGGAGGGCGTCACGACGCTGCGCGCGCAGTACGTGATCGCGGCCGACGGCTCGCGCAGCCCGATGCGCACGATGATGGGCCTCGAAAGCCACGGCCGCACGTTCAAGGACCGTTTCCTGATCGCCGACGTGAAGATGAAGGCGGAGTTTCCGACCGAGCGCTGGTTCTGGTTCGACCCGCCGTTTCACCCGAATCAGTCGGTGCTGCTGCATCGCCAGCCCGACAACGTATGGCGCATCGACTTCCAGCTCGGCTGGGATGCCGACCCCGTCGCCGAGAAGCAGCCGGAGCGCGTGATCCCGCGCGTGCGTGCGCTGCTCGGGCCGGACGTCGAGTTCGAGCTCGAATGGGTGAGCGTCTATACGTTCCGCTGCCAGCGGATGGACACGTTCCGGCACGGCCGCGTGCTGTTCGCGGGCGATTCCGCGCACGGCGTGTCGCCGTTCGGCGCGCGCGGCGCGAACAGCGGCGTGCAGGATGCCGACAACCTCGCGTGGAAGCTGAAGCTCGTGCTCGACGGCCGCTCGGCCGACAGCCTGCTCGACACGTATGCGAGCGAGCGCGAGTTCGCGGCCGACGAGAACATCCGCAACTCGACGCGCTCGACCGACTTCATCACGCCGAAAAGCCCGGTGTCGCGCGTGTTCCGCGATGCGACGCTGAAGCTTGCGCGCGACTGCGAATTCGCGCGCAAGCTCGTGAACAGCGGCCGCCTGTCGGTGCCGGCGGTGCTCGCCGATTCGCCGCTGAACACACCCGACCGCGACGGCGACGCCTTCGCGGGCGCGATGCGTCCGGGCGCGGCGGCGGCCGACGCGCCGGTGCGTGCGCAGGGCGCGTCGAGCTGGCTGCTGCAGCATCTGGGCAGCGGCTTCACCGGCATGCTGTTCGGGTTGCCGGGCGATGCGGCCGCGCTCGCGCAGGCGCTCGACGGCCTCGCGCTGCCGGTGCGGCCCGTGCTCGTCGTGCCGGCCGGGCACGCGCAAGCGGTCGCGGGTGTCGTCGTCGTGGAGGATGTCGACGGCTTCGCCGCGCAACGCTACGACGCGAAGCCCGGCACGTTCTACCTGCTGCGTCCCGACCAGCACGTGTGTGCGCGCACGCGCACGCTCGACCGTCAGGCGCTGGCCGACGCACTGGCGCGCGCGACCTGCGCACGTTGAAAACGATAAAGACACCGGAGACTCCGTCATGCCCCCACTCGACACCCGCCCGCGCCTGGCTGATCCGGACGCGTTCTACGAAGCGCTGATCGACATGCATCGCGACCTGTCCGACGCCGACAGCCAGCTCGTCAACGCGAAGCTGATCCTGCTGCTCGCGAACCAGATCGGCGACGCCGACGTGCTGCGCGAAGCGATGGCGCTCGCGCGCCAGGGCGTGACGCCGCCCGTGCATCCGGCCGCTGAGGTGACGCAATGAGCGCGGCGCCGGCCGACGCGCGCGTGCTCGAAGTCGAGCGCGTGATCGACGAGACCCATCGCCCGGGCTTCCACTGGATGCTGCTCGTGTTGTGCGGGCTGTGCCTCGTGATCGACGGGTTCGATGCGCAGGCGATGGGCTACGTCGCACCGAGCGTGATCGCCGAATGGGGCGTGCCGAAGCAGGCGCTGGGGCCCGTGTTCAGCGCGAGCCTGTTCGGGATGCTGCTCGGCGCGCTCGGGCTGTCGGTGCTGGCCGACCGGATCGGGCGGCGCCCGGTGCTGATCGGCTCGACGCTGTTCTTCGCGGTGACGATGCTCGCGACGCCGTTCGCGGGTTCGATCCCGGTGCTGATGGCGCTGCGCTTCGTCACGGGCCTCGGCCTCGGCTGCATCATGCCGAACGCGATGGCGCTGGTCGGCGAGTTCAGCCCGGCCGCGCATCGCGTGAAGCGGATGATGATCGTGTCGTGCGGCTTCACGCTCGGCGCGGCGCTCGGCGGCTTCATCAGCGCCGCGCTGATTCCGGCGCTCGGCTGGCGGTCGGTGTTCTTCGTCGGCGGCGCGGTGCCGCTCGTGCTGACGATCGCGATGGTCGCGCGGCTGCCCGAGTCGCTGCAGTTCCTGGTGCTGAAAGGGCGCGTCGCGCAGGCACGCGCGTGGCTCGCGCATTTCGCGCCGCAGGCCGGCATCGATGCGAACACGCGGATCGTCGTGCGCGAGCGCGCCGCAACCGGCGCACCGGTCGCCGAGCTGTTCAGCCACGGCCGCCTGCCGGTCACGCTGCTGCTGTGGGCGATCAGCTTCATGAACCTGATCGATCTGTACTTCCTGTCGAACTGGCTGCCGACCGTGATGCGCGACGCGGGCTATTCGCCGGGCACGGCGGTGATCGTCGGCACGGTGCTGCAGACGGGCGGCGTGATCGGCACGCTGTCGCTCGGCTGGTTCATCGAACGCTACGGCTTCGTGCGCGTGCTGTTCGCCTGCTTCGCGTGCGCGGCCGTGTCGGTGGGGCTGATCGGCTCGGTCGCGCATGCGCTGCCGTGGCTGCTGGTGGTGGTGTTCGCGGGCGGGTTCTGCGTGGTCGGCGGGCAACCGGCCGTGAACGCGCTCGCGGGCCAGTATTACCCGACGTCGCTGCGCTCGACGGGCATCGGCTGGAGTCTCGGCATCGGCCGGATCGGCTCGGTGCTCGGGCCGCTCGTCGGCGGACAACTGATTGCGCTCAACTGGTCGAACGGTGCGCTGTTCCACGCGGCCGCGGTGCCGGTGCTGTGCTCGGCGCTGTTCGTCCTCGGGCTTGCCGGCGTAACGCGGCGAAGCGGCGCGCAGGCGCCGAACGCCGCGATGAATTGAGGGAGAAAGGAAACGATGACGCTTGACCTGTCGAGGCCGGCAACCGCCGGCTACCAGAGCGGTTTCGCGAACGAATTCGCGACCGAGGCATTGCCCGGTGCGCTGCCGCACGGCCGTAACTCGCCGCAGCGCGCGCCGTACGGGCTGTACGCGGAGCAGCTGTCGGGCACGGCGTTCACCGCGCCGCGCGGCCACAACCGCCGCTCGTGGCTGTACCGTATCCGCCCGGCGGCCGTGCACCGGCCGTTCGAGCCGTATGCGGGCCCGCAGCGGCTCGTGTCGGAATTCGCTGATTCGGCCGACGTGCCGCCGACACCGCCGAACCAGCTGCGCTGGGATCCGCTGCCGATGCCGGTCGAGCCGACCGATTTCGTCGACGGGCTCGTGACGATGGCCGGCAATGGTTCGGCCGCCGCGATGAACGGCTGCGCGATCCACCTGTACGCGGCGAACCGCTCGATGCAGGACCGCTTCTTCTACAGCGCGGACGGCGAATTGCTGATCGTGCCGCAGCAGGGGCGGCTGTTCATCGCGACCGAATTCGGCCGGGTCGACGTCGAGCCGTTCGAGATCGCGGTGATCCCGCGCGGCGTGCGTTTTGCCGTCACGCTGCCGGACGGCGACGCGCGCGGCTATATCTGCGAGAACTTCGGCGCGCAACTGCGCCTGCCGGATCTCGGCCCGATCGGCTCGAACGGTCTCGCGAACCCGCGCGACTTCCTGACGCCGCAAGCCGCATACGAGGACCGCGAAGGGGCGTTCGAACTGATCGCGAAGCTGAACGGCCGGCTGTGGCGCGCGGACATCGGCCATTCGCCGCTCGACGTCGTCGCGTGGCACGGCAACTACGCGCCGTACAAATACGACCTGCGCCTATTCAATACGATCGGCTCGATCAGCTACGACCATCCCGATCCGTCGATCTTCCTGGTGCTGCAGTCGCAGAGCGACACGCCGGGCGTCGACACGATCGACTTCGTGATCTTCCCGCCGCGCTGGCTCGCGGCCGAGGATACGTTCCGCCCGCCCTGGTTCCACCGCAACGTCGCGAGCGAATTCATGGGGCTCGTGCACGGCGCGTACGACGCGAAGGCCGAAGGCTTCGTGCCGGGCGGCGCGAGCCTGCACAACTGCATGTCGGGCCACGGGCCCGACGCGGACACGTTCGAGAAGGCGTCCGCGAGCGACACGACGAAGCCGCACAAGGTCGACGCGACGATGGCGTTCATGTTCGAAACCCGCACGCTGATCCGGCCGACGCGCTACGCGCTCGACACCGCGCAGCTGCAGGCCGACTACTTCGAATGCTGGCAAGGCATCAAGAAACATTTCAATCCGGAGCAACGATGAGCGATACCCAAGACTGGCGCGCGACGCTCGACCCGGCCCGCAAGAGCTGGGTCGAGACGGCGAACGATCCCGCCTGCGATTTCCCGATCCAGAACCTGCCGTTCGGGATCTTCAGCGATGCGAAGCAAGCGTCGCGCCGTGCGGGCGTGGCGCTCGGCGACCAGATCGTCGATCTCGCTGCGCTCGCGCGTGCGGGCCTCGTGACGCTGCCGGCCGGCGCCGACGTGTTCGCCGCGCCGACGCTCAATGCATTCATCGCGCTCGGCCGCGACGCATGGCGCAGCGTGCGCGTGCAGCTGTCCGATCTGTTCTCGCGCGACAACGCGCGGCTGCGTGACGATACGGCGCTGCGCGCACAGGTGCTCGTCGCGCAGCGCGACGCGACGCTGCATCTGCCGGTCGAGATTCCCGGCTATACCGATTTCTATTCGTCGAAGGAGCACGCGACCAACGTCGGCTCGATGTTCCGTGATCCGAAGAATGCGCTGCTGCCGAACTGGTCGGAGATGCCGATCGGCTACAACGGCCGCGCGTCGTCGGTGGTCGTGAGCGGCACGCCGGTGCGGCGCCCGAGCGGGCAACTGAAGCTGCCCGACCAGGAGCGCCCGGTGTTCGGTGCCTGCCGCAAGCTCGACATCGAACTGGAGACGGGTTTCATCGTCGGGAAGGGCAATGCGCTCGGCGAGCCGATCGCGTGCGAGGACGCGGAAGCGCATATTTTCGGCATGGTGCTGCTGAACGACTGGAGCGCGCGCGACATCCAGCAGTGGGAATACGTGCCGCTCGGGCCGTTCAATTCGAAGGGCTTCGCGACGACCATCTCGCCGTGGATCGTCACGCTCGACGCGCTCGAACCGTTCCGCGTCGCGCAGCCGGAGCAGTCGCCGCAGCCGCTCGCGTATCTGCAGCATGCGGGCAAGCATGCGTTCGACATCGCGCTCGAAGTGACGCTGCGCGCGGAAGGGGCGGCCGAAGCCACGTCGATCAGCCGCACGAACTTCAAGCACATGTACTGGACGATGGCGCAGCAACTCGCGCATCACACGGTTGCTGGCTGCAACACGCGCGTGGGCGACCTGATGGGTTCGGGCACGATCAGCGGGCCGACGAAGGATTCGTTCGGCAGCCTGCTCGAACTGACGTGGAACGGCAAGGAGCCGATCGCGCTGAACGGTGGCGGCAGCCGCGCGTTCATCGAGGACGGCGACGAGCTCACGCTCGCCGGATGGTGCCAGGGTGACGGTTATCGGGTCGGCTTTGGCGCGTGCGTCGGCAAGATCCTGCCGGCGTTGAAGGCGTAACGCGCAACGTGGCGCACACGTGAGCATGACGGCCCGCATTGCGCGGGCCGTCGTCGTTTTCGCAGTGTGACCGGTGTATCGGTGGACGGGCGGCGCGTGTTCGTGCCGTCGTCGCTTGGGCGGCGCGCGGCGGTATGCTCGCGCCCCGGTGTCAGACCGCGCGTTGCGGCGCGACGCGGCGCTCCCACATCGCGGCCGCGACGAACGCCGCGACACAGACGACCAGCACGCCGACCAGCGCGTGGCTGCCCAGTTGTTCCATCAACGCGCCGGCGACCAGCGGGCCGCCGAAGCTCGCGGCGCTCCACGACGCCGACACGAGCGAGCTCGCGGTGACGAGCGCCGCACCGCGGAAGCGTTCGCCGCACGCGACGAGCGACAGCGTGTAGATGCTGCCGGCCGCCGCGCCGAGCACGAACAGCAACGGCCAGCACAGCCACGGATTGGCGATCACGAACGGCAGCAGCGGCAGGCCGGCGAGCACGATCCAGCCTGCGCCGAGGTGCACGCGTTCGCGGCCGAGCTTGTCCGCGAGCCAGCCGATCGGGAACTGCATCGCGGTATCGCCGAACAGCATGATCGACGCGAGCAGCACGGCGGTGGCGCTCGCGACGCCGTGATCCATCGCGTAGAGGGGCAGCAGCGACAGCGCGAGCGTATCGAACAGCGCGAAGAAGCCGGTGCCGATGATCAGCGCGGGCATGCGCGGCAGGATGTCGAGCCAGCGGCCGTGTGCTTCGTGATGCGCGTCGTCGCCGGCGAGCGGCGCGCGCCGGATCGTCGCGAGCGTCGGCAGCGCGAGCAGGAACAGCGCGCCGCACAGCGCGAAGCGGATGCTCGTCGCCCCGGCGATCTGGCTCACGAGCACGGGGCCCGCCATCTGGAACAGCGTGAAATTGGTCGCGTAGATAGCGACGACGCGGCCGCGCGTCGAATCGTCGGCGAGCTGGTTGACCCACGCCTCGCCGATCGTGAACAGCAGCATCAGCGCGGCGCCGCACAGCACGCGCAGCGCGCCCCACAGGATCAGGTTCGACGTGAACTGCATCAGCGCGGTGGCTGCCGCGAGCAGCACGACGGACACGACGATCGCGCGGCGCGAGCCGATGTGCCGCGCGAGCGCGGTGACGAACGGGACGATCGCGAGGCCGCCGAGGGCCTGCGCGGCCGTCAGCATGCCGACGACGTTGGTGCCGTGTCCGGCTTCGGTCAGTGCGAGTGCGGTGAGCGGCAGCGTGGCGCCGGTGCCGAGACCGACGACCGCGACGCTCAGAATGAGTGCGAGGAAATCGCGATTAAGAATGGCTTTCATCGGCGGGGATGCTACACCGCGGACCTTGAAAGGTCCATGAAGGCCATCAGCTTTGAGTGGAGTTGTGCTCGCAACGATTTCAACAGGGTTGCGTCACACGTACTCGGTCGGCACGGCCACCGGTCGACGTTCGAGCGACGCCGACCACAGCGTGAGCGCGAGCGCCGCGACGGCCATCGCGACGCCGACCCACGGCAGGTTCACGAGCGACACGCCGGAGCCGATCGCCATCCCGCCGAGCCAAGCGCCCGTCGCGTTGCCGAGGTTGAACGCACCCTGGTTCAGCGTCGACGCGAGGTTCGGCGCGTCGCTGGCGCGGTCGACGATCAGGATCTGCAGCGGCGGCACGATCGCGAACGCGAGGATGCCCCACACGAAGATCGTCGCGAGCGCGGCGAACGGCAGGTGCATCGTGCCCGCGAACAGCGCGAGGACCACGCCGATCAGCGCGAGCGTCGCGATCAGCGACGGCATCCGGCGCCAGTCGGCGAGCTTGCCGCCGAGCGTGCCGCCGACCGTCAGCCCGAGGCCGAACAACAGCAGCACGTAGGTGACCTGGCGCGGCGAGAAGCCCGTCACGTCCTCGAGGATCGGCGTGATGTACGTGAACACGCTGAACAGGCTGGCCGAGGCGAGCACGCTGATGCCGAGCACCATCAGCACCTGCGGATGTTTCAGCACGCTGAATTCGCGCGTGATGCTGGTGTCGGGCATCGCGAGATGCTTCGGCAGGCAGACGGCGAGCGCGGCGGCCGCGGCGATGCCGATGCCGGTGACGGCCCAGAACGTCGCGCGCCAGCCGTATGCCTGGCCGAGTGCGGTACCGAGCGGCACGCCGAGCACGTTCGCGAGGGTCAAGCCGGTGAACATCAGTGCAATCGCCTGCGCGCGACGGTTCGGCGCGACGAGGTTGCTCGCGACCACCGAGCCGATTCCGAAGAACGCGCCGTGGCAGAACGCGGTGACGACGCGCGCGGCCATCAGCACCGCATAGCCCGGGGCGATCGCGCAGAACAGGTTGCCCGCGATGAACAGCCCTATCAGGCCCATCAGCGCGCGCTTGCGCGGCATCTTCGCGGTGACGATCGCGAGGATCGGCGCACCGATCGTCACGCCGAGCGCATAGCCCGACACGAGCATGCCGGCAGCCGGGATCGACACGCCAAGATCGCGCGCGACATTGGGCAGCAGCCCCATGATCACGAACTCGGTGGTACCGATTCCAAATGCGGCGACGGCGAGGGCGAAAAGAGGTAAGGGCATCGCGGTGGGCTCGGGAAAAGCCGCCGCTCGGGCGGGCGCAGGATGCGCGGGACGGGCGGGCGGTAAGGCGAACGACAGCCGCGATTCTACTTCAGTGAAAACCCCTATGCTCGGGGCCAAAACGGTTGTTGCCGGCGTGCGACGGGATTGCCCGCGTGGCGCTCACAGTGTGGGATTCGGCGGGCTTTGCGGCGGTGAAATTGCGGGGGCCGGAACGATGACGGCGGGGGGGGGGGCTCGTCAGGCGATGCGTTCGGGGGACCCGCCGACGCTCGTGGTCGAAGCGCTTGCCGAGCCGGCCCTGGTTTCCGTGGCCGCGTCCGCCACGTCGGCGGGCGACGAAGGCGATCCTGCGGCCTCGATCGCGGCCGGATCGTCCCAGCCGTTTTCGAACAGGCACGCCTCGATCGGCATCCGCGCGGCCCAACGTTCCTGCTCGAGCATCGGCTTCGCATAGAACGCGTCGACGTGCCCGACACACAGCACCGCGATCGGCTTCGCGCCGTCGGGCATCCGCAGCAGCGCGCGCAGCGCATTGACGTCGAACAGCGATACCCAGCCCATCCCGAGCCCTTCGGCGCGGGCCGCGAGCCACATGTTCTGGATCGCGCAGGCCGCGGACGCGAGATCCATCTCCGGCAGCGTGCGACGCCCGAACACGTGGCGCTCGCGGCCGTCGGCGAGCGCGACGACCAGCAGCTCGCCGCATTCGCGCACGCCTTCGACCTTCAGCCGCATGAATTCGTCCTGGCGCTCGCCGAGCGCGTCGGCGGTCGCACGGCGCTCGGCCTCGACCAGCGCATGGATCGCGGTGCGCAGCGCCGGATCGGTGATGCGGATGAAGCGCCACGGCTGCATGAAGCCGACGCTCGGTGCGTGATGCGCCGCGCGCAGCAGGCGCGCGAGCACGGCGGAATCGACGGGCGCCGGCGTGAAGTGGCGCATGTCGCGCCGTTCGAAAATGGCGCGGTAGACGGCGGCGATGTCGGAATCGTCGAAACGCATGGACGGGAGGGGGCGGGATAACGTCGGCGCAACGATAGCAGACGGCACACGCGCCGCGTTACATCATTTGCAACAAAGCGCGAAATTGTTGATGCAAAAGGTCGTGTTTTCAGCGGCGATCAAAAGCAAACGATTGCGGTATCGCTTGCAGCCATGAAATGAGCCGGTTTCGTCGATTTCTCAGCGATTCGCGGTCACGACGTTCTGCGGCGTGCCGGCATGCCACGCCTCGATGTTCAACAACGTGGTGTGCGCGATCTCGGCGAGCGCCTCGCGCGTGAAGAATGCCTGGTGCGACGTGACGATCACGTTCGGGAACGTCAGCAGCCGCGCGAGCACGTCGTCCTGCAGCGGCAGGTCGGAGTGATCCTCGAAGAAGAGCCCGCTTTCCTCTTCGTACACGTCGAGCCCGAGATGGCCGAGCTGGCCGCTCTTGAGCGCGTCGACCAGCGCCTGCGCATCGACGAGGCCGCCGCGCCCGGTGTTGATCAGCATCGCGCCGTGCTTCATCCGCGCGAGCGTCCGTTCGTTGATCAGATGGTGCGTCGACGGCAGCAGCGGGCAGTGCAGGCTGACGATGTCGGCGTGGTGCAGCAATTCGTCGAGCGCGACATAGCGTGCGCCGAACGCGATCAGCTCGTCGTTGTACGGCGGCACCGAGTGCGCGAGCACATGCATTCCGAAGCCCATCATGATCTTCGCGAACACGCTGCCGATGATGCCGGTGCCGATCACGCCGACGGTCTTGCCGTGCAGGTCGAAGCCAAGCAGGCCGTTCAGCGAGAAGTCGCCCTCGCGGGTGCGCGCGACGGCGCGCGGCAGGCGGCGGTTGAGGGCGAGGATCAGCGCGACCGCGTGCTCGGCAACCGCGTGCGGTGAATAGGCGGGCACGCGCACGACCGTGATGCCGAGCCGCTCGGCGGCGGCCAGGTCGACGTGGTTGAAGCCCGCCGAGCGCAGCGCGATCAGGCGCGTGCCGCCGTCCGCCAGCCGTTCGAGGACGGCCGCGTCGACGGTGTCGTTGACGAACGGGCAGACGACGTCATAGCCATGCGCGAGGATCGCGGTTTCCGCGTCGAGGTGTGACGGCTGGAAGTGCAGCCGATAGCCGAACCGCCGGTTGGCGGCAGCAAACGAATCGTCGTCGTACTGCCGGCTGCTGAACAGGATCACGCGCACGCTGCACCTCCGAAGGCTGACGCGCGCAGTTTACTGCAGCCCCGTGACGATGTCGGAGCGGTCGGGCCCGCGCGACGGCCGCAGGAAGCCGTAATCGGTGCGTTCGCGGGCGGGCTGCGCGCTGAAGTGATCGAGCGCGTGCTCGACGAAGCTGCGCGTGCGGGCCGGCACGTACTGGCGGTTCGGATAGACGAGCGACAACTGCGTGTCGGGATCGTCGATCCGGTAGCCGGCCATGAGCCGCACGAGCGCGCCGCTGGCGAGCGCGCTGGCGACGCACGGCTCGGGCAGCACCGCGATGCCCGCACCGGCCACGGCGGCCGCGTGGACGAGCGCGAGCTGGTTGACCGTGCAGGTCGGGCGCACCGTGACGGAATGCGCGACGCCGTCGTGGCCGACCAGTTGCCACGCGGGCGCATGCTGGTGCGGTGCGAGCGTGACCCAGTCGTGGCCCGGCAGGTCGTCGGGCAGGCGCGGCTCGCCGCGTCGCTCGAGATAGGCCGGCGCAGCTACCGCAACGAACGGATTCGGTGAAAGGGCGTGGCCGACCAGCGTCGGGTTGCCGTCGAACCGGTTGCCCGTGACGATGCCGACGTCGTACCCGGAATCGAGTACGTCGAGCGGCCCCTCGGCGACGGTCAGCTGCACGCGCAACTCGGGGTAGCGGCGCCGGAAGCTGCTGACGAGCGGCGTCAGCGCAAGCGGCGACAGCAGGCCCGACGCGACGACGCGCAGCGTGCCGGCCGGTTCGCGCACGGCATGCGCGACGGACGATTCGAGGTGGTCGAATTCCTCGAGCAGCGCCCGGCACCCTTCGAGGTAGCGCACGCCGGCCTCGGTGAGCGACAGGTTCCGCGTGGTGCGGTGGATCAGCCGGGTGTTCAGGTGGCCCTCGAGCATCGCGATCGAACGCGTGACGAGTGCATTGGACACGCCGAGATGGTGCGCCGCGCGCCGGAAGCTCTGTTGCTCGGCGACGCAGACGAATACACGCATGGTCTGAATCTGGTTCATGGCTTGCGTATTTCTGGCCCGGTTGATTGATTATGGTTGTGGCTTTACGCCGCGCGACCTCGAAAGCGCATCGCGCGGCCCTCAGTTTTTCGTCGTATCGAAAATTCGTTTTCTTCGATTCCGCAGACGATTGTTCAATACAGCGCGATATCCGTCAACCTGAGAAAAGCGGCGGGTTGCGGAAAATCGAAATCGGGAGTAACGCGTTAAACGCAGTGCTGTCTGGCATGCCTGCCGTTCAAAGGTGGCGCGATATTGGATAAGCATGTTGGGTGAGAATAATGTTCATTTAATTCAATGGGTTGTTAGCTATTTGTGTGAATTTTTTCAGGTATTGCCAGGAAGCGTGCCCCAATTCATGCCACGATAATGGATGTTTTTTGTCATGCGAGAGTTTTGGGTATCGGATTCTGGGTGATGATTTTCATCACGGTTCTGGTCTATTTCAATCGATACGGAAGTCGCGCTGAAGCGGCGATGTCGACGGAGCGCGATGTTATTGACGGAGAAAATCGTGCGCTTGACGCACGAGTGGAACCGTTTCACACCCTGGCCGGCAATCCATTTTCAATCCGGATGGCCGGCGTGCGACCCGCGCACGGCCGGCTGGCCCGGTCCGGCGACCGGGCCACCGTCGCGCTGTCCGGCCGCGCGTGCCTCTTGCGCGAGGCGGCGGAACGCGGAATGATCGATCAGTTCGCCATGCAGCGCGGCGGGCGCTCGTGCACTTCCTTTCCTCACCTTTTACCAGCCATGTCCATCGATTACTCGCCGATTCCCTGTCCCGTCGTCGTGCCGCTCGACGCGATCCTGCCCGAAGAACCGCTGCTGATGATGGGGGCCGGCCCGGTCCCGATCCCGGCCGCCGTCGCGAAGGCGAACACGGTCGTGATCAACCACCTCGGCGCGACGATGGCGAAGATCATCGAGCAGGTGAAGGAGATGGCGCGCTACGTGTTCCAGACCCGCACGAAGTGGGTGCTCGGCGTCGCGGGCCCCGGTTCGGCCGCGATGGAAATGGCGATCTCGAACCTCGCGTGGCGCGGCACGCGCGTGCTGTCGATCCGCAACGGTTTCTTCAGCGCGCGGATGGCCGAGATGGCCACGCGCGTCGGCGCCGACGTCGCGACGCTCGAAGTGGCCGACCGCGCGGTCGCCAGCCTCGACGAGATCGCGGACGCAATCGCGCGCGAGCGGCCCGAGATCGTCACGATCGTGCAGGGCGAGACGTCGAACACCGTGTGGAATCGCGACCTGCGCGACATTGCGGCGCTCGCGAAGGCGGCCGGCGCGCTGGTCGTGGTCGACGCGGTGTGCACGCTGTCGACGATGCCGCTCGAGATGGACGCGTGGGGCATCGACGCGGTGATCACCGGCGGCCAGAAGGGGCTGTCGTCGATCCCGGGCGTGTCGCTGATCGCGTTCTCCGACGCCGCATGGGACCGCATGAAGCAGCGCCCCGAACCGAATGCGCACTGGTGCCTCGACATGGCGCTTGCAGAAAACTTCTGGCACAACGCGGGCTATCACTACACGGCGCCCGTGTCCGGCGTGCTCGCGCTGCACGAAGCGCTGCGGCTCGTCTGCGCGGAAACGCTCGAAAGCCGCTTCGCGCGCCACCTGCGCTGCTCGCTCGCGCTGCAGGCGGGCGTCGAGTCGATGGGGCTCAAACTCTACGCACCGAAGGACTGCCGGCTCAATTCAGTGGTCGGGATCGAGACGCCGGAAGGGCTCACGCCGGGAATGGTCTGCGGCCATATCTCGAAGCAGTACCAGGTCGAGATTTCGGGCTCGTTCGGCTTGCCGATCGTACGGATCGGGCAGATGGGCGAGCAGTGCCGCGAACACAACCTGTTCCGCACGCTGCATGCGTTCGGCCGCACGATGGTCGACCTGAAGGTGCCGGTCGACCTGCCGGCCGGCGTCGCGGCGCTCGAACAGGAACTGTCGCGGCGCGGCGCGTAAGCAGGGAAACGGGGAAAAAGGGGCCGCGCTCAGCGGCCCTGCATCGCGCGCCGGTACGTATTCGGCGTCGTGCCATGTGCGTCGCGAAAGCGATGGCTGAAGTGGCCGGCGTTCGCATAGCCGCAGTCGGCCGCGATCTGCGCGAGCGGCAGCGCCGTCGTGCGCAGCAGCTCGCGCGCCCGCGCGAGGCGCTGTTCGGCCACCCACGCGTGCGGCGCGCGGCCGAACGACAGCCGGAACATCCGCGAGAAGTGGTACTCGGACAGCGCGGCGACGTCGGCGAGTTCGCCGAGCGTCAGCGGTTGCGTCAGGTACGTGTCGATGTAGTCGCGCACGCGGCGGCGCACGGCCGGTGCGAGCCCGCCGCGGAACGACGTGTCGGTGCGGGTCGTGCTCTGTCCGCGCAGCAGCAGGCTCAGCACCTCGTGCGCGGTCTCGTTCACGCGCAGCCGTTCGTCGGCATCGTCCCAGCCGTCCAGCGCGAGCGAGCGCAGCAGCGCGGCGACGCGCGCATCCTCGAAGTAAGTGCGGTCGGCGAGCTTCAGCTCGCGCGGCTCGCGGTCGAGTTCGCGGATCGCACGCTGCGTGAAGTGTTCGGGCAGGAAATACAGGTGGATGAAGTGCATCTCGCCGCGCACCCACCAGCGCGATTCATGGTCGCCCGGCAGCGCGCACAGCAGGCTCGGCGCGCCGTAGCGCGGCACGCGCTGGCGTTCGGTCCGGTAACCGCCGTCGAGGTAGCACGACAGCGTGTGGTGGCCCGGCTGCTCGTAGACCGTCTCGCTTTCGTCGGTGATCCGCGTCCATTCGGCGATCGCCAGATGGTCGCCGAGCCACGCGAAGCGCTCGAGCGTCGCGTTCGCGTCCGCGAGCGTGCGGCAGACCGACTGCAGGCCGAACGGCAGATCGCCGCCAGCCAGGGCGGCGGGGTGGTCGACGGGGGGCGCGGAAAGGGAGAGGCTCATGATGGGCCGAGTATAAGCGGGCGCGCGGCGCCGCGTGCGGCGGCCCGAAAAAGACCGCAATTCCGGACAATCGGCGCGCGCCGGGCGGCGGCATAGTCGGGATCCGTTTCACCTGCTTTTGGGATCGTTTGCCGCCATGAACCTGTCGCTTTATTTCGTCACCGTGTTGATCTGGGGCACCACCTGGATCGCGATCAAATGGCAGCTCGGCTCCGTGCCGCCGCCCGTGTCGATCGCATGGCGCTTCTGGCTCGCGGCCGCCGTGCTGTTCGCGTTGCTGCGCGTGATGCGCCGGCCGGTGCGCCCGCCGCGCGAAGCGTGGCGCTTTCTCCTCGCGCAGGGCTTCGCGCTGTTCTGCCTGAACTTCCTGTGCTTCTACTATGCGGAGCAGGTCGTGCCGAGCGGCCTCGTCGCGGTGATCTTCTCGACCGCGCCACTGCTGAACTCGATCAACGGCCGCCTGTTCATGGGCCGTCCGCTGCGGCCGTCGGCGATTGCCGGTGCGCTGCTCGGGCTGGCCGGCATCGCGTGCCTGTTCTGGCAGCAGATGGCCGGCCATCTCGACGACCACGCGACGTGGACGGGGCTCGCGATCGCGTTCGCGGGCACGATGTGCTTCTCGATCGGCAACCTGCTGTCGAGCCGGATGCAGTCGATGGGTCTGCACCCGCTCGCGACCAACGGCTGGGCGATGCTGATCGGCGCGGCGATCCTGACCGTCGGCAGCGTGGTGGCGGGGATGCCGTTCACGCTCGACACGAGCCCGCGTTATCTCGGCGCGCTCGTCTACCTGGCCGTGCCCGGCTCGGTGATCGGCTTTACCGCGTATCTGACCCTCGTCGGCCGGATCGGGCCGGAGCGCGCCGCGTACTGCACGGTGCTGTTCCCGATCGTCGCGCTGGCCGTGTCGACGGTGTTCGAGGGCTACCAGTGGTCGCCGCTCGCGGTGGTCGGGCTGCTGCTGGTGGTGGCCGGCAACCTGGTCGCGTTCGACCTGACGCGGCGGTTGTTTTTGCGGACGGCATGACCGGCTTGCCCGCCGCACCGGCCCCGGCCGAATACAAAAACGCCCGCGCGATGCGGGCGTTTTCTATTGGGCGCCCGGCGGCGTGATATCCGCGACCGGCCCCCTTGTCACGAACAGCGCGATCATGCCGCCGCGCCGCTTCCCTCGACCCGCGCCTGCCGCTGGTACAGCACCATCGACAGCGCGACGCCCGCGGCAGCCGCCACCGCCGCGAACAGGAACACCTGCGGATAGCCGAACGCGCCCGCGACATAGCCGGCGAGCGGGCCCGTGATGCCGAGCGACAAGTCGAGGAACACCGAGTACGCGGACAGCGCCGCGCCGCGGCTCGCAGGCGGCACGAGCGCGACGGCCTCGACGCCGAGCGCCGGGAAGATCAGCGCGAAGCCGAAGCCGGTCAGTGCGGCGCCGACGAGGGCGATGTGCGGCACCGGCGCGAGCCACAGCAGCAGCAGGCCCGAACATTCGAATGCGAACGACACGATCGCGACGCGGAAGCCGCCGTAGGTCTTGATCGTGTTCGCGAACAGCAGGCGCGCGCCGATGAACAGCGTGCCGAACACGGTCAGCGACAGGGCGGCGTTCGGCCAGTGGCGCGCCGCGTAGTACAGCGTGACGAAGGTCGCGATCGAGCCGAAGCCGGCCGAGCCGAGCGCGAGGCCGAGGCCGTGCGGCAGTACCCGCGTAAACACGCTCGCATACGACATCCGTTCGCCGTGCACGAGCGGCACCGAAGCGATCAGGCGCGCGAGGTAGAAGCCGATCGCGGCCAACGCGATCACGAGCACGCCGATCAGCGCCGGATTCAGCGTATTCGCGATCGCGACGCCGACCGGCGCGCCGAGCGCGAGCGCGCCGTAGGTCGCGATGCCGTTCCACGAGATCACCTTCGCGTTGTGCGTGACGCCGACCCGGCCGATGCCCCACAGGATCGCGCCGGTGCCGCACAGGCTCTCGCCGATGCCGAGTACGAGCCGGCTCGCGACCAGCAGCACGAGGCTCGCGACCGGCCAGTGTGCGAGCAGCAGCGCGACGAGCAGCAGCACGCCCGACACGCCGCAACCGACCAGCCCGCGCAACACCGTCTGCTTCGGGCCGAGCGTATCGGCCAGGCGCCCGGCCAGCGGACGCGACGCGAGCGTCGCGAAATACTGGACGCTGATCGCGCCGCCCGCGACGATCGCGGAAAAGCCGAGGTCGTCATGGACGAAGCCCGGCAGCACCGCGAGCGGCAGCCCGATAGTCAGGTAGCAGATGAACGTGAAGCAGACGACGGACACGATTTGCAGCGTGACCGCGAACCCGCTGCGCGGCGGTGTGGCGGAATCGGTTGACATGGGGTCGGAACGAATGAACGAAACGGGCAGAGGACGGCGAAAAAGGGAATCGGGATTTTCCCATGGAACCGGTTTTCACGCAGGTACCATTTAGTTAATCGCGACCTGTTTTCGAGGATCCCGGGCGGTCGCGGGGAAACAGGGAAGGGGCTGGGAGCGCCGTGTGTAAAGGCCGTCGAGCCGGCCCGGCGCTCATATCGCGGCAGTTATATGGGCCCCATGCGTGATGGGCTATGGGTTGCGAAATTTGATGGTGATAGCGTGCAAACTGTCAGAAAAACGTCGGTCGAGCGCACAGCGCGGGCCGCCTTGCCCCCCATTTGAAGAACCATCGAGACATGAGTGAGCCGATCCGCTTCTACCATCGTCACGCGATCCGCGAAGTCAGCGGCGCGGACGTTACCCGCACCGTGCTGCAATACCTGCGCGAGGACGCGCATTGCACCGGCACCAAGGAAGGCTGCGCGGAAGGCGACTGCGGCGCGTGCACGGTCGTCGTCGGCGAGCTGACCGACGCCGGCGCGGTCGAGTTCAAGGCCGTCAACGCATGCATCCAGTTCCTGCCGACGCTGGACGGCAAGGCGCTGCTGACGGTCGAGGACCTGCGTCAGCCGGACGGTGCGCTGCATCCGGTGCAGCAGGCGATGGTCGACTGCCATGGTTCGCAATGCGGGTTCTGCACGCCCGGCTTCGTGATGTCGATGTGGGCGCTGTACGAGAAGCACGGCCACGAAGGCTGCGGCCGTGCCGGCACGTGCGCGAAGGCGAAGGACGTGCCGTCGCGCACCGAGATCGCCGATGCGCTGACGGGCAACCTGTGCCGCTGCACCGGCTATCGCCCGATCGTCGATGCGGCCGTGCAGATGTTCGACGCGCCGGCGCCGTCGGCGCCGGTCGACACGGCCGCGCTGGCCCGCACGCTCGCGTCGCTCAAGCGCGACGATACGTTCGACTACACGACGATCAACGGCGCGCGCTTCGCGGCGCCGCGCACGCTCGACGCGCTGGCCGCGCTGAAGGTCGAGCGGCCCGACGCGCGCATCCTGGCGGGCAGCACCGACATCGGCCTGTGGGTCACCAAGCAGATGCGCCGGCTCGACGACCTGATCTACGTCGGCCAGATCGCCGAACTGCAGAACATCGTGCACGGCGACGACTGGATCGAAATCGGTGCTGGCGTGACGGTCGAGAAAGGGTATGCGGCGCTGGCCGGCCCGTATCCGGAACTGACCGAGATGTGGAAGCGCTTCGCGTCGCTGCCGATCCGCAACGCGGGCACGATCGGCGGCAACGTCGCGAACGGCTCGCCGATCGGCGATTCGATGCCGGGCCTGATCGCGCTCGGCGCGCGCGTGGTGCTGCGCGGCGGCGACACGGTGCGCGAGCTGCCGCTCGAGGCGCTGTACACGGGTTACCAGCAGAAGGACATGGCGCCGCACGAATTCGTCGTCGGCCTGAAGGTGCCGACCCGCACCGGCGCGCGCGAGAAGCTGCAGTTCCGCACGTACAAGCTGTCGAAGCGGTTCGACTCCGACATCTCGGCCGTGTGCGCGGCGTTCGCGTTCATCGCGGACGGCGACACGATCCGCGAGCCGCGCATCGCGTTCGGCGGGATGGCCGCGACGCCGAAGCGCGCGACCCAGACGGAAGCCGTGCTCGACGGCGCGCAGTGGCACGAAGCCACCGCGCAGGCGGCGATGCAGGCGCTCGAGCGCGACTACCAGCCGCTGTCCGACATGCGCGCGACGAGCACGTACCGTCTCGATACCGCGAAGAACCTGATGTATCGATTCTGGCTGGAGACGCGCCCGCACGACCCGCTGCCGCCGCAAGCCCTGAATGTGCGTGAAGTGGCCGCCGAACTCGGCACCGACGCGGCGCGCGTCTGAAGACGGAGAACACCGAACATGAACCAGCAAGCAGAACCGTTCCTGAGCACCCTCGACCCGCAAGCCGACGCCGCGCAGGTCCACGTATCGCGCGCGCACGAATCCGCGCACCTGCACGTCAGCGGGCGTGCCACCTACACCGACGACATCCCGGTCGTCGCGGGCACGCTGCACGCGGCGCTCGGCCTGTCGGCGAAGCCGCACGCGAAGATCGTGTCGATGAACTTCGACGCGGTGCGCGCGACGCCGGGCGTGGTCGCCGTGTTCACGGCCGACGACATCCCGGGCGTCAACGATTGCGGCCCGATCATCCACGACGATCCGGTGCTCGCGAAGGGCATCGTGCAGTTCGTCGGCCAGCCGATGTTCATCGTCGTCGCGACGTCGCATGAAACCGCGCGGCTCGCCGCGCGCCGCGCCCAGGTCGACTACGAGGAGCTGCCGGCGATCCTCACCGCGCAGGAAGCGCGCGCGGCCGAAACCTACGTGATCCCGCCGCTGAAGCTCGCACGCGGCGACGCGGCCGCGCGGCTCGCCGTCGCGCCGCACCGCGAGTCGGGCGAAATGCTGCTCGGCGGCCAGGAGCAGTTCTACCTCGAAGGGCAGATCGCGTACGCCGTGCCGAAGGACGACGACGGGATGCACGTGTACTGCTCGACGCAGCACCCGAGCGAGATGCAGCACCTCGTCGCGCACGTGCTCGGCGTCGCGTCGCACAACGTGCTGGTCGAATGCCGCCGGATGGGCGGCGGGTTTGGCGGCAAGGAATCACAGTCGGGCCTGTTCGCGTGCTGCGCGGCGCTCGCGGCGTGGAAGCTGCTGTGCCCGGTGAAGCTGCGTCCGGACCGCGACGACGACATGATGATCACCGGCAAGCGGCACGACTTCCATTACCGCTTCGACGTCGGCTACGACGACGACGGCCGCATCGACGGCGTCGCGCTCGACATGACGTCGCGCTGCGGCTTCTCGGCCGACCTGTCGGGCCCGGTGATGACGCGCGCGGTGTGCCACTTCGACAACGCGTACTGGCTGGGCGACGTGAACATCGCCGGCTACTGCGGCAAGACCAACACGCAGTCGAACACCGCGTTCCGCGGGTTCGGCGGCCCGCAGGGCGCGTTCGCGATCGAGTACATCCTCGACGACGTCGCGCGCGCGCTCGACCGCGATCCGCTCGACGTCCGCTATGCGAACCTGTACGGCAAGACCGAACGCAACGTCACGCCCTATGGGCAGACGGTCGAGGACAACGTGCTGCAGGAGCTGCTCGGCGAACTCGAGGCGACGAGCGACTACCGCGCGCGGCGTGCGGGCGTGCGCGAATTCAACGCACGCAACGCGGTGCTGAAGAAGGGCATCGCGATCACGCCGGTGAAGTTCGGCATCGCGTTCAACGTCACGCACTTCAACCAGGCCGGCGCGCTGGTGCACATCTATACCGACGGCTCGGTGCTCGTGAACCACGGCGGCACGGAGATGGGCCAGGGGCTCAACACGAAGGTCGCGCAGGTCGTCGCGCACGAGCTCGGCATCCGCTTCGGCCGGATCCGCGTGACGGCGACCGACACCAGCAAGGTCGCGAACACGTCCGCGACCGCTGCGTCGACGGGCTCGGACCTGAACGGCAAGGCCGCGCAGGATGCGGCTCGCCAGTTGCGCGAGCGGCTCGCGGTGTTCGCGGCGAAGCAGTTCGGCGACGGCAAGGTCGATGCGGCCGACGTGAAGTTCGCCAACGACTTCGTGTGGGTGGGCGGCAACGGCGTGCCGTTCGGCGAAGTGATCGCGAAGGCGTACCTCGCGCGCGTGCAGCTGTGGTCCGATGGTTTCTACGCGACGCCGAAGCTGTATTGGGATCAGTCGAAGCTGCAGGGCCGGCCGTTCTACTACTACTCGTACGGCGCGGCCGTGTCGGAAGTCGTGATCGACACGCTGACGGGCGAGATGCGCACGCTGCGCGTCGATGCGCTGCACGACGTGGGGGCGTCGCTGAACCCGGCGCTCGACATCGGCCAGGTCGAAGGCGCGTTCATCCAGGGGATGGGCTGGCTCACGACCGAGGAGCTGTGGTGGAACAAGGGCGGCAAGCTGATGACGCATGCGCCGTCGACGTACAAGATCCCGACGGTGAACGACACGCCGCCGGAATTCAACGTGCGGTTGTTCAAGAACCGCAACGTCGAGGACAGCATCCACCGCTCGAAGGCCGTCGGCGAGCCGCCGCTGCTGCTGCCGTTCTCGGTGTTCTTCGCGGTGCGCGATGCGGTGGCCGCGGTCGGCGACTACAAGGTGAACCCGCCGCTCGATGCGCCGGCGACCGGCGAGTCGATCCTGCGTGCGGTCAGCGCGGTGCGTGCGGCACGCGCCGGTCAGGCAGGCTGAGATGAAACGGCCCCCGAGCTCACTTCGTTCGCTGTCGACGGGAGTTGGCGCTTCAGCGCTTACTCCGGTTCCATGCACGGCTCCCCCCGAGGGGGCGGTCAGCCTCCTTGGGGCGGCCCAGCGGAGGCTGACATGAACGGCCCCGCCCGCTCGCTCCGCACCGCGTCGACCCCGGCGTTCGCGCCGGGCACCGGCCAGCGCAACCGCGCGACCGGCACGCCCGCGCCGATGCACATCGTGCTGTTCGGCGCCGGGCACGTGGGTCACGCGCTCGTCACGCTGCTCGGCGCGCTGCCGTGCGTCGTGCAGTGGGTCGACACGCGCGACGAGCTGTTCCCGGACGAATGTCCGCCGAACGTGCAGCCGGAGCCGACCGACACGCCGGAGGCGGTCGTCGACGCCGCGCCGCCCGGCGCGTACTTCCTCGTGATGACGCACAACCACGCGCTCGACTTCTCGCTCGCCGCGCAGATCATGCGGCGGCGCGACTACGCGTACTTCGGGATGATCGGCTCGCGCACCAAGCGCGTGAAGTTCGAGCGCCGGCTTGCCGCGCGCGGCGTCGATCCGGCGCGGCTCGTGGAGATGGTGTGCCCGATCGGTGTCGCGGGCATCGTCGACAAGGCGCCGGGCGCGATCGCGGTGGCCGTGTGCGCGGAGCTGCTGCAGGCGCGCTCGGGCATGCCGGTGGCCGACGCGAAGGCCGCCGCTTCGGGGCGTGCGCGCGACGACGTGTCCTGCGCGCGGTAGCGCCGCGCGGCCAGCGCGGGGCCGCGCGATTTTGCATACACTGCACGACGACGCGCGGCATCGGGCCGCGCCTTACCGCGCACGTGCCATGTCCGATCATCAGGTTTATCTCGACGCGCTCGATGCGAGCCTCGTCGCCATCGAGCGCTGGCTGTCCGGCGTCGATACCGCGCCCGAGGCGCTCGATGCGCTGCTCGCCGCGTTTTCCGCCGAATTCACGATGATCCTGACCGACGGCCGCGAGGTCGATCACGACGGTACGCGCGCGTTGTTCGAAAAGCTCGCCGGCGCGAAGCCGGGGCTGCGCATCACGCTGTCGGACACCCGCGTGCTCGCGGCCGACGCGTCGCATGCGACCGTGACCTATCTCGAAGCGCAGCACGCGGCGTCGGGCGAGCTGCCCGCGCGCCGTTCAACCGCCGTGTTCGAGCGCGACGCGGCGGGTGTCGTGCGCTGGACCCATCTGCAGGAAACCTTCTGCACGGCCTGAACTCGAGCGGCCGTGCCGTGCTTTGTGCCGCGGCTCAGCGCTTGCGGCTGCGGGGAACCGTCAGCTCGTCGGACACGCTCTGCATCAGCGCGCACAGCCACGCGATGTCGGTCGGGCGGTCGGGCTGCGGATGCGTGAGCAGGTAGCTCTTGATGCGCGGGAACGGCACGGGCGGCGTGACGACCACGAGCGGCAGCAACTGCGCATAGTGCGTCGCGAAGCGGCGCGTCGTCGTGAAGATCAGGTCCGACTGCAGCAGCACCTGCGGCACGATGCCGAAGTAGGGCAGCGTCGTCACGATGCGCCGCGTGAGGCGCGCGCGTGCCAGGCCGATCTCGATCGCGTTGCGCTTGTCGCCGGTGTAGGGCGTCGGCGCGACGTGCGCGGCCGATGCGTACGCTTCACGCGTGAGCGGCACGCGTGCGAGCGGGTGCGCATCGCGCATCAGGCACACGATCGTGTCGGAGAACAGGTCCTGGCGCGCGAACTGCGGGTCGGGCTTCGGCCAGTTGCCGATCACGAGATCGAGCGCGCCCGATTCGAGCGCGCCCGCGTGATCGAGCGCGGGATTCAGCGAATCGATTTCCAGATGGGCATGCGGCGCCGCGTCGCGAAAGCGCTCGATCAGCGTCGGCATGAAGAAATCGTTCAGGTAATCGGGGGCGGCGACGCGGAACGTGCGCCGTGCCGACGACGGATCGAAATCGCCGTGCGGCGTCGCGATGAAATCGACCTCGCGCAGCGCGCGCTGCGCGGCCTCGAGCAGCGACGCGCCGTATTCGGTCGGGACCATGCCGGATTTGCCGCGCACGAGGATCGGGTCGTTCAGCGTCTCGCGCAGCTTGCGCAGCGCGGTGCTGATCGCCGGCTGGGTCTGGTTCAGCCGCAGCGCGGCCTGCGTGACGCTGCGCTCGAGCAGCAGCGTGCGCAACACGCGCACGAGCCAGATATCGAGCGAGGCGGTACGGTCGTCTTCTTCCATCGTAGGCGGGGATTGCGGGGAAGCGTAACCTTACCGCAGCCGCGCATTGGCGTGCGTGATACCGGCCATCACACACGGCCCTTCGGCAGCACGCTGATCCGCTTGACCTCGCGCGATTCCAGCCAGTTCGGCGTGCGCGCGCAGTACAGCACCATCGGCAGCGCGTCCTCGCCCCAGAACAGCTGCTGGTTCATCCAGAACGTCGGCACGCCGAACACGCCGAGCGCGATCGCGTCGTCGGTGTTGCGGCGCAACTGCGCGCTCGTCTCCTCGAATTCGATCAGCTCGTCGCCGTGGCCGACGCCGACGCGCTCGCACAGTGCCGCGAAGCCTTCCGGCGTCGACGGGTCGTTGCCGTCGTGCCAGATGAAGCGGAACATTTCCAGCACGGTCGCGATGTCGGCGCGCAGCGCGATCGCGAGGCGCAACACCTTGTCGGAATCGAACGGATGGGCGGGCGGCATCTTGAAGCGGATGCCGAGCTGCTCCGCGCGAAACAGGGCGTGACGGTACGTGAACACGCGCTTGGCGGGCACGTCCGCGCTCGAGCGTTGCCCCCAGTGGCGCTGCAGGTCCGGCAGCGACACCGCGACGGGCTCGAACGGCACGTCCGGCCATTTGTCGAGCTGTTCGAGGAGCAGGTAGGAGAACGGCGACACGAAGTCGTAGAACCAGGCGGGTTGGGCGGTGTCGAGGCCGGTTGTCATGGCGATCTCCAGAGGGTGGGGCGAGCGGCGCCTGGCGGCGGCCTCCATGTTACGCGGCGGCGCGCGCATGCGGCAATGATCGCGGATCGTCCGCTCACGCGGAACCGGGAGTCGCCCGAGGGGGCGTGCCGGCCGGCGGCGCGGCTTCGGCCCGTGCCTGCGGCGGGCCGCCGGCGCCCGGCGGGCTGGCCGGCGTGTCCTGGTCGTGCGCGGTGAGCCGTTCGCGCACGAAGCCGATGTGCTCGCGCAGCACGTAGAACTGCCCGGCATACGCCAGCGGCATCTTCATCCGGTTCACGGCTTCCTCGATGTCGTCGAGTTCGTCGAGCAACTGCACGCGCTCCTCGGCCGTGTGCTCGCCGAGCGCGCTGCGCTCGAGCGCGATCAGCGCGCCGTACCAGCGGTAGATGCGCGAGCGCACGCGCCAGCCGTACAGCGACGGCACGAGCCGCAGCCCGGGGATCAGCACGACGATCAGCGGCACGACCACGACGAGCAGCCGGTCGACGAGGCTCGCGACCCAGAACGGCAGCCGCCGGTACAGGAAGGTCTTGCCTGATTTGTAGTAGCGCGCGGCGTCGTCGGAGAGCTGGAACCCGCGCGTGACGGGCGACGGGAATTCGCCCGCGTGCTGCAGGATCGTCGCGTGGCCGTGCACCTCGCGCGCGGCCTCGATCAGCAGGTCGGACAACGCGGGATGCAGCGAGTCGCGCGCGACGAGTTCGATGGTCGGTGCGACCGTGTGGATGTCGGCGGGCGGCAGGTTCCGGCCGAGATCGTAGACCCCCATCGGCAGCGTGATCGCGGTCAGGTACGGGAAGCGCCGCGCGTACGCCTCGGCCTGCGTGAACGAATACACGTGCACGCCCGGCGCGCGGAACAGTTTCGCCATCACCGGGATCTGCGTCGAGTCGCCGGACAGGAACGCCGCGTCGATCTTGCCGTCGAGCAGCGCGGTGGCCGCGTCCTCGCCGGCGGTCGGCAGCAGCTCGGTCGAGCCGCCCGGCACGATGCCGTTCATCTTCAGCAGCGCGAGGCTCAGCTCGCGCGCGCCGCTGCCCTCCGCGCCGAGCGCGAGCCGCTTGCCCTTGAAGTCGGACAGGCGCGCGACGACCGGGCCGCGATACATGATCGCGAGCGGCACGTAGCCGATGCTGCCGAGCGACACGAGATGTTCGTCGCGCTCCTTCGGGCCGATGCCGCTCTGCACGAAACCGACGTCGACCGGCGCGTTCGGGTTCGACAGCCGCGCGAGGTTCTGGGCGGACCCTTCGGACGACTGGACGTCGAGCGTGACGCCGTTCTTCGCGAGGATCGTCTTGTATTTCTGCGCGGCGTTCCAGTACGTGCTGCCGGGCGGCCCGGACGAGATCACGAGTGTGGACGGCGGGGCCGGCTGGATCAGCTTGACCGCGAGCCAGACGGCCGCGCCGGCGAGCAGCACGGTCGGGCCGATCGACAGCGCGAGGTCGCGCCACGATACCGCGACGAAGCGGGCGAGGATGCGGCGAGGCGGGCGAGGGCGGGCTGGCTTCATGGGGGCGGCGGATGACGCTGGCGTGACGTATCGGTGACGATCGGACGGTTGTCATGGACGACGCCGATGCTCGCGGCGATGGTACCCGGTTTCACCGGGCGTGCGCGAGTGGGGCGGCCTGGCGCGGCCCCGCGGCGACAGTGGCGGGCGGCCCCGCGTCAAAAGCTTTGCGCTTCCGCGGGCGCTGGATTACATTGTGCGACGCAGCCGCGCCCGATTTGCGCGCGACCCGGCACGCAATGAGACCGGGCGCGTTCGGCCGGCGGCTGTCCGGCCCGGCCGGCCCGCTTTCGCGTGCGCCGGCCGCCAGCCCGTCTCGCCTCTCTCGTATCGCCGTGGAAAACACCGGCTGTCCCGCCCGTTCGCGCGCGGGCCGGCTGTTTTTGGGGGTAATCGGCCGTACTGTGCACGGCCGTTCCGGAGTGATAAGGAGATAGCATGAAGTCGATCGTGTTGAGAGCGTTGGGCGTTGCCGCCGTGGCGGCCTGTCTGTCGGGCAGCGTGTATGCGCAGTCGAGCGATGCCGCGGCAACGGAAGCGCCCGCGGCCGCGACCAGCGCGCCGAAGGCCGCAGCGAAGACCGCGAAGAAGGCGAACCGCAAGCTTGGCTATGCGGTGCGCAAGGCCATTACGAAGGCGGGCGGCATCGACGTGGCGAACATCGTCGTGCGCTCGAAGGGCGGCGCGATCACGCTGGAGGGCACGGTGCCCGACCAGGCCCAGATCGACAAGGCGGAAGAGGCGGCGAAGGGCGTGAGCGGCGTGACGTCGGTGTCGAACAAGCTGACGGTTCAGCAGCAGTAACGCCGGGCGACGGCGCGTGAGCGCCGCGTGCGCCCGTTTTCAGGCGGGCCCCGGCATGCCGGGGCCCGTTTGCGCTTGAGAGGCCGCAAGCCGCACGAAGCGGCGGCGGACCGATAACGATATCGAGAGGGCGGCGATGACGAGACTCGGGTGGGGCAGGCGGATGGTTTTCGGCGCGGCGCTGGCCGCGGTCGCGATGCTCGGCGCCTGTAACGGCGACGAGTCGGCCGAGCGCAACCGGTTGCCCGGTTTCGTGTCCGGCAGCGTGCGCACGACGGCCTATGACGGCGCGAGCGACGACCTGCTGACGGCCGGCCTCGGCAAGACGGGCCTCGGCTCGGCGAGCGCCCCCGGCTTTGCGAATGCCGCCCGGCCGACGGGTGCCGAGCTGCGCCGTCTCGCGATCTGGTCGAACTACCGCGCGCTGGTCGACATGAGCGCCAACGGCGGCTACGGCCGCTTCTGGGGGCCGAACGTCGACCTCGACGGCAACGACACGCTCGGCGAAGGCAAGATTCCCGGCACCGAATATCTCGCGTACGCCGACGACGGCAGCGGCAGCAAGAACGTCACGCTGCTCGTGCAGGTGCCCGCCAGCTTCAATCCCGCGCAGCCGTGCATCGTCACCGCGACGTCGTCGGGCTCGCGCGGCGTGTACGGCGCGATTTCCGCGGCCGGCGAATGGGCGCTCAAGCGCGGCTGCGCGGTCGCCTACAACGACAAGGGCGGCGGCAACGGCGCGCACGAGCTGATGTCGGACACCGTCACGCTGATCGACGGCACGCTCGCCAACGCAGTGCTGGCCGGCACCGCGAGCCTGTTCACCGCGAACGTCACCAGCGGCGATCTCGCCACGTTCAATTCCCGCTTCCCGAACCGCTATGCGTTCAAGCACGCGCATTCGCAGCAGAATCCCGAGCAGGACTGGGGGCGCGTGACGCTGCAGTCGGTCGAGTTCGCGTACTGGGCGCTCAACGAGCAGTTCGGACCGCTGGTCGACGGCTCGCATCACGGCGTGCGCTATCGCGCGGGTGACATCACGACGATCGCCGCGTCGGTCAGCAACGGCGGCGGCGCGTCGCTCGCGGCGGCCGAACAGGACAACCGCGGCTGGATCACCGCGGTCGTGGTCGGCGAGCCGCAGGTCAACGTGCGGATGGCGCCGAACGCGGTCGTGCGCTCGGGCGGCCAGCCCGTGCCGTCGTTCGGCCGGCCGCTGGCCGACTACGCGACGCTCGCGAACCTGCTGGAGCCGTGCGCGGCCGCGTCGGCGTCGCTTGCCGACGCGCCGTCCCTGAGCGCGCTGCCGGCGGCGACCACGCAGTCGATCCGCACCCAGCGCTGCGCGACGCTCGCCGCGGCCGGGCTCGTGTCGGGCGCCGATACGCAAAGCCAGGCCGCCGACGCGCTCGCGCAGCTCCACGCGGCCGGCTACCTCGCCGATTCCGACCTGCTGCAGGCGCCGATGTGGGATTCGCAGGCGATTCCGGCGATCGCGGTCACGTATGCGAACGCGTACACGCGCTCGCGCGTCACCGACAACCTGTGCAATTTCAGCTTCGCGACGACGAACCCGGCGACGGGCGCCGTCGCCGCGCCCGCCACGTCGCCGATGCCGGCCGTGTTCGGCGTCGGCAACGGCGTGCCGCCGACGGCCGGCATCAGCCTCGTGTTCAACACGGGCGCGGGCGTCGACCACCGGCTCGCGACGCCCGACGGGAGCTTCGCGGGCGCGCTGTGCCTGCGCCAGCTCTGGACGAACGGGATGCTCGGGATGCCCGCGAACGTCGACGCGGTGCGCGTGAACGCGAACCTGCAGGGCAAGCCGGCGATCATCGTGCAGGGCCGCAGCGACGCGCTCGTGCCCGTGAACCACGCGTCGCGCGCGTACGTCGCGCAGAACGGCATCAGCGAAGGCGGGCGCAGCCAGCTCGTGTTCTACGAGGTGACGAACGGCCAGCACTTCGACGCGTTCCTGCCGGTGCCGGGCTTCGACACGCGCTTCGTGCCGGTTCATTACTACAACCTGCAGGCGCTGAACCTGATGTGGAAGCACCTGAAGAGCGGCGCGCCGTTGCCGCCGTCGCAGGTGATCCGCACGGTGCCGCGCGGCGGCACGCCGGGCGCCGCGCCCGCGCTGACGAGCGCGAACCTGCCGCCGATCTCGGCCGCGCCGGGCGCGAATGCGATTCCCGTCGGCGCCGGCGCGATCGACGTGCCGCTCTGACGGCACGCGTCGCGCCGCCCTCACGAAGCCGGACAGTCGTCCGGCTTTTTCTTTTGGGTGCTCTGGAATCGGTCCCGAACTGCCTTTTATCGGAATGGCGAGCGCCGTAACAAATTATTACTTTACGGCGATAAATCGGAACCCTAATATGCGCCGGTATTTTCACTTAATTTAATAAATTCCAGATACGAGGATATTCCTTTCCGTTTAGTTAATCGATCCTTTCGATTTTATTAAATCGGCTCGAGTCGCGATTGATCGTCGTTTTGCGATTAATCGGCATCTCGCCGAGGGGGATTGTTCGTCTGTTCGAAGCGAGGCGCCCTTGGTGGGGCTGGCCTGGCAAGGGCGTGCTTTTGCCGTCGATTTTGTGCGCGTGCAAATGCGCTGAATGAATATGTATTGCTGCGGATTATCGAATTGTCGTTCGCGATGGAATTGATTTCATTGTGCGGTCGCAAAAAAATATGGGTGGGGTAAATCGTGCCGGTCGGTATTCGCCGAGCCGGTAAAAAACTCGGAGTGCGTCGCATAACGAATGCATTCCCGGTGCGGAGCGCCGGCGCAAATGATCCTTTGCGACCGGCGGTATTTATCGTTCTGTTCGAGAGGCAATAATGACGACACGGAAGTCCTTGAAAGACGGTTTCGCGCTATTCGGAACGACACTGAGCGTGCCGCTCGCAGCGGCCGCGGCCGCTGCGCTGCTCGTCACGGGGTGCGGCGGCGACGACGGGTCGAGCCCGGCCGCTTCGGCGGCGGCCGCCGCCGCGACGTCGGCCGGCGCCAGCACGTCGGCCAACACCACCGCAACGGCCGTCGCGGCCGACCAGCCGTACGTCGACAACGACGTGTACGGCACCGGGCCGAACGACGCGGTCACGGATTCCACGGAAGGGGCGGCCGTCGTGCACCGTACGGTCACGATCGGCGGCAAGACCATCAAGTACACGGCCACCACGGGCCACCTGACGACGATCGATCCGGTCACGTCGGCGCCGAACGCGAAGATGTTCTACGTCTCGTACACGCAGGACAATCCGGACCCGTCGAAGCCGCGCCCGGTCACGTTCTTCTACAACGGCGGCCCCGGCTCGTCGTCGGTCTACCTGCTGCTCGGCTCGTACGGGCCGAAGCGCCTGCAGTCGTCGTTCCCGAACTTCACGCCGCCCGCGCCGTACAAGCTGCTCGACAACCCGGACAGCCTGCTCGACCGTACCGACCTCGTGTTCATCAACCCGGTCGGCACCGGTTACTCGGCGGCGATCGCCCCGGCGAAGAACAAGGACTTCTGGGGCACCGACCAGGACGCCCGCTCGATCGACCGCTTCATCCAGCGCTACCTGACCAAGTACTCGCGCTGGAATTCGCCGAAGTTCTTGTACGGCGAGTCGTACGGCACCGCGCGCAGCGCGGTCGTGTCGTGGGTGCTGCATGAGGACGGCATCGACCTGAACGGGATCACGCTGCAGTCGTCGATCCTCGACTACGCGAACGCGCTGTCCGCGCCGGGCACGTTCCCGACGCTCGCGGCCGATGCGTTCTACTGGAAGAAGACGACGCTCAACCCGACGCCGACCGACCTCGACGCGTACATGGTCCAGGCCCGCAACTACGCCGACAACACGCTCGCGCCGCTCGCGCAGAAGCCGAACCCGCAGGACGGCGGCTTCGTGAACGTGCGCCTGAACCTGAACCTGCAGACCGCGCAGCAGATGGGCGCGTACATCGGCACGGATCCGACGTCGCTGATCCAGACGTTCGGCAACCCGGCCGCGCTCGGCAACGTGCCGTCGTCGAACGACAACCCGCCGTACACGTTCTTCCTGACGCTCGTGCCGGGCACGCAGATCGGCCAGTACGACGGTCGCGCGAACTTCACGGGCAAGGGCATCGCGCCGTACATCCTGCCGAACTCGGGCAGCAACGATCCGTCGATCACGAACGTGGGCGGCGCGTACACGGTGCTGTGGAACAGCTACATCAACACGGACCTCAAGTACACGTCGACGTCGTCGTTCGTGGACCTGAACGACCAGGTCTTCAACAATTGGGACTTCAGCCACACGGATCCGACCGGCGCGAACAAGGGCGGCGGCAATACGCTGTACACGGCGGGCGACCTCGCGTCGACGATGAGCGTGAACCCGGACCTGAAGGTGCTGTCGGCCAACGGCTATTTCGACGCCGTCACGCCGTTCCACCAGACGGAGCTGACGCTCGCGCAGATGCCGCTCGACCCGACGCTCAAGGCGCAGAACCTGACGATCAAGAACTACCCGTCGGGCCACATGATCTACCTGAACGACGCGTCGCGGACCGCGCTGAAGGGCGATCTCGCCAACTTCTACGACGGCATCCTCGCCAACCGCACTGCGCTGCAGCGCGTGCTGAAGCTGCAGATGCGCACGCAGCAGCTCAAGCAGCAGAAGTTGCAGCAGCAAGGGCAGTAAGCGCCGCGGGCGGCTCGCGCCGCCTGACGTGAGATCGAGGCACTGCCTTGCTACGTGCTCCAGCACTTCACGTGGCGTGTGTTGAAGGCAGTGCTGGCGTTCTCCAAGATGCCCCGTGAGTCATGGACTTCCGGGGCATCTTCTTGTCGGGAGCTGGACGAGTCGCCCCGTAAACCGCCCATGACGGTGTTGCCGAATCCTCAAAAGGGGGATGATTGACCCTCTTTTGAGGATTTACCGGAACATCCCCATAAAGTGACGGCAGAGTGACGTGACGGGGCCTTTCTTCGGAAGATTCCGGCGAGAGAAAGGATGTCGACGTGTGCCGTTGCAGCCGCGCCGCTTACGCCAGCACGAGCCGCACGCCGACCGCGACGAGCGTCGAGGCGAGCAGGTTGCGCAGCAGCCGTTCAGGCGCGCGCGCCGACAGCAGGCTGCCGATCACGATGCCGGGCAGCGAGCCGAGCAGCAGCGACAGCAGCATCGACCAGTCGACCGAGCCGAGCAGCCAGTGGCCCATGCCCGCGACGAGCGTGAGCGGCACCGCGTGCGCGATGTCGGAGCCGACGATGCGGGTGGTCGCGAGCATCGGATACAGCAGCAGGAGCACGGTCACGCCGATCGCGCCGGCGCCGACCGACGTCATCGACACGAGCACGCCGAGCACGGCGCCTGTCAGCACGGTCGACCACAGCGTGCGCGCGGGGCTCGGCGCGAGCGGGTTGCGTGCGGCGAACGCGGTGAGCTGCGGCCGGAAGATCAGCGCGAGCGACGTGAGCAGCAGCGCGATGCCGAGCACGAGCTGGATCATCCGCGCGGTGCCCGGCGCGTTCATCCCGTGCGTGTGCAGCCACCACAGCGTGACGGCCGCGGCCGGGACGCTGCCCGCCGCGAGCCGGCCCGTGATGCGCCAGTCGATCGAGCCTTTCAGGCCGTGGACGAGCGTGCCGGTAGCCTTGGTCGCGGCCGCGTACAGCAGGTCGGTGCCGACCGCCGTTGCCGGGTGGACGCCGAACAGCAGCACGAGGATCGGCGTCATCAACGAACCACCGCCAACGCCCGTCAGGCCGACGAGGATACCGACGAACAGGCCGGACAACGAGTACAGCAGATCGATATGGGGAAGCGACATCGGAAGGAGGCGGTTATGCGGCGACGGTTGTGCGATGTTCGGCGGCGGCGCGTGGCCGCGGCGCGCGCATCAAAGTCCGCCATTGTCGCAAAAGTGGCGCGTCGATGGTCGACTGCGTTAAAAATCGGCGGGGGAAGCCCGTGGGGCGGGCATCTGGCCCGAAGTAAAACAGGCGTTTGAGCGGAGCGAGGGGCGTGATGGCTGTTCTCCTCGCGACTGATCCGCCCGAAACGCCCGGTGAAGCGAGAGCGGGTGCCAGGCCCGGCACGCATAAAAAAGGGCGCGACAGTACGCGCCCTGGTTCGAGGGCGGCGGTCGATGCCACCCGCCGCCGGCTAGCGGTCAGTGCATTGCGGAGCCGACGCCTTCGACCGCACCCTGCTGCCGGATGCGCAGCGCGAGGCCGATCAGCGCGGCGACGGCAGCGAATGCCGCGCCGAACGCGAAGGCCGCATGGTAGCCGCCGTTCAGCGCGTCGAGCGGGGCATTCGCCGCCGCGAGCGCGTTGGTGCGGGCGGCCGCGAGGCTGGCGAGCACGGCGAGGCCGAGCGCGCCGCCCATCATGAACGCGGTGTTGACGATCCCCGACGCGAGCCCGGAATCGGCCGGATCGACGTCGCTCATCGCGGCGAGCAGCACCGGATTGAACGCGACGCCCGCGCCGATGCCGAGCAGCGTCATGCCGGGCAGCACGTGCCAGACGAAGCCGCCGTCCACCGGTGCGCGCGAGAACAGTGCGAGGCCGCACGCCGCGATCAGCAGGCCGGCCGCGATCGGGCCGCGGATGCCGAAGCGCATCACGATCCGCGCGGACAGCCCGAGCGAGAACGCGGCCATGATCAGGTTCGCCGGCAGGAACGCGAGGCCGACCTGCAGCGGCCCGTAGCCGAGCACGCGCTGCATGTACAGCGCGGACAGGAAGAACCACGCGAACATCGCGGCCGCCCACAGCACGGCGATCACGTTCGCGAGCGCGACGTTGCGCGACGCAAACAGCGAGAGCGGCATCAGCGGATGCGCGGCGCGCGCCTCGATCGCGATGAACAGCGCGAGCAGCGCGGCGGCCGCGCCGATCAGCGCGACGGTCTGCGTCGACAGCCAGCCGGCCTCGTTGCCGCCGACGATCCCGTAGACGGCCAGCATCAACGAAGCAGTGACGGTGATCGCGCCCGCGACGTCGAGCCGTGCGTTGCCGGCCGGCGCGCGCAGGCGCGGCAGCAGCGCGGCGCACATCGCATAGACCGCGATGCCGATCGGCAGGTTGACGAGGAAGATCCAGTGCCACGACAGCGAGCTCGTCAGCAGTCCGCCGAGCAGCACGCCGATGCTGCCGCCGCCCGCGCAGACGAAGCCGTACACGCCCATCGCCCGGGCGCGTTCGCCGGGCTCGGTGAAGAGATTCATGATCAGCGACAGCGCGACGGCCGATACGACCGCGCCGCCGATGCCCTGCACCGCGCGCGCGGCGATCAGCATCGCCTGCGATTGCGCGAGGCCGCACGCGAGCGATGCGAGCGTGAAGACGACGAGGCCGGCGAGGAACATGCGCCGCTGGCCGTACAGGTCGCCGAGCCGTCCGCCGAGCAGCAGGCAGCCGCCGAACGTCAGCAGGTACGCGTTGACGACCCACACGAGGGCCGTCTCGGTGAAATGGAGGTCGGTGCTGATCGACGGCAGTGCAACGTTCACGATCGTGCTGTCGAGCACGATCATCAGCACGCCGAGGCAGAGGACGATCAGCGCGTACCAGCGCTTCTCGCCGTGAATCCCGTGGGTCATGGGCTTGCCGCCTTCTGATAGTTATTTGAAAGGCTGCATTGTAGACCCCCTCGGCGCGGGCTTCCTGCCGGTTTGTGGCAGCAGCGATGCGTAGTCGCGCGTCCGGGCGGGACGCGCGCGATGGAGGCGACGGGCGTTACGAGCGCGCCGGCAGTTCGCAGCCATCGGGGCCGCACGCGGCTGCGTCGCCGCCGTCGAGTTCGACGATGCCGTCGCGCCATGCCTGGTCGAGCGCCTGCGCGAACGCGTCGGCCGGTTGCGCGCCCGACACCGCATAGCGGCCGCCGAACACGAACAGCGGCACGCCGCGGCCGCCGATCTGCGCGGCGCGGGCGGCATCGGCCTCGACTTCGGCGCGGTACAGGTCGCTGCGCAGCACGGCTTCGACGGCCGAGCGCTCGAGCCCCGCTTCGACCGCGAATTCGGTCAGCTCGGCGTGATCGAACAGCGAGCCGTGCTCGCAGAAATACGCGCGGTACAGCCGCTCGGTCAGCGCGTGCGCGCGGCCCGTCGCTTCCGCGAGCTTCACGAGCCGGTGGCCGTCGAGCGTATCGCCGACGAGCGTGCCGGGCAGGTCGTAGCGCAGCCCGACGCTCGCGGCCGCATCGGTCACCTGGCGCAGCATCTGGTCGACCTGCGCGGGCGACATCCGGTACTTGCCGGCGAGCATCGCCTCGACCGGCTCGACGGGCTGGCCGGGCATCAGCCGGTACGCGCGCAGCGCGACGTCGACGCGGTCGGCGTGCGCGAACGCGGCGAGCGCCTCGTCGAAGCGGCGCTTGCCGATCCAGCACCACGGGCAGATCAGGTCGGACCAGATTTCGACGGTCAGGGTCGGGCGGGCAGTCGGGGCGGGAGCGGTCGTCATGGGCAATTCCGGGCAGCAAAAAAATGTAACCGGGACTATATCATTTTGTACTTCGACGTTTCGTCCTGGCCGGGCGGCCATGCGGTCATATGAAACGGGCGCCCGGCGTATCACGAAGCATAGACACGGAAGCGGCGTCCCGATAGCGAATGCCGATGCCCGGCCGTCGCCGTATGCGGCGGCGAATCTGCCCGAAGGGTGGTTCGCTTACGCGTCGCCCTGCGTTTCCTTCAGGTGCTTGAGGTGCTTGTAGACCGTCGCGCGGCCCATTCCGAGCACGTTCGCGACATAGTTCGCCGCGCTCTTGCCGCGGAACGCGCCTTCCGCGTAAAGCGCTTCGACGAGCTCGCGCCGGTGCTCGCGCGTGAGCCCGTTCAGCCCGACCTGCCGCTCGCGCAGCCAGCCGTGCAGGAACGTGTTGATGCGCTCCTGCCAGTCGTCGCGGAACAGCTCGTCCGGCTGCGCGACGACGCCCGCGCCCTTGATGAACAGGTCGAGCGTCGCGCGCACCTCGTCGAACACCGCGATGTTGAAGTTGATGCACATCATCCCGGCCGGGCGGCCTTCGTCGTCGAACAGCACGTTGCTCACGCAGCGCATCCGCCGTCCGTCCCAGTTCAGCTTCTCGTACGGGCCGATCACGCGCTCGCGCGCGGAATGATCGATTTCCTCGAGCGCGGAATCGTCGCCGACCTCGCGCTTCGACAGGTTGTTCGCGAGATACAGCACGGTCTGGTCGTGCAGGTCGTGGATCACGACTTCCGCGTACGGGAAGAACAGTGCGGCGATACCGTCGGCGATCGGCGCATAGCGGGTGAGCAGCAGGTCTTTGACGGGGGATTTCTTCTTGCGCATCGGGTTCGCCATCTCGGGTGGGCGGGGGCCGGGCAGCGCATCGGGCCGGCGTGCCGGCGTACCGTTGGCCGGCATGCCCGTGCGCCCGCGCGCGGCCGCCGCGGCGGTTGCGCCATTGTATCGGCCCCGCGCGCGCGTGCCGCTCATGCGCGTGCCAGGTGCGTGTACAGCGCGTGCGCGATCGCGATGTCCTCGAGCCCGAGGCCGATCGAGCGGAAGAACGCGTGACGGGCATACGACGGTGCCGGGCAGGTGCCGGCGACGAGCGCGGGCAGGTCGCCGGCGATCCGCGCGGCGTCCCAGCCGTGTTCGGCCGCCGCGATCTGCATCTCGCCGGCGCTCGCGGGCGTCGTATGCCGGTAGTCGCAGTACACGTCCATGTCGGGCAGCCAGGCGGGCGGGATCTCGTGGGCGCGCGCGACGTTCGTGCTGATCGACGTGACGAGCGCGGGGCGCGTGAGCATCCCGTCGCCGAGCACGGGCGTGCCGGACGACGTGCACAGCATCACGACGTCCGCGTCGCGCACGCAGGCTTCGACGCTCGCCGCGGCGCGCGCACGCGGATCGAGTTGCGCGAGCGCCGCGTGCTGCGCCGCGTCGCCGGCGAGCGACGGCGAGTACACGCGGATCGTCTCCCAGTCGCGCAAGCCCGCCGTGTGCCGCAGGTGCGCGAGGCCGACCGCGCCCGCGCCGACGATCGCGAGATGGCGCGCGGCGCGCGGCGCGAGGCAGTCGACCGCGAGCGCGGTCGTGCCGGCCGTGCGCTCGACGGTCAGCAGGCCGGCGTCGCACCACATCAGCGGCTGGCCCGTGCGCATCGACATCAGCGCGGTCCACGCGGTGACGATTGGTCCCCCGTCGGGCTTGCCGCCCGTCACGACATACGGCGACAGCTTCGCGCCGAATACGTGCGCGTCGGCGAGCGCGCCGAGATACGTGATGAAGTCGCCGGCCTGGTCGGGAAACAGCGTCAGCGTTTGCGGCGGCTGCACCGCGCGCGCCGCGGCGAGCGACGCGAACATGCTGCGCAGCGTGCCGAGCACGTCGAGCGACGGCAGGGCCGCGCGCACCGCGGCTTCGTCGACGGTCAGCGGCAGGGTCGGGGCGGTTTGCGTCATGGGGACATCTCCGGTCGGGGCCGGACAGGACAGTCTCGATCGACGGTGTCCGGCAGTGTTCGTGATGGACGAAAAGTCTAATATAGACAAGAAAAATCGGGAGAATTTTTCTTTTCGAGATGTCGTGCCGTCGCGTGGTTAGGAAAAATCGCAGGTAAATCAAGGGGATTAAGGATAGGTGGCGAATTTTCGACGTCGCGTATCAGGGCACGATTCTCGTATCCCCTATAGTCTATAGTAGACTTTTAGTCTATATTTCGCGTGCAGGTCTCGACGCATCGCCGCATGGCGGCCGCCTGCTTCGAATGCCGACCCGGCGCCCGGCCCGGGGCGTCGTGCACCGATCTTCATCGCCTCAATCCGGAACGGAAGGACCGTCATGAACTGGAAGCTCTCCCTTTGCGCCGCCGCGGCGCTTGCCTGCGCGGCCGTCACGGCCCATGCGGAACAGACCACGTTGCGCTTCGGGATCGAAGCCGCCTATCCGCCGTTCGAGAGCAAGACGCCGGCCGGCCAGCTGCAGGGTTTCGACGTCGACATCGGCAACGCGGTGTGCGCGAAGCTGAACATGAAATGCGTGTGGGTCGAGAATGCGTTCGACGGCCTGATCCCGGCGCTGCAGGCACGCAAGTTCGACGCGATCAACTCGGCGATGAACATCACGTCGAAGCGCCGGCAGAGCATCGACTTCACGCCGGCGATCTACGTGGTGCCGATCGTGATGATCGCCAAGCACGGCTCGCCGCTGCGGCCCGACGTCGCGAGCCTGCGCGGCAAGCACGTCGGCGTGCTGCAGGGCTCGTCGCAGGAGGATTTCCTGAAGGCGCACTGGGCCAACGCGGGCGTGGCCGTCGTGTCGTACCAGGATCAGGACCAGATCTATGCGGATCTCGTCGCGGGTCGTCTCGACGCGGCTGTGCAGGAAGCGCAGACCGCGCAGGACGGTTTCCTCGACAAGCCGGCCGGCCGTGACTACCAGATCGTCGGCGAGCCGCTGAAGGATCCGGCGACGCTCGGTGAAGGCACGGGCTTCGGGATGCGCAAGAACGACAAGGCGCTGCAGGCGAAGATCGTCGGCGCGCTCGACGCGCTGAAGAAGGACGGCACGCTCAGCGCGCTGTCGCAGAAGTACTTCAAGCGCGACATCGTCTCGAAGTAATCGTCATGACCGCCGTGCGCCGGCCGCCGCGCCGGTGCGTGTCGCATCGAATCTCGACGCAGTACGGGGAACCATGGATTTCGACGTCATCGTTCTGGGGGCCGGCATCGTCGGCGTGTCGTCGGCGCTGCATCTGCAGGATCGCGGGCTGCGCGTCGCGCTCGTCGACCGGCGCGCGCCCGGCGAGGAAACGAGCCACGGCAATGCGGGGCTGATCGAGCGCTCGTCGGTCGTGCCATACGCGTTTCCACGCCGGCTCGGCACGCTGCTGCGCTATGCGCGCAACCGCTCGGTCGATCTCTACTGGGACTACCGCGCGCTGCCCGCGTATGCGGGCTGGCTCGCGCGCTTCTGGCGCGAATCGTCGCCGCAGCGGCTCGCGGCCGCCGCGCGCGACCTGTTGCCGCTCGTCGCGGCGAGCGTGGTCGAGCACGACGCGCTGCTCGCGCGCACCGATGCGCAGCCGCTCGTGCACGACGGCGGGTGGATCGAGGCGTTCCGTTCGCCCGCGCTGTTCGATGCGGAAACGCGCGCGCAGCAGCGCGTGGCCGACGCGCACGGGCTGCGGATGACCGTGCTCGACGCGGGTGCGTTGCGGGCGCGCGAGCCCGGTATCGGCGACGCGTTCTGCGGCGCGTTCCACTGGCAGGACCCGAAGACCGTGTCGAGCCCGGGCGGGCTGACCAAGGCCTACGCGCGGCTGTTCGAGCGCGACGGCGGCACATTCGCGCTCGGCGATGCCCGGACGCTCGTGCAGGTCGATGGCGGCTGGCAGGTCGGTACCGAGCACGGGCCGATCTCGGCGCGCTCGGCCGTGGTGGCGCTCGGGCCGTGGTCCGATCACGTCTTCGAGCCGCTCGGCTACCGGATTCCGCTGCGCGCGAAGCGCGGCTATCACATGCATTACCGGCCCACGCGCGCGCCGTTGAACGTGCCCGTGTGCGATACCGAGGCAGGTTTCGTCGTCGCGCCGATGGAAGGCGGCCGCCTGCGGCTCACCACCGGTGTCGAGATCGCGCTGCGCGGCGCACCGCCGACCGGCGTGCAGCTCGCGCGCGCCGAGCCGCTGGCGCGCGACGCGTTCGGCATCGGCGAGCGGCTCGATCCCGAGCCGTGGCTCGGGATGCGGCCTTGCACGCCCGACATGCGCCCGGTGATCGGGCCCGCGCCGCGCCATCGCCACCTGTGGTTCGCGTTCGGTCATTGCCATCACGGGCTCACGCTCGGCCCCGCAAGCGGCCGCCTGCTCGCCGAAATGATCACGGGCGCGCCGACCTATATCGATCCCCATCCGTACCGGCCCGCGCGCTTCGGCTGATCCGGCGGCGCGCGCTGCGTCGCGCGCGCCGGCCTTCACAATGTTTCAATCTGCTATCCGAATTATCGGAAATCACGCAGTCGGAAATGATCTGCGTAATCGGCAAGAAAGATAATCGCGAAATAAAGAAAATCAGCAAATCGGCGATTTAACAATGCATTTTCATATTGGTGAAATGCGTAATGGGAAGCTGCTCGTGGCGGTGTGGCACGTCGTTGCAGCGGATGTTCCGGTGTTACGCGGAATGTACCGGAACACGTTACCACGGGGCTCGCAAACGTTACGTTACATCCGCGTTCAGTCGGCCATTTTCGTCAGATGATTGCGGCGTAAAGGCCGTGAATTTCGCCTGAAATCGATTAAAAAAGCGTTATTGCCAGTCAATAGGCAGACGAATCAATCCCGTTTTTCGAATTGGCACGCTTCGTGCAATCCGTCCCCATGCTTTATCAACGTTGTGCCAACCGAGATGGGGACAATAAAGATGGGACACAATTTGAAATTGACGGGTGTGGCGCTGTCGGTCGCGACGGTGTTCGGGGTACTGGCTTCGGGTTCGGCGATGGCGGGGGCCCTTGATGCGCTGCCGATTCCGCAAGTGATCGTCAACCCGCCGACGAACAGCGTGTCGGTCGGATTGGTCGCGACGGGGACGTCGCCGCTGGGCTCGGTCACCGTGGCGGCAGGCGGGGCTGGCGCGATCCAGACGTCGCTGGGCGATCCCGGCCAGGTGCTGTCGGGCGCCGTGGGGGCGGTGACGGGCGCACTCGGCGGTGGCGGCGGCACGGTGCAGCCGCTCGCGCCGGTCCAGGGTGTGCTGAATCAGGTGACGGGTGCGCTGAGCGGCGGCAACCCGGCAGGTGCGTTGACCGGTGCAATTGGCACGGTGACCGGCGCACTGGGCGGTATCGGCGGAGGCTCGAATCCGCTGGCGCCGGTACAAGGTGTCGTCAATCAAGTGACGGGTGCGCTCGGTGGCGGCAACCCGGCAGGCGCGTTGACCGGCGCACTTGGCACGGTGACGGGTGCACTGGGCGGTATCGGCGGAGGCTCGAATCCGCTGGCGCCGGTACAAGGTGTCGTCAATCAAGTGACGGGTGCGCTGGGTAGCGGCAACCCGGCAGGCGCGTTGACCGGTGCACTTGGCACGGTGACCGGCGCACTGGGCGGTGTCGGCGGCGGCTCGAATCCGCTGGCGCCGGTACAAGGTGTCGTCAATCAAGTGACGGGTGCGCTCGGTGGCGGCAACCCGGCAGGTGCGTTGACCGGTGCCATTGGCACGGTGACGGGCGCACTGGGCGGTATCGGCGGTGGTTCGAACCCGCTGGCGCCGGTTCAAGGCGTCGTCAATCAGGTAACGGGGGCGCTCGGTGGCGGCAACCCGGCCGGCGCACTGACCGGTGCCATTGGCACGGTGACGGGCGCACTGGGCGGTATCGGCGGTGGTTCGAACCCGCTGGCGCCGGTTCAAGGTGTCGTCAATCAAGTGACGGGCGCGCTCGGTAGCGGTAACCCGGTAGGCGCACTGACCGGCGCACTCGGCACAGTGACCGGCGCGCTGGATAATGTCGGCGGCGGTTCGTACCCGCTGGGGGCGGTTCAAGGTGTCGTCAATCAAGTGACGACGGCGCTCAATAACGGCAACCCGGCCGGGGCGTTGACGGGTGCACTCGGTACGGTGGCCGGTGAACTGGGTGCCGGCAATCCGGCAGGCACGTTGACCGGTGCGCTCGGCAACGTGACGGGGGCACTGGGTGCTCTGGGCTCCATCGGTGGTGGCACGAATCCGCTGGCGCCGGTTCAGGGCGTCGTGAATCAAGTGACGGGTGCGCTCAGTGGCGGCAACCCGGCAGGTGCATTGACCGGTGCGCTGAACACGGCGACCGGGGCACTGAGCAACGCACTCGGTACGGCAACGGGTGCGCTCGGCGGTATCGGCGGCGGCTCGAACCCGCTGGCGCCGGTACAAGGCGTCGTGAATCAAGTGACGGGTGCGCTCGGTAGCGGCAACCCGGCAGGTGCATTGACCGGCGCTCTCGGTACGGTCACGGGTGCATTGGGCGGTATCGGCGGCGGCTCGAACCCGCTGGCGCCGGTTCAAGGTGTCGTGAACCAGGTCACGGGTGCCCTCGGCAGCGGCAATCCGGCCGGCGCACTGACCGGCGCGCTCGGCACGGTCACGGGTGCATTGGGCGGCATCGGCGGCGGCTCGAACCCGCTGGCGCCGGTTCAAGGTGTCGTGAACCAGGTCACGGGCGCGCTCGGCAGCGGCAACCCGGCCGGCGCACTGACCGGCGCCCTCGGCACGGTGACGGGCGCATTGGGCGGCATCGGCGGCGGCTCGAACCCGCTGGCACCGGTACAAGGCGTCGTGAACCAGGTCACGGGCACGCTCGGTAGCGGCAACCCGGCCGGCGCACTGACCGGCGCCCTCGGCACGGTGACGGGCGCATTGGGCGGCATCGGCGGCGGCTCGAACCCGCTGGCGCCGATCCAGAGCGTCGTCGACCAGGTCACGGGTACGCTCGGCAGCGGCAACCCGGCCGGCGCACTGAGCAACGCGGTCAACACGATCACGGGCACGCTCGGCAACGTCGGCGGCGCGGGAAGTCCGCTGGCGCCGGTGCAGGGCGTCGTCACGCAGCTCGCCGGCACGCTCGGCGGCGCGGGAAGCCCGCTGGCGCCGGTGCAAGGCGTCGTGAACCAGGTCGTCGGCACGCTGTCCGGCGCCGGTGGCGGTAGCCCGATCACGCCGATCACGAACCTCGTCAGCGGCCTGCAGAACGCGCTGCCGACGGGCGGCAACGCAGCCGGCGCGCTGACCGGCGCACTGGGCTCGGTGACGGGCGCACTCGGCAACCTCGGCGGCTCGAACCCGCTGGCGCCGGTGCAGGGCGTCGTGAACCAGGTCGTCGGCACGCTCGGCAACAGCAACGCGGTCGGCACGGCCACGAACGCACTGGGCAACGCGGTCGGTTCCGTCGTGGGTGCACTCGGCAACCTCGGCGGCTCGAGCCCGCTGGCGCCGGTACAAGGCGTCGTGAACCAGGTGGTCGGTACGCTCGGCAACCTCGGCGGCTCGAACCCGCTGGCGCCGGTGCAAGGCGTCGTGAACCAGGTCGTCGGCACGCTGTCGGGCGCGGCGGGCAGCAACCCGATCGCACCGATCACGAACCTCGTGAGCGGCCTGACGGGCGGCAGCAACCCGGCCGGCGCACTGACCGGTGCGCTCGGTTCGGTGACGGGCGCACTGGCGAACGGTCCGGTGGCCCTCGGGCAGGCAGCCGGCGCGCTGTCGGGCGCGGCCGGTTCGACGGCCGCGGCGGGCGGCAGCCTGCTCGGCTCGGGCGCGAACGCGGCCGGCGGCACGGCGGGCGCAGTCGGCTCGCTGCTGACGACGGGCGCCAACGCGACGGCGACGGTCGTCAACGCGGTCGGCACGACGGTGGGCACGACGCTCGGCTCCGCGCCGGGCCTGTCGGTCACGCCGCACTCGGGCAACAGCGCGCCGGGCAACCCGCTCGCGCCGGTGTCATCGCTGCTCCAGTCGCTGACGGGCGCACTGCCGAAGTAACGGGCCGCGCACGCACGGCGGAGCCGGATCGGCCGCCGTGCGCAACGGGCCGCACAACGCGGCATGACAGCGATGTCATGCCGCGTTGTCTTTTGGCGTCCCTTTTTTCTTTCGTCGCACGAATGGCTTCCGCTGCCGAAGACGACGCTCGCCGGCCGGCGTGGAATAACCGGTCGCCTCCATCCGTTTACATACCGAATCCCGGCAGCGCCGGCCGGCGGGATAATGGTCGTGACGAAGCCGATCATCCCGGCCGGTGCCGCCGTGTCGCGATGCCGTGTCAAGGAGAAAGGGCATGAAACGGATACTCGTCGCCGCCGCGCTGACGGCGTCAATCGTGCGTCCGGCCGCCGCGGAACCTCCGCGCGCCGGCGACGGAAAGCTGGTCGACGAAGATCACATGACGCTGTACGTGTTCGATCGCGATGCGCCCGGCAAGAGCGCGTGCGAAAGCGGGTGCGCGGCGAACTGGCCGCCTGCGCGCGCCGACGCGTACGACAAGCCAGTGGGTGCGCTGAGCCTCGTCGCGCGCGACGACGGCAGCAAGCAATGGGCATACCGCGGGCGCCCGCTGTATCGCTGGAAGCTGGATCACAAGCCCGGCGACGCGGGCGGCGACGGGATCGGCGGCATGTGGCACGTCGCGCGTCCGTGACGACGGGCGGTGGGGTGGTGCGCGAGGCATCCTGATGAGCTACGAATCGGATCTGCTGGTGTGGTTGCCGCATCTCACGCGTTATGCGCGTGCACTGACGGGTGACCGGGCCTGGGCAGACGATCTCGTGCAGGACACGCTCGAGCGTGCGCTGAACCGCCCGCCGCGCGACGGCGGCAACCTGCGCGCATGGCTGCTGACGCTGCTGCGGCACCGCTTCATCGACCAGTTGCGCGCGCGGCACGAGATCGCGGTCGACGATGCGACGGCGCCGTGGCAGACGATGGCCGCGCCGGCCGGCGAAATCGGCGGGCTGGTGCTGCGCGACGTGCAGCGCGCGCTGTACCGGCTGCCGGTCGAACAGCGCGAGGTGCTGCTGCTGGTCGCGCTCGAGGAATTGAGCTATCGCGATGCCGCGGCGGTGCTCGGCGTCCCGGTGGGGACGGTGATGTCGCGGCTTGCACGGGCGCGCGGGCAGATGCGCGCGCTGTTGTCCGACGAGCCGCCGGCGCACGGCACGGCTGCATTACGGGTGATCGGGAAGACATGATGGACGAACCGCACAAGCCTTCGAACGAGCGGGACGACGATGCGTCGGCGCAACTGCTGTCCGCGTTGCTGGACGGCGAGCTGTCCGGGCACGAGCGTCGCGAGGTGCTCGAGCGCGTGCTGGCCGATCCGGAGGAGGCCGAACGATTCGCGCACTATCGGGCGCAGCGCGACGCGCTGCAGGCGCTGTTCCCGCTGCCGGCCGCCGCGCCCGCGCTGTTCGTGCAACGCCGTGCGCCGCGCCGGCGCGGGATCGCCTATGCATTCGCGGGGCTCGCGGCCGGGCTGCTGATCGGTGTCGCGCTGCATGCGGGCTGGGTGGCGTTCGGCGGTGAACCGGCGTTCGCCGCGCGCGCGGATGTCGCCTATGCGACGTACGTGGCCGACCGCGACCATCCGGTCGAGGTCGGTGCGGGCGATCCTGACCATCTCGTCGCGTGGCTGTCCGCGCGTCTCGGGCGGCCCGTGCATGCGCCGTCGCTCGACGAATACGGTTACCAGTTGCTCGGCGGCCGGCTGCTTCCCGGCGAAGCGGGGCCGGCCGCGCAACTCATGTACCAGCGCGCGGACGGCGCGCGCGTGACGCTGTACATGACGGCCTACGACACACGGCGCCTCGCGCCGCAGGCGATGTCGGCCGGCGACCGCTATACGTATTTCTGGTCGGATCGCGGGATGGGTTACGCATTGTCCGGCCAGGGCGACGAACGGCGCCTGCGCGAACTCGCGATCGACGCATGCGGCGAACTCGGCGGCCCGACCGACGCGTGGAAGGGGTGACGCGCGCGCCGCCGCCGGCAGGGAGCAGGTGATGAAGACGACGATGACGAAGCGGCTCGTGCCGATGCTGGTGCTGGCGGCGCTCGCCGCGGGCACCGCGCTTGCTCACGCGGACGGCGATGCGCCGCTGCGCGTGCCCGTCGACGCCGACGGCGTGCAACGGGTGGCGATCGTCGGCGGCAGCTATTTCTTCCGACCGAACCACGTGATCGTGCGGGCGCACGTGCCGGTCGAGCTGACCGTGTCGGCCGAGCCCGGCCCGGTGCCGCACAGTTTCGAAATCGATGCGCCGCAGGCCGGCATCGCGGTGCGCACCGAGCTCGGCACGACGCCGAAGACGTTTCGGTTCACGCCGGCGCAGCCGGGCCGGTTCGCCTACTATTGCACGCATCGGCTGCTGTTTTTCAGGAGCCATCGCGAGCGCGGGATGGAAGGCGTGCTCGATGTCGAGGCGGCGCCGTGATCGCCGCGTTGCTGGCCGCGAGCCTGATAGGAGCGAGCATGACCGCCGATCCCGTGACCGTTGCGCAGGCGCATTTCGACCACGTCCGCTCGTATCGCGCGACGATCCGCTCGTCCGCACGCAGCGGCGAGCGCACCGAAATCCATTACGCGTACCTGAAACCGGGCTTCGTCCGGATGGATTTCGTGTCGCCGCACCACGGCGCGGTGCTCGCGTACGATCCCGGCGACGGCAAGGTGCGGTTGCGTCCGTTCGGCGTGCATGCGCCGCCCGCGCTGACGCTGTCGCCGTCCAATCCGCTCGTGCGCGACCGCAGCGGCCACCGGGTCGACCGGTCGGACGTCGGCGAGCTGCTGCGCAACGTTCATGCGCTGCAGGAAGGCGGCGCGACGGTGACCGAAGGCGAGGAGGCCGTCGGCGGCCGGACCGCGCTGCGCGTGTCGGTCACGGGCGCGCCCGCGCACGCGGTCGACGGCGTGCATCGCTACCGGCTGTGGCTCGATACCGAGGACGGCTTTCCGCTGAAGGTCGTCAGCTTCGCGGACGATGACGACGTGCCGCTCGAAACCGTGACGCTCGACGACATCGAAATCGATGTCGCGTTTCCCGAACGCTTCTTCGCACCCTGAGCGGTGTGCTGACTCATGCCCGTGACGGGCATGCCGGAGGCTGCATGGCGGAATACCGGTTCTCGACGACCTGGCGCGTGGACGCGCCGCTCGCGGCGGTGTGGGACGCGATCTACCAGGTCGACCGCTGGCCCGCCTGGTGGAAGGGTGCCGTGAGCACCGTCGAGATCGAACCGGGCGACGCGCGTGGCGTCGGCGCGCTGCACCGGTACACGTGGAAGGGGGCGCTGCCGTACCGGTTGACCTTCGACATGCGCGTGCGACGCGTCGAGCCGCCGCATGTGCTCGAAGGCCGCGCGAGCGGCGCGATCGAAGGCGACGGATGCTGGTCGTTCGTCGCCGACGGCGCACGGACGATCGTGCGCTACGACTGGCACATCCGCACGCACGTGCGCTGGATGAACCGGCTGGAGCCGCTCGGTCGCCCGCTGTTCCGCTGGAACCACGACGTCGTGATGCGCGAAGGCGCGAAGGGGCTCGCGCGGCTGCTGGGCGCGACGGTCGAGACGGAGGGCCGGATCTTCCGGCCGTTGTCGGAGGCGGGCTGCGCCGATGCCTGAACGCGGGCGAACGCGACTGAACGCGACTGAACACGAGTAAGCGCGAGTAAGCGCGCATCGCGACGGCCCGCGCCGCTCAGCGCGCGTACGCCATCACCGCGCCATCCACCACCAGCGCGACAAGTTCGCCGACGGCCGGACACCGGTGTCCCGGCACGCGTGCGCGCACGCGTACGTCGCCATCGGCATCGAGGCGCACGAGCACGTCGGCGTCCTGGCCCGCGAACTGCGCGGCTTCGACACGCGCCGTATGGCCGCGCGCCGCGTCGCCGTGCGTGACCGGCACGATGCCGATCTGCTCGGGACGCAGCATTGCATCGGCCGGCCCGTCGGGCAGCGGCGCGACGAGCGGCAGGTCGCCGAGCGCGCAGGCGATGCGCAGGTTGCGCACGCGGCCGGCGAGCAGCACCGCCTGCCCGACGAACGACGCGACGTCGCGCGTGACCGGCTGCCGGTACAGCGTCTGCGGCGCGGCCGTCTGCACGAGCCGCCCGTGCCACATCACCGCCACTTCGTCGCCGAGTGTCATCGCCTCGGGCTGGTCGTGCGTGACGAGCACCGAGGTCGCGCCAGCCGCGGCGAGCGCATCGGCGACCGCGCTACGCGTTTCGTGGCGCAGCGACGTGTCGAGCGCGGAGAACGGTTCGTCGAGGATCACGAGCGACGGCTCGGGCGCAAGCGCACGATCGAGCGCGACGCGCTGCTGTTGTCCGCCGGACAGTTGCTGCGGCGCACGGCTCGCATACGACGCGGGTAGCCCGACCATCTCGAGCAGTGCGTCGACGCGATGATGGCGCCGCCGCGCCGCGCGCGGCAGCCCGAAGGCGATGTTGTCGGCCACCGACAGATGCGGGAACAGCGCGCCTTCCTGCGGCACGTAGCCGATCCGGCGCTGCTCGGGCGGCAGGTGCACGTCGGGCGCGGCCACGCGGCGGCCATCGATTTCGACGGTGCCGCGCTCGGCGCGCTCGAAGCCGCACAGCACGCGCAGCAGGGTGGTCTTGCCGCTGCCGGACGGGCCGAGCAGCGCGAGGCGCGAGCCGCGCCGCACCGTGAGGTCGATGTCGTGCAGGACGGTATGCGCTCCGAACGACTTCGACAGGCCGTGGATGCGTAGTTCGCTCATGGGCGGCTCCGGGGAAAAAGGGCGGCGCTCAGTCGCGCACCGACGCGCGGCCGAGCAGCAGGAACAGCAGTCCCGACGCGCCGAGCGACAGCGCGACGAGCAGCGCTGCGTAGGGCGCCGCGGCGGCGAACGCAAGCGTCGCCGTATCGCTCCATACCTGCGTCGCGAGCGTGCGGGTGCCGATCGGCGATAGCAGCAGCGTCGCGTTGAGTTCCGTCACGACCGAGATGAACACCATCGTCGCGGCCGCGCCGAGGCCGGGCGCCGCGAGCGGCAGCACCACGCGCCTGAGCGTCGCGCGCCAGCCGAGCCCAAGCGAGCGGGCGGTTTCCTCGAGCCGGACCTGCACGTGCGACAGCGCGGCGCGCACGCTGACGACCGCCAGCGGCAGGAACAGGATCGCGTACGCGGCGACGAGCGCCGGTGCGCTCTGGTAGAGCGGCTGCAGCAGCCGCACCGTGATCGACACGATCGCCAGCGCGACGACGATGCCCGGCACGCCCTGCACGGTCATCGCGGTGCGCTCGAGGAGCGTCGCGACGCGGCCCGGATAGCGAACCAGCAGGAACGCGAGCGGCAGCGCGAGCAGCGTCGTGACGGCTGCCGCCATCAGGCCGTAGCCGGACGACGCGAGCGTGGCCTGCCACAGCAGTTCGGGCGACACGTCGGCCGGCGTGACGGCGGCCGCGCCCTGTTGCGTGAGCCAGTAGCCGATCATCGCGAGCGGCACGCCGAGCGTCGCCGCCGCGAGCGCGGCGAACGCGACGGTGACGGGGCCGCGCAGACGGCCGAGCGGATAACGCATCGCGACGCGGCGCGCGGCGCGGTGCGTATGACCGTAGCGCGCATGGCCGCGAGCGCGTGCCTCGATCGCGAGGCACAGCAGGCACAGCGCGATCAGCACGCAGCCGAGCAGCGATGCGCCGCCGCCGTCGAACGCGGTGCGGTATTCCGCATAGATCTCGGTCGTGAACGTGCGAAAGCGCAGCAACTGGAATGCGCCGAACTCGGACAGCACGCCGAGCGCGACGAGCAGCATCCCGCCGCACAGCGCGGGGCGCAGCTGCGGCAGCACGACGCGGAAGAAGGTATGCGACGGCGAGCAGCCGAGCGTGCGTGCGCTTTCCTCCAGTGCGGGGTCGAGCTCGCGCAGCGCGGCGGCCACCGGCAGGTAGACGAGCGGGAAGTATGCGGAGGTCAGCACGATCAGCGCGCCGAGGAAATCCTGCAGGTCGAGGCTCAGCGACACCCACGCGTAACTCGTGATGAACGGCGGCACCGCGAGCGGCGCGGCCGCGAGCGCGGTCCACAGCGGCCGGGCGGGCAGGTCGGTGCGCTCGATGAACCACGCGAGCGCCGTGCCGAGCAGCGTGCACGCGAGGGTCGCGGCGAGCGTGATCGACAACGTGTTGACCAGCAGTTCGCCGACGAGCGGGCGCCACAGCAGCTCGATCGCATCGTCGACGCCGAAGGTGGCCGCGCGGTACAGCGTGAAGCCGAGCGGCAGCAGGATCGCGAGCGGCCCGCACGCGGCCGCGGCGACGAGCGCGCGCGACGGGCGGCGCCGTGTCGCGGTGGGCTCGCCGTCGCGTGCGGTGCTCGCCGTGCGCGACACGGCGTCGCTCATGGTCAGAGCAGGCCTGCCTGGCGCAGCAGCTTGCCGGCCTGGCTGTCGTCGCCGAGCTGTTCGAACGACAGTGCCGGCGGGCTCAGTTCGTTGAACGGCTTCAGGATCGGATCGGGCGCGACGCCCGGATGCAGCGGATACTCGAAGCTGATATGGCCGCCGGCCATCAGTTTCTGCGCGCGCTCGCTGACGAGATACGCGACGAACTTCTGCGCTTCCGGCTGGCGCTTCGACGCCTTCAGCACCGCGGCGCCCGACACGTTGACGGCCCCGCCGACGTCGCCTTTGCCGAAGTGGTAAATCGCGCTGCGGGTCGACTTTTCGCCGAGCTCGGCGTGCAGGCGGTCCCAGTAGTAGTTGTTGATGATGCCGGTCAGCACGCCGCCGCGGTTGACGGCTGCCGTCACGCCTTCGTCGTCGTCGAAGATCTGCGCGTTGGCCTTCAGGCCCTTCAGCCATTGCAGCGTCGCGGCTTCGCCGTGCAGCGCGAGCACCGCGCTCACGAGCGGCAGGAAGTCTGCGTCGCTCGGCGCGACGCCGACCTTGCCCTTCCATTCCGGCTTCGCGAGATCGAGCAGCGAGGCGGGCAACTGCTGCGGCTGGATTTTCGCGGTGTTGTAGACGAGCACGTTCTCGCGCGCGAGCACGCCGACCCAGTTGCCGTCGGCCGGGTTGAAGCGCGCGGGCACCGACTGCAGCGTGGCAGCGTCGGTCTTCGCGAACAGGCCCTTGCGGTCGAGCAGCACGAGCTCCGGCGAGTTCTCGGTGAAGTACACGTCGGCCGGCGTGCGGTCGCCTTCCGCGACGAGCTGCGCGGCGAGCGCCGGGCCTTCGCCCGAGCGCACCTTCACGGTGATGCCGCTCTGCGCTTCGAAGTCCTTGACGAGCTGGTTGACGACCTGCTCGTGCTGCGCGTTGTACAGCGTGAGCGTCGCGGCATGCGCGCGCGCGGCGTGCAGCGCGCCGGTCAGCATCAGCGCGGCGGCCGCCGCCGAAATCAGGTGCCGCAGCGGGCGGCTAACGGGTGAAGTGTTCATGTGGTTTTCAGCAGGTTGCACCCGGCCGGGCCGGGAAGGTGTGCCGTGGCGTGCGTTGCGTGTCGTCATGCGTCGAACAGCGCGGCGCCGATGTACGAACCCGGTTGCGCGCCCGGCGGACACGCGAAGATCGCGCTGCCGACGTGCGTCGTGAACTGGTTCATGATGTCCAGCTTCGCGAGCTTCTCGTTGATCGGAATGAAGCCCTTGCGCGGGTCGCGCTGGTGCGCGACGAACATCAGCCCCGCGTCGTACTCGGTCTGCTGGCGCCACGGCGGCCAGCGCTCGATGTAGAAGTTCGTGCTGTCGTTGTACGAGTACGCGCGGCGCAGGATCTGCGCGCCGTTGTTCAACTGCGGCGATGCGAGACGCGCGTGCGCGTTGTCGGGGATCACCGGGTTGCCGTCCTTGTCGGCCGCGTCGAGATCGAGCGCCTCGAACTCGTGCTTCTGGCCGAGCGGCGCGCCGCTGTACTTGTGACGGCCGACCACCTGCTCCTGGAAGCCGAGCTCCGTGTTGTCCCAGTGCTCGAGCGTGATGCGGATCCGGCGCACGACCGTGTAGGTGCCGCCGTTCATCCATGCCGGGCCTTCGCTGCCGGCCCACACGAATTCGTCCATCGCGGCCGGGTCGGACATCGGCGGATTCATCGTGCCGTCCTTGAAGCCCATCAGGTTGCGCGGCGTCTCGCCGGGCTTGCCCGACGTGAAGCCGGCCTGGCCCCAGCGCATCTGCGTCGCTTTCGCGCCGAGGCGCACGAGCTGGCGCACCGCGTGGAACGCGACCTGCGCGTCGTCCGCGCACGCCTGGATGAACAGGTCGCCGCCGGTCTTTTCCGGCAGCAACTGGTCGCCGTTGAAGCGCGGCAGGTCGACCAGCGCGGCGGGGCGATGCTTCGCGAGGCCGTAGCGGTCCTTGCCGGCGAGCGCGAACATGCCGGGGCCGAAGCCGAACGTAATCGTCAGGCGCGCGGGGCCGAGGCCGAGCGCGTCGCCCCCGTCCGCCGGCGCGACCTCGTCGGCGCCCGTCGCGGCGAGCGGCTGTGCGGTATCACCGCGCGCCATCCGCGCGGCGGCATCGGTCCAGGTTTTCAGCAGCGCGATGACATCCGCGCGCTGGGCCGTCGTCAGGTCGAGCGCCGCGAAATACGCGTGGCGCTGCTGCGGCGTCGTGATGCCGCTCTGGTGCTTGCCGTAGAACGGCTCGACGCCGTCATGCGCGGCAGCGGGCGCGGAAGCGGCGGCGGGTGCATCCGCGGCCTGCGCGGCCGGGATCGACGCCGCCGCGAGGCCGGCGGCCACCGCGGCGCCGCCCGCCTTCAGGAAACCACGCCGCGCGGGGCGCGGTGGCTGGTTGGAATCGTCTGCCATGATGGGCTCCCTTACTTCGCGAGCAGCAGCGTGTTGACGTCGTCCGCGACGTAGTAGAAGCCGTCGCCTTCGGGCGTCATCGCGATGCCGAACAGGTTGCCGTTGCCGGGGGGCGATTGCGCCTTGTCGGTATTGATCCAGCGCGCGTAGATCTGCTTGCCGGCGACCGGGTCGATCTCGACGACCTGGCCGTTCTGCGCGTTGGTCGCGAGCAGGTGGCCATTCGGTGCGGTGGCGAGCGCGAGCGGGCGGCGCAGGAAGCCGTCGGCGGTGACCTGGCGGCCGACGCCGGCGCTGGTGTCGCGCGTGAGCGGGTCGTCGATTTCGACGATGCGGTTGCCGATCGCGTCCGACACGTACAGCTTCTTCTGGTCGCCCGACAGCGCGAGGCCGGTCGGGCCGACCAGGAACACGCCCTTGTCGGCCTGCGCGCCGAGGCCGCTCGCGACGACCGTTTCCTGCTTGATGACGGGCGGCTTGCCGGCCGGCACGTCGAGGTCGAGACGCAGTACCGTCGCCTGCTTGTAGACGGGCGGATTGCCGTCCGCGCCGCCGACGCCGAAGCCGGCCATGCTGACGAACAGCGTCGCGCTGTCGCCGCGGTCGACCACGGCCATGTTGCCCCACGGGTCGTTGATGTTCGGGGTCGACCACGTCGACGCGATCTTGCCTTGCGGATCGAGCACGATCAGGCAGCCGGCGCCTTTGGTGTTGGTCGTGCCGTCGTTGCTCGGCGTGCTGCCGACGATCACCCAGCCGGATTTCAGCATCGTCATCGCCGTCGACAGGCCGACGCCGCCCGGGCACGCCTTCAGGTCGCGCGGGATCGACGCGAACAGGCTCAGCTGCTTCGTCGACGGGCGGTAGTCGACGATCGTGCTGCCGGTGCCCTGCAGGTTCGCCGCGTTGTTGAAGTTGTCGACGAGCACGTCGCCCGCCTGGATCGTGCCGGCCGACACCGGCGCGACCGCGATCGCGTACGGGTTCTGGTCGCCGTTGTCCGGCACCGTGTTGACGAGCGTGGTGTGGCGATGCACGGTCTCGAGGAAACCTTGCGGCTCGGCGAGTGCGCCGGCGGCGGCCGTCAGCGCGGCGGCGGCCAGTGCGCCCGTCGCGAGACGGCGAAGCGGGGCGGATGGATTCATGTGGGGCTCCTGGGGAGCGCGCCGTCCGGGCGGCGCGCGAAAATGGTCGGCGTGGGCGCGTCGCTCAGAACGTGATCGTCGTCCGCGCGCCGAGCACGAACGTGTTGCGCAGCGGCTGGGTCGCGTCGCTCGGGTTCTGGCCGGCGCCGGCATTGAACGTGTACTGCGCGTCGGCCTGGACGATCCACCACGGGTTGACCTGGTACTGGTAGGTCGCCTCGAGCGTCGTCTCGCGGGTGCGCACGCCGTACGGGCCGGTCGCGAACGTCCGCGCGCTCTGGTCGAGGTCGGTCACGTGGTTGCCGACCTGGATGTACGTGACGCCGAGGCCGACGCTGTCGTTGTCGCGGCCTGCGAACGGCGCCTTCAGCACGATCCCCGCGTTGGCGGAGAAGCTCACCAGGTTGCGGTCGCCCGGCGCGCCCATCACGCGTGCAAACACGCCGAGGCTGCGCGGGCCGGTCGGGTCGGGGCGCCAGATCATCTGGTCGGCCACCGCGTAGAAGCTGTAGTTGCCGTGACGCTGCTGCGCGTCGCCGTTCGACGCGGGATCCGCGAGCGACAGCCCGTCGGTGCCCGCGTTCTGATCCGCGAAGCGGCCGTTGTGATACCAGACGCCGATCTTGTAGGTGCCCGGCAGTCCGTTCGAGCGGCCGGTGTCCATTTCGCCGTCGGACGGCTGGTTCAGCGCGTACTGCAGTTCGCCGATATAGAGCGCACCGTTGTGCAGGTTGAAGTTGGTGCCGCTCAGGTTGCTCGGGTTGTTGCCGAGCGGGTCGCCGTCGAACACGCCCGCGAGCGCGGTGAGTTTCGGCGTGATCTGCGCGCGTACGCGCACGCCGAGGCCCGCGAGCGGATACGCGGGGCCGCCGTTCGGCAGGTCGTAGGACGGCAGCGCGGGCCAGCCGAACATCGTGTTGACGAACGTGTTCGCATACGTGCTGACCATGAATTCCTGGTCCAGGCTCTGCTGGCCGATCTTCACGTCGACGCGCTTGTCGAGGAACGACTGCTGGTACCACAGCTCCCACAGGCGCGTCGTGCCCTGCGCCTCGATGCCGCTCGCGGTGTTGAGCGTGCCGAGGTTCCGCGCACTCAGGTTGGTGCCGTGGATCTGCAGCGCGCTGACGTTGAACGTGCCGCCCGGCAGGCCGATTGCCTTCTGCGTGTCGACCGTCAGGGTGGCGGTCGTCAGCCCGTCGTAGGCGCCGCCGCGGTTCAGGCCGCCGCGCAGGTTCGCGAGGTACTCGCTGGTTTCGGTGATCTGCAGCGTCGCGCCGTACTTGCCGAGCCACGGGCGGATGCCGCCCATGTCGCCGAGCAGGCTCTGGCGCGTCCAGATGCCGGTCCACATGTTGGTCGGCTTCGCCTGGATCGCCAGGTCGGCCTCGGGGGCTTCCGGTTGTGCGTCGACCGGCACATCGGCGAACGCCGCGCCGCTCGCGAGCGATGCACACGCGAGGATGGCCGCGCAGGCGGCGGGGCGCATCCGGGCACGGGCGCTGTCTCCCTGGAACGATGCAAACTTCATATCAAATCCCTGGTTCTAATTAGTGTGGAATCCTGCTTGTCGGTCGCTGTCCGGACGCTCGGCACCGATCGGCCAGGGCATGAAGATGAACGCAACGCGGCGCATCGTAGGAGTGTCGAATGGGAATGTCAATGTAAACGAGAATGATTCGCATCTAAATTACTGAATGTAATCCGCGTCCTTACGGATGGGGCCGACACGTGTTTAGTGCCGAGATAAACCGTAAATATCGCCGTAATGAAAATGAATGCTTCGATGCGGATCGATGGATCCTCGGGGCGGGGCACAGGCGGCAACTGGCGGGCGCCGGATGGCGTGTGCGGGCGGACGGAATCGATGCCGCCACGGAATTTATTGAGTGATGCCGCCGATCGCAGGAACTCCGTGCTTTCCCGGTGTCCAAACGGGGCTGGATGGGATTCCGGGGCCGCGCGGCCCCGCCGGCAAGGCTGGGTGGCGCTTGTCGGGGTTTGTTTTCAAAGGGTTTTTTGTCGGATCCACGTGCTTTTTCCGCCCCGTCCCCGCCCCGAAAATTCGTCCGGTTCCCCTTCTTGAATTTGTCAAAACCCGTCCATATAATTAGCACTCGCTGCACGAGAGTGCTAACAATTCTCTGCCGGGCGATAAGCCGGGCAGATTCCCTAAGCGTTCTTCAATCTCAGTCAAGAGAGGAGTGAATATGAACCTTCGTCCTTTGCACGATCGCGTGATCGTCAAGCGCCTGGATCAGGAAACCAAGACCGCCTCGGGCATCGTGATCCCCGACGCCGCTGCTGAAAAGCCGGACCAGGGCGAAGTCCTGGCCGTCGGCCCGGGCAAGCGCGACGACAAGGGCGCCCCGATCGCGCTCGACGTGAAGGTCGGCGATCGCGTCCTGTTCGGCAAGTACGCAGGCCAGACCGTGAAGGTCGACGGCAGCGAACTGCTGGTCATGCGCGAAGAAGACATCATGGCCGTGGTCAACGCGAAGTAAGCGTCCACCGACGGTACATATTCCCAAGAATTCAAGGAGTTAGAAGATGGCAGCTAAAGACGTCGTATTCGGCGATTCCGCCCGTTCGAAGATGGTCGAAGGCGTGAACATTCTCGCCAACGCAGTCAAGGTCACGCTGGGTCCGAAGGGCCGCAACGTGGTGCTCGAGCGCAGCTTCGGCGGCCCGACGGTCACCAAGGACGGTGTGTCGGTCGCGAAGGAAATCGAGCTGAAGGACAAGCTCCAGAACATGGGCGCGCAAATGGTCAAGGAAGTCGCTTCCAAGACCAGCGACAACGCAGGCGACGGCACGACGACGGCAACCGTCCTCGCGCAATCGATCGTTCGCGAAGGCATGAAGTACGTCGCATCGGGCATGAACCCGATGGACCTGAAGCGCGGCATCGACAAGGCAGTCGCAGCGGCTGTCGAAGAGCTGAAGAAGATCAGCAAGCCGTGCACGACCAACAAGGAAATCGCACAGGTTGGCTCGATCTCGGCGAACAGCGACACGTCGATCGGCGATCGCATCGCTGAAGCGATGGACAAGGTCGGCAAGGAAGGCGTCATCACCGTCGAAGACGGCAAGTCGCTGGCTGACGAACTCGACGTCGTCGAAGGCATGCAATTCGACCGCGGCTACCTGTCGCCGTACTTCATCAACAACCCGGAAAAGCAAGTCGCTGTCCTCGACAACCCGTTCGTGCTGCTGCACGACAAGAAGGTGTCGAACATCCGTGATCTGCTGCCGGTACTCGAGCAAGTCGCGAAGGCTGGCCGTCCGCTGCTGATCATCGCTGAAGACATCGAAGGCGAAGCGCTCGCAACGCTGGTCGTCAACAACATCCGCGGCATCCTGAAGACCGTTGCAGTCAAGGCGCCGGGCTTCGGCGATCGTCGCAAGGCGATGCTGGAAGACATCGCGATCCTGACCGGCGGCCAGGTGATCGCGGAAGAAACCGGCCTGACGCTCGAGAAGGCAACGCTGGCAGAGCTGGGCCAGGCGAAGCGCATCGAAGTGGGCAAGGAAAACACGACGATCATCGACGGCGCAGGCGAAGCCGTGAACATCGAAGCACGCGTGAAGCAAGTGCGCGCGCAAATCGAAGAAGCGACGTCGGACTACGACCGTGAAAAGCTGCAAGAGCGCGTGGCCAAGCTGGCTGGCGGTGTTGCAGTGATCAAGGTTGGTGCCGCGACCGAAGTCGAAATGAAGGAAAAGAAGGCACGTGTCGAAGACGCACTGCACGCAACGCGCGCAGCTGTGGAAGAAGGCATCGTGGCAGGTGGCGGCGTTGCGCTGATCCGCGCTCGCACCGCGATCGCAGGCCTGACCGGCGCTAACGCCGATCAAAACGCCGGCATCAAGATCGTGCTGCGCGCAATGGAAGAGCCGCTGCGCCAGATCGTCACGAACGGCGGCGAAGAAGCCAGCGTCGTGGTGGCGGCAGTTGCTGCAGGCCAGGGCAACTACGGCTACAACGCAGCGACGGGCGAGTACGTCGACATGGTCGAAGCCGGTGTTGTCGACCCGACCAAGGTCACGCGTACCGCACTGCAGAACGCAGCGTCGGTTGCAGGCCTGCTGCTGACGACGGACGCAGCTGTTGCTGAACTGCCGAAGGAAGATGCACCGATGCCGGGCGGCATGCCGGGCGGCATGGGCGGCATGGGCATGGACATGTAATCGACTTCGGTCGATGGTGTCCGGAGCGCGCAGCGATGCGTGCTCCAGCCAAAGAAAAAGACCCGCAGCGATGCGGGTCTTTTTTTATGGGCGTGTGGATTTGATGCAGGCTGAAAGCGGGCGGCTGATACTCGATGTGAGCCCGTCCCCTGTGCTATTCGCGCGCGATGACCAACGCGTAGTAGGGTCGCTCCTTCACGACGAAACGGGGATTGGCGGAGAGCGTATTCACTGCCGGGGCGTAGCGTGCGCGAGCTTGGGCCAGCTCTGCCGATGACGGTGGCCATTGATGTGCATTCCATAGCAGGTCGACGTAGCTGATGACCACGGCGCGGGCGCTGCGATCCGCGAGGGTGCGTTCGATGTTGCCGGCGAGCGTCGTCGTGTCGGACGCGAACAGTGTCGAGATGGATGCGGGCCAGTGCGCCTGTGCCAGCGCAACGTTCTTGTCGCCGCCGATGTTGTAGGTGCGTGTATTGGATGCAGCGGCCAGATAGGCGGCGAGAAAGTCGTTGCCCTGGGGGAAAAACGCGGTGATGCCATCCTTCGGGGCATCCTGCCGGAAGTCGGCGACGATCGACTGGTCGAGCTGCGCGAACTGATCGCGGAAGTGCAGCGGCGCATGCAGCAGCACCTGATGTTCGTAATGGCGGACTTCGGAATACGCGAGCCCTGATTCCGGATTCGGGAGGTTGGACGCCATCACCAGGCCCAACAGCCACCACGCGGCCTTGTTTCTGTCGCGACGCGACAACTCCGCGATCAGCAAGACGAACAATGCCCAGAATGCCAGAACGGTCAGGGCGGACCATCGATACGACGCGCGCATGTTCCTGAAGCCCGGTACGTGCGTGGACAGATAGGCCGTTCCGGTGGGCGCGACTGCATACTCGGGCGGCATCGTGGCCTGGAAGTTGCCTGCAGCCCGGTCGGCATCGGGCCGCACGGAATGGACTTTCAATGACGGCCCGAGCGCGAGGTACGTTGCAAGCATGCCAAGCACCAGCAGCGGAACGCCATGGGTCTTGTTGTTCGACAGCGCGAATCCGGCCAAGCCTGCCATGGCGATGGGGGCGATGAACGTCGTGACCCACACGGAGGCGTCGCCGAAGTAGGCCGAATCGCTTCTCGGGGTGCTGACGCGGAGTACATCCCATATCCCCAGCAGTCCTTGGGTTGGCCGTACGAGCATGGTGATGTCGACGCCGAAGCCGCGGAATACGGACAGCGGATCTGCGGTGAAGCTCTGCGTGCCGACGAATTGACGGTAAAGCACGAACGCGAGTCCGAAGCCCGCAGCATAAATCGGCATGCCGACGCCAAGCAGGCGTACCCTGCGGCCACTCGAGCGCTTGAGGCCGCCCGCATACTGGACGAGTGCGCCGAAGGCGAACATGACGAACGTATAACCGTCGGTAAAGACAGCCAGGCATGCGACTGCCACAAGGGCGAGCGCCGATATCGCGATCGTCCGTGTGCGTTGTGCGTCGATCGCTTCGCAAAGCCGGTGCGTCGTCCACAGATAAAGCGGCAACAGCGCGATCCCGATCGACAGCATCGAATAGCCGGAGTGCGCCCAAATGACCGGCATGGTCGCCCACACCACGGCCAACGCCAGCGCATATCGCGCGGGGGCGCCCAGAGCCGATGCATAGCGTTTCGAGCCCCACATCGCGAGCGCCAAGAACAGCAACGTGGTCGTGCTGTAGGCGTCGGCGGGGTTCAGCGGCGTGGCCGCAAGCACGGCGCTTTCCACCAGCGCGCCTGATAGGCCGAACGCAATCGGCGCGGGGGCGGGGAGGCCGAAATTGTGGGCGAAGATCGATGGCCAGCCGCTGTTCACGAAGGATTGGGCGAACGACGAAATCCACAATGCCTGACCGAGTGTCGGAAGGGCGATGAATGGCACGGCCCCGTAGATGACGGCGACAATCGATAGTGCGACTGCGAACGGCAGCGACTCGCGCACGGTTGATCCAAACGGACGCTGGCTTGTTGGAGTGGTACGCATATCCGGGTCAGTGCGGGGGCCTGGGCGCCAGGGCGGCGCCGACAAAGAACATCAAGTCGCCGGCTACCGTCACCAAGCGGCCGAGGACGATAGCGGTGATGAGGTCCGCTTGTCCGACGACACCATGCATCAGCCAGTACAGGACGGCTTCGCGAACGCCCACGCCCGCGGGTGCGCCGGGCGTGACAAGCCCGGCGAGCCAGGCAATGACGTAGGCACCGCATACGGGCAACCAGAATGCGGCACCGTGCGTGTCGATCTTCGCGTGCTGCATCGTGATCGCCAGCAGGGCGCTGAAGATCAGCCCGGACACGAGCAGAAACACTGCATACAGCGATACCGCCCGGGCAACGCAAAGGGACCAGCGGGCACGGATGCCCGACACGGCAATGGCAAGCACGCCCGCGAACGCAGCGATGGCGGTTGCCGTACCGATCGCCGTCCATTTGAGCGGTGCCGCCATCAGTGCAAACGGAAGGGCGGTCGACGCGATGACCGCGAGTTCCCATCCGATCGATTTGGCAACGGGCCATGCAGGCAGGCCTGCAGCGACGCAGATCGCTTGTCGGCCAGCGAGATGGAAAATGTTGCCCGGCGTATATTTGGCAAGCTGCGAGACGCCGTACGTCCTGATCGCCCAGAGGCGCGACGGCGTGACCCCTTGGTGGGTGAGCAACTGCCGCCAGGCGAGTGCAAGCAGCAGGCCGCAAGCCCCGTAACCGGCACTGAGTGTCGCTACGGCCCCCCAGGTAACGGCCGAGAAAGTGTCGAGCGAAAGCTGGCGGCTGTACTCGACAAGCTTCGTTCCGACGAAGATCGTGCCGAGTGCGCCCAGCGCGCTACCGGCGAGGTGTATCCGGCGCCGTTGCTGCTTACCTAACTTCACTACCGTGCGGCGCTGTGAGGGCGGCAAAGCAACATCGTCCACGGCAACGGGGTGCGCACGCACAAGATGTCGAAGCGCGTGGAAACGAATTCGATGAATGCCCGTTTCGACCAGCGCTGTATGTGGCCGGGCGTGTTCCCGAGTGCGGAGATATATTTGCCTCGCGCGAGATTCATCGCGCTCCAGACCGGTTCGCGTGGAACGCTGAAAATCACGTGGCGAGCGCCGAGCGTCGCGATGTTGCGCAGCGCGACTTCCGGCTGCTCGAGATGTTCCAGGACTTCGCAACAGACGACGAGATCCGCTTGTATGTCCTGAGCACCGACCCGATAGACGTCCTGACGGGAGAAATGCGCCGGGTCGACGCACTGCGTCACGGCGTTCTCCTGTGCCAGCTCGATCACGCGAGCAGAAAAATCGCTTCCCGTGGCCTGAAGGCCCTGTTGTCGCCACCGCAGGACCCAGTAGCCCTCGCCACAGCCGATTTCATGGATCGACGACGGTGCTGCCTGCGTCACGAAATCGGTCAACGCGTCGTCGAATCCTCGCATGAGGCGCCGCACGATCGGATTCGTCGAGCCGTACTTGTCGTAGTTGTTGCCAACGACGATGCCCTGTTCGGCCATGCCGCCCGACATCTTCATCGAACGACCCCGAAGGCGCGCGTGGTTTCCTTCTCGACTGTGGCGACCTGGCTGCGGTCCGCTTGTGTCTGTTTGGCCGGGACAGCAGGATCCCGGTCCGTTTGCATCTGCTTGACCGCGAACCGTACGTCCTCGAGCAGCTTGCGGTTGGTGGACAGGAGGTCTGCAACGATGGCGATCAACAGCGTCTGGAATCCGGCGCCGACGAGGATCGATGCAAGGATGAGGGACTGGACGTGCCCGGTGCCGTTGCCGGTCGCCCAGAAGTAGACGAAGCGCAGTCCGGTCAGTACACCCGTGCCGAACAGGATCGCGCCGAGCGTGCCGAAAAACGCGGCGGGCCGATAGATGACGAAGATCCTGAAGATCGTCTGGGCCGATTGCATCACGTACGAGCGGATGCTTTTGACCAGGCGCGACGGCCGCAGGAACCCGTTGACGCGGATCGGCACCGAGACGATCGACATGTTGCGCTGGCCTGCCTGGATGATCGTCTCCAGGGTGTAGGTGTAATCGCTGAATACTGTCAGGCGTTGGGCGGCATGGCGGCTGTAGGCGCGGAAACCACTCGTCGTATCGGGAATCTCGGTGCGGCTGACTGCACGAACTACCCAGCTACCGATTTTCTGCAGCGATTTCTTGATCGGCGAGAAATGATCGATTTCGTCGATCGGCCGTGACCCGACGACGATATCGGCTTCACCCGCATAAATAGGCCGAATGAGCGCTGGAATATCGGCTGCATTGTATTGGTTGTCGGCGTCGGTATTGACGATGACATCGGCGCCGCGTTTCAGGCAGGCTTCGAGTCCGGTCGTGAACGCGCGCGCCAGGCCCTGGTTGCGTGGATGTCGGACAATGTGGTCGACACCGGCGGCGCGCGCTACATCGACTGTCGAGTCGGTGCTACCGTCGTCGACGATCAACCATTCGACCCTATCAAAACCCGGCACTCGGCGCGGCAGTGCCGCCAGCGCAATCGGCAACGTGGCGGCCTCGTTGAAGCAGGGGATTTGAATAATTAATTTCATCGCCTGTGAGAGATAAATTCGCCCCCACGCCGCCGGATTTCAAATCTTGAAAAAAACGATATCGTGTTTGGCGAACGTCGATGAAATATAAATCAAAATGAAATGGCAAAAAATTACGACAAATTACTTTCCATGATCGATCGTGGGCGGCTAAACGCCGTGCCGACGGGATCGGAAGCACGCTGGTTCTTCGCGGTATTGTCAGTGCCGACGGGCGGATCGACCCGTTGGTCGATGTGGCGGTGCATACGGTATGTCTTTTCTATCGTAATCAAATGTTTCAAAAACTGCGGCCGAGCGGCGGGCGTCGCGTAGTCGGCAGCGCCGGGCAGAGAGGGAAGGAGGCAGGTGACACGTTGGATGCTGCGCTGCACCTGATGACGAAGGGCGTCGCGGATTGGAGGGGCGTTGATGCGAGCGCGCAGGCGCGGCCGGCGGATCTTCCGGTGTCGGAGCAGGGGCGCCGACGCACGAAGATCCGGCCGTTGGCTCAGTGTCGGGCAATTCTTGGCGCGCTTTTGCTGCTTTCCGTCGTCGGACGCAGCCGTTGCTGAACTGCCGAAGGAAGAGGCATCGATGCCGGGCGCATGGACATGGGCGTCGGTCGATGGTGTCTGGAGCGCACAGCGACGCGGGTCTTTTTTATGTGCGCGCGGATTTTGGCGTGTCAGCGGGGTGGCTGGAGAGGTTGCGCCCAAGCCGGCACAGCAGGTGCGACGGCGGGGTGCCCCGCCGGTCCGCCTCAATGCCGGTGCGACGTCCTCGGCACCGGATCGGCCTTCACGGCCGGCGGCGTGTCCGAGTCCTCGTTGCTGCGCGCCCAGAAGAACCGGTCGGGCAGGTACGCGCCCATGCCGGGCCGGAACGCGTCACGCACGGCCTGGTACAGGTATTCCTGCGCTTCGCGAACCGCTTCGGGCGGCTCCTGGCCGTTCGCAAGCAACGCCGCGATGGCCGCGCCCAGCGTGTCGGTGATGCCCATCAGCCGGTGCGGCGAGCGATCCCACATGTCCTCGCGTAGCTGGCCTTCCTCGCCGTACAGCGTGTTGACGAGCCGGTGCGAGCCCGTCTCGGACGACAGGATGTACTCGCAGCCCTGCGACAGCAGGTGCGAGACGGCCGCGTCGAGATTCGGCGCCTCGGCGTCGCCGTCCGGCTGCGCGAGCGCGATCAGCGTCGCGTAGTCGGCGACCAGCAGCGTGGTTTGAGGCGCCAGCAGGTCGGCGATCGATTCGCGCAGGTCGTCGGCTGCGAGCACGTGCTCGTCGTCGAGCGTGAAGTCGGGCGCGAGCACGAGCGGCACGCCGTCGTAGTCGGCGACGACCTCGGCGATCGCGCTCACGACCTCCGCGCGCGTCGCCGCGCCGATCTTGAACGCCGCTACCGGCATGTCTTCGAGCAGCATGCGCGCCTGGGCGGCGACCACATCGGGATCGAGGCCGGTCACTTCGTCGCAGGCGGCCGAGTCGCGCACGGTGTAGCCCGTCAGGACGGACACGCCGTGACAGCCCATGCTCGCCAGGGTCAACAGATCGGCTTGAATGCCAGAGCCGCCGGTGGGGTCGGACAGGCCAAAGGTGAGGACGATCGGAGGGGCGTTGCTGGACATGTAAAAATGGGGCAAGAGAAAAACGGGAAAGCGACGGGCATGCGGACGGCGAGGCGAAATGGGCGTTTTCGGCCCTGTGTTGCCCGGCAGGCCGCACTTTTCAGCCATTATGCGGCGGAATCCGGCCCGCACGACGGATTTTTTAGGGCAGCGCAACGTAGTCGCGTTACTCCAGCGCGATTGCTAGGCAGTCCGGCCCCGACACGGTACCATCATGGCTCCCGAATTTACCGACTTTCCCGACGCGGCTTAAGATGGAATACAAGAGCTGGATGTGCCTGATTTGTGGCTGGATTTACGACGAAGAAGCCGGGCTGCCGGAAGAGGGCATTGCCCCGGGCACGCGCTGGGAAGACGTCCCGATCAACTGGACGTGTCCTGAATGCGGCGCCCGCAAGGAAGACTTCGAGATGGTCCAGATCTGACCGGACCCTTGGCCCACGGACACACCGCTCAGGCCTCGCATCGACCCGGCGCTCATGCGTCGAGGCTCGCGCGAGCGACTTGACGATGACAGGCGCGCGTGTCCATGAGGCCAGAACCGGCGAACGTTCCCCACCCTGACGCACTGCCCAACCCGCGCGGCGGGGCCGTGCGCGCGGCCGACGCATGGCTTGCGGCGGCCGCCGACGCTTTCGAGCATCGCGACGACGCAGCTGCACCGCTGTCCGCAGCGGCGGCCGTGCTGGCGGAAGCCGGCTGGCTGCCGGCCGCGCGTTTCGCGGGGCAACTGTCGGCCGCCGTGCCGCTCGTCGCCGCCGAGCCGACCTCGGCCGGCTGGCGTGCCGCACTGCGCGATTTCCGCGCGGCCGTCGCACGCCACAACCTGCGCGAGCTCGCCTGCTCGCCGGTTCTCTTCGAACATTTCCGTGCCTTGCGTGCGCAAAGCGCCGCCGACCTGCGCGCGCAGGCGCCGCTCGACGCGCTCGCGCTCGTCGGCCGCGCGGTGCCGCCGGCCACACTGCGCGCGCTGCCCGACGCGTTCGCGACCCGGATTCGTGCCCGCTACGAACAGGCGTTGCTTGGTGTGCTGCGCGCGGAACGCGGCGCGCCCGACGCGGCACTCGACGAACTCGACGCGATGCTGGCCGCGCTCGCCAGCGACGATCCATACGATTTCTGGCGGCTTGCGGCCGCATGCGTGCGCGCATTGCGCGCCAGCGGCGCGCCCGAGCTGAAGCGCTTTCTCGCGCGCACGAACCTGCTGCTCGGCGAGCACGCGCAGGGTCGGCGCAGTGCGCCGCCCGAACTCGTGCGCGAGACGGTGGCGCTGCTGTGGCGCGATTTCGCGCTGTTCGGCGCCGCGGCCGAGGATGTCGCGCTCGTCGACGTGCTGCACGACTACGGATTGACGGTCGACTGGCACGTCGCCGGTACGCCCGCGTCGGAAGCGCTGTGGGAGGCCGACGCCGCCCGGGCCGAACGCGACGCGGTTGCCGCCGCGCCGACTCGCGCACTCGGCGTCGTGACGGTCAATGCGCATGCCTATGAGGATTTCCTGCAGACGGCCGATGCGTCGATGGTCGACCTCGCGGCCGATCCGGCGAAAGCCGACGCGGGTGCCGCATGGCATGCGTCCGGCGCCGCTTACCGGGTCGGCACGGCCGCGTGCGCGCTCGGGCTCGGCCACGCGGCGCTCCTGGCCGACACGCTCGGCCTCGCGTGGCGGCGTGCGGCGCACGGCGTGCCGCTCGCCGACGGCGGCCTCGATGCGCACGGCCGCGCGTCCGACATGCTGCGCGCGGCGCTGCTGAAGATTGCAGCCGGCGTTGCGCCGCCGGACCTCACGGCGGCGTCCGGCGCGCTCGGTGCGGCGCTCGGCCGGGCCTGACGAAGAAGGGGACGAACACGCGCCGGCGGCCCTTGCCGTGCGGGCCCGCAACACGCTGCCGACAGCGCCCGCGCGCGTGTTAGAGTGCCGTGTGATCCGTGCGCGCCGTTGCCAGCGCGGTGCGGCGTTGCTTGTTGATCGCGGCCCGGTCAGGCCGCGGCGTCTTTGCTAAAATTCAAACCATGTCAAAGCCTTCCGATCGCATCAATCTCACCAACCAGTTCCTGATCGCCATGCCGAACATGGCCGATCCGACGTTCTCGGGAACGGTGGTCTATCTTTGCGATCACAGCGAGCGCGGTGCGCTCGGCCTCGTCATCAATCGTCCTACCGACATCGACCTCGAATCGCTGTTCAACCGCATCGACCTGAAGCTCGACATCGAGCCGCTGCTGCACATCCCGGTCTACTTCGGCGGCCCGGTCCAGACCGAGCGCGGTTTCGTGCTGCACGAGCCGGTGGAGGGCGCGAGCTACAACTCGTCGATGTCCGTCGAGGGCGGGCTGGAGATGACCACGTCGAAGGACGTGCTCGAGGCGGTCGCGACGGGCACCGGCCCGAAACGCTTCCTGCTGACGCTCGGCCATGCGGGCTGGGGGGCAGGGCAGCTCGAGGAAGAAATTTCCCGCAACGGCTGGCTGACCGTGGCCGCCGATCCGCGCATCGTGTTCGACACGCCGGCCGAAGAGCGCTTCGAAGCCGCACTCGGCCTGCTCGGCGTCAGCTCGTCGATGCTGTCCGGCGAAGCAGGGCACGCATGAGTGGCGCGAGCGCGCGCGATGCGACGCTCCTCGCGTTCGACTACGGCGAAAAACGTATCGGCGTCGCGGTCGGCAATGCGCTGACGCGCTCGGCCCGTGCGCTCGTCGTGATCCAGAACCTGAACCGCGAACACCGCTTCAAGGCGGTCGGCGACCTGCTGGCCGAATGGCGGCCGGACGCGCTCGTCGTCGGCCTGCCGATGCATCCGGACGGCACGCCGCACGACATGACGCAGCAGGCGAAGCGCTTCGGCAACCAGCTGAACGGCCGCTTCGGGCTGCCCGTCACGTGGGTCGACGAGCGCTATTCGTCGGTCGAGGCCGAGGCCGGGCTGCGCGAGCGCAACGTGCGCGGCCGCGCACGGACCGAGATGCTCGATGCCGAGGCCGCGCGCGTCATCCTTCAACAGTATCTCGATCAATTGTCCGACCATGAGCACCATTGACGCCGAGGCGCTTTACCGCGTCCTGCTCGACCAGATCCGCGCCGCGTACGGCACGGCTTTCGCCGAACCGGGCGGCCCGCGGCTCGCCGGCATTCACAGCGGCGGCGCATGGCTTGCCGAGCGCCTCGCGCGCGATCTCGGTGCGCCGGCGTTCGGCGTCGTGAACGTCGCGCTGCACCGCGACGATTACGCGAAGAAGGGGCTGCACAGCCAGGCCAGCCCGACGTCGCTGCCGTTCGAAATCGACGGCGCGCGCATCGTGCTCGTCGACGACGTGCTGTTTACCGGGCGCACCGTGCGCGCGGCACTCAACGAGCTGTTCGACTACGGCCGTCCGGCCGCGGTCGAGCTCGCGGTGCTCGCCGATCGCGGCGGCCGCGAGCTGCCGGTCGCCGCGCGCTTCGCGGGCGGCGCGCTCGACGTGCCGGCCGGCGCGACACTCGTGCTCGCACGCGACGATGCGCAGTTCACGCTGCGCGTCGAGGCGCACGGCGCCTGAACGACACGCGAACCGTATCCCGGGCCGCTGGTTTGCACCGCGGCCCGTTTGCATAGTTGGAATCACGCACACCATGACCACCGACATCACTGGCCGCACCGGCAATCCCGCTGCGGCCGCGAGCCCCGACCGGTTCCGCTACGGCTTCCTGAAGGGCAACCCGCAGCTCACGAAAAACGGCGAGCTGAAGCACCTGCTGTCGATCGAGGGCCTGCCGCGCTCGATCGTCAACCACATCCTCGATACGGCCGAGCAGTTCGTCAGCGTGACGGACCGTGAAGTGAAGAAGGTGCCGCTGCTGCGCGGCAAGTCCGTGTTCAACCTGTTCTTCGAGAACTCGACGCGCACGCGCACGACCTTCGAGATCGCCGCGACGCGCCTGTCGGCCGACGTGCTGAACCTGAACATCAATGCGTCGTCGACGAGCAAGGGCGAATCGCTGCTCGACACGATCAACAACCTGTCGGCGATGCATGCCGACCTGTTCGTCGTGCGTCACGCGTCGAGCGGCGCGCCGTACCTGATCGCCGAGCACTGCGCACCGCACGTGCACGTGATCAACGCCGGCGACGGCCGCCATGCGCACCCGACGCAGGGCCTGCTCGACATGTACACGATCCGTCACTACAAGCGCGACTTCAAGAAGCTGCGCGTGGCGATCGTCGGCGACATCCTGCATTCGCGCGTCGCGCGCTCCGACATCCACGCGCTCACCACGCTCGGCGTGCCGGAAGTGCGCGCGATCGGCCCGCGCACGCTGCTGCCGGGCGGGCTCGAACAGATGGGCGTGAAGGTGTTCCACAACCTCGACGAAGGGCTGAAGGGCGTCGACGTGATCATCATGCTGCGCCTGCAGAACGAGCGGATGAGCGGCGCGCTGCTGCCGTCCGCGCAGGAATACTTCAAGACGTGGGGCCTGACGCCCGAGCGCCTCGCGCTCGCCGCGCCCGACGCGATCGTGATGCACCCCGGCCCGATGAACCGCGGCGTCGAGATCGATTCGCAGGTCGCCGATGGCCCGCAGTCGGTGATCCTCAACCAGGTCACGTTCGGCATCGCCGTGCGTATGGCGGTGATGGGCATCGTCGCCGGCAACAGCGACTGAGCCCGCTTTCGCGCCTCCTTATTCACGCAATCAACGCATTCACAGACAGCGCATGAAGATTCATATCAAAGGCGGCACGCTGATCGACCCGGTCGCCGGCACCGAGCAGCAGGCCGACGTATTCGTCGCGGACGGCAAGATCGCCGCGCTCGGCACGGCGGCGCCGGCCGGTTTTAACGCGGACAACACGATCGACGCGGCGGGCATGATCGTCGCGCCCGGCCTCGTCGACCTGTGTGCGCGGCTGCGCGAGCCCGGCTACGAGCACAAGGCGACGCTCGCGTCCGAGATGGCCGCGGCCGTCGCGGGTGGTGTCACGACCCTCGTGTGCCCGCCGGATACCGACCCCGTGCTCGACGAGCCGGGCCTCGTCGAGATGCTCAAGTTCCGCGCGCGCAACCTGCACCAGGCGAACGTGCATCCGCTCGGCGCGCTGACGGTCGGCCTCAAGGGTGAGGTGATCACCGAGATGGTCGCGCTGACCGAGTCCGGCTGTGTCGGGTTCACGCACGCCAACGTGCCGGTGCGCGACACGCAGGTGCTGCTGCGTGCGCTGCAGTACGCGAGCACCTACGGCTACACCACATGGCTGCGCCCGCAAGACGCCTTCATCGGTCGCGGCGGTGTCGCCGCGAGCGGTGCGCTGGCGTCGCGGCTCGGGCTGTCCGGCGTGCCGGTCGCGGCCGAGACGATCGCGCTGCACACGATCTTCGAACTGATGCGCGTGACGGGCGCACGCGTGCACCTCGCGCGGCTGTCGTCGGCGGCCGGCCTCGCGCTCGTGCGCGAGGCGAAGGCCGAGGGGCTGCCCGTGACCTGCGACGTCGGCGTGAACCACCTGCACCTGATCGACGTCGACATCGGCTACTTCGATTCGCAGTTCCGGCTCGATCCGCCGCTGCGCAGCGAGCGCGATCGCGAAGCGATTCGCGCGGCGCTCGCCGACGGCACGATCGATGCGATCTGCTCCGACCATACGCCGGTCGACGACGACGAGAAGCTGTTGCCGTTCGGCGAAGCGACGCCGGGCGCGACCGGGCTCGAGCTGCTGCTGTCGCTGACGCTGAAGTGGGCCGACGAGACGCGTACGCCGCTCGCGCAGGCGTTGCGCCGCATCACGTCCGCACCGGCCGACGTGCTGAAGCTGCCGGCCGGCCGCCTCACCGAAGGCGGCGCGGCCGACCTGTGCGTGTTCGACCCGCGCGCCCATTGGCGCGTCGAGCCGCGGGCGCTGAAGAGCCAGGGCCACAACTCGCCGTTCCTCGGCTACGAACTGCCGGCCACCGTGCGCGCGACGCTCGTGGCCGGGCAGGTCGCGTTCGAGCGCCACTGAACCACGCCGGACTATCGCCATGATTGCCATTCGCAAGCTGCGTCTCGTCTTTCACCTGTTGCGCGGCATGGCGATCGTCGCGCTGCGTTTTTCGCACGTCACGCCCGCGCGCCGCGCCGAGCTGATACGCCGCTGGTCGCTCAAGCTGCTGCGGATCTGCGGGATGCGCCTCGTCGTCCATAACGACAGCGCACGGCTCGACGCGAGCGCGCTCGTGGTCGGCAATCACGTGTCGTGGCTCGACATCTACACGGTCAACGCGTGGCGGCCGACGCCGTTCGTGTCGAAGGCCGAGGTGCGGCAGTGGCCGGTGGTCGGCTGGCTCGCCGAGAAGCTCGACACCGTGTTCCTGCAGCGCGAGAAGCGTACCGAGGCGATGCGTGTCATGCACGAGATGGCCGAGCGCCTGCGCAACGGCGGGCTGATGTGCGTGTTTCCGGAAGGGACGACGACCGACGGGCAGGAACTGCTGCCATTCCACGCGAACCTGTTCCAGGCCGCGGTATCGGCCGGCTGCGCGGTGCAGCCGATCTGCCTGATGTACGAGGACGCGCACGGGCGGCAGTCGGTCGCGCCGGCCTACACAGGCGAGCTGGCGCTGGGCACGTCGCTCGACATGGTGTTGCGCGGCGGCCCGCTCGTCGCGCACCTTTACGTGTGTGAACCGATCGCGCCGGGCGGCGACCGACGGGCGACGTCCGCGGCGGCGCGCGATGCGATCGGGGCTGCGCTCGTGAAGCTGCAGGCGAACGTCGGCAAACCGACGGCCGAGTCGCTCGCGGAATTGGCCAAACATGCCTATCCTGCGACCGAGGTTGGCGCCGGCGCGGCAGGGCATGAGGCGGCCGACGCACCGGTGCCGGGGCGCGAGGGTTGACTCGCTTCCCGGTCCCGCGAATCAGTCCGTAATCACTCTCCGCCCGGCGCGCGGCACGCTTCGCACTGCACCTGCGTGACCGTGCGCTGCGCCGGATCGGCCGTCAGCCGCACGGCCGACAGCTGGTTACCCCATACACACCCCGAATCGAGCGCGACGACGTTCTCGCGCACCATCAGGCCGAGTGCGGCCCAGTGGCCGAACACGACCGTCACGTCCTCCGTGCGGCGCCCCGGTACGTCGAACCACGGCAGGTAGCCGGGCGGCGCGCTGTCGGGACCGCCGTTCGCCTTGAATTCCATCGCACCGTCGGGCGTGCAGAAGCGCACGCGCGTGAACGCGTTGAACGCGACGCGCATCCGGTCGCGTTTTTTCAGGTTCGGACTCCATTGGTTCGGCTCGTTGCCGTACAGCTTCTGCAGCGTGTCGCGCCAGTCGGGCGCGCGCAGCGCGCGCTGGAGCTCGTCGGCGAGCTCGAGCACGAGCGTGTCATCCCACTGCGGCAGCACGCCTGCGTGCACGAGCAGCATCCCGTTCTCCGCATGCACGAACGGGCGATGGCGGACCCAGTCGAGCAGCGCGTCGGCGTCGGGCGCGTCGAGGATCTCGCCGATGGTGTCTCCCGGGCGCTCGGTGCGCAGGCCGGCGGAGACCGCGAGCAGGTGCAGGTCGTGATTGCCGAGCACGACGGTCGCGCGCGGGCCGAGGTCGACGAGTGCGCGCAGCGAGGCGAGGGAGTCCGGGCCGCGGTTGACGACGTCGCCGGCGATCCACAGCGGCGTGTCGGCGGGGGCTGAAAGCTTTTCGAGCAAAGACTGGAAAGCGGAATGACAGCCTTGGATGTCGCCGATGGCGATGGGGGTGTGGGTCATGAGAGGCAAGTTGTTACAAATCTTGGCGCGAGACGGAAAAAGGGATGGTTGCCGGAATGTGGCCCGGGCGTGTTTGTGGGATTTTAACGTATTGATTTGAATGGAAAATCTTAAGATTTTGCGGGTCTGGCACACTGTATCAAGTTGTTAGCGACGTGGCCTTTGGGCCGTGTCGCTTCTTATAATCGACCGCTTCGCAACAAAATTAGCATTTCATGACTTTGACGGTTACGGTCAGCAGTTAGAATGCCCGCCTTAGGGGCGCGCACGGTGACGTTGCCGCGTTCAGAATTCGTGGCGGCTCGGGCTTGAGGCCCGCCATGTATGACTAGAGGGGGCCTCATGATCCTGGTGACGGGCGGCGCGGGTTTTATCGGTGCCAATTTCGTAATCGACTGGCTGCGTCAATCCGACGAGGCCGTACTCAATGTCGATAAACTGACCTACGCAGGCAACCTTCGTACGCTTCAATCGCTGAACGGAAGCTCGAAGCACGTATTTGCCCGCGTCGACATTTGCGACCGTGCGGCGCTCGACGCGCTGCTTGCCGCGCATCGGCCGCGCGCGATTCTGCATTTCGCGGCGGAAAGCCATGTCGATCGATCCATTCATGGTCCGGCCGAGTTCGTTCAGACCAACGTGGTCGGTACGTTTACACTGCTCGAGGCCGCGCGTCACTACTGGAGCGCGTTGCCCGATGCGGAACGAGCAGCCTTCCGTTTCCTGCACGTGTCGACCGACGAAGTGTTCGGTTCGCTGTCCGCCACCGACCCGCAGTTCTCCGAAACGACACCCTATGCGCCCAACAGCCCGTACTCGGCGACGAAAGCGGGCTCCGATCACCTGGTGCGTGCCTATCATCATACGTACGGCCTGCCGACGCTCACGACGAATTGCTCGAACAACTATGGTCCGTATCAGTTCCCCGAAAAGCTCATTCCGCTGATGATCGCGAATGCACTCGCCGGGAAGCCGTTGCCCGTCTACGGCGATGGCCAGAACGTGCGCGACTGGTTGTACGTCGGCGATCACTGCAGCGCGATTCGCGAAGTGCTCGCGCGCGGCACGCCCGGCGAGACCTACAACGTCGGCGGCTGGAACGAAATGACGAACCTCGACGTCGTGCATACGCTGTGTGATCTGCTCGACAACGCGCGGCCCATGGCGCAAGGCTCATATCGCGACCAGATCACGTACGTGAAGGATCGTCCGGGGCACGATCGCCGTTATGCGATCGACGCGCGCAAGCTGGAGCGTGAGCTGGGCTGGAAGCCGGCCGAGACGTTCGCGACCGGCCTCGCGAAGACCGTCGCCTGGTATCTCGAAAACCAGGCGTGGTCTGACGAGGTGGCTTCGGGCGAATACCGCAAGTGGGTCGAGACCAACTACGCAGAGCGCGTTTGACAGGAGTGGCGATGGCACGCAAGGGCATCATTCTCGCCGGCGGTTCAGGCACACGGCTGTATCCGATTACACACGCGGTATCGAAGCAGTTGCTGCCGGTGTACGACAAGCCGATGATCTACTACCCGCTGTCGACGCTGATGATCGCGGGCATTCGGGACGTGCTGATCATCTCGACACCGCAGGACACGCCGCGCTTCGAGTCGATGCTCGGTGATGGCAGCCAGTGGGGGATGAATATCGCGTATGCGACGCAGCCGTCGCCGGACGGACTTGCGCAGGCGTTCGTCATCGGCCGGACCTTTGTCGGCAACGATCCTTCGGCGCTCATTCTCGGCGACAACATTTTCTACGGGCACGATCTCGCGAAGCAGCTCGAGCGCGCGAACGAGCGCGATGCAGGCGCGACCGTGTTCGCCTATCACGTGCACGACCCCGAGCGTTACGGCGTGGTGGAGTTCGATCGGAACTTCCGCGCGCTGTCGATCGAGGAGAAGCCCGCGCAGCCGCGTTCGCAGTATGCGGTTACCGGGCTGTACTTCTATGACAACCGCGTGTGCGACATCGCGGCAGACATCAAGCCGTCGGCGCGCGGCGAACTGGAAATCACCGACGTCAATTCACGGTATCTCGCGGACGGTGCATTGAATGTCGAGATCATGGGGCGCGGCTATGCGTGGCTCGATACAGGCACGCACGATTCGCTGATCGAGGCGGCGACGTTCATCGCGACGCTGCAGAAGCGTCAAGGGCTCGTGGTCGCGTGTCCCGAGGAGATCGCGTACCGCCGCAACTGGATCGACGCGGAGCAGGTGCTGAAGCTGGCACAGCCGCTCGCGAAGAACGCCTACGGACAGTATCTCCGGAACCTACTCACCCACCAGGTCGCATGGCAATCCACGTAACGGCAACGGCACTGCCCGAAGTCAAGCTCATCGAGCCGAAGGTCTTCGGCGACACGCGCGGTTATTTCTACGAAAGCTTCAACGGGCGCGAGTTCGCGCAAGGCGTCGGGGCCGACGTCGAATTCGTCCAGGACAACCATTCGCGATCGACGAAGGGCGTGCTGCGCGGGCTGCATTACCAGATCGAACATGCGCAGGGCAAGCTCGTGCGCGTGATCGAAGGCGAGGTATTCGATGTGGCGGTGGACATTCGCCGCAGCTCGCCGAATTTCGGGAAGTGGGTCGGCATGGTTCTGTCGGCGAACAACCATCGTCAGCTTTGGGTGCCGCCCGGTTTCGCGCACGGTTTCGTCGTGTTGTCGGCGGCCGCGCAATTCCTTTACAAGACCACCGATTACTGGTTTCCCGAGCACGAGCGCAGCATCATCTGGAACGACCCGGAGATTGGAATCGCGTGGCCGATCGACGGCGAGCCGGTCCTGGCATCGAAGGACGCGGCCGGCAAGCGTTTGAGCGAATCCGACGTCTATGCGTAAAGGCGACATGAACGCCTCACCGACGATCCTCGTGACGGGTGTGAACGGGCAGGTTGGCTTCGAGCTGTTGCGGACGCTGCAGGGGCTCGGGCGTGTGGTGCCGTGTGACAGGTCGACACTCGATCTGTCCGATCTCGAGCGCGTGCGCACGTTCGTGCGGGACGTGAAGCCGTCCCTGATCGTCAACCCTGCCGCGTATACCGCGGTGGATCAGGCAGAGACCGACGTCGATGCTGCACGCCGCCTGAATGCCGACCTGCCGCGTGTATTCGCGGAGGAGATGGCGCGCAGCGGCGGCGCGCTCATTCACTATTCGACCGACTACGTGTTCGACGGTACGAACACCGAGGCGTATACGGAAACCGATGCGACGAATCCCGCCAACGTTTATGGCGCGACCAAGCGTGACGGCGAACGGGCGATTGCGGCGACCGGGTGTGCGCATCTGATTCTGCGAACGAGCTGGGTGTACGGCCGGCGCGGCAGGAACTTCCTGCTGACGATGCTGAAGCTGGGTGCCGAGCGCCCCGAGCTGCGGATTGTCGCGGACCAGGTCGGTGCACCGACGTGGTCGAAGACGATCGCCGCCGCCACGTCGCACATCGTCGCGCAGGGCATGGCATCGACCGGGACCGACTGGTGGGCGCGCCGCTCCGGCGTCTATCACTTGACTTCGGCCGGCGCGACGTCGTGGTGCGGTTTCGCCGAAGCCATCTTCGCGGTCGCCATGGCATCGCATGCACCGAAAATCGTGCCTATTGCGTCGAGCGACTATCCGACGCCGGCAAAACGGCCTGCGAATTCGAGACTGGCAATGGACAAGCTGGGCGCGACGTTCGGACTGCGGATGCCTGACTGGCGCGATGCGCTGGCGCTGTGTCTAGCCGAATGATCCTGTCCTGGAGCGGGCTGACCGTCTGGCGGGCGAAGCCCGGATGGCGGTCGCGGAGGCCGGCTCTCGGCCCGGAGGGCGTTGCCAGGCTTGACGCAGCGACCGTTCTGGTGCTTTCGGCGAGTTTTAAGTGACCGATTGGTAACGCTCGGGTACGTGACCCGGTGGTTTGGCTGCCGATCAGGACCGAGCAGGGGCACGACGGTCGCGCTGCGTGCGCGTTCGGGCCTTGTCTGGCGGCCGTCCCGGGTCAACCGCCGTTTTCGGTGGGAGTGGTGCCGGCTATAATTCCGTTCCGGCCGGGTCTCGCATGACCGGCTGGCAACCATGCCGGCCGGTGTATGGATGCAAGTGGCGAAGGTGTTGGCTTCGCCAGCGAATACTAAATGTGGAGTGAATGTGATGTTAATCCCCGTCATCCTGTCCGGTGGTGCCGGTACGCGACTTTGGCCCGTCTCTCGCGAAGGGCATCCCAAACCGTTCATGAAGCTCGCCGATGGCGAGAGTCTGCTGCTGAAAACCTACCGTCGCGCTGCCGCGGCGGTCGGCGGCGGTGACGACGCCCAGGGCGGAGAATTGCTGACGGTCACCAACCGCGACTACTACTTCATGAGCAAGGACGAGTTCGTGAGCGCGGCGCTCGGCGAACAGCGGCCCGGCGTGTTCATGCTCGAGCCGGCCGGTCGCAACACGGCGCCCGCCGTGGCAATGGCTGCGCATCATGTCGCTGAAAAATACGGGCGCGACGCACTGATGCTGGTGCTCGCGGCCGATCACCTGGTGCAGGACCAGAAGGGTTTCGTGGCCGCTGTCGCGAGCGCAGCCGAACTGGCGAAGCAGGGCCGGCTGGTGACGTTCGGCATCGTGCCGACGAGCCCGGATACCGGCTTCGGCTATATCGAGGCAGGCGAGCCTGTCGGAGCCGGCCGAGCGGCGCTGCGCTTCGTCGAGAAGCCGGATGCGGCGAAGGCGGCGGAGTACCTGGCAGCGGGCAACTATCTGTGGAACTCGGGCATGTTCTGTTTCAAGGCCGGCGTCATTCTGGACGAGATGGCCCGCCATGCCCCGGACGTCGCCGCGGCCGCCGAAGCATGCTGGGCGGCGCTGCAGGAAGCCAACAAGACGTCGACGCAAATGCTCGAGATTCCCGCCGAATCGTTCGAGAAGATGCCCGACATCTCGATCGACTATGCAGTGATGGAGCGCTCGTCGAACGTGGCGGTGGTGCCCGCCAGCTTCGGTTGGAGCGACATCGGCTCGTGGGGCGCGGTGCGCGACCTGGTCGAGCCTGACCAGGACAGCAACCGGGCCGTCGGCGATGCGATCTTCGTCGACAGCCGCAACATGTACGTGCAGACGCAGGATCGCGTCGTGGCGTCGGTCGGCGTGGCCGACCTGATGATCATCGATACGCCGGACGCATTGCTGGTCGCCCATCCTGACCGCGCGCAGGATGTGAAGCAGGTGGTCGCCCGGCTGAAGAAACGTAATCACGACGCGTACAAGCTGCACCGCACCGTGAGCCGCCCGTGGGGTACCTACACGGTGCTGGAAGAGGGGCCGCGGTTCAAGATCAAGCGGATCGAAGTCAAGCCGGGTGCGAGCCTGAGCCTTCAGATGCACCACCATCGCAGCGAGCACTGGATCGTCGTGAGCGGGATGGCCAAGGTCGTCAACGGCGATCAGGAGATTTTCGTCCGGACCAACGAGTCCACCTATATTCCTGCGGGGCACAAGCACCGCCTCGAGAATCCGGGTGTGCTGGACCTGGTGATGATCGAGGTGCAGAGCGGCGAGTATCTGGGAGAGGACGACATCGTTCGTTTCCAAGATGTATACGGGCGGGCTTGATGCTGGGCATGCTGAGAGCCCTGTGGGCCTATCGCGGCTTCATTCTGGGAAGCGTCAAGCGGGAATTTCAGTCCAAGTACCGTAATTCCCTGCTGGGCGCAGCATGGACCGTCCTCAATCCGCTTGCGATGATCGTCGTCTATACGGTGATTTTTTCGCGGGTCATGCATGCCCGGTTGCCAGGCGTGGACAGCACCTTCGCGTACAGCGTTCACCTGTGCGCCGGCGTTCTGCCATGGGCCATGTTCGTGGAAGTCGTCAGCCGAGGGCAGACTGCTTTCATCGACAACGCCAACCTGCTGAAAAAGCTGAGCTTTCCGCGGCTGTGTCTGCCGGTGATCGTGGTCGCCAACGCGCTGGTCAGTTTCGTGATCGTCTTCGCGCTGTTCACTGCATTCCTGGTGATCACCGGGAATTTCCCCGGCATTTCGTATCTCGCGATTTTTCCGGTGCTGCTGGTGATGACGCTGTTCGCGATCGGCCTTGGCGTCACGCTGGGCGTGCTGAATGTATTTTTCCGTGATGTCGGGCAGTTCTTCGGAATCGTGCTGAATTTCTGGTTCTGGCTGACGCCGATCGTCTATTCGGTCAACATTTTGCCGGATAGCGTGAAGTCCGCGATGCGATTCAATCCGATGGCGCCGGTGATCCAGTCGTTCCAGGTCGTACTGGTGCAGCGCGTATGGCCGGACTGGCAGGCGCTCTGGCTGCCGGCCGTGTTGGGTATCGTCCTGTGTCTTTTTGGCCTGGGCCTGTTCCGCAAGCATGCGGGCGAAATGGTGGATGAACTCTGATGGGCACCATTACCGTTACCAATCTGGGCAAGGCCTACAAGCAGTACCCGACACGCTGGTCACGTCTCGTCGAGTGGATGGACCCGCGTCGCAAGGAGCATCACAAGCTGCACTGGGTGCTGCGCGACGTGAATTTTTCGGTGCGCGCCGGCGAGGCGATCGGCATCATCGGCATCAACGGCGCGGGCAAGAGCACGCTGCTGAAAATGATCGTCGGGACCACGCAGCCGACTGTTGGCAGCGTGTCGATGACCGGGCGCGTCGCCGCACTGCTGGAGCTCGGGATGGGGTTTCATCCGGACTTCACCGGGCGCCAGAACGTGATGATGGCCGGTCAGTTGCTGGGCTACAGCGTCGACGAACTGACCGCGATGATGCCGGAGATCGAAGCGTTTGCCGAAATCGGCGAATACATCGATCAGCCGGTGCGCGTGTACTCCAGCGGTATGCAGATGCGTCTTGCGTTCAGCGTCGCGACGGCTCGCAGGCCCGACGTGCTGATTGTCGACGAAGCGCTGTCGGTCGGCGATGCGTATTTTCAGCACAAGAGCTTCGACCGCATCCGCGAGTTCGGCAAGCAGGGCACGACGCTGTTGATCGTTGCACACGACAAAGCCGCGATTCAGGCAATCTGCGACCGCGCGATCCTGCTGAATGCGGGGCGGCTGGAGATGGAGGGGCCGCCCGAAGCGGTCATGGACTACTACAACGCGATGCTGGCCGATCGTGAGAACAGTGAGGTCAGGCAGGAAAAGCTGGACAGTGGCGCGGTGCAGACCGTTTCTGGAACCGGCGAGGCACTGATCGACGAGGTTACGCTGCTCGATCGGTCAGGCCAGCCCGTCGAGATCATCGGCGTCGCGCAGCCAGTCGCGTTGCGCGTCAAGGTCAAATGCGTCAAGGCGATTCCCGAATTGGTCGTCGGGTACATGATCAAGGACAGGCTCGGGCAGACGGTGTTCGGAACGAACACCTATCACCTGAAGCAGGTGCTGGTCGATCTTGCCGAAGGCCAGATGGTGGAATTGCATTTCGAATTCACGGCGAATATCGGCGTGGGCAGCTATTCGGTTGCCGTTGCACTGCATACGGGCGATGCGCATCTTGCAAATAACTACCAGTGGCGCGATCACGCGCTGGTGTTCAATGTCGTGAACATAAAGATGGATGATTTCGTCGGTGTGGCGTGGCTGCCGACGACGGTGAGGAGTTTGCCGTAGTGGACAGTTTTTATCGTGCGTTCGAGGACCGGCATCGCGGGTCGCGAGATCTGATCAAAAGCCGGCTGGCGAAGTACGCGGCGTTCTTTCAGCCACTGGCGGCGTTGCACCCCGGCGCGATGACGTTCGATGTCGGGTGCGGCCGCGGCGAGTGGCTGGAACTGATGATCGAAGCCGGTTTTGTCGCGTCGGGTGTGGATCTCGACGACGAAATGCTCGAAGCGTGCCGTGAGCGAAATCTGCCGGTATCGAAGGGCGACGCGATCGAGCATCTCGCGACGCTTGACTCGGACAGCCATGCGCTGATCTCGGCGTTTCACGTCGTCGAACACGTGAGCTTCGAGCAATTGAAGACGCTCGTGAGCGAAGCGCTGCGCGTGTTGAAGCCCGGTGGCCTGCTCATTCTCGAGACGCCCAATCCGGAAAACATCGCTGTGGCGACGTGCAACTTCTACATCGATCCGTCGCACCAGAAGCCGGTGCCTCCGATGCTCCTTTCGTTCGTTGCCGAACACGCCGGGTTCGATCGCGTCAAGGTCGTGCGTCTTCAGGAGCCCGAGGTATTGCACGATGCGGAAACGAAGGTTCACCTGCTGAACATCCTCGGTAGCGTGAGTCCCGACTACGCGATCGTTGCGCAGAAGGCGGCCAGTTCGACGCAAGGCGCGTTCGACGCGGCATTCGATGCCGATTACGGCCTGACGATCGATGTCCTTGCGGATCGCTACGAAACACGGCTGGCCTCGAATCTTTCTCATGTCGACGCGAGGGTGGAGCGTGCGGAGGAGGCGCTGCGGCTTTCCGCAGAGCGGTGGAGCGAGCTGGTCGACCGGCTGCAGACGGTGACCGAGCAGTTGAAGTTCGCAGAGGAGCGCTATCAGCGCGTCGAAGAGCGAAACCGGCTGGCTGACGAGCGACGCCAGCTTGTCGACGAGCGCAGCCAACTTGTCGAGGAGCGAAACCAACTGGTCGAGGAGCGAAACCAACTGGTGGACGGAGAGCGCCAGCATGTCGAGCGTCAGGTACTCGAATTGCAGGCACGCCTCGAACAGGCCGAGGCCATGATGCATCAGGCGAATGCGCAACTGCATGCGATGTATCACAGCACGTCGTGGAAAATCACCCGCCCGCTTCGGATCGTCGCGCTCGTGCTGAAGGGGCAAGGGAAGACGGTTTTCAAGGCCGGACTCAAGCGCGTCATTCAGCAGACTGCACGATTCGGCGACGAGCACCCTTCGTTCAGGCGGTTCGCCGTTTCCGTGCTCAACCGTTTTCCCGGTCTCAAGCAACGGCTGATTCCCGTTGTTTCCGGGACGGTGCGTCCCTATTCCGCACGACCCGACGTGCCGCCGGAGAGTCTGAGTCCGCGCGCGCAACAAATTCATGCTGCATTGGCATTTGCAGCGAAGAGCTACAGCAAGAAGGAGGGGGCGTAATGCGGATCGTCATCGATATGCAAGGTGCGCAGAGCACCGGTTCGCGCAATCGAGGCATCGGCCGTTACACCCAGGCGATTGCAAAAGGCCTGGTGCGCAATCGCGGAGAGCACGAGATCTTTCTGGCGCTGAGCGACCTGTTTCCCGAGACCATTGAGCCCATTCGCGAGGCGTTTTCACATGTGCTGCCGCTCGAGAACATTCGGGTCTGGCACGCCGCAGCCCCTGTTTCGCACGTTGAAAAATCGAACGATTGGCGGCGGCATGCGGCGGAACTGGGATTCGAGTCGTTCCTGTGTACATTGAAGCCGGATTTCATCTATGTCACGAGTTTGTTCGAGGGGCTTGGCGACGATGCGGTCACGAGCGTCCATCGACTGCAGCACGATATTCCGGTCGCGGTCACGCTTTACGACCTGATTCCGTATATCAACCCCGATCCGTACCTGAACAATCCGGTCATCAAGTCCTGGTATCTGGAGAAGGTCGACCATTTGCGCCGGGCTGATTTGTGGCTGGGTATTTCGGAGTCCTCGCGTCAAGAGGGCATCAAGTACCTGGGACTGCCCGCAGACTGCTCGATCAACATCGGCACCGACGCAGACGATGCATTCCAGTCCATCGACGTTTCCCCGGAACGGGAAGCGACGTTGCGCAAGCAATACGGGCTGACGAAACCGTTTGTCCTGTACACCGGCGGCATCGATCACCGCAAGAACGTCGAAGGCCTGATTCGGGCCTATGCGCTTTTGCCTGAAGCGGTACGACGTGATCACCAATTGGCGATCGTGTGCTCGGTGCAGCCCGCGAATCGGCAGGAACTCGAGCGCTTGGCACAGCAGCATGGCCTGAGCCAGGGTGAGGTGGTGCTGACAGGCTTCGTGCCGGACGAGGATTTGCTGTATTTCTACAACCTGTGCACGCTGTTTGTGTTCCCGTCGTGGCACGAGGGTTTCGGTTTGCCCGCATTGGAGGCGATGCGCTGCGGGGCGCCCGTCATCGGCGCCAACACGTCCAGCTTGCCGGAAGTCATCGGTTGGGATGATGCATTGTTCGATCCGCATTCCGACGCGGCGATTGCCGGCGCAATACGTCGCGGTCTGACCGATGCGCCGTTCCGCGAAGCATTGATTCGGCACGGGAAAGAGCAGTCGCGCCGCTTCTCGTGGGATGAAAGCGCACGCCGCACCATTGCAGCCATGGAGCAGTGGCATGTTCGGGGCAAGCAGCCCGCGCATCGACAGGAGTCGCGGCGCCCGAAGCTCGCCTATGTTTCTCCGCTGCCGCCTGCTCGCACCGGCATTGCGGACTACAGTGCCGAACTGCTGCCTGAGCTTGCGCATTTCTACGATATCGATGTCATCGTCGATCCGGATACCGCTGGGAATCCGCAGTTCGATGGCGTGATGGTAAGGTCTGCTCAGTGGTTCCTTGACCATGCCGGCTTGTATGACCGTGTGGTCTATCACTTCGGCAATTCGTCCTTCCATCGCTACATGTTTCCGCTTCTGGATGTCATTCCCGGAGTGGTGGTCCTGCATGACTTTTTCCTGTCGGGCATCGTTGCGGAAATGGACGGCCAGGGATGGCGGCCGGGTGGCCTGTCGCAGGCGTTGTATGAGGACCACGGCTACGCCAGCCTGGCCGAGCGCCATCAAAAAGCGGATCCGGCGGATGTCGTCTGGAAGTATCCGTGCAGCCTGGAGGTGATTCAGAAGAGCCTGGGCCTGATCGTCCACTCCGGGAATTCGAAGCGCCAGGCCATGCGCTGGTATGGCGGCGACCTTGGCGACTGGGTCGAAATTCCCCACATGCGAGACAACGATGTCGACCTCGACCGGGCTGGCGCGCGCGCCGCACTCGGTATTGCGGAAAGCGACTATCTGGTCTGTGCGTTCGGATTGCTGGGGCCGATGAAGCTGAACCTGCAATTGCTGAAGGCATGGGCTGCATCGTGTCTGGCAAAGGACGCGACCTGTCATCTGGTGTTTGTCGGCGAGAACAATCCGGGGCAATACGGGCAGGACGTGTCGCGCCTGATCCGCGAGCTCGGTTCGACCGCCAACGTGCGGATCACGGGCTGGGCGGATATTTCGATTTTCCGCCAGTATCTCGCGGCTGCCGACGTCGGTGTGCAGTTGCGAACCCTGTCCAGAGGCGAAACGTCCGGCACTGTGCTGGATTGCATGAATTACGGCAAGGCCGTCATCGTCAACGCGAATGGCAGCATGGCCGACCTTGACGACGCCGCCGTATGGAAACTGCCAGACGCATTTACCGAGCCGCAACTCGTCGAGGCGCTGGAAACCTTGCGCACCGATACCGAGTTGCGGACGAAACTGGGTCGTACCGCGCGGGAGCTCATCGTGAGCCGCCACGCTCCGGATCTGTGTGCGCAAGCGTATCGCGATGCAATCGAGCGCTTCCATGTTGCAGGGTTGGCGCATCCCGCGATACTGGCGCGCGCAGTCGTCGCAGAGGCCGGCACAGCCGAGGACAACCAGTTGCAGCAGGCCGCGGCGGCCATGGCCCGGAACGTCGTGCCGCGCAATGCGAAGCGGCAACTGCTGGTGGATATCTCCGAGCTCGCTCAACACGATGCGAAAAGTGGCATCCAGCGGGTGGTGAGGAGTCTTGTCAAGGAATGGCTGGAGCATCCCCCCGCCGGGTTCAGGGTGGAGCCGGTTTATGCGACGGCGGCGCAGTCGTATACTTATGCCCGCCGATTCACCGCCGAGCTGATGGGTTTCGAAGACGCGTGGCTGCATGATGCGCCTGTCGATTACGGGCCCGGCGACATCTTTCTCGGCCTGGACCTCGCGCCAGAGCTCGTGCCTGCGCAGCGGGCGTTCTACCAGAAGCTCCGGCACCAGGGCGTGCAGGTCAAGTTTGTCGTGTACGACCTGCTGTGTATTTTCCTGCCCCAATATTTCGGTCCCGGCGTTGCCGAGAATTTCGCCAAGTGGCTGGACGTCGTCGCGGAGAGCGACGGTGCGTTCTGCATTTCGGAGGCCGTCGCGGGCGATCTGGCTCGATGGATGGCGCAACATGCGCCGGAGCGCGCAGCCCGCTTCGCGATCGACTGGTTCCACCTGGGTGCGGATATTCAAAATTCCGTCGCATCGACGGGGCTTCCCGCCGATGCCGGGAACTTGCTGGCGACGCTGAAGAAATCACCGTCCTTCCTGATGGTCGGGACGCTGGAGCCTCGCAAGGGGCATGCGCAGATCCTGGATGCATTCGAACGGCTGTGGCAGGAAAATCGGCAGGTCAACCTTGTCCTGGTGGGCAAGCAAGGCTGGTTGGTAGGGGATCTGGTCCCGCGGCTGAAGAGGCATCCAGAACTCGGCCGGCGCCTGTTCTGGCTGGAGGGTATCAGCGACGAATATCTGGAAGCGCTTTACGCCGCATCGTCGTGCTTGATCGCCGGCTCATACGGAGAGGGCTTCGGCCTTCCGCTGATCGAGGCGGCTCAACACGGGATTTCCATCATTGCCCGGGATATCCCCGTGTTTCGGGAAGTCGCGGGAGATCACGCCTATTATTTCTCCAGTGAGACCGGGCAGGATCTGGCCGTTGAAATCAACGCCTGGCTGGAACTTGAAAGCAGGGGGCAGGCGCCTTCGTCCGAAGGCATGGCTTATTTGACCTGGGCCCAAAGTTCTCGCGACCTGGCGAAGCTTTTTACAAAAAGCGCATCACTTTCGTAAGGAAAGAGCATCACTATGAAGACAGTCATCATCACCGGCATCACCGGCCAGGACGGCGCCTATCTCGCCGAACTCCTGCTCGACAAGGGCTACACCGTTTACGGTACCTATCGTCGCACCAGCTCGGTGAATTTCTGGCGTATCGAAGAGCTGGGCATCGCCAAGCATCCGAACCTGCACCTGGTCGAATACGACCTGACCGACCTGTCGGCGAGCATTCGCCTGCTGCAGACGACCGGCGCGACCGAGGTGTACAACCTCGCGGCGCAGAGCTTCGTCGGCGTGTCGTTCGACCAGCCGGTCACGACCGCCGAGATCACCGGCGTCGGTCCGCTGAACCTGCTCGAGGCGATCCGCATCGTCAATCCGAAGGTTCGCTTCTACCAGGCAAGCACGTCCGAAATGTTCGGCAAGGTGCAGGCGATTCCGCAGATCGAATCGACGCCGTTCTATCCGCGCAGCCCGTATGGCGTGGCGAAGCTGTATGCGCACTGGATCACGGTGAACTATCGCGAGAGCTACGACATCTTTGGTTGCAGCGGGATCCTGTTCAATCACGAATCGCCGCTGCGCGGCCGCGAATTCGTCACGCGCAAGATCACCGATTCCGTCGCCAAGATCAAGCTCGGCCAGCTCGACGTGCTCGAACTGGGCAACATGGACGCGAAGCGCGACTGGGGCTTTGCGAAGGAATATGTCGAAGGTATGTGGCGCATGCTGCAGGCCGACGAACCGGATACGTTCGTGCTGGCCACGAACCGTACCGAAACCGTGCGCGACTTCGTGCGCATGGCATTCAAGGCGACCGGCGTCGACCTCGAATTCAAGGGCAGCGATGTGAACGAGATCGCCGTCGATGTCGCAACCGGCAAGACGGTGGTTCGCGTCAATCCGAAGTTCCATCGCCCGGCCGAGGTCGACCTGCTGATCGGTAATCCGGAGAAGGCGAAGCAGAAGCTGGGCTGGGAGCCAAAGACGACGCTCGAGCAGCTGTGCGCGATGATGGTTGAAGCGGATCTGCGACGCAATGAACGTGGCTTCTCGTTCTGACGCGCCGCGCGCGCTGATCACGGGGCTCGGCGGCTTTACCGGCGACTATCTGGCGCAGTCGCTGAGGGCCGCCGGCTATCGTGTGTTCGGCACCGCGCACGGTGCCGAAGCGATCGGGTCCGACATGTATCGGGTGGATCTGTGCGACCGCGCGGAACTGGCGAAAGTCGTCGCCGACGTGCAGCCCGACGTGGTCGCGCATCTTGCCGCGATCGCGTTCGTTGCGCACGGCGATGCCGACGCGATCTATCGCACGAACGTGGTCGGCACGCGCAACCTGCTGGAGGCGCTCGCGAACCGGGAAAGCCGTCCGAAGGCGGTGCTGCTGGCCAGCAGCGCCAACATCTACGGCAATGCGGCGGTCGAGGTGATCGACGAATCCGTTGAGCCGAATCCGGCGAACGATTACGCGGTCAGCAAGCTGGCGATGGAGTACATGGCGCGCCTCTGGCACGACAAGTTGCCGATCGTCGTCGCACGCCCGTTCAACTACACGGGCGTTGGCCAGTCACCGCAGTTCCTGCTGCCGAAGATCGTCGGCCATTTCCAGCGCGGCGAGCGCGTGATCGAGCTCGGCAACATCGATGTCGAGCGCGATTTTTCCGACGTGCGCCGCGTGGTGGACGCGTACAGGCGCCTGCTTCAACTCGCGCCTGCCGGCGGCGTGTTCAACGTCTGCTCAGGCCGGGCGGTGTCGTTGAAGTCGGTGATCGCGCTGATGGAGCAGATCGCCGGCTACTCGATCGAGGTGCGCGTCAATCCGGCTTTCGTGCGCGCGAATGAAGTGCGCCGATTGCAGGGCGACGGCACGCGGTTGCAGGCCGCAGTCGGGCCGCTCGAGGATATTCCGCTGGAAAGCACGCTGCGCTGGATGTTTGGCGGAGGGCGTGGGTGAAGGTAGGTTTCGGCACGACTGCGCTTGCCCGGAGCAGTGCGCATGGCGGTGTTGACGGCATCGGTTCGTATACGCGCGAATTGGGGCGGGCGCTGCTGGCGCGGGGCGGGATCGGTCTCGTTCCCGCCGGCTTCGGTGCGGTTGCCGGCAACGATGTGTTTCCAGGGGCTCGGCCGCCGGTCAATCTCGGTCGGCATGAGGTCGCGACGGTGCTGGGCGCGGTGACACCCTGGACGTCCATCGACGAAAGGGCGCTGCGCGCAGAAAGCGTGGACGTGTTCCATGCGACGGATCACCTGATTCCCAAACTGTCTTCGGCACCGGTCATCGCGACGCTGATGGACGCAATTCCGCTGTCGCATCCGGAATGGACGACGATCCGACTGGCGGCGCTGCGCCGCTGGTTATTGCGCCGCTCGGGAACCTGGGCTGATCATGTGATCACGATTTCCGATTATTCGAAGCGGGAAATCGTCGAGCATTTCGGCATCGCGCCGGAACGGATTTCCGTCGTTCCGCTGGGCGTGCATCCTCGTTTCTTCGAACGGATCGATCAGGCCGAGCGCGCCGAAGTACTGAAGCGGCTTGGCTTGCCGGCGCAATTCTTCCTGTGTGTGGGGACGCTGCAACCGCGGAAGAATCTCGAGCGGGTACTCGACGCGCACGCGAGCTTGCCGGCGGACCTGCGCCGTGCGATACCGCTGGTCATCGTCGGACGCGCCGGGTGGGGCTGCGAGCAACTCGTCGCGCGTTTGGGCGCGGGCGGTGACGGCAACGTTCGCTGGCTCCAGTATCTGCCCGATCACGACGTGCGCGCGCTGATGCAGTCGGCCAGCGCGCTCGTGTTCGCGTCGCTGTGCGAAGGTTTCGGGCTGCCTGTCGTGGAAGCCTTCGCATCGGGATTGCCGGTCGTGGCGTCCAGCACGACATCCGTTCCCGAAGTCGCGGGCGATGCGGCGATTCTGGTCGATCCGTCTCGTACCGACGAGATAGCGGACGGAATGAGAATGATCGTCGAGCAGGAGGGCAAGGCCGATATGCTCCGCGGAGCCGGACTCGCGCGTGCGCGGGAACTGAACTGGTCGGCATGCGCCGAGAAGACGGTGGCCGTGTACGAAGCCGTTCTGCGCGGGACGCGTTATTCATGAGTCAATTCGCTTCGAGGAGCGTCGCGTGAAGTTGGGGGTGGATATCACCTGGATGGTGGGCAATTACCGCGGCATGGGGCGCTACGCGCGACAACTGGTGGAGCCGGTCAGCGCGTCGGTGCTGGGCCTCGGTCCCAGCGGCGTGCATGCGGACGACTGGCCGTGCGTCAGCGCAGGGCGCGGCTTCTTCCCATGGTGGGAGCAGGTCGAGTTGCCGCGCCGGTGCCGTGAACAGAAGCTCGACTATTTGCTGTGTCCGTACAACACGGGGCCGTTGCAATCCACCGGCAACACGCGGATCGTCGCGGTCGTCCATGACCTGATCTACCTGAAGCCCTGGAATGTGCTGCCGCCGGCGCGATCGCTGTATCAGACCGCCGGGCGCATCTATCGTCGCCAGGTGGTGCCGAGGCTCGTGCGTCGGGCCGACGCCGTGTTGACGATCTCTCGGTTCACGCAGCGGGAGCTGATGGAGCGGTTCGGGTTGCGTGAGGCGGACGTCCCCGTCATTCCGTGCATGATTGCGGATGACTGGTTCGCGCCGCCGGTGAGTCAGGTTGCGCGCGAGCCTTACTTGTTCACGGTCGCGGGGGAGGCGCCGAGCAAGAACGTCGATCGGCTGTTACAGGCCTTTGCCGTGGCGCGCCCCGCACTCGGTGACGATGCACGGCTGAGGATCGCAGGGATCAAGTCCGACCATCACACCCATTTCCTCGCACGGGCGGACGCACTCGGGCTGACGGGCGTCGTCGAACTGCTTGGCTATGTGTCGCGGGAGGAGTTGCGCGAGCATTACCGCCGAGCCCGCGCATTCATTTTTGCGTCGTTGTTCGAAGGGTTCGGAATTCCATTGCTGGAGGCGATGGCTTCGGGTACGCCCGTCGCGTGCAGCAACACGACGTCGATGCCCGAGATCGTCGGCGAGTGCGGCCTGCAGTTCGATCCCTATTCGGTGGAAGACATGGCGGAACAGATCCGCAGGGTGTGGGACGACAGCACGCGATTCGACGTGGCGGCCGGTGCCGGGATGGACCGCGCACGCACCTTCTCAGCATCGGCCGTTCGTCCTTCGATTCAGGATTTCTGGGCGCGTCTGTCATGAGCCAGGACAGGAAGAAGCTGCTGGTGCTGACGCCCCGGTTTCCGTATCCGGTAATCGGCGGCGACAAGCTGCGGATCTATCACCTCTGCCGCGTATTGTCCCGCCATTACTCGCTGACGCTGCTGAGTCTGTGCGAGAGCGACGAAGAGATGCACGCCGCGTTACCCGACGATGGCGTGTTCGACCGGGTCGAACGGGTCTTGCTGTCCCGTCGGCGATCCTACATCAACACGCTGCTCGCGCTGCCCACGCGCACGCCGCTGCAGGTGGCGTACTACCGGAGTCGCGCATTTGCGGCGGCCGTATCGCGATTGCTGCCGTCGCACGACGGCGCATTCGTGCATCTCGTGCGCTGCGCGGAGTATGTCCGCCGGTCGGACAAGCCGCGCATCCTGGAAATGACCGATGCGATCTCGCTCAACTACAGCCGCGTGAAGCAGTTGAAGAAAGCGCGCGGGTTGAAGTCGCGCGTGTTCGGCATCGAGGCGAGGCGCCTGCTCGACTACGAGCGCACGATCGTCGACGATTTCGACCTGTCGGTGCTGGTTTCCAGGACCGACCGCGATTACCTGTTTCCCGGCGCGTCCGCCGGGAAGGTGATGGTGTGCTCGAACGGCGTTGATCTGTCGAACTTGCCGTATACCGCACGCAGCATGGCGAGCCGCATCCTGGTTTTCATCGGCGACATGCGCACCGTCCAGAACCAGGACATGTGCCACTTTTTCGCCGAAGCGGTGCTGCCGTTGCTGCGCAAGCGTGCCGACTATCGCTTCCGGATCGTGGGGTCCATCGCCCCCGCGCTGGCCGAGCAGTTTCGCGCGTACGACGGCGTCGACGTGACCGGCCGGGTCGAGTCAGTCGCGCAGGCCGCGTCCGGCGGCGCGATCGGCGTGTGCCCGATGCGCATCGGCGCCGGCGTGCAGAACAAGATTCTCGAGTACATGGCGCTCGGGTTGCCTGTCGTCACCACGTCGCTCGGGTACGAGGGCTTGGGCGCGGAAAGTGGCCGGGATCTGCTGATCGCCGATACGCCGGGAGAATTCGTCAGTCGTATCGAGCGGCTCGTCGCCGACGAGCCCGCGGCGGTCGAGATGGCTGAGCACGCGCGCGCCTTCGTCGAGCGCGAGCACGGATGGGAACGGATGATTGCGCCGCTCGTTGATCGCATCGGTGCGTTGCTGGCCTGAAGGAAGGCCCGTCCGCTTTGCGCGCTACCGCGCGAGACGGGCGGCCCCGGTTTGGTTGCGGCGCGGCGGCAAGGTTACAATGGCCGTGCAGGCATGATATGCCCCCGGATGCCAGCCGGGCGGCGCCGATCGATGACGGCGCCAGCGATCGGCCTTCTCCCTGTCTTCGAGATCCTGACGTGTTCGTTTTCGTCCCCCTTGCAGTTCCCCCGTGCCGGTCGTGCGCGGATAGTCGTGCGCATTGGCAGGCGTTGCCTGCGTGCGCCATCCGAGGTTGCACACCGCTTCGCCGAGCCGTCAGCCCGCAAGGCCGGAGATGGCGATGACTCGTCTCGTCATCACCGGCGCGAATGGTTTCGTCGGCCGGGCAGTCTGCCGCCGCGCGCTGGCAGCAGGGCATACGGTGACCGCACTGGTACGGCGCCCCGGTGGCTGCATCGACGGCGTGCACGAGTGGGTGCACGCCACCGCCGATTTCGACGGCCTGGACGAAGGCTGGCCGGAAGATCTGGCCGCCGATTGCGTGATCCATCTCGCCGCCCGCGTGCACGTGATGCGCGACGAGTCGCCCGACCCCGATGCCGCGTTCGACGCCACTAACGTCGCTGGTACCTTGCGTCTCGCGCAGGCGGCACGCAATCACGGCGTACGCCGCGTCGTGTTCGCGAGCAGCATCAAGGCGGTCGGCGAGGGCGACGGTGGTGTGCCATTGTCGGAAGCGACCGAACCCGATCCGCAGGATGCTTACGGCCGTTCGAAACTGCGCGCGGAGCGGCAACTCGCGCAGTTCGGTGCGTCGGCAGGGCTCGACGTTGTCGTCGTGCGACCGCCGCTCGTCTACGGGCCGACCGTCCGTGCCAATTTCCTGAGGATGCTGGACGCGGTCGCGCGCGGGATGCCGTTGCCGCTCGGAGCCGTGTCGGCGCGGCGCAGCATCGTATTCGTCGAAAACCTTGCAGACGCGCTGCTGCACTGCGCCATCGATCCGCGCGCGGCCGGCGAATGCTTCCATGTTGCCGACGACGACGCGCCGTCGGTCGCGGGCCTGTTGCGCCTCGTCGGCGATGCGCTCGGCAAGCCGGCACGCCTGCTTGCGGTGCCGCCGGCCCTGCTGCGCGTGGCTGGCAAGCTGACCGGCCGCAGTGCGGCCGTCGATCGCCTGACGGGCAGCCTGCAGCTCGATACCGGCCGGATCAGGCGCGTGCTCGACTGGCAGCCGCCCTATACGACCCGCCAGGGCCTCGAAGCGACCGCCGCATGGTATCGTTCGCGCGATACACGAAAATAAGGCCACATGCTTCTCGCGAACCCCACCTGGCTCACCGCAGCTGCGGTGGCTCTGGCCGCCGCACTCGCTTCGACGACGATTCTTCGTACGTTGCTTGCCACCGGCCTGGCCTGGCGCCTCGCAACCGATATTCCGAACGACCGTTCGCTCCATACGCTGCCGACCCCACGCGTCGGCGGATGGGGCATCGTGCCGGTGTGCGTTGTCGCATTGCTGGCGCTCACGCCGCGACTGTGGCTGATTGCCGCCGCCGCCGCAGGATTGGCCGCGATGTCGCAGATCGACGACCGGCGCGGGCTGCCGGCCCGCGTGCGGTTCTCGGCGCACCTCGCGGCAGTCGTCGCGCTGATCGTCGTGTTTCCGGCCGACGCGCCTTGGTGGCTGCTCGCCGGCGTGGGTTTCGCGATGGTCTGGCTGACGAACCTGTACAACTTCATGGATGGCGCCGACGGCCTTGCGGGCGGCATGGCGCTGTTCGGCTTCGGCGGATACGCGGTCGCGGCGCTCGATGGCGTCCATGCGTCGCCCGATCTTGTCGTGGCTGGCGCGGCGGTTGCCGGTGCGGCGTTGGGTTTCCTGCTGCTCAACTTTCATCCGGCACGGCTGTTTCTCGGCGATGCCGGCTCGATTCCGCTCGGATTCCTGGCTGGCGCGCTGGGCTACTGGGGCTGGCGTACCAACGCCTGGCCGATCTGGTTTCCCGCGATGGTGTTCGCTCCCTTTATCGCTGACGCATCTGTAACACTTTTGAGACGTCTGTTACGCGGAGAAAAGTTCTGGCAAGCGCACCGTGAGCACTATTATCAAAGGATGGTTCGATCGGGCGTCAGTCACGGTCGGACCGCTCTATATTGGTACCTCATCATGCTCGCGGGCATAATTCTCGCCGTGTGGGCAAAGGGCCGCCCCGAACTGCAGCAGTGGCTGTCGTTCTTCGCTTGGTACGGCGTCCTGGCATGCTTCGGATGGTTGATCGACATGCGTTGGCGCCGGTTCCAGGCAGCCGCCGAAAACAACTCTTGAGGTTTCCTGCCGATGTTGCGATCCAAAGCGTCGTGGCTGTCGCTGAGTGCTTTCCTGTTCGACCTGACGGCGGTCATCGCCGCATGGTTGTTCGCTTATCTCGTTCGTTTCAATGGCAGCGTTCCGCATGATTTCCTGAGCGGCGCGCTGATGGCGCTCACGTGGGTGCTGCCCGTCTACGCGCTGATGTTTCGCGGGTTCGGCCTGTATCGCGGGCTGTGGGTGTTCGCGAGCCTCCCCGACCTGATGCGTATCGCGAAGGCGGTGGTCGGCGGCGGAGTGATCGTGATGATCGGCGCCGTGATGTTCCAGCCACAACCGATCATTCCGCGCTCGGTGCTGCTCGTGTCGCCACTGATGCTATTTCTGGCGATGGGCGGCGCACGCGCGCTGTATCGCGCGACGAAGGAGTATTACCTGTACGGCGGGCTCGTCGGGAAGGGCAAGCCGGTGCTGGTGCTCGGTGCCGGTACGGCCGGCGCGAGCCTCGCGCGCGAACTGTCGCGTTCCGGCGAATGGCGCCTCGTCGGCCTGCTCGACGACGATGTCGCAAAACAGGGCCGCGAAATCTACGGTCACAAGGTGCTGGGCTCGTTCAACGACCTCAAGCACTGGACCGACGCAATGAAGGTCGAGTACGCGATCATCGCGATTCCGTCGGCGTCGGTCGAGACGCAGCGTCGCGTCGCGACGCTGTGCGTGCGGGCCGGCGTGAAGGCGATGGTGCTGCCGTCGCTGACCGCGCTGATGCCGGGGCAGGGCTTCCTGTCGCAGGTGCGAAACATCGATCTCGAGGATCTGCTCGGCCGCGATGCCGTGACGATCGACACGCCGCACGTCGAGGCGCTGCTGCGCGGCCGCGTCGTGATGGTGACCGGCGCGGGCGGATCGATCGGCTCCGAGCTCTGCCGGCAGATCCTGCGCTTCGCGCCCGCGCAACTCGTCGCGTTCGACCTGTCCGAGTATGCGATGTACCGGCTGACCGAGGAGTTGCACGAGCGCTTCCCGGACCTTCCGGTCGTGCCGATCATCGGCGATGCGAAGGATTCGCTGCTGCTCGACCAGGTGATGTCGCGCCATGCGCCGCACATCGTGTTCCATGCGGCCGCCTACAAGCACGTGCCGCTGATGGAGGAGCACAACGCGTGGCAGGCGCTGCGCAACAATGTGCTCGGCACCTATCGCGTGGCCCGCGCGGCGATCCGCCACGATGTGCGTCACTTCGTGCTGATCTCGACCGACAAGGCCGTCAATCCGACCAACGTGATGGGCGCGAGCAAGCGCTTGGCCGAAATGGCCTGCCAGGCACTGCAGCAGACGAGCGGGCGTACCCAGTTCGAGACCGTGCGGTTCGGCAACGTGCTCGGCAGCGCGGGCAGCGTGATCCCGAAGTTCCAGCAGCAGATCGCGAAGGGCGGCCCGGTCACGGTCACGCATCCGGAGATCACGCGCTTCTTCATGACGATTCCGGAAGCGTCGCAGCTGGTGCTGCAGGCGTCGAGCATGGGGCATGGCGGCGAGATCTTCATTCTCGACATGGGCGAGCCGGTGAAGATCGTGGATCTCGCATGCGACCTGATTCGCCTGTATGGTTTCTCGGAAGAGCAGATCCGGATCGAATTCACAGGGCTGCGGCCCGGCGAGAAGCTCTATGAGGAACTGCTCGCCGATGACGAGGCAACGACGCGAACACCGCATCCGAAGCTACGGATCGCGCGTGCGCGGGAAGTGCCGGACAATTTCCTCGACGAGCTGCTGCCGTGGCTGATGCAGCATCGTGTGCTGCCCGATGACGAAGTGCGGCGCGACCTGCGGCGCTGGGTGCCGGAATACCAGACGGCCGTTGCTCCCGTGTTGCAGAGTGTTCCGTCGGTACGTGCCGCATCGAACGGGTGACGCGGTCCCGGGCCGTAAGCCGAGCGGCAAGACGAAAAAAAAGCGCCCTGCAAGGGCGCTTTTTTTGTCCGGAAGCCGGATAGGCCGCTCAGTGGCTGCGCCGATGCTTCCTCACCACCATCCACCTGGGCACCCTGAACCGCACGATGCTCAGATACAACCACACGTAAGTCAGTGCAAACAGCACGACGAACACGAACAGGTGCACCGTGTGCCGCCAGAACAGCGTCGCGGGTATCACCGCGACGAGGCACAGCAGCCACAGGTACGGCGATGTCAGTGAATTGCGGCGCGTCAGGTCATGCGCGTGCTTCGTGCCGACGGCCCAGCGCATCAGCCGCTTGTACACGAGCATATGCAGGTGCACGCCGTCCGGGATGCCGGGCGACATCCCGCGGATGAACTTCTTCCGGTAGATCGAGAAGCAGGTCTCGAAGATCGGGTACATGAACAGCAGCACCGGGTACCACGCAGACACCTCGCGGTTGCGCATCACGAGCATGATCGCGAGTTCGGCGAGCATGAAGCCGATGAAATACGCGCCGCCGTCGCCGAGGAAGATCAGCCCGGCCGGGAAATTCCACAGGAAGAAGCCGAGCACGGCGCCCATCATGATGATCGAAGCGGACATCACGACCGGATCGTTCACATGGAACGCGACATACGCGAGCGACGCGAACATCATGAAGCTGACCATCGACGCGAGCCCGTTGAAGCCGTCGATGATGTTGATCGCGTTCGCGAGCGCCGCGACCGCCAGCACGGTGATGAACGCCGAGATGGCCACGTAGCCGAGCAGGAAATCGAGCGGCGGCACGCTGATGCGCTTGACCGCGATGCCCAGCAGCCAGAACGCGAGCGCGGCCGCCCCCATCGTGCAGAGCAGCCGCGCGCGCGGCGACACGCGCTTGGTCAGATCCTCGACGAGGCCTGACAGGAACGCCGGCATGCCGCAGGCTACGATCCCGAGAATGCTGCCGGCGATCGTCGGATAGCGCCGGGACAGGATCAGCCCGGCAATGACGACGCCCGCGAGGATCCCGATGCCCCCGACCCGCGGCACGGGCCGCACGTGGAATTTCTGCACGCCGGCCAGGTCGCTGTCGATCGAGAATTTCTCGTGAAGGTGCGCATAGCGCACGATGAACAGCGTGACGAGCAGGGAGACGATGAAGCCGGACGCGAAGCTGAGCATGGGATCGCTCGAAAAATGGACAGCGGATTATACAAAACCGCGCGGGTTGCCCTCCTGCCATCGCCAGTGGTCGGCACACATTTCTTCGATGCCGAGCGTCGCGCGCCAGCCGATGATGTCGGCCGCGGCCTGCGGATTCGCGTAGCACTCGGCGATGTCGCCCGGGCGGCGCGCGACGAGCTCGTACGGCACCGGGCGGCCCGATGCCTTCTCGAACGCACGCACGACTTCCAGCACGCTGTAGCCCTGGCCCGTGCCGAGGTTCACGACGAAGCTCGCGTCGCGCTTCGCCAGTGCGTCGAGCGCGGCGATGTGCCCCTTCGCGAGATCGACGACGTGGATGTAGTCGCGCACGCCGGTGCCGTCCGGCGTCGGGTAGTCGGAGCCGAACACGCGCAGCTTTTCCAGCTTACCGACCGCAACCTGTGCGACATACGGCATCAGGTTGTTCGGGATGCCGGCCGGGTCCTCGCCGATCAGCCCGCTTGCGTGCGCGCCGACCGGGTTGAAGTAGCGCAGCGTGGCGATTCGCCACGACGGGTCCGAGACTTCGAGATCGCGCAGGATTTGCTCGGCGATCAGCTTCGACTGGCCATACGGGTTCGTCGCGGACAGCGGGAACGATTCGTCGATTGGCGAGCGCTCGGGCACGCCGTATACGGTTGCGGACGAGCTGAACACGAACTGCCTGACGTTGCGCTCGCGCATCACCTTGAGCACGGCAAGCAGGCCGCCGATGTTGTTCTGGTAGTACTCGAGCGGCTTCTCCACCGATTCGCCGACGGCCTTGAGCGCCGCGAAGTGGATCGTGCCGGTGATCGGGTGTGCATCGAATACCTTGGCGAGCGCGGCTTCGTCGCATACGTCGACCTGATGGAACGCGGGCGTCTTGCCCGTGATCCGCTCGATGCGGCGCACGGATTCGGCCTTGCTGTTGACGAGGTTGTCGACGATCACGACGTCGTAGCCGTTGTCGAGCAGCTCGACGGTCGTATGCGAGCCGATATAGCCTGCTCCGCCCGTGACGAGGATGGTGCCTTTAGCGGTCATTGCTGATGCGCTCCTTCAAAGGGTGATACCGGTTAACGAATGGATGGTACGCCGGTAGCGTTCGACGACCTGCTGTTCGTCGAATTCCGACGTGACCTTCTGCCGGCCGCGCGCGCCCATCGCGTCGCGGCCGGCCGTTCCGAGTTCGATCATGCGGAGCAACTGCTCCGCGAGGCTCGCGCTGTCGCGCACGCGGCACAGGAAGCCCGTTTCGCCGTCGGCGACGACGTCGCGGCAGCCCGGCACGTCGGTCGCGACGATCGGGCGGCCCATCGCCGACGCTTCCATCAGCGTGCGCGGCACGCCTTCGCGGTACGACGGCAGCACGACGCAGTCGGCCGCCGCGATGTGCGGGCGCACGTCGTGCGCTTCGCCGAGATAGTCGATCACGCCTTCGTCGGCCCACGCATCGACATCCGCGCGGCCGATCGCGCTTGGATTGTCGACGCCGAGCGGCCCGAGCAGCTGGAAGCGCGCATTCGGGAAGCGCGCGCGCACGATGCGCGCGGCCTCCACGTATTCGCGCACGCCCTTGTCCCACAGCAGCCGGCCGATCAGGATGAAGACGGGCGCGTCTCCGGCCGGCAGCGGCACGGGCGCGAACTGTTCGAGATCGACGCCTTCGCCGTGCAGCAGCCGCGCGCGCTCGGGATGCGCAAGCAACTGCTCGTCGGTGAAGGTCGCGAGATCGTCGCGGTTCAGGAACCACACCTCACGCGGGAAGCGGAACGCGAACCGGTACAGGCGCTTCGCGACGCTTGCCGCGCGGCTCTTCTGGATGAAGACGTAGCCGAGCCCGGTCGTCACCGCGATCGACGGCACGCGCGCGAGCCACGCGGCGACCGAGCCGTAGATGTTCGGCTTGATCGTGTAATGGAACACGAGATCGGGCTTCAGCGCGCGGTAGTGACGCACCAGCGCGGCGAGCGTGCCGAGATCCTCGCGCGGGCTCGTGCCTTTCGAGGCGACCGCGAGCGCCACGTAGCGGCAGCCCATCTGCTCGAGCAAGGGCACCGTGCGGTCGTGCGGCGCAATGACGATGACCTCGGCGCCGCGCGCGACGAGCGCACGGATCAGCCCGTGGCGATACGTGTAGATCGCCCAGGCCGTGTTGCAGACGAGCGCGATGCGCAGCGGGGAGGTGACGGACATGAAAAAAAGAATAAATAAAGCGTCGAAATTGCCGAAAGGGCCGGATGCGCGTCAGGGGGACGGCCGCGCGGCGAACAGCGTCTGCTTGATCCGCTGCAACGTCCGGTACGGTGTCACGAAATGCAGCAGGTTCTTGGCGAGGCCGGCCCAGTCGTACGGGTTCAGCACGTTGAAGTGGCTCAGCAGCAGCGTGAGCGTCGACACCAGCTGGCGCCGGCGCTTGGTCGCACTGATCCCGCCCTCGTTCAGTTCGTAATAGAGGCCCAGTTCCGGCAGGTTCGCGCAATCGTAGCGTTGCATTAACCGTAAAAAAAGATCGAGATCCTCGGCCGCGCGGTATTTCGCCCGATAGTTCCCCACTTCACGTACGGCGTCGATGCGCAGCATCACCGACGGATGCACGAGCGGCGAGCGCAGGAAGCGCGTGCGGCGCAGCGTGCGCGGGTCGGCGGGCGGGGTCAGCATGAAGCGCGGCTCGCCGGCGCGGGACACGACTTGCGTCCACATGCCGACGCAGGCCACGCGCGGGTGGGCGCCGAGATACGCGCGCTCCTTCGCGAGGCGCTGCGGCGCGGCGAGATCGCCCGCGTCGATGCGCGCGGCATAGCGGAAGCCGCGCGCGGCGAGCGCGTCGATGCCGGCCGCGAGCGCACGCTCGATGCCGCCGTTCTGCGGCATGCGCAGCACGTCGATCGTGAGACCGGGCAGGTCGGGCGCGACGATCGGCGGCGTGCTGCCGTCGTCGACGATCAGCACGTGCACGGGCGTGTCCTCGCGAAACGACGCGAGGGTCCGGACGACGTCGTCGTGCCCGTTGTAGGCCGGCATCAGCACGGCCACGTCGTCGAGCGGGGTCGGGCAATCTGGGGACGTCATGGTCGCAGCTTGAAACGGATGTAATAAAAATTGACGGCGGCGGCGGCCAGGTAGCCGGCCGCCAGCCCGACGAGCGCGCCGTACAGGCCGAGCCGCGGGATCGCGAACAGGTTGACGAGCGCCGCGATCGCGAGCGCGAGCAGCCATTTCGACAGCAACACGAATTTTGCTTGATATTTGAGAACGATAAGATTGCCTATCGCCTCGATGCCGGCGGGTACCGACAGCCAGACCGCCCAGCGGAAGATGTCGACCGAGGCTTCGTAGCCGTGGCCGAACACCTTGCCGACGATCAGCGGGGCGGCGGCGTCGAGCACGAGCGCGCCGGCCGTCATCAGGCCGGCCGTCATCGCAATCAGCCGGACGATGTTGCGGCGCAGCCGCGCGACGTCCTGCACGCGGTAGACGAAGGCGGGCGCGATCGTCTGCGCGAGCATCAGCGCGAGCGTGATCCAGTTCTCGTTGAGCTGCTGCGCGGCCGAGTAGCGGCCGAGATCGGCGAACGACACGTGACGCTCGAGCATCAGGCGGTCGAGCTTCAGGAACAGGTACATGCAGATGAGGCCGAGCCAGAACACGGTGCCGGCCGTTGCAAAGTGCCTGAACAGCGGTTTGTCGAACGTCCAGCCGAGCGCGCCGCCGTTACGATGCCGGTAGTACAGCAGCAGCGCGAAGCCGATGGCGGCCGCTTCGAGCGCCCACAGCCACGCGAAGCGGGCGGGGCCCGCGGCCGCGCGGACCAGCAGCCAGACGAGCAGCGCCTTCACCAGCGCGGTGACCATGCTGGTGACGAGCTGCGGCTTGCTGTAGGTCATGCTTTGCAGCCACGCGTTGATGACGCCGACGAACGGCTCGCGGAACACCATCGTGACCGCGAGGCCCGCGAGCATCGCGCCGACCAGCGGATCGAAGGCGCCCGCGGCGATCGCGACCCAGGTCGCGCCGAGCGCGGCGACGGAGACGGCGATGCGCAGCGCGAATGCGCTGCCGAGCACCGCGCCGAGCTGGGCGGGCGGGCGCTGGACGATGGTCGGGACGAGGATTTCCGCGCCGCACACCCAGGTGAGCGGCGCCAGTACGAGGAGGAGCGTATTCGCATACTGCCATTTGCCGAACACATCTGGCCCGAAATAACGGGCCAGCAGGCCGCTGATCGCGATCGCGACGCCGATCTGCGTGAGCCGTTCGAGCCCCAGCCAGACGAGATTCGCGACGGCCTTCGCGACGTCCGGGTTGCCGAAGCGCTTCAGCATGCGCGGCAGCGGCGTGCGCGCGAGGCGGCCGGCAGGGCGCCCGGGGGCTGCAGATTGGCGGCGACGGGGCGGCTAGGCATTAAAATGGGCGGTATGCGCGTCATCAAAACCCGCGATTATAAGTGGGATTGGGGTCGCTCCCGCCGTTCCGCGCCAGCGGTTTCACGCCGTGCCGGGCCGCATGTATCATGCGCGGCACCGGCGAGCGGCGGCCAGGCAAGCCAGACATTTTTCCATGCACGCAACTGAGAGAAGAGAATCGATGATCTCCCAATCCATCTTCAAGGCATATGACATTCGTGGCGTGGTCGGCAAGACGCTCGACAACGACACCGCGCGCGGGATCGGCCGGGCATTCGGCAGCGAAGTGCGTGCGCAGGGCGGCGATGCGGTCGTCGTCGCGCGCGACGGCCGCCTGTCCGGGCCGGACCTCGTCGGCGCGCTGGCCGATGGCCTGCGTGCGGCGGGCGTCGACGTCGTCGACGTCGGCATGGTGCCCACGCCGGTCGGCTATTTCGCGGCGAACGTCCCGCTCGCGCTGAAGGGCGGCGAGCGCCGCGTCGATTCGTGCATCGTCGTCACGGGCAGCCACAACCCGCCCGACTACAACGGCTTCAAGATGGTGCTGCGCGGCGCCGCGATCTACGGCGAGCAGATCCAGGCGCTGTACCAGCGCATCGTCGACGAGCGCTTCGAGACGGGCAGCGGCTCGTACGAACAGTTCGACGTGGCCGATCAATACATCGCGCGCATCGTCGGCGACATCAAGCCGGCCCGCCCGATGAAGCTCGTCGTCGACGCCGGCAACGGCGTGGCCGGCCCGCTGGCGACGCGCCTGTTCAAGGCGCTCGGCTGCGAGCTCGTCGAGCGCTTCACCGACATCGACGGCACGTTCCCGAACCACCACCCCGATCCCGCCCACCCGGAAAACCTGCAGGACGTGATCCAGGCGCTGAAGGACACCGACGCCGAGATCGGCTTCGCGTTCGACGGCGACGGCGACCGCCTCGGCGTCGTCACGAAGGACGGCCAGATCATCTATCCGGACCGCCAGCTGATGCTGTTTGCGGAAGAAGTGCTGTCGCGCAACCCGGGCGCGCAGATCATCTACGACGTGAAGTGCACGCGCCACCTCGCGCAATGGGTGAAGTCGAAGGGCGGCGAGCCGCTGATGTGGAAGACGGGCCACTCGCTCGTGAAGGCGAAGCTGCGCGAGACGGGTGCGCCGCTCGCAGGTGAAATGAGCGGCCACGTGTTCTTCAAGGATCGCTGGTACGGCTTCGACGACGGTCTCTACACGGGCGCGCGCCTGCTCGAGATCCTCGCGAAGACGGCGGATCCGAGCGCGCTGCTGAACGGGCTGCCGGACGCGATGAGCACGCCCGAACTGCAGCTGTGGCTCGACGAAGGCGAGAACTTCCGCTTGATCGACAAGCTGCAGAAAGAGGCGAAGTTCGACGGCGCCGAGGAAGTCGTGACGATCGACGGCCTGCGTGTCGAGTACCCGGACGGCTTCGGCCTCGCACGTTCGTCGAACACGACACCGGTCGTCGTGATGCGTTTCGAGTCGGAGACGCAGGAAGGGCTCAAGCGCATCCAGGAGGACTTCCGCCGCGTGCTGACGGCCGCGAAGCCGGACGTCAAGCTGCCGTTCTGAGCGTCGGCGGCCTCGGGCCGCCACCGGCGCGACGGTGAGTCCGATCGTCGCGCCATCCCCGAAAAGCGGCGCACGCCAAGGGCGTGCGGCCGCTTTTTGTCTGTGTGACTCGCCGGGCGGGATAAAATCCTCCCTTTCTGCTTGTCGCCGGCTGCCTGCCGGCGTTTTTTCAGCGTGCAAAAGATCCTGATCGTGCGCGTGTCGTCGCTGGGCGACGTCGTGCACAACATGCCGGTGATCGCCGATATCCGGCGCCGCCACCCCGATGCGCAGATCGACTGGCTCGTCGAGGAAAGCTTCGTCGACCTGGTCAAGCTCGTCGACGGCGTGCGCAACGTGCTGCCGTTCTCGCTGCGCCGCTGGCGCAAGAAGCCGTTCTCGGGCGCCACGTGGCGCGAGATCCGCGCGTTCCGCCAGCGCCTCGCGGCCGAGCAGTACGACCTCGTGATCGACTGCCAGGGCCTCATCAAGACGGCCTGGGTCGCCAGCTGGGCGCGCGGCCCGCTCGTCGGGCTCGGCAACCGCACCGACGGCGCCGGCTACGAGTGGCCCGTGCGCTTCTTCTATCGCAAGCGCGTGCCGATCGCGCCGCGCACGCACGTCGTCGAGCGCTCGCGGCAACTCGTCGCGGCCGCGCTGGGCGACCCGGCGCCGACGCCGGCCGATCCGGTCGAGTTCGGCCTCGATACGCGCGCGGCGGCGCTCGCGGTGGCCGCGCTCGGGCTGAACCTGCCGGTGCCGTACGTGGTATTCGTTCATGCGACGTCGCGTGCCGACAAGCAGTGGCCGGACGCCGCGTGGATCGAGCTCGGCCAGGCGCTCGTGCGGCGCGGCGCGTCGCTCGTGCTGCCGTGGGGCAACGACGCGGAGCGCGCGACCAGCGAGCGGCTGGCGAAAGAGTTCGGCGCGGCGGCGATCGTACCGCCGCGGCTGTCGCTGCCGGCCGTGGTCGGGCTGATCGACGGCGCGGCCGCCACCGTCGGGGTTGATACAGGTCTGGTTCACATCGCGGCCGCGCTGAAGCGTCCGACGGTCGAACTGTACAATTTCGCGACGGCCTGGCGGACCGGCGGCTACTGGTCGCCGAACGTCGTCAATCTCGGCACGGCGGGGCAGCCCCCGTCGATCGCGCAGGTGAAGTCGGCGCTCGCGGGCTTCGGTCTCCTGTAACGCAGTCACACGCGCGAACCCACGCGAACCGAACATGAGCGAATCCCAGATCATCGAAGTCCCGTCCGCCGACTGGAGCGGACACAACCTGTCGGCGCCGCGCGAGCAGCTGCTGGCCGCCGTCGAGGAAGGCAAGGTGCTGTATTTTCCGCACCTGCGCTTCGCGATCGAAGGCGGCGAGGAAGCGCTGCTCGATCCGGCGCTCGCCGACCCGAAACGCAAGAACATCAGCCTCGCGCCGAACGGCGGCGCGCTCGCCGGCGTGCTCGGCGATAGCGTCACGCAGTCGGCGGTGCGCGCGCTCGTCGCGCGCTTCCAGCAGCAGGCCGGCACGCTCGTCGACGGCCTCTTTCCCGAATACCGCGGCAAGCTGCGCGTCGCGCCGACCAGCCTGCGGCTGCTGCAGGTCGAGACGCGCCAGACGTCGTGGCGCAAGGACGACAGCCGGCTGCACGTCGACGCGTTCCCGTCGCGGCCCAACTACGGCGAGCGCATCCTGCGCGTGTTCGCGAACGTGAACCCGGCCGGCGTGCCGCGCGTGTGGCGCGTCGGCGAGCCGTTCGAGGACGTCGCGAAGCGCTTCCTGCCGCACATCAAGCCGCAGTTGCCGGGCGCCGCGTGGCTGCTGAACCTGCTGCACGTGACGAAGTCGCCGCGCAGCGCGTACGACCACCTGATGCTGAACCTGCACGACAGCATGAAGGCCGATCTCGACTACCAGAAGACGAGCCCGCAGGAGACGATGCCGTTTCCGCCGGGCTGCGTGTGGATATGTTTCTCCGATCAGACTTCGCACGCTGTGATGTCCGGCCAGTTCATGCTCGAACAGACCTTCTTCCTGCCGGTCGACGCGATGGTGCGCCGCGAATGCGCGCCGCTCGGCATCCTCGAACGCCTGACGGGCAGGGCGCTGGTTTGAGCGCGCATTTTCGTCGAAGCAAGACAAGGGACGCGGCATGCTGAGGGTGATCTATCGCGCGCTGTGGTGGCTCGTCGCCCCGATCGCCGTCATCCGGCTGTACGTGCGCTCGCGCAAGGAGCGCGGCTATCGCGAACACATCGGCGAACGCTTCGGCCACGTGGCCGGCCGCTCGCGCGACGACCGTGCGCCGCTGATCTGGGTGCACGCGGTATCGGTCGGCGAGACGCGCGCGGCGCAGCCGCTGATCGACGCGCTGATACACGCGCGTCCCGATGCGCGCATCCTGCTCACGCACATGACGCCGAGCGGCCGCGCGACCGGCGAACAGATCTTCGGCGATCGCGTGCTGCGCTGCTACCTGCCGTACGACATGCCCGGCGCGGTGCGACGTTTCCTGCACGCGTGGCGGCCGACGCTCGGCCTCGTGATGGAAACCGAGGTGTGGCCGACGCTGATCGACGAGTGCCGCCGCGCGGACGTGCCGCTGGTGCTGACCAATGCGCGCATGTCCGCGCGTTCGTTCCGGCGGGCATCGAAGTTCGGCGCGGCGACGCACGACGTGTTCGGCGGCTTCTCGCGCGTGCTCGCGCAGAGCCCGGCCGATGCGGAGCGGCTGACGTCGCTCGGCGCGCGCAACGTGACCGTGCTCGGCAACCTGAAGTTCGACATGACGACGCCCCCGGAGCTCGCGGCGCGCGGCCATGCGTGGCGCGAGGCGATCGGTACGCGGCCCGTGTGGGTGGCCGCGAGCACGCGCGAGAACGAGGAAGCGCTGGTGCTCGACGCATTCGCGGCGATGCGCACGCCCGGCGCGCTGCTGGTGCTCGTGCCGCGTCATCCGCAGCGTTTCGCCGAGGTCGAGGCGCTCGTCGAGCGCAGCGGCCTCAAGTGCGTGCGACGCTCGGTGTGGGCGGCAGACAAGGCCGCGCTCGCGTCTGGCCGGCCGGCGGCCGAGCCGCTGCCGGATGACGTGACGGTGCTGCTCGGCGATTCGATGGGCGAGCTCGGCGCGTATTACGCGGCGGCCGACATCGCGTTCATCGGCGGCAGCCTGCTGCCGCTCGGCGGCCAGAACCTGATCGAAGCATGCGCGGTCGGCGTGCCGGTGCTGATCGGCAAGCACGTGTTCAACTTCACGCAGGCGACCGCCGACGCGGTCGCGGCTGGTGCGGCGCTGCAGGTCGAGGATCCGCTCGATCTCGCGCACGTGCTCGACGCGCTGTTCGCCGACAAGGCGCGGCGCATCGCGATGGGCGCGGCGGGCGCGGCGTTCGCATCGCGGCACCGCGGCGCGACCGCGCGCACGGTCGACGTGCTCGCGGCACTGTTGCCGCCCGCCGAACGCGGCGGGCGCGCGCTGCAGGACGTGCAGGACCCGTCCGACGACTAGACGAAGGCGGTGCCATGCCGCCGGAAGCCCGCGTGGCGGCACCGCGAGGCGCCGCCTCGTCGCTCAGACCGTCAGCAAACCCTTCTTCTCGATGAACGCGATTACGTCCGCGACGCCTTCGAGCGCCTTCAGGTTCGTCATCACGTAAGGCCGCTCGCCGCGCATCTTCTTCGTGTCGGACGCCATCACGTCGAGGTTCGCGCCGACCAGCGGCGCGAGGTCCGTCTTGTTGATCACGAGCAGGTCGGACTTCGTGATGCCGGGGCCGCCCTTGCGCGGAATCTTCTCGCCGCCCGCGACGTCGATCACGTAGATCGTCAGGTCCGACAGCTCGGGGCTGAAGGTCGCCGCGAGATTGTCGCCGCCCGATTCGATGAACACGATGTCGGCGTCGGGAAAGCGCGACAGCATCCGGTCGACGGCCTCGAGGTTGATCGACGCGTCCTCGCGGATCGCCGTGTGCGGGCAGCCGCCCGTCTCGACGCCCATGATGCGCTCCTCGGGCAGTGCGCCCGCGACCGTCAGCAGCCGCTGGTCTTCCTTCGTATAGATGTCATTGGTGATCGCGACGAGGTCGTATTTGTCGCGCATCGCCTTGCACAGCATTTCGAGCAGCGTGGTCTTGCCGGAGCCGACGGGGCCGCCGATGCCGACGCGCAGCGGCGGCAGTTTCTTCGTGCGGCGGGCGGAGGAGGGAGCAGGTGCGTTCATGGCGGGTAGCGTCGGGTTCAGGAGCGGAACAACCGCGAATACTGGGTTTCGTGCCGCGCGGACAGGATGCCGAGCTGCGGCGCGAACGTGTTGACGGCGTCGGGCGGCGTCGCGAGCGCGCGGCGCACGGCCGCGTCGATCGCGCCGCGCAGCGCGACGATGATGCGTTGCCCGGCGAGCTGGCCGAGCGGCACGGCCTTCAGCGCGGCGGACGTCTGGTTCTCGACCCAGCCGAATGCGTACGCGGCGAGCACCGCATCGGCGCTCGCGTCGTGCGCGGCGGCTGCGTACGCGAATGCGGTGGGCAGCGCGATCGGCGCAATCGCCGCGAGCGTCGCGCGGCGTGCGCCATCGCCCCATTCGAGCGATGCGCAGAGCTGTGCGAGCGACCAGCCCATCTGTTCGGTCTCGCGGCGCAGTTCTGCCGATTCGCGGCTCGCGATGAACCACGCATTCTCGGCCGCGAGCGCCGGCGCGTCGTGCGCGTGCCAGCGCGCGAGTTGATGCGCGAGGAACGGCAGCTCGCCATGCGCGAGCACGTCGGTCAGGCCGCTCGCGATCCAGTCGCGCGCGGTATCCGCGTCGTGAATCAGGTTCGCGTCGAGCGCCGCTTCGAGCCCCTGCGAATAGCTGAACGCGCCGATCGGCAGCGCCGGCGATGCAAGGTGCAGCAGCGCGACGAGTTCAGTGGTGGTCATGGCCGTGGCCGTGCGCGCAACCGGGACCATGCTGATGGTCGTGGTCGTGGTCGTGGTCGTGGTCGTGGTCGTGCGAATGGGAATGCGCGTGGCCGTGATGCTCGCCGAACACCTGCTGCGCGAGCGCGTAATCCTCGGCGAAGGTCGCGTCGTGCCCGTGCTTGTGGCCGCCGCCGTACGCGCCGGCTTCCGGCTGGAACGGCGCAAGGGTCTCCTCGACCTGCGTGCCGAGCCGGCGCAGCATGTCCGCGAGCACCGGGTCGGCTTCGAGCTTCAGGTAGCCGTCGCCGATCTCGACCGGCGTGTGGCGGTTGCCGAGGTGGTATGCGGCGCGCATCAGCGTGAGCGGGTCGGCCGCGTGCACGCGCAGCACGGTCTCGGGCGCCGCGGCGACGCGCACGAGCGCGCCGTCGTCGGCGACGAGCACGTCGCCGTCGCGCAGGATCGTGCCGCGCGGCAGCAGGACCGCGACGTCCTCGCCGGTGTCGAGCGTCGCCGCGAGGCGGCTCTTGCAGCGGGCGTCATAGGCGAGCGTGAGCGTCGGCGCGCGCGCGACGAGCGACGCGGCGAGTTTCACGTTCGGGGCAATGCGTTTGTCGAGGGTGCGCATGAATCGAAAGCCGGCAATCAGGTCAGAACAGGAAATAGCGCTGCGCCATCGGCAGCACCGTGGCCGGCTCGCAGGTGAGCAACTGGCCGTCGGCGATCACGTCGTAGGTTTCGGGGTCGACGCTGATCGACGGGCGCCACGCGTTGTGGATCATGTCGGCCTTCGTCACGTGGCGGCAGTTGCGCACTGGCACGATCTGCTTCGCGAGCCCGTAGCGTTCCGCGATGCCCGCGTCGGCGGCCATCTGCGACACGAAGGTCAGCGACGTGCGCGCGAGCGCGCCGCCGCGGGTGGCGAACATCTCGCGATAGTGGACCGGCTGCGGCGTGGGAATCGACGCGTTCGGGTCGCCCATCTGCGCCATCGCGATCATCCCGCCTTTCAGGATCATCGTCGGCTTGATCCCGAAGAACGCCGGCTCCCACAGCACGAGGTCGGCCCACTTGCCGGGCTCGATCGAGCCGACTTCATGCGCGATGCCGTGCGTGAGCGCCGGGTTGATCGTGTACTTCGCGACGTAGCGCTTCGCACGGAAGTTGTCGTTGCGCGTGCCGTCTTCCGGCAGCGCGCCGCGCTGCACCTTCATCTTGTGCGCGGTCTGCCAGGTGCGGATGATCACCTCGCCGACGCGGCCCATCGCCTGCGAATCGGACGACAGCATCGACAGCGCGCCGAGATCGTGCAGGATGTCTTCGGCGGCGATCGTCTCGCGGCGAATGCGCGATTCGGCGAACGCGAGATCCTCGGCGATCGACGGATCGAGGTGATGGCACACCATCAGCATGTCGAGATGCTCGTCGAGCGTGTTGATCGTGTACGGGCGCGTCGGGTTGGTCGACGACGGCAGCACGTTCGCCTCGCCGCACACCTTCAGGATGTCGGGCGCATGGCCGCCGCCCGCGCCTTCGGTGTGGTACGTGTGGATCGTGCGGCCCTTGAACGCGGCGACCGTCGATTCGACGAAGCCGCCTTCGTTCAGCGTGTCGGTGTGGATCGCGACCTGCGTGTCGGTGTCGTCGGCGACGGACAGGCAGTTGTCGATCGCCGCGGGCGTCGTGCCCCAGTCCTCATGCAGCTTCAGCCCGATCGCGCCGGCCGCGATCTGCTCGACGAGCGGCTGCGGCAGGCTCGCATTGCCCTTGCCGAGAAAGCCGAGGTTGATCGGCCAGCCGTCGGCGGCCTGCAGCATCCGCTCCATGTGCCACGGGCCCGGCGTGCAGGTCGTCGCGTTGGTGCCGGTGGCCGGCCCCGTGCCGCCGCCGAGCATCGTCGTGACGCCCGACGCGAGCGCCTCGTCGATCTGCTGCGGGCTGATGAAGTGGATGTGCGTGTCGATGCCGCCGGCCGTCACGATCAGCCCTTCGCCGGCGATCACCTCGGTCGCGGCGCCGATCGCGATCGTCACGCCCGGCTGGATGTCCGGGTTGCCGGCCTTGCCGATCGCGGCGATGCGGCCGTGCTTGATCGCGATGTCGGCCTTCACGATGCCCCAGTGATCGAGGATCACCGCGTTCGTGATGATCGTGTCGGGCACGTCGGCGGCCACGCGCTGCGACTGGCCCATCCCGTCGCGGATCACTTTCCCGCCGCCGAATTTCACTTCCTCGCCGTAGGTCGTGAAGTCGCGTTCGATCTCGATCAGCAGGTCGGTATCGGCGAGCCGGACGCGGTCGCCCGTCGTCGGCCCGAACATTTCCGCGTACGCGCGGCGGCTCAAGCGTAGTGTCATGGTGCTGTTCCTGAAGAGCGGGGCGCGGCTTAGAGCGGCCCCATCACCTTGCCCTGAAAACCGTAGACGGCACGATCGCCCGCGAGCGCGACCAGCTCGACGGTGCGCGTCTGGCCCGGCTCGAAGCGCACGGCGGTGCCGGCCGCGATGTTCAGGCGAAAGCCGCGCGCGGCCGCGCGGTCGAACGACAGTGCGTCGTTGACTTCGAAGAAGTGGTAGTGCGAGCCGACCTGCACCGGGCGGTCGCCGGTGTTCGCGACGACGAGCGTCAGCGTCGCGCGGCCCGCGTTCAGTTCGTGTTCGCCGTCGTCGGTGAGGATTTCGCCGGGGATCATGCGGGGCCTCACGGAATCGGGTGATGGACGGTCACGAGCTTCGTGCCGTCGGGAAAGGTCGCCTCGACCTGGATGTCGGGAATCATCTCCGGCACGCCGTCCATCACGTCGTCGCGCGTGAGCAGCGTCGTGCCGTAGTGCATCACCTCGGCGACCGTCTTGCCGTCGCGCGCGGCTTCCATCAGCGCGGCGGTGATGAAGGCGACCGCCTCCGGATAGTTGAGCTTCAGGCCGCGTGCGCGACGGCGCTCGGCCAGCAGCGCCGCCGTGAAGATCAGCAGCTTGTCCTTCTCGCGGGGAGTCAGTTTCATGAAGGCAAACGTTCAGGAAAACGTAATTGTTATCGGTGCGTGCGCAACGGGGCGAACGCGCGGTTCATCGTAGCACCGCGCTGTTTTGCGTGCGTCGTGTATCGGTTATGTAAGGAGCAAGGCGCGTGCCATGTGCATGGAACGCAGTGCGATGCGCGCTTGTGGTGCGCGATGCATGGGCAACGTGCAGCATCCGCCGCGACGCTGCGCCGAAACGGTGCGTGGTATGACCGCGCTCAGGTTTGCCAGAGACGCAGCGGCCGTGCGTCGACGCCGTGCACGATCGGCCGCAGGTGCAGCCAGCAATCGGTGAAGTGCCGTTGCAGTGCTTCCATCGACGTCGACAGCGCGCGGATCAGCACGACACCCGGCGTCACGCAAGTCGCGCCCGCACGCAGCGTGCCATCGAACGGCATCCGCGCGGCGAGCGACTCGGCGAGCGCGGCGTCGCACGCGGCGCCGGCGGCCCACAGCGTGCCGTACGCGGGAAAGCCGGCGAGACCCTGCAGCGCGCCGCGCAGCGGGTCGTGCGCATCGAGCAGCGCGCGCTCGGTCCACAGCGGCCGGCCGTCGGCATCGACGAGCGCCGAAGTCGACGCGATGCGGCCCGCCGACCAGGTTTCGCCGGCCGCCTGCCGGCCGAGCTGCGTTGCGTCCCAGCCGATCGCGCTGGCGCCCGCGCCGAGCTTGACCGTGAAAGCGAGCGACGCATGCGCCGCGTCGAAGAACAGGTTGTTCTGCGGCAGCCAGTCGAGCTTCGCGTGTTCGCCGACCGTGATGCCGATGCGCTGTGTCGCGTCCAGCCCGTTCGACTTGTACCACTTGGTCGCGCCGGGCGTGGTCAGCACCGCGTGCGTGCCGTCGCCGAGCGCGATGTCGATGTCGAGCCGGTCGCCGCCCGCGACGCCGCCCGGCGGGTGGACGATCACCGCGTGGCAGATCGCGTCGCCTTCCGGGTACAGCGGCCGCTGCACGCGCAGCGGGCCATCGTGCAGCCGGTGCGCGAGCGTCGTGCGCTCGCCGTGCCGCTCGAAGCCGAGTTCGAGGCGGCCGCGCCACGACTTGGCGACGGCGGGGCGGGACAGCGGGGCGTGGGAATCGGGGGCGGACATCGGCGGGAAGCAGGGGACGGGCGCGGGGAACGAGGATGCTACCGCAACAATATACGCTACGGTACTCGCGCTGCAGCGCGGGGTAACGCGCGATCTCGCGCCGAGCCGCTTCGTCGGCGTGCGCCCGACATGCGCCGTTCGACGAGGTGCCGAAGCGATGGCCGGAATCGACGGCCGGAAGCGATGCCGCTTCGGGCCGCCTTTCCCGTTACACCGCGATCAGCTCGCGCACGCCGTTCGCTTCCATCTCGTGCGCGTCGCCGCCCGCGACGATCTCGCCGCGGCTCATCACCCAGTAGCGGTCGGCGATCGATTGGGCGAAATCGTAATACTGTTCGACGAGCAGCACGGTCATCTTCGATTCGTCGACGAGCTGGCGCAGCGTGCGGCCGATGTCCTGGATGATCGACGGCTGGATGCCTTCGGTCGGCTCGTCGAGGATCAGCAGCTGCGGCTCGCTCATCAGCGCGCGGCCGATCGCGAGCTGCTGCTGCTGGCCGCCCGACAGGTCGCCGCCGCGTCGCGCGCGCATGTCCTTCAGCACCGGGAACAGGTCGTAGATGCGGTCGGGCACCTTGGACGGCGCCTTGCGGCTCGCGGCGCCGACGAGCAGGTTTTCCTCGACGGTCAGCCGCGGAAAGATGTCGCGGCCCTGCGGCACGTAGGCGAGCCCGGCCGCGACGCGCGCATACGGCGGCATCGCGCCGAGCGCCGTGCCGCGCCACGACACGCTGCCGCTCTTCGCGGCGACGACGCCCATCAGGCAGCGCAGCAGCGTGCTCTTGCCGACGCCGTTGCGGCCGAGCAGCACGGTGAGCTTGCCGTCGTCGGCGGCGAGGCTCACGTTGCGCAGGATATGGCTGCCGCCGTAGTACTGGTTCAGTGCATCGATCTTCAGCATCGCATCATCGTCCAAGGTAAGACTCGATCACCGCGTCGTCGCGCTTGACCTGGTCGAGCGTGCCTTGCGCGAGCACCGCGCCTTCGGCCATCACCGTCACGCGGCCCGTGTCGCCCGCGAGCGCCGCGACGAATTCCATGTCGTGCTCGACGACCATCATCGAGCAGGTGCCGCGCAGCGTGTTCAGCAGCTCGGCGAGTTCCATCGTCTCGTGGTCGGTCATCCCGGCCGCCGGCTCGTCGAGCAGCAGCAGCGCGGGGCGCTGCATCAGCAGCATGCCGATCTCGAGCCGCTGCTTCTGCCCGTGCGACAGCTCGCCGGCCGCGCGAAAGGCCTGGCTTTCGAGGCCGATCAGCGCGAGCGTCTCCTCGATCTTCGCCTGCGCGGGGCGATCGAGCTTTGCACGCAGCGATGCGAGCCAGCCCTTGTCGGTCTGCATCGCGAGCTCGAGGTTCTCCCACACCGGATGCTGTTCGAACACGGTCGGCTTCTGGAACTTGCGGCCGATGCCCGCGCGCGCGATTTCGGGCTCGTTCATCCGCGCGAGGTCGATCGTCTGGCCGAGAAACACCTTGCCCGCATCGGGGCGCGTCTTGCCGGTGATCACGTCCATCATCGTCGTCTTGCCCGCGCCGTTCGGGCCGATCACGCAGCGCAGCTCGCCCGCGTCGATCGCGAGCGACAGCTTCTTCAGCGCGCGGAAGCCGTCGAAGCTCACCTCGATATCCTCGAGGTAGAGGATCGTGCCGTGCGACGTGTCGATGCCGGGCGGCACCACGCGCCCCATCGACGCGGTGCCGCTGACGGGCCGCCCTTCGTCCTCGGGCGGCGGCGTGAATTGGTAGAGGGCCGTTCCGTTCATGCGCGTTTCCCCTTCGCGAGCACGGTTTCGACGAGGCCCATGATCCCGCGCGGCAGCAGCAGCGGCACGAGCACGAAGATCAGGCCGAGGAAGAACAGCCAGTATTCGGCGAAGTATGCGGTGAACAGGCTCTTCGCGCCGTTCACCGCGAACGCGCCGACGATCGGCCCGATCAGCGTGCCGCGTCCGCCCACCGCGACCCAGATCGCCATCTCGATCGAGTTGCCGGGCGACATCTCGCCGGGGTTGATGATGCCGACCTGCGGCACGTACAGCGCGCCCGCGATGCCGCACAGCACGGCCGACACGGTCCACACGAACAGCTTGTACGCGAGCGGGCTGTAGCCGAGGAACATCAGCCGCGTCTCGCCGTCGCGCACCGCGGTGACGACACGCCCGAGCTTGCTCGTGACGATCGCACGCGCGGCGATGAACGCGAGCACGAGCGTCGCGAACGTCAGCAGCAACAACACCGTGCGCGTGCCGGGCGACGTGATCGCGAAGCCCGCGATGCGCTTGAAGTCGGTGAAGCCGTTGTTGCCGCCGAAGCCGGTCTCGTTGCGATAGAACAGCAGCATCGCGGCGAACGTCATGGCCTGCGTGATGATCGACAGGTACACGCCCTTCACGCGCGAGCGGAACGTGAAGAAGCCGAACACCCACGCGAGCACGGCCGGCACGAGCACGACGAGCGCGAGCGCCCATGCGAGATGCTGCGTGCCGCTCCAGTACCACGGCAACTGGTGCCAGTCGAGGAACACCATGAAGTCGGGGAGGTCGCTGCCGTACTTGCCGTCGCGGCCGATCTCGCGCATCAGGGTCATGCCGATCGCATAGCCGCCAAGCGCGAAGAACAGCCCGTGGCCGAGGCTCAGGATCCCGCAGTAGCCCCACACGAGATCGAGTGCGAGCGCGGCGATCGCGTAGCACATCAGCTTGCCGGTGAGCGTCATCGCGTACGCGGACAGATGGAACGCGCTCGACTCGGGCGCGACGAGCGCGGCGAGCGGCACGCCGATGCCGATCGCGACGCACAGCGCGATCAGCGCGAGCCACGCGCGCCGCGACAGCAGTGCGGGGCGGGGCGGCAGGCCGAGCGCGAAGCGCTCTTCCGCGCGTGCGGCGGCGGCGGGCGTCGGCGCATCGGCGGCCGGGTTGGACAACGAGTGAGTGAATGAAGTCACGTCAAGCCTCCGCACTGCGGCCCTTCGGGGCGAACATGCCCTGCGGACGTTTCTGGATGAACAGCACGATCATCACGAGCACCGCGATCTTCGCGAGCACGGCGCCCCAGAACGGCTCGATCGCCTTGCTCGCGAGGCCGAGCCCGAAGCCGCCGAGCACGGTGCCGGCGATCTGCCCGACGCCGCCGAGCACGACCGCCATGAACGAATCGATGATGTAGTTCTGGCCGAGGTCGGGGCCCACGTTGCCGATCTGCGACAGCGCGCAGCCGCCGAGGCCCGCGATGCCCGCGCCGAACGCGAACGCGTACGCGTCGACGCGCGCGGTCTTCACGCCGACGCACGCGGCCATCCGGCGGTTCTGCGTGACCGCGCGCACGAACAGGCCGAGCCGCGTTTTCGTCAGCACGGCCCACGCGACGAATACGACGGCGAGCGCGAAGGCGAGGATCGCGAGCCGGTTGTACGGCAGGATCAGGTTCTGCATCACGGTCACGCCGCCGCTCATCCACGACGGGTTCACGACCTGCACGTTCTGCGCGCCGAACAGCATCCGCGTCGCCTGGATCAGGATCAGGCTCACGCCGAAGGTGGCGAGCAGCGTCTCGAGCGGGCGGCCGTACAGGTGTCGCAGCACGAGCCGTTCGAGCACGATGCCGACGAGCGCGGCCGTCACGAACGACACGGGCACCGCGACCAGCGGATACCAGTCGAACGCGCCGGGCGCGTAGCGCTGGATCAGCGTCTGCACGACATAGGTTGCGTACGCACCGATCATCAGGAATTCGCCGTGCGCCATGTTGATCACACCGATCAGCCCGTACGTGATCGCGAGGCCGAGCGCGGCGAGCAGCAGCACGCTGCCGAGCGACAGCCCGGCGAACAGCGTGCCGACGATCTCGCCGCGGCGCTGCAACGCGTGCAGCGTGTCGAGACCCTGCTGTGCGGCGTCGCGCACACGAGCGTCGGGCTCCGCATAGCTGCCGTCGGCGTTCTTCGCGACGAGCGGGCGCAACTGCTCGATCATGTCGAGGTCTTGGCGCGCGGCCACCACCTGAACGGCTTCGAGGCGCTTCGCCGGATCGGCATCGTGTAGCGCGGCGATCGCCCACAACGCATCGAGGCGGCGTTTCAGCGCGGGATCGGTTTCCTTCGCACGGGCGCGGTCGATCATCGGCTTGAGCGCCGGGTCGGGCGATTTCAGCAACGCATCGATCGCGTCGCGGCGTGCGGCGACGTCGGGCGACGCGAGCGCGAGCCCCGACAGCGCGCCCGTGATCTTCGTGCGCAGCAGGTTGTTCAGCATCACGGGCTGCGCGTCGCCGGCCGGCGTCGCGGCCTGCGTGAGCGCGTCGTGTGCGGTGTCGCCGGTCTGGATCAGCAGGCGGCCGTCGCCGGTGGCGAGCGCGTCGCCGGTCGACAGCGCGTTGAGCAGCGCGACGGCGCGCGGATCGGCGTCGGCGGCGAGCCGTTCGATCGCGGCCGTCTTCGCGTCGAAGTCGTCGCCGGCGAGCGCGGCGGTATCGGTGGCCGTCAGCGCGAACGCGGCGTGCGGCAACCCGCCCGCGAGGGCAGCGCACGCGACGATCGCGGCGGCGGCTCGGCGAAAGCGTGTAGGCATCGGGAAATCCTGTCGGGCGTGGGGAAGCGGATGCGGGCGGCGATGCGCGGGCGCGTGCGGTTCGTCACGGCAAGCGCGGCCGGCGCATCGGGTTCGGCATCGGCGTGCGAGCGGCACGTCGCGCGTGAAGCGCGACGCGCCGCCCGGCATCAGGCGAGCGCCGCGCGCTGCCGGCGCAGGAACGCCGGAATCGAGCTGACGATGTCCGGCTTGCCCTGGTTGCCTGCGATGAACGGGCTCCACGGTTGCGCGCGCACCGCGGTCTTGGTCTTCCACACCACGTTGAATTGCCCGTCGCCGCGAATTTCGCCGATCATCACCGGCTTGTGCAGGTGATGGTTGCCGTCCATCGCGAGCGTGAAGCCCGACGGTGCGGCCACCGTCTGGCCGATCATCGCGACGCGCACCTTGTCGACTTCGGTGCTCTTCGCCTTCTCGACGGCCTGCTTCCACATGTGGATGCCGACGTAGGTCGCTTCCATCGGGTCGTTGGTCACGCGCTTCGCGCCGCCCGGCAGGTTGTTCGCCTTCACCCACGCGGCGAACTGGTCCTTGAACTTCGTGTTGGTCGGGTTCTTTACCGACATGAAGTAATTCCACGCGGCGAGGTGGCCGACGAGCGGCTTCGTGTCGATCCCGCGCAGTTCTTCCTCGCCGACCGAGAACGCGACGACCGGCACGTCGGTCGCCTTGATCCCCTGGTTGCCGAGCTCCTTGTAGAACGGCACGTTCGAGTCGCCGTTGATCGTCGAGATCACGGTCGTCTTGCCGCCTTGCGAGAAGTTCTTGATGTTCGCGACGATGGTCTGATAGTCGCTATGGCCGAACGGCGTGTAGACCTCCTGAATATCCGCGTCCTTCACGCCCTTCGATTTCAGGAACGCGCGCAGGATCTTGTTGGTCGTGCGCGGATACACGTAGTCGGTGCCGAGCAGGAAGAAGCGCTTCGCGCCGCCGCCTTCCGCGCCCATCAGGTACTCGACGGCCGGGATTGCCTGCTGGTTCGGCGCGGCGCCCGTGTAGAACACGTTGCGCGACATTTCCTCGCCTTCGTACTGCACCGGATAGTAGAGGAGGCCGTTCAGTTCCTCGAACACCGGCAGCACCGACTTGCGCGACACCGACGTCCAGCAGCCGAACACGCAGGCAACCTTGTCCTGCGTGAGCAGCTGGCGCGCCTTCTCCGCGAACAGCGGCCAGTTCGACGCGGGATCGACCACCACGGGTTCGAGTTTGCGGCCCATCACGCCGCCGCTCTTGTTGATGTCGGCGATCGTCATCAACGCGGTGTCCTTCAGCGACGTCTCCGAGATCGCCATCGTGCCCGACAGCGAGTGCAGGATGCCGACCTTGATCGGGCCGGTGCCCGCGTCAGCCGCATGAGCGAACGGGCTCTTGCCCGCGAGCGCGAGTGCGCCGGCCATCGAACCGAACTTCAACAGACTGCGACGTTTCATCGGGATCCCCTTGTCGTGTTGGATATGCGCGCCGTGAAGGCGTCGGCCAACGAGTAACGCAAGGCATGTGCCAGTCGTGCGGATGCACGTCCGGCGTGCCTGCGCGGGGCGATGCGGGGCGTCGGGACGGTGCGCATGACGCGTCGTGCAGCATGCGCGGTCCGTCGCGGTGCAGGTTCACGGGCGCAAATGGTGCACGGTCAGGGTTCCCCGTTCCGGTGCCTGCACCTGCACGCGGTGCGGGGACCGTCGTGCACCATGACTTCGCACCACGCGGGCAGGGCGCGGCGCTGTTGAAGTGGCTGACCGGAGCGGAAAAGAGAAACGGGCACGCGATGCGTGCCCGTTCGGGGGATCAGTGCGGCCGGCGGCAGGGTGCCGATCGGCGCGGCGGCGCGTGATGCGTCGCGGGCAGGATCAGTAACGCGGCACGGACGGATCGACGTCGCGCGACCACGCGTCGATCCCGCCTTGCAGGTTGTACAGCTTCGTGAAGCCGCGCGATTCGAGGAACATCGCGACCTGTGCGCTGCGCATCCCGTGATGGCACACGCAGACGATTTCCGCTTCGTCGTCGAGCTCTTCGCTGCGCGCGGGAATCTGCTGCATCGGGATCGATACGCTGCCGGCGATATGCGCGGTCGCGATTTCCCACGGTTCGCGCACGTCGAGCACGATCGGCGCGGGGCGCGCCTTGTCGCCGAGCCATTCCGCGAGCATCGCGGCCGTCAGGATCTGCATGGTGGCTCCGCCGCTCAGAACTTGAAGCGCGACGGCTCGATCGCGTTGACGAGGTGGTCGATGTACGTTTCGAACACGTCGGCGACACGGTACTGCTTGTCGTCGATGCGCGTGATGATCTGCGCCTTCATCACCGGACGGCCGCCGACGAATGCCGCGAGGCGGCCGCCGACCTTCAGCTGTTCAAGCATTTCCTGCGGCACGACGGGCAGGCCGCCCGCGACGCAGATCACGTCATACGGCGCCTTGCCGGCCCAGCCGCGCGAACCGTCGCCGAGGACGACTTCCGCGTTGGTCACGCCGTCCTTGCGCAGGTTGTCTTCCGCGAACTTCGCGTTGGTCGGATCGATCTCGACGGCCGTCACGTGCTGCGCGCGGTGCGCGAACAGCGCAGCCAGGTAGCCCGAGCCGGCGCCGATGATGAGCACGTTCTCGTGCTTCTTGACCGTCAGCTCCTGCAGCACGCGCGCTTCGACGCGCGGGAACAGCATCTTGCTGTTGCCGCCGGGCAGCGGGAGTTCGAGATCGGCGAACGCGAGATCGCGGTATTCGGCCGGAACGTAGTTTTCACGCTTGACGATCGACAGCAGGCCCAGGACGTCGAGATCCAGCACGTCCCACGGCCGGATCTGTTGTTCGATCATGTTGAAACGCGCGTTTTCGATATTCATGGTGTGGTCACGCAGCCTCGTCGGCCATCAGCGGGGATAGAGAAACTTCGTGATTGTACCAAAGGGGGCGGCCGCGAAGCCTTCAGGCGGCCTGCAACAGACCTTTACCCCTTACTCTTCTTGATCTGCGCCTCGAACGCGAGGTCGAGCTTGCTCGCCTTGCGCGGCTTTTTGGGGCCGAATTCGTCGACGAACTTGACGAACTCGTCGAGCGGCAGCGGCTCGCAGCGCTTCTCGGCCGTGCCGCCGGAGCGGTCGACAAGATAAAACAGGCCGCCCGCCATCGCGACGGCCGCGAATTGCGGGTTGCCGGAGCGGGTCTTCAGGCGTTCGACCGCGTGGGTCGCTTTGGTGGTGCGCATCGTGCGGATTCTGGCGGGGCGTAAGCCCCACACTGTATCAAACCGGCCGCCCGCGTGCGGCCGGCCGGGCCCGTCGGGCTCAGACCGTGCGCGAGTAGCGCTGCTGCGGCGTCTGGCCGAGATATGCGTCGAATGCCATCGCGATGTTGCGCACGACCATCCGGCCGGCCGGATGGATCGTCAGGCGGTCGGCCGCGATCGTCAGCAGCCCGTCGCGCTCGAACGGGCGCAACGCGTCGAGTTCGCGCGCGAAATGATCGGCGAAGCGGATGCCGTGCGCGGCCTCGACATGCGAGAACGGCAGGTCGAGGTTGCACATCAGTTGCGTGATCACGTCGCGGCGCAGCCGGTCGTCGGGCGTGAGCCGCACGCCGCGCGCGATCGGCAGCCGGCCCGCGTCGAGCGCGGCGCCGTACGCGGGCAGGTCCTTCGCGTTCTGCGCGTAGACGTCGCCGACCTTGCCGATCGACGACACGCCGAACCCGACGAGGTCGGTATCCGCGCGCGTGCTGTAGCCCTGGAAATTGCGCTGCAGCGTGCCGTTCTTCTGCGCCCGCACGAGTTCGTCGGACGGCCGCGCGAAGTGGTCCATCCCGATGTACACGTAGCCGGCCGACGTCAGCATGTCGATCGCGAGGCCGAGCAGCGCGATGCGCGTTTCCGGCGGCGGCAGCGTCGCGTCGTCGATCTGCCGCTGCATCTTGAACAGGTGCGGCATGTGCGCGTAGCCGAACACCGACAGCCGGTCGGGTGCGAGTTCGATGATCGTTTCGAGCGTGCGCGCGAACACGGACACGGTCTGGTGCGGCAGCCCGTAGATCAGGTCGACGCTCACCGAATGAAAGCCCGTCGTGCGCGCGGCGGAGAGCAGGTCGGCCGTCATCGCCAGCGGCTGGATGCGGTTGATCGCCTGCTGCACGACCGGATCGAAATCCTGCACGCCGAGGCTCAGCCGGTTGAAGCCGATGTTGCGCAGATGGACGAGCGTCGCGGGCGTGACCGTGCGCGGGTCGATCTCGATCGAGAATTCGGCGTCGGCATCCGGCGCGAGCGCAAAGTGCTCGCGGGTGGCCGCCATCAGCTCGGCCGTTTCGTCGTCGGACAGGAAGGTGGGCGTGCCGCCGCCCCAGTGCAGCTGCGTGACCGGGCGCGCGGGATCGAACAGCGCGGCCTGCAGCGCCATCTCGCGCTTGAGCTGGTCGAGATACGGGCGCGCGCGCCGGTGGTTGTTGGTCGCGATCTTGTTGCAGCCGCAGTAGAAGCACGCGGTGTTGCAGAACGGGATGTGGAAGTACAGCGACAGCTCGCTCGACGACGCACCGGGGTCGGTTGCCGCGCGCACGTAGTCGGCCGGGTCGAAATCGTCGCGGAACTGCAGCGCCGTGGGATACGACGTATAGCGCGGCCCGTTCGCGCCGTATTTCGTGAGCAAATCGGGACGGAACAAGGTGTCGGCAGAACCAGAATGCATGACGGTCTCGCGCCTTTTTTTAGATGCTTTCGAGTATATAAACGCGCGATTGGGCTGCATTGCGTAATAACGTCGCATCCGGCGATGGCACAATGCGGGGTAGGGCTGCCGGCACCGCGTCCGGTTGCCGCACCGTTTTTTGTTGTTCGTTCGAGAGAGCCGAGTGTCCGTCGAATTGCCTGTCCGCCCGGCACCTGCCGATGTCCCGCCGCCGCATGCGTGCCGCGAGGGCTGCGGTGCGTGCTGCATCGCGCCGTCGATTTCCAGCCCGATTCCGGGCATGCCGGACGGCAAGCCCGCCGGCGTGCGCTGCGTGCAGCTCGGCGACGATCTGCGCTGCCGGATCTTCGGCCGACCCGAGCGGCCCGCGTGCTGTTCCGGGCTGCAGCCGGCCGCGGACATGTGCGGCGCGTCGCGCGACGACGCGCTCGCGTGGCTCACGCGTCTCGAGGCCGCGACGCGGCCGTCGCAACCAGGAGAGTGTTCAGCATGACCGCACCTTGCGCGCCCGGCCGGCGCCGTTTTCTTGCCGCAACCGTCGGCGCCATCGGCGTGACGCTTTCGCTTGCCGCGTGCGCGTCGACGTTCCCGTTCATCCCCGATCACTACACCTTCTCGCGCGGTGACGTGCAGAAAGCCGTCGCGCGCAAGTTCCCGTACCAGAAGACGGTCGCGCAGGTCGTCGACGTGTCGCTCGCGAACCCGGCCGTCAACCTGCTGCCCGACCAGAACCGCGTGGCCGTGCAGCTCGACGCGCATTTCGTGAGCCCGTTCCTGCGTGCGCCCGTCAGCGGCAAGTTCACCGTGTCGGGCCAGCTGGCTTACGACGCGCCGAGCCGCTCGGTCGTGCTGAAGTCGCCGGCCGTCGACAGCCTCGCGCTCGACGGCGACGCGCAGATGTACGCGCAGCAGGTCGGCGCGGCCGCCGGCCTCCTCGCGACGCAGTTGCTGACCAACTATCCGATCTACACGTTCAAGCCCGAACAGCTGCAGTTTGCCGGGGTGAACTACGAACCCGGTACAATTACGATTCTTACAAACGGCATACGCGTGGCAATCGTCGAAAAGTGACGACGCACCGCGCTCGGCCGGAGGGGGGCCGCGCGTGGAAGAGTGGCCCATTCATTCGACCATTTCGGAGTTGGGCCACGGATGGACTGGATCCTGATCTGCAAGGCTTTGATCCTCGGCGTCGTCGAGGGGCTGACGGAATTCCTGCCGGTGTCGAGCACCGGCCACCTGATCGTCGCGGGCAGCTTCCTGAATTTCAACGATTCACACGCGAAGACGTTCGACGTCGTGATCCAGTTCGGCGCGATTCTCGCGGTGTGCTGGGAATACCGGCAACGGATCGCGTCCATCGTGTCCGGGCTGCCCAGCCGGCCCGACGCGCGGCGCTTCACGCTGAACGTCGTGATCGCGACGATTCCCGCCATTGCGCTCGGCCTTCTGTTCGAGAAGAAGATCAAGGCCGTGCTGTTCTCGCCGGTTCCCGTTGCGTTCGCGCTCGTCGTGGGCGGCGCGATCATCCTGTGGGCCGAGGCGCGGCAGCGCGAGCGCAGCGAGCCGCCGCGCGTGGTGTCGGTCGATGCGCTGACGCCGCTCGACGCACTCAAGGTCGGCATCGCGCAGTGCTTCGCGCTGATTCCCGGCATGTCGCGCTCGGGCTCGACGATCATCGGCGGGATGCTGTTCGGCCTCGACCGGCGCGTCGCCACTGAATTCTCGTTCTTCCTCGCGATCCCGATCATCTTCGGCGCGACGCTTTATGAAACCGTCAAGGACTGGCAGGCGTTCACCGTCGATTCGCTCGGCCTGTTCGCGCTTGGCCTCGTCGCGGCGTTCGTCAGTGCGTTCGTGTGCGTGCGCTGGCTGCTGCGCTACGTCGCGACGCACGATTTCACGGTGTTCGCGTGGTACCGGATCGCGTTCGGGCTGTTCGTGCTGCTGGTCGGGTACAGCGGCTGGCTGAACTGGGCGTGACGCGAACACGAAGGCGGGCGTGCTTTCCATGAAAAAAGCCCGATCGGCGTAGGCCGGTCGGGCTTTTTCTTGTCCGGAGCGGGGCGGCGCGAGCCGCCGCAGCCAGGGGGCTCAGCCTGCGCGCTTGCGGAACACCAGGTCCCACACGCCGTGGCCGAGCCGTAGCCCGCGCCGTTCGAACTTCGTCACCGGGCGGTAGTCGGGGCGCGGCGCGTAGTCGGCGGCCGTGTTTTCGAGCGTCGGCTCCGCGCCGAGCACGTCGAGCATCTGTTCCGCGTAGTTCTGCCAGTCGGTCGCGCAGTGAATGTACGCGCCGGGCTTCAGGCGCGACGCCAGATGCGCGACGAGCGGCGGCTGGATCAGCCGGCGCTTGTGGTGGCGGGCCTTGTGCCACGGATCGGGGAAGAAGATGTGCACGCCGTCGAGGCTTTCCGGCGCGAGCATGTGCTCGAGCACTTCGACCGCGTCGTGCTGGATGATGCGGATGTTCGACAGATCCTGCTCGCCGATCAGCTTCAGCAGCGCGCCGACGCCCGGCTCGTGCACTTCGACGCCGAGGAAGTCGTCGCCTGGGCGGTTCGCGGCGATTTCCGCGGTCGATGCGCCCATGCCGAAGCCGATCTCGAGGATGCGCGGTGCGCTGCGGCCGAACACGGCGTTCCAGTCGGGCAGTTCCGGCGCATACGGCACCACGAAGCGCGGGCCGAGCTCGTCCATCGCGCGGCGCTGGCCGGTCGACACGCGGCCGGCGCGCGTCACGAAGCTGCGGATGCGGCGGTGGTGCAGCGGATTGACTGCGTCGGCGCCTTCGGCGGCTTCATCGGGAATGGCGTCGTCGTGCGGCGGCAGGCCGGCTTCGTTCGGATCGTCGTGCATCATCGGTGACAGAGAAAGGCTCGGTTGCGGGCGAGGGCCCGTTGCGCGCAGCAGTGCGCCGGGGGAACCGGCACATGGTACAAAAAAGCCGCCTTCGACGAGGCGGCTCATGCGCAGGCTGCGATGCAGCCGGAAAGTGGAGCGGGCGATGGGAATCGAACCCACGTCATCAGCTTGGGAAGCTGAGGTAATGGCCATTATACGACGCCCGCAGAACGCGCAATTCTACAGGGGTTTAGGGTGGGATGGCAAGCGTCGGATTCTGGCTGCTGGCATCGAAACTGGCATGGCTCGATGCCGGTGCGATGGTGTTGCTGGGCGCGTTCATCGGAGTTCGGTCTAGGGCGGTGCGGAATTGCCGGGATAGTCGGTGCATGGGTGACACTCAACACCACGACCATTTCGTTTCCAAGCTCCCTGCTCTGACGTGGTCAGCGCATGGTTGACGGATGCATCACGATGCGAAGTGGCCAGTTTTACCGAGGGGGAATCACGTTCACGGGCCTCGGTCTGAAATCGTGGCGATCGGTGGGGCAGTACACCGGCGAGATGTTCACGGGAAACCAACTCCTTGGACATGAAGCAGGCTTCGGCTTCAAATCGTCAAGATTCGGGATTATTTCGGCAGCGTTGCGCGGCACCATTGGCTCACTGCCATGTGGCAGGTGAACCGAGGAGGAATCCAACATGGAAAAGCACGATCTCGACAACCACGCCGATCAACTGAATCCGAACAACGACGCCTATTGGCAGTCTCGTGGGGAGGACGAGCGGCCGGACGACTGGCAAGAACGCTTGGCTGATGAGTAAAAAAGTTAGGCGCTCTGACCCGATGCACCCATCGCCGAGGCTTCCATCAAGCGTTGGCGGTGGGCCAGGTAGTCGTCTCGGTCGGGGAGCAGGACGCTGCGGTGCTGTCCTCGCTTCTTCCAAGTGACGCAGCATGTCTCAAGCATGACGGCCGCGAAATACAGCGGCATGGGTATCGGGGGTGGACGCCGCTGGCGTTTTGGCGTGCAGGATGCCTCCAACCAAAATCGCGCGAAGTCTGCAGCGGTCATTGACTTCTGTCCAGATCTCCACTGTGCCAAAAGGCCAGAGGACACGGAAGTTGTCCAGCACGCGACCTCCTTCCAGGACGGTCGTTTGCGCGGCCACTGGCCATTTCTCCAGCGGTAGATCAGGCGAACACAGAAGTCCAGCAGCAGCGCTATTGGCAATTCGACCAAACCGCGCCGGCTTGGCCGGCCAGTCTCGACGGCGGCACGCGGGGACAGACGCGGAAACAATCGGGTTACCACCGAGCCGTCGATGGAATCTGACCAGACGGGGCCGAGGTATCTCTGTATGCAGATATCAAAGATCGCTAGCAGGGAGATTAGGCAATGGACGCCGATCAGAGCGATGAGGGGCGTTGCCTCCTCCCACGATGAGGTCTGGGCGAGTTCCGCAAGTGCTTGTCGCTCGGAATAATCGGCCGTGAGCTGGCCTTCCGGACGGTTAAAGTGCTCCGCATCGAAGACGGAACAATCACGTAATATCCGCCCAATTTGCACAGGCGGCATACCGTCGCGATACGCATGTTCCAGATCCCAGATCAGTCTGTCGATCTCGATTGCATGAGAGATGGCTTCTTCGCCACCGCCAAATCCGTAAAAGACAGCGTAAGTAAAATCGGCATAGGCGGTCGGAAAGTCTGAGCGAAGGCTGGGGAACCCGGCCTCGAACTCCGCAATTTCCGCGGGTTTCCATTGCTTGCGGCGGAGCTGCGATCGCATGTTTGCGATGCGACGTTGCATCGCACGATCGAGGGTGGACTGACGCTGCACCCCTAGCCGCAGCTGCGATCTCGATAGTCCCGTGGCGTACTGGATAAAGGATGCCCCGGACATATTGTGAGCACGCGCAAGCACTTTTAGGTATGCCTGGCATAGCACATCCGCAGGCGTCATTCCGACGAAGTATTGACGTACCTCGACGATCGATTTTGGCTCTTTGACCTTTCTATGCAGAATCTGCAACGGTGGGTTGAGTGAGGGACTGGTCTTCATTGCGTTCGCTGCCGACATGCTGGAATGGGACTGCACACTCATGATAATCAGATTGGAGATCGTGCGGCCGCCTGTTCTGGCTTTTTGCGAACTGCCGTAGTTGTTGAACGCTACCAGTCGTTGCGCGATTGATGGAGTGGCCGGATAGTCGTCGCATGGACGGCCCCAAACAAATCAACGATTTTCAGCCGCTGACCATCGACCAGATTCGCGATCCGGGTACAGCTGTGCGTGAAGATTTCGGCGATGAACTCTCGCAGCTTGCATTCACGGAGCGGCTGCTGATGCTTCTCGAAGACATTCGCGCTCATGCTGGCCGAGCGTGAGCGATCGGCCAAGATCAGGCAGGAAGGTTGCGTGCGGAGAGCGATATCCGATGCAGGCAAACAATTGACGGAAAAACAGAACCCATGATGCTGAATACCCTGACCATGACTCCTGAGCAGGAACTGGTTGCGCGCGCCAAAGCGTTTTACCTGCTCAAGAAATGGACAAGCGTTACGTTCCTCGATCATGCAGTTGATCTCTTCAGGGATTTTCTTCACGCGTACGCGAGGCAATTGGACACGCCGAGCCCCAATCAGGCTGAATTGGAGGCAGCGTATGTCAGCGATTTCCTGAATGCGTTGGTGAGGATGGATCAAGGTATCGAGACATTGCGACAAGGCGCCGACAAGCGATCGGCATACGTTGCGCTCATCTCCGGTAGCGAGAAGGGGGGCGAGCTTTTGTTCGGGCGGAGTGCGCACGAGGTCGGTCGAACATACGACCCGTTTTTCCACGCGCTTGGCGTGAGGGATACGGATTATTCGGATTTCGAATATGCAACGGGGTATGCGGAAGGGGCGTGGATTGAAGAGTTGAGCTGTCTGGCTCTCAAGTGCACTGTCGGGCTCAATTTTTCCGAATACCTGACCTATGGCAAGCGTGCCGACGGCGGCACTCGGGTGTTCAAGCATTGGACGTATGAATCGTTGTTCCAGGATCCGTTTTTTCCTGCATGGCGGTATTGGCCACCTGGTCGCAGCTACCCCGCATCGCTTCCGCCCTGTCCGCCGAAGAATGAATCCGCAAGCGGCGAGATTTACAGCGATCAGGAGATTCCGGTCGAGGGTATCTGGGAGCCGTGGTTTCCGTCCGGCAAGGTGGGCTGTCCGAGCTATTTCCTCAGAGGCAGTGTTGCCCACCAATACCTGCTGGAAGGGACCAACGACAAACATGTGGTGCGCTGGCGGCTGCTGTGGGAAGACAAGCGTTACCAGGATGGCCGCATTCCGGCCGAGGAGGAAACGTACATCCCCAAGCCAGCCACGCAACCGAGGCTACGGGTGCTGCCCGGAGAGCCATGTCCGCGCACCGGTTACTGGCAAAGCCCGGCCGTGAAAGATTCGGTTCATGTCGAGGCCGGAGCGCCCATGCCGGGGCCGCAGCGCACAGCGTGGGGGATGGTCATTTGGCATTATGCCGATCCTCAACCGGACAATTGAATAACTGCCGAAGCGGCGCACCCGCTCGCAGGCCGGTGTCGAAAATAGACGAGTCCGCGTCGGACGCATACAAGTCCCCACGGCGCTTTCGAACTAACGTGACAGGCCTCTTACACGATCGTTAGTCTGGAGCCGACATGTCCGATTTCATCACCGTTCTGCGCGAAACCTGCCCGACCCCCGTCCTCGATGCGACCAAGTGGAAGCGCATCGGCGGCGATCCGCACACCGTGAACCTGTGACCCTAGCCCACAAAACTGTCCCATTTGGAAGTGGAAAATTCCGGCATGACGTTGTCATCAAGACCAGGAGGTCATGCCGTGAAGAAGAGCAAGTTCACCGAAGAGCAGATCGCATACGCGTTAAAGCAAGCCGAGCTGGGCACGCCGGTCGCAGAGGTCTGCCGCAAGATGGGAATCAGCGACGCGACGTTTTACAACTGGCGGACCAAGTATGGCGGGCTATCGCCTTCGGAACTGCGCCGGTTGAAGCAGCTTGAGGAAGAGAATGCGAAGCTCAAGCGGCTCGTGGCGGACCTGAGCCTGGACAAGGCCATGCTGCAGGACGTGCTGTCAAAAAAGCTCTGAAGCCTTCCCGGCGCCGTGATCTGGTCACGGACTTGATGCAGCGTTTCGGCGCAAGCCAGCGGCAGACCTGCGCGTTGTTGCAACTTTCCCGCACGGTCTACCGTTACGAGTCGGTCGCGCGGGATCAAAGCGCGCTGGAGATGCGCATCAAGGAGATCACCGAAGTGCGGGTGCATTATGGTGCGCCCCGCGTGTACGTGATGCTTCGCCGGGAAGGCTGGCGAGACAACCATAAACGCGTCGAGCGCGTGTATCGGGAACTGGGGCTTTCATTGCGCCACAAACGACCTCGACGGAACAAGTCGGCTCGGCGCCGACAGCCAAAGCAGTCAGTGAGCGCAATCAACGAAATCTGGAGTATGGACTTCGTCGCTGATGCGCTGTTTGATGGTCGGCGCTTGCGTACGCTCACGATCGTGGACAACTACACGCGGGAATGCTTGGCGATTGAAGTCGACGGCTCATTGCGTGGCGAACACGTTGTCGCCGCGCTGACCCGGCTTGCGCAGCATCGCCCGCTTCCACGCTATATCAAGGCAGACAATGGCAGCGAGTTCATTTCGAAGGCGCTCGACAAATGGGCGTACGAGAACGACGTGGAGATTGACTTCTCGCGTCCTGGCAAGCCAACCGACAACGCGAAGAACGAATCCTTCAACGGACGTTTCCGGGAGGAGTGCCTCAATGCACATTGGTTCTTGTCGCTGGAGGACGCCAGACGCAAAATCGAAGTCTGGCGCGAGTACTATAACGAGGCGCGCCCTCACTCTGCGCTGCAGTGGATGACACCGGCGGAATTCGCCCGCCGGTGCACCGATCGGGCCGATTCGGCCCGCCCCGAAGAGCCGGAATTTTCCAGCTAAGACTGGGACGGAAATTGGGCCAGCCTCAAGAGCCGGAATTTTCCAGCTAAGACTGGGACGGAAATTGGGCCAGCCTCACCTGAACGCCTACCTCTCGAAGGACGGCAGCAAGATCATGGGTACCTGGATCTGCACGCCGGGCAAGTTCGAGGTGAACTATGAAAAATGGGAGTACTGCCACTTTCTCGACGGCTACTGCATCATCACGCCGGAAGGCGAGGAGGCGGTGCACCTGAAGGCCGGCGACGTGTTCGTGATCGAACCCGGCATGAAAGGCACGTGGGAAGTGGTGGAAACGGTGCGCAAGTACTTCGTCTTTGCCTGAGCGGGCCGGTCGATTCGAGCGACGCATCCCTGCGTCGCCGGATCCCTTCCCGGTTCCCGGAGCCGGGAGGGCACGCAGATGATTCCGGCTCCACGGAACGCGTTCCGGTTCGGAAACAGCTCGTCGAGCGTGGTCGCGTTTCTTTCAGCGAGGCTGAGCAGGCGCACATATCAAGCGTCGTTCCCGAAAGGGTCGGAAGTGCCGAGCGTGCCGATTGCATGGCCTGACGTCGCGCCCGGCGCCGCCACCGGAAACCCATTGCCACCCGCCCGCGCCATTGCGCGGCGCCGGTGTTAATCTTTCGCCCATCCCCGCTGCCGCCCCCGACCCCAAAGGCCTCCCATGGAAAGCTGGACGATCGGCATCCTGCTCGGCATGACCACGATCCTCGTGCACACCGCGGCGATGGTCGGCCTGGCGGTTGTCGCGCGCCGGCTTCGCGAAGCGCTCGACGTGCGCCGCGACGACATCCACCAACAACTGCGCCAGGTGACGGGCATCATCGCGCTGATCTGCATCGCGCTCGGGCTGCTCCATACGCTGGAGGCGATCGCGTGGGGCGCGACGCTCGTGCAGGTCGGTGCGATCGGTTCCTTCAGCGATGCGCTGTTCTTCTCGATCGACGCGATGTCGACGCGGGGCGCGTCAGGCATCGTGCCCGCCGCGAACTGGCGAATGCTCGGCGCGATCGAATCGTCGTGCGGCGTGCTGCTGTTCGGGATGTCGACCGCGTTCATCTTCGCCGTGATCCAGGCCGACTTCTCGGCGATCACGCAGCGGCTGCAGCACGATCGTCCGCCACGGTAACGCTCGCCTGCAGCGTGCGGCGACAGCGCCTATGATGCAGCGGTCCGCCCACTGTTACGGCCGCATCGCGTACGTCGTTTGCCAGCGCCTCGGCTGCCACCATCGGAACCCCGACCATGCGCATCACCGCGATCCACGAACGAGCGATTCCCGTGTCCCGCTATGCCGATCCGGCGATCCCGTCCGGCGGCCTGACGACGAGCGTTGTCGCGGTTACCACCGACGTCGTGCGCGATGGCCGCCCGGTGACGGGCTACGGCTACGCGTCGATCGGCCGTTTCGCGCAGGGCGGCCTGATTCGCGAACGGTTCGCGCCGCGCCTGCTGGCCGCGGCCGACTCACTCGCCGACGAAGCCGGCACGAACCTCGACCCGTTCCGCGCATGGTGCGCGATGATGGCCGGCGAGAAGCCCGGTGGGCACGGAGAACGATGCGTCGCAGTCGGCACGCTCGACATGGCGATCTGGGATGCCGCCGCGAAGATCGCCGACCTGCCGCTCGCTTCCTTTCTCGCCGACCGACTTGAACGCACGGCCGCCCTAAGCGTGCGTGTGTATGCGGGTGGCGGCTACCGCTATCCGCATGACGATCTCGCGCGTCTGTCGGACGAAATGCGCCGCATTGCCGATCTCGGCTACACGCACGCGAAGATCAAGATCGGCGGCGCGGATCTCGATCAGGACCGCAGACGCATCGAAGCGGCCGCCACGCAATTGGCGGACAGTTCGCACCTCGCGGTCGACGCGATGAACACGTACGACGCGACGACCGTCGAAGCCGCTGCCGCGATGCTCGCGCCGTTCGATCTCTGGTGGTTCGAGGACATCTGCGATCCGCTCGACCTGCCGCTCCAGGCGGACATCGCCACGCGCTACGCACCGCCGATCGCGGCCGGCGAGGCGCTGTTCTCGCTCGCGGAAGCGAAGCTGCTCGACCGCTACGGCGGCCTGCGCCCCGAGCGCGACGTGCTCGTGTTCGATCCGGTGCATGGCTACGGGCTGCCGGGCTATCTGCAGATCGTCGAGCACTTCGCATCGCGCGGCTGGCGGCGCGATGCGTTCTGGCCGCATGGCGGCCATCTGTTCTCGCTGCACGTCGTCGCGGCGCTCGGGCTCGGCGGTGCGGAAGTCAGTCCGTTCGCGTTTCATCCGTTCAGCGGACTGGCCGATGGCGCAAGCGTCGACGCCGGATACGCACGCGTGCCGCAAGCGCCGGGCATCGGCTTCGAGCTGCATGCCGGCGCGCACGACGTGTTTCGCACGTTATCGGGCCGCTGACGCCCGCAGTGCATCGATCGCGAAACGCACCGCGAAGCCCAGCATCATCACCGCGACGAAGCAATCGAGCATGCGCCACGCGAGCGTGCGGGCGAACCACGCGCGGCATGCGCGGGCGCCATACGTGAGCATCAGGAACCACGCGAGCGAAGCGGTCATCGCGCCGATCGCAAACGGCGCGCGTGCGGCGGGCGTGTGGCTCACGATCACGGTGCCGAGGAGCAGCACGGTGTCGATCCACGCATACGGATTGAGCAGCGAGACGGCGGCGGTCGCGAGCACCGTGCGCGAGCGCGTGGGTTCGCTGCCCGTGCGCGGACCGTCGACGTGCTCCGGCTGTCGTCGCCAGATAGCCGAGCGCAGCGCGAGCAGGCCATAGCCGGCGAGATACGCGATGCCGGCCCACAGCGCGGCCGACGCCACGCCGGGATGTTGCGACAGCAACGACGACAACCCCTGCGCGCCGAGCACGATCAGCAGCGCATCGCTGCCTGCGCAGACGAGGGCGATGGAAAGCAGATGGGGGCTCGAGATCGAGCGCTTGATGACGAAAGCGTCCTTGGGGCCGACGGACGTGAACAGTCCGGCGCCAAGCAGCAGGCCTTCGGTGAAGGCAGAGGTGTCGAGCACGAGCGGGCCGACAACCTCTTAAGCTGAACCGGTGAGGGTTACGATGAACGAAACGTTAAGGGGCGCCCGGGGGCGTTGTCAATGCCCACTCGGGCCGCTGCCCGAGCGTGTCGAACAGCCGGACGATCTCCGCCTTCACCTTCTGCACCGCGTTGCTGACGAGCGCCGTATCGTGCCAGCACAGCGACAGGTCGCGCGCGAACAGCCGGTGCGCGACCGTCGACAGCTTGAGCTTGCGCTCCTCGATCTCGACGTGCGCGGCCGTCCACGGCAGGATCGTCACGCCGAGCTGCGCCATCACGGCCGCGAACAGCAGCCCGGTCGAGCTCGCCTCGAAGCTGATCTCGTACGACAGCCCGGCCTCGCGCATCGCCCAGTCGACGCGGTTGCGGATCGTGTTCGGCGCGCTCGGCAGCACGAGCGGCATCCGCGCGATCGCGTCGAGCGGCACGGGATCGTCCGGCACCGGGAACCCGGGCCACGTGATCAGGTACAGCGTTTCCGTCAGCAGCCGGTGAACCGCGATGCCGCGCGTGTCGACCGCGTCGACGACGATCGCGAGATCGAGCCGCGTGCGTTCGAGCAGCGTGTCGAGATCGGCGCTCGGCGCCTCGATCAGCTCCAGCATGATGCCGGGAAAGCGGTCGCGCACCGCGCGGGCGAGCGGGATGGCCAGCACGCGCGCGGTGCTGGACGGCATGCCGACCGTCACGCGGCCCTGCGGCGTCTCGGCGTCGCGGCGCAGCAGCTCGCGCGTGCCGTCGGCCTGGCGCAGCAGCTCGAGCGCGTGCTGGTACAGCGTGCGGCCGGCGGCGGTCGGCGCGACGCCGCGCACGCTGCGTTCGAGCAGCTGCATCCCGAGATCCTGTTCGAGATTGCGCATCTGCTGGCTGACCGCCGGCTGCGCGACATGCAGCGCCTCGCTCGCATGCGTGACGTTGCCGCATTCGACGACCTTCACGAAATAGCGCAACTGCCTCAAGTCCATCGTCGCCCCTCCCGTTTCGAGCCATAAGCGAATCCGATCGAGCGAGATGAATATCATATTTTTCCCCGATCGATGGTGTTTCTATACTCGTCTCACAAAAGAGCCAGCCTCCCGGCCATCCCGGACCGGACGCGGCAAAAGCGCCGGCCCTGCCGGCAAGGAGACGAAGATGTTCAAGGCGATCGACGCGCCGGCGGCCGGCGCGAAGCCGCGGCGCACGCCGCTCACGCGCGAGCAGGTCAAGGGCTTCTGGGCCGTGTATGCGGGCTGGGTGCTCGACGGCGTGGATTCGGTGATCTACGCGCTGGTGCTGATTCCGGCGCTGACCGAACTGCTGCCGGCGTCCGGCATCGCGGCGACGCCCGCGAATCTCGGGATGTACGGCTCGATCCTGTTCGCGCTGTTCCTGATCGGCTGGGGGCTGTCGTTCATCTGGGGCCCGCTCGCCGACCGCTTCGGCCGCGTGCGCACGCTCGCCGCGAGCATCCTGATCTACTCGGTGTTCACTGGCGCAGCTGCGTTCGTGCACGACGTGTGGGCGCTGGCCGCGTGCCGGCTGATCGCCGGGATCGGCGTCGGCGGCGAATGGGCGCTCGCGGGCACCTACGTCGCCGAAAGCTGGCCGGAAGACCGCCGCAAGATGGGTGCGGGCTATCTGCAGACGGGCTACTACTTCGGCTTCTTCATCGCGGCGTGCCTGAACTACACGATCGGCGCGACCTACGGGTGGCGCGCGATGTTCCTGTGCGGGCTCGCGCCCGCGCTGCTCGCGGTGTTCACCGTGATGCGCGTGAAGGAGCCCGGCCAGTGGCGCCGGCATGACGCACGCGACGGCGACGTGGCCGACGCACGACGCGCCCATCCGCTGCGCGAGATCTTCGCGCCGGCCTTCCTGCGCCGCACGGTGACGAGCGCGAGCCTCGTCGGCGTCGCGATCGTCGGGCTGTGGGCCGGCTCCGTGTACGAGGCGAGCGCGGTCAGCACGCTGGCGGCGCGCGCGGGCATCGACCACATCGGCGCGATGCGGCTTGCATCGATCGGCGCGGCGATCCTGTCGTGCGCGACGATCGCCGGCTGCCTGGTGGCGCCGTGGCTGTCCGAACGGCTCGGCCGGCGCACCGCGCTCGGCGTGTATTTCGCGGGCATGGCCGCATCGATCGTGTTCGCGTTCGGCTGGGCGTTCTACCAGCCGAACGGGCTCGCGGCGTTCATGGTGTCGCTCGCGTTCCTCGGTTTCTTCGGCGGCAATTTCGCGATTTTCTCGCTATGGCTGCCCGAGCAGTACCCGACGCGCGTACGGGCCACCGCGTTCGCGTTCAACGCGTCGGTCGGCCGCTTCATCGGCGCGGGCGTGAACTTCCTGCTCGGCGCCGCGATACACGGCTACGGCTCGCTCGGCGTGCCGGTCGCATGGACCGCGGCCGTGTTCGGGCTCGGCATCCTGATCCTGCCGTTCGCGGTCGAAACGCGTCATCAGACATTGCCCGAATGAGCAGCACGCCGCGATCGTCCGACAACAAGCCACACCCCGTCATCAATATCAGGAGTCCGGAATGCAGGCATTACAAGGAATCAGGGTCGTCGATCTGAGCCGCGCGCTGTCGGGGCCGTTCTGCTCGATGGTGCTCGCCGACCTCGGCGCCGACGTGATCAAGGTCGAGTCGGGGCCGCACGGCGACATGAGCCGCGCATGGGGGCCGTTCGATCGCGGCGTGAGCACGTACTACCTGTCCTGCAACCGCAACAAGCGCGGCATCTGCGTGGATTTCCGGCAGCCGGCCGGCCTCGACGTCGTGCGCCGGCTGATCGCGCAGGCCGATGTCGTGATCGAGAATTTCAAGGCGGGCACGATGGGCGCGATGGGGCTCGGCTATGCCGCGCTGAGTGCGCGCGATTCGCGGCTCGTGATGGGCAGCGTCACCGCGTTCGGCCCGCGCGGCCCGTTGCGTGACTGGCCGGGCTTCGACCAGATCGCGCAGGGCTATGCGGGGCTGATGAGCCTCACCGGTTTTCCCGACGGCGAGCCGACCCGCACGGGCACCGCGATCGGCGATCTCAGCTCGGGGATGTGGGTCGCGACCGGCGTGATGGCCGCGCTGTACGAGCGTGAGCGCACCGGGCGCGGGCAGCATGTCGGTACGTCGCTGCTCGAAAGCCTCGTTTCGCTGCTGAGCGTGCACGGGCAACGCTACCTGAGCCTCGGCGACGTGCCGCGGCGCACCGGCAATGCGCATGCGGTGATCGCGCCGTACGGCGTGTTCGAGACGGCCGACGGGCCGCTCAACCTCGCACCGATCACGACCGACATGTGGCTGCGGCTGTGCCAGTTGCTGGACCTGCCCGAGCTGCCGAACGATCCGCGCTTCGCGACCAACGATGCGCGCGTCGCACACCGCGATGCACTGAAAGCGTTGCTCGAAAGCCGGCTGCGCACGCGCGGCAAGCGCGAATGGACGCAGCGTTTCGTCGAAGCCGGGCTGCCGGCCGGGCCGATCAACACGCTCGACGAAGTGTTCGACGATCCGCAGCTCGCGCATTGCGGGCTGGTCGAGCCGGTCGCGCATCCGACGCTCGGCACGCTGCGCCAGGTCGTCACGCCGCTCGGCGGGATGGGCGACGAGATGCTGGCGCCGCGCACGCGCCATGCGCCGCCGCTGCTCGGCGAGCATACGGTCGACGTGCTGCGCGAAGCGGGCTACGGCGACGATGCGATCGACGCACTGCTGGCCGAGCGTGCGATCTTCCAGGCGGAAGCGCTGGCGGAGGCCGTGCAATGAGCGACACGACGAAACACGAAGGGGCGTCGAACGTGACGGTCGACAGGGTCGGCGAGCGGATCGCGCGCGTGCGGTTCGCGAATCCGGCGCGACGGCATGCGCTCGATGCACCGTTGCTCGATGCGCTCGTGGCGCACCTCGATGCACTGGCCGAACACCGTCCGCCACCCGTCGTGATCCTGTCGAACGACGGCAGCGGCGACGTGTGGAGCGCGGGGCACGACCTGCGCGAACTGGCCGACGATCGCGATCCGCTCGCCTACGGCAAGCCGCTCGAACGGGCGCTGCGGCGCGTGCGGACCTATCCGGGCGCGGTGATCGCGGCGGTGTCGGGTTCGGCGTGGGGCGGGGCGGTCGATCTCGTGATGAGCTGCGACCTGGTGGTCGCGGCGCGCGACGCGCGTTTCGCGATGACGCCCGCGAACATCGGCCTGCCGTATTCGACGAGCGGCCTGCTGCGCTTCTACGACAACCTGCCGATCCACGTGTTGAAGGAGATGTTCTTCTGCGCGCAGCCGCTCGATGCGGAGCGCGCCGCGCATCACGGGCTCGTGAACCGGCTGGCCGACGCGGGCGGCGTCGACGATACGGCGCTCGACGTCGCGCGCACGATCGCCGCGAAGGCGCCGCTCGCCGTGTACGCCGTGAAGGAGCAATTGCGCGTGCTGCAGGACGCGCGGCCGTTGCCGGCCGATGCGTTCGAACGGATTGCCGAGTTTCGCCGGCAAGCGTGCGAAGGCGCGGATTTCGACGAAGGGCTGCGTGCGTTTTCGGAACGTCGCGCGCCGGTGTTTCGCGGCGTCTAGGCGACGGGTTGTGCGAGCGAGGCGCGCGAGCGGTGAAAAGCGTGCGGACGCGCGCGTGTCGTTGTGCAGGTATCGGTTGCGTCATGCGCGGCCGACGTCGCGTGCCGCGTCGCCGCGCGTCACATGCCGAGCGCGTGCACGCCGACGAGCAACAGCGCGCCGATCGCGATCAGCAGCAGCGCGTGAATGCGCGTGTAAATCACGCACAGCGTCGACGCAACCGCGATTGCCCGTGCGGCCCAGCCGCCGTCGAGCGCCTGCAGCAGCACCCACACCGACGCGAGGATCATGCCCGCCGCGACCGGGCGCAGGCCGGCCTCGAGCGCGATCTGCCAGCGTGCGCCCTGGTGCCGCCGCCACAGATGCGCGACGCCGTAGATCAGGAACGCGGTCGGGCCGAACAGCGCGAGCGTCGCGATCACCGCGCCCCAGAAGCCGGCGACCTGCCAGCCGATCAACGTGGCCAGCAGCGAGCCGGGGCCCGGCGCCATCCGCGCGATCGCGAAGTCGTTCACGAATTGCGCGGCGGTCATCCAGTGATGCACGTCGACGACCTGCCGCTGGATGTCGGCGATGATCGCCTGTCCGCCGCCGATCGTCGCGATCGACAGCGGCGCGAACACGCCGAACAGCGCGGTGTAGCGTTGCAATGCGGTCATCGCGCGTCGCTCCCGGCTGGCGTCGCGGCCGCGCGGCGGTATTCGAGCGCGACGCTCAGCGTGCCGCCCACCAGCACGGTCCACACGAGCGGCCAGTGCAGCACGGCCACCGACACGAACGTGAGCGCCATCACCGCGAACGGCAACGTGCGGCGCGGCAGCCGGCGCACGGCGGTGATCGCCATCGAGATCGACAGCCCGATCGCCGCGGCCGCCGCGCCGGCGAGCGCGATGTGCGTGAGCGGAAAGCGCGTGAGGGTCGAGAATGCGATGCCGAACAGCACGATCAGCACGGCGGGCGGCGCGATGATGCCGGTGAAGCCGGCCACCGCGCCGCGCCATCCGGCGAGCCGGTAGCCGATCCAGATCGCGAGGTTCTTCACGTTGACACCCGGCAGCGCTTGCGACAGCGCGAGGCCGTTGAGGAACGCCTCCTCGTCGAGCCAGCGCCGCTCGTAGACGAAGTCGCGCATCATCCGCCCGCTGAGCCCGCCGCCGAAGCTGGTCAGGCCGATCTGCGAGAACGCGATGAACAGCGCGAGGACGCCGGGCGGCGGCGCGTCGCCTGCTGGCGGTGCAGGTGAAGTGGCGGAGGAGGGCGGCGGCATCGGTGGGCGGTGCGTGGCGGTTGGGCGGTTGCCCATGTTAGCAAGCGGACCCTGTCAGCACGCTGACAGGGGCTCGGCGGCGATGTGATGAAAGCCTTCGGCCGAGTCGACGCGTGCATTCCGGTGCACTCAGCTCATCGAGTTCATCCATCGGCCCGGTACATCAGCACATCAAGCATCAACGCATCGACGCATCCCGCGCATTCGCGTGAACGCAACCCTTGGCCGCTACGCACGCACGACCGTCACCCCGGCCGCCTCGATCGGCTTCGTCAGCGCGGCGTCGGTTTCCTTTTCGACCACGACGGTATGCGCCAGCGTGAGCTCGCCGATCACGAACTGCGACGCCGCGCGCAGCTTCGACTGCGACGCGAGCACGACCGTCTCGGCCGCGCGTTCGGCGAGCGCGCGCTTGATCGCCGCTTCCTCGAAATCGCCGGTGCTGAGCCCCGCGACCGGATGCACGCCCGTGACGCCCATGAAGTACAGGTCCGCATGAATGCGCGCAATGCCCTCCATCGCCGCCGCGCCGACGGCCACGATCGAATGCTTGTAGAGCCGCCCGCCGATCAGGATCACATCGATCGACGGATGCGCGGCGAGCGCCACCGCGACACTCGGGCTGTGCGTGACGATCGTCGCGCGCAGATCGGCCGGCAACTGGCTGACGAGCAGCGCCGAGGTGGTGCCGCCGTCGACGATCGCCACCTGGCCGGGTGCGATCATCTCCGCGGCCCGCCGCGCGATGCGCCGCTTCTCCGCCGTCTCGAGCGCCTCGCGCTGCGCGAACGGCGCAACGGCGGGCGACGCCGGCAGCGCACCGCCATGCACGCGCTGCAGCAGGCCTTCGGCCGCAAGCTCACGCAGGTCGCGGCGGACAGTATCTTCGGACACGCCGAATTGCGCGCTCAGTTCGACTGCCAGCACCTGGCCGTCGCGCGCGAGTGCGTCGAGGATCGCTTTCTTGCGTTGTGTCGTCAGCATCGTGTTTGCACGAATTTTCTTGAAATTGCACGAATGTGCACGTTACCATGGGCGCCGTCTTTTGTCGAACCGGAGGCTGGGATGGCTGCAACGCGAGACCGTGTCCGCATCGTCGATACGACGGTGCTGTCCGATGACTGGTATGTGCTGAAGAAGGTGACGTTCGATTTCCTGCGCCGCGACGGAACGTGGCAGCGCCTGAGCCGCGAGACCTACGATCGCGGCCATGGCGCGACCATCCTGCTGCGCAATGCCGGGACGGGCGACGTGCTGCTGACGCGGCAGTTCCGGATGCCGGCGTTCGTCAGCGGGCACGACGGCATGCTGCTCGAGGCTGCTGCCGGCCTGCTCGACGACGCGACGCCCGAAGCGCGCATCCGCGCGGAGGCCGAAGAGGAGACCGGCTATCGCGTGCGCGGCGTACGCAAGGTGTTCGAGGCATTCATGAGCCCCGGCTCGGTGACGGAGAAGCTGCATTTCTTCGTCGGCGAATACGATGCGTCGCTGCGCACCGGCGACGGCGGCGGCGTCGCGGAAGAGGGCGAGGATCTCGAGGTCGTCGAGATGCCGCTGCAGGCAGCGCTCGACGCGATCGAGCGCGGCGAGATCGTCGATGCGAAGACAATCATGCTGCTCCAGTACGTCGCGCTGCGGGAAACCGCCGGCGCGCGCACGGCATGACGCCGCTGCTCGTGCTGGTCGCCGGCCCCTATCGCAGCGGCACGGACGGCGACCCCGCGCGCATCGCCGCGAACCTGCACCGGCTGGAGGCGGCGGCGCTTGCCGTGTATCGCCGCGGACACGTGCCGATGATCGGCGAATGGGTGTCGCTGCCGCTCGCCGTCGCGGCCGGGTCGCGACAGGTCGGCGACGCGATCAGCGAGACGTTTCTGTATCCGGCCGCGCACCGGCTGCTGCGCCGCTGCGATGCGGTGCTGCGCATCGACGGCGCGTCGCGCGGGGCGGACACGGACGTCGGTCTTGCAAGACAGCTCGGCAAGCCGGTCTATTTCGCGGCCGACGACATTCCGGTCGCGCAGGACGATCCGGATAGCTGATCAGGCGGGGAGGCGGCCAGCCGGAGCGCCGCCGGCCGCCCTCGGTATCGGCCGGCTGACTGCATCACTCTGAGCCGGGCGAGCACCGGGTCAAGCCGTTGCATTGCGCATGCCGCGCCGCACGCAAACCGGCGTATGATCGCGACGCCACCCGCGCACCGCCCGACGTTACCGCCGCCCCACCATGCCGTTCTCCGATTCCACCGACGCCAAAGCTGCTGCTGCCGCGCAACTGCCAGCCGATCTCGTCGCTGCCGCCGTCGCCGCGCTCGCGCGTGCCGACGCCTTGCTCGTGACGGCCGGCGCCGGTATTGGCGTCGATTCCGGGCTGCCCGATTTTCGCGGCACGGACGGCTTCTGGCGTGCGTATCCGGCGCTGCGCCACGAGCGTTTCGAATTCCACGAGATCGCCTCGCCGCATGCATTCCGGGCACGCGCTCCGCTCGCGTGGGGCTTCTACGGGCACCGTCTCGCGCTTTACCGCGCGACGGAGCCGCATGCGGGCTTCGCGATCCTGCGCCGCTGGATCGACGCGATGCCGAACGGCGGCTTCGTGCTGACGAGCAACGTCGACGGCCAGTTCCAGAAAGCCGGCTTCGATCCGGCGCGGATCGTCGAGATCCACGGTTCGATCCACGCGATGCAGTGCCTGCGCCCCTGTTCGGACGACACGTGGGAGGCGGCGCCGTTCGTGCCGGACGTCGACGAAGCCACCTGCCGCCTCGTCGGCGACATGCCGCGTTGTCCGCATTGTGGCGGCCTCGCGCGGCCGAACATCCTGATGTTCGGCGACACCGGCTGGCTCGGGGCGCGTTACGACGCGCAGGAGCGTGCGCTGGAAGATTGGCTCGCGCAGGCCGGGCGCGTCGCCGTGGTCGAGATCGGCGCGGGCACCGCGATCCCGACCGTGCGCCTGCTGGGCGAACGGCTCGGCGCCGACGTGATCCGCATCAACGCACGCGAAGCGCATGCGCGCCGGGCGGACGTGATTGGCCTGAAGGGCGGTGCGCTGGCGACGCTGAGCGCGCTCGACGCAGCCTGGCAACGCGCGTGAGCCTGCGGGCGGGCTCACGACCCGAACGCCCCGAACGGGCCGGCATCCCGCAGCCGGTCGCCGTTGCAGGTGCGCGGCGAATCCGCATACAGTTCAGCGTGTGCCGCCCGCGCACGCGCGATCGGCGTCCGGGAGCGGATCTCGCCCCGGGCAACCGGGGGCCGGCGGCTGACTCCAGCCGCATCTTCGACCGGGAGCGCCCTTGTTCTATTCGATCGTCGCGATCTTCGTCGGCGCCGGGCTCGGCGCGTTGCTGCGCTGGTTCCTGAGTCTCGCGCTCAACGAATTCTTTCCCGCCGTGCCGCTCGGCACGCTCGCCGCGAACCTGATCGGCGGCTACGTGATCGGTATCGCCGCCGTCGTGTTCACGACCCGCGTCGGGTTGCCGCCCGAATGGCGGCTGTTCGTGATCACGGGCTTTCTCGGCGGCCTCACGACGTTCTCGACCTATTCGGTCGAAGTGATGACGCATGCGGTGCAGGGCGAATTCGGATGGGCGTTTGCGGTGGCTGCCCTACACTTGACTGGATCGTTCGCGCTGACGGCGCTCGGCATGTGGACCGCGCGCGCGTGGCTCGCGGCGGCCTGAGCGTGCCGCCATCGGAGGGTGCGATGGACAAGATCTTCCTGCGCTTCTATGTGCACGAGAAGCACCGGCTGCACTGGAAGCCGCTGTGGGAATGGCTGCTGGAGGAAGCGAACCGGATGGGCGTCGCGGGCGGTTCCGCGTTTCGCGCGATGGCCGGGTTCGGCCAGCATCGCGTGCTGCACGAGGACCGCTTCTTCGAACTGCAGGGGTCGCTCGCGATCGAGATCGAATTCATCGTCACCGAGGACGAGGCGCAGCGCTTGCTCGACCGGCTGTCGCACGAGAAGGTGCGTGTGTGCTACGCGATGATGCCGGCGCGCTTCGGCGTGATCGACACGCTCGGCGGACCGCCGGCGCAGGGGCCGGCGGCGTAGGGTGCGACGTTGGCGTCAGATGCCGAACATCGTCAGCGACACGGCGGCGCGCGTGACGACCATCAGCAGCACCTGCACGATCACGAACAGCAGGATCGGCGACAGGTCGATGCCGCCGAGGTTCGGGATGATGCGGCGCAGCGGGTTCAGGAACGGCGCGGTCAGCTGGTAGAGGATCGGCATCGCCGGCGAGCGCGGGTTGAGCCACGACAGCAGCGCCATCAGGATCGTCATCCAGATCACGAGATTGAGCGCCCACTTCACGACGGTGAGCAGCGCGACCACGACGAGCGTCGCGATCACCGCGGCTGGGTCGAAGCCGGCCATCACGACCATCAGCACGACGTAGACGAGCGCGGTGAGCAGCGCGGCGACGACGCTGGCCCAGTCGATGCCGCGCACGCCCGCGATGACGCGGCGCAGCGGCAGCACGAGCCAGTTGGTCGCCTGCAGCACGGCCTGCGTGACGGGGTTGTACGGTGGCACGCGGACGGCCTGCATCCAGACGCGCAGGATCAGCGCGGCGCCGAACAGCGTGAAGACGGTATTGAGCAGAAAACGGGCGATCTCGCCGAACATCGTTGGCATCCTTTTTAGTCAGTAGCGTGCGGCCGCCAACGCCGGATGGCGGCGCATCGGCCGACACATTATCACGCCTCGTCTTGCGACGGGGAGGGGTGTGCGGCGGTGCGCGCGAGCGACGTTTCGACGGCTTCGGCGAGCGCCGGCAGCGATGCCGGCGGCGTGGCGCGCTGTGCCGCGAGCGCGATCGCGCGGCGGGTCAGCAGCGCGTACAGCGTCGCGTGATCGCCGCCGCGCGTTTCAAGCAGTGCCAACTGGCGTTCGACGATGCCCGTGTCGCCGCGCGACACCGGGCCGGAGAGCGCGTTCGCGAGCCCCTTGTCGCGGGCGGTCTCGATCGTGCCGGCCAGCATCGGCAGCAGTGCGCGCAGCGCGGCGTCCTCGTCGAAACCGAGGCCGCGCCACAGCTCGACCGCTTCCGCCAGCCCGCACAGCGCGAAGCTCGCCGCGTAGTGCGCGGCTGCGTGATAGAGCATCCGGCCGCCGGCCGGAATCGACAGCGGATGGCAGCCGAGTGCGGCAGCAAGTCGCAGCAGCGTCGCGTGCAACGCGCCGTCGGCTTCGATCGTGACCGAGCAGCCATCGATGCGGGCGAGGTCGGCGTCGGTGCCGCCGAACAGGTAGAGCGGATGGAAGCCGCCGGTGGCCGCGCCTTGCCGTTTCGCCGGATCGAGCAGGGCGACCGCCGACGCGCCGCTGCAGTGAACGACGGCTTGCTGCGCGGCGCGCGACGCGTCGAAGTGCAGCGCGGCGGCGGCTGACGCGAGATGGTCGTCGGGCACGGTCAGGAAGATCAGGTCGGCGGCGTCGGCAACCTGCTGCGGCGTGTCGACCGCCTGGCAGCCGTCGATGCGCGCGGCGAGCGCCGCGGCCGACGCGGGCGTGCGGCTCGCGATCGCGACGACCGGAAAGCCGGCCCGCGCGAAGCGTTGCGAGACGCAGCGCGCGAGACGGCCGGCGCCGATAAAGCCGAGGCGGGGTGTATCGGGAACGGACATGGCGGCGGATGTAAGCGAAAACGAAGCAACCGCCAGTATCGCAGGAATGACCGCGGGGCCGTGAAAGGGTGGCTTCTGCCCGGGACGTGACTTGGCTTATCGGTATGCGGCGCCATATCGGCGCGAGTTTCACCGCCCGGCACCGCGGTCGATTCATGATCGGAGAATCCGACCCCGAAACATATCGCCTCGCTATCCGGCTTGAAATGTCGGCATCTTGTCTCAAATTTGTAATCGTTCATTACGGTTGCGTGCCCGCTGCGCGCGCTGTATCCGGTAAGACTGACCGGTCATGATGTTGCGACCCGATTCGTCGGACGGAGTCGCGCGACCGGCAAGGGGCGCCGCAGGCGCCGCGAGCCACGCCGCGCGGCGGCTCCGGCCACGTGCGATTGCAATTTGCAACAAATGCACGGTACGCGAGGAGCGGGTTTTCGCTACATTGCTTCCATGCGACGTGCACGCCCGCCGTTGCCGACAGGGGCGCATAAAATACCGCTCCAGCAGGAGAATCGAAGTGAAAAAGCTCATTCCGTTCATCGCCGCCGCCGCGCTGGGCCTGGGTGCCGCAAGCGCTGCGCAGGCTCACGTGTCGATCGGGGTCGGCATCGGTATCCCGGTCGCGCCCGCGTATCCCGTCTATGCACCGCCGCCGCCCGTGTATTACGCGCCGCCGCCTCCGCCCGTCTATTACGCACCGGCGCCGGCCTACTACGCGCCGCCGCCCGCCGTGGTCGTCGGCGGCTATGGTGGCTACTACGGTCGCCCGTACTGGCGTCACGGTTACGGCGGCTGGGGCCATCACGGCTGGCGTCGCTGATTCGTGCCGCGCGGCCTGGCCGCGCGTGGCAAAACGGCGCAACGTCCCGCAAGGGGCGCTGCGCCGTTTTTTCTTTGGACCCACCGCCAGACCTCGGTGAGGCCGACTTCGATTACACCGCGTGCACGATCAGGTCGCGGTAGCCGCCGACGATCACGCTGTACGAGAAATACGCGAACAGCAGCGCCGACGCGACATGACACGCGCGCATCAGCCCGGCACCCGCGCGCTTGCGGCCCTGGCTTGCGAGCGTGCACATGAAGAGTGTCCACGCGAGGCCGCCGAGGAAAAAGCCCGACAGGAACACCGACGCGGTGGCCGGCGTGGTCGCGCCGGCCTTCGCGATCAGCGCGCCGCCGACCGCCGCGAACCACAGGATCGCGCTTGGCGACGACATCGCGAGCAGCATCCCGCGCAGGAAGCTGCGCCGTGCGCTGGCGCGCGGCGGCGGCGTGTCCTGGGCATCGTCGCCGGCCGTCTTCGCCGGCGTGAGCGCTTCACGCGCCATCTTCCACGTGAGGAACAGCAGCACGGCGCCGCCGCCGATCCATACGATCCAGCGCACCGGCTCGAACTGCAGCAGCACGGCCATCCCGCCAAGCGCGAGCGCCGCATAGACGAGATCGCCGACGCACGAGCCGATGCCGAGCCAGAAGCCCGGCCGGAAGCCGTGCGACAGCGTCAGCGACAGCATCGCGACATTGACGAGGCCGATGTCGAGGCACAGCGACAGAAAGAAGCCGTCGGACAGCATGGAGGCGGGCGGAAAGATCATCTTCGATGTGCGTGTCGCGATGGCGGTCCACGGGCCGGCAGGCGCCGGCCGCATGGCGTCAGAGGCCGATCTCCTGCCAGAGCCGGTCGACGCGCGCCTTCACGGCCGCATCCATCTCGATCGGGCGCCCCCATTCGCGGCTGGTCTCGCCGGGCCACTTGTTGGTCGCGTCGAGCCCCATCTTCGAACCGAGACCGGCCACCGGCGACGCGAAATCGAGATAGTCGATCGGCGTGCTGTCGACCATCACGGTGTCGCGCACGGGGTCGACACGCGTCGTGATCGCCCAGATCACTTCCTTCCAGTCGCGGATGTTCACGTCTTCGTCGACGACCACGATGAACTTCGTATACATGAACTGCCGCAGGAAGCTCCACACGCCGAACATCACGCGCTTCGCGTGGCCCGCGTAGCTCTTCTTCATCTGGACGATCGCCATCCGGTAGCTGCAACCTTCGGGCGGCAGGTAGAAGTCGGTGATCTCGGTGAACTGCTTCTGCAGCAGCGGCACGAACACCTCGTTGAGCGCGACGCCGAGCACGGCGGGCTCGTCAGGCGGCTTGCCCGTGTAGGTCGAGTGGTAGATCGCGTCGCGGCGCATCGTGATGCGCTCGACGGTGAACACCGGAAACCACTCCTGCTCGTTGTAATAGCCGGTGTGGTCGCCGTACGGGCCTTCGAGCGCGTGCTCGTACTTGGCGGACGCATTGCCGGCCGGGCGCGGCGGTGCGCCGGCCGGAGCCGGGGCAGGGCTGCCTTCCTGCGGATAAATGAAGCCTTCGAGCACGATCTCCGCGCGTGCGGGCACCTGCAGCGTGTCGACGCCGGGCGTCAGGCACTTCGCGAGCTCCGTGCGGCTGCCGCGCAGCAGGCCGGCGAACTGGTATTCGGACAGCGAATCGGGCACGGGCGTCACGGCGCCGAGCGTCGTGGCCGGATCGGCGCCGAGCACGACCGCGACCGGATACGGCTTGCCGGGGTTCTGCAGCGCGAATTCGCGGAAGTCGAGCGCGCCGCCGCGATGCGCGAGCCAGCGCATGATCAGCTTGTTGCGGCCGATCAGCTGCTGACGGTAGATCCCGAGGTTCTGCCGCGACTTGTTCGGCCCGCGCGTGACCGTCAGCCCCCACGTGACGAGCGGCCCCGCATCGCCGGGCCAGCAGGTCTGGATCGGCAGCCGGTTCAGGTCGACGTCGGCGCCTTCCCAGACGATCTCCTGGCACGGCGGCGACGACACGGATTTCGGCGCCATGTCCCACACGGCCTTCGCGAGCGACAGCAGCTTGCCGGCGTCCTTCAGGCTCTTCGGCGGATCGGGTTCCTTCAATGCGGACAGCAGGCGCCCGAGATCGCGCAGCGAATCGAGCGCGGCGTCGTCGCCCGCATCCACGCCCATCCCGAGCGCGACGCGGCGCGGCGTGCCGAACAGGTTGCCGAGCACCGGGAAGTCGTAGCCGGTCGGCGCGTTGAACAGCAGCGCAGGGCCGCCGGCGCGCAGCACGCGGTCGCACAGCTCGGTCATTTCGAGCACGGGCGACACGGGCTGCGTGACGCGCCGCAGTTCGCCAAGCGCCTCGAGGCGCTGGATGAAATCGCGTAAGTCTTTGTATTTCATGAAGATGGTCCGGGCCACCCGCCAGGCGGGCAGCGATGGGTGGGCGCAGCGACCGGCTGCGACCCCGAATCGACCGACGATTTTACCCGCGCGGGCGCATGCCCGCCCGGCGGTGAAAAAAGTCGACCGCGCGCAAACCCCCTACGGCACGGGGATTGCGTTCTGAAGAGTGTCGGTAAATTACTTTTTGTTATAATTTCAATGTTTTATAGTGTTGACGATCTATAAAACCCTGCTAGAATCCGCTCACATTGGCTGCAGGGTAAAAGGCTTCGAGCCGCCAATCACCGATCTTTGACGCAGCGCGTCACCGTCCGCCGAATCCTGCACGGCGTATCCGACGGCCTTAGTCGTAGTCTCAGCCAGCGCCACCAGACGCTGGTTTTTTGCGTGGGTGCCACCGCGTATGCCCGCCTCGCCCAGTGTGCGAAGGTGCCGGCCCTCTTACACCGTGGCCTCGAACGGTACTTATACCGTTTCCCCGATGCTTGCACGCCCCAACCAAAGCGTGCGGCGTCGTGATTCCGCGGCGCGTTACCTGTCTCGCCATCGAGCTGAGCGAGCCGCACGAGTCATGTTCATGGGAGATGATCTGAATGAACGCTTGGTTATCGTGGCGTCCTAGTGAGCAGCATGCGCAATTCGTGCGCAGCATGCTGCGTCGCGGGACGCGTGTCAGTCACCATCTATTCAGCGTTGTCGGCTGTCTCGCTGTCGCAGTTGCGCTTGCACTGTGGCTGCTGCCAACCGTCCGCGGCACGCTGGCCGCGAAGCTGATGCCGGTCGTATCCGCGGCCGTGCAAGCCGGCCCGGCCCGTCTGCTGACCGGCCATCCGCTGCCGAACTTCGCGCCCGCCGGCGCGCAGCCGCAGCAGGAAGAGAACAGCCCCGAAACGGACGCGCTTGCGGTCGGCCTCGACGTCGCACCGGAAGCCGCCGCCGCGCAGGGCGACGCGTCCGATCCGGCCCGCAACGGCCCGTCGCCCGTCGCGCTGGCGAAGCTGATCCCGACCCAGCGCGTGGCGGCCGATGCGCGTGACGACCGTGCGCTCGCATCGAATCGCGAACAGGCGCTCGTCGCGACCTACCTGTCGCGCCGTTACCGCGTCGCACAGGAGCCGCTCGGCCAGCTTGTCAAGGCTGCGTTCCAGACCGGCCGTGACGTCGGCCTCGATCCGCTGCTGCTGCTGTCCGTGATGGCGATCGAATCGGGCTTCAACCCGTACGCCGAGAGCGGCGTCGGTGCGAAGGGCCTGATGCAGGTCATGTCGAAGGTCCATTCCGACAAGTTCGAGTATTTCGGCGGCACCGATACCGCACTGCAGCCGCTCGCGAACCTGCAGGTCGGCGCACTCGTGCTGAAGGACTGCATCGCACGCGGCGGCTCGCTCGCGAACGGCCTGCGCCTTTACAACGGCTCGACGAACCCCGACGACAACGGCTACGGTTCGAAGGTGATGGCCGAGCGCGGTCGTCTGCGTGACGTCGCGCGGGGTCGTAGCGTACCCGTCAATGCGCCGCAGGCGCCGGCGAAGCCGATCGTCACGGCCGCCGCCGTGACGGCAGCCGCAGGCGGCGCGAAGCGCGTGCATGCGACGCTCGAAACGGCGGCGAAGTCGACGGCATCGAAGGAAGCCACGTCGCAGGACGACGCGAGCGTCGATACCGCGAAGCAGCCGCACGGCGATCATTCGGAGCTTGGCGCGTAACTCACGCACGGCTCCAGCCGGCAGGACATGAAAAAGGCACCCGGATCGGGTGCCTTTTTGCTTTTGCGGGGTGCGGAATGGCCGCCGCACCGGCCGCGCGTCAGTGCTGCCCGAACAGTGTCGCGAGCCGGTCGACCGCTTCCTCGAGCCGCGAGTAGGCCGTCGCATAGGACAGGCGGATATAGTCACGCGGCGCATGGACACCGAAGTCCATGCCGGGTACCAGCACGACGCCCGCGTCGTGCAGCATCGCCGTCGTGAGCGCGGCGCTGTCGCCGGCCGCCGGGTGGGCGACGCCGCCGCAGTGCGCATACACGTAGAACGCGCCGTCCGGCATCACGGGCACCGTGAAGCCGAGCCGTTCGAGCGCCGGTGCGATGAAATCGCGACGGCGCTTGAATTCGAGCCGGCGGGCTTCGTAGATGTCGAGCGCGGCCGGCTCGAAGCACGCGAGCGCCGCGTGCTGCGCGAGCGCGGACGGGCAGATGAACAGGTTCTGCGCCAGCTTCTCGAACGTGCCGACCAGCGCGGGCGGCACCACCAGCCAGCCGAGCCGCCAGCCCGTCATGCTGAAATACTTGGAGAAGCTGTTCACGGTGACGACGTCGTCGCCGAACGACAGCGCCGACACGGGGGCCGCGTCGTAGCTGAGCCCCTGGTAGATCTCGTCGACGATCGTGAAGCCGCCGCGTGCGCGCACGGCTTCGACGATCCGTTTCAGTTCGTCGGGTTCGAGCGACGTGCCGGTCGGGTTAGACGGCGACGCGAGCAGGACGCCGCGCGTGCGGTCGCCCCAGCGTGTGCGGACGTCGTCCTCGGTGAGCTGGAAGCGCGCATCGGGGCCGCTCGGCACGAGCACCGCGCGGCCTTCGGCCGCGGCGACGAAGTGCCGGTTGCACGGATACGACGGGTCGGGCATCAGCACCTCGTCGTCACGCCCGACGAGCGCGAGGCACGCGAGCAGCAGCGCGGCCGACGCGCCGGCCGTCACGACGATCCGTTCCGGACTGATCGTGAGGCCGTAGGCGCGTGCGTAGTGCGCGGCGATCGCCTCGCGCAGCGGTGCGATGCCGAGCGCGCTCGTATATTGGGTGACGCCACGGCGCAGCGCGGCCGCGGCCGCTTCCACGACCGGCTCCGGCGCAGTGAAATCCGGCTCGCCGATGCCCATGTGGATAACATCGCGCCCGGAGGACTCGAGACGCTGTGCCTCCTTCATCAGTTCCATCACGTAGAAGGGCTGGATCGCGTCGACGCGTGCGGCGAGTCTGACGAGCGAATCGGTGGCGGTATTCATCGGGCGGGCAGGGCGAGGGAGGCGGGGCAAAAGAAAAAACGGGCGCATGCGCGCCCGTTCCGGACCAACGGGTTCAGCCGTTGCGGCGCGCCTGCGTTTCGGCGGGGCGCAGCTTCGCGGCGAGCTTGTCGAGCACGCCGTTCACGTACTTGTAGCCGTCGGAGCCGCCGAACGTCTTCGCGAGTTCGACAGCTTCGTTGATGATCACGCGGTACGGCGTTTCGACGTGGTGCGTGAGCTCGAACGTGGCGATCAGCAGCACGGCGCGTTCGACCGGCGACAGCTGGTCGATCGGGCGATCGAGCGACGGCGTCAGCGCTTCGACGAGCGTGGCGTGCTCGCGGATCACGCCGTGCAGGATCGCGTCGAGCAGCTCCTTGTCGGCCTTGTCGTAACCGAGCGCGCCGCGCAGTTGCGCGTCGATCTCACCGGAGGACGCGTTCGACAGCAGCCACTGGTACAGCCCCTGCGTCGCCAGCTCGCGCGATTGTCGGCGGGCGCTCTTCTTCATGCGCGCTCCTCTTCGTCGTCTTCCTCTTCTTCGTCCTCGTCGTCATCGCCGAGCTGGTCGAGGGCCATCGTCAGGTTGGCCATCTCGACGGCGACGCGTGCGGCGTCACGACCCTTTTCGGTCATGCGCGCGACGGCCTGCTCGTCGTTTTCGGTCGTCAGGACCGCGTTCGCGATCGGCAGGTTGAAGTCGAGGCCGATGCGGGTGATGCCCGCGCCGCTCTCGTTCGACACGAGTTCGAAGTGGTAGGTCTCGCCGCGGATCACCGCGCCAAGCGCGATCAGCGCGTCGAACTGGCCGCTTTCCGCGAGCTTCTGCAGTGCGAGCGGGATTTCCAGCGCGCCGGGCACCGACACGAGCAGCACGTCTTCACCGGTGACGCCGAGGCGTTCCAGTTCCTCGACGCACGCGTCGGCGAGGCCGTTGCACACGGGCTCGTTGAAGCGCGATTGCACGATGCCGATACGCAGGCCGTCGCCTTCGAGATTCGGTTGGTATTGTCCGATTTCCATGATCTTGTCCGTGGTGTGGATGAACGGTTATAGGGCGAAAGCGCCGTGGCGGGTTACGCGTGGGACGCCGGGCAGGACTTGGCTTCGCCGCCGGGCATCGGAATGAAGCCCGTGACTTCCAGGCCGTAGCCGGACATGCTGCCCAGCTTGCGCGGATTCGACAGCACCTGCATCTTGCTGACCCCGACATCGCGCAGGATCTGCGCGCCGATGCCGAACGTCTTGAAATCAACCGGCCGGCGCTTGAGCACAGCGGCCTTTTCTTCCTCGTCGAACGCCTTGAAGACGTCGATCAGGTGTTCCTTCGTGTCGCCGCAGTTGAGCAGCACGATCACGCCGAGGTCGCGCTCCGCGATCTCGCGCATCGCGGCGTCGAGCGTCCACGAGTGCGTCGACACGCCCGTCTCGAGCAGGTCGAGCACCGACAGCGGCTCGTGCACGCGCACCGGCGTATCGACGTCCGGCGACGGCGTGCCGCGCACCAGCGCGATGTGCGGCGAGCCGCTCGGCTGGTCGCGGTACAGCACCGCGCGGAACGTGCCGTGCGCGGTCTGCATCGTACGCTCGGCGATCCGCTCGATGATCGATTCGGTGCGGCTGCGGTACTGGATCAGGTCGGCGATCGTGCCGATCTTCAGGTTGTGTTCCTGCGCGAACTCGATCAGGTCGGGCAGGCGCGCCATCGTGCCGTCGTCCTTGATGATCTCGCAGATCACCGCGGCCGGCGTGAGGCCCGCCAGCGCGGTGAAGTCGCAACCGGCCTCGGTGTGGCCCGCGCGCACGAGCACGCCGCCCGGCTGCGCCATGATCGGGAACACGTGGCCCGGCTGCACGATGTGCTCGGGGCGCACGTCATGCGCAACCGCCGTGGCGATCGTGTGCGCACGGTCGGCGGCCGAGATGCCGGTCGTCACGCCTTCGGCCGCTTCGATGCTGACCGTGAACGCGGTGCCGTACTGCGTGCCGTTGCGGTAGGTCATCAGCGGCAGGTGCAGCTGCTTGCAGCGTTCCTGCGTCAACGTCAGACAAACCAGGCCGCGGCCGTACTTGGCCATGAAGTTGATCGCTTCCGGCGTGACGAATTCGGCGGCGATCACGAGGTCGCCCTCGTTTTCGCGGTCTTCTTCGTCGACCAGGATCACCATCCGGCCGGCTTTCAGCTCGGCGATGATGTCGAGCGTGGAGGCGAGCGTCATAAGGGGGCGTGAAAGAGGAAAGTGCGTATTTTACGCCAGCCGGACGACGTTTCGGCTGGCGTGGACCGCGCGCGACCGGCGAGCGCTCCGGAAAGCGCTGCGGCCGGCCTGCGCGGCAGGCCTGCGCGGCAGGCCTGGTGGGGCCGCCGCGCAATGGCTGCATGCGCGTGCGGACAGTGGCGGGCCGGGCTTTGCCCGGCCGCGCGTCACGCGTGCTGGTCGCGCCCGCCCAGGTAGTCGAGCTTGCCGAGCTCGACGCCGCTGTGGCGCAGGATGTCGTACGCGGTCGTCACGTGGAAGAAGAAGTTGGGCAGCACGAAGTTCAGCAGGTACGACTGGCCGGTGAACTCGATCGGGCCGACGCGCATCTTCAGCACGATCTGGCGCGCCTCGCTGCCGTCGATCTGCGCGGCGTCGAAGCTTTTCAGGTAGTCGATCGTCTTCTGGATACGGGCGTGCAGTTCGTCGAAGGTCTGCTCGACGTCCGGGTAGCTCGGGATTTCGACATCGGCGAGGCGCGCGGCGCAGCCCTTGGCCGTGTCGGTCGCGATGTAGACCTGGCGGACGAGCGGCAGCATGTCCGGGTACAGGCGGGCGCCGACGAACACCGACGGATCGATCTGCTTTTCGGCCGCATGCGCCTGCGCCTTGCCGAGAATGTGCTGAAGATTGGTCAGGCCACGGATCAGGACAGGCACCGAGGCCTGATACATCGAAATGGACATGGGAACGACTCCTTGAGGAAGAGGGTGACCAATACGCGGCCGCGCCGTGCGTTGCGGCGCCGGAACCGCTGTCGACGCATCTTAGCGCGGCGGCATGACCCGTGCGCGTCGTTGGCCATTCGGCCAGCTGTCGGAGCAGGTGGGCGAGCGACGAGCGCACGCGTCGTGGCTTCGACCGGCGACGGCAGCGCGGCGAGAAATGGGGCGGGAGCAATCCGCGTCGTCCCGACGCGATGGGCGACATGCGTCGCGCGGCGGGTTCGACCGGCGGCCGACCGAACGAGGTGGTGCGAGGGCGGCGCTCCGGCCACGACGGGCCGAACCGCCCGTCCGTGGCTGACGATCAGTCCTGATGCATGCCTTGCGACGACGAGCGCATCCGTTCGACGTAGCGCGCGATCATGTCGACTTCGAGATTGATCTTGCCGCGACAACACCGGCAAACGTCGTGACGATCCCGTTCAGTGCGCGGCGTCGGGCGGCGCGAAGCGCGCGAGGATCCGCAGGTCGTCGCCGACCCGCTCGAACCCGTGGAACGACAGCCGCGTACGCGCGTCGAGGTTCGCCGGCGCGGCGAGGTCGAACATGCCGGCCGCATCGGCGCCCAGCAGGCTCGGCGCGAGGTAGACGAGCAATTCGTCGACGCACTGCTCGCGCAGCAGCGAGCCGTTCAGCTTGTGGCCGGCCTCGACGTGCAGCTCGTTGACGCCGCGCGCGCCGAGCGCCACCAGCATCGCGGGCAGGTCGACCTTGCCTTGCGCATTCGCGATCGGCACGATTTCCGCGCCACGGGACTTCAGCACGTTCGCGCGCACTTCGCCGGCGGCGTCGAGCCGGCCGCAGAAGATCAGCAGCGGCGCGCCTTCGAGCAGCCGCGCGTCGAGCGGCAGGTCGAGGCGGCTGTCCACCAGGATGCGCTGCGGCTGGCGCGGCGTGTCGATGCCGCGCACGGTCAGCAGCGGGTTGTCTTCACGCACGGTGCCGATGCCGGTGAGGATCGCGCAGGCGCGCGCACGCCATGCGTGCCCGTCGAGGCGCGCGGCCTCGCCGGTGATCCACTGGCTTTCGCCGGACGGCAGCGCGGTGCGGCCGTCGAGCGACGCGGCGGTCTTCATCCGCACCCACGGGCGGCCGCGCGTCATCCGCGACACGAAGCCGACGTTCAGTTCGCCGGCTTCGTGCGCGAGCAGCCCGCAGCGCACGTCGATGCCCGCGTCGCGCAGCATCCCGAGGCCGCGTCCCGACACCTGCGGGTTCGGGTCTTCCATCGCGGCGACGACCTTCGCGACGCGCGCGTCGATCAGCGCGTTCGCGCACGGCGGCGTGCGGCCGAAATGGCTGCACGGCTCGAGCGTCACGTAGACGGTCGAACCGGCAACGTCGTAGCCGCGGGCACGCGCGTCCTTCAGCGCCTGCACTTCCGCGTGATCCTGGCCGGCCGGCTGCGTGAAGCCTTCGCCGATCACGTCGCCGTCCTTGACGATCACGCAGCCGACACGCGGGTTCGGCGCCGTCGTATACATGCCGCGCGCGGCGAGCGTCAGCGCGCGCTGCATGTGGGCGAAATCGATATCCGAGAACATGCGCGCGGACCCGGGTCAGGCAGCGAGTGCCGCGAATGCGCGGCGTGCGGCCGCGAGCGTCGCGTCGATCACCGTGTCGTCGTGCGTGCTCGACACGAAGCCGGCCTCGTACGCGGACGGCGCGAAGTACACGCCTTCGTCGAGCATCAGGTGGAAGAAGCGGTTGAAGCGCTCGGTATCGCTCTTCGTCACTTCGGCGAAGCTGGTCGGCACGCGTTCGGCGAAGTAGAGGCCGAACATCGCGCCGATCGAGTCGGCCGCGAACGGTACGCCGGCCGCACGCGCTTCGGCCGCGAGGCCGTCGGCGAGCCGCTTCGTCTGCGCGGTGAGCGCGTCGTAGAAGCCGGGCGCCTGGATCAGTTGCAGCGTCTTCAGGCCCGCGGCGACCGCGATCGGGTTGCCTGACAGCGTACCGGCCTGGTAGACGCCGCCGAGCGGCGCGAGGTGGGCCATGATGTCGCGGCGGCCGCCGAACGCGGCAGCCGGCATCCCGCCGCCGATCACCTTGCCGAGGCAGGTGAGGTCGGCCGTGATCCCGTAATGTTGCTGTGCGCCGCCGAGCGCGACGCGGAACCCGCACATCACTTCGTCGAAGATCAGCACGGCGCCGTGCTTCGTGCACAGCGCGCGCAGCGCGTTCAGGAATTCCGGCGTGCCGCGCACGAGGTTCATGTTGCCCGCGACCGGTTCGACGATCACGGCGGCGATCTCGTCGCCGAACGCGCCGAACGCTTCTTCGAGCGCGGCGACGTTGTTGTATTCGAGGACGGTCGTGTGCTTCGCGATGTCGGCGGGCACGCCGGCCGACGTCGGGTTGCCGAACGTCAGCAGGCCCGAGCCGGCCTTCACGAGCAGGCTGTCCGCGTGGCCGTGGTAGCAGCCTTCGAACTTGACGATGCGGCTGCGGCCCGTGAAGCCGCGCGCGAGACGCAGCGCGCTCATCGTGGCCTCGGTGCCGCTCGACACCATCCGCACCTGCTCGATCGACGGCACGAGCTTGCAGATTTCCTCGGCGATCTCGATCTCGGCTTCGGTCGGCGCGCCGAACGAGAAGCCGTCGGCGAGCACGTTCTGCACGGCCGACAGCACTTCCGGATGGACGTGGCCGACGATCATCGGGCCCCACGAGCCGATGTAGTCGATGTACTGCTTGCCGTCGGCATCCCAGAAGTACGGGCCTTGTGCGCGCGCGACGAAGCGCGGCGTGCCGCCGACCGAACGGAATGCGCGCACCGGCGAGTTGACGCCGCCGGGAATGGTCTTCTGGGCGCGTTCGAAGAGGATCTGATTGTTGGACATGGACGAAACCTGCGAGAGAAGGGCGCGGGGGCCTGTGCACGGGCCGCGGCGCCTGGGCGGAACGATCGTCTGATTGTACCGGAGACGCGCGCGGCGGGCCCGCGGCGCGGTCTGCGGCGTATCGGCGCGCGAGGGATCGCGCGGGTCGGGAAGGAAGAGGGGACGATTCGGCCCCGTTATCGATCCGGCAACGGCGGCGGCTTGCGCTTGCCGGTCAGCTCGGCCCAGCGCTTCTCGAGCGGGCCTTCGACCATCGGCTTGATCACCGTGCCGGAGCTCTGGGCATCCCAGGTCTGCACCGAATACGGATGGACGCGCAGCGCGTCGCGCGCGATCACGACGTCCTGGTGCGCGTCGACCAGCCAGTCGTACACGAAGTCGATGCACAGCCGGTAGCCGCGCTTCGTCGACGGATCGGGCACCTCGTACGGCGCGCGCGTCACGTAGCCGGAGCCGAACACGCCCTTGGGCTCCTTCGCGACGCGATGCAGGAACACGCGGTCGCCCGGCAGGATGCCGCGCGCGAAGCCGCAGCCCCACACGTCATGCACGGCCTCGCCGGCCTTCACGCGCGCGGCGACGTCGGGCAGTTCGGGCCACGGCCATTTCTTGGGGCTCCAGATCAGCAGGAAAGCGGTCATCGGTTCGGTCGTGCGGCGAATTGGTCAGACAAGAGGGGCGGGAAGCTGCAAGCTTAATCGAATCCCGGTGCTCGATCCCGCGCGGCGGGCGTCGCGCCGGTGTTTTCCCGCCAGCCGCGCACGCGGCCGCCAGCACGCAAAAAAGTTGCGCGTACAATCATGGGCCTGGGCGCGCCGTTCGCGGCGCGGCCTCCCGTCTTCACCGCCACGCGCGCCCCGATGCGCGCGGGCTCCATTCCGGATACCCATGTCTCACGTCATCCGACGCCGGCCCGATGCCCGGCTGATCCTGTTGCTCGGCGCGCTCGCCGCCTGCGGGCCGATCGCTACCGACATGTACCTGCCGAGCCTGCCGTCGATCGCCGCCGGCTTCTCCGTCAGCCCCGGCGCCGCGCAGCGCACGCTGACGAGCTTCATGGCCGGCTTCTCGGTCGGCATGCTGCTGTACGGCCCGCTGTCCGACACGTGGGGCCGCCGCCCCGTGCTGCTCGGCGGCATCGCGCTGTTCACGCTCGCGAGCATCGGCTGCTTCGTGTCGACGTCGATCGACATGCTGATCCTCGTGCGCTTCCTGCAGGCGCTCGGCGCCGGCGCGGCGTCGGTGCTGTCGCGTGCGATCGCCCGCGACGCGCACGAGCCGACCGACGCGGCGAAGGTGCTGTCGATGGTGGCGATCGTCACCGCGGTCGGGCCGCTGCTCGCGCCGCTGATCGGCGGGCAGATCCTGCGCTTCTCCGGCTGGCGCGGCGTGTTCGTCGTGCTGGCCGTGTTCGGCGCGGTGTGCGCGGCGACCGCGTACCTGCGCGTGCCCGAAACCTGGCCGAAGGAGCGGCGCAAGAGCGCGGCCGTGCTCGCGTCGTTCGCGTCGTACGGGCGCATCCTGTCCGACCCCGTCGCCTGGGGGCACATGCTGTGCGGCGGGATGGCGTTCGCGTCGATGTTCTCGTACATCACCGCCACGCCGTTCGTGTACATCGAGTATTTCCACGTGTCGCCGCAGCACTACGGGCTGCTGTTCGGCCTGAACGTCGTCGGCATCATGATCGGCAACTTCACGAACACGCGGCTCGTCGGCCGCCTCGGCTCGCTGCGCATCATCGCGGCCGCGTCGCTCGTGAGCTGCATCGCGTCGCTCGCGGTCGCGCTCGTCGCGCTGACGGGGTGGGGCGGGCTGTGGTCGATCGTCGTGTGCCTGTTCTTCGTTGTCGGCGTGGTCGGGATCCTGTCCGCGAACTGCACGACCGACCTCATGCATCGCTATCCGCACAACGCGGGCGCGTCGGCGGCCGTGTTCGGCGCGATGCAGCTGGCGCTCGGCGCGCTCGCGAGCGTCGCGATCGGCGCACTCGCGGACGGCACGCCGTTCGCGATGGGCGTGACGATCGGCGTTGCGGGCGTGCTGTGTTTCGCCGGCCGCTACCTCGTGCTGCGCTGGCACGGGCGGCCCGTCAAGGCGGGCGCCTGATCCGCGGCCTGACGGCAAAATGAAAAACGCCACCGCGCGCGCTGCGCCGGTGGCGTTTTTGTCTCGAACGCGGAAAGCGGCTGCCGCCGCGCCGCGTCAATCCCGCGCGACGTCCTTCGCCGCCGGCGACGCGCCGTGGCTCAGCCAGTCGAGCACGTCGGCCGTTTCGTCGTCGCTCGCGCGTGCCCTCGCCTGCGCGACGGCCTCGGGCAGTTCGCCGTTCGTCGACGCACGGCGGATCGCGACGCCGACCGCGAGGATGTCGATCATCAGCAGATGCAGGATCCGCGAGATCATCGACAGCTGCGACTCGCGCATCTCGATGTGGTCGGTTTCGAGCGCGACGGTCGCGCGCTTCGCGAGCGGCGTGTTGCTCGACGTGATTGCGATCACCTTCGCGCCGGCCTGCATCGCGACGTCGAGCACGCGCAGCAGCTCGGGCGCGCGCCCCGACTTCGACACCGCGACGATCACGTCGCCCTTGCCGAGCAACGCGGCCGATGCGGCCTGCATGTACAGGTCGCCGTACGCGATCGTCGGGATCCCGAAGCGGAAGAACTTGTAATGCGCGTCCTGCGCGACGATGTTCGAGTTGCCGAGCCCGTAGAACTCGATGCGCCGCGCGCCGTTCAGGATCTCGATCGCGTTCTCGACGTGCTCGAAATTCAGGTGCTCGCGCAACTGCAGGATCGCGGACACCGTGTTGTCGAGCACCTTCGCGCCGAAGTCGGTGGCCGTGTCGCCGAGATGCACCTGGCTGTGGCTCATCGGGATCGTGCCGGTGAGGCCGGTGGCGAGCTTCAGCTTGAAGTCGGACAGCCCCTGGCAGCCGAGCGAGCGGCAGAAGCGGATCACGGTCGGCTGGCTCACGTCGGCCTTGCGCGCGATGTCGACGATCGGATCGTTGATGATCGAGCGCGGATGGTTCAGCGCGAGATCGGCGACGCGGCGCTCGGCCGGCGTCAGTGCGTCACGCATCTGGCGGATCCGTTCGAACACGGCCGACGACGCACCGCCCGAGCGGTTCGACAACTGCTCCGCGAGGATCGCCGACACGCCGAGGAACGCCGGGTATTCGGCGGTGATCAGGTAGGTCGGGATGTTCTCGAGGTAGTGCGTGAAGCGGCCCTTCGCCTCGAAGCGCGCGCGGAACGACGAGCGCGTGAACAGTTCGCCGAGCTTCAGCGCGACGCCGCCGCCGATGTACACGCCGCCGAGCGCGCCGAGCGTCAGCGCGACGCTGCCCGCGAACGCGCCGAGAATCCCGCAGAAGCATTCGACCGTCTCGAGCGCGAGTGCGTCGCCCGCATGCGCGCGCTCGACGATCTCGACCGTGTCGACGGTCGCGGCCACGCGCTTCTTGTCGCGCGCGGCGAGCGCGCGATAGATGATCTCCATGCCGGGGCCCGCGCACACGCGTTCGAACGACACGTGCGGAAACTTCTTGCGCGCGTACTGCAGCACCAGGTCCTCGCGCTCGTCCTGCGGCGCGAACGATGCGTGGCCGCCTTCGCTGCCGAGCGCGATCCAGCGGTCGTCGGCCGGAATCAGCCCCGACACGCCGAGCCCGGTGCCGGGCCCGAGCAGCCCGATCACGCTGTTCTGGCGGCGCGCGCCGCCGCCGACCTGCACGCGTTGCGCATCGGTCAGGCCCGGCAGCGCCATCGCGAGCGCGGTGAAATCGTTGACGACGAGCAGCGTGTCGAAGCCGAGCGCGCGGCGCGTCGCCTCGATCGAGAAGCTCCAGTCGTGGTTGGTCATCGTGACCTGGTCGCCGTCGACCGGGTTCGCGATCGCGATCGCCGCGTGGTTCACGCGGCTGATCTTCACATCCTTCAGATACTTGCGGATCGCGTCGGTGATCGTCGGATAGTCGGCGCCGGGATAGACGCGAATCTGCGTGATCTCGCCCGGGCCGGTTTCCAGCGCGAAGCGCGCGTTGGTGCCGCCGACGTCCGCGAGCAGGCGCGGGCCGTCGGCATGCTGGCCCGCGACGACCGCCTTACTTTGCGCACCAGTAGACATCGAGCTGGGTCCCCTTGTCGTTGGCCAGTTGGGAAATCGCGTTCTTCTGCAGCGACGCGGCCGCGGCGTCGAGCACCGCGCGTTTGCGTTCGCCCGCGATCAGCAGGAACAGCCGGTCGACGCGCTTGAGCGCATCGAGCGAGAAGCTCACGCGCGCATGCGGCGCGGCGCCGGGATGGACGGCGACGAAACGCTCGGGCGTCGTGATCGCGTGATCCCATTCGGGCGCGTCGGCGAAGATCGACGCGGTATGGCCGTCCTCGCCCATGCCGAGCACCGCGACGCTCGGCACGCGGTAGTCGGCGTTCGCGTTCAGCGCGGCGACGTGCGCGTCGAGCGCGGCGCGCGTGTCGACGAGCGGCAGGAAGCGGGCAAGGGCGGCGGCGTGCTGCAGCAGCGTGTCGCGCACGAGCTGCGCGTTGCTGGCTGCATCGTCCTCCGGCACCCAGCGGTCGTCGACCAGCGTCACGTCGACGCCGGCCCAGTCGAGCGCCGCGTGCGACAGCGTGTGCAGGAACGGGCGCGGGCTCGTGCCGCCGGACACCGCGAGCGTCGGGCGCGCGGGGCCGGCGAGCGCGGCGCGCAGCGCATCGCCGACGGCGCGCGCGAGCGCTTCGCTTTGCGCTTCCTGGGTGTCGAAAGCGTGAATCTCGATCACATCTCCTCCGGACTGCTTTGTCTGTTCAAATCGTACGAATCGTGGGGCACGTTGCCGCGTACGGTGGCGTGCGCGGCAACGGTTTGCATCAGTTCTCTTCTTCGAGCCAGCAGGTGTCGTGCTGCGCGAGCATCGCGCTCGCCGCGGCCGGCCCCCACGTGCCCGCCGCATACGGCTTCGGCGGCTTCAGCGTGCGTGCCCATTCGTTCAGGATAGGCTCGACCCAGCGCCATGCGGCTTCCTGTTCGTCGCGGCGCACGAAGAGGGCGAGACGGCCGTTGATCACGTCGAGCAGCAGGCGCTGGTACGCCTCCATCTGCCCTTCCTTGAAGAACTGGTCGAACGCGAGGTCGAGGTGCACGCTCGCGAGGTTCATCCCTTCGCCGGGCTGCTTCGCGAGGCAGTACAGGCGGATCGTCTCGTTCGGCTGCAGCCGGATCACGAGGCGGTTCGAACCGGGACGCAGCGCGGTGGGCCCGAGCGCCGAATGCGGCACCGGGCGGAAATTGACGACGATCTCCGCGACGCGATCGGCCAGCCGCTTGCCGGTGCGCAGGAAGAACGGCACGCCGGCCCAGCGCCAGTTCTCGATCTCGACCTTCAGCGCGACGAAGGTTTCGGTCTGGCTGTCGGGCTTCACGCCCGGTTCGGTCGCGTAGGCCGGCACCTGCGCGCCCTTGATCACGCCCGCATGATACTGGCCGCGCACGGCCACCTTGCCGATGTCGCGCGGATCGACCGGCTTCAGCGCGCGCAGCACGCGCAGCTTCTCGTCGCGCACCGAATCCGAATCCATCGAATGCGGCGGCTCCATCGCGACGATCGACAGCAGCTGCAGCAGGTGGTTCTGCACCATGTCGCGCAGCGCGCCGGTATTGTCGTAGAAATCGCCGCGTGCCTCGACGCCGAGCTCCTCGGCGATCGTGATCTGGATGCTCTCGACCCATTCGCGACGCCACAGCGGCTCGAACAGCGCATTGCCGAAGCGCAGCGCAAGCAGGTTCTGCACCGGTTCCTTGCCGAGGTAGTGGTCGATCCGGTAGATCTGGCCTTCCGCGAAGATCTCGCCGACCGCGTCGTTGATCGCGTTCGACGACTTCAGGTCGTAGCCGAGCGGCTTCTCGAGCACGATGCGCGAGCCTTCGCTCAGGCCGACCGACGCGAGCGCCTTGCAGATCGGCACGAACAGCGACGGGCCCGTCGCGAGATAGAACACGCGGATGCCGGGCAGCGATGCCACGGCGTTGCGCAGCACGACGTAGTCTTCCGCGCGGCCGAGGTCGAGGTGCACGTACTCGATGCGATCGAGGAAGGACTTCCACGCAGCTTCGTCGAACGCCTTGCCGGCGGCCTTGGCCGCGTGCGGCTTCACGTGCGTGTCGACCCATTCGAGATAGGACGCCCGATCCGATTCATGACGCGCCACGGCGACGATCCGGCCGCTCTCCGCCAGCATGTTCGCACGGTGCGCTTCGAACAGCGCAGGCAGGATCTTGCGCATCGACAGATCGCCGGTGCCGCCGAAAAGTACGAAGGTAAAGCTGGAATCGGTATGCATGTGTCTCCGCCGGGTTGGGGGTGCTCGGAAGCGATCCGTAGTGCGATAAAAATATTTTTGACACTGAATTGTAGTTTAACTACAATCCGCCGCAAGGGGTAGCACCTGGGTGAAGAAAAAAAGAAGTGCGGTCGATGAACTGCGCGAGCTTCGCCTTCGGGAACGCCTTGTGCCGAATGTTATCGGACATTGACGGCGCGCATCGTCCGCGCGACGTCGGCCCCGGGCTCGCGCCGCATCACCGCGGCGGGCCAGAAACACCAAGAGGAGACACGCCGTTGAATCTCGATTCACGCTTTCTGTAAGAGCCCGGCCGGTCATCGGCCCCGTACGCTGCATGCGTCCCGCGGCTCGATTTCCCCGTCGTTATCAAGAAGCCGGTTCCCGCTCAAGGGAACCTCACGAGTTGATTCAGTCTGGAGGAGATAAGTAATGAAAGTTCGCTCGATCATGGGCGCGCTCTGCGCCGCAGGTCTGATGGCCGGCGCCGTGGCGGCGCAGGCAGCCGAGAACGTGACGGTGCTGCACTGGTGGACTTCGGGCGGCGAGTCGAAGGCCGTCGGCGTGCTGAAGGACGACGTGCAGAAGCAGGGCTACGTGTGGAAGGACTTCGCGGTCGCGGGCGGCGCCGGCGCCGCGGCGATGACCGCGCTGAAGACCAAGGTGATCAGCGGCGATTCTCCGTCGGCCGCGCAGATCAAGGGCCCGCTGATCCAGGACTGGGCCGACCAGGGCGTGCTCGTCAACATCGATTCCGCTGCCGGCGACTGGAAGCAGAACCTGCCGCCGGAAATCGACAAGATCATCAAGTACAAGGGCCACACCGTCGCGGCGCCGTTCTCGGTGCACCGCGTGAACTGGCTGTACATCAACAAGGCCGCGCTCGACAAGGTCGGCGCGAAGGTGCCGACCACCTGGCCTGAATTCTTCGCGGTGGCCGACAAGCTGAAGGCCGCGGGCATCCAGCCGGTCGCGATGGGCGGCCAGCCGTGGCAGGACCTGACGCTGTGGGAAGACGTCGTGTTGTCGCAGGGCCCGGCGTTCTACAAGAAGGCGCTGGTCGACCTCGACCAGGCGACGCTGACCTCGCCGCAGATGCTGTCCGTGTTCGACACGGTGCGCAAGATCCAGGGCTACTTCGACACCGGCCGTAACGGCCGCGACTGGAACCTCGCGACCGCGATGGTCATCAACGGCAAGGCCGGCATGCAGTTCATGGGCGACTGGGCGAAGGGCGAGTTCGAGAACGCCGGCAAGAAGGCGGGCAAGGACTACGTCTGCGCGCCGGTGCCGGGCACCGCGAATTCGTACACGTTCAACGTCGACTCGTTCGTGTTCTTCCAGCAGAAGGGCGAGAAGAACGCGACGCCGGGCCAGCTCGCGCTCGCGAAGACGATCATGACGCCGGACTTCCAGGAGCAGTTCAGCCTGCTGAAGGGTTCGGTGCCGGTCCGCCTCGGCGTGAAGATGGACAAGTTCGACGACTGCGCGAAGAAGTCGTATGCCGACGAGCAGACCGCGATCAAGTCGGGCGGCTTCGTCCCGTCGCTCGCGCACGGGATGGCGCAGAGCGACGCGACCGCCGGCGCGATCACGGACGTCGTGACGAAGTTCATGAACTCGCAGCAGGATTCGAAGAGCGCGGTCGCCGCGCTCGCGAAGGCCGCGAAGGTCAAGTAACGCGCGACAGGCGCCCGGCCGGAAACGCTTCATCGGCCGGGCGTTTTTGCATGCGCAGCAAACGGGCTCGCCCGCGAAGCCCGTGCCGTACCCGGCGCCGGCCCGGCCTGCGTCGCCCTCGTTCCAGGAGTCGAATCAAGTGGCTGCCCCTCTTAGCGGAAACGGATCCGGCGCTGCCGCCGCACGGCGTACGTCGCCGATGTCGGCCTTCGCCGACCGCTGGATCCCGAAGCTCGTGCTTGCGCCGAGCGTCGCGATCGCCGTGGTGTTCATCTACGGCTTCATCCTGATTACCGGCTATCTGTCGCTGACCAATTCGCGGCTGTTGCCGAACTACGAATTCGACGGCTTCGGCCGTTACTCGGACCTGTTCCAGAACGACGTGTGGTGGACCTCCGCCGCGAACCTCGGCTGGTTCGGGATTCCGTTCATCGTGATCTGCGTCGCGCTCGGGCTGTTCCTCGCGATCCTGCTCGACCAGCGGATCCGCAACGAAGGCGCGCTGCGCGCGGTCTTCCTGTACCCGATGGCGCTGTCGTTCATCGTCACCGGCACCGCGTGGCAGTGGATCCTGAACCCGGGCCTCGGCCTCGAGAAGGTGATGCACGACTGGGGCTGGACGAGCTTCTCGTTCGGCTGGCTCGACGATCCGGACAAGGCGATCTTCTGCGTGGTGATCGCGGCCGTGTGGCAGTCGACCGGCTTCGTGATGGCGCTGTTCCTCGCGGGGCTGCGCGGTGTCGACGCGGAGATCTTCAAGGCCGCGCAGGTCGATGGCGCGACGCTGCCGACCATCTACCGCAAGATCGTGATCCCGAGCATGCGCCCGGTGTTCTTCTCGGTGCTGCTGATCCTCTGCCACATCACGATCAAGACCTTCGACCTCGTCGTCGCGCTGACGGCGGGCGGCCCGGGCACGTCGTCGTCGCTGCCGGCCATGTTCATGTACACGTTTTCGTTCAACCGCGGCCAGCTCGGGCTCGGCGCGGCGTCCTCGGTGATGATGCTCGCGACCGTGGTCGCGGTGCTGGTGCCGCTGATGTATATGGAATCGAGGAGCACCCGCAATGCAGCCTAAGATGACGATCAGCCGGGCAGTGATCTATGCGGCACTGATCCTGTTCGCGCTGTATTTCCTGTTTCCGATCTACGTGATGCTGTCGACGTCGTTCAAGGATCTCGACCAGCTGCGCACCGGCAACCTGCTGACGCCGCCCACCACGTGGACCGTCGACCCGTGGGTGAAGGCCTGGAGCGGCGCGTGCACCGGCGTGCGCTGCGACGGCATGAAGCCGTTCTTCCTGAACTCGCTGCAGATGGTGATCCCGGCCGTGCTGATCTCGTCGCTGATCGGCGCGTTCAACGGCTACGTGCTCACGCACTGGCGCTTCCGCGGCGCCGACGCGCTGTTCACGATGATGCTGGTCGGCTGCTTCATCCCGTTCCAGGTGATCCTGCTGCCGATGGCGCGCCTGCAGGGGATGCTCGGCCTCGCCAACACGATTCCGGGCCTCGTGTTCGTGCACGTCGTGTACGGCATCGCGTTCACGACGATGTTCTTCCGCAACTTCTACGTGAGCGTGCCGGCCGAGCTCGTGAAGGCCGCGCGCATCGACGGCGCGGGCTTCTTCACGATCTTCACGAAGATCCTGCTGCCCGTGTCGCTGCCGATCTTCATGGTGTGCCTTATCTGGCAATTCACGCAGATCTGGAACGACTTCCTGTTCGGGATCGTGTTCTCCGGCGTCGATTCGATGCCGATCACGGTTGCGCTGAACAACCTCGTCAACACGTCGACGGGCGTGAAGGAATACAACGTCGACATGGCCGGCGCGATCATCGCCGCACTGCCGACGCTGCTCGTCTACATCGTCGCCGGCCGCTACTTCGTGCGCGGGCTGACGGCGGGCGCGGTGAAGGGGTAAGCGCGGCTTCATCCGATACGACGAACCGGCCGCGCCTCGCGCGCGGCGCATCGAAACGAACCCGACGCGGCGCCGGAGCGCGCCGCGCGAGACGAGACAGAGGATTCACAGCATGGCAAGCCTTTCCATCCGTGACGTGTACAAGACCTACCCGAACGGGGTGCCGGTCCTGAAGGGTGTCGACATCGAGATCGAGGACGGACAGTTCCTGATCCTGGTCGGCGGGTCGGGCTGCGGGAAGTCGACGCTGCTCAACATGATCGCCGGGCTCGAGACCGTGACGAGCGGCGAGATCTGCATCGACGGCAAGGTCGTCAACGACCTGTCGCCGAAGGATCGCGACATCGCGATGGTGTTCCAGTCGTACGCGCTGTATCCGTCGATGACGGTGCGCGAGAACATCTCGTTCGGCCTGAACATCCGCAAGGTGCCGAAGAGCGAACAGCAGCAGATCGTCGACCGCGTGTCGCAGATGCTGCAGATCCAGCACCTGCTCGACCGCAAGCCGGGCCAGCTGTCGGGCGGCCAGCGCCAGCGTGTCGCGATGGGCCGTGCGCTCGCGCGCGATCCGTCGCTGTTCCTGTTCGACGAGCCGCTGTCGAACCTCGACGCGAAGCTGCGCATCGAGATGCGCGCGGAAATCAAGCTGCTGCACCAGCGCCTCGGCACGACGATCGTCTACGTGACGCACGACCAGATCGAGGCGATGACGCTCGGCGACCGGATCGCGGTGATGAAGGACGGCGTGGTCCAGCAGTTCGGCGCGCCGCAGGAGATCTACGATTCGCCGTCGAACCTGTTCGTCGCGGGCTTCATCGGCGCGCCGCCGATGAACTTCATCAACGGCAAGCTGGTCGAGCAGGGCAGCGGGATCGCGCTTGAAGTCGACACGGGCGTCAAGCGCGGCGTGCTGAACCTGCCGTTCGATGCGGCGAAGCTGAAGTCGCACGTCGGCCGCGAGGTGATCCTCGGCCTGCGCCCGGAGCGCATCACCGACGTGCGCCATGCGCACAACGGCGACGCGTCGCACCTGCAGCCGTTCGACGTGCGCGTCGACGTGACCGAGCCGACCGGGCCGGACACCCACGTGTTCGCGCAGGTGAACGGCAAGCGCATCGTGAGCCGCGTGCATCCGGCCGCGAATCCGCAGCCCGACCAGACGCTGTCGCTGCTGTTCGACGTGTCGAAGGCGGTGCTGTTCGATCCGGCGTCGGAAGAGCGGATCGCGTGAGATCGCGCGAGCGCTGAACGAAGCAAGAAGGGGCCGTCTTCGGACGGCCCCTTTGTTTTGGCGCGACGGTCGATGCCGCGACGGCGCTCAGTGCGGCAGCCGCACGTCGAACTTGAACGTCGCGAGCCGCGCGACGAGGATGAAGCCGGTCGCGAGCAGCACGCTGTACACGGAATCGAACTGCAGCCATACGAGCAGCAGGTAGAACCAGCAGCCGACGAACGCGCAGGTCGCGTACGGCCGCGAATCACGCAGGATCAGCGGGATGTCGTTGCACAGCACGTCGCGGACGATCCCGCCGACCACGCCCGTGATCACGCCCATCATCACCGCGATGAAGCGCGGCATCTCGGCATCGAGCGCGATCGCCGTGCCCGAGATGCTGAAGATCCCGAGCCCGATCGCATCGGCGACGAGCAGCAACCGCTCGGCCGACAGCCGCGACAGCATCCGCAGCACGAACGGCGCGAACAGCGCGAGCACGAAGATCGCGATCACGTAGTCGTCGTGCACGACCCAGTAGAACGGCCGGCGCTCGAGCAGGATGTCGCGCAGCGTACCGCCGCCGAACGCGGTGGCGAGCGCGACGACGAACGTGCCGACCGAGTCGAGGCGGTTCTTGCGCGCCTCGATGAAGCCCGAGATCGCAAAGGCCAGCGTGGCGATCGCCTCCAGTACCGCGATCGCGAGCGTCAGCCTAGGATGCGGCACGCGGCCCCCGGTCACCGGGTGCCGCGAACGGCTGCAGCAGCACCAGCACCGCGCCCGCGCCGCCGTCGTGGCCGCGCGCCTCGCAGAACGCGATCACTTCTTCCTTCTGCACGAGCCACGCGCGCACCTTGCCTTTCAGCACCGGCTCCTTGCCGATCGAGCCGAGCCCCTTGCCGTGGATCACACGCAGGCAGCGCAGCCCCTTCTTGCCGGCTTCGCGGATGAACTCGGCGAGCGCGTCGCGCGCCTCGTCGCGCCGCATTCCATGCAGGTCGATCTGCGCCTGCACGATCCACGCGCCGCTGCGCAGCTTGCGCACGACGTCGCGGCTGATGCCGGGGCGGTGGTAGTACAGCGAGTCGTCGCTGTCGAGCAGCGTCTCGGGATCGAATTCGTCGGACAACGTCGCGTTCAGCACGGCTTCCTCGTCGCGCTGCGTCTGCTTCGGCACCGGGTCGGGCGGTGTGCGCCCGGCCGCCGCGCGCGGCGGCGCGTTCAGCGGGCGGATCGCGCCGATCTCGTTGCGGAACAGGTTTGCGTCGGCTTCCGCCTTGCGCTCGGCCTTGGCCGCTTCGACGCGCTCGCGGTCGCGGCGATCGGCTTCGCCTTGCAGCGACTTGCGCAGCGCGCCGAGGCCCGCGAGCCCCTGGCCGCGCAACGCGGCGGGATCGGGGGCGGGCGCCGGCGCGACGGGCGCGGGGTTCGCGGGACGGGCGGCGATCTGCCGCTTCGCGGGATCGCTCGGATGGGGCTGGTTCTTCGCCATGATTCGGTACGCAGGGCAGGCGCGTTCGGGCGCGCGGGCAAAAAAAAGCCGCTGCACGGCGGCAGCGGCTTGTCCGGCCAGACCCGCTTCGCGGCAGCGGACGCCATTGTAGCGCCCGGCGCGACAGGTCTCGCGGCTTACTTCTTGTCGTGCAGGCTTTCGAGGTAGCGCTGCGCGTCGAGCGCGGCCATGCAGCCCGTGCCGGCGCTGGTGATCGCCTGGCGGTACACGTTGTCCTGCACGTCGCCCGCGGCGAACACGCCCGGCACGCTCGTCGACGTCGCGTTGCCGTGCAGGCCGCTCTTCGTCAGGATGTAGCCGTCCTTCATCTCGAGCTGGCCCTGGAACAGGTCGGTGTTCGGCTTGTGGCCGATCGCGACGAACACGCCCTGCACGTTGAGGTCTTCCGTTGCGCCGGTCTTCACGTTCTTGATGCGCAGGCCCGTGACGCCCGAATCCTCGCCGGTCACTTCGTCGAGCACGTGATCCCACTTGATCACGACCGCGCCTTCCTTTTCCTTCTCCAGCAGGCGATCGATCAGGATCGGCTCCGCGCGGAACTTGTCGCGGCGGTGGATCACCGTGACCTTCTTCGCGATGCCCGTCAGGTAGAGCGCTTCCTCGACGGCCGTGTTGCCGCCGCCGATCACCGCGACTTCCTGGCCGCGATAGAAGAAGCCGTCGCAGGTCGCGCAGGCCGACACGCCCTTGCCCATGAACGCTTCCTCGGACGGCAGGCCGAGATACTGCGCGGACGCGCCGGTCGCGATGATCAGCGAGTCGCACGTGTATTCGCCCGAGTCGCCGATCAGGCGGATCGGCTGCTCGTGCAGCTTCGCGGTGTGGATGTGGTCGAACACGATTTCGGTGTTGAAGCGCTCGGCGTGCTCGAGGAAGCGCGCCATCAGCTCCGGACCCTGCACGCCTTTCGCGTCTGCCGGCCAGTTTTCGACGTCGGTCGTGGTCATCAGCTGGCCGCCCTGCGCGATGCCGGTGATCAGCACCGGGGACAGGTTGGCGCGTGCCGCGTAGACGGCAGCCGTGTAGCCGGCGGGGCCGGAACCGAGAATCAGGACTTTGGCGTGTTTGGGCGTGGACATGTGCGAATCCGTAAAAGGCGGCCGCGGCGGGCGGGGTAGGGCTCGCCGTACGATCCGGGTTGACCGGGATGCCGTCATAGATGGGTATCAGACGCGCATTATAAAGGCCCCGTTGCTGCGTTGCCGAACGAGAGTTTCAATCGTCGCGATAGTGTCGGGCAGTGCAACGGCCGCGCACGCGGGGTGGGCAGGGCGCCCGCCGGCGCGTTGCCGCACGTGTGCAGCGGGGCCTGGCGCCGGCTCGAGGGGCGTCGCGGCGGTGCCCGACGGGGGCGGCCGTACCACGGCGAAAAGGGCTGCCGGGAAATGCACCCGCGGGGTCGTCGGCGCCCCGGCCCTGTTATGTAACCGTCATTTACACTTGGCGGCCCGGTGCAGCGTTTACAATAAGCGGGATCGAACGACAGGCGGGCGCACGGCCCGTCCTCTTTATACGGATTCATGGCAAAAGCTCCTTATTCCGCCCAGGCACAGGCGTTGCCGCACCGGATGTCGAAGCTCCTCACGGAGATCCGCTGGATTCTCCAGGTCGCGCTCTGCGCATTTCTGGTGATGGCCCTGCTGAGCTACAGCCGGCGCGATCCGAGCTGGACGCACGCCGCCCAGGTGGATCACATCACGAACTGGGCCGGCCGCGTCGGCGCGTGGACGGCCGACATCATCCTGCTGCTGTTCGGCCTGTCGGCCTACTGGCTGATCGTGCCGCTCGCGCGGCGCATCGCCGTCAACTATCGTCGCATCACGCGCCACGAGGCGGTCTCGGACGAACCCGAGCGGCCGATCGGCTGGCTCACCGAAATCCTCGCGTTCGTGCTCGTCGTGCTGGCGTGCGACGGCATCGAGGCGCTGCGCATGTGGTCGCTGAAGGTGCAGTTGCCGCGCGCGCCGGGCGGCGTCGTCGGCGAGGCCGTCGCGGGTGCGATGTCGCATGCGTTCGGCTTCACGGGCGGCACGCTGTTGCTGCTGATCGCGCTCGCGATCGGCCTGTCGCTGTATTTCCGCTTCTCGTGGCTGTCGGTCGCCGAGCGTGTCGGCGGCGCGATCCTGTCCGCCGTCAACGTCGCGAAGCTGCGCCGCGAGGCCGAGCGCGACCGCAAGCTCGGCGAGGCCGCGGCCGTGCGTCGCGAAGGCAAGGTCGAAGAGGAGCGCGTGCGCATCGAGGATCACGAGCCCGTGACGATCGTGCCGCCGGTCGTCACGCCGGCGAAGTCCGAGCGTGTCGAGCGCGAGCGCCAGGTGCCGCTCTTCACCGACCTGCCGGGCGATTCGACGCTGCCCGCGGTATCGCTGCTCGATCCCGCGCCGAAGGCGCAGGAGGCGATTTCCGCCGACACGCTCGAGTTCACGTCGCGCCTGATCGAGAAGAAGCTGAAGGATTTCGGCGTCGAGGCGAGCGTCGTCGCCGCCTATCCGGGCCCGGTCGTCACACGCTACGAGATCGAACCGGCCACCGGCGTGAAGGGCAGCCAGATCGTCAATCTCGCGAAGGATCTCGCGCGCTCGCTGTCGCTCGTGTCGATCCGCGTCGTCGAGACGATTCCCGGCAAGAACTACATGGCGCTCGAGCTGCCGAACCAGCGCCGCCAGACGGTGCACCTGTCCGAGATCATCGGTTCCGAGGTGTACGCGGCCGCGTCGTCGGCGCTGACACTGAGCCTCGGCAAGGACATCGGCGGCAAGCCGGTGTGCGCGGATCTCGCGAAGATGCCGCACCTGCTGGTGGCCGGCACGACCGGCTCGGGCAAGTCGGTCGGGATCAACGCGATGATCCTGTCGCTGCTGTACAAGGCGACGGCTGACCAGGTGCGCCTGATCCTGATCGATCCGAAGATGCTCGAAATGAGCGTCTACGAAGGCATTCCGCACCTGCTGTGCCCGGTCGTCACCGACATGCGCCAGGCCGGCCACGCGCTGAACTGGACGGTCGCCGAGATGGAGCGCCGCTACAAGCTGATGAGCAAGCTCGGCGTGCGCAACCTGGCGGGCTACAACAACAAGATCGACGAGGCCGCGAAGCGCGAGGAGAAGCTGCCGAATCCGTTCAGCCTGACGCCGGACGATCCGGAGCCGCTCGGCCGCCTGCCGAACATCGTCGTGGTGATCGACGAGCTGGCCGACCTGATGATGGTCGTCGGCAAGAAGGTCGAGGAACTGATTGCACGGATCGCGCAGAAGGCGCGCGCGGCCGGCATCCACCTGATCCTCGCGACGCAGCGTCCGTCCGTCGACGTGATCACGGGCCTGATCAAGGCCAACGTGCCGACGCGGATCGCGTTCCAGGTGTCGTCGAAGATCGACTCGCGCACGATTCTCGACCAGATGGGCGCCGAATCGCTGCTCGGGATGGGCGACATGCTGTACCTGGCGCCGGGCACCGGGCTGCCGGTGCGCGTGCATGGCGCGTTCGTCGCAGATGACGAAGTGCACCGCGTCGTCGAGAAGCTCAAGGAGCAGGGCGAGCCGAACTACGTCGAGGGCCTGCTCGAAGGCGGCACCGCCGACGGCGACGAGGGCTCGGCCGGCGCGGGAACCGGCGAAGGCGGCGAGGAGTCTGATCCGCTGTACGACCAGGCGGTCGAGATCGTCATCAAGAACCGCCGCGCATCGATCTCGCTCGTGCAGCGCCACCTGCGGATCGGCTACAACCGCGCGGCGCGGCTGCTCGAGCAGATGGAGCAGTCGGGGCTCGTGTCGGCGATGTCGTCGAGCGGCAACCGCGAAATTCTTGTGCCGGCGCGCGACGCGGAATGAGTCCGCGGCGTTCGCAGCGCCGGCCACCCAGGGAGAAAACCGCAATATGCAGCAACATTCGTTCGCAATGTCCCTTCGTTCGACGCGGCGCTGGCTCGGCGCGGCGCTCGCCGGCGCCTCGCTGATGCTCGCGGCGACGCACGCGTTCGCGGGCGGCACCGAGCAACTGAAGGCGTTCGTGTCGCAGGTGCGTTCGGCGAAGGGCGACTTCACGCAGCAGATCGTCAAGGCCCCGGCGAAGGGCGCGAGCGCCGCGCAGGCCGTGCCGAAGCCCACCGACAATTCGAGCGGCACGTTCGTGTTCGCACGCCCGGGCAAGTTCGTCTGGACGTACCAGAAGCCGTACCAGCAGGTGCTGCAGGCCGACGGCGACAAGCTCTACGTGTACGACCGCGACCTGAACCAGGTCACCGAGCGCAAGCTGAACGGCGCGCTGGGCGCGAGCCCCGCCGCGATCCTGTTCGGCAGCAACGATCTGGAGAAGAACTACACACTGCGCGATGCCGGCGAAAAGGGCGGCATCGAGTGGCTCGAAATGCTGCCGAAGGCGCAGGACACGCAGTTCCAGCGGATCGGCATCGGCTTCAAGAACGGCACGCTCGCCGCGATGGAACTGCACGACGTGTTCGGCAACGTCACGCTGCTGACGTTCACGAACATCCAGACGAATCCGCCGCTGAAGGGCGATACGTTCAAGTTCGTCGTGCCGAAGGGCGCCGACGTGATTACCGGCTGACCGGCGCCGCGCGCTGCTGTCTCACCGAAGGGCCTGCCGGCGACGGCAGGCCCTTGTTGTTTCTGGGCGCGGGCACCGGGTGCCGGGTACCAGGCGCGGCGGTGCTTTCGCGCGGCTGTCATAATGTCGGGTCCGGCGGCCGGTTCGGCCGCCATCGTTTGATGTGGAGCGAGGGTTCATGTCCGACCTGTTTCAAGTCGAGCCGCGCCGCCCGCTCGCCGAGGCGCTGCGGCCGAAGACGCTCGCCGAGGTGATCGGCCAGACGCATTTGCTGGGCGAAGGCAAGCCGCTGCGGCTCGCGTTCGAATCGGGCAAGCCGCATTCGATGATCCTGTGGGGGCCGCCCGGCGTCGGCAAGACGACGCTCGCACGGCTCACCGCGCTCGCGTTCGACTGCGAGTTCATTGCGCTGTCCGCGGTGCTCGGCGGCGTGAAGGACATCCGCGAGTCGATGGAGCAGGCAAAGGACACGCTGAACCGCACCGGCCGCCACACGATCCTGTTCGTCGACGAAATCCACCGCTTCAACAAGGGGCAGCAGGACGCGTTGCTGCCGTTCGTCGAGTCGGGGCTCGTGACCTTCATCGGCGCGACGACCGAGAACCCGAGCTTCGAGGTCAACTCGGCGTTGCTGTCGCGTGCGCAGGTGTACGTGCTGAAGTCGCTGGACGACGACGAGATGCGCCAGTTGCTGAAGCGTGCACAGGAAATTGCACTCGACGGCCTGTCGTTCGACGACAAGGCGATCGATACGCTGGTCGGCTATGCGGACGGCGACGCGCGGCGCTTCCTGAACCTGCTCGAGCAGGCTCAGACGGCGGCCACGTCGGCCGGCACCGCGACGATCGATGCCGAATTCGTCAGCAGCGCAATGACGCTGAACGCACGGCGCTTCGACAAGGGCGGCGACAACTTCTACGACCAGATCTCGGCGCTGCACAAGTCGGTGCGCGGTTCGAGCCCGGACGGCGCGCTGTACTGGTTCTGCCGGATGATCGACGGCGGCGCTGATCCGAAGTATCTCGCGCGGCGGATCGTGCGGATGGCGTGGGAAGACATCGGCCTCGCCGATCCGCGCGCGCTGCAGGTGGCGAACGACGCGGCCGAAACCTACGAGCGCCTCGGCTCGCCGGAAGGCGAGCTCGCGCTCGGGCAGGCGGTGATCTATCTCGCGTGCGCGGCGAAGAGCAACGCGGGCTACAACGCGTTCAACCAGGCGATGGCGTTCGTGAAACAGGACAAGTCGCGCGAGGTGCCTGTGCATCTGCGCAACGCGCCGACCAAGCTGATGAAGGAACTCGGTTACGGTCACGCCTACCGTTACGCGCACGACGAGCCGAATGCGTATGCGGCCGGCGAGACGTACCTGCCGGACGGGATGCGCGAGCCGCGCTGGTACCAGCCGGTGCCGCGCGGGCTCGAATCGAAGATCGCCGACAAGCTCGCGTGGCTGCGCGAACTCGACCGCGAGGCCGGCAAGAAGGACTGACCGGGCAACGTCCGGCGCGGCCTGCGCCGGTGCCGCGAACGCGTCAGCGCTTGCGGGCCGGCTGCTTCTTCCAGTAGCCGAACGGCTCCTGATGGCACTCGATGTCGAGTTCGGTGACGCGGGCGTGCAGGCTCTGCTGTGCATCCGCGATCGCGAGGTTGTAGATCGCGGGCGCGATTTCCTCGACGAAGAAGTGCAGCAGGGCACCTGCCTGGATATTGCCGATCGGCTCATCCATGTTTTCTGTGAAATAGCGTTGCAGCGACGCGATCGCGCGGTCGCGTACGTCCTTCTCCAGTTCGATGGCCATCGGGGTCCTTGAGTCGTTGTGACGGGGGGCGCGTGCCTCGTTCGATGCGTTGCGGCGGGCACGCCCGGGTGTTTCGCGATCCGCGGCGCGTCGATGCCGCGCGATTTCGCGGGCGCCGACGGGCGGTCCGGCACTGCGATACTGCCATGGCCGTCGCGCCACGGTCATCGCCCGTTTGCAGCATTGTCCGTCCGGCCAGTGCCGTGGCAGCCCCGCGGTGCGTTAGAATTCCCGTCTTACACAACGATTCTCCAAGTCCTCCCATGCTCGACATCCAGTTGCTGCGCAAAGACCTCGACGGCGTCGCCCAGCGCCTCGCCGATCGCGGCTACACCCTCGACATCGCCGCCTTCTCCGCGCTCGAAGCGGAACGCCGCGCGATCCAGACCCGTACCGAAGAGCTCCAGGCGCGCCGCAACAGCCTGTCGAAGCAGATCGGCGCGATGAAGGGGAAGGGCGAGGACACGTCGGCCGTGATGGCCGAGGTCGGCGGGATCGGCGACGAAATGAAGGCGGGAGAAGCCAAGCTCGGCGAGATCCAGGCGCGCCTGTCCGACCTGATGCTGGGCATGCCGAACGTCGCGCATGAAAGCGTGCCGGTCGGCAAGGACGAAGCCGACAACGTCGAGGTGCGCCGCTGGGGCACGCCGCGCCAGTTCGATTTCGAGGTGAAGGATCACGTCGACGTCGGCACGCCGCTCGGCCTCGATTTCGAGACCGGCGCGAAGCTCGCCGGCGCGCGCTTCACGATGCTGCGCGGCTCGATCGCGCGCCTGCACCGCGCGCTCGCGCAGTTCATGATCGACACGCACACGCAGCAGCACGGCTACACCGAGACGTATACGCCGTACATCGTGAACCCCGAGATCCTGTACGGCACGGGCCAGCTGCCGAAGTTCGCGGACGACATGTTCCGCGTCGAGAAGGGCGGCGAGGACAACAAGGTCACGCAATACCTGATCTCCACGTCGGAAATCTCGCTGACCAACACCGTGCGCGAGTCGATCGTCGACGCGTCCGCCCTGCCGATCAAGCTGACCGCGCATTCCCCGTGCTTCCGCTCGGAAGCCGGTTCGTACGGCCGCGACACGCGCGGCATGATCCGCCAGCACCAGTTCGACAAGGTCGAGATGGTGCAGGTCGTCGCGCCGGAAACGTCGTACGCCGCGCTCGACGAGATGGTCGGCCATGCAGAAGCGATCCTGCAGAAGCTCGGCCTGCCGTACCGCGTGATCACGCTGTGCACGGGCGACATGGGTTTCTCGGCCGCGAAGACGTTCGACCTCGAAGTGTGGCTGCCTGCGCAGAACACCTATCGCGAGATCTCGAGCTGCTCGAACACCGAAGCGTTCCAGGCGCGCCGGATGCAGGCGCGTTTCCGCAATGCGCAGGGCAAGCCGGAGCTCGTGCATACGCTGAACGGTTCGGGTCTCGCCGTCGGCCGCACGCTCGTCGCGGTGCTGGAGAACTACCAGAACGCGGACGGCTCGGTCACGGTGCCGGAAGCGCTGCGTCCGTACATGGGCGGCATCGAGCGTATCGACGCGCCGGCACAGGCGTCGTAACGCGGCCGTCAAAGCCCTCGCAAAAAAAATTGCAGAAAGGGCTTGTCAGCTGCGAAGCGATCGTCTTATAATCTTTTTCTCGCGGAAACGACCAGCCGCGAGATGCAGCAAGGAAGGAGAGGTGGCAGAGTGGTCGAATGTACCTGACTCGAAATCAGGCGTACGGTTTCCCCGTACCGTGGGTTCGAATCCCACCCTCTCCGCCAAAATACGAAGCCCCTTGATCCGGAAGGATCAAGGGGTTTTTCGTTTTGGGTTCGCGGTGCGTGCGTCGAGTCGCAAGCCGTTGTAGTGGCAACAGCTCGACCTTCGGCAATTCGGATCGTGCAGATGCGGGGGCGCCCACCGCATGCATGATCGTGCCGCGTCCTCGATACAGCCGCGCTGAATGGCAAACGCAGCATCGATCGTGCTGAATGCCGCGATGATCGTGCCGACGCCGACCCAAGGTGGCCGCGCCACTACCTGTACAACGTGATCGCGAGGATCGTACTCGGCGTACCGTCGATCGTCGTCGTGCGCCGCTGGATGGGGCGCGACAATCGGGCCGCGCGCGACGCATTCGACCTGATCGCACTGACCGGCCTCGTTATGCACGTCCGGTCTTTACTGCTTTCTTCAGCTTTAAGCCCGCGCTTCCCGGGCCGTTAACACGGGGCGGCGGCCGGCGCTCGTGCCGGATCGCATCGTTCCCCGTCGATTCAAGGTCCCATGAAGCTGAGCTACAAGATTCCCCTCGCATTCGCTGTCGCGCTGCTGCTGATGTTCTGTGGCGCGCTGTACGGTATCCACATTCTCAATCGGTCGATCGATACGTTTGCCGACGACGTGCAGACGAACGTCGGCGAGGAACGGCTCGTGTCGGCCACGCTCGTACAGTTCAAGCTGCAAGTGCAGGAATGGAAGGACACGCTGTTGCGCGGCAAGCAGCCCGACAAGCTCGACAAGTATTGGCAGGCGTTCCAGACGCGCGAGCGGACGGTCGACACGCTCGCCGCGCAGCTCGTTCACCAGTTGCCGCCCGGCGAGAGCCGCTCGCTCGTCGAGCAGTTCATGCGCGCGCACACGGCGATGGGCGAGGGTTACCGGCGCGGGTTCGACGCGTTCAAGGCGGCCGGCTTCGAGCCGTCGGCGGGCGATGCCGCGGTGGCGGGCGTGGACCGCGAGCCGGCGGCGCTGCTGGAGCGGGCCGCGAAGTCGATCGCCGACGAGAGCGCCGCGGTGTCGGCGCAGGCGAGCCGCGACGCGCAGCACGCCACGACCGCGAGCCTCGTGCTGATGCTGGTCGTGCTTGGCGTCGCGATGGTGGGCGCGTTCCTGTTCAGCCGCGCGATCCTGCGTCCGCTCGACCGTGCGGTGGCGTGCGCGCAGGCCGTCGCCGAAGGCGACCTGACGCGCGACGTCGACGCGGCCGGCCGCGACGAGATCGCCGATCTGCTGCGCGCGTTGCAGACGATGCAGACGAGCCTGTCGGGCGTCGTGCTCGAAGTGCGTACGCACGCCGAAGCCGTCGCGACGGCGAGCGCCCAGATCGCGTCGGGCAATCATGACCTGTCGGCGCGGACCGAGGCGCAGGCCGCGTCGCTCGAAGAGACGGCCGCCAGCATGACAGAACTCACGGGCATCGTCCGCCAGTCGGCCGAGCACGCGCAGCATGCGGCGCAACTGGCGCACGACGCGTCGAACATCGCGGCGGCGGGCGGCGGCGTGATGACGGATGCCGTCGGCACGATGAACGGCATCGCCGACAGCTCCGCCAAGGTTGGCGAGATCATCGCGGTGATCGACGGCATCGCGTTCCAGACCAACATCCTCGCGCTGAACGCAGCGGTCGAGGCGGCTCGCGCGGGCGAACAGGGGCGCGGCTTCGCGGTCGTCGCGGCGGAAGTGCGCACGCTCGCGCAGCGCAGCGCAGCCGCGGCGAAGGAGATCAAGGGGCTCATCGAGCAGTCGACGAAGCGGGTCGACGAGGGCGCCGTGCTGATCGGCCGGGCGGGCGAATCGATTCACGAGATCGTCGGCGCGGTGCAACGCGTCACGACGATCGTCGGCGAGATCTCGTCCGCGTCGCAGGAGCAGAGCGGCGGCATCCAGCAGGTGAACATCGCGGTGACGCAGATGGACGAAGCGACGCAGCGCAATGCGGCGCTCGTCGAGCAGGCCTCGGCCGCGACGCAGGCGCTGGCCGAGCAGGCGAGCGCGCTGCGCCATGCGGTGGCCGTGTTCAGGCTGCCGGAAATGGCGTGATGGCGGCGGCCGTCGCGCCAGACTTCGAGGGAACCGGGGCCGGCGCGGCGTCGGCTTTCAGCGGCGCGCCTGTGCCGATCGATCCCGGCCCGTCCCCCGCGATCACGCCGCGGCCGGATACTGCGCGAGCACCCGGGCGCGGATCGACGGCTTGATGTTCGACTGCGCCATGTTGCCGCCGTAGTGCGCGACGACGCGCGGATTCATCACGCGATACCAGAGCGGCGGCACGTACGCGAACAGGATCATCGTCGCGTAGCCGGCCGGCAGTTGCGGCGCATCGTCGAAGTGGCGCAGCGCCTGGTACGAGCGCGTCGGATTCGCATGATGGTCGGCGTGCCGCTGCAACTGGTACAGGAACAGGTTGGTGACGACGTGATTGCTGTTCCACGAATGCTGCGGCGTGCAGCGTTCGTAGCGGCCGTTCGGCAGCTTGCGGCGGCCGAGCCCGTAATGCTCGACGTAGTTCACGACTTCGAGCAGCGACGCGCCGTAGACGGCCTGGATCACGAGGAACGGAATCACGACCTTGCCGGCCATCGCGATCGCGATGCCCCACACGACGACGGTCATCGCCCACGCGTGCAGCACTTCGTTGCGCCAGGTCCACGGCGAATGCCCGAGCCGTTCGAGGCGGGCCTTCTCGAGCCGCCACGCCGAGCGGATGCTGCCGGTCACGGTGCGCGGCAGGAATGCCCAGAACGATTCGCCGTAGCGCGCGCTCGCCGGGTCCTCCGCCGTCGCGACGCGCACGTGGTGCCCGCGATTGTGCTCGACGTAGAAGTGGCCGTATGCGACCGGCGCGAGCGTGATCTTCGCGAGCCAGCGCTCGAAGCGGTTGGTCTTGTGCCCGAGTTCGTGCGCGGTATTGATCGAGATGCCCGTCGCGGCGCCGAGCGACAGCGCGAAGCCGACGTAGTCGTACCAGGCGAGCGCGTGCGTGCCGACGATCCAGACGCACGCGAAGAACGCGACATATTCGACGAGGGTCGCGAGATAGACGATCAACCGGTAGTAGCGCTCCCGTTCGAGACGCGGCACGACGTCCTCGGGCGGGTTGTCGCGATCGTCGCCGATCAGCGTGTCGAGGATCGGGATCACGCCGAACGCGAACAGCGGGCCGAACCACCAGAATACGTGCAGGCCCGTCGACAGCGCGAGCTGGGCGGCGAGGATCGGCAGCGTGATCGTCAGCGCGCCGAGCAGCCACAGGTAACGCTTGCCATCCGACCAGCCCGAAGCCGATCCGTGGGTCATTGCCATTGCCTCCCTCCTGCCGGCCGGCCCGAGGGCGGCCGCCTGTACGATTGTTCGAATTTTCGTTGGTCCGCGAAGCACGCGCGGTCGAGCCGGATCGTCACCCGGTTCTGCCTGTTATACGACCCACGCGCACGGTTGCCAAACTCCGGCACTAGGCGCGCGGCTCCAAACGGACGGGCGTGTGCGGCGCAGGCAGGGAAGGGCCCGCGCACGCTGATTGAAACATGCGGGGAACACCGGATCGACCCGTACGGCCGACACGGTTTGTCAGACGGATGGCGTGTCGTGACGCGTGCGGGTGTCGGCGCCACGGGTTCGCAACAAATGTTGCAATGCAATATCGAGAGGGCGGCAGGTGCCCGTGATATCTATTTCCGGGGTCTCCAATCTTACGGATCATTACGGCTTTCGCGCTGAAATCCACGGGCTCTGACGGGCAACTGCCGCATGTCGCAAGGCGACTGCCGGCATGCGTCGAACGAGGCCGCCGCAACCGTCTTTCGGCGGCACGCATCGGCATCGCGATGCTGCACCTGCACACGAACGGGCCGACTGGCCGCCGGCGGTGCGTGCTGCCTTTCGATTCGCGCTGTCATTTGAAAATAACGATTTGACTCATGCCCCGCTTTCGGTTGAAGCTAGTAGCTTGCTGTCCGAAGGGGGCTGTGCCTGCATGAGTTCGACCTTGACCGTTCGTCGTATCGTTGCCGACCAGGGCGGCGTGTATCGCGAACTCCGCGCCGCATCGCTGCGCGAGCCCTACGCGCCCGGCGAAGCGCCGGAGGCCGAATTGCTGAACGTCGAAACGGACGCGGCGTCGGCGATTGCCGCGCAGCGCGCCGTGTCCGACGAGTCGACGACTTTCCTGCTGTATACCGAAGGCCATCCGGCCGGCATGATCGGCGCGTATTTCGACAATACGCCCGATCGGCGTGCGTTCGTCAGTGAGCTGTGGGTGGCGCACGCGGTGCGTCATCTGCGCGGCGGCGTGCTGCTGCTGGAGACGGCCACCGCCTGGCTCGCCGAGCGCGGTGCCCAGGACGTCTACGCGTGGATTGCCGATGCGAACCGCAACGCGATCCGCTTCTACGAGCGGGCGGGTTTCGGCAATACCGGCGAACACGCGCCGATCGCACGGATGCCCGGCGCGATGAAATCGCTGTACGTATCGCAGATGAAGCACTGACGTGACGTCAGAACGCGGGCCGCACGGCGCGATGAGGATGGGGTCGCCCGCTTGCCTGCCCGCATGCCGGTTGCGCGCCCGCCCGGGCCGCCGCCACCCGGTTCCCCAAAAATAATGGCCGCACGCGTGGACGCCTGTAAAATACGCAAAAAATTTTTGCAGAGTGTCCATGTCGCTTAAAAAATCGCCATTCTTCGAGCTGCGCAGCGGATCGGTCGATACGTTGCTGTTCACCGTGAAGACGACCGATCTCGACGCGTTGCGTACCGAACTGGTCAAGCGCTTCGAAGCGACTCCCGAGTTTTTCGCCGACGATGTCGTCGCGATCGACGTCCGCCGCCTGGCCGACGGCGAACGCGTCGCGCTCGCGGACATCCGCCAGATGCTGAACGACGTGCGGATGCGTCCGGTGGGCGTCGTCGCACTGGCAACGCAGGGCTGGGCGGGGGAAGCCGGCCTGCCGTTGCTGGAGGCGCGCGATCGCCGCGCGCCGGCCGCAAAACCTGCCGACGAAGCGGAACCGGCGGCAGTGCCAGCCGTCGAGCCCGCCACCGCTGCGGCAGCCGCAGCGGCGCCCGAACAGCCGTCGGAGCCCGCGCCGACGCCCGTGCAGGCCGGTGGGCAGACGCTGGTGATCGACCGGCCGTTGCGTTCGGGGCAGCAGATTTACGCGAAAGGAGACCTCGTGGTGCTCGCGCCGGTCAGTCACGGCGCGGAGATCATCGCGGAAGGCAATATCCACATCTACGCGCCGTTGCGCGGCCGCGCACTCGCGGGCGTGCACGGCAATCACGACGCGCGCATTTTCTGCACGTGTCTCGAGCCGGAACTGATTTCGATCGCGGGTATCTATCGAACAACCGAGAACCCGTTGCCCGCCGAAGTACTGGGCAAATCGGTGCAGATCCGGCTCGAAGAGGAAAAACTGATGATCGAACCGCTGCGCCTGACGTAAAACACGCGGAGCGCTCCGGATCGATCGGCTCTCATTGACGAACACAGGGTATTGGGTAAATGGCAAAAATCATCGTGGTGACCTCGGGCAAGGGCGGCGTGGGCAAGACGACGACGAGCGCGAGCTTTGCGTCCGGTCTCGCGCTGCGCGGCCACAAGACGGCCGTGATCGACTTCGACGTCGGCCTGCGTAACCTCGATCTCATCATGGGCTGCGAGCGCCGCGTGGTGTACGACCTCGTGAACGTGATCCAGGGCGAAGCGAACCTGAACCAGGCGCTGATCAAGGACAAGAAGTGCGAGAACCTGTTCATCCTGCCGGCGTCGCAGACGCGCGACAAGGATGCGCTCACGCGTGACGGCGTCGAGAAGGTGCTGAACGACCTGGTCGCGATGGACTTCGAATACATCGTCTGCGATTCGCCGGCCGGTATCGAGGCGGGCGCACTGCACGCGATGTACTTCGCGGACGAAGCGCTGATCGTCACGAACCCGGAAGTGTCGTCGGTGCGTGACTCGGATCGCATTCTCGGCATCCTGTCGTCGAAGACGAAGCGCGCGACCGAAGGCAAGGATCCGATCAAGGAACACCTGCTGATCACGCGCTACAGCCCCAAGCGCGTCAGCGAAGGCGAGATGCTGTCGCTCGAGGACATCAGCGAGATCCTGCGCATCAAGCTGATCGGCGTGGTGCCCGAGTCGGAAGCCGTGCTGCATGCATCGAACCAGGGTCTGCCGGCCGTGCATATCGACGGTACCGACGTGGCGGAAGCGTACAAGGACGTCGTCGCGCGTTTCCTCGGCGAAGACAAGCCGCTGCGCTTCACCGATTACCAGAAGCCGGGCCTGCTGCAGCGCCTCTTCGGCAGCAAGTAACGGAGGCCGCCCATGTCCATCCTTTCGTTTCTCCTCGGCGAGAAGAAAAAGTCCGCATCGGTCGCGAAGGAGCGCCTGCAGCTCATCATCGCGCACGAGCGCGTCGGCGGCCGGCCGCCGGCCGATTACCTGCCGGCGCTGCAGAAGGAGCTGGTCGCGGTCATCTCGAAGTATGTCCATATTTCGGACGATGACATCCGCGTGAGCCTCGAGCGCCAGGACGATCTCGAAGTCCTCGAAGTGAAGATCGAGATCCCGCAAGCCTGACCGTTGCAGGTATCCCTCCGCACGGCGGCACTCGCCGCCGTGCGCGTCTTACGCCCTGTTGCACTTTCGGGCATGCCGTAACACGGCGTCTGTCGGCCGTTACCGCGCCTCCCGCATTGAACGAATACGCTCGCGTAACTTGTTCAACCAGGAGGTTGTGATGGCTGTCTCTACCGTTCAACGTCGTATCGTTTCGCTCGCCTTGCTTGCCGCGAGCCTGTCAGCCGTCGTCGCGCCGCTTGCCGCGCATGCGGACGAGATTCTCGTCGGCACTCCCGTGATCGTGCCGCAGGGCCGCATGGTCGTCGCCGAGCCGGTCGCCGTGCGCACCGAGGAAGTCGTGATCGTCGCGCCGAACGCGCCGCCGCCGGTGCGCTACGAGGTCGTGCCGGCCTCGCGCGTGGGCTACGTGTGGGATCGCGGGCACTGGCACTGGGAGCATGGCCGCTACGTGTGGATCGGCGGTCACTGGGAAGCCGAGCGCGTCGGTATGCAATGGGTGCCGGGCCATTGGGACCAGCGCGGTCCGAACTGGTTCTGGACCCGTGGTCACTGGGCCTGATGGAGCCGGACGATGAAAAGAACCGCAATCGCCATCGCACTCGTCGCGATCACGCTGGCCGGATGCATCGTCGTGCCGGCGCGGCCCGTGTACTACCGGCCGGCGCCCGTCGTGATCTACTGAGCGTCGCGCGGGCCACGCTGTGCCGGGTCGTGCGTCCCGGCTGCGGCCGGCTCGTCGTCGTGCGGCGCCGGTGCATGTGCTGCGCCTTCGGCCGGCACGGTGGCGGGGGACGCTTCGTCGCCCTTGCCGCCTTCGTCGCGCAGCGTGTCGAGCGGATCGGCGGGCGCCGCGGCCGCATCCTGCGGCTCGGTGACGCCGGTTGCCGCCGCCGCGCTCGCCGCGGTTGCCGCAGTCGGTTCGGCGGCCGTGACGGGCGGCGCGAGATAGCGCAGGGCGAGCGTTTCGTAGAGCGGTGGCGCGAAGAAGCGCGACACGCGGCTCGACACCAGCGCGGTGGCCATCAGCGAAATCACGAGCGCGTGACCGTTGATCATCTCCATCACGATCACGAACGAGGTGATCGGCGACTGCGTGACGGCCGCCATGTAGCCGACCATCGCGAGCGCGATCAGCATCGGCAGGCTCATGTTGCTGAACACGAGATGCAACAGGTTGCCGAACCCGGCGCCGATCGACAGCGACGGCGCGAAGATCCCGCCCGGGATGCCCGGCAGGTACGACGCCACCATCGAAATCATCTTCAGGAACGGATAGAACACCGACAGATGCTGGCTGCCGTCGAGCAGGCCGCGCGCCTCGGCATAGCCGCTGCCGAAGGTCGTGCCGCCCGATACGAGGCCGACGACGGCGATCGCGAAGCCGCACAGCGCGGCGAACCTGATCGGCCGCTCGCGATACAGGCCCAGCAGCTGCGCGGGCAGCCAGCGTCCCGTGTTGAGCAGCAGCCAGCAGAACAGGCCGCCTGCGATCCCCGTGACGATCGCGGTGACCAGCACGGCGAGCGCGAGCAGTTTCGGAAAATGGGGGCCGGCATCGATCGTGCCGAAATACGTGTAGTTGCCGTTCAGCCCGAGCGCGACGACGCCGGCGAGGATGATCGCGGTGATCAGCACGCCGCTCGCGCGCGCGGAGAAGCTGCGCGTCAGTTCCTCGATCGCGAACACGATTCCCGCGAGCGGCGTATTGAACGCGGCCGACAGCCCGGCCGCCGCGCCGGCGAGCACCAGTTGGCGTTCGATCTGCGCGTTCGAGCGCGGGTAGAAGCGTCGCAGGTTGAACATCAGCGCCGCGCCGACCTGCACGGTCGGCCCTTCACGGCCGATCGTGAAGCCGCCCAGGATGCCGAGGAACGACACCAGCACCTTGCCGAACAGGATGCGCAGCGTCAGCAGCCGGGAGCCGAACGCGCTCGGGCGCGCGTGCAGCGTCGCGATCACCTGCGGGATGCCGCTGCCCTCGGCGCCGCGGAAGAAGCGCCGCGTGATCCATACCGACAGCGCGGCGATGGCCGGCGTCAGCAGCAGCGGCAGCCACGCGGCGTGATCGCGCATCGTGCGGAAGGTTTCGTAACCCCAGTCGATCAGACGCGCGTAGAGCACGGCCGCGAGGCCAACGACGATCGCACCGAGCCAGAACACGCCGTACTGGCGCCAGATCCTCAGCGAACGACGGGTAAGAGCGGGAAACAGGGCGGGAAGAGCGGGGCGTGGCATCGACGCGGGCCGGTAGGCAAAGATCGAATTATAAAAAGAACGGCATGCGTGCGGGGTGCGACAATAGCCCACCAACGAGATGCATTTTGTTGCAAAAGTAATGTTAGCGTAATGTTCGCGATGGGTAACCATCGTTAGCATGCCAAATTGGCTTGCCTATCCCCACACATCGTGAAACGTATCCTCATCGTGAAAGTGACGTCGCTCGGCGACGTCGTCCAGACGTTACCCGTCGTCGCGGATCTGCATCGCGCCTTTCCCGGCATAACGGTCGACTGGGCGGTGGATGAATCGTGCGCGGAGGTCGTGCGCTGGCATCCGGGCGTCAGCCGTGTCCTGGGCGCGCCGCTGCGCCGCTTCAAGAAGATGCGCAGTCGCGGCGACCTGAAGGCGATCACGGCGTCGATCGGCGCGCTGCGGGCGCATCGCTACGATGCGGTGATCGACCTGCACGGCGTCTACAAGAGCGCGATCATTTCGGCGCTCGCGCGCGCCGCGCGCCGCGTCGGCTACCAGACGCAGGATCTCGGAGAAACGGGCGCACGCTTCGCGTATTCGCATCGTTTTGGCCCGCGGCCGGACTGCGACGCGTGGCACGGGATGCGCGTGAGCGCCGGCGAGGCGCTCGGCTACGCCCCCGAGGGTATGGCCACGTACGGCATCGTCCCGCCGCGGGACGTGAACCTGCCGGCCGCCGTGACCGATGGCGCCCCATTCATGCTGCTGTTCCATGCGACGTCCAACCCCGACAAGAAATGGCCGGCCAACCACTGGGCCGCGCTCGCCACGCAGATGATGGCGCGTGGCCTACGCGTGCTGTTGCCGTGGGGATCGGCTGCCGAGCATGACGATGCGCAGGACATCGCCGCACGCGCGCCGGGTTCGGTCGTGCTGCCCGCGATGACGGTGCGCGAGCTCGGCGCCGCGCTCGGCCGGGCTGCGCTCGTGGTGGGGGTCGATACGGGGTTCGTACACATGGCGCACGCGCTGCAGCGGCCGACCGTGATGATTTTCGTCGCGACGTCGCGCCATCATTGCGGGATCGGCGGCGCGCCGAATGCACTGTCGATCGGCGAGCCGGGCATGATGCCGTCGGTCGACGAGGCGCTGGACGCGATCGGTACGGTCAGCCCGGCCTACGGCGCGCTGCGCGCGCGGATGACCGCCTGACGAAGCGGGGTGTGCCGGTTCAGGCGAGCAGCGCCTCGACCGTGACGACGGCGGCGACGGCCGCCAGATTCGCCAGCAGCGCCTCGAACACGAGGCCGCGCCAGGTCTGCGGCCGGAAGCGCATCGCGAGCAGGATCGCGCCACCCAGCGCGAGCGCGAGGATCAGGACGAGATCGGCATTGCCGAGGCGGATGTTCATGGCGGCGGCTCCTTCGGGGCGGGATCCCGGGCGCGCGCAGCGGCGCACCCAGGATCGAGTATAGGCAGCGCCGGTCGCCGCACAACCCGGGTCGCCCCGGAGTCTCACACGAGCGATGCGTCGCGCGTCTCGCGCATCAGCAGCACGCCGATCAGGCTGATTGCCGCCGCAACCGATACATAACCGCCGACCCACGACAGCCCGCCGCGCGCCGCCAGCAGTTGCGCGATATACGGCGCGATCGACGCGCCGAGGATCCCGCCGAGGTTGTACGCGACGCCCGCGCCCGTGTAGCGGACGTTGGTCGGGAACAGCTCCGGCAGCAGCGCGCCCATCGGCGCGAACGTCACGCCCATCAGGAACAGCTCGATCGTCAGGAACAGTGCGACGAGCGGCATCGAGCCGCTACCGAGCAGCGGCTCCATCGCAAAACCCGACAGCAGCGCGGCGATCGCGCCCACGACGAGCACCGGCTTGCGGCCGAAGCGGTCCGATGCCCACGCGGACAGCGGCGTCGCGAGTCCCATGAACACGACCGCGAAACACAGCAGGCCGAGGAAACTCTGGCGCGGAATATGCAGCGCCGACACGCCGTAGGACAGCGAGAACACCGTCGAGATGTAGAACAGCGTGTAGCAGACGACCATCGCAAGCGCACCGAGCAGCGTCGGCCGCCAGTGTTGCGTGATCAGCGTCGCGACCGGCACGCGCACGCGCTCGTTGCGATCGAGCGCAGCCTGGAACGCGGGTGTTTCGGTGATCTTGAGCCGCACGTACAGGCCGAGCGCGACGAGCACCGCACTGACCAGGAACGGGATGCGCCAGCCCCAGCTGCGGAACTGCTCGTCCGACAGCGACAGCGCGAGCGCGAAGAACAGCCCGTTCGACATCAGGAAGCCGACCGATGGCCCGAGCTGCGGGAACATCCCGAACCAGCCGCGCTTGCCCTGCGGCGCGTGCTCGGTCGCGAGCAGCGCGGCGCCGCCCCATTCGCCGCCGAGGCCGATCCCCTGGCCGAAGCGCAGCACGCATAGCAGCACCGGCGCGAGCGCGCCGATCGCGTCGTAGCCGGGCACGAAGCCGATGGCGGTGGTGGACACGCCCATCACGAGCAGCGATGCGACGAGCGTCGACTTGCGGCCGATGCGGTCGCCGAAGTGCCCGAACAGGAACGAGCCGATCGGGCGAGCGATGAACGCGATGCCGAACGTGACGAAGGCGGACAGCGCCTGTGCGGTCGCAGACCCGTGCGGAAAGAACACCGGGCCGATGACGAGCGCGGCGGCCGTTGCATACACGTAGAAATCGTAGAACTCGATCGCGGTGCCGATGAAGCTGGCGAACACGATGCGCCGGTGGCTGATGGCGCCGGCCGAACCGGTTGCGTGTGCAACGGTCGGGGGGGATGCGGACATGGATGTCTCCGTTTTGTCGTTGGGGCGGTCGGCTGAGCGTGCGGTCGGGCAGGCGGATGCCTGCCGGGGGCAGCCGAGCGGATGATGCGGTGGCGGCGTGGACGCGCGCCGTGGCGCGGACGTCACCCGCCGGTCGACGATGGAGACGGGTATGTCGCCGCCGCCCGGTGCCGGCGTGGTCGGCTCGCATGCCGGGTGGGGCGCGCGAACGCGCGCGCGGCGTGATGGCCGCGCGATTGCGGAAAATTATAGCCAGCGCCGCCGCGCACCGGCAATCGCGGGGCGGCGACCGCTCAGTCGATCGATTGCGCCTGCGCCGACGCGGTGCTTTGCAACTGGAAGTGGCCGTCGTCGTTGAAGAGCCAGCCTTCCATCAGTTCGAGCCGGCCGTTGCCGTCGAGCAGTCGCGACGGCGGCGGCGGCAGCGGCGCCGAGCGGCGCAGCGACGCGAGCGCGAGTGCTTCCGCTTCGCTGTCGCCGTTGCTGCGATAGACGGACGCGTTGACGAGCCGGCCGCTGCCATCGACGGTGAAGGCCACGACGACGAGCGAGCGGAGCATGGCCTGGGGTATGCCGTGCAGCATGCCGGACGGATTGCGTTCGGCGACACGGTGCGCGACTTCGACGCGGTACTGGTCGAGGTTGCCGCTGCGGGTGATCGACGGAATCGTCAGGATCGAGTGCAGCGACGGAGGCGGCGTGATCGTGCACGCCGCGAGCATGGCGACGACGGCCAGTGCAACTGCACGCAACCGGTCGACATGCAAACGGGGAAGGGGGCGCATGGGAGGCTAGCCGGAAGTGACTATAAAAAAATGATAGGCGCACGGATGCGAGCCGATATCGGGAGAAACGCATAACGGGCGATGCCGGATGATGCGAGCGCTGATGACGAGAAGGCGTGCGCTCGCGCATCGCGATGTGACGTGACATGTGACAGTACGCTCGCGTGGCTGCCGCACGCGTGCATCGCGGCGTGCGTGTTGCAAGGTTGAAAGAAACACGAGGAACGCGACTGGCACGCCGGCGCGTGGCGAGGGTCCGGCGCGAGCGCAGCGGGTCGCTGCAGGCAGCACCACGGGCGCGCCCGCGCCATCTTCGGCGATGCGTGCGGCCCGGTTCAGAAGCCGTGCGTGACGAGTGACAGGATCGACAGGTCGGGGTGCGTGCCGTCGATGATGCTCTTGCCGATGTGGACGGCTTCGTGGACGGCTTCGTCGAGGCTCGCGAAGCTTTCCTCGCCGTCCGCATGGAAGGGCACCGCGTGGCCGGGCAAGGCGGGATTCGCGCCCGGATGGCACACGTAACCGGTGTAGGTGTAGCGCGTGTCGCTGCCGGGCGCGACGGCCGGCACGACATGGATCTCGAAGCCTTCGTAATCGACGTGTTCCGCCGGTGTCGACAGTTCGGTCATGGCGATCTCCGTGTGCCGCACGCAGGGGTGGCGCGCGCGGCATCGAGTACGCGGCGGCGGTCGTGTCGCCGTGTTGATCGAATTCTAGGTGATCGAGCGGCCGGCCGGGAGGGGGCTTCCGGCGCGTTGCGATGTAATGGCGTGCCGCTGCCGGTGCCCGCCGCTCAGGTGCTGCGCGACGGCCGGCGCGAACGCCCGTGCCGTTTCGGCGGACGGGCTCGTGCGCGGCGCCGCATCATTGCTTGCAGCGTGCGTCCTTGCGCTGCACGACGATGATCACCGGGTATTTCTGGCCGTGGTCGAGCTCCACGCGCGCCACGACGGTCAGTGTTGCCGGATCGGAATCGTCGTACACGCTGACCTGTTCGTTCCGGAGGTAGGTCACGCCGGTGCAGTTCGACGTGCGTCCATCGTCACCCACCTTGCACTGGAGGTCGTTGTCCTTCACGTAGTTGTAGGGCGACGGGCTCGCGAGGTATTCGCTCAGGCCACGCGGCGAGCCGCCGACGCCCGTCACGTAGGCGATCGCGCACGACGCTTGCGCGTCGTTGCCGGCGGCGGTGTCGGCCGTCGCCGGCGTGCTGACGGCAACCAGCAGGGCAGCGAGCGACGAGACGATGAAGGGCTTCATGACGTGGGTTTCCCGTTTCGCGAATCGGAGCGCCGGATTGTAACGGCATCCGGCGTGACGCGTCGGAACGTGGGGGATGGGCGTGCGCGGACCAACAAAAAACCCCGTCATTCGGTGAATGGACGGGGTTTGGCGAACTTCCTGGCGGAAGCGGTGAGATTCGAACTCACGGACAGTTTCCCGTCGCCGGTTTTCAAGACCGGTGCCTTAAACCGCTCGGCCACGCTTCCACACGAGGCGGCATTGTAACCGAAATGCCGCGTGGTTCATCCCTTCAATCGTCGCGCAGGAACAATTCCTGCAGGTCGTTGAGGAAACGCTGGCCCAGCGGCGTCGGCGCGATCTGCGCGAAATCGCGCGCGATCAGCCCGCGCCGTTCCGCTTCCTGCAGCGCCGGCTCGATCGTGCTCATCGGCAGGCCCGTGCGTTCGGCGAAGCTGTGCACGGGGAAGCCCTCGACGAGCCGCAGCGTGTTCAGCATGAACTCGAACGGCAGGTCGCGCGCGCCGACTTCACGCTCTTCCTGCACGGCCGTGCCGGCCATCGCCTGCTCGATGAAGGTCGCCGGGTGCTTGTAGCGTGCCTGCCGCAGGATCCGGTTCGGGAACGACAGCTTCGTGTGTGCGCCCGCACCGATCCCGAGATAGTCGCCGAAGCGCCAGTAGTTCAGGTTGTGCTTGCACTGATGATTCGGCTTCGCATACGCGGACACTTCGTAGCGCCCGTAACCGGCCTCGGCCGTGCGCGCGTGGATCCATTCCTGCATGTCGGCCGACGCGTCGTCGTCGGGCACGACCGGCGGGAACTTCGCGAACAGCGTATTCGGCTCGAGCGTCAGGTGATACAGCGACAGATGCGGCGGCGCGTACGACAGCGCGGTCTCGATGTCGGTGCGGCATTCGTCGAGCGTCTGGTTCGGCAGCGCGAACATCAGGTCGAGGTTGAAGTTGTCGAAGTTCTTCGCGGCGATTTCGACCGCGGCGCGTGCCTGCGTCGTGTCGTGAATCCGGCCGAGCGCCTTCAGGTGCGTTTCGTTGAAGCTCTGGATGCCGACCGACAGGCGGTTCACGCCGCTCGCGCGGAACTGCGCGAACTTCGCGGCCTCGAACGTGCCCGGATTCGCCTCGAGCGTGATCTCGGCATCGGCGTCGAGCGGCAGCAGCGCACGCACGTCGGACAGCATCCGGTCGAGGCCGGCCGCCGACAGCAGGCTCGGCGTGCCGCCGCCGATGAATACCGTATGCACCTGGCGGCCCCACACGAGCGGCAGCGCCTGCTCGAGATCGGCGCGCAGCGCGTCGAGATACTCGGTTTCCGGAAACCGTTCGCCCTTCCACTCGTGCGAATTGAAATCGCAGTACGGGCACTTGCGCACGCACCACGGGAAATGCACGTACAGCGCGAGCGGCGGCAGCGACGTGAGCCGCACCTGGCCGGGCGACGTGAAGGTCGCGACGACGCGCGCGCCGGTTTCCGCGGCCTGGCTCATGCGACCTCCGCTGGCGAACGGGTATCGGGCGTGCTCATGCTTCCTCCGCGAGCCGCGCCAGCAGCGCCTTCAGCGCCAGCGCGCGATGGCTGTGCGTGTTCTTCACGGCCGGCTCGAGTTCGGCGGCCGTCGCGCCGAGCGACGGCAGGTAGAAATACGGGTCGTAGCCGAATCCGTGCTCGCCGCGCGGCGTGTCGACGATCTCGCCCGCCCAGCGTCCTTCGGCGAACAGCGGCTCGGGGTCGTCCGCATGGCGCACGAGCGCGAGCACGCAGCAATAGTATGCGCGCCGGTCGTCGACGCCGCGCAGCTGCTCGACGAGATACGCGTTGTTCGCCGCGTCGCCCTTGTCACGGCCCGCGCGCTGCGCGTAGCGTGCCGAATAGACGCCCGGCGCGCCGCGCAGCACGCGCACGCACAGGCCCGAATCGTCGGCGATCGCCGGCTGCCCGGTGAGCCGCGACGCGTGGCGTGCCTTCGTCAGCGCATTCTCGATGAAGGTGCCGAACGGCTCTTCCGCCTCAGGCACGGCAAGGTCGCCCTGCGGGACGATCTCGATGCCGACCGTCGAGAACAGCGCGGTGAATTCGCGCAGCTTGCCCGCGTTGTTCGACGCCAGAACGATGCGCGACAGCGGCGCGGTGGTGTGGTCGTCCGGCATGTCAGGCGCCCAGCACGTCTTTCTGAAGCTGCACCAGCTCGGCGATCCCGCCTTGCGCGAGGTCGAGCAGCGCGTTCATCTCGGCGCGCGAGAACGGCACGCCTTCGGCCGTGCCCTGGACTTCGACGAAACCGCCGGCGCCCGTCATCACGACGTTCATGTCGGTGTCGCACTGCGAATCTTCCGCGTAATCGAGGTCGAGCACGGGCGCGCCCTGGTACACGCCGACCGAGATCGCGGCGACGTGGTCGGTGATCGGCGAGCGCGTGAGCTTGCCGGCCGCGATCAGCTTCGACACGGCGTCGTGCGCGGCGACGAACGCGCCGGTGATGCTCGCCGTGCGCGTGCCGCCGTCGGCCTGGATCACGTCGCAGTCGATGTGGATCGTGCGCGGGCCGAGCGCTTCGAGGTCGAACACCGCGCGCAGCGCGCGGCCGATCAGGCGCTGAATTTCCTGCGTGCGGCCGGTCTGCTTGCCGCGGGCGGCTTCGCGGTCGCTGCGCGTATGCGTCGCGCGCGGCAGCATCCCGTATTCGGCGGTCAGCCAGCCTTGCCCGCGGTCGCGCAGGAAGTCGGGCACGCGCTCGGACACGCTCGCGGTGCAGAGCACCTTGGTGTCGCCGAATTCGACCAGCACCGAGCCTTCGGCATGTTTCGTGTAGTGGCGGGTCAGGGCGACCTTGCGCAGTTCGTCGGCGCGGCGGCCGCTCGGGCGGGAAACGGAAGACGTCATGTGGGAATCGCGGAACGAGAGGAAACCCCGATTTTAGCGCCGAACGGCGGGCGTGCCCGGCGGGGTGGTCCGCAAAAATGGGATAATGCGCGCTTCCCGCCCCGCGCTTTCCGATGCGCCGGGCGCCTCGACATATCCCCGCCCGCGAGGGCACAAAGACGGCGAGACGAACCATGATCTACAGCATGACGGGCTACGCGAGCGCGACGCGCGAACTCGCGACGGCCACCGGCAACGGCGGCACCAGCGTGTCGGTCGAACTGCGCACCGTGAACTCGCGCTTTCTCGACCTGAATTTCCGGATGCCGGACGACGTGCGCGCGTGCGAACCCGCGTTGCGCGAAATGCTGATGAACAAGCTGTCGCGCGGCAAGGTCGACATCCGCATCAACCTGCAGCGCGGCGAGCAGAGCATCGGCGCGGGCGCGCTGAACCAGTCGGCGCTCGGCCAGCTCGCCGAGCTCGAGCGCTCGGTGCTCGACTCGTTCCCGGGCGTCGGCCGCCTGCGCGCGGGCGAGATCCTGCGCTGGCCCGGCGTGATCGCCGAGAGCGGCGTGTCGGCTGACGCGATCCGCGAGGCGGTGCTCGCGTGCGGCAAGGAAGCGATCGGCGAGCTCGTCGTCGTGCGTTCGCGCGAAGGCGCGCAACTGGCGACGATGCTGCTGTCGAACGTCACCGAGATGGAAGCGATCGTCGCGCGCATCACGCCGCTCGTGCCGGAGCTGATCGCGAAGCACCAGCAGAAGATCGTCGAACGGCTGCAGGAGGCGCTCGGCATCGCGGCGCCCGAAGGCGGCTCGACGATCGTCACGCGCGAGGAAGCCGCGGAGCGCATTCGTCAGGAAGTGACGATGTACGGGATCCGGATCGACATCGCGGAAGAGCTGTCGCGACTCACCGCGCACCTGAACGAAACGCGCCATGTGATCGAGAAGGGCGGCCGCGTCGGCAAGCGTCTCGACTTCATGATGCAGGAACTGAATCGCGAAGCGAACACGCTCGGCTCGAAGGCGGCGGCGAAGGAACTCGCCGACGCGTCGATGGCGCTCAAGCTGTTGATCGAGCAGATGCGCGAGCAAGTGCAAAACCTGGAGTAACGCAACATGACCCAATCCACTCACGACGGACACGCCGCGCATTCGCTGCATGGCGGCGTCTATCCCGGCAACCTGTTCATGGTCGTCGCGCCGTCGGGCGCCGGCAAGTCGACGCTCGTGAATGCGCTGCTGTCGAAGGACAGCGACATCTGCCTGTCGATCTCGTACACGACCCGCAAGCCGCGCCCGGGCGAGCAGGACGGCCAGCACTATCACTTCACGACGGTCGAGGATTTCCGCGCGCGTCACGCGGCGCACGAATTCCTCGAGAGCGCGGAAGTGCACGGCAACTACTACGGCACGTCGCGCGTGTGGATCGAAGAGCAGATGAAGAACGGCCACGACGTGCTGCTCGAGATCGACTGGCAGGGCGCGCTGCAGGTGAAGAAGCAGTTCCGCAACGCGGTCGGCATCTTCATCCTGCCGCCGTCGCTCGACGCGCTCGAGGAGCGCCTGAAGAAGCGCGGCCAGGACGAGCCGAAAGTGATCACGCGCCGCCTGCTGGCCGCCGGCAGCGAGATCGCGCACGCGCCCGAAGCGGAATACGTGGTGATCAACGAGAACTTCGAGCGTGCGCTCGCGGAGCTCGAATGCATCGTCGCGGCCACGCGCCTGCGCTTTGCTTCGCAGTACGCGCGACACACGGAGCTGTTCATCGAGCTCGGCATCCATCTGCCCCACGCGGAATGACGCGGGGGACGAGGGACATAAGGTAGAATAAGGACTATATTCAGAAGGAATTACCAACATGGCTCGCATTACCGTCGAAGACTGCCTGAAGCAAATCCCGAACCGCTTCGAACTGGCGCTCGCCGCCACCTATCGCGCGCGGCAGCTCGCGCAAGGCCATACGCCGAAGATCGAAAGCCGCGACAAGCCGACCGTCGTCGCGCTGCGCGAAATCGCTGCCGGCCAGGTCGGCGTCGAGATGCTGAAGAAGGTGCCGGTGTAACGCGCATCCGGCCCGTTCCAGCCATGTAATCCACGCGCGCAACGACTCGACCTGGAGGCGAATATGAGCACCACCCCATCGTCCGCCTCCGCGGATTCGACCACCGAAGCCACGGCCCAGTCGCCTGCGCGCCAGTACATCGACGCGGTTCTCGAACAGTCCTTCCGGCATCTGTTCGGGCCGACCGCCACACCGGAGCAGCCTCGCAAGCACGGCGTCGTTTCGATCGCGAAACTGACGGGCGTGCTTGCCGAGTATCTTCCTCCGGAAGAAATCAAAGAGGTCAAGGCGGCGTTCCACTTCAGTGACGAAGCCCACCTCGGTCAATATCGCCAGAGCGGCGAACCCTACATCACCCATCCCGTCGCCGTCGCGGAAATCTGCGCCGGCTGGAAGCTCGACGCGCAGGCCGTCATGGCCGCGCTGCTGCATGACGTGATGGAAGACCAGGGCGTGACCAAGAGCGAGCTGGCCGAACGGTTCGGCCCGAAGGTCGCCGAACTGGTCGATGGCCTGTCGAAGCTCGACAAGATGGAATTCCGCAGCCGCGAGGAAGCGCAGGCGGAAAACTTCCGCAAGATGCTGCTCGCGATGGCACGCGACGTGCGCGTGATTCTCGTCAAGCTCGCCGACCGCCTGCACAATATGCGCACGCTCGGCGCGGTGCCGATGGAAAAGCGCCGCCGCGTCGCGCGGGAAACGCTCGACATCTACGCGCCGATCGCGCACCGCCTCGGGTTGAACAACACGTATCGCGAGCTGCAGGACATGAGCTTCGCGAATTTCAACCCGCATCGCTACGCGACGCTCGAGAAGGCCGTGAAGGCCGCGCGCGGCAACCGCCGCGAAGTGATCAGCAAGATCCTCGAAGCCGCGCAGCGCGCGATGGCCGATGCGAAGATCGACGCCGAGATCACCGGCCGCGAAAAGACCATCTACAGCGTGTACCGCAAGATGCGCGACAAGCAGCTGTCGTTCTCGCAGGTGCTCGACGTGTACGGCTTTCGCGTCGTCGTCGACAGCCCGCTCGACTGCTACACGTGCATCGGGGCGTTGCATGCGCTGTACAAGCCCGTGCCCGGCAAGTTCAAGGACTACATCGCGATCCCGAAGATCAACGGCTATCAGTCGCTGCACACCACGCTGGTCGGCCCGTTCGGCGCGCCGATCGAATTCCAGGTGCGCACGCGCAAGATGCACGAGATCGCCGAGGCGGGGGTCGCCGCGCACTGGCTGTACAAGAACGGCAGCGCGGATCTCAGCGACGTGCAGAAGCGCGCGCACCAGTGGCTGAAGTCGCTGCTCGACATCCAGAGCGAAGCCGGTGATTCGAGCGAATTCCTCGAGCACGTGAAGATCGACCTGTTCCCGGATGCGGTCTACGTGTTCACGCCGAAGTCGAAGATCATGGCGCTGCCGCGCGGCGCGACGGCACTCGATTTCGCGTATTCGATCCACAGCGATCTCGGCAACCAGTGCGTGGCCGTGAAGATCAACAACGAGCTGCTGCCGCTGCGCACCGAGCTGAAGAGCGGCGACATCGTCGAGGTGATCACGGCGCCGTATTCGAAGCCGAACCCTGCGTGGCTCGGTTTCGTGCGTACCGGCAAGGCGCGCTCGGCGATCCGGCACTACCTGAAGACGATGCGCCTGAACGAATCGGTGCAGCTGGGCGAGCGGCTGGTCGACCAGAGCCTGAAGGGCTATGGTCTCGCGCTGGCTGATGTCGAGCCGGAAGTGTGGGAGAAGCTCGTGCAGTGGACGGGCAACAAGAGCCGTCAGGAAATCTTCGCGGACATCGGCCTTGGCCGCCGCGTGGCCGCGGTGATGGCCAAGCGCATCGAGGTGCTGATGAGCGGCCGCGATGCGGACGACGATCTGCCGAAGTCCGAGCGGCATCTCGCGCACCACGCGCCGCCGGTCGTGATCACCGGCACCGAAGGGATGTCCGTGCAGTTGTCCGCATGCTGCCGTCCGATTCCGGGCGACGCGATCATGGGTTACATCGGCATCGGCTTGGGGATGGCGATTCATACGACCGATTGCCGCGTGGCGCAGCGTATCCATCGCCGCGATCCGGGCCGCTGGATCGACGTCGAATGGGCGCCGCAGCCGGGCCGCCTGTTCGATGTCGCGGTGAAGGCGCTCGTGAAGAACACGAAGGGCATTTTTGCGCGCGTGGCGGCGGACATCACGTCGGCCGACGCGAACATCGTGCATATCGCAATGGACGAGGATCTGACGCACGAATCGACGGTGCTGCGCTTCGTGATCCAGGTCAGCGACCGCGTGCATCTCGCGAACGTGATGCGGCGCGTGCGAACCAATCCGGACGTGATGCGGATCATGCGCGAGCGTTCGACCGACGACGGTGCGCATGCGCGCCACGACGGCGGCATGCGCATCGAGCGCGAGCGTCAGGATTACTGACGCGGCCCGTGTGGGCGGGCGATCGACGGCGGCCAATGGCCGCCGTTTTCATTTGTGCTGCCGGAGAGGCGAACGTGCGGCGTGGTCGACGTTCTTCCGAAAAAAAGCGCCACGCAACCGGACGTTGCTATGTCATGAGTAGGGAAGGGAAGGCGGAAAAGAAAAAGGGCTTTCCCGGAGGAAAGCCCTTTTAAGGTGGCGCGGCTGGCAGGATTCGAACCCACGACCCCTTGGTTCGTAGCCAAGTACTCTATCCAACTGAGCTACAGCCGCACGCAAAACGGTACTGCTTAACTGACGGAACCTTCTGCGATGGGAAGGTTCCCAAAAAAGTGGCGCGGCTGGCAGGATTCGAACCCACGACCCCTTGGTTCGTAGCCAAGTACTCTATCCAACTGAGCTACAGCCGCACGCAACAACAAGACTTCTACTGCTTCGAACTGAAAGGGCCTTCGGTTGGGAAGGCCCTCGAAAAAAGTGGCGCGGCTGGCAGGATTCGAACCCACGACCCCTTGGTTCGTAGCCAAGTACTCTATCCAACTGAGCTACAGCCGCACGCAGAAGCGGAAGTATAGCAGGGTTGTATAAAAAGGGAAGCCTTATTCGCAAATTAGGTGCCATGACCTTGCCGGGGCGCCCTTCGTGTACCCTTGGAGCATCAGTCATCCATGTTGAATCTGCATCATGAACAAGGCGTTTGTCAAAGAGTCGGACGGCGACGACGACGATCTCGACCAGGCCCAGCCCGCGATTCCGGCGGGTGCGAAGAACTACATCACGCCCGCCGGCCACAAGCGGCTGAGGGACGAACTGCTGAACCTGATCGACGTCGAGCGTCCCGAGGTCGTGCGGCTCGTGTCCTGGGCCGCGTCGAATGGCGACCGGTCGGAGAATGGCGACTACATCTACGGCAAGCGGCGGCTTCGCGAGATCGATCGCCGCATCCGCTTCCTGACGAAGCGGCTCGATCTGGCCGAAGTCGTCGATGCAAGCCGGCAGGAGAATGTCGACCAAGTGTTTTTCGGCGCGACGGTCGATTACGAGACACCGGACGGCGAGGATCACACGATCACGATCGTCGGGATCGACGAGGTCGATCTCGATCGCGGCTGTGTCAGCTGGATTTCGCCGGTCGCGCGCGCACTCATCAAGGCGAAGATCGGCGATACCGTCATGCTGATGACGCCGGCCGGCCCGCAGCCGATCGACGTGCTCGACGTCCGTTACCCGGCGCCGGGCAACGCCTGAACAGCGCACGGCGCAACCCGGCAAAGAAAAAGCGCCCCGATGGGGCGCTTCGTCATCCGGCGTGCGGCGGAATGCCGGTCGCTCAGAAGCGATGGCGCAGGCCTGCCGTGACCGCGATCTGCTTGTTGGTCGATGAAGCACCACCGAGGCCATTGACATAGGCGCCGATGCCCAGGCCGTCCGTGCTGACGCGCTGATACACGCCTTGCACATACACGTCGGTCCGCTTGGACAGTGCATAGTCGGTCTGCAGGTTGAACTGGTTCCAGCCCGGATGACGGCCGTCCAGGAAGCCGGCGGTGTATGTGTACGACCCGGCCAGCGACAAGGCCGGCGTGAGCGCGTAGCGGGCGTTTACTTCGTAGTTGTTGAAGCGGGCAAACGTGCCGTCGAGACCCAGCCCATTCGACACGCCCGAGGCCCCCGCGGAGATGCCGAGCGCCCGGTTCACGCGCGATTGCGTGAACACGAAGCCGGCCGTTGCCGGGCCGAATGTGTAGTTCAGGCCGCCGCCGAACACGCGCTGACGCTTGCCGACGAACGTATTGTCGCCGGCCACCGCGCCGCCGCTGTTGGTGACCGCCGCCGACGTGAGGCCCGAGATGTCATTGTTCAACTGCAGGTAGCCGGCGCCGATATTGAAGCCGGCATAGGTGTACGACACGCCCGCGCTGTACGCACGATTGTTCGAGAACTGGCTGCTGTTCGAGAAGCCGTACAACGCGCCGAACTTCAGACCGCCGTAATTGACGCTCGTGTACTTGACGGCGTTATTGATCCGGAACGAATTGTTCAGGTTGTCGTTGTCGAACGGGTGGGCAAACTGGGTGCCGCCGAATTGCGTACCGGTCAGCGACAGCGGCCCGATGTAGTCGACGACGCTGTCGTATTGGCGACCGAGGGTGACGGCGCCGAACTGGTCATGAGACAGGCCGACGAACGCCTGGCGGCCGAATTCGCGGCCATTCTGGCCAAGCGTGCCGTTGGCGATGTTGAAGCCGTTTTCCAACACGAAGATTGCTTTCAGTCCGCCACCGAGATCTTCCGTGCCGCGCAGGCCCCAGCGGCTGCCGTTGATCTGGCCGCTGCGTTCCGACCATGAGCTGTGGCCACCCTGGTTGTTCGTATAGGTGATGCCTGCGTCGATCAGGCCATAGAGCGTCACGCTGCTTTGGGCGTGAGCTGCCGTCACGAATACACCCGACAACGCGGTGACGATCAGGGTTTTTTTCATGGATCTGTCTCCAAACAGGATGATGTCGATCGAACCTGCTGCGGACTGGCATGTTGTGCTTGACGTTGCGGCCGGTCCGGCAGAGCGGCGGTGCGCTTATCAAAAAGCCATCTGCAGTGTACGGAGTGCGTGGAGTGGGGGAGGAATGCGCTTTAAGCAATAGTATATTTTGGAATCCGCAAAGATCGGCAATGTGGCGCAAACGGTTGCCCATCAAGGGTTTGTGGCGGTGCAGCGAAGAAAAATGGCGATCAGGACTACGGAACGGGCGTTGCGCGATCGCGACAGGCGGTCAGCAGGAGGCGAGGATGGCCGTCATCCGATTATTGACACATCGGCAATAGAGGTTTGTGTGGAGCATGGCTAATGAAAGGTTGTTCTCTCGTTATACTGCGATCTCTGCTTTCCGAAGCAGACTTTTTCGTTGACGGAAAAGATCTCCAAACCTTTGTCGGCGCGACTTCCCAGTCGCGCTTTTTTTTGCCCTGTCGGCCCGCGCGCTATTGCGCGAACGAGCGCCGCTTGCGCTTGGCCGCGGGTGCGGCCTCCTTGGATTCGTTGGGGGGCGGCGTGTATGTCCAGTCTTCCATCACGTAGTGACGGGCATCGAGGGGCGACGAGAGCAGGTTCTGCCAGTGATCGCCGTGCCAGGTCGTATCGAATTCGGTGTCGCACGGCGCTTCGCGCGAGGACACTGACTCGGCCAGGGCGCGGGACTTGCGGTGTACGCGTCCGAGCCGGCTCGCGAAGCGCTTGATTCCGTCCAGCCACATGACCTTCTCCTTCCTTCCGACGTTAAGTGAGCATCGCAATGTCCTCGGGTTTCCGCAACCCGGAAAAAACCCGAGGAATTTACCGAGCCGATTTGTCCCCGGTAGGATTTTCTCGCGCAAGATTATTAATGGTCCGATCCCGGTAAGGTTGACAGGTTTTTGATGCGAATCAATTAATCAAAGGCGCCGGTGTACCGATTCCAGTGGTATTAGCTCTTTTTTGATAAAACGATCGTCAAAAATTTCCTTGACGCACCCGGATTGTCCAATTTATAAAGTCAGCACTCCGTCCTCGGGCGGCGTGCTGGTGTGGGTGCTGGCGCAATGTTTCGGGATTTCGGGAAACGGCTATAAAAATAGCTTTTTTGGATCTAATCGAGTGGGGAACGAAGACATGGATACCGGTATCGTGAAATGGTTTAACGATGCTAAAGGTTTCGGCTTTATTACGTCGGACAATGGCGGTGAAGATTTGTTTGCACACTTTTCCGAAATCAAGATGGACGGCTTCAAGACGCTGAAGGAAAACCAGCGTGTTTCGTTCGACGTGAAAGTCGGGCCGAAAGGCAAGCAGGCAGCGAATATCCAGGCGGTCTGACGCGCCACGCATTGCCGATCACGTCCGGCCCCCGCATTGCGGGGGCTTTTTGTTTTACGGGGGGCGGAACATTCCGGTTCGGGCTGGCCGCGAACCCGGATGCCGGTGCATACTCACGGAAGCATCGTTTCCCAGTCTTTTCATGCCCGATTCCCCCCGTCCGTCCGATCCCGCCAGCGAACAGCCGCTCGTTTTCGTCGACCTTGAAACCACTGGCGGCTCGCCCGCCGAACACCGCATCACCGAAATCGGCGTGGTCGAAATCGGCCCGCTCGGCGTGTCGACGTGGACGACGCTCGTCGATCCGGGGCAGCCGATTCCGCCGTTCATCCAGCAACTGACGGGCATTTCGGACGAGATGGTGCGCGATGCGCCGTCATTTGCGTCGCTGGCGCCGGCGTTGTTCGAGCGGCTCGACGGCAAGCTTTTCGTCGCGCACAACGCGAACTTCGACCGGGGCTTCCTGCGGGCCGAATTCGAGCGCGCCGGCTTCGCGTTCAATCCCGATGTGCTGTGTACGGTGCGGCTGTCGAAGGCGCTGTTTCCGCGTGAGTCGCGGCACGGCCTCGACGCGTTGATCGAACGTCACGGCCTCGTGCCGGCTGCGCGCCACCGGGCGCTGGCGGATGCCGACCTGCTGTGGCAGTTCTGGCGCCTGTTGCACGATATCGTGCCGCTCGAGCGGCTGCGTGACCAGATCGCGCGCACGACGCGCCACTTCCGTCTGGGTGGCGACCTGACCGAAGCCTGGCTCGATACCGCGCCACCCGGCTGCGGTGCGTACGCACTGTTCGGGGAGGAGGATGTGCCGCTGTATGTTGGCCGCAGCGTGCGTGTGCGGCAGCGGCTGCGTGCGCTACTGATGGGCGAGCGCCGTTCGTCGAAGGAAATGCGACTGGCGCAGCAGGTGCGGCGGGTCGAATGGCGCGAGACCGGCAACGAGTTGGGGGCGATGCTGGCCGAAGCGCAATGGATTGCCCGGCTGCGGCCGTCATACAACCGGCGCCTCGCGGCCGACGCCCGTGCCGGCGCTGCGCCCTGGCCGTTCGAAGGTGCGGTCGCATTCGAGGCGAGCGGCGAGCGCAGCCTGTTTCACGTGATCGACGGCTGGCGCTATCTCGGCGCGGCGGAGTCGCTCGACGCGGCCGCGCAACTCGCGGCCGACGGGACGGACGGTGCGTTCGAGCCCTTTACCCACCGTCTGCTGCAGACGCATCTCGCACGCGGCCTGCAGCTGATTCCGCTCGCCGCGCTCACACCCGCGGCGCAGGCGGGTTAATCAGGCGCGGTCGCGTGACCCGCGCCCGCTGTCGTCAGCCGATCGCGCTTGCGCCGCCGGCCGAGCAGACGTGCGACAGCGCGGTGTCGAGTGCCTGCGTTTGCGTGGCGTCGTAGCGCGTGAGCGTCTTCCAGTTGGCGATGCTGCGCGCGAGCCGCGCCTGGCAATCAGGCGCATCCCGCAGCGGTGCAACCTGCGCGAGCCCCGCGAGCATTTTCTGCGTCAGCCGGTCGAGCGCCGGGCGCGTGCTGGTCGCGAGATCGGGCGGCGTGCCTTCCGGCGGCCGCGTCGCGCGCCAGGTCGCGAACAGCGCATTCTGCACATCCTTGCTCGCGGTGATCTGATCCTCGAAGAACGTCCGTGCGAACGCGGGATCGACGCCGGCCTGTGCCGCGCGCTTCTCGACTGACACGAGCAGTTCCGCTTCGCGCGGCCGGTCCTCGATTGCCTTGTGATTCGCCCATTTCCATCGAGCGACCGGTTCGGCGAGCGCGAGGCGCTGCGACGCGAGCGCGACGATATTGGTGAGGGCCGTGTCGTCACCGTCTGCAGTGGCGATGCGCGGGGACGAGAAGAGGGCGACGCCGAGCGCGGCGACAGCGAGGCTGGCACGAATGGCTTGCTTCATCGGAACGATCGGGAGAGCCGGGGCGGGCCGGAGGTGGAAAACCAGAAGGATAGACGAAGACAGTCGCGCGGCGTAGCGCAGCGACCGGAGAATCAGCAGGCGAGCTGATCCGGCACCGTCAGGCTGTTGCGGCCCGGGTGCGAGGCGAATTGCGCGCGATGCGCAGTGATGAACCGCACGATAGCGAGGATCGACACGTGGCGGTTACAGAACCGGACAGGCGTTCACTTCGGCGAGTACAGCTTGTGCTGCTCGTCGAAGAATGCCCGCACGTGGTCGGGCAATTCGGCGAGGAATTCCACGCCGACGGGTTCCGGATCCGGGCTCATCACTTGCTCCGGCGGTGGCATGCGAGTTGGTCTTTCGTCCATGGTCATTTCTCCAGCAGGTTCGATGATTATCAACCTCGTGCTTGGATTTATGCCAGTGGCGAATCGTTAGATTTTGTCTCTGTTGTATTAACGGCACATGCGCTCTGGCGCGTGCTGCGATGCCGACTATTGCATCGTGCGGAATCGGCGGCAATCGGGCTGCTTGTTATACTTGCGCGCACTTTTTCTGGACCGCGATGAAACGAACGACGCGATGGATCGGCCTCGTATGGCTGGCGCTGGTACTGAACGTACTGTCGCCCGTCATCGGCTATGCGCGTCTTGCGTCGAGCGGCTCCGGCGAGCTCACGCTCGAGTTGTGCAGTGCAGCGGGCGCCCGCCAGATCGTGCTCGCGCAGGCGGGCGGCGATCACGACACGTCGTCGTTCGACCATGCCGGCGTGCCGCACTGCGTGTACTGCCCCGGCTTCGCGGCGAACGTGGCGCTCGGGTCGAGCCTGCCCGCCCTGCCGGGCTTCGTGCGGACGTTCGCCTATCGCGCGGCGGCGCCCGTCATTCCCGATTTTCCCCGCAAGGGCATCCGTCTCGCGCAGCCTCGCGCCCCGCCTGAAAACGCTCCGATCTGATTGATGTCGTCCGCGCGCCCCGGTGGCGCGCGTGCCGTCCGCGGCCGGGCCGCGTGCCGCGCCGTCCGTGCGCGGTGCGCGCTCGTGTCCGGCGGCGTCCGATCACGTTTTCAGGAATTCACTCATGTCCTCTCCCTTCGCCGCACGGCCGTCGCGCGGCCGGCTCGCGCTCGCATGCGCGGCCGCGTTCGCGTGGCCTGCCGCCCATGCGGCCTCGACCGACGCTGCACGCAGCGCTACCACGCGCAGTGGCGTGGAGCGTGCCGCCGATCCCGCCGCTCCCGCTTCGGCCGTCGCAATCGCGCCGCCGGCACCGGTGGCCGGCGAAACGCTGAGCGCCGTCAGCGTGACCGCGCAGCGGCAACCGGTCGATCCGGATACCCCGGCCGTCGTCACGTCGATCACGCGCGAGCAGATCGAGTCGCACACCAACGTCACCACCGAGGACGCGCTGAAGTACGCGCCGAACCTGATGGTCCGCAAGCGCTATATCGGCGACCGCAACAGCGTGTTCGCCGGTCGCGACTTCAACGAACTGCAGAGCGCGCGCGGGCTGGTCTACGCCGACGGCGTGCTGCTGTCGAATCTGCTCGGCTCGAGCTACGCGTATCCGCCGCGCTGGTCGCTGATTCCGCCGGACGATATCGCGCGCGTCGACGTGCTCTATGGCCCCTTTTCAGCGCTGTATCCGGGCAACTCGATCGGCTCGACCGTGCTGCTCACGACGCGCCGCCCGGAAAAGCTCGGGGCGTCGCTGTCGACGCAGTTCTTCACGCAGCGCTATCACGACGGCTACGGATTCGCGGACAGTTTCGGCGGCAATCACCAGACCGCGCGGATCGCGAACCGGGTCGGCCGGTTCTGGTTCGCGTTGTCGCTCGACCGGCTCGAGAACAACGGTCAGCCGATGCAGTATGCGAGCCCCAATTCGGCATACAACCCGAAGCTCGGCGCCGCCGTGCCCGTGACGGGCGCCGCGACCGACATCGGGCCCAATGGCAAGCCGCGGACGATCGTCGGCGCGCAGACGATCGAGCGGACCGAGCAGCTCAACGAGACGGTGCGGATGGGCTATGCGTTCACCGACCACGTCGATGCAACGCTCACGCTCGGACATTGGGAGAACCATTACCGGCAGCACGGCGAAACCTTCCTGCGCGATGCGGCCGGCAATCCAGTCTACGGTGGCAACGTGTCGATCGGCGGCCGGAACATGACCGTCGCGCCGAACGCGTTCGCGCCGCAGCGCGGCGACCAGGAGAACTGGCTGTATGCACTCGGCCTGAATGGCCGGCTCGATTCCGGCTGGCGCCTGTCGGGCGTCGTGTCCGCGTACGACGTGTCGCGCGACGTGCAACGCTCGGCGTCGACCGTGCAGGGCGGCGCAGGCACGTTGTTCCGGGGCGACGGCACCGGCTGGCGCACGCTCGACCTGAAGGCCGAGGCGCCGGAAGCGAAGGGCCACACGTTCACGTTCGGCTATCACTACGACAATTACTTCCTGCGCAACGTCACGTACAACACGGCCGACTGGCTGGCGGGGCCGACCACGTCGCTGTCGAGCGTCTATCGCGGCGACACGCGCACGCAGGCGCTGTTCGGGCAGGACGCGTGGCGCTTCGCGCCGGGCTGGCTCGCGACGCTGGGGCTGCGCTACGAGCGCTGGGATGCGTACGGCGGTGCGCTCGGCAATGCAACGGGCACGCTCGGCTATGCGGACCGCAGCGCGAATGCGCTGTCGCCGAAGGTCGCGTTGCAATGGGATGCGACCGACGTGTGGCGCTTCCGGCTGTCGTTCGCGACCGGCACGCGTTTCCCGACGGTCGGCGAACTGTTCCAGGGCACGATCTCGAACAACGCGATCGTCAACAACAACCCGAACCTGCGGCCGGAAAAGGCGATCGACTGGGACTTCACGGCCGAACGCGACGTCGGTGTCGGCGTCGTGCGTGCCAGCGTGTTCCAGAGCGACCTGCGCGATTCGATCTACAGCCAGACGACGGTGTCGGGCGCGACGACGGTGACCAACATCTCGAACGTCGATCGCGTGCGCGTGCGCGGCGTCGAGCTCGCGTTCAGCGGCGAGAACGTCGGTTTGAAGGGGCTCGCGATCGACGCGAACGTGTCGGCGAGCAATGCACAGATTCTTGCCGATGCCGCGAATCCCGCGTATGTCGGCTCGCGCTTTCCGCGGATTCCGCGCATGCGTGCGAACCTGCTCGCGTCGTATCGCTTCGACGAGCACTGGCTCGCGAGCGTCGGCGTGCGCTACTCGGGCCGCCAGTTCAACACGCTCGACAACAGCGACGTGAACCCGGCGTCTACGGCGGCACGAGCTCGTTCACGGTCGTCGACCTGAAGGCGCGCTACCGCGTCGACCGTCACTGGACTGCGTCGCTCGGCATCGACAACCTGACGGACCGCCGCTATTACGTGTTCCACCCGTATCCGGGCCGTACTTTCTATGGAGAACTGAAATGGACGCTGTGAGATCGCTCGCGGCAGGCGGCGCGCTGTGGTGCGCGTTGCCGTCGCCAGCCGATGCCCGAGCGTTTGCGCGCGGCGCTCGATGCGGGATGGAGAGGGGAAAGGCCGCGCATCATGTGGATCGGGCGCGATGATACACGCGAAGCGCGCAGTGGACTGCTGACGGCCGACATACTCGACGGCTGGTTGCAGCGCGCGAAGTGCTGAACGGGCCGGCGGCGCGCGGCGAGCGTGCCGCGCGCCGGCCTGATGCGAAAACGCGCCCGAAGGCGCGTGGAGAGAAGCGTCAGGCCGCTCGCTTGAATAGCCGGATCACGAACAGCAGGATCACCGCGCCGACGACCGCGACGATCACCGAACCGATGAAGCCGCTGCCGACGCTGAGGCCGAGTATCCCGGCGAGCCAGCCGCCGATCACCGCGCCGACGATCCCGACGATGATGTCGACGATCAGCCCGAAGCCGCCGCCCTTGACGAGCAAGCCGGCAAGCCAGCCGGCAATCGCGCCGATGATGAGCCACATAATCAAGCCATGAGTCATGGTTGTCCTCTCCTTGAGTGGTGTCGAAAGACCGGACGTCGGCTGTGTCGCCGCAAGCTGAATGAAGGCGGCATCGCGACCCGCCGCGCCGCCCACGCAATGTAACGCGATAGACGGGTCGGAATCGTTAAGTAATGTTATGCACCCTTAACGGGATTTTCCAGGGAATTTGTCTACATACGGCATGGCTCGCGCACGGGCAATACGCGACGAAATGAATCTGTAAGAAAAGACCGCCGGTGAAGCCGGTCGGTCATCGGCGTCATCGTTCGTGCATCGATGCCTGCATGCCCGTGTCGGGCAATCCGTCGCCTGCGTCGGCGATCAGCCGTGCGACGGTCGCGGGTTCGCCGATCGCTTCTATCGACAGCAGCGCGAAGCGGGCGAGAAAGAGCGACGCATCGGCTTCACCGATCCGCGTCATCGTGCGGCACAGGTCGGTGTAGAGCGTGTCGCGTTCGGTGTCCGTCATCATGCGGTCTCCTGAGGATCGGTTGATGCGCCCGGGCGAAGTGCGCGTTCGAGCGCGGCGGTTATGTCGCTCGCGCGAGCGTCGTGCCAGCGGCCGAGTACGTGACCGTCCGGACGCACGAGATAGACGGTGCCGTCGCGCGCGCCGTACCTGTCGAACAGTCGGCCGTCGTCGTCATGGCCGCCGCAGGCCGGTTGCCGCGGTGCCGCATATCGCGCGAGCGTGACGAGCGCGAAGGGTATCCGCGCTGCCTGCAGACGCCGTTCAAGATCGGCGAGCGTCGGATCGGGCACGCCGTCGGACGTGAAGCAGAACGCGGTGAGGCGCGGGGCGACGAGGTCGGTCAGGTGGCCGCGGCGCGTTTCGTTGCCGTGCGCCGTGTACCGCATCAGCGGACATTCGGCGAGCACCGTGCCGGGCGCTGGGCCGGCCGAAAACGTGTCGCGTTCGGCCGCGTTGAGCGACGACGTCGCATACGCGATGGCGGTCGTCTGGCGCGGATTGATCAGCGAGCGCAGTGCCGGATGCCGGACCGCGAGCGACAGCACGGCCTTGCGCATCAGGTCGAACGCAAACGACGGCGGCGCCATGAACTCGGTGCTCTTCGTGCCGTAGCGCAGGTTCTCGTGCGTCGCGAACACGCGTTCGTCCGAGTAGTTGTCGAGCAGCGTGTCCGATGCGAGCCCGCGAGTCACGTACGCGAGTTTCCATGCAAGGTTGTCGGCATCGTCGATGCCCGAATTCGCGCCGCGCACGCCGAAGATCGGCACGAGATGCGCGGCGTCGCCGCAGAACAGCACGCGGCCGTGCCGATAGCGTTCGAGCGTCAGCGCATTCGCCTTGTAGATCGTGATCCAGATCGGCGACCAGTCGCCGTGCTCGCCCATCATGTCGAGCAGGTCCTGCACGCGGGGGATCACGCTCTCCGGTTTGATGGCCGCTTCGGGATCCTCATCGTTGCGCAACTGGTAGTCGATTCGCCACACGTTGTCGGGCTGCTTGTGGACGAGTACCGTCGAGCCCGGGTTTGACGACGGATCGAAGTATGCGAGCCGTTCGGTCGGCCGGTCGCTGTCGAGCGCGATGTCGACGATCACGTAGCGGCCCTCGTAGCTCGTGCCCTGCAGCGACAGGCCGAGCGCTTCGCGCATCGTGCTGCGACCGCCGTCGCACGCGACGACCCAGTCGGCGTCGAGTGCGTAGCTGCCGAGCGGTGTGTCGACGTCCAGGCGCACGCCGTCCGGTTGCCGGGTCACGCCGGTGACTTTCGCTTGCCAGCGGATCTCGATGAGTTCGGGGCGGCGCAGCGCGGCGTCGAGCAGGAATTGCTCGATGTGATATTGCGCGAGATTGATCATCGGCGGCAGCTTCTGGTTTTCGTCCTGCGGCATCGTGAAATGCAGCACTTCGTCGCGACGGTAGAAGCTGCGTCCGCCGGTCCACGGCAACCCCGTGCGCAGGAAGTCGTCGAGCGCGCCGAGCCGCTCGATGATCTCGAGGCTGCGCCGCGAGATGCAGATCGCACGGCTGCCATGGCAGACCGCATCGTCGGCCTCGATCAGCACGCTACGGATGCCATGGTTCGCCAGACCGAGCGCGACGGCGAGGCCGACGGGGCCGCCGCCGACGATCGCTACGCGATGCCGGTGCGTATCGATACCGTCGTCGCACGCCGGCAGATGCGCGGGATGGCGCTCGGCGACGAACGGGTAGGGCTTGAAGTCGATATCCATTGGTGGCTTCCGGGGGAGGGTGGTTCGACGTGCACGCGCGCCGGGGCAACGCGTGCAGGCAGCCGAAGCAGTATGGAAGCCGGGCGGAAGTCCACTGTCCCCATTCCGGGTACAGCACACCGACCGGGATTTACCCCGATTCGGTCATCGCAGGCCGGTTCGGTTCAGGGCTGCAGGCAGAGTGCGAACAACTGGCGCTGGCTCGAGATGCCCAGGCGCCGGTAGGCGCGTTTCTGGTACGTGACGACGCTCGACGCCTTCACGCCGATCGTCTCGCCGATCTCTTGTGCGGTCTGGCCTTCGAGCACACCGCGCAGCACGTCGAGTTCACGCTTGGACAGCGCCGGGCAGGCGCTGCGCAGCCGCGCGAGCATCCGTTGCGGGATCCCGATCTGCGCGGCACCGGCGAGCGCGTAGTGATGCTTCGCTGCCTGCGCGATCAGTGGCGCGAGCGCTTCGATCACCGCGATCTCGCGCGGCTGGAACGCGCCGCTGCGATGCGCGCGGTACAAATTGATCGACAGCCAGCTCGCATCGTTGGGCTGCATCAGCAACGACAGCCGGTCGGACACGTCGGGGCCGCGATAGCAGGCCGCTCGATACGCTTCATGATCGATCTCGTCGCCGGCCTGCTGGTGCAGCAGCAGGTCGTGGCGGCGCGCGCCGCGAGGTGCGCTCGACACGATCTTCTGGTTGCCGTCGAGCGCGTAGAAGTGTCGCGCGTAGGTGTCGGCGACGTCGCGCAGGTAGCGGCCGCCGCGGTGGTCGGCGACGGATAGCGTGCGCGGACGGTTGCCGAACTCGTACGCGAAGATCGTGCATTGCGTGACCGATAGCGCATCGTCGAACAGCGTCAGCACTTCGGCTGCGAATGCGTTGGGCTCGTTGCCGCCGATCGCGGCGACAAGGCGCGTCGCACGCGATACGTCCAGTTGCCCGGTGAGGTTCGGTCGCTCGAGACGCCAGGTGCGCATGATGCTCGGAAAGGGCGGAGGGGTCCGGCGATTGTAATCGGCGGCGGGCGGCGCGGGAGTCGGGTGATGCCCGCAAGCGGAGCGGACGCGGAGAGAAGAAGGGCAGCACGATTGGGCGCCCGGAATGAGAAAAGGGCTGACAAGCATTGCTTGTCAGCCCTTTATAACTTGGTGCCGGAGATAGGAGTCGAACCTACGACCTTCGCATTACGAATGCGCTGCTCTACCAACTGAGCTACACCGGCATCAGAGAAACGAAATTATAAGGTGAAATCTGAGACCTTGGCAATAGGTTTTGCGAAATTTTTTCAGCTTGCTGCTGCTGTTTCGCGAAACGCATCGACTCGGCAAACTTCCCGCTTCGTTTCACTGCGATGCGACCCGTTGGGGTCACATCGAGAGCCGCGATTCTACGTACGTCGCGCGACACTGTCTAGTGCTGCAGTGCAAATTTATTGCTTTTCCTGATGGTAGCCCGTCACGCGCTCGACTTCGTTCTTCGAACCGAGGAACACCGGGACGCGCTGATGCAGGCCCGTCGGCTGCACTTCCATGATGCGCTGCGTGCCGGTCGTCGCGGCGCCGCCTGCCTGTTCGACGATGAACGACATCGGGTTCGCTTCGTACATCAGGCGCAGCTTGCCCGGACGATCGGGCGTGCGCTTGTCGGCCGGGTACATGAAGATGCCGCCGCGGTTCAGGATCCGGTGCACGTCGGCCACCATCGATGCGATCCAGCGCATGTTGAAGTTGTCGCCGCGCGGGCCGTCCTTGCCGGCGTTCAGCTCGTCGACGTAGCGCTTGACCGGGTCGTACCAGTGGCGGGCATTCGATGCGTTGATCGCGTACTCGCGCGTGTCGGCCGGGATCTGCATGTTGCTCTGCGTGAGTACCCACGAGCCGACTTCGCGGTCGAGCGTGAAGCAGTTCACACCGTTGCCGGTCGTCAGCACGAACACCGTCTGCGGGCCGTACACGGCATAACCGGCCGCAACCTGCTGCGTGCCGGGCTGCAGGAACGATTCCTCGGTGGCCTGCTTGCCGTCCGGGCAGCGCAGCACCGAGAAGATCGTGCCGATCGACACGTTCACGTCGATGTTCGACGAGCCGTCGAGCGGATCGAACACGAGCAGGTATTCGCCGCGCGGGTAGTTCGCCGGGATCGGGAAGAACGTTTCCATTTCTTCCGATGCCATCGCGGCGAGGTTGCCGCCCCATTCGTTCGCGTCGAGCAGGATTTCGTTCGACAGGATGTCGAGCTTCTTCTGCACTTCGCCCTGGACGTTCTCGCTGCCGGCGGTGCCGAGCGCTTCGCCGAGCGCGCCCTTCGACACGTTGTAGCTGATCGCCTTGCATGCGCGCGCGACGACTTCGATCAGCAGGCGCAGGTCGGCGGGGAGGTTGTTGGTCTCACGTTGCTGTTCGATCAGGAACTTCGACAGCGTGGTGCGGCGGGCAATGGACATGACAGACTCCAGAAGGCCAAAAGAATCCTTGAATAGCCGCAATTTTACCCGCCGCGCCTCCCGTGCCACCGGCTTTTTTCGTCCGGTTACATGACCGGGCGGCCGTCCCGGCCCGGTTTCCCAGGGTTGGAAACCGGCGGGACGCGCTTGACACCAACGGCAGGCGGCGCGGTCGGCCCTCGCGATTGCGCGTGGTTCCAGCAGTCTTCACACCATAAAAAAGCCGGTGCCGCGACGAGCGGCACCGGCTGTATCGCGCAGGCGCGACGCGGGCGATGGCGTTACGCGAGCGCCTTCTCGACGATCTCGCGCACGTCACGCGATTTCGCGCCGGCGGCGACCTGCTCGAGCGCTTCGCGCATCCGGTCGCGCAGCGCCGGCGTGAAGCGGCGCCACAGTTCGAGCGAGCGGGCGAGGCGCGCCGCGACCTGCGGGTTGATCGCGTCGAGCGCGAGCACCTGTTCCGCCCAGAACGCGTAACCCGAGCCGTCCGCCGCATGGAATTGCGCGGGGTTGGCCGCGCAGAAGCTGAAAATCAGCGAGCGCGCCCGGTTCGGATTCTTCAGGTTGAACGCCGGGTGCGCGAGCAGCTTGCGCACCTTCGCGAGCGTCGGCTGCGCGGGCGTGCCGCGTTGTGCCGCCTGCATCGCGAACCACTTGTCGATCACGAGCGCTTCCTTCTCGAAGCGACGATAGAAATCGTCGAGCGCGTGCTCGGCCGGTTCGGTCGCGCCGGCGGCCGCGGCGGACAGCAGCGCGCCGAGCGCAGCCGCGCGATCGGTCATGTTGTTCGCCGCATCGTATTGCGCGCTCGCGAGGCGCACCGCATCGGCCGGATCCTCGAGTTCGGCGAGATACGCGAGCGCGAGGTTCTTCAGCGCACGGCGGCCCGAGGCTTCCGGCGTCGGTTCGTAGGCGCCGGGCGTCTGGTGTTGCGCGTACGCGGCGAGCCATTCCGCGCGAAGCGCGGTGGCGAGCCGGCGGCGCACGAACTGGCGCGCGCGATGCACGGCGGCCGGATCGGCTTCGGCCATCTGGTCGGCGAGGTAGGTTTCCGACGGCAGCGTCAGCGCGAGTTCGCGGAACGCGGGTGACAGCGTCGCGTCGGTCAGTACGCGGCGGAATGCAGCAACGAAGTTCTCGCCGAGCGTGAGCGGCTCGTTCGCGGCCGCACGCGCGGCGAGCGTCAGCAGCGCGCGGGTCGCGAGGCGCTGGCCGGCTTCCCAGCGGTTGAACGGATCGCTGTCGTGCGCGAGCAGGAACGCGAGGTCGTCGTCGCTGTAGTCGTACTCGACGATCACCGGCGACGAGAAATTACGCAGCAGCGACGGCAGCGGCTGTTCCGGCACGTCGACGAACGTGAAGGTCTGCTCGGTGTCGGTGAAGTCGAGCACGCGCGTCGTGCCTGCGGCGGCGGCTTCGCCGTCGAGACGCAGCGGCAGGTCGCGGCCGTCGCGGCCGATCAGGCCGATCGCGAACGGGATCAGGAGCGGCCCCTGTTGCGTCTCGCGCGCGGCCGGCGACGCGTCGCCGTAGCCCTGCGCGAGCGTGACCGTATAGCGGCGCGCGGCCGCGTCGTACGCGGTGCGCACCGACACGCGCGGGGTGCCCGCCTGGCTGTACCAGCGCTCGAACTGCGCGAGATCGCGCCCGTTCGCGTCGGCCATCGCGTGACGGAAGTCGTCGCAGGTCACCGCGTGCCCGTCGTGGCGCTTGAAGTACAGGTCCATCCCCTTGCGGAAGCCGTCGCGGCCGAACAGCGTCTGGTACATCCGCACGACTTCCGAGCCTTTCTCGTAGACGGTCATCGTGTAGAAGTTGTTGATCTCGACGTAGCTTTCCGGGCGCACCGGGTGCGCCATCGGGCCCGCGTCCTCGGCGAACTGCAGCTGGCGCAGCACGCGCACGTCCTCGATGCGCTTGACCGCGCGGGCCGCCGATTCGAGGTCGTCGCCCGCGGCCATGTCGGCCGAGAATTCCTGGTCGCGGAATACCGTCAGGCCTTCCTTCAGGCTCAGCTGGAACCAGTCGCGGCAGGTCACGCGGTTGCCGGTCCAGTTGTGGAAGTATTCGTGGCCGACCACCGATTCGATGTTCGCGAAGTCGGTGTCGGTCGCGGTCTCGGGGTTCGCCAGCACGTACTTCGTGTTGAAGATGTTGAGCCCCTTGTTCTCCATCGCGCCCATGTTGAAATCGCCCACCGCGACGATCATGAAGCGGTCGAGATCGAGCTCGAGGCCGAAGCGCCGCTCGTCCCAGCGGATCGAGTGGATCAGCGAATCCATCGCATGACGCGTCTTGTCGAGATCGGCCGGCTCGACCCACACCTGCAGCAGCTTCTCCTTGCCCGAGCCGGACGTGATCTTCTCCTCGATCGCGACGAGCTTGCCCGCGACCAGCGCGAACAGGTAGCTCGGCTTGCGGAACGGGTCTTCCCATTTCGCGAAGTGGCGGCCGTCGGGCAGGTCGCCGGAATCGACGAGGTTGCCGTTCGACAGCAGCACCGGGTACGCGGCCTTGTCGGCGCGCAGCGTCACCGTGTACGACGCCATCACGTCGGGACGATCGAGGAAGTAGGTGATGCGGCGGAAACCTTCGGCTTCGCACTGCGTGAAGAAGTTGCCGCTCGACACGTAGAGGCCGGACAGCGTCGTATTCTGGTCGGGTGCGCATGCGCTTTCGAGCGTCAGCTCGAACGCTTCGGGCACGTTCTCGACCGTCAGCCCGTGTTCGTGCGCACGCACGGCGCCATGCGGCGCGCCATCCAGCCAGGCGCCGACGAATTCGAGCGCTTCGCCCATCAGCTCCAGGTGCGGCGCGGGCGCGGCGTCCGGATTGCGGCGCACGCGCATCGTATTCCTGACGATCGTGCGGGCCGGCGCAAGATCGAATTCGAGCGCGACGGCATCGATGAGGAAGGCCGGCGGCGTGTAGTCGGCGCGGCGGATCACGGTGGAGGAGGCGTTGTCGGACATGGTCGTCGAGATCGGTGGAGTGGGGGACGGGCCCGTGGCACGGGCCGGGCGAACCGGGCCATTGTACAAAGGCTGGCGGCCGCGTGCCGGGCGAACTTTTTACCGGTTCCGGGAGTCCGCGTATTATCGGCATCCCGTTACGGTTCGCGCGGTGCGACGAACGGGTGACGGATCGAAGAGGATCAACATGAAACGCGAATGGATTCAACGCGGTGCGGGCTGGGCGGCGGTGCTGTGCGTGACGCTGCTGACCGGCTGCACCAGCTACGTGACGACCCAGGTCACGGCCTTCTCCGACTGGAGCGGCAGCGACGCGACACGCACCTATGCGTTCACGCGCACCGAGGCGCAGAAGAACAGTATCGAGCAGTCGACCTATGAGCCGATCGTCGCGAACGAGCTGTCGACGTATGCGTTCCGGCAGGTTCCGCAGGCGCAGGCGCGGTATCTCGTCGGGCTGACCTATGCGGTCGGCAGCGATCTCGTGACGGTGCCGCAGCCGGTCTATTACGATCCGTGGTTCGCGCCCGGGCCGTACTGGCGGCGCGGGCCGTGGGGCCCGTGGGGTCCCTGGGGGCCGATGCCGGCCGGCTACGTCGCGCAGACGTACCAGGTGTTCGACTACACGCTCGGTATCCGCATCACCGAGCGCGCGACGGGCAAGGAGGTGTACAACGTGTCCGCGCGCACGACCGGCGACAACGGCACGCTGCTGTACGCGATGCCGTTCCTCGCGCGCAGTGCGCTCGCCGACTTCCCGCTGTCCAACGGCGCGGTTCGCTCGGTCCGGCTGCCGGTCGACAAGCGCGGCGGCCCGGCGGCGCCGGCCGCCAACGAACGCGTGGTGCCGGCCGCGCCCGCGTCGGGTGCCGCCGTCGCGAAATAACGCGGGATTCCTCTCGGCGCGGCCGTCCGGCCGCGCCGGCCCTGCCCTTCCGTCAGACCCCGATACCCAGCAGCGCCAGCGCGCCGAGCACGACGAACAGCACGGCCGCGATCGCGTGCACGAGCTTCGTCGGCAGGCGGTGCGCGAAGCGGTCGCCGAGCAGGATCGCGGGCACGTTCGCGAGCATCATCCCGAACGTCGTGCCGGCCACGACACCGATGTAGTCCTGGAAGCGCGCGGCCAGCGCGACGGTCGCGATCTGCGTCTTGTCGCCCATTTCCGCGAGGAAGAATGCGACGAGGGTCGCACCGAACACGCCGAGCCGTGAGCGGTTTGCATTGGCTTCGTCGGCATCGAGCTTGTCCGGCACGAGGATCCACAACCCCATTGCGATGAACGAGAACGCGAGCGCCCAGCGCATGATCGACGGTGTGACGAGCACGCCGAGCCATTCGCCGAGCGCGCCGGCGAAACCGTGGTTCACGAGCGTCGCGACGAGCACGCCGAGAATGATCGGCACCGGCTTGCGATAGCGCGCGGCGAGTACGAGGGACAGCAGTTGGGTCTTGTCGCCGATTTCAGCGAGGGCGACGGCGCCGGTGGAGATCAGGAAGGCTTGAGACACGTATGGGGTTCCACGGGCCGATGTTGTGCGTGCGAGCGACGATCCACCGCGCGCCGGGCCCTGATGCGGCGCGCTGTGAACCATCGGTCTCGCCAGGCCTCGGTGGCTGCGTCCGCCATGGCCGTACGGCCAAGTCTGTTGACGGACGCCTCCGTCACGATGCGCGCCGGGAGCGCGGGACATCGAGCGGAGCGGCTACTCCCCAATGAGCGGCGAATTCTAGCACGGTGCGTTGCGCGCGGGAAAGCGGTTGGCGGGCGCTGTGCCCGGAGTCGGGGCGGGATCGGCGTACGGCAGTCTCGGCGGCCCGGCACGCGCGGCGGTGGAGGCCCGCGCGTGCCGGGGCGAACCCCGGCAGGTCGTTACGCGGCGGGGCGGCGTGCCGCGCCGCGCTCGTGGACGAGTTGGCCGGCCGCATAGGTGCGGTACACCGCGCGGTCGTCGCCGAGCAGCGCGAACGCGAACAGCAGTTCCTCGAGCGAATCCGCGCGTTTCGTGCGGCGCGCGAGCAGCGGCGTGGCCTGCGGATCGAGCACGACGAAGTCGGCCTCGGTGCGCGGTGCGAGCGTGCCGACCGTATCGGCGAGGTCGAGCGCCTGCGCGGCGCCGGCCGTCGCGAGCCAGAACATTCGCGTCGCGCTCAGGTGGTGGCCCGACAGCCGCGCGACCTTGTGCGCTTCGTTCATCGTCTGCAGCATCGAGAACGACGTGCCGCCGCCGACGTCGGTCGCGAGCGTGACGGGCACGTCGTATTCGCCGGCCTTGTCGAAATCGAACAGCCCGCTGCCGAGGAAGAAGTTCGACGTCGGGCAGTGCGCGACGACGGTGCGCGTCTCGGCCATCCGGCGGCGGTCCTCGTCGTCGAGGTGGATGCAGTGGCCGTACACCGCGCGCGGGCGCAGCAGCCCGTAGCGGTCGTAGATGTCGAGATAGCTGCGATGGCCGGGGAACAGCTCGGCCACCCATTTCACCTCGTCGACGTTTTCCGCGACGTGGCTCTGCACGAACACGTCCGGATGGCGGCGCGCGAGTTCGCTGCACGCCTCGAGCTGCGCCTCGGTCGACGTCGGCGCGAAGCGCGGCGTGAGCGCGTACATCTGGCGGCCCTTGCCGTGCCAGCGGTCGATCAGCTCGGCACTGTCGTCATAACCCGATTGCGCGGTATCGCGCAGGAATTCGGGGCAGTTGCGGTCCATCAGCACCTTGCCCGCGATCATCCGCAGGTCGCGCGCATCGCTCGCCGCGAACAGCGCATCGGCCGACTGCTTGTGCACCGTGCAGTAGACGAGCGCGCTCGTCGTGCCGCAGGCGAGCAGTTCGTCGACGAAGAAGTCGGCGACTTCGCGCGCATGCTCGGGATCGCCGAACTGGCGCTCGGTCGGGAACGTGTACTTGTCCAGCCACGGCAGCAGGCCCGGCGCCGGCGACGCGATCATGTCCGTCTGCGGATAGTGGATGTGCGTGTCGATGAAGCCGGGCACGATCAGCTTGTCGCGCAGGTCATGGACGATCGCGTCGCGCGCGAGCGTCGCGGCGAGCTGCGCGTACGGGCCGGCCGCGACGACCTTGCCGTCGTCGACGACCAGAAGGCCGTCGGTCTCGTAGTTCGCGGCCTGGCTCGATTGCGCCGGGTCGCCGTTGAAGGTCAGCAGCTGGGAACGGAAAGCGGTTTGCGTCATGACGAATGGTCCTGCATCAAGGTAAGGCGAACAGAAGAAAACGGGCGACGCCGCACGGGGGCAACGTGGCGCCTGGCGAGCGGGTGCGGCACGCTGCGTGCGGCACGACCGGAAGCGATTGCGCGGGCGAACGTGGCGGCCGAAGCCGCCGGCGAGTGGTTGCCGGCGGGCCTCGCAGCCGTTGCGCTCACGACCGATGCGGCCGCGCGCGAAACGGCAAATCGCGACGGCAGGCATGCGCGAGCGACGACGCACAGCGCCGTCGCCGCGCGCTCACGCCCGCGGTCGTCCCGGCGCAGGGCCGGGCCGGTGGTCGCGAAGCGGATGCCGTTGCCGTGTTTCATCTGTCAGCGTTCCTCGATGCCGGCCGTCACGCGGCCTGCCAGTACGCGTCGAGGCGCGCGTACAGCGCGTCGCGCTGCGCCGGTTCGATGAACGACGCCTCGAAGCCGTTGCGGATCACCGCATGGACTTCGGCATCCGTGAGTTGCAGCCCTTCGGCCGTCGCGAAGTAGTTTTCATTGACGTAGCCGCCGAAATAGGCCGGATCGTCGGAGTTGATCGTCACCGCGACGCCGCGATCGAGCAGCGCCTTCAGCGTGTGCTTCGCCATGTCGTCGAACACGCACAGCTTGAGATTCGACAGCGGGCAGACGGTGAGCGCCGTACGCGATTTCGCGAGGCGCTCGACGAGCGCCGCGTCCTCGATGCTGCGCACGCCGTGGTCGATCCGGTCGACCTTCAGCACGTCGAGCGCTTCGTAGATGTACGCCGGCGGGCCTTCCTCGCCTGCGTGCGCGACGAGCTTCAGCCCGAGCGCGCGCGCCTTCTCGAACACGCGTGCGAACTTCGTCGGCGGATGGCCGAGCTCGGACGAGTCGAGGCCCACGCCGATCAGGCGATGGCGATAGCGCTCGAACAGCGGCAGCGCGGATTCGAACGTCGCGAGCGCGTCCTCTTCGGACAGGTGGCGCAGGAAGCACAGGATCAGCTTGCTCGACAGCCCGCGTTGCTCGGCATCGGCGAGTGCACGCTCGATGCCCGCGACCACCGTCTCGATCGGCACGCCGCGCTCGGTGTGCGTTTGCGGATCGAAGAACAGCTCGGTGTGGACGACGTTGTCGGCGAGCGCGCGTTCGCAGTACGCGGCCGTCATGTCGTAGAAATCCTGCTCGGTCAGCAGCACGCTCGCGCCGGCGTAATAGATGTCGAGGAACGACTGCAGGTCGGTGAACGCGTATGCGGCGCGCAGCGCGTCGATCGAGTCGTACGCGAGCTTCACGCCGTTGCGCTGCGCGAGCGCAAAGATCAGTTCGGGCTCGAGCGAGCCTTCGATATGGATGTGCAGCTCCGCTTTCGGCGCGCGGGCAATCTTGTCCTTGAATGTCGGGGTCATGGCGTCGTTCTTGGTCGGTCAGTAGGTAGGGGAAGCCTGCGTGGACGCGTTTGCATTCGCGTTTGCCTCGACGGCCTGCAGCAATTGCGCAGCCACCGAGATCGCGATTACTTCGGGTGCCTTGTCGATGATGCCTTCGACACCGATCGGGCAGCGCATCCGCGCGACCTGGGCCGGGTCGATGCCGATCGCGGCGAGACGATGATCGAACTGCACGCGTTTCGCGTGCGAGCCGGTCATCCCGAAGTACGCGTAGTCGGCACGACGCAGGATGCGCTCGGCCAGCACGAAATCGAGTGCGTGGTCGTGCGTCATCACGACGAAGTACGACTGCGGCGGTGCGGCGTCGACCGCGTCGGCCGGGGCGGCGGCCGCTTCGATCGCGAGGTTGCCGATGCCGGCGAGCGCGTCGGCCGGCGGGAACACCGCATCGGGCCCGTCGATCCAGCGCACGTGGCACGGCAGCGTCGCCAGCACCTTCACGAGCGCGGTGCCGATGTGCCCGGCGCCGAACAGCACGACGGGGAACGCATACGGCGCGATCGTTTCGGTCATCAGCGACACGCCGCCGGTTTCCCACAGCAGGCAGTCGGCACGCGCGGCTTCCGATTCGGGCTCGCTCAACAGCGGCGCGCCCGGCGAGGGGCCGAATGATACGCTACGCACGGTCGCGGCGCCGGCCGCGACACGCTTCGCGAGCGACATGATCCAGCCGAGATCGCCCACATCGAGCCGCTCGAACGCGAGCACCACGGCGCCGCCACAGCACTGGCCGAGACTCGGGCCAAGCGCTAGCCGTTCGAGCCGGCGCGCGTGCGGCACGTGCGCGCCATCCTTCAGCAGATGCCGCGCGATCTCGATCGCCTTCCATTCCAGATGACCGCCGCCGATCGTATGGCGGGCCGTGTCGCGCGTGACGAGCATCTTGGTGCCGGCTTCGCGCGGCGCGGAGCCGTCGGTGTGCGCGACCGTCACGAGCACGGCCGCTTCGCCGTGCGCGAGCAGTTGCTGCAGATCGCCGAGCCAGGCTTCCATCAGCACGCTCCGTTCGGGACGACGCGGCACGACACGCGGCGCGGGCTGGCGGGCGTGGCGGCAACGATGACGGACGGGAGCGAGGCGGGCCGGCCGCACGGCCGATGCAGTGCGGCGGCAGCGCGCGAACGGCGCGCGCGGACGGCATGAGGGTGACGGATGCGGATGGTTTGCGTTGTCATGATGAATCCAGTCGACATTGCGGATCGGGCGCGCGTTACGCAGGGGTGGTGAGACCGCCTGGCCTCGCGCACGTAGATCGCCATCCAGTCACGAAGATAGCACCGCGAGGCGACGGAAACATCGCCAGGCGGTGATCCGGGCTATCAGGAGGCGATCATGTCGATCATAGGCCCGCCGCGCGGGATCGGGGCGCCAATGCGCGCACATCGGGCCGAAACGCAGGCGTGGCGGGGCTGGGCGCGGAACTCGCGCGATGCGCGTTCGCCCGGAGTCCCGGGGCGGCGGCGGGGTAGGTGTTTACGCTCGACGGGCCGGATGCGGCTCGCCGGGCTGGGCCGGCGGGCGCGCCGGAGCCGGGCGGTCACCGGCCGGCGGTAGTGTGCGGCCCGGGCGAACGGGCCGCGCGCAGGCCGGTCGAAACCGGCCGGTCAGGCCACGAGCTTGCGGCGATGGCGCCAGAGGCTCGCGGCGACCGCGACCAGGATCACGGCGAAGCCGATCAGCGCCCAGCCGGGCAGCAGGATGCCGAAGATCGGCGGGTAGACCGTCTCGCACAGCCCGGCGACCTTGAACATGCCGGGGAACCACTGCGCGGGCGGCAGGCTGTCGACGATCGGCTGCAGCGTGTCGAAGCCGCAGCTGAAGCCCGGATTCATCTGGATCGACAGGTGCCGGGCGGCCGTGCCGACACCGCCGGCCGCGGCGATCGCGATCAGCAGCTCGAGCACCCAGACACCGCGCCAGTTGCGGATCCCGGCGGCCAGGAACGCGAAGATCCCGATCGCGCAGAAGAAGTAGCGCTGGATGATGCACAGCGGGCACGGATCTTCGTTCTTCACGTACTGCAGGTAGAGCGCACCGGTCAGCAGGGCGATGCACACCCATCCGAGCAGCATCAGCAGGCGGCGTTCGCGGCGGATGGCGAGCGTGTAGTCGTTCATGTCGGCGGGGTTCCTCGTGGTCGGTCCGGAAAACAATCGCGCGATTTTAGCGCGAACGGTCTGGCACGAAACTGACAGCGCGCGTGCGGCAACCTGCCGCACCGCGCGTCCTGCCCGTCGGCGCCCGGCTGGCGGCGCTCAGCGGATCGTGTTCAGCACGGCCTCGACCGCCTGGCCGATCGCGAGCAGCGCGTCGTCGCGGTGCGGCGCGGCCGCGAGCATCAGGCCGACCGGCGCCGCGTCGCGCGGATGGCAGGGCAGCGACAACGCGCACGCGTCGAGGAAGTTGAACGCGCTGGGGTTGCGCAGGATCAGCGCGTTGGTGCGCGTGAAGGCATCGTCGTCCGCCTCGAGTTCGGCGATGCGCGGCGGCACGACCGGCACTGTCGGCGCGACGAGCGCATCAAAGCGCGACCAGACCGTGTGCGCGGCTTCGTCGAGCATCGCCGTGCGCGCGGCGAGCAGGTCGAGATAGTCGGCCGCGCTCGCGGGTTCGCCCTTCAGGATCCGTGTGAGCACGCGCGGGTCGTACTGGTCACGGTGCTTGGCGAGCAGCGGGCGATGCCACGCGTAGGCCTCGATCGGCGAGAAGCCGAAGCGGTTGACGTCCGGCAGCCGGTCGAGCGCGGGGAAGCGCACTTCCGTGACGATCGCGCCGGCGGCTTCGAGATGCTTGAGCGCGGCGTCGAGCGCGGCCGCGACGTCGGCATCGACGCCGTCCGTCACATAGTTCGTCAGCACGCCGAGCCGCACGCCTTCGAGCGGCCGGGCGGCCGGCACGTGCGGTTCGAGGCCCGCGAGCATCCGGTCGACGAGCGCACAGCAGGCGACCGTCAGGCCGATCGGGCCGAACGAGTCGAGCGTCGTCGACAGCGGCACGCCGCCTTGCGTCGGGATCCGGCTCGCGGTCGGCTTGAAGCCCGTCAGCCCGCACAGGGCGGCCGGAATGCGGATCGAGCCGCCCGTGTCGGTGCCGAGCGCGACGGCGGCCATCCCGTCGGCGACGGACGCGGCCGCGCCGGACGACGACCCGCCGGAAATCCGCGCGTCGCCCGGCACGTCGCGGTGGTACGGCGAGCGCGGATGGCCGAAGTGCGGATTCAGCCCGAGCCCCGAGAACGCGAACTCGCTCATGTTGGTGCGGCCGACCAGCACCGCGCCTGCGCGCTTGAGCCGCGCGACCGCGACCGCGTCGGTGCGCGCGGCCGGCGCACCGTCGAGCACGCGCGAACCCGCGCGCGTCACCTGCCCCGCGACGTCGAACAGGTCCTTGACCGACACCGGGATGCCCGCGAGCGGCGACAGCACGGTGCCCGCGGCGCGCAGCCGGTCGTGCGCGTCGGCGGCCGCGCGCGCGTTGTTGGCATCGACTTCGGTGAAGACGACCGCGCCCTGGCCCGACGGATCGGCGATCCGGTCGAGCGCGGTGTCGACGAGCGCGCGGCTCGTGGTCCGGCCGGCGGCGAGGTCGGCGGCGAGCTGGGCGAGCGGAGGGAAGGGCGTGAAAGTGGTCATGGGCGGCTCAGGGGCGAAGATGTTGAAGAAGCGTGGAGCGGAACGAATCGATATGACTTTCAACGGCCGCGCGTGCGCCGGCGGCGTCGCGCGCGGACAGCCGATCGAACAGTTCGCGATGCTCGTGCTGGACGTCGGCGAGATGGTGAGGTTCGGACAGCGTGACGAACCAGAAGCGCAGCGAGCGCTCATGCAGCCCGCGCAGGATGTCGGCGAGGACCGCGTTGCGCGCGGCCGCGGCGATCGCCTGGTGGAATGCGCGGTCGAGTTCCATCATGCCTTCGACGTCGTGCGTGTCGACGCAGGCCTGCCCGTCGTCGAGCAGCGCGGCCAGGCGCGCGAGATCGTCAGGCGTTGCGTGGCGCGCGGCGAGTTCCGCGCAGTGCGCTTCGTTGATGCGCCGCACGTCGATTACCGCGACGATGTCGTCGAGCGACAGCGGCTGCACCATCAATCCCTTGCGCGGCATCACGGACAGCAGCCCTTCGAGCACGAGCCGATGCACGGCCTGGTGCACCGGCGTGCGGCCGATGCCGGTGCGGGCGACGAGGTCGGCTTCGTTGAGGGCGGCGCCGGGCTTCAGGCGCATCGTGATGATGTCGTGCTGGATCAGCGCATACGCGCGGTCGGCGAGGCTGGCCGTCGGTGCGGCCGGGTGCTCGTGGCTGACGTCGGCGAGGGCATTCATGCGGGGTGCGGCGCGGCGGCCGGGCGGGGCGCGATCATGGCGCAGGCGGTCGGGAAGCGTGGACGATGCGTGGATATTATTGTGATATATCACTGATGTCCAGTATTGGCGATGCCGCATCCGCCTGGCCGGCGCGCGGGCGGGGACGCTCCCCGACGCAGTTTGCCGCCGACTTGCAACAATATCGACAGGATGTTGCAGGTTTGCCGCTCGATCGTGCGCTGAAGCATAATGAATCTTCGTTTATCCATACGCGTGAGCGACGTACCAGACCATCGTCATGAGCGAAAACACGCCTTCCCCGGCCGGTCTGCCCGGCACCTCCTCCGTTTCTTCCGATTCACCCCGTACCGATCCGGCGAAAGCGCCCGATGCGCCGGCCGCCCAGGCCGCCGCGCAGAACGTCGCTGCCGACGGCGCGTCACCGGTTACGGCTGCGTCCGAGCCGGGCGCGCCCGGGGCGACCGGCGCCGCCATCGATGGTGCTGCTGCTGCCGCCGCGCCGCCGAAGGCTGGCACGCCGCCACCCGGTTTCGGCGCGCAGCCTGATTTCGACACGCCGCGCCCGCCGCCCGCGAGCGCGCAGAATGCGCCGCCGGCCTATCTGAAGCAGAGCGACACGCCGTGGTCGGTATTCGGCCGGATCGTGGCCGCGCGCGCCCGCCGGCTGTTCGACCGTGCCGGCCAGCGCATCACGCAGCGCACGCTGCGCATCGGCGTGTCGGCGCGGATCTTCCATCCGGAACCGGGTGCGAAGGGGCTGAGAGGCAAGACGCTCCAGTACCTCGAGGAATCGATCGCGCACTGGGTCATGTCGCGCGACGTGCTCGTGTTCATGATTCCGACCGTCGGCCATCAGGGCATGATTCATCCGAGCAACATCCGCCTGCGCGACTACGCGAAGCATCTCGACGGCCTGCTGCTGCAGGGCGGCGCAGACGTATCGCCGCAAACCTATGCCGCGTCCGACGCCCGCCCCGAGTGGCCGGGCGATCGCGTGCGCGACATGTACGAGCTCGAGCTGCTGCACGAGTTCGTCGAGTCCGGCAAACCCGTGCTCGGCGTGTGCCGCGGCTGCCAGCTGATCAACGTCGCGTTCGGTGGCTCGCTGTACCAGGACATCGCCACCGACGTGCCGACCGCGAATGCGCACGTGAGCGAGCATTACGACCAGCATCGTCACGCGATCCGCTTCCCGGATTCGTCGACGCTTGCGAGCATGTTCCCGGGGCGCAGCGAAGCGATCGTCAACTCGATCCACCATCAGGCGATCCGCGATCTCGGTCGCGATCTGAACATCGAGGCCGTGTCGGCCGGCGACGGGATCATCGAAGGCATTCGCCATCGCCGTTCGCCGTTCGTCGTCGGCGTGCAGTGGCACCCCGAGTTCCATCGGGCCGGCGGTTCGGAGCTGCTCGACTGCACGCCGCTGCTCGATGCATTCCTGCGCGCGGCGCGCGAAACCCGCCTGTAGCAAGCCGCAAGCTTCGCGTCGCACGAAGGCCGGCCGCATCCCGACAAATTCGAGATGCGGCCGTTTCGTTTTGAACGATAATCGCGAGTTCCGATTCGTTTGCCGGAGTCTGACGTTGGCTTTCCGAAATTTTTCCCCTGCACGATGCGCCACGTGGATCGTCGCGCTGGCTGCCTGCGCGCAAGCGGGCGCGGCCTGGTCCGCCGACGCGACGGCGCCCGCCGCCGGAACGCGTCCGGCGGTCACGAGCCTGCGCGGCGACACGGAGGCATCCGCCACGGCGGCGCCGGATGCCTCCGCACAAGGCAACGTCGCCGAGCTGACGCAGATGCTGCACGACGGCCGGATCGTCGAGATGCGCACGACGTACAACGGCAGCTATGGTGCGAGCCTGATGTTCGACCCGCGCGAGATGACGTACTACGTCGCGTTGTTCCAGGACAAGCATCTGTGGCGCGTGATCCGGTCGCAGGAAAAGACCCGCGCGGAGATGGTGTACGCGAACTTCGTTCAGCAGACCGTACAACTCGCCGATATCGAGATCCGCCGCACCGAGCTGGAGGCGCAGAAGGCGTTTCTCGAGCGCGTGATCGCGCTGCAGGCGAATCGTGCGCAGCAGTTGCAGGCCGACTTGAGCGTTGCGCGCAGCCAGCAGGCTGAAGTCGCGCAGCGGCAGCGCTCGGCGCAGGAGCAGGCGCAGGCGCTGCAGGTCGAGAAGCGGGCTGCACAGATGCAGCTGCGCGATCTGCAGGAGCAGGTGCGACAGCTCGAGAAGCAGACCGAGACGGGGCTGCCCGCGCACAAGTAACGAATCGTCAGACGGGCGCAGAGACGAGCAAAACCCGGCGAAGCAGGCTTCGCCGGGTTTTTTTATGGCCGGGCCGTCAGCGCGCGAATGCGTCCGGCGTATCGGTCAGGCGGCGGTGGGACAGTTGCGCCGTCCAGTCCACACCGGTGGCGGGCGCGTGCGATGCGCGGACAGGCTCGGTAGCGCGCAGCGCGCTCGCCATCGCGATCAGCGTGAGCGGATCATCGAGCGTGTCGCGCATGTCGCCGGTTGCACGCGGCAATGCGGCGAGCCGCTCGCGGGTGCGGGTGTCGACCGTGTTGCCGCGGACCGGCGGCCGTGTGGCCATTCGCATCACGGTTGGTGTTCGGACCGGCGCCGTCGCCATGCGCTTGCCGCTCGAACGAGGCGACGCGGCAGTGGCAGTGGCGGTGGCGGTGGCGGTCGGCGGCACGCCGGATGTTGCCTTTGGACGAAGCGATGCGGGAGGACGCGCGACCTGGTGCGTGGCCGGCAGTGGCTCGGCCGTTGTCGCGACAGGCGCGGCCACCTTGCGCTGCGGAGGCGCGCTCGTCGACGTACGCGGCTGAACCGCAGCGACCCGCACGGCCCCGGACGACGACGTAGCGTGATCCGGTACGTCACCTGCCGCGTGAATCGCGTAGGCAGGCCCGAACCCTGCAATCGGTTCATATGCGGCAATCAGCCAGCCGATGATGCCGAACGCGCCGATACTCCAGCAGATCGCGTACTTCGCACGCCGGTCGCGAAAGCCGCCGGCGATACGGCGGGAGCACGGGGCCGCGGCGGCAGGCAGTGCAACCGGCGACCCGGCACGCGTTGGTGCCGACGCCGTGATGGACAGCGGCTTCCAGTGGCATGCGCGGTGCGGCCGGTCCACGTCGATGCAGGACGTCGTCAGTGTCGCGAGGCAGTGCTTGCCGGGCCGCGCACCGGGGGCGCCGCGAAAGGTCCAGTCGCGGCCGAGTGACGGCACGTGATCGAGCGGAGCGACGCGGGGGCGGGCGAGCGCGCCTGCGACGGGGACGAGGGGCGATGGGGTCATGAGGGCGGTGCGCCATGCGACACGGGCAACCGTGCCGGTGCGGCGCCGAACGTTGGTTGCAAATCGGGACATTGTGGTCAGCCGGCGAAGGCCGGTCGATCAGATCAATCTGATTTTTGCTGCCGTTTCGGGACGACTTGTACGAGGAGAACGCCGCGACCGCACCGGCAGGGGCGACACAAGGCAAATGTCGGGTTGGCGTGGCATGATGCGCGAACCATGCCGGTGCGCGCGTCGTTGCGCGGTGCGCCGCCGGCGGGCAGCGATGCCCGTGCGCGCCGGCCCGGCGCCGCGTGCGTCGTCGGATCCATGCGGCGCGGATTCGCGCCATCCGAGCTGAGCGAGAAAAACATGTCCACAGCGTCACACGCCATCGCGCAGGAATCGAAATTCCGCACCGTGTTCCGGGTCGTCAGCGGCAACTTCCTGGAAATGTACGACTTCATGGTCTACGGCTATTACGCGTCGGCCATCGCGAAAACCTACTTCCCGAGCGGCAACGCATTCGCGTCGCTGATGCTGTCGCTGTCGGTGTTCGGTGCGGGCTTCCTGATGCGGCCGGTCGGCGCAATCGTGCTCGGCGCGTACATCGACCATCACGGCCGCCGCAAGGGGCTGATCCTGACGCTCGGGCTGATGGCGATCGGCACGCTCGCGGTGGCCGCGATACCCGGCTATGCGACGATCGGCGTGCTCGCGCCGGTGCTCGTGCTGCTCGGCCGGCTGCTGCAGGGCTTCTCGGCGGGCGTCGAACTCGGCGGCGTGTCGGTCTACCTGTCGGAGATCGCGACGAAGGGGCACAAGGGGTTCTATACGTCGTGGCAGTCGGGCAGCCAGCAGGTGGCCGTCGTGTTCGCCGCGCTCGTCGGCGTGCTGCTGAACCGCGCACTGCCGGCCGAGGAGATGACCGCGTGGGGCTGGCGCATTCCGTTCCTGATCGGCTGCCTGATCGTGCCGTTCCTGTTCCTGATCCGTCGTTCGCTGAAGGAGACCGACGAGTTCCTCGCGAAGCGTCATCGTCCGACGATGGGCGAGATCATGCGTTCGATGCTCGACAACTGGGGCGTCGTGGTGGCGGGCATGGGGATGGTGATCATGACGACGGTGTCGTTCTACATGATCACCGCCTATACGCCGACGTTCGGCAAGGAAGTGCTGCACCTGTCGTCGCTCGATGCACTCGTCGTGACCGTCTGCGTGGGGATCTCCAATCTCGTGTGGCTGCCGCTGTCCGGTGCGTTGTCCGACCGCGTCGGTCGCCGCCCGGTGCTGATCGCGTTCACGGTGCTGACGCTGCTGACGGCTTACCCGGCCGTGCTGTGGCTCGTCGGCGATCCGTCGTTCCTGCGGCTGCTCGCGGTCGAGCTGTGGCTGTCGTTCCTGTACGCGTCGTACAACGGGGCGATGGTCGTCGCGCTGACCGAAGTGATGCCGGCCGACGTGCGCACGGCGGGTTTCTCGCTGGCATACAGCCTGGCGACGACGATCGGCGGCTTCACGCCCGCGATCTCGACGCTGCTGATTCATCAGACCGGGAACAAGGCGGCGCCGGGGTTGTGGCTGAGCGTTGCCGCGATTTGCGGGCTGATCGCGACACTCGTGCTGTATCGCACGGCCGAGGCGCGCAACCAGTACAAGGCGGCCTGACCGGCAGCGGTATGACGCGCGGCGCCGGCCGTACACCATGCAATGAAAAAGGGAGCGCGGCGCGCTCCCTTTGTTCGTCTGCGTTCAGGCTTCGCGCAGCATGCCGGCGACCGCGGCCGCCACGTCGTGCCATTCGCCCGGCGCGGGCTGGCGGGCGAGCCTGGCCTGCGGATACCACGGGCAGTCGTCGCCGGTGAACCAGCGCCAGTCGGGCGCGAACGGCAGCATCACCCACAGCGGCTTGCCGAGCGCGCCGGCCAGGTGCGCGACCGCCGTATCGATCGTGACGACGCCGTCGAGCCGATCGATCAGCGCGGCCGTGTCGGCAAAGTCGTTCAGCCGGCCGTCGAGCCGATGCACGCGCGGATGCGCGTCGACGCGCGCGCGTTCGTCGTCGTCGAGTGCGGGCTGCAGCACGATCCAGTCGATGTCCGGCAGCGCGAGCAGCGGTGCGAGCGCGTCGAACGGCATCGAACGGTTTTCCTGCGCCTGCCGGCGCCCTGACCACGCGAGGCCGAACTTGCGCTTCGACTGCCCGCCGAGCGAGCCGCGAAAGCGCCGGCCGGCGCCGTCGGGCGCGTCGAGGTAGCGCGAGCCCGCGACGATGTCCTCCTTCGTCTGAAGCCCGAGCAGGAACGGCAGGCTCATCAGCGTGCACGCGACATCCGCGGCAGGCGGTCTTGCCGCGCCCTGTGCGACGAGCGTCACGCGCCAGCGCGTCGCGGCCGGCGCCAGCAGCGTAACCAGTTCCGGCTGGACTTCGAGCACGACGCGCGCGCAGCGTGCGCGGGCGAGCGGCACGAAGCGGACGAACTGCAGCGTGTCGCCGAAGCCCTGTTCCGCGCGGATCAGCAGCGTGCGCGACGCGATCGGCTCGCCTTGCCAGCGCGGCAGCGTGCCGAGCGGCGTCGCGCCGGGCGTGTCGTGGCGCGCTTCGTAGGCGGGCAGGCCGCGCGTGAAGTTGCCGAGCGTCAGCAGCGTGACCGCGCGGTGCAGCCGTGCCAGCGTGAGATCGGGCGCGACGCGCAGTGCCTGGTCGAAGGCGCGCAGCGCCATCTCGTGCGCACCGAGCGCGTGATGTGCGTTGCCGAGATTCAGCCAGGCCAGGCTGAACGATGGATCGAGACCGACGGCACGCTCATAGTAGGGCAGCGCGTCGCGGTGGCGGGCCTGCGCGCTCAGTGCGTTCGCGAGCCCGAACAGCGCGAGCGGAAACGGCGGATGCAGCGCGAGCGCGGCTTCGAACGCGGCGGTCGCCTCCGCATGCCGGCCGACCGCATCGTATGTGTTGCCGAGATTGAAATGGGCGGCGACGAAGCGCGGCTGCGCGGCGATCGCGGCCTGGAAGTGCGCGATTGCGTCGTCGGCGCGGCCCATCGCGTTCAGCGCCATCGCGAGGTTGTTGTGCGCTCCCGCATGCCCGGGCCGCAACTCGAGCGCGCGACGGAACGCGGCGAGCGCGTCGTCGTGGCGGCCGAGCGCGTTCAGCGCGTTGCCGAGATTGTTGTGGATCGATGCATCGTCGGGCGTGAGCCGCAGCGCGCGGCCGAATGCATCGATCGCATCGTCGTGGCGCTGCAGCGCCGCATACGCGTTGCCGAGGTTGTAGTGCGCGAGCGGAAATTCGGGCGCGAGCGTCAGCGCGTTGCGAAAGCGGTCGACTGCTTCGTCGAGCCGGCCGAGCGCCTTCAGCGCGTTGCCGAGATTGAGCTGCAGCGCGGCATCGCCTGGCCGCAGCGCGACGGCGCGGCCGACGAGATCGGCCGCCTCGGCGTGCTGGCCCTGCTGGTGCCGCAGCACGCCGAACAGATGCAGCGCGTCGGCGTCGGCGGGATTGGAGGCGAGCGCGTTGCGATAGCCGTGCTCGGCCTCGGCGAGGCGGCCCGCGCGGTGTGCGGCATACGCCCGGTCGAATGCGGAATCCATAACGCGAAAACTGGCGGAAAGCGCGTATTTTCCCACACCGCGCGATGGTGCCGCGCGTCGGCCGATCGGCATATGGCCCCGTCACGCGGAGCGGCGTAGACTTGCAGGGTCGCGTGTCATCGAGGTTCTCATGGCTGACACACTGCCCGATATCCCGCCCGTGCTGATCGTCGGCGCGGGGCCGACCGGCCTTGCCGCGGCGATGAGCCTCGCGCGAGCCCGCGTGCCGGTGCGCATCATCGATCGGCTCGCTGCGCCCGCGCCGTATTCGCGCGCGATCGGCATCCAGGCGCGCACGCTCGAACTGCTGGAGCAGCATCGCGCGGTCGAGCCGTTTCTCGCGCTCGGTCATCGTGCCCATGCGGCCGAGTTGCATGCCGACGGCCGCGTGATCGCACGGCTCGATTTCGATCCGTTGCAAACGCGCTATCCGTACTTGCTGTTTCTCGACCAGACCGTCACCGAGCGCCTGCTTGCCGAACATCTGGCCCGGCTCGGCGTGACGGTCGAGCGCGGCGCGACGCTGACCGCGTGCGATGCGGACGGTGCATCGCTCGACGTGTCGATTCGCTGCGCCGACGGCCGCGACGAATCGTTCGCGCCGTCGTACCTGATCGCCGCCGACGGCGCGCACAGCACGGTCAGGCATCTGCTCGGCCTGGGCTTCGCCGGGCATGCGTTCGAGCAGACCTTCCTGCTTGCCGATTTCGCGGCGATACCCGACTGGCCGGACGAAGAGATCCACCTGTTCACGACATCCGAAGGCATCGCCGGCCTGTTTCCGATGGGCGGCGGCCGTTACCGGCTCGTGGCCGACCGGCCGCCCGGCGGCGACGCGTCGCCCGATGCGCCGACCCCGTCGCTTGCGGAATGCGACGCGATCGTGCGTGCCCGTGCCGGCGCGTCGATCTCGCCGAGCGATCTCGCGTGGTCGGCGTATTTTCATCTGCACAGCCGGATGGTCGACCGGTTGCGTCACGGCCGCGTGTTCTTCGCGGGCGACGCCGCGCACGTCCACAGCCCGGCCGGCGCGCAGGGCATGAACACCGGCATCCAGGAGGCGTTCAATCTTGGCTGGAAGCTCGCGCGCGTGCTCGGCGCGGGCACGCCCGAGCGGCTGCTCGACACGTATCACGCGGAGCGTCATCCGATCGAGCGCGACGTGTTGCGGCAGACCGGTTTCGTCACGCAGATCGTCGAAGCCGAGCGTGGCGCGATGAAGCTGCTGCGCGATCACGTCGTGCCGGTGCTGGCGTCGTTCGGGCCGATGCGCGACGCGGTGCGGCGCACGGTCAGCGAGCTCGGCGTGCAGTACCGGAAGAGTCCGCTGACGCTCGAGCGCGTGCTCGATGGCGGGCCGCGCGCAGGCGAGCGGGCACCCGACGCGCGCGTGCGGGTGCTCGACGGGCCGCTCGGTCAGGCGCCCGGAACGGCGCGGCTATACGACCTGCACGATCCGGCGAGCTTCACGTTGCTGTTGCTGGAAGAGCCGGAGAATGCCGACACCGGCGCGGTGCCGCCGATGCCGACCGATGCGCAGGCGCTCGTGCAGGGGCTCGAGCGGATCATGCCGGATGCGGTGCGCGTCTGGCGCGTCACCGATGCCGAAGGCGGCGATGCCGGGCTCGCGCAGGAATACGGCCGCTCGCGGCCGTCGTTCTACCTGCTGCGGCCGGATGGTTACGTCGCCGTGCGCGGGCGCACGGCGACCGATGCGAACGCGCTGCTGCGCCACTGCGAAAGCTGGTTCGCGGGCCTGTCGCGGTCCGCGTAGCGGCGCCGTCAGGCGCTCGCCGTGGCGGGTACGAGCGACGCGCGGTGCACGGCGATCGCGTCGCGCACGATCGGTGCCGCACGTTGTCCGGCCTCGCTCGACGGATCGTCGAGCGCCGCGAGAAACGCGCGGCGCATCCGCGGCTCCCAGAAGCGCCGGATATGGTCGGCGATCCCGGTCAGCGCTTCGTCTCGATCGGGCATCGATTCGAAGAATGCGCCGATCTGGTTGGCCATGTCGATCAGGTGTCCGTTGTCCATCGCTTCCTCACTTGCCTGTCGTCACGCCGGCGGTCGCGGCGGCGCGGCGCTCGAGCAGGTCGAGCTGCTCCGCGTTGAAGCGCGCATACGCTTGCTGCCAGTCGGACGGCTGCGCGACGGGCAGCACCTGCACGGCCGTCACCTTGTACTCGGGGCAGTTCGTCGCCCAGTCCGAGCTGTCCGTCGTGATCACGTTCGCGCCCGATTCCGGGAAGTGGAACGTCGTATAAACGACACCCGGTTGCATGCGTTCGGTCACGAGCGCGCGCAGCACCGTCTGCCCCGCACGCGATTCGATGCCGACCCAGTCGCCGCTGCGGATACCGCGATCCTGCGCGTCGTGCGGATGGATCTCGAGGCGATCCTCTTCGTGCCACCGCACGTTCTCGGTGCGGCGCGTCTGCGCGCCGACGTTGTACTGCGACAGGATGCGGCCCGTCGTCAGGATCAGCGGATAGCGCTGCGTGACCTTCTCCGGCGACGCGATGAACTGCGTGATCACGAACTTGCCCTTGCCGCGCACGAATGCGTCGATGTGCATCGTCGGCGTGCCTTCCGGCGCGTGCTCGTTGCACGGCCACTGAATGCTGCCGAGCGTGTCGAGCTTCGCGTAGGACACACCCGAGAAGGTCGGCGTGAGCCGCGCGATCTCGTCCATGATTTCCGACGGATGCGCATAGTCCATCTCGTAGCCGAGCGCGCGCGACAGCATCAGCGTGACTTCCCAGTCCGCGTAGCCCGCGAGCGGCGGCATCACCTTGCGCACGCGCGAGATGCGGCGCTCCGCGTTCGTGAACGTGCCGTCCTTCTCGAGGAACGACGAGCCGGGCAGCAGCACGTGCGCGTATTTCGCGGTCTCGTTCAGGAAGATGTCCTGCACGACGATGCATTCCATTGCCGACAGCGCGGCCGCGACGTGCTGCGTATTCGGGTCCGACTGGACGATGTCCTCGCCCTGGCAGTAAAGCCCCTTGAAGCTGCCGTCGAGCGCCGCGTCGAACATGTTCGGGATGCGCAGCCCCGGTTCCGGTTGCAGCTTCGCCGACCACGCCGCTTCGAACTGCGTGCGCACGACTTCGTCGCCGATGTGCCGGTAGCCGGGCAGTTCGTGCGGGAACGAGCCCATGTCGCACGAGCCCTGCACGTTGTTCTGGCCGCGCAGCGGATTGACGCCGACGCCTTCGCGGCCGATGTTGCCGGTCGCCATCGCGAGGTTCGCGATGCCCATCACCGTCGTCGAGCCCTGTGCGTGTTCGGTGACGCCCAAGCCGTAATAGATCGCGGCATTGCCGCCCGTCGCATAGAGGCGCGCGGCTTCGCGTACCAGCTCGGCCGGCACGCCCGTCACGTCGGCGCTCGCCTCGGGCGAGTTGTCGGCTCGCGAGACGAACTCGCGCCATTGCTCGAATGCGCGCGTGTCGCAGCGCTCGGCGACAAATGCGTCGGCGACGAGCCCTTCGGTGACGATCACGTGCGCGAGCGCGTTGACGATCGCGACGTTGGTGCCGGGGCGCAGTTGCAGGTGGTGCGTGGCCTTTACATGCGGGCCGTCGACGACGTCGATGCGGCGCGGGTCGATCACGATCAGCTTCGCGCCTTCACGTACGCGCCGCTTCAGCCGCGAGCCGAACACCGGGTGGCCGTCGGTCGGGTTCGCGCCCATCACGACGATCACGTCGGCCTGGCCGACCGATGCAAACGTCTGCGTGCCGGCCGATTCGCCGAGCGTCGTCTTGAGGCCATAGCCCGTCGGCGAGTGGCACACGCGTGCGCAGGTGTCGACGTTGTTGTTGCCGAACGCGGCGCGCACCAGCTTCTGCACGAGGTAGGTTTCCTCGTTCGTGCAGCGCGACGACGTGATGCCGCCGATGGAATCGCGGCCGTACTTGTCCTGCAGCTTGCGGAATTGCGTTGCCGCGTAGGTGAGCGCTTCGTCCCAGCTGACTTCGCGCCACGGGTCGGTGATCTTCTCGCGGATCATCGGCTTCGTGATGCGGTCCTTGTGCGTCGCATAGCCCCACGCGAAGCGACCCTTCACGCATGCGTGGCCTTCGTTCGCGAGGCCGTTCTTGTGCGGCGTCATGCGCACGACCTGCGTGCCTTTCATCTCGGCCTTGAACGAGCAGCCGACGCCGCAGTATGCGCAGGTCGTGACGACCGAGTGTTCGGCCTGCCCGAGTTGCACGACGGATTTTTCCTGCAGCGTGGCGGTCGGGCAGGCGGCGACGCACGCGCCGCACGACACGCATTCCGACGCCATGAACGATTCGCTTTCGCCGGCTGCGACGCGCGATTCGAAGCCGCGTGCGGCGATCGTCAGCGCGAACGTGCCCTGCGTTTCCTCGCAGGCGCGCACGCAGCGGTTGCAGACGATGCACTTCGACGGGTCGTACGTGAAGTACGGATTCGATTCGTCCTTCTTGTCGCGCAGGTGATTCGCGCCGTCGAAGCCGTAACGCACCTCACGCAGCCCGACCACACCGGCCATGTCCTGCAGCTCGCAGTCGCCGTTGGCGGGGCAGGTGAGGCAGTCGAGCGGGTGGTCGGAGATGTACAGCTCCATCACGTTGCGCCGCAGCGACTGCAGCCGGTCCGACTGCGTGCGCACCTTCATGCCCGCTTCCGCAGGTGTCGTGCACGACGCCGGATAACCGCGCCGGCCTTCGATTTCGACGAGGCACAGACGGCACGAGCCGAACGGTTCGAGCGAATCGGTCGCGCAGAGCTTCGGGACGTTGACGCCGGCTTCGATCGCCGCACGCATCACCGACGTGCCGGCCGGCACCGTGACCGGCTGGCCATCGATTTCGAGCGTGACGTCGGTATCGGCATGCCGTTGCGGCGTGCCGTAGTCGGTATCGTCGAACGGATCGAGGGCACGCGCCTGCGCAGCGCTCTTGCACGCGCATTGGCCCGAGCCGCAGCCGCCTTGGCGGACATTGTTCGTGTCGAGGGACATGCAGGGCTCCTTCTGGGTCAGGCCGCAGCCTTGACCGGACCCGACGCGGCAGGTTTGCCGGCAGCGAGCCCGAAATCTTCGGGGAAATGGTCGAGCGCGGACAGCACCGGGTAGGGTGTCATGCCGCCCATGGCGCACAGCGAACCGGCCAGCATCGTGTCGCACAGGTCGCGCAGCAGCGTGACCTGCCGCTCCGACGTATCGCCGTGGCGAATGCGTGCGATCGTCTCGACGCCGCGCGTCGAACCGATCCGGCACGGCGTGCACTTGCCGCACGACTCGATCGCGCAGAACTTCATCGCGTATTCGGCCAGCTCGGCGAGGTTCGATGAGTCGTCGTGCAGCACGATGCCGCCGTGGCCGACCACCGCGCCAATCGCCGTATACGCTTCGTAGTCGAGCGGCACGTCCCACTGGTGGTCGGGCAGGTAGGTGCCGAGCGGGCCGCCCACCTGCGCGGCACGTGCGGGCCGCCCGCTGGCCGTGCCGCCGCCGAAGTCGAACAGCAGCTCGCGCAGCGTGACCCCGAACGCGAGTTCGACGAGGCCGCCGTGGCGGATGTTGCCGGCTAGCTGGAACGGCAGCGTGCCGCGCGAGCGGCCCATCCCGTAGTCGCGATAGAACGCGGCGCCGCGCGCGAAGATCACGGGCGCCGTTGCAAGCGTGATCACGTTGTTGATGACGGTCGGCTGGCCGTACAGGCCGGCGAGCGCGGGCAGCGGCGGTTTCGCACGCACGACGCCGCGCTTGCCTTCGAGTGATTCGAGCAGCGCCGTTTCCTCGCCGCACACGTACGAGCCCGCGCCTTTCGCGACGTGCAGCTCGAACGCGTGCGCGGAGCCGAGCACGTGCTCGCCGAGCCAGCCGGCTTCGCGTGCACGGACGATCGCGGCTTCGAGCGTGGCGATCGCGTGCGGGTATTCGCTGCGCACGTAGATGTAGCCGACCGTCGCGCCGGTCGCGACGCCCGCGATGATCATTCCTTCGATCAGGCAGTACGGATCGCATTCCATGAGCAGGCGGTCGGAGAACGTGCCCGAATCGCCTTCGTCCGCATTGCAGACGATGTACTTCTGCGTGGCGCGTGCTTGCCGGACCGTGCGCCACTTGATGCCTGCGGGGAACGCTGCACCGCCGCGGCCGCGCAGCCCTGATTCGATCAATGTTTCGCACGCGGCATCGCCGCCGAGCGCGAGCGCGTTCTTCAGGCCGGCGAGGCCTTCGTATCGCAGGTAGTCGTCGATCGACAGCGGGTCGGTCAGGCCGATCCGGGCGAACGTGAGGCGTTGCTGGCGCGCGAGATAGGGCAGTGCGTCGACGAGGCCGACGCCGCTCGGATGCGTGCCGCCTTCGAGCCAGTTTGCGTCGAACAGGGCCGGGACGTCGGCGGCCGACAGGTTCGCATAGCCGACGCGGCCGGCGGCCGTGCCGACCTCGACGAGCGGCTCGAGCCACAGCAGCCCGCGCGAACCGTTGCGGACCAGTTCGACGGCGATGCCGCGGCGTTCGGCTTCCGCCTCGATCGCGGCGGCGAGCGCGTCGGCGCTGAGCGCCAGCGCGGACGAATCGCGCGGGACGTAGAGGCGGGTCGTCATGCGGCCTCCGGGGTGCGGGCGACCGCGTCGGCAAGCAGCGCGTCGAATTTCTCCGGCGTGACCTTGGCATGCAGCACACCGTTGACCGTCAGCGACGGCGACTGCGCACACAGTCCGAGGCAGTAGACCGATTCGAGTGCGACGTCACCGGGCGCATGCGCATCGGCGGCATCGTCGTGCGCCGCGTCGAACCGGCAACCCGTGCGGGCTTCCGCATGCGCGGCCAGCGCTTCGCAGCCCATGCTGCGGCACGCTTCGGCGCGGCACATCTGGATCGTCACGCGGGCGGGCGGCGCGGTGCGGAAGTGGTGGTAGTAAGTCAGGACACCGTGCACTTCCGCGCGCGACAGGTTGAGAGCGCGGGCGAGCGGCGCGACGCAGCCTGGCGGCACGTAACCCGCGTCGTCCTGGATCGCGTGCAGGATCGCCACGAGCGACCGGCCGGCGCGCGCATGGCGCTCGACGAGCGCGTCGGGCGCTTGGGAATTCGGGGACATCAGTTGTGCTCCTCCAAAGTCTCATATGCGCTCGAGATTCATATAGTGCGCATCGCGACTTCGTTCTGATTGATTTCGCCCAACGATAAGCGGAAGATTTGGTGGTCGCAATAGGAAATCGGAGTGCATAATTGATTCGCATCGAATGCGACGCGTATCTGACCGTACGCGACACGGAAGGCCGTGCGGCCAGCCTGTCGGATGTCGCGCCGTTGCTCGAACTCGTGGCCGACACGGGCAGCATTGCGCAGGCCGCGCAAGCGAAAGGGCTGTCTTATCGGCACGCGTGGGGCATGCTGCGTGCGCTCGAGGCGTGCATCGGCGGGGAACTGATCGAAACCGCGCGCGGCAAGGGCTCGACGCTGTCGGCGCTCGGGCAGGCCGTCGTCGATGCGCAGCGCCTCGCGCGCAGCCGGCTCGACGGGAACCTGCGCACGCTGGCCGCCGAAGTGGCGAGCGACCTGAACCGGCGGCTCGCGCAGCGCGACGGCGCCGTGCGTATCCATGCGTCGCACGGCTACGCGGTCGCGACGCTCGTCTCCGCGCTGGTCGACGCGCAGGCGGCTGTCGACATCAAGTATCGCGAGAGCGTCGAGGCCGTGCAGGCGCTTGCCCGCGGCGAGTGCGACCTGGCCGGCTTCCATCTGCCGCGCGGCGCGTTTCGCGCGCAGTGCGCGCAGATCTACCGGCCGTGGCTCGACGATACGCGCCATGTGCTGATCCACCTGACACGGCGCCAGCAGGGGCTGTTCATTCCGCGCGGCAATCCGAAGCAGGTTCGCGGGCTCGCGGATCTCGCGCGCAATGACATCCGCTTCGTCAACCGCCAGCCGGGGTCGGGCACGCGCATGCTGCTGGATCTCGCGCTGCGAGCGATCGGCATCGATCCCGAGCGCATCGACGGCTACGCGTCGGCCGAGCTCACGCATTCGGCGATCGCGGCGTTCGTCGCGAGCGGGATGGCCGATCTCGGCTTCGGCGTCGAGCCGGCCGCCCATCATTTCGGGCTCGATTTCATCCCGGTCGTCGACGAAGACTATTACTTCGCATGTGAGCGCGCGCGGCTCGACGCGCGGCCGCTTGCCGGCGTGCTGGCGCTGCTGCGCGATGCGCGCTTCGTCGAGCGCGTCGCGCATCTCGACGGCTACGATCCGGCTGCATGTGGAACGCTGACGAGCATCGCGTCGGGGCTGGCCGGCGGCGACGGCGCGAGCGTGCCGGCGGGCAATGCCCGGTAACGCGGATGCAATCGAACCGCGATGCAGCAGCAGGGGATTTGCGCTACGCTTGCCGCTTGACCAACGTTCCAACAAGTACGCCGTTCAAGCGTCATCCCGCCATGAAATTTTCCGTTCCCCTCACCGCGGCAGTGTTGACCGCGGGGCTGCTGGCCGCTGTTTCGCCGTTTGCGCTCGCGCAGAATTCGCCCGGTGTGCCCGGCGGTATCCTGAGCGAACAGTTTCGCCTGAACGAGCATCCGCAGATGCCGTTCGCGGCGTCCGCGCCGTCGCAGAAATACCAGAGCGGCAAGAAGTCGACCTTGCGCCGCAAGGGTGACCTGGGGGATCCCAACGGCTGCAATCTGAAGTGTCCGATGGATAGCCGGTAACCTGGCTGACGGGCGCGTTCGCAGCACCGATTCGACTGGCGGGTGTTGCGCGCGCGTGCCGATCTGGCTGTGTGATTGGTGGCGGCAGGCGTCCCGTGCGATTCCGATTTTGTCCGAGCCCCGCGAAGCGTTGCCGCTTCGCGGGGCTTTTGCTTTCCGTCGAATCGTCATGCGATTCGATACCGGGTGATTTAGGGTTAACCCGTAATTCAGGAAGGATGTCTTCCAGAAACCTGCCTTATTCTTAAGCATCCGCCTACATAAACTTCGGATTGTCAGCGATGAACAAGGTGTTCACCGCGAACACAGACAAATCTGGAGGTAGGTCATCATGAAATCGCTCGTTCAAGCTGTTGTCGTTGCTGCCGCTCTCGTCGCCCCGGTCGTGTCGTTCGCCCAGTCGGGCTCGACGATCACTCGCGCGCAGGTTCGTGCCGAACTGGTCCAGTTGCAGCAGGCTGGTTACAACTCCGCTCGCGGTGAAGATCCGCACTACCCGGAAGCGATCCAGGCTGCCACGGCGCGTGTTGCAGAGCAGCAGCGCGCTGCGCTGGCGCAAGCACAAGGCGCCGACGCCAGCGGTTACGGCGCACAGGCACAGGGCGCATCGGCATCGGGTTCGCGTGCGATGGGCGTGCGTCCGGCCACCGCTGAAGAAATGAAGTCGCTGTATCGCGGCAGCTAAACCGCGTATTGCCCGGTGTGCGTGAATGCCGGGTGCGACGACGCGTCGCGCCTGGAGCCGCAGCACCCGGGCGGGCCGCTGCCCGGCGCGATCGATGAGCGCGCGGGCACGGCAGGCTATCCGTCACCTCCTGTCGCCGGAAGTCCGGTGGCATTCCGCCCGGCCCACCCGTGGCTGGGTGCTTTTTCGGAAGGAGAGGGCGAGTGCGTTTCGCCGGCAACAAAAAACCCCGCAGACTTGCGTCATGCGGGGTTCGTGCGGCGAGCGCGGAATTTGGTGGGGCGGCGTCACTCGAATTGTGGCGTGAAAGCCACGACAGTAAAGGGGCAAGCGCATTTCGAAAGAAAAGTTGCCCCCAAAGTTGCCCCCGGAGTTGCCCCGCTACCCCCTGTATTAGTCGCTCGACACGCATGCGCGACGATCGAGCGCTCTTGATTTCCACTTCGTCACCTCCTTGGATCGAAATTCCGACAACGTGTGGGAGGTGCAACGATGAACTCGCTCAGATTCAAGCAGGTTGCCGCGAAGGTGGGGCTCGGCCAGTCGACGCTTTACCGCATGATCGCGGCCGGTACGTTCCCAAAGCCGTTCGAGCTCGTACCAGGGCGCACTGCATGGCTCGAGGATGACGTCGAAGCATGGTTGGCCGCGCGGGCCGGCCGACAACCATCGCCGCCGGCTGCTCCGGCGGCCTCCGACGCCATGGCACGACCAGTTGACGGGGAGAGCCTCGACGGACTGGCGCGCCGGATCGCGATGTGCCTGACGCCGCACGCACTCTGGGATCTGGCCGAGCTGGCTGTCTACCTACACCGCAGCGAGCAGCACACGCGGCAGTGGATCATCACGCAGGACGGTTTCCCGCGGCCGATTCGCATCCCGTCAGGCAAAAGCGCAACCGAGCGCGCTCGGCCGCTCTGGCGCGCGAAAGACGTGATCGCCTGGGCCGAGTCCCACATCGAGGCATGATCGATTGCAGCCGCCGACGTTCTTGACGCGCCCGGTGCGATGGGACTACGCTATAGGCGTCGCTGAAACAACAGCGGCCGGGTTTGGCGACCTGACATGCAAAAGGCGCAATGAAGCCGCGCCGTCGTTCGACCCGCGGCTTTTCTATTTGCGCTGCCTTCGCACGCCTTCTATGGGCGGGCCTGGGTGGGGAGACCTTCGGGTCTGCCGGTTTCCTTTTGCACCGGTTCGCCAACCCCGCCCAGTGCCCGCTCACCCCGTTTGGCGACGGGAGCGGGCATCAACCCGCAAAAGGAGGTCGCACCATGCGCCAAGCCCTCGCTCGTCCCGAGCAGCTGCAATCCCCTCTCGAAATCATTCGCGCCGCCCTGCGCGCCGCCGCGCTCGCGCCGACCTATCAGGATGCGCTCGACACCACCGGCGACGCGCTGCGCCGCCTGGCCGAACTCGCCCGCACGGAGGTGTCGTGATGAGCGGCGAAAACTTCCTCGACTCCCGGTTCCCGATCTTCAGCCCACGCGTGTCCGAAGCTGCTGCCGACGGCACCCTCGTGAAGGCTGGTCCGCTGCTGAACAGCCTTGAGCGGACATTCGTCATAGTTCGTGGGCTCGAGCAGATTTTCGCGATCGCGCGAGGGAACATCGTTCAGGAGCACATATACCGCAACTCCGAAGGGGATGGGTCTGTAGAGCGTCCCTTGAGTTCCACGAGCGTGGAGGCCCTGCTTGCAATGGGAGTGGCCGTATCTCAGTCGCTCGTGAAGGACATCGAAGACCTGTCGGACTGGGCGGAAAAATATGCGTTGCCGGAGGGGCGCGCGTAAGCGTTGTCTCAGCGCAAACGGCGCCTCGTTCTGAGAGGTACCGGTGCCAGCAGGTTGAACGCATGCGCAGAATGAGTTGCCGGCGAGGTATTCCGTGGCTTCACATCGGCTCAAATGGCCGGCGGCCGGCATGTTACGACTCTCGAATGGAGGTTTTCATGAGCAGCGCCGTTCCTAAGCTGTACCGCATTTCCGATGTGATGGTTCAACTGAGCGTATCGCGGGCAACGATCTATCGCATGGTCGCAGCAGGCAAGCTGCGGCTCGTGAAGGTCGGCACTCAGGGCAGCCGGATCACTGCCGAAAGCATCGACGCAGTCCTGTCGCGGAATTCGTCTGAGACGATAGGCGATTGATCCGCTTTGGCATAATCGTTTCACCGCGCCTAGCTCGACGGGGCGAAAACCGGGCTCCCTTACCCGGCCGGCGCGGCTCCTCTCAAGGGGCTTTGCGTGAGGGCGCAATGGGCGCGGACAGTGGGCGTGATCAGCTCTCGCTCTGGATCGATGCGGCGCGTGATGGCGATATAGAGGCCGCGCGCCGACTCGTCGATGAGTTTTGTGCGACGGTGCGACAGAATCGAGTGAACGGCGAGCCTGGGGGTGCCCCCATCGTTCCATACACCGCGCTTGACGAGCGGCTGCTCGACTTTCTCGTCGAGAGCTTTCGAGGTGACAGTGGCGTCGTGCTCCGGGCCGCTGTTCAAGGACGGCGCGGCCGGCCTGCATCCAGCGAAGCGCGCGAAGAATCCCTTGCACGCGGTCAGCACGTTCACGAGCTACTGAGAATTGCGAAGCGCGTCCCCGCGTTGCTGCGACCTCTTGACGCCCCTTTCACGGTTGAGAGGGCAATTCAGTGGGTGGCCGAAGGGAGGACCCTGGAAAAGGTCGCCTGGACCGAGCGCTATGCCCCGAAATTTGCACCGAAGAGCGCTGACGCCGTCAAGAAAGGCTATCAGGCATGGCTCTTGGCGAAAGCCGGATCCGCCGCGGATCGGCGCGCATTTGGCCGTCGGCCGCAAATTGAAGAAGACACCCCACTCACATACGCATACTGGCTGACGAGGTTTCCAAAATATGGGCTGATGCGTGAACTTGAATTTACAAAGGGGCCGGCCGCGAATCGGCAATGGCTTGAGTTGTATCAAGAGCGCGAAGTGTGGATACAAGAACAAATCGAGCGCGAGAGGCAAGAACGAAGGGTTTGACATGCCGGGCGGTCGGCAACGGATGCTGAATAGCGCTTCGCGGTCCACTCCGCACGGTATTTAATTCGCAATTTCATACCGTGACCGTCGTTTCGGCGGTCGACATCATGGCTCCCAAGTGCCGGTTTTGTCCGGCACTCCCGACAGGAGCCGAGAATGTCCGATCAGCAGCCCAATCCGCAGACGCTGATGCGTCGCAAGCAAGTCGAAGTCGAAACGACCCTGGCGCGCAGCACGATCTACGATCGTATGAAGGCGGGCACCTTCCCCAAGGCGATCCGCATCGGCGCCCGCAGCATCGTCTGGCGGCGCGCAGACATCGACGCATGGCTGGCTGACCCGGCCGGCTACCGTGTTCCCGAAAACGCGTGAGGTGCGCCATGACGGCAAACCTTGCGACCCGCGCGCGCCGCGTTGGTGCGATCCAGTTGCGAAGCTGGTCGACGCGCGCCTCCATTCGATCTGCGGCCGCGCTCGGGCGATCTGTTGACGATCATGCACGCGAGCTCCGTATCGACGCGCTCGGGCGGCTGATGCGCGCCGCCGGCACGCGCGTCCTGCGCGCTCGCTGCAGCTATCTCATGCGTCTGGAAATCCGGCACCGTAGCGCGGTGCAGATCCGGCGCATGGAAGATGCGATGGGGCTGCCGGTATGACCCGCCCATCGTTCCAGTTTTACCCGGGCGACTGGCAGGCGAACAGCAACCTGAGGCGCTGCACACACGCTGAGAAGGGCGTGTGGATCGACGTGATGTGCCTACTGCACGACTCGGAGGAATACGGCGTTCTGCGCTGGCCGCTCAAGGAGATCGCACAGGCGATCGGCGCGCCGCTCGTGACGCTCAGGGCCATCGTCAGCAAGGGCGTGTTGAAGGGCGCCGACAACGGGCAGCCGTGTACCGCGTGCATCTACGTGCCGCGCTCCGGCCGCCGTGACGGCGAGCCGGTGACGTTGGTTGCCGAGCAGGAAGGGCCGATCTGGTACTCGTCGCGGATGGTCAAGGACGAGTACGTGCGTTCGGTTCGTGGCGAGTCGTCGCGATTTCAGACCGACGACAGCGTATCGAAGGGTGCACCAAAGCCCCCCTTGGGTGATAGCACCAAAGCTTCACCAAAGCCCCCCTTAGGTGACGGCTCTTCATCTTCATCTTCATCTTCAATAAAAACCATATCGTCACCTCGCGGTGACACGGCATCGCTCAACGGCTCCTCCGAGTTCGATCGCTTTTGGGATGTATGGCCGTCGACGGGCCGGAAGGTCGCAAAGGCCAAATGCCGGCAGAAATGGCGCTTGGCCTGTCTGGATGCCATCGCCGAGCAGGTAATCGGACACGTGGTGGCGATGAAAGCGACGCGGCAATGGCTGGACGGCTACGAGCCTGCGCCTCTGACATACCTCAATCAACGTCGCTGGGAAGACGAGTTGCCGCTTGGTGCTGGCGCGGCAAACGGCCAAGCCTTCGACCCTTGGGCGCCCGTGTCATGAGCCATCGCTATCCCTCCAACGGTGCCGCGCTCGTGTCCATGCGCCGAGCCGGCCGAGTGCCGGAGCTGCCGGTCCTCGTGACGCTTGCCGGGCCGCTGCGATTCGACAACGTGACTCTCTCGGCGGCCGCTGGCCAGCCCTTCGACTGGCGTCCTGTTGCCGCGCTCGATGTCGAGGTATTCGCGTCGGCGGATGTGTCATGGAGCGACCTGCTGCGCACGCTCGCCGACATCGCGGCCGCGGTACCCGACACGCTGGTGCTCACGTTCCGCGAAGGTCCGCGCGTGCACTGCGGCGAGCGGCGCAAGGTGCCTGGCGAGGACTTCGCGCTCTTCGACTGGTTCCCGATGGCGATAGCGCCGATGTGCTGGCCGGCCTCGCATACGTTGGCGCGCCGCCTATTCGATGCCCTGGACGACATGCTGCCGAATCCCTACGACCACGCGTGTGAGCTCGTCGCGCAGCTCGCCGCGGAAAACCACCTGAACACTTTGGAGATGACCTGATGGCTCGAACTATTCCCGATTCGATCGACTGGAACGCCTACGTCAATGACGCGGACGACGGTCGTGCCGATGTGCGCCCGGCATCTGAATTTATGGATGACGTTATCAGGATGTTCCACGGCACGGAGGAGGTGGCAGGCGACCCGTCGCCGTGGCCCTCGGTGGGCGACAACCTCAAGTTCCGCTCAGGCGAAGTAACGCTCTGGGCTGGCGTGAACGGACACGGCAAGTCCGGCGCGCTCGGCTACGTCATGTTGGATGCGATGGCGCTGGGTCGCCGCGCATGTATCGCATCACTCGAAATGCCAATGCAGGCAACCATGAGTCGGATGTGCACGCAGTCGGCCGGCGGCGCATCGCCATCCATCGACTACATCACGAAGTTCCATCGCTGGACCGACGCGCGCCTCTGGCTGTACGGGCATCGCGGTGCGATGACGAGGGACCGCATGGTTGCGGTCACGCGGTACTGCCGGAAGGAGTTGGGCGTTGACCACATGGTCATCGACAGTCTCATGAAGTGCGGCATGGCGCCGGACGATTACGCCGGGCAGGCGCGCTTCGTCGATTCGCTTTGCGTGTTGGCTCGAGATACCGGCGTGCACATCCATCTCGTGCATCACATTCGCAAGGGCGACACCGAGAAATCTGCGCCGGACAAGTTCGATATCAAGGGCGCGGGTGAAATCACCGATCTCGTCGACAACGTGCTGATCGTCCATCGCAACAAGCATAAGGAAAACAGCGTTCAGGCGGCGCGTCAGCTTCAGGACGAGGCGAAACGAGCCGCGAAGATTGAAGAGCTGCGTCGCGTTCCCGACGTGCTCCTGCTCTGCGAGAAGCAGCGTCACTTTGCTTGGGAGGGGCCGACGCGACTTTGGTTCGATAAAGCGAGCCAGCAGCTCAGAGATGACCCAAACGCGCCGGGCCGGTATCTGGATCTCGCTTCCGGTGCATGGAAGCACGAGTGGAAGCGGTAATGGCTCCGGTCGGTGAGGCTGAATTTAGCAGGGGGAAAGCAGGGCAATGACCCAGTTCAAGAAGGGGCAGAGCGGCAATCCGGCCGGCAAGCCGAAGGGCGCACGCGACAAGCGCACTGCGCTGCGTGAGTTGCTCCAGCCGCACGCTGCCGACCTGGTGGCGAAAGCAGTCGAGCTCGCCAAGGCGGGCGATACGACCGCGCTGCGCATCTGCATCGATCGCTGCATTCCGGCAATCAAGGCGAAGGATGCGCCGGTCGATCTACCCGAGCTGACTGGCTCGCTCGCCGAGCAGGGGGCGGCGGTCATGCACGCGATGGCGCGCGGACGGATCACGCCGGACGAAGCGAGCGCAGTGATGCAGGTCATCGCCGCGCAGGCACGAATCATCGAAGTGGACGAGCTCGAGAAACGGCTCGCAATCTTGGAGGGCAAGGACGATGGCAACCATCAATCTCAAAGCACGCATTAGACGCCTCGAGCGTGCCGCACGCGGACTCGGTGTAGGGAGCGGCATCGAGACCTTGGTCGTGCGGATCCGCCGTTTGTCGGCCGCTGGCGGTGCCTTCACGGGAATCAGCGCTAACGGCGAGTTCTTCCCATGCGCACCCGATGAGGCAATCGCCGAAACCGAGCGGCGTGCCGTCGATCTCGTCAGCCTGCAGCGCCGGCCGGTCGAATCGCGCCGACAGGTGGTTCTCCTGCGCATGACGCCTGTCGAGGAGCTTCCGGAATGAGCGAGACCATGAGCAAGCCGGATCCAGCATTGATTGCGGGCAACGCAGAGGCATCCCCGCCCGTACCTGTCGAAGACTCGCTGATGCCGGCTCTCAGCCCGGCCGCGGCGCTCTCGCTGTTTCGATATGGGGAGCAGTCGCCGTATTGGGCCGCGGACATCGATGAGATGCGACAGAAGCTGCTCGCCTCGGGTTCAGTCGGCGCGCTTCCCCGCATGGAGTTCCTGGTCAATGCTGCGCGCGAGGAGATCGACCGAGCGATGGCGGCGTGCCGGCGGCCGTGCCTGCAGTTTTCCGGTGGCAAGGATTCGCTCGCCTGCCTGTATCTGCTACGTCCGTACTGGGATCGGTTGACGGTTATATGGTCGAGCCGCAACGATGCGTATCCCGAGGCGCGTGAGCTGTTCGAGGACGTTCGCGGGAAGGTGTGTGACGTCGTTGAGGTCGGCGGCGATGAGCAGTGGCGTGCAGCGTCCGCTAACACATGGCCGGCGGATTGTGTCCCAGCGCGCGCGACATGGTTCGGCCGAATGGTCGAGCCGACCGACGATGGGTTCGGACTTGTAAATCGCTACGACTGCTGTCTCGCGAATGTCTGGCAGCCGATGGCTGCTGCCGTCGCTGCTGGTGGTTTCGACCTGGTGATCCGCGGTCAGCGCGACGATGAAGCCAAGCGCGTGCCGTTCGCATCAGGTGCTGCCGACGGCAATGGTTGTGTCTACTTACTCTCGATCAGGGGATGGACGAAAAGTGACGTGCTGAAGTATCTGCGGGGGCACGGTGTGGAGATCCCCCGGCAATACGAGTACGGCATGGGATCGCTCGATTGTTTGCACTGTACCGCCTACCTGGATGAAAACGGCGGGAAGCTTCGCTACCTCCGCGACTTCCACCCCAAGGTGGCCGTGGAATACGAGCGGCGTCTGCGGTTGATCCACGGCGAGCAAGTTCGGCAGATGCGGCTGACCAAGATCGCGCTCGGAGAGCTAGATTCCTTCGACGGCGAGGGAGAGAGCGATTGAGGGCCCGCAAGAACCCGCCGCCGTTCACCCTCGAGAACGTACTGCGCGACTTGGTGCCCGGCCGCGTCTACTCTGCCGAGGCGATCTCCCTCAAGTTTGGGGTTCCCGCCGATGCGGTGCGGCCGGCGATGCTCGGCGCGATCGTGCTCGGCAAGGTCAGAGAGCGGCCGCGGCGGCGCGGCTTTCGTGTGGGCTACTGGATCCCCGAATGCGAGCCGCCGAGCATCGCCGGCCGCCGTATTGGGTCGCTGGGGCGCCTGCACGGCATCAGCGAGCTGACGGGCTATACCGACTCGCTCCTGCGGTTCCGCGACCTCTGCATGGCGATTCCGCGGTTCCGAGCCTGATCGCGTGGCGGTCGCGCTTCGTCGCGCGCCGCCGGGAACGGGTACCCTGTCGTTCGGCAGTTTGTGATCGCGTAAGCGCGCATGGAGAGTGAATTGAAACTGGACGAGCACAGCAACCTGCTTGGGAAATTGCATGGCAATCTCAGCAGCCTGGAGGCCACGCTACGGTTCTTTCTTTCGCAAGATGCTCGTGCACACGCCGCGCCGCATCAAGGTGACTGGAACCGTGGCGTTGGTGAAGAGGTGGACGAGACTCCAATGACGGATTGGCGCTCCCTCGGGCAACTGATCGATGACTTCAATGCGATCTCCGGACGCCGAGACCTAGGTGTGGAGATTGATCGCGGGATCGTTGCGATTCGAGATGCGTTCGCACATGGGCGAATCATGCGGCATGAGGGTGACGCGGACATGCGATTGGTGAAGTTCTCGCGCCCCGTGAGAGGTCGCGTTAAGGTCGAGTTCAACCAGCTCCTCACGGCCAAGTGGATGGACGAACAGAGGCAGCGGGTCCGGGACGCAATATTTTCAGTGGTGAACGCAATCGAAGCGATTGGGGGAACGGTCGGCCAGCCGTTCGACGATAGCTAACCGCTCACGCTTCTCCGAATCCGCCGATTACCCAGCCTAGCGCCCAGACCCCAGCCGCGGGCACGCCGAAAAAGAGCGCGCCGGCCACGCCTGCGGGTCCGTAAATCCACGCAGATGCGGCGAAGGCGAAGAGGACGTATCCGACGACCTTCAGGACTGCGCCGAGGCGCGTGAACCCATTCGATGCTCTCATGTGTTGCCTCCCCGTGTGGTATTCGATGACGGCGCGTCGGCGCGATGACCGCCACTATGCGCGTGTGCGCGCGCGAGGCGCAGTTCGCGGACGCTGCGCCGATCAGCCTGCCGCTGCTCCGATCGGGATGATCTGCGCGCCGGCCTTGAGCCGGTCGAGGTAGTCCGCCCACTTCTGCATCATTTCGCGGCGCTGCTGCAGGTGGGCAGTGCGGTTGTATGCGCGCCCAAGCGGATCCTTGACGGTATGTGCGAGCTGGGCTTCGATGATCGGCGCGGGCACGCCCAACACTTCGTCGAGGATCGTGCGCGCCATCGCGCGGAAGCCGTGCCCGGTCATGGTGTCGCCGTCGTAGCCGAGACGCCGCAGCGCTGCGTTCACCGTATTGTCGGACATCGGGCGGTCCTTCGTGCGCACGCTGGGGAACAGCAAGCGCCCATTGCCAGTGAGCGGCTGCAGCTCGCGCAGGATGGCGACGGCTTGCGTCGGTAGCGGAACGATATGCGCGCCGCCGGCCGCCTTGCCTTGCTTCGTGCGCTTCATCCGATCGCTGGGAATCTCCCATGTGCTGGCCTCGAGGTCGAATTCAACCCACTCGGCGGCGCGCAGCTCGCCGGGCCGCTGGAACAGCAGCGGCGCAAGACGCAGTGCGCACGAAACGGGGAGGGTGCCTTGATAGCCGTCGATCGCGCGCAGCAGCTCGGCGACCTGTTTCGGGTCCGTGATGGCTGCCATGTGCTCCTGCTGCACCGGCGGCAGCGCGCCGCGAAGGTCGGCGGTCACATCGCGGGCGGCGCGGCCGGTCGCGACCGCATAACGGCACACCTGGCCAACGTTCGCATGTAACCGATGGGCCGTTTCGAGCGCGCCGCGCTTCTCGACCCGGCGCAGTACGTCGAGCACGTCGGGCGGCGCGAGCTCGGCAATCGGTTTGCCGCCGATCCACGGGAATGCATCGACCTCAAGCCGGCGGAGCAGGCGGGCGCCGTGGCTGGCGGACCAGCTCGATGCGTACTTCGCATGCCATTCCCGGGCGACCGCCTCGAACGAGTTTTCAGTGCTCAACCGTGCGGCTCGCTTCTCGGCCTTCTTGGCCTCTCCGGGATCGGCGCCAGCCTCCAGCAGCGCACGCGCCTTGTCGCGCCGCTCCCGAGCCTCTTTCAGGGGCACATCAGGGTAGACGCCCAGCGAAATCCGCTTTTCCTTGCCCCCAAAGCGGTACTTGAGTCGCCACCACTTGCCCCCGCTGGGGGCAACTTCCAGATACAGGCCACCGCCGTCGAACAGGCGCACGGGCTTGTATGCTGGTTTGGCGTTCTTGATCGCGGTATCGGTTAGGGGCATGGGGCACCTCGATGGGGGCAACAGCTGGCGGGCGAACCCCGCATGCCCCCAATCTTGCCCCCACTTGCCCCCGGCTGTCTACGGACGAATCCGGATCAATTCGGAATAAAAAAACCCGCGAAGCCTTGAGCTATCGCGGGTTTCTGTACTTCCTCGGAACATCACGGAAGAGAATTTGGTGGAGGCGGCGGGAATCGAACCCGCGTCCAGAAGCGCTCCACGACTAGTTCTACATGTTTAGTTCAGTCATTTGATTTAACCGCAGCGACGCGGACGAACACGCTGCACTACGGCGATTCGCTAGGTTTTCGACCCTGGCGTCGCGACGCCGACAGGGCTTAACTGACGTAAATGACCTCTGGCGGTATTGCTACCGGTCTTGCGACACTAGCCCGTCAGTGAACTAGGCAGAGGACGGCGGCCCTTAGGCTGCCAGTGCGAACGTATCGTCGTTTGCAGTTACGATTTTCCCATTGATTAACGAGGTGACGGGTCCTCGACATGCCCTAGCCGCTTCACAACCCCTGTCGAAACCAGGTCGCCCCCGCGGATAAGATCAATCATTATAGCCCAACATCGCGCAGCAGTTCGCGCAGTTGCAGCGTCGTGTCGACGAGATGCTGCGCTTGCCAGTCGGCCGGCGCCGCGCCATCACCGCAATAGCCGTACGCCGCCGCGACCGTCGCCATGCCGGCGGCGCTGCCGGCTTGAATGTCGCGCAAGTCGTCGCCGACGTAGACGATGCGCGCAGGCGCGAGCGTCAACTGGTCGGCCGCATGCAGCAGCGGGGCCGGGTGCGGCTTAGGGTGCGGCGTTGTGTCACCCCCGACGACGCAGGCGGCGCGCCGCGCGAGGCCGAGCAGGTCGACGAGCGGCGCCGTGAGCCGCATGGCCTTGTTCGTGACGATGCCCCAGCGCACGCCGCGCGCGTCGAGTTCGTCGAGCACGTCGTCGATGCCGGGGAACAGCGTCGTATGCACGCATAGATCCGTCGCGTAGTTGGCCAGGAACTCGTCGCGCATCGCTTCATAACCGGGCGTGTGCGGATCGATGCCGAATGCGCCGCCGAGCAGGCCGCGCGCGCCGGCCGAGGCTAGCGGCCGCAGCACGTCGAGCGGTGTCTCGGGCAGGTCGCGCACGCGTTGCATCTTGTTGACGGCGGCGGCGAGATCGGGGGCCGTGTCGGCGAGCGTGCCGTCCAGGTCGAACAGCACGGCATCGCAGTGCAGCAGGCGCGGTTCGTCGAGTGCCGCCCGCGCGGTCGAGAGGGGAGTCGTCATGCCGGTTGGAAGGTCACGCGCCGCGACGGCACGCGACGAGGTAGTTGATGTCGGCGTCGTTCGACAGCGCGAAGCGCTTGCCGATCGGGTGATACGTGATGCCCTTGATCTCCACGATGTGCAGATCCGTTGCCCGCACGAAGCTGGCCAGTTCCGACGGACGGATGAAGCGCGCGTAGTCGTGCGTGCCCTTCGGCAGCATTTGCGCGATGTACTCCGCGCCGATCACGGCGAACAGGTACGCCTTCAGGTTGCGGTTCAGCGTCGAGAAGAACACCCAGCCACCCGGCTTCACGAGCGTCGCGCAGGCGGCGACGATATCGCCGGGCGACGGCACGTGCTCGAGCATTTCCATGCACGTGACGACATCGTAGGTGCCCGGTTCGCGCGCGGCGATCGCTTCGGCCGCGATGGCCTCGTAATCGACCGAGATGCCGCTTTCGAGACTGTGCAGGTCGGCGACGCCGAGTGCTTCGGTCGACAGGTCGATGCCTTTCACCTGCGCGCCGAGGCCGGCCATCGATTCGGACAGGATGCCGCCGCCGCAGCCGATGTCGAGTGCGCGCTTGCCGGCGAGGTGTGCGTGCGCATCGATCCAGCCGAGCCGGACCGGGTTCAGGTCGTGCAGCGGCTTGAATTCGGCATTCGGATCCCACCACCGATGGGCGAGGTCGCTGAATTTCTGGAGTTCGTGCGGGTCGGCGTTGGTCATGTCGGCAAACGGGCTACGGAAGGAGGGCGGTGCTGCGATTCGTCAGCCCCGAGTATATAAGAAGCGGACGAGCGGCGAAGCGGCGAGCGCCTGGACGGGCGTCAAAGAAAAAGCCCCGCCGGAGCGGGGCTTTGAAGCAGTCGAAAACCGCGGCTTAGTTTGCCGGAACGGTCGTCTTCTGCACTTGCTGCGTACCAACCACTTCGACTTCCACGCGGCGATCCGGTGCGAGGCAGGCGATGAGTTGCTTGCGGTTCTTCTGGTTGCAGCCAGTCGTAACCGGGTTGCGCTTGCCCTTGCCTTCCGTGTAGATCTTGTTGGCCGGCACACCCTTGCTGACCAGGTACGACTTCACGGCTTGCGCACGGCGCAGCGACAGACGGTCGTTGTACTTGTCCGAACCGATGCGGTCCGTGTAGCCCGTTGCGACGACCACTTCCGTGTTCATGCCTTCGATCTTCGAAGCCAGTTCGTCCAGCTTTTGCTTGCCCAGCGGCTTGAGCGTTGCCTTGTCGAAGTCGAACAGTGCGTCAGCTTGATACGTGATCTTCTGGCTCGTGATAGCCGGAGCGACCGGAGCGACCGGCGGCTGCGGTGCCTGGGCGACCAGTGCGCCATCGCACTTCGCGTTGGCGGTGGCCGGCGTCCAGAACGCATCGCGCCAGCAGAGCTCGTTCGTACCGTTCATCCACACCCATTCGCCCGTGCCGTTGACCCAGTTGTCATTGACGGCTTGGCGCGACGCCGGCACCGACTGTGCCGAAGCGGATGCAGCCATAACTGCGGTAGCTGCAATGAACGCGAGCTTTGAAAGTTTATTCATATTTCTCCTCTCGAAATTGAGATTACCGCAGGTTTACTGCGAGCCTGTTGACGGTGACAAGTCATACATTGCTCGAAGTATAACATTGGTGCGGCACAAAAAACGCGGCGCCGCCTCTGTGTAGACTTCGAGCAGCGTCTAACTTTCAGTGCGTTGGCATTTTGCCATATCGTTCCCTTCCTACGAAAAAAAATCCTCCCCACCCCAAGATCGCTTCAACTTTGTGGTGCATGCGCAACACTGGCCTGCCGTAACTTTTAGAAATTGTCAAGAGTGTGGCGGCGAAATTGCGCCGATGAATGCAGATGTTTACTCGTGCGCGAGGAACACGTGACGCGGCAATCGTCTGTGGTGACGAGTCGGGTGCGATTGCGATGTGCCATTGCGGCCGATTCGCCGACGCCGCGATTTTTGCTATTCATATATAGAGGGGGCGAATTGGCGGCTGATGGGCGCATGTTAGAATCTCGCGTTGCGTTGCGCATGCAGCGCCCACGCGAAAGGCGTTCGCCGTCTTCGCTCCGAAACGATACGGATACATGGATCAATTCGCCAAAGAGACCCTGCCCACCTCCCTAGAAGAGGAAATGCGCCGTTCGTATCTCGATTACGCGATGAGCGTGATCGTCGGACGTGCCCTCCCGGATGTCCGCGATGGCCTGAAACCCGTGCACCGGCGCGTGTTGTTCGCGATGCACGAACTGAACAACGACTGGAACCGCGCGTACAAGAAGTCGGCGCGTATCGTCGGTGACGTGATCGGTAAGTACCACCCTCACGGTGACACCGCGGTCTACGACACGATCGTGCGGATGGCGCAGGACTTCTCGCTGCGCTACATGCTGATCGACGGGCAGGGCAACTTCGGCTCGATCGACGGCGACAATGCCGCGGCGATGCGTTACACCGAAATTCGCATGGCGAAGATCGGTCACGAGCTGCTCGCCGACATCGACAAGGAAACGGTCGATTTCGAGCCGAACTACGACGGCAACGAAATGCAGCCGTCGGTCCTGCCGTCGCGCATCCCGAACCTGCTGATCAACGGCTCGTCGGGTATTGCGGTCGGCATGGCGACCAACATCCCCCCGCACAACCTGAACGAAGTCGTCGACGCGTGCCAGCACCTGCTGGGCAACCCGGAAGCGACGATCGACGAGCTGATCGAGATCATCCCGGCGCCGGATTTCCCGACGGCCGGCATCATCTACGGCGTCGCCGGCGTGCGCGACGGCTATCGCACCGGGCGCGGCCGCGTCGTGATGCGTGCTGCCACGCACTTCGAGGAGATCGACCGCGGCCAGCGGATGGCGATCATCGTCGACGAGCTGCCGTACCAGGTGAACAAGCGCTCGCTGCTCGAGCGGATCGCCGAGCTCGTCAACGAGAAGAAGCTCGAAGGCATCTCCGACATCCGCGACGAGTCCGACAAGAGCGGCATGCGTGTCGTGATCGAGCTCAAGCGCGGTGAAGTGCCGGAAGTGGTGCTGAACAACCTGTACAAGGCGACGCAGCTCCAGGATACGTTCGGCATGAACATGGTCGCGCTCGTCGACGGCCAGCCGAAGCTGCTGAACCTGAAGGAAATCCTGCAGTGCTTCCTGTCGCATCGACGCGAAGTGCTGACGCGCCGCACGATCTACGAACTGCGCAAGGCCCGCGAACGCGGCCACGTGCTCGAAGGTCTCGCGGTCGCGCTCGCGAACATCGACGAGTTCATCGCGATCATCAAGGCCGCGCCGACGCCGCCGATCGCGAAGGCGGAGTTGATGGCGAAGCCGTGGGATTCGTCGCTCGTGCGCGAGATGCTCACGCGTGCCGAGAGCGAGAACGCGGCGGCCGGCGGCCGCTCCGCGTATCGCCCGGAAGGCCTGAACCCGGCGTTCGGCATGCAGGCCGACGGGCTGTACCGCCTGTCCGACACGCAGGCCCAGGAAATCCTGCAGATGCGTCTGCAGCGCCTGACCGGCCTCGAGCAGGACAAGATCATCGGCGAGTACCGCGAAGTGATGGCGCAGATCGCCGACCTGCTGGACATCCTCGCGCGCCCCGAGCGGATCACGACGATGATCGGCGAGGAGCTGACCTCGGTGAAGGCCGAGTTCGGCGACGCGCGTCGCTCGAAGATCGAGCTGAACGCGACCGAGCTGAACACCGAAGACCTGATCACGCCGCAGGACATGGTTGTCACGATGTCGCATGCGGGCTACGTGAAGTCGCAGCCGCTGTCCGAGTACCGTGCGCAGAAGCGCGGCGGTCGTGGCAAGCAGGCGACGCAGATGAAGGAAGACGACTGGATCGAGACGCTGTTCATCGCGAACACGCACGATTACATCCTGTGCTTCTCGAACCGCGGCCGCGTGTACTGGGTCAAGGTCTATGAAGTGCCGCAGGGCTCGCGCAACTCGCGCGGCCGCCCGATCGTCAACATGTTCCCGCTGCAGGAAGGCGAGAAGATCAACGTCGTGCTGCCGGTCAAGGAATTCTCGGCCGACAAGTTCATCTTCATGGCAACGTCGCTCGGCACCGTGAAGAAGACGCCGCTCGAGGCATTCAGCCGTCCGATGAAGAAGGGCATCATCGCGGTCGGCCTCGACGAAGGCGACTTCCTGATCGGTGCGTCGATCACCGACGGCGCGCACGACGTGATGCTGTTCTCCGACTCCGGCAAGGCCGTGCGCTTCGACGAGAACGACGTGCGTCCGATGGGGCGCGAGGCCCGCGGCGTGCGCGGCATGCAGCTCGAGGATGGCCAGCAGGTCATCGCGATGCTGGTTGCCGGCAGCGAGGAGCAGACGGTGCTCACCGCGACCGAGAACGGCTACGGCAAGCGCACGCCGATCACCGAGTACACGCGTCACGGCCGCGGCACGAAGGGTATGATCGCGATCCAGACGTCCGAGCGTAACGGCAAGGTCGTGGCTGCAACGCTCGTCGATGCCGAAGATCAGATCATGCTGATCACGACGGCCGGCGTGTTGATTCGCACCCGTGTCTCGGAGATTCGCGAGATGGGGCGCGCCACGCAAGGTGTTACACTCATTAGTCTCGATGAGGGTACCAAGCTCTCTGGCCTGCAGCAGATCGCGGAGGCCGAAGAGGGAGAGGGCGAAGCCGACGAGGCGTCGGACGGCGAAGCCTGAAGAACGGATGAGACTCTAGCCGCCGCAGGCGCGAAGCGCCGCGGCCGGCGAGCAACCATTCATATTTCCAAAAGGGAGTGATGATGCAAAAGCAATTCAAGCAACTGGTTCTGCTGGCTGCACTGGTGCCGACGTTCGCGATGGCGCAAGCGCTGTCGAATTCCGCACCGGCAGCTCCGGCAGCAGCTGCGCCGATCGACGCCGACAAGAAGGCAGCGATCAAGGATCTGCTCGACGCGATCGACGCGCCGAAGCTCGTGTCGGCAATCGGCAACAGCGCCGAAATGCAGGCCAAGCAACTCGTCCCGGCAATCCTGTCGGACGCGCTGTCGGAAAACAAGACGCTGAACGACAAGCAGAAGCAGGCTGCCGTTCCGACGCTGCAGAAGAACGCGGTGCCGAAGCTGGTTGACGGCGCAGGCAAGGTGTTCGGCACGCAACAGTTCCAGAGCGACGCGATGTCGGCTCAGTACGACGCCTACGCGAAGTACTACAGCACGTCGGAGATCAAGGATCTGACGACGTTCTACAAGAGCCCGACGGGCCGCAAGTTCATCCAGGTTCAGGATCAGGTCGGTCGCGACGTGGTCAACGGCCTGATGCAGAAGTACATGCCGCAAGCTATCCAGGCAACGCGCACGCAGGCTGACAAGGAAGTCGCAGCAGTCAAGCCGGGCAAGTAAAGCCGTCCGGGCATGCCCCCGGCCGTTCGGCCGGGTTTGGCGGGAGCCTGACGACAGTGCGATAATGGCCGTTTGCGCGCGAGCGCAAGCGGCCATTTCTTTTCTGGCGCGTTCTGCCGGCGGCGAGCCGGTCGCGTCCCTCCGAGGTTTTCACGATGCGCGTCTTTAATTTCTCCGCCGGCCCTGCGGCGATGCCCGAGGAAGTGCTGCGGCAAGCGGCCGACGAAATGCTCGACTGGCATGGCAGCGGCATGAGCGTGATGGAGATGAGCCATCGCGGCAAGGAATTCATGTCGATCCACGAGGCCGCGCTGACCGACCTGCGCGACCTGCTCGGCGTGCCGGCCAGTCACCGGATCCTGTTCCTGCAGGGCGGCGGTATCGCGGAAAACGCGATCGTCCCGATGAACCTGCTCGGGTCGCGCACGACGGCCGACTTCGTCGTCACGGGCTCGTGGTCGCAGAAGTCGTTCAGCGAAGCGAAGAAATACGGCACGCCGCATCTCGCCGCAACCGGCAAGACGGAAGACGGCTTCACGCGTGCGCCCGCGCGCGCCGAATGGCAGTTGTCGGACGATCCGGCCTATGTGCATCTGTGTACCAACGAGACGATCGACGGCGTCGAGACGTTCGAGATTCCCGATCTCGGTGACGTGCCGCTGGTCGCGGATGTCTCGTCGCACATCCTGTCGCGTCCGCTGGACGTCGCGAAGTACGGCGTGCTGTTCGGCGGCGCGCAGAAGAACATCGGGATGGCCGGCGTGACGCTCGTGATCGTGCGCGAGGATCTGCTCGACCGTGCGCTGTCGATCTGCCCGTCCGCGTTCGAATGGAAGACCATCGCGGCGAACAACTCGCTGTACAACACGCCGCCCACCTACGCGATCTACATCGCGGGCCTGGTGTTCCAGTGGCTGAAGCGGCAGGGTGGCCTCGAAGCGATCGAGGCCCGCAATATCGAAAAGGCGAAGCTGCTCTACGACACGATCGATGCGAGCAGTTTCTATCTGAACAAGGTCGACCCGGCAGCACGTTCGCGGATGAACGTGCCGTTTTTCCTGGCCGACGAAACGCGCAACGAAGACTTCCTTGCCGGCGCAAAGGCGCGCGGGCTGCTGCAGCTGAAGGGCCACAAGTCCGTCGGCGGCATGCGGGCGTCGATCTACAACGCGGTGCCGCTCGAGGGCGTGAAAGCGCTCGTCGAGTACATGAAGGACTTCGAGCAGCGCGGCGCCTGACGGCGGCGCTGTTCAAACAGCACGGCAAAACGCATGGACGACGAACTGAATTCCCGCCTGAAACCGCTGCGCGATCGCATCGATGCGATCGACGCGCAGCTGATCGCGCTCCTGAACCAGCGCGCCGCGGTGGCGCTGGAGGTGGGCGAGGTCAAGAAGCATTTCAACGCGCCGGTGTTCCGGCCGGAGCGCGAGCTGCAAGTGATCGCCCGGCTGCAGGACATGAGCGCGGGGCCGCTCGCGAGCGAGCATATCAGCGCCATCTGGCGCGAGATCATGGCCGCGAGCCGCGCGCTCGAGCAGACGATCCACGTCGCGTTCCTCGGGCCGGTCGGCACGTATAGCGAGCAGGCGATGCTCGAGTATTTCGGCCAGTCGATCGAAGGGCTGCCGTGCCCGTCGATCGACGAGGTGTTCCGCTCGGTCGAGGCCGGCGCGTCCGCGTTCGGTATCGCGCCGGTCGAGAATTCGACCGAAGGCGCCGTGTCGCGCACGCTCGACCTATTGCTGCAGACGCAACTGCTGATCAGCGGCGAACTCGCGCTGCCGATCCATCACAACCTCCTGACGCAGAGCGGCACGCTCGACGGCGTGAAGCGCGTCTGTGCACACGCGCAGGCGCTTGCGCAATGCCAGCAGTGGCTCGCGGCGAATGCGCCGCAGCTCGAGCGGCAGGCGGTGGCGAGCAACGCGGAGGCTGCGCGTCTCGCGGCGGCCGATCCGACCGTCGCGGCGATCGCGGGCGACCGCGCGGCCGCACACTACGGCTTGCAGATCGCGTTCTCGCTGATCCAGGACGATCCGCACAACCGCACGCGCTTCGTGATCATCGGCAAGCAGCCGGCCGGGCAGAGCGGTCACGACCAGACGTCGCTGATCGTATCGGTGAAGAACGAACCGGGCGCCGTGTTCAAGCTGCTCGAGCCGCTCGCGCGGCACGGCGTGTCGATGACGCGCTTCGAGTCGCGTCCGGCGCGCGTCGGCACGTGGGAGTACTACTTCTACATCGACATCGAGGGGCACCGGGACGATGCGTCGGTTGCGGCCGCGCTCGCGGAACTTGGCCAGAAGGCCGCGTTCCTGAAGATACTCGGTTCGTATCCGCGCGCACGCTGATGCGTGGCGGCCCGTCGCCTGTTCGCGCAGGCGTTGCGGCCACGCGGGCAGGGCAGGCCGATCGGTGCTGCCGAAGGCGGGTTCGGGCGGCATCCGGCGCAGGTTGCGCCGGGTGCGGGCCCGTGGCCCGGAATCTGGAATTCCGCGTGCGGGGCGTCGTCCTGCGCGCGTAACTTGGCTCTAGTCGTGTCAGGCTTTGCATTCAACAAACTGGTCATCTTCGGCGTCGGCCTGATCGGCGGATCGCTGGCCCGCGCGCTGCGCGAGCGCGCGCCGGGCGGCGCGGGCGAGGTTGTCGGCGTGGGCCGTTCGCGTGCTTCGGTCGAGCGTGCGCTCGCACTCGGCGTGATCGACCGCGCGGCGGCGCTCGACGACGACGCGCAATTGCGCGACGCGCTGACGGGTGCCGATCTGGTGCTGCTGGCTGCACCTGTCGCGCAGACGGGCCCACTGCTCGCGCGCATCGCGCCGTGGCTTGAAGCGGCGACGATCGTCACCGATGCAGGCAGCACCAAGTCCGATGTCGTTGCGGCCGCGCGCGAAGCGCTCGGCGCGCGGATCGCGCAGTTCGTGCCGGGTCACCCGATCGCCGGTCGCGAGTCGAGCGGCGTCGAGGCCGCGTTGCCGGATCTGTACGTCGGCCGCAACGTCGTGCTGTGCCCGCTGCCGGAGAACGCACCCGAATCCGTTGCGCGGATCGATGCGATGTGGCGTGCAACGGGCGCCGACGTGCGCACGATGAGCACGGAGCAGCACGATCGCGTATTCGCGTCGATCAGTCATCTGCCGCACGTGCTGTCGTTCGCGCTCGTCGAGCAGATCCTCGGCGAGGCCGACGCGGAACTGAAATTTTCGTATGCGGCGGGCGGTTTCCGCGATTTCACGCGTATCGCGGCGTCGAGCCCGGAGATGTGGCGCGACGTGTGCGTCGCGAACCGCGCGGCGCTGCTCGATGAGCTCGATGGCTACACGCGTGTGCTCACGCGGCTGCGCGCGGCGATCGACGCCGGCGACGGCGCGGCGCTCGAAGCGGTGTTCACGCGCTCGCGCGCTGCGCGCAAGGCATGGCAGGAGCGTGGCGGTACGCCCGCTGCCGAACCGGTCAAGAAATAACAGGACGATTCCCATGGACTATCTCGATCTCGGCCCGTACTCCAGTGCATCGGGCACCGTGCGCCTGCCCGGCTCGAAAAGCATTTCGAACCGCGTGCTGCTGCTCGCGGCGCTTGCCGAAGGCGAAACCACGATCACCAACCTGCTCGATTCCGACGACACGCGCGTGATGCTCGACGCACTCGGCAAGCTCGGCGTGAAGCTCGCGCGCGATGGCGACACCTGCGTCGTGATGGGCACGCGCGGCGCATTCACCGCGAAGACGGCCGATCTGTTCCTGGGCAACGCGGGCACGGCCGTGCGGCCGCTGACCGCCGCGCTCGCGGTGAACGGCGGCGACTATCGCGTGCACGGCGTGCCGCGCATGCACGAGCGGCCGATCGGCGACCTCGTCGACGGTCTGAGGCAAATCGGCGCGCAGATCGACTACGAGCTGAACGAAGGCTACCCGCCGCTGCGGATCAAGCCGGCAAGCATTTCCGTCGACGCGCCGATCCGCGTGCGCGGCGACGTGTCGAGCCAGTTCCTCACGGCGTTGCTGATGACGCTGCCGCTCGTGAAGGCGAAGGACGGCAAGATCGTCGTCGAGGTCGATGGCGAGCTGATCTCGAAGCCGTACATCGACATCACGATCCGGCTGATGGAGCGCTTCGGCGTGACCGTCGAGCGCGACGGCTGGCAGCGCTTCGTCGTGCCGGCCGGCGTCCGCTATCGCTCGCCGGGGCGGATCATGGTCGAGGGCGATGCGTCGTCCGCGTCGTACTTTCTCGCGGCCGGCGCGCTCGGCGGCGGCCCGCTGCGCGTCGAAGGCGTAGGGCGGGCGAGCATCCAGGGCGATGTCGGCTTCGCGAACGCGCTGATGCAGATGGGCGCGAACGTGACGATGGGCGACGACTGGATCGACGTGCGCGGCATCGGCCACGACCACGGCAAGCTCGAGCCGATCGACATGGACTTCAACCTGATCCCCGATGCGGCGATGACCATCGCGGTCGCGGCGCTGTTTGCGAACGGCACGAGCACGCTGCGCAACATCGCGAGCTGGCGCGTGAAGGAAACCGACCGCATCGCCGCGATGGCGACCGAGCTGCGCAAGGTCGGCGCGATCGTCGAGGAAGGCCCCGACTACCTCGTCGTCACGCCGCCGGAAAAGCTCACGCCGAACGCGGCGATCGACACGTACGACGATCACCGGATGGCGATGTGCTTCTCGCTCGTCAGCCTGGGCGGCGTGCCCGTGCGGATCAACGATCCGAAGTGCGTCGGCAAGACGTTCCCCGACTATTTCGACCGCTTCGCCGCGCTCGCCAAAGCCTGACCCCACTGTTCTGATGAAATCGACCCGACCCTTTCACCCGACTCCCGTCATCACGATCGACGGCCCGACTGCTTCCGGCAAGGGCACCGTCGCCGCGCTCGTCGCCGCGCATCTTGGCTTCCACCTGCTCGACAGCGGCGCGCTGTACCGGCTCGCCGCGCTCGCAAGCGTGCGCTACGGCATCGAGGCTGAGGACATCGACGCGCTGGTGAAGCTGATCGACGATCTCCACATCACGTTCCGCGAAGGCTGCGCGCAGCTCGACGGCGTCGATGTGTCGAACGACATCCGCGCCGAAGCGGTCGGCAACCGCGCGTCGGCGATCGCCGTGCACGGGCCGGTGCGCACCGCGCTCGTCGCGCGCCAGCGCGCGTTCCGCAAGACGCCGGGCCTCGTTGCGGACGGGCGCGACATGGGTACCGTGATCTTCCCGGACGCCGTGCTGAAGGTGTTCCTGACGGCCAGCGCCGAGGCGCGCGCGACCAGACGGCATAAGCAATTGATGCAAAAAGGTTTTTCTGCTAATATAGATGACTTGCTCCGGGATCTTCGTGAACGTGACGCGCGCGACAGCAATCGCGCGGCCGCGCCGCTGAAGCCCGCGGCAGATGCCAAGCTGCTCGATACGTCGGCGCTTTCGGTCGATGAAGCGGTCGACCAGGTGCTGCAGTGGTACCGGGCGCTCGGCCAGCCGGCCTGAGAAGGCGGGCAGCGGTAGGTGCTCCGCGTATAAGTGCGGAGCGTGTTTCGAACCCTTAACCCCGTGTGGACCTCGATCTGGCCCTTTCAGCCTGCCATTCCGGCCGGCGTGGCACAGCGATCCATGCACAATCAGATTTTTATGTCCGACCTGCAAACCTCTACCCCGAATACTGAATCTTTCGCGGCTCTGTTCGAAGAGTCGCTGACCCGCCAAGACATGCGCGCCGGCGAAGTGATTTCCGCCGAAGTCGTGCGCGTCGACCACAACTTCGTGGTCGTCAATGCAGGCCTGAAGTCCGAGGCTTACATTCCGATCGAGGAATTCCTGAACGATCAGGGCGAGGTTGAGGTGCAGTCGGGCGATTTCGTGTCCGTCGCGATCGACGCACTCGAAAACGGCTACGGCGACACGATCCTGTCGCGCGACAAGGCGAAGCGCCTTGCATCGTGGCTGTCGCTGGAAAAGGCGCTCGACAACAACGAACTCGTCACCGGCACGATCACCGGCAAGGTGAAGGGCGGCATGACCGTGATGGTCAACGGCATCCGCGCGTTCCTGCCGGGTTCGCTGGTCGACACGCGTCCGGTCAAGGACACGACCCCGTACGAAGGCAAGACGCTCGAGTTCCGCGTGATCAAGCTCGATCGCAAGCGTAACAACGTCGTGCTGTCGCGTCGTGCAGTGATCGAAGCAACCCAAGGCGAAGAGCGCGCGAAGCTGCTCGAGACGCTGAAGGAAGGCGCGATCGTCAACGGCGTGGTCAAGAACATCACCGACTACGGCGCGTTCGTCGACCTCGGCGGCATCGACGGCCTGCTGCACATCACCGACATCGCATGGCGTCGTGTGCGTCACCCGAGCGAAGTCCTGTCGGTTGGCCAGGAAGTCACCGCGAAGATCCTCAAGTTCGACCAAGAGAAGAACCGCGTCTCGCTGGGCATCAAGCAACTGGGCGACGATCCGTGGGAAGGCATCTCGCGCCGTTACCCGTCGGGCACGCGCCTGTTCGGCAAGGTCACGAACATCACCGACTACGGCGCATTCGTCGAAGTGGAATCGGGCATCGAAGGCCTCGTCCACGTGTCGGAAATGGACTGGACCAACAAGAACGTTGCTCCGTCGAAGGTTGTCCAGCTGGGCGACGAAGTCGAAGTCATGGTCCTCGAGATCGACGAAGACCGTCGTCGTATCAGCCTCGGCATGAAGCAGTGCAAGCCGAATCCGTGGGATGACTTCAGCCGCAACTTCAAGAAGGGCGACAAGATCACGGGCGCAATCAAGTCGATCACCGACTTCGGCGTGTTCATCGGTCTGCCGGGCGGCATCGACGGCCTGGTCCACCTGTCGGACCTGTCGTGGAGCGAAGCTGGCGAAGAAGCGGTTCGCAAGTACAAGAAGGGCGACGAAGTCGAAGCAATCGTCCTCGGTATCGACGTCGAGAAGGAACGTATCTCGCTCGGTATCAAGCAGCTCGAAGGCGACCCGTTCAGCAACTACGTTGCAATGAACGACAAGGGCTCGATCGTCGACGGCGTCGTGAAGACGGTCGATGCGAAGGGTGCGGTCGTTACGCTGACCGGCGACATCGAAGGCTACCTGCGCGCGTCGGAAATCTCGCAGGATCGCGTCGAAGACGCACGCAACGTGCTGAAGGAAGGCGACAAGGTCAACGCGATGGTGATCAACATCGATCGCAAGTCGCGCGGCATCAACCTGTCGATCAAGGCGAAGGATTCGGCTGAACAACAGGAAGCGATCCGCGGCCTGCAGTCGGACTCGAGCGCTGCTGCGACCGGTACGACCAACCTCGGCGCGCTGCTGAAGGCGAAGCTCGACGGCCAGAACCAGTAAGCCTCACGAGGTCTGCTGAAGTATGACCAAATCCGAGTTGGTCGCGCAGCTGGCATCGCGATTTCCGCAACTTGTCCTCAAGGATGCGGATTTCGCGGTGAAAACGATGCTCGATGCGATGTCTGACGCCCTGGCGAAAGGGCATCGCATTGAAATTCGGGGTTTCGGCAGCTTCGGTCTCAACCGTCGCCCGGCGCGCGTCGGACGCAACCCGAAGTCAGGGGAGAAAGTGCAGGTGCCCGAGAAGTTCGTGCCGCACTTCAAGCCTGGCAAGGAATTGCGCGAACGCGTCGACGGCCGCGCCGGTGAACCGCTGAAGGCTGATGATCCGGACGACGAGCGTTAAGCGTCATCCGGGTTGCCCGGAACCCATCCGGCGAAGGCTGAAAAGAAAAGCGCCCCTTGCGGGCGCTTTTTTCATTTCCGGCGATCGCCGCGCAACGGCGGCACGCAGGATCTGCGCAGCCGCGGAAACGCATCCTTTACAATACGGGTCGATTCGGTGCGACGAAGGGGAGTCGCGCGCCGCGGCAAACCTCAACAAAGAGAGGGCTTCATGAAGTTTATCGTCTGGCTGATCCGGGTATTGGTGTTCGTACTGCTGCTGGTGCTTGCGCTGGCCAATACGCAAACCGCGACGCTGAATTTCGTTGCCGGCTATTCATGGCAAGCGCCGCTGATCCTGATCGGCCTGGCGTTCTTCGCCGTGGGGCTGCTGGCCGGCTTGCTGTCCGCGCTGCCTTCGATCTTCCGCCTGCGCCTCGAGAACGGGCGCCTGAAGCGCGATCTGCGTGCGGCGCGCGAAACGCCGGCCGTCATCGACCAGCCGCCGATGCCGCCCGTCATTTAACACGGACGCCGCGCGATCATCGCGCGGTTTTCGTCTCTGCTTCGATATTTCGCATGGATCTGGATTTCTGGTGGTTGCTCGCGATTCCGGTCGCGTTCGCGCTCGGTTGGGCGGCGTCACGCTATGACCTGAAGAATCTCCTGTCGGAGAGTGCCAACCTGCCGCGATCGTATTTTCGCGGCCTGAATTTTCTGTTGAACGAACAACCCGACAAGGCGATCGATGCGTTCATCGAGGTCGCCAAGCTCGATCCCGAGACGGTCGAGCTGCACTTCGCGCTCGGCAACCTGTTTCGCCGCCGCGGCGAGACCGATCGCGCGATCCGCGTGCACCAGAACCTGCTGAGCCGCACGGACCTGCCGGTCAACGAGCGCGACCACGCGCTGTACGAGCTCGGCCAGGATTTCCTGAAGGCCGGGCTGCTCGATCGTGCCGAAGAGGCGTTTCACAAGCTCGCCGACGGCGATTACGCGCTCGGCGCGCAGCGGGCGCTGCTGACGATCTACGAGATCGAGAAGGACTGGAACAAATCGATCGATACGGCAAAGCGCATCGAGTCGATGAGCGACAAGCCGCTTGGCGTCGAAATTGCCCAGTTCCACTGCGAACTCGCGCAGGACGCGCTGCAGCGCAAGAACGCGGCAGCGGCCGCCGAACAGCTGCGCCTGGCGCTGAGCGTGAACCCGCAGAACGTGCGCGCGACGGTGCTGTCCGGCGACGCGGCGGAAGCCGAGGGCAACCACGCGGCCGCGATCGAGCACTGGAAGCGCGTCGAGGCGCAGAATCCGGCGTATCTGCCGCTCGTTGCCGACAAGCTGATGAAGGCGTACGTCGCGCTCGGCAAGCATGCCGAAGGCGCCGAGCTGCTGATGGGGTATATCGACCGCTATCCGTCGAACGACCTGCTCGACATCGCGTACCAGCACATCGCGGGGTTGCGCGGCCAGGATGCGGCGCACACGCTCGCGCGCACGCAGATGGAGAAGTCACCGAACCTGTCGGGGATGCTGCATCTGCTGGATGCGCAAATCGCCGCGGCCGACGAACCGCGTCGTAAGGAACTTGAAATGATGCGTGCGCTGATCAAGCAGCGCACGAAGAATCTGCCACGGTATACGTGCCAGAATTGCGGTTTCCGGGCACGGCTCTTCTATTGGCAGTGCCCCGGATGCAGCGGCTGGGAAACCTATGCACCGCGCCGCGTCGAACCTGCTATGCCGGGCTGATCCCGGCACGCGGAGCCAACGCGCTGCGGTTGTCGCCGGGCTCGTCCCGGCGGCCAAGTTAGTCAATTACCGGGAAGTACCGGAACATCTATGAAAATCACCATCATCGGCACCGGCTATGTCGGTCTCGTCACGGGCGCCTGTCTCGCGGAGATCGGTCACGACGTCTTCTGTCTCGACGTCGATCAGCGCAAGATCGACATCCTGAACAACGGCGGGATGCCGATTCACGAACCGGGGCTGCTGGACATCATCGCGCGCAACCGCGCGGCGGGGCGCCTGCGCTTCTCGACCGATATCGAGGCGAGCGTCGCGCACGGCGAGATCCAGTTCATCGCCGTCGGCACGCCGCCCGACGAGGACGGCTCGGCCGACCTGCAATACGTGCTCGAAGCCGCACGCAACATCGGCCGCCACATGACGGGCTTCAAGGTGATCGTCGACAAGTCGACAGTGCCGGTCGGCACCGCGCAGCGCGTGCGCGGCGTGGTCGACGAGGCGCTTGCCGCCCGCGGTCTGGCAGGCAGCGTCGCGCATCGCTTCTCGGTCGTGTCGAACCCGGAGTTCCTGAAGGAAGGCGCCGCGGTCGAAGACTTCATGCGTCCGGACCGGATCATCATCGGCGTCGACGACGACGAGACGGGCACGATCGCGCGCGAGAAGATGAAGAAGCTTTACGCGCCGTTCAATCGCAACCACGAGCGCACGATCTACATGGACGTGCGTTCGGCCGAATTCGCGAAATATGCGGCGAACGCGATGCTCGCCACGCGCATCTCGTTCATGAACGAGATGTCGAATCTGGCCGACAAGGTCGGCGCCGATATCGAGGCGGTGCGCCGCGGGATCGGCTCCGATCCGCGCATCGGCTATCACTTCCTGTACGCCGGCGTCGGCTACGGCGGCTCGTGCTTTCCGAAGGACGTCCAGGCGCTGATTCGCACGGCCGGTGAGAACGGCCAGCCGCTGCGCATCCTGGAGGCCGTCGAGGCGGCCAACTATGCGCAGAAAGACGTGCTGATCAGCAAGATCGAGCAGCGCTTCGGCGCCGACCTGACCGGCCGCGAGTTCGCGGTCTGGGGCCTGGCGTTCAAGCCGAACACCGACGACATGCGCGAGGCACCGAGCCGCCGCCTGATCGCCGCGCTGCTCGAACGCGGCGCGACCGTGCGCGCGTACGATCCGGTCGCGGTCGAAGAGGCGCGGCGCGTGTTTGCGCTCGATTTCGGCACCGATCCGGACGCGCTGGCCCGGCTGCATCTCGTCGAGACGCAAGACATTGCCGTGACGGGCGCGGACGCGCTCGTGATCGTGACCGAGTGGAAGGAGTTCCGGAGCCCCGACTTCACGCGCCTGAAGGCCGAACTGAAGGCGCCGGTGATCTTCGACGGTCGCAATCTCTATGAGCCGGATGCGATGGCCGAACTGGGCATCGACTACTACGCGATCGGCCGGCCGTATGTCGATCCCCAGTCGTTCACCCGTGGCTGACCACACGATGAATACTCTCCGCGAAGTCGTTCCGGTGCCGCGCGAGCAGCTCGCGCGCTCGCGCGTGCTTGTCGTCGGCGACGTGATGCTCGACCGCTACTGGTTCGGCAACGTCGATCGCATTTCACCTGAAGCGCCGGTGCCGGTCGTGCACGTGCAGCGTCAGGAAGAGCGCCTCGGCGGTGCGGCCAACGTCGCGCGCAACGCCGTGACGCTCGGCGGCCAGGCCGGGTTGCTGTGCGTCGTCGGTTGCGACGAACCCGGCGAGCGGATCGTCGAGCTGCTCGGCAGCAGCGGCGTGACGCCGCATCTCGAGCGCGACCCGGCGCTGCCGACCACGATCAAGCTGCGCGTGCTCGCGCGCCAGCAGCAACTGCTGCGCGTCGACTTCGAGGCGATGCCGACGCACGAGGTGCTGCTCGCGGGGCTCGCGCGCTTCGATGCGCTGCTGCCGCAACACGACGTCGTGCTGATGTCGGATTACGCGAAAGGCGGCCTGACGCACGTCACGACGATGATCGAGAAGGCGCGTGCGGCCGGCAAGTCCGTCCTCGTCGACCCGAAGGGCGACGACTGGGCACGCTATCGCGGCGCGTCGCTGATCACGCCGAATCGTGCTGAACTGCGCGAAGTGGTCGGGCAGTGGAAGTCGGAAGACGATCTGCGCGCGCGCGTCGCGAAGCTGCGCGCGGAACTCGGCATCGACGCGCTGCTGCTCACGCGTTCGGAAGAAGGGATGACGCTGTTTTCCGCCACCGGCGAACTGCACGCACCGGCGCTCGCGCGCGAGGTGTTCGACGTGTCGGGCGCGGGCGATACCGTGATTGCAACGGTCGCGACGATGCTCGGCGCGGGCGTGCCGCTCGTCGACGCCGTCGTGCTCGCGAATCGCGCGGCAGGCATCGTGGTCGGCAAGCTCGGCACGGCCACGGTGGACTACGACGAACTGTTTCACTGAGCGCATGCGGTGGCGCGACGAGCGCGCCGCACGCATGGCTCGCACTTTTCAGGCAGGACGATCATGACCCTCATCGTCACCGGCGCAGCCGGTTTTATCGGCGCGAACCTCGTCAAGGCGCTCAACGAGCGCGGCGAAACGCGCATCATCGCAGTCGACAACCTGACGCGCGCGGACAAGTTCCGGAATCTCGTCGATTGCGAGATCGACGACTATCTGGACAAGACGGAATTCGTCGAACGTTTCGCACGCGGCGATTTCGGCAAGGTACGCGCGATTTTCCACGAAGGCGCCTGTTCGGACACGATGGAAACCGACGGCCGCTACATGATGGACAACAACTTCCGCTACAGCCGCGCGGTGCTCGACGCCTGCCTCGCGCAGGGCACGCAGTTCCTGTACGCATCGTCGGCCGCGACCTACGGCGGATCGACGCGTTTCGTCGAGGAGCGCGAGGTCGAGGCGCCGCTGAACATCTACGGCTATTCGAAGTTCCTGTTCGACCAGGTGATCCGTCGCGTGCTGCCGACCGCGAAGAGCCAGATCGCCGGCTTCCGCTATTTCAACGTGTACGGCCCGCGCGAGACGCACAAGGGGCGCATGGCGTCGGTCGCGTTCCACAACTTCAACCAGTTCCGTGCGGAAGGCAAGGTGAAGCTGTTCGGCGAGTACAACGGCTATGCGCCGGGCGAGCAGACGCGCGACTTCGTGTCGGTCGAGGACGTGACGAAGGTGAACCTGTTCTTCTTCGATCATCCGGAGAAGTCGGGCATCTTCAACCTCGGCACGGGTCGTGCGCAGCCGTTCAACGATATCGCGTCGACGGTCGTGAATACGCTGCGTGCACTCGACAACCAGCCGCCGCTGACGCTCGCGCAGCAGGTCGAGCAAGGGCTGATCGAATACGTGCCGTTCCCCGATGCACTGCGCGGCAAGTACCAGTGCTTCACGCAGGCCGATCAGACGAAGCTGCGCGCGGCCGGTTACGACGCACCGTTCCTGACCGTGCAGGAAGGCGTCGACCGCTATGTGCGTTGGCTATCTGGCCAGGTTTAAGCGGAAGCGTTGCATAGATAGACTGGGTCTCACGGTCGGCAGCCGCCGGCCGTTTTTCATCGGAGATCCAGCACATGATCAGGAAATGGTTGGCCGCAGCGGCAATGCTCGGCACGATCGCGTCGGCCTGGGCGGCCGTTGACGTCAACACCGCGAACGAGGATGCGCTCGTCGGCATCAAGGGCATCGGCCCGGCACGGGCGAAGGCGATTCTCGACGAACGCGGCGCACGCGGTCCGTTCAAGAATGCGGAAGATCTCGCGTCGCGCGTGAAAGGCATGGGCGGCCATACCGTCGAGCGGCTTCAGCGGGAAGGCCTGACGGTCGGCGCGGCCGGCACGGGTGCCACGCCGCCCGCACCGGGCAAGCCGCCCGGCAAGCCCGCGGCAACACCCGCCCGCACGGCACAGAAGTAACGCGACGCGCGCGACCGACAACGAGCTCCTTCAGTCGCCGTCATTGCGACGGCTTCCCGCGGCATGCCGCGGGTTTTTTGCGTGGGCGCGGTGTAGGCGGCGGTGTGTTGCACGGCACGCATATTCCATCGTCGCAATGGGGTTGCCGGCGTGAGCAGCGGTGCTGGTTTACAATCGATCGATTGATCGGCCTCGTACTCACGGTATCTCCATGGCTTACAAAACTATCGAAGACACGATCGGCAATACGCCGCTCGTCCAACTGGTCCGCTTGCCGGACGATGAAATTCGCGCGCGCAACAACGTGGTCCTCGCGAAGCTCGAAGGCAACAATCCGGCGGGTTCCGTGAAGGATCGTCCGGCACTGTCGATGATCAGCAAGGCCGAGGCGCGCGGGCGCATCAAGCCGGGCGATACGCTGATCGAGGCGACGAGCGGCAATACGGGTATCGCACTTGCGATGGCAGCGGCGATCCGCGGCTACAAGATGGTGCTGATCATGCCGGAGGACCTGTCGGTCGAGCGCCGCCAGAGCATGGCCGCCTACGGCGCCGAAATCATCCTGACGCCGGTGAAGGGCGGGATGGAGCTGGCACGCGATCTCGCGGACCAGATGCAGCGCGAAGGCAAGGGCGTGATCCTCGACCAGTTCGCGAATCCCGACAATCCGATTGCGCACTACGAAGCGACGGGCCCGGAAATCTGGCGCGATACCGAAGGGCGCATCACGCACTTCGTGTCGGCCATGGGCACGACGGGCACGATCATGGGCACGTCGCACTATCTGAAGGAACAGAACCCGGCGATCGAGATCGTCGGTGCGCAGCCGGAAGACGGTTCGCGCATTCCCGGCATCCGCAAGTGGCCGGAAGCGTACATGCCGACCATCTTCGATCGCAGCCGCGTCGACCGCGTCGAGAGCGTGAGCCAGGCCGCGGCGGAAACGATGGCGCGCCGGCTCGCGTCGGTCGAAGGCATCTTCGCGGGCATTTCGTCGGGCGGCGCATGTGAAGTCGCGATGCGCATCGCGCGTCAGGTCGAGAATGCGACGATCGTGTTCATCATCTGCGATCGCGGCGACCGCTACCTGTCCACGGGCGTGTTTCCTGCCTGAACGCAGGCAGGTGCGCGCAGCGCGCATGCGATAAAAAAGCGCCGCTAGTGCGGCGCTTTTTCTTTGAGCGGTTGGTGCTTATTGCGACTCGGTGTCGGCGGCGGCCGGCTGAAGTGCGCCGCTCGCTTCCATCTGCGCCTTCACCGCCTCGCCAAGCTGGTACACGGTGAGCGCGTAGAAGAAGCTGCGGTTATAGCGCGTCAGCACATAGAAATTCTTGAGGCCGAGCATGTACTCGGTCGCCCGCCCCGGCGACGGCAGGTCGACCACCGTCACAGGGGTACCGCCTTCGGTCGTGATGTTGACCGTCGGCTCGTTCAGCGTCATGCCCGCGCGCAGCAGTTGCGACAGCGCCCAGTGCGGTTCGGGCTGGCCGTCGGCGGCGGCCTGGGCGATCCCCAGGCTGCCCGTATCGGGCGTGATCTGCCAGACCACCGGGCGGTCGGTTTCCCAGCCGTGCTGCTTCAGGTAATTCGCGACGCTGCCGATCGCATCGACAGGACTGCTGCGCAGGTCGACATGGCCCGTGCCGTCGAAGTCGACCGCATATTCGCGGATGCTGCTCGGCAGGAACTGCGGAATCCCGATCGCGCCCGTATACGAGCCGAGCACGGTGGTCGGGTCCAGCTGGTTGTCGCGCGTCCAGACCAGGAAGTCCTCGAGGTTCTTGCGGAACGTCGCCTGACGGCTGTCGCGATTCGGCGTGTCCGGATAGTCGAACGTGAGCGTCGTCAGCGCGTCGAGCACGCGGAAATTGCCCATGTAGCGGCCGTAGATCGTCTCGACGCCGATGATGCCGACGATCACCTCGGGCGGCACGCCGAATTGCTCGGACGCGCGCTGCAGCGTTGCCTGGTTCGCCTTCCAGAATTTCACGCCCGCGTTGATGCGGATCGGCTCGATGAAGCGCGAGCGATAGACGCGCCAGTTCTTGACCGTCGGCGACGGGGCCGGCTTCACGAGCTTGACGGCCGTCGCCGAATAGCTGATGCGCGAGAACAGCGCATGCAGGCTCGCGGAGTCGAAGCCGTTGCGGCTGACCATCTCGTCGATGAACGCATCGACCTTCGCGTTGTTCGCGTAACGCTGCGGAACAATTTCCTCTTCGAAGGTCTGGCCTTGCGGCGTCGGCTGCTGCGGCTGGGCCTGTGCGACGAGCTTGCCCGTGGACTTCGCGGGTTGCGTCTGCGCGCCGGCAGGCGCGGTGCCGAGGGCCGCGACCACAGCGGCCGCAACGAGCGGCACGCGAGCACGGAACAGCGCGGAGAGAAGGGCGGCAGGCTTGCTGGAATTCATGTCGAAGCGGGCGGACAAGGCGATTGGGTTCGGCGCAGTATACCCGACGGATCCGGCGCGCCGGGGCGTCGCGGGCCCCCGTTGTGGTAAGTTAGCGGCGAATTCGCGGCAGACGATGGACATCATTGATGGAGACCTGCGGCGCACCGTGCGCCGCGGATGACAGCTTATGGCAACCGCTTTCTATACGCACCCCGACTGCATGCTGCACGAGATGGGGGAATGGCATCCGGAATGCCCGGCCCGCCTGTCGGCGATCCAGGACCAACTGATCGCGAGCCGCATCGACGACCTGATCGTGCACGAAACCGCGCCGTTCGCGAGCGAGGTGGCGCTGGGCCGGGTGCATACGCAGGCGCACATCGACTACATCCGGAGCATGACGCCGGTTGACGGCTACGTCGAGATCGATCCCGATACGCTGATGAACCGCGATACGTGGCGTGCGGCGCTGCGCGCGGCCGGTGCCGCGATCGCGGCGACCGACGCGGTGATCGGGGGCCGCTATGCGAATGCGTTCTGCGGCGTGCGCCCGCCTGGCCACCATGCGGAGCCCGCGCGTGCGATGGGTTTCTGCTTCTTCAACAACGTCGCGATCGCCGCGCGGCACGCGCTCGACGTACACGGTCTGGAGCGCGTGGCGATCATCGATTTCGACGTGCATCACGGCAACGGCACCGAGGCCGCATTCGCGAATGACGAGCGCGTGCTGATGTGCAGCTTCTTCCAGCATCCGTTGTACCCGTTCTCGGGCGCCGATCACCAGGCGCCGAACATGGTCAACCTGCCGATGCCCGCGCGCAGCAACGGGATGGCGATCCGCGAGGCCGTCGACATGTTCTGGCTGCCGCGCCTCGATGCGTTCAAGCCGCAGATGCTGTTCGTGTCGGCGGGTTTCGATGCGCATCGCGAGGACGATATCGGCAACCTCGGCCTCGTCGAAGCCGACTTCGAATGGCTGACCGCGCAGATCGTCGACGTGGCGCGCCGGCATGCGCAGGGCCGCATCGTGAGCTGCCTCGAAGGCGGCTACAACCTGTCCGCGCTCGGGCGCAGCGTCGTCGCACACCTGCGCGTGCTGGCCGGGATCTGATTACCGATTGAGCGGCCGGGCCGGGCGCGCTCAGCGCGCCGGCACGCGTGCGTGAATCCACGCGATCAGCGCGTCGATCACGCGATCGCGTTCGAGATCGTTCATCGTTTCGTGAAAGCCGCCTTCGTATAGCGTCAGCGTGCGATCGGGCGAGCCGACGCGCGCGCCGAACGCCCGGCTGCCGTCGGGCTCGGTCAGCTTGTCCTCGGTCCCGTGATAGACGAGCACCGGAACGCGCAGCCCGCCGCGGCCGCTTTCGATGCGCGCCATCGCGTCGAGAATCTCCGCGCCCGTGCGCGCGGGCACCGCGCCGTGATGCACGAGCGGATCAGCACGATTGGCCGCGACGATGGCCGGATCGCGCGACAGCAGTGCCGCATCGATCCTGATGGCGGGGAAGGTCGGCCAGACGCGGCTGATGACGCGGCTCACCGCGAGCATCCAGCGTGGCACGTCGCGCCCCGGCGCGAGCGCCGGGCTCGACAGCACGAGGCCCGTCAACGCGTGGCCGCGCGTCGGCGCGCGTTCGATCGCGTACAGCGCCGCGACCGCGCCGCCCATGCTGTGTCCCATCAGGAACAGCGGCGAATTGCCGCGCGCGGCTTCGGCGACCAGTGCATCCGCATCGTTCAGGTAGCCGTCGAAGCGCTCGACCCACGCGCGCTTGCCGGGTGACTGGCCGTGCCCGCGCAGGTCGATCGCGAGCACGTCGATGCCGGCCGCATTCAGCCGGCCGGCGAGCGCGGCATAGCGCCCCGCGTGTTCGGCAAGACCGTGAACGAGCGCGATGGTCGCGCGCGGCGGCGTGGAGCCGTTGCCGGTGGCCCACCGGTACGACGCCAGTTCGAGCCCGTCCGCGGTACGCAGCCGGCCCATGATCGGCGCGGGCGACGACGAAGGCGCCGGTCCGGCGGTGGCAGGTGCGGCGGCCGGCGTAGTGGTAGCGGTCATCTGGCGGGTCCCCTGTCGGTTGGTATGTGTGTTCCGGATCATAGTCGCGGCACCGTCGCGGCGCGCCAGCGGTGCTCCTCTAATTTCGTGCGGTTATGAAAAGATCGAAATCGATTATTAAGGGGAATGAGGGGTTTGCGGTAAAATCGACGGTTATTCCAGATGCATCGGCGGCCGACTGGCGGGCCAACTCGCCAGCCGGGCCGCCGTTTTGTTTACATGATCGAATTACGCAATCTTTCGCAGCGATTTCCCGGGCCGGGCGGCTGGGTCGAGGCGCTGCGCAACATCAACCTGACGATTCCGCAGGGTGAGGTGTTCGGCATCATCGGCCGAAGCGGCGCCGGCAAGAGCACGCTCGTGCGCACCATCAACCTGCTCACGCGGCCGACCGAAGGCAATGTCGTCGTCGGCGGGCGCGATCTCACGCTGCTGCCGGCCGGCGCGCTGCGCGAGGCGCGCCGCGAGATCGGCATGATCTTCCAGCACTTCAACCTGCTGTCGTCGCGCACGGTGTTCGACAACGTCGCGCTGCCGCTCGAACTGGCCGGTGCAAGCCGTGCCGAGATCGAGGCCGCCGTGCTGCCGCTGCTCGACCTCGTCGGGTTGTCCGCGCAGAAGGATCGCTATCCGTCGCAGATCAGCGGCGGGCAGAAGCAGCGCGTCGGCATCGCCCGCGCGCTCGCGAGCCGGCCGAAGGTACTGCTGTCGGACGAAGCGACGTCCGCGCTCGATCCCGAGACCACGCGTTCGATTCTCGACCTGCTGAAGCGCATCAATCGTGAGCTTGGCCTGACGATCGTGCTGATTACGCACCAGATGGAAGTGATCAAGCAGGTGTGCGATCGCGTCGCCGTGCTCGATGCGGGGCGCGTGGTCGAGGAAGGCCGCGTGATCGACGTGTTCCTGCAGCCGCATCACGAAGTGACGCGCGCGCTGATCGGCGACGTGATCGCGCAGGAATTGCCGCCCGCGCTGAAGGTGCGCGTGGCCGAGCGGCTGAAGACGGGCAGCGGGCATTTGCTGCGGCTCGCGTTCACGGGCTCGGGTGTCGACCAGCCGATCCTGTCCGAGACGATCCGCCGGTACGAACTCGATTTCAACATCCTGCACGGCCAGATCGACGAGATCCAGGGGCAGGCCTTCGGTTCGCTCGCGGTGCTCGCGGGCGGCGAGCCGGGCAAGGTCGGGCAGGCGCTCGCGTTCCTGCGCGAGCAAGGTGTGGTGGTAGAGGAGCTTTCGTATGTTGAGTGAGATGTTCGATATGTTCGTGCAGTCGTTCTGGGAGACGCTGATCATGGTCGGCATCTCCGGAGTGGTCGGCGCGCTCGTCGGCCTGCCGCTCGGCGTGCTGCTCTACCTGACCGACCGCCAGGGCGTGCTGCAGAACCTCGCGGTGAATCGCGTGCTCGGCGGCATCGTGAATGCCGTCCGCTCGACGCCGTTCATCATCCTGCTGGTCGCGGTGATTCCGTTTACGCGGCTCGTCACGGGGTCGTCGATCGGCACGGCCGCGGCGGTCGTGCCGCTGACGCTCGCGGCCGCGCCATTCATCGCGCGTCTGGTCGAGACGGCGTTGCGCGAAGTCGACCGCGGGCTGATCGAGGCTGCGCAATCGATGGGCGCGACCACGTCGCAGATCGTCTTCAAGGTGCTGCTGCCCGAGTCGCTGCCGGGCGTCGTCGCGGGCCTGACGATCACGTTCGTGTCGCTGGTCGGCTATTCGGCGATGGCGGGCGCGATCGGCGGCGGCGGCCTCGGCGATCTCGGGATCCGCTACGGTTACCAGCGCTATCTGCCCGAAGTGATGTGGACGGTGGTCGCGATCCTGATCGTGTTCGTGCAGATCGTGCAGTCGTTCGGCGACTGGCTCGTCCGCCGGCTGAGCCACAAGTAAAACAAGATTGATCCGTTAGGGGACACTCGATGCAACGACGCTTCATGCTGAAATTCGCGGCGGCACTGGGCGCGGCCGCGCTGTTCGCGGGCGCGCACGCGCAGGCCGAAACCATCAAGGTGGGCGTGACGGGCGGGCCGCACGCGCAGATCATGGAAGCGGTGAAGAAGGTCGCGGCGAAGAGCGGCCTCGACATCCGCATCGTCGAATTCTCCGATTACGTGCAGCCGAACGCCGCGCTTGCGTCGGGCGACCTCGATGCGAACAGCTACCAGCACGATCCGTATCTGCAGGCGCAGGTGAAGGACCGCGGCTACAAGCTGGTCAAGGTCGCGGATACCGTCACGTTCCCGATGGGTATCTATTCGAAGCGCGTGAAGTCGCTGGCCGAACTGAAACCGGGCGCGCGGATCGCGGTCCCGAACGATCCGACCAATGGCGGCCGTGCGCTGCTGTTGCTGCAGAAGCAGGGCCTGCTGAAGCTGCGCGCGGACGCGGGGCTGAAGGCGACGGCGCTCGATATCGTCGACAATCCGCGCAAGCTGAAGATCGTCGAACTCGATGCGGCGCAGATTCCGCGCTCGCTCGGCGACGTCGACGCGGCTGCGATCAACACCAACTACGCGATGGAAGCGGGGTTGAAACCGAAACAGGACGCGATCGCGATCGAGGGCCCGAACGGTCCGTACGCGAACATCCTCGCGATCCGCGAGGCGGACCGGAACAAGCCGTGGGTCGCGAAACTGGTCGCGGCCTATCATTCGGCCGAGGTGAAGCAGTTCATCGAAGGCAAGTTCGGCGGCGCGGTCATTGCCGCCTGGTAACAGGCGAAGCACGGGACGCCCGGCGAGATTAGAGTCGATGATCGAAAACCCGGGCTTTGCGTCCGGGTTTTTTCTCTTTTAAAATAGAACGACCGTTCGCTATCATTGGCGCGTCGCCAAGAAGCGGTATCCTCGACAACCACGAAGGTTGGGTCCGCTTGGCCGCGCAGTCATGAGGCCTCGCTATAGAATGGCCTCTGGTCGTATTCGTAACTTTGGAGCGTGTGCATGAAAATCCTGGTGCCAGTGAAAAGAGTGGTCGATTACAACGTGAAGGTCCGCGTGAAGTCGGACAACACGGGTGTCGACATCGCGAACGTGAAGATGTCGATGAACCCGTTCGACGAAATCGCTGTTGAAGAAGCGGTGCGCCTGAAGGAAGCGGGCGTGGCGACCGAAGTGATCGCCGTATCGGTGGGCGTCACGCAAGCGCAGGAAACGCTGCGTACGGCGCTGGCGATCGGCGCGGATCGCGCGATCCTCGTCGAGTCGAACGACAGCGTCGAGCCGCTGGGCGTCGCGAAGATCCTGAAGGCGCTGGTCGACAAGGAGCAGCCGCAACTGGTGATCCTCGGCAAGCAGGCAATCGACGACGATTCGAACCAGACGGGCCAGATGCTGGCCGCGCTGGCAGGCCTGCCGCAAGCGACGTTCGCATCGAAGGTCACGGTGGCCGACGGTAAAGCAACGGTCGCACGCGAAGTCGACGGCGGCGCGGAAACGCTGTCGCTGTCGCTGCCGGCCGTCATCACGACCGACTTGCGCCTGAACGAGCCGCGTTACGTGACGCTGCCGAACATCATGAAGGCGAAGAAGAAGCCGCTCGAAACCGTGAAGCCGGAAGACCTGGGTGTCGACGTCGCGCCGCGTCTGAAGACGCTGAAGGTGGTCGAGCCGCCGAAGCGCGCAGCCGGCGTGAAGGTGCCGGACGTGAAGACGCTGGTCGAGAAGCTGAAGACCGAAGCCAAGGTGCTGTAAGAGGGAGCGGAAAGAAATGACGATTCTGGTGATTGCAGAACACGACAACGCGTCGATCAAGGCCGCGACGTTGAACACGGTGGCGGCGGCGGCGAAGATCGGCGGCGACATTCACGTGCTGGTCGCGGGCCACAACGCGCAAGGGGCAGCCGACGCGGCAGCGAAGATCGCAGGTGTTGGCAAGGTGTTGCTGGCCGACGCGCCGCAACTCGAAGCGGGCCTCGCGGAAAACGTCGAAGCGACCGCGCTGAACATCGCGAAGGACTACTCGCACATCCTCGCGCCGGCTACCGCCTACGGCAAGAACATCGCGCCGCGTATCGCCGCGAAGCTGGACGTCGCGCAGATCTCGGACATCACGGCGGTCGATTCGGCCGACACGTTCGAGCGCCCGATCTACGCGGGCAACGCGATCGCGACGGTGCAGTCGAGCGATCCGATCAAGGTCATCACGGTGCGTGCAACGGGTTTCGATCCGGTGGCGGCGGAAGGCGGCAGCGCGTCGGTCGAGAAGATCGAAGCGGCAGCTGATGCAGGCAAGTCGCAGTTCGTGAGCCGTGAAGTGACGAAGCTGGACCGTCCGGAACTGACGAGCGCAAGCATCATCGTGTCGGGCGGCCGCGGTCTGGGCAGCGGCGAGAACTACACGAAGGTGCTGGAGCCGCTGGCGGACAAGCTGAGCGCGGCGCTGGGCGCCTCGCGCGCGGCTGTCGACGCGGGCTACGTGCCGAACGACTATCAGGTCGGCCAGACCGGCAAGATCGTCGCGCCGCAGCTGTACATCGCGGTCGGCATCTCGGGTGCGATTCAGCATCTGGCCGGCATGAAGGATTCGAAGGTGATCGTCGCGATCAACAAGGATCCGGAAGCGCCGATCTTCAGCGTGGCCGACTACGGCCTCGTCGGTGATCTGTTCGCGCTCGTGCCGGAACTCGTAGCCGAGCTCGGCTAAAGCAGTGTGACGCTTCGGCGGTAAGCACACGAGAAGAGGGGCGCCACGAGCGCCCCTTTTTTTCGCCATCGACAGAAGAGAGAAGAGGGGGCACACCATGAGCTATCACGCCCCCGTCAAGGACGTGCTGTTCGTGCTGAAGGAACTGGCCGGCATCGACGCCGTTGCGCAGTTGCCGGGCTGCGAGGATGCCGGTTACGACACGGCGCAGACCGTGCTAGACGAGTCCGCGAAGTTCTGCGGCGAGGTGCTGGCCGCGCTGAACGCCGAAGGCGACCGCAACCCGAGCGGAAGCTCAGTTCTGATTCCGTCACGCATCCGGTGAAACGAGAAAGGCGCCCCGCGGGCGCCTTTCCTTTTGATGCCTGCCGGCACGCATGGCTGCAGGCAGCCGCGGCTTACGCGTACGCCGGGCGCGTCTGGCCGGCCACGTCCTTCAGGTAACGATGCACCGACAGGTCGTCGGCCTGGATCGCGGGCATCTTGCCCGAGATCAGGTCCGCGAGCAGCTGGCCCGAGCCGCACGACATCGTCCAGCCGAGCGTGCCGTGGCCGGTGTTCAGGAACAGGTTCGACACCGGCGTACGGCCGACGATCGGCGTGCCGTCCGGCGTCATCGGGCGCAGGCCCGTCCAGAACGTTGCCTTCGACGTGTCGCCGCCGCCCGGGAACAGGTCGTTCACGCACATTTCGAGCGTTTCGCGGCGGGCGGCACGCAGCTTCTTGTCGAAGCCGACGATTTCCGCCATGCCGCCGACGCGGATGCGCTGGTCGAAACGCGTGATCGCGATCTTGTAGGTCTCGTCGAGCACGGTCGACACGGGCGCGGCCGCTTCGTTGACGATCGGCGCGGTGATCGAATAGCCCTTCAGCGGATAGACGGGGATCTTCATCAGGTTCGAGATGAAGCTCGTCGAGTACGAGCCGAGCGCGACGACGTACGCGTCCGCGCGCACCGTTTCGCTGCCGCATTGCACGCCGGCGATCTTGCCGCCCGCGATCGCGAGCGCATCGATCGGCGTGTTGTAGCGGAACTTCACGCCAAGCGATTCGGCGAGCGCGGCAAGGCGCGTCGTGAACAATTGGCAGTCGCCCGTTTCGTCACCCGGCAGGCGCAGGCCGCCCGTCAGCTTGTGCGAGACGGCGGCAAGCGCCGGTTCGGCTTTCTTCAGGTCGGCCGGCGACAACAGTTCGAACGGCACGTTCGCTTCCTGAAGCACGGCGATGTCCTTCGCCGCGCCGTCGAGTTGCTGCTGCGTGCGGAACAGTTGCAGCGTGCCGCCCGTGCGGCCCTCGTACTGGATGCCGGTATCGGCGCGCAGTGCCTGCAGGCAGTCGCGGCTGTATTCGGCGAGACGAACCATGCGGCCCTTGTTGACCGCGTAGCGCTCGGCCGTGCAGTTGCGCAGCATCTGATACATCCACTGGAGCTGGAAGCGCGTGCCGTCGAGGCGGATCGCGAGCGGCGCGTGCTTTTCGAACATCCACTTGACGGCCTTCAGCGGTACGCCGGGCGCGGCCCACGGCGCGGCATAGCCGGGGGAGATCTGGCCTGCGTTTGCGAAGCTCGTCTCGAGCGCCGGGCCGGCTTCCCGGTCGATCACTGTGACTTCATGGCCGGCGCGCGCGAGGTAATACGCGCTTGCCACGCCCACCACACCGCTGCCCAGAATGACGACTCGCATAGCTGCTCCAGATGGAAGGGACCAGATCGAGGCCGGGCGCACCTGCGTCTCCGTGTAACCTCTAGCTGATCTAGTTTTTTGCGCTATGGTATTGTCGAATGTGTAGGTTTTGTTATCGTATTTTTCAGGTTTTCAGCATAAACAAATGAGAACGCAACGTCAGCCCGTACGCTCGCTCGACAAGCTCGATCGACGCATCCTGAAACTGCTCCAGGACGACGGCCGGATGGCGATGAAAGACCTTGCGGAACAGGTTGGACTGACCGTGACGCCGTGTATCGAGCGTGTGCGGCGCATGGAGCGCGATGGCGTGATCACCGGCTATCACGCGCGGGTCGACCCGCACCAGCTGGATGCCGCGCTGCTGGTGTTCGTCGAGATCACGCTCGGCCACAAGGGCGGCAACATGTTCGAGCAGTTCCGCCGGGAAGTGATGAAGATCGACGAGGTGCTCGAGTGTCATCTCGTGTCTGGCGATTTCGACTACCTGATCAAGGCGCGGATCGGCGAGATGGCCGACTACCGGAAGCTGCTCGGCGACATCCTGCTGCAGTTGCCCGGCGCCGTGCAGTCGAAGAGCTATGTCGTGATGGAGGAAATCAAGGAGACGCTGACGATCGCGGTGGGTGACTGACGCGCCTGCGGCGGGCCGTCGGGCCCTTTATCCCGCCCTTGGCATGCTGCACCCAATACTGTATAAATATACAGTATTGGGTGCAGGCGAATGGGTGGGCACATGGACGATCGATCCGACAACGAATTTCCGATAGCGCCGCCCGTGCCCCGCAAGGGGCGCGGTGCGGTCGACAACCTGCAGGGGCGATACGAGATCGCGCAGCGCGAAGCGGTCGACGACGGCTGGGCACACGAGTCGGACGATACCGATTTCCCCGCGCCACTGCGCACGCAGGTCTTCGAGGAGCGTGCGAAGAGCATCCTGACGCACAACCAGTCGCCCGACATTCCATTCAGCGTATCGCTCAATCCGTATCGCGGCTGCGAGCACGGTTGCATCTACTGCTTCGCGCGGCCGACGCACAGTTATCTCGGCCTGTCGCCGGGGCTCGATTTCGAAAGCCGCATCTATGCGAAGGTCAATGCGGCCGAACTGCTCGAGCGCGAGATTTCACGCAAGCGCTACGTGCCGGAGCCGATCGCGCTCGGCGTCAACACCGACGCCTACCAGCCGGTCGAGCGCGACCTGCGCATCACGCGCAGCGTGATCCAGGTGATGCACGATCGCGGGTTGCCGTTCGCCGCGATCACGAAGTCGTCGCTGATCGAGCGTGATCTCGACCTGCTCGCGCCGATGGCCGAACGCGGGCAGGTGATGGCGGCGGTCACGATCACGACACTCGATGCCGATCTCGCGCGCACGCTCGAGCCGCGCGCGGCAACGCCGGCGCGCCGGTTGCGTACGATTCGTGCGCTGAGCGAGGCGGGTGTGCCGGTCGGCGTGAGCATTGCCCCGATGATTCCGTTCGTCACCGAGCCCGACATGGAGCGCGTGCTCGAGGCATGCGCGGAAGCCGGCGCGACGCATGCGAGCTACATCATCCTGAGGCTGCCGTGGGAAGTCGCGCCGCTGTTCAAGAACTGGCTTGCCGCGCATTTTCCCGATCGCGCGGAGCGCGTGATGAACCGCGTGCGCGACATGCGCGGCGGGAAGGACTATGACTCGGATTTCTCGAAACGGATGAAGGGCGAGGGGATCTGGGCCGACCTGCTGCGGCAGCGTTTCCGCCAGGCCGTCAAGCGGCTCGGGTTGAACGAGCGCACGAACGGGATTCTCGATCTGTCGCAGTTTCGCGGTGCGCCGGCCACCGCGGCGCCGCGCGTTGCTGTTCGTTCAGCCGCGACACGGTCGACGCAGTCGCGTGACGACTCGCAATTGAACCTGTTCTGAACGGCGTGCCAAACCGGCGCAGGGCGCCGGCGCGTAGCGGCGGTTACGCTTACTGCGAAATCTGCTTCGCCGCTTCGACCTGCGACTCGAAGTACGTCTGGAACGACAGCGCGAGTGCGGTCATCAGCAGGAACGCACCGATCAGCAGCGAGAAGATCACCACGAAGATCACGGTCCAGCCCGACTTGCTGTGCTTGCCCGTCTCCGCGTTGAATTGCACGTCCCATTTTTCGTCGGGGCGCAGCCCGTAGACGAGTGCGGCGAGGAACGCCGCCAGCAGCGAGATCGCGCCGGGAACGGCAAGCCACCAGCCGAGGCCCGCGCTGCGCTGGGTTGCGGCGAGCAGGAGGAAGCCCGGGATGCCGACGATCGTCGCGAGCAGGTGCGCCCAGCCGAACACGTCGCGAAAGCCATACAGATAGAAGCGGTGCGCGCCGAGCGATCCGAACAGGAACGCGAGGGCGGCGGTGAGCGTCTTGGAGCGAAAGCGGCGGGACGGTGCGGTGCTGCTGGACATGGATGGCGGCGTATTGTCGTTGGCATGGGCGGCCGGCGGGCCGGCGCGGGCGCGCGGCCCGGCACGCATTCTACGACGCCCGGTCGGGCCCGGTCACCCCTGTCCTGCGTCAAGGTGCCGCATAGGTCACGCGGTAGATCGCGCCCGCATAGTCGTCGCTGACGAGCAGCGAGCCGTCCGGCAGCGGCAGTACGTCGGCGGGGCGTCCCCATACCGTGCCGTCGGGTCGCAGCCAGCCGGTGACAAACGGGGTCTGGCGCGCCTGGCTGCCATCCGCCGAAACGACGACGCGCATCACGCGGTAGCCGACCTTCGTGCTGCGATTCCACGAGCCGTGTTCGGCGATGAAGACATTATTGCGATACGAGGCCGGAAACATCGACCCTGTATAGAAGCGCATGCCGAGTGCTGCGACGTGAGCCCCGAGTTTCAATACGGGCGGCACATAGCGGCGGCATACGTCGGCGCTGCCGAATTCGGGGTCGGGCGTGTCGCCGCCATGGCAGTATGGGAAACCGAAGTCGAGGCCGGCACGCGGTGCGCGGTTCAGCTTGTCGTTGGGCACATCGTCGCCCATCATGTCGCGCCCGTTGTCGGTAAACCAAAGCTCGCCCGAATCCGGATGCCACGCGAAGCCGACCGTATTGCGTACGCCGCGGGCAACGACCTCATTCCCGCCGCCGTCCGCCTTCATGCGTGCGATGATCGCGTAGCGGCTGCGATCGGCGAGACAGACGTTGCACGGTGCGCCGGTCGGTACATACAGCTTGCCGTCGGGGCCGAACGCGATGAATTTCCAGCCGTGATGGTGTTCGGTCGGCAGCGCGTCGGTGACGACCGCAGGGGCGGGCGGCGTGGCCAGCCGGTCGTCGATGTGATCGAGACGCAGGATGCGTGAGACGGCGGATATATAGAGTGCGCCGCCACGGTAGGCGACGCCGACCGGCATGTCGAGCCCGGACGCTACAACATAGCGCGCGCTGATCCGGCCCTCGTGCATGACGAACGCGTGAACGCGGCCTTCCCGGGTGCCGACATACAGGATGCCGCGCGGCGACCACGCCATTTCGCGCGCGGTCGGTACCGCGTCGGCCAGCACTTCGACGTGGAAGCCGGGCGGCACGACGAGTTCGCCCACCGGCAACGGCGCGGCAAACGCCAGTGCGGACGCGAGGCAGGCAAGGCCGGCAAGCAGCACCGCGAAACGGTGCTGCGCGCGGCGCATCGAGGCGGCGCGAAGGGGCGGCATGACGGTGTGGAACGTCCCGGACACGACGATTGTATGCCCGGCGGACAGGCCGCCTCCGGATTTTTTCCGCGTAAGTGTTTGTTGTACCTCTGGTTTCCGGCTATAATCGCGTGTTTCAGTAGTTTCGAACCCGGTTTTCCCGAAGGACATCATATGGTTATCATCCGTCTGGCTCGTGGCGGCTCGAAGAAGCGCCCGTTCTACAACATCGTTGCTACCGATTCGCGCAACCGTCGTGACGGCCGCTTCATCGAACGCGTCGGTTTCTACAACCCGGTCGCTACGAAGGGCGAATCGCTGCGTATCGCTCAGGATCGCCTGACGTACTGGCAAGGTGTTGGCGCGCAACTGTCGCCGACCGTCCAGCGTCTCGTGAAGGAAGCGCAAAAGGCGCAACCGGCTGCCTAACATGGCGCGGTGTGCCGGTCGTGCCGGCTGTGAGGTGCATTGATGGCGGGTCACGATTCCGGTAATGCAAGGCGCGGGCGTGCGTCGTTTGGCGCATTCGTCCGCAAGCCGGTCGAGCGCGACGCTGTCGCGAACGCCGGTCAGGCTGCCGAGCAGCAGGGCAGTCTCGAAGTGGCGCAAGCCTGGCCCGACGATGCCGTCGAGGTCGGAGCGGTGGTCGACGCCTATGGCCTGAAGGGTTGGGTCAAGGTGGCGACGCATGCCGACGCCGGCCGCGGTGGCGATGCGCTGCTCAAGGCGCGCCACTGGTGGCTGGAACGCGGAGCGGAGCGGCTTTCCGTCCGCATCATGCAGTCGAAGGCGCACAGCGACACCGTCGTTGCGCAACCCGCGGGCGTCAGCGACCGCGATGCCGCGTACGCGATGCGCGGCTTTCGCGTGTTCGTGCGCCGGGAAGATTTCCCGGCATTGGCCGCGGACGAATTCTACTGGGTCGACCTGATCGGTCTCGACGTCGTCAACGAGCAATCGGTGGCACTCGGGAAGGTGAGCGGGATGATCGACAATGGCGTGCATTCGATCATGCGTGTCGAGTATCCGGCGACCGGCAAAGACGGTCAGCCGACCACCGACGAGCGGTTGATTCCGTTCGTCGGCGTATACGTCAAAACGGTGGATCAGGCGGCGCGTCGTATCGTCGTCGACTGGGAAGCCGATTACTGAAATGAACCAGGTTACCGAGAGCGCGGTGCAGTTCGACGTCGTCACGCTCTTTCCCGAGATGTTCCGTGCACTGACCGACTGGGGGATCACCAGCCGGGCCGTCAAGCAAGGGCGCTTCGGGCTGCGCACCTGGAATCCGCGTGATTTCACGACGGACAACTACCGCACGGTCGACGATCGTCCGTACGGCGGTGGTCCGGGCATGGTGATGCTGGCCAGGCCGCTCGAAGCCGCGATCGATGCCGCGAAAGCGGCGCAGGCGGAGCAGGGCATCGCGAGCACGCGTGTCGTGATGATGTCGCCGCAGGGCGCGCCGCTCACGCACGAGCGTGCGGTGCGGATGGCGCAGGAACCCGGTGTCGTCGTGCTGTGCGGCCGCTACGAAGCGATCGACCAGCGCCTGCTCGATCGTTGCGTCGACGAGGAAATCAGCCTCGGCGATTTCGTCCTGTCCGGCGGAGAATTGCCGGCGATGGCGATGATGGATGCTGTCGTACGGTTGCTGCCTGGTGTGCTGAACGATTCGCTGTCGGCCGTGCAGGACAGTTTCGCTGACGGCCTGCTCGATTGTCCGCACTACACGCGCCCCGAGGAATACGACGGCGTGCGCGTACCGGACGTGCTGCTCGGCGGGCATCATGCCGAGATCGAGAAGTGGCGGCGCCAGGAAGCATTGAGAAATACGTTGCGGAAGCGGCCGGACCTGATCGTCCGGGCGCGCCGCGAGAAGTTGTTGAGCCGCGCCGACGAGGCGTGGCTCGCGAACCTCGCACGCGAAGCGAAGGACGCCTCCTGAGGCGGCTGCGCGAGCGGGAATTGGCGGTGCCGTACATGCGTGTGCGGCGCCTGATGTGAATCCATCCTCTATCGGGGCCAGGCCTGGAAGCAGGCGGGTACCAACGCCGACACGATGGCATAAGGAGTCAGTAATGAATCTGATCGCAAAACTTGAGCAGGAAGAAATCGAGCGCGCGCTCGCCGGCAAGACGATCCCCGAATTCGCCCCGGGCGACACGGTGATCGTGAACGTGAACGTGGTTGAAGGTAACCGCAAGCGCGTTCAGGCTTACGAAGGCGTCGTGATCGCGATTCGCAATCGTGGTCTGAACTCGAACTTCATCGTCCGCAAGATCTCGTCGGGCGAAGGCGTCGAGCGTACGTTCCAGACGTACTCGCCGCTGCTGGCAAGCATCGTCGTGAAGCGCCGCGGTGATGTGCGTCGTGCGAAGCTGTACTACCTGCGCGAGCGTTCGGGCAAGTCGGCTCGTATCAAGGAAAAGCTGGTGTCGAAGGATCGCGCCGCAGCAGCTTCCCAAGAGTAAGAGCTGTAAGGAAAAAGCACCCAACCGGGTGCTTTTTTCATTCTGGCGCGAGAATATGCTCGATACGACACGAACCCGAGAGCCCCATTGAATCGCCGCCCCATCATCGATCCCGAAGTCCTGCCGGTCGAAGGCACTGGCGCCGGCCTGCCGGCCATCGATTCCCGCCTGATGACGCCGTCCGGCCTGCGCGACCGTTTCGCGCGCACGCTCGAATGGAGCGTCGAGCCCGGCGAGGCGAGGCTGCAGGAGGGCGTCGACCCACGCAGCGCGGCCGTCCTCGTGCCGCTCGTCGTCCGCGAGTCCGGCCTCACCATGCTGCTGACCCAGCGCGCCGACCACCTGAACGACCACGCCGGGCAGATCAGTTTCCCCGGCGGTCGTCGCGAACCGTTCGATCGCGATGCAACCGCCACCGCGCTGCGCGAGGCGAAGGAAGAGATCGGTCTGGCAGACGAGCGTGTCGAGATCCTCGGCGCGCTGCCCGACTACCTGACCGGTACGGGCTTTTGCGTGACACCGGTGGTCGGCCTCGTGCATCCGCCGTTCACCGTGCAGGCCGACACGTTCGAAGTGGCCGAGATTTTCGAGGTCCCGCTCGCGTTCCTGATGAATCCCGCGAACCATCAGGTCCGTGTGTTCCGCTGGGAAGGCGGCGAGCGTCGTTTTTTTGCGATGCCCTATCCGAATGGCGAACCCGGCGGGCATTACTTCATCTGGGGCGCAACTGCCGGCATGTTGCGCAATCTGTACCGCTTCTTGGCCGCCGGCTAGGCGTGCACGATTGTCGGCGTGCGTGGCCGGCTGGCGGGCGGCTGCACCGGCAGCCATCCGGTGCTTACGCTGTGCTATCGTTATGCAAAAAATGACATAACTCCGAAGACGGCGCCACGCATGACTTTCTTTTCGGTTCTCCTCGCTCTCATCATCGAACAGGTCCGCGCGTTGTCGCCGAACAATCCGGTGTTCGCGCTGTTCCAGTTTCATGCGGAAACCGTCGCGCATGGTCTCGACGCGGGCAAGCAGAAGCACGGCATCCTCGCCTGGCTCGCGGTCGTGCTGCCGTGGGTGCTGATCGTCGCGCTGATCTATTTCCTGCTGTTCAAGGTGAGCTTCGTGCTCGCATTCATCTGGAACGTCGTCGTCGTGTATTTCACGCTCGGCTTCCGTCAGTTCAGCCATTACTTCACCGACATCCACCTCGCGCTCAATAACGACGACGTGCCGCGTGCGCGCGAAATCCTGCACGAGTGGACGGGCATCGACACGGTCGACATGCCGGTCGGCGAAATCGTCCGCCATACGCTGATTCACGCCGTGGTCGCATCGCATCGCCACGTGTTCGGCGTGTTCTTCTGGTACGTGCTGCCGATCGGCCCGGCCGGTGCCGTGCTGTACCGGATTTCCGAATACCTCGCACGCAGCTGGTCGACGCCGGGCGACGACCGCACGGCGGCCTTCTCGACGTTCGCGCAGCGTGCGTTCTTCGTGATCGACTGGATTCCCGCGCGATTGACCGCGCTCGGTTTCGCGATCGTCGGCAATTTCGAGGACGCGATCTATGCGTGGCGCAACCACACGCGCCAATGGCCCGATCCGAACGATGGCGTCCTGCTGGCAGCCGGCAGCGGTGCGCTCGGCGCACGCCTCGCGGGGCCGCTCGCGGAACCGTCGAGCCTCGATGCGCTGGCCGTCGGCGACAGCGGCCCGTTGACGGTCGGTGACGATTGCACGCCGCGTACGCTGCAATCCGCGGTGGGTCTCGTCTGGCGTGCGGTGATCCTGTGGATGATTCTGCTGCTGATGCTGACGCTCGCCGTCTGGGTGTCATGACGGGGCAGTGCGGTATCCGATGAAAGGCAGAAGGCCGGCTTGAAGCCGGCCTTTTTGCTGTGGTTCAGTCGTCTTCCAGCGGATCGCGGACGGCGCCGCATTGCCAGCACGCGGTGAACTGGGCTTCGAGCGCCTCGCCGCACTGCCGGCAGCGCCACGGCGCGGCGCCGGCCGACGGGCCGTGCGACGCGGCATCGAGGAGCCGGCGTGCGAGTGCGTCGTCGCGTTCGTCGTCGAGCCACAGTTCGGGCGTGCAGGCGTCGGCGGGCAGGCCGCCGAGCGCGCCTGTCGCGTAGCAGTTATGCAGCTCGCAACCGATGCCGGCTACCTGAAGCACGTTGGCCCAATGCTGTGCCGTCGCGAGATCGGGTGCCTTGAAACGCATCGCGGCTCCTGTTGGTGAACGCCGGCCCGCATGGCGCCGGCTGGCTGCCGCGCGTGTGCCGCGCGGTCAGCGAACGATCTGGCTCGCCTCGTGCACGAGCTGCGCATACAGCGCATGCCGCGACGGTGCGATGCGGCCGTCGGCGACAGCGTCGAGAATCGCGCAGCCAGGTTCGTGCAGATGATGGCAATTATAGAAACGGCAGTCGGCCAGCAGCGGCCGGAACTCCGGGAAGGCGCGCTCGAGACGGCCTTCCGTCAGGTGGTAGAGGCCGAATTCCTGGAAGCCCGGCGAATCGATCAGCGCGCCGCCGCCCGCCAACGGGTAGAGGCGCGTGAACGTCGTCGTGTGACGGCCGCTGTTGAGCGCGGCCGAAATCTCGCGCGTGGCGGCTTCGGCATCGGGAACGAGCAGGTTCACGAGCGTCGACTTGCCCATCCCGGACTGGCCGAGCAGGATCGTCGAATGCCCGGCGAGGTGCGGCATCAGTTGTGTGCGCGCGTCGTCGGGCGAGCCCTTCACGGACAGCTCGAGCACGTCGTAGCCAAGGGCGCGGTAGGGCGCGAGGCGTTCGCGCGCGACCGGCAGCGCGGCTTCGACGTCGATCTTGTTCAGCACGACGAGCGGCTTCAGCTCGTTCGCCTCGGCGGCGATCAGCGCGCGGCCGAGCAGGTCCTCGCTGAAGTAGGGCTCGGTCGCGAGCACGATCAGCAATTGATCGAGGTTGGCCGCGAACAGCTTCGACTTGAACTGGTCGGAACGGTACAGCAGGTTGCGCCGCTCGCCGATCTCGACGATGACGCCCTGGTCGGCCGATGCGAGTTCGTACACGACACGGTCGCCGACCGCGATGTCGCTCTTCTTGCCGCGCGGGAAGCACTGCAGCATCGGGCCGCCGTCGTCGGGCGCGACGATGTAGTGGCGCCCGTGCGCCGCGATCACGCGGCCTTCGACCCGTTGCGCATTCGACGCGCGCGGGGCCGGCTTGCGGGAGGTCGGCCGGCTCATGCGTGCTGCATCAGGCGGTCGATCCGCTGCGATGCGGGCGGATGCGAGTAGTAGAAGGCCGTGTAGACGGGGTCGGGCGTCAGCGTCGACGCGTTGTCCTCATAGAGCTTCACGAGCGCGCTGACGAGATCCTGTGCGTCGGTCTGGCTGGCCGCGAACGCATCGGCCTCGAATTCGTGCTTGCGCGACGTGAGGCTGCCGAACGGCGTTGCGAAGAACAGGAACACGGGAATCGCGAGGAAGAACAGCACGAGTGCGGCGCCCGCGTTGCTCGTGTCGAGCGACGGCGTGACGCCGAGCCCCGTGTAGAACCACGTGCGTTGCGCCAGCCAGCCGAGCAGCGCGAGCAGCACGAGGCTCAGCACGAACGACACGAGCATCCGCTTCATCACGTGGCGGCGCTTGAAGTGGCCGAGTTCGTGCGCGAGCACGGCTTCGATTTCCTGGCCGGACAGGCGCGCGAGCAGCGTGTCGAAGAACACGATCCGCTTCGATGCGCCGAAGCCCGTGAAGTACGCGTTGCCGTGCGCCGAGCGGCGGCTGCCGTCCATCACGAACAGCCCCTTCGCCGCAAAGCCGCAGCGCTTCATCAGCGACTCGATGCGCGCGCGCAGCGCGTCGTCCTTCAGCGGTTCGAACTTGTTGAAGATCGGTGCGATGAAGGTCGGGTAGATCAGCAGCACGAGCATCTGGAACGCGACCCAGACGATCCAGGTCCACAGCCACCACAGGCTGCCGGCCTGGTTCATCAGCCACAGCACGACGAACAGCAGCGGCAGGCCGAGCGCGGCGCCGAGCAGCGAATTTTTCAGCATGTCGGTGAAGAACAGCCGCTTCGTCATCCGGTTGAAGCCGAAACGCTGTTCGATCCCGAACTGGCGGTAATACTCGAACGGGACGTCGATGACGCTCGTGATCACGAGCACCGCCGCGACGAGCGCGACCTGCTGCCCGTAGCCGCGGCCGATCCAGCCGGTGAGCAGCGTGTCGAGCGCGCCGACGCCGCCGAGCAGCGTGAGGCCGACCAGCACGGCCGCGCTGACGACGATTTCGAGCATCGTCAGCCGGGTGCGCTCGACCGTATAGTCGGCCGCGCGCTGGTGGGCGGTCAGCGGGATGGTTGCGCTGAACTGCGCGGGGACGTCGTTACGGTGCGCCGCGACGAAGCGGATTTGCCGCGACGCGAGCCACAGCTTGGTGACGACCATCGCGAGCACGGCGAGCGCGAACAGCAGGGTGAACGAAAAGGGTGACATCGAAGGCGCCAAAGGGTTCTATGCGAGAATTATATGTTCTTGCGGACCGGCCCCGCTGATGCGATGCCGGCCGCCCGGGCGGCGCCGCGCGCCGTCCGCCATTTTCCAGGATGACTCATGACCGATACCGCCGCTTCCGCCAGCCAGCCCGCGCTCGTGCGCAACGAGTTGAACCTCGTCTGGCTCGACATGGAGATGACGGGCCTCGACCCGGATAACGACCGCATCATCGAGATCGCGGTCGTCGTGACCAATTCCACGCTCGATATCGCCGTCGAAGGCCCCGTGTTCGCGATCCACCAGAGCGACGAAACGCTCGCGAAGATGGATGACTGGAACAAGTCGACGCACGGCCGCTCGGGCCTGATCGACCGCGTGCGCGCGTCGACCGTGACCGAGGCGGACGCCGCCGAGCAATTGCAGGCCTTCCTCGCGCAGTACGTGTCGCCCGGCAAGTCGCCGATGTGCGGCAACTCGATCTGCCAGGACCGCCGCTTCATGGCGCGCTGGATGCCCGAATTCGAGCGGTTCTTCCACTACCGCAACCTCGACGTCAGCACGCTCAAGGAGCTGTGCCGCCGCTGGCAGCCCGCGATCTACAAGGGCTTCCAGAAGCGGGCGATGCACACGGCGCTCGCGGACATTCACGAGTCGATCGACGAGCTGAAGTACTACCGCGAGCATTTCCTGATTCCTGCCGCGTCGGCTTCGGCAGGCGAGTCCGCGCCGGCCGCCTGAGCGGGCCGGCACGCGTTTAGCGCGGTGCGCGCTGAGCGCTTTTCGGCCGGAACGCCGCGACCACCGCGGCGTCGGTCTCGATGTACGGGCCGCCGATCAGGTCGATGCAGTAGGGCACCGCGGCGAAGATGCCGGGCACGGTCGATTTACCGTCGGCATCGCGCAGCCCTTCGAGCGTTTCCCGGATCGACTTCGGCTGGCCGGGCAGGTTGACGATCAGCGCCGCATGGTCGGCCGTCTCGCGGATCACCGCGACCTGCCGCGACAGGATCGCGGTCGGCACGAAATTCAGGCTGATCTGCCGCATCTGTTCGCCGAATCCCGGCATTTCCTTCGTCGCCACGGCCAGCGTGGCCTCGGGCGTCACGTCGCGGCGCGCCGGGCCCGTGCCGCCCGTCGTCAGCACGAGGTCGCACCCCGCGACGTCGACGAGTTCGGCAAGCGTGGCGGAGATCGTCGGCGCGTCGTCCTGGATCAGGCGCGTTTCGGCGCGCCACGGCGACACCAGCGCGCTGGTGAGCCACTCCTGCAGCGCCGGAATGCCCTTGTCTTCGTAGACCCCGGTGCTCGCGCGGTCGCTGATCGACACGAGGCCGACGACGAGCTCGTTCGGGTGGTTACGCTTCGTCGTCGTCATGGTCGTCTCCGGCGTCGTCCGCCGCTTCGTCGTCCGCTTGGGACGTGCCGCCGGCGGTCTTGATCCACTGGAACAACTCGCGGAAATAGCGCGGCGGCTTGCCTTGCTGCGCTTCCTTGCGTGCGTTGCGAATCAGCGTGCGGCCTTCCTGGATGTCGGCTTCCGGGTGCTGGCGCAGGAATTCGGTCAGCGCGTCGTCGCTCGCGAGCAACTGTTCGCGGGTGCGTTCGATCCAGTGCAGGCGGGCCGTCGCGGCCTTGTTCACGCCGCGTTGCGCGTCGAGCGCGGTGCGCAGCGCGGCCGTCTCGTCGTCGGTCAGCGAGCGCATCACGCGGCCGACGTACTGGAGCTGGCGGCGCTTGCCTTCGTGATCGGTGATCCGGCGCGCCTCGCGCACGGCGTCGCCGAGGCTTTCGGGCATCGGCATGCGTTTCAGCGCGTCTTTCGGCAGATCGACGAGTGCCTGGCCGAGTACCTGCAGCTCGTGCATCTCGCGCTTCAACTGGGATTTGCTGGGGCGATCGTAGCCATTGTCGTCGTCTTCGGCGGCATGCTCGATCGGCTGGATTCGGGTTTTGCGTGTCATGGACGGCATTGTATCGCGCCGCGGACACCCCAAGCTTGTCGGTGTCCGGCCCCGGACCTTGCTATGATCGCGGGATACGCAACATTTTGAACATGCGGGCGCCCGCCCGCCACCGGATATCAAGACGATGGCAGCCAATCTCGACGTACAAGCGCGCTATTTCCCGCACACGCAGGACCAGCTCAAAGAAATCGCCTCCGACATCCTTCGCCATGCGAAGGCGCTCGGCGCGACGGACGCCGCGACCGAAATCTCCGAGGGCGACGGCCTGTCGGTGTCGGTGCGCCGCGGCGAAGTCGAAACGATCGAGCACAACCGCGACAAGATGGTCGGCGTGACCGTGTTCATCGGCAAGAAGCGCGGCAACGCGAGCACGTCGGATTTCTCGCCGGGCGCGATCAAGGATACCGTCGCCGCCGCGTACAACATCGCGCGCTTCACGGCCGAGGACGAGGCGGCCGGCCTGGCCGAGGCCGAGCTGCTCGAAACCGACCCGCGTGACCTCGACCTCTACCATCCGTGGGCGCTGTCGGCCGACGAGGCCGTCGAGCTCGCGCGCCGCGCGGAAGACGCCGCATTCGCGGTCAGCCCGCAGATCCGCAACTCGGAAGGCGCGAGCGTGTCGGCCCAGCATTCGCAGTTCGTGCTGGCCACGTCGCGCGGCTTCCTGTCCGGCTACCCGTACTCGCGTCATTACATCGCTTGCGCGCCGATCGCGGGCAGCGGCCGTCACATGCAGCGCGACGACTGGTATTCGTCGAAACGCAGCGCGATCGATCTCGCGGCACCCGAAGCGGTGGGCCGTTACGCGGCCGAGCGTGCGCTTGCCCGGATGGGTGCGCGCCGCCTCGATACCCGCAAGGTGCCTGTGCTGTTCGAGGCGCCGCTCGCGGCCGGCCTGCTCGGCGCATTCGTGCAGGCGGTGAGCGGCGGTGCGCTGTACCGCAAGACGTCGTTCCTCGTCGACAGCCTCGGCAAGCCGGTGTTCGCGCCGCACATCCAGGTCGTCGAGGATCCGCACGTGCCGCGCGCGATGGGCAGCGCGCCGTTCGACGAGGAAGGCGTGCGCACGCGTGCGCGCAGCGTCGTCAAGGACGGCGTCGTCGAAGGCTACTTCCTGTCGACCTATTCGGCGCGCAAGCTCGGCACGCAGACCACCGGCAACGCGGGCGGCTCGCACAACCTCGCGCTGCGCAGCTCGAACACGCAGGCGGGCGACGATTTCGAAGCGATGCTGAAGAAGCTCGGCACGGGCCTGTTGCTGACCGAGCTGATGGGGCAGGGCGTGAACTACGTGACGGGCGACTATTCGCGCGGTGCGGCGGGCTTCTGGGTCGAGAACGGCGTGATCCAGTATCCGGTCGAGGAAATCACCGTCGCGAGCACGCTGCAGGAAATGTTCCGGCATATCGTCGCGATCGGTGCCGATTCGATCGTGCGCGGCACGAAGGAAACGGGCTCGGTGCTGATCGAGCAGATGACGATCGCCGGGCAGTAAGCGGCACGCGGCATCGGCCGCCATCAAACGAAAAAGCCCGACGGCTCGCGCCGGTCGGGCTTTTTTCATCGTGCTGACGCGTCAGCCGCGCTTGCGCTCGTAGACGACGAACGCATAGCCGAACGTATTCGGTGCGGCCGCCTTGTGCGCATCGCGCGACACTTCCTGCCACTGCGCGGCGTCGGGTGCCGGGAACGACGCGTCACCGTCGAAGTCGGCATCGATCTCGGTAACGACCAGCTTGTCGGCGAGTGCGAGACCTTCCGTGTAGAGCTGCGCGCCGCCGATCAGGAACGCTTCGGGCACGCCGTCGCGCGCGGCGAGCGTCAGCGCATCGGCGAGCGACGTGACCGTGTCGCAGCCGTCGAAGCGACGCGTCGCGTCGCGCGTGACCACGATATTGCGGCGGCCCGGCAGCGGCCGGCCGATCGACTCGTGGGTCTTGCGGCCCATCACGATCGGTGCGCCCATCGTCGTGCGCTTGAAGAAGGCGAGATCCTCGGGAAGTTTCCAGGGCAACTGGTTGTCGCGGCCGATGATGCCGTTGCGGGCACGCGCGACGATCAGGGTCAACGTCGTCATGAAGGTCGGGGAAAGGAAAACCGGAATGGCGCCGATTTTACCGGAACGGCGGCCTGCGCCGGTTCCGGGTATGCGCATCCGCCTTTCCGCACTGCGCGCCGCGACGCCCGAGGCAATGCGTCGCGGCGACGGAATGAATAAAAAGAGTGCCCGCCGGGGGACGGAGCACAAAAACCGTTTCGTGTTGCGAGCGCGACGATGCCGGCATCGGGTCGATGCTGTCCGGCTCGTGCAAATCAATACGTCATCCTGATCAAATGGTTCGGCTCGTGCATCACTGATGGGTACTGCCGTGCGTGGTGCCTTCCATCACGTGCTGCACGTCGCCCGGCTGCGGTGCCGGAAGCGGCATCGGCAATTGCGGCGGCGGCGGGATCTCGTCCCACAGGGTCACCGACATCCTGCCGGCCGGCAGCGGTTGCGGTGACGACACGGTCACGATGCCGAACCCGTTGCCGTGCTGCATGCTCGGCGTGTTTTCCGCAAGCAGCATGGCGCGACCCGGATTCGTGCCTTCGGCTGCGCGTACGGGCGTGGGCGGGCCGGCGGCCGCGACCGCAATGGTCACCGGCACGAAAGAAAGTAAAAGATGTTTTCGCATGGTCGCTGTCTCCGACGGTTTCCATGTTCAGCGAAATGCATGCCATCGCGCCGGGACCGTTGTCGAGACTGCGATTCGTGCTCAAGCGTTGCGAATTGTGTCGGAAAACGGCTGAAAATGTTTCAGGCCTGAAACGAGGGGGCTTGGGAATACTGCTGATTCAATCGATACGCCTCAAGGATGAAAATCGTCGCAAGTGTTGATGACAGAGCGTATCGCTGCGCCGGGGCTATGTGCAGACGATTGACATGCATCGACCTCCTGAGCGATACGGCCGCATCGCCCACCGCGCTGAAATTGGATTGTCGTATTCAGTGCCTATAACTAAGCTGTCTTGATCAAAATAACTGGACGCGAGATAAGCGCCATCATGCGAGGCTTTGTCGTCGCCACGCATCGGCATGGCGAATCGAGCCGCCTTCGGCTGACCCGATTCGATCCTTTTCGCACGTGACCTGGCGTGCACGGCAATCGTTAGACGGTTGATGAACGGGGTGAGCTATGGGCGCCGATCAGCGGCACGTGATCTACTATTCGCGCGAACCGAACGACGCGTTGCGCGGCCATTTCGACGAATGCGGTTGGCGTGTCGATCTCGCGGAGACCGTGCGAGACGTACGGCGCGTCGTGCAGCATGGTGTCGCAACGGCCGGGCTGCTCGATTTTTCGCCGGGCTTCAAGCCTTCCGACCTGCGCGAACTCGAATCCTGTCTGAGCATTCAGCACATCGGCTGGATCGCGGCGACGCGCCGCGGCCAGTTGCAGGACGCTACGCTGCGCCATCTCATTCGCGACTACTGTTTCGACTACGTGACGATGCCGTACGAGACGGCGCGGATCGTCGAGACCGTCGGCCATGCACACGGAATGATCGCGCTGACCGAAACCGTTGCGCCGCCCGTCGGCGCCGGACGCAGCGAAGGCGAAATGGTCGGGACCTGCGACGCGATGCTCGGGCTCTTCAGGACGATACGCCGCGTCGCGGCGACCGACGCGCCGGTGTTCATCTCCGGCGAATCGGGTACGGGCAAGGAACTGACGGCGGTCGCGATTCATGAACGTTCGTCGCGCGCGCAGGCGCCTTTCATCGCGATCAATTGCGGTGCGATTCCGTCGACGCTGCTGCAGGCCGAACTGTTCGGCTATGAGCGCGGCGCGTTCACCGGCGCGAACCAGCGCAAGATCGGCCGCGTCGAGGCTGCCAACGGCGGCACGCTGTTTCTCGACGAAATCGGCGACTTGCCACTCGAAAGCCAGGCGAGCCTGCTGCGCTTCCTGCAGGAAGGCAAGATCGAGCGGTTGGGTGCCCATGTGTCGGTGCCCGTCGACGTGCGCGTGATCTGCGCGACGCACGTGGACATGGAAGCGGCGCTGCGCGAAGGGCGGTTCCGTGAGGATCTGTTCCATCGTCTGTGCGTGCTGAAGATCGAGGAGCCGCCGCTGCGCGCGCGCGGCAAGGACATCGAGGTGCTCGCGCGCCACATGCTCGAGCGTTTCAAGGGCGACGCGCATCGTCGCCTGCGCGGCTTTTCCCCTGATGCGGTCGCGTCGCTGTACGGCTATTCGTGGCCGGGCAACGTGCGCGAGCTGATCAATCGCGTGCGCCGCGCGATCGTCATGTCGGAAGGCCGGCTGATCACCGCGGCCGATCTCGAGCTGAACGACTTCGCGACGCTCGCGCCCGTGTCGCTGCTGGAGGCGCGCGAGGCGGCCGAACGGCAGGCGATCGAGCAGGCGCTGTTGCGGCATCGCGGCCGTTTCGCGGATGCCGCACGCGAACTCGGTGTGTCGCGCGTGACGCTCTACCGGCTGATGTGCGCACACGGCATGCGCGATCGCGGCGACACGCTGGCAGGGTTTTCGGCGCCGTTGCCGGAGCTTCCTCACCACGCTTGCTAAAATTGGCGGGTACGGCCGCCCTCGCGGCCGAAGGAACCCGCATGAAACAGTATCTCGATCTCGTTCGTACCATTCTCGATACCGGCACCTGGCAGGAGAACCGCACGGGGATCCGCACCATCAGCATGCCGGGCGCGATGCTGCGCTTCGACCTGCAGCAAGGCTTCCCGGCCGTGACGACCAAGAAGCTGGCCTTCAAGTCGGCGATCGGCGAACTGGTCGGCTTCCTGCGCGCGACGCGCAGCGCGGCCGATTTCCGCGCGCTCGGCTGCAAGGTGTGGGATGCGAACGCGAACGAGAACGCGCAATGGCTCGCGAACCCGTATCGCCAGGGCGTCGACGATCTCGGCGACGTGTACGGCGTGCAATGGCGCCAGTGGCCGGGCTACAAGGTGCTCGACGCGGGCGCCGACGCGCAGATCGCCGATGCGACGCGCCGCGGCTTCCGGATCGTCACGCGTTTCGACGAAGACGGTGCGCCGAAGGTGCTGCTGTACAAGGCGATCGACCAGTTGCGCCAGTGCCTGGACACGATCATGGAGAATCCGTCCGACCGCCGCATCCTGTTTCACGCGTGGAATCCGGCCGTGCTCGACCAGATCGCGCTGCCCGCGTGCCACCTGCTGTACCAGTTCCTGCCGAATGCGACGAAGCGTGAAATCTCGCTGTGCCTGTACATCCGCAGCAACGACGTCGGCCTCGGTACGCCGTTCAACCTGACGGAAGGGGCGGCGCTGCTGGAACTCGTCGGCCGGCTGACGGGGTACGCGCCACGCTGGTTCACGTACTTCATCGGCGACGCGCACATCTACGAGAACCAGCTCGACATGCTGCAGCGCCAGCTCACGCGCGAGCCTTACGAGAGCCCGCGGCTCGAGATTGCCGAGCGCGTGCCGGAATACGCGAAGACGGGCGTCTACGCGCCCGAGTGGCTGGAACAGATCGAGCCGTCCGATTTCTCGCTCGTCGGCTACCGCCACCATGAGCCGCTGACCGCACCGATGGCGGTCTGATCGAGCAAGCCGGGGCGCGCGGATGCATCGCGCCGCGCCCGTAGAAAAATGGCCCGACCGGTTGATCCCGGGCGGGCCTTTTTGTTTCACGTTTGCGGCGCTTACTGGCGATGCCGCTCTTCGTGACCGCCTTGCGGCGGCGGGTTGCTCGGGTGAGGTGCCTCGACGTGCGGCGCCGGTTGCGGCCGCGGTTCCATGCGCGGAGCGGGCATCGACGGACGCGGTTCCATGCGTGGCGCCGGCTGCGGTCGCGGCTCCATACGCGGTGCAGGTTGCGGCCGAGGCTCCATGCGCGGCGCCTGCGGTTGCGGGCGCGGCATGTCATGCACGGCGGGGGCCGGCGGACGGTACTCGTTCACACGGGGCGGCGCGACTTCGCGATGCGGCGCCGGTTGCGCGAATTCGGGGTGCGGTTGCGGCGCAGGTGCGGCCCGTTCCGGTTGCGATTGCCCATGCTGGGCCGGCGACTGGAAATCGGGGCGCGGACGCGGCTGCGGAATCTGCGCCGTGCTGTCGAGCCGCGGTTGCGGCAGGGCGCGCGGCGCTTCGTTCCGGCTGCCGGGCTGCGCGCCCTGCGGAGTCGGCACGCCTTCCGGATGTGGTATCGCCGCGCTTCGCACGGGCGGCAGCGCATTCTGTCCCGCCGCGTGGAGCGCGGTCGGCGGCGCGGGGCGTTGACGTTCCATCGGTGTGTGCGGCTGCATCCACGCGGGTGACGGCGTCTCGGCTGCATGTGCATTGCCGATGCCCGCCGGACCGTTGTTCGCGACCGGCGGATGCGGGACGCCATTGCCGGGCCCGAATGCCTGATGCGGCACCGGGTTGCCGGGCGCCTGCGGCATGCCGCCGTTGGCGAAACGCGGTGCGTTGGGGGTTTCGCCGTTCGCCGGCCGCGCGAGATTCGGCATGCCCGGCATCGGTGTGCCCGGCCGCCCGGCCTGCCCGGCGGCCGGCTGGCCTTCGCGAGGCGCGCGAGCCGGTTGCACGACGGGGCCGTGCGGATTCACGAGCTGCACGTTGTGCATCGCCCATGCGCCGCCGTCCGGCTTGCCCGGAACGCGGACCGGGCGAGCCGTGTAGTCGGCCGGTACGTTCGTCTTCACGACAGGTGCGCCGGCACCCGGTACGCGCCCGCCTTGCTGCGCGAGGTGGGCCGCCGCGTGGTCGCGATACGCGGGCGGCACGGCGGGATTGCGCGTCGCGACGTACGGGTGCTGGGCAATCGCCGCAGGCGGACGGTAGCTCGCATTGCGCAGCCCGCCCGTGAAGCTCTGGCGCACCGGCGCAATGCCCGGTGTCCCCGGCATGACATGCGCGTTGCGCCATTGTTGCGGATCGACGTGCTGCGAAAAGTGCGCGACCGGCTGGCCGTGCACGAATGCGGAGGCCGGTACGGCCGTGATCGCGTGCGGCGCGCGGAAGTTCACGTACGTCTTGTTGATGTTGGTGATATTGGTGATGTTCGTCACGTTCACGGTCTTGTTCACGTTGACGTTGACGTTGTTCACCACGATGTTGCGGTTCACGCGGTCGTAGTAGTGCGGGCTCCAGCCGCCCCAGCCCGGATGCCACGGTTCGCCCGGGCCGAGCGCGAACCACGCGCAGCCGGCCGCGGCGACGCCGCCCACCGTGAGCGCGACACTCCAGTCGGGGCCGCCGCCACCGCCGACGAACGCGACGAGTGCCGGCGCATAGACCGGCGGCTGGCTGACGACCATCGGGCCCGGTACCCAGGCCCAGCTATCATCAACGTATGCCCAGCGGCCGTAGTGATACGGTGCGAAACCCCACGGCGCGTCGTCGACCCACGTCCAGCCCCACGGTGCCTGCCAGATCCAGTGGCCGTCGTGATACGGCGCCCAGTCGGCCGGCGTGTCGTTCGGCACCCAGACCTGGCCGTAGTTCGGGGTTTCGCGCCACGTGCCGTTCGCGTCGAGATCCTGGTAGCCGGGGATGTCGCGGGACACATAGCGGGCCGATACCGAGCGCTCCTCGGCCGCGTCGCGGCTGGCGGCCCACTGGTCGAGCGGGTCGGGGCCCGGGGCGGCGGATTGCTGCGCGACCTGCAGGTCGGTGCCCGTGAACACGACCTGCTGCCCGGGCGACAGCGGGTACTGGCCGTTGCTGCCGTAGACGGTCGCACTGCCGCTGCGCACCGTGACCGTCGTGCTCGCACCGTTCGGCGCGACGTCGACGCGATAGTCGCCGGGGCCCGTGATGCCGAGCGCGAGATTAGGCGTGTCGATTTCGTACGATCCGCCGGCCGGCAGATCGCGCACGTGCGTCGATACGGTGCCGAGCCCCACTTTCAGCTGGGTCGTCGTGTCGTCGAGGTTCAGCACCGACAGGTTCGTCGATTCGCCGAGCCGCACCGCGGTCGAGCCGATGTGCAGCTCCGAGCGCGCACCGGCATCGTTCCAGAGCTGGTCGCCGGTCGTCAGCGGCCGGTTCACGGCGGCATACGACCACGTATCGGTGCCGGCCGGTTCGGTCGTCACGGCGCCCGACAGGTAATTGAGCCGCGCGACCCGGCTGGGTGGATCGCCGCCCGGTTGCCGTGCTGCGGTCGCATAGGGCGGCGCGCCGGCCGATTGCGCGAATGCGGGGGGCAGTGCCGCAAGCGCGACGAACGCGACCAGCGTGCAGCGGGCGGTTCGCTTGAGCGTGAACAGGGTGGCCATGGTGAGCGTCTTCGTCATTATCGCGGCGCGTCGATTCGTGCCGTTGAGTTCACAATATCCGCTCGGCCTGTTTCAATGCTCGGTGTTTTGTAAGTCGAATGGCACGCGATGTAACAAAACCTGTCGATCACGCGCCGTTGTCGTGCAGACGCAATCCAGGCGTCAAGCGGACGTAAGCCACTCGTCGAAAACCTGCTGTCCGGGCACCGTGACGCGCAGCACGCGCGGCCGTGCGGCGCGTTCGATCCAGCCGTGCGCGCAGAAGCTATCGAGCAGCGCCGCACCGAGTGCGCCGCCGAGATGCGAGCGCCGTTCGCTCCAGTCGAGGCAGCCGCATGCGAAGCGGCGCCGGCGCGTGCGCTGCTGCGCGACGTCGATGCCCCATTGCGCGAGCGCCTGGGTGCCGAGTTCGGTGGTCTCGATCGCATCGCCGTCGGCAAGCAGCCAGCCGCGCGCGGTGAGCCCGTCGAAGATGCGCACCGCGAGTTCGCCGGCCATATGGTCGTAGCAGGTGCGCGCATAGCGCAACTCGGCCGGGACCGTGCGGGACGGCGCCGGAACCGGGCGATGCGGTGCGGCTGCGCGGGCGACGTTCGCGAGCGCCTCGAGCGAGGCCGCGATGTCGGCCGACGCGATCCGGTAGTAGCGGTGCCGGCCGCGCACGTCGAGCGCGAGCAGGCCGCCCTCGGTCAAGCGCGCGAGATGGGCGCTTGCAGCGGACGGCGACAGCCCCGCAATCATCGTCAGCTCGCCTGCCGGTCGCGCGCTGCCGTCCATCAGCACCCACAGCATCGCGGCGCGCCCCGGGTCGGCGATCAGCGAGCCGATGCGGCTCAGGCCCGGAAAGTGGTGGTCGTCTTGGTCGGTCATCGTCGTGTCTCGTCAGGCGGGATGAGCTTCAGTGTAGTGGGCGTGCGCATTCGATGTTTCGCTTTTGGATGAAATGTCGGATGCACTGGCGCGGGCGTCGTCGATGCGGCGGAACCGGGCTGCGGCCGCTTGCGGCGCGCGCGTAGAATGGCTGAAAGCGGCCGCAGCGGGCGGCCGCACGTGACACGATGCAATGATGAAGACGATTTTCTGTTTGCTGGCGGCCGCGCTCGTCTGCGCGGCCTGTGCGCAGGGCGGTGCGGGCGCGGCCGGCGAGCGCGGCGGCAGCATCGAGATGTACGGAACGATCGATCAGGGCATCACGGTGCGCCGCTGACCGGTGCCGGCCGAGCGCGCGCCGGGCCAATCCCCGGCAGCCGCGCCACACGGGGCGCCCCGCGACGCGTTGCCGCAGTGCAACGTATAATGGCCCGATTACAGCGCCCCTGCCGCCTGGAGCCAACAAGATGTCCCAACCGTCCCCCGTACCGGCCGCCCTCGACCGCACCGAAACCGTCTTCCGCTTCCTCGCCGAGCCGTCGTCCGTGAACTTCGGCGGCAAGGTGCATGGCGGCGCGCTGATGAAGTGGATCGACGAGGTTGCGTATGCGTGCGCGGCCGTCTGGTCGAGCCGCTATTGCGTGACGGTCAGCGTCGGCAACATCCGTTTCCAGCGTCCGATCATGGTCGGCAATCTGGTCGAGCTGAAGGCGCGCGTCGTCGCGACGGGCCGCACCAGCATGCACATCCATGTGTCCGTGCATGCCGGCGATCCGAAGGGCGGCATGCTGCGCCAGACGACCGATTGCCTCGTCGTGTTCGTCGCGGTCGACGAGAACGGCAACCCGGTGCCGGTGCCGCCGTTCGTGCCCGAGACCGACGAGCAGAAGGTGCTCGCGAAATATGCGGCCGACGTGCGGGCCGCGCTCGACAAGATCGTCGAGATGAAGCCGGAAGAGGTCGCGAAGGGCGCGGTCTGACCGCTGCGGGCGCCGCGCATCGCGCCGCGCCCGTCATCCTGCCTCTTCCTGCTGTTACTGCGACCCGATCATCTGCTCGGGACGTACCCACGCATCGAATTCCGCCTCGGTCAGGTAGCCGAGCGCGAGCGCGGCCGCCTTCAGCGTCGTACCTTCCTTGTGCGCCTTCTTCGCGATCTGCGCCGACTTGTCGTAGCCGATGTGCGGATTGAGCGCCGTCACCAGCATCAGCGATTCGTTCAGCAGCAGGTCGATCCGCGAGCGGTTCGGCTCGATGCCCACCGCGCAGTGATCGTTGAAGCTCTGCGCGCCGTCGGCGAGCAGCCGCACCGACTGCAGCACGTTGTGCGCGATCATCGGCCGGAACACGTTCAGCTCGAAATTGCCGCTCGCGCCGCCGACGTTGACCGCGACGTCGTTGCCGAACACCTGGCAGCACAGCATCGTCACGGCTTCGGATTGCGTCGGGTTCACCTTGCCCGGCATGATCGAGCTGCCCGGCTCGTTTTCAGGAATCGACAGTTCGCCGAGCCCGCAGCGCGGCCCGCTCGCGAGCCAGCGGACATCGTTCGCGATCTTCATCAGGCCGGCCGCGACCGTCTTCAGCGCGCCGTGTGCGAACACCAGCGCATCGGCCGCTGCCATTACCTCGAACTTGCTCGGCGCCGTCACGAACGGCAGCTTCGCAAGCCGGCCGATTTCATCGGCGACGCGCACCGCGAACTCCGGATGCGCGTTCAGCCCCGTGCCGACCGCGGTGCCGCCGAGCGCGAGTTCGTACAGGTGCGGCAATGCCGATTCGACGTGACGGATGCCCTGGTCGAGCTGCGCGACGTAACCGGAAAACTCCTGGCCGAGCGTGAGCGGCGTCGCGTCCTGCAGGTGCGTGCGGCCGATCTTCACGATGTCGGCGAACGCCTTCGACTTCGCGTCGAGCGTCGTGCGCAGCGTGCGCAGCGCCGGCAGCAGGTGGTTGACGATCGCGTACGCGGCCGCGACGTGCATCGCGGTGGGGAAGACGTCGTTCGACGACTGGCCGCGGTTCACGTCGTCGTTCGGATGAACCTTGCGTGCTTCGCCGCGCTCGCCGCCCAGCAGTTCGCTCGCGCGATTCGCGATCACCTCGTTGAGGTTCATGTTGGTCTGCGTGCCGGAGCCCGTCTGCCACACGGCGAGCGGGAATTCGCGCGGATGCTTGCCGGCGATGATCTCGTCGGCCGCGTCGATGATCGCGCGCGCCTTGTCGTCGGCCAGCACGCCGAGCGACTGGTTCACGGCCGCCGCGGCGCGCTTGACGATCGCGAGCGCGTGGATCAGCTCGGGCGACTGCTTCTCGGTCGAGATCCGGAAATTCTGCAGCGAGCGCTCGGTCTGCGCGCCCCAGAGCCGGTCGGCCGGCACGGCGATCTCGCCGAACGTATCGCGTTCCATCCGAACTGCTTCGTTCATGATCCACTCCTCCAGGAAAGGGGAAAGGCCGCGCGTGGTCGCGCGGCATCAGACGTAATCAGACGTATCGTGAGGCAGTCGCGCCGCTCGCGCGGCGTCTCGAGATCTTCAGCCGACTAGCATAGCGCCGGCGCGGATTTCGCGTCTTGTCGCGCTCAGTGCGGCGACGTCACGAGCGACGCGCTCTTCAGATGGAAGCGCCACGCCATCAGCACGGCCACGCTGGCGAGGCCGGCCGCGAGGCCCCACCAGAGGCCGCGGGCGCCGAGGCCCACGTGGAACGCGAACCAGTAGCCGGTCGGAAAACCGATGCCCCAGTAGCCGAGGGTGGCCGCGAGCATCGGGATGCGCGTGTCCTTCAGGCCGCGCAGCGCACCCGACCCGACGGTCTGCGCGCCGTCGACGATCTGGAACACCGCGGCGATGCCGAGCAGCGACGCGGCGAGCGACACGGTGGCTGCGTTGGCCGGATCGTCGAGGTTCAGGTACAGGCCGACGATCGCATGCGGCGCGACGATCAGCACGATGCCCGACAGCGTCATGAACGCCACACCGAGGCCGAGTGCGACGAAGCCGGCATGCCGCGCGGCGACGGGCGCCCCTGCGCCGACCCAGTAACCGACCCGCACGTTGGCGGCCTGGCCGATCGCGAGCGGCACCATGAACGCCACCGATGCGACGTTCAGCGCGATCTGGTGCGCGGCCAGCGACGTCGCGCCGAGCACGCCGACCGTCAGGCCGGTCGCGAGGAACAGTGTCGACTCGACCCCGTACGTGATCGCGACGGGCCAGCCGATGCCGATCAGTTCGCCCATCATCGGCAGCTTCGGGCGGGCGGCGGTGACGAAATGACGGAAGCGCTGCCGGCCGTGCAGCAGCCAGATCAAGGCGAATGCGGTGAGCCAGATCGTGATCGTCGTTGCGACCGCCGAGCCGAGGAAGCCGAGGCGCGGCAGTCCGAACGCGCCGTGGATCAGCCCGTAGTTCAGCACGGCATTGACGCCGACGCCGCCGATCGACACCCACAGCAGCCGGCGCGCCGCGCCGATCGCCGGCAGGAACGCGCGCATCAGCCCGACGCCGATCAGGCTGCCGAGCGCGGCGAAGCGCAGGATGCCGGTGTATTCGCCGACGTGATGGGCGAGCAGCGGCGGCTCGTGGAACATCAGCAGGATCGGTTCGGACAGCGACAGCGCGATGATGGCCGGAATCGCGAGCAGCACGGACAGCGCGAAGCCGGTCCAGTAGATGTGCGGGACGCGCTCGTCGGCCTTGGCGCCGCGCGCATGCGCGACGCTGACGCTGACCGACGACAGCACGCCTTGCAGCACGGTCACGATGACGAAGAAGAAGTTCGCGCCGAGCCCGCCCGCCGCGAGCGAATCAGGGCCGAGCGAGCCGAGCAGCACCGTGTCGGTGACGCTCATCGCCATCTGCGAGAGCTGCGCGATCGCGAGCGGCGCGGCGAGGCGCGCGGTATCGGCGGCATGACTGGACAGGGACGGCGGCGCGGCGGCCGTCCGCGTAAGACCGGAATGCGACATGGAATGGGCGCTCGCGCGGGTGCGGGCCCGCGCTATATGTATTTATTTTGAGAGACGGCTAGCTTACGGCTTTATTCGAACGGTGTCGAACGCGCGCGCCGATGGCCATGTCGCAGGCAGGGGGAACCGTCGGCCCTAGGCTTCGCGCACGGCAATGCGCGTGTCGCCGAGCAGGACGACCTGGCCCGCGCGGATCTTGCAGGTCTTGCGCAGCTCGACCGCGCCGTCGACTTTCACCGCGCCGGACGCGACGATCAGCTTCGCGGTGCCGCCGCTGTCCGCGAGGCCGGTGATCTTGAGGAGGTTGTGCAGCTCGACGTATTCGCCGGTCAGCGTGAAATCCAGATTGGGCATGACGAAGAAGGTGCGCAAAGCGCGGGAGGAATCGCCTCGCATCATACGGCACCGCGGGCCTGCGCGCGAGCGCGGCCGGCCGCCGCCCGTAGTTGTTAGGGAGTGTGAGCCATTCGTCAGCAAATGAAACGGTGGGTAACAGTCTGAGAGATTCGAGAACCGGCCGCGCGGGCCGCGGGTCTTCTGTCGTACCTGCTGCGTGTTGCGGCGGGGGACGCAACGGACCGCATCGCTGCGGTTCGGGCGCACAACTTCCTGAGGAGAATTGCCATGTCCAAGATTCGTACGATGCTGATCGGTGCCGCGTTGACGGCGTTCGCCACTTCGGCCGCATTTGCCCAGACGGGTACGGCGGTGCAGGGCGCAGCCGGTGCCGGCGTTCAGGCGCAGACGCCGGCGGCGGGTGCCGGTGCCGGCATGCAGGGCGGTGCGGGCGCGAATGCGTCGGGCAATGCGGCAGGCGGTGCAACCGATGCAGTCGGCGCGGCAACCGATGGCGCGAAGGACTCGACGTCGTCGGCCGTCCACTCGGCCAAGAAGCACACGAAGCATGCCGCGAAGTCGGCCAAGAGCCATGTCGGCTCGGCCAAGGCGAAGGCCGGCGAAGCGACCGAAGGCGGTGCGTCGGTCGGCGCGGAAGGCGGTGCATCGGCCCAGGGCGCCACGCAGTAAGCGGTGGCAGGCGCCGCGCGACGCTCGCCCTCGACGGCGCGTCGCGACGGCGGCCATCCGATGGCCCGGTTCGCGTTGCGCGAACCGGGCCGCTTTCATTTGTCGATGGGTTCGGGCGCGCCGTTAGGGTCGCCGTTGGCTCTGCCCTTGGCCCGGCTGACCCTGCGCCGGCCGCGCGGCAGCCGGGGTGAATACGCTGCGCAACCACGCGGCGAGCCGGGCGAAGACGTCGTACGGTTCCTCGACGAAGATCTCCGGCTTCAGCAGCCGCAGGTATTCCATGATCTGCTGTGCTTCCTGCTTCTGGAACGAACCGTGCGCGAGCCCGAGCCGCAGCAGCCCGCGCAGTTCGCCGAGCTTGTCGCGCGCGGTGCTGCCGACGCTCATCTCGCATGCGAGCTTGGCCTCGTAGACCCGTTGTCGCAGCGATTCCGCGAGCCGCCACGCAGGCGTCTGCATCAGTTCCTCGAGCGTCTGGATGTCTTGCGCGGCCCCCTTGATCTGCGAGGCGAGCGGATCGATCAGCGACGGGTCGCCCTGCGCTTCGGCGACGATCGCTTTCGCCCAGTCACGGCAAGCCTTCGCGAGTTCGTCGGGGGTCCATTCGGAACGCGACGCGAAGCCGAAGCCGAATTCGCCGGCCTGTCGCATCAGGATCGCGACGACGTCCGGAAATTCCTTGTCGAGCGTGCGTTTTGCCCACGCGTACTGGCCGCCCTGCAGCATTCGCTGCACCGCGTGCTCGGTCAGCGGCACCATGTTGTCGAGCAGCTTGGCGCGCAGGAAATCCTCGAACGACGGCGTCGCGAACTGCGGGTCGAGTTTCAGCGACACGCGGACGAACGCGTCGTAGTCCTTGCGTAGGGACTCAAGCGTGTCGTCCTTGAGGGAAAGGGTGATCTGGCCCATGAATCGTCTCGATGGCGGCCCGTGCCAGCCGGCGGCCGGCACGGCGCACCGGGACGGGCGCAGCGTCGACTGACCGGTGCGCGCCGAGGCCGGTGGCGGGTATTCATTCCCTATATCGGCGCGCCGGGCGGAAACTTGAGTACGAATGACCGAGTGTGTACTCAGGCGGGTAGCCAGTGGGGCATCACGACCCCTTGCCAGAAAAAGAACACCGCGAGCCCCACCGCGATCGTCACGAGCGGGCGGCGGGTGGCGGCCGACACGAGCACGGCGGCGAGCGCGCCGACGAGCTGTGGATTGCGCCAGGTCAGCTCGGCGGTGCCGCCGTGCGGCGAGACGACCATCGGCACGATGATCGCGGTCAGCACGGTGACGGGCACGAAGCCGAGCGCGGTCCGCACGAGCGGCGGGAAGGTCAGCCGTTCGCCGAACAGGAACAGCGTCGAGCGGATCGCGTACGTGATGACGGCCATCCCGAGGATCAGCAGCGCGTAGCTCACGATGCAGCCTCCGTGCGCGAGCCGGCGCGCGTGCGTTCGTGCCGCAACGTGAGCGCGACGCCGACCGCGACGCCGGCGGCGACCGCGCCGAGCAGCCCGAGCTTGTACGGCCAGCCCTGCCAGAAGTACGCGAGCGTGCCGGCCGTCACGGCTGCCGCGAAATAGCGCAGCGTGCCGAGTTGCGGGACGACGATCGCGATGAAGGTCGCCGCCATCGCGAAGTCGAGGCCAAGCGACTGCAGGCCCGGGAATGCCGCGCCGAAGCCGATGCCCGCGAGCGTCCAGACCTGCCAGTTCAGGTACATCGCGAGCCCCGAGCCGAAGAAGTAGTGGGGGCCGATCGCGCCCGGCGGGAAATGTCGGTAGTGCGCATAGGCGACCGCGAACACCTCGTCGGTCATCAGTGCACCGAGCGTCGCGCGCCAGCGCAGCGGCAGGTGGGCGACATAGGGCGCGAGCGTCGCGCTGTACAGCAGGTGACGCAGGTTCACGATCAGCGTGGTCGCGAGCACGACGACGAAGCTCGCGCTGCCCGCGATCAGGCCGAGCGCGATGAACTGCGCGGAGCCCGCGAACACGGCGAGCGACATCAGTGCGCCATGCCAGGCGGCGAGCGGGCCGCCGCCCACGAGCGTGCCGAAAATCACGCCGAACGGGGCGGCGCCGATCATCATCGGGATCGTGTCGCGCGCACCGTCGAGCCATTCGTTCAATGGGCGGCGGGCAGGCGATGCGGGTATCGGATTCAAAGGGTGCTCCTCCATGAACGGGAGGATAGCGGGCAGGGGGTGTGCCGGCTTGTATGTTCTTGCGCTTGCCGGATGGGGGGATGCCGGCGGTATCGCGGTGGCGGGCGGGACGCTGCGCGTCAGCTTGCCTGCCAGCGCCCGGGCGGCACGCCGAACATGCGTTTGAAATGCCGGGTGAAGTGGCTTTGGTCGACGAAGCCGCTGGCCGCCGCGACGTCGGCGACGGGCACGCCCGCGCGCAGCGGCGCCAGCGCGCGCTGCAAGCGCAACTGGTTGCGCCACGCATGCGGCGGCATCCCGGTCGTGCGGGTGAACAGGCGCGCCGCGTGGAACGGCGACAGGCCGGCTGCCTGCGCGACTTCGTCGAGCGTCACCGTGCACACGAGGTCGGCGGCGAGCCGCTCGCGCATGACGTCGACGCGCGGTTCGTCCGCCGCGAGCGGCGCCGGTCGCGGCTGTGCGTCGGCATGGCGCACGATCAGCGTCGACAACGCGTCGAGCATCGCCGTTTCGGCGGCGAGCGGATCGTAGACGCGCGGTGCGCCGGTCGTCGGATCATGCGCCGGCTGCCCGTGCGTCTGCAACGGCAGTGCGCGTTCGCTGCCGGCCTCCATCATCCGGTGCGCGAGCGTGAGCCGGGCCGCGAGATCGGCGTCGCGGATCACGTCGGGCGCAAACCACGGCGCGTCCTGCGGGCGGCCGGCGATCGAACAGGTGAGTTCGCGGATGAATTCGACCGGCATGTAGCTGACGCGATAGCACCAGCCTTCGTCGGCCGCGCGCGACCCCGTATGCACCTCGCCGGGATTGATGACGGGCACGGAGCCGGTTTCGGCGACATAGCCGCTGCCGCGATAGGTGAAGCGCTCCGCTCCTTCGAGAATCACGGGGATCGTGTACGCGTCGTGCCAGTGGGGGGCGAACGCATGATCGCGATAGGTGGCCGTGAGGAGATCCGCGTCCGGCAGCAGCGGCGTGCGCCAGTAGCGTGCGGAGTCGGGAAGGCGGGTGGCGGACATGATCGGGCGCGGGAGCGGTCGAATCGACAGTGTATCGCTCGCGCGCCCGGCAGGCGCGGGCTTTACTTGACCGGAATCGTCGTGCCGGCCGGCATCGGTACCGCGGTGACGGCGTTCTTCGGGCTGCCGCTCACGATGCGGTCGCTGTAGGTCAGGTAGACGATCGTGTTGCGCTTGGTGTCGACCACGCGCACGACGTGCAGGGTCTTGAAGATGAACGACATGCGCTCGCTGAACACGTCGGTCTGCTGCTTGAGCGGCTCCTTGAAGCTGATCGGGCCGACCTGCCGGCATGCGATCGACGCCTCGCTCGGATCCTCGGCGACGCCGAGCGTGCCCTTGATCCCGCCGGTGCGGGCGCGCGACACGTAGCAGGTCACGCCGTTCACGATCGGATCGTCATACGCCTCGACGACCACGCGATCGGAGCCCGTGACGCGGAAATGGGTGTTGACGCTGCCGACTTCCTCCGCGTGCGCGAGCGGCGCCGCGGCGAACGCGGAAAGCAGGAGGGCGAAGGGGGCTGAGCGGAGGAGGCGGTGCTTCATCGACGGAACCGGATGCGAATGCGAGACAGAGACTCTAGCATGCGCGCGACCGGACGATGAAAGCCGAATGGCAGGCCGGAAAAACAAAAGGCCCGTCGAATGACGGGCCTTTCGCTATTTGGCTCCCCGACCTGGGCTCGAACCAGGGACCTACGGATTAACAGTCCGGCGCTCTACCGACTGAGCTATCGGGGAATAAATCGGTACATCTGCATGCGTGTTTGTCTACCAGCAAAAAGCCCGTCCACTTTCAACGGGCCTTTGCGTTTTTGGCTCCCCGACCTGGGCTCGAACCAGGGACCTACGGATTAACAGTCCGGCGCTCTACCGACTGAGCTATCGGGGAACAAACAACAACAGCAGAGAAACGAGATTATATGGAGCGTTGATCAGGTCGTCAACACTTTTGAGCCGCGGCGCACAAAAAAATTTCTGCGGCGGCTGCGCGATCAGCGCTCGAGCAGGTGCAGCTTGTCCTGCACGTCCTTCCACTCGTCCGCGTCGGCGGGTGCCGGCTTGGTCTTCGTGATCGACGGCCAGTCCTTCGCCAGCTCGGCGTTCAGCGCGGTGAACTGCTGCTGGTCGCCCGGAACGTCTTCTTCGGCATAGATCGCATTGGTCGGGCACTCGGCGACGCACACGGCGCAGTCGATGCACTCGTCCGGATCGATGGCGAGAAAGTTGGGACCTTCACGGAAGCAATCCACCGGGCACACATCCACGCAGTCCGTGTATTTGCACTTGATGCAGCCTTCGGTCACAACGTGAGTCATTAAAACGCTCCTGCTTGGCGGTATATATGGGGTGGCGTTTGCGCCAAAACCGGCATTGTAACTGAAGCGCAAAACCCGCATGGCGTGGTCGGCTATCCGGCTTATATCGTTTCGTGATTAGTTTATGGGGCCGTCCACGGGGCGCTGAAGGGACGCGCCAGCGGCAGTGCGTGCCCCATACGCCGGAACGGGCAGTGCGGCCGCAGCAGGGCGGCAGGCGGTTTCACGATGGTCGGGCCCGCATTCGGGTAACATGGCCGACAGACCGGGCGGCGCGCGGTGCGCCGGGGCCCGGTCACGATATTGGCGGTGCCGTCATCATGATCATCACTTCGCTGCTCGACACGGATCTCTACAAGTTCACGATGATGCAGGTCGTCCTGCATCACTTCCCCGCTGCAAGCGTCGAATATCGTTTCCGGTGCCGCACGCCCGGCGTCGATCTCGTGCCGTACATCGACGAGATCCGCGACGAGGTGCGCGGCCTGTGCGCGCTGCGTTTTTCCGACGTCGAACTCGACTACCTGCGGCGGATGCGCTTCATCAAGAGCGATTTCGTCGACTTCCTCGCGCTGTTCCACCTGAACGAGAAGTACATCTCGATCACGCCGTCGCCGAAGGGCAACGGTGAAATCGACATCGAGATCACGGGGCCGTGGCTGCACACGATCCTGTTCGAGATCCCGGTGCTCGCGATCGTCAACGAAGTGTATTTCCGCAATACCCAGCGCGAGCCCGACTATCGCGAAGGCCGCGAGCGGCTGCGCGAGAAGATCAAGCTGCTCGGTGCGAAGCCCGAATTCGCCGACTGCAAGATCGCCGACTACGGCACGCGCCGGCGCTTCTCGAAGGTCTGGCACGAGGAGGTCGCGCTCACGCTGCGCGACGGCCTCGGCCCGCAGTTCGCGGGCACCAGCAACGTGCTGTATGCGATGAAGCACGGCATCACGCCGCTCGGCACGATGGCGCACGAGTACCTGCAGGCCTGCCAGGCACTCGGCCCGCGGCTGCGCGATTCGCAGATCTACGGCTTCGAGATGTGGGCGAAGGAATACCGCGGCGACCTCGGGATCGCGCTGTCGGACGTCTACGGGATGGATGCATTCCTGAACGACTTCGACATGTACTTCTGCAAGCTGTTCGACGGCGCGCGCCACGATTCGGGCGATCCGTTCGAATGGGGCGAGCGGATGCTGCGTCATTACGAGATGAACCGTTGCGACCCGCGGACCAAGGTGCTCGTGTTCTCGGACGCACTCGACATCCCGAAGGTCATGCAGTTGTACGAACGTTTCCGCGGTCGCTGCAAGCTCGCGTTCGGCGTCGGCACGAACCTCACCAACGATCTCGGCTACGTGCCGCTGCAGATCGTGATCAAGATGGTCCGCTGCAACGGCCAGCCGGTCGCGAAGCTGTCGGATTCGCCGGGCAAGAGCATGTGCGACGACAAGGCGTATCTCGCCTACCTGCGCCAGGTGTTCGGCATCGCGCAGCCGGTCGAGGAAGACGCGTCGAAGTAAGCGTCGGCCGAACGGCCAAAACTGCGTGGCGGCGGGGTCGGCCGGTATAATCCGACGGTATCGCCCGCCAACGTCACGAGGACCGTTCATGGACACTTCCGCTGCCCGTCGCCAGATCCTCGCGCGCATTCGCGCGGCGCAGGGGCGTGCGGCCGAACCCGATGCGGCCGAACGCGACGGCGTTGCCGATTATCTCGCCCGTCATCCGGAAGGCCCGCGTCCGCCGGCGCCGGCCGATCTCGTCGCTGCCTTCGTCGACGAAGCGGTACGCCTGTCGACGACGGTCGACGAAGTCGCGACGCTTGCCGACGTACCGGCCGCCGCGGCTCGCTACCTTTGCGCTCACGGCCTGCCGACGCAGGCCGTCGCGTGGCGTACGCTGGCCGATTTCGACTGGGCGGGCGCAGGCCTGTCGGTCGAATGCCGCAAGCCGCGCGACGGCGATCTGGTCGGCCTCACCGGCTGCTTTTGCGCGACTGCCGAAACGGGCTCGCTGGTGCTGCTGTCCGGCCCGGACACCTATGCGTCGGCCGGCCTGCTGCCGGAAACGCACATCGCGATCGTTCCCGCGTCGCGGATCGTCGCCGGTCATGAAGATGCCTTTGCGCTGATCCGCTCGGAGCGCGGCGAATTGCCGCGCGCGGTCAACTTCGTGTCGGGCCCGTCGCGCACGGGCGATATCGAACAGACCATCGTACTGGGCGCGCACGGCCCGTACCGCGTTCACGTGATCGTCGTACGGGGCGCATGACGCGCCCGCTGCATCCACTACCACTCGAACAAGGAAGTTCTGCATGAAACGACATGCCGCCTGGGCGGGCATGGCGTCGGGGATCGCGCTTGGCGCCGTCCCCGCGCTTGCATCGGCCGCAACGCTCGACGGTGCCACGCTGTCCGCTCTCTGGGGCATCCCGTTCGCCGGGATCCTGCTGTCCATTGCACTGTTCCCGCTCGTCGCCCCCGTGTTCTGGCATCACCACTTCGGCAAGATCGCGGCCGGCTGGGCGGTCGTGTTCCTGGTCCCGTTCGCGTTCGCGTTCGGCGCGGGCACCGCGTTCGGCACGCTCGTGCATGCGCTGCTCGAGGAATACATCCCGTTCATCGTGCTGCTCACCGCGCTCTATACGGTCGCGGGCGGCATCTGCGTGAACGGCAACCTGCACGGCACGCCGAAGCTGAACACCGCGATCCTCGCGCTCGGCACGCTGCTCGCGAGCGTGATGGGCACGACGGGCGCCGCGATGCTGCTGATCCGGCCGCTGCTGCGCGCCAACGACAACCGCAAGCATGTCGTGCACGTCGTGATCTTCTTCATCTTCCTGGTCGCGAACGCGGGCGGCTCGCTGTCGCCGCTCGGCGATCCGCCGCTGTTCCTCGGTTTCCTGAATGGCGTGAGCTTCTTCTGGACGACCACGCACCTCGCACTGCCGATGCTGTTCATCTGCGCGGTGCTGCTGACGCTGTTCTTCGCGCTCGATACGTACTTCTACCGGAAGGGCGGCGAGGAGCGGCCCGCCGCACTCGACCCGACACCCGACAGTGCCCGGCTGTCGATCGACGGCAAGATCAATTTCGTGCTGCTCGCGGCCGTGATCGGCCTGGTGCTGATGAGCGGCATCTGGAAGCCGGGCATCACGTTCGACGTGTGGGGCACGCACGTCGCGCTGCAGAATCTCGTGCGCGACGTCGCGCTCGTGGGCGTGACGCTCGCGTCGCTCGCGCTGACGCCGCGTTCCGCGCGCGAGGGCAACGCGTTCAACTGGGCGCCGATCGAGGAAGTCGCGAAGCTGTTCGCGGGGATCTTCGTGACGATCGCGCCGGTGATCGTGATCCTGCGCGCCGGTGCCGACGGCGCATTCGCGCAGATCGTCCACCTTGTCACGGGGCCGGACGGCAAGCCGATCGACGCGATGTACTTCTGGGCGACCGGCATCCTGTCGTCGTTCCTCGACAATGCGCCGACCTATCTCGTGTTCTTCAACCTCGCGGGCGGCGATGCGCAGTCGCTGATGACGACCGGCGCGTCGACGCTGGCCGCGATTTCCGCAGGCGCGGTGTTCATGGGCGCGAACAGCTATATCGGCAACGCGCCGAACTTCATGGTGAAGGCGATCGCCGAATCGCGCGGCGTGAAGATGCCGAGCTTCTTCGCTTATCTCGGCTGGGCGCTGGTCGTGCTGATACCGGTATTCCTGCTCACGTCGTGGATCTTCTTCACGGCGTAAGCTGACGATTTTCAACCTAGAGCGGGTGGTTCCAGTGGCGCACGGCGCGCAGCGATCCGCCCGCGGCATGCGGAGATGGCGATGCAGAAGATCCTGGTCGCGCGTCCGATCTTTCCGGACGTGATCGAGCGGCTCAAGCAGTATTTCGACGTCGACTGGAACAACGGCGACGCACTCGCGCCCGACGCGCTCGCCGCGCGTCTGGCCGACAAGGACGGCGCGCTGACGGCCGGCGATCCGGTCGGCGCGGCGGAGCTCGCGGCCGCGCCGCGCCTGCGCGTCGTGGCGAACATGGCGGTCGGCTACAACAATTTCGACATGGCCGCGTTCAACGCGGCGAACGTGCTCGGCACCAACACCCCCGACGTGCTGAACGAGTCGACCGCCGATTTCGGCTGGGCGCTGATGATGGCCGCGGCCCGCCGGATCGCCGAATCCGAGCACTGGCTGCGCGCCGGCCACTGGCAGAAGTGGGCGTACGACGGTTTCCTCGGCAGCGACATCTACGGCTCGACGCTCGGCGTCATCGGGATGGGGCGCATCGGCCAGGCGCTCGCGCGCCGCGCGCGCGGCTTCGGGATGCAGGTGATCTATCACAACCGGTCGCGGGTCGCGCCCGAGATCGAGGCCGAGCTCAATGCCGAATACGTGTCGAAGGACGCGCTGCTCGCCCGCGCCGATCACGTCGTGCTCGTGCTGCCGTACACGAAGGAGAACCATCACACGATCGGCGCGGCCGAACTCGCGAAGATGAAGCCCACCGCGACGCTGACCAACATCGCGCGCGGCGGGATCGTCGACGACGCGGCGCTGGCCGTCGCGCTGCGCGCCGGGACGATCGCCGCGGCCGGCCTCGACGTGTACGAAGGCGAGCCGACGGTCCATCCGGCACTGCTCGAGGTGCCGAACGTCGTGCTGACGCCGCATATCGCGAGTGCGACCGAAAAGACGCGCCGCGCGATGGCGAACCTCGCCGCCGACAACCTGATCGCCGCGCTGGGCGAGGGGCCGCGCGCAGGGCAACCGCCGAACCCGATCAACCCTGACGTGATCGGGAAGCCGCGCGCATGACGATGACGTTGTTGCTTGCGGCGGTCGTCGTGCTGGCCGTCGCGCTTGCGGTGGCGATCGTCGCGCTCGTGCGTGGCGGTGGCCGCCACGACGATGCGGCGATACTCGGCGACCAGATCGAGGACGCCGCGCATGCGCAGGCGCGCGCAGTCGAGCGGCTCGAGCGCGAATTGCGCGGCGAGATCGTCGAGAACGCGCGCGGTTCGCGCACCGAGCTGGCCGGCAGCTTCGCGCAGCTTCAGCAGACGCTCGCCGCGCAACTGACGAGCGTCGCGACCGTGCAGAACAACCAGATCGAAGGTTTTGCACAGCAGCTCGGCAAGCTCGTCGCCGGCAACGCGCAGCAGTTCGACGCGATGCGCGAGAGCGTGCAGCGCCAGGCGCAGCAGGCGCGCGAGGAGCAGACGGGCGCGCTCAGGCTGTTCGGCGACACGTTGAACCGGCAGCTCACGCAACTGACCGAAGCGAACGACCGCCGGATCGGCGAGGTGCGCGCGACGCTCGAACAGCGGCTGAAGGAAATCGAGACGAACAACGCGGCTAAGCTCGAGGAGATGCGCCGCACTGTCGACGAGAAACTGCACGCGACGCTTGAGCAGCGGCTCGGCGAATCGTTCAAGCTCGTGTCGGACCGGCTCGAGCAGGTGCATCGCGGGCTCGGCGAGATGCAGACGCTCGCGGCGGGCGTTGGCGACCTGAAGAAGGTGCTGACCAACGTGAAGACGCGCGGTACCTGGGGCGAAGTGCAGCTCGAGGCGCTGCTCGAACAGATGCTGACGCCCGAGCAGTACGCGAAGAACGTCGCGACGGTACCGAAGAGCAGCGAGCGCGTCGAGTTCGCGATCCGGCTGCCGGGGCGCGAGGCCGGCACGCGCGACGCGCCGCCCGTGTGGCTGCCGATCGACGCGAAATTTCCGCGCGAGGACTACGAGCGGCTGATCGACGCGCAGGAGCGTGCGGATGCGGTGGCGGTCGAGGAAGCGGCCCGCGCGCTCGAGGCACGCGTGCGGCTGGAGGCGCGCACGATCGCCGAGAAGTATGTGGCGCCGCCGCACACGACCGATTTCGCGCTGCTGTTCCTGCCGACCGAGGGGCTCTATGCGGAGATCCTGCGTCGTCCGGGGCTGACCGACCTGCTGCAGCGCGACTATCGCGTGACGGTCGCCGGCCCGACGACGCTCACCGCACTGTTGAACAGCCTGCAGATGGGTTTCCGCACGCTCGCGATCGAGCAACGGTCGAGCGAGGTGTGGCAGGTGCTCGGGGCGGTGAAGACGGAGTTCGGCAAGTTCGGCGACGTGCTCGCGCGCACGAAGTCGCAGCTCGAAACGGTCACGCGCTCGATCGAGGCCGCGGAGCAGCGCACCCGCGTGATGAACCGCAAGCTGAAGCAGGTCGAGGCGCTGCCGGGCGATACGGCGGCAGGGCTGCTGGGTGCGGAAGGGGCCGACGGTGCCGATGCGGACGACGCATGACGCACATGGCCGACATCGGCTGGAAAGCAAAAACGGGCGCCGCGGCGCCCGTTTTCTTTTGACGCGATGGCCGGCGCGGCCGGCTCGCGGTCAATGCCCGGCAAGCGTATCCAGTGCGTCGCCGGTGACGCGAACGATGCGCCAGTCGGGCAGCACGGTTGCGCCCATCTTTTCGTAGAAATCGATCGCCGGCTGGTTCCAGTCGAGGACCGACCATTCGAAGCGTCCGCAACGGCGCTCGACGGCCAAGGCGGCGAGGTGACGCAGCATCGCGGTGCCGAGGCCCGTGCCGCGCTGCGACGGCTGCACGTACAGGTCCTCGAGATAGAGGCCGCGATGGCCGAGGAACGTCGAATAATTGTGGAAGAGCAGCGCATACGCGACGATCGCGCCGTCGTGCTCGGCCACTCTTGCCTCGGCGGCAGGCTGCTCGCCGAACAACGCGTCGGCGAGATCGGCCTCGGTTGCGACGAACAGGTGTGCGAGTTTCTCGAACTCGGCCAGCTCGCGCATCAGCGCGAGGATCGCGCCGACGTCGCGTGCCTGGGCCGCGCGGATCAGCGGTGTGCCGCTCACGCTTCTTCCGGCGGGTCGGACAGCACGATCTCGATGCCGCCGAAGCGCGATGCGACCCAGTTGTACGCGTGGCATGCGATCCACAGCAGCACGAAGCCGAGGATGGCGTTCAGCAGCAGCGCGCTCAGGATCGTGCTCAGTTCGACCATCCCGTAGCGAACGTACGCGACGAGAATGCCGAGCAGCACGATCGGCACGCTGAACGTCAGGTAGACGAGGATCAGCGCTTTTGCGGTCTGCCCCGCGGCGATCGACGAAATTTGTTTCTTCATGTGCGGATTGCCCCCGTAGAGATATACCGATAGTGGAATTCAGATCAGGCCGTCGAGCGGCAGGATGTCGACCGGGGTGCCCGCGTCGACTGCCGCGGTATCGTGGCCCAGGACGATGAAACAGTTGGCGGCCGCGAGGCCGCTCAGCGACGCGGAACTCTGCGAGCCGGCCGGTGCGACGTGCCAGCGGCCGTCGGCGGCGCGCGTCGCGACGCCGCGCAGGTAGTCGGTGCGGCCCGGGCGCGTCTTCAGCGCTTGCGTGCTGAGTGCGGTATGCATCGCCGGCGGCTGGGCCTGCGCGCCGGCCAGCGTCAGCAGCGCGGGGCGCACGATCGCGTAGAACGTCACGGCAGACGCGACCGGGTTGCCGGGCAGGCCGAAGAACAGTGCGTGACCGGCGCCGTCGGCGGCGCGTGCGAGCGTGCCGCACGCGAGCGGCCGGCCGGGACGCAGCGCGACGCTGGCGAACGTCACGTCGCCGAGCCGTGCCATGACGTCGCGCGTGAAGTCGGCTTCGCCGACCGATACGCCGCCCGACGTGATCACCGCATCGGCCTGCGCGGCGACCGCGCCGCGCAATGCGGCTTCGAGCGCGGCCGGGTCGTCGCGGACGATCCCGAGATCGACCGCGTCGACATGCAGCCTTTCGAGCATCGCGATCAGCATCCCGCGGTTGCTGTCGTACAGGGTGCCGGGGCCGAGCGGCTCGCCGGGCTCGCGCAGTTCGTCGCCGGTGGAGAACACGGCGACGCGCACGCGCCGGCGTACGGCAACTTCGGGGAAACCGAACGACGCGAGCAGGCCGAGATCGGACGGCCGCAGGATGCGGCCCGCGGCGAGCGCGCACGCGCCGCGCGCGAGATCCTCGCCGGCCTTGCGGCAGTTCGCGCCGCGCGCGATGTCGTGCGCGGCGAAGTGGATCGTGTCGCCGTCGACGCGCACGCGTTCCTGCGGAATCACCGTGTCGCAGCCGGCCGGCATCGGCGCGCCCGTCATGATGCGCACGCATGATCCCGCCGCCACGGCGCCGTCGAACGGATGGCCGGCGAGCGCGGTGCCGGCGACCGTCAGCGCGACCTCCGCTTGCGGCGATGCGTGCGTGCCCGTGCTGCCGTCGAACGCATAGCCGTCCATCGCCGAGTTGTCGTACGCGGGAATGTCGAACGGGGCGTTCACGTCGGCCGCGAGCACGCGGTCGAGTGCATCGCGCAGCGCCACCGTGTCACACGCGTCGACCGGCACCGCGAAGCGGCACGCGAGCGCCTGCGCGTCGGCGAGCGACAGCGGGGCATCGGAATCGGGTGCGGTTCGGGGGGCGGGCGAGGATTGCGTGATCATCAGTCGGACTGCGCCGCAAGGCGTATCGGGTTCGTGGCCGGTGGCGCGAGGAGGGTGCCTGGGCGCGGGTTGCGCGTGCGGCGGGCGGGAACCGCGCGGGTGCCGTCAGCGGCGGGCCAGCGCGGCGAGTTCCTGCCAGGAGTTGGCATTGTAAAACGCACGCTCGTCGTGAAACTCGACTTCGACCGTCTTGTGGCGTGCGTACCACGCACGCACCTTGCGGTCGCCGGCGGCGAGCCGGGCGGCGAGATCGTCGGCCAGCGACGTGCGCAGCAGCGCGAACGTCGGCTGCGGCGAGCGCACTTGTTGTGCATCGACGGTCACCGCCATGGCGATGTCGGCCTGCCGCGCGTCGAGCGCCGCCTGCAACCGTGCGACGAGGTCGGCCGGCAGATAGGGTGTATCGCATGGCGAACACGCGACGAGCGGCGCGCGTGCCGCCCGCATGCCGGCGAGCAGGCCCGCGAGCGGGCCGGGGAAGTCGGGTGTTTCGTCCGCGATGATGCGCGCATCGAATGGCGCACCGAGTTCGGCATAGCGATCGGCATGGCGATTCGCGCTGATCAGCGTCTCGTCGACCTGCGGCGAGAGCCGGCGCAGCACGTGCAGCGCGAGCGGCGTGCCGTCGAGCAACTGCAGGCCCTTGTCGACGCCGTCCATGCGTGTGGCACGCCCGCCTGCGAGCAGCAGGCCGGCGATCGTGGGAGAGACGGAAGCGGGCATGGTAAGAGGGCGGGATGGGCGGCGTGCGTCAGCCGCCGATATACGACATCTCGACCCGCTTGCCGGCGCCGTCGGGCACGGCGTCGGCCGACGCGCTGCCGCGCAGTTGTGAATAACGGTCGGTGCGGGCCTGCCAGATGCGGGCGATCGCGGTCGCGATCTCGGCGTCGCTCGCGCCGCCGCGCACGAGCGCGCGCAGATCGTGGCCGGTCGACGCAAACAGGCACAGGTACAGCTTGCCTTCGGTCGACAGCCGCGCGCGCGTGCAGTCGCCGCAGAAGGCCTGTGTGACGCTGGAAATCACGCCGATCTCGCCGCCGCCGTCCGCATAGCCCCAGCGCTGCGCGGTTTCGGCCGCCGTGTGCGGATCGAGCGGTACGAGCGGGAAGTGTTCGGCGATCCGTGCGATGACGTCGGCCGATGGCAGCACCTCGGTCATGTTCCAGCCGTTCGACGTGCCGACGTCCATGTATTCGATGAAGCGCAGGATCACGCCGGTACCGCGAAAACGCTCGGCCATCGGCAGGATCTCGCTGTCGTTGGTGCCGCGCTTCACGACCATGTTGACCTTGACCGGCGCGAGGCCCACAGCCTGGGCCGCGAAGATGCCGTCGAGCACGTCGGCGCTCGCGAACTCGGCGTCGTTCATGCGCTTGAACAACGTATCGTCGAGTGCGTCGAGGCTGACCGTCACGCGCGTGAGCCCGGCGTCCTTCAGTGCGCGCGCCTTGCGTGCGAGCAACGAACCGTTGGTCGTGAGCGTCAGGTCGAGCGGGCGGCCGTCATGCGTGGTCAGGCGGGCGAGGCGCTCGATCAGGAATTCGAGATTCTTGCGCAGCAGCGGCTCGCCACCCGTGATGCGGATCTTCTCGACGCCGTGTGCGACAAAGAGTCGCGCCACGCGTTCGATTTCCTCGTGCGTGAGCAGCGCGCTGTGCGGCAGGAACGGGTAGTCCTTGTCGAAGACGGCGCGCGGCATGCAGTACACGCAGCGGAAGTTGCAGCGATCCGTCACCGAAATGCGCAGGTCGCGCAGCGGCCTGGCGAACGTGTCGGCCAGCGTGCCGTCCGGGGCGTGCGCGACGCCGGAGACGTCCGGCATCCCGCTGACGTCGGCGAGAGGAATGATGCGTCGGGACATGTTGAAAGAAGTGCGAACCAGACCTCTATTTTAGCCGCAAGCGGCGGGTCGGTCCGGTGGGCGGAAACCCGCAGCGCGGACATGAAAAAGCCCGCCGGAGGCGGGCTTTTCCTGGTCGGACGATGCGTCGATCAGTGATGCGTCGTTTCGACCTGCTGCATCGGGGCCGTATCGACCGGCGGCAGCGCCTTGCGTTCGCGCGGCACGCGAGCCGGACGCGGGAGGCGCGACGCGGCTTCCTGCGCAGCGGCGAACTTGCCGGCGTCCGTGTTCACCCAGACGAGACCAGCCTGCTCCAGCACGGTGTCCAGGCTCGCCGAAGCGGGCGCGGCTGCCGGTTGGGCGGGGGCCGGAGCCGGTGCCGGTGCCGGTGCTGCGACGGCCTCGATCGGCGCGGCTTCGACATGGGCCGGCTCCGCAGCCACCGGAGCGGCTTCGGTCGTCACGGCCGGTGCGGCTTGCTCGACGGGGGCGTGCTGAGGCGCCTCGACGGCGACAGGCGCTGCCGGCACTTCGAACGCGTCGGTCGGCGAAACCGCGACCGGAGCCGGACCGGCTTCCGTATCGACGGCCGGTGCGACCGGTGCCGGTTCTGCTGCCTGGGCGACCACTGCTGCTTCGACCGGTGCTGCCTCGACGTGTACCGGTGCCGGTTGCGGCTCGACAGCGGCCGGTGCTGCCGGTTCGGCATGGTGCTCGACCACGGCTTCGGCGACGACGGCGCTTGCCGCGGCGGCTGCCACGACGACTGCCGGTGCGGCCGGGTGGGCCGGTTCGGCAGCAGCCGGTGCTTCCGGCGTCACGGCTTGCACCGTCACTTCGCCTTCTGCGCCTTGCTCGGCGTGGTCGACGCCTGCGCCGTCTTCCTCGCGCTCGCGACGACCACCGCGGCGGCCGCGACGGCGACGGCGACGTTCCTCGCCATCACGCGCGCCGGCTTCCGCATCGGCTGCCAGCTCGGCGCCGGGCAGGGCTTCCGCGACGGCCTTGTCGGCTTCCGCGTCCGGATGGGTTTCGCCGCGGGTGACGGTTTCCAGCGTGGCCGCATGCTGCGTCGGCTTGCGGCGCTCGCCGCGCTCGCGACGTTCCTGGCGCTCGCCACGACCGGCTGCGTCAACGCCTTCCGGCTGCTCGACACGCTCGCGCGGTTCACGCGGTTCGCGGTTCTCACGCGGTTCGCGCGGCTCACGGCTTTCACGCGGCTCGCGGCCTTCGCGCGGGCTACGGCCCTCGCGACCTTCGCGGTTCTCGCGACCTTCACGCGGTTCACGACCCTCGCGCGGTTCGCGGCCTTCACGCGGTTCGCGGCCTTCACGCGGCTCACGAGCCTCACGCGGTTCGCGCACTTCCTTGCCTTCGCGCTCCTGGCGTTGCTGCTGGCCACGGCCTGCCGCGACCTGGTCGCGGCCGCCTTGCGCCTGCTGGGCGCCGCCGCGACGGTTGCGGTTGCGATCGCCACCGCGTTCGCCGCGTTGCTCGGACTTCTCGGCGCGTTCGCCGCGAGCCGGACGGGCTGCCTGCTCCTTCGCCGGGGCCGGAGCAACCGGTGCGGGTGCGGGCGCCGGCGATACGCCGAACAGACCCTTCAGCCAGCCGATGAAGCCGCCGGTTGCCGGCGCGACAGGCGCGGGCGCTGCAACGGGTTCGACCGGGCGCTGCGGTGCCGGGCTCGGGGCCGGACGCTCGGGCGTGATGCCCTTGACCGCGGCTTCCTGCTTCGGCTTCACTTCCGCCGCGCGCTTGCTGTAGCCGGTTTCCGACTCGAGTTCGCGGGCGGCTTCCTCGGCCATCTTCCAGGACGCGCGCGGGTCGTCGAGACGGGCGTCGTCGTGGCGCAGGCGCTCGAGCTTGTAGTGCGGCGTATCGAGGTGCTTGTTCGGGATCAGCACGATGCCGACCTTGAAGCGCGACTCGATCTTGTTGATTTCCTGACGCTTTTCGTTGAGCAGGAAGGCGGTCACCTCGACCGGCACCTGGCAGTGGATCGCCGCGGTGTTTTCCTTCATCGCTTCTTCCTGAATGATCCGCAGGACCTGCAGCGCGGACGATTCGGTATCGCGGATGTGACCGGTGCCGTTACAACGCGGGCAGGTCACGTGGCTGCCTTCCGACAGGGCCGGACGCAGGCGCTGGCGCGACAGTTCCATCAGGCCGAAGCGGGAGATCTTGCCCATCTGGACGCGCGCGCGGTCATGCTTGAGCGCGTCTTTCAGGCGCTGCTCGACTTCGCGCTGGCTCTTCGCCGATTCCATGTCGATGAAATCGATCACGATCAGGCCGCCGAGGTCGCGCAGGCGGAGCTGGCGGGCGACTTCGTCGGCCGCTTCGAGGTTCGTGCGGGTCGCCGTTTCCTCGATGTCCGCGCCCTTGGTCGCACGCGCCGAGTTCACGTCGATCGCGACGAGCGCTTCGGTGTGGTCGATCACGATCGCGCCGCCCGACGGCAGCGGTACCGTGCGCGAGTACGCGGTTTCGATCTGGTGTTCGATCTGGAAGCGGGAGAACAGCGGCACGTCGTCGTGGTAGCGCTTCACCTTCGCGACGTTGTCCGGCATCACGATGTCCATGAATGCGCGGGCCTGATCGTGGATTTCGTTCGTGTCGATCAGGATTTCGCCGATATCGGGCTGGAAATAGTCCCGGATCGCGCGGATCACGAGGCTCGATTCCAGATAGATCAGCATCGGCTGGCCGGGGTTGCCGCTTTGCGACGCCGCTTCGATCGCGCGCCACAGTTGCAGCAGGTAGTTCAGGTCCCACTGCAGTTCCTCGGCGCTGCGGCCAATGCCCGCGGTACGGGCGATCATGCTCATGCCGTCCGGGATCTGCAGTTGCGCCATCGTCTCGCGCAGTTCCTGACGCTCGTCGCCTTCGATCCGGCGCGACACGCCGCCGCCGCGCGGATTGTTCGGCATCAGGACCAGGTAGCGGCCGGCGAGCGAGATGAACGTGGTGAGGGCGGCGCCCTTGTTGCCGCGCTCTTCCTTCTCGACCTGGACGATCAGTTCCTGGCCTTCGCGCAGGGCATCCTGGATGCGCGCGGAGCGCATGTCGATGCCTTCCTTGAAGTACTGGCGGGCGACTTCCTTGAACGGCAGGAAGCCGTGGCGGTCTTCGCCGTAGTTGACGAAGCACGCTTCGAGCGACGGCTCGATACGGGTGATGACACCTTTGTAGATATTGCCTTTGCGCTGTTCGCGCCCGGCTGTCTCGATGTCGATGTCGATGAGCTTCTGCCCATCGACGATGGCGACGCGCAGCTCCTCCTGCTGCGTCGCATTGAACAGCATGCGTTTCATGAACGACTCCAGGCGGCTCTGCTGGCGGCGCCTCGCGGTTGTCAGTCGCGAGGGCGGGAACGACGGCAGGCCGCACCTTGTTGTGTTGTCACGAGCACGCTGGAGCGGGAACGATGGCGGGGAGAATTGCCTGAAGAGGCGCTTGGGCCCGAAAGACGGGGCCGGCGGCCATAGGGCACCTGCGAACACGGCTTCAAAGCACGGCGTCCACACACCGCACGCTGTCAAAGCGCGCTAAGCCTGAGGCCGGGCACTGCCGCGGGGCGCGTCGCCATGCGACGCGCGTGCCAACGGGCGGCAGATGCTGCGGCTCGGGCCGCAGCGGGGAGTATCGAATCCAGCCCGACTTTCCCGCCTGGGGTGTACTTCCCTGGTTTGACGTCGCCAGGCCCCGCACGCTTCGCGGAGCCAAATCGGGCGCAACGCCGTAATTTTCGCAACCGGCAGCCTGCGCGGACGCACTTCGCGCCGTCGGGCTGCCGATCAAATTCTTTTCAACCAACTTTCCGTTACCGCGGCGCCTTGCCGACCGAATCCGCCTGTGGGCGCGATCCTTGCCGACGGGCGGCGCCGTGCGTGCAACTTGCTGCATCTCTTTGATTAGGGGCGAGCAGCAGACCCCCGGCGCAAGTAAAATAACGGTTTGCGCTTGCGCCTTGCCCGGTTGGTCCGGGCCGGCCGGTGAGGCCGCCCGCAACGTCAGGCTGGGCAAAATTATATTCAGTATGAACGAGTTAGGCAAAATATCCCAGAATTCGGTCGCAAGCGGCCAGGTATCGATGATCGAGATCGATGAAAACTCGGCCGGTCAGCGTATCGACAACTTCCTGTTGCGCGTCTGTAAAGGCGTGCCGAAAAGCCATATTTACCGGATCCTGCGCAGCGGCGAAGTGCGCGTGAACAAGGGTCGGGTCGATGCGCAGTACCGGCTCGCGTTCGGCGACATCGTCCGCGTGCCGCCCGTGCGCGTGGCCGCCGCCGACCTCGCGCGTGCCGAAGCCACCATCGTGCCGCCCGCGCACTTCGACGTGCTGTTCGAGGACGACGCGATGCTCGTCATCAACAAGCCGGCCGGGGTGGCGGTCCACGGCGGCAGCGGCGTCGCGTTCGGCGTGATCGAGCAGATGCGCCAGGCGCGCCCGCGCGCGAAATTCCTCGAACTCGTGCACCGGCTCGACCGCGAGACGTCCGGGATCCTGATGCTCGCGAAGAAGCGCACGGCGCTGGTGGGCCTGCACGAACAGATTCGCGAGAACAAGATGGACAAGCGCTACTTCGCGTGCGTCCACGGTGAATGGCAGCCCGACTGGGGCCGCCGCCGCGCGGTGAAGGCGCCGCTGTTCAAGTATTCGACCCCGGAAGGGGAGCGCCGCGTGCGGGTGCAGGACGACGGGCTGCCGTCGCATACGGTGTTCAACCTCGTCGATCTGTGGCCCGAGTACGCGCTTCTCGAGGCGGAACTCAAAACGGGTCGGACCCATCAGATTCGTGTGCACCTCGCGCATCTCGGGCTGCCGATCGCCGGCGACGCCAAGTATGGCGATTTCGCACTGAACAAGGCGCTGGCGCGCGCGAATGCGCAGCCGTCGTTGAAACGGATGTTCCTGCATGCGTACCGGCTGCGGCTCGCCCACCCGCTGACCGGCGAGGCACTGCAGTTCGATGCGCCGCTGCCGGACGAATGCCGGCGCTTCCTCGATCAACTCAGCGCACTGCGCGATACCGCCTGAACCGCATGGCTCGACAGCAATTTGACCTGATCGTCTTCGACTGGGACGGCACGCTGATGGATTCGACTGCGCACATCGCGCACAGCATCCAGGCCGCATGCCGCGATCTCGGCTTGCCCACGCCGTCCGACGAGGCGTCACGCTACGTGATCGGCCTCGGCTTGCGCGATGCGCTGCAGATTACGGCTCCGACCCTCGATCCGTCCGACTATTCGCGGCTCGCCGAGCGCTACCGCTATCACTATCTGCTCGACGACCAGCGCATCGAGTTGTTCGCCGGCGTGCGCGAGCTGCTGGCCGAATTGCGCGACACGGGCTATCTGCTCGCCGTTGCAACCGGCAAGGGTCGGGTCGGGTTGAACCGCGTGCTCGACCAGTCGAAGCTGACGAGCCTGTTCGATGCGACGCGCTGCGCCGACGAGACCTTCTCGAAACCGCATCCGGCGATGCTGCACGAACTGTCCCGGGAATTGGGGCAGGACCTGTCGCGCACCGTGATGATCGGCGACACGACCCACGACCTGCAGATGGCCGCGAGTGCCGGGGCCGCTGGCGTCGGCGTCGCGTACGGCGCGCATACGGCCGACGCACTGGCCGCGCTCGCGCCGCGCTTCGTCGCGCCTGACGTCGGCGCGCTGGCCGCGTGGCTGCGGGAGCACGCATGAGCGCGGCGCCGGACGCCGTGCGCGTGTGCGCATCGGATGCGCTGGCCGACGGCGGCGCCGGCGTGCGCGTCGACGCGACGCTGCGCGGCGAGCAGGCCGTCGTGTTCTTCGTGCGCTACGAGGGCCAGGCATACGGTTACCTGAATCGCTGCGCGCATGTGCCGATGGAGCTCGACTGGGCCGAAGGGCAGTTCTTCGAATCGTCGGGCCTCTACCTGATGTGCGCGACGCATGGCGCGATCTACGAGCCGAACACCGGCAAGTGCGTCGGCGGCCCGTGCCGCGGCGGCCGCCTGCGGCCGGTCGAGGTCGACGAGCGCGACACGTCCGACGGGCGTGCGGTATTCTGGGTGCCCGACGCTGACCTGCGTCCCGCCGTTCCCGCCACGACCGACTAACGACAACCCTGCATGGCCGACCAACCGAATTCCCCTGATTCCTCCCCCCGTTCCGATAGCCGTGAACCGAACTGGGAGCGTGCGGCGCTCGAGCGGATCGCGCTCGCGGCCGTCAAGGAGCAGCGCGCGGCGCGGCGCTGGAAGATCTTCTTCCGCTTCGCGTTCCTCGCCGTATTCGTGCTGTTCGCGTTCGCGCTGATCGATTTCTCGAGCGATTCGAAGTTCTCGTCGAGCGGGCGGCATACGGCGCTCGTGACGATCGACGGCGAGATCGCGGCCGGCGTCAACGCAAACGCCGACGACATCAACACGGCGCTCGACGCCGCGTTCGACGACGACGGTACGGCCGGTGTCGTGCTGCGGATCAACAGCCCGGGCGGCAGCCCGGTGCAGGCCGGGATGGTCTACGACGAGATCCGCCGGCTGCGCGCCAAGCATCCGGACAAGCCGTTGTATGTCGTCGTGACCGACATGTGCGCATCGGGCGGCTATTACATCGCATCCGCGGCCGACAAGATCTTCGTCGACAAGGCGAGCATCGTCGGGTCGATCGGCGTGCTGATGGACGGGTTCGGCTTTACCGGGCTGATGGGCAAGCTCGGTGTCGAGCGGCGCCTGCATACGTCGGGTGAAAACAAGGGCTTCTACGACCCGTTCTCGCCGGAAACGCCGAAGATGGACGCGCATGCGCAAGCATTGCTCGACCAGGTGCACGCGCAGTTCATCAAGGCCGTGAAGGATGGCCGCGGCAAGCGGCTGCACGAGACGCCCGACATGTTCTCGGGGCTGTTCTGGACCGGCGAGAAGAGCGTCGAGCTCGGGCTGGCGGACGGTTACGGCACGACCGACACGGTCGCGCGCGACGTGCTGAAGGCGCCGGATCTCGTCGACTATACGGTGAAGGAAAGCCTGACGAACCGCGTCGCGCGCAAGTTCGGCGCGGCCGTCGGCGGCGCCGCGATGAAGGCGCTGACGGCAGGCGGCGCGTCGGTCAGCCTGCGCTGACCGGAGGCGGGCGGGCCGCGATGGCCCGCCGTTCACCTGGCGGATCGCCTGCCGCGTTCAGTTCGCCAGCAGCAGGAAGATCGCAGGGCGCTTGTGCAGATTCGGCGCGGGCGCCTTTTTCCAGTCCGCGACGGTGCGGCTCGCGATCGTCTCGGTCGCGAGGGTCAGGTCGGCCGCGACGCAGATCTGCGTCGACGGCGCGCAGGTCGCGACGAGCGTGTCGAGCATCGCCTGATTCCTGTACGGCGTTTCGATGAAGATCTGCGTCTGGCGCGCCTTGCGTGACAGTTGCTCGAGTTCGCGCAGGCGTTTGGCGCGCGCGGCCGCGTCGACCGGCAGGTAGCCGTTGAACGCGAAGCTCTGGCCATTCAGGCCCGACGCCATCAGGGCGAGCAGGATCGAACTCGGCCCGACGAGCGGCACCACCTTCACGCCGCGCTCGTGCGCGCGGCGCACCAGCAAGGCACCCGGGTCGGCGACGGCCGGGCAGCCGGCTTCGGACACGAGGCCGGCGTCCGCGCCGGCCAGTACGGGCGCGAGCAGCCGGTCGATGGCGCCGGCCGGCGTGTTGACGTTCAGTTCGCTGATCTCGATTTCCTGGATCGGGCGCGTCGTGCCGATCTTCTTCAGAAATGCACGCGTCGTCTTCGCGTTCTCGCCGATGTAATAGCCGAGCGTGCCGGCGCGCGCCTGCACGGCCGCGGGCAGGACCGCCGCGAGCATCGATTCGTCGCCTTCGCCGAGCGTGTTCGGGACGAGGTAAAGCGTGCCGGCGGTCATGCGCGGTCTCCACGAGTGGTCGCAAACAACGGATAGTCGGCGGCGCGCAGCATGCGCGTGAGCGCGATCAGCGGCAGGCCGACGAGCGCGGTCGGGTCATTCGATTCGATCGCGTCGAGCAGTGCGATGCCGAGCCCTTCGGACTTCGCGCTGCCGGCGACGTCGTACGGCGTTTCGGCGCGCAGGTACGCATCGAGTTCGGCCTCGGGCAGCGAGCGGAAGCGCACGTGCGTGACGATGTCCTCGACCTGCGCTTCGCCCGTCCGGCTGTCGTACAGGCACAGCGCGCTGTGGAATTCGACTTCGCGGCCCTGCATCGACACGAGTTGCGCGAGCGCGCGCTCATGGGTGCCGGGCTTGCCGATCTGGAGCCCGTCGAAGGTCGCGACCTGATCCGACCCGATCACGAGCACGCCGTCGGGCGCGTCGATCGTCGCGGCGACGGCGCGCGCTTTCGCGCCGGCGAGCCGCAGGGCGGTCGCGGCCGGCGTTTCGCCGTCGTGCGGGGTTTCGTCGAGGTTGGGCGACACGACGTCGAAGGGGATGCCGAGGCGCTCGAGGAGCGCGCGGCGGTAGCGTGAACTGGAGGCAAGAATCAGCCGCGGCGGGCGGCAAACGGTATCCGGCATGGTCGGTTGGATCGGTGAGTCGTCAGGTGTTGTGCGGCGTTGCGCGGACGCAAGCTTAAGTGATTGACCGCAAAAGGTAAAACAGGTATGCTTTCCCGCTTTTCGTCGGCAGGCTTCCGTGTGGTGGCGCCTGCCGGGTCTTCGGAAGTAAAGTACGTCATCCGCGGATGAGCCGTACGCGAGCGGTACCAAGCCGGATTCGCAAGTCAGCCTGTAGGCAGGAGCGCACATGAACACTTCTTCTGGCAAACCGGCTGCGGCGCTTGATCCGCATGCAATCGACCTGTTCGAGTTCGCCCGCAGCGGGCGGCAGGCATCTGGTGCGGTGCGCCTCTCGCAACTGCCGCGCATGTTAAACGAAGTGCCCGCGGACGCGCCAGATCGCGACACGGTCTTCACATGGCAGGCGGAAGGGTTCACCCAGAAGGAATTGCAGGACGACGGCGCCGACGGGCAGCAGCCGTATCTGCGACTTGCGGTGCACGGCCATGCGTGGCTCACGTGTCAGCGCTGCATGACCCCGTACGACCAGGCGTTCGACGTCGATATGACGTACCGGGTCGTCGCGACCGAAGAAGAAGCTGAAGAATTTCCGCTCGACGACGATGAAGCCGATGTGATCGTGGGCTCACGCCAGTTCGATCTCGTCGACTTGATCGAAGAGGAATTGCTGCTTTCGTTGCCGCTCGTGCCCAAGCACGAGGTTTGCCCGGCAGTTCACGAAAGCCTCGTGTCGGGTGCGAGCGGTCCCGCGGAAGAGGCGGACGAAGAGTCCGACGAAGCCGGGGACGAAGGCAAACGGCCGAATCCGTTCGCAGCGCTGCAAGCGCTGAAGAAGGACGGTGACGGCACCAAGAAACACTAAGCAGTTGTGGCGCGGGAAGGCGTAAAGGCTTTGGGCCAGGGTAGTTAAGCGCCGGATCGGGCTGTGTTAGAATCCGGAAAATTATTTAGGAGTTAGTCATGGCAGTCCAGCAAAACAAGAAGTCGCCGTCGAAGCGCGGCATGCATCGTTCGCACGATTTCCTGACGGCAGCGCCGCTGGCAGTCGAGCCGAGCACGGGTGAAGTGCATCTGCGTCACCACGTCAGCCCGAACGGCTACTACCGCGGCAAGAAAGTCGTCAAGACGAAGAACGACTAAGCGTCAAGTCACGCGTTGCGCGCTACGCTTGCCGTTCGCGTGACAACTGGTTCGCTTGACACTTTCCTGGCTCAACAAAAAGGCGGCATTCAACTGCCGCTTTTTTGTGCCTGAAATTCGTCGCATTCCATGACCGTAAAGCTCACAATCGATTGCATGGGAGGCGACCACGGCCCGTCCGTGACCGTTCCCGCGGCAGTCAAGTTCGTCCGCGCGCATCCCGATGCGCACCTGATGCTCGTCGGCATCGAAAGCGCGATCCGCGCTCAGCTGAAAAAGCTGAAAGCCCTCGACGATCCCGCGCTGACCATCGTTCCCGCCACCGAAGTCGTGGCGATGGACGACCCTGTCGAAGTGGCGCTGCGCAAGAAGAAGGATTCTTCGATGCGCGTCGCACTCAACCACGTCAAGGAAGGCGCGGCGCAGGCCTGCATCTCCGCCGGCAATACCGGCGCGCTGATGGCCGTTTCCCGTTACGTACTCAAGACGCTGCCCGGCATCGAGCGGCCCGCGATCGCGTTCGCACTGCCGAACCCGACCGGCTACACGATGATGTTGGACCTCGGCGCGAACGTCGACTGCGAACCGCAGCACCTGCTGCAGTTCGCGGAAATGGGGCACGCACTCGTGGCGGCGCTCGAAGGCAAGGAGCGTCCGACGATCGGCCTGCTGAACATCGGCGAAGAGGTGATCAAGGGCAACGAGACGATCAAGCGCGCAGGCGAACTGCTGCGTGCCAGCACGCTCAATTTCCGCGGCAACGTCGAAGGCAACGACATCTACAAGGGCACGGTCGACGTGATCGTGTGCGACGGCTTCGTCGGCAACGTCGCGCTGAAGACATCCGAGGGCCTCGCGCAGATGCTGTCGGACATCATCCGCGAGGAGTTCGGCCGTTCGCTGATGTCGAAGCTGATGGCGCTGCTCGCGCTGCCTGTCCTGATGCGTTTCAAGAAGCGCGTCGACCACCGCCAGTACAACGGCGCGGCGCTGCTGGGGCTGAAGAGCCTCGTGATCAAGAGCCACGGTTCGGCCGATGCCTACGCGTTTGAGTGGGCGATCAAACGCGGGTATGATGCCGTCAAAAACGGCGTGCTGGAGCGCCTCGCGCGCGCGATGGCGGATAATTCAGTGTCGCTCGGCGAAGGCGAGCACGACGCGGGCGGTGCGGGCCCTGCAAGCCCCGCCGCAGGCCATCACGCCGACCCTTCCGCCGCGCAATCCTCTAAAGCATAAATGGCCCAATCGACTCTCTATTCCCGCGTGCTCGGCACGGGCAGCTACCTGCCGCCTGACCGCGTCACGAACCAGCAGTTGACCGATCGCCTTGCGAAGGAAGGCATCGAGACGAGCGATGAATGGATCGTTGCGCGCACGGGTATCCATGCGCGCCATTTCGCTGCACCCGACGTCACGACCAGCGATCTCGCGCTCGAGGCGTCGCGTCGAGCGATCGAAGCCGCCGGCATCGATCCGCAGTCGATCGACCTGATCATCGTCGCGACTTCGACCCCCGATTTCGTGTTCCCGAGCACCGCGTGCCTGCTGCAGAACAAGCTCGGCATCAAGAACGGCGGCGCGGCATTCGACGTGCAGGCCGTGTGCTCGGGCTTCGCGTACGCGATGGCGACGGCCGACAGCTTCATCCGCAGCGGCCAGCACCGCACGGCGCTCGTCGTCGGCGCGGAGACGTTCTCGCGCATTCTCGACTTCAAGGACCGTACGACCTGCGTGCTGTTCGGCGACGGCGCGGGCGCGGTGATCCTGTCCGCGTCGGAAGAGCCGGGCGTGCTCGGCAGCGCGCTGCACGCGGACGGCAGCTATTCGCACATCCTCTGCACGCCGGGCAACGTCAACCGCGGCGTGATCGAAGGCAGCGCGTTCCTGTACATGGACGGGCAGGCCGTGTTCAAGCTCGCGGTCAACGTGCTCGAGAAGGTCGCGATCGAGGCGCTCGCGAAGGCGAATCTCGCGCCCGAGCAGATCGACTGGCTGATTCCGCACCAGGCCAACATCCGCATCATGACCAGCACCTGCCGCAAGCTCGGCCTGCCGCAGGAGCGCATGGTCGTGACGGTCGACCAGCACGGCAACACGTCGGCCGCGTCGATCCCGCTCGCGCTCGATACCGCGGTGCGCGACGGTCGCATCCAGCGCGGCCAGCACGTGCTGATCGAAGGCGTCGGCGGCGGCTTTACCTGGGGCGCGTCGGTCTTCCGCTACTGATCCGCGGCGCGCGACAACTGCGCGCGGATCCCATCGGCGCGCCATTCGTGCGCGCCGTCCGAATCGATTCAATTGGGGACGATATGAAATTTGCATTCGTATTTCCGGGGCAGGGCTCGCAGGCGGTCGGCATGCTCAACGCATTCGCCGATCTGGCCGTCGTGCGCGAGACGCTCCAGGAAGCGTCCGATGCACTCAATCAGGATCTCGGCAAGCTGATCGCCGAAGGCCCGGCCGAAGAGCTGAACCTCACCACCAACACGCAGCCCGTGATGCTGACCGCAGCCTATGCGTGCTATCGCGCGTGGCAGCAGGCAGGCGGCCCGGCGCCGGCGATCGTCGCCGGCCACAGCCTCGGCGAATACACGGCGCTCGTCGCTGCCGGCGCGCTCGCGTTCAAGGACGCGGTGCCGCTCGTGCGCTTCCGCGCGCAGGCGATGCAGACGGCCGTGCCGGTCGGCCAGGGCGGCATGGCCGCGATCCTGGGCCTCGATGACGACACGGTGCGCGCGGTCTGCGCCGAAGCCGCGGAAGCGGGCGTCGTCGAAGCGGTGAACTTCAATGCCCCCGCGCAGGTCGTTATCGCAGGCAACAAGGCCGCGGTCGAAAAGGCCTGCGAGATCGCGAAGGCGAAGGGCGCGAAGCGCGCACTGCCGCTGCCGGTGTCGGCGCCGTTCCATTCGTCGCTGCTCAAGCCGGCGTCGGACCAACTGCGCGACTATCTTGCGAACGTCGACGTCAAGGCGCCGCAGATTCCGGTCGTCAACAACATCGACGTCGCCGTGGTCAGCGATCCGGCTGCGATCAAGGATGCGCTGGTGCGCCAGGCCGCGGGCCCGGTGCGCTGGGTCGAGTGCGTGCAGCACATCGCCGGCACGGGCGTCACGCACGTGATCGAATGCGGCCCGGGCAAGGTGCTCGCCGGCCTGACGAAGCGCATCGACGGCAACCTGACGGGCGCGTCGGTATTCGATCCGGCTTCGCTCGACGAAGCGCTCAAGCTGGTGACCGCCTGACGCGGCGCCATTTCTCAAGAGACGGATATTCGATTCATGGACAAGACTCTCGATAAACAGGTTGCGATCGTCACCGGCGCATCGCGCGGCATCGGCCGTTCGATCGCGCTCGAGCTCGCGCGCCTGGGTGCGACGGTGATCGGCACGGCGACGAGCGAATCGGGCGCCGCTGCGATTACCGCGGCGTTCGCGGAAGCGGGCGTCACGGGCCGCGGCGCGGTGCTGAACGTCAACGACGCGGCAGCCGCCGAGGCGCTGATCGACGCGACCGTGAAGGAATTCGGCGCGCTGAACGTGCTCGTCAACAACGCGGGCATCACGCAGGACCAGCTCGCGATGCGGATGAAGGACGAGGACTGGGACGCGGTGATCGACACCAACCTGAAGTCGGTGTTCCGCCTGTCGCGCGCGGTGCTTCGCCCGATGATGAAGGCGCGTGGCGGCCGCATCATCAACATCACGTCGGTGGTCGGCTCGGCCGGCAACCCGGGTCAGGTCAACTACGCGGCTGCGAAGGCCGGCGTGGCGGGCATGACGCGTGCGCTTGCACGTGAAATCGGTAGCCGCGGCATCACCGTGAACTGCGTGGCGCCGGGCTTCATCGACACCGACATGACGAAGACGCTGCCGGAAGAACAGCAGGCCGCGCTCAAGACCCAGATTCCGCTCGGCCGCCTCGGCAGCCCGGAAGACATCGCCCATGCCGTCGCGTTCCTCGCATCGCCGCAAGCCGGTTACATCACCGGTACGACGCTGCACGTGAACGGCGGCATGTACATGTCGTAACGATTTTCGTTTACCATCCGCGCCGTATCCCGTTTTTCAGGCGGACCGGCGCTTGATCGACCATCAAGCCAACGCGCGTTTTGGCGTCAGCAAACCTGATAAAATGCGCGCACTTGTAAATCTGAACTTTCCCTCGGAGGGGTAATGGACAACATCGAACAACGTGTCAAGAAGATCGTCGCTGAACAACTGGGCGTCGCGGAAGCCGAGATCAAGAACGAAGCTTCGTTCGTGAACGACCTGGGCGCCGACTCGCTCGACACGGTCGAACTGGTGATGGCTCTGGAAGACGAGTTCGGCATGGAAATCCCGGACGAAGAAGCAGAGAAGATCACGACCGTTCAGCAAGCGATCGACTACGCTCGCGCGAACGTCAAGGCGTAAGCGCCTTTCGCGCTTGTCCGCCACGTCGCCGCGATCTTCGCGATTGACGCGCCATCCTGCCGGCTTCGCGCCGGACGGACTAACAGCCACAGGGCTCGCAGGGCTGGTTCCTGTGGCCACTGTGGCTTTTGTTTTTGTCATCCAATAATGGAAAAGAGGTTACCGTGAGCCGCCGTCGTGTTGTTGTTACAGGCCTGGGGCTGATTTCGCCTGTTGGCAATAATGTTGCCGACGGCTGGGCCAATCTCGTCGCCGGCAAGTCCGGTATCGCCACCGTCACGAAGTTCGATGCGTCGAACCTCGCCTGCCATTTCGCGGGCGAAGTGAAGGGCTTCAGCGCCGAGGAGTACATCCCGGCGAAGGAAGCCCGGAGCATGGATACGTTCATCCATTACGGCATCGCCGCCGGCGTCCAGGCCATCAAGGACAGCGGGCTGGAAGTGAACGAAGCCAATGCGGAGCGCATCGGCGTGATGGTCGGTTCCGGCATCGGCGGCCTGCCGATGATCGAAGATACGCACCAGACCTACGTCGATCGCGGCCCGCGCCGGATTTCGCCATTCTTCGTGCCGGGTTCGATCATCAACATGATCTCGGGTCACCTGAGCATCATGTTCGGCCTGAAGGGCCCGAACCTCGCGGCCGTGACGGCCTGCACGACCGGCCTGCACAGCATCGGCCTCGCCGCGCGCCTGATCCAGGCCGGCGACGCCGACGTGATGGTTGCGGGCGGCGCCGAATCGACGGTGTCGCCGCTCGGCATCGGCGGTTTCGCGGCAGCGCGTGCGCTGTCGACCCGCAACGACGATCCGGCCAGCGCATCCCGTCCGTGGGACAGGGACCGCGACGGCTTCGTGCTGGGCGAGGGTGCCGGCGTGATGGTGCTCGAGGAGTACGAAGCGGCGAAGGCACGCGGCGCGAAGATCTACGCGGAAGTCTCGGGCTTCGGCATGACGGGCGACGCGTACCACATGACCGCGCCGAACATGGACGGCCCGCGCCGCTGCATGGTCGCGGCACTGCGCGACGCCGGCATGAACGCGGACGAGGTCCAGTACCTGAACGCGCACGGCACGTCGACGCCGCTGGGCGACAAGAACGAGTCCGACGCGGTGAAGGCGGCCTTCGGCGAGCATGCGTACAAGATCGTCGTGAACTCGACGAAGTCGATGACGGGCCACCTGCTGGGCGGCGCGGGCGGCCTCGAATCGGTGTTCACGGTGCTGGCGCTGCACAACAACGTGTCGCCGCCGACCATCAACATCTTCAACCAGGACCCGGAGTGCGATCTCGACTACTGCGCGAACACCGCGCGTGACATGAAGATCGACGTTGCCGTGAAGAACAACTTCGGCTTCGGCGGTACGAACGGCACGCTGGTGTTCAAGCGCGTCTGACGCCGCAATCGCTTGACGAGTCCATTCGATGCTCCGGCCGGGCGCCCGCAACGCTTTGCGTTGCGGGCCTCGGCCGTGTCGTATTTCGTGCTGGCCGTGTTCGTCGCGTCGGCTACCGCGTCGGCCTACCTGTTCTGGGCGCCGCGCGCGGGCGCGGCCGCCGGCGCAGGCGTGTCAGCCGTGACGGCCGCGCTGCTGGCCGTGTGTGCTGCGCGGGCCTGTGCCCGCCGGCTGCCGGCCGAGTTGCAGATCGACGCGTTCGGGGAAGTCGCGGCGTTTGGCCGCACCGGACGCCTGCTGGCACGCGGCCGAGTGACGGGGCATGCGCACTGGAGCAGCCTGCTGCTGGTGCTGTCGGTCGGGCAGGGTGCCCGGCGGGCCCGGCCGCTGCTGATTCCGGCCGATGCGCTCGACGCCGCATCGTTCAGCGCGCTGTCCGTGCTGGCGAGAACGGCGGGCGCGGCGGGGCGGGTTTGACGGCGGCACGGTTACCTACCGTAACCAGCGGCCGGCGCGGGAACGCTACAATAGCGCTCCGCGTTGCATCCCTAGTTAACGGATTTGTCAGGTGAGTGAAAAAGAAATCGATCAGGCTCTGGTCGAGCGCGTACAGAAGGGCGACAAGGCAGCGTTCGAACTCCTGGTCTCCAAATACCACCGCAAGATCATTCGGCTGATTTCGCGCCTCGTGCGGGATCCCGCCGAGGTCGAGGATGTGGCCCAGGACGCGTTCATCAAGGCGTATCGTGCGCTGCCGCAATTCCGCGGCGAGTCGGCGTTCTATACGTGGTTGTACCGAATTGCCGTCAACACGGCGAAGAACTACCTTGCGACGCAAGGCCGCCGGGCGCCGACCTCGACGGAGGCCGATGCGGAGGAAGCGGAAACTTTCTCCGACGCAGACCAACTAAGGGATATCAACACGCCTGAGTCGATGTTGATGAGCAAGCAGATTGCCGAGACGGTCAACGCTGCCATGGCTCTGCTGCCCGAAGAACTGCGCCAGGCAATTACGCTGCGCGAGATCGAGGGCCTGAGCTACGAAGAGATCGCGGAAATGATGGGCTGTCCGATCGGGACGGTCCGGTCGCGGATCTTCCGCGCACGCGAGGCAATCGCTGCCAAATTGCGTCCGCTGCTCGATACGCCCGAAGGCAAGCGCTGGTAAGCGCGACAGGCGGAGCGACGCGGGTCGGGGTCTAGTTACGGTTAGAGTCGTGAAGTCACGACGGGGTGTGCAAGATGGGGAGCATCATGGGGTCGGTCAATACGCAGTCGCAAGCGTGCTCGCGCGGCGAGCGCCTTTCCGCGCTGGTCGACGGCGAAATGTTCGAAGGCCCGGACAACGGGCAGTTTCTGGCTGAGCTCAACCGCGCGGATCGCGCTGCGTGGGCCCATTACCACCTGATCGGCGATGCGCTGCGCTCGGACGAGCTCGCGCTGTCGCCCGCGCTGAGCGTGGCGTTCACCGCGCGCATGTCGGCTGCGCTCGAAAGCGAGCCGCACCTGCTCGCGCCGGCGGCCGCACCCGTCGCGCGCAAGCTGCTGTCGCTGCGCCGGCGCGTCGTGCCCGCGTTCGCGGTTGCTGCCGCGGCGGCCACGCTGACGTGGATCGTCGTCCCGCAAATGCAGACGGCCGGTGCCCCGGGCGCCGTCCAGGTCGCGTCGGCCGGTGCGCCGCAAGGCGGCAACCTGCAGCGCGTGACGGTGGCGCAGGCATCGGCCCAGCCGGGCCTGCAGGACGTCAACATCATCCGCGACGCCAGCCTCGACCAATACCTTGAAGCGCACCAGCAATTCGCGCAGCAGCCCGTCGTCACGGGTTCGATGCCGCTGATCCGCGCTGCCGTGACCACCACGCCAGGCCAATAAACCCGATGCGGACATTGCAGTTGAATCACGCCATCTCCGGATGGAAGCGGCTGCCGGCCCTCCTGCTTTGCGCAGCCGCCCTGTTGTCCGTTCAATCCCTTCCTGCCAGCGCCCAGCAACCGGACGATCCCGTCGCGACCCGCAAGGGTGCCGCCGACTGGCTCGACCGTGTCCAGCAAGCGGCGCAGCAGCAGAGCTACGAAGGCACGTTCGTCTACCAGCGCGGCGGGTATGTGCAGTCGTCGCGCATCGCGCACGTCGCGTCCCGCGACGGCGAGTTCGAGCGCATCGAGACGCTCGACGGCAAGCCGCGCAAGCTGCTGCGACATAACGACGAGCTGTACACGTTCGTGCCCGAGCGCAAGCTGTGCGTGGTCGAGCGCCGTCAGACGCGCGACTCGTTCCCCGCGCTGCTCGGCGCGAGCGGCGAGCACGTGATGTCCGTCTACGACGCGAAGTCGCTCGGCAAGGACCGCGTGGCAGGGATCGACGCGCAGGTCGTCGAACTCGTGCCGAAGGATGCGTACCGCTTCACGTACAAGCTGTGGGCCGACGCGCGCACGGGGCTGCTGCTGCGCTCGCAGACGCTCGATGCGAACGATCACGTGCTCGAGCAGATCGCGTTCTCGCAACTGCAGACGGGCGGCGCAAGCGGCGACAAGGCCGCGATCGCGGCCGGGATGCGCAACCTGAGCGGCTGGACGGTCGTGCGGCCGCCGGTCGCGACGGTCGACATGGAAGCACAGGGCTGGCAGCTCGCCCCGAGCGTGGCTGGTTTCCAGAAGATTCGCGAAGTACGCCGGCCGATGGCCGCGCGTGACGCGGGCGAGCCGCCGATCCCGGTCGATCAGGCCGTCTTCACCGACGGTCTCGCGACGATCTCGGTGTTCATCGAGCCGGCCGAAAAGAATACGCGCAAGGAAGGCGCGGGCAGCACCGGTGCGACGAACGTGCTCGTGAAGCGCCGCGGCGACTACTGGATCACCGTACTCGGAGAAGTGCCGCCGGCTACGTTGCAGCAGTTCGCGTCTACCATAGAATACAAGGCTTCCAAGTAACGCTACGGCTTCCGACATGACGAAACTCACGCTGCGCAAAGTGCTCGCGGCGGCGGCGCTGTGTGCCTGCCTGCCGCTCGTCCCGCAAACCGCGGTCGCTGTCACGCCTCCCGCTGCCAGCCTTCCCGATTTCGCCGATCTCGTCGAAAAGGTCGGCCCCGCGGTCGTGAACATCCGGACCACCGCGAACGTGCCGGTACCCGGCCCGCGCGGCGTGCTTCCGCCGGGCTTCGACAACGGCGACATGTCGGAATTTTTCCGCCGCTTCTTCGGCATTCCGCTGCCGCAGGCGCCGGGCAACGGTAGCGGCAATGGCGGCGGCAATCCGAAGAACGCGCCGACGCCGGACAATCCGCCCGACACCGAACAGAATCGCGGCGTCGGCTCGGGCTTCATCGTGTCGGCCGACGGCTACGTGATGACCAATGCGCACGTCGTCGACGATGCGGACACCATCTACGTGACGCTGACCGACAAGCGCGAATTCAAGGCGAAGCTGATCGGCGTCGACGATCGCACGGACGTCGCGGTCGTCAAGATCCAGGCGTCGAACCTGCCGGTCGTCGCGATCGGCGATTCGAACAAGGTGCGCGTCGGCGAGTGGGTCGTCGCGATCGGTTCGCCATTCGGCCTCGACAACACGGTCACGGCCGGCATCGTCAGCTCGAAGAGCCGCAATACCGGTGACTACCTGCCGTTCATCCAGACCGACGTTGCCGTGAACCCCGGCAACTCGGGCGGCCCGCTGATCAACATGCAGGGCGAGGTGATCGGCATCAACTCGCAGATCTACAGTCGTACCGGCGGCTTCATGGGCATCTCGTTCGCGATTCCGATCGACGAGGCGATGCGCGTGGCCGACCAGCTGAAGGCGACGGGCAAGGTCACGCGCGGCCGGATCGCGGTGGCGATCGGCGAGGTGACGAAGGACGTGGCCGATTCGATCGGGTTGCCGAAGGCCGAGGGCGCGCTCGTCAGCAGCGTCGAGCCGGGTGGCCCGGCCGACAAGGCGGGTATCCAGCCGGGCGACATCATCCTGAAGTTCAATGGTCGTTCGGTCGACGCGGCGTCGGATCTGCCGCGCATGGTCGGTGACACGAAGCCCGGCACGAAGGCGACGGTCAGCGTATGGCGCAAGGGTCAGGCACGCGATCTGCCGATCACGATCGCGGAAACGCCGGCCGAAACGACGGCAAAGGCCGAGCAGCGCAAGAACGCGCCGCAGAAGCCGCGCCAGACCAATTCGCTCGGTCTGACGGTCAGCGACCTGACGGCGGAGCAGATGAAGACGCTGAAGCTGAAGAACGGCGTGCAGATCGACGGCGTCGACGGCCCGGCCGCCCGTGCGGGCCTGCAGCGCGGTGACATCGTGCTGCGCGTCGGCGACACCGACATCACGAACGCGAAGCAGTTCGCCGACGTGACCGCTCAGCTCGATCCGCAAAAGGCGGTCGCGGTGCTCGTGCGGCGTGGCGACAACACGCAGTTCGTGCCCGTGCGGCCGCGCCAGAAGTAACGCGCCGATGTTCACGCTTTACGGCCGCGGCTGGTGCCACCTGTGCGACGACATGCGCGACGCACTGGCGCCGGTGGCGGCCGAATTCGGCGTCGCGGTCGATTACGTCGACATCGACACCGACGCGGCACTCGTCGCCCGCTACGACGAGGACGTGCCCGTGCTGTTGCTGGACGGAGCGGAGGTATGCCGCCACCGGTTCGACGACGCGCGGGTGCGCGACGCGCTGGCGGCCCGGCGCCGAGCCTGACCTGCCGCGGGCGAGTGTCGTTTCGCACGGGGCTTGGCCCGGCGGGCGCCCCCCGACGACCACCGCACGGCCCGGCGTAGGAAATACCGCCCGGCAAAGGCCTTTTCAGCTAAAATAAGCTGTTTTTTCACCGACTTACACAAGGCGTGCTCTGCAGTCGTCGAGCGCGCCTTTTTCGCTTGATCGGCACTGAATGGATCATATTCGCAATTTCTCGATCATCGCGCACATCGACCATGGCAAGTCGACGCTCGCGGATCGCATCATCCAGGTATGCGGCGGCCTCGCCGACCGTGAAATGGAAGCGCAGGTGCTCGACTCGATGGATATCGAGCGCGAGCGCGGCATCACGATCAAGGCGCAGACTGCCGCGTTGTCCTATCGCGCGCGCGACGGCAAGGTCTACAACCTGAACCTGATCGACACGCCGGGGCACGTCGACTTCTCGTACGAAGTCAGCCGTTCGCTGTCCGCGTGCGAAGGCGCACTGCTGGTCGTCGATGCGAGCCAGGGCGTCGAGGCGCAAACCGTCGCGAACTGCTATACGGCGATCGAGCTCGGCGTCGAGGTCGTTCCCGTGCTGAACAAGATCGACCTGCCGGCCGCGAATCCCGAGAACGCGATCGAGGAGATCGAGGACGTGATCGGCATCGACGCGACCGACGCGACGCGATGCAGCGCGAAGACGGGCCTCGGCGTCGAGGACGTGCTCGAGTCGCTGATCGCGAAGGTGCCGCCGCCGAAGGGCGACCCGGCCGCGCCGCTGCAGGCGCTCATCATCGACTCGTGGTTCGACAACTACGTCGGCGTCGTGATGCTGGTGCGCATCGTCAACGGCACGCTGCGCCCGAAGGAAAAGATCAAGCTGATGGCGACCGGCGCGCAGTATCCGGTCGAGCACATCGGGGTGTTCACGCCGAAGTCGCGCAACCTCGAATCGCTGTCGGCGGGGCAGGTGGGCTTCATCATCGCGGGCATCAAGGAGCTGACGGCCGCGAAGGTCGGCGATACCGTCACCCACGTGGCCAAGGCCGCCACCGAGCCGCTGCCGGGCTTCAAGGAAGTGAAGCCGCAGGTGTTCGCGGGGCTGTATCCGGTCGAGGCGAACCAGTACGACGCGCTGCGCGAATCGCTCGAGAAGCTGAAGCTGAACGACGCGTCGCTGCAGTACGAGCCGGAAGTGTCGCAGGCGCTCGGCTTCGGCTTCCGCTGCGGCTTCCTCGGGCTGCTGCACATGGAAATCGTGCAGGAGCGGCTCGAGCGCGAGTTCGACATGGATCTCATCACGACCGCACCGACGGTCGTCTACGAGGTCGTGCAGAGCGACGGCTCGACGATCATGGTCGAGAACCCGGCGAAGATGCCGGAGCCGGGCCGCATCGCCGAAGTCCGCGAGCCGATCGTCACCGTGAACCTGTACATGCCGCAGGATTACGTGGGCTCGGTGATCACGCTGTGCGAGCAGAAGCGCGGCTCGCAGATCAACATGCAGTATCACGGCCGCCAGGTTCAGCTCACGTACGAGATCCCGATGGCCGAGATCGTGCTCGACTTCTTCGATCGCCTGAAGTCGGTGTCGCGCGGCTACGCGTCGATGGACTACGAGTTCAAGGAATACCGTTCGTCGGACGTCGTGAAGGTCGACATGCTGATCAACGGCGACAAGGTCGATGCGCTGTCCATCATCGTGCACCGTTCGCAGTCGCAATACCGCGGCCGCGAAGTGGCCGCGAAGATGCGCGAGATCATCCCGCGCCAGATGTACGACGTGGCGATCCAGGCCGCGATCGGCGCGCACATCGTCGCACGTGAAAACATCAAGGCGCTGCGCAAGAACGTGCTCGCGAAGTGCTACGGCGGCGACATCACGCGGAAGAAGAAGCTGCTCGAAAAGCAGAAGGAAGGCAAGAAGCGAATGAAGCAGGTGGGTTCGGTCGAGATCCCGCAGGAAGCGTTCCTTGCGATCTTGCGCGTCGAAGACAAATAACAGGACTGATCCTTTTATGAATTTTGCGCTGATTCTTTTTGTGCTCGTCATCTTGACGGGCGTAGCGTGGGTGCTGGACAAACTGGTGTTCCTGCCGCAGCGTCGCAAGGCGGCCGACTCGGCGATCGAGGAGTTCGATCGCCAGCAGTCGCGCATCGACAAGCGCTTCGCGGATGAAAACGCGGTGCAGACGCGTTCGAAGCTGCGTGACGAGAAGTTGCGCCAGCCGTGGTGGCTCGAGTACACGGCGAGCTTCTTCCCGGTGATCCTGGCGGTGTTCGTCGTGCGTTCGTTCGTCGTCGAGCCGTTCAAGATTCCGTCGGGCTCGATGGTGCCGACGCTGCTCGTCGGCGATTTCATCCTCGTCAACAAGTTCGAATACGGGCTGCGCCTGCCGGTCACGAACACGAAGATCACGCAGGGCAGCCCGCTGTCGCGCGGCGACGTCGTCGTGTTCCGTTATCCGAAGGACGAGTCGGTCGACTACATCAAGCGCGTGATCGGCCTGCCGGGCGATACCGTCGCGTACCAGGACAAGCAACTCACGATCAACGGCCAGCCGGTGCCCGAAACGCCGCTGCCCGATTTCTTCGACGACGAGCGCCAGAACTACGCGAAGCAGTTCGAGGAAACGATCGGCAACAAGAAGAACGCGATCCTCAACAACCCGGCCGTGCCGCCGTTCGTGATGGGCGCATACGACTATCCGTTTCGCGACAACTGCACGTACAACAGCCGCGGCGTGATCTGCAAGGTGCCGCCCGGTCACTACTTCATGATGGGCGACAACCGCGACAACAGTGCGGACAGCCGCTACTGGGGTTTCGTGCCGGACCAGAACATCGTCGGCCGCGCGTTCTTCATCTGGATGAACTTCAGCGACCTGAAGCGCATCGGTTCCTTCAACTGATCGCAATCGACTCACTCGCACTACGCGACGCACGGGCCGCGTCGCGTATTGCCGAACTACTTTAAGAAGCGGCGGTAACACCGCCTCGTCACGCCTTTTCGCGTCCGGCCGTGCCGTTTCGGCCCGACCGGGCGCCCGCGTTATACTCCTGCACATGCCCTCATCCCAGTTGGAAAGCCGGCTGCGCTACGAATTTCGCAATGCGGAATTGTTGCGTCAGGCTTTGACCCATCGCAGTCACAGTGCCACGCACAACGAACGGCTCGAGTTTCTCGGCGACTCCGTTCTGAATTGCGCGGTGGCCGCCCTTTTGTTCCAGCGTTTCGGCAAGCTGGACGAAGGCGATCTGTCGCGCGTACGCGCCAACCTCGTCAAACAGCAGTCGCTGTACGAAATTGCTCAGGCCCTGAATATCTCGGACGGACTGCGGCTCGGCGAGGGCGAGCTGCGCAGCGGCGGGTTCCGCCGCCCGTCGATCCTCGCGGACGCGTTCGAAGCCATCATCGGGGCCGTGTTCCTCGATGGCGGCTTCGAAGCCGCCCAAGGGGTCATCAAGCGCCTCTATATCCCGATTCTCGACCACATCGATCCGCGCACGCTCGGCAAGGACGCGAAGACGCTGCTGCAGGAATACCTGCAGGGGCACAAGATCGCGCTGCCGACCTACACGGTGGTCGCGACGCATGGTGCGGCGCACAATCAGCAATTCGAAGTCGAATGCACGGTGCCGAAGCTCGACGTGAAGGTGTCGGGCTCCGGTGCGAGCCGGCGCGCAGCCGAGCAGGCTGCCGCGAAGAAGGCGCTCGATGAAGTGATGGCGGCCGCGCCGATGCTGGCCGCGAAGCCGAAGCGCTCGAAAAACGCGCGCGGGTCGAAACACGTCGAACCCGAAATCGTGCCGGGCGTGAAGGGCGTGCAGGAAGCGCTCGACCTGCGCTCGCCGGAGCGGAAGGAACGCGCGGCGGCGCGCGAGGCAAGGGCGGCCGGTGCGGCGCCTACGGCAACCGCTGCGACCGGTGCCGAGCCGGCCGCGGCGCCGATGGCCGCGATTCGCGCGGCGCATGTCGACGCGGCGGCGGAAAAGGGCGAACGGGCGGCGAAGCCGGCGGCCGACAAGGTTGTCGACAAGCCGGCCGAGCGAGCCGACAAGGCCGTGGAGAAGCCCGCGGAAGCCGTGCCCGCTGCACGCGCAGCCGACAAGCCGGCCGGCCAGTCCACCGATCCGGCATCGTCGTCCGCCGACAAGTCTTCCGCCGGTACCGACCCCGCTTCGCGTGCGGCTGCGCGCACACGCGACGCCGCGGCGCCGGATTCCGAGACGCCGCCGGGCGGCGCGAGCCTCGCCGCCGCGCAGGCGCGCGTGGCCGATGCCGACCACTGAATTGCCCATCGATCGTGCCGCGCGCCGCGCGGCCGTTTCCGAACCTGTCTCCCAAACGATATGAACACTCCCGCTCCTACCGGTTTCCGTTGCGGCATGATCGCGATCGTGGGCCGCCCGAACGTCGGCAAGTCGACGTTGATGAACGCACTCGTCGGCCAGAAGATCAGCATCACGTCGCGCAAGGCGCAGACGACCCGCCATCGCATCACCGGCATCAATACGTTCGACGACGCGCAATTCGTGTTCGTCGACACGCCCGGCTTCCAGACCCGTCACAGCACCGCGCTGAACCGTTCGCTGAACCGCGCGGTCACGTCGACGCTGACGTCGGTCGACGTGATCCTGTTCGTGATCGAGGCCGGCCGCTTCGGCCCCGACGACCAGAAGGTGCTCGACCTGATTCCGCCCGGCATGCCGACGTTGCTGATCGCGAACAAGATCGACCGCGTGAACGACAAGGCCACGCTGTTCCCGTTCATGCAGAAGGTGAGCGAGCTGCGCGAATTCACCGAACTCGTGCCGCTGTCGGCGCAGAAGCCGGAAGACATCAAGCGCCTGCTGGACACGATCAAGCCGTACCTGCCGGAAGGCGAGCCGATCTACGGTGAGGACGAGCTGACCGACCGCAGCTCGCGTTTCCTCGCAGCCGAAATCCTGCGCGAGAAGGTGTTCCGCTGGACCGGCGACGAACTGCCGTACACGAGCACCGTGCTGATCGACAAGTTCGAGGAGGAAGGGCGCCTGAAGCGCATCTTCGCGACGATCCTTGTCGAGCGCGATTCGCACAAGGCGATGGTGATCGGCAAGAAGGGCGAGAAGCTCAAGCAGATCAGCACCGAGGCGCGGATGGACATGGAGAAGCTGTTCGACGGCCCGGTGTATCTCGAGACCTTCGTGAAGGTGAAGAGCGGCTGGGCCGACAACGAGGCGGGGCTGCGCGCCTATGGGTACGAATGACGCGCTGACGTCGACTGAAGACGCGGTGACGGCCGGCGCGAACGACGCGCCGCTGCCGGCACCGCCTGAACCGCCGCGCAAGGCGCGGCGCGCGACGTCACGCACGTCCGATTTCCGTGTCGCCGAGCAGCCGGCGTACGTGCTGCACAGTTATCCGTATCGGGAAACGAGCCTGATCATCGACGTGCTGACGCGTGATCATGGCCGGCTCGCGCTCGTCGCGAAGGGCGCGAAGCGCCCGCACTCCGCGCTGCGCGGCGTGCTGCAGACCTTCCAGCCGCTGCTGCTGTCCTGGTCCGGCAAATCCGAGGTGCGCACGCTGACGGGCGCCGAGTGGGTAGGCGGGATGCTGCCGCTCGGCGGCGACGGGCTCTTGTGCGGCTTCTACGCGAACGAGCTGCTCGTGAAATTCTGTGCACGCGAAGATCCCCAGCCGCCGCTCTTCAATCATTACGTGCTGACCCTCACGCGCCTCGCGCACGGCGAACCCGCGGTGCAGGTGCTGCGCTCGTTCGAGCGCGTGCTGCTGCGCGAGACCGGCTACGCGATGGCGCTGAACCGCACGGTCGCGCGCCGCGCGGTCGAGCCTGATCGTCGCTACGTGTTCGATCCCGAGCGTGGCGTGCGCAACGCGGATGACGAAGTCCCGTCGCACTGGCCGGTCATTTCCGGACAGACGTTGCTCGATATGGAGCAGGACGATTACCATCGAGCCCAGACGGTTGCGCAAAGCAAGACGCTGATGCGCTTCCTGCTGAACACCTATCTCGGCGGTACGCCGCTTGCCACGCGTCAGATCCTGATCGACCTGCAAAACCTATGAGCTTCTTCCTGACAACGCCCACCGCCATCGACCTCGGCGTCAACATCGACCACGTCGCGACGCTGCGCAATGTGCGCGGCACGACCTATCCCGATCCGATCCGCGCGGCGCTCGCCGCCGAAGAAGCCGGTGCGGATGCGATCACGCTGCACCTGCGCGAGGATCGCCGCCACATCGTCGATGCGGATGTGCGCAAGCTGCGTCCGCTGCTGAAGACGCGCATGAACCTCGAATGCGCGGTGACGGCCGAGATGCTCGATATCGCCTGCGAAGTGCGTCCGCACGACGCGTGCCTCGTGCCCGAGAAGCGCGAGGAACTGACGACCGAAGGCGGTCTCGATGTCGCCGGTCACTTCGAGGCCGTGCGTGCGGCATGCAAGCAGCTTGCCGACGTGGGTGTGCGCGTGTCGCTGTTCATCGACCCGGACGAGACGCAGATCCGTGCCGCACACGAAGCGGGCGCGCCGGTGATCGAGTTGCACACGGGCCGTTACGCCGAAGCGCATGACGAAGCCGAGCAGCAGCGCGAATACGAGCGCATCGTCGCGGGCGTTCAGGCCGGCGCGCGGCTCGGCCTGAAGGTCAATGCCGGTCACGGCCTGCACTACACGAACGTGCAGCAGATCGCCGCGATCGACGGCATCGTCGAACTGAACATCGGCCACGCGATCGTCGCGCACGCGATTTTCGCGGGCTGGGACAACGCGGTGCGCGAAATGAAGGCGATCATGGTCGCCGCTCGCGTTGCCGCGCTGCATGGCGGCGCGCGCTGAAGATGACATGCCGCCGCGCGTCGCGCGTCATGCCTGACCCGGCCCGGCCGGGTCGTACCGGCGCGTACTGACATGGCGATCTACGGCATCGGTACCGACATCGCCCAGGTGAGCCGCATCGCGGCCGTGCTCGAACGCACGGGCGGCCGGTTTGCCGAGAAGGTGCTGGGCCCCGACGAGCTGCGCGTGTTCCATGCGCGCCGCGCCCGCTCCGAGGCGCGCGGCATCGCGTTCCTCGCGACGCGCTTTTCCGCGAAGGAAGCATTCTCGAAGGCGATCGGGCTCGGCATGCACTGGCCGATGACGTGGCGTGCGCTGCAGACCCTCAACCACCCGAGCGGCGAGCCGTACGTCGTCGCATCGGGCGAGCTGGCCGACTGGCTGGCGGCCCGTGGCATCACGGCGCGCGTGACGGTCAGCGACGAACGCGACTATGCGGTGTCGTTCGTGGTCGCCGAGACGGACGCCGCGCCTGCACCTGTTTCCCGAACCTCCTCCTGACGGAATACCCGATTCGATGAAAACGACTCCCGGCCCGGTCATGCTCGACGTCGTCGGCACGGCCCTGTCGCGCGACGATGCGCGGCGCCTCGCGCATCCGAATACCGGCGGCTTGATCCTGTTCGCGCGGCACTTCCAGAACCGCGCGCAACTGACCGCGCTGACCGACTCGATCCGCGCGGTGCGCGAAGACATCCTGATCGCCGTCGATCACGAAGGCGGGCGCGTGCAGCGTTTCCGCACCGACGGCTTCACGGTGCTGCCCGCGATGCGCCGCCTGGGCGAGCTGTGGGATCGCGACGTGCTGCTCGCGACGAAGGTCGCCACGGCCGTCGGCTACGTCCTGGCCGCCGAGCTGCGCGCGTGCGGGATCGACATGAGCTTCACGCCCGTGCTCGACCTCGACTACGGGCACTCGAAAGTGATCGGCGATCGCGCGTTCCATCGCGATCCGCGCGTCGTCACGCTGCTCGCGAAGAGCCTGAACCACGGGCTGTCGCTCGCGGGGATGGCGAACTGCGGCAAGCATTTCCCGGGGCACGGCTTCGCGGAGGCCGACTCGCACGTCGCGTTGCCGACCGACGACCGTACGCTCGACGCGATCCTCAAGCACGACGTCGCACCGTACGACTGGCTCGGTTTGTCGCTGTCCGCGGTGATTCCCGCGCACGTGATCTACACGCAGGTCGACAAGCGGCCGGCCGGTTTCTCGCGCGTGTGGCTGCAGGACATTCTGCGCGGACGGCTCGGCTTCACGGGCGCGATCTTCAGTGACGACCTGTCGATGGAAGCCGCGCGCGAAGGCGGCACGCTCACGCAGGCGGCCGACGCCGCGCTCGCGGCCGGTTGCGACATGGTGCTCGTCTGCAACCAGCCGGACGCGGCCGAGGTCGTGCTGAACGGGCTGAAAGCGCGGGCCACGGACGAGTCGGTGCGACGCATCAAGCGGATGCGTGGGCGCGGCAAGGCGCTCAAGTGGGACAAGCTGATCGCGCAGCCCGAGTATCTGCAGGCGCAGGCGCTGTTGAGCAGCGCACTGGCCTGAGCGGGGAGGGGATGGCGCGACCCGCGCCGTTCCGGTTACCGAAACAAAAAGCCGCGCGATCGCGCGGCTTTTTCATGGATTACTGCTGGTGCGAACCGGGCAGCTTCAGGAATTCAGGCAGGTCGACGTAGTGAGTTTTGATGCAACTAACGGTCAAGCCCTGCCAGTGCCCTCGAACATCGCTGCCTGCTCAGTTCACCTTCATCCGCTGCAGCTTGTTGTACAGCGTCTTCGGACTGATGCCGAGCAGCGTTGCCGCACGGTGGCGCGTGCCGCCGACGGCGTCGAGCGTCGCGCGGATCAGCAGATCCTCGACGTCGGACAGCGGCGTGCCGACCTTGATCTGCACGCTGCTGCCGTTCAGTGCGGCGCCGGCCGAGAAGCTCGGCTCGCCCGCGCGCAGCGTCTCGATGAAATCGCCCGATGCGTCGTACGCGAAGCGCACGCGCTCCTGCAACTCGCGCACGTTGCCCGGCCATTCGTAGGACAGGCATTCACGGACGAAGCCCGGCGCCGCGCGCTTGTCGGTCGTGCTGCGGCCGGTTGCGCGCGCGTCGCGGTTCAGTTCGTCGATCAGCGCATCAGCGATCGCGAGCGCATCGCCGTCGCGCTCGCGCAGCGGCGGCATCGTGATCGATGCCGCATCGAGGCGCAGCCACAGATCCTCGCGCAGCGTGCCGTTCGCGACCGCTTCGCGCGCCGGGCGGCGCGTGGTCGCGATCAGCCGGAAATCGCTCGTGATCGAACTCGTGCCGCCGATCCGCATGAAGTTCTGCGAATCGAGCGCATGCAGCAGCGCTTCCTGCAGCACGAGCGGCAGTGCGGTGATTTCGTCGAGGAACAGCGTGCCGCCGCCGGCCTGTTCGAACAGGCCCGATTCGCGGCGCTCGGCGCCATCGAACGCACCGCGCTCATGGCCGAACAGCACGCTGTCGAGCGACGCACCGTGCCGGCCGGCCTGTGCGATCGTCCGGCAGTCGAACGACACGAACGGCCCCTTGCGGCGCCGGCTCAGGTCGTGCAGCGTACGCGCGGCCAGCTTCTTGCCGGTACCGGCTTCGCCCGAGAACAGCACCGCCGTTTCGGTGCGCGCGTTGTGCTCGATCATGTCGTACACGTGCTGCATCGCGTCGCTGCGGCCGACCAGCGCGCCGAAGCGGCCGAGATGGCGCAGCGACGCGCGCAACGACTGCACTTCGTCGATCAGTTCGTACGGACGCGGGATCCGCGCGAGCAGGCTGCGCAGGCGCGGAATGTTGATCGGCTTCAGCAGGTAGTCCCAGATGCCGTGACGCAGCCCCTCGATGGCGCTCTCGACCGTCGCATTGCCGGTCAGCACGATGACGGGCAGCGAGCCGTTCGGCTGTTGCTGCGGCAGGTGCTGGAGCAGGTCGAACCCGCTGCCGTCCGGCAGGTTCAGGTCGACCAGGACGACATCGGGAATCGAGCGGCCGAGCGCCGTGCGCGCTTCTGCGAGCGACGTGGCCGTGTCGACCGAGAAGCCGTCCGCGGCGAGCAGCGCGGTGAGGCCGGACAGACTGTTGGGATCGTCTTCGACAATCAGGGCGTGTGGCATGGTGGACGCAAGTCGAGTCAAGAGAGGCGGGCTGTCGGTCATCGTGGCCGCAGCCGCATGTCAGATTAAAGACTGATTTTATGCCCCGCTGAACGCGTAACGAGCAATATTTCTCCGGCGCTATAAAACAGTTACCGATGATACAAATTGAATATCTTTACCGGTGGCTTTTGTGCTTTACATGAGCCTGACTCTCGCCCGGTTGTTGGTGCCGGACAAACAAAAAGCGCCCCGAAGGGCGCTTTGTTCGATGCGGGTATCGCTGGCGATTACGCGCGGCTGCGGTATTCGTTCGTACGCGTATCGATTTCGATCTTGTCGCCGGTGTTGCAGAACAGCGGCACTTGCAGTTCGAAGCCCGTTGCGAGCTTGGCGTTCTTCAGCACCTTGCCCGACGACGTGTCGCCCTTGACTGCCGGTTCCGTGTAGGTGATCTCGCGAACCAGGACGGTCGGCAGTTCGACCGAGATCGCCTTCTCGTTGTAGAACACGACTTCGCAAGCCATGCCGTCTTCGAGGTAGTTCAGCGCTTCGCCCATCATTTCCGCTTCGACTTCGAACTGGTTGTAGTCGGCGTCCATGAACACGTACATCGGATCGGCGAAGTACGAGTACGTCACTTCCTTGCGGTCGAGCACGACGACGTCGAACTTGTCGTCAGCCTTGTAGACCGCTTCCTGGCCTGCGTTCGTCAGCAGGTTCTTCATCTTCATCTTGACGACGGCGGAGTTACGGCCCGACTTGTTGTATTCAGCCTTGGCGATGACCCATGCGTCGCTGCCGATCTGCACGACGTTGCCTACGCGGAGTTCCTGTGCGGTTTTCATAAAAAACTGTCCTGATCAAATCAAATAAATAGGTGCCTGAGCGTTGCGCAACGGGTGAGGCGCCAAGCGGTGCATTCCGGTGGACGCCAAAAGCGAGCGCTTGCCTGGTCAGCCGTCGGATAACCGCTTATTTTAACTGAGATTTTGCGTATTCCGCCAGCTTTCCGGCGAGATCGCCGACGGCCGCGAGCGCATCGGCCCAGCGGGCCGCGTTGGCGTCCAGTGCGGCGCGGTGCTGCCAGAAATCGCCCCAATCGGGCGTGCCGACGCCGTTCCATGCGTGCCAGAACCGCTCGAGCGCCGCGCGTGGCGCGTCGGCGAGGCCGGCCGACAGGTGCGCGAGCGCCGCGTCGAGCTTCGGCAGGTGGACGTCGTCGGCCTGCGGGTAGATGTGCCACACGAACGGTTTGCGGGCCCACTGCGCCCGGACGAACGAATCCTCGCCGCGCACGAAATTGAGGTCGGCCACCCACAGCAACGGATCGTAGTCGGCCTGGGGGACGAACGCGAGCCCGTGAGCAGTCAGGTTGCCGCTGCGCGCATGCGTGCCCGCGCCGAACGACTCGACCCCGAAAAAATGCGCAACGGCAGGCGACACGCGGCCGGCCGGCACGAGCGCGACGACCGGTGTCGGGTCGTCGCGCCACTGCGCGAGCAGCGCGTCGACGGCCGGATTCTCGTACGCGAACAGGCTGACGACCGTCGTACCAGGGGCCGGCGGCGCGCCGCCGGTCGCGCGCTGCCACCAGGCATCGCGCGCCGCCGCGTCGGCTTCGAAGGCCATGCGGCGCGCATCGAGGTCATGCTCCTTCAGGACGCCGCCGGTGCCGGCCGACAGGCCGGGGAAGAAAAACGTCTTCAGCAGCGGGTAGCGCGGATGCGGCGATGGCCGCAGATGGAAATCGGCGACCCAGTCTTCGGCGCTCAGGTATTCGAGGTTGATCCACACCGGGCGCCGTTCGCGCCGCGCCATCGCCGCGAGATACGCGCCGGGCAGCTCGCACGCGAACGCTTCGATGACGACATCGGCGATCTCCAGCGCGTCGCCGGCTTGCGCATGCCAGTGCTCGATCACGATCGCGTCGACCGTCTGCCGCCCCGCGTCGGGATCGACCCCGGGCAGCAGGCGCGCGAACGTGCGCAGGTCGTCGACGAACAGGCGAACCTGCCAGCCGTGCTCGTGCGCGAGCTGGCGCGCGACGCGCCAGCAGACGCCGATGTCGCCGAAATTGTCGATCACCGTACAGAAGAGGTCGCAGGCAATCGGTTCGCCCGGCGCGAGCGGCGCGGCGGGCAGCGGGGCAGCGGTGGTGCGGGGCATCGAAGCGGGCCGGTGAATGCTCTAAACTGGCGATTCTAATAGACCCGTTCCGCGTTACAAGGCGCCCGGATCACGCATGACATCCCCTGAAGCTTCCGATACCCCGTTCGAACCGAAGAAGATCCTTGCGCAGTTGCCGCACATGCCGGGCGTCTATCGCTATTACGACACGGCGGGCGCCGTGCTCTATGTCGGCAAGGCGCGCGACCTGAAGAAGCGCGTATCGAGCTATTTCACGAAGACGCAGCTATCGCCGCGCATCGCGATGATGGTCACGCGCATCGCGCGCATCGAGACGACCGTCACGCGCTCGGAGGCCGAGGCGCTGCTGCTCGAGAACAACCTGATCAAGGCGCTCGCGCCGCGCTACAACATCCTGTTTCGCGACGACAAGTCGTATCCGTACCTGAAGCTCACCGCGCACCGTTTTCCGCGGATGGCCTACTACCGCGGCTCGGTCGACAAGCAGAACCAGTATTTCGGGCCGTTCCCGAGTGCCTGGGCCGTGCGCGAGAGCATCCAGATCCTGCAGCGCGTGTTCCAGCTGCGCACCTGCGAGGATTCGGTCTTCAACAACCGCACGCGGCCGTGCCTGCTGCACCAGATCGGGCGCTGCACGGCGCCGTGCGTCGGCGCGATCTCCGACGAGGATTACGCGATCGACGTATCGAATGCCGCGCGTTTCCTGCTCGGCCGGCAGTCCGAAGTGATGAAGGAGCTCGAGCAGAAGATGCACGCGTTCGCGGCCGAACTGAAATTCGAGCAGGCGGCGGCCGTGCGCAACCAGATGAGCTCGCTCGCGACGGTGCTGCACCAGCAGGCGATCGAGGTCGGCAGCGACAGCGACGTCGACATCCTGGCCGTCGTCGCGCAAGGCGGGCGCGTGTGCGTGAATCTCGCGATGGTGCGCGGCGGCCGGCATCTCGGCGACAAGGCGTATTTCCCGACGCACGTCGAGAGCGCGCTGACGCTCGCCGAGGGCGGGATCGGCGACGAGTCCGAGCTGGCGGAGGCGGCCGATGCGTCCGCCGACGTATTGCCCGACCTGCCCGCGGAAGAACCCGGCCGCACGCGCGGTGACGCGGGGGCGTCGGTCGAGGCCGAAGTGCTCGACGCGTTCATCGCGCAGCACTATCTCGGCAACCGCGTGCCGCCGGTGCTGGTCGTGAGCCATGCGCCCGCGAGCCGCGACCTGCTCGAGCTGCTGTCCGAGCAGGCCGGCCACAAGGTGTCGCTGGTGCGGCAGCCGCAGGGGCAGCGGCGTGCGTGGCTGTCGATGGCCGAGCAGAATGCGCAGATCGCGCTCATGCGGCTGCTGTCCGAGCAGGGCTCGCAGCAGGCGCGCACGCGCGCGCTCGCGGAGACGCTCAGCTACGAATGCGACGATCTCGCGACGCTGCGCATCGAATGCTTCGACATCAGCCATACGATGGGCGAGGCGACGCAGGCGTCGTGCGTGGTCTACCACCATCACAAGATGCAGTCGGGCGAATACCGCCGCTACAACATCACCGGGATCACGCCTGGCGACGACTACGCGGCGATGCGGCAGGTGCTCACGCGCCGCTACGAGAAGATGGTCGAGCAGGCCGCGCAGGCGGCTGCCGCCGACGATGCGGCCGGCATCGACGGCGAGTCGACGCGCCAGGCCGAGGCGTCGAGCCTGCTGCCGAACATCGTGCTGATCGACGGCGGCAAGGGTCAGGTCGAAATCGCGCGCCAGGTGTTCACCGAGCTCGGCCTCGACACGTCGATGCTGGTCGGTGTCGCGAAAGGCGAGGGGCGCAAGGTCGGCCTCGAGACGCTCGTGTTCGCGGACGGCCGCACGCCGCTCGAACTCGGCAAGGAAAGTGCCGCGCTGATGCTCGTCGCGCAGATCCGCGACGAGGCGCACCGCTTCGCGATCACCGGCATGCGTGCCAAGCGGGCGAAGACGCGCCAGACATCGCGGCTCGAGGAACTCGAGGGCGTCGGCGCGAAGCGCCGGCAGCGGCTGCTCGCGCGGTTCGGCGGGTTGCGCGGCGTGGTTGCCGCGAGTGTCGAGGAACTCGCGAGCGTCGAAGGCATCTCGCACGCGCTCGCCGAGCAGATCTACAAGCAGCTTCACTGACGCGGCCGTGCGGCCGGCCGCCTTGCCAGCGTTCTTGTGGCAGGCCGGTCGACACGGCACAATTGCGAATCCTTTACTGTCCCGCATGCCATGCCGTTCAATTTCCCGATTTTCCTGACGTGGGTACGGATCGTGCTGATTCCGCTCGTCGTCGGCGTGTTCTATCTGCCGGACACGGTGATGGGCGGCGCGCACCGCAATCTCGCGGCGGCGGCGATCTTCATTCTTGCGGCGCTGACGGACTGGTTCGACGGCTACCTGGCACGAAAGTGGAACCAGACGTCGTCGTTCGGCGCATTTCTCGATCCGGTGGCAGACAAGCTGATGGTGACGGCCGCGCTGCTGATCCTCGTGCAGATTTCGCGGGTCGACGCGGCGATCGCGCTCGTGATCGTCGGACGCGAGATCGCGATTTCGGCGCTGCGCGAGTGGATGGCGCAGATCGGCGCGTCGAAGAGCGTCGCGGTGAACCAGCTCGGCAAGTTCAAGACCGCATGCCAGATGGTCGCGATTCCGATGCTGCTGTTCTACGGGCCGCTGCCGCTCGGCGTCGCGACGATCGACACGCGCGTGTGGGGCGAATGGCTGATGTATCTCGCCGCAGTGCTGACGATCTGGTCGATGCTGTACTACATGAAGCTCGCATGGCCGCAGATTCGCGAGCGCGGCGGCGCGTGATGCGTCCGGTCGAGCAGGTTTTTGGAAAAAGGGCTCGAAAAGCCCTTGACACACGAATGTGCCTTCGACATAATCTCGCTTCTCCGCTGCACGACGAAGTAAGTGTGTGACGGGGAAGCAGTAGCGCAGCAATACGCGGGAGTAGCTCAGTTGGTAGAGCGCAACCTTGCCAAGGTTGAGGTCGCGAGTTCGAGACTCGTCTCCCGCTCCAGATTTTTTCTGGCAGCGTGTTGTACGGCAAAGCGCTGCAGATGCAGGACACATGCGGGAGTAGCTCAGTTGGTAGAGCGCAACCTTGCCAAGGTTGAGGTCGCGAGTTCGAGACTCGTCTCCCGCTCCAGATTTTTCTGGCAGCGTGTTGTACGGCGAAGCGCTGCAGATGCAGGACAATGCGGGAGTAGCTCAGTTGGTAGAGCGCAACCTTGCCAAGGTTGAGGTCGCGAGTTCGAGACTCGTCTCCCGCTCCAAGTAATGGGGAAGCCACGCTTCCCTTTTTATTTGATGGACTTTCAGTCCTCGAATAAAAATCTGTCGCTTGCCTCACGGCATTCGCACAGTCCGCTTTTGGCGCGATAGCAAAGCGGTTATGCAGCGGCCTGCAAAGCCGTTTAGGCCGGTTCGACTCCGGCTCGCGCCTCCAGGTAGAAAGAGAAAAAGCCCCGCTTCGGCGGGGCTTTTCTTTTTTCTGCATCGCTTGCGGCCGTCGTGCATGGTGCATGCGACGGCCTGCGGGCGATCAACCATCCACCGGCTGCGCCGGCGTGTCGAGCGTCAACTGATAGAACGCCGCGTCGAGCCAACGGCCAAACTTGAATCCCGCCTGCGTGATCGTGCCCGAGTGCACGAATCCGAGCTTCGTATGCAGTGCGACGCTTCCCGCATTGGTCGCATCGATACAGCCGACCACCACGTGCACCTGCGCTTCGCGCGCGCGCCGGACTACCTCGCGCAGCAGCACCTCGCCCAGCCCGCGGCCGCGCTGGTCGCGATGCACGTACACACTGTGTTCGACCGTGTACTTGAAGGCGGGGAACGCGCGGAACGTGCCCCAGCTCGCAAAGCCCAGCAGCGTGCCCGACGCGTCGACCGCGCCGATGACCGGGAAGCCGCCCGCGCGCTTCGCCGCGAACCACGCGACCATCGCTTCCGGCGGGCGCGGCTTGTAGTCGTACAGCGCGGTCGAGTTCGCGATCGCGTCGTTCAGGATCTCGAGGATGGCCGGCGCATGCTCGGCCTCGCTGCAATCGATCAGGCGCACGTCGTCGCGCTGTTTCGGGGAATTCATACCGGCTCCTGTAGGCAGTAAATAGGGCGCGCGCATCGCTGCTGCGACGACGCGCTCATCAGGGGTTCCGCACGCCGGCGGCGGCAGACGCATCGCAGATCGCGACGACATAGCGCGCGGCATGCGACGACGGATTGCTGAAAATCAGCGGCTGGTCGAGCCGCATGGCCAGGCAGTCGCCTTCGTGAAGTTCGTGAAGCGCGTCGCCGAAAGTGACGTCGACGCGGCCACTGATGACCCACACCTGCTGATGCAGCGCGCTTTCACGTCCGCCGCTGTCGTACGCGACGCGTGCACCGGGCGGGAAATCCACCTCGACGAGCTGGATCGGCGACGGCCAGCCGGCCGGGGAGAGGTTGCGGCGCACATAGCCGGACGCCGGATCTCGCCATTCGGCCTGCTGCGCGCGGCGGGCCAGCGGCTGCGCGGGCGTGTCGTCCTGGTCGCCGCCGAACAGGCCGGCCAGCGATACGCCGAGGCCGGCCGCGAGCTTGTCGAGCACGACGGCCGTCGGGCTGGCCGAAGCGCGTTCGATGAGCGAGATCATCGAACGACTGACGCCGGAGCGCGCGGCCAGCGCATCGAGCGTGTAGCCTCGCACGGTGCGCAGGTCGCGTACGCGCCGGGCGATGCGTTCGTTGATGCCGGTGTCGTCGGCAACGGCGGTTGCTGATTCTTTCATGATGGATTTATTTTCCAGCAAACTGGAATTCGATGTCAACGGGGTTGACCTCAAGCGGCTCGACGGAATTCGAACGGCTTGCTCGGCAGTCGTGCGCGGCGTAATATACGAATCGACTACGTTTCGTTTAATTGGGGATATATGGGCATCATCAAGATTTCCGAGCACATGCACGAGCGGCTGCGCTCGACCAGCACGGCGCTGAGCCGCTCGATCAACGCGCAGGCCGAACACTGGCTGCGCGTCGGGATGCTGGCGGAACTCAATCCGGCGCTGTCCTACGGCGATATCTGCCGGATGCTGATCGAGGCCGAAGCGCGGGGCGGTGAGACGGGGCCGGCGGAACCGGTCGAGCACGGCATCGAGCAGGTGGCGTAATGGCGAAACGAGAAATCCCGATCCGCGGCGCCGCGGAAATCGCCAAGTCGCGTGAAGCCGCGAAGCTCGCGTCGCAGGTGCTGACGATGATTGCCGAGCATGTGAAGCCGGGTGTCACCACCGACGAGCTGGACGCGCTCTGCCGCAACTACATCGTCGACGTGCTCGGCGCGATACCGGCGAACATCGGCTATCACGGCTTCCCGAAAACCGTGTGCGCGTCGGTCAATCACGTCGTGTGCCACGGCATTCCGACGTCGCGGCCGCTGCGCGACGGCGACATCGTGAACCTCGACATCGCGGTGATCAAGGACGGCTGGTTCGGCGATACGAGCCGCATGTATTTCGTCGGCGAACCGAACGAACTCGCGCGGCGCCTCGTCGCGACGACCTATGAGGCGATGCACGCGGGCATTCGCGCGGTGCGTCCGGGTGCGACGCTCGGCGACGTCGGCTACGCGATCCAGCAGGTCGCGCATCGCGAAGGATTCAGCGTGGTTCGCGAGTACTGCGGGCACGGCATCGGCGACGTCTATCACGACGAGCCGCAGGTGCTGCACTACGGCCGCCCGGGCACCGGCGTGCCGCTCCGGCCGGGGATGATCTTCACGATCGAGCCGATGCTCAACGCGGGCAAGCGCGACACGCGCATGCTGGCGGACGGCTGGACGGTGGTCACGAAGGACCATTCGCTGTCGGCACAATGGGAGCACATGGTCGTCGTGACGGAAACGGGCTTCGAGGTGCTGACCGAGGACGCGAAGCCGCAGGCGTTCCCGGCGCTGTCCGGCACGCACGCCGCCTGACGCATGCAGTGCGCCACGAAGGGTGGTGCGGTGGCACAGTGGAACGGGCCCCTTTACGGGGCCCGTTTCGTTTTCGTTCGAGGTCGCGAAGCGCGGCGCGATTTACGCGCGAACGCGGCGAACGGTTGCTTGGTGGCGGAGCGCGGCCCGGCCGCTGCTCAACCGCGCGCCTTCTGCCACGCGGATTCAACGAACACGCGGCACAGCGCTTCCATCCCCTTGCGGTCTTCGTCGTCGAAGCGCGCGGCGACCGGGCTGTCGACGTCCCACACGCCGATCAGCGTGCCGTCGGCGGCTACCAGCGGCACGACGATTTCCGATTCCGACGCGGCGTCGCACGCGATATGGCCGGGGAAGTCATGCACGTCGCGCACGACCTGCGTCTCGCGCGTCTGCGCGGCCGTGCCGCACACGCCCTTGCCGAGCGCGATCCGCACGCAGGCGGGCTTGCCCTGGAACGGCCCGACCACGAGTTCCGTCCCGTCGAAGAAGTAGAAGCCGGCCCAGTTGAGACGGTCGAGCGAGTGGTAGACCAGCGCGGAGAAGTTGGCCGCGTTCGCGGTCAGGTCGCGTTCGGATTCGACGAGCGCACGCGCCTGCTCGACGAGCGTCGCGTATTGATCGGCCTTGGAGGCGTTGGGGTCGTTGGACAGCGTGAACATGGCGGGAAAGCGATCAGGGTTGTGGAATGCGCGATGCGCGTACCGCAGTCTACGGCACGCGCGCAGGGTTTGCAGCGCCCGGTCACGCGTGAAGCGGCGTGCTCAATCGGGTTCGAGTTCGGCAAACCGCTCCGCGAGAAAATCGAGCAGGGCGCGCACCGCGGGCAGCAATCCCCGGCGCGACGCGAACACCGCATGCACGATTTCGCGGCGCGGCGCCCAGTCGGGCAGCACGGTCACCAGCTCGCCGCGCGCGACCTCGTCGCGCACCATCATCGTCGGCAACTGCACGATGCCGACGCCCGCGACGGCCGCCGCGCGCAGCGCGAGCATGCCGCCCGTCACGAAGCGCGGCTGGTGATGAATTTCCGCGTGAGCGCCGTCGGGCCCGCGCAGCCGCCACACGTGCGCGGACTGCGGGGCGCCGTGATCGAGGCTCGGCAGGCGCGCGAGATCGGCGGGAACGGCCGGTGCGCCGTGCTCGCGCAGCAGCGCCGGGCTTGCGACGAGGCACTGGCCGCGCTCGGCCAGCACGCGCAGCGCGAGATCGCTGTCTTCGAGCGGCGGCGGGCGTACACGGATCGCGACGTCGATCCCTTCGCCGACCACGTCGACGCGCCGGTTGGTCGCTTCCAGATGAATCTCGACGCGCGGGCATGCGACCATGAACGCGGCGATCATCGTGCCGACCAGTGAATCGAGCAGCACGATCGGGCAACTGACGCGCACGATGCCGCGTGGTTCCTCGTGCAGCAGCGCGATCGCCTCGTCGGCGGCGTCGGCCTCGACGAGCATCGCGCGGCAATGCGCGTAATAGGTCTGGCCGACGTCGGTGACCGTGAAACGGCGTGTCGAGCGCTGGATCAGCCGCATCCCGAGCCGCGCCTCGAGCAGCGCGATGCGGCGGCTCAGCTTCGATTTCGGCATGTCCAGCGCCCGCCCGGCCGGTGCGAAGCCGCCGTGTTCGACGACCTGTACAAAGTAATAGAGATCGTTCAGATCCCGCGCTTTATCGTTCATGAAATGGAACGCTGCGTGCGATTTTGGGAGTCTACCGGATCGATCGTTCCATCACTATATTTCTACCCAGGATGCGAAACACGTGTTTCGCCGCAATTCGGAGAAGGCAATGAAGAAGATCCAGGGTGTGTACAGTGCGCCGCGCGGCCATTGGGTCGGCGACGGTTTCCCGGTGCGTTCGATGTTCAGCTACCAGTCCCACGGTGCGCACCTGAGCCCGTTCCTGCTGCTCGATTACGCCGGCCCGACCACGTTCGAGCCGGGCTCGGCCTCGGCACCGCGCGGTGTCGGCCAGCATCCGCACCGTGGGTTCGAGACGGTGACGATCGTCTATGACGGCGAGGTCGCGCACCGCGACTCGACCGGCGCGGGCGGCGTGATCGGCCCGGGCGACGTGCAGTGGATGACGGCCGCGAGCGGGATCCTGCACGAGGAATTCCACTCGGAAGGGTTCACGCAGCGGGGCGGCCCGCTCGAGATGGTGCAGCTGTGGGTGAACCTGCCCGCCGCGGACAAGATGGGCGCGCCCGGCTACCAGACGCTGCTGAACGCCGACATCCCCGTGGTCGAGCTGCCGGACGGCGCGGGGCGTGCGCGGATCATCGCGGGTGAGTTCGACGGGCGGCGTGGGCCGGCCCGCACGCATACGCCGATCGACGTATGGGACGTGCGGCTCGTGGCCGGCGGCCATGCGCGGTTCCCGGTCGCCGACGGGCGTACGCTCGCGGTGGTCGTGCTGAGCGGTACCGTGCAGGTGAACGGCGAGACGGTCGCCCGCGAAGCGCAGTTCGTGCAACTCGGCCGCGACGGCAGCGATGTCGAGATCGAAGCGAACGGCGACGCGAAGCTGCTGATCCTGAGCGGCGAACCGATCGACGAACCCGTCGTCGGTTACGGGCCGTTCGTGATGAACTCGCAAGCGGAGATTCGTACCGCGATCGAGGACTTCAACAGCGGCCGATTTGGCCAGATGCCGGCATGACGGACAGGCCCCGCGCAATGCGGGGCCTGTTTTTATGCGCGGGCAGTCGGTCGCGCGGCGCGTGCGCTTCGAGGCATAATCGTCGATTGCCGCGCGCCGGCCGGCGCGCCCGAATCAGGACCGACCATGAACGCATCCGCTGCATCCCCGAGCGCCGCCGATCTCGACTGGCGCTGGAAATCCTTCGACGCGCTGACGGCGCGCGAAGTCTATTCGATCCTCGAAGCGCGCAGCGCGGTATTCGTCGTCGAGCAGAACTGCGTGTATCGCGACATCGACGATGCCGATCAGGCCGCATGGCACCTGGCCGCCTTCGATCCGGCCGGCCGCCTGGCCGGCTATCTGCGCGTGCTGCTGCCCGATGCGCAGCACACCGACGTCCGCATCGGCCGCGTGCTGACGACCGCCGCGTTTCGCGGCGCAGGCCTCGGCAACGGGCTGCTGTCGCGCGCGCTCGAGCATATCCGTGCGCAGTGGCCGGATACGCCGGTAAGCCTGCATGCGCAGGCCCACTTGCAGCGTTTTTACGGGGCATTCGGCTTCGCGCCGAGTTCGGACGTGCACGACGAGGACGGCATCCCGCACGTGTGGATGAGCAGCGCACGCGCGTAATGCGATGCGCCGCGCCGCGCGGCAGTCAGTGCGCGGCGTGCGCGACCGGCGGCCGGGCTGCGCGCTGTGCCGCGGCCCGTTCATCGATCAGGCGGCCGCGCGCGGACAGCCGCAGCCAGTGGCGCAGCGCGATCAGCGCGCCGATCACGCTCATCATCGAGCCGGGAATCCACAGCAGCAGGCCGCCGATCTGCTGGTCACGCAGCGGGCTCAGCCATGTGAACGCGCGGCCGCAGATCGAATAGATCGGATACAGCTCGTGCGGCGTGAAGAAGATCAGCGCGCCGAGCGCGATCTGCGGCGGAATCGCCGCGACGACGATCAGGATCCGGCGGCCCGGCGACAACCGCGCGGGCGGCGCGGGGCGCGGATCGACGACGAGCCACCAGAACAGCAGCCCGTCGATCACCATGCTCCAGTTCATCACGCGATAGAGACGCCAGTCGAGCATCGCGATGAAGTGAATCGGCGACAGCAGCCAGAAATAGATCAGCCCGACGAACAGCACGACCGCGACGACGGGATGGAACACCACGTCGAGCGTCGCGCGCACGGGCGCCCACGCGAGCGCGGGGCGCACGACACGCTGCCGCCAGCGGAACGGAATGCCCGCGCGCATCGCGGCGCCCGGATACGACAGCGCGATGAAGAACGGCCCGAGGTGGTGCAGCACCAGATGCTGCGCGCGGTGCAGGAAGAATTCGTGCTCGAAGAAATAGTCGAGCCGCGTATGCAGCGCGATGTAGAGCGCCGTCAGCCCGAACCAGAACGAGAACTGCCGCAGCGGCGACACCTTCGCCTTCTTCACGCCGCGTGCGAACAGCACGGCGGCGGTCAGCACCGCGATCACCACGGTGGGCGACGGTTCCCACGGATCGAGCCAGTACAGGAGGTTCATCGCGCGCGCATCACTTCGCCTGGGCCGGCGATTTCACGGCGAACGGCGCATCGACCGTTTCGCCGTCGGAGAACTTCAGGCGCAGGTGTACGGTGTCGCCCGGCTTGATCGCGTGCTTCGGCTCTTCGAGCATGAAGTGGTAGCCGCCCGGCGCGATGTCGACCTTGCCGCGCGCGGGGATCGTCAGCTTGTCGACCATTTCCATTTTCTGCGTCGAGCCGTTCGAGACGGTCTGGTGCAGCATCGCCATCCCGTAGTCGGGGCTGTCGACGTCGACGAGATCGACCGGCTTGTCGCTCGTATTCACGAGCGTCACGTAGCCGCCGGCCGGCAGCTTGTTCGGCAGCCAGCGCACCCAGGCGTTCTGCGCGGTGATCGCGCCGGCGGCATACGCGTGAGCGCCTGCGCACAGCGCGGCGAGGAGGGCGAGCGTCTTGAGGGTCGTTGTCGTTTTCATGTCGGGATGCATTCAGGTAGTGGGGGCGGTGTCGATGATCCGGCGCAGATCGGCGGCGATGGCGTCGGGCGAGTCGCGGTCGGTCGCAAGCAGGCGGGCGCGGCCGCTTGCGTCGAAGATGTAGACGGCCGAGCTGTGCGTGACTTCGTAGCCGCCGGACGGATCGCGCTTTTCCATCTGGTAGGCGACGCGATAGCGCTTCGCGAGCGATTCGATCTGGCGGTCGGTGCCGGTCAGGCCGCGCGCATGCGCGGCGTCGAACGCGGCGACATACGATTGCATTGCCTGCGGCGTGTCGCGTGCAGGGTCGACCGAGACGAACAGGATGCGCACGTTGTTGGCCTGCGCGCCGAGCTTCGCCAGCACTTCCATCAGCCGCGCCATCGTTTCGGGGCAGACATCGGGGCAGTGCGTGTAGCCGAAGTAGACGAGCGCGACCTGGCCGTGGAACGCATCGGCGTCGACGGGATGGCCGTCGCCGCCCGTCAGCGTGAACGACAGGTCGGGCAGGTGGCCGGTAACGTTGGTCAGGTTCCAGCGCGGCTCGTCGTGCGTACACGCGGCGAGCGCCACGGCGGCGGCGAGGGCCGCGGCCGTGCGGATGAGGCGGGAGAAGCGCCGGTGCGGCGTGGTGCAGGCAGACGACATCCTGGGGCTCGATCGGACGGAATGGTGGCCGGCCGGCGCGGCGCCATGCGTCGCGCGGCAGGCGGTTGCGACTGTAGCGCAATTCGCGCGCCCGCGTCCTTTCGAAACCCGTACGCCGCGAGCGAGCGGGGCAATATGTCGCAGTTGACGCGCGCGGCGGCGTGACGCCGGCGCCGCACCGGTTTCGCCCATCTCGATGCGCAGGCGCGGTAAGATGCGCACAATTCCATTCGCGCAGCGGCCGCCCGGCGTTTGCCGGCCGGCCCTCACACTATCGAATCGATGCAATCCGTTCCGGCTTCCCTGTCCCTGACCGACACCGCGTTCTTCTTCGACTTCGACGGCACGCTCGTCGAACTGGCGCCGACGCCCGACAGCATTCATGTTCCGCCGTCGCTGCTGACGCTGCTCGACGAACTGCAGCGCCGCTCGCACGGCGCGGTCGCGATCGTGTCCGGGCGCGGCATCGACAACATCGACACGTTCCTGAAGATGCCCGGCATGCCGATCGCCGGCCTGCACGGCGCGGAGCGCCGCGATGCGAACGGCGACACGCAGCGCATCGGCTTCAACGACGAACGCCTGCTGCGCATCGAGCGCGAGCTGGCGGCCGTCGTCGACCGTCATCCGGGCATGCTGCTCGAAATCAAGGGCGCGGCCGTCGCGCTGCACTACCGCAACGCGCCCGAGCGCGAGGCGACGGCGCGCGCGGCCACCGAGCGCCTCGTCGCCGACTATGCCGATGCGTATGTGCTCCAGCCGGGCAAGATGGTGTTCGAGATCAAGCCGAAAGGCGTCGACAAGGGGCGCGCGCTCGCTGCGTTCCTCGACGAGCCGCCGTTTGCCGGCCGTGTGCCGGTGTTCGCGGGCGACGACCTGACCGACGAGAAGGGCTTCGCGGTGGTCAACGCGCGCGGGGGGCTGTCGATCAAGATCGGCGCGGGCGAGACGTCCGCCCGCACGCGGCTCGATTCGGTCGACGCGCTGCATGAGCAGATCGCGCGCTGGCTCGGTGCGGAGCAGCCGGACGCATGAGTCGCCTCATCATTGTTTCAAACCGCGTCGCGCCGATTTCGGAAGGCGAACCGGCGGCGGGCGGTCTTGCGATCGGTGTCTATGATGCGCTGAAGGAGACGGGCGGCATGTGGTTCGGCTGGAGCGGCGAGGTCGTCGCGTCCGGCGCACCGCAGATCCGCGTCGAGGAGCACGGGCCGGTCACGTTCGCGACCATCGGCCTGTCGCGGCGCGACTACGACCAGTATTACCGCGGCTTCTCGAACGCGACGCTGTGGCCCGCGTTTCACTACCGCACCGACCTGATCCAGTACGACCGTCACGAGTTCGAAGGCTATGGCCGCGTGAACGTGTGGCTCGCCCAGCAGCTCGTGCCGCTGCTGCAGGACGACGACGTGATCTGGGTGCACGACTATCACCTGATCCCGTTCGCGCGCGCGCTGCGCGCGGCCGGCGTGAAGAACCGCATCGGCTTCTTCCTGCACATCCCGTTTCCGGCTGCGCAGGTGCTCGTCAGCGTGCCGCCGCATCGCGACCTCGTCGAGTCGCTGTGCGCGTTCGACCTGCTCGGCTTCCAGACCGAGCCCGACCTGCGCGCGTTCTGCGATTACGTCGAATCGGAAGCGGACGGCGCGATCGAGCGCAACGGCCACCTGGCGACGGTGCGCGCATTCGGCCGGACGCTGCGCGCGGCCGCCTATCCGATCGGCGTGCATCCGGACGAGATCGCATCGCTCGCGCAGGCCGGCGAGCACGGCAAGGCGGTGCGCACGCTCGCGACGTCGCTGCGCGGCCGCAAGCTGATCATGAGCGTCGACCGGCTCGATTACTCGAAGGGGCTCGTCGAGCGCTTCCGCGCGTTCGAGAAGCTGCTCGAGCACGAGCCGTCGCATCGCAATCGCGTGTCGTTCCTGCAGATTGCGCCGTCGACGCGCGCGGAACTGCGCGCGTACCAGGACATCCGCCTGCAGCTCGAAGGGGAGTCGGGGCGCATCAACGGACGCTTCGCCGAGCTCGACTGGGCGCCGATCCTCTATATCCATCGCCAGTACGACCGCCAGCTGCTCGCCGCGCTGTACCGGCTCGCGCGGGTCGGCTACGTGACGCCGCTGCGCGACGGGATGAACCTCGTCGCGAAGGAATACGTATCCGCGCAGAACCCGGAGGACCCGGGCGTGCTCGTGCTGTCGCGCTTCGCCGGCGCCGCACGCGAGCTGACGGGGGCGCTGATCGTCAATCCGATCGATATCGACGGGATGGCCGATGCGCTGTCGCAGGCGCTGACGATGCCGCTCGCCGAGCGGCGCGCGCGTTATACGGACATGATCGCGCAGCTTCGCGAGAACAACGTGTCGGTGTGGCGCGACAACTTCCTGCGCGATCTGCAGCACGCGTAAACGGCGGTTCATCGAGCAATAAAAAAGCCGCAGTGCGTGAAGCACTGCGGCTTTTTTGTCGGCTGCAGCCGAGGTGTCAGGCCACGCGTTCGCCGGTCGGCGTGCTGCCGTCCGGTGCGGGGTGATGGCGGCCGTGCTGTTTCGCGAGCAGGTCGCGGTACAGGCCCGGGCGGTTGCGCAGCACGTCGGGCGGACCGTCGTCGATCACCTTGCCGTTGTTCATCACGATGATCCGGTCGAAGTTGCGCAGCGTCGACAGGCGGTGAGCGATCGCGATCACCGTGCGGCCGACCATCAGGCGGTCGAGCGCGCTCTGGATCGCTTCCTCGGATGCGCTGTCGAGCGCGGACGTCGCTTCGTCGAGCAGCAGGATCGGCGCATCCTTCAGGATCGCGCGCGCGATCGCGATGCGCTGGCGCTGGCCGCCCGACAGCTTGACGCCGCGGTCGCCGACGATCGTGTCATAGCCTTCCGGCATCGCTTCGATGAATTCCGCGCAGCGCGCGTCGCGCGCGGCCGCGAGCACTTCGTCGCGGGTCGCGTCGGGGCGGCCGTACGCGATGTTGTCGTAGATCGTCCGGTGCAGCAGCGAGATGTCCTGCGGCACGAGCGCGATCGCCTGGCGCAGGCTGTCCTGCGTGATCGTCTTCACGTCCTGGCCGTCGACCTGCACGGCGCCGTCCTGCGTGTCGTAGAAGCGCTGAAGCAGCGCGAGCACGGTCGACTTGCCGGCGCCCGACTTGCCGATCAGGCCGACGCGCTGGCCCGGCTCGATATGAAGATCGAAGTGATCGAGGATCGCGCGGCGGTGCGGATACGCGAACGTCACGCGCTCGAAATCGACGCGGCCGCCCTTGGCCGACAGCGGCTGCGCGTCGGAGCGGTCAGGCATCCCGTGCGGCTCGAGCAGTGTCTTGACGGCTTCGGACAGGCGCGCGATGTGCTGCGTGACGTCGACGAGCGCGACCGCGAGATCGCGCGTGCCGTGCAGGATCGTGAAGCCGAGCGAGCTGACGAGCACGATGTCGCCCGACGTCGCGCGGCCCTGGTCCCACAGCCACAGCGCCCAGCCGAGCAGGCCGGCGGACAGCATCGCGGTGATCACCGCGTGCAGCAGGCGCAGCTTCTCGAGATAGAGCAGGCTCTGCTGGCGCGCATCCATCTCGGCCTTGACCGTTGCGCCGAAGCGCTTCTGTTCGCGCAGCGTCATCCCGAACGCGCGCACGAGGCCCATGTTGCCGATCACGTCGACGAGCTCGCCATCGACCGCCGCGGCCTTCGCCGCGAACGCGTGGTGGCGGGCCGAGCCGCGCCCGGCGAGCTTGAACAGGATGACGGACAGCACGGCCGAACAGCCGAGCAGGCCGGCGGCCATCATCGGATTGACGACGATGATCATCAGGATCGCGCCCATCACCGCGATGCACGGCGGCAGCACGTTCCACGCCATCGTGTTCTCCGACGTGTAGACGGCGTTCGACGTGGCCGTGATGCGACTCGCCAGCGTGCCGGGCTGCTTTTCGGCGTAGTAGGTGGGCGAATGGCCGATCAGGTACTGGAACAGGTCACGCCGCAGGTCGCCGGTGACCGCGACGAACGTGTGCGCGGCGAACCAGCCGCCGACGCGCCACAGCAGGTTGTCGGCCGCAATCAGCCCGACGAGCAGCGCGAACGCGCTCCACAGCGGGCCGGGGTGATGCCGCCCGGTCGCCAGCACGTCGATCAGGTGCTTGATCGCGTATTGCGAGCCGAGCGCGCAGCCGACGGCGGCCAGCACGCTGAAGAGCACGATCAGGTGGGCGACGGGATGCAGGCGGATGTAGCGGAACAGGAACGCGATCGGTCGATGCGCGTAGCTCGACAGCTTCGCGTTGTGGGCGTTGCGCTGGGCAGGGGTGAGAGATTCCAAAATATGCGTGCGGTGATTCGGTGAGTGAGCGTGGCGGCTGGATCGCAGGCCGGCGTTCGCCCGGACTGAATAATCCGGCATTGTAAACAAGCCCGCGTGTCGCGCTGCGCGAATCTTGCCTTGGCCAGGGGCTCGCGGTCGATTTTGAGATAAAATCCGGCATCCCGTCCTGCCTCATGTGCCGGAATCACGCTGCCGGCGGTCACGGGGTCAAGGAATGCCAAAAGGGCCTTCCACTCTAGAACGGACACCCAAGTCCGCGGGTTGCAAAGTGTTGCACCTTTGTAACAAAGTAAAGTGTTTGAAATGTTGTGCGCCGTATCGGGATTAACCCTAGATAATCGGCTCCGGGTTCGATTCCAGGTTTTTTACGAACCCCTGTCAACGGGTCTTCGTTTCAAACGTTCTATGCCTGTCGCGTCGCCGACGCTCCTTGAGCAGCGCGGGTTTGACGCCCCCGGCAGGCTGATTCGTCCGATCTTCGGACGACCTGCATCCAGCCCGGACCGCCGGCAGGTTGCCGACCCATACCTGGTTTTTAGCCGATTTTTTAGGAGTTACGCATGCGAATCGCCCAAATCGCTCCGTTGCACGAAGCGGTGCCCCCGAAACTGTACGGCGGCACCGAGCGAGTGGTGTCCTACCTCACCGAAGCACTTGTCGAGATGGGGCATGACGTCACGCTCTTCGCGAGCGGCGATTCGCAAACCTCCGCGAAGCTCGAAGCCTGCTGGCCGCAGGCGCTGCGCCTCGACCCGACGATCCGCGACGTGATGGCCCCGCACATGCTGCTGCTCGAGCAGGTGCGCCGCCGCGCGGAAGAGTTCGATGTCCTGCACTGCCACATCGACTACTACCCGTTCTCGCTGTTCTCGCGCCAGCCGGTCCCGCATCTGACGACGATGCACGGCCGTCTCGACCTGCCGGAACTGCAGCCGATCTTCAACGCATTCAGCGACGTGCCGGTCGTGTCGATCTCCGACAACCAGCGCATCCCGCTGCCGCAGGCGAACTGGCTGTCGACCGTCTACCACGGCCTGCCGGAAAACCTGCTGACGCCGATCCCGAACGTCAAGCCGAGCTACCTCGCGTTCCTGGGCCGCATCTCGCCCGAGAAGCGCGTCGACACGGCGATCCGCATCGCCGAGCAGGCCGGCCTGCCGATCAAGATCGCCGCGAAGCTCGACAAGGCTGACCGCGCGTACTACGAAGAGAAGATCAAGCCGCTGTTCGCGCTGCCGCACGTCGAGTACATCGGCGAAATCAGCGAGTCCGAAAAGACCGAATTCCTCGGCAACGCGCATGCGCTGCTGTTCCCGATCGACTGGCCGGAGCCCTTCGGCCTGGTGATGATCGAGGCGATGGCCTGCGGCACGCCGGTGATCGCGTTCAAGCGCGGCTCGGTGCCGGAAGTGATCGACAACGGCGTGTCGGGCTTCGTCGTCGAAGACGAGCTGTCGGCCGTTGCCGCGCTCAAGCGCCTCGATACGCTGCCGCGCGAGAAGGTCCGCGCCGCGTTCGAAGCCCGCTTCTCGTCGAAGGTGATGGCGCAGAACTACGTGAAGGGCTACGAGGAACTGCTGCGCCAGAAGCGTCGCACGGTGCTGCGCGAAGTCAACGCAAGCTGATTGCGGGCCGCCGCCGCGCAGCGGCGCGCGGCTTGCCATCGACGCCCCGTCCGGGTTCCCGGCGGGGCGTTGTCACATCCACGGCGCGGATCTGTTGTATTCTCGCCGCGCCCGACGCCGCGAACGGCCCCCGAAGCGGCCCGGCAGGGCATCCGTCCGTCTGTCCAGACGGTAATGTCCCTATAATGGCCGTGCCGTGAAATCCGGCCCCGCACGAATAACCAGAGGAGAGCAGTCTTGGCGAGAACGAAATCCACGCGCGCAGCGCCGGCCCCCGGCGCCGGTGTGATCTTCGCGTTGCGTGCGATCGGTCTCGTGCTGCTCGCGCGCTGGCTGTTCTCGATGTCCCAGATGGGCTATCGCTCGTCGCTGTCGGCGATGGTGTCGTCGCCCTGGGCGTTCATCTACCTTCTCCTGATCTTCCTGCTGCTCGCGCTGCCGGGCGCCGTCGCGCGCGCCGAACGGCCATTCCATCCGCTGCCGCAATGGCTGCGCCAGGCGCTGCGCGTCTTCGCGCTGATCGGTTTGCTGTTCGCGGTCTGGTCGATCGGCATGTTCGTCTGGGTGGACGGCTGGCGCCTCGCGCTGCAGGCGGTGACGGCGACCAACGGCTGGCTCGTCGCCGCACCGGCGCTTTATGCGGCGATCGTCTGGATCTGCCGCCCGCGGCCGCTGTGGCGGACCAACGTGGCCGCCCGCCGCTTCGCGGTCGGCCGTTATGCGATTTCGCTCGACGTGCTGACGCGCACAGCGATCGTGTGGATGGAAAGCCGCAAGGTCGGCCAGTACGACGCGCGCGAACTGTCGGTGCGCTGGCCCGGCCGGGCGGCGCCTGCCGCAGGCGACGGTGCAGCGGACGCGCAGCCGGCCGTCGTGCCGCCGCGCCGCGGCAGCTTCTTCAATCGGCCGAAGGTCGAACTGCTGTGGGATTCGCCGGCGGCCGTCGGCCATAACCGGCAGATCGTCATGCGTGCGCCGCTCGCGAGCGAAGGCGACCGCGTCGCGGTGCTCGCGCTCGACGCCGCGCTCAAACAGATCGTCTGACGAGCCCCGCGCACGGCGAGCGGGCGACAAGGAGGCGTGATGATCGTCCGCTGGTTGCTGGCTGCCGTTCACCTGAGTGCGTTCGGCGTAGCGTTCGCCGCGATCGCGGGGCGTAACCGCGCGTTGCGCCGGCTCATCGCGTCGGCGCAGGCGGCCGACTTGCCCGGCGTATTCAAGGCGGATGCCGCTTGGGGGCTATCGGCGCTCGTGCTGATCGTGACGGGCCTGATGCGCGCGTTCGGCGGTTTCGAGAAAGGCGCCGCATACTACCTGCACGAACCGCTCTTTCACCTGAAGATGACCGCGCTCGTGGTGATCCTGCTGCTCGAGGTCGTGCCGATGCTCGGGCTGATCCGGTGGCGCGTCGCCGCGCGGCAGCAGCAGATGCCTGATCTCGGCCGTGCGCGCACCTATGTGCGGATCGGCCATTGGCAGGCGGTGCTGGTGATCGTCATCGTGTTCGCCGCGTCGGGGATGGCGCGGGGGATTGGGCTGGCCGGGTAGGTGCGGCCGGCTAGGCTTGGCCGGGTAGGTGCGGCCGGCTAACTAGGCCTGGCCGGCTAGGCCCGGCCCAAGCTCGACCCGGCGACCCTGCCGCCTGGCCGCACCCGCACTCAGCGCACGAGGCAGGGACGCTTGTTGTTGAAGGTCCAGCCCGGAATCAAATACTGCATCGCCGCCGCGTCGTCGCGGGCACCGAGCCCGTGCTGCTTGTACAGCTCGTGCGCGACCGCGACGGCATCCATGTCGATATCGATGCCGAGCCCCGGCCGTTTCGGCACTTCCACCAGCCCGTTCTCGATCTTCAGCGGTTCGCGCGTCAGCCGCTCGCCGTCCTGCCAGATCCAGTGCGTGTCGATCGCGGTGACCTGGCCCGGCGCGGCGGCCGCGACGTGCGTGAACATCGCGAGCGACACGTCGAAATGATTGTTCGAATGCGAGCCCCACGTGAGGCCCCAGTCGCGGCACATCTGCGCGACGCGCACCGAACCCTGCATCGTCCAGAAGTGCGGATCGGCGAGCGGGATGTCGACGGCCTGCAACTGCACCGCGTGACCCATTTGCCGCCAGTCGGTCGCAATCATGTTGGTGGCGGTCGGCAGCCCCGTCGCGCGGCGGAATTCGGCCATCACCTCGCGGCCGGAGTAGCCGTTCTCCGCGCCGCACGGATCTTCCGCGTACGCGAGCACGTGATGCTGGTCGCGGCACAGCCGCACGGCCTCGTCGAGCGACCACGCGCCGTTCGGGTCGAGCGTCACGCGCGCGTCGGGGAAGCGCTCGGCGAGCGCGGTCACGGCCTCGATCTCGCGCGCGCCTTCGAATACGCCGCCCTTCAGCTTGAAGTCGTTGAAGCCGTAGCGCGCATGCGCGGCCTCGGCCAGCCGCACGACGGCCTCGGGCGTCAGCGCGGCTTCGTCGCGCACGCGCGTCCAGTCGTCGGTCGCGCCGCTGCCGTCGCGGTAGGCGAGCGCGGTCTTCGTGCGGTCGCCGATGTAGAACAGGTAGCCGAGCATTTCGACGCGCTCGCGCTGCTGGCCCTCGCCGAGCAGCGCGGCGACCGGCACGCCGAGATGCTGGCCGAGCAGGTCGAGCAGCGCGGCTTCGAGCGCGGTGACCGCGTGGATCGTCGTGCGCAGGTCGAAGGTCTGCAGCCCGCGGCCGCTCGCGTCACGGTCGGCGAAGGTGCGCCGCACGTCGTTGAGCACCGCGTGGTAATTGCCGACCGGTTGGCCGACGACGAGCGCGCGCGCATCGTCGAGCGTGCGGCGGATGCTTTCGCCGCCCGGGACTTCGCCGACGCCGGTGCGGCCCGCGCTGTCCTTCAGGATCACGAGGTTGCGGGTGAAGAACGGGCCGTGTGCGCCGCTCAGGTTGAGCAGCATGCTGTCGTGGCCGGCGACCGGAATCGCTTGCAGGTCGACGATACGCGGCGTGTCGTGGGAGGGCGAGGCAGTGACGGCGTTCATGGGCGGCGATGGCGAAAGGGTGGGCAATGCCGTGCGGCAAAAGCTTTGCCGCGCGCGACGGGAGGTGCGATCATTCGACAACCGACATGCGCGGCGCGCAAGCCCCGCAGGTCGACGCAACCCGAAACGGGGTGGGAGCGACAACCTGACCAGCGGAGCGCAGAACGCGAACGCTGGCTGATCGTAAGACATGGGACCAGGCGGCGCAGGAGTGCTCGCTTGAGTCGACAGGAGATCCGTGTTTCGATCATCAGTCGTCGGATGACTTGTGACGCAGTATAATGAATCATCGGCTTTCGCTCAAACCCCGCGTAAACCCTCGGCTCACATTACGATCATTCAAAAAGGAACCGGCCTCATGTCCGTGCCTACGCTTCCCGCAGCGCCGCGCCGTCGCGCACGCAGCCTCGCACAAGATGTCGTCGACGCGCTGACCGCGCAGATCGAAAACGGCACGCTGCGTCCCGGCGACAAGCTGCCGACCGAAACCGAAGTCATGGCGGCGCAGGGGGTGAGCCGGACGGTCGTGCGCGAGGCGATCTCGCGGATGCAGGCGAGCGGCCTCATCGAGACGCGCCACGGCATCGGCAGCTTCGTGCTGGAGCCGTCGCGCCGCCAGACGCTCGGCATCGACCCGGCGACGATCACGACGCTGCGCGACGTGCTCGCGGTGCTGGAGCTGCGCATCAGCCTCGAAAGCGAATGCGCGAGCCTTGCCGCGCAACGCGCGAACGATACCGACCTGGCCGCGCTGCGGCGCGCGCTCGACGCGATCGCATCGGGGGCGGGCGGCGGCCGCGACACGGCGCAGCTCGACTTCCAGTTCCACCTGCAGATCGCGCAGTCCACCGGCAACCGCTATTTCGTCGACATCATGACGCAGCTCGGCACGTCGATCATTCCGCGCACGCGCGTGAATTCGGCCCGCTTTGCCGGCGACGATCTGGAGCGCTACGTCGGCCGGCTGAACCACGAGCACGAGGATATCTACGAGGCGATCGCGCGCCACGACCCGGAAGCGGCACGCGCGGCGATGCGCACGCATCTCACCAACAGCCGCGAGCGTCTGCGCCGCGCGCACGAGGCGGCCGAGGCCGAGGCCGGCTGACGCACCGGGCGGCGCGGCCCACGGTGCCGCCGGCCCGGTCGAATCGCCCCAACATCAGTCGTCATACAAGATCGATCTCCCTTCATCGATCACCGGGGCCGGGCGGCGTTGCCGCCGCCGGCCGCCGGCACCGCCGATCAGCCTCCCTTCGTCGTGATCGTCTTCCACGCGCCGCTCTTCACCTGGTACAGCGTCGACATCCCGCTCTTCAGCGAGCCGTCGTTCGCGAACGAGATACGGCCGGTCACGCCTTCGAAGTCGATCTTCTTCAGCGCCGGGCGATAGACCTTCGGGTCGGTCGAGCCGGCCGCCTGCATCGCCTTGATCGCCGCCCACGCCGCGTCGTAGCCGAACTGCGCGTACGACAGCACGTCGACGCCGAAGCGCTTCTTGAAACGCGCCTCGAAATCCTTCCCTTGCGGCAGCTCGTCGAGCGGCCGGCCGTATTCCCACGCCATCGCGCCTTCGGCGGCCGGGCCTGCGATCTTGATGAACTCGTTGTCCTTCACGCCGCCGCCACCGACGAACTGCGCATTCAGCCCAAGTTGGCGCATCTGCTTGATGAAGTTCGCGGCGAGCGAATCGAGGCCGCCGAAGAAGATCAGGTCGGGGTTCTTCGCCTTCAGGCTCGTGATCTGCGCGCGGAAGTCGACCGCCTGGTTGCTGGTGAATTCGCGGCCGATGAGGTTGCCGCCCGCGGCCTTCACGGCCTTCTCGAACTCGTCGGCCTCGCCCTGGCCGAACGCGGTGCGGTCGTCGATGATCGCGATGCGCTTCGCCTTCGTCACGTCGACCGCGTACTTGCCCGCGTTGCCGGCGTTCTGGCCGTCGGTCGCGATCACCATGAACATGTTCGCGAGCCCGCGCGCGGTGAGCGTCGGGTTGGTCGCGGCCGGATCGATCACCGGGATGCCGGCCTTGTCGTAGACGACCGATGCCGGAATCGTCGTCCCCGAGTTGAAGTGGCCGACCACGACCGACACGTTCTGGTCGACGAGCGCCTGCGCGGCCTGCACGCCGATGCGCGGGTCGGCCTGGTCGTCCTGCACGACGAGGTTGAAGTGGACAGGCTTGCCGGCGATCTGCACTTTCTGCGCGGCGGCATCGTCGAGCGCGAGCTGCACGCCGTTCTGCAGGTCCTTGCCGTAACCGGCGTTCACGCCCGTGAGCGGCGCGGCGAAGCCGACCTTCACGTCGGTCGTATCGGCGGCCTGGGCGCCCTGTTGCGAGAGGAGGGCAAGCGCGGATGCAATCGACACCGACAGCAGGGAATGACGGAATTTCATGTTGTTCCTCTTGTTCGACACCTGCGAGTGAGTACCGCATGCGCCCGGGCGGGCCGGACGCGTGCGACGGGCGGGCGGTTCGACCGCTTCTCGGAATCGGGCGGGGAGGTCGGCATCGTTATCCTCGGAAGAATCTCCCGTCAGGCGCTGCGAAGAAGCGCCCCGATCGCCTCGATATATAGGTCGCCGATATGCCAGGGTCTTGGCAATTCGCCGCGCATTCGGTGCGGATTTGCGCATAGCTTCCGCGCGTGCGGCGGCAGCCGGTATCGGGAGTTTCCCGTCGCGAACGGAGCGGGCGGAGAGGAGGGGAGCAGGGAAGCGGCGCGGCCCGCCGGGGCCGCGCCGCGCATGCGACGCCGTCAGTCGGACAGGGCGTCCGATGCGGCTTCGGCATCGTCGTGCGATGCGTGCGTGCGGATCAGCGGATCACTGGTGCTCGGGCGGCCGGTCTCGACGTGCCCCGCGTAGCGGCGCAGGAAGCCGAGCAGGCGGCCGTCGCTGACGGTCAGGTCGTACCAGCCGTGGCTGCCGCGCAGATCCCAGTAGTCATCGATCTGCTGGCCCGGCGCGAGGTCGAACGTGCGCGCGCGGCCGTGGCCGTACGCGTTCGTGACCTTGAGCCGCACGGCCTTGTGGCCGCGGTTCATCAGGCGCAGCGTGATGTTGCCGTTCGCGACGTCGTAGCCGTAGATCACCTCGGGGTTCACGTTCGCGCTGCCGACGCCGGTCGCAAACGGGCCGCGGAAATGGCAGTAGAAGCCGTTCGGGCCGTACACGTCGAGGTCGTACAGGCCGAGCGACGCCGCGGCGCTCCACGTGTCGGCGATCCGCTTGCCGGCTTCGACCGTGTACGCCCACGGGCCGTCGAGGCGATTGCGCGACTGCACCTGGAACGCGGCGCCTGCCCGGCCGGTGTTCGCGAAGGTCAGCCGGAACAGGCCGTTCACCGATTCGACGCGGCCGTGCACGAACAGCTCGTACGGCAGCGCGCGCGCCGGCCGCAGCCCGGCCTCCTGCTTCGGCAGCTTCTGCAGCACCGGCGGCACGGGGATGTAGTCGGGATGGCGCAGGCGGTCGGGCGGCGCATAGCTGCTCGTGTCCGGCAGCGTCGGCCAGCCGGCATCGGCCGTTGCGAAATCGAACGCGGCGGTCAGGTCGCCGCACACCGTGCGGCGCCACGGCGAGATGTTGCCGGCCTTGACCGGGTATTGCGCGCCGAAACGCGCCTCGATGAATTGCAGCAGCGACGTGTGATCGTAGGTCTGCGAGCAGACCCAGCCGCCCTTCGTCCACGGCGACACGACGAGCATCGGCACGCGCGGCCCGAGCCCGTACGGGCCGGCCATGTGCGATGCGTCGCCGGGGAACACCTCGTTGGTCGTCGCGACCGTCGATAGCCCGTTGTCGCGCGACTGCGGCGCGAACGGCGGCTGCACGTGGTCGAAGAAACCGTCGTTTTCGTCGTACGTGATGAAGAGCGCGGTCTTGCTCCATACCTCCGGATTCGACACGAGCGCCTTCAGTACCTGCTCGATGTACCACGCGCCGTAGTTCGCCGGCCAGTTCGGGTGCTCGGAATACGCCTCCGGCGCGCAGATCCACGACACCTGCGGCAGCGTGCCGTTCTTCACGTCCTGCTGCAGGATGTCGAACAGCGTGCCGCCCGCGCTGATGTTGGTGCCGGTGCGCGCCTTGTCGTACAGCGGCGTGCCGGGCAGCGCGTTGCGGTACTGGTTGAAGTAGAGCAGCGAGTTGTCGCCGTAGTTGCCGATGTACGGGTTCTGCGTCCAGCCCCACGACCCGGCGGCGTTCAGGCCGGTGCCGACGTCCTGGTAGATCTTCCACGACACGCCGGCGTTCTCGAGCACTTCCGGATAGGTCGTCCAGCCGTAGCCCGCTTCCTCGTTGCCGAGCACGGGGCCGCCGCCCGTGCCGTCGTTGCCGACGTAGCCCGTCCACATGTAGTAGCGGTTCGGGTCGGTCGAGCTCGGGATCGCGCAGTGGTACGCGTCGCAGATCGTGAACGCGTCGGCGAGCTGGTAGTGGAACGGGATGTCGTCGCGCTTCAGGTACGCCATCGTCGTGGTGCCCTTGTTCGGCACCCACTGGTCGTAGCGGCCCTTGTTCCAGGCGGCGTGCATGTCCTGCCAGCCGTGCGGCAGGTCCTGCAGGAACTGCAGGCCGAGCTTGTCCGCGCCCGGGTGGAACGGCAGCAGCTCGGCCGGGCCGACCGGCTGGTGGAACACCGACTTGCCGTTCGCGAGGCGCAGCGGACGCGGGTCACCAAAGCCGCGGACACCGCGCATCGTGCCGAAGTAGTGGTCGAACGAGCGGTTCTCCTGCATCAGGATCACGATGTGTTCGATATCGCGGATGGTGCCGGTGCGGCGGTTCGCGGGAATCGCAAGCGCATCGCGAATCACGGGGGGGAACAGGTTCAGCGCGGCGGCGCCGGCGGTGCCGGCAGCGACGCGCAGGAAGTCACGACGGTTCGATCGGGTCATGGTCGTTATCGTGCGGTAAAGGGGGGGGCCGATTGGCAGGACCTGCTGGAAGGGCGCGCCCGGGTCGCAGGATGCGGCTGCGCCGGGTGGTGCCGCCGCGAGCATAGCGAGAAATCGGTGTCATTCATGTGAAGTCCGGAAACGTTTGCATCCGCATCGAAGCGATATCGAAGCGGCGTCGGGCGAATGTCGCCAGCGGTCGCGGTGCGGCAGGGATGAGGCGGGAAAGCGATGCGGCGCGAGATGCGCGCCGGTGAAGCGCAGGGCGATGCCGGCGAGTCAGGCGTCCGTGACCCACGCGCCGAACCATTCGCTCGGCCGCGCGATTTCGTCCTGCGCGGCGACGAGTTCGAGCTCGTAGCGGCGCGCATCGTAGGTGGCCTTCACGACCGCGTGCACGGCCGCGAGCGTGTGCTCGAATGCCGCACGCACGGAGTCGCCGCGCAGCCGGCAGGCGACGAAGATCGCGCTGGTCAGGTCGCCGACGCCGACCGGATGGCGCGGAAACGCGTACAGCGGGCGCTGGCCGATCCACGCTTCGGTTTCGGTGACCGCGAGCATGTTGAAACGATCGGCGGGGCTGTTGCGGTCGTGCAGGTGCTTGACGAGGATGATCTGCGGGCCGCGACGGATCAGCGAGCGGCAGGCTTCGACGGCTTCGGCGACGGTTTCGATACGCCGCCCGGCGAGCTTCTGCAGTTCGGTGTGGTTCGGCGACATGCCGTCCGCGAGCGCCGGCACCTCCTGGACCATGAATTCCTCGACGCCGGGCTCGGGCCGGATGCCGCCCGTCTGGCCCATCGCCGGATCGCAGAAGTACCACGCGTTCGGATTCATCGCCTTCACCGAGCGGACGATCTCGATAGCCGCACGCGCCTGCGGCGGCGAACCGAGGAAGCCGGACAGCACGGCGTCGCAGCGCTTGAGTGCGCCGATCGCGGCGATGCCGTCGACGAGCTGCTCCATCTTCGCGGCATCGATCGCGCTGCCGGCCCAGTGACCGTACTGCATGTGATTCGACAACTGGACGGTATTGAGCGGCCAGACGTTGACGCCGAGGCGCTGCATCGGGAACACGGCCGCGCTGTTGCCGGCATGGCCGTAGATGACGTGCGACTGAATGCTGAGGACGTTTTTCATGGGAAGCGCCTGCACGCGTTTCAGGGTCACGTCACACGATACCCGAGTTCGTCGCGCACGCGGAAGTCGCGCGGCGCCGGAGTGTTGCGCGCCGTCGTCAGCGCGACCGCGTAGAATCGCGGGGCGCGAGACGGCCCGGCCGCCCGCGTGCGTCTCCAATCACCGTGATCGCCATGCTTTCGATTCGCAAGATGTTGTTTGCCGTGCGCGCCGCCGTGCTCGGCGCGGGTGTCGCCGTCGCGTGCGCCGTGCCTGCCATGGCCGCCGCCGCATCGCCCGCCGGCAACGACGGGCCCGTGTATGGCCCGCGCCTGGAAGGGTTCGCCTATCCGGCGCCCGTGCATCTCTACACGTTCGTGTCGCAGCGCGAAACCCTCGAGATGGCCTACCTCGACGTGCAGCCGGCCCACCCGAACGGCCGCACCGTCGTGCTGCTGCACGGGAAGAACTTCTGCGCGGCGACCTGGGAGGACACGATCGGCGTGCTGAGCCGCGCCGGCTATCGCGTGATCGCGCCGGATCAGATCGGTTTCTGCAAGTCGTCGAAGCCCGATCGCTACCAGTACAGCTTCCAGCAGCTCGCACGCAATACGCATGCGCTGCTCGAATCGGTGGGGGTGAAGTCGGCGACGATCGTCGGCCACTCGACGGGCGGGATGCTCGCGATGCGCTACGCGCTGATGTATCCGAAGGCGATCGACCAGCTCGTGCTCGTGAACCCGATCGGCCTCGAGGACTGGAAGGCGCTCGGCGTGCCGCCGCTGCCGGTCGACTACTGGTATGCGCGCGAGCTGAAGACCACGGCCGACGGCATTCGCCGCTACGAGCAGGGCACGTACTACGCGGGCAAGTGGTCGCCGTCGTACGAGCGCTGGGTGCAGATGCTGGCCGGGATGTACCGTGGCGCCGGTCGCGACGCGGTCGCATGGAACTCCGCGCTGATCTACGACATGATCCTCACGCAACCGGTGGTCTATGAACTCGGCGCGATCCGCGTGCCGACGCTGTTGATGATCGGCGACAAGGACACGACCGCGATCGGCAAGGACGTCTCGCCGCCCGACGTGCATGCGAAGCTCGGCCGCTACCCGGAACTCGCGAAGCGCACGCAGGCGGCGATCCCCGGCGCGCAGCTCGTCGAGTTCCCGGCGCTCGGCCACGCGCCGCAGATCCAGGATCCGGACGCGTTCCACAAGGCGCTGCTCGACGGGCTGGAGGCCGTGCACCCGCAGTGATGCGGGGCCGGCCGCTGGCGGCCCGGGCGCGCCGTCAGCGCGTTTCGCTCGCGAGCTCGTCGCGGATCTGCGCGGTCAATTCGAACGAGCGCAGCCGTGCCGCGTGATCGTAGACCTGTGCGGTGACGATCAGCTCGTCGGCCCCCGTCTGCGCGATGCGGTCGCGCAGCTTGTCGCGCACCGTGTCGCGCGAGCCGACGGCCGCGAACGACAGCGAATGCGCGACGGTCGCGAGTTCGAGCTCGTTCGCCTCGAGCACGTCGACCGGCGGCGGCAGCTTGCCCGGCGTGCCGCGCCGCAGGTTGATGAACTGCTGCTGCAGCGACGTGAACAGGCGCCGCGCCTCGTCGTCGGTATCGGCGACGAACACGTTGACGCCGACCATCGCATGCGGCTTCGGCCATGCGGCCGACGGCCGGTACTGCGCACGATAGATCTCGAGCGCGCGCATCAGGTAATCCGGCGCGAAGTGCGACGCGAACGCGAACGGCAGCCCGAGCATCGCGGCGAGTTGGGCGCTGAACAGGCTCGAGCCGAGCAGCCACACGGGCACGTCGAGCCCTGCGCCGGGCACCGCGCGCACGCGCTGGCCGGGCACCGGCTCCGCGAAGTAGCGCTGCAGCTCGGCGACATCATCCGGAAACGAGTCGGCGCTGCCGATCAGGTCGCGGCGCAGCGCGCGCGACGTGGTCTGGTCGGTGCCGGGCGCGCGGCCGAGGCCGAGGTCGATGCGCCCCGGATACAGGGACGCGAGCGTGCCGAACTGCTCGGCGATCACCAGCGGCGCATGGTTCGGCAGCATGATGCCGCCCGACCCGACCCGGATCGTCCGCGTGGCGCCCGCGACATGGCCGATCACGACGGCCGTTGCCGCGCTCGCGATGCCGGGCATGTTGTGATGCTCGGCGAGCCAGTAGCGCTGGTAACCCCAGCGTTCCGCGTGCTGCGCGAGATCGACGGTGTTGCGGAATGCCTGGGAGGCGTCGGCGCCGGCCGGAATGGGGGCGAGATCGAGTACGGAAAACGGAGTCATCGGATGGCCTTCGAAAGGGGCGCGCGCGGTGATGCGCTGACGCAACAAATGCCAAGGATTTTGCCAAAGGGTTCCGGAACGTGCTGGAGGCGGCCCGATACCCATGCGCGGTTCAGGGGTGCAGGGTCGAATTCGGCGGTCGTTGCAAAAATCGATCTAATCGCCGATTAATTACCGATCTTTACGGCGATTGGATGTGAATCCGCATCGACGTACAAATTTGCACGAAACGTAGGATTTTCAAGACTGCAATACGCCTGCAAACCGCTTACGCTAACGTGAACGCGGGTGCACCCAAATGGTTCGCCGACTGCGCAGCTTTGCCGGAATTGCACCAGTCCGTTTCTCGTAGCGCCGAGCGCGGGGTGCCGCAGGCTGCTAAAATCCGGCGCCTACCCATGTTGTGCCGAAGGTAGCCATACGAATCTTCCCGCATCCCGTCCGGGCGTCGCGCGGAGATGCACCACGCGAAGCCGGGCATGGCCGTATCCGAAGGATGGGTCGAGCCTCCCCCATATACAGGCGCTGCTGGAACAAGGAGTCGGGTCGTGCCCGCGTTCGTCGTTGTCGGAATACCGAATCACGCTCAATCATGCTCACGCGTTCTCCATGGCGTTCAGGTCGCCGGGAGGCGTCGCGCATGACGGCAACCGCAACGATGCTCGACTGGCTCCTGATCGTCTTCACGCTGGCCGCGGCCGGCTATGCGCTCGTCGCCGCGTTCGCGCCGCGGCCGCGTACGCCGCGCACGGCCGTGCGCGACGGCTTTGAGCCGGTCAGCGTGCTCAAGCCGCTGTGCGGCGCGGAGCCGCACCTGTACGAAAACCTCGCGACGTTCTGCGAGCAGCGCCATCCGCGGTATGAAGTGCTGTTCGGCGTCGCGTCGGCGGCCGATCCGGCGATTGCCGTGGTCGAACGGCTGCGCGCCGATTATCCCGAGTGCGACATCACGCTCGTGATCGACGCGCGCGTGCATGGCAAGAACCTGAAGGTCAGCAACCTGATCAACCTCGCCGAGCGCGCGAAGTACGGCCGCATCGTGATCGCGGACAGCGACATCGCGGTGAAGCCCGACTATCTGGAGCGCGTGACGGCGCCGCTCGCCGACGTGTCGGTCGGTGTCGTCACGTGCCTGTATCATGCGCGCAGCGTCGGCGGGTTCTGGACGCGGATCGGCGCGCAGTTCGTCGACGCATGGTTCGCCCCGTCGGTCCGGATCACGCACCTCGGCCGCTCGAGCCGCTTCGGCTTCGGCGCGACGCTCGCGCTGACGCGCGACACGCTAGACCGGATCGGCGGCTTTCCCGCGCTGAAGGACGAACTGGCCGACGATTTCTGGCTGGCCGAGCTGCCGCGCCGGCTCGGGCGACGCACCGTGCTGTCGGAGGTCGAGGTCGCGACCGACGTGATCGAACCGTCGTTCGGGCCGCTGTGGCACCGCGAGACCCGCTGGCTGCGCACGATCCGTTCGCTGAACCCGGCCGGCTTCGCGTTCCTGTTCATTACGTTTACCGTGCCGTGGCTCGCGATCGGCGCGGCGCTCGCGCTGCGCCTCGACGGCACCTTCGCCGGCGCGCTGGCGGGCTGGGCGGCCGGGGTGGGCGCGTTCGGGCGGCTCGTGCTGCACGCCCGCGGCGAGGACGGCTGGCGCGCGTTCTGGCGCGACCTGCCGCTCGTCGCGGTGCGCGACACGCTGCTCGCGCTCGAGTGGCTCGCGGCCGTGTTCGGCACGCACGTGGTGTGGCGCGGCGCGAGGATGACGGTCGTCGGCGGCGAACGCGCGACTGCGGCGGTGGAAGCAGTGGACGGCCGCTAGGGCCGTTCCGACCGAACCCGGCCCGAGGGCCGAGACGCGCTGCGCGGCGAGGCCGCGCGGCGCGACATGACAGAGAGGCGGGCGCCGGCAGGGCGGCCCGCGGTTTTTTGACTGAATCGTTGTGACGAATCGAACTATGCAGGCTACCGGAGCATTCATGAAAACGCTGTTCTTGCAGGCCCCTTCGTATGACGGCTTCGACGGCGGAGCCGGCTCGCGCTACCAGGCGAAGCGCGAAATCCGTTCCTTCTGGTATCCGACGTGGCTCGCGCAGCCGGCCGCGCTCGTGCCGGGCAGCCGCGTCGTCGACGCACCGGCCGACGGCCTGTCGGTCGAGGAAACGCTGAAGATCGCGAACGACTACGACCTCGTGATCATCCACACGAGCACGCCGTCGTTCCCGACCGACGCGATGTTCGCGCAGGACCTGAAGAAGATGAAGCCGTCGATGCTGGTCGGCATGGTCGGCGCGAAGGTGATGGTCGATCCGCACAACTCGCTCACGGCGAGCGACGCAATCGACTTCGTGTGCCGCGAGGAATTCGACTACACCTGCAAGGAAATCGCCGAAGGCAAGCCGTTCCCGGAGATCAAGGGCTTGAGCTGGCGCGCGAAGGACGGCTCGATCGAGCACAACGAAGCGCGTCCGATCCTCGAGAACATGGACGAACTGCCGTTCGTCGCGCCCGTCTACAAGCGCGACCTGAAGATCGACAACTACTTCATCGGCTACCTCAACTATCCGTACGTGTCGATCTACACGGGCCGCGGCTGCAAGTCGCGCTGCACCTTCTGCCTGTGGCCGCAGACGGTCAGCGGCCATCGCTACCGCACGCGCTCGGTCGAGAACGTGCTCGCGGAAGCGAAGTGGATCCGCGACAACATGCCGGAAGTGAAGGAACTGATGTTCGACGACGACACCTTCACCGACGACCTGCCGCGCGCGGAAGCCATCGCCATCGGCCTGGGCAAGCTCGGCATCACGTGGTCGTGCAACGCGAAGGCGAACGTGCCGTACAAGACGCTGAAGGTCATGAAGGAAAACGGCCTGCGCCTGCTGCTGGTCGGCTTCGAATCCGGCGACGACCAGATCCTCGTGAACATCAAGAAGGGCGTGCGCACCGATTTCGCGCGCCGCTTCAGCGCGGACTGCAAGAAGCTCGGCATCAAGATCCACGGCACCTTCATCCTCGGCCTGCCGGGCGAGACGCAGGAGACCATCAAGAAGACGATCGAGTACGCGAAGGAAATCAATCCGCACACGATCCAGGTCTCGCTCGCCGCACCGTATCCGGGCACGACGCTCTACAAGCAGGCCGTGGAAAACGGCTGGATGGAAGAGAACAAGACCATCAACCTGGTGAGCAAGGAAGGCGTGCAGCTCGCGGCGATCGGCTATGCGCACCTGTCGCGCGACGAGATCTATCACCATCTCGAGCAGTTCTATCGCCAGTTCTACTTCCGCCCGTCGAAGATCTGGGAGATCGTCCGCGAGATGCTGACGAGCTGGGACATGATGAAGCGCCGCCTGCGCGAAGGTGTCGAGTTCTTCCGCTTCCTGCGCGCGCACGAGGCCTGATTCATGGCGACGCAGCCGGCGGCGCGGGCGCTGATCTTCACCGCAGACGACTTCGGGCTGCACCCGCGCGTCAACGCGGCGGTCGAGCGCGCGCACCGCGACGGCGTGCTGAATGCCGCCAGCCTGATGGTCGGCGCGCCCGCCGCGCACGATGCGATCGAGCGCGCGCGGCGGCTGCCGTCGCTCGCGGTCGGCCTGCATCTCGTCCTCGCGGACGGGCCGGCCACGCTGCCCGCGCGTGAGATTCCCGCGCTTGTCGGCCCCGACGGGCGGTTCGGCGATGCGATGGCGAAGGACGGCTGCCGCTTCTTCTTCCTGCCGCACGTGCGGGCGCAGTTGCGCCGCGAGATTCGCGCGCAGTTCGACGCGTTCGCGGCGAGCGGCCTGCCGCTCGACCACGTGAACGCGCACAAGCATTTCCACCTGCATCCGACCGTGCTGTCGCTGATCATCGAGATCGGCCGCGACTACGGGTTGCGCGCGGTGCGGCTGCCGTACGAGACGAGCGCGCCCGCGCTGCTCAAGCCGTGGATCGCGCTCGTGCGCGCGCGGCTCGACCGCGCGGGGCTCGCGCACAACGACTACGTGGTCGGGATCGAGCATACGGGCGCGATGGACGAGGCCGTGCTGCTCGATGCGCTCGCCAAGCTGCCGCCGGGCGTCGGCGAGATCTACTGCCATCCGGCCGAGGCCGGCGACGGCCCGATCACGCCGACGATGGCCGGCTACCGTCCAGCGGACGAACTCGACGCGCTGCTGTCGCCGCGCGTCGCGGCCGCGCTGAAGGCGGCGGGCGTCGCGACCGGCGGCTTTGCCGACGTGTTCGGCCAGCCCGCCGCACGGCGCGGCGCGCCGGCGTCGCGCGCACCGGGAGCGCAGCCGTCATGACCAAGTGGATCAAATGGCTCGGCTGGCCGCTCGGCATCGGCATCCTGCTCGCGCTGGGGCTGCACGAAGGCATCGGCGACGTATCGCAGATGCTCGCGCGCGCCGGTTACGCGTTGCTGTGGCTCGTGCCGTTCCATGCGCTGCCGCTGCTGCTCGACGCCTACGCGTGGCACCTGCTGCTCGACAAGCGCTCGTCGCTGCCGTTCCTGTGGTGGATCGCGACCGTGCGCGAGGCCGTGAACCGGCTGCTGCCGGTGGTCGGGATCGGCGGCGAGATCGTCGGCATCCGCCTCGCGCGCTGGCAGGTGCCCGACGCGAGCCGCGTGACGGCATCGGTGATCGTCGAGTTGCTCGTGACGATCGTCGTCCAGTATGCGTTCGCCGCGCTCGGCCTCGTGCTGCTGCTCGCGACGACGGACAGCATGGGCGGCGGCACGATCGGTCTCGCGTTGCTGCTCACGCTGCCGCTGCCGGTGCTCGGCGTCGTGCTGATGCGCCGCGGCGGCATCTTCCATGCGATCGAGCGTTTCGCGGGCCGCCTGCTCGGCGATTCGCACCGGCTGCTGCAGGGCGTCGACGGCAAGCGGCTCGACGCCGACATCGATGGGCTGATGTCGCGCACGGGCCTGCTGTTCAGCGCATTCTTCTGGCAGTTGGCCGGCTACGTGCTCGGCGCGCTCGAGATCTACTGGGCGCTCGCGCTGCTCGGCCATCCAGTGTCGATCGGCGGCGCGATCGCGATCGAGGCGATGGCGCAGGCCGTGCGCCATGCGGCGTTCATGGTGCCGGGCGGCCTCGGCGTGCAGGAGGCGACCGTCGTGCTGCTCGCGCAGATGTTCGGCGTCGACCGCGAGACGGCGCTGTCGCTCGCGCTGGTCAAGCGCGGCCGCGAGGTGCTGTTCGGCTGCCTGGCGCTCGGTTCGTGGCAACTGGCCGAACTCGTGCGCACGCGGCGCCGTATCGACGTGCCGCCGGCCGTGCCACGGGCGCCGCACGCGACGAGCCGCACGACCCGGGCCGAGACCGAAACCGAAACGATGCACTGAACACGAGACGGGCCGCGCGCCCGTCTCGCGCTTTTGGCGTTGCGCGGGTATCCTTGCCGCGTGTTTTCTCGACGCGCATTTCTTCCGATGAATTTCCGTTTCCGGCTGCTTCCCGTGACGATGCTGGCCGCTGCGCTGGCGCTGACCGGCTGCGACGACAAGCAAGGCAATCTCGACGTGCAACGTATCAGGGATTTCTTCAACGCGATCAAGCCCGCGCCGCTGCTGCTGAAGGGGCTGAAGGTCGGCGAATCGACCGAGGCCGACGTGCGCGGCACGATGGGCAAGCCCGAGACCGAGCGCGACTTCACCGACGGCTCGAAGCGGCTCGAATACCCGCGCGGCCCGATGGGCAACCAGACGTGGTTCGTCGATCTCGATGCGAACGGCCGCTACACGGGCGCGACGCAGGTGCTGACCGCCGAGAATTTCGCGAAGGTGCGCCCCGGGATGAACGAGGACGAGGTGCGGCGCCTGCTCGGCAAGCCCGGCGACATCGCGCAGTATCCGCTCAAGCCCGAGATCGTCTGGAGCTGGCGCTGGCTCGAGGACGGCGTCAACACCGACGCATTCTTCAACGTCCATTTCGGCCCGGACGGGCTTGTCTATACGACTTCGCGCTCCGACATCCTGAAGGGGCGGTAGGCGCAACCGCAGCCTCCTTCGGCGCTATATCGAAAAAGCGACCGGAAAATTGCAAAAAGTCCGCTTCCCCGCCGGTTATCCGGTTGTCAGGAAGCGGCTTTTTTCCTTTTGAAACAGCGGCGTACGCCGTGGTTGCAAATGATGGGGCGGATTGTTGCGACGCAGCAATCACGCGCAAGGTGATTTGAGGCAATCAATTTCGCTTGCGACTATCCGCGTCAGCCCGGCGCGGGACAGGCAGACGCGTCGGCATCCATTCCAACTCTGGAGACGCGCGTGTTCCTTTACGGCTTTGGTCCTGTCCTCTGGGCCGGCACCGTGCAGACCATCGAGCTGTCGGTGCTGTCGCTCGCCACTGCGGTGGCGCTGGGGCTGATCGGCGCGGTGGCGAAGCTGTCGCACAACCGGGTGCTGCGAGCGATCGCGACCGGCTATACGACGCTGATCCGCTCGGTGCCCGATCTCGTCCTGATGCTGCTGTTGTTCTACAGCATCCAGATCTGGCTGAACCAGTTCACCGACTTCGTCGGCTGGGACCAGATCGACATCGACCCGTTCGTGGCCGGCGTGCTGACGCTCGGCTTCATCTATGGCGCGTACTTCACCGAGACGTTCCGCGGCGCGTTCCTGTCGGTGCCGCGCGGCCAGCTCGAAGCCGGTGCGGCGTACGGGATGAGCGGCGCGCGCGTGTTCGCGCGGATCATGTTTCCGCAGATGATGCGCTTCGCGCTGCCGGGGATCGGGAACAACTGGCAGGTGCTCGTGAAGGCCACCGCGCTGGTGTCGATCATCGGCCTCGCGGACGTCGTGAAGGCCGCGCAGGACGCCGGCAAGAGCACGTTCAACATGTTCTTCTTCATCCTCGTCGCGGCGCTGATCTATCTCGCGATCACGACCGTTTCCAACCTCGTGCTGATCCAGCTCGAGAAGCGTTATTCCATGGGCGTGCGGCACGCAGATCTATGATCGAAATTCTCCAGGAATTCGGCCAGGCGTTCCTTTACTGGGACGGCCAGCGCCTCTCCGGCCTCGCGGTGACGCTGTGGCTGCTCGTCGCGTCGATTTCGCTCGGCTTCGTATGCGCGGTGCCGCTCGCGGTTGCACGCGTGTCGAAGAACAAGTGGGTGTCGACGCCGGTGCGGTTCTACACGTACGTGTTCCGCGGCACGCCGCTCTACGTGCAGTTGCTGCTGCTGTACACGGGCATGTACAGCCTCGAGTTCGTGCGTTCGCACTCGCTGCTGGACGCGTTCTTCCGCAGCGGCTTCAACTGCGCGATTCTCGCGTTCGCGCTGAACACTTGCGCATACACCACGGAGATCTTCGCGGGTGCGATCCGCGCGATTCCGCACGGTGAAGTGGAGGCTGCACGGGCGTACGGGATGTCGCCGTTCACGATGTACCGCCGCGTGATCCTGCCGTCGGCGCTGCGCCGCGCGCTGCCGCTGTACAGCAACGAGGTGATCCTGATGCTGCACGCGACGACTGTCGCGTTCACCGCGACCGTGCCGGACATCCTGAAGGTCGCGCGTGATGCGAATTCCGCGACCTACATGGCGTTCCAGTCGTTCGGGATCGCCGCGCTGATCTATCTTGCGGTATCGTTCGCACTCGTCGCGGCGTTTCGCCGCGCGGAGCGCCACTGGCTTGCGTATCTCGCGGCCGCCCGTCATTGAATCACTTCGAGGAGAGCCAGTTGGCCGAGATCACTCAAACGAGCGCTGCCGCTTCCACCAAGCTTGCCGCGGTCGACATTCACAAGCGCTACGGTGACAACGAAGTGCTCAAGGGCGTGTCGCTGAACGCGAAGGCCGGCGACGTCATCAGCATCATCGGCGCGAGCGGCTCGGGCAAGAGCACGTTCCTGCGCTGCATCAATTTTCTCGAGCGGCCGAATGCGGGGCAGATCGTCGTCGACGGCGAGGCCGTGCGCACGAAGACCGACCGCGCCGGCGCGCTCGAAGTCGCCGATCACAAGCAGCTGCAGCGCATCCGCACGAAGCTCGCGATGGTGTTCCAGCACTTCAACCTCTGGGCGCACATGAACGTGCTCGAGAACGTGATGGAAGCGCCGGTGCACGTGCTCGGCATTTCGAAGAAGGAAGCCGAGGAGCGGGCGCGCGAGTACCTGGAGAAGGTCGGCTTGCCGCCGCGCGTCGAGAAGCAGTATCCGTCGCATCTTTCGGGCGGCCAGCAGCAGCGCGTGGCGATTGCACGGGCGCTCGCGATGCATCCGGACGTGATGCTGTTCGACGAGCCGACGTCGGCGCTCGACCCTGAATTGGTGGGCGAAGTGCTGAAGGTGATGCAGAAGCTCGCCGAGGAAGGCCGCACGATGATCGTCGTCACGCACGAGATGGGTTTCGCGCGCAACGTGTCGAACCACGTGATGTTCCTGCATCAGGGGCGGACCGAGGAAGAGGGCGATCCGAAGGAAGTGCTGGTCCGCCCGCAGAGCGAGCGGCTGAAGCAGTTCCTGTCGGGCAGTCTCAAGTAACGCGACAGGGCAGGTTTCGACCGTGGTACCGGTGTCTCGTCCCGCAGGCGCCACCCGCACGACGCAGGTGGCGATCGTTGCATTGCCGCCCGTGTCGATGTCGGGCGTGGGTCCGATCGTCGATGCGCTGAATCTCGCGAACGAGATCGACGGGCGGCTGCTGTATCGGTGGCAGGTGTGTTCGTGGGACGGGCGGCCGGTGCCGCTCGCCGGCGGCGCGCAGTGGCATGCCGATGCGGCGTTCAACGATGCGATCGCGTGTGACTGGGTGATCGTCGTGTCGGAGCGGTTTCAGCAGTTTGCCGACTATCGGTTGTTTCTCGCGAGTCTCGCGAGGGTGGGGCAGCGGACGCCTGTCGTGACCGGTATTCATCATGGCGTGTGGTGGCTGGCCATGGCCGGGCAGCTTTCCGGGTATCGCGTGAGCGTGAACTGGGAGACGTATCAGCAGTTCGCCGAACAGTTCGAGCGGTCGATCGTCACGCAGCAGATCTTCGAGATCGATCGCGATCGGGCTACCTGTGCGGGTGGGCAAGCCACCGTTGACTTCATGCTGGCCATGATCGGCCGGGAACATGGGCCGGATCTCGCGGAAAGGATCGCCGATGCGCTCGGCGCCGGGACTTTGCGCAGCGGCGAGGAGCGGCAGCGGATTCCTTTCGTGACTGCGCCGGGCGAGCGGCATCCTCGGTTGAATGATGCTTTGCTTTTGATGGAAGCCAATGTCGAGGATCCGTTGACCACCGATGAAATCGCCGAGCTCGTTGGCGTGTCACGCCGGCAACTGGAGCGGCTCTTTCGACAGTATCTCGGGGCGATGCCCTCCAAGTATTACCTCAATCTTCGGTTGCTCAAGGCTCGGACTCAGTTGCAGCGGACTAGCAAGTCGGTTGTGCAGGTTTCTCTCGCCTGTGGGTTCTCTTCTGCTGCGCACTTTTCTAACGCGTATCGCGAAAGGTTCGGGGTCACGCCTCGGGAGGATCGGAGAGCCTGGCTCGAGAAGCAAACCGGGGGCGGCGGCGAGCCTCGGGGTGGGGCGCTTGTCGAGCGCGGGGATAAGGGGTGATTTGGTTTTTTTTGGGTGGTTCGCTTGCGGGTTTCGTGAAGCACCTGTTGTCTTGTCGGTCTATTAGCGTCGCCCCTGCGCGGGGCGGCGGTTACTTTTCTTTGTCTTGCCAAAGAAAAGTAACCAAAAGAAAGGCGCTGTGAGAACGCAAGACCTCCCGGTGCCGTAGTGCGCGGAGTGGTTCGCACCTAAGTGTCCGCGCCAGTCACGAACACGGAGTGGTTCGAGCAATGGTTCTGACATCCTCCACTACCCAACAGAGCGGTATACCGCCCGCTAGCTCCATCCTCGCTACGCTCGGCTGCAAGGTACTTCACGTCGCATTGCTTCACTTGCGTGCTTCTGCTGGCGATGCATCAGCAAACCACCCAACCCTCTTTTCTCACATCATTCGTACCTATCGGACTGCTTGCCATTGGTGAGTGTTTGATAACGTCGTGAGCACGTAGGTGCGTGCTGCGTCCCTTTTTCCTGGCGAATGAGGGCATGCCTTGATTCGCTGAATTCGGGGTGCTCGCGAGCGATTGCTGGAACTGATTGACCTCAGATGTTACTAGAGGGGGTGTCCCTGTCGGCCGAGCGTAGCGAGGGCGGAGCTAGCGGGCGGTATACCGCTCTGTCGGGTAGTGGGAGGTGTCAGAACCATTGCTCGAACCACTCCGCGCTCTAGACTGGCGCGGACACTTAGGCGCGGTCCACTCAGAGTGCCATGGCACCGGGAAGTCATGCGTTCTCACGGCGCCTTTCTTTTGGTTACTTTTCTTTGGCAAGACAAAGAAAAGTAACCGCCGCCCCGCGCAGGGGCGACGCTAATAGACCGACAAGACAGCAGGTACTTCACGCCAACCACAAGCGAACCACCCAAAAAGCCTCAAAATACGCCCACCAAAACCGAAGCCCCCGCCCGGAAGGGCAAAACCAAACCGCACTATCCGCTTCCGATAGAACCCGTCGCAATTCCGCAAGACGCTTGCGTCACCCTTACCTAAACTTGATCCTGTTGAACCCTCTTACGAAACCGAAAGGAACGACCATGACGACCTCGACCGTGACCCGCCAGACATTCGATGAAGTGATGGTGCCGGTATTTTCCCCCGCGCCGTTCGTGCCGGACCGTGCAGAGGGCTCCCGCGTGTGGGACACGGCCGGCCGCGAGTACATCGACTTCGCGTGCGGTATCGCGGTAACGTCGCTGGGCCACGGCCACCCGGAACTGCTGAAGGTCCTGGACGAACAAGGCCGCAAGCTCTGGCACATCGGCAACGGCTACACGAACGAGCCGGTGCTGCGCCTCGCGAAGCGTCTCGAATCGCTGACTTTCGCCGACCGCGCGTTCTTCGCGAACTCCGGCGCGGAAGCGAACGAAGCCGCGCTGAAGCTCGCACGCCGCGTCGCGTTCGATCGCCACGGCGCCGACAAGGCAGAAATCATCTCGTTCGTGCAGTCGTTCCACGGCCGCACGTTCTTCACGGTCAGCGTCGGCGGCCAGCCGAAGTACTCGGAAGGCTTCGGCCCCGTGCCGGCCGGCATCAAGCACCTGCCGTACAACGACATCGAAGCCGCGAAGGCCGCGATCGGCCCGCAAACCTGCGCCGTGATCGTCGAGCCCGTGCAAGGCGAAGGCGGCGTGATCCCGGCCGATCCGGCGTTCCTGAAGGCGCTGCGCGAAGCATGCGACGCGCACGGCGCGCTGCTGATTTTCGACGAAGTGCAAACGGGCGTCGGCCGCACGGGCCAGTTCTACGCTTACATGGATACCGGCGTCACGCCGGACATCCTGACGACCGCCAAGGCGCTCGGCAACGGCTTCCCGATCGGCGCGATGCTGACGACGAACGAACTCGCTGCGCACTTCAAGGTCGGCGTGCACGGCACGACGTACGGCGGCAACCCGCTCGCATCGGCAATCGCCGACAAGGTCGTCGAACTGATCGGCGACCCGGCGCTGCTCGAAGGCGTGCGCGAACGCAGCGTGCGCCTGAAAGGCGCGCTCGAGCGCATCAACGCGCGCTTCGGCATTTTCAAGGACGTGCGCGGCAAGGGCCTGCTCGTCGGCGCGGAACTCACCGCGGCATTCGACGGCCGCGCGAAGGACTTCGTCACCGCCGCCGCGGAAAACGGCCTGATCATGCTGATCGCCGGCCCGAACGTGCTGCGCTTCGTGCCGTCGCTGGTGATCCCGTTCGACCTGCTCGACGAAGGCATGAAGCGCTTCGAGAAGGCAGTCGAGCAAGTGCTCGCCGCCCAGGAAGCCACCGCGCGCTGATCGGCGCACCCATCGCAGACAGGAACGACGATGCTATTTGTTCGCCCCGGCAAACTCACGGATCTCGATGCGCTCGCGCACATGGCGCGCACCGCGCAGCCGGTCCTGCACTCGCTGCCGCACGACCGCGCGGCGCTCGAAGCACGCGTGGCGCTCTCCGAAGATTCGTTTCGCGCGGACGTCGACTTCGCCGGCGAGGAGTTCTACCTCTTCGTGCTCGAGGATTCGTCGACCGGCAAGCTGCTCGGCACGGCGAGCATCGTGGCCGCAGCCGGTTACTCGGAGCCGTTCTATGCGTTCCGCAACGACGCATTGATCCACGCGTCGCGCGAGCTGCACGTGAACCGCAAGATCCACGCGCTCACGATGTCGCACGAGCTGACCGGCAAGAGCCGGCTGGCGGGCTTCTACGTCGATCCGTCGCTGCGCGGCGACGCGGCCGCGCACCTGATCTCGCGTGCGCGGATGATGTACATCGCCGCGAACCGCCGCCGCTTCACGCCGGAAGTGTTCACGCTGCTGCTCGGCGTGAGCGACGGCAATGGCGCATCGCCGTTCTGGGAAGCGGTGGGCCGCAAGTTCTTCGGCCGCGACTTCACCGACGTCGACATCGCGTCGGGCGGCCGCAGCCGGACCTTCATCGCGGAAGTGATGCCGGCGTATCCGCTCTACGTGCCGCTGCTGCCGGAAGCCGCGCAGCGCGTGCTCGGCGAGCCGAACGAATCGGCGCTGCTCGCGTACGACATCCATCTCGAGGAAGGCTTCGAGCCCGACCGCTTCGTCGACATCTTCGACGCGGGCCCGGTGCTGACCGCGCAGGTCGACCGCACCGCGTGCGTGAAGCACGGCGCCGAGCGCACCGTGCGCGAGGCCGCGCACCAGCAGGGCGATGTCGCCTACATGGTGTCGACGGGCAGCGGCGAATCGTTCCGCTGCGTGCTGGCCGACCTGCCGGGCGAGGCGGGTGACGCGCCGCTCGCCGGCGACGTGCGCGCGGCGCTCGATGTGAAGGATGGCGATGTCGTGCGCTGCGTGCCGCTGCACCGCCGCGACGATGAAGATTTGAAGGGAGACGCAGCATGATCGTCGTTCGGGTCGTACAAACGGGCGACGTCGACGCGCTCGTGTCGCTCGCGAAGGAAACCGGGCCGGGCCTGACCACGTTCAAGCCCGACCGCGACGCGCTCGCCGCGCGCATCGAGCGCACGCGCCGCACGCTCGCGGGCGAGGCGGCGGCCGGCGAGGCCGGCTACTTCTTCGTGATGGAAGAATCGAAGACGGGCGACATCGCGGGCGTGTGCGGGATCGAGACGCAGGTCGGTCTCGAACAGCCGTTCTACAACTACCGCGTGAGCACGGTCGTGCACGCGAGCCAGGAGCTCGGCGTGTGGACGCGGATGTCCGCGCTGAACATCTCGCACGACCTGACCGGTTACGCGGAAGTGTGCTCGCTGTTCCTGAGCCCGCGCTATCGCACGGGCGGCGTGGGCGGCCTGCTGTCGCGCTCGCGCTTCATGTTCATCGCGCAGTTCCGCGAGCGCTTTCCGGAACGCATCTGCGCGGAACTGCGCGGCCACTTCGACGAGGACGGCACGTCGCCGTTCTGGCGCGCAGTCGGTTCGCACTTCTACCAGATCGATTTCAACGCGGCCGACTATCTGAGCTCGCACGGCCGCAAGTCGTTCCTCGCGGAATTGATGCCGCGCTATCCGGTGTACGTCGACCTGCTGCCGCAGGACGCGCAGGACGCGGTCGGCCTCACGCACCGCGACACGCTGCCGGCCCGCAAGATGCTCGAGGCGGAAGGGTTGCGTTACCAGAATCACGTCGACATCTTCGACGCGGGCCCCGTGCTCGAATGCCACGTCAACGACCTGCGCACGGTGCGCGAGAGCGTCGTCGTGCCGGTCGCGATCGGTGTGCCCGATGCACGGGAAGACGCGCGGGGCGGCCATCCGCCGAAGTCGCTCGTGTCGAACACGTCGCTCACCGACTTCCGCGTCGGCGTCGCGCCGGGCGTGGTCGCGAACGGCGCGTTCGTGCTGTCGGCCGACGACGCCGTCGCGCTCGACGTGAAGGCCGGCGATCCGGTGCGCGTGCTGCCGCTCAAAGTCAAACAGGGATAAACGAATCATGACGGAACTCTTCATCGACGGCGCCTGGGTCGCAGGCTCGGGCCCCGTGTTCGCTTCGCGCAACCCCGGCACCGACGAGATCGCATGGCAGGGTGAAAGCGCGTCGGCGGCCGACGTCGATCGTGCGGTCGCCAGCGCGCGCCGCGCCTTCGCCGGCTGGTCGGCGCTCGACTTCGAATCGCGCTGCGCGATCGTCAAGCGTTTCGCCGCGTTGCTCACCGAACGCAAGGAAGCGATCGCGACCGCGATCGGCCGCGAGACGGGCAAGCCGCTGTGGGAAGCGCGCACGGAAGTCGCGTCGATGGCCGCGAAGGTCGGCATCTCGATCCAGGCTTACCAGGAACGCACCGGCGAGAAGCGCCAGGACATGGCCGACGGCGTCGCGGTGCTGCGTCACCGCCCGCATGGCGTGGTCGCGGTGTTCGGCCCGTACAACTTCCCCGGCCACTTGCCGAACGGCCATATCGTGCCCGCGCTGATCGCCGGCAATGCAGTCGTGTTCAAGCCGTCGGAGCTCGCACCGGGCGTCGCGCGTGCGACGGTCGAAGTGTGGAAGGAAGCGGGGCTGCCGGACGGCGTGCTGAACCTCGTGCAGGGCGAGAAGGACACGGGCATCGCGCTCGCGAACCATCGGCAGATCGACGGGCTGTTCTTCACCGGCAGCTCGGATACCGGCACGCTGCTGCACAAGCAGTTCGGCGGCCGTCCGGAAATCGTGCTCGCGCTCGAGATGGGCGGCAACAACCCGCTCGTGATCGGCGAAGTCGAGGATATCGACGCGGCGGTCCATCACACGATCCAGTCGGCGTTCCTGTCGGCCGGCCAGCGCTGCACGTGCGCGCGCCGCATCTTCGTGCCGCAGGGCACGTTCGGCGACCGCTTCCTCGCGCGCTTCGCCGACGTCACGTCGAAGATCACGGCCGACGTGTTCGACGCCGATCCGCAGCCGTTCATGGGCGGGGTGATCTCGGCGCGTGCCGCGGCGAAACTCGTCGACGCGCAGTCGCGCCTGATCGAGCAGGGCGCGAAGCCGATCATCGCGATGACGCAGCGCGATCCGCGCCTCGGCTTCGTGAACGCGGCGATCGTCGACGTGACGGGCGTCACGAACCTGCCGGACGAAGAGCACTTCGGCCCGCTCGCGCAGATCGTCCGCTATGCGACGTTCGACGAAGCGATCGAGCGCGCGAACGACACGGCGTTCGGCCTGTCCGCCGGCCTGCTGGCCGACGACGCGAACGCATGGGAACACTTCCGCCGCACGATTCGCGCCGGGATCGTCAACTGGAACCGGCCGACCAACGGCGCGTCGTCCGCCGCGCCGTTCGGCGGCACCGGCCGCTCGGGCAACCATCGCCCGAGCGCGTACTACGCGGCCGACTATTGCGCGTATCCGATGGCGTCGGTGGAAAGCACGCAACTGACCTTGCCCGCGAGCCTGTCGCCGGGCCTGCATTTCTGATCGAGGGAACGACGATGAACGCACAAGAAGCCAATTTCGACGGGCTCGTCGGCCCGACCCACAACTACGCCGGGCTGTCGTTCGGCAACGTGGCGTCGCTCAACAACGAAAAGTCGGCCGCGAACCCGAAGGCTGCCGCGAAGCAGGGGCTGCGCAAGATGAAGCAGCTCGCGGATCTCGGCTTCGCGCAAGGCGTGCTGCCGCCGCAGGAGCGGCCGTCGCTGCGCCTGCTGCGCGAGCTCGGCTTCTCCGGCAAGGACGCGGACGTGATCGCGAAGGCCGCGAAGCAGGCGCCCGAACTGCTCGCCGCGGCGAGCTCGGCATCGGCGATGTGGACCGCGAACGCGGCCACCGTCAGCCCGTCGGCCGACACGAGCGACGGCCGCGTGCACTTCACGCCGGCGAACCTGTGCAGCAAGCTGCATCGCGCGATCGAGCACGAAGCGACACGCCGCACGCTGTCGACGCTGTTCGCCGATCCCGCGCATTTCGCGGTGCACGAAGCGCTGACCGGCACGCCGGCACTCGGCGACGAAGGCGCGGCGAACCACACGCGCTTTTGCGCCGAATACGGCAAGCCGGGCATCGAGTTCTTCGTGTACGGCCGCGCGGAATACCGCCGCGGGCCGGAGCCGAAGCGCTTCCCGGCGCGCCAGACCTTCGAGGCGAGCCGCGCGGTCGCGCATCGCCACGGGCTCGCGGAAGAAGCGACGGTCTATGCGCAGCAGGATCCGGACGTGATCGACGCGGGCGTGTTCCACAACGACGTGATCTCGGTCGGCAACCGCGACACGCTGTTCACGCACGAGCGCGCGTTCGTCAACAAGCAGGCGATCTACGACACGCTGACCGCCGCGCTCGACGCACGCGGTGCGCGCCTGAACGTGATCGAGGTGCCCGAGGCCGCCGTGAGCGTGAACGACGCGGTGACGTCGTACCTGTTCAACAGCCAGCTGCTGTCGCGCGCGGACGGCTCGCAGGTGCTCGTCGTGCCGCAGGAGTGCCGCGAGAACGGCAACGTCGCGGCCTATCTCGACGAACTCGCGGCCGGCAACGGCCCGATCCACGACGTGCTCGTGTTCGACCTGCGCGAAAGCATGAAGAACGGCGGCGGCCCTGCGTGCCTGCGCCTGCGCGTCGTGCTGAACGAAGCGGAGCGCGCGGCCGTCACGTCGAACGTGTGGATCAACGACACGCTGTTCGCGTCGCTCGACACGTGGATCGACCGGCACTATCGCGACCGCCTCGCACCGGAAGACCTCGCCGATCCGGCGCTGCTCGACGAATCGCGCACCGCGCTCGACGAGCTCACGCAGATTCTGCGCGTCGGCTCGCTGTATGACTTCCAGCGCTGATTCCCGCATGGCCGACGCGTTGCTCGACGACTTCCTCGCGTTCACGCTGGGCGGCCGCGCACCGTCCGCGACGGACGGCACCTGCGCCGCCGGCGCCGTGCGCTGGCAATGGCGCGGCGACGGGCTGCTCGCGCTCGAACCGGTGGCGGCCGAGGCCGCCGGCACGGCGCGCGCGAGCGTGCTCGTGTCGGCTGGCGTGCACGGCGACGAGACGGCGCCGATCGAGCTGCTGTCGATGCTCGTGCGCGATCTCGCCTCGGGCGCGCTGCCGCTCGCGTGCCGGCTGCTCGTCGTGCTCGGCAACGTGCCGGCGATGCGCGCCGGCGAACGCTATCTCGACGACGACCTGAACCGCCTGTTCAGCGGCCGTCACGCGCAGGTGCCCGACAGCCGCGAAGCACCGCGCGCCGCGCAGCTCGAAGCGGCCGCCGCCGCATTCTTCGCGGCCGCGCCGGCCGGCGCCGCGCGCTGGCACATCGACATGCATACGGCGATCCGCGCGTCGGTGTTCGAGCAGTTCGCGCTGCTGCCGCACACGGGCATGCCGCCGACGCGCACGATGTTCGAATGGCTCGGCGACGCGCGCATCGCGGCCGTGCTGCTGCATACCGCGAAGGGCAACACGTATTCGCATTTCACGGCCGAGCATTGCGGTGCGCTCGCGTGCACGCTGGAACTCGGCAAGGTGCGCCCGTTCGGCCAGAACGACCTGGCGCGCTTCGCGCCGGCCGACCGCGCGGTGCGCAAGCTCGTGTCGGGCGCCGCTTGCGAGGCCGACGCGCCGTTGCCGCGCGTCTTCACGGTGATCGACCAGATCACGAAGCAGAGCGACGCGCTCGAGCTGTTCGTCGCGGCCGACGTCGCGAACTTCACCGCGTTCGCACGCGGCACGGTGCTCGCGCAGGACGGCGATTACCGTTACACGGTGACGCACGACGAGGAGCGCATCGTGTTCCCGAATCCGTCGGTGAAGCCGGGTTTGCGCGCGGGCCTGCTCGTCGTCGATACGACCCGCGAGACGGTTGCGGCGCTCGTCTGACGTTGGCCGGTTGCGCGTGGCCGCGGCAACCCGCGGCCTGCGCCTCGCCCGGCCACCATTCCTGTTTCGAGATAATGCCCACCCGTCGTGCAGAAGGCCCGCGGGTCGCGCTTGCGTGTTTGCGACATCGTCTTGCAAGTTCGACGGGCCGCCCGGCTGACGTCGGCGCCCGCAGCGCAGCATCACGTGCCGGCGGCTGCTTTGCCATATCGGGCCGCGCGGATTGGTACAATCGCGGCCTTGCGGCTGTTGCGCCGCATCACGGCGCGGCGGCGGCATTGCCGTGGTCATCCGACCCTGCAATGATGCATGCGCCCGTAGTTCCGGAACATTCGAGTATCGAGGAGAACACCTGATGAAGTTGGATTGGCGTAAAGTGGCCGCGCACGCGGTGGTGGCGGCATCGGCCGTGGCGGCAGGCAGCGCGATGGCAGCGGATCTGAAAGAGATCCGTTTCGGCGTCGAAGCCTCGTACGCGCCGTTCGAATACAAGACGCCCGACGGCAAGCTGACCGGCTTCGACATCGACATCGGCAACGCGGTGTGCGCGAAGCTGAAGACGAAGTGCGTGTGGGTCGAGAACGACTTCGACGGCCTGATCCCGGCGCTGCAGGCGCGCAAGTTCGACGCGATCAACTCGGACATGACGATCACCGACCAGCGCAAGCACGCGATCGCGTTCACCGATGCGATCTACACGATCCCGAACCAGCTGATCGCGAAGCAGGGGAGCGGCCTGCTGCCGACCCCGCAATCGCTGAAGGGCAAGCGCGTGGGCGTGCTGCAGGGCACGATCCAGGAAGCGTACGCGAAGAAGAAGTGGGCGCCGGCCGGCGTCGAAGTCGTGCCGTACCAGACACAGGACCTGGCCTACGCCGACCTGAAGTCGGGCCGTCTCGACGCGACGTTCCAGGACGCGGAAGCCGGCTCGAAGGGCTTCCTGACGAAGCCGCAAGGCCAGGGCTTCGCGTTCGCGGGCGGTACCGTGAGCGACGCCGAGATCCTCGGTTCGGGCGTCGGCTTCGGCCTGCGCAAGAACGACGCGGCGCTGAAGACCGCGCTCGATCAGGCGCTGAAGGAACTGAAGGCCGACGGCACGATCGACAACCTCGCGAAGAAGTACTTCAGCGTGCCCGTGACGCTCAAGTAAGCGCTGCGCTCGATCGCACGATGCAAGCAAACCGGCCGCTGATGCGGCCGGTTTGTTTTTGGGGGCGGGAAATGACGAAAGACCGCGGACGACAGGAAACCGCGGACGGGGGACACCGTGCAGCAGCGGCCGGCGGCCGCGTCAGGCCGGAAAGAACCGGCCCAGTTCGCGCGCCAGCTCGTTGAGCACGGCCATCTCCTGCTGCGTGATCTTGCGCGCGGGCTGCGCGCCGGCCCAGTCGCCGTACAGCAGCGCGACGGTCGTCGTGCCGACGCGCACCGGCAGCAGCACGAACGCGCGCGTGTCGTCGAATGCGTCGAGATACCACGCGGGCAGGCGCTTGAGCATCTTCGGCTCCTGCGCCTGCTCGATGAAGATGCCGACCGAGTTCGAGATCGCGAGATGAAACACGTCCGGCTCGAAGCGCTCGTCGAAGCGCAGCCGGTCGAGCGTCGTGTCGACGCCGGGGCCGAAGCCGAGGCGCGCGGCGAACATGCCGTCGTCGTGGCGCACGAACATCACGGTGCGCGTGAACGCGAGGCCGGCCAGCAGGCTTTCCGACGCGAGCGCGAGCACCGGCGTCAGCACGTGCTCGGACGGCAGCGCACGCAGGTCCGCGAGGCCGGCTTCGAGGCATGCCTCGGGCGCGGCCTGTGCGCGCGCGATCGCATCGGCGTTCGCGCGCAGCTCGACGATCTCGCGCATCACGGTGTCGCTCGCTTCCTCGCGCGCGAGCCGCTCGGCGATCTCGACGAGCGCGTCGGATTCCATGTCGAGCTCCGCACCGTAGTGCTGCGCGAGCGCCGCGATGCGCGCGTCGCGCTGCGGGCTCGCGGGCATCACCAGCGCGCCCGCGACGTCGGTCGAGCAGCGGCTGATCGCGCGCAGCCAGCGGACGCGGTCGGCCGGGCCGTCATCGGTCGCACGGCCCGCGTCGTGATCGTCATCCTCGTTGCCGAACGCGTCGGCATGGACCACGTGGTCACGATCGGCCATCCCCGCGCGGATCACGTCGGGCAAGCGCCAGCGCGCGGCCGCCTCGAGCCCGATCTCGTCGAAGCCGACGCCGAGCACATCGATGCAGGCGGCCGCTTCGTCGCCGTTCAGCTCGGCCGCGCGACGGCGGATCCGGTCCCATTCGCTGTCGAGATAGCAGACCACGAGCAGCTTGCCGACCTGGCGCATCAGCGTGCAGACGACGGCTTCCTCGCCCGCGCGCAGCTCGGCGCGCTCGGTGAGCTTGCGCGCGACGCAGCCGGACAGCAGCGCCCGGTTCAGCTCGAGCTTCGCGTCGATGCGCCGCGGCGTACTGTGGTGGAAATGGTCGACGAGCTTGAGCCCGACGACCAGGTGGCCGACGGCGTCCATGCCGAGCACCATCAGGGCGCGGGTCACGGTCGTGATGTTGCCGCCGAACGCCATGTACATCGCGGAGTTCGCGAGTCGCAGCACTTTCTGCGTGAGCGCGAAGTCCGACAGCACGACGCGCACGAGCGCGGTGAAGTCGAGGTCGTCGTTCTTCATCGCGGCCATCGTCGCGCGCAGCGATTCCGACAGCAGCGGGAAATCGCCCCGTTCGTTCATCCGGGCCCACAGCTTGTCGAGCAATGCGGTGCGGGGCAGGTGTTCGGTGATTGACATACGGATCTGTCCGGTTCGCCGCGCGCGTCAGGCGGCGGCGTGCAGGTGCAGCTGCTGCGCCTCGAAGCGCCGCGCGAGCTCCTCGGACGGCAGCGCCTGGCAGACGAGCCAGCCCTGGATATGGTTGCAGCCCATCTCCGTCAGCAATTCGCGCTGCGCCTCGGTCTCGACGCCTTCGGCGACGAGTTCGAGATCGAGCGTCTGCGCGAGGCCGACCACCGCCGACACGATCGCGCGGTCATTGCGCGAGGTCAGCAGGTTCTCGACGAAACTGCGGTCGATCTTCAGCTTCGCGAGCGGGAAGCGCTGCAGGTACGCGAGGCTCGAATAGCCGGTGCCGAAATCGTCGATGGCGAAGCGGATGCCGAGATCGGTCAGCTCCTCGAGCAGCCCCTTGGCCTGCGCGGGATCGTGCATCAGCAGGCTTTCGGTGATTTCGAGCACGATGCGGCGCGGGTCGATGCCCGTCAGCGCGATCGCCTCGCGCACGCTCTGCGTGAAGCGCGGGTCGCGGAACTGCTGCGGCGACACGTTGACCGCCACGTACTGCAGCGCGAGCCCCTGACGGTCCCAGGCGACGAGCTGCATGCACGCGGCCTTGAGCACCCAGTTGCCGAGATAGTTGATCAGGCCGATCGATTCGGCGAGCGGAATGAAGGTCGCCGGCGGCACGAGGCCGTGCACCGGATGGCGCCAGCGGATGAGCGCCTCGACCCCGACCACCGCGCCCGACTGGCTGCGCGTGATCGGCTGGAAATGGAGCGAAAACTCGCCGTTGCGCACGCCGTCGTACAGGTCGGCCTCGAGCTTCAGCCGTTCGGCGTCGGCCGGATCGTCGACGGGGGCGTGGAACGCGAGCGCATTGCCGCCCGACGCCTTCGCCTGCGCGAGCGCGTGGTCGGCGCGGCGCAGCAGCGGGCTGTGGTGCTGCGCGCGGTGCGGCGCCGAGCGCTCGTCAGGGTAGAGCGCGATGCCGATGCTCGCGGACAGGTGCACGGTCTGCCCCTGGTACACGTAGGGCTCGCGCACCGCGGCCTGCAGCCGGCGTGCGAGTGCGTCCGCCGCATTGCTCGCCTGCGTGCGGTTCGGCGCGCCGAGCACGACCGCGAACTTGTCGCTCGCGACGCGCGCGAGCTGCTCGTTCGGCGTGACGAGCGCCTTCAGCCGCTGCGCGGTCTCGCGCAGCAGCGTGTCGCCCGCGTCGTAGCCGAGCGCGCGGTTGATCCGCTGGTAGTCGTCGAGGTCGAGCAGCAGCAGCGCCGCGCACGAGCCGTCCCCGTCGGCGGCCTGCTGCGCGCGCATCAGCGCGGGCACGAGCGCGGACAGGTTGTCGAGCCCCGTCATCGGGTCGTGGTGCATCTCGTAAGTCAGGCGGGCCTCGAGCGCGCGCCACGACGACACGTCGAACGCCGCGATCGCGAACCCGTCGACGCCGTGGTGGCGGCTCTTGAACGCGCGGATCTCGACGTCCAGCGGGTAGGTGAGCGACTTGACGATGCACATCGTCGCCTTCTCGACCTGGCCGGAACGCGCGGCGCGTGCAAGCAGGCCTTCGAGCGCCGCGGTATCCTGTTCGGCGATCAGGTCGCGCAGCGTCAGCGTGTGCAGGTAGTCGCGGTGGTAGCCGATGAAGCGCAGGCTCGCGTCGGACACGTACAGAAAGCGCAGTTCGCGGTCGACATGGGCGAGGAAATCCACCGTGCCGACCGTCTGTTCCAGCCAGTTGCGCACGGAGTCGTCGCGTCGCGGCGCACCGGCGCGCGCGGGCATCAGCGCGCCGCCCGACCAGGCGAAGCGGCGCAGCGTATGCAAGGCGCTGCGCCAGGAGCCCTTGCGTGACGTCTGTTTCCTGTTGGCTTCCATGTTTCTCGCTGACGTGAAGGGCTGGAACCGGTTGTCCGGAAGGAATAACGGCAGACTGTGCGGAATCTTTAACGGACAGGCCGCGGATGGCGTTGCCGCTGGACCGGATCGGCCACGCGGGTGTTCGACAGGCGAACGCCGGCGGGGCCTACATCGAGGCTGACTTTATAAGAAATGAGGACGCAGATGAAGCGAAAACTGTTGCTGGGCGCCGCCGTGGCGGCGCTGGTGGCCGGCCATGCGCTGATGGCGCAGGCGGAATTGAAGCCGGGTGCCGCGGCGCCCGATTTCACGACGCAGGCGTCGCTGGGCGGCAAGACTTACACGTACTCGCTCGCGGACGCGCTGAAGCAGGGGCCGGTCGTGCTGTATTTCTACCCGGCCGCGTTCACGAAGGGCTGCACGATCGAGGCGCATGCGTTCGCGGACGCGGTCGACCGTTACAAGGCTTACGGCGCGACGGTGATCGGCGTCTCGGCTGACAAGATCGACACGCTGACGAAGTTCTCGGTGAGCGAGTGCCGGAGCAAGTTCCCGGTCGCGGCCGATCCGGATGCGAAGATCATCCGGGAATACGATGCGAAGCTGCCGGCGATCGACAAGGCGAACCGCGTGTCCTACGTGATTTCGCCGGAAGGGAAGGTGCTCTACGAATACACGAGCATGTCGCCCGACAAGCACGTCGAGAACACGCTCGCCGCCGTGAAGGCGTGGGCTGACGCGCATCCGAAGCAGTAAGCGGGCGGCCCGCACGGCAAAGCGGCCCGTTGTGCGGGCCGCCGGTACGGAGCAACGCGCCGCCCGGGCGGCGGCGCGAGAGGCCGCTAGGCGCGCAATGCCTGCTCGATCGGCACGCTGCCGCCGACGAAGCCGACGATCTTGCGCGAGATGCCCAGCTTGATCGCCTCGATCGCGGCCCACGCGACATCCTGGCGCGACACGGGTGGGGCGCCATCGAACCATGCGTCGGTGAGCGCGATCTTGCCGACACCCGGATCGTCCGTGAGCGGGCCGGGGCGCAGGATCACGTAGTCGACGCCCGACGCGATCACGCGATCGTCGCCTTCGCGCTTCATCTGCGAATAGTGGCGCAGCGCGTCCGGGCCGAGTTCGGGCCGGTACGCGGACAGCGAGCTGATCACCACCAGCTTCTGCGCGTTGTAAGCCAGCGCATATTCGGCCGCGCGGGCGACCGCGTCGCGGTCGACCTGCTCCTCTTCGGCCGCGCCCTCCGATTCGGCCGAGCCGGCCGCGTAGATCACGTGTGAGATGCCCTGGAATGCGTGCGAGAAATCGTTCTTCAGGTCGGCTTCGACCACCCGTGCGCCCGCCAGCGCATAGCCGTGCCGGCGCACGAGCGCCGTGACCTCGAACTCCGGCTGCTTGAGCAGCAGATCCGCGCAGGCCTGGCCCGTTCGACCGGTCGCGCCAATCAGCAGTACCTTCGTCGTCATGAAACCGCTCCTTGCTCGATGCGTCATCCTTCCAGATAGGGACGGACGACCGATAACTCAAGTGTAATGTCGATTTGCCGATGCGGCGGGTGTGTATTAAGGGGCATACCGGCATCGGGCGTACCGGCATCGGGCATACCGGCATCGGCCGTACCGGCGGCCATTCATTCACACGGATGCGGGAATGACGCGCCGACCGGCTATCATGTGCGCGATGCATTTTTCGCCGTTACGTCATACAACGCATCGGCCCACTGGTTGGAGTACACATGGCAATACCCCTGGACAACGTCAGCATGGCCGTGTTCTGCGACTTCGAGAACGTCGCGCTCGGCGTGCGCGACGCGAAGTACGAGAAGTTCGACATCAAGCCCGTGCTGGAGCGCCTGCTGCTGAAGGGCAGCATCGTCGTGAAGAAGGCCTATTGCGACTGGGATCGCTACAAGGGCTTCAAGGCGTCGATGCACGAGGCGAGCTTCGAGCTGATCGAGATTCCGCACGTGCGCCAGTCGGGCAAGAACTCGGCCGACATCCGGCTCGTCGTCGACGCGCTCGACCTCTGCTACACGAAGTCGCACGTCGATACGTTCGTGATCATCAGCGGCGACTCGGATTTTTCGCCGCTGGTGTCGAAGCTGCGCGAGAACGCGAAGAAGGTGATCGGCGTCGGCGTGAAGAAATCGACGTCGGACCTGCTGGTCGCGAACTGCGACGAATTCATCTTCTACGACGACCTGGTGCGCGAGCAGCAGCGCGCGCTCGCGAAGCGCGAACAGCAGCAGCGTGCGGGCAACGGCGGCGCGAAGCGGCCGGACGAGCCGTCGCGCAAGCACGACATGGACGCGCGCAAGGCCGAGGCGATCGCGCTGGCGGTCGAGACGTTCGACGCGTTGGCGTCGGAGCGGGACGACGTCGGCAAGATCTGGGCGTCGGTGCTCAAGAGCGCGATCAAGCGTCGCAAGCCGGATTTCAACGAGTCGTACTACGGATTCCGCGCGTTCGGCAACCTGCTCGACGAGGCGCAGGCGCGCGGCCTGCTCGAAGTGGGGCGTGACGACAAGTCGGGCGCGTTCGTGTCGCGGGCGCGCCAGTCGGCGGCCGTGGAGCATGTCACGGCCGACGGTGAAGGCGGCGGGCACGGCGGCGCGCACCACGGCACGCGCGCGGCCGAGCCGGCGCGGGCCGGGCGCAATGCGCAACGTCGCGGGCAGCGGGCGGAAGCGGTCATGCACGAAAGCGTGCCGGTCGAGGCGGACGAGACGGAAGTGGCCGAGGTCGCCGAGGCGGCACCGCTGATGTCGTCGGCGGAAACGGTCGAAGTGGCCGAAGTGGCCGATGCGCATGGCGACGCGAAGGATGGCCGCAAGCGCGCGCGCAAGACCGCGGCGAAGAAGGCAGGCGCGAAGAAGGGTGCCGCCGCGAAGAGCGCAGGCCGTCAGGCAGCCGGGAAGCCGGACGCTGCCGGGCATGGCGCGCCGCAGCACGGCGACGACAAGCACGCGCACGGCAAGCATGCCGACGACGCGCATCGCGACGCGGCGCAGGGCGACGAGCGGCATGTCACGATGACGCACGCCGGGCCGGCGGCAGGCGATGCCGGCGGCGAGCGTGCCGCCGCCCAGCCGTCGCACGACGCGGCGCCGGCTGAAGCCCATGCCGATGCGGTTGCGCAAGCGCCGGCCGCTGCCAAGCCGAAGAAGCCGGCCCGCAAGGCCGCCCCGCGCGCGCGTCGTCCGCGCAAGACGGCGGCGGACGCTGCCGAGTAACCCGGTCGGCCGGATGCCGTCCCGGGCGGGGCGGCAGCCGCGCCACGGGTCCGGCCGGTGCAACGCCGGCCCGTCGAACTAGCCGTTCTAGCCGTTCAGCGCATAAGGCTGCGTCATCACTTCGAGGAAGTGGCCGTCCGGATCGTCGAAGTACACGCCTCGGCCGCCGTTGTGGCGGTAGATGTCATCGGGTTGCCGCTTCGCCGGATCGGCCCAGTGCGGCAGCCCGCGCTCGCGAATGCGCGCGAGCACGCGATCGAAGCCTGCTTCGTCGAGCAGGAACGCGTAATGCTGCGACGCGATCTCTCCCGACCGTTCATAAAAATCGAGCGACACGCCGTTGCCGAGCGGGACGACCAGCATCGCGCCGAACGGCGTCGGCGGCGGCAATTCCAGCAGCTCGGTGAGGAAGCGGCTCGACGCGCGCTTGTCGCGGCACCAGACGATCGTGTGGTTGAGCTGGACGTTCATGGCGGGTTCCCGGGAAGGGGACGGCGGTGGGCATGGACACACGATAGCCGATCGTCGCCGCGGTTCAGGCGCAAAAAAAACGGCCGCACGAGGCGGCCGCTTCATCACTCCCCGGCGACAGCCGGGCCGCCGTTATTCCCGCGGCGGTTGCGCCGTTTCTCGGCCCACACGCGGAAGCGGTCCATGTACAGGTAGACGACCGGCGTCGTATAGAGCGTCAGCACCTGCGACACGATCAGGCCGCCGGCGATCGCGATCCCGAGCGGCGCGCGCAGCTCGGCGCCGTCGCCGTGGCCGAACGCGAGCGGCAGCGCGCCGAGCAGCGCGGCCATCGTCGTCATCATGATCGGGCGGAAGCGCAGCAGGCACGCCTCGTGGATCGCGTCGAACGACGACTTCTGGTTGTTGCGCGTCTGGTCGATCGCGAAGTCGACCATCATGATCGCGTTCTTCTTCACGATCCCGATCAGCAGGATCACGCCGATCAGCGCGATGATGCTGAACTCGGTCTTGAACAGCAGCAGCGCGAGCAGCGCGCCGACGCCGGCCGACGGCAGCGTCGACAGGATCGTGATCGGGTGGATGTAGCTCTCGTACAGGATCCCGAGCACGATATAGACGGCCAGCAGCGCCGCGAGGATCAGGATCGGCTGGTCGTTCATCGACTGCTGGAACGCCTGCGCGGTGCCCTGGAAGCTGCCGACGATGGTCGGCGGGACGCCGACCTGCGCCATCGTCTGGTAGATCACCTGCGTCGCCTGCGACAGCGACACGCCGGGCGGCAGGTTGAACGAGATCGTCGTCGCGACGAACAGCCCCTGGTGGTTGACCGACAGCGGCGTCGTGCTCGGCCCGAACGTCGCGATCGCCGACAGCGGGATCATCGTCGACTTCGACGTCGATACCGACGCACCCGACGACGCGCTCGACTTGCCGCTCGCGGCGATCGAGTTGAGCGCCTGGTTGCGCGCGGAGTCGGACGCGATCGCCGCGGCGCTCTGCGTGGCCGTGCCGGCGCTCGACGTGCCGGCGGAGGTCGCGACGTAGGTGCCGGCCGCTGCGTTGGTGGTCTGCGAGCCGTTCGCGCTGCCGCCCGACGTGCTGATCCACACCTGGTTCAGCATCTCGGGGCTCTGCCAGTACTTCGGCGCGACTTCCATCACCACGTGGTACTGGTTCAGCGGGTTGTAGATCGTCGAGACCTGGCGCTGGCCGAATGCGTCGTACAGCGTATTGTCGATCTGCGCGGGCTTGATGCCGAACCGCGCGGCCGTCGCCCGGTCGATCGTCACCATGGCTTCCATGCCGCCTTGCTGCTGGTCGGAGTTCACGTCGGTCAGCTCGGGGCGCTTCTGCAGCGCCTCGGTCAGGATCGGCCCCCACTTGTACAGGTCGGCGCTCGAATCGCCGAGCAGCGTGAACTGGTACTGCGCGTTGCTCTGCCGGCCCCCGACGCGAATGTCCTGCGCGGCCTGCAGGAACGTGCTCGCGCCGGCGACATCCGACAGCGGGACGCGCAGTTGCTGGATCACCTGGTCGGCCGACAGCTTGCGCTCGGTGCGATCCTTCAGCGTGACGAACATGAAGCCCGAGTTGGTCTGCGTGCCGCCGGTGAAGCCCGCGACGCTCTTCACGTTCGGGTTGCTCTGCACGATGCGCATCATCTCGGAGAACTTCAGCTTCATCGCCTGGAACGACGTCGACTGGTCGGCCCGGATGCCGCCGATCATCAGCCCGGTGTCCTGCTGCGGGAAGAAACCCTTCGGCACGACGATGTACAGGTAGACGTTCAGCCCGATCGTCGCGAACAGCGTCAGCAGGATCAGGAGCGGCCGGCGCAGCGCCCACGACAGCGAGCGCTCGTAGCCGCGCTGCATGCGGCTGAAACAACGTTCCAGGAAACGCCCGAAGCGGCCTTCGTTTTGCGGGTCGTGCGACTCGGGCAGCAGGCGTGCGCACATCATCGGCGTGACCGTGAGCGACACCGCGAGCGAGACGGCGATCGCGAGCGACAGCGTCAGTGCGAACTCGCGGAACAGCCGCCCGACGATGCCGCCCATCAGCAGGATCGGCAGGAACACCGCGACGAGCGAAATGCTCATCGACAACACCGTGAAGCCGACCTCGCGCGCGCCGTCGAACGCGGCCTGCATGCGCGACTTGCCGTTCTCGATATGCCGCGAGATGTTCTCGAGCACGACGATCGCATCGTCGACGACGAAGCCGGTCGCGACGATCAGCGCCATCAGCGACAGGTTGTCGATCGAGAAGCCGAGCAGGTACATCGCGCCGAACGTGCCGATGATCGAGATCGGCACCGCGACGCTCGGGATCAGCGTCGCGCGCCAGTTGCGCAGGAACAGGAACACGACCATCACGACGAGGCTGACCGCGATCAGCAGCGTGTGCTCGGTGTCCTTCAGCGACGCGCGAATCGTGGTCGAGCGGTCGAGCACGGGCGTGACGGTGATGTCGGCCGGCAGCGACGCAGTGAGCTGCGGCAGCGCCGCGCGCACGCGGTCGATCGTGTCGATGATGTTCGCGCCGGGCGAGCGATAGAGGATCACGAGCACCGCGCGCTTGCCGTTCGACAGGCCGAGGTTGCGGAGATCCTCGACCGAATCGACGACGTCCGACAGGTCGGACAGCCGCACGGCCGAGCCGTTGCGGTAGGCCACGACGAGGTCGCGGTATTGCGACGCCTGGGATGCCTGGTCGTTCGTATAGAGCTGGTAGCGCCGCGGGCCGAATTCGATCGCGCCCTTCGGCGCGTTGGCGTTCGCGGAGGCCAGCGCCGCACGCACGTCCTCGAGGCCGATCCCGTAGTGGAACAGCGCCTGCGGCTCGAGCTCGACGCGCACGGCCGGGTTCGCGGAGCCGCTGACCGACACCTGGCCGATCCCGTCGATCTGCGACAGCGACTGCTGCAGCACCGTCGACGCGGCGTCGTACAGCTTCGCGGGCGACGAGGTCTCCGACGTCAGCGACACGATCATGATCGGCGAATCGGCCGGGTTGACCTTGCGGTAGGTCGGGTTGCTCTTCAGCGCGGCGGGCAGGTCGGCGCGCGCCGCGTTGATCGCGGCCTGCACGTCGCGCGCGGCGCCGTCGATGTCGCGGTTCAGGCCGAACTGCAGGATGATCCGCGCGTTGCCGACCGTGCTCGTCGACGTCATTTCGGACACGTCGGCGATCGAGCCGAGGTGCCGCTCGAGCGGGCTCGTCACGCTGGTCGCGACCGTTTCCGGGCTCGCGCCGGGCAGCGACGCCTGCACCGAGATGGTCGGGAAGTCGACCTGCGGCAGCGGCGACACCGGCAGCTTGACGAACGCGAACAGGCCCGCGAGCGCGACGCCGATCGCGAGCAGCGTCGTCGCGACGGGGCGGGTGATGAAGGGGCGTGACAGGTTCATTGCTTGCTACGCATCCGTGCGCGGGCCGGCTTGCGGGCCGTGGCGTTCGAACCAGCCGCGCACGCGGCGCGCGAGCGAGTCGAAGCCGAGGTAGATCACGGGCGTCGTGAACAGCGTCAGCACCTGCGACACGATCAGGCCGCCGGCGATCGCGATCCCGAGCGGCTGGCGCAGCTCCGAGCCCGCGCCGGAGCCGACGATCAGCGGCACCGCGCCGAGCAGCGCGGCGAGCGTCGTCATCAGGATCGGCCGGAAGCGCAGCAGGCACGCCTGGTAGATCGCCTCGCGCGGCGGCTTGCCTTCGACGCGCTCGGCCTCGAGCGCGAAGTCGATCATCATGATCGCGTTCTTCTTCACGATGCCGATCAGCAGCACGATGCCGATGATCCCGATGATGTCGAGGTCGTGCCCGGTGATCATCAGCGCGAGCAGCGCGCCGACGCCGGCCGACGGCAGCGTCGACAGGATCGTGATCGGGTGGATGTAGCTCTCGTACAGCACGCCGAGCACGATGTACATCGTGACGACGGCGGCGAGGATCAGGAACAGCTGGTTCGACAGCGATGCCTGGAACGCGAGCGCCGCGCCCTGGAAGCGCGTCTGGAACGACGCGGGCAGCCCGATGTCCTTCTCGGCGGCGTCGATCGCCTTGACCGCCTCGCCGAGCGACGCGCCCGGCGCGAGGTTGAACGAGATGGTGGTCGACGGGAACTGCGACAGGTGCGCGACCAAGAGCGGCGACGGCCGCTCGTGGAACGACGCGATCGACGACAGCGGCACCTGGCCGCCGCCCGCCGACGGCAGGTAGATGTCGTTCAGCGATTGCGCGTAGTGCTGGTCCTTCGGCTCGGACTCGAGAATCACGCGGTACTGGTTCGACTGCGTGAAGATCGTCGACACGATGCGCTGGCCGAACGCGTCGTACAGCGCGTTGTCGACGGTCGCCGGCGTGATGCCGAAGCGCGCGGCGCTCGGGCGGTCGATCTCGATGTAGACGGACTGGCCGTTGCTTTGCAGGTCGGTCGCGACGTCGGCGAGCGACGGCTCCTGCTGCAGCCGGGCCACGAGCTTCGGCACCCAGGTCGCGAATTCTTCCGAGTTCGGGCTCGTCAGCATGAACTGGTACTGCGTCGGGCTGACGGTCGAGTCGATCGTCAGGTCCTGCACCGACTGCATGAACAGCGAGATGCCGGTGATGTTCGCGACGCGGCGCTGCAGGTCGCGGATGATCTGCGCGGCCGACTCGGCGCGTTCGTCGCGCGCCTTCAGGTTGATCAGCATCCGGCCGCTGTTCAGCGTGATGTTGCTGCCGTCGACGCCGATGAACGACGTGAGGCTCTCGACGTTCGGATCCTTCAGGATCTCGGCCGCGAGCGCCTGCTGGCGCTCCGCCATCGCGCCGTACGAGATCGACTGCGGCGCCTGCGTGATCGCCTGGATCACGCCGGTATCCTGCGCGGGGAAGAAGCCCTTCGGCACGTAGACGTACAGCAGGCCAGTCAGCGCGAGCGTCAGCAGCGCGACGACGAGCGTCGAGCGCTGGCGGTTCAGCACCCATTCGAGCGCGACCGCGTAGCGCGCGATCACCCAGTCGATCGCCCGGTGCACGCGCGCCTCGAAGCGATGGCTCTCGGGCGGCGGCGAATGGCGCAGCAGCTTCGCGCACATCATCGGCACGAGCGTGAGCGACACGATCGCCGAGATCACGATCGTCACCGCGAGCGTGATCGCGAATTCATGGAACAGGCGCCCGACCACGTCGCCCATGAACAGCAGCGGGATCAGCACCGCGATCAGCGACACCGTCAGCGAGATGATCGTGAAGCCGATCTGCCGCGAGCCCTTCAGCGCGGCCTCGAGCCCCGTTTCGCCTTCCTCGACGTAGCGCGCGATGTTCTCGATCATCACGATCGCATCGTCGACGACGAAGCCGGTCGCGATGGTGAGCGCCATCAGCGACAGGTTGTTCAGCGAGAAGCCGGCCATGTACATCACCGCGAGCGTGCCGATCAGCGACAGCGGCACCGACAGGCTCGGGATGATCGTCGCGTAGACGTTCGCGAGGAACAGGTACATCACGAGCACGACCAGCGCGACCGCGAGCATCAGTTCGAACTGCACGTCGCGCACGGCGGCGCGGATCATCGTCGTGCGGTCGGTGACGATCTCCACGTCGAGCGCGGCGGGTAGCGTTTCCTGCAGCTTCGGCAATTGCGCCTTGATCGCGTCGACGGTCGCGATCACGTTCGCGCCCGGCTGGCGCTGCACGTTCAGGATGATCGCGGGGTCGGCATTCACCCACGCGCCGAGCTTGGTGTTCTCCGAGCCGGCGACGACCGTCGCGACGTCGGTGAGCATCACCGGGCGACCGTTCTTGTAGGCGACGACCGCGCTGTTGTACTGGTCGGCGCTCGTCAGCTGGTCGTTCGCGTTGATGGTGTACGCGCGCGTCGGGCCGTCAAAGTTGCCCTTCGGCGTGTTCACGTTCAGGTTCGAGATCGTCGTGCGCAGGTCGTCGAGGTTCATCCCGTACTTCGCGAGCGCGGTCGGGTTCGCCTGGATCCGCACGGCCGGGCGGTTGCCGCCCGACAGGCTGACGAGACCGACGCCCGCGACCTGCGAGATCTTCATCGCGAGGCGCGTGTCGGCGAGATCCTGCACCTGCGTGAGCGGCAGCGTCTTCGACTTGACGGCGAGCGTCAGCACCGGCGCGTCGGCCGGGTTGACCTTCGCGTAGATCGGTGGGGCAGGGAGGTCGGACGGCAGCAGGTTGCCGGCCGCGTTGATCGCCGCCTGCACTTCCTGTTCGGCGATGTCGAGCGGCAGGTCGAGCGAGAACTGCAGCGTGATCACGGACGAGCCGGCCGAGCTTTGCGACGACATCTGGTTCAGCGACGGCATCTGCCCGAACTGCCGTTCGAGCGGCGCGGTGACCGACGAGGTCATCACCTCCGGGCTCGCGCCCGGGTAGAAGGTCTGGACCTGGATCGTCGGATAGTCGACTTCCGGCAGCGCGGCGAGCGGCAGGAAGCGCAGCGCGACGAGACCGGCCAGCATGATTGCCGCCATCAGGAGGGCGGTACCGACCGGCCGGAGAATGAAGAGGCGGGATGGATTCATCGAGCGGCCCGCGCGTTACTGGGCCGCGGAGGCCGCTGCCTGCGACGCGCCGTGCTTGTGTCCGCCGTGATGGCCGCCGGCACCCGATGCGCCCGATGCCGCACCGGCGCCGCGCGCGCCCGATGCGCCTTTCGGCTTGTCGGCCGGGATCGAGATCTTCGCGCCTTCGCGCAGGCGGTCGGAGCCGTCGGTCACCACGCGCTCGCCGAGCGACACGCCGCTGACGATGCTCGTGCGTTCGCCGTCGACCGGGCCGATCGTGACCTTGCGCACGGTCACCGTGTTGTCGGGTTTCACGACGTAGACGAACTGGCCGATCGAGCCGGTCAGCACGGCCGAGGTCGGCACGATCGTCGCGTTGCGCAGCACGTCGACGAGCAGGCGCGTGTTCACGAACTGATTCGGGAACAGCATGCCTTCCTTGTTATCGAAGTTCGCGCGCAGCTTGACGGTGCCCGTGCTCGTGTCGATCTGGTTGTCGAGCGTCGCGAGCGAGCCCGTCTCGAGCGGCACCGTGTTGTTGCGGTTGTACGCGGTGACCGACAGCTTCTGGCCCGCGTTCACCTGCTTGAGGATCTGCGGCAGGTTGTCTTCCGACGTCGTGAAGATCACGCTCATCGGCTGCAGCTGCGTGATCACGACGAGGCCGTTGGTATCGCCCGGCGTCACGTAGTTGCCGGGGTCGACCTGGCGCAGGCCGACGCGGCCCGACACCGGCGCGGTGATACGCGCATACGTGAGGTTCAGCTTCGCGGAATCGATCGCGGCCTGGTCGGTCTTCACCGCGCCTTCGTATTGCTTGACGAGGGAGGCCTGCGTATCGACGGTCTGCGACGCGATCGAGTCCTGCGACAGCAGCGTCTGGTAGCGCTTCAGGTCGAGGCGGGCCGTCGCGAGCAGCGCCGAGTCGCGCGCATGCGTGCCTTCGGCGTTCTCGAGCGCGACCTGGTACGGGCGCGGGTCGATCTGCGCGAGCAGGTCGCCCTTCTTGACGATCTGGCCTTCCTGGAACGCGACCGACTGCAGGTAGCCGGACAACTGCGTCTTGACCGTCACGTTCGCGAGCGGCGTGACGGTGCCGAGCGCGGACAGCACGATCGGCATTTCGCCCTGGGTCGCGGTCGCGACCTGCACGGGCTGCGGAACGTTCGCCATCGCGGCGGGGCCGCCACGGCCGCGGTGGCCGCCGGCACCCCCGGCGGCGCTTGCGCCCGCGCCGCTCGCACCACTGCCGGCTGCCGGCGTGCGGTTCCACGGATGCCACCACAGCAGGCCGCCGATGACGACGACCGCGAGTGCGCCGGCCATCAGCGTGCGGCGCGGGCGCCGCGCGACGGGGGACGCGGGGTCTTTCGAAGGAGGCGTGGGCTTTTGTTCGTTATCCATCGTGATCTGTCAGGAAGACGGCGCGGCGGGCCGGAAATCGGGCTGCCGGGCTGCGCGTGGGCAAGCGGTGCCGGGGGAGGCGCCCGGCTCGGTCCGGGCCCCCGCCGGTCTGCGCGGGAAAAGAGCGGTGCGCACCGCGAGTGCGGCGCGACGATGGGCATGATCCTACGTCCCGTCCCCGTTACAGTCCAGTGGCCTATCTTTCAACGGGTTACGGTCGTTACAGAACGCGACAGTGCGATGACGAAACGATTACACGCTGATGCGACGGGCCGGTGCGCCGCCGATCTCGCGGGTGATTTTCGCGATACATTCATGCAGTGCGGGCACCACGTGTTCGTGCAGCCATTCGGGCGGGCACTGGTGCGACGCGCCACCGCAATTCACCGAATAGCGCTGGCCCGACGGACCGACGAAACCGGCCGCGACCGCATTCAGGCCTTCGCGCCATTCGCCGATCGCGATCGCGTGGCCGTCGCGCATCGCGTCGTCCAGCGCGGGGGTCAGGCGGGCCGACACATGCGGCCAGTCGTCGCCCGCCGTGGTGCGCAGCGACTCGAGCAACTGGCGGCGTTCGTCGTCCTCGAGTGCGGCGAGATACGCGCGGCCGACGGCGGTGCGCGCGATGTCCATCCGCGAGCCGATTTCGAGGCGCGTGACGAGTACGGCCGAACGCGGACGGATCACGTCGATCGCGACCATGTCGAGCCGGTCGCGCACCGCGAGGTGCACGGACAGCGACGTGCGTTCGGCCAGCTCGATCATGAACGGCCGCGAACGCGCGCGGATGTCGAAGTTGCGCAGGAAGCCGTGGCTCAGTTCGAGCACCGACGCGGTGAGCACGAAGCGCTCGCTGTCGGGCAACTGGAACAGGAAGCCGGCGCTGACGAGCGTCGCGGTGATGCGCGAGACGGTCGGCTTCGGGATGCCGGTCAGTTCGGTCAGCTCGCGGTTGCTGACCGGCGCGTCGGCCGCCGCGATGCGGCGCAGCACGGCGAGGCCGCGGGCAAGGGCGGTGATCTCGTCGGGCGACGATTCACGGTCCCGCGACGCGGGAGGGGTTACAGTTGTCGACACGAGGGATTCTCTCTAATTCCGAAACTCGATTTCAATTTTGTTGGTATTGTAGGACTATTGTCAAAGGATGCATGTTCCGCGGGCGAACCGGTCATTGGATGAGATTTTACGGGTTCACCCTTGGTTTATTAGGAAAACGCTCAAATGAGCGTTGCCAGAAAGTGCATGAACCGGTGCAAATACCGCTTGACTTGTCGGGCGGAAACGGAAAGAATGTCTCACGTTTTCGAAACATCGTTTCAAGAGTTTAACCGGCAACGATGTTTCGCGCAGTCTCTCAGGTTCTAGCACGGCCCTCGGAATGGCTAGAACTTTTTTAGCGCCACGGTCTCCGTGGCGCTTTTTTTTGCCTGTCTTTCTGCCCGTCCGCCCGGACGCGTCAGGCCCGTATTATCCCCCGATCGTCGAAACCTCCCGTTTGAACGCGGGCAGCGTCTGTTTGCGCGCGCGCCTTGCGTGCTTCGCGTGCGCAAAAAAAAGCGCGATGCCCGCACTGGGCATCGCGCATCAAACGGCGTGGAGCGCCGACGAATGAACGGTGATGAAGAAAGGGGCCCACCAGGGGGCGGACCTCCTCGCGTGACCCGGTCAGGCCTTCGCGAGCTGGATGCTGGTCTGCTCGGCCGTCAGGTAGCCGACGCTGGCGCCGAAGCGGTCCTTGAAGTTCGTGCGCACGAGCGGATCGAGCGTCGGCTTGACCTTGTCGTGCAGCGGCGATTCCCAGTCGCCCGCGTGCTGGAAGTTGCTCATGATGTAGGTCCAGCCGTTGATCTCGTCGACTGCATGCAGGCCCGTCGATTCGGCGCCGGCCGGACACGACAGCACGCGTGCCAGCGACTTCGTGTCGACGTTGTAGGCCCACAGGAAGTTGTTCACGTGCATGCCCGAGTCTTCGCCGATGAAGAGCGTGCGCAGCTTTTCGGAGAACTTCAGGTTGTCCGGGTTCGCGATCTTGTCCGGGTTCGCGAGGTTGCCGAGCCCGTCGGCCGTGGCGAGATCCTCGCCGACGAGCGCGGCCGGCGCGCCCATGTCGACCGGCACCCATTCGCTGTCGATCGCGCTGCCCGTCGTGTCGCGCTGGCTGCCCTTCAGGTTCAGCGCATAGACGGCGCCCGCGGCGATCTTCTTGTCGAGCGCGACGTCGCGCGACACCGCATTGCCCTTGACCATCGACGTCTCGATCCGCGACATCGCCGTGTAGACGATCTTGTCCTTCGCGTTCACGGTCGTGCCTTCGAGCTTCGTGAAGCCCATGCTGCCGCCGAGCAGCGCCGCGTAGCGGTGTGTCTCGAGGAATGCGGCCGCCTTTTCCATCCCCGGCTTCACGCGCATCCAGTTGAACTTGCCGCCGAAGTGGATCTTCGTGTAGCTCGCATCGTTCGGGTCGGTGGTCGTCAGGTCCATGATGTCCGACGCCTTCAGCGTGTTCGCGAGCGCTTCGATCTCGCTGCTGGTTGCGTGGCCGATCCTGATCCACGTGAGCGTCGCGGTGCCCGCGCCGGCCGACGACGTCTGCGTCCACTTCGCGACGTACAGCGTGCCGGCGGACAGGTCGGCCGCCTTGTCGGCGACGAACATGAACAGGCCGCCGTTGGTGGCGTCGTCACCCATCATCACGGTGCGCTGGTCCGGCATCACCTGGATCAGCTCGTGCGAGATGCGGCCGAGGCAGTAGTGCTTCTTCACGGTGCCCGTGCCGTCCGGATTCACGGTGATCTCGGGCAGGTGGCCGTAGTGGTAGGGGTTCGCCTTCGTCTCGTCGCCGAACGTGTTCTTGCTGAACGCCTTGAACTGCGCGTCGGTCGCGACCTTCGTCGCGTCCGGCTCGTACTCCTCGCTCGACAGGTGCGTGCCCCACGGCGACAGGCTCGCGCCGCACGTGATCCACAGGCCGTGCGCCTTCGACGTGTCGACGTTGTGGTACTTGACGACCTTCAGCGCGCCGTTGGCCGGATCCTGATCGAGCGTGATCACCGCGATCGGCGACGGCAACTGGCCGTATTGCGACGCGCTCGCCTGGTCGCGCGTCGTGTATTCGAACTGCACGACGGCGAACACCGTGTTGCCCTTCACGCCGGGCACGTTCGCGTTCTTCAGCGTCAGCAGCGAGCTGCCGTCCGGGCAGTCGGAATAGAACTGGCGCTCCTTGCCGGCCACCGAGCGATCGATGATCGGCTGGTTGTTGATGTCGTAGTAGCCGCCCGCGAGCGTCGTGCCGCCCTTGCCGTCCGGCACCAGGTCGCCCGTCACGAAGAACGGCCGGTACGCGAGCTTGAAGTTGCGCGCCGAGCCGTCCGAGAACGACACCGACAGCGTCGAGCCGACCGTCGTCGTGGCCATCGCGGCCGCGTTGTCGAGCGTCGGGGCGGCCATCGCCGAGAACGTCGCCGACGTGTATGCAGCGGCGACCGGGGCCGGCGTCGACGCGGGATTGTCGTCGCCGCCGCAACCCGTCAGCAGGGCCGGCAGCGCGAGGCCGGAAAGGGGAAGCATCGGCGCGCCGGCGAGGATCTTCAGGGCCTGACGACGGGCAGCATTGGGCAACGCGGGCATGTGGAGTCCAGTTTCAGTTGTTGGAAGAATGGCCTTCGCGAAGCAGGCGGTCGGCAAGCTCGGCGAAGGCAAATTGAAAACTGGACGGAAGTGTAGGGACGCTAGATGAAAGTTTTTTGAATTGAAAACGTAATGATGTGTCGGGCGGCCGTCAGGTGAACGGACGGCCGCCGGTCGCAAGCGTTTGCGCTCAATCGCGTTCGGGTGTCGCCGAGATGCGGTGGATCGACAGGTCCGCGCCGTCGAATTCGGCTTCGCGGTCGAGGCGCAGCCCGACGGTCGCTTTCAGCGCGCCGTAGACGAGCGTGCCGCCCGCGGTCGCGATCGCGATGCCGCCGAGCGTGCCGACGAGCTGCGACATGAACGACACGCCGCCGAGACCGCCGAGCGCGGGCAGGCCGAACACGCCGGCCGCGAGGCCGCCGAGCGCGCCGCACATGCCGTGCAGCGGCCACACGCCGAGCACGTCGTCGATGCGCCACTTGTTCTGCACGCAGGTGAACATCGCGACGAACAGCGCACCGGCCGCGGCGCCGGTGACGAGCGCGCCGATCGGGTGCATCACGTCGGAGCCCGCGCACACCGCGACGAGGCCCGCGAGCGGCCCGTTGTACGTGAAGCCCGGGTCGTTGCGGCCGGCCATCCACGCGGCGAGCGTGCCGCCGACCATCGCCATCAGCGAGTTCACGGCGACGAGGCCGCTGATCTTGTCGAGCGTCTGCGCGCTCATCACGTTGAAGCCGAACCAGCCGACCGCGAGCACCCACGCGCCGAGCGCGAGGAACGGGATGTTCGACGGCGGGTGCGCGGCGATCCGGCCGTCCTTCGCATAGCGGCCGTGGCGCGCGCCGAGCAGCAGCACGGCGGGCAGCGCGACCCAGCCGCCGAACGCGTGCACGACGACGGAGCCCGCGAAATCATGGAACGGCGCACCGAACGCGTGCGTGAGCCAGGCCTGCACACCCAAGCGCTCATTCCAGGCGATCCCTTCGAAGAACGGATAGATGAATCCGACGATGATCAGCGTCGCGACGAGCTGCGGATTGAACTTCGCGCGTTCGGCGATGCCGCCGGACACGATCGCGGGGATCGCCGCCGCGAAGGTCAGCAGGAAGAAGAAGCGCACGAGCGCATAGCCGTTGTGCTGCGACAGCGTGCCGATGTCGTCGAAGAACTCGACGCCGTACGCGATCGTGTAGCCGATGAAGAAATACGCGAGCGTCGACACCGAGAAGTCGACCAGGATCTTCACGAGCGCGTTGACCTGGTTCTTCTTGCGGACCGTGCCGAGTTCGAGAAATGCGAAGCCCGCGTGCATCGCGAGCACCATGACGGCGCCGATCAACAGGAACAGTGTGTCGACGCCGGATTTCAGACCATCCATGCCGTGGCTTCCTTGCGCAAAAAACGGGCGAGGAATGCAAGTATCGAGCCAACTTGGTGAACGGCTGCGTGGAGTTGGTGCTTCAACACCGTGCGGTGCGGCAATCCGGTGAATCGTGCACGGGAAGGGGGCGTGGCCGGTGCGGGTGCGACGGGATGCCGATTGCACGCGTGTGGTGCGAAGTGTGCGGAACTGGTGCGTGTGATGGGCCGATTGGCGCGACGTGGTGCGTGATGGTGCGTGGCCGCGCACCGTTGCGGCGCGTCAGTGGCGCGGGAACAGCAGCGGCGGCCGGCGCAGCCGCAGTGCACACGCCGACCAGTAGGCGGCGACGGTCGTCAGCCCGAGGGCGGCAAACGCGAGTGCCGCGAAGCCCGCCAGCGACTGGCCGTCGGCGGTGGGGCCGAGGATGCCTTCCGCGACGATCAGCGCGGCCGTCCAGAAGCCGATCACGGCCTGTGTGAGCAGGCGCGCGGACGCGACGCGGCGCGGGCGCCCGGATTCGGCCAGGCGGCGCGCCGACGGCGGGCGCAGGCACAGGAACAGGGTGGCGGCGAGCACGGCGGCCAGGGCGATGAACCAGTCGACGAGGAAATCCATGAGAAAAAGGGGGCGCGTCCAAAGCGGATTGAAGCGTGTCCACTTTAGTGACCTCGCGTGTGCGATTGAATCAGACGAGTCCGAAATTGAAAGCCATTTTTAATCACGGTGCGTGATTGGCCCTGTTCCACAGGCGGTATCATCGACGTCGGTCCAACCACGAGGCCGCGCGACGCGCGGCCGGAGATTGCTGATGAACATGAAGACATCGCGGGCGCGTCGCGTGCCCGGGTTCGTACTGGCGGCCGTGACCGCCGGTGCGCTGCTGTTGCTCGCGGGCTGCGAGAAGTCCGGCGCGCCGGTCACGCAACCCGATACGGCCGCGAGCGCGGCCGCCGATGCCGCGAACAATGCGGCCAAGGCGCTCGACCAGGTGGCGAGCACCGTCAACCAGCAGCTCAACGCCGCGAAGGCCGGCATCGCGTCCGCGGCGTCGGCCGTGCCGCCGCTGTCCGCGAGCGGCCTCGCCTCCGCCGCGCAGGCCCAGATCGACGCGGCCGCGTCCGCGGTCGTCGCGCATGCGGCTTCCGAAGCCGGCGCGAAGATCGCCGAAGCCGGCAAGAAGCTCCAGCAATGGAGCCAGCAGAATGCGCCGGGCGCCAAGCCCGCGAGCGGAGAGTGACGCGGGCTTGCATGATCCGCTAAATGTAATTATAGTAGTTACACATGTCGCCGGCTGCGGGATGGGCCGGCGTCGTCAAGTGAGTCAGGAATGAATACCAGCAGCCGGTTCGCGTTTGCCGTCCACGTGCTTGCCTTGCTGTCGATGCAGGAGGGCGTGCCGTTGTCGTCCGACATCATCGCGGGCAGCGTGAACACGAATCCGGCGCTGATCCGCCGGTTGCTGTCGATGCTGGCGGCCGCGGGGCTGACCACGTCGCAACTGGGCGCGGGCGGCGGTGCGCTGCTGGCGCGCGAGCCCGGCGCGATCACGCTGCTCGACGTGTATCGCGCGGTCGACGATGCGCAACTGTTCGCGCTGCACCGTGAGGCGCCGAATCCCGCGTGTCTCGTCGGGCGGCACATCCAGGGCGCGCTGATCGATTACATCGGCGACGCGCAGCGGGCGATGGAAGCATCGCTTGGCACGCGCACGCTGGCCGACGTGACGGCCGACGTGCTGGATCTGGAGCAGCGCACGCAGCAGGCGGCACGCGCCGGCGGGTGACTGGCGGCAAGGCAGGAGGCCGGACGGCGCGAGAGGCGTGGCGACCGGCGCAACGGGGGCTTTGCCCCGTTTTTTTCGGTCTTATATGTAATTAACTACGTTACATATTTTTCTTACTGGAGAATCGATATGACGCAACGTACCTTGAATATCGCGCTGTTCGGCGCCACCGGCACGATCGGCTCGCGCATCGCCGCGGAAGCGGCACGACGCGGCCATCGCGTGACCGCGCTGTCGCGCCATCCGGGCGCAGCCGGCGACGGCATCACCGCCAAGGCGGCCGATCTGTTCGACGCCGCCAGCATTGCGGCCGCACTGCCGGGCCATGACGTCGTCGCGAGCGCGTACGGCCCGAAGCAGGATGATGCGGCGAAGGTCGTCGCGGCTGCGAAGGCGCTGGTTGCCGGCACGCGCCAGGCGGGGCTGAAGCGGCTCGTCGTGGTGGGCGGCGCCGGTTCGCTCGAAGTTGCGCCGGGCAAGCAGCTGGTCGACAGCGAAGGTTTCCCGGAAGCGTACAAGGCGGTCGCGCTCGCGCACCGCGACGCACTCGACTACCTGAAGACGGTCGGCGATCTCGACTGGACGTTCTTCGCGCCGGCCGCGCTGATCGCCCCGGGCGAGCGCACGGGTACGTTCCGCACGGGCGTCGGCAAGCTGATCGTGGACGCACAAGGCAACAGCAAGATCTCGGCGGAAGACTACGCGGTCGCGTTCGTCGACGCGCTCGAGCAAGGCAGCTTCGTGCACGAGATCGCGACGGTCGCGTATTGAGCAGTGCGCTGACGCCGGCCCGTGGCGCGTGAGCGCCGGGCCAGCCGCGACGAGCAGGAACGCCAGGCGATTCCACCTTCACGGGCGGAGTCGCCTGTTTCATTTGGCGCGTGCGGTGTGGCGGCGGATTCGCTCGCTGCGCGCGCGTGCCGGATCGGTATTTATACCGGTCGACGCGGCGAAGCCGTTTTCATATTGTTCCCCGTTGTGCAGGATGAATAGAATAAATTTCTATCTACGAGGGACTGGAGAAATGGACGCCATCGATCGCAAGCTGCTGGAGCTGTTGCAGGCCGATGCCACGCTGCCGATCGCGGAACTGGCGCAGCGCGTGAACCTGTCGCAGACGCCGTGCTGGAAGCGCGTGCAGCGGCTCAAGGAAACCGGCGCGATTCGCGCGCAGGTTGCGCTGTGCGATCCGCGCAAGCTCGGGGTGGGCACGACCGTGTTCGTCGCGATCCGCACGAACCAGCACACCGAGGAATGGGCGCAGCGTTTCACGCAGGCCGTGCGCGACATGCCGGAAGTGGTCGAGGTGTACCGGATGAGCGGCGAGACCGATTACCTGCTGCGCGTCGTGGTGGCCGGCATCGACGATTACGACCGCGTCTACAAGCAGCTGATTCGCGCGGTGCCGCTGTTCGACGTCAGCTCGTCGTTCGCGATGGAGCAGATCAAGTATTCGACCGCGCTGCCCGTGCGCGATCTTGCCGAGCCGGCCTGACACGGCAATGAAGCGTGGCAACGAAACGCGGCGATGAACCGACCCGGGCGCGCATCGCGCCCGCGGGTTCAGCGGCCGCGCGCCAGTGCGCGCGCGCGTTCGTCGGCCAGCGCGTCGCGGCGCACGAAATCCGCGACGAACGGGCTGGCCGGATGGTGATGCAGCGCGTACGGCGTATCCCATTGTGCGAGCTGTCCATCCTTCATCACGCCGATCCGGTCGGCGATCGCGAACGCTTCGGCCTGGTTGTGCGTGACGAGGATCGCGGTGTGGCCCGTGCGTTTCAGGATGTCGCGCAGCTCGAACGCAAGCCGCTCGCGCGTATCGACATCGAGATTCGAGAACGGCTCGTCGAGCAGCAGTAGCTCCGGCGACGGTGCGAGCGCACGCGCGAGTGCGACGCGCTGCTGCTGGCCGCCCGACAGCTCGTGCGGATACGCGCCGCCGGAATCGGCAAGGCCGACGAGTTCCAGCATTTCCGCGACACGCACGCGCCGTTCGGCCTTCGGCATGCGCCGCAGGCCGAACGCGACGTTGTCCGCCGCGCTCAGGTGCGGGAACAGCGCGTAATCCTGGAACATCATGCCGATGCGCCGCCGCTCGGGCGGCACGTCGAGCGATGGCGCCGCGACGGGCACGCCGTCCAGCATGATGCGCCCCATGCGCACCGGCTCGAAGCCGGCGATCGCGCGCAGCACGGTGGTCTTGCCGCAGCCGGACGCGCCGAGCAGGCAGCCGATGTCGCCGCGCGGCAGCGCGAGGCTCAGCCCGTCGACTACGGTGCGGCGGCCGTGCGGCGTGTCGTAGGCGAGGCAGAGGTCATCGAGTTCGAGCAGGTTCACGGTGTCAGGCTCCGATCTTGTGGCGGGTGCGGGCGAGCAGGATCACGGGCACGAGCCCGGCCAGCACGATCGCGAGCGCGGCGACCGCGCCTTCCTCGTAGGTGCCGCGCGCGGCTTCCGCATACAGCCAGGTCGCGAGCGTGTCGAAGTTCAGCGGACGCAGCAGCAGCGTCGCCGGCAATTCCTTCATCGCGTCGACGAACACCAGCAGCGCGCTCGTCGTGAGCGCGGGCCGCAGCAGCGGCAGGTGCACGCGGCGCAGCGTGCCGCCGGCCGTCTCGCCGAGCGAGCGCGCCGCCTGTTCGAGCGACGGCGGAATGCGCGCGAGGCCGGCCTCGATGCTGCCGGCCGGGATCGCGAGAAAGCGCACGGTATAGGCGATCACGAGCGCGGCCGACGAGCCCATCAGCAGCAGCCCGTCGCGGCCCAGCGCCGCGCCGAACAGCCGGTCGGCCGCCGCGAACGGGATCAGCAGGCCGATCGCGAGCACGGTGCCGGGCACCGCATAGCCGAGGCTGGCGATTCTCGCACCAAAGCGGGCCGGGCCCGCGCGGGCGCTGTCGCGTTGCGCGCGCGCGGCCCATGCGACGACAAGCCCGCACAAGAGCGTCGCGACGGTGGCGGCGGTGGCGATCGTCAGCGTGTTCGCGAGCCCCGTCATCAGTTGCTCGGATACGCCGCCGACCAGATGCAGCCGCTTGGCCGTCTCGACCGCGAGGTACGCGGCCGGTGCGCCGAAGCCGAGCAGCACGGGCAGCCAGCCGAGCACGGCGGCGCCCAGCGCGGCCGTGCCCGTCAGGCGGCGCGGCGCGATCGGCCGCATGCGCCGGCCATGCGCATAGCGCTGGCGGCGGCGCCCGTAGCGTTCGAGCACGATCATGCCGACGACGATCGCGAGCATCGCGAGTGCGATCTGCGCGGCGCCGGCGAGGTCGGAGCGCGTGATCCACGTCGTGTAGACGGACACGGTCAGCGTTTGCACACCGAGGAATTCCGACGCGCCGATATCGTTCAGCGTTTCGAGCAGCGCGAGGCTCACGCCCACCGCGATCGCGGGCCGCGCGAGCGGCACGACGACGCGCCAGAACGTCGCGATGCGTCCCGCGCCGAGCGTGCGCGCGGCTTCGAGCAGGCTCGCGGACTGCGTGACGAACATCGCGCGCGTGCTCAGGTAAACATACGGATACAGCACGAAGCCGAGCACGAAGATCGCGCCGGGCAGCGAGCGCAGGTCGGGCAGGCGGAACTGGCGCGGGCTGTCGAAGCCGAGCAGCCAGCGGATCGCACCCTGCACCGGGCCGATCGGGTGCAGCAGGTCGAGATACGCAAACGCGACGATGTAGGTGGGAACCGCGAGCGGCAGCAGCAGCGCCCACGTCAGCATCCGGCGGCCGGGAAAGTCGTATGCGGTGACGAGCCACGCGCAGCCGGTGCCGACGATCGACACGATCGCGCCGACGCCCGCGAGCAGCAGCAGCGTATTGACGAGTGCCTGCGGCAGCACGAATTCGGCGAGATGGCGCCAGTGCGCGAGATCGGCGTCGAACGCGGCGGCCACGAGCACCGCGAGCGGCGCCGCGACCGCCGCGGCGATCGCCAGCGCCGCGAGCAGCCACAGGCTGCCCGCGCGCGGCAGCACGCTCGGCCGGCGCGTGCCGCCGGTGGTTGCGTCAGTTGTCAAAACCGACCTTGTCGACCAACTGGCTCGCCTGCTTGCGATGCTTCGCGATGTCCGCCAACGGCAGCGGGTCGATCTTCAGCGTGCCGAAGCTGGCGATCACCGGGTCGAGCTTCACGTTCGCGCGCACCGGGTATTCGTAGTTCGCCTGCGCATACAGCGCCTGCGCTTCCGGCGACACGAGGTACTCGAGCAGTTTCACCGCGTTGGCCTTGTGCGGCGCGTGCTTCGCGACCGTCGCGCCGCTGATGTTCACGTGCGTGCCGCCGCTCTTCGCGTTCGCGAACGTCGGCCGCACGACCTTGATCGCGTCGCCCCACTTGCGCGCGTCGCTGCCGGGCTCCGCATTCTTCATGTGACCGACGTAGTAAGCGTTCGCGAGGCCGACGTCGCAGATGCCGCCGAGGATGTCGCGCGCGACGTCGCGGTCGCCGCCCGTCGCCTTGCGCGCGAGGTTCGCCTTCACGCCGCGCAACCACTTTTCGGTCGCCGCTTCGCCGTCGTGCGCGATCATCGCCGCGACGAGCGCCGTGTTGTACGGGTGCTGGCCCGAGCGGATGCAGACCTTGCCCTTCCATTTCGGATCGGCGAGATCCTCGTAGCGGAATGCATCGACCTTCAGGTCCTTCTCGACGTACAGCACGCGGTCGCGCAGCGACAGCGCGTACCAGTCGCCGTTCGCGCCGCGCAGGTTCGCGGGAATCGCGTCGTCGAGCGCCTTCGAGCGCACCGGCTGCGTGAGCCCGCCGTCGACGAGGTCGAGCAGGTTGCCGACGTCGACCGTCATCAGCACGTCGGCCGGCGACTGCGCGCCTTCCGCCTTCACGCGCTCGAGCAGGCCGTCCTTCACGAACACCGTGTTGACCTTGACGCCGCTCTGCTTCGTGAACGCGTCGATGAGCGGCTGGATCAGCTTCGGTTCGCGGGTGGTGTACAGGCTCACTTCCTCGGCCGCGTGGGCCAGCGGCGCGAATGCGGCGGCGGCAAGGGCGAGGGCGCCGGCAAGCGGCAGCAGGCGGGTGCGCGGATTCGACATGAAGACTCCGGAAGGGGCAGGTGGAGATGGGAGCGTTCCGGGGCGCGCCTGCCGCCCGAGCGACCCGAAACATTACAAAATGAAAGACTTGAGATTCTAGATCGAAATGGGAATGGTTATCAAATGAAAGCTTGCGGTGGGCGGCCGGAGGACGGGGAAGGGGATCGGAAACGGCGCGTCGCAGCGGGCGCGCAAGCGCGTAGAATGCCCGCTTCGATGAATTTGACGGAATCGCCCCGACCATGAACGATCAGCGCAAGAAGAACCCTGTCCGCAACGTGAGCATCCTGATCGTCGTGGCCGTGCTGCTCGTGATCGGGACGATCCTGTACAACGCGATTTCGCAGAAGCACGCGTACGACGAGGCCCATCCGGCCGAGGCCGCGAGCGCGGCGTCGCACTGACGTGCCGATGCGCGGCCCGGCGGGCCGCGCACATAGGGTGCATGCGGGGGGGATGAGTCCCCGGCTCTTGACGCGCTGGACGCTGCGCGGAGCCGGGAGAGAAGCGTGCGCCGGAACCGGCGCGCCGCGTAGGCAGATCAGTCGTGCGTCAACGTGACGCAGGGGCGAACTTCGGGCGGATCCGTGCGTAGAACACGGCCGCGAGCAGCGCGAGCCAGGCCGCGCCGACATACAGCGCGACGCGCGTGTCCTCGAACCAGCCGAGCATCACGATCACGAAGCCCATGAACGCGATCGTCAGTGCCGGCGCGACCGGCCACAACGGCACCTTGAACTTCAGCGCCGCGACTTCGGCGCTCGACAGCCGGCGGCGCATCGCGACCTGCGACAGCAGGATCATCAGCCACACCCACACGGTGGCGAACGTCGCGATCGCGGCGACCATCAAGAACACATCCTTCGGCATCAGGTAGTTGAGCAGCACGCCGACGAGCAGCGCGACCGCCATCACGAGCACCGTGACCCACGGCACACCGTGCCGCGACGTGGTCATCAGCACGGCCGGCGCCTGGCCCTGGCGCGCCATCCCGAACATCATCCGGCCCGCGCCGAAGATGTCGCTGTTGATCGCGGAGATCGCCGCGCTGATCACCACCAGGTTGAGGATGGTTGCGGCCGACTTCACGCCGAGCGCCGAGAAGATCTGCACGAACGGGCTGCCGTCGTTGCCGACACCCGTCCACGGGCTGATCGACATCAGCACGACCATCGTCAGCACGTAGAACAGCAGGATGCGCGCGGGCACCGCGTTGATCGCGCGCGGAATCACGCGCTCCGGATCCTTCGCCTCGCCGGCGCTCATGCCGATCACCTCGATCCCGCCGTACGCGAAGATCACGACCGACAGCGACGCGATCAGCCCGCCGACGCCGTTCGGCAGGAAGCCGCCATGGTTCCACAGGTTCGCGAACGTCGGCACGTCGGCCGAATGGCCGAAGTGCATGCCGGTCAGCAGGATCGCGACGCCGCCGCCGATCATCGCGACGATCGCGCCGACCTTGATGATCGACAGCCAGAACTCGAGCTCGCCGAACACCTTCACGTGGCACAGGTTCAGCCCGCAGATGATCGCGACCACGCCGAGCACCCAGATCCATTGCGGGACATCCGGAAACCAGAAGCCCATGTAGATGCCGAACGCGGTGATGTCGGCGATCGCGACGATCACCATTTCGAGCGTGTAGGTCCAGCCGGTGACGAAACCGGCGAACGGGCCGAGGTTCTCGGTCGCGTAGTGGCCGAACGAGCCGGCGACGGGTTCGCGCACGGCCATCTCGCCGAGCGCGCGCATCACCATGTAGACGGCCGCGCCGCCCAGGATGTACGCCAGGATCACGGCCGGGCCCGCGAGCTGGATCGCGGACGCCGAACCGTAGAACAGGCCTGTGCCGATCGCCGAACCCAGCGCGAGAAAGCGGATGTGCCGCGCGCTCAGGTGGCGCTGCAAGTTTTTCATCGTGTCTCCGATATCGTTATGCGACGGACCGGGCGAGCGGGGCCGGTCCGATTGGCTCAAGTTGTATAGACAACTTAAATGTGAACGAATGATAACAAGCCGGGCCGGGTGACCGGAATCGGGTATTCCCTGACTGGCGCGACGGGCGCAATGGGGGGCTGGGCGGTCGCGCTTCGAGCGCGCAGGCCGCGTGGAACGGGCGGGTCATGCTTCGGGGATCGCTGAATCGGAGAGCGCCGGGGCCGAGCCGCGGCATGCGCGGGCCGGCCACCGGCGGGGTCAAGCCTGGGTCAGGCGGGCAGGCGGATCACGCTCGCATCCTTGCGGATCAGCAGCGAGGACGCGAGCATCTGCTTGCACTGGTGCGCGAGCACCTTCAGGTCGTGCGTGAGCTCGGCCCCCACCGCATCGGATTGCTCCGCGGACACGACCATCGCGTCGAGGTCGCGCGTGATCTGCTTCGACGCGTCGAGCTGGTCGGCGGGCGGCGGCTCGCCCGCCTCGGCTTTCTCGAGATTGTCGAGCACGGCAGCGAGGCCGCGATGCAGCGCGTCGTCGTGGAGGATGCTGCCGTCGGCCGCGCAGGCTGCGCGGATCAGCGGCGCGGCGGCCGTGATCTGCGCGCCGAGCACGTGCGTCTGCACGAGCAGGTCGTTCAGTTCGGGCACGAAGCGCTGGTGCGCCTTCGGCTCGATCATCATCCGCTGGAACGCCTGCCCGAGATTCGCGAACGCGATGTGCACGTCCTTGCGCGCGAGGCGGTAGCGGTAGTCGTCGTCGAGGGCCGTGGTTGGCGTCTCGATGGCCGCGGCGACGACCGGCACGACGGCCGCGCCGTCGGCGGCCGGCACCGGCGGCGGCGACATGCCGCGCCCGGCGCGCCACACGGCTTCGAAATACTTGCGGGTGGCGGTGAGCATGTCGGCGACCTGCTTGCCCATCAGCCGGTATTCCCAGTACGGGAACAGCCGGCTCGCGGCGATCGCGATCATGCAGCCGACCACCGTGTCGATCGCGCGCTCGCCGATGATCCGCATGCTGCCCGGCGCGAGCAGGTGGAACATCAGCAGCACGTACGACGACGTGAACACGACGCTCGCCGCATAGTTGAACAGCAGCAGGCTGTAGCTCATCACCATCGACCCGAACATGATCGCGATCAGCAGGTGCGTATCCTTGACCGTGTAGATCAGCGCGACGCTCGCCGCGCAGCCGATCAGCGTACCGACGATACGCGCCGCGTTGCGCTGCTTGGTGAGCGAGTAGCCGGGCTTCAGGATGATGATGGTCGTCATCACGATCCAGTACGCGTTCGTGAGCGGCAGCAGCCGGCCGAGCCAGAACCCGACCGCCACCGCGATCGTCACGCGCAGCGCGTGGCGGAAGCTTGGCGAGCGCATGTTCAGGTTCGAGAAGATCAGGAGCGGCGACATCCGGCGGCGCTGCAGGAAGCGCGTGAGCGCCTTGTCGATCTTCAGTTCGGTTTGCTGCGGATCGGCGTGGCCCGACAGGTTGCGGCGCATCCGGTCGATCAGGCGCGTCGCGCTCCAGATGCGCCGGAACGTGGCCAGCACGGCCGCATACGCTTCCGCATTGGTGGCCGGGAAGTTCTTCTTGCGCATCAGCTCGATCTCGTACTCGATCGCGCGCAGCTCGGCCTTCACGCTGATCCGCGAATGCGGTGCGCGGTTCTCGAGCACCGCGAGGCCGATTTCCTCGAGATCGGCGGCTGCCTTGCGGATCAGGTCGCGGTAGAAAATGATCAGGTCGGAGCCGCCGAACGTATTGCGCACCAGCGGGTAATCGGTGTGGGCGCCGACGAACAGCTCGTGCAGGTCGACGCTGTTGATGAACAGGTTGTACATCGTCGTGCGGCCGGGGTCAAGCTTGCCGCGCCGCAGCTTCGGCAGGTTGCGCAGCACGATGTCGCGCGCGGTTTCCTGCGTTTCGACCGCCGTGATCTGCTTGGCGACGAGATTGCGGTAGCACTCGTCGAGATCGGCATCGAGATCGTAGAACTGCGCGCGTGCGAGCAGGTAGTCGGCGCACGCGAACAGGCTCTCGGCAAGCGCCTGCTGCTCGATCCGGCGCGCCTGCCATTGCGACACGAGCGTGGCCCAGTACGTGTACCAGAGCCCGCCCGCGAGAATCCAGCCGGCGTTGATGAACGCCTGCAGCGGCGTGAACTTCTCCTCGAGCGTCATCACCATCATGAACAGCGTCGCGAAGCTGATCTGCGGCCAGCGGTTGCCGTAGACGACGATCAGCGACAGCACGAAGGTGAGCGGCACGATGGTGAGCCACAGCACGAAGATGTTCGGTGTCGCGAGGCCGGTGGCGAGCGCGGCCAGAAAACCGATCACGCTGCAAGCGAGCATTTCGTTGTGCTTGTACTTGAGCGGGCCGGGCATGTCGACGACGCAGGCGCCGAGCGCGCCCGTCGAGATCGTGAAGCCGAGCTCCCGGTTGTGAAACACGATCAGGCACAGCACGGCCGGCAGCGAAACGCCGACCGCGATCCGCAGGCCGCCGAAAAAGTACTGGCTGTAGAAAAACTTTCTGATTTCGACCGAATAGCGCATCGATGGGCTGAATAGCAGACGAAGACGCCCGGGGGCGGCATCTTGACTGGCGACGAGTCTATCGTATTTCGCGATCCGTAAAACCTGGCCTTCCGGACGAGGTTCGCGACGGCGGCCCATTTGCTATCCTTGGTGATCCTGTTCGCCCGGCCCGGCCGGCGCGAGGTTCCGACGCCTGCTTCATGCTCCATCTCTTCTATTCGAACCGTCACGAAACGCTGGCCGATGCGCTGCTCGAGGATCTGGCCGCGTTCCCGGCCCGCAATGGCCCGTGGGCGCCGCAACAGGTCATCGTGCCGAGCGCGGCGCTGCGCCGCCGTCTCGAGCTCGACATCGCCGCGCGCAACGGCGTGTGCGCGAACGTCGAGTTCACGTATCTCGCGCAATGGCTGTGGGCGCAGATTGGCCGCGTGCTGACGGTGCCCGCGCGTTCGCCGTTCGCACCCGATCGCCTCGTGTGGCGCTGCTACCGGCTGTTCGCGCAGGCGGCCGACGGCGCGCCGTGGCTTGCGTCGCCGCGGCTGGCCGCGTATCTGTCCGCGTCCGACGATGCGATGCGCTACGAGCTGGCACACCGCGTCGCGGCCGTGCTCGATCATTACCTGACCTATCGCCCCGAATGGCTGGCCGCATGGCAGGCCGGCGAGTCCGTGCTCGCGGGCGACGGCGCGCCGCGCGGGATCAGCGACGCCGCGCGTGACGACGAACGCTGGCAGGCCGCGCTGTGGCGCGCGCTGCTCGCCGAGCTGAGCGACAGCGGCACGCCGCCGGCGCACCGTTTCCTCGTCGAGGCGCGCCATCTCGATCCGCAAGCCATCGCGCGCGCGGACTGGCCGGAATCGGTCAGCGTGTTCGCGCTGCCGACGATGCCGCCGCTGCACGTCGCGTTGCTGCGCGAGCTGTCGCGCTGGATCGACGTGCGCGTCTATGCGCTGAACCCGTGCCGCGAATTCTGGTTCGACATCGTGACCGCCGCGCATGCCGAGGCGCTCGATGCGGCCGGGCGGCTCGATTACCAGGAAGTCGGCCATCCGCTGCTCGCCGAATGGGGCAGGCAGACCCAGGCGCAGCTGCACATGCTGCACGAACTGACTGAAAGCGCCGCGTCGGGCGACGCGTCGCGTTTCGTCGAGAATCCCGCGCCGACGTGGCTCGCGCGCGTGCAGAACGCGATCCTCGAACTGCAGCCGGAGGCCGAAATCGGCGACACGCCGGCCGAGCGCGGGATCGAGGTGCACGTGTGCCACAGTCTCGCGCGCCAGCTCGAGGTGCTGCACGACCGGCTGCTCGCGTGGTTCGACGCCGACGCGAGCCTGCAGCCGTCCGACGTGCTCGTCGCGGTGGCCGATCTCGCCGCGGCCGGGCCGCTGATCGACGCCGTGTTCGGCACGGCCGGCGCCGGCGGCTCCCGTGTGCCTTACCGGATCACCGGCCTGCCGCCGTCGCAGGCGAACCCGGTCGCGCGCGTGTTGCTCGACTGGCTCGCGTTGCCGGAGCGGCAGGTCGGCGCGCCCGAGCTGGTCGAATGGCTGCGCGTCGACGCGGTCGCGGCGCGCTACGGCATCGATGCGGCGGCGCTGGAGACGGTGCAGACCTGGCTCGCGGCCGCCGGCGCGCGGCGCGGGCTGTCGCCGCTCGCGAGCGACGATGCAGCCGTGCCGTCGCCGCGCCATACGTTCTCCGATGCGCTCGCGCGGCTCTTTCTCGGTTATGCGATGCCGGAAGGCGCGGCGCCGGTCGGCGCGTGGCTGCCGATCGAGGCGGCCACCGGCAGCGAGGCCGAACTGCTTGGCCGGCTCGCACGCTTCACCGACGATCTCGACGGCTTCTCGCGGCGGCTGGCCGAATCGCATACGCCGCAAGGCTGGAGCGAGCTGTTCGCCGATACGCTCGCGCGGTTCTTCGATTCGGGCGCCGCGTATGCGGACGCGCTCGCGGGCGTGCGCGACGCGCTCGACGCGATGCTGGCCGCGATGACGGAGGGCGCGCCCGACGAAGCGTTGCCGGCGGCCGTCGTCCGGGCGGGGCTGGCCGCCGCGCTCGACGATCCGGCGCGCGGCGGCGTGCCGTGGGGCGGCGTCACGTTCTCGTCGCTGACGAGCCTGCGCGGCCTGCCGTATCGCGTCGTCTGCCTGCTCGGGATGGACGATGGCGTGCTGCCGAGCCTCGCGCGCGCCGACGAATTCGACCTGATGGCCGTGTTGCCGAAGCTGGGCGACCGCCAGCGCCGCGACGACGAGCGCAACCTGTTTCTCGACCTGCTGCTTGCCGCGCGCGACCGGCTGATGATTGCCTACACGGGCCGCAGCATTCGCGACAACGCGCCGTTGCCGCCCGCGGCACTCGTCGACGAACTGCTCGACCATCTCGCGCTCGTCACGGCCGGGCCCGACGCGGCGCCGGACGCGGTCGATGCCGCGCGGCGTGCATTCGTCGTCGAGCATCCGCTGCAACCGTTCGCGGCCGCCTATTTCCAGCCCGGCAGCGAACTCGTTTCCTTCGACGCCGAGCGTGCGACGCTCGCGTCGCTGCTGGCCGCCGAGGCGTCGCGCGACGGGCCGCGCGAGCTACCGTTCTTCGCGCAGCCGCTGCCGGCCGAACCGGTCGAGCCTGTCGCATTCAGCGAATTCGAACGCTTCTGGCGCCATCCCGCGCGTGCGCTGCTGCGCGCGCGGCTCGGCATCGTGCTCGCCGACGCGCAGGCCGAACTGCTCGACACCGAGCCGTTCGCGCTCGACTTCGCCGGCAGCGATGCACTCGCCGAGCGCGTGCTGCCGTTGCTGATCGAGTCGGACGAGGGCGGCGTGCACGATCACGCGCTGCGCATTGCGGACGCGAGCCCCGAACTGCCGGGCGGCGCGACCGGCGCCGTGTGGCGCGACCAGGCGCTCGGCTCGATGACGCAACTTGCGTCGAACGTGCGCCGCGCGCTGGCCGACGGGATGGAGCGGCGGCCGTTCACGCTCACCGTCGTGCCGGCCTGGCCGGACACCGAACAGGCGCTGTTCGGCGCCGACGACGCGCAGCTGTCGGGCGACGCGGTGAGCGCGCCGCTCGACCTGCACGGCACGCTGAACCGGCTCACGCCGGCCGGGCAGATCATCTATCGCTATGCACGGCCGAGTGCGCGCGACTACCTGTCCGCGTGGCTCGCGCATCTCGTCTACTGCGCTGTGGAGCCCGGTGGCCCGCGCCGCACGCTGTGGTTCGGCAGCGGCGGTGCATTCGAGCTGACACCCGTCGCGGCGCCGCTCGAGCAGCTCGCGCCGCTGGCCGCGCTGTTTCGCGCGGGGCGGCGCATGCCGCTGCGGTTTTTCCCGCGCAGCGCGTGGGCGAGGGTGTCCGACGGCGAGGCGAAGGCCGCGAGCGTCTGGATCAACGAACGGGTCGTGAGCGAAGCCGACGATCCTGCCATCGCGATCGCGTGGCGCGGCGCACATGCATCGCTCGACGAGCCGTTCGGCACGCTCGCGCGGCTCGTGTTCGATCCGCTCGTCGCACATCTGAAGGAGGTCGCATGAGCGCCGTGTCGCAGCCGCAGCAGGCGCTCGAACTCGACGTTTTCGCGTGCCCGCTCGACGGTGTCAACCAGATCGAGGCGTCGGCCGGCACCGGCAAGACCTGGAACATCTGCGCACTGTATGTGCGCCTGCTGCTGGAGAAGGATCTCGGTGCGGATGAAATCCTCGTCGTGACCTTCACGAAAGCGGCGACCGCCGAGCTGCACGAACGGATTCGCGGTCGCCTCGCGCAGCTCGCGCACGCGCTCGACACGGGTGACGACGGCGGCGATCCGTTCATCGAGCGTCTGCTGGAAACCACGCTCGGCGAAGACGGCGCGCTCGATCCCGAAACGGCCGCGAAGCGGATCCGGCGTGCGCTGCGCGCGTTCGACCAGGCCGCGATCCATACGATCCATGCGTTCTGCCAGCGTGCGCTGCAGGAAGCGCCGTTCGCGGCGGCGATGCCGTTCGCGTTCGACATGGAGGCCGACGATGCGTCGCTGCGCTTCGAGCTCGCAGCGGACTTCTGGCGCACGCGCGTCGAGCCGGCAGCCGCGCGCTGGCCGGGCTTCGCGATCTGGCTCGTCGAATCGGGCGCCGGCCCGGCCGCGCTCGATGCGCAGCTCGCGCGCCGGCTGAAGAAGCCGCTTGCCGCGCTGCGGTGGGACGGCGTGACCGAGCCGGACGAATCGGCCGAGGCGGCGGCCGCCGAATGCTTCGCCGAGGCCGAGCGGATGTGGGCGGCTGAACGCGAAGCAATCGATACGTTACTGCGCACCGCGCAACCCGCGCTCAACCAGCGCTCGCACAAACCCGAGGCCGTGGCCGATGCGCTGGCCGCATGGACCGCGCATTTCGCGCAGGGCGACGCGACGGCTGCGCTGCCGAAGGCCGCGCTGAAGCTCACGCGCACCGCGCTCGTGAAGGCGACGAAAAAAGGCGGCGCGACGCCCGAACACGCGTTCTTCGACGTGGCCGACGCGCTCGAAGCGGCCGTGGCGGCGGCCGAGGCCGCGCAGCGCGCGCGCTGGCTCGCGCTGATCGCCGAATGGCTCGACATGGCGCCGGGCGAGCTGGCCGAGCGCAAGCGCACGCGGCGCGTCGTCTCGTTCGACGATCTGCTCGCGAACCTGTACCACGCGCTGCATGCGCATCCGTGGCTCGCCGAGACACTGCGCGCGCGCTATCCGGCCGCGCTGATCGACGAGTTCCAGGATACCGACCCGCTGCAGTTCGCGATCTTCGACCGGATCTTCGCGCCGGGCGGCCCGCTGTTCCTGGTCGGCGATCCGAAGCAGGCGATCTACAGCTTCCGCGCGGCCGATCTGCATACCTATCTCGCCGCGCGCGCACGGGCGAGCGCGTGCTACACGCTCGCGGTCAACCAGCGGTCGACGCCCGCGATCGTCGATGCATGCAACCGCTTTTTCATGTCGAATCCGCGCGCGTTCGTGCTCGACGGGCTCGACTACTACGCGGTGCGCGCCGGCACGCGCGTGCGCGCGCCGTTCGTCGACGCAACCGATCCGGGCCCGGCAGGCGACTTCCGGGTGTGGGCGTTGCCGGGCGGCGAAGGCACGTTGCTCAAGCGTGATGCACAGGCACAGGCCGCGCAGGCCTGCGCCGCCGAGATCGCACGGCTGATGCGCGGCGCGCGCGAAGGGCGCGTGCGGCTCGGCGAGACACCGCTGTCGCCGGGCGACATCGCGGTACTCGTGCAGACGCACCGGCAGGGCAGTCTCGTGAAGCGCGTGCTGGCCACGTGGGGCATCGGCAGCGTCGAACTGGCGCAGGCTTCGGTGTTCTCGACCGGCGACGCCGAGCAGCTCGAGCGCGTGCTGGCGGCGATCGATGCACCGGGCGACCTGCGGCGCTTGCGCGCGGCGCTCGCATCCGACTGGTTCGGCCTCGATGCCGGTGCGCTGTGGCGGATGGAGCAGGGCGACGGCGACGCGCAACAGGAAGCCTCTGCGGCGGACAGCGCCGACGCGATGAGCTGGGTCGAGCGCTTCTCGCGGTATCGGCTGTTGTGGCGCGAACGCGGCTTCGCGGTGATGTGGCGCACGTTCACGCGGGAGCTGCGGATTGCCGAGCGCCTGATGGCCGGCACGGACGGCGAGCGCCGCGTGACCGACATCAACCATCTGGCCGAATTGACGCAGGCACGCGCGTCCGCGCAGCCGGGCATCGCGCCGACGCTGCGCTGGCTCGCCGCGCAACGGCTCGACGGCGGCGGCGAGGAAGCGCAACTGCGGCTCGAATCCGATCGCAACCTCGTGCAGATCGTCACCGTGCACAAGTCGAAAGGCCTCGAATACGCGATCGTGTTCTGTCCGTTCCTGAACGACGGCGGGTTGCGCGAGCCGCCCGCGTCCGCATTGCCCGATGCGCGCGAGTATCACGACGAGGCGGGCGACGCGGTGCTGCATTACGGCTGCGACGACGAGGCAGCCGAGCATGCGGCGCGGCAGGCGCTGCGCGAGCAGGCGGCGGAACGCGCGCGGCTCGTCTACGTGGCGCTCACGCGCGCGGTCTATCGCTGCTACGTCGTCGCCGGGCCGTACCTGTCGTCGCGCTCGACGCGTGAATCGCGGCGCAGCGTGCTCAACTGGCTCGTCGCGGGTGCCGGCCAGTCATTCGATGCGTGGCTCGACGAGCCGCCCGACGAGGCCGCGCTCGATGCGGCGTGGCAGGCGCTCGCGGGTGGCCCCGTGAGCGTCGCGCCGCTACCGGCGCCCGTGCGACCCGAGCGCCTCGCGGCGGGGCACGACGCATCGCAGACGCTCGCGGCGCGCCATGCGACGCGCGTGCTGCGCGATGCGTGGCGGATGGCCAGCTTCAGTTCGCTGACCGCGTCGATGGCGCGCGAGGAGGCGGGCGTCGCGGCCGTGCCCGATGACGAGCTGCGGCCCGATCACGACGCACTGGCCGCGGTGGCGCCGGATGGCGAATGGCTCTTGGCCGATCCGGTTGCGCCCGAGCCGCCGGACGACGATATCCTCGTGTTCCCGCGCGGCGCGGCGGCCGGCGAGTGCCTGCACCGCCTGTTCGAACTCAGCCGCTTCACCGAGCCCGAGTCGTGGCCCAGGGCCGCGCTCGGCGCGCTGCACGACCGGCCGGTCGAGGCCGTGCCCGAGCTGGCCGCGCGCCTGCCGGCGATGATGGTGCAGCTGGTCGACGATGTCGTGCACACCGAGCTGGTGCCGGGCATGCGGCTCGCCGATCTCGATCCCGCGAAGCGGCTCGACGAAATGGGTTTCCTGTTCCCGGCGCCCGCGCTCGACCTGATGGCGCTGCGCCGGCTGCTGGTCGCGCACGGCTACCCGGACGTTGCACTGGAGGCGGGCATGCTCGCCGGTTTCATCAAGGGTTTCATCGACATGATCGTCGAACACGACGGCCGCTTCTGGATCGTCGACTGGAAGTCGAACCATCTCGGCACGACGCCGGACGCCTATGGCCCGCGCGCGCTCGACGTCGCGATGGCCGATCACGCGTATCACCTGCAGGCGCTGCTCTATACGGTCGCACTGCACCGCTACCTACGCGGCCGGCTGCCCGACTATGACTACGACACGCATATCGCGGGCTACCTGTACCTGTTCGTGCGCGGTGTACGGCCCGACTGGCGCAGCGGCGGCGAACCGGCCGGCGTGCATGCGCGGCGGCCCGAGCGCGCGCTCGTCGACGCGCTCGACCGGATGATGGAAGGGGGTCGCGCATGAACGTGAACGCGCAGGACGACACGCTCGAATTTACTGGCGGCCTCGTCGCGCGGCTGCCCGAACCGGCCGATTTCGGCATCGCGCTCGCGGAAGGGTTTGCGCGCCGCATCGGCGATCTGGCTCGTCGCGCCGGTGCGCCGGCCGCGGCCGCGCGCTGGGCGGCGCGCGCCGCGTTCGCGACGAGTCGTGCGACCGCGGGCGGCCACGTGTGCGTCGCGCTCGGCGCGCTCGCGCAGCGCTACGAAGCCCCGCTCGACGAAGTCCGCGCGGCGCTTGCCGCGAGCGGCGTGGTCGCGTTCGGCACGCTCGCACGCGGCGACGAGCGGCCGCTGATCGTCGACCGCCACGATCACCTGTACCTGTCGCGCTATTTCGACTATGAGCGGCGGCTTGCCGATGCGCTCGTCGCGCAGGCCGGTGTGGCCGCACCGGACGACGGTCTCGCACCCGACCGGTTGCGCGACAGCCTCGCGCGTTACTTCGGGCCGGCAACCGGCGAAGTCGACTGGCAGCGCGTCGCGGCGATCGTCGCGCTGACGGGCCGCGTGACGATCGTCAGCGGCGGCCCGGGCACGGGCAAGACGACGACCGTCGTCGGCGTGCTGGCCTGTCTGCTCGACGCGCATCCGGGGCTGCGCGTCGCGCTGGCCGCGCCGACCGGCAAGGCCGCGCAGCGGATGCAGGAAGCGCTGCATGCACGGGCCGGCGACCTGCCGCCCGAACTCGCGGCGCGCCTGCCGGATACGTCATACACGCTGCACCGGCTGCTGGGCGGCGGCGGGGCGGCCGGGTTCCGGCATCATCGCGACAATCCGCTGCCGTACGATCTGATCGTCGTCGACGAGGCGTCGATGATCGACGTCGCGCTCGCCGCGCATCTGCTCGATGCGCTCGCGCCGGGTGCGCGGCTCGTGCTGCTCGGCGACAAGGACCAACTGGCCGCGGTCGAGGCGGGCGCCGTGTTTGCAGAGTTGAGCGCGCGGCCGGCGTTTACCGCCGCGGCGCGCACGCGCATCGCGCAGGCGCTCGGCATCGACGAGGCGGCATTCGTCGCGGCGCTGCCGGTGCGGGACGACGCCGCGACCGCGGCGATTCCGGCTGCAGATCCGGTTTCCGCCGCGGCCCGGGCGCCGGCGCCTGCCGCGGCCGCTGCGCGCAAACCAGCGTCGCGACGGAAAGTCGACGTGCGACAGGCATCGCTTTTCGACGACGAACCGCAGGATGACGCAGTTTCGACGACCACCGTCGCGCCGCCGCCGGCCGCGGGTCCGGCGCTGACCGAAACCGGTGAGCCTGGTGAGGCTGGTGAGCCTGGTGAGGCTGGCGCAGCAGGCGAAGCCCCCGCGTGGATCGAGGTCGACGAACTTGCGTGGCTCGACACCGTCGAGCTGCCGCCGTTCGACGCGGGCGACGCGGCGCTTGCGTCGATCACTTCGATATTGCCGGACGAAACCGCCACCGCGTCGGCCGCACCCGCACCGCTCGCCGACTGCGTGGTCTGGCTCGAACGCAATTACCGCTTCGGTCTCGATTCACCGATCGGGCGGCTGTCGCTCGCGATCCGCAGCGGCGACGTGCAGGCCGCGCTCGACGCGCTGCCCGCCGACGACTCGGCTGCCGCATCATTCCACGACGATGCGGGCGAGTCGCTCGCGTCGTCGACGGTCGAGCGGCTCGCGCGGCGCTTCGGCGCTTACCTCGACGCGTTGCGCGACACGCTGGCCGCGCCGGTGCCCGATCCGCTGCCGCTGTTCGACGCGCTCAACCGGTTCCGGATCCTGTGCGCGACCCGCAGCGGCTTGCGCGGCGCGGAGCACGTCAATGCGCTCGTGGCCGCGCACGTGCGCCACGCGGCGCGGGTGCCGCTGGCGGTCGGCGCGCACTGGTTCACGGGGCGGCCGATCATGGTGACGCGCAACGACTATGCGCTCGGGCTGTTCAACGGCGATATCGGCATTGCGCTGCCCGACGCGCACGGCGTGCTGCGCGTGTGGTTCAGGCGCGCGGACGGCACCGCGCGCGCGGTGTCGCCGGCCGCGCTGCCGCCGCACGAAACCGCGTTCGCGCTGACGGTCCACAAGTCGCAGGGCTCGGAATTCGACGAAGCAGCGCTCGTGCTGCCGGCATCGTTCGGCCGCGTGCTCACGCGTGAGCTCGTCTATACGGCCGTCACGCGTGCCCGCACACGTGTGCAGGTGATCGGGCCGCGGCGCGTGCTGGCGCAGGCGGTCGCGACGCGTACGCAGCGTGATTCGGGGCTCGCGGCACGCGTCGACGAAGCGCTGGCACGGCGCCGCAGGGAGGCTGCGCGATGATGATCCGCTATACGCTCGATCCGGCCGAAGTCGAATGGACGGCCGTGCGCGCGCAGGGCGCGGGCGGCCAGAACGTGAACAAGGTGTCGAGCGCGATCCACCTGCGCTTCGATATCCGCGCGTCGTCGTTGCCGCCCGTCATCAAGGAGCGGCTCCTTGCATTGTCCGACCAGCGCATCACGCGTGATGGCATCGTCGTGATCAAGTCGCAGGAATATCGCACCCAGGAAAAGAACCGCGAAGCCGCGCTGGCGCGACTCGATGCGTTGATCAGCGGCGTTGCATTCACGCCGCGTGCGCGGGTCGCCACGCGGCCGACGCGTGCGTCGAAGGAGCGGCGGCTCGAGCACAAGTCGCGCCGCAGCGTGGTGAAGTCGGGAAGAGGGAAGGTGACCGACTGACGAATGGATGAGCGGACGAACGACGGGTGCGGTAGCCGGTCGTCCGCCGTCGTGCCGGCTAGCGCATCACGGTCCCGGCGCTGTCGAGCACGAAGTCGACGCAGAACACGACCAGCCGGCTCTGCGCGCGGATCGCGACGGCGGCCGTATAGCAGTCGCGGCCTTCCGTCAGCGAGAAGTGCGGGCCCATCAGCGCGACGCGTCCGGGCGCGGCGATCGCGCGCTGGAAATACGGGCGCCGCGACCAGTTGCTGTGGGTTTCCGGGAAGAGCGGCGAGAGGCGGGTGAAGCCCGCCTGGCCGTCGTCGGCGCGCGCGCCGATCGACGGCAGGAACTGCTCGCCGGTTTCGTCGGTGACGAACACGCGGCGCGCGGCCGGCACCGCGAACACGCGCTGCGCGGCGTCCTGCAGGTTGCCGCTTGCGGAAAACGCCGCCGCGCCGGACAGCACGAGCCGCTCGATCGCGTCGAAGCCAGGCTGCTCGGCGACGACCGGGGTGTGCCGGCGCGCGATGAAGCGCTGCCACGCGGCGTCGAGCATCGCGGGTGCCGCCGCGCTGGCATGGGCGATCGATGCATCGGGCTGGCCGAACTGGAAACCCTGCACGAAATCGATGTCGGCTTCCATCAGCGCCTGCAGCGAGTCGTCGCTCTCGACGCCCTCGGCGAGCACCATCGCACCGGCCTGATGCAGCATCGACACGAGGTGATGCATGATGCGGCGATCGTCGGCCGAACCGGTCGAGCGGACGACGAGCGAGCGATCGAGCTTGACGATGTCGGGGCGCGCGCGCCACACGCGGTCGAAATTCGAGAATCCCGTGCCGAAGTCGTCGATCGCGATCAGGAAGTCGCGATGCTGGATCATGTCGATCGTGCGGGCGAGCGCGGCTTCGTCGCGCGACGGCTGTTCGACGACTTCCAGCACGATGCGGTTCGGCGGCAGCGCGAAATGCCGGCACAGCGCCTCGACGAATTCGCGCTGCACGAGGCCCGAGTCGAGCACGCGCGGGTTGACGTTCAGGAACAGCCAGCCGTCGCCGATGCCCTGCGCGACGAAGTTGGCCGTGTGCAGGCAGCGCGCGAGCCGGTCGAGCAGCAGCGCGTCGGCGTCCGCGCGCGTCTTGTCGAACAGTGCGGCGGGCGAGATCAGTGCGCCGTTCGGATCGACGACGCGCAGCAGCGCTTCGTAGCCGACGACCCGCTTGTGCGTGATCGACAGCACGGGCTGGAACACGCTGCGCAATGTCGTGGTGCGATAGGTGGCGACCCAGCCGCCGGGCGTCGGCGTGAGGCGTTCGAGCAGGGAGTCGAGCGAGAGGTCGCGGGCGGGCTTCATGTCAACGGTGCCCGGGGCCAAGCGGCAGAACGACGGCGCGCCGCCACGCTGAAGCAGTCGCACGCGCCGGCGGACGCGAAAGGACATGGAACATCGAGGCCGCCTTCTGCGGGTAAGTGTCCGGAGTGTAACGGGAATGCGGCGGCTCGCGTATCAGGGAAACTCCAGACACACGCGGGAACGGAACTGCGGCCGGCGCCGCTCGCATGCGCGCCGCGCATGACCGCCGCGCAGCGTCGAGCGTCGCCGCCGCACATGACAATCCGGCAGCATGCCATGCCATGCCATGCCATGCGAGGCGAGGCGAGGCGAGGCGGGAAGTAGTGAGCGGCGGTCGCCGTCAGACGAATGCCGTCGCGCCGCCGCACCATTCGCGGGCGCGGCGATCAACAGCCCGCGCCCGGTCGTCACGCATCACGGCCGGAACGATGGCGGCGCGTGCACCCGAATGTATCGTCAGGTCGCTTCGCCGCTGCGCGGCCGGATCCCGGGAATCCGCTTGATCGCGCCGGTCGCGAGCGCGGTGCCGACGAGCACGATCGCGCAGCCTTCGATCATCACGGCCGACACGTGTTCGCCGAGGAACAGCGCGCCCCACAGCAGGCCGAACACGGGAATCACGAACGTCACGGTAATCGCCCGCGCGGGGCCGATGTGCGCGATCAGGTGGAAGAAGATGAAATACGCGATGCCGGTGCAGGCGACGCCCAGCGCGAGCACCGAGCCCCAAGCGTGCGCGCTGACCGGCGCGGCCGGCCAGGTGGCGATCGCGAACGGCAGCAGCAGGAGGGTCGAGCCGATCATGCTGCCGGTCGCGTTGACGAGCGGATCGACGCCGGTCAACTTGCGCTTCGTGTAGTTGGCCGCGATGCCGTACAGCAGCGTCGCACCGAGCGCCGCGGCGGCGGCGAGCGCGGTCGCGGCGGCGCCCGTTTCGCCGTGCGCATTCGCGATCTGGTTCCACACGAGCGTGAGCACGCCGGCGAAACCGATCACGAGGCCGAGCGCGCGCGGCAGCGACAGCTTGTCCTTCAGCCACAGGTAGGCCACGAGCGCGCCCCACAGCGGCGTCGTCGCGTTGATCACCGACGTCACGCCGGCCGACAGCGTCAGTTCGGCGAACGCGAACAGGCAGAACGGAATGCCCGAGTTCAGTGCGCCGACGACGAACAATGGCCATGCATGACGGCGCAGCCGGGCGCCGAGATCGGCGGGTTTGAAGCGCGTGAGCGCGAAGCCGGCGAGAAACAGCGCGCCGATGCCCACCCGCAACGCCATCAGCGGCGCGACGCCGAAATCGACCACGCCGACTCGGATGAACAGGAAGGACGCGCCCCACAGGGCGGCGAGCACGGTCAGCAGGAAAGCGTTCTTGGGTGACATCGATCGGCGAGGGCGGGGACGGGATGCGAGGAATCTTACACCGCGTTACCGCCCCGTCGTTTCACGATCGGATGAAACGACAAGAAACGGCCATTCCGCCGGTTTGCCGCCGGGCGGCGGCTGCGCCGCCACATGCGGCGCGGCCGGTCAGGTCAGTGATGACGCCAGCCGCCGCGTCCGCCGAAGCCGAAATTGAGCGACAGCGCCGGGCCCCAATAACCGCCCCATGCGGGCGCATAGGCCGGCGCCGGATAGTAGTAGGCGGGGGCCGGATCGACGTACACGGGCGCGGGCTGTACCGGCACCGGCGCCGCCGTGTAATAGCCGCCCGGATAATAGCCGTACGGGTAGTAGCAGCCGGCAAGCGTCGTGCAGGCAAGCGCCGCGGCGACGAGGATCCTGTTCATGATGTGTCTCCGGCGGAGCCGGCGATCGGCAGATGCTTGAAGCTTAGGCCGAGTCCCGATGACACGGTATGAGAAACGGTAACCGATCATTTCCGGGGGAGCGGCCGCGCCTGTTGCGGTGCGACAGACGAAAACGGCGCTTCCGCCCCGCGGAAACGCCGTTGAACCGCCCGGCCCGCCGCTGGGCGACGACGCCCGGCCGGCCGATGTCGGACTGCTTACTTGCCGACCTGGTTACCGATGATGCCGCCGGCCGCCGCGCCGCCCAGCGTCGACAGCGCGTTGCCGCCGATCGCCGCGCCGGCAACGCCGCCGACGCCCGCACCGATTGCCGTATCACGCTGGCGTCGCGACATCGAATCGCAGGCCGACAGGCTGGCCACTGTCGCGACGAGGAGAGCGTATACCCCAAAACGCCGAATCGAATTCATGATCGTTGTCCTTGTGGTAGTGAACGGAAGGCGCGCGACCGGCTGGCGGCCGCGCATGTCCCCAATCTACGCGCCGTCCCGCGCTGCTGCTGTAAGGACTTGTTAAGGCTCGCGCGGTTTCGTAATCAATTGTTTCGCATGGGCCGGCAGGCACACCGCATGCGCAAAAAAGCCCGCTCGAAAGCGGGCTTCGTGCCTGGCGAGGCGATCCGGCGGCGAGCGCCGGACCGTGCATTCGCTTACTGACGGTGATAGATTTCGGCGCCCGTCTTGACGAACTCGACCGCCTTCACTTCCATCCCCTTTTTCAGCGCTTCGGTTTCCGACACACCCTGCTGCGCCGCGAACTCGCGCACGTCCTGCGTGATCTTCATCGAGCAGAAGTGCGGGCCGCACATCGAGCAGAAGTGCGCGACCTTCGCCGAATCCTTCGGCAGCGTTTCGTCGTGGAATTCGCGCGCCTTGTCCGGATCGAGGCCGATGTTGAACTGGTCTTCCCAGCGGAACTCGAAGCGCGCCTTCGACAGCGCGTTGTCGCGCACCTGCGCGCCCGGGTGGCCCTTCGCGAGGTCGGCGGCGTGCGCGGCGAGCTTGTACGTGATGATGCCTTCCTTCACGTCGTCCTTGTTCGGCAGGCCCAGGTGCTCCTTCGGCGTCACGTAGCAGAGCATCGCGGTGCCGAACCAGCCGATCATCGCGGCGCCGATGCCGGACGTGATGTGGTCGTAGCCCGGTGCGATGTCGGTGGTCAGCGGCCCGAGCGTGTAGAACGGCGCTTCCTTGCACCAGTCGAGCTGGAGATCCATGTTCTCCTTGATCAGCTGCATCGGCACGTGGCCGGGGCCTTCGATCATCACCTGCACGTCGTGCTTCCACGCGATCTGCGTGAGTTCGCCGAGCGTCTTCAGTTCGCCGAGCTGCGCTTCGTCGTTCGCGTCGTAGATCGAGCCGGGGCGCAGGCCGTCGCCGAGCGAGAAGCTCACGTCGTACGCCTTCATGATCTCGCAGATCTCTTCGAAGTGTTCGTACAGGAAGCTTTCCTTGTGATGCGCGAGGCACCACTTCGCCATGATCGAGCCGCCGCGCGACACGATGCCCGTCATCCGGTTCGCGGTGAGCGGCACGTACTGCAGGCGCACGCCCGCATGGATCGTGAAGTAGTCGACGCCTTGCTCGGCCTGTTCGATCAGCGTGTCGCGGAAGATTTCCCAGGTGAGGTCCTCGGCCTTGCCGTTGACCTTTTCCAGCGCCTGGTAGATCGGCACCGTGCCGATCGGCACCGGGCTGTTGCGGATGATCCACTCGCGCGTTTCATGGATGTGCTTGCCGGTCGACAGGTCCATCACCGTGTCGCCGCCCCAGCGGATCGCCCACGTCATCTTGTCGACTTCCTCGCCGATCGACGACGTGACGGCCGAGTTGCCGATGTTCGCGTTGATCTTCACGAGGAAGTTGCGGCCGATGATCATCGGCTCGGATTCCGGATGGTTGATGTTCGCGGGGATGATCGCGCGGCCGCACGCCACTTCCGAGCGCACGAATTCCGGCGTGATCTCGGCCGGCGCATTCGCGCCGAAGGCCGCTGCGCCGAACGCCTGGCCCGGGTGCTGGCGGCCCATCATCGCGGCGAGCTTCGCACCGTTCGGGCCGCTGGCCTTCAGGCTCTCGAGGTACTCGGCGCGGCGCTGGTTCTCGCGGATCGCGATGTATTCCATTTCCGGCGTGATGATGCCCTGGCGCGCGTAGTGCATCTGCGTGACGTTCTTGCCGGCCTGGGCGCGGCGCGGGTTGCGGTGCAGGCCCGGGAAGCGCAGGTCGGCGGTGGCCGGGTCGGCCGCGCGCTCGAGGCCGTACTGGCTCGACAGGCCGCCGAGCACTTCGGTGTCGCCGCGTGCCTCGATCCAGCCCTGACGCAGCGCGGCCAGGCCCGCGCGGATGTCGATCTTCGCGTCCGGATCGGTGTAGGGGCCCGATGTGTCGTACACGTAGATCGGCGGATTCTTTTCGCCGCCGAAGCCGGTCGGCGTGTCGGCCTGCGTGATTTCGCGCATCGGCACGCGGATGTCGGGCTGGGAGCCGGTGACATAGACCTTGCGGGAATTCGGCAGCGGGGCGACGGCCGCGGCATCGACATGAGCGTCGGCGGACAGAAACTTCGGATTGGCGTTCATGCAATCTCCTGTGTGAGCGCCGGACAGGCGCTTCGGCGCTTGCCCGGAGCCCTTGACGTATGTGGGGCTCGAGCTAAGCAGGAGACGAGGCTTGGTGAGGCGGCGGATTTCGTCAGAAGGATGGCGGCGAAATCCGTACGCTTCCCTGCGCTGGCATTATCCAGATCAGGTTCAAAGGGTATTTCTCACCCGCAATGCCGGTTGTTTGACCGGGCGCATTGCAGGACCCCCGCGTTAGCAGGGCACACGATACACTGGCTTGGCGGCGGTTTCAACCGGGAGAGGATCGGCTGCCCCGGTGCGGCCGCAGCATGGCGGGCGGTACGGTGGCCCGTCGAAATGGCAGCGCGCGTCGCTGCCGCATGGCCTCCCGGCTGGGCCGGCCGCGGCAAAGCGGTGCAGCATGACGCGCTTTCGCGCAACTTCAAAAAAAATTTTCGCAGCGGCTGTCATTTCCCGCGACGTCGTCCGTCTATTCGGCTCCTTAAACCCATGTTGTTTTGGAGAGATGTCATGAAAAAAGTACTGATTGCCGCTTGCGTCGCCGCTTTCGCCACGATCGCCACGGGCGCGTATGCGCAGAACGATGCGATGTCGCAGCCGGGTTCGTCGATGTCGAAGGACGCGATGGGCCACGACGCGATGGCCAAGGATGCAATGGGCCATGACGCGATGAAGAAGGACGGCATGAAGAAGCATGCGATGAAGAAAGACGCGATGAAGAAGGACGCGATGTCGCACGACGAGATGGGCAAGCCGTCGGGCGACAAGATGGCGCCGTCGAACTGACGAAAGGCGGACGCGGCGCGGCCGGCGCGTGCGTCGCACGGCGGCCGCCCGCATCGCGTCCCGTTGACTCATTCCGGGAGTCTTCATCATGCAAACCGTTCCCGCCACCGGCCGCGCGGCCGCCACGCCGCCCGCGCGCCCGATCCATCCGCTGTGGGTGCGCGCGAGCCACTGGCTCAACGCGCTCGCGGCGATCCTGATGGTGCTGTCCGGCTGGCGCATCTACGACGCGTCGCCGATCTATCCGCCGTTCACGTTCCCGCACGGGATCACGATCGGCGGCTGGCTCGGCGGCGCGCTGCAATGGCATTTCGCGGCGATGTGGCTGCTCGTCTTCAACGGGCTGTTCTACCTGACGATGTCGATCGCGACGGGGCGCCTCGCGCGCAAGATGCTGCCCGTCACGCCGGCGTCGATCTGGCGCGACATCCGTGCCGCGCTGGGCGGGCGGCTGTCGCACGCCGACCTGAGCGTCTACAACGCGGTGCAGCGCGCCGCCTACCTGACCGCGATCGTCGATCTCGTCGTGCTGGTGCTGTCGGGGCTCACGATCTGGAAATCCGTGCAATTCCCGCTGCTGCGCGAATTGTTCGGCGGCTACGACAACGCGCGAGTCGTGCACTTCTGGGCGATGTCGCTGCTCGTCGCATTCATTGCCGTTCACGTCGCGATGGCGCTGCTGGTGCCGCGCTCGCTGCTCGCGATGCTGCGCGGGCGCTGACCCGTCAACCTCGGGTGAAGGAAATCATCATGTCGGAATCCGAAACCAAGCGCGACGGTTCGCGCTGGACGCTCGACCGGAAGTCGCTCGAACTCGACGTGCGCCGCGAGCTCGAGATGCCGTCGCGGCGGCTGTTCAACCGGCGCGTGCTGACGCTCGGCGGGCTGACGATGCTGACCGGCTGCACGCTGAAGGACGACGCGTCGGTCAACACGTTCCTCGAGACGGTGTCGCGCATGAACGACCGCGTGCAGGCCTGGCTGTTCAGCGGCGAGCGGCTCGCGCCGACCTACACCGAAGCCGACATCACGCGACCGTTCCCGTTCAACGCGTACTACGGGATCGACGACGTGCCGCACGTCGACGCGTCGACGTATCGGCTCGTGCTGTCCGGCCGCGTGACGGGCAAGCGCGTGTGGACGCTCGACGAACTGTATGCGCTGCCGCACGCGGAACAGATCACGCGGCATATCTGCGTGGAAGGGTGGAGCGCGATCGGCCGCTGGGGCGGTACTCCGTTCGGCGCGTTTCTCGCCCGCGCCGGCGCCGACACGCGGGCGAAGTACGTCGGCTTCAAGTGCGCGGACGATTACTACGAAAGTATCGACATGCCGACCGCGCTGCATCCGCAGACGCTGCTCGCGTTCGACTACGACGGCCATCGGCTGCCGCCGGAATTCGGCTTCCCGATGAAGCTGCGGATGCCGACCAAGCTCGGCTACAAGAATCCGAAGCACATCATGGAAATCTTCGTGACCGATACGTTTCCGGGCGGCTACTGGGTCGACCAGGGGTACAACTGGTTCGGCGGATCGTGAGCGGTGCGTGGCGCGCGGTGGCGGCGCATGCCCGCGATGCGCCGGGCAGCGCGGCATCGCACGTCACGCGTCACGCGGATTCGCGTACCTGGAGGTCGACGCGCAGGCCGACGGCCGCCGCCATGTTCACGAGCGCGTCGAGCCCGAACAGGTTGATCTTGCCGCGCATCAGGTCGGAGACGCGCGGCTGCGTGACGCCCAGTCGTTCCGCAGCCTGGGCCTGACTGAGCTCGAGCTGCGCGATGCGCTGCTTGAGCGCGATCATCAGCTCGGATCGCAGCTTCATGTTCTCGGCTTCGGCCGGCTGGCCCTCGATTGCGTCCCAGACGCTTGAATAACGGTCGGTTGTCATCGTTTCCTCTCCATCGTCAGCGCGCGATAGCGCCGGGCGGCCAGTTCGATATCGGCTCGGGTGGTGCGCGTCGCTTGCTTGCGGAAGCAGTGCAGCACGTAGACGGCGTCGGCGAATGTCGCGACGTAAATGATCCGGAACGCGCCGCTCGCATCGCGCAGGCGAATTTCCCGCACGCCGACGGTGCGCATCGGCTTCCAGTCGTCGGGCGCGAACCCGCGTTGTACCTGGTCGATCTGGTGGCCGGCTTCGCGTCGCGCAGGCAGCGGAAAGCCGCGCAGATCTGCGAGCGCGCTGCCGACGAAAACAACAGGCTTCGGCGGGAGAATGGTCGAATTATACAAAATTTTGTATGGACGGTGCAGGTGTCGAAGGAAGGTCGTTCAGCGCATGCGGCGCGTGAGCCGACCGTCACGATAAGGGGGAAGTGCTGGCTGGCGCGCAGGACTGGCCGTTCGGCCGATGGCTGACTCGATCGCGACGGATCGCGTGAATGGCGTGAATGGCGGGTCGGATCGACACCGTGGCAACGCACGCATGTCGCGTATCCGGCCCCCGATTTCACCCGCCCGCCGGCCGGGAAATGTCGCGCGGAAACATCATTCGCGATCCTTTCAGACTGGTCCGACGATGCTTTCGAATCCTTGATGCCATAATGCCGAGCGTGCGCAGCCGAAACGGTTGCGCGCGTTTTTTTTGTCCCTCTGCCGCCGCTTGCCGGTTCTCTTTCGTCGCCGTTCGCACTGCCATGTCGTTCCGCACGTTCGCTCTGCCTTCCCGGTCCCGCCAGGGCCGTTTGCCGGCATCGCCGGCGCCTTTCAGCGGAGCACGCGGCGTGACGTGCGGGCAGGCTGCTCGATGACGCCGCTCGACCGCCTCCTCGATTTCTTCGCCCGCTTCTCGTTCCGGATCCGCCTGCCGCAAAGCCGCGGCGGCCGCGTCGCGCTGGCGCTCGTCTTCATCTATTTCGTGTGGGGTTCGACCTACAGCGGCCTGCATTTCGCGCTGCAGTCGTTCCCGCCGCTGCTGCTGTCGGGGCTGCGCAACCTGCTCGGCGGGATCGGCCTGTTCATCTTCGCGCTGCGGCGCAAGCCCGAATGGCCGACGCTGCTCGAAATCCGCAACGCGGGGATCGTCGGCACGATGCTCGTCGCGCTGTCGTCCGGCACGATCGCGCTCGGGATCAGTCTGGTCAGCAGCGGCTCGGCCGCGGTGATGGTGGCCACGGTGCCGCTGTTCGCGACCGTGATCGCCGCAGTTGCCGGGCGGCCGGTCACGAAAGGCGAGTGGTCGGCCGTGGCCCTCGGGATGGTCGGCATCGTCGTGCTGAACTCGGGCGGCGCGGCCGCGCAGAATTCGGCGCTCGGCACGATCTGCGTGCTGGCCGGCGCCCTGTTCTGGGCGGGGGGCGCGCATCTCGCGACGCGGCTCAAGCTGCCGTCCGACCTGTTTCTGTCCACGTCGCTGCAGATCGGCCTCGGCGGCATGATCTCGACGCTGGTCGCGTGGCTGGTCGGCGAACGCGTCGAGCACCTGATGGTGGGGCCGGTGTTCGCGTTCCTGTATCTGATGGTGTTCTGCACGATGGCCGCGTACGTCGCGTACGGCTACCTGATCCGCCACACGAGCCCGATCATCGCGAGCAGCTGCATGTACGTGAACCCGATCGTCGCGGTCGCGCTCGGTGCGCTGCTGCTTGGCGAGCCGGTGACGATGGCGACGGTGGTCGCGACCGTCGCGATCCTCGGCAGCGTCGGGCTGTCGTTCGTATTCGATCCGGCGCGCCGGCCCGCGGCGCGCGCGGCGGCTGCCAGCTCGGCGGCCGCGGCAGCCGCGTCGACGGTGGAGGCGGCAGCGGCGCCCGAACAGATCGCGGTGCCGGATGCGGCGCCGATCCTGGCACCTTCCGCCGTTCCGCTGGCCGTGCCGACGCCGGCTGCCGTGATGGATCCTGCCGCGGTCATTGAACCGGCACCGGCGTTCGCCACGCCGCCCATCGCCGAACCGGCACCGGCGTTCGCTCCATCACCCGCCGCCGAACCGGCCGCACCCCGCGCCGACGCGTGACGCGGCCGTGGCCGGTCGCGCTCAGTCGCGCCGGCCGCCGCGATGGTGGAACCAGCCCCCGAGCGCGGTGAACACCAGCCCGGTTGCACACATGCCGATCCAGCCGAACGCGTGCCATGCGGCGACGCCGGCCGACGAGCCGAGTGCGCCGCCGATGAAATAGCACACCATGTACACCGTGTTGACGCGGCTGCGCGCCTCGGGCTTCAGCGCATAGATGCGCGACTGGTTCGAGATCTGCGCGGCCTGCACGCCGACGTCCAGCACGATCACGCCGATCACGAGCCCGACGAGGCTCGAGCCCGACAGCGCGAAGATCACGAACGACAGCGCGAGCAGCGCGATCGCGAGCGAGATGATCGCGCGCGGGCCGCGCTTGTCCGCGAAGCGGCCCGCGTACGGTGCCGCGAGCGCACCCGCCGCGCCGACGATCCCGAACAGGCCGGCGGCCTGCGGGCCGAGATGGAACGGCGCGCCGGCGAGCAGCAGCGTCAGCACGGGCCAGAACGCGCTGAATGCCGCGAACAGCGCGGCACCCGTCAGCGACGCCTCGCGCAGCCCGCGCAATTCGACCGCCAGATGCCACATCGAGCCGAGCAGCTTGCCGTATGACAGCGTCGACGTCGGCGAGCTGCGCGGCAGCCGCAGCACGATCACGGCGGCGAGCGCGACGAGCGCCGCGACCGACGCGGCGAATACCGCGCGCCAGCCGAAATACTCGGCGACGAAGCCGGCGGCCGTTCGCGCGAGCAGGATGCCGAGCAGCAGGCCGCTCATCACGGTGCCGACCGCATGCCCGCGTTCGGCGGGCGGCGCGATCTCGGCGGCGAACGGCACGGCCTGTTGCGCGATCGTCGCGAGTACGCCGATCGCCAGGCTCGCGACGGCGAGCACGGCCAGCGACGGCGCGGTGGCCGCGACGATCAGCGCGACCGACAGGCCGGCGATCTGCATCAGGATCAGCCCGCGGCGGTCGAAGCGGTCGCCGAGCGGCGCGAGCAGGAACATGCCGGCCGCATAGCCGAGCTGCGTCGCGGTCGGCACCGCGCCGATCCACGAGGCGCCGTCGGGAAACGCCGAGCGGAAGCTGTCGAGCAGCGGCTGGTTGTAATAGATGTTCGCGACGGACACCCCCGCGATCGTCGCGAGCAGCAACAGCAAGCTGCGCGAATAGTGGGGCGAGGCGGCGTCGGTCGGACGGTCGGTGGAGGCGGTGGACATGGCTGCGCGAACGGAAGTGGGGCGGCGCAGCGCGCGGCGCACGCGTCGGGTGCGCAGGCGGGCAGGGCGCCGTCGAGGCTGCCGATCATACCGGAGCGACGGGAATCCTGCCGGCCGGGGGCAGATCGGCCAAACCGGCCAAATCTGTGTAACCGGCCGGCCGCCGCCCGTCATCGTGCGTGCGTCAACCCGTCAGTCGACCAGTTCACCCGTCGGTTCATAGAACGGATAGGGCCCGGCCCCTTCATCGACATACACGTGATGCGACGTCATCCCCGCATCGGGCACATAGTGATGGACCGCGAACGCCGGCGGTTCGAGCCGGAACGCGGAAGGCCCGTCGGGCCGCAGGTCGAATGCGACCTGATGCGCGGGCGACGGCACCGCGGCGGCGAGCGTGCCGCCGAAGCGCGTGAACATCGTGCGATGCACGTGGCCGCACAGCACGCGCTCGACGTTCGGATGGCCGCGCAGCAGCGCGTCGAGTTTCGCGGAGGCGGCCGGCGCGAGGCGCAGCTTGTCCATGTGGCCGATGCCCGACGCGAACGGCGGGTGATGCAGCGCGACGATCACCGGACGGTCGCGCGCCGCGTCGAGCTGCGCGGCGAGCCAGGCGAGCCGTGCGTCACACAGGTCGCCGTAGCTTGCGCCCGGCACCTGCGAATCGAGCGCCAGTACGCGCACCGCGCCGACGTCGAGCGTGTATTGCACGAATTCGCCCGCCTGCAGCTCGGCGCGATCGGCGAACGCGCGGCGCAGCCCGGCGCGGTCGTCGTGATTGCCGATCATCAGGTAGTACGGAATCTCGAGCGCGGCGAGCAGCCCGCGCAGGTTGCCGTACTCCTCGTCGTGGCCGAAATCGGTCAGGTCGCCGGTGACGAGCACCGCATCCGGGCGCGGCACGAGTGCGTTCAGTTTTTCGATGCAGCGCGCGAGCGCGGCCGCGGTGTCGACGCGCCGGTACGCGAGCTGTCCCGGACGCTTGATGTGGAGATCGCTGATTTGAGCAAGCAGCATCGTCGTTCCTCGGAATTGTCTGATTGTTGTCGCGGCGTCGTGCGCCGCGGTGGGGTGCTGCATGAATGATGCCGGAAGGACGGATCAGGCGCCGAGCGCGATCAGGCCTTCGGGCGCGACCGTGAGGCCGACCGCCGTGCCGCGTGCGAGTGCGATGCGGCCCGGCACGTCGATCACGAGCGCGTCGGGGGCCACCTGCTCGATGGTGAGCCGCGTGCGCTCGCCGAGGAACGCGCATGCGCTCACGGCACCGCGCAGCGGCGCATGCGCGGGATCGGCCAGTTGCGCATCCTCGGGGCGGAAGAACCACTCGTCGGCGGCGTGCGGCGTCGCGATCGCGCCGCCCGTGGTCACCAGCGTGCCGTCGCGCCATTGCCCGGCGAGCCGGTTCAGCGTGCCGATGAACTGCGCGACCGTGCGGTTGGCCGGGTGGTAGTAGATGTCGCGCGGCGTGCCGATCTGCTCGATGCGGCCCGCGCCCATCACGACGATCCGGTCGCCGAGTTCCATCGCTTCGGCCTGGTCGTGCGTCACGTAGACCGTCGTCACGCCGAGTTCGCGCAGCAGCGCATTCATCTCGCGACGCAGCGTGTCGCGCAGCTTCGCGTCGAGCGCGGTCAGCGGCTCGTCGAGCAGCAGCACGCGCGGCCGCACCGCCAGTGCGCGGGCCAGTGCGACGCGCTGGCGCTGGCCGCCCGACAGCTGGTCGATCGGCTTGTCCGCATGCGCGTCGAGCCGCATCATCGCGAGCAGCTCGTCGACGCGCTCGCGCAGCGCGCGCGGCTCGGTCTTGCGGATCTTCAGCCCGTAGCCGACGTTGCCGCGCACCGTCAGGTTCGGAAACAGCGCGTAGTTCTGGAACACCATGCCGACCTGCCGGCGCTCGATCGGCAGCGCGGTCACGTCGTCATGGCCGAATGCGATCGTGCCGCCGGCGTCCGGCGTGTCGAGGCCCGCGATCAGGCGCAGCGTCGTGGTCTTGCCGCAGCCGGACGGCCCGAGCAGCACGAGCGTTTCGCCCGCGCCGATCGACAGGTCGAGCGGTTCGAGCACGCGCGTGCCGCGGAACGTCTTCGCGCAGCGGGTCAGGGTGATGGGAGTGGAATCGAGTTTCATGTCTGCGAGAAATTCAGCGCGGGCGCTTCTTGAGTGCCCGCGTGCCGGACGGATCGACGCCGAGCCACTGCATCGCGACGAGCAGCGGCAGCGTCATCAGCAGGAACAGGATCGTGTACGCGCTGCCGACTTCGAGGCGCAGCGACGCATACGTATCGGCGAGCCCGACCGGCAGCGTCTTGGTGTCGGGCGTATGCAGCATCCACGTGAGGTTGAATTCGCCGATCGACAGCGTGAGCACCGCGAGCGCACCCGCGACGATGCCGGGGCGCAGGTTCGGCAGCACGATCGTGACGAAGCGCGTGACAAACGACGCACCCAGGCTGGCCGCGCCTTCCTCGAGCGTGCGCAGGTCGGCGCCGGCCGCGACGGCCGCCACCGCGCGCACCATGAACGGCAGCGTGAACACGACGTGGCCGACGACGATGAACCACAGGCTCATCCGGAACGCGGTGAAGCCGCCGTACACGACCAGCAGCGCGAGCGCCGATGCAAGGCCGGGCAGCGCGACCGGCAGCACGAGCGCCTCCTCGATCGCGCGCGCGGCGCGGCTCTTGCTGCGCGCGAGCGCATAGCCGGCCGGCACGCCGACCGCGAGCACGATCGCGAGCGTCGCGAACGCGACGTAAAGCGACAGCGCGACCGAGCCGTGATACTGCTGCCACACCTGTTCGAGCCAGCGCAGCGTGAGGCCGCTCGACAGGCCGCGGAAATAGTTGACGGTGAGGCCCGCGAGCACCGACATCACGACGGGCACGATCAGGAACGCACACAGCAGCAGCGTGACGCCCCATTGCAGCACGGCGATCGCGCGCGCGCCGGTGACGCGCGGCGCGCGGCGGGCGACGCCGTTCGCCTGCACGGGAGCGGGAGCGGGAGCGGGAGCCGGCGACGGCGCGGAAGAGCCGGAAAGCGATTGCATGCAGGAATCCTCAGGCCGCGGCGGCGGCGGTGTGGCCGGTGAAGCGGCGTGCGAGTGCGAGCACGGCCCAGGTGACGATGCCGAGCACGATCGACAGGCCGGCCGCCGTCGCGATGTTCGCGTTCAGCGTGAACTCGGTATAGATCGTCATCGGCAGCACGTTCAGGTCGGTGGCGAGCGTGAACGCGGTGCCGAACGCGCCCATCGCGGTCGCGAAGCAGATCGCGCCGGCCGCGATCAGCCCGGGCGCGAGCGCGGGCAGCACGATGTCGACGAAGATGCGCCACGGCGATGCGCCGAGCGAACGCGCGGCTTCCTCGAGCGACGCGTCGAGCTTCGACGCGGCCGCGATCACGGTGACGATCACGCGCGGAATCGAGAAGTACAGGTAGCCGATGAACAGCCCGGCGACCGAGTACGCGAAGACCCACTTGTCGCCGGTGAGCTTCGCGGACAGCATGCCGATCAGCCCCTGCCGGCCGGCGAGCATGATCACCATGAAGCCGACGACGACGCCCGGGAACGCGAGCGGAAACGTGAGCAGCGCGAGCAGCACGCGCTTGCCCGCGAATTCGCGGCGTGCGAGCAGGAGGCCCGAGATCGTCGACAGCACGAGCGTCGCGAGCGTGACGCCCGCGGACAGCGCGATGGTCTCGCCGAGGCTCTTCATGTAGCGCGCATTGCCGAGCAGCGCCGCGTAGTGCGGGAAGAACGCGCCGTCGGCGGACACCTGCACGAGTGCCGCCATCGGCAGCAGCCAGAACGCGGCGAACACCGCGAGCGCCGGCGCGACGAGCGCGACGCGCCAGCGCAGCGGGAAAGTCAGGTCAAGCATCGATGAGGTCCGCCGCTTACTGCATGACTTGCAGGTATTGCTGGCCGAATGCCTGCTGGCCGGCTGCCATCTTGCCGAAGTCGACCGGTTTCGCACGCGCGTATTCGCTCGCCGGCAGGAACTTCGATGCGATGTCGGCACCGAGCGCTTGCGCGCGCACCGGGCGCAGGTACGCGTTGGCCCACAGCTTCTGGCCTTCGTCGGACAACACGAAGTCGAGCACCTTCTTGCCGTTCGCGTCGTGCGGGGCGCCCTTCACGAGACTCATCACGTACGGCACGGCGATCGTGCCTTCCTTCGGAATCACGAACTCGACGTTCGCGCTGTCCTTGTACTTCGCGCGATACGCGTCGAAGTCGTAGTCGAGCAGGATCGGAATTTCACCCGACAGCACGCGCGCATACGCGGTCTGCTTCGGCACGATCGGTGCGTTCGTCTTCAGCTTCCTGAACCAGTCGAGCGCCGGCTTGAAGTTGTCGAGGCTGCCGCCGAGCGCCTGGTTCACGGCCACCGCGCCCGCATACCCGACGAACGCACTCGACGGGTCGAGATAGCCGACCATGCCCTTGTATTCCGGCTTCAGCAGATCGGCCCACGAGCGCGGCACCGGCTTGCCGTCGAGCGCGTCCTTGTTCACGAAGAAGCCGAGCGTGCCCGAATGGATCGCGAACCAGTAGCCTTGCGGGTCCTTCAGGTTCGCGGGGATGTCGTTCCAGTGCGCGGGCTTGTACGGCGCGATCACGCCCTTGTCCTTCGCCTGGAACGCCGACGACACGCCGAGGTAGACCACGTCGGCGACCGGGCTCTTCTGCTCGGCGATCAGCTGCGCGATCGACTGGCCCGAGTTCTTGTTGTCGAACGGCACGCGGATGCCGGTCTTCTGCTTGATCGCCGCGATCTGCGCGGCCCAGTCGGCCCATTCGGGCGGGCAGTTGTAGCAGATCGCCGTTTCGTCGGCGTGGGCGGCGGGCGCGCCGGCGAGGAGCGCGGCGCAGGCGACGGGCGCTGCAAGCGCGCGCAGCAGCGAGGTCAGGCGAAAGGACACGGTAGGTCTCCGGGCGAGGGTGAGGCGCTGGGGTGGGGTGGTGGTGTGCAGGGTGTGCGGCGCGGGTTCAGGCCTTGCGCAATTGCAGGTCGGTGGCCGGCGGCGCCACGGTTGCGCCGTCGCGCACTACGTGCGGCAGGATCAGCGATGTGCGTTCGATCGCTGCGCCGCCGATGCATTCGACGAGACGCTGCCATGCGTGGCGGCCGATGTCGCGGTTCGGCGTCGCGACGCTCGCGAGCGGCGGCGCGAGCAGTTCGCCGAGCGCGATCCCGTCGAAGCCGAGCACCGACAGGTCGTCGGGAATCGAGAAGCCCGCGCGGCGCAGGCCGCGCATCACGACCATCGCGAGCAGGTCGTTGCTGCAGAAGAGCGCGGTCGGGCGCGTCGCGTGCGCGGTGAGATGCGCGAGCACCGCGTCGGGCAGCTCGGGCGCGTTGAAGTCGACTTCGACCGGCGGCAGCGTGGCGACGCCGATTTCGTCGAGGGCCTGCGCATAGCCGAGATGACGCTGGCGTGCGCGATCCGACGCGGCGAGCGAGCCGGCCAGCATCAGCACGCGGCGGTGGCCGCGCGCGGTCAGCAGCCGCACGCCGTCATACGCGGCACGGCGGTTGTCGGCCGACACTGACGGGCGACGCTGCGTGTCGTTGTGCATCAGCACGTAGTGCGGGCCGTCGTGGTCGAGCATGTCGAGCAGCGGGTGGGTATCCGCATCGGCGACGGTGAGGATCAGCCCTTCGACGCGCTGCTCGCGCAGCGTCTCGATCGCGTGGCGCTCGCGCGCCGCGTCGTATTCGGTCGTCATCAGGATCAGCTTGAAGCCGGCCGCGGTCGCGAGTTCGTCGATGCCTTGCAGGCAGTCGGCGAACACGGGGTTCGACAACGTCGGCACGACGACGCCGACGAGCCGCGTGCGCTCGCCGCGCAGTTGCCGGCCGAGCGGGCTCGGGCGGAACTGCAGCGTATCGATCGCGGTGCGGATCGTTTGCAGCGTGGCGGGGCTGACGGTATGCGGGGCGTTGATCGCACGCGAGACGGTGGCGATCGAGAAGCCCGCGAGGGCAGCGACGTCCTTGATGGTCGAGGTCATGAAAGCTTGCGATGTAAACGTTTTCGGCCGGAAAATTATCGAAAACGTTTGTGACTTCGCGATGACTTAGGCGACGCTTGTTTCGCGAAAAGCACGACACAAACGTCTGACGGATAGGTCCGTCGGACGACGCGGACTCGATTGTATCGGGGATGCTGCGGCGCGGGAGGAAATCGTTGGCGGCGGTGTTGCGGCATCGACGACAAAGGATGAATCCGTGGGTGTCGTGATGCGGCGCCGCGGAATAAGGGAACGCAAGGGCAAGCAATGGTAGAATCGCGTCCGCCCTCTTGCCGGGGTGATGAAATTGGTAAACATAGCGGACTTAAACGATTGAGTGCCCGGTCGGAAACGGTCGGTGCAGAACCCTTCAAATTCGGCGAAACCCCTGATGCGCGCATCGAGGCAACGCCGAGCCAAGCCTCGCGGCATCCGCGAGGAAGGTGTAGAGACTAGACGGGGGGCGCCTAAGGCGCATGGGCAGCAGGTAAAGCCCGCGCGCGACGGCGAAGGCATAGTCCAGCGCACGAACGGCATCGCGCACGCGACGCCGGCTTTGAAAGAAGCAGTGTGACGAAAATCCGCCGCCTTAACTGGCTTGCCGGTTCGAGTCCGGTCCCCGGCACCACGATCGCTTTCAGCGCGATTCGATGAAGGGACGAAAGCCCGCGAGAAGCCATGCGCTCGCGGGTTTTTTGTTTTTGTGGCGTGGCATCGGGTGGGGTTATCGACGACCGAACGGCGACGCCACCGCCATCAGCGGCGCGATCCCTACGAATCACGCCCCTCGCGCACGAAGTCCAGGTTGCGCGTGCGCGACGTGTCGATGCGAAAGCGCGTCACCTCGTGACCCGAGCGTTCCACCGTCAAGACGCCGTGCATGACGGCCATCTGACCAGCAGGGTCGAACGTGAAAATGTCGTCGGCCACCGGTTCCAGCCGGTAGCCGGCGCTGCCGGCGGCGCCGGTCATGGTGAGGGTGAGTTCACCGTTCGTCACGGCGATCGTCGCACGTGCCGCGGCATCGTGACTGTGATACGCGCCCGCCAGGCCCGCCGACGCATCGGAGAGCGAGGGCGCGTGATCGGGCAAGCGCTCGAGCGTCTCCGCGTGACCGCAGTCCACCAGCTCGATCGCCGTCACGCGAGCCGCCGCCGTCGACGCTCGAGGTTTGATCAGCAGCGCTCTGCCTGTCCCGTCGTCTACCCGCAATCCGGCCTCCGTCTCGATGAGCGCCTGGGGCATCTGCTGGACGTTCTGAAAGCTCGCGTTGAGCTGCCCGTCGTGATCGCCGATCACGCAATACGTCCCGGACGTACGCGAGTGGTACCTGCCGAGCAAGGTTTCGTGCCCTGCCGTCGGCAACGGCGCGGCGGGCTTCGCGCCAAGGACGACGTCGCCCAGAACGATATCGACTATCTGCGTGGCCACTTCAACCGGATTGACTGCCGCGCCGTTCGTGAGAATGATGACGTCCAGTGCGTGCTCGGCCACCGTCAACATCTGACAAGACCCACCGAACACCCCGCCGGCATGGTGCAGCACCTCCACGTCGCGATGGGGTGTGAGCATCAGCCCGAGCGCGTAGACGCCTTCCGCGCCGCTCGAATAGTGCGGTCGGGTCAGCATCTGGCGCCAGCTTGCTTCGCTGCCGACCCGCTTGGGGCCGCGCAGATGCGCGAGCCAGCGCAGCATGTCGTCGACCGTCGACACGATCCCGCCTTCGCCGAGCACTTCCCACGTCGGAAAGAGGCCGCGCATGAATCCGCCTTTTCCATCCGGCACATGCTGGGTCGCCATGCGCGGGCGAATGCGCATGTCGTCGGCGACCGATTCCGTGTCGACCATGCCGATCACGTCGAAGATGCGCGCCTTCAGAAAGGTCTCGAAGGGAATGCCGCTGACCCGCTCGATCGCGAGCGACAGCAGGTGATATCCGCCGTTGCAGTAGATCATCCGCTCGCCCGGCGGAAAATTGACGTCGCGTTGCCGGACTTGCGCCGCCAGCACGCCACCGCGCGGCAACGTCGCGACGCCTTGCGCGAGCAGCGTGAGATCGAGATAGCAGCGGTAGCCGCCCGTATGCGTCATCAGCTGGCGCAAGCTGGGGTCGCCTGCGAGCAGCGGCAGTTCAGGCAGGTACGTGCGGATCCCGGCGTCGACGTCGAGCTTGCCGTCTTCGGCGAGCAGGAGGGCGGCAAGGCAGGTGAAGTGTTTGCTCGTCGAGCCGATGCGCAAGCGCGTGGCCGGCGTATTGGCGACACCGTGTTCCAGGCTTGCCATGCCGAAGCCTCGCCGGTAGAGCACTTCGCCTCGATGCGCGACGGCCACGACGAGGCCGGGTTCGTCGCTCTTGTTGAAGCGTTCGAAAAGGGTGTCCAGTTGCTCGGCGATGTCGTGCGATGCTTGAGTCATTTTAGGTATCCCTATGATTTAGAACGGAACGGTCAGCGCCGCGCCGATCGTGCGGGGCTGAATCACGCTGACGAGCGCCGGGCCGCCCATCGGTATCAGCGACGTGCCGGCCGCGATCAACGCGCGACGGTCGAACAGGTTGCGAACATAGAACGCCAGGCTGAATTTCCTGAAATCCACGCCTGCTTGCAGATCCGTGATCGCGTAGCCCGGCAACGGATAATCCGGCCGGCCCGAGCTGGCGTCGAACCCGCTATGACGTCGGCCGACAAAGCGTTGGGTCACACCCGCATACGACGGATACCCTTGCGCGCTGAACAGATAGGTGCCCGAGAGCGTGGCGGCGACCTTGGCCGAGTTCGGCAATGGCGCGCCCGCCGTCGTCCCCGCGTTAGCGTTGCCGCTCGTCAGGCTGGCGTCGATGAGCGACAGGTTCGCACTGAAGTTCCAGTGCGGGGTGGGGCGGAACGTGCCGGAGAACTCCAGGCCCTTGATGCGCGCGTTGCCGGCGTTGATGACCTGATTGACGCCATCGACCGTGCCGAGCTGCTGGATGTTCTTCCACTCGATGTCGTAGACCGACGTTTCCAGCGACAGCCGCTTGTCGAGCAGGTCGGCCTTGTAGCCCGCCTCGTAGCTCCACAGCGTGTCGGGTGCGAAGGTCGGGCTACCCGCTGCGCGCATGCCGGTGAGCGGATCGATCAGCAGCGCATTCGGGCCACCGGGCCGGTATCCGCTGGCGATGCGGACATACGCATTGCTGTTGGCGGTCAGCGCATAGCGCGCGGTGAACATGTAGGTCTTGCTGGTGTCCGACGACGGTGCCGAGATGGTCTGGGTCGGGCCGGCGAGCGTGCCGTAGGTCGTCTGTTCGTAGGTCTGGGTATTGTGGGCGATCCGGACGCCGCCGGTCAGCGAAAGGCGCGGCGTCAGGTGATAAGTCAGGTCGCCGTATGCCGCGTACTCGTTGTACGTGCTGGGCGCCTGGAGCTCCGACAGGTCCGGGCCGGGCGAGCCATCGGGCAAGGTCGTCAGAAAGCCTTCGCTCGAATGGCTGCGCTCGTGCGTATAGAAGAGGCCGGCCAGCCATTCGAGTCGCTGGTTGCCCGGCGAAGTCAGGCGAAACTCCTGGGTCACCTTGTTCGTGGTGGCCACATCCTTGGCGACCACCGAACCCAGGTTCAGCCCTTGGGCGGCAAATAGCGGCCCGTAGACGCCGGTCAGGTCCTGCGGCGCACTCGTGTTGATCCTTTGATACGACGTGATCGAGTTCAGGCGCGCCCAGCCGAGCTCGTATTCGATCCCGGCCGAATAGAGCTGGATGTTTTGATGAAAGGGCTGCGGGGCGAACTGTCGCGTGGTCAGGTCCCCCCAGACCGGCTTGCCGTCGGCGCCATATTCAACGTAGTTCGGATCGTTGCGATTGATGTTCTGCGAGAGCGCGGTCAGCCGGACCGTCAGATCCCGGGTCGGCGTCAGCAGCAGCGACGCGCGAGCACCGTAGGTGTCGCCGCGATCGATGTGGGTGTCCGCCTTGGGGCCCACTGCGTCGACATACCCGCCATCGTGCTGCCCGAACACGGAGACGCGCAGCGCGGCAACGTCGGTCTTCAGCGGGATATTCAACGCGGCGTTGGCCGTCCCGCTCACCCCGCCATGCGCCGTTCCCGCTACGCCGGTGCCGACTTGCCCGGAAAACTGACTCGGGTCCGGTTCGTTGGTCACGTATTTCAGCAAGCCGCCCATCGCACCCGCGCCATACAACGTGCCCTGCGGACCTCGCAGGATTTCGACGTGGTTGAGGTCGAGCAGGCTCATGTCGAGCGAGAACGTCGCGCTTTGGGAGAACAGCGTGCTGCCGCCGAACGCGACGTCGTCGACATACATGCCGACGGTCGGCCCCGTCTGAACACCGGTCGTCACGCCGCGAATACTGACCTGCCCCGACCCGCTGCCGCCGCTGGCGTTCAAGTCGACGCCCGGCTCCGAGGACAGGAAGTCGGACATCGTTTTCGCGCCGCTCTTCTGCAGCTCGTCGGCCGACAATACATTGACCTGCATGGGGACTTCGCGAGCCGGTTCGCGTCGGCGTGTCGCGGTCACCACGACGGTATTGAGCGTCGCGCCACCGTTGCCTTGCACCTTCGTCACCTCGGCCGGAGGGGTATTCGGCGCCGCGGCGCCGGGCGCGGCGGCAGGCGTCGCGGTGGACGCCGCATCAGGCGCGGCGACCTGCTGCGTCGTCGCGGGCGTTCGCGCCTGTTCCTGTGCGTGCACGCCCAACGATGCCAATCCGAATACGGGGCCGACGAAGAGCGGCGCGTAACGTCTGCCGTGCCGTAGCGGTAGCGTTACCGAAACCGCCGTGTGCTTCGTCCGGTTTTTCATCCTCACCATTGTCTCCTCCTGGTTTTGCAATCGACTGAACGCGATGCCGTGTAGCGCAACTCAGGGTGAACGGTAAGTGCCGGTTATTTCTGGTTCATGTGGCGTTTGTATCGGTGCTGATACAAACGATTGGTGACGGAGCGGGGCCGCCACGCCGGCCGACGCGGCGCAAAACCGGGACGAAGACTTGTTTCAGGTTTGCAATAAAGGGCTCACATGGCCCCTACATTCACGGGCGATAATCGACGCCATCGCTCGCCGTCGGCCAGGACCATGCACAAACCCCGCTTCGATTCGGCTTTCTATCGCCTGTTCTTCGTGATGATCTCGATCATCCTCGTGATGCAGATCAGTGCCGGCCTGCTGCTCTTCAAGCTCTACAGCACCGCGCCCTTCAAGCCGCCGCCCGGGATGAGCGCGGCGTTGCAGTGGGGCGCCGCGGTGATGATCCAGGTGATGCCCGCGCTGATCTCGTCGTGGATCGGCGCGCGCATGCTGGCCGCCCCGTTCCGAACGCTGGCCGTCGGAGCCGCCGAGCTGTCGAGGAATATCGATGCGCCGCCCATCCGGGAAATCGGTCCTGTCGAGGCACGTCAGGCCGCCAGCGTGTTCAACACGATGCAGGCCTCGCTGCGGCGGCAAATGAGTGAGCGCAACCGCTTCCTCGCCGCTGTATCACACGATTTGCGCACGCCGCTGACGCGCATGAAGCTGCGTCTTCGCTCCGCTCAGGATGCCGAATTGAGCGAACGGATCAGGGACGACATCGACGAGATGACGCAGCTTCTGGAAGCCACCCTGTCGTTCCTGCGCAATGAAGAGGTGGTCGAGGAATTCAGTCCGGTCGATATCAATGCACTGGTGGATGCCATCGCGGAAGATGCGGCCGAACACGGTCAAAAAGTGACGATCAGTGGTGAGGTGCCGCCGATCTCGGCGCAGCCGCTGGGCCTCAAGCGCTGCCTGACGAATCTGGTCGCCAACGCGATTCGATACGGTGAAGACGCGCACATCCGCCTGATCGACGCACCGTCGTGCGTGCGGATCCAGATCGTCGATCACGGCCCGGGCATCCCGGAGTCGCAACTGGAGCGCGCACTGGAGCCGTTCTACCGGGTGGAAAGTTCGCGCAACCGGAACACGGGCGGGACGGGGCTGGGCCTCGCCATCGCGAACGACGTCGTGAAGCGTCACGGCGGGGAACTGGTGTTGCGCAACGGTCCGGAAGGCGGGCTGGTCGCACAGGTCACGTTGCCGCGTCGATAGGGAGAAGGGCCCGGAGCGACCGTTGGTACTGCTCTGTTTCACGCTTGATACAGACTGCTCACAAAGCGGAAATAGCGGGTGCTTATAGTCGATTCACGTCCTTCACTCCCATTCGGCAGACCTCGTCATGAAGATATTCACGGCTCAGCTTTCGACGGAAACCAATACCTTTGCTCCGTGCCCGACCGGATGGGGCGGCTTCGAAGAGAACGCGATCTTTCATGGCGATGCGAGTGTGCGGGAGCCCGACGGCGTGGGGCACGTGCTCGCGGAAGTGCGGCGCCTCGCGCAGGCCGACGGTCACGACATCGTCGAAGGCCTGTGTGCCGAAGCCCAGCCGTCAGGCCGCACGATTCGCGCGGTCTACGAGTCCCTGAGGGACGACATTCTCGATGGCGTAAAGGCCGCCTTGCCGCTGGATGCCGTAATTCTGCTGCTGCACGGCGCGATGGTGGCGGAGGGCTACGACGATTGCGAAGGCGACCTGCTCGCCGGCGTGCGCGCCATTGTTGGCCCCGACGTTCCGATCTCGGTCACGCTCGACCCGCATTGTCATTTCACGCAATTGATGAAGGCGTCGGCCGATGTCCTGATCGCTTACAAGGAGTATCCGCATATCGACGCCGTCGATCGGGCGCGCGACGCCTATCGGCTCACGCTCGATATGGCTGCCGGACGCATCCGTCCGACGATCGGCGTGTTCGACTGCCGGATGGTCGGCGCCTGGCACACCACCCGCGAACCGATGGCGGGGTTCGTCCGGCGCATGCAGTCGTTCGAAGGGCGCGACGGCGTGCTGTCGGTGTCGCTCGGCCATGGGTTCCCGTGGGGCGACGTGCCGGAAGCCGGCGCGAAACTCTGGGTGGTGACGGACGACGATCTCGTCAAGGCCGACGCGCTGGCGGCGCAACTGGCGCGCGAGTTCTGGGCGTTGCGCGACGCGACACGCCCCGCTTGGCTCGATATCGATGCCGGGCTGGATCGCGCGCTGGCGGTCGAGGGCGGCCCGGTCGTGCTGGCGGATGTCGCGGACAATCCCGGCGGCGGCGCCCCGTGCGACAGCACGTTCATTCTGCGTCGCGTGGTCGAGCGACGGATTGCCAACGTTGCGATCGGGTGTTTCTGGGATCTCGGCGCCATCCAGATCTGCAAGGACGCGGGTGTCGGGGCCACGCTGAATCTGCGCATCGGCGGCAAATGCAGTGTGTACTCCGGAGATCCGGTGGACCTGCGCGTCACCGTCCGCAACGTGGTCGAGCGGCATACGCAAAGCATCATGGGCCTCGAGCAACCGCTCGGCCGGGCGGTGTGGGTGGAAGCGGACAACGGGCTCGACATCGCGCTGATATCGGTTCGCACCCAGGTGCTCGGCGTGGACGCATTCACCGGCCTGGGCATCGACTTCGCCGGCAAGAAGCTGGTGGTCGTGAAATCGACGCAGCATTTCCAGACCGACTTCGCGCCGCGTTCGAAGGCCGTCTTTCATATCGCCGCACCAGGGGCGCTCTCGATGAACTTCGCCGAACTGGACTATCGGCTTCGCGACCTCAACTACTGGCCGCGCGTGTCGAATCCGTTTGCGTCGGTGAAGTGAATACGTGCCGGCGTCAACCGACGCCGGCCAGCGTCAGGCGTCGGCGTGTACCCGTGTGAAGGCCAGATGCCGGGTGCGCGGCGTATCGACGCGAAAGCCGGTCATGTCGCCGCGCGTTGCGTCGCGCGTCAACGTAAGCATTCCGGTCGTGAGGTTCACTGGATCGATCGGCACCAGTTCGAAAGCATCGTGGGCCAATGGCGTGAGGCGGTAGTCGCAACGGCCCACCGCGCCGTGCAGGCGAAGAATGAGGGCTTCGTTGTCGAGCCGAATGATCGCGTGGGCATCGGCGTCGTGGCTTGTGAATACGCCGGACATCGCGGCGACGAGATCCGGCGTCATCGCGGGCGGTTCGCCGACGCGTGCGAACGTGTCGACGTGACCGCAATGCACGATGCGCAGGCTGGAGAGATCGTTCGGTATGCAGGACGATCCCCATCGCAGCGCCAGCAGGCCGTCGCCGCTCGCTTCGACCTGGACGTCGTTCAGTTCATCGGCGCTGTCGTAGAGCGTCATCGGGCGTCTGGGGCAAAGGGGGCCCGCCAATACCAGCGCGCCTTCATGATCCTCCAGTGCATACACGGCGCCGCTGCGGGCCGACCGGTAGCGGCCAAGGCGTGCTGCGTGATCTGCGGCGCGCGCCGCGACAGGCGGGCCATCGCCATCCAGCTCGTCCGCCAGCACGATATCGACCACACGCTTCGACAGTTCGAGCGGTGCGTCGAGCGCGCCGTTGCTGAGCAATACGACGTCGAGCCCATGTGCCACCGATACCAGCATCTGGCAAGTTCCACCTACGACGCCACCGGAATGCTGTATCAGCTCGACACCGCGATAGGTGCTCTGCGTGAGACCGAGTGAGTATTGACTACGCAGACCGCTGGAGAATACGGGCAACGCCAGCATCTGGCGCCAGGTGTCGGCGTTGCCGACGATCTTCTCGCTGCATCGCAGGTGCGCGGTCCATCGCAGCATGTCGTCGACGGTCGAGACGATCGAGCCTTCGCCGAGCAGTTCCCACGTCGGAAAGATGCCGCGCCGGAATCCGCCCATGCTGTCAGGCACATGCATCGTCGCGATGCCGTGCTCGATCGTCATGTCGTTGGGCACGCACGCGGTGTCATGCATGAGCAAGGGCGCGAAAATATGGGTCGCGAGGAACGCGTCGAACGGCATCCCGCTCGCACGTTCGACGGCAAGCGAAAGCAGGTGATAGCCGCCGTTCGAATACATCATGCGTTCTCCCGGCGGAAAATTTTCGTCGTGTTGACGTTGCTGCGATGCGAGGAACGCGCCAGGCGGCGACATCGCGAGACCCTGCGTCAGGAGCGCCAGGTCCAGTGCGCATCGCTGCCCGCCGCGATGCGACATCAATTGCCGCAGCGTCGGTCGGCCCGCGGCAGGCGGTAGTTCCGGCAGATATGTGCCGATGGGGGCATCGGCGTCGAGCGCGCCGCGCTCGCACAGGAGCAGCACGGCGAGGCAAGTGACATGCTTGCTGACCGAGCCGATGCGCATGCGGGTGGCCGGCGTGTTGGCGATGCCGTGTTCGAGGCTGGCCAGGCCGAACGCACGCCGATACAGCAGTTGGTCGCGATGCACGATGCCGGCGATCAATCCGGGTGCGTCGGCGCGGTGATAACGCGCGAACAGCGTGTCGAGCTGCATCGTCGTGGTGGATGAGTCGGATGTCATGTCGATGGCTCAGCGAGAGGAGGCAGGGGGGCCAGCGTGGCCCCAGACGTTGGACGGGCAGTGCAGCAGGCCGTCGATGTACGCGACACCCGGCTCGCGATCGCGTGCGAGGAAGATCGGTCCGTCGAGATCGACGTGATCGCACAGTTGCCCGAGCAGAAACGCGGGGGCGATCGCCAGCGAGGTGCCTGCCATGCAACCGACCATCACGGACAAGCCCGCTTCGCGTACATGCACGGCGAGATCGAACGCGCGCGTCAGGCCACCGCATTTGTCCAGCTTGAGGTTGACGATGTCGTAGCGGCGCGCGACGGCGGACAGGTCGCCGAGATCCTGAAACGATTCGTCGGCCGCGAGCGGGACCGGACAATCGATTGCTTCGAGACAGGCGTCCGCACCGATCGCAAACGGCTGTTCGAGCATGCCGACATCAAGCTGTTGCAGCACGGGGAGCATCGTGTCGAAGTGCGCGCGCGACCAGCCCTGATTCGCGTCTACGGCGAGCGGTATTTCCGGGCGCACGTCACGGATGGCGAAGAGGCGCGCGGCGTCGGCGGCGCTGCCGTCCAGCTTGACCTTCAGCGCCCGCGCGTGGCGCAATCTCCGCGCGGCACCGGCCATGGCACTCGGCGTATCCACGCCGATCGTCATCGTGGTTCGCAACGGGCGCGGCTCGGAGAGGCCCGCGATGCGCCAGGCAGGCATCGCTTGCCGTTGCGATTCGAGCGCCCACAATGCCGCGTCGACCGCATTGCGTGCGCCGCCGGGCGGCAATACGTCGAGCAACTGCGCGCGCGTGATGCCCGCTTCTATCGATGGTCGGACGCGCTCGATTTGCGCGGCGATGGATTCCGGCGTTTCACCGAGGTAAAAGACCCCGGAGGCTTCGCCGTTGCCGGCGTGGTGCCCGTCGTCGACGGTCACGCTCACGAGGCGAGCGGCGTCGATGACGTGGCCGGCGATATGGAACGGAGCAGCCAACGGCCAACGTTCGATACGCAGCGAGAGTGAGAGCGGGCGGGGTGACATGGGAGCGGAAGGAGGAAGGGAATCACGCATAGCGTTCGATTGCGTCGCGCACACCGCGGCCCGCCGTGCGCATCAACAGGCAGGCGGCAAAGAAGCCGAACGCCGCCACGCAGACGATCGACCACAGCAAGCCCTGGCTGAACGCTTGCAGACGATCCGACATGAACCCGATGAACACGGGGCTGCCGGACTGCACGACGATCGACGTCAGGGCGCCGATCGCCGCCACGCGCGAGCGCAGGTGGGCAGGGCAGATGTTCTGCATGAGGGTGGGAAACAGCACCATGCCCGCGACCATGCAGGCGAGCTGTGCGCCGAAGAGGGCGTAGACCGGCGTCAGCGAACCCACGGCCAGATAGAGGAAGGATAGGCCGCCGGCGACCAGCGCGCCACATTCACACACACGCAATGGCGCGAGCACGCCGAAGCGCGCTCGCATGCGGCCGGCAACGAGTCCGCTGAGCACGCAACCCGCGATGCCGCCGGCCATTGCCGCCACGCCCATGCCGCCGCCGGCTTCAGCCGGTGTCGCGCCGAAGGTTCGCACCGCCACGACCGGCATCCATGTCGCGACACCGCCGAACGACAGGTTGACCAGCCCGATGGCGCCGAAGAACTTGAGCATCATGAGGGCTTCGCGCCGGAAGTAGACCGGTGCGGACGGCAGCGGCGCGGAAGTCCGGTGACGCGCGGTGGCTGCTTCCGTATCGCCGTGCTTGCCGGGGCGAATCAGCAGAATCAGCACGGCCAGCACGGGGGCGGGCAACGCAACGGCAAAGAACGCGAGCCGCCACGGTTCGAGATCGGCGAGTCCCGCCGGCAACACGCCGTGCGCCGCCGCGATGCCGTGCATCAGTGCGCCGCCGAGCGCCATCCCCGCCCCTGATCCCAACAGGTTGGCGAGCGCGAAGATCGCATTGGCGAGCACGCGCTGGCGCGCAGGGAACAGATCGGGAATCAGGCCGTAGATCACCGGCACCAGTCCGGCTTCGCCGATCCCCAGCCCGACGGTGGCGATGAACAACTGCCAGAAGTGGGTGGTCATGCCGCAAATCGCGGTGGCGGCGCTCCAGACGAGGACGCACGCAACCAGCACGACACGGCGGTCCACGCGGTCGGCGACCCAGCCGATCGGCAACGACGCCACGCCGGCGAACAGGGCGATGCCTGCGCCTTGCATCAGGCCGATTTGCGTGTCGGTCAGCCCGAAATCGTGGCGGATGGGTTCCGTCAGCAGGATCAGCATCTGACGGTCGACGAACGCGAAGAACGCCACGACCACGAGAATCGCGAGACCGAACCAGGCGCGTGGCCCGGCCGGTGAATCCGATGGCGGGCTCGAGGCCGCCACGGGGGCGAGCACATCGGGGTTGGAGTCGAACATGAGGGCTCCGTGATGAGAAGGCGGTTACTGCATGAACTGCTCGTTGCCCACGAGCCCGATGCGGTTCGCGCCGAGCCGCTGCGCGGACGCCATGACCATGGCGACGGCGCGGTAAGGCGCCGCCTTGTCGGGCCGCAAATGCAGTTCGGTCGGCGCGGGGTCGACGGCGACGTCGTGCAAGCGCGTTTCCAGTTGCTCGCGCGAACGCAGCGTCTCGCCGTTCCATGCGATGACGCCGTCGGCCGCGATATCGATCTGCACCACCGGCGGTGGCCGCGGTTGCGACGGCGGCGCGCCGGTCGGCATGTCCAGCTTGACCGCGTTCGTCTGGATCGGAATGGTGAGGATCAGCATGATGAGCAGGACCAGCATCACGTCGATGAGCGGCGTGGTGTTGATCTCGATCATCACGTCGGCTTCGTCGGCGTTGCCGGTGGGCATCGTCATGGCCATGTCGGGTCTCCTGGTCGGTATGAAGGGATCATTGGCGCGGCGGCGGTTCGGTGATGAAGTCGACCTTGACGATGCCCGCCCGCTGGCAGGCAGACACGACCCGGCCGATGGCGGCGTAGCGTGCATCGAGGTCGCCGCGGATGTGGACTTCGGGTTGCGGCGACTGCACGGCAACCGCCTTGAGTTTCTCGACGAGCGTGGCGGCATCGGGCACGCGCCGTTCGTCCCAGAACACGTCGCCTTCTTTCGTCACGGCGAGAATCACGTTCTGCGGCGTCGTGTGCAGCGGCTGCACGGCCTCCTTGGGCAGCGTGACCGGCACGGTGTGCGAGACCACCGGAATCGTGATGAGGAAGATGATCAGCAGCACCAGCATCACGTCGACCAGCGGCGTCGTGTTGATGGACGACATGGTCTCGTCGTGCTCGGCGCCGTCGCGGGGGCCTGTGGTCATGGCCATGGCTCACCCCACGCGAGTGAGGGCGGCGGCCTTGGTCGCGGCGGCGGCCCCGGCCGTGGTCGTGCCGGTCAGGATGACGATGTGCAGTTCCGTCGAAAACCCGCGCACGCGCTCCATCACCGCCTTGTTGCGGCGCACGAGCCAGTTGTAGCCGAGCACGGCGGGCACCGCGACGGCCAGGCCGATGGCCGTCATGATCAGCGCCTCGCCGACCGGCCCCGCGACCTTGTCGATGGAGGCCTGGCCCGCGATGCCGATCGCCGTCAGCGCGTGATAGATGCCCCACACCGTGCCGAACAGGCCAATGAACGGCGCGGTCGAACCGACGGTGCCGAGAAACGCGAGGCCGTCCTGCAGGCGGCTCGAGACGGATGTGGTCGCCCGCTCGATGGCGGCCGCGACCCACTGGTTGAGGTCGACCTGTTCGACCAGCGCGCCTTCGTGATGGTCGAACGCCGCGAGACCTGTTTCGGCGATGAAGCGGAACGGGCTGCCGGCGTCCAGTTTTTTCGTGCCTTCGCCGAGACTGCCTGCTTTCCAGAATCCCGCCTCCGCCGCCTTCGCGCGGCGCAGCACGCGCGTTTGCTCGAGCAGTTTCGCGACGATGATGTACCAGCTGCCCATGGACATGACGACCAGGATGAGCAGCGTGCCTCGTGCAATGAAATCCCCGCCTTTCCAGAGCGCATCGAGACCGTAGGGATTCGTCACCGTGTCGGTGGCGGCGTGGGCGGCGCTGGCCGCGAGGAACAGTGCCGTCGCGAGGGCGGCCTTGCGGGTTCGGTTGAGCATGAATGTCTCCTGAAATGCGTTGCCAAGTGGAAAGGGAACGGCTGTCGAGGGCAGCCTCAATCGAGCTTGAAAGAGAAGGGCACCTGCACGCGGACTTCCTCGCCCTGTGCGACGCAGTGGAACTGCCGCACGGCGTTTTCCGCGGCCCGGTCGAGAACGGGCGCGGCCGACCGGGTCACGCTCAGGTCCTTGACGTTGCCGTCGGTGCCGACCACGAACGACACGACGACGTCGCCGGTCAGGTTGTCCTTGAGCGCTTCACGCGGATAGCGAATGGCGGCGCGGACCTGCGTCGAGTTGGGACACACCACGCCGACGCTCGTCGACACCGGCGCCGCAGCGGCGGGCGGCGCGGGCGGCGCGACGGGGGCCGACGGCGCGGGCGTGGTCGACTGCGCGGCGATCGCGTTCGGCGACGGCGGTGCCGCGACGCGCACTTCCGGGGGCGGCACGAACGGCGGCGGGGGCGCGACGTGCTTCGGCGGCGGCGGTGCGATGTGCTTCGGCGGTGGGGGTGGAGGGGGCGGCGGCTTGATCTCTTCGATGATGCGCGTCTCGATCGGCTGACGAATCACGTCCACGACTTTCGTCGCGAGACCGGTGAGCAGTGCGTAGACGATCACCGCATGCAATCCGACCACGAAGGCGATGCCGCCAATGCGCCGGACAGGTGGCTTGGGTTGTGCGTAGTTCATGTCCCGCGTGTCTCCTGCGTCGATATGACTTGGGAGCCACGTTAAAACCCGGGCATTTCTGGTTCATATCGGCTTTGTATCGGCGCTGACACAAAGTCTTTCCGGATGAGCCAAGTCGCGGCGGGAGTCGAGAAGCCAGACGGAGCGGCGAAGTCGGACGATGCCGAGCGGCGTCTCTTCGGGAAAATACCGGGCGGGTTATCCATGACGTGAACGCTCGTCAGGCGTCCCGATTTTTCCGGATGACCTTGTGGGGCAAGGTGCGGGAGCAATTATTTCAACGCTGCAACAATTCGTGCAAAAAGCCCTTATATTGACGGGCAATAATGAGTGAGGCACATCTCACCGCCGCAACATCGGAGACAAGACGCCGTGAACAAAGCGATTCGTATTCTCGTCGTCGACGACGACTCGCAGATTCGCAGCCTGTTGTGCGACTGCCTGGCAGACTTCGGCATGACGACCGCGCAAGCCGGCAGCGGCGCGGAAATGCATCACGCGCTCGGGGAGGGCGGCTTCGATCTCGTGGTGCTCGACCTGATGCTGCCGGACGACGACGGCCTCAATCTCTGCCGCGAGATTCGTGCGACGTCGGAAATCCCGTTGATCATCCTGACCGCGCGCGGCGAGATGACCGACCGGATCGTCGGGCTGGAACTGGGCGCCGACGACTATATCGTCAAGCCGTTCGAGCCGCGCGAACTGGTCGCGCGCATCCAGACGATCCTGCGCCGCGTGCGTGCGCAAACGCAGGGCCGGACGCGGGCGCAGGAGGAAAGCCGCTTCGCCGGATGGCGGCTTCACCAGATCGGCCGCCACCTGATTGCGGCCGACAACACGGTCATTCCGTTGTCGAACGCGGAATTTCGCCTGCTCAATGCGTTTCTCGCCGCGCCGGGGCGCGTACTCAGCCGCGAATACCTGATGGATACCGCGCGCGGCAAGTCGATCGACACGTTCGACCGCAGCATCGACGTGCAGATATCACGCTTGCGTCAGAAGTTGCGCGAGGACATCAAGGAGCCGCGCCTGATTCGCACGATTCGCGGGGAAGGGTACATGCTGGATGTCGGTCATCGTTAGGTATGCGTGCGGCTGATTGCAGCCGTTCGTCGGCATGCGATGCGAGCGGGGCGGCATGGCGCGGCGCGCCGGGCTGTTCTCATGCGCCGCCGCCGTCATCATCGACTCAAGTAGACCGGCAGGTCGGTCTCCGGTGGCGTCACACCCAGTTCGAACAGCATCTGGCATACCCAGCCACGGTGGTACGTCTTGTGGTTGTACAGATGCAGGAGCATCGCGCCACGCGCCATCTGCGCTGCGCGACCGGAAACGAATTCGAACGACACCGTTTCGGCAAGGCTCGCGGCATCCTGCCCGTCGACCCAATCGGTCAGTCGCTCGCGGGTTTCCTGCCTTTACGGCGTCGTGCCGGTTGCGAAGGCGCTCGACTGGTATCGGGCGATTGAATCCGCAACCTGTCGATCAACGCCCGCAGCCCGCCCGAAACATGGCGATGACCGGGGTAATACAGGCACAGCCCCGGCATGACTGGGCACCAGTCTGCCAGCACGCGTTCGAGACGCCCATCGGCCAGCGCATCGTGAACGAGATGGTCGGGCACGAAGGCGATCCCGATCCCGTCGATCGCGGCGTCGACCATCAACGGCTGGTCGGTCAGCGTGAGCGGGCCGCTGACGTTCACCGTTTCGACGACACCGCGGCGCTCGAACTCCCAGCGGTAGAGCGCACCGCTATCGAAGCGAAAGCGGATGCAGTCGTGCCGGTCCAGATCCTGCGGCACGTCGGGGCGGCCGCGCGCGGCGAAATAGGCCGGCGACGCGACGGCGGCGAACCGCACTGGATCGGATACACGCACCGCGATCATGTCCTGCGGCACGGCTTCGGCCAGCCGGATCCCCGCGTCGAAGCCGCCGGCGACGATGTCGCCGAGCTTGCCGTCGGTCACGATGTCGAGGTGGACCTGCGGGTAGTCGCGCAGGAAGCGCGCGAGCACCGGCTTGAGCACGAGGCGGATCGCCCCTTCGCTGGCGTTGATGCGTACGGTGCCGCTGGGCGTGTCGCGCATCCCGTCGACTGCGAGCATCGCCTCCGCGACCGAAGAAATCGCCGGGCGGAGCTTGTCGGCGAGCCGCTCGCCGGCGTCCGTCAGCGACACGCTGCGCGTGGTGCGATTGAACAGGCGAACGCCCAGGCGCTGCTCGAGGCTCTTGATCGAATGACTGATCGCCGACGGCGTGACGTCGAGCTCGACCGATGCCGTGCGGAAGCTGAGGTGCGTGGCCGCCGCGAGGAACACATTGAGCGAGAAGAGATCGCCGCTTTTCAATTGGTGAGCTGGTTTCATCGTGGCGTAAAGATTGGCGAGATTGTCATGATAATGCGCCTTTTCTAGACTAGGTCCTGCGTTCGGTTGAACAAGGAGCAGGCAATGAAGATGAAGGCGATCGTGATGACGGGGGCCAACCGGCCCTGGGAAGTGCAGGAAGTGCCGATGCCGGTAGCCGGGCCGGGGCAGGTGCTGGTGAAGGTGCATGCGTCCGGGATGTGCTACACCGACGTGTGGGCCACGCAGGGCTACGGTGGCGACATCTATCCGCAGACACCGGGCCACGAGGTGGTCGGCGAAATCGTCGACGTGGGCGCGGGCGTGCAGGCGCGCCGGGTGGGCGACCGGATCGGCACGACGTGGGTGCAGTCCGCGTGCGGGCGCTGCCCGTACTGCCGCGAACATCGCCCGCTTTCCGGCCAGACGGCCGTGAACTGCGATGCGCCGCGGACCACCGGGTTCGCATCGCAGGGCGGCCATGCGGAGTACATCGCCGTCGCGGCCGAGGGCACGGTGCTGTTGCCCGACGGGCTGGCCTATGTCGATGCCGCGCCGATGATGTGCGCGGGCTACACGACGTGGAGCGGCTTGCGCGATGCGGCCCCGCAACCGCACGAGAAGGTGGCCGTGCTCGGCATCGGCGGGCTGGGGCACGTGGCGCTGCAGCTGTCCCGCGCGTGCGGCTTCGAGACCATCGCGATCACGCATTCGGCCGACAAGCGCGATCTCGCGATCGGGCTGGGCGCGGACCGGGTCGTCGCGAACGGTGCGGAACTGCGCGATCTGGGCGGCGCGGATGTCCTGCTGGTCACGACCAACGAGTTCAGTACTGCAGAGGAAGCGATGACTGGCGTGCGGGTCGACGGCCGGGTGATCCTGTGCGGGCTCGACTTCAGCAAGCCGTTCTCGATCGCGTCGCAGCGCAAGCCGTTTCACATGATGCGCCAGCAGGTCATCGGCTCCACGCATGGCGGCTTGCGCTACCTGAGCGAGGTGCTGGACCTCGCCGCCAAAGGCAAGGTCAAGCCGATCGTCGAGACGTTCTCGCTGGACCAGGCGACCGACGCCTATGACCGCCTCGCGTCCGGGAAGATGCGCTTTCGCGGCGTGTTCACGCCCGCGCAAAACCACTGACGCTCGAGCGTGCCGGGGGATGCGGGGGACGTATCTCCCGGCACGCGAGCGGGGCTGGCTCGCCGCGCTTCGCATTCGCGCAGTGATCGAATTGGCCACACCGATCGGCGGCGTTCGTCCGCGATCGCCGTTCCCCTGACATCGACTGCCGCCCGATCGGGCGCGGCGTGGCGATGTTGTCCGGCGCATCCGGTCCTCGCCCGGCATCGGTCGTAGCGACATCCGCGATTTCCCGTCAGGCCCTGCTTTGCGCCGGCACGGCGACGCCGGCCCACCGGCCCATGCCCGCCCGGCGGCCCTCCCGCACCCGACATGGCAAATCTGCTCACCGCAATCGAGCGGCTTGGGCATCGACGTCCGCCGCCGCAAGGCATAGATTTCCAAGGTTGACGTGCCTATCCGCACGCCAGCTCGCGCGCAGGCCGGCAACCGGTCGCGCGTTCCCAATCAGCGTGAGACACAATCGAGCGTGGAGACGACACGATGAGCCTGTCAGAGCCATTGCGTCTGCATGTGCCGGAGCCCACCGGGCGCCCGGGCTGCAAGACGGACTTTTCCTATCTGCATCTATCGCCGGCCGGCGCCGTTCGCCGGCCGCCGATCGACGTTGCCGCGGCGGACACCGCCGATCTCGCCCGCAGCCTCGTGCGCGTGCTCGACGACAGCGGCAAGGCCGTCGGCCCGTGGGCACCGGATCTCGACGATGCGCGGCTGGTCGCCGGCCTGCGCGCGATGCTCAAGACCCGCATTTTCGACGCGCGCATGATGATCGCGCAGCGTCAGAAGAAAATCTCCTTCTACATGTTGAGCCTCGGCGAAGAGGCGATCGGCACCGCGCACACGATGGCGCTGCGCGACGGCGACATGTGCTTCCCGACCTACCGGCAGCAGAGCATCCTGATCACGCGCGACGTCCCGCTCGAACGGATGATCTGCCAGCTGATGTCGAACGAAGGCGACCCGCTGAAAGGCCGCCAGCTCCCCGTGATGTACTCGGATCGCGACGCGGGCTTCTTCTCCATCTCCGGCAACCTCGCGACGCAGTTCATCCAGGCGGTCGGCTGGGCGATGGCGTCGGCGATCAAGGGCGACACGAAGATCGCGTCCGCGTGGATCGGTGACGGCGCGACGGCCGAATCCGACTTCCATACCGCGCTCACGTTCGCGCACGTGTACCGCGCGCCGGTCGTGCTGAACGTCGTCAACAACCAGTGGGCGATCTCGACGTTCCAGGCGATCGCGGGCGGCGAAGGCACGACCTTCGCCGGGCGCGGCGTCGGCTGCGGGATCGCGTCGCTGCGCGTCGACGGCAACGACTTCCTCGCGATCTACGCGGCGTCGAGCTGGGCGGCCGAACGCGCGCGCCGCAATCTCGGCCCGACGCTGATCGAGTGGGTGACCTACCGTGCGGGCGCGCATTCGACGTCCGACGACCCGACCAAGTACCGGCCGAGCGACGACTGGTCCCATTTCCCGCTCGGCGATCCGATCGAACGCTTCAAGCGCCACCTGATCGTCAAGGGCATCTGGTCCGACAGCGCGCACGAAGCGTTGACGGCCGAGCTCGAGGCCGAGGTGATCGCCGCGCAGAAGGAAGCGGAGAAATTCGGCACGCTGGCCGACGACCGGATTCCGTCGCCGGCGTCGATGTTCGACGACGTGTACAAGGAGCTGCCCGCGCACCTGCGCCGTCAGCGCCAGGAACTGGGAGCGTGATCATGGCGCAACACGAGACAGGCACGGCAACGCAGCCGATGACGATGATCCAGGCGCTGCGCTCGGCGATGGACGTGATGCTCGGGCGCGACAGCAACGTGGTCGTGTTCGGGCAGGACGTCGGTTATTTCGGCGGCGTGTTCCGCTGTACCGAAGGACTGCAGAACAAATACGGCAAGTCGCGCGTGTTCGACGCGCCGATCTCCGAAAGCGGGATCGTCGGCGCGGCGGTGGGGATGGGCGCATACGGGCTGCGCCCGGTGTGCGAGATCCAGTTCGCCGACTATTTCTACCCGGCGTCCGACCAGATCGTGTCGGAAGGTGCGCGGCTGCGCTATCGCTCGGCCGGCCAGTTCATCGCGCCGATGACGATCCGCATGCCCTGCGGCGGCGGCATCTACGGCGGCCAGACGCACAGCCAGAGCCCGGAGGCGATGTTCACGCAGGTGTGCGGGCTGCGCACGGTGATGCCGTCGAATCCGTACGACGCGAAGGGGCTGCTGATCGCCTCGATCGAGAACGACGATCCGGTGATCTTCCTCGAGCCGAAACGGCTGTACAACGGGCCGTTCGACGGCCATCACGACCGGCCGGTCACGTCGTGGCTCAAGCATCCGGCCAGCGCGGTGCCCGAAGGCTACTACACGGTGCCGCTCGATACGGCCGCCGTGGTGCGGCCAGGCAACGACGTGACGGTGCTGACCTACGGCACGACGGTGCACGTGTCGCTCGCCGCGGCCGAGGAGACGGGCATCGACGCGGAGGTGATCGACCTGCGCACGCTGTGGCCGCTCGACCTCGACACGATCGTCGCGTCGGTGCGCAAGACCGGGCGCTGCGTCGTGGTGCACGAGGCGACGCGCACCTGCGGTTACGGTGCGGAACTGGTGTCGCTGGTCCAGGAACATTGCTTCTACCACCTCGAGGCACCGGTCGAGCGCACGACGGGCTGGGATACGCCGTATCCGCATGCGCAGGAGTGGGCGTACTTTCCGGGCCCGGCCCGGGTCGGTGAAGCGTTGCGACGCGTGATGGAGGCGTGAGATGGGGATTCATGTCATCAAGATGCCGGATATCGGCGAAGGGATTGCCGAGGTCGAGCTGGTGGCCTGGCACGTGGAAGTCGGGCAGACGATCAAGGAAGACCAGCCGCTCGCCGATGTGATGACCGACAAGGCGGCGGTCGAGATTCCGTCGCCGGTGACGGGCAAGGTGATCGAGCTCGGCGGCCGGATCGGCGAGATGATGGCGGTCGGCAGCGAGCTGATTCGCCTCGAGGTCGAAGGCGACGGCAACCTGAAGGCCGGCGCACCGGTGCGGGAATCAAAGGTAGCAACCGCACCGGTCGCTTCGGCGCCGTCGAAGTCGGTGGTCGAGGCGCCGGCCGAATCGTCCGCCAAGCCGGCGGCGAAGCACGCACCGGCGGAGCCGCGTCGTGCGAAGCATGCTGGGCACGCGGAGAAAGCGGAGCCGCCGCGCGCGGCGCTCGCGCCGGGCGAACGGCCGCTCGCGTCGCCGGCCGTGCGCCAGCGCGCATGGGACATGGGCATCGAGCTGCGCTATGTGCGCGGCACCGGTGAAGCAGGGCGTATCCTGCACGCGGACCTCGATGCGTATGCGGGCACCGGCAGCGGTGCGGCGCGTGGTTCGCACGCGCAGGGCTACGCCGAACGCAACGACGAAACCGACGTGCCGGTGATCGGCCTGCGGCGCGCGATCGCGCGCAAGATGCAGGAAGCGAAGCGCCGCATTCCGCACTTCAGCTACGTCGAGGAGATCGACGTCACCGAGCTCGAATCGTTGCGCACGGAACTGAATCGCCGCCACGGCGACACGCGCGGCAAGCTCACGCCGCTGCCGCTGCTGATCCGCGCGATGGTGATCGCGTTGCGCGACTTCCCGCAGATCAACGCGCGTTTCGACGACGAAGCGGGTGTCGTCACGCGCTACGGCGCGGTGCACATGGGCGTCGCGACACAGACGGACGGCGGCCTCACGGTGCCCGTGCTGCGTCATGCGGAAGCGCGCGACGTGTGGTCGATTTCCGCCGAGATCGCGCGGCTTGCCGACGCAGTGCGCGCGAACCGCGCGCAGCGCGACGAGCTGAGCGGCTCGACGATCACGATCTCGAGCCTCGGCGCGCTCGGCGGCATCGTGTCGACACCGGTCATCAATCATCCCGAAGTGGGCATCGTCGGCGTGAACCGCATCGTCGAGCGGCCGATGATCCGCGACGGCGCGGTCGTCGCGCGCAAGATGATGAACCTGTCGTCGTCGTTCGACCATCGCGTCGTCGATGGCGCGGATGCGGCCGAATTCATCCAGGCCGTGCGCGCGGTGCTCGAGCGCCCGGCACTGCTGTTCGTGGAGTGATCACGCAATGAAGAACGAACACACCACGCTGCTCGTGATCGGCGGCGGCCCGGGCGGCTACGTCGCCGCGATTCGCGCCGGCCAGCTCGGCATTCCGACCGTGCTCGTCGAGCGCGACCGGCTCGGCGGCACGTGCCTGAACATCGGCTGTATTCCGTCGAAGGCGCTGATCCACGTGGCCGATGCATTCGAACAGGCCCGCGGCCACGCGGGCGAGGGCGCACTCGGGATCCGCGTGCGCACGCCCGAGATCGACATCGCGAAAAGCGTCGCCTGGAAGGACGGCATCGTCGACCGGCTGACGCGCGGGGTCGGCGCGCTGCTCAAGAAGAACGGCGTGCGCGTGCTGCACGGCGATGCGCAGGTGGTCGACGGCAAGACCGTCGACGTCGTCGGCGGCGGCCATACGACGCGCATCAGCTGCGAGCACCTGTTGCTCGCGACCGGCTCCGAGCCGGTCGCGCTGCCGTCGATGCCGTTCGGCGGGCATGTCGTGTCGTCCACCGAGGCGCTGTCGCCCGAGACGTTGCCGAAGCGGCTGGTCGTCGTCGGCGCCGGGTATATCGGGCTCGAACTCGGGATCGTCTATCGCAAGCTCGGCGTCGACGTGAGCGTGGTCGAAGCGGCGGAGCGCGTGTTGCCCGCGTACGATGCCGAACTCGCGCGGCCGGTTGCCGATTCGCTCGCGCGGCTGGGCGTGCGGCTGTTGCTCGGCCACAAGGTGCTCGGGCTCGCGGAGCACGGCGCGGTGCGCGTGCAGGCCGCCGATGGCGCGGAGCAGACGCTGCAGGCCGACCGCGTGCTGGTGGCGGTGGGCCGCCGGCCGCGCGTCGACGGCTTCGGGCTCGAGTCGCTGCCGCTCGATCGCAACGGCCGCGCGCTGTGGATCGACGACGAGTGCCGGACGTCGATGCGCAACGTCTGGGCGATCGGCGACGTCGCCGGCGAGCCGATGCTCGCGCATCGCGCGATGGCGCAGGGCGAGATGGTGGCCGAGCTGATCGCCGGCAAGCGCCGCAAGTTCGTGCCCGCATCGATCCCGGCCGTGTGCTTCACCGATCCGGAGATCGTCACGGCCGGCTGGTCGCCGGACGACGCGCGGGCGGCCGATGTCGACTGCGTGAGCGCGTCGTTCCCGTTCGCGGCGAACGGGCGCGCGATGACGCTGCAGGCGACCGACGGCTTCGTGCGTGTCGTCGCGCGGCGCGACAACCACCTGATCGTCGGTTGGCAGGCGGTCGGGCGCGGCGTGTCGGAGCTGGCTGCCGCGTTCTCGCAGTCGCTGGAGATGGGCGCGCGGCTGGAGGATATCGGCGGCACGATCCATGCGCACCCGACGCTCGGCGAAGCGCTGCAGGAGGCCGCGCTGCGTGCGCTTGGGCACGCGGTGCATGTGTGACGGGCGAGCCTCCTGAAAAAGCGCCGCGGATGCGCAACGCGCGTATCCGCGGCGATATTTACGACAGGTAGACGGCAGACACGTTCATTCGATATCCGGCACGCTGCGATGCCGGTGCTCCGGGTTTCGCCTAGTCCTCCGGATCGTATTGACCGTCGTCCGTCCTGCTGCGGCCGGCGGATGCCGCCCGCATCCTCAATTCCCGCGGCGTTACGCCGAAGTGCCGCCGAATCGCGGTCGACAGGTAGCTTTGCGTGCCGAATCCGCAGTCCAGTGCGATCGACAGGATGCTGTCCGACGTATGTTCGAGCAGCAGGCGTGCGCGTTCCAGCCGCCGCTCGATGATGTATTGCGCCGGCGTGCGGGAAAACTGCATCCTGAATGCGTCGATCGTCGCGCGCTCGCTCATGCCAACCAGTCGGCAGAGGTCGGCCGTGTCGATACGGCTTTCCAGCGACGCATCGATGAACCGGTTGATCGTCTGTGCGCACAGCGGCGCGCTGGCGGCGTCGGCTGTCAACGGCTGATCGGCGGCGTGCGGGTTTCGCCGGTAGGTGGCGCCGGGCGGTTCGCCGAAGCGACGGTAGTACTCCCGAATGAAGCGCGCCGTGATCGAGAATCCATGCGCATGCAACGTCGCATCGAAATCCGGCCCGTCGCCTCGCGCGAGCGCGCGGTTCACGTGGCGAAAGCGCGCTTCGTTGCGCAGCTCGGTCGATGACCGGCCTGTCAGGCGGCGGATGCCGTGCTCCAGCGCCTCGGTCGCGCAGCCGAGCACGTGCGCGATCGCGCCGAGCGTTTTCCACCGCAGCGGCGCGTCCTCGAGCATGTGGATTGCCATGCGAGTCTGGTGTTCGGGCGTGCAATGGTCGCGGTCGAACAGTGCGCCGTGGTTGTTCGCGTGGCCGGCCACCATGATCTTCAGCATGTGTTCGAGCAACGCGTCGACGGCGACGCCGGGAATGGGCGACATCCTGATCATCCGGCGCAGGCAACCGGCCGCGGCATTCCATTGCATCCGCAGCTCGGGCGAGACCGGTGTCAGCCCGAACTCGACCGGCTCGAGCCCCGGCCGGCCAATCCATTGTGCGAGAAAGCGGTTGACCCGGTCCGCATCGATGATGACCGACAGATGGCCGAATCCGTCGCCACCCGTCGTGCAGAACGAGTGGCCAGTCGACGAAATCGGCATGACGTCACCCGTCGTGCAGGCCGCATCGTCACCGTTGCTTTCGTAACGAGCGTGGCCACGACGGCAGGACAGGAACAGGTAGTTCGGACGCGCATCGTTCGAGCGGAAGTGAAAAGGCATCAGGTAGTCGACGTCGTAGACGCCGATGCCGTTCCATTCATGTCCCGTCATGCTGACATTCCGACGAACCGCGTGCTGCGCCGTGAACTGGTTGTCGGCATAGATCGTGCCGATGAAATCGGACACTTCGTCGGGGTCGTCGCTGCGAAACCGGTGCGTCCTGTGAAGCGGGTCGCTCATGCTGGTTTCCACTCCGAACGGATGCCGGCGCGACTCGATGCCGGCGGCGGTGTGACGGGACGCACGCAACCGGCGTGCGTGCCCACTATTGCACCTTGCCGGCGCACCGTGCGTCAAGAATTGTCAAACGGGCGGCTGCACGCGGAAGGCCCGTGTTGTCTGATGAAACACCGCGCGGCAACGTCGATGTGTCCGCTCGGCCGGCTTCCGGATTTTCATTTTTCCGGTACGCATTCTTGAAAGAACCGGCACGGTCGGAACGCTAATATGGTTGAACCGATTGTTAGTCAATCGTGGATAGTGCATCTCGACGCGCCCCGTTCATTCGCGCCATCGGCTCGACTACACTCGATCCATCCCAATACTCTCAGTGATCCGGAGTTTTCGAATGAACACAGCATCGATGGCAGACAAGGTCGTATTGATCACTGGCGTCTCGTCCGGTCTCGGTCGCGAACTGGCGCAACGGCTGCTCGCAGAAGGTGCGCGGGTCGCGGGCACCGTACGCGGCGCGGAGCAGGTCGCCGAATTCGAACGGCTTGCGCCCGGGCGTGCGCTCGGTGTCCTGATGGACATCACGCAGCCCGACACGGTAGCGGCGGGCGTGCAGCGTGTGATCGAGCAGTTCGGCCGGATCGACGTGCTCGCCAACAATGCTGGCGTCGGCACGGTCGGCGCGGTCGAAGAGACGACCGAAGCCGATGCGCAGCAGATCTTCGACGTGAATTTTTTCGGCGGGTTGCGCCTGATCCATGCGGTCTTGCCCACCATGCGCCGCCAGCGCTCGGGGCACATCGTGCAGTTCTCGTCGATCGCCGGGTTCGCGGGCTACCCGGGGCTGGGCGTGTACGCCGCGGCCAAGGCCGCGACCGGCGTGCTCGGCGAGGCGTTGGCCGGCGAGCTCGCACCGCTCGGCATTCATGTGACGGTGCTGACGATCGGCATTTTCGAAACCCAGTTCGCCGGACGTTCGCTGGCGTATACGTCGAACCGGATCGACGACTACGCGGACACGCCGGCCGGCCGGTTCCGCGGATTCATCGGCCAACTGCAAGGCAAGCAGCCCAATGTGCCGGAAAAGGGCGCACAGGCGATCGTCGATATCCTCAAGGCGGAGAAGCCGCCGGTCCATCTCGCGCTCGGTGCCGATGCGGTGGGAACGATGCTCGGCCGAGCCGAATCGATCGAGCGTGATATCCGCGCATGGGAAACCGTGTCGCGATCGACTCAGCGCGACTGAGCGGGTATCCGGTTCGTTCGGGTAAGGTCCGGATCAATAGTATCGGTGTGCTAAGTAACGGGAAGGAATCGTCGTGAATCGGCCCTCGTCGCGATCGATATCGCGCGGGCCAGGCATGCGTCCGGATGCGCTGGACGCGAAACCGTGGAGAAGCAGACATGAACAATCGAACAAGCGTGGCGATCGTGACCGGCGCATCGCGAGGTATCGGCGCGGCAATCGCGCGGCGCCTGGTGGACGACGGGCTGGCCGTCGTCATCAATTACGCAGGCAAGGCGAGCGAGGCCGAGGAACTGGCGAGCGATCTCGCGGGCGAGGGCGGGCGGGCGGTCGCGGTCCAGGCGGACGTCAGCGATCCGGCTGCCGTGGCGCGGCTGTTCGATGTGGCCGAAGCGAAGTTCGGCGGCGTCGACGTGCTGGTGAACAACGCCGGAATCATGAAGCTGGCGCCACTGGTCGATAGCGACGACGCGCTGTTCGACACGCAGATCGCCATCAACCTGAAGGGGACGTTCAACACGCTGCGCGCGGCGGCGCGCCGGCTGCGCAACGGCGGGCGCATCGTCAACCTGTCGAGCAGCGTGGTCGGACTGAGGCCCGAGACGTACGGCGTCTATACGGCCACCAAGGCAGCGGTCGAAGCGATGACGGGCATCCTGTCCAAGGAACTGCGCGGTCGCTCGATCACCGTCAACGCCGTCGCGCCGGGGCCGACCGCGACCGACCTGTTCCTGAACGGCAAGTCGGCGGAGCTGATCGAGCGCCTGTCGAAGATGAATCCGCTGGAGCGTCTCGGTACACCGGCCGATATCGCGAACGCGGTCGCGTTCCTCGTTGGTCCGGACGGCGGCTGGATCAACGGGCAGGTGCTGCGCAGCAACGGCGGGATGGTTTGAGTCCGCACGGTTCGTATCGAAGGATCGCAGTCGTCAATCAAGGAGCATCGTCATGGGCAAAACCATTCTCATTACCGGTGCGTCGAGCGGCTTCGGCCGCCTGACGGCCGAAGCGCTGGCGGCGGCCGGCCACACCGTGTTCGCGTCGATGCGCGATACGGCCGGACGCAATGCGCCGGTCGTCGCGCAGATGGCCGCGCAGTCGAAAGCGCAGGGCATCGATCTGCGCACCGTCGAGATCGACGTGCAGTCGCAGGATTCCGTCGACGCCGGCGTCGCCAGCGTGATCGCCGAGGCCGGCCGCATCGACGTGCTGGTGCACAACGCGGGGCACATGGTGTTCGGTCCCGCCGAAGCGTTTACGCCGGAGCAGTATGCGCACCTGTACGACGTGAACGTGCTGAGCACGCAGCGCGTGAACCGCGCGGTGTTGCCGCATATGCGGAAAAGCGCCCGAGGCCTGCTGCTCTGGGTCTCCAGCAGCAGCTCGGCGGGCGGCACGCCGCCGTACCTGGCGCCGTATTTCGCGGCGAAGGCCGCAATGGATGCGATCGCGGTGCAGTATGCGCGCGAGCTGTCGCGCTGGGGCATCGAGACGTCGATCGTCGTGCCGGGCGCATTTACCGGCGGCACCAACCATTTCGCGCATGCGGGCGCGCCGGCCGACGCGTCGCGTGCGGCCGAATACGATGCGGGGCCGTATGCGGGCTTCGGCGAGCAGGTGCTGAAGGCGTTTGCGGACATCGTGCCGGCCGACGCCGATGCAAGCGAGGTGGCACGTGCGATCGTCGACATCGTGGGCATGCCGTTCGGCAAGCGTCCGTTCCGCGTGCACATCGATCCGACGCAGGACGGCGCGGCTGTCGGCTTCGCGGTGCTCGACCGCGTGCGTGCGGAGATGCTGCATCGCGTCGGCCTGTCCGACCTGCTGCAGCCGAAAGCGAATGCGTGACGCGCCGGGCGGCCGGCCGCAGCCGGCGCGTGGCCACTGATCCGGAACGTCATCCCGGACGTGGATCGAACAGGAAATGAATCAGGAGAGCGAAATGGCAAATCATGAAATCAAGGGCAAGACCGTACTGATCGCCGGCGGCGCGAAGAACCTGGGTGGCCTGATCGCACGCGATCTGGCCGCGCATGGCGCGAAGGCCGTCGCGATTCACTACAACAGCGCAGGCTCGAAGGCGGACGCGGAGACGACGGTCGCGGCGATCAAGGCGGCCGGCGCCGAGGCGGTCGCATTCCAGGCGGACCTGACGAGCGCGGCGGCCGTCGAGAAGCTGTTCGCCGATGCGGTTGCGGCGGTCGGCCGCCCGGACATCGCGATCAACACGGTCGGCAAGGTGCTGAAAAAGCCGTTCACCGAAATCAGCGAAGCGGAATACGACCAGATGAGCGCGGTGAACGCGAAGTCGGCGTTCTTTTTCCTGCGCGAAGCGGGGCGGCACGTGAACGACAACGGCAAGATCGTCTCGCTGGTTACGGCGCTGCTCGGCGCATTCACGCCTTATTACGCCGCGTATGCGGGTACGAAGGCGCCCGTCGAGCACTACACGCGCGCGGCGGCGAAGGAGTTCGGTGAGCGCGGCATTTCGGTGACGGCAGTGGGGCCCGGCCCGATGGACACGCCGTTCTTCTATCCGGAGGAGGGGGCGGACGCGGTCGCGTATCACAAGACGGCCGCCGCGCTGTCGAAGTATTCGAAGACGGGGCTGACCGACATCGAGGACGTCGTGCCGTTCATTCGTCACCTGGTCAGCGACGGCTGGTGGATCACCGGCCAGACGATCCTGATCAACGGCGGCTATACGACCAAGTAACACACCTCGGCTGCCCGTGTTTTGCCCGGCACGCGTTGCCTGCCCGTCACGCGTCGGGGCAGGACGACGGGCGGCCGTCTTTCATCGAGGATCGGCATCGTGAACACCGACATACTCCACCATCCGGTCGTGCGGCGCGCGATCGACGCGCTCCAGCAAGGCGATGGCGCGGCATGGGCCGCGCTGTTCGCGCCCGATGCGACGCTGTACGACGACGGCCGGCCACGAGACCTGCACGCATTCAACCGGGACGCGATCGGGACCGAGCGCTTCACGACGATCGATCGCGTCGACAACGACGGGCTCGAGATCCACGGCCGGTTTCATTCGGATCGCTGGGGCACGTTCCGTACGTACTTCAAGTTCCGGGTCGACGCCGATGGCCGGATTACCCGGCTCGACATCGGGCAGGCCTGAGCCGTCCGCATGCCGCCCGTTGCCGCTCCGGCCGGCGGCTTCCCCAAGGAGAACGCGACCATGTCGAACCCCTACCAGTCCGTGCTCGACGCGCAACGTGCGCGTTTCGACTCGGACGTCACGAAAACCCTTGCATGGCGCATCGCGCAGCTCGACCGGATGGAGCGGATGCTGCACGATCACCAGGACGCGCTGTGCGCGGCGCTGTACGAGGATTTCGGCAAGCCGCCGTTCGAGCAACTGTTCGAAATCTCCGTGCCGACCGGTGTCATCCGCTACTACCGCGAGCATCTGCACGAACTGATGGCGCCGCAGACAGTGGCGATTCCGCCGGCGCTGGAGGCGGCCGGCAACGCCGGCATGATCTACAAGGAGCCGTACGGCGTGACGCTCGTGATCGGCCCGTTCAACGCGCCGATTCTGTTGCTGCTGGATCCGGCGATCGCGGCATTGGCAGCCGGCAATACGGTGGTGCTGAAGCCGGCGAACACCACGCCCGCGACGGCCGCGCTGCTGAGCCGGCTCGTGCCGCAGTACTTCTCACCGGAGGACGTCGCCGTCGTCACGGGCGGTCGCCAGGAAATCGGCGCATTGCTGGAGTTGCCGTTCGACTTCATCTTCTTCACCGGCAGCTCGGCGGTCGGCAAGGTCGTGATGCGCGCCGCCGCCGAGCATTTGACACCGGTCTTGCTGGAACTCGGCGGGCAGAACCCATGCATCGTCGACGAAACCGCGAATCTCGACATCGCGGCCGACCGTGTCGCGTGGGGGCACAACGCGATCTCGGGACAATGGTGCATCGCGCCCGGCTATGTGTACGTGCATGAATCGGTGGCCGAGGCCTTCATCGCGAAGCTCAAGGCGTCGATCACCGCGATGTACGGCGACGATCCGCAACAAAGCCCCGATTTCGCGCGAATGATCAGCGAACACGATGCCGAACGCGTCGCGTCTTACATCGTCGCCGACAAGGTCGTGCACGGCGGCCGTCACGACATCGCGGCACGCTATGTCGAGCCGACCGTGCTGTACCCGTCGACCTGGGACGATCCGGCGATGCAACAGGAAGTGTTCGGCCCGGTGCTGCCCGTGCTGCCGTACCGCGAACTGCGCGAGATCGTCGGCATCATGAAGCGCAAGCCGAAGCCGCTCGCGTGCTACGTGTTCAGCAAGCGGCAGGCGAGCATCGACTGCGTGCTCAACAGCCTGTCGTTCGGCGGCGGATGCGTGAACCAGACCAACCTGCATTGCTGGATCGACAGTTTGCCGTTCGGCGGCGTCGGCAACAGCGGGATGGGGAAGTACTACGGCAAGGCCGGCTTCGACGCGTTGAGCAATACCAAAGCGATGCTGATCGGCAATCCCGACGCGGTGCTCGACGTGTTCCCGCCGTATGCGGGAAAGGACATCGGCAAGATGCTCGGCGTCTTCGCGTAACCGGGGGCACGATGCATACACTTTGGACGATCGTCGCCGGCGTGCTGTTGCTGACCGTGTTCCTGTTGTTCGGGCAATTGTGGGGCACGCACGCGGCATCGCTGGCGTTTGCCGCCCAGGCGTTCGTGCCGGTCTGGCTCGTTGTCTCGCTGGCCAACCTGTGGGTTGGCGTGCATCGGGCCGGCTACGGCGTACGCGAGGAGCTGCCTATCCTCGCGATCGTATTCGGCGTGCCGGCCGTGGTTGCGGTGGCTGCCACGCTGCTGTTCCAACGCACCTGAATGGCAGGAGGACGACGGGCCGGGTGCGGGCACGGCCGTCGTCGACGTGCCGCTTCCATTCACCCGTCGTTCATCTCTTCGCCATGAAGATCGATATGCCATTGTTTGCCGCGCCGCCGGCGCAGGCCGTCATCACGTTCTGGATCGATGCCGGGCCCGCGCAATGGTTCGCAAAACATCCCGATTTCGATCGCCGCTTTCGCGAGCGCTTTCTCGATACGCACCTGGCCGCTGCAAGGCGCGAGCTGGACGGCTGGTTGTCGACGCCATACGGGACGCTCGCGCTGCTGTTGCTCACCGACCAGTTTCCGCGCAATGCGTTTCGCGGCACCGCGCGCATGTATGCGACCGACGCGCTCGCACGGCAGTTCGCGATGCACGCGTACGAGCACGATCAGATGGCGCAGGTCGAGCGGCCGCTGCGCCTGTTCTTCTGTTTGCCGTTCGCCCATTCCGAAGACCTCGACGACCAGCGGATTTCCGTCGAACTGAACGGCAGGCTCGGCCAGCCGTGGCTGTCGCATGCGATCGGGCACCGGGAGATCGTCGCGCGCTTCGGCCGCTTCCCGCATCGCAACGCGCTGCTCGGCCGCGAGACGACGCGCGACGAGGCGCGCTTTCTCGCATCCGGCGGCTTCGCCGGATGAGCCCACCGGTTCGCGCGGCATGGCCGCCGTGGCGGCCATGCGTGCGTCAGCGCAGGAACTCGATGCCGAACGTGCCGGCCGTATCGACGATATGCCCCGCGTGCGGTGCCTCGAAATGACCGGGCAGCAGCAGTGCGCCGTGCTCGACGCAATGCGCGAGCAGCTCGAAGCGGCTCTTCGCGGCGAGCGTGCGATCGTCGCAGACCTTGCTGCTCCATTGCCAGAACGGGATCTGGATCGGCGAGTGCAGCATGTCGCCGCTGAACACGCCGCGCGAGCCTTGCGACGTCAGCTCGATGCGCACGTGACCCGGAGAATGGCCCGGCGCGTGGCGGATCAGGAACGTGTCGTCGAGCTCGTAGGTGTCGTCGAACATCGTGGCCTGGCCGGCCTCGATCACGGGCAGCACGCTGTCGTTGTACATCGGGCTGAACCACGCGGGGCCGGCGGGGCCTTCGCCCCGGATCGCGCGGACCAGGTGATCGTGCTCGACCTGCGAGATCACGTAGCGCGCGTTCGGGAAGGTCGGCACCCACACACCATTGACGAGCTGCGTGTTCCAGCCGACGTGATCGGCGTGAAGGTGGCTGCACATCACGTAGTCGATCTCCTCGGGCTGGATGCCGAGTGCGCGCATCCGGTCGAGATAGCGCGTCGACAGCCGGTGCATTTCCGGCAGCCCCGGCCGCTCCTTGTGGTTGCCGATACAACTGTCGATCAGCACCGTATGCCGGCCGGTCCGCACGATCCAGCTGTGCACGGGCATCGGGATGCGGCCGCTTTCGGGATCGTAGTGTGTCGGCGCGAGCCAGTGCTCGTGTTCCGCCACGCGTGCGCGGTCGAAGTCCGGCAGCCAGCTCTGCGCGGTTTCGCCGAGCAGCGTCGTGTCGTACAGCCGGATGATTTCGACGTTGCCGAGCGCGAGGGAAAAAGCATGCGGTTCGGCATTCGTGATGTGCGCATGGCAATGCGCATGCCCGCAGGAATGGGTCATCGGTGTCTCCTGAATGAATTGGAATGAATCGAAGCGGGGCGTGGTGCGCTGCCCCGCGCGCGACTGTCTATATCCGTGCCGTGGCGCGTGCCTGCGCCTGCGGCACCGGCACGGCTTTCCCGGTCATGAAATCCGCCGCGCGTTCGGCCATCATCATGATCAGCGCGTTGGTCGGCCCGCGGATGATGCGCGGGATCGCGGAGCCGTCGACCACCCGCAAGCCGGCCACGCCGCGCACGCGCATCTGCGTATCCACCACGGCCGCCGGATCGTCGTCGCGGCCCATGCGGCACGTGCCGACCGGGTGATGAAGGGTGATCGCGATGCGACGAATGAACGCGTCGACATCTGCATCGCTCTGGACTTGCGGGCCCGGTGCGATCTCTGCGTCGATGAACGGGCGCAGTCCGGCCTGCGCGCCGATTTCCCGCATGCGCCGGAACATCTCCCGCGCAGCGATGCGATCATTCTCGGTGGCGAGGAAGTTTTGTTCGATCCGCGCATGCTCGGCCGGATCGGCCGACTTCAGCGACACGCGTCCGCGACTTTCGGGCGTGAGGAAAATGCCCTTGATCGCGAACGAATCGGCATACGCATGCTTGAACGGCTCGAAATACGGCGCGGCGTTCATCGCGCCGGCCGCGAGGATCAGCTGCACGTCCGGCAGCGGCAGGTGAGGCTGGCTCCTGACCAGGCCAAGCGCGGCGGCGGGGATCGTGCTCGAGAAGCCGTTGCCGCCGGCAAACGTGCGCACGACGTCGAACGCGATGCGATCGGCACGCATCATCCGGTGCAGCGGGCCGGGTTCCTTGCGGCTCCAGCGCAGGTCGAACACGATGTGATCGTGAAGGTTCGTGCCCACGCCGGGCAATTCGACCGTCGACGCGATGCCGTGCGTGCGCAGGCTGTCGGCCGCGCCGATGCCGGAGAGCATCAGCAGTTGCGGCGAATTGATCACGCCGCCGCAGAGGATGACTTCGCGGCGCGCATCGGCGCGGTAGTCGGATTCGCCCCGGCGATACTCGATCGCGATGGCGCGCGGCGCGCCCCGGTCGGTATCGAGCACGATGCGCTTCGCGAGGGCGCCCGTCACCAGCGTGACGTTGCCGCGCGCGAGCGCCGGGCGCAGGTAGGCGACCGCGGCGCTGCAGCGCAGGCCGTTGCGGATCGTGGCCTGCATCGGCCCGAAGCCTTCGACGGATGCGCCGTTGTAGTCGTCGTTCTCGGGATAGCCGCAGGCACGTGTCGCGTCGAGGAAGCCACCCACCAACGGGTCGCGATAGTCGAGCCGGATCACGGTGAGCGGGCCGCGGCCGCCGCGCAGCGCCGATTCGCCGCGCTCCCACGATTCGGAGCGCTTGAAGTACGGCAGCACCGCGTCGTAGGACCAGTCGGTCAGGCCGAATTCGTCGGCCCAGCCTTCGTAGTCTTCCCGCGCGCCGCGTGCGTAGGCCATGCCGTTGATCGACGACGAGCCGCCCACTACCTTGCCGCGCGCGCATTCGATCCGGCGGCCGTCCATGCCGGCTTCCGGCTCGGTGAAATAGCCCCAGTCGAACAGCCGGTTCTTCAGGATCTGGCCCCACGTCAGCGGCACCTTGATGTACGGCGAGCGATCCTGCTCGCCGGCCTCGATCACGAGGATGCGGACGTTCGGGTCCTCGCCGAGCCGGTAGGCGAGTGCGCAACCGGCCGAGCCGGCGCCGACGATCACGTAGTCGTACGTATCGGTTTTCATCGACGCACCTCGCGGTGCCGGGCGGCAGGGCAGGCCGGCGCGACCCGCGAACGCGGGGCGCGGCGACCGGCCGGAACAGACGTCGAACGAACCATGATGTCTCCAGGTGGGCCTGAACGCAGGCCTCTCGGTTGTGGGTTCATTCGATTGTGCGTAACCTGAAACATATCTTCCAATACGTATTACGGTGCCATCCGATACCCGGATGGCTATGGGCGAGGGGACTGTGCGCGGATTCGATTCGTATCTCACTTTTCAGAAGCTCGAGGTGTTCTGCACGGTGGTCGAGCTCGGCAGCGTCACGCGCGCGGCCGACCGCCTGTGCATCGCGCAGCCGGTCGTGACTGCGCACGTGCGCAGCATGGAGAAGCGGCTCGGCTACGCGCTCGTGAAGCGCGCCGGCCGCAACATCGCACTCACGGAAGCCGGCGAGCGCATCTATCGCTGGGCGACCGAGGTGATCACGCGCACTCGCGAGGTCGAGCGCGAACTCGCCGGTCTCGAACAGGGCGAAATGGGCACCGCGGTGGTGGCGACGTCGATGTCGATCGGCTCGTACGCGTTGCCGCCGCTGTTCGCCGAGTTCCACCGGCGGCAGCCCGACGGGCTCGTGACCGTGCAGATCCTGACGCCGCAGGCGGCCGTCGATGCGACCCGTGTCGGCGGTTGCGATTTCGCGGTCATCCTGATCGCGGCCAATCAGGATCTCGAAGGGTTGGCGACCATTCCCGTGTGGGAGGACGAACTGCTGCTCGTGTGCGGCGCGTCGAGCCCGTGGGCCGCGCAGCCGGCCGGCGATCTCGACCTGCGCCGCGTGCCGTTCGTGAGCACGCCGCGCAACCAGCCGCGCCGCGAGCTCGAAGAGGCGCTGCTGCGCGAGCGCGGCCTCGAACAGCGCAAGGTCGTGATGGAACTCGGGCATCCGGAGGCGATGAAACACGTGGTGCGCGAGAACCTCGGCGTGAGCTTCATGTTCGCGTCGGCGGTGCGTGCGGAGGTCGAGCGCGGCGAGCTGGTCGTGCTCGATCGCCCGGAGCTGTCGATGAAGGTGCCGATCTATCTCGTGCATCGCGACGACAAGCGCTTCTCGGCGTTCCAGGCCGAACTCGTGCAGTTCATCGTCGATTCCGCGTCGCCGGGCGCGGCAGCGGGCGTCCCGAATTCATAGTCATCGGGCTATCTGTTTGGCGATCAATAGCTAATAGACCTATGGTCGGCGCGGTCCTAAGCTGGCCGGGTGCTTGACGGTCCGCCTCGCGACGCGAAGCGGGCGTGCGCACTGCCAGTCAACCCGAAAACAGGCCGACCCATGTGTACTCTTCATCTTCAATCCGGCGGCGCAGCCGCGTATGCGGACGATGCCGGGCGTCCCGCCGATGCGCCGGATCCCGCGCTCGTCGAGGATCTCGTCTGCGCGAACCGCATCCTGTTCGACCAGGGCATCGTCGATGCCTTCGGTCACGTCAGCGTCCGTCACGACAAGGATCCGCAGCGCTTCCTGCTGGCGCGCAACATGGCGCCGGGCACCGTCGGCATCGACGACATCGTCGAATTCACGCTGGACGGCGTGCCGGTCAATGCCGGCGGGCGCGCCGTCTATCTGGAGCGTTTCATCCACGGCGAGATCTATAAAGCGCGTCCGGACGTGCAGGCGATCGTCCACAGCCATTCGCCGACCGTGCTGCCGTTCAGCGTGACGCAACGCACGCCGCTGCGGCCGGTGTGCCACATGAGCGGATTTCTCGGCGCGGGTACGCCGGTGTTCGAGATTCGCGATACCGCCGGCGATGCGACGGACCTGCTCGTGCGCGACAACGCGCTCGGCGCGGCGCTGGCGCAGCGGCTCGGCAGTGCGGCGTTCGTACTGATGCGCGGTCACGGTTCGACCGTGGTCGCGCCGACGCTCAAGCAGGCCGTGTATCGCGCGGTCTACGCGGAAGTGAACGCGCGGATGCAGATCGAGGCGCTGCAACTGGGTGATGTGGTTTATCTGAGCGAGCAGGAAGCCGCGACCGCGTGCGCGAACATCGAAACGCAGGTCGAGCGCCCGTGGGCGCTGTGGAAGCGGCGCGTGCAGCACGAGCAACACACGGGCGCGCGTTGACCGGCGATCGAATCATCGAGGAGACGAGTATGGACGAGCAGTGGATAACCGGCCGTTTGCTGATCGACGGCGAACTGGTGGAAAGCGAGACCGGCGAGTGGGCGGCGTCGATCAACCCGGCTACCGAGGAAGTGATCGGCCGCGCGCCAGCCGGTTCGCGCAAGGACGTCGCGCGGGCCGTGGATGCGGCCCAGCGCGCGTGGCCCGCGTGGGCCGAACGCACCGGCGAGGAGCGCGGCGAACTGTTGCGCGGGTTTGGCGAGCGCTTGCTCGAACGCGCGGAGGCGTTGTCACGCATCGAGGTGCTCGATTCAGGCAACACCTACGTGCCGACGCTTGCGAGCATGCACGAGACGGTGCGCAGCCTGCGCTATTACGCGGGGCTCGTGCACGGGCTGCACGGCGAGACGATCCCGGCCACCGGCCGCCATCTGCACATGACCGTGTACGAGCCGTATGGCGTCGTCGGCCGGATCGCCGCGTTCAATCATCCGGCGATGTTCTCCGCGGCGCGTACCGCATCTGCGCTCGTGACCGGCAACACGGTGGTGGTGAAGCCGCCCGAAACGTCGCCGTTGTCCGTGCTCGTGCTCGGTGAGGTCGCGCGCGAGACATTGCCGGCCGGCGTGTTCAACATCGTCAACGGCACGGGCGCGGAAGTCGGCGATGCGTTGGTGCGCCATCCGGACGTGAAGCGTCTTGCGCTGATCGGGTCCGTGCCGACCGGGCAGGCGATCCAGCGCAGTGCGGCGGAGGTGGGCGTCAAGCACGTGACGCTCGAGCTGGGCGGCAAGAATCCGATGATCGTGTTTCCGGACGCGGATCCGGACGCGGCCGCCGAGAGCGCGGTGCGCGGGATGAATTTCTCATGGCAAGGCCAGTCGTGCGGATCCAATTCGCGGCTGCTGGTGCACGACGACATTTACGACGACGTGCTCGCGCGTGTCGTCGAGCGCGTGGCCGCGATCCGCGTCGGCGATCCGATGTTGCCCGACACGGGCATGGGCCCGATCAATTCGCGCAAGAGCTACGAACACGTGATGAGCTTTCTCGACCCGGCGCAGACGCATGGCGCGCGGCTGATGACGGGCGGCCGCCGCCCGCCCGGGCACGCTTTCGAAAAAGGCTTCTGGGTCGAGCCGACCGTCTATGCCGATGTCACGCCCGAGATGCGGCTGTGGCGCGAGGAAGTCTTCGGCCCGATTCTGTCGGTCGCACGATGGCGTGATGTCGACGAAGTGGTCGCGATGGCCAACGACACGGAATACGGGCTCTCGGCCGCGATCTGGACCAACGACATCCGGCAGGCGCTCAACACCGCGCGTCGCATCCGTGCGGGCAGCGTGTTCGTCAACGGCAGCAACACGCACTTCCTCGGCGTGCCATGGGGCGGCTTCAAGAACAGCGGCGTCGACCGGGAAGAGGGGATCGAGGAAATGTATAGCTATGTCGAGAAGAAGGTCATCAACGTGATGCTGTAACACGCGCGACTCGCCGCCGGTCGTTCCCGTCATCGACGGGTTCGGCCGGCGACGGCGCGCGCGATCCATCAGTCGACGCCGGGTAACCCGGCCCACGGCGGCGCATCGAGCGGGGAACACATATCCCGCACGCGCCAATTAGATAGTTTTACTAATAAAAATGACAGTCCGACGTGCGGTTCGCTCGTATGCGAACGGTGCGTCGGACACTGACGGTTTGGAGACAGCATCCGTGAGAATGAAGACAATGGCCGTCGCGCTGGCGATGGTGTCGTGCCACGTGCACGCGCAGAGTTCGGTCACGCTGTTCGGTCTGGTCGACAACGGCATTTCGTACGTGAGCAATTCGGGCGGCAAGGCGCTGGTTCAGGCGATGTCCGGCATCCAGGCGCCCAACCTGATCGGGATCCGCACGGTCGAGGATCTCGGCGGCGGGTTCCAGGCGCTCGTCTTCATGGCGTCGCAGCCCGATATCAACAGCGGCACGGTGCGCGGCGGCGCACTGTCCGGACGCGAGTCCTATGTCGGCATCGTCACGCCGTACGGCACCGTGACGCTTGGCAGGCAGTTCGACTACATGTTCGACAACCTGTCGCTGCATCGCTGGGGGCACGAGATTTCGTATGTCAGCCTGTACCAGCTGCCGGGCGGCCCGTTCTCGAAACTGGGCGCGGCGCTCGGCACCTTCGACTACACGCGTACGGCGGGCGGGGGCGCAACACCGAACGCGATCAAGTTCACGTCCGCGTATTACGGCGGGTTCCGGTTCGGCGCGTTGTATGGCTTCAGCAACATCGCCGGGCAGACCGGCAGCAACAGCCTGTCGAGCTTCGGCGTGTCCTACGACAACGGGCCGTTGCGGCTGGATGCGGCGTACACGTATTCGAAAGAAGAGGGAATCGACAACGGGCACCTCGGCATCCGCAATGCCGGCGCGGGCGGACGCTATACATTCGGCGACTTCGCGCTCGACGCGCTGTACGTGAATACGCGCAACACGCTGACGGGCGCGCACGTCGACACCTACGAGATCGGCGGGCTGTACCGGTTCGCGCCGGATTTCTTCGCGTATGCGAACTACCTGTACGCGAAGGGCAACCGGCAACTGACCGGCAATCATTCGAACCAGGCCGGCATCACGCTCGATTACCTGTTGTCGAAGAAGACCGACGTCTACATGAGTGCCGTGTATCAACAGGCGAGCGGCGGCGAGGACGTGATCGCATCGGTGTGCGGTACGTTCACCGCATCGTCGGGCGCGCGGCAGGGCGTGTTGCGGGTCGGCGTTCGAACGGTGTTCTAGGCGATCCGCGCCCGGCATTCACTTTGCCGTCACCTCCCGATAGAACGCATCGATCGCCTCGACCATCTGCGACAGCCCCGGCTGTTCGAGCGGATAGTGGCCCGCATTGTCCAGCATGACGACCTTCACCGGCACTTTCCGCACGCGCTGCAGGAACGGTTCGCTCAGGTGCAACGGCGTCCAGCGGTCCGCGGCCGGTTGCGTGAGCAGGATCGGGCACACGGCGAAATCCTCCGGCTCGACCGCCGGCCGGTACGACATGTAGGAATCGAGAAACGCGATCGTCATCGCGTTGCCGGCGGAGGTGCGATCAGACAGCCATACTTTCAGCGCATCCCGATCGTTGACGAGCGCGGACATCTTGCTGGCGAGCGTCATCGGCACCCGCATCGATTTCAGCGGCGTCATCGCGGTGAGATGCATCAACGGGCCGCCGACGCGGCTCATTAACACGTTGCGCGCGGTTTCGTCGCGCACCTGCTGAAGGCGCTGGTCGAGGAAGGTCATCCCGACGATGCCCTTGACCTTGCCGTTCAGCGCAGCCACGTGATACGTGAGCATGCCGCCGGCGCTGAGTCCGTAGAGCACGATCGGCCGGCCGTCCTTCGCGCGCTCCGCGTCGATCAGGTCGCTGCCCGCGCGCACCCAGTCGTCATAGCGGACCCGTTTGCCCGTGGCGACTTCGGTCATCCCGTACTCGGGCATGTCGACCGCGATCGCTTCGTAGCCGCGGCGCGCGAGCTGCTCGCCGAGGATCATCGACATCTGCCGGCCGTTGGTGCCCACGCCATGGAACAGGATCACCTTCACCCGCGCCTGGCGGTTGCGGTACGTGTCGAGATGCATGCGATGGCCGTGCCAGGACCACCATTCCTCCGTCGGTTGCCGGCCGTCCTTCCACTGGAAGTCGGTCGGAAGGAATGTCTGCATGTCGCGCCAGACGGGCTGGTCGGCGTAGGTCTTGGGCATGGTGGCGGACTCCGGTGGATGGGGCGAAACGGCGGCGTGGGCCAGTGCCGGTACGAGCGGTGCGCTCGACAGGCCGGCGGCCAGCAGCAGCGCGCGGGCAGCACGAAAGAGCGACGGACGCTTCATGGTGATCGACGCCGTGCGGGTTGCGATGGCGTTCATCATCGGCGCGCGGGCTCGCGCGATCCATGCTGGGGCGGGCCAACCGCTTTAGAATCTAGGCCAACCCACGTCGCGAGGCGTCTGATGAATGTCTGGAACTTTGCCCGCAGCCCGGCTTCCGTCCTGCTGATGATCGATTTCGGCCGCGACCGCAAGATCGCGCCGCAGGCGTTGCTCAAGGGGTCGCAGCTCACGCTGAAGCAGCTTGCCGACCCGGACTTCACGGTGCTGGCCGCGCAGGAGCTGGCCGTTGCGTCGAACCTGCTCGACCTGACCGCCGGGGAGGCCGGCGTCGGCCTCGAGGTCGGCCTGTCGTACCAGCTTTCGGCATACGGGCTGCTCGGCTACGGGCTGCTGAGCAGCGCGACCGGCATGGACGCGGTCGCGCTCGCGGGCCGCTACCTGGCGCTGACCTATACCTTCGTCGGGATGACGTTCCGCCGGGCCGGGCCGCGCGACGTGATTCAGTTCGACGCGTCGCCGGAGCTCGCCGCGAACGTGCAGCGCTTCTTCGTCGAACGCGCGATGGGCGCGACGTGCCGCGTGCTGCGCGACGTGATCGGCAGCGCGTTCGAACTCGCGACGTTCGATCTTGCGTATGGTGCCGGCCCCGGCGCTGGCGCGCAGCAGCCGGTGCTCGGCGCGACGATCCGGCACGGCCAGCCCGCCAGCACGCTCACGTTCGAGCATGCGCATCTCGAGCGACCGTTGCCGCAGGCGAATGCCGCGACCGCGGCGATGTGCGAGCGCATGTGTGCCGAGCTGATCACGCGCAGGCGGACGCGCGTCGACCTCGTATCGTTCCTGAACGAGTACCTGGCCACGCGCCCGTTCGACCGGCCGCCGCAGCTGAAGGACATCGCGACGTTGCTCAACACCAGCGAGCGCACGTTGAAGCGCCGGCTCCAGGAAGAGGGCGCATGCTTCCGGGACATTTCGAGCGCGGTGCGCAAGACCCGCGCGCAGGCGCTGATCGCGGAAGGGCGGCTGTCGATCAAGGAAATCGCGCAGGAACTGGGATTCAGCGACATGTCGTCGTTCTCGCAGGCGTACAAGCGCTGGACGGGTGTCGCGCCGAGCGTGTCGCGACAGGCGGCGGGTTTGTAGCGCACCCTGTAACTTTTGGAGATGTTGGAGGGTTGTCGGCGCCGAGTCGGCCGACGATCATGGGGGAAGCCGTAAGCCGGGCCGTTCCCGGCTCGCCAACGCAGGCTCTACTCGGAAGGATCGGACATGAAATTGCTGCTCGTCGGCGCGACCGGACTCGTCGGGCGTCACGTCCTCGAAGTCGCGCTCGCCGATGCGCGGGTCGATCAGGTGATCGTCGTCGCGCGCCGCCCGTTGTCGCCGCACCCGAAGATGCGCGCGCTCGAGGTCGATTTCGATCATCTGCCCGACACGGCCGACTGGTGGCACGCCGATGCAGTGATCTGCACGCTCGGCACGACGATGCGGGCCGCAGGCTCCCAGGCGGCATTCCGGCGCGTCGACCACGACTATCCGCTCGCGATCGCGCGGCTCGCACACCGCCACGGCACACCGGCTTACGTGCTGAATTCCGCACTCGGCGCGGATCCGGCGTCGCGCATCTTCTACAACCGCGCGAAGGGCGAGGTCGAGCAGGCGCTCGTCGGCGTCGGGTTCGCGTCGCTCACTTACGTGCGGCCCGGCCTGATCGGCGGCAGCCGCGACGAATTCAGGCTCGGCGAGCGGCTGCTGGTGTCCGTGTTGAACGTGGCCCGGCCTGTTTTGCCGGCGAAGTGGCGCGTGAATCCCGCGTCGCGGATCGCCCGCGCGATGCTCGACGCGGCAATCGACGCGCGGCCGGGCGTGCAGGTCATTGCGTCGGACCAACTCGTCTGACGCAAAGCGGGCGGCGCGCGCCGGTCACTGATCCGCGAAGCCGTCGAGCCCGCCGAACTGTTCGGCAAGCGCCGCCGTGAACGCCGCCAGCGCTTCGCTGCCGTCGCAGTTCCTCGGCGTCGCGAGCTGGAATTCGACCGTATGGCTCAGCTTGCTCGCGAGCAGCCGGCGCATCTTGCCTGCGGCGACCCACGGCGCCGCGACGTGGTCGGGCAGGAAGCCGACATGCGCGCCGGACAGGATGAAGATCACGTCGGCGTCGACGTTTTCGGAGAACGCGGTCGGTTGCGCGTTGCGCGGCGCCGCACCCGACGTAGTCGTCTTGTAGAGCCGCGCGACGTTGCTCGCGTTCGCAATGTCGTTGACCGACACGGTCTTCTTCGCGAACAGCGGATGCCGCGCGCCGCAGTGCAGCGACTGGTGTTCGACGAACAGCGGTGCGTAGTGCAGGCCGGCCTGGTGGCCGGAAAAGTAGCCGATCGCGAGCTGCAGTTCGCCCTTCAGCAACCTGCGCTCCAGTTCATCGGGCGGCACCGCGATCATCTCGATCAGCACATCGGGCGCCCGTTCGCGGAAGCGGCCGACGCTCGCCGCGATCGATTCGACGACGTCCGGTGCGAGCCGCTCGGACAGCCCGATGCGCAGTTCGCCGAGCAACGTGCCCGACACGTGCTGCGTATCGCGCGTGAACACGTCCATCGCGTGCAGGAGTCGCCGCGTCGACTGCAGCACGCGCTCGCCCTTCGGCGTCAGCCGGAAGCCGCTCTTGCCGCGATCGCACAGCCGGAACCCGAGGCGCGTCTCGAGCTTGGCCATCTGCGTGCTGATCGTCGAAGGCGCCATGCCGAGCGTGCCCTGCGCGGCGCTGAAGCCGCCGCTTTCGACGATCGTCAGAAAGAGCCGCAGCAACTGCAAATCCATGTCTCTCAATCGGGTCAGCATGGCGATACGTCGCGTTTCGTGAAGTCGGCTTATGTTAGTTCATATTTTTCGTCGGATGCCGTGACGGCAGAATCGGGCACGAGGTCGCCAGCCGCGCGGCCGTTTCCCACCAGACAGGAATCCGACGATGAGCCAGAACGATTTCGCGTTCACGCGCGACAGCCTCTACGGCACGCAGGCCGAACCGACCTTCGCGGGCGCGACGAGCTTCATGCGCCGGCGTTTCAGCCGCGATCTCGGCGGCGTCGACCTCGCGATCACCGGCGTGCCGTTCGACTCCGCCGCGTCGCACCGGCCCGGCACGCGCTTCGGCCCGCGCGGGTTGCGGATTGCGTCGACGGGTATCGCGTGGGCGCGCCCGTGGCCGTGGTCGTTCGATCCGTTCGACGTGCTGGCCGCGGTCGACTACGGCGATTGCGCATTCGATCTCGGGCAGCCCGAATCGGTGCCGGGCGCGATCGAGCGGCATGCGGACGCGATCCTCGCGCGCGGCTGCGCGATGCTGACGCTCGGCGGCGATCACTTCATCACGTATCCGCTGCTGAAGGCGCATGCGAAGGTGCACGGGCCGCTGTCGCTCGTGCACTTCGATGCGCATACCGACACGTGGCCCGACCGCGACGTGAAGCGCATCGATCACGGCACGATGTTCTATCACGCGGCGCGGGAAGGGTGGGTCGTGCCCGAACGGTCGGCGCAGATCGGGATCCGGACGACCAACGACGAGCCGATGGGCTTCGACATCCAGGATGCGCGCCGGGTGCATGCGTCGACGCCCGCCGCGGTCGCCGCGCGCATTCGCGAGCGGGTCGGCGACCATCCCGTGTACCTGACGTTCGACATCGACTGCCTCGATCCGGCGTTCGCGCCGGGCACGGGGACGCCGGTCTCGGGCGGGTTGTCGAGCCATCAGGCGCTCGAGATCCTGCGGCATCTGGACGGCATCAACCTGGTCGGCATGGATGTGGTCGAAGTGTCGCCGCCGTACGATCATGCGGAAATCACGTCGCTGGCCGGCGCGACGATCGCGCTGGAGCTGATCTGCCTGTACGCATCGCGCCGGCGGCGAGCCATGGGGAAATAGATTCGTAAAACTGTTTCGTCATACCAAACAATAGCGCGACCGCGGCCCTGCACTGACCTACGATGGAAACATTGCATCCATCGTCCGCCGAGCCGTGTGCACTCACTACCGCGCCCCCGACGAAGACCCGGGCATCAGCGAACTGAAGATCGGCATCGGCGATCTGTATCGCCGCGACCCGTGGGCCCCCGACGTGTATCCCGACTACGCGGCGCCGATCGCGCGCGCCGCCGGCGACGGCCTCGAAGTCGTCGCGGCCGTGTTCGGCTTCTGGCCGAAATTCATGCAGCCGGAGCGGCTCGACGAGAACGGCCGTAAAAAGAAGAAGCTCGACACGGTGAACGCGCGCGCGGAAACGGTCGGCTCGTCACGGCTCTACGGCAACGCGTGGCGCAACGGCCAGCGCTGCCTGATTCCGGTGCGCTGGATCTTCGAACCCTGCTACGAAACCGGCCGCAACGTGTGGCAGCGGATCGGCGTCGACGGCTGGCAGCCGTACTGCGTCGCCGGCATCTGGCGGCGCTACGAAGGTGACGACGGCCGCGAGCGCGTGGGCATGGCGATGCTCACGGTCAATGCGGACACGCACCCGCTGTTCGCGCGGATGCATCGGCCCGGCGAAGAGAAGCGGGGCGTCGTGATGCTGCGCCGCGACGACTACGACGAATGGCTGCACGTGCGCGACATCGAGGCCGCCCGGCGCATGCTGAACCTCCTTCCCGCCGCCGACATGACGGCCGAGCCCGATCAGGCATCGCCCGCACGCGCCTGAGCTTTCATTATTCCGACATTCATCTTTCGACTGGACAGGCCGAACGTGGCCCGATCATTCGGACATTTTCGAAAAACGGCGGATTCCGGGTAATCACCGATACCTCGCAAGTTGTATATACAAGATCATCCGCTGGCAATGTCGGCACACATCGTGCCGCTTGCGCGCCAGTGCGCAGACCATGCGTGCGTGGCGCATGCCGGCGATCCACGGCGCCCCGCACCCGCCGAGCCGAAAGGGCGGCTCGCAGCTTCCCGTCTCGTTCAAACCATTTGTGATCCTGAGTATTTTGGAGATTTCCCCGTGTCAACGAATCCCAGTGGAAAAGCCGGCGGCCTGATCGAAGTCCGTTCGATCGACTTCATTCCCGACGCCGAGCGCCACGGCGGCTTGCTGAGCCAGTTCACGCTGTGGCTGTCGGCGAACATGCAGATCACGGCCATCGTCACGGGCGCACTCGCGGTCGTGCTCGGCGGCGACGTGTTCTGGTCGCTGGTCGCGTTGCTGCTCGGCCAGTTCATCGGCGGCGCGGTGATGGCGCTGCATGGCGCGCAGGGGCCGCAGCTCGGGCTGCCGCAGATGATCTCGAGCCGCGTGCAGTTCGGCGTCTACGGTGCGATGATCCCGATCGTGCTCGTGTGCCTGATGTACATCGGCTTTTCCGCCAGCGGCTCGGTGCTGGCCGGGCAGGCCGTCGCGCAGTTGCTGCACATCGACGACGCGGCCGGCATCCTGCTGTTCGCGGCCGTGATCGTCGTGCTGACCGTGTTCGGCTATCGCGCGATCCACGCCGTCGGCCGGATCGCGAGCGTGGTCGGCATCGCCGCGTTCGTCTACATGTTCACGCAGCTGTTCGCGAACCACGACATCGGCGCGCTGCTCGCGAACAAGCATTTCTCGCTCGCGAGCTTCCTGCTGTCGATGTCGCTGTCCGCGTCGTGGCAGATCGCGTTCGGCCCGTACGTCGCCGACTATTCGCGCTACCTGCCGCGCTCGACGTCGTCGGTCGCGACGTTCGTGGCGGTCGGCCTCGGCTCGGTGATCGGCGCGCAGGCGGCGATGGTGTTCGGCGTGTTTGCGGCCGCGCTGGCCGGCGGGCAGTTCGCGCACCATGAGGTCGCGTATATCGTCGGTCTCGGCTCGACGGGCGCCGTGGCCGCGCTGCTGTACTTCAGCATCGCGTTCGGCAAGGTGACGGTGACGGCGCTCAACGCGTACGGCAGCTTCATGTCGATGGCGACGATCGTCAGCGGCTTTCGCGGCAAGCACGCCGTGTCGTCGCGCAGCCGCCTCGTGTACATCTTCGGGATGATCTGCGTCTCCACGCTCATCGCGCTCGCGGGCCGCCATTCGTTCCTGAAGGAATTCACCGCGTTCATCCTGTTCCTGCTCGCGTTCTTCACGCCGTGGAGCGCGATCAACCTGGTCGACTACTATTGCTTCACGCGCTCGCGCTACGACGTGCCGGCGCTGTCCGATCCGGACGGCCGCTACGGCCGCTGGAACGTGATGGCGATCACGATCTACGTGGTCGGCATCCTCGTGCAGTTGCCGTTCATGTCGACGCACATCTACACGGGGCCGCTCGTCGACGCGCTCGGCGGCACCGACATCTCGTGGATCCTCGGCCTGGTCGTGCCGGCCGTGCTGTACTACATCGGCGCACGCGCATCGCGCCGCAGCATTCCCGAGCGCCTGATCCTGCCGCTCGAACGCGGCGAAGTTCACCACTGACGACACGTCACGCGCCTCGGGCCGGCCGGCTGCCGGCCTGAGTGCCGCTCGAGCCGGGCGCCGCCTGCGCCCGGTTCTTCCCCACGTTTTCTTTCCCGCGATGCCGGTGCGGCGCGACTGCCGCGCCCGGTGTCGTTTCATTCTCTGACCATTGAATAGTATGACTAAACAAACGATAGCCCGCGGAAGCGATTCCCGGCCGCGGGTGGTGCACGCCGGTCTTCGCATGACGGTCGCGGTGGCGTGCGTCGCCGGACCGGGCGCCGCGTTCGCGCAGGACGGCGTCACGCTGTACGGCGTGATCGACGAATTCGCGCAGTACGTGAATACGGGCAACGGCTACACGGCGGCGATCAATTCGGGCGGCCAGTGGGGCAGCCGGTTCGGGCTGAAGGGCGGCGAGGATCTCGGCGGCGGGCAGAAGATCGAGTTCGCGCTGGAGAACGGCTTCAATCCGAACGACGGTTCGCTCGCGAGTGCGGGCAGCCTGTTCAACCGGCAGGCGTGGGTCGGCATCGCGGGGCAGTGGGGCAAGGTGCGCGCGGGCCGCCAGAATTCGCCGCTGTTCAACGACCAGGGCGGACAGGATGCGTTCGGCGGCGTCACGCAGGCGTCCGGCATGGACAACCTGACCGTGTTCGCGTTCCGCACCAGCAATACGCTGTCGTACCAGAGCCCGGAGATTGCCGGCTTCCAGGGCGGGCTGTACTTCGGGTTCGGCGATGCGGGCGGCGTGCGCTCGGCAGGCTCGAGCCAGCAGTTCGACCTGACCTACGAACACGGGCCGTTCGGCGCGTTCGTCGCGGGCCAGTGGCTGAAGAACGCGACGGCGACCACCACCGATCGCACGATCATGGCCGGCGCGTCGTACGAGATCGGCAAGGCAACCGTGTACGGCGGCTTCTCCGCGGTGAAGTGGGCCGATCTCGGCATCGATTCGCGCGTGTATGGGCTGTCGGTCAAATACCGGTTCAATCCGGCGAACTACGTGGCGCTCGGCTACGCATATCTGCACGACCAGTCGTCGCAGGGCAACCATGCGGACCAGGTCGGGCTGATGTACGAGTACGACCTGTCGAAGCGCACGAGCTTCTACGGTGCGCTGTCGTACCTGCGCAACCGCAAGCAGGCCGGCTATACGCTCGCCGGTGCGGCGAACCCCGGCCTGCCGCTCGCGTATCCGGGGGCGAATGCACGGGGTGTGCAGCTGGGGATCGTTCACCGGTTCTGAAGGATGCGTCGCGCCGCGCTCACGCCGGGTCAGCGGACGGCGTGAGCGCGGCGCGCGCGTGTCGCCACGGTGACGTTCAGAATCGATGCCGGATACCCATGCCGACCAAGGCCTGCGTGTTGCCTGACGCAGGCGAAAGCGTATTGATCTGCGCTTGCGAAAACGGCGTGTCGTCGCCGTGCACGCGCTGGTAGACGGCGTCCAGATACACCTGCGTGCGCTTGGACAGCGCGTACTCGGCGAGCAGGCCGAACTGGTTCCAGTGCGGATGCTTGCCGTCCACGCTGGCTGTCGTATAGGTGTACGCGCCTCTCACGTCGACCGCGGCCGTTGCGTGGAACGTCGCATTCAGTTCGTAGTTGTTGAAGCTCAGCCCGCTCGCACCGGTGAAGGCAGGGTTCTGCCACTCGCCCGTCGGCATCGCCAGGATCGTGCGCGTCACGTTCGAGCCGATCTCGAACCGGTCGAATGCGTAGTGCGCGCCCAGCCCGAAGATGCGCTGGCGCGCGGCGGTGAAATTCGCATCGAGCACGTCCACGGCGCCCAGCGAGCCGGGTGCATCGTCGCCGGGATGGTCGAGCTGCTCGTAGACGGCGGCAAGCTTCAGGCGGCCGGTTTCGTAGGCGAGGCCGGCGGCCCACAGCCGGTTGTCGGCGAAACCGGCGCCGTGGCCCGAGGTGGCGCCCGCCTTGTTGCTGAACGCGTACATGCCGCCGAACGTGACGCCCGCCAGTTCGATGCTCTGGTATTTGACGGCGTTGTTGACCATGTAGGTCGCCCACAGATTGTCGTTGTCGTACGGATGCGCATGGAGCGCGCCGCCCCAGCTGCCGGTGGCGGCGAATTCGCCGAGGTAGTCGCCCACGCTGTCGAGCATGCGTCCGAGCTTGATCGTGCCCGCGCTCGCGCTGCTCAGGCCGATCCATGCATAGTCGCCGAAGATGCGGCCGCTCGGCCAGGCCGTGCCGTTGGCGATCGAGAAGGCGGAGCCGAGCTTGAAGACGACCTTGTTGCCGCCGCCGAGATCTTCCGCGCCGCGCAAGCCCCAGACGCTGGTTTCGGTCGGCGACGAAAGGAGCTGCACCGCGTGCTTGCCGCCCTGGTTGGTCGAATAGAACAGCCCGCTGTCGATCACGCCGTAGAGCGTGACGCTGCTCTGCGCGTGCGCACTCAGCGTACCAAGCGCGAGTGCGCACGACAGGACGATTTGCTTTTTCATATGAATCGGAATCCTGATTGTATTGCGTGAGGAGTGGAATGCGATCGAAGCCGCTTCCATCACGTCATGCGCGGTCGATCTGCGCGTGCCGCGACGCGCGCGGCATGCGGTGGCGGGCTAGCGCGTAGTAGAGCGCGCCGGGCAGGGCCATGCCGACGATCCACGACACGTCGATGCCGCCGAGCAGGTGAAACAGCGGGCCCGTATAGAGTTCGGTCGACATGAACGGAATCTGCGCCAGCACGCCGACCACGTAGCACGCGATGCCGGTCGCATTCCACTTGCCGTAGCGGCCGTTGACGTCCGACAGCGCCGCTACGTCGATCGGCTCGTGCGACACCCAGTAGTAGTCGACGAGATTGATCGCGCTCCACGGCGTGAAGAACGCGAGCAGGAACAGGATGAAGTGGGTGAAGGTGCGCAGGAACGCGTGATCGGCGACGAGCGCGAGGATCGTGTAGGTCGCGACGACGGCGAGGGTCAGCACGATCCGCGCGCCCAGTCCGATCGACTTCTTGCCGCGCAGCGCGGCGGAGATCGTGGCGACCGACATGAAGCCGCCGTACACGCACAGCGTCGACGCGATCAGCTTGCCGAACATGATCGTCAGGTACAGCGTCGTTGCAACCAGCGCGATACCGCCCGAACCGATGCCGACCATGTAGGCGACTTCGTGCCCGGCGAACTGTTTGCCGGCCAGCGCCGCGGCGAACACGCCGAACGTCATCGCGAGCTGGGAGCCGAGCACTGAGCCGGCGCCGATCGTGAGGAAGGTGCGCAGCGGCGACGTCGCGCGCGGCAGGTAGCGCGAGTAATCGGCGACGTACGGGCCGTACGTGATCTGCCACGAAGCCGACAGCGATACCGCGAACAGGAAGGTCGGCCACGTGAAATGCCGGTTGGCGAGCAGCAGCGCCGCGTTGTGGCCGCGCGTCAGGCTGAACAGCAGGTAGACGAACATCAGCCCGCCGACCACGCTGTAGACGCGCCCGACCGCGTGAATGGCGCGATAACCGAACAGCGCGAGCAAGGTCACGACCACCCCGAGCATCACGATGGCCTGGGCGGGGCTCACGTGCATCAGCTGGCCGAGCGCCTGGCTCATCAGCACCGTGCCGCTCGTCAGGAAGCCGATGTACATCACGCAGACGAGCGCGAGCGGAATGATCGCGCCGTAGATGCCGAACTGCACGCGGCTGAGGATCATCTGCGGCAGTCCGGTTTGCGGCCCTTGCGCGCCATGCAGCGCCATGATCGTGCCGCCCGCGATCTGGCCGACGAACAGCCCGACGATCGACCAGAAGACGTCGCCGCCGAGCACGACGGTCAGCGCGCCGGTGACCGCGCAGACGACGGTCAGGTTGGCGCTGACCCACAGCGTGAACTGGCTCAACAGGCCGCCGTGGCGCTCGCTGTCGGGAACGGGTTCGATCGAGCGGTGCTCGATCAGGGTGTCCTTGTCGGACGCGGTGGTGCTCATGACGCTGTCTCCGTGGACGGATGATCCGTCGTGTCGTTATGTGCGGCGTGGAACGCCGGATGGGGCGATGCGGGGGTCGGGCGGCGCTCGTCAGCGCGTCGCGGCTGCCGCCGGCGCACTGCGTTCGTCGCGGCCGGCGTGGATCGGTTCGGCGCCGGCGCCCAGCCGCGCGCGCAGGATCGATGCGAACATCGCGACGCCGATCGGCGCGACGTCGTCGTTGAAGTCGTATTCGGGGTGATGGCACATGTGGCCGCCCTGGCCGAGCAGAAAGTGGCAGCCGGGGCGTGCGTCGAGGAAGTTCGCGACGTCGTCGCCGGCCATCAGCGGCGTGACGTCGCCGATCACGTTTTCCGCGCCGACGACCTCGCGCGCGGCGTCCATCACGCACTGCACCGCGTCGGCGTGATTGACGATCGCCGGCGTGCCGTCGAGCAGTTCGAGTTCGATGCGCGTGCGATGGGCAAGCGCGACGCCGTCGCAGATCGCCCGCATCCGCTCGAGCGCGAAGGCACGCGTGTCGTTCGACAGCGCGCGCACGGTGCCGCCGAGCACGGCTTCGTGCGGAATCACGTTGAACGCATCGCCGGCGTGAAAGCGCGCGATCGAGATCACGACGCTTTCCAGCGGATCCACCGACCGGCTTGCGATGGTTTGCAGCATCGCCACCAGGTGCGCGCCGATCGCGACCGGGTCGACGCCGAGGTGCGGCATGCCGGCGTGGGTGCCGACGCCGTGAATCCGGATCTGGAACCGGTCGGACGAGGCCTGTTGCGCGCCGGCGCGCACGCCGATCCTCGACGGCGGCAGCATCGGGTCGTTGTGGAGGCTGTAGATTTCGTCGAACGGGAATCGCTCGAGCAAGCCGTCGTCGAGCATCGCGCGGCTGCCGCAGACGATTTCCTCGGCCGGCTGGAAGATCAGCACGACGCGGCCGCGGAAGTGGCGATGCTCGGCGAGATGGCGTGCGGTGCCGAGCAGGATCGCGACGTGGCCGTCGTGACCGCAGCCGTGAAAGATGCCTTCGAACACCGACCGGTAGACCGGGCGGCCCAGCTCCCGCATCGGCAGCGCATCCATGTCGGCGCGCAACGCGACGGTGCGGCCGGCGCCGAGCGTGCCGTCGACGATGCCGACCACGCCGGTTTGTCCGACACCGGTATGAACGTCGATGCCGAATTCGCGCAGCCGCGTCGCGATGAAGTCGGCCGTGCCGCGTTCCTGGAAGGCGATTTCCGGTTTGCTGTGAATGAGCCGGCGCCAGTCGCGCATGTCGGCGGCCAGCGCCTGGATCGGTGGGGAAATGGGCATGATCGGGTGTCGCCTCTGCAAAATGGGTAGCGAAGCACGTTGCTGCTTCGGGGGCGGGAAACGGGGTTCCGTTGAAACCGATGCTAAGTGGAGAATTTCGCGTCGGCCAATGCGAATAACCAGACGGGCGATGCAGACCTTGCATGGGCCCGGCGGGCCGCTGCCTGCGGTCAATGCGGATGTCTCGCCCGCGGGGATGGTGGTATATACAAGCCGACTGCCCCCGGCTTCGGTGAAGCGGTGCATCGGCCTTCGATGCACGTCCGTCGTCGGGCTCACCCTCCGCCGCAGTCCGTTCGACGGCAGGTCGAACCGTTGCCGTCATCCGTCCGAGGACCGTCGTGAACATCCGGAAACTTCGCCATGCGCTGGGCCTCGCCCAGCACCTGACGTTCAGCCGCGCGAGCGTCGACGTCAATCTCAGCCAGCCCGCGCTGTCCCGCAGCATCCAGTCGATCGAAGCCGAACTCGGCGTCGCGCTGTTCGACCGCCATCCGAACGGCGTGTCGCTGACGCCTTACGGCAAGGTATTCGCCGAACGCGCGCGGCGCATCGTGATGGAAGCGACGGAATTGCAGCGCGACCTGGCGCTGATGCAGCATGGCGAATTTGGCGAGCTGGCGATCGGGCTCGGCGCGACGCCCGCGATCCTGTTGACGGGGCCGCTGATGGACCATTTCCTGCGCGAGGCGCCGCAGGTGCGCGTGAGCTTCAAGCGCGGCCGTCGCGATACGCTGCTGCGACGGCTGCTCGAGGAGCACGTCGACCTTTTCATCGGCGACATCGCGCAACTCGAGGACCACGCCGACCTGCAACTGACCCGGTTGCCGCGCTGGCCCAGCGGCTTCTTCTGTGCGCCCGACCATCCGCTCGCACGCCGGGGCGCGGTGACGCGCGACGCGCTGCTGCAGCACCGGCTCGGCTCGATCGAGCTGTCGCCGTGGGCGCTGTCCGATCTGTGCGAGTACTTCGAGTGCGCGTTCGATGCGTCGATCTCGTTCCGCAGCGACGACTTTCGCGACGTGGAGGCCGCGGCGTCGATGGGCGGGATGGTCGTGTTCGGCAATGCGGCGGCGTTTCGCGATGCGCTGCGGCGCGGGACGCTGGTCGAGCTGCCGCTCGATCCGCCGTTTCGCCGCGAAGCGCGGCTGGGGCTCGTGACGCTGGCCGCGCGGACGCTGTCACCGGCCGCGATGCGCGCGAAGGCGCTGGCCGAATCGGTCTTCGCGGACTACGCGGCGATGGCGCTCGGGGCGGCGCAGCGATGAACGACCGGCCGACGGGCAACCGGCGGCGCCGTGCCGGCTACTTCCCCAACCGCTCCGCCAGCGAATAGCGCTGCATGCAGCGCTCCATCGCGTCGAGAAACGCGTGCTCGGCCGCGTTCATCTTGCGATCGCGATGCCACAGCAGGAACACGTCGACGTCGACGAGCCCGTCGTCGGGCGGCAGCCGCCACAGTCGCTGCTGGGCGATGTCGTCGCGCACGATGTGCTCGGGCAGGCAGCCGATCCCGTAGCCGGCGAAGATCAGCCGCCGCACTTCCTCGAGGCTCGGCGACGACGCGACGATGCGCCCCGTGAAGCCCCGCTGGTCGCGAAACACGGTGAGCGGCGACAGGCTGTCGCCGATCTGGTCGCTCGTGAACGACACGAAATTCTCGGCGAGCAGATCGTCCATCCGCAGTTGCGTCTGCCCGAACAGCCGGTGATGGCGGCCGCAGTAGATCGCATAGCGCTGGCGCAGGAAGCAGCGCATCTCCAGCTTGTCGTGCGGCGTGCGGCACAGGCCGAGCCCGGCCGTGGCCGTTTTCTGCAGGAGCGAAGACAGAATGTCCGACGAGCGCATCACTTCGATCTGCAGATCGATGCGCGGGTACGCACGATGGAAGTCCGCGAGGAATTCGTCGTAGACGGGCGACTCGATGCGGCTCACCGTCAGCAGCCGGATCGATCCGGTCAGGTCGGCGGTGCTGTCGTCGATCTCGGTTTCGAGGCGCGAGATGCCGCCGTAGATGTCGCTCGCGATCCGGTAGACGGCTTCGCCGGCAGGCGTCGGCGCGAAGTGCGTGCCGCGCCGCTCGATCAGCTTGCGTTCGAGCGTGTCCTCGAGCCGCCGCAACGCCTGGCTCACCGCAGGTTGCGTGACGTGCAGGCGCGCGGCCGCGCGGCTCACACTGCGCTCCTGGATGATCACGAGATAGGTGCGCAACAGGTTCCAGTCGAGGCGGTCGTTCAGGAACGGGGCGAGGTCGGGGCGCATCGGGTCTCCGGGCGAGCCGTCAAGGTGGGTATTAGCTGAATTTATACGGCGAATAATAACTTGAAATTTGACTAATGATTTGCGGTCGCCGATAAAGGAGGGGTGCCGCAGCGTGCGGCGCAAGGCCGCGACAGACGGCCGTCACACGAATTGTGCGTCGCCCGCAGCGGCGCGCATCAGGAGCCCGCATGACCCAGTCCCTTTCTTCCGCCCGCCAGCCGGCGCGCGCCGCGACGGCCGCATTCATCGGCACGATGATCGAGTGGTACGACTTCTACATCTACGCGACCGCCGCCGCGCTCGTGTTCGGCGAACTCTATTTCCCGTCGCATGACCGCTTTGTCAGCACGATGGCGTCGTTCGCGACGTTCGCGGTCGGCTTCTTCGCGCGGCCGCTCGGCGGCGTGATCTTCGGCCATCTTGGAGACCGCATCGGTCGCAAGAAGGCGTTGATGACGACGCTGATGATGATGGGCGTCGCGACCGTCTGCGTCGGGTTGCTGCCCGACTATTCGAAGGTCGGCATGCTCGCGCCGGTGCTGCTCGTCGCGCTGCGCGTGGTGCAGGGGATCGCGGTCGGCGGCGAATGGGGCGGTGCGGTGCTGATGGCGGGCGAGCATGCGCCGCAGGGGCGCCGCACGTTCTTCGCGTCGTTCGCGCAGCTCGGCAGCCCGGCCGGGCTGATTCTGTCGCTGATCGCGTTCCGCGCGGTCACGTCGATGGACAAGGCCGACTTCCTCGCGTGGGGCTGGCGTCTGCCGTTTCTCGCGAGTTCGGTGCTGCTCGTGGTCGGCATCCTGATCCGGCTCGGCGTGAACGAGTCGCCGGAATTCGCGCGTGTGAAGGAAGCCCACCGCACGGTGAAGCTGCCGGTCGCGGAGGTGTTCCGCTCCGCGTCGGGGCTCGTGGCGCTCTGCATCGGCGCGAACACGATCGGCATCGCGGGCGTCTATTTCACGAACACGTTCATGATCGCGTACACGACGCAGTACGTCGGCGTGTCGCGCTCGCTGATCCTCGACAGCCTGTTCGCGGTCGCGATCATCCAGTTCGTCGCGCAGCCGATCGCCGCGTGGATCGCCGAGCGCATCGGCGGCGCGCGCTTCCTGAAGCTCGCGGCGCTGCTCGCGATGCTGTCGCCGTATCCGATGTTCATGCTCGTGCAGGGCGGCACGTCCGCGTCGCTGATCGCGGGCATCGCGCTCGCAGTCGTCTGCATGGCCGGCTTCTATTCGGTGATCGCGGGCTTCGTCAGCGACGTGTTCCCCGCACACGTGCGCTATTCGGCGATCTCGCTCGCCTACCAGGTCTGCGGTGCGATCGCGGGCGGGCTGACGCCGCTGGTCGGCACGTGGCTCGCCCATCGCTTCGCGGGCCAGTGGTGGCCGCTCGCGGTGTTCTACACGTGTCTCGCCGGCATCTCGCTGCTGTGCATCGTCGCGCTCGACGCACGCCGCGCGGCACGGCCGGCCGCCGCCGAAGCGCTCGGCTCGCAGTGACCCTCAACGAACGAATTCATCCGGAGTGCACATGAAAGACCTGCTGGAAATCGACGGCGCCCGTTTGTGGCAGAGCCTGGCGGACATGGCGCGTGTCGGCGCGACGCCGCGCGGCGGCGTGCGGCGCCTCGCGCTCACCGATGATGACCGCCGCGGGCGCGACCTGTTCGCGCAGTGGTGCCGCGACGCGGGAATGACGGTGAGCGTCGACGCCGTCGGCAACCTGTTCGCGCGGCGCGACGGCACCGATGCGCAGGCAGCGCCTGTGCTGATCGGCAGCCATCTCGACACGCAGCCCGAAGGCGGCCGCTTCGATGGCGTCTATGGCGTGCTCGCCGCGCTCGAACTCGTGCGCACGCTGAACGACGCCGGCATCGCGACCGACAGGCCGCTGGAGATCGTGTCCTGGACCAACGAGGAGGGCGCGCGCTTCGCGCCGGCGATGCTCGGCTCGGCCGTGTTCACGGGCGCATTGCCGCTCGACGAAGCGCTCGCGAAGCAGGACGCCGACGGCGTCACGCTCGGCGCGGCGCTCGACGCATGCGGCTATCGCGGCACGCGTGCGACGGGCGGTGCGGTCGATGCGTACTTCGAAGCGCATATCGAACAGGGCCCCGTGCTCGAGGCGAACGGCACGACGATCGGCATCGTCACGGGCGGACAGGCGATCCGCTGGCTCGACGTGACGGTGACGGGCGTGGCCGCGCATGCGGGCACGACGCCGATGCCATATCGCAAGGACGCGTATTTCGCGAGCGCGCAGATGGCGCTCGAACTCGAACGGATCGTCGCTGGTCATGCACCGCGCGGGCTTGCGACGATCGGCCAGGTCGGCATCCGCAATGCGTCGCGCAACACCATTGCGGGCGACGTGACATTTACGGTCGACCTCCGCCATCACGACGATGCGCAAGTCGATGCGATGGAGCGCGACTTGCGCGAGGCATGCACGCGTGTCGCCGCCGCGCGCGGCGTGCAGGTCGCGATTGAGACCTGCTGGCGCAGCCCGGCGACGCCGTTCGATCGCGACTGCGTCGAACAGGTCGCGCAGGCGGCCGCCGCGTTCGGCTATACGAACGAGCGGATCGTCAGCGGCGCCGGGCACGACGCGATCCTGCTCGCGCGTTGCGTGCCGACCGCGATGGTGTTCATCCCGTGCGTCGACGGCCTGTCGCACAACGAAGCCGAGGATGCGCTGCCGGATGACGTGACGCGCGGCACGAACGTGCTGCTTCATGCGGTGCTCGCGCGCGCCGGCGTCGCGGCGGGCGTTGCCGTGACGGTCGCCATGCAGGATGCATGACGCAGCGAACCGACAATTCGAAAAACCGACGAGGGCGAACGATGAAAACCTATTTCCATCCCGAGCAGTTGCTGCACCATCCGCGCAGCTACCTGTCGCGCGGCCAGATGCGTGAGCCGCAGGAAGTACCCGAGCGCGCGGCGCGGCTCGTCGCGGCCGTCCGGTCGCTCGACTTCGACGTGCGCGAGCCGGCCGACCGCGGCACCGCGCCGATCGCGGCCGTGCACGACATGAACTACCTGCGCTTCCTGGAAGAAGCGCATCGCGACTGGAAGCAGATGCCCGACGACTGGGGCGACGAAGTGATGTCGAACGTGTTCGTGCGCGACCCGAACCCGCTGCGCGGCGTGCTCGCGAAAGCCGCGCGCTACCTCGCCGACGGCAGCTGCCCGGTCGGCGCGAACACGTGGCGCGCCGCGTACTGGTCCGCGCAGGGCGCGCTGGCGGCCGCGGCCGACGTCAACGACGGCGCGCGCGAGGCCTACGCGCTGTGCCGGCCGCCCGGCCATCACGCACGTCGCGACGCGGCCGGCGGCTTCTGCTACCTGAACAATGCGGCGATCGCCGCGCAGTCGCTGCTCGGCCGCCATCGCCGGGTCGCGATCCTCGACACCGACATGCATCACGGGCAGGGCGTGCAGGAGATCTTCTACGGCCGTGACGACGTGCTGTATGTGTCGATCCACGGCGACCCGACCAATTTCTACCCGGTCGTCGCGGGCTATGAGGAAGAGACGGGGACCGGGGCCGGCGACGGCTTCAACCTCAACCTGCCGATGCCGCACGGTGCGCCGGAGTCGGCGTTCTTCGAGCGGCTCGACGACGCGCTGCGCGCGCTCGCACGGTTCCAGCCCGATGCACTCGTGCTCGCGCTCGGCTTCGATATCTACAAGGACGATCCGCAATCGCAGGTGGCCGTCACGACCGACGGTTTCGGCCGGCTCGGCGGCGCGATCGGCGCGCTCGGGTTGCCGACGGTGATCGTGCAGGAAGGCGGCTATCACCTCGACAGCCTCGACGCGAACGCGCGTGCATTTTTCGGCGGATTCGCCGCCGCGCGCTGACCGTCATCGCGGGGCCCGATCGCAGGCGTGCGGACTCAAGATTTCCGCACGCCTGCCGATAATTCGCGCATATGCTGGATGGATGCACGAAGGAGGGCCGAACGATGACAGCCGGCCAAATCAGACGCGGTGCGATCGCGCTCGCGGCGCTGGGCGCAGGGTCGCTCGCCAGCGCGGCCGATCCGTCGATCCCGCTGCGCGTCAGTCTCACCATTCCCGAAATCTGCACGATCGGCCCCGGCGTGCCGCAGGCCGTCGATGCCGACATGCCGAGCGTCAGTTGCGCGCACGGTACGCCGTTCGTGCTCAGTCACGCGCCGCCGCCCGACGTGCGATCGGCGCCGCGCAGCATCGGCGCGGGCGTGCTCCCCACCTGGACCGTCACGTTCTGAGCGGGCGCGCGCTCGCCCATGCCACTGAGCGCTAGAAACTGATCGTCGCGGTGATCGTGTCGCTGTAGTTGCCGGGCGCGGGCGTCGTCTGCGCCGGCACCGCACCGTACACGGTCACGGCCTGCGAGGTGCCCGTGCCGACGCCCGTGACCGTCGAGCTGCCGCCCGTGCCGTCGCCCCACGCGATCGAACGCGCGGCATCGGTGTAAAGCCCGTAGCCGATCGTGCCGCCTCCGCCGCTGCGCTGCATCTGGCGCGCCGTCACGTTGCCGCTGCTGCCGCCGCTCAGCGCGATCTTCCACGCGTCGCCGTTGGTGCACTGCGCGGTGATCGAACCGGTCGCGGTGAGCGCGCCTGACAGCACGCTCGCGGTGCCGAAGCTGACGTTGGTCGCGCTGATGTTGCAGTTGTTGATGACGTTGGCGGTCGCGCTGAACGGGAAGGTGCCGTTCGACGCCGTCAGCGACGCGCAAGTGGGCGCTCCGAGCAGGTAGAACCCCGCGTTGATCGATGTCGTGTTGCCGCCGAACGTCTGCGAGTAGGGGGTCGTGCTGTTGCCGGTCGTCGGCACGGTCGGCTGGTTCGAGGTGATCTGGCCGTAGATCGTGACCGTGGCGCTCGCGCTCGTGCCGAGCGCGGGTTTGACGAGCGTCACCGATGCCGGCGTCGTGCCGGAATAAATGGAGCCCCAGGCGACCGAATGCCCGGCATCGAGATAGAGGTCGTACTGCATCGCGTTGGTGCCGTTGACGAGGCTGCGCGGGCTCGTGCCGCCGAGACTCAGGCACACGAGCACGTTCGGCGTCAGCGTGACGGCCGACCACGTGCAGGTGATGCTGACGGTGCCGGTCGCGGCGACCGACGCGCGCGAGATCGGGCTGACCGAGCCGAAGCTCACCGTCGACGCGGTGGCCGTGCACGTCTCGGCCTGCGCATCGTGCGGCACGCCGCACCACATGGCGAACGCGACGAAGAGGAGCAGTGCGAACTTCATGGCGCGGGCCGGCAGGTGAGCGGGCCGAGGGTCGGCAGCGTGCCGTTGCCGGGCGCCGTGAACGCGAATGTCGTGACGCAGCGCTGCGTGCCGTAATCGATCACGAGATGGTTGTCCTCCTTCAGTCCGTCGATGAACGTGAGCCCGTCGTAGCCGACGATCGTGTCCGCGCCGCTTTCCGCGTGATGCACGTGCGCGCCGGCCGGCAGCGGGCGGCCGGCCGCGTCGTGCAGGATGACCGACGCCGCGCGATAGCGCGACACGCCGAAATGCGCGACGACGCCCGATTGCGCCTGCGGCACGACCGTCATCGAGGTCCGGGCGATCCGCGCATCGGCGGGCAGCTTCATCGAGTCGATCGCGATCTGGTTGTTCTGGTACGCGTTCAGGTCGGGCACGAGCAGGTGTCCCGCGCGATCCGTCGTGCCGATCACGCGGTTCTCGTGCAGCACCGGAATGCCCGCGACGCCGTCGGTCGACACGAGCGCGAAGCCGTCGTCGATGCGGCGTGACACCTGCAGGCTGCGGTCCATGAACACGAGCGCGCCGCTGACGTCGAGCGACGCGCCGGTCTGGCGGTCGATGTTCTGCGCGGCCGCGATGACTTCGCCCGCGTGGCCCAGATAACGCAGTTGCGCTTGCCGGTACGGCACCGCGCCCGTGCCGCCGGTCTGCACGCCCCAGCCCCAGCCGCCGTCGTAGTCGGGCGGGCGGCTCGCGTCGACGGTGTAGTTCGACTGGCCGCGCTGCCGCCCGACGGTCGTATTGATCGACGTGTTGCGGCCGAGCCCGATGTTCAGCGAGACGAACGCGCCGTTCGCACCCTGCTGCGCGAAGTCGCGATACGCACTCACGCTCACCGACGCGAGATCGCCGAAGCTCAGCGTGTACGACACCGTGCCGATTCGCGCGCTCGGGCCTTGCGGCAACCGGAAGCCGATATAGCTGAGCGACAGCGTCTGGCGATGCATGAACGGCAGCGCGAGCGTGGCCTGGTCGGTCGCCGACGGTACCGGCGAGCCGTCGCGCGACGCGAGGTCGCCGTAGCGGCCGAACGCGCGAATCGTCTGCGCGTTGATCGAGAAGCGCGGTTCGATCACCTGGTAGCCGATGCTCACCTGCGTGCCCGGATAGCGTCCGGCGCTGCCCGCGACCGCGCCGCTCACGACGCCCGCGTAGCCGAGCCGCATCAGTGCGCCGACGCCGGCGTTGACCATGCCGCCGGTTGCTTCCGCATGCCCCTCGATGGTCAGCGCATCGGTCACGCCGCGCCGCATCGAGCCGCTGACGGCCGGCCGCGCGTCGTAGTCGAACGACTGCAGCCCGTAGTTGCGGCGCAGGAAGCCGGCTTCGAACGAATAGCTCGACAGCCCGGCGGACAGCATGCGCGTATCGACGTAGAGCGGCACCGACGTCGCGACGGTGCGCCCGAGCGCGTCGCGCGTGATGACGGTCGCCTGGCCGGCGCCGGTGATGCCCGGCACGTCGTGGATGATGAACGGGCCGCTCGGCACGTTGCCGGTGTACTGGCGCACGTTGTTGATGTACAGGTCGACCGCCGACGGCACGGCGGCGGAGCCCGCGAGCGACGGGATCGGGAACGTCACGAGGTCGGGCCGCAGCGCGAAGTTGCTGCGCCACTGGAAGCCGCCGAGGCGCACCGAGCGCGTCCACGCGAGCGATCCCGAGATCGCGTCGCCGATCTGCGTCGTGCTCGGCCGTGCCGGGTCCGAGCGGCTCCACGACGTATCGAAGCGCGTATAGCGCCGCTGGCCGTTGTAGAAATACGCGGTGCCCGTCGTGTTGAACACGCCGTTCGGGTCGAAGTAGCGCACGCCGGTATAGAGCGAGAACTGCCGGTCGCCGATCGTCTGCGCGTACGCCTCGTAGTTGATCGCGAGGCCGCGCGATGCGCTGGCCTCCTGCGTGGCCGGCAACGCGCGGCTGTCGACCGCGTACGGGCGGCGCAGCGTGTCGGGCAGCTGCAGGTCGACGCTCTGGCGTGCCGCGTCGTAGCGGTAGCGCAGGCCGGGAATCGTGTCGAGATCGACGGTCGCCGCATCGGCGATGCCGAGCCGGTCGGTCGCGAAGCCGATCGTGCGCAGGTCGGCGCCGCTCGCCGACAGATGGCCGTCGCGCTCGCGGAAGTGCGCGAGCAGCGCCGTGCTTTCGCCGTTGACACTGACTTCGAGGACCACGTCGTGCGTGCTGTCGGTCATCACGAGTGCCGCGGGTTCGTCCGCGCGGGCCGAGCCGATCACGAGCAGGCTGCCGGCCACGATGGCCGCAAGCGCGGCGCGCGGCGAGCGGCGCGGCGTTTCGCGTCCGTTGGCGGGGAACCTGCCGGCGCGTGGCGAAGGGGGCGAGGCCGGGCGGCGCACCGGCGGTCTAGCCCGGCGGCTCCACCGAGACGACCGCGCTGGCCGGCTGCGAATTGACGGCCGCCCGCACCGTGACCTTGCCGCCGAGCGTGACGCCGGCCGGCAGCGGCACGCTCCACTGGCCCGTGCGGCCCGCGAGCGCATAGCCGAGCAATCCGCGCGTGAGCGGGTACGCGTGGCCGTCGCCGGTCACGAGCTCGACCGACGCGAGCTGCGCGCGGCGCGCGCCGCCGTTGCGCACCCGCAGCACCCAGCCGCCGTTGCTGCGCAGCAGCGCCCAGTCGAGCTGCGGCGCGCCGTTGGCCGCGGGCTCGACGAACACCGGAATCGAATAGCGCAGCCGGATCGACACGCCGTTGGTCGGCGCTTCGCCGGGCTGCGGCAGCTCGTCGATCAGCAGCCGGTAGCTCTGCTCGATGCCGGAAGGCGTGCGCGACGCGCGCACGACGCGGATCAGCTGCTCGGACTGCATGCCGACCTCGATCAGCGGCGGGCTCGCGACCAGATCCTGGGTGGGCGTCAGCGTGTCCTGGCCGTCGGCCTGGTCCCAGCGGAACACGCGCACCTGCCCGTACACCGGGCGCTCGCCCGGATTGCGCAGCGTGATGCCGGTGGCCGTGTCGTCGGCGCCGAATTCGATCGTGACGGGGGAAATCTGCAGCGACGCGGCGTGCGCGGTGCCGGCCGCGCACAGCAGCGCGGCGAGCGTTCGACGTAATGCGGTCATGCGTTGCTGCGCCGGTCAGAAGTAGACGGTTGCGGTGACGGTCGTCTGATAGGTGTCCGGCTTCGGCGTCGCCTGCGCGGGCACCTGGCCGTAGACGGTCAACGCCTGCGCGGCGCCCGTGCCGGTGCCGGCCACGGTGTTCGTGCCTTGCGTGTTGCCCCAGATCGTCGTGCGCCCGGCGTCCTGGTAGAGCTGGAAGCCGACGGTCGTCGTCGTGTTGCCGGTCGACGTGCCGGCCATCAGGCGGCTCGCGACGCTCGAACCCGTGACCGAGCCCGCGTCGAGGCCGACGTTGTACGGCGTCGTGTTGGTACAGGTGACGCTGACGGTCGTCTGCTGGTTGATTGCCGTGGCCAGCACCCCGTTGGTGCCGAAGGCCAGCGGGTTCGCGGCGATCGTGCAGTTCGGCTGCAGTGTCAGCGTGACGTTGAAGGTGGCGGTCGCAGTGCCGTTCGAATAAGTGGCGGCGTCGGCGGCAGGTGTCGACAGGCCGATTGACAGCGCGAGCGACAATGTCGTGGAAGCGATGGCGACTTTCACACGGATCCCTCATCGAGCGGTTTTTCATTGGATTTATGCCGCGCTTCGCATGCCACGGCATTGCGAATGCTGATACGGATTGATGAGTCTTTCAATCGCAATGTCCGGGCTGTTTCATTTTGTTACAGTAAAGCCGGAGGGCGATGGAATAAAGCCGGAAAACATTACGGTTTTCGATTTTCTCTCGTGCGGTGCGAGCGAAAGATTTTCCTGCGATGCGGCAATAGCTTCGCGGTTGTGGCGGGGTGCGAATCGATTTTTCCGATTGACGCAGTGGATTGAAACGGCCGATGCGGAATGGCTGACTGAAATGCCCGGTGAATCGAAATGGGCAGGCGTTGAATCGTTCGGGCGGATTGAATCGTTTTCAGTTTTCCGTGATGAATCGGATTTGCAGCGATGCAAGATGTGCCGAATTTCCCGATTTTTCTGATTGGCGAATCGGTGAATCGGCATTGACGAGTGAAAACGAAGACAGCCGCATTGCGCGGCCGTGAGTGTGTTCGCCCCACGTGCGGCGGCCCGTCGCGCACGACCGGCGCGACGTGTCGCGATTACGAATTCGCGGCGGCCGGTGCGCGGCGCTGCTGCGCGATCTGCACGAAGACGAGGGCGAGCCCGGCCGTGGCGATCAGTCCGCCGACGAGCGGCACGGCCGCATAGCCGAAGCCCGCCGAGAGCACCGCGCCGCCGGCCGCGGCGCCGAGCGCGTTGCCGAGGTTGAACGCGCCGATGTTGACGGCCGACGCGAGGCCCGGCGCTTCGTGGGCTGCCCGCATCACGCGCATCTGCAGCGGCGGCACGACCGCGAACGTCGCGACTCCCCACACGAGCAGCGTGACGGCGGCGCCCGCATGCGTGCGGGCGAGCACCGGGAACGCGGCCATCGTCGCGATCAGCAACAGCAGGAACCCGATCAGCGTGCCGTCGAGCGAGCGGTCGGCGAGGCGCCCGCCCGCGATGTTGCCGATCGAGAAGCCGACGCCGATCAGCACCAGCATCGCGGTCACGAAGCCGGGCGTCGCGCCGGTCAGGTGTTCGAGCGTCGGCGCGACATACGTGTAGAGCGTGAACATCGCGCCGGCGCCGAGCACGGTCGTCCCGAGCGCGCCGAGCACGACGGGGCGCGTCAGCACCGAGAGTTCGGCGCGCAGGTCGGGCATCTTGCCGGCTTCGCCCTTCGGCAGCGCGGCGAACAGCCCGGCGATCGCAACCAGGCCGAGGCCCGCGGTCGCCGCGAACGACATGCGCCAGCCGATGATCTGGCCGAGCCAGGTCGCGGCCGGCACGCCGCCGACGTTCGCGATCGTGAGACCCATGAACATCGTTGCGACCGCGCTGGCCTGCTTCTCGCGCGGCACGAGGCTGGCCGCGACCACCGAGCCCAGTCCGAAGAAGGCGCCATGGTTGAGGCTCGTCACGAGGCGGGCGAGCAGCAGCGTCGTGTAGTCCGGCGCGAACGCCGACAGCAGGTTGCCGATCGTGAAGATCGACATCAGCGCGATCAGCGCCGAGCGGCGCGACCAGCGCGCGAGCAGCAGCGTCATCAGCGGCGCGCCGACCATCACGCCGATCGCATAGGCGCTGATCAGCATGCCGGCTTGCGGAATCGACACGTGCACGCCGTCGGCGATCACGGGCAGCAGGCCCATCGGCGAGAACTCGGTCGTGCCGATGCCGAATGCACCGGCGGCGAGTGCCAGCAGCGGCAGCGCGGCGCTGCCGCCCGGGCGGGAAGGAGAGGAAGTCGTGGTCTTCACGCGATGGGCTCCTGTAGTCGAGGGACAACGGCAGGGGCCGTTGAGGACAGGGTGAAGTGTGCCTGCATGACTTTTGCGGAAAAAGCCGGGTACGGACGAAATTATCTTGATTTCATGTCAACAATGCAGCGAACGCCTGAAGCCCGGCGGTGGAGCGGATGAAAGCGATGTTTTTGTGAAAGATATTTGTAAAGTGCGGCATGCGGCTTCAGGCCGGGAGATCACGATCCATCGTCGCTTCGACGCGGGCTGACGGTCGCCCCCGCGGATGAGCGGGAAGCCGCCCTTCGACTGCCCGGTGATGGGTGGCCGCGCGGATCGGATGGGCCGCTTAGTCGCCCGGCATCACGCCGGGCGAATCTCGCATCATCGCCGAAAACCCTTTGCAGGCAAGGCCCGCGGCCAAAAAAAGCCCCGATCACAGGGGGACCGTGACCGGGGCGGAAACGCATCCTCTCTTTGGCACGAGGGTTGGATGCGCGCGCAGTATATTTCGGACCATGACAATTCGAAGCGACGTTAAACGGCCGTTTTTGGTGTCAATTTAAAAACACCGGTGCTGCGGCGTCCGGCGTCATTGTTTTGAAAGAATTTGCGCAAAAAAGATGCGGTTGTTTAGCGTGTTTCGGCAGTCGAAGCGACGGTTGGGCGGGAGGGGATTGCGCCCGTCATTCGGCATCGCGAATCGGGTCGCTCAAGTGCCGGGTGAGTTCGCCGCACCTGTTGCGCATTCAGCCCGCTCAGCCCGCTTCGCTCGCTTCGCCGGTCGCATCACGCACGGCTTCGAGAAACCGCGCGACGACGGGCGACGGGGGCACGGCCGCACCGTCGAACACGAACTCGATGTCGAAGCGGCGCGCGAGTTCGTCGAGCGCGACGAGCCGGACCGTGTGCGGGCAGGTCGGCGACGCGCTTTCCGGCACGAATGCACAGCCCATCCCGGCCGCGACGAGGCCGATCAACGTCGGAATGTCGCTGCCCACCTGCGCGATGCGCGGCGTGAAGCCGGCCTGCTGGCACTGCGCCATCAGGAACCGGTGGTGCGCGGCGGAGCGCTGCGCGTCGAACCAGACGAACGGTTCGTTCGCGACGTCGGCCAGCGTGCGCGGCGCGGTGAAGCGTCCGCCCGGCGGCGCGGGCATCGCGAGCACGAAGCGGTCGCTCAGCAGCCGCACGCCCGACAGGTGCGGCGCCTCGTCCTGACGCCACGCCATGATCCCGCCGTCGAGCTGGCCGCGCATCAGCGCATTCGCCTGTTCGGCCGACAGCATCGGCGCGATCGACAGCTTCACGTCCGGGCACGCGTCGCGAAACGCCTTGAGGACGGTGCCGACGACAGGCAGCGGCAGGCAGTTCGGCAACGCACCGAGCCGCAACTCGCCCAGCTGGCCGGCCGCGCTGCGCAGCGCGCGCTCACGGCTGTCCTGCAGCGTCGCGAGCAGGCCGGTCGCGTCCCGCAGGAAGCTGGCGCCGGCCGCCGTGAGCGTGACGCCCGTTGCGCGGCGCACCAGCAGCGGCGTGCCGACCGCGTCCTCGAGTTCGCGGATCTGTCGCGACAGCGCCGGCTGGACGATGCCGGCCGCACGGGCGCCGGCCATCACGCTGCCGGCTTGCGCGACGGCCACGAAGTAGCGCAGGTGACGCAATTCGATCTGGCGCATGCGGCATCCCTTCAGGTTTATCGATATACCTGTGGAGCATAGCAAACGCCATTCGATGGTATTGGAAAGCATGGAAGGCGTGCCGTACGATGGCCGTCATTGCCGCTCGCCGTCGCACGTCGCGTGCGTTCCCCCGTTCCCTCCGTTCCCATTGGTCCCTCATGCCGCTTCATATCCCGACCCCTTATCTTTGCTCGCCAATCGCATCCCGCCGGCTCGGCAGGACCATCCGGCTGAAGCTCGATGCGCTGCAGCCGTCGGGCTCGTTCAAGCTGCGCGGCATCGGCGCCGTCTGCGAAGCGCGGCACGCGGCCGGCGCGCGGCGCTTCGTGTCGTCGTCGGGCGGCAACGCGGGCATCGCGGTCGCGTATTGCGGCCGCGAGCTCGGCGTGCCGGTGCTCGTCGTCGTACCGGAAAGCGCGTCGGCCCGTGCGCGCGAGCTGATCCGCGTCGAGGGCGCCGAGCTCGTCGTGCACGGGGCGAGCTGGGCCGAGGCGAATGCGTTCGCGCAGTCGGCGCTCGGCGAGCACGATGCGTTCGTGCATCCGTTCGACGATCGCGTGCTGTGGCAGGGCCACGCGACGATGATCGACGAGATGGCGGCGGCCGGCCCGAAGCCCGACGCGATCGTGCTCGCGGTCGGCGGCGGCGGGCTGCTGTGCGGCGTGCTCGAAGGGCTGGCGCGCAACGGCTGGCACGACGTGCCGGTGGTCGCGGCCGAAACGGCGGGCGCCGACTGCTATGCGCGCTCGCTCACGCAGGGGCATGGGGTCGAATTGCCGGCGATCACGAGCATCGCGACGTCGCTCGGCGCGAAGCGGCCGTGCGACGCGGCGGTCGAATGGGCCGCGCGACACGAGATTCACCCGGTTGTCGTGTCCGATGCCGAGGCGGTGGCCGCCTCGCTGCGTTTCCTCGACGAGCACCGGATCGTCGTCGAGCCCGCGTGCGGCGCCGCGCTGGCCGCGCTCGAGCGGCCAGTGGCCGGGCTCGCGTCGGCGAAGGAGATCGCCGTGATCGTCTGCGGCGGCGTGACGGCGACCGTCGAGCAGATGCAGACGCTGCGTGCGACGTTGCGGTAGGCGGGGCGGCTGGCGCTAGCCGGTTTGTCGTGGGACGGCCGGATGGTGGTCGACGACGGATCTCTCTGCGATCGTCTGCGGTGACGTGACGGCGACCGTCGAGCCGATGCAGACGCTGCGTGCGGCGATGCAGAAGGCGGGGCAGCCGGCGCTGGCTGGCCTGTCGGATGACGGCCGGACGGCAGCCGATCCCGGCGAACGTCGGCATCGGCTGCGCATACACCGTCGCGAAGCATCGAAGCAACGTCAGTGACGCAACGGGTATGCAGCCGGCGGCGCGGAGATTCCCGTGATGAATGAGAGAGAAGTGTGCGTATCGTCGCGCGGCGTCGGATAGGGCCCGGCGCGACGATACGGACGGCCGGTCAGTGTGCGGCCGGTGCGCTCGCGCCGGACGGTGCGGACGAGGCGACGGGGTTGGCGGCGGCAGGCGCGGGCGATGCGCTCGACGGTGCCGATGCCGATACGGGGGCCGAAGCGGTGGGTGCCGGCGCCGGTGCGACCGGTGTTGGTGTTGCAGCGGCCGGTGCCGAAGCGGCCGGCGCCGATGCCGGGCCGGAAGCGGATGCAGGCGCGGAAGCCGGCACGGAAGCCGAAACCGGCGCGGATGCCGATCCGGACGCCGGAGCGGGCGTCGACGACGCGGCCGCTGCAGGCGCTCCACCCGAAGCCGATACCGACCCCGCACCCGACGCCGCCACCGGCGCGGCAGCCCGCATTGCCGCCGGCGCGACCACGGCCGACGCCGCGGCCGGCACGGCGTTCGCCCCCGACTCGGGCGCGACCGCCGGCAACGAAAGCGGCACCGGCGCCGCGGGCGGCGTCGGCACGACCGGGGTCGTCATCTTCATCGGCTCGCCTTGCGGCGTCGGCGCGGGTTCGGGCAGCGGCGCGACGGGTTCCTTCTCGGCGGCCTTGACGGTCGCGCGGTCGCGGCGGGCCGGGTCGATCTTCAGGAAATGCTCGACGAGATTGAAGAAGCGCTCATAGAACACGCCGGCGGGAATCGTCTCGCTGGCGGTCTTGACGAGCGCGTCGTCGCTCGACCCGATCGGCAGCGACAGCGAGCCGAACACGCTCAAGCCGACACTGGCCGACGTATTCGACTTCTTCAGCGTATAGCGATCCTGCACCGCGTTCACGTACGCGATGCTCGACGTGCCGTCCGCGTTCGCGTCCGCGCACACGACGTGAAACTCGATCACGACGTGCATGTCGTTGTTCGGCTGGAAATTCTTGCTGCCGTCGACCGCATCGTTGCGCGACGACGACACCACATAGCCCTGGCTCAGCAGCGCGCGCCGCGCGGCCTCGCAGGCTGCGTCGGATTTCGAGTGGAACGTGTGCGCGTACGGGCTGCTGGTCGCGTCGAACTGTTCCTGCTGGTAGATCGGCTTGGGCGGCGACGAGCACGCCGCCAGCACGGTCGCGGCCGCGAGCGCGCACGAAACGGAAAACAGGCGAAATCGGTTGTGCATGGCGTCTTTCAGAAGGCTTGGCGAGAGGCCGCGCAACGGCGGTGCCTGGATGAAGCGCGCGGCAATCTCGTAAGGCCGGGGCGTCATTATAGTTTCGTTTGATGTCGCGCTCGCTTCAGTCGGCCGAAGCGCCGCGTGCCGCGGCCAGCAATCGCGACGTCAGCGGATGGTGTTCGCCGCGCCGCGAGCGGATCGCGTGGATCTCCTCGGTCACGTCGCCGGCACGCCCGAGCCGCCGCAATCCGCGCAGCAGCGACGCGTCGTTCGCGCCGAGTTCGCTCAGCGGGAACACGCCGAGCCCGCGCGCGGCAAACACGGCCATCAGCGCGCTGTCCTCGAATTCCCCGGCCACGCGCGGCACGATCCGTTCACCTTCCAGCCACAGGTCGAGGCGCGCGCGCAGCGCCGAATGCGCGGTCGGCAACAGCACGGGCAGGTCGGCGAGGCACTGTGGAAAGTGCTGCCGCGCGGCCGGCGTGACGAGCGCCGCGGGGCCATACCAGTCGACCGGCGACGCGACGAGCCGCTCGCTCGTCACCCGCAGGTTCGAGCCGGACGGCGCGCCCTGGCCGGCCAGCACCAGGTCGAGATGATGCAGCGCCAGCTCCGCGAGCAGCGCATCGTGCTCGCCTTCGTGGCACAGCAGCCGCAGCGTGGGCGTATCCAGCACGGGGGCAAGGAGCGCGTGCGCGGCGAGCTTGGAGATGCCGTCCGCGAGGCCGACCGCGAGCCGCACGGTCGGCTGGCTGGCCGCCGCGCGCACTTCGTCGGGGATCAGCCGCCCCATCTCGAAGATCACCTCCGCGCGCGCAAACGCGGCCTGGCCGGCGTCGGTCATCGTGACGCCGCGCCCGGCCGGGCGCAATAACTGGTGCCCGAGCGCTTTTTCGAGTTCGCGCACCTGCGCGCTGATGGTCTGCACGGCCATGTCGAGCCGCGCGGCCGCGCGCGCGAAGCCGCCTTCCTTCACGACGACCCAGAAGTAGTACAGATGTCGGAAATTGAGCATCGGAGCGAAATTTCGGAAAAACCGAACCAAAAATCAGATTCTCTCTGATTTTTCCGAAGTTCGGGGCGGCCTATGATCTGGCTTTCCACTTTCGTATCGGCCCCATCTCATGGACTACCTGCTGACGCTTGCCGTTGACCCCGCCGTCTGGGCGGCGCTCCTGACGCTCGTCGTGATGGAAGTCGTGCTCGGCATCGACAACCTGATCTTCATCTCGATCCTCAGCAACAAGCTGCCCGAGGCGCAGCGCGCCCGCACGCAGCGCCTCGGCATCGCGCTCGCGCTGGTGATGCGCCTCGCGCTGCTCGGCAGCGTCGCATGGATCGCGAGCCTCACCGAACCCGTGTTCACGCTGTTCGACCATGCGTTCTCGTGGCGCGACCTGATCCTGCTGTCGGGCGGCCTGTTCCTCGTGTGGAAGGCGACCACCGAGATCCATCACCACGTGTCGCGCGACGATGAAGGCGCGGGCGGTTCGGGCGGGGCGGTCGGCCTGACGATGTGGGCCGCGATCGGCCAGATCGTGATGCTCGACATCGTGTTCTCGATCGACAGCATCGTGACCGCGATCGGCATGACCGAGCACGTGCCGATCATGTTCGTCGCCGTGATCGTCGCCGTCGCCGTGATGCTGTTCGCTGCACAGCCGCTCGCACGCTTCATCGACCGCAACCCGACCATCGTGATGCTCGCGCTGTCGTTCCTGGTCGTGATCGGCATGACGCTGATCGCCGAAGGTTTCGGCTCGCACGTGCCGAAGGGCTATATCTACGCGGCAATGGCGTTCTCGGCTTTCGTCGAAGGCATGAACATGCTGGCGCGGCGCGCGAAGGCGAAGCGCTCGGCACCGACGGATGGCCACTGAGCCGGCGCGCGTGACCCGGCTGCCGCGGCGGTGGCCGGCGTCACGTGCGTCATATGGAATCCAGACGAAATTCGCACGGAAAGGAGAAACGCGATGAAATGCCCTGTCTGCAAGACGCCCGACCTGCTGATGGCCGAGCGCCAGTCGATCGAGATCGACTACTGTCCGACCTGCCGCGGCGTGTGGCTCGACCGCGGCGAACTCGACAAGCTGATCGCGCGCGAAACCGGCGACGCGCCCGCGCGCCGCGATGAAGCCGCCGTGCGGCACGATGCGCAAGCACCGCGCGGCCACGACGGCGGATGGGGGCGCGACGCTCGCTCGCACGACAGCCGTGACCGACACGATGGCCGCTCGCACGACGATCGCTACAAGCACGACGGCCAGCGTCGCAAGAAATCGGTGTTCGACCTGTTCGACTTCGACTGATTACGCCGCATGGCGCAAAAAAGCCCCGCCGGGCGCGTACCCGGCGGGGCTTCTTCATGCGTGCGGGATCACGGCACGCACCAATGCTTACGCGTTGCCGGCCGTCACGTCGATGCGGCGCGGACGCGTTTCCTCGCGGCGCGGAATCGTCAGCGTCAGCACGCCGTCGCGCAGGTTCGCGTCGATCCTCGCCGTGTCGAGGTCCGGGCTCAGCACGAAGCTGCGCGCATAGCGCGTCGCGCGGATTTCGGCGTGGCGCACGCGCAGGTCGGCCGGCGTGTCGAGACGCGTGTCGGCTTCGATCGTCAGCGTGTTGTCGTGCACCTTCACGTCGAGGTTCTCGCGCGGCACACCGGGCAGGTCGGCCCGCAGCGTGACGCCGAGATGATCCTCGACGATGTCGACGGCCGGCGTGATGGCGGGCCGGCGGGCCGCTTCGGCGGCAGCGGGGTGGACGGTTTGGGTCTGACGCTCGGCCAGGGTCGGGTTCGCATTCATGTCGGTATCCTGAATATTATTGAATGGTGATCGCACGCGGCTTCGATGCCTCGCGCCGGCCGACGCGAATCAGCAGGCAGCCGTTTTCGTAGCGGGCGCTGACCTGGTCGGGATCCGCGTCCCGCGGCAGCTCGACGACACGGCGGAATGCGCCGTGAAAGCGTTCCTGCGCATAGGTGCGCAGATCGTCGCCCTCGCCGCGCGGTGCGGGCTTGCGCTCGCCGCTGATCGTCAGCAGGTCCTTGTCGATCGACACGTCGAAATCGGCCGCGGCCATGCCGGGTGCGAACGCGACGATCTCGATCGCGCCGTCGGTGGCGCCGACGTTGAGCGCGGGAAAGGCGCCGGGCCGTACCGCGCGAATGCCGGCCGGACGATCGCCGAGCAGGCTGGCCACTTGCCGCTGCACGCGGGCGAATTCGTCGAACAGGTCGCTGCCGAAATGGATACCGCTCATGTTGGTCCTCCTGAACAGGGAACGCGGGAGACGTGACGGCGCGACGCCTGCGGCGGGCGCGTCGTGGAAGCTCCACTGGGTCGAAACGGGGGCGGTGCGCTGCATGCTGCACTGCCCGACGACGTGTAATTAGTGGCAGCCGAAGCGCATTTCAAGAGGGAGTCCGCAATCTGCGTCAATGCAGGCCCGCGCGATTCGATGCGACAATCGCCGCGATCTGTTTGCAGACCAACGACACGGGACAATCATGGACATTCGACGCATCGCGATCGTCGGCGCCGGCGTGATCGGCGCGAGCTGGGCCGCCTTCTATCTGACGCAGGGCTTCGACGTCGTCGCGACCGATCCGGCGCCGCACGCCGACACGCGATTGCGCGACGCGCTGGCCGCGTTTCTCGGCGACCGGGCCGCCGAACTTTCCGCGCGGCTGTGGTTCGACGCCGAGCTCGTGCGTGCACTCGACGGCGTCGACTTCGTGCAGGAGAACGGGCCGGAGCGGCTTGACCTGAAGCGCGAGCTGTACCGGCAGATGGACGACGTGCTGCCCGCGCACGTGCCGATCGCGTCGAGCTCGTCGGGCCTGAAGATGTCGGACATCCAGACCGCGTGCGACAAGCATCCGGAGCGTTGCCTGATCGCGCATCCGTTCAATCCGCCGCACCTGATTCCGCTCGTCGAGCTGGTCGGCGGCGATGCCACCAGCCAGGACGTGATCGCGCGCGTGAAGGATTTCTACGATGCGCTCGGCAAGCAGACGATCGTCCTCAACAAGGAGATGACCGGCCACGTCGCGAACCGGCTCGCGGCCGCGCTGTTCCGCGAGGTGTATCACCTCGTCGGCGAAGGCGTCGTGAGCGTGGCCGATGCGGACAAGGCCGTCGCATGGGGGCCCGGCCTGCGCTGGGGGTTGATGGGGCAATGCCTGACCTATCACCTCGGCGGCGGCGCGGGCGGGATCGCGCACTTTCTCGAGCACCTGTCGGGGCCGATCACGAGCTGGTGGGACGATCTCGGCACGCCGTCATTCGATCCGGACGTCGATCGCAAGCTGAACGACGCATTGCGCACGATCCAGGGCGAGCACTCGATGCAGGAACTCGCGGCCGAACGCGACCGCCTGCTCGTCGAACTGATCGACGCGCGGCGCCGCAGCTTCCTGCCGTGATCCTGATTGCGTTGCGCCGGCGCGGCGGCGCCGGTCATTGCTGCGACGTCGCCTGGCTGGCGGGCGGCGTGTGGGCCAGCCACGCCGGGCTCACGGCCTGCACGAGTTCGCGGTTGCGCGAACGTGTCGCGGCGTCCGGCGGGTAGTTGCCGTCGTTGGTCGGCAGTTCGCCGTCGAGATAGGCCTGCTTGAGCTGGTCGATGACTTCCGCGCGTGTCAGGCCCTGTTGTGCCGGGGCCGAAGCGTCGGTCTGGGCAAAGGCGGGGGAGAGCAAGGCGGCTGCAGCGGTCGCGACGGCGAATCGCACGACGTTGTTCATGGCGGGCTCCGATCAAGGGGACGGGTACCGGACGCGCGCGGCGGCTGGCCGTGCGTTCCGATGGGTCCCATTGTCGCGAGCGGGTGCTGCGCGGACGATGACGCGTTCCGGGCAAAGCTGTCAGGTGCGGGATCCCCGTGTGTGGGTCGCGCCAGGCGCGGCTACAACTCCGACGCGGCAGTAATCAGCGTCGCTTCGAGTGCGAGCGTCGAACGCGACGCGGCCGTCGGCCGGTCGATCACGTATTCGAGTTCGCCGAGTTCGGGCAGCCCGGCGTCGAGCCGTGCGAGCCCGGCCGGGATCACGTAGCCGGCGAACGCGCTGACGCCGAGCCCCGCGCTCGCGGCGGCGCGCAACACCGCGACGCTGCTGCTCACGACCGCGATCCGGTACGGCCGCCCGACGGCCTCGAGCGATTCGAGCACGCGGCGGCGCGACACGCTCGGCTCCGGATGCATCGCAAGCGGCAGCACGGCCTCATGGCCGGTGATCCGCGAATCGGGGCCCGTGCACCAGTACAGCGGCTCGCTGCGGATCACGCGGCCGCGCCGGCTGCCGGCGATGCGCTTCGCGAACACGAGATCGTGCCGCCCCTCGTCGAGCGCGTCGAACAGGTCGCCCGACAGCCCGGTCGAGATCGCGAGCTCGACTTCCGGATTGCGCTGCACGAAGCTCGCGAGCGCGGCCGTCAGGTGCGCCGACGCGAAATCCTCCGACATCGCGAGCCGCACCTTGCCCGACAGCGGCGGCCCGCACACCGACGTGACGGCCTCGTCCATCAGTTCGAGAATGCGCACCGCGTAGCGGAACAGCGCGTCGCCGTGCTGCGACAGGTGCACGTTGCGCGTGTCGCGTTCGAACAGCGGCCGGTCGAGCAGCTCCTCGAGGCGGCGGATATGCTGGCTGACGGTCGACTGCGACAGGCTCACGCGCTCGGACGCGGCGGTGAAGCTGCCGGACTGGGCGACGGCGACGAAGCTGCGCAGGAGCTCGGGCGGTAACGGGCGCATTGCTAAATCCACTGAATCGGTTTCGACAACTTCATAAATGGCCGGATTATGCGGCGCTAGTATCGGATCACGCGCCAGTGCGGCCTCCGCCAATGGGGGGCACCGGACGCGTAGCCCGTGTCGCGCCGCCGATGGTATCGGTCAGTCTAAGCCATCCGGCGTCCGGCCCGAACCCGCATCATCCCATCGACCCCGAGAACGCGCTCGCACGACGAGCCGCCGGGCCGCGGCGCCCCGCCGCAGGAGACAGACAGTCCGCCCGGGATCGGCGTGCGGGCCTGGCTCCCGCACGCGTCAGGCGCCCGTCACGAAGAGACTGGAGACGACTCATGATCATCTACGGAACCGCGCTGCTGGCGTTCTGCCACCTGGCCGGACTGTTCCTCGGCGACCTGCTCGGCAGCGCGATCGGCGTGAAGACCAACGTCGGCGGCGTCGGCATCGCGATGCTGCTGCTGATCTGCCTGCGCCTGTGGCTGCACCGCCGCGGCTGGCTGCCGAAGGAGACCGAGGCCGGCGTCGGTTTCTGGGGCGCGATGTACATTCCCGTCGTCGTCGCGATGGCCGCGAACCAGAACGTCGTCGCCGCGCTGAAGGGCGGCCCGGTCGCGCTGCTGGCCGCCGTCGGCGCGGTCGCGATCTGCGCATGCTGCATCGCGGTACTCGTGCGCACCGGGCGCGACGACACGGCCTTCGCGGGCGTGCCGCAATTCGAAGAACGGTAACGGAGGCCGCCATGCTGCAGATGCTCGAAAAAACCGTCGCCCACAACGGGCTCGTCGCGTCGTTCGCGCTGGTCGGCCTGATCATGTGGCTGTCGTCGATCGCGTCGCGCAAGCTCACGTTCGGCCGCGTGCATGGCTCCGCGATCGCGATCGTGATCGGTCTCGTGCTGGCCTATGTCGGCGGCGCATTCACCGGCGGCGAGAAGGGGCTGGCCGACGTCAAGCTGTTCGCCGGCATCGGCCTGATGGGCGGCGCGATGCTGCGCGATTTCGCGATCGTCGCGACCGCGTTCGAAGTGCAGCCGACCGAGGCGCGCAAGGCCGGGCTCGTCGGCGTCGTGTCGCTGCTGCTCGGCACCGTGCTGCCGTTCATCGTCGGCGCGTGCATCGCGCGCGCCTTCGGCTATACCGACGCGGTCAGCATGACGACGATCGGCGCGGGCGCCGTCACCTACATCGTCGGCCCCGTCACGGGCGCGGCGATCGGTGCAAGCTCCGACGTGATCGCGCTCAGCATCGCGACGGGGCTGGTCAAGGCGATCATCGTGATGGTCGGCACGCCGGTCGCGGCCAACTTCATGGGCCTGAAGACACCGCGCTCCGCGATGATCTTCGGCGGCCTGGCCGGCACCGTCAGCGGCGTGAGCGCGGGGCTCGCCGCGACCGACCGACGGCTCGTCCCGTACGGCGCGCTGGTCGCGACGTTCCATACGGGCGTCGGCTGCCTGCTCGGGCCGTCGCTGCTGTTCTTCACGACGCGCGCGCTGGTCGGCGCGTAGGCCCGACCGATGGGCGGCCCGTGCGTGGGCCGTATCCATCGCGGCGTCCTCTGAGTCGCATTCGTCAACATCATCAATCGGCGGCGGCGCCAGGCTTAGAATGCCGCTGAACCATCGAAGCGGGAGAACTGTTCATGACGGGATGGAATCACGCGCGGCAGGCGCGCGATGCACGCCTCGCGGTCGGCGCGGCTTACGCGCAGGGCAAGCGGGTCGATGCGCGCGACACCGTGGCGTTGCTCGAAGCGGTGCTGCGGCCCGGCGACCGCGTCTGCCTCGAAGGCGACAACCAGAAGCAGGCCGACCTGCTCGCCACCGCGCTCGCCGACGTCGACAGCGCGAAGATCCACGACCTGCACATGGTGCAGTCGGGCGTCGTGCTGCCCGAGCATCTCGACGTGTTCGAGCGCGGCATCGCGAAGCGTCTCGACTTCGCGTATTCGGGCCCGCAGTCGCAGCGCATCGCGAAGCTGCTGTTCGGCGGCAAGATCGCGCTCGGCGCGGTGCACACCTATCTCGAGCTGTTCGCACGCTACTTCATCGACCTCACGCCGCAGGTCGCGCTGATCGCCGCGGTCAGCGCCGATCGCGACGGCAATCTCTACACCGGCCCGAACACCGAAGACACGCCGACCGTCGTCGAAGCCACCGCGTTCAAGGACGGCATCGTGATCGCGCAGGTCGACCGCATCGTCGACAAGGTGCCGCGCGTCGACATCCCGGGCGATCGTGTGCACTTCGTCGTCGAGGCAGGCCGGCCGTTCTACGTCGAGCCGCTGTTCACGCGCGATCCGGCGGCGATCACCGAAACGCAGATCCTCACCGCGATGCTCGCGATCAAGGGCATCTACGCGCCGTACGGCATCAAGCGCCTGAACCACGGGATCGGCTTCAACACGGCCGCGATCGAGCTGCTGCTGCCGACCTACGGCGAGAAGCTCGGGCTGAAGGGCAAGGTGTGCTCGCACTGGGCGCTCAATCCGCACCCGACGCTGATTCCCGCGATCGAGTCGGGCTGGGTCGAGCAGATCCACTGCTTCGGCTCGGAAGTCGGGATGGACGACTACATCCGCGCGCGTTCCGACATCTGGTTCACGGGCTCCGACGGGTCGCTGCGCTCGAACCGAGCGTTCTGCCAGACCGCCGGCCTCTATGCGTGCGACATGTTCATCGGCTCGACGCTGCAGATCGACCTGTCCGGCCATTCGTCGACGGTCACGGCCGAGCGTATCGCCGGTTTCGGCGGCGCGCCGAACATGGGCAGCGACGCGCGCGGCCGGCGCCATCCGAGCGAGCCGTGGCTGAAGGCGGGCGCGGAGGCCGACCCCGACACGCCGGCGGCGCTCAGGCGCGGCCGCAAGCTCGTCGTGCAGATCGGCGAGACGTTCGGCGACAAGAACGTGCCGATGTTCGTCGAGAAGCTCGATGCGCTGAAGCTTGCCGACAAGCTGCAGCTCGACCTCGCGCCGATCATGGTCTACGGCGACGACGTCACGCACATCGTCACCGAGGAAGGGATCGCGAACCTGCTGATGTGCCGCGACAAGGACGAACGCGAGCACGCGATCCGCGGCGTCGCCGGCTATACGGAAATCGGCCGCGGCCGCGACCGGAAGATGGTCGAGCGGCTGCGCGAACGCGGCGTGATCCGTCGCCCGGAGGATCTCGGCATCGATCCGCTCGACGCCGACCGCCGCTGGCTCGCCGCGCGTTCGATCAAGGATCTCGTGCACTGGTCGGGCGGCCTGTATGCGCCGCCGGCCCGGTTCCGCAACTGGTAAGGACAAGGGCATGGAACAGTTGAACTATCGCTTCACCGCGCGCGAGCGCGCGAAAGGCGAGCAGGCCGCGGCGCTCGTCGGCGTGGTGGCATCCGGCAATCTCGAAGTACTCGTCGAACGCGTGCTGCCGGGCAACGAATGCGAGATCGACATCCGCACGGCGGCGGTCGGGTTCGGCGCGGTGTGGCAGGCCGTCGTCGCGGATTTCGTCGAGCGGCGCACGCCGGGCGGCCTGAAGCTGTCGATCAACGACGGCGGCGCGCGGCCCGACATGGTGTCGCTGCGGCTCGCGCAAGCGGTGCGGGCGATCGAGGGGGACGCATGATGAACGACGCGATCCACGATACGCGCGATACGCCCGCGTTCGTCGCGAACGCCGCGAGCTGGTACGAAGCATCGGCGCGGCAGCGCATCGACGGGCTGCTGGACGCCGGCAGTTTCAGCGAATTCCTGGGCCCGGCCGAGCGTGTGACGAGCCCGCACCTGCCGCTGTTCGACCTGCCGCAGCAGTTCGACGACGGGATGGTGGTCGGCCACGGCCGGCTCGATGGCCAGCCGGTGTTCGTCGCCGCGCAGGAAGGCCGCTTCATGGGCGGCGCGTTCGGCGAAGTGCACGGCGCGAAGCTCACCGGGCTGCTGCGTGCCGCGCGCGACACCGGCAAGCCGGTGCTGATCCTGTTCGATACGGGCGGCGTGCGGCTGCAGGAGGCGAACGCGGGCGAACTCGCGATCGCCGAGATCATGCGCGCGCTCGTCGAAGCGCGCGCGGCCGGCGTGCCGGTGATCGGTCTGATCGGCGGGCGTGCGGGCTGCTACGGCGGCGGCGGGTTGCTCGCCGCGTGCTGCTCGGCGCTCGCGGTATCGGAGCAGGGCCGCATCAGCGTGTCGGGCCCCGAAGTGATCGAGACCAATCGCGGCGTCGAGGAATTCGATGCGAAGGACCGCGCGCTGATCTGGCGCACGATGGGCGGCAAGCACCGACGGCTGATCGGCGGTGCGGATCGCTACGTGGCCGACACGCCCGACGCGTTCCGTGCGGCGGCGCTCGCGCTGATCGGCCGTGCGCCGACGTTCGATGCGGCGATGCTGCGCGCGGAGCAGGCCCGCCTCGAAGCGCGGGTCGAACGGTTCGGCGCGTGCAAGGATGCGCTCGACGTGTGGCGCACGCTCGGTGCAAGCGCGCCGGAAGCGATCCCGGGGATGCCGGACGATGCGTTCGCCACGCTCGCGGACCAACTGCAGGAGAGCCCGCATGACGCTCGATGAAGTATTGAATTCACTGTTCCCGCAAGGCCATTCGATCGCCCGTCACGGCGGGCTGCTGACCGGCCACGCGGAACTGGCCGGCACGCGTGTCGACGTGATCGGCGTCGCCGACCGTTTGCCGTTCGGCATCGACGAGGCGCTGACGCTCGCGTCGCACGTGCTCGACACGATCGCACGCGGCGGCGACACGCCGATCCTCGTGCTGGTCGACAGCGACAGCCAGCGGATGAGCAAGCGCGACGAGCTGCTCGGCCTGAACGAAGGGTTGTCGCATCTCGCGAAGTGCCTGATGCACGCGGATCTCGCCGGGCACCGGACGATCGGCGTGCTGTATGGCCACACGGCCGCGGGCGCCTTCATCGCGACCGCGCTCGCGACCCGCACGCTGCTCGCGGTGCCGGGCGCGGAGCCGGAGGTGATGGACCTGCCGTCGATGTCGCGCGTGACCAAGCTGCCGATCGACGTGCTGAAGGAGATGTCGCGCTCGACGCCGGTGTTCGCGCCGGGGCTCGACAATCTCGTGAAGATGGGCGCCGTCGACGCCGTGCTCGATCCGGCCCGCGCGCTTGACGCGCAGGTCGTTGAATGGCTCGGCAAGCCGGCCGACCGCGTCGACCGGCGTGCGTCACGCGGCCGGCCGGTTGCCGCCGATGTCGCCCAGCGCGTCGAGGCACTCGCGCGTGCCGCACGTTGAGCTGCCGCTGCGCCGCCACACGCTCGTCACGCTGACGGCGGCGGGGTGGGGCGCGGCATTCGCGCGCGATCCCGCGCTCGCGGCCGATCCGCTCGTGCAGGCGTGGGCCGAGCGCGGCTGGCCGCTGATCGTGCGTCGCGCGTCGCCCGACGAGGCCGATGCCGGTCGCGTGCCGCTTGGCCTGCCGCTGCCGCCTTCCGCGGGCAAGCGGCGCATCGCGCTGAACGCGGCGGCTGACGCGCTCGCGACGGTCGGCCCGCTACCGGCGTTGTCCGACGTGCTTGTCGCCGCGCCCGACGCATGGCACACGGCGTTGCGCGAACTCGATGCGCTCGGCGTGCGTTACGGCGTGCAGGGCCGCGTGTTCGGCAGCCTCGCATGGCAGGCGCTGACGGGCGAAGCCTACCTGGGGGCGTCGTCCGATCTCGACATCGTGTTCCCGCTGCCGGACCCTGCATCGCTCGCGCCGCTGCTCGACGGCCTCGCGGCGATCGACGCGCGCGCGCCGATGCGCATCGACGGCGAACTGCTGCGCGATGATGGCGCGGGCGTCAACTGGCGCGAACTGCACACGCGGCAGCCTGAAGTCGCGGTCAAGACCGCGATCACCGTCGAACTGATGCCGGCCGACGCATTCATCGGAGGTATGCGATGAGTGCATGGGCTGCCTGCCGCGTACCGGCGCCGTCCGAAGCCGAGCGCATCGCCGAACTGGCCGAGCGCAGCCTCGTGCTCGAAATCGAGACCTATCCGAAGCCGGGGCTCGTCAGTCACGTCGACACCGGCAGTCACACCGACATGGATGCCGCGACGTTCGCCCGCAGCGCCGCCGTGCTGCGGCCGTACTTCGCCGAGTTGGCCGACGCGGGCGCGCGCGATGCGGACATGGCCGTACTGCGCAAGATCGGGCTGCGTGCCGAGCACGCGATGCTCGCCGCGACCGGTGGCGTCAACACGCATCGCGGCGCGATCTTCGGGCTTGGGCTGCTGTGCGCGGCAGCCGGTCGGCGCGCGATGCCGGGGGCCGTGCCGGCCGGAATGACGCTCGGTGCGTTCGTCTCCCGCCGCTGGGGTGCCGAGATCCTCGGCGGCCCGCGCTTGCCCGACAGCCACGGCGAACGCGCGAGCCGCCGCTACGGCGTCGGCGGCGCACGTCGCGAGGCGGCCGACGGTTTCACGACCGTCTATGCGGTCGGGCTGCCCGCGCTGCGTCGCGCGCAGCGTGACCTGCCGGGCGACCCGGAAGCCGCGCGCGTCGATGCGTGCTTCGCGCTGATCGCCGCGCTCGACGATACGAACCTGCTGCACCGGGGCGGGCAGGCCGGCCTCGACTTCGCGCGGGCAACCGCACGCGCGTTCGTGGCACGTGGCGGCGTGCGGGCGCGCGACTGGCGGCTGCGCGCGGCCGCCGCGCATCGGGCGTTCGTGGCACGGCGGCTGAGCCCGGGCGGCGCGGCCGACCTGCTCGCGATGAGCGTCTTCGTCGATGCGCTCGAAGTTGACGAGGGTGCGCGATGACGCTGGCCATCCTCTGTTCGGGGCAGGGCGCGCAGCGCGCCGACATGTTCGACCTGACCGGCACCGCGCCGCAGGCCGACGCGCTGTTCGCGCACGCCGGCCGGCTCCTCGGCGACGATCCGCGCGCGTGGGTCCGGCAGGCCGGGCCGGACGCGCTGCGCGAGAACCGTGCCGCGCAGATTCTCTGCACGGTCCAGGCGCTCGCCGCCGCCGCGCTGCTCGACGCGGTGTGGCCGCGCCGGCGCTGCGTCGCCGGCTACAGCGTCGGCGAAGTCGCGTCGTGGAGCGTCGCGGGGATGATCGAGCCGGACGCCGCGCTCGACCTGGCCGATGCCCGTGCGCGCGCGATGGATGCCGCGAGCGGCGGCGACGAGCGGATGGTGTTCGTACGCGGCCTGACGCGTGCCCAACTCGCGCGGTTGTGCGACGGTCGCGACGCGGCGATCGCGATCGCGAATCCCGGCGACGCGTTCGTGGTCGCGGGGCGGCAGGCCGATGTCGACGCGGTGGCCGACGATGCGTCGCGCGCCGGCGCGCTGCGCGTCGCGCCCGTTTGCGTGCGGATCGCGTCGCACACGCGCCGGCTCGCCGCGGCCGTGCCGGTGTTTCGCGCGTCGCTCGCTGCGACTGACGTGCGGCGGCCGCTGCCCGGCACGCGGCTGTTTTCGGGGATCGATGGCGCATCGGTGCTGGACGTCGACGCCGGGCTAGACAAGCTTGCGCGGCAGATCGCGGAGCCGGTCGAGTGGGCGGCCTGCCTTGCCGCGTGCGTGGAGGCCGGTGCGACCGCGTTCCTCGAGCTTGGTCCCGGCCGCGCGCTGGCCGAGATGGCCGGTGGTGCCTATCCGGCGCTGCCGGCGCGCAGCCTCGCGGATTTCCGCTCCGTCGACGGCGTGGCGAGCTGGCTCTCACGCGTCGCGGCGGGCTGATCGGCCGCATGAAAAACGCGCGCTGACCCGTTCGCCGGGCACCCGTTTTGCGCTGTGTGTTGCGCCGGCGCAGCAGCCTCTCAGGTGGTGCTTGCCACGCGAATTGGCGTCGCTACAATGGCGCCCGCCATGAGACCAGCCGCCTTCCTTCTCGCCGCGCTTTGCTGCGCGGCGAGCGCCCACGCCGCCCAGATTCCGTCCGATGCCGCATCGGTCGGCACATACTTTTCGTATGACAATGCGGCGGCCGACGCGACCGTCGACCTGATCGGGCAGGCACAGCGCCGCGTGCTGCTGGCCGGCTACACGCACGTGCCGCCGGCGGTCGCGAGCGCGCTGCGCGCGGCCCGCGCGCGCGGGGTCGAGGTGCGTGTCGTGCTCGTGCGTTCGCCGCGCGCGGGCCGGTACAGCGGCGCCGGCTATCTGAAAGCTTCCGGTATCGACGTGGCGATCGATTCGCGGCACGGCGATCCCGCGCCGCGCTTCGTGATCGTCGACGACAGCGTCGCGCTGACCACGCTGTCCGAAGGCGCGGCCGCGCATGCGGAAACGGTGAACGTGTTCCAGCGTGCGCCCGAGCTTGCGCAATCCTATGCCCAGTCGTTCTGGCGGCTGTACCGGCAGGCCGGCGGCCTCTGACCCTTTCCGTCGGCGCCGCGCGTGCCGGTGTGACCCTGCTTGCATCGGCGCGGCCGATGAACCATGCTCGTTGACAGGCGCCGACGCGGGTTTCGCGCATCCGGCGCAACGGCAGGGAGCCGATCGTGTTCGAGTGTTTTGCCGATCGCGCCGATGCCGGCTGCCAGCTGGCCGGTGCTTTGCGCGAATACGCGGGGCGAGGCGATGTCGTCGTGCTCGCGTTGCCGCGCGGCGGTGTGCCTGTCGCCTATCCGGTCGCGTGTGCGCTGCATGCACCGCTCGACGTGCTGGTCGTGCGCAAGCTCGGCGTGCCGTACGATCCCGAGCTCGCGATGGGCGCGATCGCGACGGGCGGGGCGATTCATCTGCAGCGTTCGGTGCTCCGCTCGATGAACGTGCCCGACGCCGAGCTCGCCGACGTGATCGCGCGCGAGACGGCCGAGCTGCATCGACGCGAAGCGCTGTACCGCGGCGCCGAGCCGCCGCTGCCGGTCGAAGGGCGCATTGCGATCGTCGTCGACGACGGCGTCGCGACCGGCGCGTCGATGCGTGTCGCGCTGCAGGCGTTACGCGAGCGTCATCCGGCGCGGATCATCGCGGCTGCACCGGTCGCGCCGGCAGGTACACGGCATGGGTTCGACGATCTGGCCGACGCGTTCGTCACGGTGATGCTGCCGCTGGTGTTCTTCGGGATCAGCCAGTTCTACGTGCGCTTCGAGCAGACGAGTGACGAAGAGGTGCGCGCGTTGCTCGACGCGGCGCGGCGCTGATTCGGTGTCACGTCCGCCTGATGCGGCGCGGGCGAGGGCGGCGGGCTTCGGCCCACGCGAACACGCGCTGCAGCATCGGATGCACGTCCCCGTGCCAGCGTGCCCCCGTAAACAGCCCGTAGTGATCGCAGTCGTCGATGTCGATGCGAAAGCGCTCGTCGTCGGCGAGGCCGCTGCACAGGTCGAGCGCAGCATGTGTCTGGCCGGCGCCCGTGACCTTGTCGCATGCGCCTTCGACGGTCAGCAGGACGATGCCGCGCATAGCCGCCGGCTCGACGCGCCGGCCGCCCACGTCCCACGTGCCGAGCGCGAGGCTCATGCGCTGGAACACGATGTCGACCGTGTCGAGGAAATACTCGGCCGGCATGTCGAGCAGCGCCGTGTATTCAAGCAGCGCGCGCCTCGCGCCGGCGAGTCCGGTCACGTCGAAACGCGACGCGGCCAGCGCGTACGCTTCGATCAGCGACAGGAAGCGCTGCGGGTACACGAGCGCGATCTCGCCCTGTTGCAGATAGGTGGGAAACACGTGGCGGCCGTGCCCCGCGAAGCCGGGCGGCACGACGTCGATCAGGTGGCGGCGGCACCAGCCGAGCGAATGGGCGGCAGCGGCGGTGCCGAGCGCACTCGGATTCCGGCGCGCATCGAGCGGGCCGCCGATCAGCGTGATGCTCGCGGGCGACGGGAGACCGCGCGCCGCCCGTAGCGCGAGCGCGCCGAGCGCCGGCACGGTCGCCTGGCACACGGCGACGACATGCAGCGGCCGGTCGTCGTGCGCGAGCCCGTCGACGAAGCCGTCGAGCGTGGCGACGTACTCGTCGAGCCCGAAACGGCCCGACGCGAGCGGCACGTCGCGTGCATTGCGCCAGTCGGTCACGCAGACATCGCCGTCCGCGAGCAGCGTCTCGACGGTTTCCCGCATCATCACGGCCGCGTGCCCGGCGAGCGGCGCGCACAGCAGCACCGTGCGCTGCGCGTCGGCCCGCGTGAAGCGCCGCAGGTCGCAGAACGGCGTGCGCGCGACGACGCGCTCGCCGAGCGCCGGCCATCCGATGTCGAAGTGCGGGGGCCCGTCCGGCGGCCCGAGCAGCGGCTCGAACAGGTCGTCGTAGCACGACGCCGCCGCGTGCGGCAGCGTGGCCGTGGGCCACGCGTCGAACGCGTGCCGCGTCGCAGCGCGCCACGCGCGCATCCATTCCCGCTGCTGCTCGACGAGGGCATACCACATGGCGAACCTTGAGGCGGAAGGGGGGTGAACTTGCATTATGGTCACTGTGGCCGGACATCGTGAGTCCCGCGCGCGGCGGGTTGATGCGCATCGGGCGCACGGGCGCGAAGGCCGGCCGAGCACGTTCCGCTATTTCGGCAAACGCGGTCGCGGAGCCGGCCCCCGCTCGTTGCGGGCGGGAACGGGCCCTAGGCGATGCCGCGCGACGCTGCTACAGTCGTCGCTCCCATTCCCCTCAAGCGGAGTGTTCGCGATGAAGCTGATCGGCATGCTGGATTCCCCGTTCGTGCGTCGGGTCGCCATTTCGGCGAAACTGCTCGACCTCCCGTTCGAACACGAGTCGATCTCGGTGTTCCGTCATTTCGAGCAGTTCAGGGCGACCAACCCGGTCGTCAAGGCGCCGACGCTCGTGACCGACGACGGCGCGACGCTGCTCGATTCGTCATTGATCGTCGACTATCTCGATCACCTGGTCGCGCCCGAGCGGCGCTTGCTGCCCGATACCGCCGATGCTCGGCTGCGCACGCTCGTGCCGGTCGGCTTCGCGCTGGCGGCCGCCGAGAAGACCGTTCAGGTCGTCTACGAGCAGGCGCTGCGTCCGGCCGACAAGCAGCATGCGCCGTGGCTCGAGCGCGTGCTGAGCCAGATCGAGGGCGCATACGGCGCCCTGGAGCCGCTCGTCGCGGCCGCGAACGGCTGGTTCGGCGGCGCGCGCCTGCTGCAGTCCGATGTGACGGTCGCGGTCGCATGGCGCTTCACGCAGTTCATGGCGGCCGACTACCCGGTGCTCGCGCGGATCGATCCGGCCCGTTATCCGGCACTGGCCGCGCATTCGGCGCGGGCGGAAGCGCTGCCGGCGTTCGTCGAAGCACCGCTCGTCTAGGCGCAGCGGCGACCTGCGGCGGGGCCCCGCGCCGCGGCCCGTCGCCTGCTCAGCCTTGTCAGGCAAGGCGCTGTCGATTGTTCTCGGCGGCTGACAAGTGACTTCGCATTCGCGCTGTTTATCCGGATGCGGCCGGTCCCTAGAATCCACTCCATCGAATGACGCCTTGCCTGATGGAGCCGCAGATGAAAGCCCTGATCGAATCGAGCCTGTACCACCCGTCCCTCGTGTTGCCGCTTGCCGCGCTGACGCAGTTGATGGTCGAGCGCGATTTCAATCTGGGTCAGGTCGGGCTGATCGTCGCGGCGCGCGGTGCGCAGGCCGCCGTGTCGCGCTCGCGAGCGCTGATTTTCTGCCGCCACTGCGAAGCGCAGGCATGAGCGCGCCGGCGTCGAATGGATGAAAAAAGCCCGGCCGGCGCAAGCCGGTCGGGCGGATCGGTTCGATCGGGCCCCGGCTTCGGCCGGGGCTTTTTCATGGGTGACGCTCAGGCGCGTGCCGGCGACCCGACACTGTAGATATCCGCTTCGTCGTCCTCGCGCATCTGGCGCACGAGCTGGTGGGCTTCGCGGCGCGACGCGACGGCCGGCGGCGAGCCCTTGAGCGGCTGGCGCGCGGTTTCGGCGAGCGCGACGACCGACACGATGCCGATCACGGCGGCGCCCATCATGTAGTACGCGGGCATCATCAGGTTGTGCGTGACGTCGACCAGCCAGGCGGTCACGAGCGGCGTCGTGCCGCCGAACAGCGACACCGACACGTTGAAGCCGATCGCGAGCGCGCCGTAGCGGATCTCGGTCGGGAACAGCGCCGGCAGCGCCGACGGCATCACGCCGGTAAAGCACGACAGCAGCACGCCGAGGATCAGCAGGCCGCCGAACACCGACGCCGTGGTGCCCGCGTGGATCAGCATCATCGACGGGATCGACAGCACGAGCAGGCCGACGCAGCCGGCCAGCATCACGGGCTTGCGGCCGACCTTGTCCGACAGGCGGCCGGCGGCGAGCGTCAGCGGCATCATCAGCACCATCACGATCAGCACGAGCACGAGGCTGTGCGATTCGTCGAAGTGCAGCGTCGACGACATGAAGCTCGGCAGGTACGACAGCACCATGTAGTCGGTCACGTTGAAGATCAGCACGAGGCCGACGCACAGCAGCAGGGCACGCCAGTTGCGCATCAGCGTTTCGCGGAAGCGCGCCTTCGGCACGGCCTTGTCCTGCGCCTCGCGCTCTTCGGCCTGGCGCTTGAACGCGGGCGTTTCCTCGAGCCGCATCCGGATGTAGAGACCGATCAGGCCGAGCGGGCCGGCGATCAGGAACGGCACGCGCCAGCCCCACGACAGCAGCGCCTCCTGCGACAGCGACGCGGTGAGCAGCGCGACGACGCCCGCACCCATCACGTAACCGATCAGCGTGCCGAACTCGAGGAAGCTGCCCATGAAGCCGCGGCGCTTGTCGGTCGAGAATTCGGCGATGAAGGTGGCGGCGCCGCCGTACTCGCCGCCGGTCGAGAAGCCCTGCACGAGGCGGGCGACGAGCAGCAGCACGGGCGCCATGATGCCGATCGACGCGTAGCTGGGGATCAGGCCGATCGCGAACGTGCCGACGGCCATCATGATCATCGTGGCGGCGAGCACGCGCTGGCGGCCGATGCGGTCGCCGAGCGGGCCGAACACCATGCCGCCGAGCGGGCGCACGAGGAACGCGGCCGCGAACGTGCCGAAGGTCGCGAGCAGCTGCGCGGACGGGCTGCTGGACGGGAAGAACACCTTGCCGAGCGTGACGGCGATATAGCTGTAGACGCCGAAGTCGAACCATTCCATCGCGTTGCCGATGGCCATGGCGCTGACGGCGCGCTTGAGGAGGCTCTGGTCGACGACGGTGATGTCGTCCGCGACGAGCGGGGCTTCGCCGGACGACGAAGCGGTGGAAGAAGCAGCGGTCGGGCTGACGTGTGTTGCGGTCAAGGTCATGCACTCCTTTGACTGCGCCGAACGGGCGGGCCGTCCGACACGGTTTGCCGGCGAGCGCGGTGTCGGATGCGGCGCGTCGGGGCAGACCTTTAAGCACTTACTGCATTGCAGGCGGTAAAGGGCCGTAAGGGGCTGCTTCGACGCGGGCCCGATGGGCCGTCGCGACAGTGCGCTCATGAAGAATGGGCCGCGTGATGCTGGCGGCAGCTGCCGGTGCGGACGGTGTCCAGCGTTCCGGCAAGCGCCCCGGAGGGGCAACGAAACGAGAAAAGCGGGCCTGTCGGGCGGGCTTTCCTGTGTGTGCAATTTCGGTCGAAGCGCCGGCCCGCAACGCGCGGACGGACTTCTCTCGAAATCGAATAGACAGAGATTGAATGTTGAAACAGGCGACATGATAGCACGATGACGGATGATCGTGCAAATTGCCGGGAAACGCCCGGCTGGCGGGGCGTCCGGCGAGGGTGGCTCGGGTATGATCGGCGGCGCACGGCGGGGCCGTGCGGCCTCGGGTGACGGGGCCGAATTCACGAGGAACCGGATGACCGAACTGATGAGGATCGCGGCGCTGTTTGCCGCCACCGCGCTGGCCGAAATCGTCGGCTGTTACCTGCCGTGGCTCGTGCTGAAGGAGGGGCGGCCGCTTTGGCTGCTGGTGCCGGCCGCGCTGTCGCTCGCGCTGTTCGCGTGGCTGCTGACGCTGCACCCGAGTGCGGCGGGACGCACCTATGCCGCGTACGGCGGCGTGTATATCGCGGTGGCGCTGGTCTGGCTGCGGGTAGTCGACGGTGTCGCGCTGACCCGCTGGGACGTGGCCGGCGCGGTGCTCGCGCTCGGCGGAATGGCGGTCATCGCGCTGCAGCCGCGCGCGTGAGCGCGGCGGCGGCGCGTGCCGCCGGCCGCCTGCTTCAAGCCGCTTCGGCGGCGCCCGCGTCGGCGGACGTGCGCCACACGCAGGTGCCCTTGACCGACTTGTCGAGTTCGTCGAGCTGCGTCTGATGCGCGGCGAGTTCGTCGTCGCTCGCGGTCACCACGACCAGATCGAGCGCGGCGAGTGACACGCGCTGGCCGTTGCCCGCACCGCCGTCGGCGCCCATGTCGTCGAGCATGTCGATCACGAGGCTGTCCTGGCCGCGCGTCATCGCCAGATACACCTCGGCGAGCAGCTCCGAGTCGAGCAGTGCGCCGTGCAGCGTACGGTGCGCGTTGCTGATGCCGAAGCGGTCGCACAGCGCGTCGAGCGAGTTGCGCTTGCCCGGGAACATCTGCTTGGCCTGCACCAGCGTGTCGATCACGCCGCCGCAATGCTCGGTGAACGGCGGGAGGCCGAGCCGAGCGAATTCCGCGTCGAGGAAGCCAAGGTCGAACGGCGCGTTGTGGATGATCAGCTCGGCATCCTTCACGAAGTCGAGGATCTGGTGGGCGACTTCCGCGAATTTCGGCTTGTCGCTCAAGAATTCGGTCGTGAGCCCGTGCACCGCCAGCGCGCCCGGATCGCTGTCGCGCTCCGGGTTCACGTAGAAGTGCAGGTTGTTGCCGGTGAGCCGCCGGTTCAGCAGCTCGACGCAGCCGATTTCGATGAGGCGGTCGCCCGTGCGGGCGTTCAGGCCGGTGGTTTCGGTATCGAGAATGATCTGGCGCATGTCGGGAAATACGTAGGAAACAGGGGAGCGGCCCGCGTTCAGGCCGTGAGCGATTCGACGCCGCGATTCGCGAGTGCGTCCGCGCGCTCGTTTTCGGGATGGCCCGCGTGGCCCTTGACCCAGCGCCACTCGACCTCGTGCTGCGCGACGAGCGCGTCGAGCCGCTTCCACAGGTCGGCGTTCTTCACGGGCGTCTTCGCCGCGGTGACCCAGCCTTTCTTCTTCCAGCCGTGGATCCACTCGCTGATGCCTTTCTGCACGTATTGCGAGTCGGTGTGCACGATCACCTGGCACGGCCGCTTCAGCGCTTCGAGCGCGGCGATCACGCCCATCAGCTCCATGCGGTTGTTGGTCGTGTTGGGCTCGCCGCCGAACAGCTCCTTCTCCTTGTCGCCGTAGCGCATCAGTGCGCCCCAGCCGCCGGGGCCGGGGTTGCCCTTGCAGGCGCCGTCGGTATAGATGTCGATGGTATCGGTAGTCATGAATGTTCTTGATGGGTGGTCGGGGAGGCCGCCGGCGTGAGGCCCGGTGCGAGCACGGGCTTCTTCATCCGGATCTGGCCGACGAGGCGCATGCCGCGCACGCGCTTGACGGCCGTCACCATGTAGACGGCGCCGAAGATCGGCCACCAGCGGTCGCCGGCGGCTTCCATGAAGCCGTAGCGGGCCAGCCACTGGTCGGTGACGAGCGGCGGCCGGTAGCAGCCGAAGCGGCCGCGTTCGAGGTCGAAACCGAGCAGCTTGATCCAGTCCTTGAGCCGGATGAACGCGATCTGGTCGCGCGTGGCCGGCACGAACGGGCGGTTCGCCATGCGCCCGAACGATTGCCGCATGCCCCACAGGCTGAGCGAATTGAAGCCGGTGATCACGAGCTGGCCTTCCGGCATCAGCACGCGCTCGGCCTCGCGCAGCAGCCGGTGCGGATCGGACGTGAATTCGAGCGTGTGCGGCATCACGATCAGGTCGACGCTCTGCGACTCGAACGGCAGGTCGAGCAGGTCGCACCAGGTCGTGCTGCGGCCGTCGGGCGCGTGCTCGGGCGCATGCGCTTCGCGCGCCCACGGATACTGGTACGGCGCGCTCGCGCCGCTCGCCGGATCGAGCACGAGGCCGCGATACGGCATGCGGTTCTCGCGCAGCGCGTCGAGCTGCGGCAGGCCGAGCTGCAGCGCGTGGAACCCGAAGACGTCGGACACGATCCGGTCGAGCTGCGCCTGCTCCCAGCCCAGCACGTAGCGGCCGGGTGGTGAGTCGGTCCAGGCGGGCCAGTCTATAATTTGACGATCGGACATAACGATGATTGCGCGCCCATGAACGAGCTGGAATACATGCCGGTTCCGGCATTCGATGACAACTATATCTGGCTCGTCTCGGACGGCCGCGATGCGATTGCCGTCGATCCGGGGGAAGCCGCGCCGGTGCGCCGGGTTCTAGCCGAACGAGGCTGGCGGTTGACCGCTATTTTACTCACGCACCATCACGCCGACCACGTCGGCGGTGTCGCGGCCCTGCGCGATAGCCAACCGGACGATGTTCCGCTCGTCGTTTACGGCCCCGCGGCCGAGGCGATCGGCGTGGTCACGCGGCCGCTTTCGGGCGGCGCGCGCGTCACGCTCGAGGCACCCGCCGCCACGTTCGACGTGCTCGACGTGCCCGGCCATACGCGCGGCCACATCGCCTATTTCCAGGCGGCCGGGCCGGGCAACGCGGCGCCGCACGTGTTCTGCGGCGACACGCTGTTCTCGTGCGGTTGCGGGCGCCTGTTCGAGGGTACGCCCGCGCAGATGCTCGCTTCGCTCGACGCGCTCGCGGCGTTGCCGGGCGACACCCACGTGCATTGCGCACACGAATACACGCTGTCCAACATCCGCTTCGCGCTCGCATGCGAACCCGGCAACGCGGCGCTCGCCACGTGGCGCGACGACGCACAGGCGCTGCGCGCGCGCGGCGTGCCGACGCTGCCCACTACGATCGCGCATGAGCGTGCCGTTAACCCGTTCATGCGGGCGGACAGCGAGGCGATCCGCGCGACGCTCGAGGCCGAACTGCATGAAACGGTGCCGGATCGTCTGACGGCGTTCACGCTGATGCGCGAGTGGAAAAACCGGTTCCGATGATGATTTCCGGAGGACTCCAAAGCTCAAGCGGAGTCTGTAAAAATTGCTCCAAATGTAGGATTTCGCTGAGTTTTCGGTGTTTTTATTGACGTGAAGCACGCACTTCCGTAGTATCGCCTGCAATTTCCAGCCGTCGGAAGCAGAGATTTTCATGCGACTTATATTGAGTGCGATGGTGGTTCTGCTGCTCGCCGCTTGTGCGAGCCAGGCCCCTGTCGCCAACAACGCCGCCGATTCGCAGGCGACGTCCACCTACCTCCGTAAATCCGCCACCGCCAAAGAAACTGTCGACGTCGACAAGCAATCCGTCGGCGACCTGACCAGTGCGGACTCCGATCTCTGGGGTCGCATCCGCCGCGGTTTCCAGATGCCCGACCTGCAGACCGACCTCGTCGACATGCAGACCACGTGGTACACGCAGCGCCCGGACTACGTGCAGCGCATGACCGAGCGCTCGCAGAAGTACCTGTACCACATCGTCGAGGAACTCGAGGCGCGTCACATGCCGACCGAGCTCGCGCTGCTGCCGTTCATCGAGTCCGCGTACAACCCGCAGGCGCTGTCGGTCGCGAAGGCGGCCGGCATGTGGCAGTTCATGCCCGGCACGGGCCGCACGTACAACCTGAAGCGCAACATGTGGCAGGACGAGCGCCGCGACGTGCTCGCGTCGACGAGCGCCGCGCTCGACTACCTGTCGCGCCTGCATGACATGTTCGGCGACTGGTATCTCGCGCTGGCCGCGTACAACTGGGGCGAGGGCAACGTGCAGCGCGCGATCGCCCGCAACCAGGCGGCCGGCCTGCCGACCGACTACCTGAACCTGCGGATGCCGAACGAGACGCGCAACTACGTGCCGAAGCTGCAGGCGGTGAAGAACATCATCGCGAATCCGCAGCAGTACGGCCTTGCGCTGCCGGACATCCCGAACCACCCGTATTTCGTGACGGTCACGACGTCGCGCGACATCGACGTGGCGGTGGCGGCGAAGCTCGCGAACCTGTCGCTCGACGAATTCCGCTCGCTGAACCCGTCGTTCTCGAAGCCGGTGATCCTCGGCGCGACCGAGCCGCAGATCCTGCTGCCGTTCGACAACGCGTCGGCGTTCGAGAAGAACCTGAAGGCGTACAACGGCCAGCTGTCGTCGTGGACCACCTATACGGTCAGCGAGCGGGCACGGCCGGCCGCGATCGCCGAGAAGATCGGCGTGGACGCCGATACGCTGATGTCGATCAACAAGATTCCGGCCGGCATGCGCCTGAAGCCGGGCTCGACGATCGTCGTGCCGCGCGGCGATGACGACGACGAGGACATCAGCGCCGACGTCGCCGAAAACGGCGCGCTCGCGATGGAACCCGACGTACCCGACACGCGCAAGATGCTGATCCGCGTGCGCCGCAAGCAGTCGATGGCGGCGCTCGCCGGCCGCTACGGCGTGTCGGTCGGCCAGCTCAAGGCGTGGAACCGTACGCACCGCGATCTCGTGATGCCGGGCCAGGCGCTCGTGCTGCACGTGCCGGTCGGCCGTTCGGTGCCGGCGGAACCCGGTCCGGAGCGGATCGCGACGTCGGCCGGCGGGGCGCACATCGAGCGCGCGAGCCTGGCGGTGGGCGGCAAGTCGCACGGCGCGAAGCGCGGCGCGGCGAAGCCGGCGGCCAAATCGGCGAAGGCGGCCCCCGCGAAGGCGGCACCGGCCAAGGCCGCCGCGCACAAGGGCAAGAAGAGGTAACGCAGTCGCGCGCATCGTGCGGCCGGCCCGGTTCGCGCGGTTGCGGTATCATCCGACGAAATGCAAGAAACGCCGTCACCGAGGTGACGGCGTTTTTGTTTGTGCGCGGCGCGGGGGCGCTGCTTCGAAGGTCTTCATATAACAAGGGGAAGAGATGTCGTCGGTGCAGGTGAGGGTGCTCGCGCTGTTTTCGGTCGGGTATTTCGTGTCGTACGTGTTTCGCGGCGTCAATCTGGGCTTCGCGCCGTTCGTCACGCACGAGCTCGGGTTGTCGGCCGCCGATCTCGGCCTGCTCACCAGTCTCTATTTCCTCGGCTTCGCGGGCGCGCAGATCCCGGCCGGCGTGATGCTCGACCACTTCGGCCCGCGCCGCGTGACGGCCGGCATGCTGCTGTTCGCGGCCGCCGGCGCGGCCGTGTTCGGCGTCGCGCACAGCCTCGGCACGATGATGGTCGGCCGGCTGCTGATCGGCGTTGGCGTCTCGGTGTGTCTCGGCGCGGCGTTCAAGGCGCTCGCGCAGCATTTCCCGGTCGGCCGGCTGCCGCTCGTCAACGGCCTCGTGATGGCCGTGGGCGGCCTGGGTGGCGTGATGGTCGGCTCGCCGCTGACCTGGCTGCTCGGCTGGACGAGCTGGCGCGCGATCTGTTTCGGCCTCGCGGTGCTGACGGTGATCGTCGCGGCCTCGATCGGCCTCGGTGCGCCGGAAGCGCAGCAGGTGCGCCACCAGGGCGGGCTCGTCAGCCAGTTCAAGGGCACGTGGCATATCCTGAGCAGCCGCGCGTTCTGGAAGATCTCGTCGTTCTCCGTCGTCACGCAGGGCGTGTTCTACGCGATGCAGTCGCTGTGGGTCGGGCCGTACCTGCGCGATGTCGCGGGGTTCGATGCGCCGCATGCCGCGCGTCTCGTGTCGGTGCTCGGCTTCGCGATGATGGCCGGCTGCGTCGGCTTTGGCGCCGCGGCGCGGGTGCTCGAGCGGCGCGGCGTGTCCGTGTACGCATTCAGCGGCGTCGGCATGGCGCTGTTCGTCGCGACGCAGGCCGCGATCGTCGCGCGCGTGCCGTTGCCGCCGGCCGTGCTGTGGGCTGCATACGGAATGTTCGGCGGCGTCGGCATCCTGACCTATGCGGTGATGGCCGGCCATTTTCCCGCTCACCTGATCGGCCGCGCGAACACGACGCTCACGCTCGTGATCTTCCTGCTGATCTTTGCGTTCCAGATCGGGGTCGGCGCGGTGCTGTCGCACTGGCCGGCAGTCGACGGCCGCTACCCGGCCGCCGCGCATTTCACTGCATGGGGCATGTTGCTCGCGCTGCAGCTCGCGAGCGCGGTCTGGTACGTCTGGCCCGCGCGCGGCGCTGGTCAAGCGCACTGATCCGGCGGTACGCTGGCGGGTAGGGCGGCCGCGTAAACGGGGCCGCAGCGCGTTGCGCCGCGTCGCCGGACGCGGCGCGCGCACGATCGGACGGCCATATCAATTGAAGATAGGGCCATTTTCAGGCTATAATTTGAGAGTTTGTGCTGATCAACCTCGCACCCTAGCGCCTACCTCATTCATCCCGTTCATCCGCCGCACGCCGCCTGCCGGGCGATGCCGCGAATCCTCGTGCGCCACGCGCCGGGTTCGCGTCTCGACAACGCAGGTCGCGTCCAGCAAGCGACCACGCGCGCCCACGCAGCGCGGCGCTCGCGCGGCAGGGTAAACAGGTCGGCAGCAGGGTGTTCCCCAAGGAGCCTCCCGTGTTGCCGTCTTTTACTCCCGCCTTGCTTGCACTCGCCGACGGCACGGTCTTTCGTGGTTATTCGATCGGGGCCGAAGGCCACACGATCGGCGAAGTCGTGTTCAATACCGCGATCACCGGCTATCAGGAAATCCTGACTGACCCGAGCTACTCGCGCCAGATCGTCACGCTCACCTATCCGCATATCGGCAACGTCGGCGTCAATGCCGAAGACGTCGAAGCCACGAAAGTCCATGCCGCCGGCCTGATCATCCGTGATCTGCCCTCGCTCGCATCGAACTTCCGCATGGACCGCACGCTCGGCGATTACCTGCGCGACGAAGGCGTCGTCGCGATCGCCGGCATCGACACCCGCAAGCTGACCCGTATCCTGCGCGACAAGGGCGCGCAGAACGGCTGCATCCTGACGGGCTCGGACGACGAAGCGAAGGCGATCGAGCTCGCGCGCTCGTTCCCGGGTCTCGCGGGCATGGATCTCGCGAAGGTCGTGTCGACCACGAAGCCGTTCGAGTGGAAGCAGACCGAATGGCGCCTCGAAGGCGGCTACGGCATGCAGGAAGCGCCGAAGTATCGCGTCGTCGCGTACGATTTCGGCGTCAAGTACAACATCCTGCGCATGCTCGCGGAGCGCGGCTGCCACGTGACGGTGCTGCCGGCACAGGCGAGCGCGGAAGATGCGCTCGCGCTGAATCCGGACGGCGTGTTCCTGTCGAACGGCCCCGGCGATCCGGAGCCGTGCGACTACGCGATCGCGGCCACGAAGCAGTTCATCGAGCGCGGCGTGCCGACCTTCGGCATCTGCCTGGGTCACCAGATCATGGGCCTCGCGGTCGGCGCGAAGACGCTGAAGATGAAGACGGGCCACCACGGCGCGAACCACCCGGTGAAGGATCTCGGCGACGGTCGCGTGGTGATCACGTCGCAGAACCACGGCTTCGCGGTCGATGCGGATTCGCTGCCGGCCAACGCGCGCGTGACGCACGTGTCGCTGTTCGACGGCACGCTGCAGGGCTTCGAGCTGACCGACAAGCCGGCATTCTGCTTCCAGGGTCACCCGGAAGCGTCGCCCGGCCCGCACGACATCGGCTACCTGTTCGACCGTTTCACCGCGCTGATGGACGCGGCGAAGCAGCGCAACGCCTGACGTCAACGACGCAACCGAAGAACGGGAGATTCGCATCATGTTCGGCCACGCACTCGGCATCACGGATATCTGGACCTACGTGTTCGGCGTGATCTTCATCATCCTGCTGCCGGGGCCGAACTCGATGTATGTGCTGTCGCTCGCGGCGCAGCGCGGCGTGAAGGCCGGCTATCGCGCGGCGTGCGGGGTGTTCGTCGGCGACACGGTGCTGATGGTGCTGTCCGCCGCCGGCGTCGCGTCGCTGCTGAAGGCGAACCCGCTGCTGTTCTCCGTCGTCAAGTACGGCGGCGCCGCGTATCTGCTCTACATCGGCACCGGCATGCTGCGCAGCGCGTGGCAGAAGCTGCGCGCGCCGGCGAATGCGCCGGTCGAGGCAGCGCCCGCGGTCGATGGCGAGCGGCCGTTCCGCAAGGCGCTGATCGTGAGCCTGCTGAATCCGAAGGCGATCCTGTTCTTCATCTCGTTCTTCATCCAGTTCGTCGACCCGGCATTCCCGCATCCCGCGCTGTCGTTCGTCGTGCTCGGGGCGATCGCGCAATGCGCGAGCTTCCTGTACCTGAGTACGCTGATCTTCGCGGGTGCGCGGCTTGCCGAGCACTTCCGCCGCCGCCGCAAGCTTGCAGCAGGCGCGGCGAGCAGCGTGGGCGGCCTGTTCATCGGATTTTCGGTGAAGCTCGCGCTGGCGACGATGAGCTGAGCGCAGCCGGCCGACCCACGACAACGATTACTTATTGAATTCACCAGCCATGCCAAAACGCACAGACATCAAAAGCATCCTCATCATCGGCGCCGGCCCGATCATCATCGGCCAGGCGTGCGAGTTCGACTATTCGGGCGCGCAGGCTTGCAAGGCGTTGCGTGAGGAGGGCTACAAGGTCGTTCTCGTCAACAGCAACCCGGCGACGATCATGACCGACCCGAACACGGCCGACGTGACCTACATCGAGCCGATCACGTGGGAAGTCGTCGCGCGCATCATCGAGAAGGAGCGCCCGGACGCGATCCTGCCGACGATGGGCGGCCAGACCGCGCTGAACTGCGCGCTCGACCTGCACCACCACGGCGTGCTCGAGAAGTTCGGCGTCGAGCTGATCGGCGCGTCGCCGGAAGCGATCGACAAGGCGGAAGACCGCCAGAAGTTCAAGGAAGCGATGACCAAGATCGGTCTCGGTTCCGCGAAGTCGGGCATCGCGCACTCGATGGAAGAAGCGACCCAGGTGCACGCCGAGATCATGGCGCTCACCGGCGGCAGCGGCTACCCGGTCGTGATCCGTCCGTCGTTCACGCTCGGCGGTTCGGGCGGCGGCATTGCCTACAACCGCGAAGAGTTCGAAGAGATCTGCAAGCGCGGCCTGGACCTCTCGCCCACGCGCGAGCTGCTGATCGAAGAATCGCTGCTCGGCTGGAAGGAATACGAGATGGAAGTCGTGCGCGACCGCGCCGACAACTGCATCATCGTGTGCTCGATCGAGAACCTCGACCCGATGGGCGTGCACACCGGCGACTCGATCACGGTCGCGCCGGCGCAGACGCTCACCGACAAGGAATACCAGATCCTGCGTAACGCATCGCTCGCGGTGCTGCGCGAGATCGGCGTCGACACGGGCGGCTCGAACGTGCAGTTCTCGATCAACCCGAAGGACGGCCGCATGGTCGTCATCGAGATGAACCCGCGCGTGTCGCGCTCGTCGGCGCTCGCATCGAAGGCAACGGGCTTCCCGATCGCGAAGGTCGCGGCGAAGCTGGCGGTCGGCTACACGCTCGACGAGCTGAAGAACGAAATCACCGGCGGCCAGACCCCGGCGTCGTTCGAGCCGACGATCGACTACGTCGTCACGAAGATCCCGCGCTTCGCGTTCGAGAAATTCCGCGAAGCCGATTCGCGCCTGACCACGCAGATGAAGTCGGTCGGCGAAGTGATGGCGATCGGCCGCACGTTCCAGGAATCGTTCCAGAAGGCGCTGCGCGGCCTCGAAGTCGGTGTCGACGGTCTCGACGAGAAGTCGACCAACCGCGACGAGATCGCGATCGAGATCCACGAGCCGGGCCCGGACCGCATCTGGTACGTCGGCGATGCGTTCCGGATCGGCATGACGGCCCAGGAAATCTTCGCGGAAACCGCGATCGACCCGTGGTTCCTCGAGCAGATCGAGCAGATCATCCTGAAGGAAAAGGCGCTCGGCGGCCGCACGCTGGCATCGCTGTCGTTCGACGAACTGCGCTACCTGAAGCAGAGCGGCTTCTCCGACCGCCGCCTCGCGAAGCTGCTCGGCGCGACGCCGGAAGACGTCCGCAAGCGCCGCGTCGAACTCAACGTGCGCCCGGTCTACAAGCGCGTCGACACCTGCGCGGCCGAGTTCGCGACGAAGACCGCGTACATGTACTCGACCTATGAGGAAGAGTGCGAGGCGCAGCCGACCACCAACAAGAAGATCATGGTGCTGGGCGGCGGCCCGAACCGGATCGGCCAGGGCATCGAGTTCGACTACTGCTGCGTGCACGCGGCCCTCGCGATGCGCGAGGACGGTTACGAAACGATCATGGTCAACTGCAACCCGGAAACGGTGTCGACCGACTATGACACGTCCGACCGCCTGTACTTCGAGCCGCTGACGCTGGAAGACGTGCTCGAGATCGTCGACAAGGAAAAGCCGGTCGGCGTGATCGTCCAGTATGGCGGCCAGACGCCGCTGAAGCTCGCGCTCGACCTCGAGGCGCACGGTGTGCCGATCGTCGGCACGTCGCCGGACATGATCGACGCAGCCGAAGACCGCGAACGCTTCCAGAAGCTGCTGCAGGACCTCGGCCTGCGCCAGCCGCCGAACCGCACCGCACGCGCCGAAGACGAAGCGCTCGCGCTCGCGGAAGAGATCGGCTATCCGCTGGTCGTGCGCCCGTCGTACGTGCTGGGCGGCCGCGCGATGGAAATCGTCCACGAGCCGCGCGACCTCGAGCGCTACATGCGCGAGGCCGTGAAGGTGTCGAACGATTCGCCGGTGCTGCTCGACCGCTTCCTGAACGACGCGATCGAGTGCGACGTCGACTGCATCTGCGACGGCGAAGCCGTGTTCATCGGCGGCGTGATGGAGCACATCGAGCAGGCGGGCGTCCACTCGGGCGACTCGGCGTGCTCGCTGCCGCCGTACTCGCTGTCGAAGGAAACCGTGGCCGAGCTGAAGCGCCAGACGGGCGCGATGGCGAAGGCGCTGAACGTGGTCGGCCTGATGAACGTGCAGTTCGCGATCCAGCAGGTGCCGCAGGCGGACGGTTCGAAGCAGGACATCATCTACGTGCTGGAAGTGAACCCGCGCGCATCGCGCACGGTGCCGTACGTGTCGAAGGCGACCAGCCTGCCGCTCGCGAAGATCGCGGCGCGTGCGATGGTCGGCCAGAAGCTCGCGCAGCAGGGCGTGACGAAGGAAGTCGAGCCGCCGTACTTCAGCGTGAAGGAAGCGGTGTTCCCGTTCGTCAAGTTCCCGACCGTCGATCCGGTCCTCGGGCCTGAAATGCGTTCGACCGGCGAAGTGATGGGTGTCGGCCAGACGTTCGGCGAAGCGCTGTTCAAGTCGCAGCTCGCGGCCGGCTCGCGCCTGCCGGAGTCGGGCACGGTGCTGCTGACCGTGATGGACGCCGACAAGCCGAAGGCGGTCGAAGTCGCGCGCATGCTGCACGACCTCGGCTACCCGATCGTCGCGACCAAGGGCACGGCTGCCGCGATCGAAGCGGCCGGCGTGCCGGTGAAGGTCGTGAACAAGGTGAAGGACGGCCGTCCGCACATCGTCGACATGATCAAGAACGGCGAGATCGCACTCGTGTTCACGACGGTCGACGAGACGCGCCAGGCGATCGCCGATTCGCGTTCGATCCGCATGAGCGCGCAGGCGCACAAGGTCACGTACTACACGACGATGTCGGGCGCGCGCGCGGCGGTTGAAGGCTTGCGCTACCTGAAGGATCTGGAAGTCTATGATTTACAAGGTCTTCACGCTCGCCTAAACTAAGCAGTCAGTTACCTGTCGAAGCAACACGTGCCGCGATTAGGCGGTGTTTCCAGTGCATCGGAAACGCGCTTAATCGCGGTGATTTTTTTTATAGCCGTTTTTAGCGATTGAGCCGTTTATGAGCACCATTCCGTTGACAAAGCGTGGCGCGGAACTCCTGCGCGATGAATTGCAGCGCCTCAAGTCCGTCGAGCGGCCGGCCGTGATCAACGCGATCGCGGAGGCCCGCGCACAGGGCGACCTGTCCGAAAACGCCGAATACGATGCCGCGAAGGAAAAGCAGGGCTTCATCGAGGGTCGTATCGCGGAACTCGAATCGAAGCTGTCGGCCGCGCAGGTCATCGATCCCACCGTGCTCGATGCCGAAGGCCGCGTGGTTTTCGCATCGACCGTCGAACTCGAGGATCTCGAGTCGGGCGACACCGTCAAGTACCAGATCGTCGGTGACGACGAAGCCGATATCGATCACGGCCTGATCTCGGTCAGCTCGCCGATCGCGCGCGCACTGATCGGCAAGTCCGAAGGCGACGTCGCGGCCGTGCAGGCGCCGAGCGGCGTGCGCGAGTACGAAATCATCTCGGTCAGCTACATCTGAAGCGAGGCGACGTGATGCCGCATCGCGTGTTCCGTCTGCTGTCGGCCGTGTGGGTCGGCAGCCTGCTGACGATCGGGTATGCGGTCGCGCCCGTGCTGTTCAAGACGCTGGAGCGGATGACGGCCGGTTCGGTCGCCGGCCAGCTGTTCCGTATCGAGGCGATCCTCGGTGTCGTGTGCGGCGTGCTGCTGCTCGCGTTGTCGAACCAGCAGGTGCGGCGCGGCAGCGGCGAATATCGCCGCGTGCGCTGGATCGTCGCCGCGATGGTCGTGTGCGTGCTGGTCGGGTATTTCGCGCTGCAGCCGTTCATGAATGCGCTGCGGGTGGCCGCGATGGACGCGGGCACCGATATCGCGAACTCGCCGTATGCGAGCCGCTTCGGGATGCTGCACGGCGTCTCGAGCGTGTTCTACCTCGTCGAGAGCGTACTGGGGCTGATGCTGATCTGGCGTCTGCCGGCGCGCGACGCCTGACGCGAATGCCGCGCGGGCCCGGTCGATGCCGGGCCCGCGGGCAGGGTGGCGGCACGGTGAGCCGTGCCGCCTCGATGCTTACTTGTCCTGGAACGGACGCTTCGTGCTGGCCTGGCGCTTCTTGGCGCGCTTCACGTTGCCGCCTGCCGTCACGCGCTCGTTGCCGCGCACCGTGACCTTGACCGGCCGCGGGCGACGCACGGGGCTCGCGTTCGGCGATACCTTGACGACCTTGACGGTGCGCGGTGCACGGCCTTTCTTGTCGTCGACGGCTTCGGCCGCGCTGGGCACGGTACCGGCACGACGGCCGCGAGCCGGAGCCGCTGCGGCGGCTTCGGGCTTCCAGATCACCAGCAGCTTGCCGATGTGCTGGATCGGCGCCGCGCTCAGGCGGTCGCAGATCTCGTCGTAGATCGCGATGCGCTCGTCGCGCTCGTCGCCGAACACGCGGATCTTGATCAGCTGGTGCGCGTCGAGGTGCACCTTGATTTCCTTCAGCACGGCGTCGGTGAGCCCTTCGGCGCCGATCAGCACGACGGGCTTGAGCGCATGGGCCTGGGAGCGCAGCGCGGAGCGCTCGGCGGGAGAAAGCGAAAGGGCGGGCATGGAAATGTCGAAATCTAAATAAGGGCGCGCTGACTGAATAGCGATCGCGGGTAGTTACCGCGTCAGCCGTGCGCCGAAACCACGTAAAATCGCGGCTTGGGCCTGAAAAGGGGCCGCAGCCGCGCGAAGAAGACGCGTATTATCCGCTAAAAGCGCGGCTTCACGAAGCAATTGGCAGCAATCTCTCTCTCGAATGGCAAAAAACCGCTTCAACCAGCACTGGCTGCACGACCACATCAACGACCCCTACGTCAAAATGGCGCAGCGGGAGGGCTATCGCGCGCGCGCCGCGTACAAGCTGAAGGAAATCGACGAACAGGACAAGCTGATCCGTCCGGGCCAGGTGATCGTCGACCTCGGCGCGACGCCGGGCAGCTGGAGCCAGTATGCCCGCAACAAGCTCGCGCAGGGCAAGAAGCGTGACGCGGAGCGCGAAGGCGGCATCGACGGCACGATCGTGGCGCTCGACATCCTGCCGATGGAGCCGATCGCCGACGTCCACTTCCTGCAGGGCGACTTCCGCGAGGACGAAGTCCTTCACCAGCTCGAAGAAGTGCTCGAAGGGCGCGCGGTGGACCTTGTTATTTCCGACATGGCCCCCAACCTCTCTGGCGTGGCCTCGGCAGACGCGGCGCGCATCGAGCATCTGTGCGATCTGGCGCTCGAATTTGCGCAGAATCATCTGAAGCCGGATGGTGCGCTGCTCGTGAAATGCTTTCACGGCAGCGGCTACAGCCAGATCGTCGAGAAATTCAAACAGCAGTTTAAGACCGTCGCGCCGCGCAAGCCGAAGGCGTCCCGCGACAAATCGTCCGAAACGTTCATTTTGGGTCGGCATCTGAAACGTCCGCGCTGATGCGCAGCGAGGTGCCGCAAACGGGCTCCGGCCCTTGCCAGACAAGCGAAGCGCTATCGCGGCGGTTGTCAATGCTTATGGCGAGGGTGGTCGGACTGGATTAGAATGACCGAGGGGCGCCGCAAGGAAAATGTAGGCGCTCGTCTACGAGTGAAGGAGTGGTGCTTTGAACAACAATATGTTTTCGAAGGCAGCGGTGTGGCTGGTGATCGCACTGGTGCTGTTTACGGTGTTCAAGCAGTTCGACAAGCCCCGCGTCCAGGAAGGCGTGTCCTATTCGCAGTTCATGGACGACGCCAAGAACGGCAAGGTCAAGAACGTCATCGTTCAGGGGCGCAACCTCACCGTCACTCCGGCTGATGGCCAGAAATACCAGATCGTGTCGCCCGGCGACATCTGGATGGTTGGCGATCTGATGAAGTACGGCGTGCAGGTCAGCGGCAAGGCCGACGACGAGCCGAACGCGCTGATGTCCGCGCTGTACTACCTCGGGCCGACGATCCTGATCATCGTGTTCTGGTTCTACATGATGAGGCAGATGCAGGGGGGCGGCAAAGGCGGCGCATTCTCGTTCGGGAAATCGCGCGCGCGGCTGATCGACGAGAACAACAACGCGGTGAACTTCTCCGACGTCGCGGGATGCGACGAAGCGAAGGAGGAAGTGTCCGAGCTCGTCGACTTCCTGCGCGATCCGCAGAAATTCCAGAAGCTGGGCGGGCGCATTCCGCGCGGCGTGCTGCTAGTCGGCCCTCCGGGTACCGGCAAGACGCTGCTGGCCCGTGCGATCGCGGGTGAAGCGAAGGTGCCGTTCTTCAGCATCTCGGGTTCGGACTTCGTCGAAATGTTCGTCGGCGTCGGCGCGGCGCGTGTGCGCGACATGTTCGAGCAGGCGAAGAAGCATGCACCGTGTATCGTGTTCATCGACGAAATCGACGCGGTCGGCCGTCATCGCGGCGCCGGCATGGGCGGCGGCAACGACGAGCGCGAACAGACGCTGAACCAGATGCTCGTCGAGATGGACGGCTTCGAGGCGAACTCGGGCGTGATCGTGATCGCCGCGACCAACCGTTCCGACGTGCTCGACAAGGCGCTGCTGCGTCCGGGCCGTTTCGACCGCCAGGTCTACGTCGGTCTGCCGGACATCCGCGGCCGCGAACAGATCATGCGCGTGCACCTGCGCAAGGTGCCGATCGCGAACGACGTCGACGCGGCAGTCATCGCACGCGGCACGCCGGGCTTCTCGGGCGCCGATCTCGCGAACCTCGTGAACGAGGCTGCGCTGTTCGCCGCACGTCGCGGCAAGCGCATCGTCGAGATGCAGGATTTCGAAGACGCGAAGGACAAGATCTTCATGGGTCCGGAGCGCAAGTCGGCCGTGATCCGCGAAGAAGCGAAGCGTGCGACCGCTTATCACGAGTCGGGCCACGCGGTGATCGCAAAGCTGCTGCCGAAGGCGGACCCCGTGCACAAGGTCACGATCATCCCGCGCGGTCGCGCGCTGGGTGTCACGTGGCAGTTGCCGGAGCATGACAACGAAACGTACTCGAAGGACTACCTGATGGACCGCCTTGCGATCCTGTTCGGTGGCCGGGTGGCGGAAGAGCTGTTCATGAACCTGGTCAGCACCGGCGCATCGGACGACTTCAACAAGGCAACGCAGACGGCGCGTGCGATGGTGGCCCGTTTCGGCATGACCGACGCGCTCGGGCCGATGGTCTACGTCGACGATGAGAACGATGCATCGCCGTTCGGCCGTGGCTTCACGCGCACGATCTCGGAAGCGACGCAGCAGAAGGTCGATTCGGAAATCCGCCGTGTGCTCGACGAACAGTACGGCCTTGCGCGCCGACTGCTCGAAGAGAACCGCGACAAGGTCGAAGCGATGACCGCCGCGCTGATGGAGTGGGAGACGATCGATGCCGATCAGATCAACGACATCATGGAAGGCCGTCCGCCGCGCTCCCCGAAGAGCTCGCCGGCTGTCGGCGGCGATTCGTCGGGTGGTGGCAGCAGCGCCGAGGTGAAGCCCGGCAACGCGCCGGCGCCTGCTTCGCCGGCGGCATAATCTCCGCTTTAGCGCCGTTCACGGGCTGGTGTGGCTTCACACCGGCCCGTTTTGCATTCATTCACGCCAGTTGCTCGTGTCCGATTCCGCTGTTTCCCCAAACACTCCCGCGCCACTCCGGTGCGGCCGATTCGAACTGACGTTCGAACGCCCGCTCGTGATGGGCATCCTCAACGCCACGCCTGATTCGTTCTCCGACGGCGGCCGCTTCCTCGCGCGCGACGATGCGCTGCGCCAGGCCGAGCGGATGATTGCCGAAGGCGTCGACCTTCTCGATATCGGCGGCGAATCGACGCGCCCCGGCGCGCCGCCCGTGCCGCTCGACGAGGAGCTCGCACGCGTGATCCCGCTCGTCGAAGCGCTGCGGCCGCTGAACGTGCCGCTGTCGATCGATACCTACAAGCCGGCCGTGATGCGTGCGGCGCTGGCCGCCGGCGCCGACCTGATCAACGACATCTGGGGGTTCCGCCAGCCGGGCGCGATCGACGCGGTGCGCGACGGCAACTGCGGGCTGTGTGCGATGCACATGCTTGGTGAGCCACAGACGATGCAGGTCGGCGAACCCGATTACGGCGACGTCGTGACCGATGTGCGCGATTTTCTCGCCGAGCGCGCGCAGGCGCTGCGCGATGCGGGGATTGCGCCGGAGCGGATCTGCGTCGATCCCGGCTTCGGATTCGGCAAGGCGGTTGTCGACGACAACTATGCGTTGCTGGCCGCGTTGCCGGACACGGCACCCGTGCGGCCCGACGGCCGCGCGTACCCGATACTCGCGGGCATGTCGCGCAAGTCGATGCTCGGCGTGGTGATCGGCGGCAAGCCGCCGATGGAGCGCGTCGCGGCGAGCGTGGCGGCCGCGGTGTGCGCGGTCGAGCGTGGGGCGGCGATCGTGCGCGTGCACGACGTCGCGGCAACGGTCGACGCGCTGAAAATCTGGGTTGCCGTGCGCGAAGCCGCGCGGCAACGATAAGTCAGAAGACGAAGGAGGAAGATTCACCATGGGACGTCGATATTTCGGCACGGACGGCATTCGCGGCACGGTGGGCGAGGCGCCCATCACGCCGGACTTCGTGTTGCGTCTCGGCTACGCGGCCGGCAAGGTACTGGCCAGCTCGGCCGATGTCGCGGCAGGCTCGCGCCCGACCGTGCTGATCGGCAAGGACACGCGCGTGTCGGGCTACATGCTCGAAGCCGCGCTCGAGGCCGGGTTCTCGGCGGCCGGCGTCGACGTGATGCTGGCCGGCCCGATGCCGACCCCGGGCGTCGCGTACCTGACGCGTGCGCTGCGCCTGTCGGCGGGCGTCGTGATCAGTGCATCGCACAACCCGTATCACGACAACGGGATCAAGTTCTTCTCCGCCGACGGCAACAAGCTGCCGGACGACACCGAAGCCGAGATCGAAGCGTGGCTCGACAAGCCGCTCGAGTGCGCATCGTCCGACGGTCTCGGCAAGGCGCGCCGCCTCGACGACGCGGCCGGCCGCTACATCGAGTTCTGCAAGAGCACGTTCCCTGCCGCATTCAACCTGCGCGGGCTGAAGCTCGTGATCGACTGCGCGCACGGCGCCGCGTACCAGATCGCGCCGCACGTGTTCCACGAGCTCGGTGCGGACGTGATCCCGATCGGTGTCGCGCCCAACGGCTTCAACATCAACGATGGTGTCGGTGCGACGGCGCCGGACGCGCTGGTGCGCGCGGTGCGTGCGAACCACGCCGATCTCGGCATTGCGCTCGACGGCGATGCGGACCGCCTGCAGGTCGTCGACTCGACCGGTCGCCTGTACAACGGCGACGAACTGCTCTACGTGCTCGTGAAGGACCGGATCGCGACCGACGGCAAGGTCGAAGGCGCGGTCGGCACGCTGATGACGAACCTCGCGGTCGAAGTCGCGCTGCAGCGTGAGGGCGTGAAGTTCGTCCGCGCGGCGGTCGGCGATCGCTACGTGCTCGAGCAGTTGCGCGAACACGGCTGGCAGCTCGGCGCGGAAGGGTCGGGCCACATCCTGTCGCTCGATCGCCACTCGACCGGCGACGGCATCGTGTCGGCGCTGCTCGTGCTGGCCGCGCTGAAGCGCAGCGGCAAGACCCTCGCGCAGATGCTCGACGGCGTCACGCTGTTCCCGCAGAAGCTGATCAACGTGCGAATGAAGCCGGGCGCCGACTGGAAGGGCAGTACGTCGATTCGCGCCGCGATCGACGCCGCCGAAGCCGCGCTCGCCGGCAGCGGCCGCGTGCTGATCCGCGCATCGGGCACGGAGCCCGTGCTGCGCGTGATGGTCGAGGCGCAGCAGGCGGCCGACGCGGTGCGCCATGCGGAGACGATCGCCGACGCGGTGCGCGCGGCGACGACCTGACGCGCGGGCCCGGCGCGTCAGGTCAAACACCTGCGCGTCGGTGTTCCGGTGAACCCGTACACGGCGCCTTCGGGGCGCCGTGTTTTCGTCAGACGCAAAGGTTTGCGATACCTATAAAGAAGGGCGCGTCGCCACCGCAATCCCGGCCGGAAAATCGTCCGACCCCTGATATCGGCCCGCCACGACCGGAGGGCTATCCATGGCGCAGACACCGCGCTACGATCCGCTCGCACCCAGGTGAAAACGGGTCGTCATCCACGTCCTTCCAGGCAGGCAATTCTTGCCGCCACCGCCATTCCGGCGCCGCCCGGGCGCCGCGCCCGCCGCACCCGATACTCCCTTTCAACCAGTCATGTTACTGTCACGCCAGTTTCATCGATTGTCACATTACCGTCATGAGGAGCCCCTAACCTTCGCGGTGCCGTAGTCATCCGCTCACACACTGGAGGTCTCATGAAATTGATGCAAACCGCGATTGCCGGCCTGGCTGGCGCGCTTTTCGCCGTCGCCGCCCACGCTGCCGACATCACGGGCGCAGGCAGCACGTTCGCGATGCCGATCTATACGAAATGGGCTGCTGACTACCAGCAGACCGGCGGCGCGAAGGTCAACTACCAAGGTATCGGCTCGTCGGGCGGCCTGAAGCAGATCGTCGCGAAGACGGTCGATTTTGCCGGTTCGGACGCTCCGCTGAAGGATGACGAGCTCGCGAAGGAAGGCCTGTTCCAGTTCCCGACGGTGGTCGGCGGCGTGGTGCCGGTCGTCAACGTGCCGGGCGTGAAGCCGGGTGAACTGACGCTGTCGGGCCCGGTGCTCGGCGACATCTACCTCGGCAAGATCAAGAAGTGGAACGACCCGGCGATCGCCGCGCTGAACCCGAAGGTCAAGCTGCCGGACACGGACATCGCCGTGGTTCGCCGCGCTGACGGCTCGGGCACGAGCTTCATCTGGACGAACTACCTGTCGAAGGTCAACGACGAGTGGAAGTCGAAGGTCGGCGAAGGCACGACGGTCAACTGGCCGACGGGCACGGGCGGCAAGGGCAACGACGGCGTCGCAGCGTTCGTGCAGCGCCTGCCGGGCGCGGTCGGCTACGTCGAATGGGCGTACGCGAAGAAGAACAACATGGTCTACACGGCCCTGAAGAACTCGACGGGCACGGTGGTCGAGCCGAAGACGGAAACGTTCAAGGCCGCTGCTGCTGGCGCGAACTGGTCGAAGTCGTTCTACCAGATCCTGACGAACCAGCCGGGCAAGGAAGCATGGCCGGTCGTCGGCGCGACGTTCGTGCTGCTGCACGCGAAGCAGGACAAGCCGGAGCAGGGCGTGGAAACGCTGAAGTTCTTCAGCTGGGCGTTCAAGAACGGCGAGAAGGCTGCTGACAGCCTCGACTACATCTCGCTGCCGCCGGCAGTCGAAGCGGAAATCCGCAAGCAGTGGAAGGTCAAGGTGACGGACGCTTCGGGCAAGCCGGTCGCCGCAGAGTAAGCATTGCAGCGGTTCGCTGCCCGGCCGTGCCGGTCGGGCAGTGTGTGCGGTAAAGCCGGGCGTTACGGCGCCCGGCAATCAAAAGCAGGCACCCATGTCTGATATTTCCTATACGTCCTCACGGTCCGCCGACGTTGCGCAGCAACGCGCGCCGAGCCGCCTCGGGGATGTCGTGTTCGGCGGTCTTGCACGGCTTGCCGCCATCGTGACCCTGCTGCTGCTCGGCGGGATCATCGTTTCCCTGATCATCGCGTCGATGCCGACCATCCAGAAGTTCGGCCTCGGCTTCCTGTGGCAATCCGAGTGGGATCCCAACTCGGACATCTACGGCGCGCTCGTGCCGATCTACGGCACGATCGTGACGTCGGTCATCGCGCTCGTCATCGCGGTGCCGGTCAGTTTTGGCATCGCGCTGTTCCTCACCGAGCTGTCGCCCGTGTGGCTGCGCCGCCCGCTCGGCATCGCGATCGAGCTGCTCGCCGCGATTCCGTCGATCGTGTACGGCATGTGGGGCCTGCTCGTGTTCGCGCCGATCTTCGCGGAATATTTCCAGAAGCCGATCGGCCGCCTGTTCAAGGACGTGTGGGTGCTCGGCCCGCTGACCGCCGGCCCGCCGATCGGGATCGGCATCCTGGCCGCCGGCGTGATCCTCGCGATCATGATCATCCCGTACATCGCATCGGTGATGCGTGACGTGTTCGAGGTCACGCCCGTGCTGCTGAAGGAATCGGCGTACGGGATCGGCTGCACGACCTGGGAAGTGATGTGGAAGGTCGTGCTGCCCTACACGAAGACCGGCGTGATCGGCGGCGTGATGCTCGGCCTCGGCCGCGCGCTCGGCGAGACGATGGCCGTGACCTTCGTGATCGGCAACACGAACCTGCTCGACAGCGTGTCGCTGTTCGCGCCGGGCAACAGCATCACGTCGGCGCTCGCGAACGAATTCGCGGAAGCGCAACCGGGCCTGCATACGTCCGCGCTGATGGAACTGGGCCTGATCCTGTTCGTGATCACGTTCATCGTGCTGACCATCTCCAAACTGCTGCTGCTTCGTCTCGAGAAGGGAGAGGGCAAGAAATGAGCGAGCCCATCATGAATTTCCCGGGTCCGGACGGCGCCGTGCTCGACGCGATGCGCAACCGCCTGCAGCGCAAGCGCAAGGCCATCAACGCGATCGCGCTCGCCGCGTCGCTCGGTGCGATGGCATTCGGCCTCTTGTGGCTCGTGTGGATTCTCTACACGACGGTGCATCTCGGCGTCGGCGGCCTGTCGCTGCAACTGTTCACGGAATCGACGCCGGCACCGAACACGGAAGGCGGCGGTCTTGCGAACGCGATCGTCGGCAGCTTGCTGCTGTGCGGTTTCGGCACGCTGGTCGGTACGCCGATCGGCATCCTGGCGGGCGTCTATCTCGCCGAATACGGCCAGAAGAACCTGCTGGCGAGCACGATCCGCTTCATCAACGACATCCTGCTGTCCGCGCCGTCGATCGTCATCGGCCTGTTCGTGTACGCGATCGTCGTTGCAAAGTCGGGGCGCTTCTCGGGCTGGGCCGGCGTGATCGCGCTCGCGCTGCTGCAGATTCCGATCGTGATCCGCACGACCGAGAACATGCTGAAGCTCGTGCCGAACGCGCTGCGCGAAGCGGCCTTCGCGCTCGGCACGCCGAAATGGCGCATGGTGCTGAAGATCACGCTGCGCGCGTCGGTCGGCGGGATCATCACGGGCGTGCTGCTTGCCGTCGCGCGGATCGCCGGCGAAACGGCGCCGCTGCTGTTCACCGCGCTGTCGAACCAGTTCTTCTCGGTCGACATGAGCCAGCCGATGGCGAACCTGCCCGTCACGATCTACAAGTTCGCGATGAGCCCGTTCGCGGAATGGCAGTCGCTCGCATGGGCGGGCGTGTTCCTGATCACGCTCGGGGTGCTTGGACTCAACATCCTGGCGCGCTCGATCTTCTCGAAAAAGTAACGGCGGAGCAATCCGATGAATATGGCAGAAAGCCACCTGAATCCCGTCGAGCGCACCGCTGCGCCCGCCGGCACGCACGACGCGGCGCACGGCCGTCCGCTCGAGCCGCTGAACGCGAAGATCGAGGTCAACAACCTCAACTTCTTCTACAACAAGTTCCACGCGCTGAAGAACATCAACCTGAGCATTCCCGAAGGGAAGGTGACGGCGTTCATCGGCCCGTCGGGCTGCGGCAAGTCGACGCTGCTGCGCACGTTCAATAAGATGTTCGCGCTCTATCCGGAGCAGCGCGCCGAAGGCGAAATCCTGATGGACGGCGAGAACCTGCTGACGACGAAGCGCGACATCTCGCTGCTGCGCGCGCGGATCGGCATGGTGTTCCAGAAGCCGACCCCGTTCCCGATGTCGATCTACGACAACATCGCGTTCGGCGTGAAGATGTTCGAAAAGCTCACGCGCTCGGAAATGGACGATCGCGTCGAGTGGGCGCTCACGAAGGCCGCGCTGTGGAACGAAGTGAAAGACAAGCTGAGCCAGAGCGGCTACGGCCTCTCGGGCGGCCAGCAGCAGCGTCTGTGCATCGCGCGCGGCATCGCGATCCGTCCGGAAGTGCTGCTGCTCGACGAACCGTGCTCGGCGCTCGACCCGATCTCGACGGGCCGCATCGAGGAGCTGATCGCGGAGCTCAAGAGCGACTACACGGTCGTGATCGTCACGCACAACATGCAGCAGGCCGCACGCTGCTCGGATTTCACGGCCTACATGTACCTGGGCGAGCTGATCGAATTCGGCGAGACCGAAAAGATCTTCATCAAGCCGGTGCGCAAGGAAACGGAAGACTACATCACCGGCCGCTTCGGCTGATGACGGAGAACAACAGCCATGTCGGATAAACATCTGTCGAGCCAGTTCGACGCCGATCTCAACGCGGTGTCGTCGAAAGTGCTGGAAATGGGCGGGCTCGTCGAGTCGCAGATCGTCGGCGCGATGCACGCGCTGAACGAGTTCGATCGCGATGCGGCCGAGAAGGTGATCGCGAACGAAGAAGTCCTGAACACGATGGAAGTCGACATCGACCAGGAGTGCGGCAACATCATCGCGCGGAGGCAGCCTGCCGCGCGTGACCTGCGCCTTTTGATGTCGATTTCGAAAACGATTACGAACCTCGAGCGCGCAGGCGACGAGGCCGAGAAGATCGCGAAGCGCGTGCGCCGCCTGGTCGACGAGCCGGCCGCGCGCACGGTCAACATCGCCGAGATCAAGGTGTCGGGCGAGATGGCCGTGACGATCCTGCGCCGCGCGCTCGACGCGTTTGCGCGTCTCGATACGGTGGCCGCCGCGCAGATCGTCAAGGACGACAAGGAAATCGACCAGGAATTCCGTGCGTTCGTGCGCAAGCTCGTGTCGTACATGCAGGAAGATCCGCGCACGATCTCGGTGGGCCTCGAGTACCTGTTCATCGCGAAGGCGATCGAGCGGATCGGCGACCACGCGAAGAACATCGCCGAATTCATCATCTACATCGTGAAGGGCACCGACGTGCGGCACCAGCCGCGCGACACGCTCGATCGCGAAGCCAACAGTTAATCGACTCCGTAAGGAAGAACAGAGGTGCCGATGCCCAGCAACATTCTCGTCGTTGAAGATGAGCCCGCGATTTCCGAACTGATCTCGGTGAATCTCCAGCACGCCGGTCACTGCCCGATTCGGGCGTACAACGCCGAACAGGCGCAGAACCTGATCAGCGACGTGCTGCCCGATCTCGTGCTGCTCGACTGGATGCTGCCGGGCAAGTCCGGCATTGCGTTCGCGCGCGACCTGCGCAACAACGAACGGACCAAGCACATCCCGATCATCATGCTGACCGCACGTGGCGATGAGCAGGACAAGGTGCTCGGCCTCGAAATCGGCGCGGACGACTACGTGACGAAGCCGTTCTCGCCGAAGGAGCTGATGGCGCGGATCAAGGCCGTGCTGCGCCGTCGCGCGCCGCAGCTGACCGAGGACGTCGTGTCGATCAACGGGCTGCGCCTCGACCCGGCCACGCATCGCGTCGCCGCGCATGCGGAAGGCAGCGAGATCAAGCTCGATCTCGGCCCGACCGAGTTCCGCCTGCTGCATTTCTTCATGACGCATCCGGAGCGTGTGCACAGCCGCACGCAACTGCTCGACCAGGTGTGGGGCGACCATGTATTCGTCGAGGAGCGCACTGTCGACGTGCACATCAAACGATTGCGCGCGGCCTTGAAACCGGCCGGCTGCGATGCGATGATCGAGACCGTGCGCGGCAGCGGCTACCGGCTCGCCAAGCACGCGTAACGTATCCACGCATGCCGTGTGCCACGGCATGCCGTTCATTCTTTCGGGCGCTGAATCATGAACATCATCTGGGCGCGCTTTCTGGTGTCGCTCGTGCTGCTCGTGCTGATCGGCGTATTGGTCGGCGTCTTCGCCGGCCCGACCGCGGGCCTCGTGTTCGTGGTCGTGATGCTGGTCGCGCAGGGCTTTTTCAGCACCTTTCATACGCAGCGTCTGTGGCGTCTGCTCGATGCGCCCGTCTATGGCGAGGTGCCGAGCGCGCCGGGCATCTGGGGCGAGATCTACTATCGTCTGCACAAACTCGCGAAGCAGTGGCATGCGCAGGTGCGGCAGGTCGAGCAGCAGCATTCGCGCTTCATCCAGGCGATCCAGGCGTCGCCGAACGGCGTCGCGATGCTCGACGATCACGACCAGATCGAGTGGTGCAACGCGATCGCCGAGGTCCATTTCGGCCTCGACGCGAAGCGTGACCTGCGCCAGCACATCACCAACCTGGTGCGCCATCCCGAGTTCGTCCGCTATCTGAACGCGCAGCATTACGAGGAGACGCTCGTGATGCGCGGCATGGGCGATTCGCGGCAGAACGTGCTGGAAGTGCAGGTGTTTCCGTACGGCGAGAATCGCAAGCTGCTGCTCACGCAGGACATCACCGAGCTCGAGCGGACCGACGCGATGCGGCGCGACTTCGTCGCGAACGTGTCGCACGAGTTGAAGACGCCGCTCACCGTGCTGTCGGGGTTCCTCGAGACGATGCGCGAGCTGCCGCTGAACGAGGAAGACCGCGCGCGCTATCTCGACATGATGGAGCAGCAGGCCTCGCGGATGCGGCACATCGTGACCGACCTGCTGGTGCTCGCGAAGCTGGAAGGCGAGAGCAAGCCGCCGCTCGATCGCGCGATCGACATGCGGGCCGTGTTCGACCATCTGAAGGAGGACGCGCAGACGCTGTCGAACGGGCATCACGACATCGCGTTCTCGATCGACGAGACGCTCGGCGTCACCGGCGCGCAGACGGAGCTGTTCAGCGCGTTCGCGAACCTCGTCACGAACGCGATCCGCTATACGCCGGAAGGCGGCAAGATCGTCGTGACGTGGCGGCGCGAAGGCGCGCAGGGCGTGTTTTCCGTCACCGACAGCGGCTTCGGGATTCCGGCCGCCGACCTGCCGCGGCTCACCGAGCGCTTCTATCGCGTCGACCGCAGCCGTTCGCGCGACACCGGCGGCACGGGGCTCGGCCTTGCGATCGTCAAGCACGTGCTGCAGCGGCATGACGCGCACCTGTACGTGCAGAGCGAGGAAGGGCGCGGCAGCACATTCACCGCACGCTTCCCGGGCTCGCGCATCATCGCGATCCGGCCGGCCGCTTACGAGGCATGATCGCGTAACGGTATCCGTCGCTCGTTCGATGAGCGGAGGTATGCCGGCTCCGCAACAAAAAACGCAGCCAGTCGGCTGCGTTTTTTGTTGGGAGCGACGCGGCGCGCGACTTGTGCCGCGCGGCCGATTCTTCAGGAGCAGAACTTCGCGAGCAACCCGAGTTGCGCGTTGCGGATCGTCTTGCCGGCGCGGCGGCGGCGGTAGTGACCGTCGCTGTGCATCTGCCACGCCGACTGGTTGTCGCCGAGGCACACCGACAGGCCTTCGGCGATCACGCGCCGCTTGAGCTTGCGATCGCGGATCGGGAACGCGACCTCGACGCGGCGGAACAGGTTGCGGTCCATCCAGTCGGCGCTCGACAGATAGACCTCCTCGGCGCCGTTCGCGTGGAAGTAGTAGATCCGGTGGTGCTCGAGGAAGCGGCCGACGATCGAGCGCACGGTGATGTTTTCCGACAGCCCCGGCACGCCGGGCTGCAGCGCGCAGACACCGCGCACGATCAGGTCGACCTTGACGCCGGCCTGCGACGCTTCGTACAGCGCGGCGATCACCGTCGGCTCCAGCAGCGCGTTCATCTTCGCGACGACGCGTGCGCGCTTGCCGGCGCGCGCATTGTCGATCTCCGAGCGGATCGAATCGATGATGCGCGGATGCAACGTGAACGGCGACTGCCACAGCTCGTGCAGCGTGAGTTCGCCGCCGATGCCGGTCAGCTGCTGGAACACGTGATGGACGTCTTCGCAGATCTTCTGGTCGGCCGTCATCAGGCCGAAGTCGGTGTAGAGGCGTGCGGTGCGCGGGTGGTAGTTGCCGGTGCCGAGGTGCACGTAGCGGCGCAGCGACGCCTTGCCGGCCTGCACGACGCGCCGCACGATCAGCATCATCTTCGCGTGGCACTTGTGGCCGACCACGCCGTACACGACATGCGCGCCGACGGCTTCGAGCTGCGACGCCCAGTTGATGTTGGTTTCCTCGTCGAAGCGCGCGAGCAGTTCGACGACGACGGTCACTTCCTTGCCGTTGCGCGCGGCTTCCATCAGCGCGTCCATCAGCGGCGAATCGGTGCCGGTGCGGTAGATCGTCTGCTTGATCGCGACGACGCTCGGATCCTTCGCGGCCTGCTGCAGCAGTTCGAGCACCGGCTGGAAGCTCTCGTACGGGTGGTGCAGCAGGATGTCGCCGTTGTCGATCGCGTCGAACATCGTCGGCGCGTTCGTGATCGCGGACGGCGTCGACGCGGTGAACGGCGTGAACTTCAGGTCGGGGCGATCGACGAGATCGGGAATCTGCATCAGCCGCACGAGGTTCACCGATCCGGCCACGCGATAGCAGTCCTTCTCGCCGAGTTCGCTTTCCTCTAGCAGGCGGCGCACGATGTGCGGCGGCGTGTCGGCCGACACCTCTAGGCGCACTGCATTGCCGAGGTGGCGCGCGGGCAGTTCGCCCTGCAGCGCCACGCGCAGGTTCGTGATTTCGTCCTCGTCGACGAACAGCTCGCTGTTGCGCGTGATGCGGAACTGGTTGCAGCTCTTCACGCTCAGTTGCGGGAAGAGTTCGCCGACGAAGCGCTGCATGAACGAGCTCAGCAGCACGAAGCCGTGCTCGAAGCCCGACAGCGCGTGCGGCATGCGCACGACGCGCGGCAGCGCACGCGGCGCCTGCACGATACCCATCACCGCCTGACGGCCGAATGCGTCGCGGCCTTCGAGCTCGACGACGAAGTTCAGGCTCTTGTTCAGCACGCGCGGGAACGGGTGGGCGGGATCGAGACCGATCGGCGTGAGCACGGGCAGCAGCTCGTCGAGGAAGTAGTGCCGCGCCCATTCGAGCTGCTCGTCGTTCCACGTGTCGCTCGCGTGGAAGTAGATGCCTTCCTGTTCGAGCGCGGGCAGCACGGTTTCGTGCAGCATCGTGTACTGTCGATGGACGAGCCGCTGCGCGCGTTCGACGACGAGGTCGTAAGCATGTTGTAACGACATGCCGTCGGGCGTCAGTGCGCCGGGGTTGTCGCGGATCTGCTCCTGCAGCCCGGCCATCCGGACTTCGAAGAATTCGTCGAGGTTGCTGCTGGTGATGCAGATGAAGCGAAGGCGCTCGAGCAACGGGACTTGCGGATCAGCGGCCTGGGCCAGCACGCGCTCGTTGAAACCGAGGATGCCGAGTTCACGATTGAGAAGCGGATAACGGACGGACATCGGCAGAGTAGGGGGTGATTCGGGCGATGATTCGAAAGGACGCTCGGAAACTCTCACGGTACGATGACGTGCGAATGACAATGATGTATTTATATCGGGAAATTCTACGCTGTAACCGTTTCGTCTCATAAATGTTTCGGCTATATGCAATCGAGCAGGATGCATGCCCGTGAAGCGTGGCAATGGCAAGCGTTCCACGCTTAAAATGTTGCCTTTGATTGATCGCCCGCGGTTGCCGCACCGGCCGCCGCGGGTGAACGCGCACGGAGCCCCCTTCTGATGGTTACAACCCCCCACTTGCTGGCTGCCGTGGATCTCGGCTCGAACAGCTTCCGGCTGATCGTCGGTCGCGTCGAGGAAACGCCGGCAGGCAGCCAGATCTATCCCGTCGACGCGCTGCGCGAGCCCGTCCGGCTGGCCGCGGGCCTGTCGAGCGACAAGATGCTCGATCGCGCGTCGCAGGAGCGTGGCTGGGAAGCGCTCAAGCGGTTCGGCGAGCGCCTGCGCGATTTCCATCCCGATCACGTGCGCGCGGTGGCGACCAACACGCTGCGCGTCGCGAAGAACGCGGCCGAGTTTCTCGGCGAAGCCGAAGCGGCACTGGGTTTCCCGATCGAAGTGATCGCGGGCCGCGAAGAAGCGCGGCTGATCTATGCGGGCGCCGCGCACTCGGTGCCGGCGAGCGCGGGCAAGCGGCTCGTCGTCGACATCGGCGGCGGCTCCACCGAATTCATCATCGGCTCGCACTACACGCCGATCGTGATGGAGAGCCTCTATATCGGCTGCGTGAGCCACAGCCGCACCTTCTTCCCGGCCGGCAACGTCGACGAATACACGATGCGGCAGGCCGAGCTCGCGGCCAAGCGCGAGATCCAGATCATTTCGAGCGAGTACAAGAAGGCCGGCTGGGACCAGGCGATCGGCTCGTCGGGCACCGCGCGTGCGCTCGCGGAACTCGTCGAGGCGAACGGCTTCAACGATCCGGGCATCACGCACGGCATTTCGCGCGGCGGCCTCGAGCGGCTCAAGCGTGCGCTGATCAAGTCGGAGAACGTCAACCGGTTGAAGCTGATCGCGCTGAAGCCCGATCGCGTGCCGGTGCTCGCGGGCGGCCTCGCGATCATGCTCGCGGTGTTCGAGGAACTCGGTGTCGACTACGTCGATACGACCGACGGCGCGTTGCGCCTCGGTGTGCTGTACGACCTGCTCGGCCGGACGCAGCACGAGGACATGCGTGCGGTGACCGTCGAGGGCTTCACGCGCCGCTACGGTGTCGACCGTGCGCAGGCCGAGCGGATCGGCGCGCTGGCGGGGCGTTTCTACGACGAACTCGAGGAAGCCGACGAAGAAGCGCGCGAGGAAGGGCGGATGTTTCTCGGCTGGGCGGCCGCATTGCACGAGATCGGTTTGTCGATCTCGCACAGCGCGTATCACAAGCACTCGGCTTATATCGCGAGCAACGCGGACATGCCGGGTTTTTCGCGCACCGACCAGGCGCGCCTCGCCGCGCTCGTGCTCGGTCACGCGGGCAAGCTCGGCAAGCTGTCGCAGGCGCGCGAGGTCGAGTGGCCGCTGCTGTTCTGCCTGCGACTCGCGGCGCTGCTGTGCCGGCGCCGGACCGATGCCGGGCTGCCGGACATTTCCGTTTCGCAGATGAAGAAGGGCGGGTATGAAGTGCGCCTGCCCAGCGCGTGGGTCGAGCAGAACCCGCTGACCGACTATAGCCTCAGCCAGGAGGCGGCCGAGTGGGAGAAGGTCGGTATCCCGTATCGCGTGGTGTATACCGGCGCGTAACAGATCGAAGCGAGGCCGCAGCGAGGTCGATAGAGGGACTGGGAGGGGCGGGGCGGCAGGCAGGCTTGGTGCCCCTCAGGCTTGCCGCGTGATCGTCGTGGCGACCGCTCAGTCCGACGAGCAGACGATCGCGGTCAGGAACGGAAACGCCTGCTTGACGGTCGCGTCGCTGCCGGCCTTGCGCACGGCTTCTTCCACCGCGCTTTTCGTGCCCCGCACCACGACGCCATAGGCCCAGTCGCCGATCGGCGTGCCGTTGCCCGCGCGGAAGATCGGGTCGTTCGCCTGGTATCCGAGTACGACATAGACGCCGAAGCCGTACGCCGTCAGCGCGTGGCTCGTGCGGAATGCATTGACCGAGTTCGATTCGACATGCATCGGCTCCGACTGGATGTCGCCGGCGGCGAGCAGCGGCGCGACGAATTTGTGGCCGGTCGAGTGGCAGTCGAGTGCGTCGTCGAGCGCCTTGGCCGACGCGGTGCCGGCAGTCGCGAGCGCGAGCAGCGATGCGCAGAGGGCGGTCTTGAGGATGTTGTTTTTCATGCGCGAAGGCAGGGTTGTCCACGCGCATTATCGCGTGTTCCGGCAAGTGCCGTATGCGGGCTGCGGATGGCTCGTTGGCCCGTATGTCGGTGATTCGACGGGCCGGCCAGGCGGGCGCTCGATCCTTTCCGGTCAGTCTTTCCTGCATTTAAAGCGCAGGGCCGTCAGCCATTTGCTTTGTGTCGACCTTCGAAATATGGCCGCCGGAGGGGCTGCGTGGATCGTTGTAGCGTCGATGCCCCAATTGATCCCTACAATGAATCGAGGCGCTGCTAACAGGGGAATCCCGGTTGACGCTTGAAGGGCCCAGAAACGGAAAAGGGGCTACGGTATTAACCGTAACCCCTTGATTCCTTGGTCGGAGCGATAGGATTCGAACCTACGACCCTCTGATCCCAAATCAGATGCGCTACCAGGCTGCGCTACGCTCCGACGAGCCAAAGATTGTATCGTTGAACATCTGACCCGGTCAATCCCTATATGCGGGTAAATGCCGCGGCGGCAAACGCCCGCAATTTGCGACAATTCGCCCGGTCATCGGCGGGCCCGCTCGCCGCAGCAAGGAGAACATCATGATGAACCTGATCCTGTGGCGCCACGCCGAAGCCGAAGACTACGCGGCGAGCGATCTCGCACGCCAGTTGACCGTCCGGGGCCGCAAGGACGCGCAGGCGATGGCCAAATGGCTGCGTGGCCGGCTCGAGACGAACGCGGTGATCCTCGCGAGCCCGGCGGCCCGCACCGTGCAGACGGTCGAGGCGCTGACCGACCAGTACCGGACGGTCGACGCGCTTGCGCCGGGCGGCAGCGTCGATGACGTGCTGGCGGCGGCCGGCTGGCCGGAAGGTATCGCGCCGACGGTCGTGATCGTCGGGCACCAGCCGACGCTCGGCAGCGTCGCCGCGCAGCTGATCGCCGGCGGCGACGACAGCTGGAGCGTCAAGAAGGGCGGAATCGTGTGGCTGGCGAGCCGCACGCGTGACGGCAGCCGGCAGGCCGTATTGCGCGCGGTATTGACGCCCGACCTGCTCTGAGGCCCGCCTGAAGAGCTTTGAAGGGATTGATCATACGGTTTCGCAAGCTTTCTGCTAAAGTCAATTCGGCGACACGTCATTGAAAGGACATGGTCGTGCCACATAACGGTCACGGCCGATTACTACATTGGCGGGCATGTCGCCCTATTCCTTACGACCAGGAAAGCCTAATGCGAGAACTGCCGACGCCTACGCTCCCCTTTGCCTCGCTGCCCCTCGACACGTCGCGGCGCCACCTGCCGCGCGCTGCTGAAACCGTCACATCGGAGTATCGCCTGCGCGCCGCGTGGGCGCGCACGGAAGACGAATTGCGCGAAGCCCAGCGCCTGCGTTACAGCGTGTTCGCCGAAGAGATGGGTGCGCAGGTCAGCGGCCCCTCCGGTCTCGACGTCGATCCGTTCGATGCGTACTGCGACCACCTGCTGGTTCGCGATCTCGACACGCTGAAGGTCGTCGGCACGTATCGCGTGCTGCCGCCGCACCAGGCGGCGCGTGTCGGCCGCCTGTATGCCGAAGGCGAATTCGACCTGTCGCGCCTCACGCACCTGCGCGGCAAGATGGTCGAGGTGGGCCGCTCGTGCGTGCACAGCGACTACCGCAGCGGCGCCGTCATCATGGCGCTGTGGGGCGGCCTTGGCGCGTACATGATGCAGAACGGCTACGAGACGATGCTCGGCTGCGCGAGCGTGTCGATGGCCGACGGCGGCCACTATGCGGCGAACCTGTACCAGTCGCTGTCGGCAGGCTCGCTGACGGCGCCGGAATATCGCGCGTTCCCGCACACGGCCCTGCCGGTTGACGAACTGCAGACGGGCACCGTCGTGGCGCCGCCGCCGCTGATCAAGGGTTACCTGCGTCTCGGCGCGAAGATCTGCGGTGCGCCGGCCTGGGATCCCGACTTCAACTGCGCGGATTTCCTGACGCTGTTCCGCCTGTCCGACATCAACGCGCGCTACGCCCGCCACTTCCTGGGCTGAGCCGTCGGAATCGCGTCGCGCCCGCTCGCCCGGGCGCGCGCAAGCAAACGCCGTCGCGTGGCACGAGCCGCGCGACGGCGTTCGTCCATCTGATCGATGTGTGTGAGTCGGACCCTGTTAATTTCGGCGATACGCGATCACCACCGTGCCGCGCGACGGCACGTTCGAGAACGGCCCGGGGAAGGGCCGGACGGCAGCGGCGCGCTTAGTGCTTGCGCCGCCAGTCGAGCAGGTGGTGTTCGGCCATCCAGTGGTGGATCATCCCTTCGCCTTCGTGGTTGCGCTTGTATTCGCGCGACTCGAAGAACGACAGGGCGACGAGCACCATCAGACCGACGAACAGCCCGATCAGGCCGGCAATTTCTTCAGACGACATGGCAGCCTCCTTTCCACGGCACAGCGCCATGCGTACATAGTAGGACATGCGCGGCACGACTCCGAAGCGAGATTTCCGCTAGACTCGGCGCGGTCCCGGCGTGCGATGGGCGCGCCGATTTCCGGAGCCCTACCCGATGCCCCGTTTCATGCTGGCCGTGCTGGCCGCATCCTTGCTCGCCGGCTGTACCAGCGATCCGCATCAGGCCCGTCGCGGCCATCCGCCGGAAGATCCGGCCGACTATCACGGCGTGCCGACCGACATGACGCCACCGTCGATGCTCGACGCGCCGCCGCCGAAACCCACGCAGTAACGGCCGGTTCGGCCCGCCGTCAGGCGCGGGCCGCGGGCGCGTCGGCGCCGATGTGCCGCAACAGCGCCGGCAGGTAGCGCGCCAGCGTCGCGCCGCGCGCGGCCATGAACAGCAGCAGCGCGAACCAGAGACCGTGATTGCCGAACGTGCCGACGGCGGCGAGCGTGGCCACGACGAAGATCGAGAGCGACGCGACCATCGCACGCATCAGCGATTGCGTCTGCGTGGCGCCGATGAACACGCCGTCGAGCAGGAAGCCCCAGACCGACACGATCGGCGAAAGCGCGGCCCACGGCAGGTAGCGCAGCGCCGTTTCGCGGATCTCGGCCTGATCGGTCAGGCGCGCGACGATCCAGCCGCCGGCGGCCCAGTACACGAGCGTGAACAGCAGCGCGCCGAGTGCCGACCAGAACAGCGTGACGCGTACGGCCTGCCGGAACGCGCTGCGGTCGCGCGCGCCAGCCGCCGCGCCGACGAGCGCCTCGGCCGCATGTGCGAAGCCGTCGAGGCCGTACGCCATGAACGTCTGGAAATTCAGCAGCAGCGCGTTCGCCGCGAGCGTCGCATCGCCCTGTTTTGCACCGAGGTGCGCGAACCAGCCGAATGCGCCGAGCAGGCACAGCGTGCGCAGGAAGATGTCGCGATTGAGCACGATCAGCCGTTTGAGCGCGACGCGGTCGGCGAGTGCACGCACCGCAATCGGCGCAAGGCCGCGCGGCCGCAGCCGCCACAGCATCCATGCGCCGAGCGCGAAACCGCATGCGTCCGCAGTGGCCGTCGCGGCGCCGATACCGGCAATACCCCAGCCGAAGCCATACACGTAGAGCAGCACGGCGCAGATGTTCACCGCATTGATGAACACCTGCGCGACGAGCGCGAGCCGCACGCGCTGCATGCCGAGCAGGTAGCCGAGCACGACGTAGTTCGCGAGCGCGAACGGGGCGCTCCAGATTCGCGCGTGGCTGTAGGCGAGCGCCGTGGTGCGGACGGCGTCGCTGCCGCCGAGCGCGGACAGCGCAAATGACAGCAGCGGCACCTGCAGCGCCAGTACCGCGGCGCCGAGTGCGAACGCGACGATCAACGCGCGCAGCAGGTTCAGGCGGATCCCGGCGGCGTCGCCGGCGCCATGCGCCTGCGCGACGAGGCCCGTCGTCCCCATCCGCAGGAAACCGAACCCCCAGAACACGAAATTGAAGAACAGCCCGCCGAGCGCGACGCCGCCCAGGTACTGCGTGCCGTCGAGGTGGCCCGCGACGGCCGTGTCGACGGCACCGAGGATCGGCTGGGTCAGGTTCGCGAGGACGATCGGGAACGCGAGCGCGAGGACGCGCCGATGCGTGACGGCGGCCGTGCCGGCCCCGTGCGGTAACGCGGCTTCGGACATGGCGGACGCGTCAGGCGCGTTCCTGCACGCAAACCCAAGGCGAGACGACGACCGCCCACAGCTCCGGGTTGCGCGCCGCGTAATCGGCAGCGGTTTCGGCCGGCATGCGCGCGACGAGGCCCGCCGACAGCCAGCGCGTGACCTGTTCGGCATCGTCGTCGGCAACGGCTTCCGCGACGCTGACGAGATCGAGGTCGCGTGCCACTGACAGCAGCTTGCCCTGCGCGAAGAAGCGCTCGAGATCGCACCAGTCGATCTTGGCGGTTTCGCCGAGGAGTTTGGTATAGAGCGGGCTGGGCGACGCGCCCGCGTCGGAGTGGTGATCAGAGGACATCGTTTTCTAGGAAAGACTGCGTGGTGGCGCCACTATAAACCATCCGGCCGGGCCGGCGGCACGGGGGGCGGCCGGCCTACGCGTCGCGCAGCGCGCGGCGCACGATCTTGCCGGTCGCGGTCATCGGCAGGCTGTCGACGAACGCGATCGCGCGCGGATACTCGTGCGCGGCGAGGCGCGTGCGCACATGTGCCTGCAGCGCCTGCACGAGCGCCTCGTCGCCGGTGTGGCCGGGATTCAGCACCACGAACGCCTTGACGATCTCGGTGCGCGTCGCGTCGGGCACGCCGACGACGGCCGCCATCCGCACCGCCGGATGCGTGAGCAGGCAGTCCTCGATCGGGCCCGGGCCGATCCGGTAGCCGGCGCTCGTGATCACGTCGTCGTCGCGGCCGACGAAGCGCACGAAGCCGTCGGCATCGATCGTGCCCGTGTCGCCGGTAAGCAGGTAGTCGCCGGCGAACTTGTCGCGCGTCGCGTCGGCGTTGCGCCAGTATTCGAGGAACATCACCGGGTCGGGGCGGCGCACCGCGATGCGCCCTTCGACGCCGGGCGGCAGCGGCGTGCCGTCCGCGTCGACGATCGCGACCGCATGGCCGGGCACCGCCTTGCCGATCGCGCCGGGCTGCGCATCGAACAGCGCGGCGCACGACGACAGCACCATGTTGCACTCGGTCTGCCCGTAGAACTCGTTGATCGTCACGCCGAGCGCGTCGCGCCCCCAGGCCGTCAGCTCGGTGCCGAGCGATTCCCCGCCGCTCGCGACGGATTTCAGCGACAGCGCGTAGCGTTCGCGCGGCGCCGCGACGGTGCGCATCAGCTTCAGCGCGGTGGGCGGCAGGAATGCGTGGGTGACACCGTGCCGCGCCATCAGCGCGAACGCCGCGTCGCCGTCGAATTTCTCGAAGCGGCGCGCAAGCACGGGCACGCCGTGATGCCATGACGGCAGCAGCACGTCGAGCAGGCCGCCGATCCATGCCCAGTCGGCGGGCGTCCAGAACAGGCGCGCGTCGCGCGGGAAGCACTGCTGCGACATCTCGACGCCCGGCAGGTGGCCCAGCAGCACGCGATGCGCGTGCAGCGCGCCTTTCGGTTTGCCCGTCGTGCCGGACGTATAGATGATGACCGCCGGATCGTCGGCGGCCGTATCGGCCGGCACGAAGTCGGGTGTTTCGGCGGCGAGCGCCGCGTCGTAGCGCAGTACGCCCGGGGGATCGGGCGCATCGTCGCCGATGCAGTAGACGGTATGCAGTGCCGGCAGCCGTGCGCGCAGCGGCGCGATTTTCGCGTAGCCGGCCGCATCGGTGACGAGCGCAGCCGCCTCGCTGTTCGCGAGCCGGTATTCGAGCGCATCGACGCCGAACAACGTGAAGAGCGGCACCGCGATTGCGCCGAGCTTGTATGCGGCGAGGTGCGCGACGGCCGTTTCGGGGCCCTGCGCGAGAAAGATGCCGATCCGGTCGCCGCGCCGAAGGCCGGCGCGCGCAAAGCTGTTCGCGAGCCGGTTAGAAGCATTCTTCAAGTCGTCGAACGTGATGCGAACAACGTCGCCTTGCGCCGTTTCATGGATCAGCGCGAGACGTCCGCTGCCGTCCGCCCACTTGTCGCAGACATCCACGCCGATGTTGTAACGCGCCGGAACGTCCCACGCGAAGCGGGAGAGCAGGTCGTCGTAGCGGTCGGCGGCGGGCAGCATCGAGGTGTCTCCTGGGGACGAACGTGGCGTCGCGCGAGCGGCTTACATCAGGATTTCACGCAAACGAATCCACAATGGCGTCTGAGGGTAGGGAATCTTCGTACTCGTCCAATAGCCTCGGCTCAGTGCACGATTCCACAATGACGCATAAGATCACGAAAAAATCAGTGTGTGACCATGGATTTGCTTCTGATAGCTGCGGGGTTCAGCCTGATCGGAATCGGCGTACTGGTAGCGTTTGCCCGTCACGTCGATCCGTTGTCCGGCCGGTTCACCGGACGTCTGCGCAAGCGCTGACATCACCTTTCCCGGTTTTCACCGCGACGACACGCGATGCGTGCCGGCATCGCGTGTCGTCCATCGGGTGCTCAGCGCGCCGGCAGGTAGCGTGACGGGTCGATCGATCGGCCGCCGTAGCGCAGCTCGAAATGCAGCGCGACCCGATCGCTGTCGCTGTTGCCCATCTCGGCGATCGATTGCCCTTGCGTGACCGACTGGCCTTCCTTCACCAGCAGCGCGCGGTTGTGCGCGTAGGCGGTCAGGTAGTCGGCGTTGTGCTTGAGGATGATCAGGTTGCCGTAGCCGCGCAGCCCGTTACCCGCATAGACCACCACACCGGGCGCAGCCGCGACCACCGGCGTGCCCGGCGAATTCGCGATGTCGATGCCCTTCGATTTCGAACCGTCGAACGTGCGGACCACATTGCCGGCTGCCGGCCAGATCAGCGCGATGCTCGAGGCCGGCTTGACGGCCGATTCGACCGGCGCGGAAGGCGCGGGGCGGGCCCGGCCGGCACTGCCGGTGCCGGTGGTCGACGGCGTCGATGCGGTGGTCGTGCCGGGCGGCGGCGCGACGCGCAGCACCTGGCCGACTTCGATCGCATCGGGGTTCGTCATCTGGTTCCAGCGCACGATGTTCGATACCGACGTGCGGTTGTCGCGCGCGATCTTGTAGAGCGTATCGCCGCGCTCGACGCGATAGAACCCGGGGCCGACGGGCGCGGAGCCGCACGCGACGAGCAGGGCGGCGCAGGCGGCTGCGAAGAGTCGCTTCGTTGTTGTTCCGAACATTGAACCTCGCAAAACCCTGCCGCGCGTGACGCGGCAGGCAACACAAAACGTCCGATTTTAACGGGTTCGACCCGCGCACCGCAGTTTGGGCTGTTCTCGGGGCTGCGGCGCGCCGGTTCCACGCGTTGCCTGACGGCGTTTCAGCCTGCGTATCAAGCCTGCGTTTCAGCCGGCGAGCGGAAGGACGCGAATCCGCAGCGTGGCCGTTTCGGTCGCGCCCGGCGCGAGCAGGCGCAGCCCGAGGCCGTTGTGGATCGCGTCCGGCAGGCCGAGCCACGGCTCGACGCAATAGAAGTCCGAATCCGGCTTCTCGGTCCAGGTCGTGACCGCGTACCACGGGATCGAGCCCGGCACGTCGAGCGCGATCTCGATCGTGCGGCGGCGGCCCGGCATCACGATGCGCACCGGTGTGGCCGGCACGCTGTCGAGGCAGTGGAAGCGGTCGAGGATGTCCGGGTTGTCGAGGTGATAACGGGCTTCGCCCGGCTCGGGCGTGCTGATCGAACCATCGGCCTGCTGCGCGCAACGATGCGTGGGCGGCAGCTCGAGCGTGGTTTCGGCGCGTTCGCCGTGCGGCAACGCGAAGTAGAAATGGTGACCGGCGTAGTAGGGCAGCGGCGTGTCGCCGCGATTGGTCGTCGTCAGCGCGACTTCGAGCGTGTGCGAGTCGGCCAGCCGGTAGGTCGTTTCGAACCGGAAGTCGAACGGGTAACTGGCGCGCAGCGCGTCGGTCGCGTCGAGCGTCATCGACAGCGCGGTGCCATCGGCCGACGGTTGCACGGCGAACGGCAGGTCGCGCGCGAACCCGTGCATCGGCAGGTCGCGCACCACGCCGGCGGCATCGCGCCAGCGGCCGAGCTCGCCGTCGACGCGATGACGGCCGAGGAACGGGAACAGCAGCGGGTTGCCGCCGCGCACGCGTGCGAGGTTGCTCCAGTCGGCCGTGTCCGGCCAGAAGATCACCGGTTCGCCGTCGACATCCCATGACAGCAGGCGGCCGCCGAATTGCGGAGCGACCCGGACGAGCGACGGGCCGGCGTGAAGTTCGTGAATGTCGTGTTGCTGGAAGGTCGGCATGGCGAATCGGGTTGGGCGGGTGGACGGGAACGGCGCGCTCCATTATCGGGCCGTGGCGGCTCGGGGAAAACCCTTCTCGGGAAATTGCGAGTTTTTAAGACTGTCATCGGTCGGGATAATGCCTCTAAACCGGTGATGTTGCCGGGTCATGACACTTCGTGGAGGGGGCCATGGATCTGGCAATGGCAATGGGTATCGCACTGTTCGGCATGTTCACCGGCAGCACGGTATTATTTTTCTATCAGCTCGGCCGCTGACGGCAATTCCTGCCGAAGTCGAAAGGCCCGCCATGCAAATGGCGGGCTTTTTGCTTTCTGAGTGCTTACAAATTGCAAGCGTTTGTGTGCATTGCCGCAATATCCAGCCAAATGCCTTGGCGCAGTAATCCGGGCTCGGCATAATCGGGGCGCGTTTTTACGGACGCGCATCGCGTCGTCCGCTTCTCTTTCCGCTTAATTTTCACTAAAAGGACCGACGCGTGAGTCTCTGGTTTCTGGTATTCCTGAGCGTCCTGCAGGGCGTCACCGAACTCTTCCCCGTCAGCAGCCTTGGCCATACGCTGCTCGTGCCGGCGCTGTTCGGCATGCACATCGACAAGCACGCACCGCAACTGCTGCCGTTCCTCGTCGCGCTGCACCTCGGCACCGCGCTGGCGCTGCTGTGGTATTTCCGCGCGCGCTGGATTGCGTTGATCAGCGGCTTCTTCGCGCAGCTCGGCGGCCGCAAGAACGACGACGGGCACCTGATGTGGGCGCTCATCATCGGTACGATCCCGACCGGCATCGTCGGGCTGCTCCTCGAGAAGCGCATCGAACGCGTGTTCCACGACCTGCGGATCGTCGCGGTCGCGCTGATCGTGAACGGCGTGCTGCTGTGGCTCGGCGATCGCATCCAGCGCAGCCGCGCGCATCAGGCTCCGGAGAAGATGACGTTCAAGCAGGCGTTCTTCGTGGGTCTCGCGCAGATCGGCGCGCTAATTCCGGGCTTCTCGCGCAGCGGGCTGACGATGATCGCCGGCAACGCCGCGGGGCTGACGGCGGAGAAGGCCGCGGAATTCTCGTTCCTGCTCGGTACGCCGATCATTTTCGCGGCGGGGGTGCTCGAGCTGCCGAAGCTGTTCCATGCGCGCGACCAGCTCGCCGATGCGCTGCTCGGCGGCGTGCTGACGGCGATCGCCGCGTACCTGAGCGTGCGGTTCCTGATGCGCTACTTCGAAGGGCGTGGCCGGCTGGCTTCGTTCGGCGTGTATTGCGTGATCGCCGGTGTGTTCTGCCTTGGCTGGTTCATGCTGCATCCGCAGCCGGTTTGAGGCTGAGAAGGTCGATCTCGCGTGATGTGGCGCGATGATCGGGTATAATTTCGGGCTCGGCTTCATGCCGGGCCCGTTTTGTTTCGGGGCTTCGAGGTTAGTGGTTCTTGCTGCCGCTTGAAGCCTTGCATCAAATGTAGCCCGCGCCGGCCGTGTCTTTTCTCCCCGACCGCCCTTAGCTCAGTTGGATAGAGCAACGGCCTTCTAAGCCGTAGGTCACACGTTCGAATCGTGTAGGGCGGGCCAATGAAATCAGTTCATCAGCTGATATTTTCAAATTTCCCATCCTTTGTCGCCATGCTCGTGTAGGCAGCATGCAGGTGTTTGCATTCAACCGGATCGCCACCCATCCATGCGAGATCGGCTGCTCTCACTGACAGACACTTTGATGGCGTCATACGCTGAAATGCCAAGCCCGCCGCACGACAAGATCGAGGCGGAGGTGCTTGGTCGGCTGACTTCCAACACCGCTCGATGTAACCGCAGATGCCAAGACGCTCCACGTCTTGGCTTTTTTTTTATACCGCTGACCCGCGTATCGCACCCGAGATAGCGGGCTTGTGCCGGAATCGAAGTCCGGACGCAGGGCCGCATCCTGACCTTCAAACCGTCGCGCAAACGAAGGTTTGGCACCCCGGAGGCGTCCATGCGTGCCCGACGGAAGGCGAGCTGGACCTCAAGGCCGCACGGACGGCGCAAGCGCCAGGGCGGTCTCGAGCACGGCCCGTCCGAATGTGCGGGCGTATGCGGTCGCATCGGCGTCGTCACGCGGTCGGTCGGCGCTCTCCTTGAACGGCAATTCGATGGTCATCGCCAGCGCATCGAATTGCTCCGCGACCCACGGGATGCACTTCCTTGGGCTCGCGTGGTCAGGTCGGTCGACGGAATAGCCGCGCGCCGTCTGGAACACTGGCGAGCGTCGCAGCAGGTCCTCGTCGAACGTGCGGCGCAGGGCCTGCAAGCGTGGCGTCCAGGCGGGGCTGCCGTCGGCGCCCACCGAGAAGACGTGGGGCAGGACCTCGTCGCCATGGAAGTCGACGAGCAGGTCGAGCCCGAGCGCTTGCATGCGACGGCGCACGGCGGCCGTCTCGGGCGCATCCGGATACTCGCGGTCCCAGCAGCGGTTGAGGTTGGCGCCCCGCGCATTCGTGCGCAGGTTGCCCAGGCGCACGCCGTCCGGATTGGCATTGACGACGACATGCACGGCTGAGCCACCGTTCTCCCAAGCAGGACGCAGCGCGCCGCAAAGCCCCTGCACGAGGCCCTCGAGACAATAACCGCCCTGCGATTCGCCGGGATGCTGGCGAGCCATGAACCACAGGCGAGTGCGTGGCGCATGGCCCTCGAACGAGAGCATGCGGATCGGTTCGCCGAGCGCGGAGGTCCCGAGTATCTCCAGCGTTGCGCCCGCCTGTGTCGCTTGAGCGACGAGGTTGTCCTCGGCGACGCGGTCGAAGGTCGGGAAATAGGCAAAGCGCAGGCGCCGGGCCGGGCCGGGCGCGTGGAAGGCGAGCGCATCGCCATCGAAGTCCGTTGGCAGGCGGCGCCAGGCCGCCGCCTCGCCGCCATCGGCGCGCATGCAGACGCGGTAGTCGACCCAGCCTTTAGGGTAGGACGAGCCGGCCAAACCCTCGATGCGCACGTCGATGCCACCGGGCGGCAGATCGACTAGCTCGAACGCGAACCATTGGGCGAATTCGGCGGCGTTGTCACTGCGCAGACGCAAACGCAGGGGCGAGCCGCTGGTGGGAGAGGCAACGTGATCGATGGCGGCGGCTTCGAAATCGGTGTCGATGTGCATAGGTCTGGTGTTAGGACGGTGTCAGGGCCTGCAGGCTCACAACGCGACATTTTGCGCGCCGTTGCTGCAGGCGTTTGTGGCACGGGACGAAGGTGCCGCAGCGGACGCGAGATCCGCCAGCAGCAGATCCGCAACGCGGGCAGCGTGAGCTGCGTTCAGCACGAGGTTACTGGTGAGCAAGAACACACCTTGCGTGCTGTTCCCGATCGCGAATAATCGGTGCGCGCTTCCGTGAGCGCCGATCAGGCGGTTGGTATGCGGATCGACGTCGATGCCGCCGAAAGGGTGACGACGCGCGAGCCCCCCGGCGATCAGGCTCGGATAGAGCGGCCCGGCCGACGCGTCCGGGCCGCCCACCAGACCGGTGCAATTCACGAGCACCGGCACGCGCAGATCCGGGGCCTGCGTCGGCCCCCCCGTTCCGAAGCGCAGCACGAAGGCCTCGCCGTCGTGAGTCACCTCCTTCAGGGGCCAGAGATTGGTGACGCGGCCGGCCCGCAGCAGTTCTGCCACCTTGCGGCCGTTCTCGAGCGGTATGGAGACACGGTAGCCCATGTACGCGCCGTAGGCGCCGCGCATGAGGCGGCGGCGGTCGTCGTCGGGCAGGGCGTTCCAAAAATCCGCGACGAAGTCGTTGAAGGGAATCAGGGCGTCTTGCCAGGGCTTGCGTACGTTGGCTTCGCGCTCCTCGACGCAGGCTAGAAAGGCCTGCGTGGGCGAGAGTTCGGGCCGCGTGATGCTGCGCACCGGCAGGCGTCTGCCCTCGGCACGCGCCATCTCGCGCAACATCAGGCGCATGAGGCGCACCAGCGAGACCGATCCGGGACCGGCGTGGCGTGCGTATCGAGCGACCTCCAGCGTCGCCGGCGCCAACACATGATTGCCGTTACCGCCGCCCACCATGGGCAACTGACCGGTGCGCGAGGCCAGGAAGACGGGCCCGCGATGCCCCTGGTCCGTCAGCGCGATGGCCGTGTCCACCGCGCTCAGGCGGCTGCCCAGCAACGCGACCGGCGCGTCGGCACCGATGCGCCGCGAGAGCCCTTCGTTCGGATAAGGCAGGGCGACGTAGCCTTCCTGCCCCTCGAAGCGCCGGAACGCCGATGACGGCCCGTTGCCGGTGGCAAGCACCACGCTGCGCGCGACGAAGCTGGCGCCGTTCGATACGGTGACCCGGTATGATCCGGATTCCTCATCGATATCGATGACCGTGCCGCGCTCCTTGCGCACGCGCCAGCCCAGCGCCGCCAGTGCCGCCAACGTACGGCGCACGCGGCTGACCAGGTAGTCCCCGAACAGGGGACGCGGGGCATAGCCGTCCGCCTCGAGCGGCACGTTGGCGTGCTGGGGCTCGAGGCGTCCCGCAGCGCGCTCCTCGGCGAACCAGCGGAAGAACTCGCCGAGATCGTCGGCGCGCACCGAGATGGCGGCGTTCGCGCGATTGAGAAGGTTGTTGTTCGCGTCGCGGCCATAGGCGATGCCGCGCCCCGGCTCTTCCGCCGGATCGACGATGACCACGCTGCCGATGAAGCCGCCGGCGTCGACTTCCAGCCTCGCGAGGAAGGACGCCCCGACCGCGCCGCAGCCGACGAGCGCAATGTCGCAGGGTTCACGCATCCCGTCCTCCGACCTGCTGTCCGTCGTGCGCATCACGAGCGCCAGATCGTGCGTTGCGCGTGCCAGTCGACAAGCTTGTCCCAGCGCGACGTGACTTCACCGACGGTGTCCGCGTGGTAGACGAAGCTCGCAACCTCGGCGTTGGTCATCGCCGGGCCGTTGTACGCGCGCCCGGGTTGACCGTAGGCCGTGTATTTGACGACCCAGGGAATATCGCAGTCCTTGGGAATGGCCTCCAGCACGGCGGGCTGCGGCGGCAAGAGGATGCGGGCGGCCAGCCGCTCGCGCAGTGCGGGCCGCCACGCTTCGGCATATCCGGGCAGGCAGCAGCAGCGCACGTATTCCATCTTCAGGTCGACGCCGGTGGCCGCCATGATCTCGTCATTGATCGCGCCACCGCCGATGCGCGCGGCAATCTCGCACAGCATCAATCCCTCGTGCCTGTCCTGCAGCAACTGCGCATGGAACATCATGGTCGGCGCCGACGGCAGGGCGCGTCCGACCAGATGCGTGACGAACTCTTCCACCGCGAGCCGTTCGGCATCGTCCGCGGGCAGCGAATACGTGCCGACGGCCTGGCCTTTCATGAAGTCCAGCGTGGTGTTGATGTACTTGGCGACCTGCATGAACGCGGGCTCGCCGCGCAGCACGAGACCGTCGATGCGGAACATCGGGCCGTCGCAGAAGGTCTCCACGAACAGTTGCGGGCGGAAATCCGTCGCGGCGATCGCACCGGACGCGAGGTAGGCCTCGAGCTCCTCCTCGGTGCGCAGGACGCCAACCTGCGCCGAACCACGGCCCGAAATCGGGCGCACGATGACGGGCAGTCCGTTGGCCCGCACGAAGTGCAGCAGGTCGAAGGCGCTTTCCACGCGGGCGAACCGCGGCGTGCCGAGGCCCGCCGCGCGTGCGCGTTCCTTCATCAGCAGCTTGTCGCGGAAGATCCACGCATTCGCTTCGGAGTGCCCCGGGATGCCGCAGCGTTCGCGAATGCGCGCGGTGCGCAGCACGTCGACCTCCGACAGCGAGACCACGTTGCGCAGCGGCGTGGCCGCGTGGATCTCGTGCGCTCGCTTCTCCGGCAGATCGTTGTGCTCGTAATTGCAGAAGGTGTGGACGCGGGAAAACGCGCCGTCCACGTGGGTCTCGATGCGCTGACGCGCGTCGTCGGTGTCCGCACCGGTGAAGAGGATGGCATCGGGGCCGACCGATCGCCGCCACTCCGCAGCGGGGGTAGACATCAGTACCTTGGGCGTAACGAAAAGAAGATTTCTCATAGCGGAAGCCGCAGCGGCAAGGCCCGGCGCAAAGGGGGTTGTCGAGGCCGGCAAGTCAGGCTGCGGTGGTGTCGAGGACGACTCGCAGCCGATCGCGACTATTCTCTGCAGCGGTGGCCGCTTCACCAGGCGTCGTGCCAACGGCCAGGCAATAACCCAGTCGCTGACTGGAACTCGCGGCCGGCGCGACGCGGCTGCCCGTCTTGGCGTCGAGATGCACGGCGCGCACGCCCGGCACCGCCGCGGCGTGCTCGATGTTGTCGATACCCTTGACCGTGCCGGCGCCGGGGCTCAAGAGGAAGCGGATCGCCGCGGCCGGTGCCTGTCGCGGCAGGGGCTCGATGGCGCGCCCGCACAGGCGCGCCAGGGTTTCGCGATAGACGTTGCGGCCCGTCACGATCTGCACGAGCTCCCAGATCTGGTCGCCGCCTGGACGCGTCTGCGTCTCGATGGCCTTCGGCCCGCGCGGCGTGAGCCGGAACTCGGAATGGCAGGGCCCGTTGCGATGGGCGATTGCGGTCAGCACATCGATCGCCGCAGCACCGAGGGCTTCGAGATCGTGCACGCCGCGCGAGGCCGGGATCACGTGCCCGAGTTCGACGAAGTTCGGCGCGCCCGTGGTCAGCTTCTCCGTCACCGCCAGCACCTCATGCACGCCGTCCGCGCTGATGGTTTCGACGCTGAACTCCGGGCCTTCGACGTATTCCTCGACGATGATGGCGCCGCCCTTCGCGCCGGTGGCGTGCCGCCAGGCGGCCTCGAGCTCGGAAGCGTCGCGCACGAGACCGACACCGCGGCTCCCGCTCGCGCCCACCGGCTTGACGATAATCGGCTCGCCAATCTCCGCGAGGAAGGCCCGTGCGTCGTCCAGGTCAGCGCAGCGGCGGTAGCGCACGCCGTTGCAGCCAGCGGCGGCAAGAGCGTCGCGCGTCGCGGCCTTGTCGCACGCGGTGCGGATGGCCGCGGGCGGATTCCAGCACACGCCGAGCGCTTCGCCGACGGCCGCCGCCGCGAGGAGCCAGGGTTCCTGGAAGGTAATGACGCTCGCATAAGGCCTGCGCGCATGCTCGCGGCGGGCGAAGTCGGCGATGTGCGAGACGTCGTCGTGCTCGGCGAGGAAGACTTCGATTGCAGCAGCGCGCTGGCGCTCGGTCAGGCCTTTCTCGCTTTGTATCAGGTCGGCGCGGCAACCGAGTTCGGTCAGCCACTCGACGCTTGAGTCGCGGCCGCCGAGGATAAGGATCTTGTCGTCTTCAGTCATGAGGAGCATTCAGGGAAAATAGGTTCGGACGGCTACGAAGGCGAGCGCGAGCGCCGGCGCAAGCAGCAGCCCGTCGTAGAAGCGGGAGATCACGAGGTACAGGGCGATGACGCTGACCAGGGCTGCCTCGCGGTGCCAGCCGCCCGAGAGCGGCGAGATGCCGCCCGGGAGCAGCAGGCCGACCACCATCGAGGCAATGCAGCAAGCCAGGAAGGCGCGGTTGAAGCGATCCATGGTCGGCGAGATCTCTCCGGTCATGCGACGCCTCGCAAGCAGCGGGAGCAGGCGCAGCGCCAGCGTGAGGCCGCCGGTAACCGCGATCACGGACCAGATGGCAAGGTGTGTCATGGCTTTTGCGAATGCGCCTGACGCCGAGGGAGGCCCAAGACGTCGACGATGCGCGGCGAGACCGCGAACAGCCAGGACAGCACGAACACCATCAGCAGCGTGCCGAAGGCCGGGTTCAGCGTCTTGGACAACGGGGTCAGCACCGCGCAGGCGATCGCCACGGTCACGAAGCCCGGGCCGCCCCCGGCGTTGAAGATGCGGCCCACGAGCAGCATCGCGACCATCACGTCGAGGCCATCGACCCACACCGGCGTCGCCAGGCCGCCGAGTGCGTTGCCCACGGCCGTCGACAGCACTGCAGCGACATACAGCAGCACGCAGGACACTGCGAGCTCAAGCTCCTCGCGCCACGCGTCCTCCTCCGCCTCGCTATCGCGCTGGTGCAGCTTGAAGCGCGTGAACGACAGGCCGCTCAGCATCGCGCACCAGATCGCCATGCGCCGCGCCGGCACCGTGCGCAGGCTGCTGACCACGGTGAAGGCCATGAACAGCAGGCGCAGGTTGATGATCACGACGGCCGCGCTCACCGCGCCGATGCCGACGCCAGACTTGAGCATGTCGATCATCACGAGCTGTGCGGGCGCCGCGAACACGAATGCCGTCATGGCGACGGCGTCGGGCAGGTTGAAGCCCGCGCTGCGCGCAGCCGCCCCCACCGTCATGAACGATACGACGATGGAGCCGAGCAGCGGCAGCGTAGGCGCGGCCGCCGCACGCAAGGCAGCGAGATCGAGGCGCGCGCGCGTCATTGGGCGGGCAGTTCCTGGGCGCTGTTGGATGCCGCGGCGTCGGTCCACGATTCGCCGCTCACCTCGTCGTGCGCCGATGTCAGGGAGCGGCCGGCGCACGGGCCCTTGACGCAGTGGCCCGATGCGTCGAAGAGGGCACCGTGGACGCTGCAGACAAGGTAGCCGTTTTCGGTGCAGAGCGGCGACATCGAGTCCAGGCGGGCACCCGTGTGCGGGCAGGAGTTGACAAAGGTCGTCGTGCCGGCATGGCCGATGACGACGATGGTGCTGCCACCCGGCGCCGCGCCGATCGCGACGGTCCGAACGTCGCCCTCACGCAGGGAAGTCCCGCCGGGCGTGGTGGAAGGGCCGGTGACGTCGCGTGCCCGGTCATGACCCTCGAAGCGGGCGCGGTAGTCGATGGCCTTGTCCAGAAAGCGCTGGAAGTCGCAGTTGCGCACGAACTCCTCGACGATCGCTCCGCCCTCATAGCCCGCAGCGCCGAGACGGTGCAGGACTTCGTCGAGCGGGAAGTCGCCGTCGCCGATCGGTACGTGGGCATGGTTGCGCCCCTTCATGTCGGCGATGTGGACGTTGGCGACGTAGGGCGCAATCTGCGTCAACGCGTCGAGGAAGTCGGCCTCGCTGTCGTAGCGTGAGCGCAGATGGATCACGTCCAGGGTCACGCGAGCGCCCGTGGCCTGACACATGGCGATCTGTTCCTCGACCGAGTGGACGATGTAGGAAGGGCGTTCGTCGCCCATGTTCTCGAGACTGATCTGCACGCCGCGCGACTCGGCGTAGCGCACCGCCTTCACCAACGATTCGTGCAAGTGGCGGTTGAAGATTTCGCGTTCCTGGCCTTCGTGGTAACCCGGGTGGCAGGTCACGATGCGCGCACCGATGTCGGCGCCGAAGTCAACGGCGCGCGAGAGCAGGGTGATCGAACGCGCGCGCTCGTCGGCGCTGGGCGACGCAAGGTTCGTGGCCTCCCCGAACCAGGGCGCGTGCACGCTCAGGCGCACGCCGGTGCGTTGCGCGGTTTCGCGCAGGGAGGCGACGAGTGCGTCGTAACGCTCGCGGCCGCATTCGAGGACGGCGGGCTGGGCGTCTTCCGATATCTCGATCTCCACGGCGCCGAAACGTTCGGACAGGAAGGCGACCGCGGTGGCAACATCGGCCGGAGCGAGCGCCGTGTTGGTCGGATGGTTCAGGACGTTGGTGGAAAAGCCAATCGTCGGCAGGCGGGGCGTGGTTGCGGGTTGCATGGGGGAGTCCCTCTCAACAATCGGATGCACATTCGATGGGGTGGTCGCCGGATGGGCGCGGCGCAGCGCGGGTCGCCGAGGTAAGCTCCGGCTCGCAGAACGAATAGCCCACGGCCGCGAACTGGCCGAGGTATTCGCGCACGTCGGCACGGATGCGGTCGGGCGATTCGTCCGTCCTGCCCGCGCGTCGGATCAGGTCCGCGAGCGGCTTGATGTCGCGGGCCCGCACGTTGCGACGCGTGAGTTCCTGGATGCCGATGCGGATCAATTCGCCGGCGCGATCGGTCCGCGCGTTGACAGACAGGCCGCACGCGCGCAAGCGCGCACAGAACTCGTAGGCACGCCCGCCCTCGAAGCCGCCGATCAACAGCATGTGCGACGCCGTGGCCGCGCCGTCAGCGCGCCGACGCACCGCGAAACCCGTCGCGCTGAGGGCATCGGCCAGCGCGAGCGCGTTGGTCACGACCTGGCGCGCATACGCCCTGGCGTGCACTTCCATCTCGAGCAGCGTCACGTACAGCGCGAGCGCGTGATGCGTGTGCTGGCTGGAGATGACGTAGTCGCACATCGTCTCGCCGATTCGCCGGCCCACGGCCTCGCGTGCCGCGAGGATCATGCCTTTCTGCGGGCCGGGGAATGTCTTGTGCGTGTTGCCCTGGAGGACGTCGGCGCCTTCGCCGATCGGATCCTGGAACTGACCGCCCGCGATGAGGCCGAGCGTATGCGATGCGTCGTAGCTGATGCGCACGTCGCTGCGCACGGCCGCGCGCAAAGCGGCGACGGGCTGAGGGAAACGAGGTGCGCTGTGGTCGATCAGCACGAGCGAGCCGTCGGGCAGGGCCTCGACCTGGCGCGCCGCGGCCTCGGCGTCGATTATGTCGCGCGCCTTGTCCCACGCGAGGTATGCCGAGCGGCGGCCGAGCGCGGTAACGAGGCCGCGCGTTGCGAAATGTCCGTTGTGTGCGGGATCGATCGACAGCACCACGGCGCCGGGCCGCGACAGCGACAGCAGCGTCGCCAGCGTCGCATGCAGCCCGGAGAGGGGGCGCAATTCGACGGCCTCGACTCCGTACATCGCACGTGCTGCCGCGACCGCCCGCTGCTCGAGCGCCGTCACGGCGGGAAGGCCATCAAGCATGAGGCCGCCCTTGACGAAATCGCGGCCCTGCTCGCCGCGCTCGTCGGCCTGGCCGAGGAGATATCGGTGCGAGAGCAGGCTGGCCTGTACCGCACAGGCGAGATCCGACATGCGGTTCTCGTTGGCGGTGAGGGGAATGCAGTCGTCGACGCGACGCTCCTCGTGTGAAAGATTCTCTAGCAAGCCGCGCAATGCAGGCGGGGCCGCGGGTGCGAGTCTTAGTGTCAGCATGGCGTAGTCAAACTCCAGGCGGCCGGATCAATGTCGGCAAGATCGGCATTCGCTCGGGAAGCTGTGGGGATTTGTGGTGAGATCGGCGATGCAACGCCGGATTTCAAAATGTGCACCGTGAGTTGTGTTCGAACGTCACGTATGTCCAATGGATAAATCAACATCACGTGGATATGCCAACTCCACTACTCGGAAAGCACCCGCTGGCTTATTCATCGGCATCTCCTTACCCGCCCTGACATCGGCGGAACTCGAAACGACGGATATCGACCCTTCGGAATAGTGCTGAGGGCAATTTGACCGGGTTCGGCAATAACTACCTCGACGGTTATCTGAACGTAACCGACTTATCAATTGCTTGGTGCTGATTTTCGGGAATCGAACGGCAAAAGCATTTCATGCCCGTGTCACCTTCAATACATCTTTTCTTTCAAATAGTTTTCAATTTCCGAGAGAAGTGACGCCGAAATCTCCTGACGAAATTGTGAGCAAAGTATATGTAAATTTTTAAGCGATACAACCGGGAATCAAGGGGTTTTTATTAAAACTTTCGACTAGAAAATTTCGTTGACCGGAAAATTTGAGCATGTTAAATCGCGGCCGTGATTTTGGATTGGCTTCCCAATATTTGGAAATCTCTTTTTGCTGTTTATTAACTTCGATAGATGCATTGGGTGAAACAAATGAGTTAATTTATTAACTCATGATGATTGGATGGATTCAGGGAATGGACCATTCCGAACTGCCGAGAAATTGAGATGGCTCTTGGACACGCTTGCCAGGTCATCAGCGTTGATTCCTGGCTGTACATCTTGCTGGGTTGTGTCGAGCGCGTGTCTCGATGATGGTTTGTCGGGATGGCGATCAATCTCGATCCGGATCCCGGACCGCGGCCGCTTAAGCCGTAGGTCACACGTTCGAATCGTGTAGGGCGGGCCAGCTTGATTCCTCAAGGACCTTCACCAGTCCGCCTCGGTTACGCAGCCCCCGTCACTCAACCGTCACCGATTTCGCCAGATTCCTCGGCTTGTCGATATCCGCGCCACGCAGACACGCCGCGTGATACGCAAGCAGCTGCAACGGCACCACATGCAGGATCGGCGACAACAACCCGTAATAATCCGGCATCCGCAGCACCGACACGCCTTCGCTGTTGTCGATCCGCGTATCGGCATCGGCGAACACGTAAAGCTGCCCGCCGCGCGCCCGCACTTCCTGCATGTTCGACTTCAGCTTCTCGAGCAACGCGTCGTTCGGCGCGATCGTGGCAACAGGCATCGTGTGCGTCACGAGCGCGAGCGGCCCATGCTTCAACTCGCCCGCGGGATACGCCTCCGCGTGGATATACGAAATCTCCTTCAGCTTCAGCGCGCCTTCGAGCGCGATCGGATAGTGCAGCCCGCGCCCGAGAAACAGCGCATTCTCGTGTTGCGAGAATTCCTCCGCCCAGCGCTCGATCTGCGGTTCGAGCCCGAGCACATCCTCGAGCGCACCGGGCAGCCGCCGCAATTGCATCGTGTAGCGCGCGAGCTGCGCATCGTCGACGTAGCCCCGCAGCCGGCCGAGCGTGACCGCGAGAATGAACAGCGCAACGAGTTGCGTCGTGAACGCCTTGGTCGACGCGACGCCGATTTCCGGGCCGGCCCGCGTCAGGAAGCGCAGGCCGGTCTGCCGCATCATCGCGCTGGTCGGCACGTTGCAGATCGCCAATGTGTCGATATGGCCCAACGCCTGTGCGTACTTGAGCGCGGCGAGCGTGTCGGCGGTCTCGCCGGATTGCGACACGCTCACCACCAGCGTGTTCGGCATCGCGAGTGCGTCGCTGTAACGGTATTCGCTCGCGATCTCGACCTGCGCGGGCACACGCGCGATCGTTTCGAGCCAGCGGCGCGCGGTCAGGCCGGAATAGTGGCTCGTGCCGCACGCGAGAATCAGCACGTTGTCGATCTGCTCGAACGCCCGCGCGGCGTCGGGGCCGAATACAGCCGGATCGAACAGCCCCGCGTCCGGGATGGTCGCGGCCACGGCCTCCGGTTGCTCGAAAATCTCCTTCTGCATGAAATGCCGGTACGGCCCGAGTTCGACCGCGGCCTGCGCGGAGGAAATGGTTTGTACCGCGCGCTCGACCGGTACGCCGCCACGATCGAGTACGCGCACGCCGCCCGGCGTCAGTTCGACGATGTCGCCTTCCTCGAGAAAGATGAAGCGGTCGGTGATGCCGGCGAGCGCGAGTGCGTCGGAGGCGAGAAAGCATTCGCCGTCCTTCAAGCCGACGACGAGCGGTGAGCCGACCTTCGCGCCGATCAGCCGTTGCGGCTCATGCTTGCTGAACACGGCGATCGCGTAGGCGCCGTGAAGCTGCGATGTCGCCGCGCGCACGGCGGCGAGCAGGTCGCCGCGATACTGGCTGTGGATCAGGTGCGCGACGACCTCGGTGTCGGTCTGGCCGTCGAATTCGTAGTGCGCGTCTGAAAGTTGCCTGCGCAACGTTTCGTGGTTTTCGATGATGCCGTTGTGCACGAGCGCGATTTCGTCGCGCGAGAAGATCGGATGCGCGTTGCAGGTTGCCGGTGCGCCATGCGTCGCCCAGCGCGTGTGCGCGATGCCGGTGCTGCCGGTCAGGCCGGCGGTGCGCACGTGCGCGTCGAGATCGGCGACACGCGACACACTGCGTTCGCGGCGCGCCTGGCCGTTCACGACCGTCGCCACGCCGCATGAATCGTAGCCGCGATACTCGAGGCGACGCAAACCTTCAATCAGAATCGGGACGATGTCCCGTTGCGCGACCGCGCCGACGATGCCACACATGACACGTCTCCTCCCTGTTAGTCCTCATGGACCGCGCACGCCGTTGCGTCAGCGCGATGCGGTGGCCGTTGCCGCTGCCGTCGTGAATCCGCATCGAGCGGGGATGACGGGCGCGGCCATCCGGCTTTCGAATGCCAGATAAAGCGACTCCTCCAGTACGTTCCAGTGCGCGCCGTGCCGGTATGGGGCCGATCGCGCTTGCCAGCAGGCGACGGTGCCCCAATCGTTCATCTTGAGCGCAACCAGCGCGATCAAGCTCCACGGATAATCGGTGTTGGCGAGTTGCGGCCAGCTCTTGCCGTGCTTCCGCATCCACTGCGCGTAGAACGTCTCGCCGGATTGTTCGGGTACCTGAATACCGGATAGGAGCGGGAGGATCTGCGCGATCTTCGCCGGATAAAAACTCGTATCGCTGACCTGCTGCGTGCTCGCACGAAACCCCGATCCGCTGCCGCGCCAGAAGACTCTCAGGATCGCGGATGCCAGCTGGTCGGCACGCTGGCTCCACGGTCCCGCATGCGTGTAGTCGGCGCGTCGGACGTAGTACGCCGCGAGGGCCTGGAACGCGCTGTGGATTTCGACGTTGTCCATCAGCAACGCGACATGCAGCGACGACGAGATCTGATAGACGCCGGAGGCCTTGTCGAGCAGCGTGTCCAGGTGCAAACCGGCGCGGTTCAGGCTGAGTTCCCACGCGGCGGGCAAGCCGTCGGGCGGCGCGAAGCGAGCGAGCAGTTCGATCCAGGTCGCGATCATCGCGTCGTCGGTTTCCGCGTCGGCGCATGCGCGGTAGCGGCCATTCTTCACGCAGTAACGATCGAAGCTGCCATCCGGGCGCTGGCGCGGCAGCAGCCATGCGATCCACGCGAGTGCCGCCGGACGGGCATCGAGTTGCGCGTCGGACGCGGCGAGCAGCGCCTTCGCCGCGAAATACGGGTCGATGCCGACGCCGTTCAGGCGCACGGTGATCGCACCGTCGGCGCGTTGGTACAGCCCGTCGAGGCGAAGTTCGGCGGCGCTTGCGTGCAGCGCGAAGCCGCACGCAGCGATACAGCAGGCGACGTGCCACAGGCGACACAGTGCGACGGTGGCCGCTACGCGCGAGCGTATGGTCGGGCAAAGCGCGGGCCGGTTCATGGTCTTGGGCTCCTGCGCGGCGGTCCTGTGCAATCGTCGCCGGGCGCGGCGTTGGCCGCGTCGCGCCTGGCGTGCGTGTCGACGTTGTGGCTCGGGCCGCCGTAGTGCGGGTGAACCCGAGGCTGGTACCGATGTTTGCGTTCACGGGCCGGCTCCTGGCTTCGACGCCGGAACCAGGCTCGTGGATCGCGCGTACTTCAACGGGGCGCGTCGGCGCGTTCGGATCGCTGGAGCACTCGTTCGCTCCACGCGGACGCGTCGCGTTTCCCTCCTGTTTCGTTACCTGGGTGCCCCGGTTCGTCCGCTGCCGGGCGAGTGTTTCGGGGCACACCTGTCCGTCATTAAGCAAGGCGTGAGCCATCGGCCGGGATGCCACGCGCGGCAAGGGGCGGGGATGGAGGGTGGGCGCCTGGCGCGAACGACGGCGATGATTTTTGATTCAACGAAGAATCAGCGTGCGCACCCGCCGAATGCCCGCACTTGATCGGCGTCGAGGCATGGACGTGTCGTGCGTGGAGCGAATCGTCTGCCGAACCTGCGCCGCCTTGGCAGTGCGATGCCGCGCGGTGATGCGCATCGCGTCGTGCGTGACGTGTGCATCGGCTGGCGTGCCGGTGTGCTTCATGAGCGCGCGTGGGTTAGATGGGCCGGACGCCGATGCAACGACCCCGTTCCGGACCCGCGTTACACATTCGCAACATTTCCCGCCCCGTCGATTCGTGCGACGTGAATGACGTTGCGTGTCGGGTTGAACCATCGAGGATGACCACCGCCAGGCGATCGATCTTGCCGCCGTCTGCACAGACAAAAGTGGCGGATCAAGGAAGCGCAACGCGCTTCGACAGATGCGAGCGATTCGATGCGCAATGGATGCTCGACATGCGTTCGAGATTCGTCGGACGACGTCGTCGAAGGGACCGTGCGACTGCCCCGGTGTTTGCGTGTATCGCGCCTGATTGGCGCGGCGACACGCGTAGCAGTTGTGAAACATTCCGTCGCGCACTGCAGGTGCGCGGTGCATGCAGCGTGAACCGGATACGGTCGCAGGGCGGCTGGTTTGAATATTGCTGTAGAGGAAAAGACGTGAAGAACCGACGCCTGGCCAAACGAGGAACGACTCATGACGTGACTGATCAAGTGCAACGGGACGCCGGTAGTACGAGGATTCGCGTGGCGTGGACCGCGCGAACCGGGCGGCGCGCTCGCTCCGCGACACCGCAACGTGTCGACCGCGTGCGAGTACGGGAGGCGCCGCCTGAATACATGCTTCGCGCCACGAGCAGGGTCATTCAGCGCGAAATGGCTCAACGAGGATAACGATGAAAAAGATTTTGCTTGTGTTCGGGACTCGGCCGGAGGCCATCAAGATGGCACCGCTGGTGCGTGCGTTGAAGGCACAAGCCGGTGTCGACGCCAGGGTATGCGTAACCGCGCAGCACCGCGAAATGCTCGATCAGGTGCTGACGCTGTTCGACATCAAGCCCGACTACGATCTCAACGTGATGCGTCAAAGTCAGACACTGACCGACGTGACGACGGGCATTCTGCAGGCAATCGGCATCGTGTTCGACGAATTGCGTCCCGACGTCGTGCTGGTACACGGCGATACGACGACCACGCTGGCGGTCAGTCTCGCGGCGTTCTACCGCTATCTGCCGGTCGGGCACGTGGAGGCCGGCCTGCGCAGTGGTGACATCTGGTCGCCGTGGCCGGAGGAGCTGAACCGCCGTGTGACCGACGCAGTGTCGTCGTGGCATTTCGCACCGACCGGGCAAGCACGCGACAACCTGCTCAGCGAGGGCGTACCGGGTGGGGCGGTCGTGCTGACCGGCAATACCGTGATCGATGCATTGCACGAGGTGAAGCGCATGCTCGATCACACCACGGCGTTGTCGGAAAAGGTTGCGGGACAGTTTCCGTTTCTCGAACCGTCGCGGCGCGTCGTGTTGATCACCGGGCATCGTCGCGAAAGTTTCGGCGAGCCGTTCCAGAATTTCTGCGATGCGCTGTGCACGCTCGCGAACCGTTATCCCGACGCGCAGTTCGTCTATCCGCTGCACATGAATCCGAACGTGCGGGAGCCGGCGCGTGCACGGCTCGGCCACCTGCCGAACATTTACCTGATCGAGCCGCAGGAATATCTGTCGTTCGTATTCCTGATGTCGCGCGCGCATTTCATCATCACCGATTCGGGCGGCATTCAGGAGGAAGGGCCCGCGCTGGGCAAGCCGGTGCTGGTCACGCGCGAGACGACGGAGCGGCCCGAGGCGATCCAGGCCGGCACCGCGCGGCTCGTCGGCACCGATCACGAACGGATCGTGTGGGAGGCGTCACGGTTGTTCGATAGCGACAGCGCGTACGGGGAGATGGCGCGCGCGAGCAATCCGTACGGCGACGGTCATGCGAGCGAGCGGATCGTTCACGCGCTGATGCGCAATCCGGGGGCACCCACGAAGGCGACGAGCTTTTCGATGGGGTCGTCGGAGATGCCGTTCAATGCGCTCACACTCGGGTTGCAGGCGTTGCGATCGCCGTGAGCGTGGTGCGTGCCCGCATGCCGTACGAGCGAGGTGCCCGGCAATCACTTGAGCGCCGATCGAGGCCACGCAGGTCGGGAATCGTACCGGGTCACCCGGCGCGGCATCGTTCCCGGCCCGCGTCGGTAATCCATTGAAGCTCGTGCAATCGGCTTGAAGCATTGGCGCTCGATGTCGGCGCCATGTGGCGCACGCGAGCTTCGTTCGCGATTCATCCGCCAAGACGGCGTGATCGAGAAAATTGCGCTCGGTTCGCACGGTGACCTGAAGCTGGCTGCGATCACGATCTATCGCGGCAGGGATCGCAAGAAGGCCGTTGCGGAAGTGGTCCGGATATCACGAAGCACAGCTGCGAACGGTCGGCGCGTGGGTTCTCGCGCTAGCGTTGCCCCCCTCATCGCTCGCCGGAACAGGCGCGTCAGTCGATTCCACTCGCATGACAAACGTCATGCGTCATCGATTCCCTTTCAACATCTCCCGGTTTGTCTCTCGCCCGTGCCGTTATGCACCGACGACGCAAAACTGCCGCACATCAGTTAGAGTTGGAGCCCGGGCGATTCCGCATACGATTCTGGCTCCCCGGGCAATGTCGAAGCCGCCGGGGGCCGGACGTGGCACGCAAGTGCTGCGATCCGAGTCGCCATTTCTGGCAGTTCCGACATGATCGCGTTGCCTGAGTGACGGTTTGCATGGGGCAGAATCCGGGCTGGTGCGTGCCCGCTATCCATCCGGCTCGCATGCCCGATGGCCATCCCCAGCCAGCCGCACCGATCACCACGCATTGACCGCCGGTCCTGCCGGCGGAGCAGTCCACAAGACGGCATCGGGCCGGCGCAGCAGGACGCACCCGCCGCCGTTCGAATCCCCACCCGGCACCCGTGGTGCGATGCGGGCGCCTCGACCAGGAGGTGAACGATGATCACGCTGACCGTCAACGGTAGCGAGCAGCACTTCGACGGCAATCCCGACATGCCGTTGCTCTGGTATCTGCGCGATGTCCTCGGCGACACCGGCACCAAGTTCGGCTGCGGTATGGCGCTGTGCGGCGCATGCACCGTGCACCTCGACGGCGTTGCGATCCGCTCGTGCATCACCCCGGTCGCGGCCGCTTCCGGCAAGCGCGTGACGACGATCGAGGGACTGTCGACGGACGTCAATCATCCGCTGCAGCAGGCCTGGCAGGAACTGAACGTCGCGCAGTGCGGCTACTGCCAGTCCGGGCAGATCATGCAGGCCGCGTCGCTGCTGAAGACGAATCCCCATCCGACCGACGCCGACATCGACGATGCGATGTCCGGCAACATCTGCCGCTGCGGCACCTACACGCGCATTCGTGCGGCGATCCGCCTGGCCGTACGCCGCGGAGGTGCCGCATGAGCGCGCCCGAACTCTCCGTCCACAACGAAAGCCGTCGCGCATGGCTGCTCGGCTTCGCATCCGGCGGGCTGCTGCTCGCGTTCGGCGTGCCGTCGCTCGTCCGTGCGGCGACACCGGTGCAGCCACCCGTCAGCGCGAATCCGCAGTATGGCGGCGCCGGGATGCCGCACGGGTTGCGCGACGATCCGCACCTGTTCGTCGCGATCGCGCCGGACGGCACGGTCACCGTGACCTGCATCCGCTCCGAGATGGGGCAGGGCGTGCGCACGAGCGTCGCGCTCGTCGTGGCGGACGAACTGGGCGCCGACTGGGCGCGCGTGAAGGTCGCGCAGGCCGTGGGCGACGAGCCGCGCTACGGCAACCAGAACACCGACGGATCGCGCAGCCTGCGCCAGAGCTTCGCCGCACTGCGTCGCGCGGGTGCGGCCGCGCGCACGATGCTCGAACAGGCGGCAGCCGCGGCGTGGGGCGTCGATGCGCGTCAGGTCAAGGCGACGGTGCATGAGGTCGTCGACACGAAAAGCGGGCGCAAGCTCGGCTTCGGCGAACTGGCGGCGAAGGCGGCCGCGTTGTCAGTGCCGGATCCGGCCACGGTGGCGCTGAAGGCGCCGGCCGAATTCCGCTATATCGGCAAGGGCGAAACGGCGCTGATCGACGGGCGCGACATTGTCGGCGGCCGCGCGCACTACGGGATCGACACGCGGCTCGACGGGATGCTGTATGCGGTCGTCGCGCGACCGCCGGCCTATGGAGACACGGTCGCGTCGTTCGATGCATCGGCGGCGGAGAAGCTGCCGGGTGTCGTCAAGGTCGTGCAGTTGGCGCCCACACCGCTGCCGTCCGGTTTCCAGCCGCTCGGCGGCGTGGCCGTCGTCGCGCGCGATACGTGGACGGCGATCCAGGCGCGCGCGCAACTGAAGATCGACTGGAAGCACGGGCCCAACGCGAACTACGATTCCGCCGCGTATCGCAAGACGCTCGAAGCGGCTGCCGCGCAACCGGGCGACGTGATCCGCAACGACGGCGATGCGGCGGCGGCGCTGGCCGGCGCCGCGAAGCGCGTGCGCGCGACGTACTACATCCCGCATCTCGCGCACGCGACGATGGAGCCGCCCGCGGCCGTCGCGCGCGTGGCCGACGGCCGCTGCGAAGTGTGGACCTGCACGCAGGCGCCGCAGACCACGCGTGACGAGGTCGCGAAGGCGCTCGGGTTGCCGACGGAGCGCGTGACGGTCAACGTGACGCTGCTCGGCGGCGGTTTCGGCCGCAAGTCGAAGCCCGACTACGTGGTGGAGGCGGCGCTGCTGTCGAAGGCGGTCGGCGCACCCGTCAAGCTGACGTTCACGCGCGAGGACGACATCGCGCACGACTATTTCCACGCGGTGTCGCTCGAGGCGTTCGACGGCGGGATCGATGCATCGGGGAAAGTGATCGCGTGGCAGCATCGCACGGTCGCGCCGTCGATCCAGTCGACGTTCAGGGCCGGTGTCGTGCATGAGCAGCCGGGCGAGCTCGCGCAGGGGATCGCGGACCTGCCGTTCGCGATTCCGAACGTGCGGATCGAGAATCCGGCCGCGCAAGCGCACACGCGAATCGGCTGGTTCCGCTCGGTCTACAACATCCCGCATGCGTTCGGCATCCAGAGCTTCGTGTCGGAGCTGGCGCACGCGGCCGGTCGTGACCCGAAGGATTTCCTGCTCGAACTGATCGGGCCCGCGCGGCGATTCGAGCCGCACGTCACGGTGAAGAACACGAACTACGGCGAGGATCCGGCGCTGTATCCGATCGATACCGGCCGGCTGCGGCGCGTGGTCGAGACGGTCGCGCGCGGCGCCGGCTGGGGGCGCAAGCTGCCGAAGGGGCACGGGCTCGGGATCGCCGCGCATCGCAGCTTCGTGTCGTACACGGCGGTGGTGTGCGAGGTGCAGGTCGATGCCGACGGCAAGATCACGGTGCCGCGAGTCGACATCGCGATCGACTGCGGCCCGCAGGTCAATCCGGAGCGGGTACGCTCGCAACTCGAGGGCGCGGTGGTGATGGGGCTCGGCATCGCGCTGCACGGCGAGATCACGTTCAAGGACGGCCATCCGGAGCAGAGCAACTTCAACGGCTTCCAGGTGCTGCGCATGAACGAGGTGCCGCGCGAAATCCGCGTGCATCTCGTCGCGCCGGACGATTTTGCGACGCCGCTCGGCGGCGTGGGCGAGCCGGGCCTGCCGCCCGTCGCGCCGGCGCTGACCAATGCGATCTTCGCGGCGACCGGCACGCGCATCCGCAGCCTGCCGGTTGCCGATCAGCTCGCGAAGCCGCACGCGGGCTGACGCACGATATTCCCCACGCCGGGCCGCATCGTGCGGCCCGGTGCACATCGACCCCTGAGCAAGGAGCGTGACGTGGCCTCTTCCGAAGTCAGTGTGAAGCAGTCGGTTTCCCCCACCGAATGGGACGCGCGAGTCAACCTGGCGGCGGCTTACCGCCTCACCGCGCTGTTCGGCTGGGACGACCTCGTGTTCACCCATATTTCCGCGCGCGTGCCCGGCCCGGAGCACCACTTCCTGATCAACCCGTACGGGATGATGTTCGACGAGATCACGGCATCGTCGCTCGTGAAGGTCGATCTCGACGGACGCAAGGTGTCCGAATCACCTTACGAGATCAACCCGGCCGGCTTCACCATTCACAGCGCGGTGCATGCGGCCCGCGACGACGCGCTGTGCGTGATGCATACGCATTCGATCAACGGCGTCGCCGTGTCGGCGCAGGAAGGGGGTTTGCTGCCGCTGTCGCAGCAGTCGCTCGGCGTGCTGGCGTCGCTCGGGTATCACGACTACGAGGGCATTGCGCTCAACGAGGGCGAGAAGGCGCGCCTCGTGCACGACCTCGGCGCCAACACGAACCTGATGCTGCGCAACCACGGCCTGCTGACCGTCGGCGCGACGCCGGCAGACGCGTTCGTCGCGATGTACTTCTTCGAAGCGGCCTGCATGATCCAGGTCCGCGCGCAGGCGGGCGGTTCGGCGTTGTTGCCGATCGGCCAGCCGATTCTCGACGGCATCAAGCAGCAGATCGCCGCCGTGACGCGCGGGATGGGCGCCGGGGCGCTCGTCTGGCCCGGCTTGCTGCGCCGGCTCGACCGGCGCAATCCCGGTTACGCGGACTAGCGCATCCGTCGTTGTCGTTTTAGAACGACCGTGCTAAATTCCTGCCAGCACTTTCCGTCACGGAATCCTTCATTCGGCTGACGAAGCCGGCCCCGGGAGGCAGCACGATGAGCTTGTTGATGTCGCGACGCGATCTCGCGTTCCTGCTGTATGACTGGCTCGACGCGCAAGCGCTCGTCGCGCTGCCGCGTTACGCCGAGCACAGTCGCGAGACGTTCGACGCGGTGCTCGACACCAGCGAGCGGATCGCCGAAGACCTGTTCGCGCCGCATGCGGCGCGTGGCGATCGCGAGGAACCGCAGTTCGACGGCGAGCGCGTGACGCTGATCCCCGACGTCGAACCGGCCGTGCGCGCGTTCGCGGATGCCGGGCTGATCGCCGCGGGTCACGACGAAGCGCTCGGCGGCATGCGCTTGCCGAAGCTGGTCGAAGCCGCATCGTTCCTGTTCTTCCAGGCCGCGAACATCGCCACGTCCGCCTATCCGTTCCTGACCGCCGCCAACGCGAACCTGCTCGTCGCGCATGGCAGCCCCGCGCAGATCGACGCATTTGCGCGCCCGGAGCTGGAAGGGCGCTATCTCGGCACCATGTGCCTGTCCGAGCCGCAGGCCGGTTCGTCGCTGTCCGACATCGCGACGCGCGCGGATTTCGAGGGCGACTCGCCGCTCGGCCCGCGCTACCGGCTGACCGGCAACAAGATGTGGATCTCGGGTGGCGAACACGAGCTGACGGAGAACATCGTCCACCTCGTGCTCGCGAAGATTCCCGACGAACACGGCCGGCTGCTGCCCGGCACACGCGGCATCTCGCTGTTCATCGTGCCCAAGTACCTGCCGGGCGCCGACGGTGCGGCGCAGGGCGAGCGCAACGACGTGGTGCTCGCGGGGCTGAACCACAAGATGGGTTACCGCGGCACCACCAACTGCCTGCTGAACTTCGGCGAAGGCACGCGCTACCGCCCGGAAGGGCGCGCAGGCGCGATCGGCTATCTGGTCGGCCAGCCGAACCACGGCCTCGCCTACATGTTCCACATGATGAACGAAGCGCGCATCGGTGTCGGCGCGGGCGCGGTGGCGCTCGGCTACACGGGTTACCTGCACGCGCTCGACTATGCGCGCAACCGGCCGCAAGGGCGCCCGCTCGGGCCGGCGGGCAAGGATGCCGCCGCGCCGCAGGCGCCGATCGTCGACCATCCGGACGTGCGGCGCATGCTGCTCGCGCAGAAGGCCTATGTCGAAGGCGGTCTCGCGCTGATCCTGTATTGCGCGAAACTGGTCGATGAAGCACGCGCACACGACGATGCGGACGTGCGCGCTCAATCCACGCGCCTGCTCGACATCCTGACGCCGATCGCGAAAAGCTGGCCGTCGCAGTGGTGTCTCGCGGCGAACGACCTCGCGATCCAGGTGCACGGCGGCTATGGCTACACGCGCGACTATCCGGTCGAACGGCTCTATCGCGACAATCGTCTCAACCCGATCCACGAAGGCACGCACGGCATCCAGGCGCTCGACCTGCTGGGCCGCAAGGTCGCACAGGACGATGGCGCGTTGCTGCACGCGCTCGATGCGCGGATCGGCGCGACTGTCGAACGCGCGCGGACGCTCGATGCCGACCTGCGCGAGCGGGCCGATGCGCTGGCGCGGCGCTGGGCGCGGCTGGTCGACGTCACACGGCAACTCGGCGCGATCGGCGATCCGCAGGCGCGGCTCGCGAACGCGAGCGTCTATCTGGAAGCGTTCGGCCATCTTGTCGTGGCATGGCTGTGGCTCGAGGTGACGCTCGCCGCGCACGGGCACGCCGACGATTTCCACGACGGCAAGCGTGCGGCGGCCCGCTATTTCTTCAACTGGGAATTGCCGAAAGTGGATGCGCAGCTCGATCTGCTCGCGAGCGTCGACACGACGACGCTCGACATGCGCGACACGTGGTTCTGATCATTGCTTCACCGACATTCCGGAATGCAGACGATGTCGCGGATGCCGACTCCATCGGCCGTTGCGGATTCGTTGTGAACCGGCCATGCGGGCGCGCCCCGCGGGATGACTCGATGCGCGGCCACGCCGCACAAGGAGAGAGACGAACATGAAAGCCCTGTTGTGTACCGCATTCGGCCCGATCGACAGCTTGCGCATCGAGGACGTGGCGATTCCCGAGCCGGCCGCGGGCCAGGTCCGGGTTCGGGTGAAGGCCGCGTCGCTCAATTTCCCCGACGCGCTGATCGTCCAGGGGTTGTACCAGGTGAAGCCGGCGCTGCCGTTTTCGCCGGGCGCGGAATTTGCCGGCGTGATCGACGCGGTGGGCGAGGGCGTGACCGCGTGGCAGCCGGGGGATGCGGTGGTCGCGTTCACCGGGCACGGCGGCTTTGCGCAGCAGTGCGTGGCCGACGTGCACCAGCTTGCCGCGCTGCCGCCGGGCATGACATTCGAGCAGGGCGCGGCGCTCGTGCTGGCGTACGGCACGTCGCTGCACGCGTTGCAGCAGCGCGCGCGGCTGCAAGCAGGCGAGACGTTGCTCGTGCTGGGCGCGGCGGGCGGCGTTGGCCTCGCCGCGATCGAGATCGCGAAGGCACTCGGCGCGCGCGTGATCGCGGCGGCGTCGAGCGCGGACAAGCTGGCGCTGTGCCGTGAAGCGGGCGCCGACGAGACGATCGACTATGCGACCGAAGACCTGCGCCGCCGCGTGGACGAATTGACCGGCGGGCGCGGTGCGGACGTCGTCTACGATCCGGTGGGCGGTGCCTACAGCGAAGCGGCGTTGCGCGCGACCGCGTGGCGCGGCCGGTTCCTCGTGGTCGGCTTCGCGGCTGGCGAGATTCCGAAGCTCGCGCTGAACCTGGCACTGCTCAAGGAGCGCGACATTCTGGGCGTGTTCTGGGGCGATGCGGTGCGCCGCGATCCGAAGCAGCATGTCGCGAACATGCGCCTGCTGGCCGAATGGTTCGCGGCCGGCAAGGTACGACCCGCGATCACCGAGCGTGTGTCGCTGGCCGATGCGGCCGATGCGATCGCGCGGATGGCCAACCGGCAGGTGAAGGGCAAGGTGGTGATCCTGCCGGACGCGTGACCGGCTTTCCGCGCGCGGCGTGCCGTGTTCCGGCACACGCCGCGCGGCTGCCGTTCGGCGCTCGCGCGCGTTACGCGATCTGCTGCAGAAGGGCGGCGACCCGCTGCCCGAGCGCACGATGCTGATCGGCCGCGAAGTGAACGCCATCCACCGGGCTCACCTCGATGATCGCGCCGGCATCGAGAAAGTGCGCACCGGCGTCGCTTGCCACCTGTTCGTACCGCTTCGCGAGCTGCCGCGACTTCGCTGCGCCGCCCGCGAAGATCTCGCCGAGGAAGCCGACCTCGACGATCGGCGCAGGCGCCATCAGCACGAGCGTCGGTGACGCACCGGACGGGCCGGCACCGCACGCGGCGATCTCGGCAAGCAGCACGCCGACCGACGTCGCGATGTCGGCGGGCGTGACCGAGAAGCGTGTCTTCAGATCGTTGGTCCCGAGCATCAGCACGACGACATCGACGGGCAAGTGACTTTCGAGGCACGCGCGCAGATACGACAAACCGTTCTTGTGCCGGCCTTCGATCGGATCGTCATGCACGGTCGTCCGCGCGGGCAACCCTTCTTCGATGACCCGCCAGCTCGCGCCGAGCGTTTGCGCCAGCACGCCGGTCCAGCGTTCTTCGCGTGCGAACCGCTCCAGTACGCCGGCACGCGTCATCGGGCGGGTGCCGTGCGTGTTCGAATCGCCGTAGCAGAGCACGGTTTTCTGCGTCATCGTCATGTCCTCCGTCAGTCGTTCAGTCTTTCGGCAAGCGCAGCACGTCGAGCGCGTGCTGCGAGAATTCGACCCAGAACCGCTCGTTCGCGATGCCGGCCTGCAGGACCAGGTGCTGAAGGCGCTTCGTGCGCGAATCGGCGCTTTCCGAAAAATCGCGTGCCTCGATCTGCAGATACAGGTCGAGCTTCTCCTGGTGCAACGCGATGCGCCGCCTGATTTCGTCCTCGAGGCCGGCCGGGCCGAGCACTGCTTCCGCGCGCAGGCGCACCATCAACGCTTCGCGCAGCGGCGTCGGGTCTTCCGGTTCGGCGATCCAGCGCCGCAACTCCTTCTTGCCGGCCGGCAGGATCCGGTACGCGCGCTTGCGGCCGCGCCCCGATTCGGCCGGCAACGATTCGATCCAGCCCGTTTCCTCGAGACGCCCCAGCTCGCGATAGATCTGCTGGTGCGTCGCCTGCCAGAAATAACCGATCGAGCGATCGAAACGGTCGGCGAGTTCGGAGCCGGAACCCGGGCGTTCGGCAAGCGCGGTGAGGAGTGCGTGGGGCAGGGACATGTCGGATCGGAGGAGGCCGCGGAATGAACCGCATCTTGCCATATCGGGGCCACAGTACAAGATGACGGATGCGTTTATGCAACGGGTTGCATAAACGAAAGCGGTCGACTACTATCTGTGCAACTTGTTGCATAAAAATTGGAGACACCCCATGACATCGCGTTTTCCGCATCTGACGACCCCGCTGGAACTTGGCTTCACGTCGCTCAGGAACCGCGTGCTGATGGGGTCGATGCACGTGGGCCTAGAGGAAGCGCCGAACGGCTTCGAGCGGATGGCGGCGTTCTATGCGGAGCGTGCGCGCGGCGAGGCCGGCCTGATCGTCACGGGCGGATTTGCGCCGAACGAGCGGGGCCGTCCGGCGCCCGGCGGCGCGATGCTGACGACCGAAGCGGAAGCCGAGCGTCATCGTGTCGTGACGCGCGCGGTGCATGCGGAGGGCGGCAAGATCGCGCTGCAAATCCTGCATTTCGGGCGCTACGCGTATCACCCGGCGCTCGCCGCGCCGAGCGCGCTGAAGGCGCCGATCAACCCGTTCACGCCGCATGCGTTGACGAGCGACGAAGTCGACGAGACGATTGCCGATTTCGTGCGATGTGCGGCGCTCGCGCAGCATGCGGGTTACGACGGCGTCGAGATCATGGGATCCGAAGGCTATCTGATCAACGAATTCATCGCCGCGCGCACGAACCATCGCGACGACGCATGGGGCGGCGCGTACGAGAACCGCATCCGTTTCGCGGTCGAGATCGTGCGGCGCGTGCGCGAGCGGGTCGGCACGAACTTCATCATCATCTACCGGTTGTCGATGCTCGATCTCGTCGAAGGCGGCTCGACGCTCGACGAAGTGATCCGGCTCGCGCAGGCGATCGAAGCGGCCGGTGCGACGATCATCAATACGGGCATCGGCTGGCACGAGGCGCGCATTCCGACCATCGCGACGAAGGTGCCGCGCGCCGCGTACGCGTGGGTCACGCGGCAGTTGATGGGCAAGGTTGGCATCCCGCTCGTCGCGACCAACCGGATCAACACGCCGGACGTCGCCGAGCAACTGCTGGCCGACGGCTATTGCGACATGGTGTCGATGGCGCGGCCGTTTCTCGCCGATGCCGAGTTCGTGCGCAAGGCACGGGAAGGGCGCGCGGACGAAATCAACACGTGCATCGGCTGCAACCAGGCCTGCCTCGACCATACGTTCAGCGGCAGGATCACGTCGTGCCTCGTGAATCCGCGTGCGTGCCATGAAACCGAGCTCGTGATTCGCCCCGCGCAGCAGCGCAAGCGGATCGCCGTGGTCGGCGCCGGGCCCGCAGGCCTCGGCTTCGCGGTCACCGCGGCCGAGCGCGGCCATGCGGTGACGCTGTACGAAGCCGGCGCCGAGATCGGCGGCCAGTTCAACATAGCGAAGAAGGTGCCCGGCAAGGAGGAGTTCAACGAGACGCTGCGCTATTTCCGTCGGCAGATCGAACTGCGCGGCGTGACGCTCCACCTCAATACGCGCGCGACCGCCGAGCTGCTGCTGCAACACGAATTCGACGAAGTGGTGATCGCGACGGGCATCGTGCCGCGCACGCCGCCGATCGACGGTGTCGGGCACGCCAAGGCGCTCGGCTATCTCGACGTGCTGCGCGACGGCAAGGCGGTAGGACGCAGCGTTGCGATCGTCGGCGCCGGCGGGATCGGCTTCGACGTCGCGGAATATCTCGTGCATCGTGCGGGCGCCGGGCACGTCGACGCGGACCGCTTTTTCGCCGAGTGGGGTGTCGACCCGTCGTATGCGAACGCGGGCGGCCTGCGTCGTGCGCACCCCGAGCCGGCGGCGCGGCAAATTCATCTGCTGCAGCGCAAGGCGTCGAAGGTCGGCGACGGGCTCGGCAAGACCACCGGATGGATCCACCGTACGGCGCTGAAGGCGCGCGGGGTCGGGATGTCGTCGGCGGTGACCTACCGGCGTATCGACGACGAAGGATTGCACGTGACGATCGATGGCGTCGAGCAGACGCTGCCGGTGGACAACGTCGTGATCTGCGCGGGGCAGGAGCCGTTGCGCGAACTGGCGGAGCAACTGGAGGCCGCCGGGCGCAAGGTGCACGTGATCGGCGGCGCGTACGAAGCGGCCGAGCTCGACGCGAAGCGCGCGATTCACCAGGGCACGACGCTGGCCGCGACCCTTTGAGACCGATACGTTTCTTTTCCGCCCGACGATACAGGAGTCTTCGATGACGAACGCACCGCTGCATCTTCAACCCGCTGTCGCGCAATCGCTCGACACGTGGCACGCGATGGTCGAACGCAAGGATTTCGGCGCACTGGAGTCGATCGTCCATCCGGACGCCGTGTTCCGCTCGCCGATGGCGTTCAAGCCGTACGGGCCGGCGCCCGCGCTATTGCTGGCGCTGCGCACGGTGATCACGATCCTCGAGGATTTCACCTATCACCGCCAGTTCGTCACCGACGACGGCAAGAGCGTGGTGCTGGAGTTCAGTGCGGCCATCGGCGACAAGGCGCTGAAGGGGATCGACATGATCCGCTTCGACGACGAAGGGCGGATCGTCGAGTTCGAGGTCATGATCCGGCCGTTCAATGCGCTGCAGGCACTCGGTGCCGAAATGGGCGCGCGGCTCGCGCAGCAGTTGCCGTCGTTCAAGCTCGGCGGTTGAGCGGGGCGATTGCGGCGCAGTGGCCGCCGCGCGCTTAGCGCGCGAGTTGTGCCTGCGCGAGCCGGCCCAGGCAGCGGACGCCGTCCTCGATGTGTTCGTTCCACACGTGCCCCGCGCTCAGGCGCAGGCAATGGCGAAAGCGCCGGCTGGCCGAGAAGATGTCACCCGGCGCGAAGCAAATACCCTGTTCGAGCGCGGCATCGAACAGCGCGCGTGAATCGAATCGCTTCGGCAGTTCGAGCCAGAGCACGAAACCACCGGCTGGCCGGCTCACTTTCGTGCCGGCCGGAAAGCTGGCCTCGATCGTGCGCGTCATCCGCGCCAGGTTGTCCTCGAACACGCGCCGGACGCGGCGCAAATGCGCGTCGTATGCGCCGCTCGCAAGGAAGTCGGCCAGCGCGACCTGCAGCAACACGGGGCCGCACAGGCTGAGCGCGAGCTTGCGTTCCATCACCTGCTGAGTGCGCGCGCCCGCCGCGATCCAGCCGATCCGGTATCCCGGGGCGAGACTCTTCGAGAACGAACTGCAGTAGATCGTATCGGCATCACTGTCGAGTGCGCTGAACGGCCGCGGCCGATCCCGGCCGAAGTGGATGTCGCCGTAGACGTCGTCTTCGATCAGCGGCACCCGGTGGCGCGTAAGCAGCGCGAGCAGCGCCCGCTTGTCGTCCTCGCTCATCGCGGAGCCGAGCGGATTGCCGAAGCTCGACGACAGCACGCAGGCGGCGATCGATTCCGATTCGAGCCGCTGCGCGAGCAGGCCGACGTCGACGCCGCGCAGCGGGTCGGTCGGCAACTCCAGCGCCTTCAATCCCAGCGCCTCCAGCGTGTGAAGCAGACCGAAGTAGGTCGGCGATTCCACCGCGATCGTATCGCCACGCGTTGCCACGGCATTCAGCGCGAGCGTCAACGCTTCGGTGCAGCCGTTCGTGACGAGGATGTCGTCGGCGGACAGCGGATGCCCGAAGCGCATGGCCCGCCGCGCGATTTCGCGGCGCAGCGCCGGCTCGCCGTAGGGCGCGCAATACACGTTGTAGCGCGTGCCGTGCTGGCGCGCGGCGCGGGCGAGGGCCAGGTCGAGCCGCTTCGATTGCAGCAGCGCCGGATCGGGCACCGCGCATCCGAGCGGCACGAGCGCCGAATTGGCCGCATGTTCGAGCATCGCGGCGACCGCGCCGCTGATCGACACCGTCGATGCTTTCGCGCGCGAGCGCGACGCGCTCGGCAATGCCAGCGTGCCGCCGCGCGCGGCCGTGACATAGAAGCCCGACTGCGGCCGCGAGACGAGCACGCCGCGATCTTCGAGCAGGCGGTACGCCTGCAGCGCGGTGGACACGCTGATGCGCTGCTGCTCGCTGACGGCACGCACGGACGGCAGCCGGGTGCCCGGCGCCAGCGTACCGTTCTCGATCATGCCGACGATGAGATCGGCCAGTTGCCTGTAGCGGAATGACGTCTGCGTTTCCATGGGGTATCGGCGGCAGGGGAGTGCCCGATTATCGACCGTTCGGCGCGATCTTGCCACGCAGAATTGTGTCGGTCCAATCGGCGGAAAATTGTGGCTGTTATGGTTTTTGTGCGGGCGCTACGATGGCGTTGATTCGATCCATCGATCGACCATTGCGAGGCTTGCCCATGCAGACGACACAAGCGCATTCCGGCGAGTGGCGCGGACGGTTTCCGTACAACGAAATCATCTCGCTGCTCGACGTGAACCGGACGTTCAACCTGGCGGAGAGCACGTCGCAGGACCTGACGGTCGGCGAGCTGCTGGATCTGGCCGGCGTCGACGCGGTCCGCAACCTGAAGCTCGGCTACAGCCAGTCGGCGGGTGCCGCCGTGCTGCGCGACGCGATTGCCGATTCCTGCGAAGTGCCCGCCGAGCAGATCGTGACGACGCAAGGCACCGCGCTCGGGCTGTTTCTGCTGGCCTATGAAGTGTGCCGCCCCGGCGACGAGGCCGTGCTCGCGACGCCGTGCTTTCCGCCGAGTCGCGACTGCCTGGTCGGCGCCGGCGCGACGGTGCGAGAAGTGCGGCTATCGTTCGAGAACGGCTACCGGCTGGACCTTGCGCAGTTCGACGCGCGGCTGTCGTCGAAGACGCGGCTGGTCAGCATCGCATCGCCGCAGAACCCCGGCGGCGTGCAGGCATCGCGCGCCGAGATCGATGCATTGCTTGCGTTGATGTCGCGACGGTGTCCGGACGCGATACTGTTCGTCGACGAGACCTATCGCGAAGCATGCTATGGCGATGCTGCCGTGGCGGCCAGTTTCGCGGCGGTCGATCCGTGCATCGTCACGGGTTCGTCGGTGTCGAAAGCGCTGGGCGCACCCGGTCTGCGGACCGGGTGGCTCACGGTGGCCGACGCGGCGCTTCGGGCGCGTCTGCTCGTCGCAAAGCTGAATACCGTGATCTCGGGTTCGGTGCTCGACGAGACGCTGGCGGCGACCGTGTTGCGTCACCGTGAACACGTGCTTGCGCCTCGGCGCCGGCTGCTTGCGGACGCGCGCGATATCGTGTCGGGCTGGTGCGAACGTGAACGTGCGCGGGTCGAGTGGGTGCGGCCCGATGCGGGCGCACTATGCTGCGTGCGGTTGCGCCAGGATGCTTTCGACGAGCAGGCCGTGGCGCGCTTCTGGCAGCAGTTGCCGGATCACGACGTGCAGCTCGCATCCGGGACGTGGTTCGGCGAAAGCAGCCGCGTGTTCAGGCTGGGGTTCGGTTACCTTCCGCTGGAGCGGCTGCCGCCTGCGTTGATGGCGCTGTCCCGGGCGATGGATGCAGCGGCTGCATGAATCGGGTGCCCGGCGTCCGGGCACGACGAATATCATTGAACGTCAGGAGTGACACCATGAAGGTTAGGATTGCGTACATCGAGGAGCCGCCGTTCTACTGGACGGCAGCAGACGGTACCGTGACCGGCGCGGACATCGAGTTGGCCGAGGTGGTGCTGCGCGCGATCGGTGTGACCGAAATCGAATATCACCCGACGTCGTTCGAGGCGCTGCTGCCGGGTGTGCAGGCCGGGCGCTGGGACATGAACGTGCCGATCTTCGTGACGGCCGAACGGGCACGGTACGTGACGTTCAGCGTGCCGGTGTGGGCGATCGGCGATGGCTTCGTGCTGCTGGCCGGCAATCCGAAGCGATTGACGAGCTACGCGGCCATCGCGGCTCGCAGCGATGCGCGGCTCGCGTGCGTGACCGACCAGGTGCAGATCGATTCGGCCAGGGCGGCCGGCGTTAGCGACGGCCAGATCGTCATCTTCAAGGATCAACCCGATGCAGTGGCTGCGGTGCTTACGGGGCAGGTCGACGCGTTCGCGAGCACGGCGATCGGGGCACGCGCGGTCGCCGACACGGACGCGCGGCTGGAGTCTGTGTCGCACGAGCGTGATGCGGGTGCGACCGTGCCCGTCGGCGGGTTTTCGTTCGGCCAGAACAGCGGCCCGCTCGTGCAGGCGGTGAACGCGAAGCTGCGCGAGTATCTCGGCTCGGCCGATCATCGCGAGCGGATGGCGAAGTACGGCTTCACGCGCGCGGAAATCGACGGCGTGGTGGAGAACGGCGGCGCGAAGCCGTAATGCCGCGCGTGGCGTCGACCGTCCGCACGGTCGACGCCGCATAGGGCGTCGGCCAGCGTTCGAGGACGGTCACGCGATGGCGGGGGCAGCCCAGCATCGATGCGGCGACGAGGCCGGTCGGGCCGTAGCCGACGATGGCGACGTCACAGTGTTCGATTCAGCGCGCGGTCGTACCGGGCAGGTTGCCGTCGAACGCGTCCTGCAGCAGCGCGCGCAGGCCGTCGCGTTCGATCGGGCGCGGGTTCCAGTACGGATTGGCGGCCGCGAGGTCGGCGGCGCGATCGAGGTCGGCTTCCTGCATCCCGATCGCCTTCAGCGCGACCGGCGCGCCGTTGTCGAGCGCCAGCGCGTAGAGGCCGCGTGCGGCGTCGTTCGTGCCGATCGCGCGGGCGATCCGCTGCATTGCTTCCGGCGCGTGCGCGGCGTTGTACGCGAGCGCATGCGGCAGGACGACCGTGTGGGTCGGCGCGTGCGGCAGGTTGAAGCTGCCGCCGAGCGTGTGACAGAGCTTGTGGTGCAGCGCCATGCCGACGTTGCCGAGCACCATGCCGCACAGCCACGCGCCGTAGAGCGCGTCGCTGCGCGCGTCGAGATCGGCGGGGTCGCGCCGCACGCCGGGCAGGCCGCGCGCGAGCGCGCGAATGCCTTCTTCGGCCACGAGGCTCATCACCGGATTCGCGTTGTTCGCGTAGAGGCCTTCCGCCGCGTGCGCGATCGCATTGAGGCCGCTCGTCACGGACAGCTCGACGGGCAGCGTGACGGTGAGGGCGGGATCGTAGATCACCGTCTTCGGCAACACGCGAGCGTCGGAGCCCGTGCGTTTGAGGCCGCCTTCGGTCAGGCCGTAGATCGGCGTCATCTCGCTGCCGGCGTACGTCGTCGGTATCGCGAGGATCGGCAGGCTGCTTTCGAGCGCGATCGCCTTGCCGAGGCCGATCGTCGAACCGCCGCCGATCGCGATCGCGCAGTCGGCATCGCACGACCTGGCGAACGTCTGCGCATCGCGGGCAATCTCGATCGGTACGTGCATCGTCGCGCGATCGTACAGCCCGGCCGCGCGCGCGCCGAGCCGCTCGACGATGCGTTGTGCGAGATCGCGCTGTTCCGGCGTGCAGAGCACGATCGCGCGTTGCGCGCCCAGTTCCAGCACTTCGCGTTCGAGATGCTCGAGGCTGCCTGCGCCGAAGATCACGCGGGCGGGGCGGGCCTGGTAGATGAAGTTCATGTCGTCGTCACTCCGTTGCGTAGTCGACCTGATGGCGCGCGATGCGCAGGCCCGTCAGTGCGTCGCGTACGCGTGTGTGTTCGGGATGCGTCGCGTATCTGTCGAGTGCTTCGCGCGACTCGAAGTCGGCGACGAGAATCAGGTCGCACGCGTAGTCGGCCGCGCTGAAATCCGCACCGACTTCGAGGTGCGTCATGCCCGGAATCCGGCCGCGCAGGCTTTCGAAGGCGGTCTTGACGGTGGTGCGTGCCACCGCGCGCTCGGGCTCGGTGGCGCCGGCGACGTTCCACATCACGACGTGGCGGATCATGCGGCGCGCTCCGCGGGATTGAGCACGAAGTCGTAATCGAGCGTGTAGAACGGCGTGTCCATGCGCGAGCCGTCCGGCGCGCTGCCGGGCGCGTGCCGGACCCAGTCGGCGACGAGCGTCGACCGTACGCCGAACACCGCATCGGAGTCGAGATAGCGGTCGCCGTCGCGGAACACGTGCGTGATCAGCGTTTCGTAGCTGCGCGCCTCGATCATGAAGTGCAGGTGCGCGGGGCGCCACGGATGACGGCCGAGCGCGTCGAGCATCGCGCCGACGGGGCCGTCGTGCGGAATCGGATACGGCTCGGCGAGGATCGAGCGGAATGCGTAACGGCCGTCGGCACCGGTACGCAGCCGGCCGCGCGCGCGGTGCGTGACCGAGCCGTCGTCGGCCGGAAGCTGCACGTCGTAGTGCCCGTCCTCGTCGGCTTGCCAGACTTCCAGCGACGCGTGCGCGATCGGCATGCCGTCGATGCCGCGCACATGGCCCGACACGAAGCAGGGCTCGCCGCAGGCGCCGTTCGCGATGTCGTCGAACATGCCGAAATCGCGGCTGCCTTCGACGTAGAACGGACCGAATACGGTCGCCTCCGTGCAGCCGGCCGGCTTCGCGTGATTCTGCGCGGTGACGAGGGTCGACAGCCCGAGCACGTCGGACAGCAGGATGAACTCCTGGCGCGTGTCGTCGGTGATGTGGCCCACGGCCGTCAGGAAGCCGATCGCGGCTTGCCATTCGGCCTCGGTGAGCTTCGTCTCCCGTGCAAACGAGTGCAGGTGCTGGACGAGGCTGGTCATCACCGTGCGCAACCGCTCGTCGCGACAGCCGCCCAGCGACGCGATCACGGCCTGTGTGATGGTGTCTTCGTTGAGATTGCGCATAGGGGGTGTCTCCTGATGTCGTTGGATAGCGCGTTGACGTAACATTAATTCCTCCCCGGATCGTAAAAAAGAGGGTTTGGAGGAGTTTTGTTCTCCGCCAGGTGGAAGAATCGAACGCATGGACAAGTGGACGCAAATCGAATTTTTCGTGCAGGTCGCCGAGCTGGGCAGCCTGTCGAAGGCCGCCGAGCGGCTCGGGATGTCGAGCGCGGCGGCGAGCCGCTGCCTGAACGCGCTGGAGGAGCGGCTGGGGGCGCGGCTCGTCGAGCGCACCACGCGGCGCCTGTGGCTGACCGACGCCGGGCATGAATACCACCGGCGTTGTGTCGCGATCCTGATGGAACTGTCGGAGGCCGATGCGGCGGTCAACGAAGCGAGCGTCAATCCGGCCGGCACGCTGCGCGTGACGGCGTCGGTATCGTTCGCATCGATCTATATCGCGCCCGCGTTGCCCGAGTTCCATCGGCGCTACCCGAACCTGAACGTGCAGATCGTCGCGGCGAACCGCTATCCGGATTTCATCGAGGCCGGCATCGACGTGGCGATCCGCACGCGCGAGCATGAAGCGGATTCGGGCATCACCGTGCGCAAGCTCGCCGAGACGCGGCGCGTGCTGGCCGCGTCGCCCGGGTATCTGGCAAAGCACGGTGCGCCGGCGACGCCCGATGCGCTGTGCGACCAACGGCTGCTGGTGTACAACCTCGCGAACGATCCGTACGTCCTGCATTTCCGCCACGGCGCGAAGAAGCAGTCGGTCACGATCAAGAGCGTGCTCGATGCGAACGAAGGGCAGGTGATTCGCGCCGCGGCACTTGCCGGGCTCGGCATCCTGATCCAGCCGCTCTACATCATTCACGACGACATCGTCGCGGGGAAGCTGGTGCCGGTGCTCACCGACTGGCAACTGCCGGCGCTCACCGTCAACATCGCGTACCAGAGCCGCCGTCACCAGCCGGCGAAGATCCGCGTGTTCACCGAGTTCCTGATCGAGCGCGTCGAACGCCTCGGCCTCGCGCGCAAATGGAAGGAAGTCGGCCGTTGATCGCAGGCCGGCGTCAAGGTCGCGTCGGACGGCTTTCGCGGGCAATCGGTCGCGATCGGTCCGCAGCTGCGTGTCATGTGGGGGCCGGCGTCGGGCGTGGTCGTGAAATACCAGCACGAGTTCGCGGTGCGCAACCGGCCGCAGGGCGACAAGCTGTGGGTGCAGTTCAGTTTTCCGCTGTAGGCGCGGCGTACGGCCCCGGCCACGCACCCGGCCGGGACAACCTGACGAAATCCTGACGAATCAAATTGATATATTGTATCATCTGAGGTTTGCGCCACCGACGGGCTGCCTGGCACGGCCGCGTGCGACGCCACCCTCCGAAGATCGATACGACGTGACGAAAACCAGACACACCCCGGCGCGCGGGGAGCGGCACCACGCCGCGTCGCGCCGGAACGGCGACGCCTGGCGTGTTCGCGCGGCCCGCGGCTGCACGACCCTGCTGGGCTGCGCGATGGCGACCTCCGGCGCGTTGGCTGCCGAAGCGGCCGCACCCGCACCGGACGAACGGCATGCGCTGCCGGCGATCAACGTCAGCGCGCCATCCGCACCGGCCGACCCGCTGACGCAACCGCTCGAAACCGGCTCGCGGCTCGGGCTCGCGAGCCTCGACACGCCCGCGAGCGTCGAGACGGTCACGGCCGACACGATCGACGCGCGCGGCGATCGCACGGTGCTCGACGCGGTGACGCGCACCGCGGGTTTCTCCAGCGCGATGGCGCCCGGCACCGGCGGCACCGCATTGAGCGTGCGCGGTTTCAGCGGGCAGGAATCGGTGATGACGCTGCTCGACGGCGTGCGGCTGATGCCGGCCGCCGGCACGATCACGTTCCCGTTCGATACGTGGTCGGTCGAGCGCATCGAGGTGCTGCGCGGCCCGGCGTCGGTGCTGTACGGCGAAGGGGCGATCGGTGGTGTCGTGAACGTGGTGCCGAAGCGGCCGCAGCGCACGCGCGAGACGACGCTGCAGGTCGGGGTCGGCCTGGATGGTGCGAAGCGCGCCGCGTTCGATACGACGGGCGCGCTCGGCCCGAAGCTGTCGTATCGCTTCCATGCAAGCGATGCGCGCGCGAACGGTCTCGCCGAGCGGGCCGATACGCATACGACGGCCGTCGGCGGCGCGCTGAAGTTCGACGTGAGCCCGACGCTCACGCTGACGCTCGACTTCGACTACGGCCGCCAGATGCCGGCGACCTACTATGGCGTGCCGGCGCCGAACGGCGTGCTCGATCCGTCGCTGCGCAAGCGCAACTACAACGTCGCCGACGCGTCGATTTCCTATTACGACCAGTGGACGCGCTTGTCGGCGACCTACCGGCCGACAGCCGGCGTGACGATCGACAACCAGCTCTACTACCTGACGTCGAATCGCCACTGGCGCAACGCCGAATCGTATGCGCTCGATGCCGCGACGGGGCGCGTCACGCGCGGCGACTATCTCGACATCGGCCACCACCAGCGGCAGATCGGCGATCGGCTGAGCGCACGCTTCGACGGCACGCTGTTCGGCCGCGCGAACCGCTTCGTCGTCGGCACGGAATTCAGCCAGATCACGTTCAGCGGCACCAACAATTCGCCGTACGGCGGCGAGTCGACGGTGCCCGCGCACGGCTTCGACCCCGGCGTGTTCACGAGCCCCGACCCGACGGTGCCGCAGTTCAGCACGCGCGCGCGGCAGGCCGCGGTGTTCGCCGAGAACCGGCTCGAACTGCTGCCGCGGCTCGCGTGGGTGAGCGGGCTGCGCTACGACCACATCGCGTTCAACCGCGAGCAGGCCGCGACCGGCGCGGGCTTCGACAAGCGTTTCGCGAACGTCGGCTGGCGCACCGGCTTCGTGTTCGAAGTCGCGCCGACGCTCAGCGCATATGCGCAGTACACGACGGGCGCGGAGGGCCTCGGCTCGCTCGTGACGCTGTCCGCGTCGCAGGCGAGCTACCGGCTCGCGACCGGCGAGCAGTGGGAAGCCGGCGTCAAGCAGACGCTGCTCGACGGCCGCGCATACTGGACGGTCGCCGTGTACGACATCACGAAGCGCAACCTGCTCAGCACCGATCCGTTCAATCCCGCGCTGCGTCAGCAGGTCGGCCGGCAATCGTCGCGCGGCATCGAGCTGACGGGCGGCGCGCGGCTGCCGCACGGCTGGACGGTCGATGCGAACGTCGCGCTGCTGCGCGCGCGCTATGACGCGTTCAACCAGAAGGTCGGCAGCGCGACGGTGTCGCGTGCCGGCAATGCACCGGCCAACGTGCCGCAGCAGACGATGAACCTCTGGCTCGGCTGGGCGTTTGCCGAGCGTTGGCAGGCGAACGCGGGCGTGCGCTACGTCGGCGCGACCTACGGCGACGACGCGAACCGCGTGCAGGTGCCGTCGTACACGGTGTTCGACGCGTCGCTGCGCTGGCAGCCGACGGCCCGCACCGAGCTGGCGCTGACCTTGCGCAACCTCGCGAACCGCACGTATGCGGTGACGACGTCGAACGCCGGCGAGCAATGGCTGCTCGGCCCGTCGCGCTCGGCGGAGCTCGTCGCGACGATGCGCTTCTGATGCGGCACGGCGCACCTCCCGTGACGCACATGCTCGACATCGAACGCGTGAGCTGGTCTCCCGGCGGCGCGATCACCGTGCTCGATTCGGTGACGCTGAGCGTGGCCGACGGCGAGTTCGTCGGGCTGGTCGGCCCGAATGGCAGCGGCAAGACGAGCCTGCTGCGCTGCGTGTTCCGTTACGCGCGGCCCGATGCCGGCCGTGTCGCGCTCGATGCACAGGACGTGTGGCGCATGCGGCCGCGCGCGGTTGCGCAGCGCATCGCGGTGCTGCAGCAGGAGACGCCGGACGATTTCGGGCTGACCGTCGACGAACTGGTCGGCATGGGGCGCACGCCGCACCAGCGGCCGTTCGATGCGGAGACGGCGGACGATCGCCGGATCGTCGAATCCGCGCTGCACGACGTCGGCCTCGTCGAGCGCCGTGCGCAGCGCTTCGCGTCGCTGTCGGGCGGCGAGAAGCAGCGCGCGCTGCTGGCACGCGCACTCGCTCAGCAGCCCGAACTGCTGCTGCTCGACGAACCGACCAACCACCTCGACCTGCGCCATCAGCTCGAACTGCTCGCGCGCGTGCGGCGCCTCGGCATCGCGACGCTCGCCACGATTCACGACCTCAATCTCGCGGCCGCGTATTGCGACCGGCTCCACGTGCTCGCGCACGGCAGGGTCGTCGCGTCGGGCGTGCCGGCCGACGTGCTGACCGAAGCGTTGCTGCGCGACGTGTTCGGCGTCGCCGCGCTCGTCGATCGCCATCCCGTCACGGGCCGGCCGCGCATCACGCCGCTTCATCCGGAATGACCGCCATGCCGTTTCCTGTCTTGTCCTCTGCTTTGTCGCCTGTATTTCGCCGGCTGCTTGCCGCGACCGTGCTCGGCTGCGCGGCCGCCCAGGCGGGCGCCTATCCCGTCACCGTGCGCAGTTGCGATCGCGACGTGACGTTCGAGCGCGCGCCGACGCGTGCGGTGAGCAACGACGTCAACCTGACCGAGATGATGCTCGTGCTCGGCCTGAAGGACCGGCTCGTCGGCTACACCGGGATCGGCGGCTGGAAGACGGGCACCGCGCGCGTGCGCGATGCGCTGCGCGGCGTGCCCGAACTGGCGAGCCAGTATCCGTCGCTCGAGGTGCTGGCGGCCGCGCGCGCCGACTTCTATCTCGCGGGCTGGAACTACGGGATGCATGTCGGCGGCCCGGTGACGCCCGCGACGCTCGCGCCGTTCGGCATCCGTGCGTACGAGCTGACCGAATCGTGTTCGCACGTGATGAAGCAGGCGGCCGCGTCGTTCGACGACGTGTTCCGCGACCTGAACAATCTCGGGCGAATCTTCGGCGTCGACGCGCGCGCCGCGCAGGTCGTCGCGTCGATGCGCACGCGTCTCGCGGCGGTGTCGCGCACGATCGGGCATCCGGAGCCGCTGCGCGTGTTCGTCTACGACAGCGGCACCGACAAGCCGATGACGGCCGGCGGGCTCGCGATGCCGACCGCGCTGCTGGCGGCGGCCGGCGCGCGCAACGTGATGGCCGACCTGCCGCGCAGCTGGACGCAGGTGAGCTGGGAAAGCGTGGTCGCGCGCGATCCGCAGGTGATCGTGATCGTCGACTATTCGGCCGTGACGGCCGCGCAGAAGCAGCAGTTCCTGCTGAGCCAGCCGTCGCTCGCACGCGTGGCCGCGATCCGCGACCGGCGCTTCATCGTGATTCCGTACGATGCGGCGACGCCGGGCCCCGAGAACGTCGCAGCCGTCGAGACGCTGGCGCGCGCGCTGTATCCGGCCGCGTTCGCCGGGCCGGCGCGATGAGCATGCACGCGCGTGCAGCGCGGCCCGCCATGCGCGTGGTGCTGCCGGCGCTGGCGCTGCTGCTGATCGTGTCGATCGTCGCGTCGGCCGCGTTCGGGCCGGCGCCGATCGCGATGCCGGCGGCGGTGCGGATCGTCGCCACGCATATCGTGTCGGCGTTCGGCGACGCCGGCGCGGTTGCGGCGGGGGCGGGCGACGACAGCATCGTCTGGCTGATCCGGATGCCGCGCGCGCTGCTGGCCGCGCTCGTCGGCGCGACGCTGGCGGCGGTCGGCGTGGCGCTGCAGGCCGCGACCGCGAACCGCCTGGCCGATCCGCACCTGCTCGGCGTGAGCGCGGGGGCGATGCTCGGTGCCGTCGCGGTCACCGTGATGGCCGGTGCGGCATTCGGCCCGTTCACGCTGTCGGCTGCCGCGTTCGCGGGCGCGCTCGCGGCGACCGCCTGCGTCGTCGCGCTCGCTTACCGGCGCGGCCGGCTCGAATCGGACCGGCTGCTGCTCGCGGGGGTATCGGTGTCGTTCATGATGGCCGCGTTCGGCAACCTGCTGCTGTATCTCGGCGACCAGCGCGCCGCGTCCTCCGTGCTGTTCTGGATGCTCGGCGGCGTCGGGCTGGCGCGCTGGGACCTGCTGCCGGTGCCGGCCGTGTGCGCGGCGCTCGCCGGCGGCGCGTTGTACGCGCGCCGGCGCGAACTGAATGCGCTGATGTCGGGCGATGTTGCCGCGGCTGCGCTCGGCGTGCCGAGCGCGCGGCTGCGGCGCGAGGTGTTCGTCGTCGCGTCGTTCGCGACGGGCGCGATGGTGGCGGTGAGCGGGGCGATCGGCTTCGTCGGGCTCGTGACGCCGCATCTGTGCCGTCGCGTCGTCGGCGCCGAGCATGGCAGGCTGCTGCCGGTGGCCGCGCTGACGGGCGCGATCCTGCTCGTCTGGGCCGATGTGGCCGCCCGCACGCTCGCGGCGCCGGAGGATCTGCCGATCGGGATCGTGACCGCGATGTTCGGCAGCCTGTTCTTCGTCGCGCTGCTGCGCCGCCGCTGAGCGGCGCGCAGGTCAGGCGAGGGCGGCCGGGGCGCCGCCTGCCGCGCGCTTCATTGCCGCGGGAGGGCCATGCCGGTGCTGGCGCCGAACGCGTCGGCATGCGCGAGGGTAGCCGGCAAGTCGAACAGGTTGTCCGGCAGCGACAGCGCGGGCAGCGTGATCACGAAGCGTGCGCCGCCGAGCGGTGAATCCTCGAGCCGCACGTCACCGCCATGCACCTGCGCGACGCGCCGCACGATCGCGAGCCCGAGCCCGAAGCCGCCGGTCTGCCGGTCGCGGCTGGAGTCGAGCCGCTGGAACGGTTCGAACACGCGGGCGCGTTCGGCGGCCGGAATGCCGGGGCCATCGTCGTCGACGCTCAACACGAGCGCGCCGGACGCGTTGCGCTCGGCGGCGAGCAGCACCGTGCGCGAGGCGTAACGTGCGCCGTTGCGGATCAGGTTCAGCAATGCGCGGGCGACCAGCTTCGGGTCGCATACGTGGGTCGCGGGCGCGTCGAGGGCCGACACGTCGAGCGTGATGCCGCGATCGACGATGTCGTTCGCGACGTTGCCGGCGACGCTGTCGAGCAGCGCGTCGACGACGACTTCCATCGGCGCGAGCTGGCTTGCGCCCTGTTCGAGCCGGCCGATCGTCAGCAGCTCGGTGACGAGCTCGTCGAGCTCGCGCACGTCGCGCCGCAGCGCGTCGCGGCGTTCGCGCATCCGGGCCGTTTCGTCAGGCTCGGCGAGCAGCGCGAGCCCGAATTCGAGCCGCGCGAGCGGCGTCTTCAGTTCGTGCGAGATGCCGTGCATCATTTCGCGCTGCTGCTTGATCGACGCCTCGATGCGCTCGGCCATGTCGTTGAACTGCTGCGACAGCTCGTAGATGTTCGACTTGCCGGACAGCTTCACGCGCGTCGACAGCGTACCGGCGCCGAATGCGCGGGCGGCTTCCTGCAGCCTGCGCAGGTCGCGCCAGTGATAGTGAATCCACAGCACCACCGCGAACAGCGTGCTGAGCGCGAGCAGCATGTACGCATAGATCCTGATGTCGAGGCTGAATGCTTCGATCGGCCGCGCATGCAGCACCGAACCATCCGCGAGCGGCATGTAGTAATCCTTGGCGTCGTAGCTGATCGCGATCAGGCCGGCGTCGAGATCGCGCAGCGGCTCGCCGCTCAACTGTGCGCGGGCGGTGGCCATCGGCATGAAGTCGAACCGTTCGTTGCCGTGCTTCGCGAGCTCGCGCAGCGCCACCTTGCGCTGCTCGCCCGGATGGCGTTCGAGGTAGTCGTTGAGCACGAACGCGTAGGTCGTCAACGCGTCGCGCTCCGCCTGCGCGCTGCGATCGTAGAAGATCCGGTCGAACGACAGCTGGATGAAGATGATCGACGCCGCGACGAACAGGATCACGACGAGGTACAGCCGAATCAATGGGCGGAGCATTTATTCGTCCCACGCGGAAGGGCTGAACAGGTAGCCGCGGCCCCAGATCGTCTTGATCTTGTGCGGCTCCGACGACGCATCCTCGAAGCGGCGGCGCAGCTTCGAGATGCCGGAATCGACCGAGCGGTCGAGTCCGTCGAACTCGATCCCGCGCAGCTGCTTCAGGATGTCGTCGCGGCTCAGCACGGTGCCGGCCGCGCGCGCGAGGATCAGCAGCAGGTTGAATTCGGCGGTCTTCAGGTCGACCGGCTCGCCGCGCCACGTGACGGTGCGGTTCGGCGGCGAGATCGCCAGTTCGCCGAACACGAGCGCTTCGGGCGCGGCCACCGGCGCTTCCGCGACGGCCGGCTGCGCGCGGCGCAGCAGCGCGCGGGCGCGGGCGACCAGCACGCGCGGTTCGATCGGCTTCGTCACGTAGTCGTCGGCGCCCGTCTCGAGGCCCGCGACCTGGTCGTAGACATCCAGGCGCGCGGTCAGGATCAGCACCGGGACGTTGGTGAACGCGCGGATGCGCCGGCAGACTTCCATGCCGTCGAGGTTCGGCAGCATCAGGTCGAGTATCACGAGGGCCGGCTGGTGCTCGCGCACCGCGGCGACAGCGAGGTCGCCGCGCCGGACGACCGTCACCGTGAATTCATAACCGTCGAGGTATTCGCGGACGAGCTGCGCCAGGCGGTCGTCGTCCTCGATCAGCAGTACGCGGTATTTGAGCGGGTCTTCGTTCATGGTCTCGTCAATATGCACGCGCCGTTTCACATCCGGGCAGGCCGGTGCGCGGCGCGGCACGCGAATTCTATCCGGCGCATCGAAGGCCGGGGGAGCGGGGCGACAATCTCGAACAATCGAACACAATTGAGCACAGATTCCCCGAATATTCAGGACAGTCGCGGCGCGAGGCGACACCTAGACTGCGGGCTCCGTCACTTTTATCTCAATATTGTGCGCCCAATACTCCGCCGCTACCGCTATTGCATGCCGCTCGCCGGCCTGACCCTTGCCGCCGCCGCCCACGCGGAAAACCAGTATTCGCTGTCGCTGGGTGGCGGTATCGCGCCGCGCTACCCGGGCAGCAACCAGTCTCGCGGCGTCGTTGCGCCGGGGTTTTCCGCGAAGTTCGGCAATGGCTTCTTCATCGACAGCACCCAGGGCGCCGGTTACCGGCTGGACCTGCCGCACGGCGCGTTCGTGTCGGCGGCGGTGAGCTACGACCCGGGTCGCGCCGACGAGAACCGCCTAGACTTGCCTGGCTCCGACTACCTAAAGGGCATGGGCCGGGTTCCGGGCTCGGTGCTGGTCGGCGTGCGCGCGGGCGTGACGCTGTTCAACGCGGCGGAACTGAGCGTCACGATCGACTCACCCGTGACGCACACGTCGCGCGGCGTGTCGGGGCACATGGACCTTGCGGTGCCGGTGTTCAAGACCGCGCAGCACGAGATCATCGTGACGGGCACCGTGCATGCGGGCTCGGGGCGCTACACGCAGACGTACTACGGCGTGACCGATGCGCAGTCGATGACGAGCCGGTTCCGGCCGTATTCGACGCGCGGCGGGATCGACAGCGCGTCGATGGCGCTCGCGTGGAACTGGACGCTCTCGCAGCACTGGTCGGTGCTCGCGACCGGCGGTGTGACGCGATTGCTCGGCCGCTACGGCGACAGCCCGATCGTCCAGTCGCGCAGCAACTACTACGCCATCGCGGGCGCGACCTACAAGTTCTGAGCGAATCGTCGCGGCACGCATCGTGTGGCGCAGCCGGCCTGCACGTGCCGTCACGCCGCGCGGCGTGCGGTAACATGCAGGCGGCTTCGGCGGCAGGCCGAACCCGCGGCTGGGGACACGCGGAATCGGCGTGGCCCGGGCGCGCGGACCGAACATGCATGCAATGCCCGGTCGGCGGGAACGCCGCACAGGTTCCACCGGGCGCAACAGGGAGAATCCGATGAAGAAGACGATCGCGATGATGATGGCGCTGGTTGCGGGCGCAACGTTTGCGGGATGCACGGACATGAAAACGAAGAACGCGACCGCGGGCGGCATGGTGATGAATGGCGAGCCGGCACGCACGTCGCAGGCCTGCAAGGCGGACGCGGGGCCGGACGACGCGCTGGTCGGCAAGACCGAGGCCGATGCGGCGGCGCAACTGGACGGCTGCCTGTGGCGCGTGCTCGAGCGCGACGGCAAGTCGTTGCCGGGCACGATGGATTACCGGCAGGAACGCCGCAATCTCGGCATTCGCGACGGCAAGGTGATCTGGGTGCGGCGCGGGTGAGCGGTGTGGCCGGTGGCGGCGTGCGTGCGGGCATGCGCGTGAATGTGGGCGGCATGCGTGCGGTGTCCGGGATTGCCGCGTTTGCGAGGCTGTCGACGCAGACCAGGGCAGGGGCCCGCGCGCTGACACTGGCGGCGCTGGGCGTGCTCGGCATGCTGGCCGGATGCGAACGACACGACGGCGCAGCATCGCCGGCGCGTCGCACCGTTTGCGTCACCGGCTATAACGAGTACACCCGCAAGCTTCACGAGTTCTGGCTCGACAATGAACACAAGTCGGGATGCTTCGGCAATCCGTCCGCGCGGGAAGCCGGTGAAGCCTTCGGCGGGGGCGGCGGGTTCGCCTGTGGCTGCAAGGTCGCGCCGGGGCAAACAGTGAAGCTCGCGTGGGTGTTCGCGCAACCGCTGGACGAGATCGAGCGTGGCGTCGCGGCGGAACACAAGACGATCGACGTGACGATTCCGCAGCCGGAATCGTCGACGTCGCGCTATTTGCGCGTGTATTTCAGGAAGAACGGCACGGCCGAACTGCAATGGGTGGACGACATGAACGCGCCCAAGCTGCCGCCGACCGTGGCGCAATGATCGCCGCGCGACGCGTGCGATCGGCGGTGCGCTACTTCGAGATGTACCACAGCGCATCCGCGCTGGCGCGCGACGGCTGAGCGGTTGCAGCGGGCACCTGGGCCGGCGCGGGCGGTGGCGTGTTCGACGTGATCGCGGTCGGCAGCGTGGCCGGAATGTTCGCGGTCGACGGCGAGGCCGCCGCGGTTCCCGACGTCGAAGGCGTATTCACGTACCACAGCGCATCGGCCGACGCCGTGCGTTTTGCCGCCGCCGGATTGGCTGCCGTACTCGTCGCCGCATTCGCCGACTTTTTCGCCCCGGCGGCCGCCGCCGCGCCCCCCGTCCCGGCCTGCGCCGTCATCCCGGCGCCATTGCCCGCGCTACGCTGCGCGCGCGCCTCGAACGGCCCGAGCTGGAAGATCAACGTTTGCGCGGGACGCGTCAGGACCGCATACGGAAACTGCAGCTCCCACGACATCAGCACGCGCCCGGACGACGTCTCGGTGAAGATCGCCGGCACGTGCTTCATGTCGCTGAACTGCACGTAGATCCGCGCGCCGTCGTCGAACACCTGGGTCGGCTTCGCCTGGTCCGCCCCCGTGACCGTCCATCCGAAGTTGTACGAGCCGGCCGGGCCGGCGGGGCCGCCCTGCGGCGGCGGAGGCGGCGGAGCCGACGAAATCGTGCGCGGACGCGTGACCTGCTGCGGGGCGGACACGCTCAGGCTCGCGAACGGGTTGTACGCCTGGGCCTGTTGCGGCGGCGTAAAGGATGGGGGAAGGATGGGCATGGGAGTATCCGGCGAATCCGGCATGGTCCGGATTGCATCATAGACCTTGCGCGCATACGCGAGGCGCTTGTCGGGCGAGGCGGAGTTGTACGCGCCGATCGCGTTCCAGTTGGCGCCGAGCTGGCGAATGTTCTGCGACAGGATCCACGCGCCGACGTACGCGTTCGTGCAGGCATCGAACAGGCTCTCCCGCGTGATGCCTTCGCGCGCGAGCGTCGGCAGCCAGGTGCTGTTGATCTGCATCAGGCCGATGTCGACCGTGCCGTTCGTGTTGGTGTTGACGGCGCTCGGATTCATGCCCGACTCGACCTGCGCGATGCCGCGCATCAGGCTGACGCTCACGTGCTGGAACGCGGCCGCGTCGTCGAGGCAATCGGCCCGCGCGACACCGGCGAGCGCGCACGACAGCGCAATCGTCGCGGCGATTTTCAGCGTATCTCGGCTGATCGAACGGGTTGTCTGACGCGGCATGGCAGGATGGGGCGGAAACCGGCCGCCCGGTGCAAGGAAATTACGCAGACGCGAAGTGTGCCATAGCGCGCACGCAAATGGCTCACGTCAAACTTTCCTTTGCATTTGCCCCAAGCGTTCGCCACGCATTTTTATCGCGTCGGATCACGCGGTTCGGCGACGCATTATCGGTAAAAATGGCCGGATTTTCGCGCGAATACCAGCGTAATGGCGGGGCCGGAATACTGACGCGTCGCGTCATTTACTCGCGGAAATCGGTGCTGCATCAAACCGGATGGAAATCGCGCTGAAGTCGATATCCGGGATGAAAAGGGAAGGGCGATTCAAAAGCAACGGCGGCCGAAGCCGCCGTATCGGTGAAAGCGGATTCGACCGGCCGCGCGGCGCGCAGCCGGCCGTCTCGCATCAGAAGCGGTGCCGCAGGCCGAGGTTGACCATCGTCTGCGAGCTCGTGCCCGCATAGCCGTACGAACCGATCGACGCCTGCGCGGCCATCGAGCCGCCCTGGCCGTCGCCGGTCTGGCCGCTGGCGTGCTGGTATGCGGCGCTCAGGTAGACGTCGGTGCGCTTCGACAGGGTGTAGTCCGCGCCGGCCGATACCTGGTGATAGGTGGCCGACGTGTCGCCGCCCGAGCGCGTATAGCTGTAGCCGACGCCGACCAGCAATGCGTTCGTTGCCTGGTAGTTCACGAAGCCTTGCCCCGTGTTGTAGTGCTCGTTCGAGCCGAACACCGAGCTGCCATCGCGGCGGTACTGCGCGTTGCTGTAGCCGAGGCCGACCGTGAACGGGCCGGCGACGTACTGGCCCGCGATGCGCGCGATGCCGATCGAATGCGCGCTCGCATAGCCGCTGTTGACCGGGCCGTCGAACGTGCCGTCCGATGAGCTGGTCCAGCCGGTGCGCTGCGTGTTCGACGCGGGGCTGTTGGTCGTGTGGAAGTAGCCGCCCGCGACGCTGAACGGCCCGTTGCTGTACGACACGGCGGCCGAATACGAATTCGCGGCGCCGGTGCTGCCGGCGATGCCGCCGAACGAGTACATCGCCGAGAACTGCAAACCCGAATAGACGGCCGACGTGTACTTCACCGCGTTGTCGACGCGGAAGCTGTTGTCGTAGTTGTCGACGTCGCCCGCCGTCGCGAACACGCTGCCCAGATAGTTGTCGGCGGTGATGCCCTGCACGAGATCGACGAGCGGATCGTACTGGCGGCCGAACGTGAGCGTGCCGTAGCGGTCGCTCGTCAGGCCGACGAACGCCTGCCGGCCGAACAGGCGGCCGCCCTGGCCCATCCGGCCGTTGCTCGGGTCGAAGCCGTTCTCGAGCTGGAACAGCGCCTTGAGCCCGCCGCCGAGATCCTCGGTGCCTTTCACGCCCCAGCGGCTGCCGGCCAGGTTGCCCGCGCTGCTGTTGCCGAGCATCCACGCGTTGTCCTTGCCCTGCGCATGGTTCACGTAGGTGATCGACGTGTCGATCACGCCATACAGCGTGACGCTCGACTGCGCCTGCGCGACGGGTATCGCCGCGAATGACGCGACGGAAATCAGCGAGAGGGTCGTGCGTTTCATTGTCATCTCCTTGCGCATTGGCTTGTGTGCGTGATCCGGAATGGCAGGAGACTACCGAGCCCGATTAAAACGGCAAAAATGAAATTCTCTTTTGTGGCCTGACGCAGACAGGGATGTCCTCCGATTACCGCGATCGAGGGATTTGAATTGTTGAAAATTGCGTATCAATCGATTGGCATTTCGCGATTTGGCCATTGCGGCTTGCATATCTCGCGATAATTTCGGGCATTTCGCGGAGGAATCGGGATGGCCGGGATATTGTTATCGATCCGTCAAATAATTATTGAATGAATCGAATTGGCCCGGGGGTAATGAATGTGTTAATTACGCGGCGCGTGCGGCCGGCGACGGCCTCATGGTTGGGTGACCGATTCCTCATCATGGGTGCTGCGCGTGTGGAACGTCGTGCGTGTGTCACGCCGGCGTGACCGACAGCACCACGCCGCCCGCCCCAGCGCGGCCACCACCCCGCGCACCGAAACGCCGGTCGCCGATCTGGTTTTGTATATAATAATCATTCTCATTTACAAAATCGTTGACGCCTGCGCCTCCCGGAACCCGGCCATGTCTGCTGACAAGCTGTCTCTCCATCGAGAAATCGACGCCCTCTACATCGACCACCACGCGTGGCTGCGCGGCTGGTTGAGCCGGAAGCTCGGTTGCGCGCACCGCGCGGCCGATCTCGCGCATGACACGTTCATGCGCCTGCTTGCGCGCGACGAGCCGATCGGCGCCGACGAGCCGCGCGCGTTCCTGACGATGGTCGCGCAGCGCGTGCTGAGCAACCACTGGCGGCGCGAGCAGATCGAGCGCGCGTATCTCGATGCGCTCGCACTGCGCCCCGAAGCGCATGCGCCGTCGCCGGAGGAGCGGGCCGTCGTGCTCGAGACGCTGCTTGAAATCGACCGGCTGCTCGACGGCCTGCCGCTCGCGGCGAAGCGGGCGTTCCTGCTCGCGCAGCTCGACGGGCTCACGCAGGCCGAGATCGCGCGCGAACTCGGCGTGTCGCTGGCGACGGTGAAACGCTATCTCGTGAAGGCCGGCACACAGTGCTTCTTCGCGATGGCGGCCTGACCGATGGCTGCCCCGGGAGCGCCGGTGGTGCCGCCGCAAGTGGCGCGGCGCGCGGTGGAATGGTGGGTCGACCGGCAGGCCGGCCGCACCGACGAAGCGTTCGACGCCGCGCTCGCGCGCTGGCGCGCCGAGGATCCGGCGCACGACGCGGCATGGCGTCATATCGAAACGATGCAGCGCAGGTTCGGCGGGCTGGCGGCCGGGCTCGACCCGCAGGCCGCGCAGGCCGCGCAGGCGGCGCTGCTGCCGCCGCGGGCGGGCCGCCGCCGCGCGGCCGTGAAGGCGCTGGCCGTGCTGCTGTTCGCGGGCGGTGCCGCATGGATGGCCGAACCCGCGCGGCGCGCGGCGATCTGGCCGGCGGACCTGCGCACGGCGGTCGGCGAGCGGCGCACGGTGACGCTCGCGGATCGCACGGTCGTCGTCCTCGATACCGACACGGCGCTCGACGTGCGCTTCGACGATACGACGCGCGGCCTGCGCCTCTTGCGCGGCACGATCATGGTGACGAGCGGCCATGACGATCGCGTGCCCGCGCGGCCGCTGGTCGTCGCGACGGCACAGGGCGAACTGCGGCCGCTCGGCACGCGCTTCGCGGTGCGGCAGCGCGACGGCGCGACCCGCATCGAGGTGTTCGCCGGTGCCGTGCGCGTGCAGCCCGACGATGCGACGGCCGACGCGCGCGTGATCGCAGCCGGAGAGGGCGCGGATTTCACGCGCGACACGATCGACGCGCCGGCGCCGCTCGATGCGTATGCGTCCGCGTGGACGGGCGGCATGCTCGTCGCGTCGCGTATGCGGCTGGCCGACCTCGTCGCCGAGCTCGACCGCTACCGCCGCGGCAGCCTGCACTGCGATGCGGCCGTGGCCGACCTGCGCGTGTCGGGCACCTATCCGCTCGACGATCCCGCGCGCGTGCTCGACACGTTGAAGGCGACGCTGCCGATCGACGTTCACTACCTGACGCGCTACTGGGCGACGGTCGTGCCGGCCCGTTCGTGAGCGTTTCAAAAAATATTTCCGCTGACCTGAGCTGTTTCTCGATGTTCGCGTGACATGGGTAATGAAAGCAGCACTGGCCCATCGTCCACCGACCTCCCGATCATGGTTTCCATCCGTCTCACGTATCGGCGCCGTCCGGCGCCTGCCCGCCATCTGCCGCGCGCGTCGCGCCCGGCCGCATCCGACGCATCGGCCGCGCCGGGTCGTCTCGCGCGCCGGCTGGCCGGCGCCGTCCTGGTGTCGGCGCTGCTGCCGCTGCCCGCGCTGGCCGACACTGACACCGATGCGGCGCCGGCCGTGCAGCGCGCGGCGCGCCGTGCGTTCGACATTCCGGCCGGGCCGCTCGAAGCGGCGCTGAACCGGTTCGGCCGCGACGCGGGGATCCTGCTCGCGTTTCCGGCCGAGCTGACCGCCGGCCTGACGAGCGGCGGCGTGCAGGGGCGCTTCGACGTCGACGGCGCGCTCGACCGTCTGCTCGCGGGCACGGGGCTCGTCGCGTTGCGGCAATCGGGCGGCGGCTACACGCTCAAGCGCGCCGACGGTTCGGTCGCACGGCCCGCGGCGGCCGGCGTCGCGGCGGGCGCCGAGTTGCCCGCGATCAATGTGCGCACCCGCGCGCTGCGCGCCGAAAGCTATCGCGCGCCGAAGGAAGCGGGCGTGCTGCGTTCCGAGATCCCGCTGCTCGACACCGCGCAGGCCGTCAACATCGTGCCCGCGCAGGTGCTGCGCGACCAGCGGCCGCGCAACCTGGACGACGCGCTCGGCAACGTCAGCGGCATCACGCAGGGCAACACGCTCGCGGGCACGCAGGACACGATCATGAAGCGCGGCTTCGGCGGCAACCGCGACGGCTCGATCATGCAGAACGGGATGCCGCTCGTGCAGGGGCGCGCGTTCAACGCGGCGGTCGACAGCGTCGAGGTGCTGAAGGGGCCGACGTCGCTGCTGTACGGGCTGATGGACCCGGGCGGCGTGGTCAACGTCGTCACCAAACAGCCGCAGCTCAAGCGCTACAACGCGATCTCGCTCGGCGCGTCGACGTTCGGGCACGGCAAGAACGGCGGCAGCGCGACCTTCGATTCGACCGGGCCGGTCGGCGATTCGCGGCTCGCGTACCGGCTGATCGTCGACCAGTCGAACGAGCAGTACTGGCGCAACTTCGGCGAATACCGGCAGACCTTCGTCGCGCCGTCGCTCGCATGGTATGGCCGCGATACGCAGGTCGCGGTGTCCTACCAATACCGCAAGTTCCATACGCCGTTCGATCGCGGCACCGCGCTCGACCCGCGCACCAACGCGCCGCTCGACATTCCCGCGCGGCGGCGCATCGACGAGCCGTTCAACAACATGGACGGCGAATCGCACCTTGCACAGGTGAGCGTCGATCACCAGTTCAACGCGGACTGGAGCGCGCATTTCGGCTACAGCTACAACCGCGAGACCTACGACGCGAACCAGTTGCGCACGACCGGTGTCGATCCGGTGAAGGGCACGATGACGCGCAGCAACGACGCGACGCACGGCTCGCTCAGCACCGACAGCTACGGGATCGGCTACGTGAACGGCAAGCTGATGCTGGGCGGGATGCGGCACGACGTGCAGGTCGGCTTCGATACCGAATACCGGCGCATCTACCGCAAGGACATGCTGCGGCAGGCGGTGAAGACGCCGTTCAACTATCTCAACCCCGTCTACGGGCTGCTGCCGCCGTCGAGCACGGTGTCCGCGAGCGACAGCGACCAGACCGACACGCTGCACGATGCGTCGGCGTTCGTGCAGGACACGATCCACCTGACCGACAAGTGGATCGTGTCGGGCGGGTTGCGCTACATCACGTACAACCAGGTCGCGGGGCGCGGCCGGCCGTTCGTCGCGAACACCGATCTCAGCGGTTCGAAGTGGCTGCCGCGCGCGGGTGTCGTCTACAAGTGGACCGACACGTTCTCGCTGTACGGCAGCTATTCGCAATCGCTGAAGCCGTCGTCGTCGATCGCGCCGATGACGGGCTACATCATCGACGGCGCGACGCCGCCCGAGGAAGCGACCGCGTGGGAAGTGGGCGGCAAGCTCGACCTGCCGGGCGGGATGACGGGCACGCTCGCGCTCTTCAACATCGACAAGAAGAACGTGCTCGTGTCGCAGTACAACGACGCGACCAAGCTGACCGACTGGCGCACGTCGGGCAAGGCGCGCTCGCGCGGGATCGAGCTCGACGTGTCGGGCAAGATCGGCGAGCGCGTGAACGTGATCGCGAGCTACGCGTACATCGACGCGAAGACGACCGAGGATCCGCTGTACGCGGGCAACCAGCTGTGGAACGTCGCGCGCCACACCGCGTCGCTCGCGGCCGTCTACGACTTCGGCACGGTGGCAGGCGGCGACGACCTGCGCATCGGCGCGGACATGCGCTACGTCGGCGCGCGGCCCGGCGATTCGGCGAACAGCTTCACGCTGCCGTCGTACGTGCTCGCCGACGCGTTCGCCACGTACGACACGCGGATCGGCAAGCAGAAGCTGTCGTTCCAGCTCAACGTGAAGAACCTCTTCAATCGCACGTACTACCCGTCGAGCGCGAACCGTTACTTCGTCGCGATCGGCGATGCGCGGCAGGTGTCGCTGCTCACCACGCTGCAGTTCTGACCACGCAATTACCGCGCGGCCGTCACGGCGGCGCGCGGCTTCGGAGAAGATCCAGATGAACCGGAACATGAAGACCGGCGCCGTGCGCGCCGTGGCCGCGAGCGCGCGGCGTCGTGCCTTGCGTGCGATCGCGGGCTCGGTGCTCGCGATCGGCGCGGGCCTGGGCCTCGGCGCGGCGGTGGCCGCGCCCGCGTTGGCGGCCGATGCGTCGCAGGCCGCTACGCGCGTCGCGATGCTCGTGCAGCAGCGCGGGCCGAACCTGAAGGTTGACGAACGCATCAGCCAGCATCTCGGCGAACGCGGCTACGCGGTGCGCCTGATCGACGAGTCGTCGACGCCCGACGCGGCGCGCGATGCCGACCTGGTCGTGATTTCGTCGACGGTGTCGTCGAAGAACGTGCGACCCGGCTGGCGCACGCTCGACAAGCCGCTCGTGACCTGGGAAAACGACCTGCTCGACGATTTCGCGATGACGGGCAAGCGCCACGACGTCGACTTCGGCGAAACGGGCAAGGAGCGCTACCTGTGGCTCGTCAATGCGCCGCACCCGATCGCGGCAGGGCTGCCGGCCGGCGCGACGAACGTGTACGGCAAGCAGGCGCCGATGAGCTGGGGCAAGCCGGGGCTCGGCGCGATCACGATCGCGACCGTGTACGGCCAGCCCGACAAGGCCGCGATCTTCGCGTACGAGAAGGGCGCGACGATGGATTACGAAGCGCTCGCGCCCGCGCGTCGCGTGATGTTCTTCCTCGACAACGACACGTTCGTGAACCTGTCGCCGGCCGGTGTCGCGCTGTTCGACGCGGCCGTCGACTGGGCGGCCGGGCGGCGCTGATCGGCAACGCCGGCGCTAGGCCGGCTGCCGTGCCGCCGCTTCGATCAGTTGCGCGAGCTTCTGCGCCGGCTCCGACATCGTGCGCCGCGCGCGATGCACGAGCCCGATGTCGCGGTGGAACGTGTGATGCCCGAGGTCGATCGCGCGTACGCCGGCCGGCCAGCGGCGATACACGGCGGTCTGCGGGACGATCGCGACGCCGACGCCGTTCTCGACCAGCTTGACGATCGCGTCGAGCTCGTCGAGCTCACACGTGTCGCGCACCGCGATGTGCATCTTCCTCAGAAAGCGGTCGACCTGGCGGCCGCCGAACGACGCGCGGTCGTAGCGCACGAACGGCTCGTGCGCGAGCAGCTCGGCCCAGTCCTTGCCCTTCACGCTGCGCGGCACGATCAGCCGGAACGGTTCCTGCGCGAGGGTCGTCCAGTGCAGGTCGCTCTGCAGCGAAAACGGCGGCCGGATGATCGCGGCCATGTCGATCTCGCCCGCATCGACCCGGTTGACCAGCTCGATCGACAGCCCCGGGATCACGCGCGTGCGGCACGCGGGATGGCGGCGATGGAAATCGGCGAGCGCGGCCGGCAGCAGCGCGCTCTGCACCGATGCGATCGCGCCGATCGTCACGCGCACGGCGGCCGGCGAGCCGGGCGACGTCGAGCTCAGGTTCTCGTACAGGCCGATCAGCGCCTGCGCCTGGTCGAGCACGTGATGACCCATCTCGTTGAGCCGCGCCGAGCGGCCTTGCCGGTCGAACAGCGCGAAGCCGAGCTCCGCTTCGAGCCGCTGCATCTGCGCGCTCACGGCAGCCTGCGTGAGCCCGATACGGTTGCCGGCCGCGGCGAACGTGCCTTCCCGGGCGACGGCGACGAGGGTTTTCAGTTCGCGGATCATTCATCAATTTTGTTTGTGAGTGATGCAACTATATATTGATTTAATTTTTGCTTGTCCTTGACTACCATGGTGCCGTCCTCGCGCCACGCGAGCATTCCTTCACGAGGCCATCATGAGTCTTTCCCCGTTTCACCTGGCGATTCCCGTCTACGACCTGCCGGCCGCGCGCGATTTCTACGGCCGTGTGTTCGGGCTGGCAGAAGGGCGCTCGAGCGCGCAGTGGGTCGACTTCGACTTCTACGGGCACCAGCTCGTGATTCACGAGCATCCGAAGACCGCGTCGCAGGAAGGCGCGCATACGAACGCAGTGGACGGTCACGACGTGCCGGTGCCGCATTTCGGAATCGTGCTCGACTGGCCGAGCTGGGAAGCGCTGGCCGAGCGGCTGAAGTCGTTCGGCGTGACCTTCGTGATCGAGCCGTATGTGCGGTTCCAGGGGCAGGTCGGCGAACAGGCGACGATGTTCCTGTTCGATCCGTGCGGCAACGCGCTCGAATTCAAGGCGTTCCGCGATATCGGCCAGTTGTTCGCGAAGTGACCGGCGGCGCGGTCAGCGCCGATCGACATTGGGTGCGAGAATGCGGCCTCCGGCCCGGTTGCGCGCCTGTGCACCGGCCGGCGCCGTGCCGCACGGCATCCGTCCGTGCGAGCCGTTCTCCAAGGAACCCGTATGGACAGTCACATCGCTCCGGTGGAGCTGAAGAAAGCCTACCGTCTCCTCAACCACGGCCCGACGGTGCTCGTGTCGGCCCGCCACGCTGGCGTCGACAACGTGATGGCCGCCGCCTGGGCGTGCGCGCTGGACTTCCTGCCGCCGAAGCTGACGGTCGTGCTCGACAAGACCGCGAAGACGCGCGAGCTCGTCGAGCGCAGCGGCACGTTCGTGATCCAGGTGCCGACGGCCGCGCAGCTTCGCCTCACGCATGCGGTCGGCAGCCACAGTCTCGCGGAGCGCCCCGACAAGCTGCGCGAAGCGGGCGTCACGCTGTTCGACGTCGAAGGCCACGACCTGCCGTTCGTCGCCGGCTGTTCGGGCTGGCTCGCGTGCAAGCTGATTCCGGAGCCGCACAACCAGCAGACCTACGACCTGTTCATCGGCGAGGTGGTCGCGGCGTGGTCCGACACGCGCGTGTTCCGCGACGGCCACTGGTATTTCGAATCGGCCGATCCGGCGCTGCGCAGCCTGCACTACATCGCGGGCGGCAATTTCTACGCGATCGGCGAATCGCTGCACGTCGATCCGGACGCGAAGTAAGCACCGATCCGGGCGCGCGGTTCACGCGCGCTTGTTCAATTCCATCAGCATGGCTTCGGCGAACGCCTGCGCGACGCGCGGCAGTGTGCGGCCGCGCTTCGTGACGAGCGCGATCGGCCGCACGAACGCGGGGTCGTCGATCGGCTTCGCGACCAGCTCGGGCTCGGCGCGCACCTCGCGCGCGGTTGCCGGCAGGATCGTCACGCCGAGGCCGCCGCGCACCATCGCGACGGCCGTCATCATGTAGGTCGGCTCGCACGCGATGGCGGGCGTGCAGCCGGCCGCGTCCAGCGCGGCATCGACGACGCTGCGCACGCTCGTGCCTCGTGCGGTGAGCACGAGCGGCACGGCTGCGACGTCCGCGGTGGTCAAGCGGCGCTTGCGCGCGAGTGGATGATCCTTCGGGCACACGGCGACGAGCCGGTCGGCGCCCGCATACAGCACCTCCAGCGACGCATCGAAGGTGTCGCCACCCGTCAATCCGAGATCGGCTTCCTCGTTGCGCACGAGCGCGGTGACGAGGCTCGCGACGCCGTCGCGGATCTCGAAGCCCGCAAGCGGCACCTCGCGCCGGAACGACTGGATCAGCTCGGGCAGCACGCTGGACGCGAAGGTCGGCAGGCACGCGAGCCGCACCGTGCCGCTCGTGCCTTCGCCGAGCGCACGCGCGTCGCGCAGCACGCGCTCCATGTCGTCGAGCGAGCGTTGCAGCAGCGGCAGCAGCTCGCGCCCGGTCTGCGTGAGTGCGACGCTGCGGCTGTTGCGGTCAAACAGGCGCGCGCCGACGATCTCCTCGAGCCGGCGGATCTGCACGGTCAGCGCCGGCTGCGACAGGTGCAGGCGCGCGGCCGCACGGGTGAAGTTGCCGGCCTGCGCGACGGTGACGAACGCGCGAATGTCGCGAAGATTCAGATCCATAACGGTTCGTGATTGCTGCGATCAAATCATTTCAATTGTGCTATCGCTGCGCCGACCTTACGCTCGTCTCCAACAAAAGACAAGGTAGGAGACACGGATGCTGCCGTTACTCGGGCTGGGCACGATCGTCGTGCTGCTGGCCGCGATTCTGTCGAAGCGGATGTCGCCGCTCGTCGCGCTGATCATCGTGCCGATCGCCGCGTCGCTGATCGGCGGCTTCGGGCTGCACACCAGCAAGTTCGTCATCGACGGGCTGAAGGGGCTCGCGCCCGTCGTCGGGATGTTCGTGTTCGCGATCCTCTATTTCGGGACGATCACCGACGCCGGCACGCTCGACCCGATCATCGACCGCATCCTGCGCGCGGTCGGCACGCGGCCGACGCGCATCGTGATGGGCACGACGCTGCTCGCGCTGCTGATTCACCTCGACGGCTCGGGCGCCGTCTGCTTCCTCGTGACGATTCCGGCCGTGCTGCCGCTGTACGACCGGCTGAAGATGGACCGGCGCGTGCTGGCCGCCGCGGTGTCGATGGCCGCGGGCATCAACTTCCTGCCGTGGACGGGGCCGATGATCCGCGCGTCGGCGTCGCTGCACCTGCCGGTGTCGGCGCTGTTCAATCCGCTGATCCCGGTGCAGGCGATCGGGCTCGTGTTCGTGTTCGGCGTCGCGTACTGGCTCGGGCGGCGCGAGGAGAAGCGGCTCGGCCTGTCGCGCGACGACGCGTCGATTCCGCTGCCGAAGCGCGAGCTGACGCCCGACGAGCAGGCGCTGCGCCGGCCGCACCTGTTCTGGTTCAACCTGGTGCTGACGCTCGTCGTGCTCGGCACGATGGTCGTGATGGGCGAGAAGATCCCGCCCGCGATCATGTTCATGGTCGGGCTGTGCATCGCGCTGATGGTGAACTACCCGGACGTCGACATGCAGAGAAAGCGCATCGACGCGCATGCGCGCGCCGCGCTGATGATGGCCGGCATCCTGCTCGCGGCCGGCGTGTTCACGGGGATCATGCAGGGCAGCGGAATGCTGAAGGCGATGGCGCAGGCGGCGGTCGGCTTCGTGCCGCCGTCGATGGCCGGCCACATCCCGGTGGTGCTCGGCCTCGCGTCGATGCCGCTCAGCATGCTGTTCGATCCCGATTCGTTCTATTTCGGCGTGCTGCCCGTGATCGCGGAAGTGGCCGGCCAGCTCGGCGTGCCGGCCGTGCAGGTCGGGCAGGCTGCGTTGCTCGGGCAGATGACGACCGGCTTCCCGGTCAGCCCGCTGACGCCCGCGACCTTCCTCGTCGTCGGCCTGTGCGGCATCGAGCTGGCCGAGCACCAGAAATTCACGTTCCCGCTGCTGTTCGGCGCCTCGATCGTGATGACGATCGCGTGCGTCGCGCTGGGCATCTTTTGATCTTTCCCGGCGGTGACCGCCGCCGGACGACGGTACGGACATGACAGCAAAGCAACCTGAACGGCGCGTGCGCATCGGCGCGGGCGCCGGCTACTCGGGCGACCGGATCGAGCCCGCGGTCGAACTGGCCGAACACGGGCAGCTCGACTATCTCGTTTTCGAATGCCTGGCCGAGCGCACGATCGCGATCGCGCAGCAGGCGCGGCGCCAGGACCCGGCACTCGGCTACGACCCGCTGCTCGACGCGCGGATGCAGGCGGTGCTGCCGGTCGCCGTGCCGAAGGGCGTGCGCATCGTGTCGAACATGGGCGCGGCGAATCCGCGTGCGGCCGCGCGGCGCACCGCGCAAATCGCGCAATCGCTGGGTTTCACGAAGCTGAAGGTCGCGGCGGTCGAAGGCGACGACGTGCTCGACGTCGTGCTGCGCGGCGCATTCCGCTTCGAGGAATCGGGCGACGACGTCGCCGCCTATCGCGACCGCATCGTGTCCGCGAACGCGTACCTCGGCGCCGCGCCGATCGTCGATGCGCTCGCGGCCGGCGCGGATGTCGTGCTGACCGGGCGCGTCGCCGATCCGTCGCTGTTCGCCGCGCCGCTGATCCACGCGTTCGGCTGGCGGATGGACGACTGGGACACGCTTGGCGCCGCGACGGTCGTCGGCCACCTGCTCGAATGCGCGGGGCAGGTGACGGGCGGCTATTTCGCCGATCCCGGCTACAAGGACGTGCCGAACCTCGCGCGGCTCGGGTTTCCGATCGGCGAAGTCGCGGCCGACGGCACGCTCGTGATCACCAAGGTGCCGCACGCGGGCGGCCGCGTGAGCGCGGCGACCTGCAAGGAACAGCTGCTCTACGAGATTCACGATCCGGCGCGGTATCTGCAGCCCGATGTCGTCGCGGATTTCACGCAGGTCACCGTTGCCGAGGAGACGACCGATCGCGTGCGCGTGACGGGCGGGCGCGGCGCCGCGCGGCCCGATACGCTGAAGGGTTCGGTGGCTTACGTCGACGGCTGGATCGGTGAAGGCCAGATGTCGTACGGCGGCCCGGGTGCGCTCGAACGTGCGCGTCTCGCGCTCGAGATCGTTCGCGAGCGGTTGGCGATGACCGGCGTCGCCGCGACCGAGTTGCGCTTCGACCTGATCGGTGTCGATTCGCTGTATGGCGACGCGACGCCGGCCGTGCGCGGCGAGCCGGCCGAGGTGCGCGTGCGGGTGGCCGGCCGTGCGGCGAGCGCCGCCGAAGCCGCGCGCATCGGCAACGAGGTCGAGACGCTCTATACGAACGGGCCGGCCGGCGGCGGCGGTGCGTTCAAGTCGACGCGCGAGGTGATCGCGGTGCAGTCGGTGCTGCTGCCGCGCGCGGCCGTGACGCCGTCGTTTTCATTCGTGGAGGCATGATGCAACTGCGTGAACTCGCGCATGCGCGCACCGGCGACAAGGGCAATACGCTGAACGTGTCGGTGATCTGCCACGATCCGCGTCATTACGATCACCTGCGCACGCATCTGGATGCCGACAGAGTGAGGGCGTGGCTCGCGGGCATCGTGCACGGCGACGTCGTGCGCTATGAATTGCCGGCGCTCGGCGCATTCAATTTCGTGCTGCGCGATGCGCTCGGCGGCGGCGTCACGCGCTCGCTCGCGCTCGACGCGCACGGCAAGTCGGTCAGTTCGGCGCTGCTGGCGATCGAGGTGCCCGACCCGGCGTGACGGACGTCGCCGCCGGAGGCGCGCAAACGCTTACGGAATCAGCAGTTCGCGCAGGCCGTTGGCATGCTCGATGCGTTCGCCTGCGATGTGCAGGCGCTGATCGCGGCGATAGTCGTAGACCGCGCGCGACGCGGCGAGCTGGTCGAAATCGAGTTCGACCGCGTGACGCGATTCGGTATTGCCGGCCTCGAAGATCAGGTTGCCGAACGGATCGGCCGCGAGGCTGCCGCCCGCGAACACGATGTCGTGCGCGCTGCCGCCGACGCGGTTGGCGACCACCGCGAACACCTGGTTCTCCATCGCCCGCGCCGTGGCCGACGTGCGGTGGACGGGGCGGTACGGCTCCATGTTGCCGTCGGTGATGAGGATCAGCTCGGCGCCGAGGGCGGCGAGCGCGCGGCCGGTTTCGGGGAATTCGTTGTCATAGCAGATCAGCAGGCCGATCCGCACGCCGCGCCATTCGATCGTCGCGAAACGGTCGCCGGGCAGCACGACGCCGTGCTCGCTCACCCACAGATGCGTCTTGCGGTAGCGCAGCGCGATGCCGTCCGGCGTGACGAAGACGGTCGTGTTGTAGAAGCGGCCGCCGTCGTTCTCGATCAGTCCGACCACGACCGCCACATCGCGGGCGCGTGCGGCTGCCATGACGGCGCCGACGCTCGGGCCGTCGAGCGGCTCGGCGCATTCGGCCAGATTCGACCGATCGAGGAAGCCGGTGAGCTGCGCTTCCGGAAACATCACGATGTCGGTGCCCGGTGCGCAGGTTGCGATCGCGTCGAGCGTGCGTTGCAGGTTGTAGGGCGTGTCGCCGTCGCGACCGGCGAGCTGGACGATATCGAGCTTCAGTTTCATGGCGATTTCGGTAGCAGGGGCCCGTCGCCGATGGCGCCGGAAGGGTGGGTAAGGAGGCCCCAGTATGCGCCGAAGCGGCGGATTTCCCATCCCGCCGGCGCGTTAACCCTTCGGGGGTATTGATCTGTGACGCCGCCGGTGCCGGCGAGCACCGGCACGCGCGGCTCGCGATACGCGTCAGGTGCCGGCTTGCGCGTTCAGGAACAGCGAGAACAGCTCCGATTGCGAGTTGATAGCGAGCTTCCCGTAGATGTTGCGGCGATGGACCTTGACCGTTTCGGCGGATATCGCCAGCTTGTTCGCGACTTCCTTGTTCGAGCGCCCGCTCAGGATCAGCCGGATCACGTCGAGTTCGCGCGCGGTGAGCGGCGTGCCGAGCCGCGCCATGGCGCGCTCGAAGCCGTCCTGCGCACGGGGGCCGGCCCGCGGCGGCACCGCGGCTTCGACGGCGGCCGGCTCGAACGCGAGCCGCTGCCGCATCAGCCCGGCCACCCATGGCCGGATCAGGTCGAGCAGCGCCACCTGCTCGGGGCCGAAGCGTCGCTTGCTGCCGAGCGACAGGCACAGCGTGCGCGCATCGTCGAGCACGACGTTGAACTGCACCTCGTCCTCGACGACGTTGTGCGTGAAATAGAGCGTGTAGTACTCGGTATCGCGGAAGCATTCGGGCGCGACGTCGGACAGCCGGAACAGGCCGCTCTTCGGCGCGTCGCGGTTCGCGATGTAGAACGGGTCGAGCTGGTACAGGCCCTGCACGTAGTCGCGGAACAGCGGGTCCGGGCCGCCGCCTTCGTACGGGCATTCGGCGAACACGTGCGGGCGGCCGTCGCCGAACGTCAGCGCGACCCAGCTGTCGACCGCGACGTATTCCTCGATCAGCCGGATCAGCGCCAGCCAGAAGCCCGGCTGGTCGAGCGACTCGATGAGCCGCCCGACCGAGCGGTGCCAGGCGACGTCCTGCAACGTGAGGTTCATGCGTGTTCCGGGTCGGGCGGGACCGGTCGGGACGCATCGCGCCGTCGCGCCATGCGCATCGACCGGATCGGGGAATGAAGAACGAGATCGTAACGCCGGACGACGCGAATGGCGAGGCCGCGCACCGCCTCCGTCTCCTGATAAGCTATCGCGATTCCGAGAGGGGGGCAGCCGTTGACTCCCAGTGCCTATACCAAGACCAAGACTCATAACGATATGACAACGATGCCTTTGACGGGCCAGTCGCTCGACACGCTGATGAACCGGCTCGAAGCCGATCTCGAAGAAAGCGACTCGAGCCGCGAGAGCGACCTTGCGGCAAGACTGCGGGCCCAGCCGTTGCGTGCCGATTCGCTCGACGCGATCGAGCGCCTGCACACGCTCTGGATGCACGCCGGCGATCCGGCCGCTGCACGCGCCGTGCTCGACGACGACGGCGCAGGCGTGCACGACGCGGCGCCGCCCGACGCGCGGCCCGACATCCGCATGCAACTCGCGCTGTACCGGTTGCAGATCGCCCGGCACCTGGGCGAGAACGACGCCGTCACCCACGCGATCGGCGAGATGCATGACGTCGTGCGCACGTCGCCGACGCTCGATGCCGATCGCTTCGTCCGCGCCCGCATTCTCGATACGCTGGAATACGACCACGCGGAGCACGCGCTCGACGCGATCGAACTGCGTCACGCATTGAATGGCGCGCTGGCCGACCGCGCCACGTTTCGCGCCTGGGACGAAGCGAACCGGCAATGCCTGCGTGCGTGGGCCTTGCGGCGGCTTGGCCGGGACGACGACGCGCGGGCGGCGGCCGAGGCCGCGGTGGCGGCCATCGCGTCGGCAGGCGCGGACCAGGACATCGACGCCGATGACTGGCTGCGGATCGGCCGGGCGATGATCGAGATTGCGCCGCTGCAGTTCGACACGATTCGCCGGGCCGTCGAGTCGCGCATCGCTGACTGGGCACTGCCGCCGCGCCGCGAGGCCGAGGTGAGGCTGGCGCGGCTTGCCGCGCGGGCGGCACACGCGCAAGGCGATCTCGACGGCGCGCTCGCCCGGTGCGAGATGGCGAGTCACAGCCTCGAGTCGGACGGCGGCGACGACTTCATCGAATACGAACTGCCGTGGCTGCTCGAGGCGGGCCGCTTCGACGACGCGGGGCGCCGCGCGTTCTTCCACGTGTACCAGCTCGAAAGCAGCATGCTCGACCGGGTGGGGCAGATCATCCACGCACGCCTCGCCGAGCCGACCGACACATCGGTCTGGTGGCCGCTGTGCGCGATGCGCGCAGCCGGTTTCGCGCCGACGCTCGAACGGCTCGTCGAACTCGGCGCGGAACAGCCCGACGCGCTGGCCGCGCGTTCACCGACGCACGGCGAGATCTTTGCCGCGCTCGGCTCGCTCGAGGGCGACGCGTTGCGCTACGCGGTCGCCGACGCCGCGCGCGAGGTCGCGCTGCGGCGCGCGCCCGGCCATCCGTGGATCGCGCGGCTCGCGGCGGTCTACGACGGCGAAACCGGCCGCATCGATGCGACGACCCAGGCCGCGCGCCTGTTCGCGGCCGCGCAGGAAGGCGAGATGCACGACAACCGCACCGCGTTCACGCTGACCGAGGCGCGCATACGTGCGCTGGGGGTCGCCGCCGCGCTGAGACTGCCGCCGCCGTCGCTGCGCAGCGGCTTGTGGAGCTACGCATTCTCGGGCTGGATCGAGGACCGGGTCGAGGAGGCGATCGAGGCACTGCCGGCCGCGGAACGGGCGCCGGTGCGTGCCGACCTTCAGCGCCTGCGGATCGCCGCGTACGAGCAGGGCCGTGCGTGCATGGAGCGCTTCTTCGAGACCGGCAAAGGGCACCCGTACGATTCTTGTGCGCACCTGTATTCGATGCTCTGCAACAACCTCGCGATTCTCTACCGAGACGAGGACCGTTACGACGAGGCGCTGGTCCTGCATCGCAACGGGATTGCGGCGAGCTCGTTTGCCGAGCATTACTCCGGTGTCCGCTACGTGCTCGCGTGCCAGGGCAAGGACGACGAGATGGTCGAGGCCGCCGAGCAGCTTTGGCATTACGCCGCCGAATACGGTTTCAGCCGGCATGACCCGAACCGGTACGTGCGCGACGTGGTGCGCGCGCTGTATCGCCTCGATCGTTGCAACGAATTGCCGATCTGGCTCGAACGCCTCGTCGGCTGGCAGCGGGAACACGATCAGGTCGACGGCAGCCTGCCCGACGAGGCGCTGATCGCCCGCTTCGTGTTCGCCTCCCACATGGCGGCATCGCATCCGGATCAGGCGTCGGCGCTGTACGACGCCGCGCGCGGGCAGGCCGATGCGTCGCACGATCTGGATGTCCTGCTCCGGGCTGCCGACGCGGCATACGAACTGGGCCGGCAGTCGGATGCGAAGTATTTCTACGAGCGTGTGCTTGCCGGCAACCGGCACGCTGCGGAACCGCTCGACCTGATGGAGGACGTGATCGAGCGACGGATCCGCGAGGCCGGTGCGCCGGCCTCGCCGGATTCAGCGACCGCCGCGCCGAACAAGCGCTGGTGGAAGTTCTGGCAATGACGGCCGTCGATCGGCGGGCCGGCTACGCGCCGCGCAACGCGCTGAACGCTGATGCGCTGAAAGCGGCGATCGCCGCGCGCAGCATCGCGCGGGGCGATGCCGACGCGGTGCGCGCGTGGCTGCTCAATCATTTCTACCGGCATGTCGTCGCCAACTTCGAGCCCGCGCGCACGATCGGGTCGCTCGACGAGGCGCGGCAGGCGCTCGGCCAGGCTGCGCCGCCGGCGTGGGTCGCGCGGCGCTTCGGGCCCGGCGCGAAGACGATCGGCGAGGGCGACGCCGGCAGGCAGGCCCCCGTCGTCTGGGTCGACCCGGCCGATCCGCACCTTCTCGCACTCGAAACCACGCTCGTCGAGTTTCTCGAATCGCGCAAGGGCACCGGGCTCGAGGGCAAGCTCGACCGTGTCAATTGCCCGCAGGCGCTCGCGATGTGGGAACGCGAGCATGCGGAGATGGCGGACCGGATCGCGCGGGGCTGGCGCGAGAGCCAGCCCGATGCGCTGCGCACGTGGTGCGAAACCGCCAACGGGCGCTTTGTCGAATTCCTGCCCGACAGCGCGCTGCTGCGCGCCGAAATGGCGTTCGAGAGTTACGTGATGCGCCATTGCCTCGGCCAGTTCGCCGACCGGCAAGCGCTGACGGGCGGCTACGGCGGGCGCTATGCGGAAGCGATCGAGGCGCGCACGTTGCGGTTGCTGAGCTTTCGGGATGCGGGCGGCCAGCCGCACATCACGATCAGCGTCGCGGTGCAGGCGGACGGCAGCCTCGACGTCGATCAGGTCAAGGGCAAGCAGAACCGGCCGCCGGTCGAGCGCTACGTCGACGACGTGCTGGCCTGCCTGAATGCGCTGGGGACGACGGATCGCACGCCGCCCGACTGCATCGCGCTCGGTGTCGTCCATACGCCGTCGGGGTGGTGCAGGATCGAGGACGTGACGGATGCCGCGTCGCAAGCACGGCTCGTCGCGCGCCATCCGCAATTGTTCGGACGGCTCGCCGAGCCGACGCCGACCGTCGAGTGGCTGGTCGCCGCGCGGCAGCCTGAACTGCTGCACGCGCGGCCGCCGCGTGCCGGTTCGGTGCGTTACGCGGTGCGCGCGACGCTGGCGCCGGCGGTGCCGTCCGCACGGCCGGAGGACGCGCAGCCTGCCTTTGCCACCGAGGGCGTGCGCTGGCCCGGCTACGACGCGCCGCGTGGCGTCGGTGCCGCGCAATGACGGGGCGAAGACCATGATATTCAAGTTGATCGTTGCCCTGTTCGTGCTGTGGCGCATCGTGCGCTACTTCCGCCGGCGCGGTGGGCGCTATTCGGCGTTGCCGGCCCGCAAGCACTGGGCGCTGCTGCTCGCGCACCCGTACGTGGAAGCGACGGGATTCTCGGGTTTCGACGATGCGGACACGAGCCACCTGAACGACACGTCGCGCAAGTTCTTGCGTGCCCAGATGCTGCACCAGATGGAGTTGCGCACCGACGCGACGGACGACGATGCGCGCGCGCACCTGGCGCGCGTGCTCGAGACGCAGTGGTTTCGCGCCGACCTGCATGCGCTGCGGCCGACCGACGACCCGCGTGCGGCGCTCGCGTTCGCCTGTGCGCGGATGGCGTTCCTCGCGCGCGTGGCGATGCTGATGGGCTGGACCGAGCCGGACACCGCCTGGCGCGTGTTGTTGCTCAACGCGCAGCGCGCCCAGGACTGCTTCGACAGCTGGACGGATTTCGGCCACGCGTACATCGCGGGCCGCAGGCAGTGGGTGGCGGGATTTCGCGCCGACCCGTTCGGCAAGGCGTTCGACGACGCGACGCTGCAAGGCTGGCTCGCACCGGGTGGCGGTGCATGGGGGGCGGCGGCGTGGCCGGGGCTGGCGGCGTTCGATCCCGAGCCGGTCGCGCAACCGCGTTGATGCCGTGATGCCGCTGGCCGTTTGCTTCCCGCACTGTTTCTCATTCCTGGCGACGCCGACATGATTTCATCCATTCATCCCCTGGTGCGACGTCTGGCGCTGTCCGCTGCGTGTGCGGTGCCGGCGTTGACGTTGCCGGCTGCGGCGCACGCGATCGAGCCGGCGGTGGCCGACCGCCTGCTGCGCACGTTCATCCACGACAGCTATGGCAACTGGCGCGCGGACCGCAAGGGCTGGCAGGCGGACGGCGGCGATCTTGTCTATTCGCCGTGCGGCTCGCTGCGCGTCGCGACCGCGGAGGGCCCGCGCACGTTGCTCGCGATGTGCGGCGAGACCGAGGCGGCCGTGCAGAACGGGATGCCGGGCATGGATACGGACGCGACGACCGGCACGATCGACCTGTACGTGCTGAAACCGGCGGCGGACGGCAAGACGCTCGAGCCGGTCATGAAGAAAACGGAGATCGCGTCGGGCGGGCGCGGCGAGCCGGGCACGGTGCGTATCGAGCGGCTCGGGCCGCATCTGTTCGGGTTCGTCATCGGCGAAAGCGACACGCGGCAAGGCTATTCGCAACGCTTCCGCGCGATCTGGCTGCCGGTCGGCAATGCACTGGTGCTGGCGGCGGCGCGCATCGACGAGGCCCTCGACAACGCGGAGTCGACCGAATGCGCGCACGCGCGGGCGCGCTGCGAGGAACGCCGCTTCGAGATCGCGCCGGACCTGACCGGCGCCGGCGACGTCTATCCGCTGACGGTCACGGAAACGGGCACGCGCGGCGACCAGACGATCCGCGCGCGCCATACGGTGAAGTTCGACGCGGCGCGTGGCCGCTACGTCGTGCCGAAGGCATTGCGCGAAGGGTACTGATCCATCGCGCGCAGGAACGGGCGGCGTGGCGCCGCCCGCGCATCACACGTACAGATACCGCACGAGGTGGAAGAACACCGGCGCGGCGAAGCAGATCGAGTCGACGCGATCGAGCATCCCGCCGTGGCCCGCGATCATCGAGCCCCAGTCCTTGGTGCCGAGCGAGCGCTTGACGGCCGACAGCACGAGGCCGCCGACGAAGCCCGCGATCACGATCGCGAGCGAGATGCCGAACGCCGACCCGAAGCTGAACGGCGTCACGCGATACAGCGAGGCGCCGCACAGCGTGGCCAGCAGGCCGCCGCCGATGAAACCCTCGATCGTCTTCGATGGCGACAGCTGCGGCGCGATCTTGCGCTTGCCGAACAGCTTGCCGACCACGTACTGCAGCACGTCGCTGATCTGCACGACGAACAGGAAGAAGAACAGCAGCAGCGCGTTCTGCCCCGCGTAGTGCGGAATGTCGAGGATCAGCACGGCCGGCGCATGGCTCAGCCCGTACACGCACACCATCAGCGCCCAGTTGATCTTCGCGTTGCGGCTCAGGAAGTCGCGCGTGTCCTGCGTGAGTGCCGACACGAGCGACATCGCGAAGAACAGGTGCACGGGTACGAAGATCGAATACATCCCGTACCAGTTGATCCCGAGCAGCAGGTACTGCACGGGGATCGCGACGAAGAATGCGATGAACAGCGTCGTATGGTCGCTCGCGGTGGTTGGCGTGAGCGTGATGAACTCACGCAGCGTCAGGTAGGACAGCACCGCGAACACCAGATACGTGATGTTGTTGCCGAGGCCGATCGCGATGGCCATGATCGCGATCATCGCCCACCACGCACGGATGCGCTGGTTCAGGTTGACGATGGTCGCGCTGGTGCCGCCGCTGCGTGCGCCGAGGATCGCGCCGATCACGGTCGCGACGACGAGCACGCCCGTGACGCCCGCGACCAGTTCCCAGAAAATGGTTCGCATCATTGATATCCGGAAAAGGGAGAAGAGGGCGCCGCGTTCAGCCGGCCGGCCGCTGCGGCGGCGCGAGCGCGACGACCGCGTCGCGCATGCGGGCGAGGAACGTCGGCTTGTCCTCGTCGGCGCCGCGCTGTTCGTTCGCGCCGAAGTGCACCTTGCAGATCAGCGGCACCGGCCAGATCGCGCCCTTCGGCATGATCCGCTGCAGGTTCTCGAGATAGACGGGCGCGAGCGCGACGTCCGGAAACTCGGTCGCGAGGTGGAACAGCCCGCTCTTGAACGGCTGCGGCAGGATCTCGGCGCCGCGCGTGCCTTCCGGGAAGATGATGATCGAATGGCCCTGCTTGAGTGCGTCGCGCACCGGATCGAGCGGGTCACCGCCGGATTCGCGGTGGCGGTCGATCAGCACGACGTTCAGCAGCTTCTGCGCGATGTGGCGCTTCATGTCGCTGCTGTCCCAGTAGTCGCGCGCGGCGACCGGCCGAACGACCGCGCGCACGTTGCGCGGCAGCGCGGCGAGGATCGCGAGCGTGTCGATGTGGCTCGTGTGGTTCGAGAAGTAGATCTTCTGCGTCGGGGACGGCGGCGCCTGATGCCAGACCGGATACGCACCGGCGACGAGCCGCACGATGGACAGCAGGAAATCGCGCTGCCAGACGTTGAGGATGTTCATCGGCGCTGCGCCTCCTGCCTGCCTGTATGGCCCGCTGCGCATGAGCGGCGGGCGGGACCCCGGAATGCCGGCGCGGCAGGATGCGCGCCGGACGGCCCTTGTTTAAATTTTTTCAAATTCGTGGCTGCCTGTCGCAGGTCCGCGATAATCGGACGAGTCGCCGTCATACGCTGTTGCGTCGCGGCGAATGCGCCGGTCGGCGGCGTGATAATCGGCTGTTGCACGCGTGCCCGTTTGCAGTTCGAATGGATCTCGCCGCGATCGGGCCAGCGGATTATCGCGAGTTTCCGTCAAAAACGCCAGATTGGCGCCGCGCGTGCGGGCCGGGCGCGTGCTTGACGCATCGGGGCCGCTCGGCGACGATGAGGGCCGTCCATGGAAGGCCGTCCAAGGCCGTTTCGCCGCCCGGGGCATGGCGGCGGGAAACGTATCCGACTGTGCCGCGCAAATAAAACGATGAGCCTCTACGCACTCAAACCCAAATTCCAGAACACCCTGCGCCCGTTCGCGAACTCGCTCGCGGAACGCGGTGTCACGGCCAACCAGGTCACGCTGTTCGCGGCCGGCGGCTCGATCGTCGTCGGCGCGCTCGCCGGCCTCGGCGTGTTTGCCCGTGCGCTGTTCCTGCTGATCCCGCTGTGGCTGTTCGCGCGGATGGCGCTCAACGCGATCGACGGGATGCTCGCGCGCGAGCACGGCCAGAAGAGCACGCTCGGCGCGTACCTGAACGAGCTCGGCGACGTCGTGTCCGATGTCGCGCTGGTGCTGCCGTTTCTCGCGATTTCCGCGTTCGCTCCGGCAGACGTCTGGCTGTTCGCGCTGACGGCGGTGATCGTCGAATGCGCGGGGCTGATCGGCCCGCTGGTCGGCGTGAGCCGCCGCTACGACGGCCCGTTCGGCAAGAGCGACCGCGCGCTCGCGCTCGGTGCGTTCGCGTTGTGGATCGGGCTCGGCTTTCCGGTTGGCGGCGTCGCCGTCTGGCTGTGGCGCCTGCTGATCGTGCTGTCGATCGTGACCGTGGTGCGGCGCGTGCAGGCCGGCATCGCGGAAAAGGGCGGTTGAAAGGGCAGTTGAAGCAGCGGTTGAAACAGTCGTCAACACAGTTGCGGTACCGGGCGCCGGAGGGCGGCGCACCAAGATTCGAATAACGAAACGAGAGAGAAACGCATGAGCGCACGCATGGCCCGCGAGGCCGACTTCATCACGCACGACGGCGAAACGCTGTTCTATCGTCACTGGCCCGCCACGGGCCCGCGCTGCCGCGGCGCCATCGTGTTGCTGCACCGCGGCCACGAACACTCGGCGCGCGTCGCGCACCTGGTCGACGAGCTCGACCTGCCCGATTTCGCATTTTTCGCGTGGGATGCGCGCGGCCACGGCCGCTCGCCCGGCGCGCGCGGCTACAGCCCGAGCGCGGCCGCGTCGGTGCGTGACCTGCAGACCTTCGTCGAACATATCCGCGACACGCACGGCATCGCGATCGAGGACATGGCGGTGGTCGGCCAGAGCGTCGGCGCGGTGCTCGCGGCCACCTGGGCGCACGACTACGCGCCGCCGATCCGCGCGCTCGTCGTCGCATCGCCGGCGTTCCACATCAAGCTCTACGTGCCGTTCGCGCGGCCGGGCCTGCGGCTGATGCACAAGCTGCGCGGGCTGTTCTACGTGAACAGCTACGTGAAGCCGAAATTCCTCACCCACGATCCCGAGCGGATCGCGAGCTATGCGTCCGATCCGCTGATCACGCGGCCGATCGCGGTGAACATGCTGCTCGACCTGCACGACACCGCGCAGCGGATCGTCGCCGACGCGGCCGCGATCACCGTGCCGACGCAGCTGCTGATCTCCGGCGCCGACTGGGTCGTGCATCGCGGCCCGCAGGATCGCTTCTTCGAACGCCTCGGCGCCGCGCGCAAGGAGCGCATCGTGCTGCCGGGCTTCTATCACGACACGCTCGGTGAACGCGACCGCGCGCAGGCGCTCGCCCCGCTGCGTGCATTCGTGCTGCGCGAATTCGATGCGCCGAGCCCGCGCGTGTCGCTTGCCGACGCCGACCGGCGCGGCGCGTTCCACGACGAATACGCGGCGCTCGGCCGGCCGCCCGCGAATGCGTTCACTCGGGCGTACTGGGCGCTCACGCGCGCCGGCCTGAAGGCCGGCGGCGCGCTGTCGGACGGCATCGCGCTCGGGCTGCGTCTCGGCTTCGATTCGGGCTCGACACTCGACTACGTGTACCGCAACCGCGCGCAAGGGCGGCTCGGCGTCGGCGCGCTGATCGACCGCACCTATCTCGATTCGCCGGGCTGGGTCGGCATCCGCCAGCGCAAGGTGCATCTGCAGGAACTGATCGGCGCGGCGATCGGCCGCCTGCGCGGCCACGGCGCACCGGTGCGGATCGTCGACATCGCGGCCGGGCACGGGCGCTACGTGCTCGACGCGATCGCGTCGGCCGCCGAGCGCGACGGCGCGGCGCCCGACGACATCACGCTGCGCGACTACAGCCCGCCGAACGTCGAGGCCGGGCGCGTGCTGATCGCGCAGCGCGGCCTCGAGTCGATCGCGCGCTTCGAGCGCGGCGATGCGTTCGACGAGGCGTCGCTCGCGACCCTCGAGCCGCGTCCGACGCTCGCGATCGTGTCGGGCCTCTACGAACTGTTCGGCGAGAACGCGCTGATCGAGCGCTCGCTGCGCGGGCTCGCGCAGGCCGTGCCGCCGGGCGGCTATCTCGTCTATACGGGGCAGCCGTGGCATCCGCAGCTCGAGTTCATCGCCCGTGCGCTGAACAATCACCGCGGCGAAGCGACCTGGGTGATGCGCCGCCGCTCGCAGGCCGAGATGGACGAGCTCGTCGCGCGCGCGGGCTTCCGCAAGCTCGACCAGCGGATCGACGAAATGGGCATCTTCACGGTCAGCCTCGCGCAGCGGGTCGACGCGTCATGAGCGCGCTCGGCGGCGGCGCGAGCGACCTCGCCGAACCGGCCTCGGCGGCCGGCGCCGGCGCGCGCGACGCGTCGTTCGCGCTGCGCTTCGGCTGGCTCGCGGTGATGGGGGCCGTGTTCTTCTCGACCTACGGTTTCGCGAACTGGCTCGCCGCGCGCCGCGCGGCGGTGCCGACCTTCGCGTTCGGCTGGGAGTACGCGATCCCGTTCGTGCCGTGGACGATCGTGCCGTACTGGTCGATCGACCTGCTGTATGCGCTGTCGTTCTTTTTCTGGACGCGCCGCGCCGACCTGCTCGATCACGTGAAGCGGCTGTTGACCGTGCAGCTGATCTCGGTCGCGTGCTTCATCGCGTGGCCGCTGCGCTTCGGGTTCGAGCGGCCCGACGCGGGCGGCGTGGCCGGTGCGCTGTTCACGCTGCTGATGGGCTTCGACAAGCCGTTCAACCAGGCACCGTCGCTGCACATCGGGTTGCTCGTCGTGCTGTGGGCCGTGTATGCGAAGCACCTGCGCGGCACGCTCGCGCGCGGCGTGCTGCACCTGTGGTTCGCGGCGATCGGCGTGTCGGTGCTGACCACCTACCAGCATCACGCGATCGACGTGCCGACCGGCGCGGCCGTCGGCTGTCTCGCGCTGTTCCTGTTTCCATTGCGCGATGCCGCGGGCCGGCTGCCGGGCGCCGATGCGTCGCCGGGCGCGGCCGGCCGTGCGCTCGCGCGCCGCTATGCGCTCGGCGCGGCGGCGCTCGCGCTCGTGGCGCTCGGGTGCGTGCCGCGCGCACCCGGCTGGGCGCTGGCGGCAGGGTGGGCCGCGCTGGCGCTCGCCTGTGTCGCGTGGATCTACCGGCGCGGCGCGCCCGGCGCCTTCCAGAAGGACGCGCTCGGGCGGTTCCCGGTCGTCATGCGCTGGCTGCTCGCGCCGACGATCGCCGGCGCATTCGTCAATTCGCGGCTGTGGACGTTCCGGCAGCCGGCGCCGGTGCGGATCGACGAGCGCGTGTCGATCGGGCGCACACCGACGACACGCGACGTGCGCCGCCACGGCTTCACGGCGCTGGTCGACCTGACCGCCGAAATGCCGCGCTGGGCGTCGGTGGATGCGTCGCTCGCGTATGCGACCGTGCCGCAGCTCGATCTCGTCGCGCCGACGGCCGGGCAACTCGCGCAGGCCGTCGCGGCGCTCGAACGCCTGCATGGGGAAGGGCGCGACGTGCTGGTATGCTGCGCGCTCGGCTACGGGCGCAGCGTGCTGTGCGCGGCCGCGTGGCTGGCGGCGCGACGCGGGCTCGGCGATGCGCGCGACGCGCTGGCCGCCGTGCGCGCGGTACGGCCGCACGCGGTGTGGTCGGACGACGGCGTGGCCGTGCTGCAGCAGTGGATCGATCGCCGTCGCGGCGCGGGAGGTGCGTGATGCGCGACCCGTCCGCGCCATTCAGGATTGCCGCCGCGCGCGGCGCGCTCGATGCGGGTGCGTGGGCGATCGCGGCCGCGCTGGCCGCGGCCGGCGCCGGCTGGTGGATCGCGTCGGGCTGGGCGCCGGCGACGATCGCCCGCGTGCTGCTGGCGGTGGTCAGCACCGGGTCGGGGATCGCGGCGCTGTGGTACGCGGTGCGCATCGAGATCGACCGCCGGCTGTTCGCCGCGCTCGCGCGTGCGGCGGCGGGCGACGGATCGGTCGACGACGGCCTCGCGGCGCTCGACCGCGCGCTCGCCGATCTCGGCTGGATCGATGCGTCGAAGGCTGGGCGCGCACTCGACGCACGCGTGCGCGGTGCGGTCGGGCTGTGCCGGGCCGGTGTGCTCGTCGCGATCGTCCAGTGGCTCGTGGTCGGGCTCGCGATCGCCGTTCCGCAGATCGGCTAGCGTCCGTTCAACGCAGCCGCCGCCGGCTGGTCGAGCCGCGTTACGCGTGAGCGACCCGCTGCGACCGCGTGCGTTTCACTTCATACATCGCCTGGTCCGCATGCTCGATCAGCGCGTTCATGTCGGTGCCGTCGTCGGGCAGCAGCGCGATCCCGACGCTGACGCCGAGCCGCATCGGGCGCCCCTCGAATTCGAACGGTTCACTGACCTGGCGCGCGAGCCGCGTGCTTTGCGCATGCGCATCGTCGCGATTGCCGATGTTCGGCAGGATCACCGCGAATTCGTCGCCGCCGATGCGCGCGACCGTGTCCGAGCGCCGCACCGCCCCCTGCATCCGCGTGGCGATCTCGCGCAGCGCCGCGTCGCCCGCGCGATGGCCGAACCCGTCGTTGATCGGCTTCAGCCCGTCCATGTCGATGTTGAGGATGCCGAGCCGGCCGTTCGCGCGCAGCGTCGTGTGCATCGACTGCCGCAGGCGGTCGTAGAACAGCGCGCGGTTGGGCAGGCCGGTGAGCGCGTCGTGTGTCGCGCGCAGGTACAGTTCGTTCGCCTCGTTGCGCGCCGCATGGAACATCGCGGCGGCGATCAGGTCGGCCGTCAGCCGCAGCGTGCCCGCGTCGGCCTGCGAAAAGCCGTCGACTTCCGGCGACATCACCTTCAGCACGCCGACGGTCGTGTCGGCATGGGTGAGCGGCATCACGAGCATCGAGCGCAGGCCGACCCGCCGGCAGGCGTCGCGGTCGACGCGCGGGTCGGTTTCCGAATCGATGCAGTGCAGCAACGCGCCTTGCTGCACGCACAGGCCCGACAGGCTGCCCGAGCGCCGCAACCGCAGGCCGAGCATCCCGGCGGCCGTGCCCGACGCGGCGCGGTACACCATGTCGTCGCCCTCGGCGAATTCGACCGCGGCGGCGCTCGCGCCGGTGAGCTGCGGCACCTGCTCGGCCACGTAGGCCATCACGCTGCCGAGATCGAGGCCGAGCTTCGCGATCTCGGTCTGCACGGTGATGATGCGCAGCAGCGTATCGGGGGACGGGGTGGCAGTGTCGACGATTTGATTCAAGTCAGTTTTCCGTGAAAGAAAGCACGTCCGGCAGCGCGGATTGCGGTAGCATACGCGCCGCCTCGCGGCCGCGTGTTCAGCCGGGGTGGTCTGCAACGGACCGCCGCCGGCCAGCCGATCCGCGCCGGCAGTATGCCGTTCGGCCTGCCGGGCGACAACGGCGCAATTCTTACCATTCATCCCTCTCGCGCAGCATTTCCGACCGGATTGAGGTTTTTTCGCTTCAATGTCGCGAATCGTGGTGAGTTTTGTCCTGTTTTTGAGATAGTGTGACGAATGGGCGTGTGCCGGTGCCAGGCGCGCGTAGCACGATGCCGCGCGATTAAAGAAATCGCCGCATCGTTTCGATAAATGAATCAGGTCAGTTGGATACATATGAGGGAAGCAGTGGGGATGTTCACTCACGGGCATAGCTGCTTTGCGGGCATCGATTTCGATGCGACGGACGACCGGATGATCCTGATGAAACGGAGTGCCGCATGAAGCCGGCCGTGTCGCTGCTCGTCCTCTCGGCCGCGATGGCCGGCGCTTTTCATGCCGCCGCGCTGTCGGCCGCGCCGATGCCGGCCGTGCCAGTTGCGGCCGCGCCCGCCGCTGCGCCGGCGCCGGTGCTGGCGGCCGCGCCCGCGGCGGCCAGCGCGAGCCCAGCCGCGCTGCCGGCGACGACGGTGCGCCTGCCGTTCGCGTCGCTCGGCGCGTTCGATCCGCTGCGCCTGCGCGGCGCCGACGACGCACGCACGATCAATGCGGGCGTGCGGCTCGACCGCGTGGTCACCGGCGCGCGGCTGCGCCTGACCTACGCGTATTCGCCGTCGCTGGTGTTCCCGATGTCGCACCTGAAGGTGTCGGTGAACGGCGAGGTCATCGCGACCGTCCCGTTCGACGCCGCGCAGGCGGGCCGCACGGTCACGCAAGAGATCCCGATCGATCCGCGCTACTTCTCGGATTTCAACCAGATCGGCCTGCGCCTGATCGCGCACTACACGCTCGACCATTGCGAGGATCCGTCGAACTCGGCGCTGTGGGCCGACGTGAGCCCGAAGAGCGAGCTGATCCTCGACGAATCGCCGGTCCGCCTGCCGAACGATCTCGCGCTGCTGCCCGCGCCGTTCTTCGACCGGCGCGACAACGGCCGCGTGCGGCTGCCGTTCGTGCTGCCGGCGTCGCCCGATTCGGCGACGCTGCGCAGCGCGGGCGTGCTCGCGTCGTGGTTCGGCGCGCTGGCCGACTACCGGCATGCGCGCTTCCCGGTGTCGACCGGGCTGCCGGCCGACGACCAGGCGGTGGTGATCGGCACGGCCGCGACGCTGCCGGCCGGCCTCGCGCTGCCGTCGATCAACGGCCCGCTGCTCGCGGTGGCCGACAACCCGGCCGCGCCGGGGCGCAAGCTGCTCGTCGTCACGGGCCGCACGGCGGCCGAGGTCGACGATGCGGTCGCGACGCTCGTGCTGGGCCGCGCGGCGCTGTCGGGGCCGTCGGCAACGGTCGCGCACGTCGATCTCGGCGCGCCGCGCAAACCGTACGACGCGCCGCGCTGGCTGCCGGTGAACCGGCCGATCACGTTCCGCGAGCTCGTGTCCGATACGCGCGAGCTGGAAGTGCGCGGCACGTCGCCCGACGCCATTCGCCTGAACCTGCGCGTGCCGTCCGACCTGCATTCGTGGAACGGCGCGGGCGTGCCGATCACGCTGCGCTACCGCTACACGGCGCCGACGGTGCAGGACAACTCGACGCTTGCCGTCGAGATCAACGACCAGCTCGTGAAGTCGTACCGGCTCGGGCCGGCCCATGCCGAGGACGCGCACGGCCGCATGCAGCTGCCGTTGCTGTCGGTGCCGGAAGGACGCGTGACGAGCGACGTCGACATCCCGGCGTTCCGGGTCGGCAGCGGCAACCAGCTGCAGTTCCGCTTCACGCTCGACTCGCAGAAGACGGGCCTGTGCTCGAGCACGGCGACCGAGCCGCAGCGTGCGGCGATCGATCCCGATTCGACGATCGACTTCTCGCACTTCGTCCATTACGCACAGTTGCCGAACCTCGCGTTCTTCGCGAACAGCGGCTTCCCGTTCACGCGCTTCGCCGACCTGTCGCAGACGGCCGTCGTGATGCCCGACCGGCCGTCGCCGCAGGAGCTCGAGGCCTACCTGACGATGCTCGGCCACATGGGCGAATGGACCGGCTTCCCGGCGCTGCGCGTGCAGGTCGCGCGGCCCGGCGACGTCGCCGCGCTGTCGGGCAGCAAGGATCTCCTCGTGATCGACGGCTCGCCCGCGTCGCCGCTGCTCGCGCACTGGCGCTCGGCGCTGCCGCTCGTGATCGGCGAGCAGGGCAGCGCGGGCGGCGAGGGCGCCGCGCGCATCGCCTTCTCGGTGAAGGAGCGCTGGCGCAACGGCGTCGGCCTGACCGAAGGCGGCGCGCACATCGAGCAGACGGGCTCGCTCGCGGCGCTTGCCGGGTTCGAGCTGCCGGGCAGCCGGGGGCGCAGCGTCGTCGCGCTGACGGCGACCGACCAGCCGCGCCTCGGCGATCTGCTCAACGTGTTCGAGAACGCCGGGCTCGTGTCGCAGCTGCAGGGCGACCTGGCGCTGGTGCGGCCGGGGCAGGTCGACAGCCTGCGCGTCGGCGAGCCTTACGTGGTCGGGTTCGTGCCGTGGTATGCGCGGGTGTGGACGCAGGCGGCGCGGCATCCGGTCGTGCTGGGTGCGGTCGGCGTCGTGGCGGGGCTGCTGCTCGCGCTCGGCGTGTTCAGCGTGCTGCAGAGAATCGCCGCGCGTCGACGGGGGATGTAACGGATGGCGCGGGCAATGGCGAAGCGACGGGCAACGCGGCCGGCGCGGCGCGTCGGCGCGGCCCTCGCGCTGGCGGTGGCGATGACGTGCGCGGCGGCCGGCATGGCCACGCGCGCGCAGGCCGCGGGAGCCGCTGCGGCCGACGCGGGCTGCAGTGCGTCGTGGCCGCGCTGGGACGCGTTCAAGCGCGATTTCATCTCGGCCGACGGCCGCGTGATCGACGTCGGCTCGGCCGATTCACGCACGGTATCGGAGGGGCAGGCGTATGGACTTTTCTTCGCGCTGGTCGCGAACGACCGGCGCATGTTCGACACGATCCTCGCATGGACCGAGAACAATCTCGCGCAGGGCGACCTGAGCGCGCACCTGCCCGCGTGGCTGTGGGGCCGCGCGCCCGACGGCGCGTGGCGCGTGCTCGACGCGAACGCGGCGTCGGACGCCGACCTGTGGATCGCGTATGCGCTCGTCGAGGCCGGGCGGCTGTGGCACGAACGCAGCTACACGGCGCGCGGCGCGCTGCTCGCGAAGCGCGTGCTCGACGTCGAGACGGCGACCGTGCCGGGCCTCGGCCTCACGCTGCTGCCCGGGCCGACGGGGTTCAAGCTCGCCGACGGCCAGTGGCGCGTGAACCCGAGCTATTCGCCGCCGCAGGTGATCCGTGCGCTCGGCGCGCGCCTGCCCGACGACAAGCGCTGGGCCGCGCTCGTCTCCAGCACCGGGCGCGTGCTGCTCGACACCGCACCGAAAGGCTTCTCGCCCGACTGGGCGCTGTATCGCGCGGGCACGGGTTTCGGGCCCGATCGCGACACGCATGCGGAGAGCGCGTACAACGCGATCCGCGTGTATCTGTGGGCCGGCATGCTCGACCGCGCCGATCCGCTCGCCGCGCCGATGCTCGCGCGTTTTGCGCCGTTCGCCGACCATATCGCCGCGCATGGCGCGCCGCCGGAGAAGGTCGACACGACGACCGGCGTCGCCGGGCCGAACGACGGCAACGGCGGCTTCTCGGCGGCGGCCGTGCCGTTCCTCGACGCGCGCGGCCAGCGCGCGCTGGCCGATGCCCAGGCGGCGCGTGTCGATACGCTCGCGCGCCAGTCGCCGCCCGGTTACTACACGAGCGTGCTGACGCTGTTCGGGCTCGGCTGGCGCGACGGGCGCTACCGGTTCGGCGCGGACGGCACGCTCGACACCCGCTGGGGAGGCCGCTCGTGCGCCGCCCGCTGAAGCGCGCCGCGCCGCACGTCGCGGGATTCGCGTGGCTCGCGTCGTCGGTGTGCGCGGCGGCGCCGGGCACCGCCGCGCACGCGCCGCTGGCGAACCCCGCAGCGCCGGCGACTGCCGCGTCCGTCGATGCGCAGCGTCTGCTCGACACCGCGCGGATGTGGGGCGTCAAGCATCGCGACGACCTCGCGCGCGACGCGCTGCGCAAGGGGCTGCTGATCGCGCCGGGCGATCCCGAGCTGCTGGCCGAACAAGTGCGCGTGCTGTTGCGGCTCGGCGATGCGAAAGGCGCGCAGGCGTCGCTCGCACGCTTGCAGGCGCAGTCGCCGAACGCGCCCGCCACGCGGCGGGTGGCTGACGAATACCGCGTCGCGACGAGCGGGCGCGGCGAGATGGCACAGATCCGCCTGCTCGCGCGCAGCGGCCGCGCGGACGAAGCGGCCCGGCGGATCGTCGCGCTGTTTCCGAACGGCGCGCCGTCGGGTGCGCTCGGCGCCGAGTATTACCAGATCGTGTCGAATGCGCCGGGCGGACGCGAGCCGGCGATCGCCGCGCTGCGCCGCGCGGTCGCGGCCGATCCGCAGGACACGAGCGCGACGATGGCGCTCGCGCGGCTCCTGAACCAGCGTGCCGACACGCGGCCGGAGGCGAACCGGATCGCCTGGGCGCTCGCGAAGCGCGCCGACGCCGACCATACGGAGGCGATGGCGCTGTGGCGGCGCGTGCTGCAGTCGGCCGGCAGCGATCCCGCGTATCTCGATGCACTGCATGCGTATCTCGTGCTCGTGCCGGACGATACCGAATTCGTCGACCGCGTCGCGGAACTGGATCGCCAGCGCGACGCGCAGCGCCAGCTCGAACGCAATCCCGACTACATCGCGCAGCAGCGCGGCCTGCAGGCGCTCGCGCGCGGTGACCTGGCCGGCGCCGATCCGCTGCTCACGCGTGCCGCGCGGGCGCGGGCGGACGACGCCGACGCGGTCGGCGGGCTCGGCCTGCTGCGCCTGCGCGAAGGGCGGCACGACGAAGCGCGCACGTTGTTCGCGCGTGCCGCGACGCTGTCGACCGACCAGCGCGGCAAATGGCAGGGCCTCGCACGCACCGCGCAGTTCTGGGGGCTGCTCGCGCAAGGCCGCGCGGCGGCCGCGGCAGGCCGTCCGCAGGACGAGGAGCGTGCCGCACGGGCGGCACTCGCGATGCAGCCGGACAGCCCGGACGCGAAGCTGCAGCTTGCCGACGCGTTGCTCGCGCAGCGCGACTGGACGCGCGCGGAGCCGTTGCTGCGCGAGTTGCTCGCCGCTCGTTCGCCGGACCTCGCGGCCGTGCGCGGCACGGCCACGCTGTACGAGAACACCGGCCGCGCGGACCAGATCGGCCCGCTGCTCGATGCGCTGCAAGGCCGCGTGACGGGCCGCGACGATCGACGCGCGCTCGACGGCCTGCGTGCCGACCTGCTCGCGGACCAGGCGCGCGCGCTGGCGGACAAGGGCGAACGCGGGCCCGCCGCGCAGCGTTACGAGGCGGCCGTGCGCGCGGCGCCCGACGCGCCGTGGACGCGCTTCGCGCTCGCGCGCCTCTATCGCGACATGGGGCTGCCGCAGCTCGGCCGCACGGTGATGGACGACGGGCTGGCGCAGAGCGCGACGCCCGAGATGCGCTACGCGACCGCGCTGTACCGCAATTCGCTCGACGACGTCGCGGGCGCGCAGGCCGCGCTGGCCCCGGTCGACGATGCGCAGCGTTCGGACGGGATGCGGGCGCTTGCGCGCAAGCTCGATGCCGAAAGCGCGCTGGCCGACGCGCGCGGCGCGTACACACGCGGCGATCGCGCGGCCTTCGCCGCCACGCTCGCGCATGCGCAGGCCAGCGCGCCGGACGATCCCGACATGCTCGCCGCGATCGGCGCGCAATGGATCGACGCGGGCGAACCCGACCGCGGGCTCGCACCGTTGCACGACTGGATCGCCGCACACCCGCGCGACGCCGACGCGGACGTGCGGCTGCGCTACGGCGACCTGCTCGGCAGCGCGGGGCGCGACGACGCGCTCGCCGCGTGGCTCGACACGCTGCGCCGGGAACCGTCGCTGACGCCCGCACAGACGGCGAGGATCGAGGACCAGTCGCTGCGGCTCGTGCTGCGGCAGACGGACGACGCGATCGCGCAGCAGGATTACGCGCAGGCGCGCAAGCGGCTCGATCGCGCGAGCCCGGCCGGCCGCGCGGACAAGCGTTATGCGCTCGAACTGGCCGATCTCGAACGCGCGCAAGGGCATTACGATCCGGCGCGCGCCGCGCTTGCGCCGGTCGTCGCGCGCACGCCGGACGATGCGGATACGCAGCTCGCGCTGGCCCGCATCGACGAGGACAGCGGCAATCGGGCCGCGGCGCTTGCGCGCGTGCAGGCGGTGCTGGCCCGCACGCCGGACGACGACGTCGACACGCAACTGTCGGCCGTGCGTCGCCTGAATGCGCTGCGCCGTCCGGACGAAGCCGGGCAGGTGACCGACCGGCTGCATGCCGCGTATCCGTCGCGCCCGGACGTGACGGTCGCGGCCGGCCGCGTGGCCGAGGCGCAGGGGCGCTATGACGATGCGGCGTCGCTGTACCGGTTGTCGCAGTCGCAGGAGCGCACGACAGGCGTGAGCCCGGGCCGTGACGGGCTGACGCCTGCGCAGGCCGCGTTCGCGGATCTCCAGCAGCGGCGCAATCCCGAGATCGAAACCGGCTGGACGCCCGCCTACAAGTCGGGCGACGAAGGCATCTCGTCGTATCGCGCGCAGCAGGTGCCGATCTACATGCAGATGCCGATCCGCTACGACGGGCACGTGTTCGCGCAGATCGACACCGTGCATCTCGACCCGGGCACGCTCGACACGAGCAATCCGAACGCGTATTCGCTCACCACGTTCGGCAGCTACGCGGATCTCAAGGCAAAGAACGCGCTGACCCCCGCATCGATCGCGAATCCGCCGGGCTCGCTGCACCAGACGGCCACGGGCGTCGCGCTCGGCGCCGGCTACCTGACGGACGCATGGCGCTTCGATTTCGGCACGTCGCCGCTCGGTTTCCCCGTGCATTACCTGGTCGGCGGCGTGCGCTATCGCTTCGACGCCGGCCCGGCCAGTTTCTCGGTGAATGCGTCGCGGCGGCCGGAAACGAGCAGCGTGCTGTCGTACTCGGGGATGCGCGACCCGTGGACGGGCGCGGTCTGGGGCGGCGTGCGCCGCGACGGCGTGACCGTGCGCGCGTCGGTCGACGTCGGCCGCACGAACCTGTTCGCGGAACTCGGCGCGGGCGTGCTGTCCGGCCGCAACGTCGAACGCAACGCGGAAGTCACGCTGCGCACCGGCTTCACGGTACCCGTGTACGAGCGCGCGACGATGAAGGTCAGCACCGGGCTCGTCGGCAACGCATGGCACTACGCGGAGAACCTGCGCTACTACACGTACGGGCAGGGCGGCTACTACAGCCCGCAACGCTACCTGTCGCTCGGCGTGCCGATCGAATGGGCGGGGCGGCACGATGCGCTGTCGTGGGATCTGACCGTCACGGGCGGGATCTCGAACAGCTACGAGAAGGATTCGCTGTATTACCCGATGTCGTCGGACCAGCGGGCCGCGCAGGTGGCGGCCGGGTTCGTGTACACGGGCAGCTCGACGCGCGGCGTGTCGTTCTCGTACGGGATCAACGGGATCGTCGAGTACCGCGTGAACCCGCACCTGAGCGTCGGCGCGCAGCTGAAGGTCGACCGGTCGCACGACTACGCGCCGAGTTCGGCGCTCGTGTACCTGCGCTATGCGTTCGACGCGCGCGCGCAACGCAGCTGGCTCGTCACGCCGACGCCGGTGCGGCTTTATTCGGATTACTAGGTTACTAGGGGAACGCCGTGAACACGGAACTCGATGCCACCCGTCCCGCGCTCGGCGCCACCCGCCTGCTGGGCCGCCTACGTGCGCTGCTGGGCGCGCCGGCCGGCGGCCGTATCGGCACGGTGAGCCGGCTCGCGATCGACGGCTTGCCCGATACGTGGACGCAACTGGAAGCCGGCGGCCTGTACGCGATCTATGCGGCCGGCGGCACGCCGGCCTGCGATGCGCTCGTGTGGGAGAGCGCGCGACAGGCGCGCACGCGCGACGTGACGGTCGTGCTCGCGCGCGACGCGGCGCACGTTGCCGACCAGATGCAGGCACGCGGCTTTGCAGGCGGCGCGCAGCCGGCCGGCTGGCCGCGCAACCTGAACGTGCTGGCGATGCCGCCCGCGGCCGAGCCGGCCAACGGTGACAACCCCGGCGCCGGCGCAACCGCGGACGCCCCGCGCCGCGCGGCGCCGGGCCCGTTCGCACGACTGACCGGCGGCCTGCGAGCGCTGAAGCGCTACGGCTTTCGCGCGCGCTCGCTGTATTTCGTCGAGGGCGCGCAGCGCTGGTTCAGCTGGGACGACCCGATCGCGCTCGCCGACGAGGCGCACGCACTCGCCGACTGGTGCCGCACGCGCCGGATCGCGCTGGTGCTGCTGCTCGATCCCGAGGCGACCCGTGCGGGCGGCGCGGCGCGCACCGACGATGCGCCGCTCGTGCGCGATGCGGATCGCACGCCGCGCAGCGGTTTCCACGGTATCTGCTCGGGCGTCGCGCAGTTGCAGCGCACGCACGGCGAGCTGCTGTGGGTCGTCGATTTCTGGCGGGCGGGCGACACGCTCGCGGCCGGCGAAGTGCGGCCGCTGCGCTTTGCGCCGGGCGGCCGGCTGTCGGCGAACGTCGACGGCGGCGCGACCGAGCCCGCGCGCCGGATGAAGCTCGCGAGCGACGAGGATCGCGTGGTCGTCAGCCGCGCGGTGCTCGAAGGCACGAACCGCGTGCCGGATGGCTGGGAGATCGTCGAGGACAACGCGGCCGTCGTCGCCGCCTGCGCGCATGCGCAGGCCGCGACCGCGGTGCTCGTGTTCCGCTCGCATGCGCAGCTCGAAGCACTCTGCGCGGACGTGCACGCATTGCGCCGGCAGTGCGGCGGTGCGCTGAAGATCGCGGTCGTCGAGCGCGGCGAAGTGCTGCGCCAGCAGTTCGAGATGCTCGTGCTGAGCGTCGGCGCGAGCCGCGTCGTCGCGCGTGACCTGCCGGTCTCGCGGATGCAGGCCGCCGTGCACGCGTTGCGCGGCCAGCTCTATGCGCGGCCCGTCGCGGCCGACTATCGTGCGGCGCTCGCGGCCGCGCTCGGCGATTCCGTGCTCGGCTACCTGCCGGTCGGCGCGTTCTGCCTGCGGATTCGCGCGGTGCTCGATCGCGGCGCCGTGCTCGCGCTGCCGCACACGCTCGCGAAGATCGCGCTGCTGCCGGGCGTGTCGCACGTCGACGCGCTGCGGTGTTGCCGGCCGCGCCGCGCGGGCGACGTCGTGACGGCCGATGCCGCGCACCTGTACGTGTTCCTGTTCGCGTGCGAGCCGGCCGATGCGGAGGACGCGCTCGCGCGCATCTTCGACGTGCCGGTCGACACGCTGTCCGACCGCGTCGTGTGCCTCGGCCACGGCAGCATCGACACCGAGCTCAATGCGCTGAAGGCGGAGAACCGGCGCGCGCCGATCGCCGACTACAGCGACCTGTTCGCGGCCACGCAGCCGGCGGGCGCGACGCGCCAACCGTCGGTGCGCACCGACCTCGGCGCGGCGGTGCCCGACGCGGGCGAAGTGAGCGGCGCGATCGACGCGATCGATACGATCGTCGCGCTCGAGGCGATCGGTGCGACACCGGCGGCCGCGGCTGTCGATGCATCGGCGCCGGAACCCGTCATTCCCGCCGCGCGCAAGCGCAGCGCCGTCCGCAGCGCGATGCCGCTGCGCAAGGAGGGAGTCGCATGATTGCCGAAATCGTCATCGGTTTCATCGTCGGCATCGTGATCGCGGTGCCGGTGTGGATCGTCGCACAGCACCTCGGCATCGGCCGCGGTTTTCATGCGCCGCGCGGCATCGACCGGCGCGACGCGGTGCCCTGCGAACTCGTGCCGGTCGCGCTGCGCGGACGGTTGCTGCCCGATGCGGCGCGCGGCGAGCGTAGCGGCGAGGCGGCCCGATGAAGACGATCGCCATTGCGTCGACGACGGGCGGCGCGGGCCGCACGACGCTTACGGCCGCGCTCGCGGTGCTGCTCGCGCGTCGCGGCCGGCCGGTCGTCGCGGTCGAATTCGATGCACAGAACCTGATGGGCGCGACGCTCGGCCTCGACTCGCTGGCCGAGCATGGCCTCGCGCAGAGCCTGCTCGGCGGCGAGCCGTGGCATGCCCATACGTGGCGCAACGCCGACGGCGTGCTGTTCGTCCCGTACGGGCAGGTCGACGCGGCCGGCGCCGCCGCGTGCGATGCGCGGCTCGCGGCCGATCCCGCGTGGCTCGCGCGCGCGCTCGACGAGATTGCGCTGCCGGCCGACGGCGTCGTGCTGATCGACACCGCGCGCTATCCGTCGACGCAGGCCGAACAGGCGATTCGCCGCGCGGACCTCACGCTCGTCGTCGTGCCGCCCGAGCCGACCGCGTGCGCGACGACGGCCGCGCGGCTCGGCGCGCTGCGGGCCGGCGGCGGCGAACTGCAGATCGTCGTGAACCGGCTGAATCCGGCGCGCGACATGCAGCGCGACGCGCTCGGCATGCTGCGCGCGGTCGCGGGGCCGGCGTCGATGCTCGAGCAGCGCATCCACGTCGATGCGGCCGTGCCCGAGGCGCTCGCGCGCGGCAGCTGGATCTTCGACGACGCGCCGTATTCGCAGGCGTCGCACGACCTGAACGGCGTCGCGAACTGGGTCGATGCGTGGCTGGCGGCAGGCGCCGCCGGTCGCCGCGGAGCGGCGCGATGAACGCGGGCTTCGCGCTGCGCCTGCGTGCGCTCGGCCGTCGTGCGGCCGACTGGCTCGCACGCGGCATCGGGTTGCCGGCGCAACGCACGCTGGTCGACTGGATCGTGCGGCTGTTCTTCCACGCGCCGCCGCCGGGCCGGCCCGATCACGTGCGCCGCTGGGTGCGCGTCGCGTCGCTGCGGCTGGCGCAGGAGTGGGGCGTGCTGCAGCCGCTCAGCCCGCGCGAATGGCTGTGGCGCGCGATCGTGCGGGCGCCGCGCTCGGCGGAAGGCCGGCCCGCGCGCGATCCGCTCGCGTGGTTCGACCGGTATGTCGTGCCCGTCTACGTGGCCGGGCGCGCGGTCGGCCGGCGCATCGACGCGCTGCTCGCGCGCCTGCCGTGGGTGCGCTGGGGCGGCTGGCTCGATGCGCGCGCGAACGGTGTCGGCCGGCACCGCTGGCTCGCGCCGCTGCTGCTGGTGGCCGGCGCGCTGCTGTGGGCCGCGGCCGGGATGTCGCCGCTGATGCCGGGCGCGCAGTTCGCGTTCTTCGCGATCGTCGCGGTGCTGGCGCTCGCGCTGCGCCGCCTGCCGGGCCATCTGCCGACGCTCGCGCTCGCGTCGCTCGCCCTGCTCGCGACGGTGCGCTACATGTGGTGGCGCACCACGCAGACGCTCGATTTCCGCAGCCCGGTCGAGGCCGTCGCCGGTTATCTGCTGTACGGCGCGGAAGCCTACACGTGGATGATCCTGCTGCTCGGCTTCGTGCAGACCGCCTGGCCGCTCGACCGGCCGATCGTGCCGCTGCCCGACGATCCCGACACCTGGCCGACCGTCGACATCTACATCCCGACCTACAACGAGCCGCTGTCGGTCGTGAAGCCGACGGTCTTTGCCGCGCAGAGCATCGACTGGCCGACGGCCAAGCTGCGCGTGTATCTGCTCGACGACGGCAAGCGCCCCGAATTCGAGGCGTTCGCGCGCGAGGCCGGCATCGACTACGTGACGCGCGACGACAACCGCCACGCGAAGGCCGGCAACATCAACCGCGCGCTGCCGAAGACGCACGGCGAATACATCGCGATCTTCGACTGCGATCACGTGCCGACGCGCTCGTTCCTGCAGACGACGATGGGGGTGTTCCTGCGCGACCCGAAGTGCGCGCTCGTGCAGACGCCGCACCATTTCTTCTCGCCCGATCCGTTCGAGCGCAACCTCGGCACGTTCCGCGAGATCCCGAACGAAGGCAACCTGTTCTACGGCCTCGTGCAGTCGGGCAACGACCTGTGGAACGCGACGTTCTTCTGCGGCTCGTGCGCGGTGCTCAAGCGCAGCGCGCTGGAAGAGGTGGGCGGCGTCGCGGTCGAGACCGTGACCGAGGATGCGCACACGGCGCTCAAGCTGCACCGGCGCGGCTACACGTCGGCGTATCTGCCGACCGTGCAGGCGGCCGGCCTCGCGACCGAAAGCCTCGCGGGCCACGTGAAGCAGCGCACGCGCTGGGCGCGCGGGATGGCGCAGATCTTCCGCATCGACAACCCGTTCCTCGGGCGCGGGCTCGGCCTCATCCAGCGGATCTGCTACGGCAACGCGATGCTGCACTTCTTCTACGGGATTCCGCGGCTGGTGTTCCTGACGATCCCGCTCGCGTACCTGTTCTTCCACCTGTACTTCATCAACGCGTCGGCGCTCGCGCTCGCGAGCTACGTGATCCCGTATCTCGTGCTCGCGAACGTCGCGAACTCGCGGATGCAGGGGCGCTACCGCCATTCGTTCTGGGCCGAGGTCTACGAATCGGTACTTGCGTGGTACATCGCGCTGCCGACCACCGTCGCGTTCTTCAGCCCGAAGCACGGCAAGTTCAACGTGACCGACAAGGGCGGCAAGATCGACGAAGGCTACGTCGACTGGTCGACGTCGAAGCCGTATCTGGTGCTGTTCGGGATGAACGTGCTCGCGATCCTCGCCGGCCTGTGGCGGCTCGTGGCCGACCAGGGCGACGAGGCGTCGACGATCCTGATCACGCTCGGCTGGACCGTGTACAACCTCGCGATGCTCGGCGCGGCGCTGGCCGTGGCGCGCGAGACCAAGCAGGTGCGCGTCACGCACCGGATCGCGATGCGCGTGCCGGCCATGCTGCTGCTCGCCGACGGCTCGACCGCCGCGTGCTTCACGAGCGACTACTCGACCGGCGGCCTCGGCCTCGAAGCGGTGCCGGGGCTCTCGCTCGCCGTCGGCGACACGCTGACGGTGTGCGTGACGCGCGGCGACCGGCCGTTCCCGTTCCCGGTGCGCGTGAGCCGCGTGACGCCGACCCATGTCGGCGTGAGCTTCGACGAACTCACGCTCGAACAGGAGCGCCAGCTCGTGCAATGCACGTTCGGCCGCGCGGATGCGTGGCTCGACTGGCACGAAGGCCAGCGGGTCGACACGCCGCTGGGCGGGCTGAAGGAAGTGTTGCGGATCGGCCTGGACGGCAACGTACGGATGTGGAAGGGTGCGGCGCGCGGCCTGCTGGCCATGCTGGCGCCGAAACTCGATCGGGCGCGCGACTGACGCGGCGCTCATCATGGAGTGGGTTAGATGACGTTCTGGAATCTGTATTTCATCCTGAAGTTCGCGCTGTTCGCGACCGGGCACCTGCAGCCGTTCTGGCTCGCGAACCTCGCGTTCGCGGTGGCGCTCGCGGCGAGCGCGCCGATCCGGCGGCGCGCGTGGCGCATCGTCCGGCAGGTCGTGGCGATCGCGATCGCGGTGCCGCTGCTCGCGCGCGAGATGCATGCGCCGCCGCTCGCGCGGCTCGCCGAAGCCGCGCGCGAAGTGAGCACGTTCCGCCTCGAGTACTGGATGGAGCTGCTGCCGCGCCTGCTGCCGCCGGTGCTGCTGCTGACGGTGGCCGGTGCGCTGATCGTCTACTTCATCGTCAATCGCTGGCTGCGCGTCGCGACGTTCGTGCTGGCCGTGCTGGTCGTGATGCCGCTGTGGCAGGCCGGCAGCGGGTTGATGGCGCGCGTCGTCGCACCGCTTCCGCAGCAGGCGAGCGCCACGGGCACGACGCTCGCCGGCCAGCCGGAGGATCACAACGCCGCGCTCGCGACGTTCCGCACGCAGGAATCGCAGCGGCAGGTCGCGTTCGGCCATCTCGGCAACGATCCATCCACACAGTTCGACGTGATCGTGCTGCACATCTGCTCGCTGTCGTGGGACGACCTCGATGCCGCGAAGGTGCGCAACCACCCGATGCTGAGTCACTTCGACTACCTGTTCAATAACTTCAGCACGGCCGCGAGCTACAGCGGCCCGGCCGCGATCCGCGTGCTGCGCGCGAGCTGCGGGCAGGAAGCGCACGCCGATCTGTACAAGCCGGCGCCGCAGCAGTGCTACCTGTTCTCGCAGCTGGCGAGCGCGGGCTACAAGGTGCAGTCGCTGCTGAACCACGACGGCCACTTCGACAACTTCCTGCAGGTGATCCACGACAACATCGGCGTGCCCGACGCGCCGCCGGTGTCGAACGCGGCCGCGCCGGTCGCGATGCACGCGTTCGACGGCTCGGAGATCAAGAGCGACTACGCGACGCTCGCGAACTGGTACGCGCAGCGCGCGTCGGTGCCGGGCCCGGTCGCGCTGTACTACAACACGATCAGCCTGCACGACGGCAACCGCGTCGTCGGCAGCGCGCTGACGAGCATCGACTCGTATCCGCAGCGCGTGACGAAGCTGATGGACGACTTCGATCACCTTGCCGACCTGATCGCGCAATCGGGCCGCCGCGCGGTGATCGTGTTCGTGCCGGAGCACGGCGCCGCGCTGCGCGGCGACAAGTACCAGGTCGCGGGCCTGCGCGAGATCCCGACGCCGCGCATCGTGCACGGGCCGGTCGGCGTGCGGCTCGTCGGCTTTACCGGCAACCACGGCGCGACGACCGTGATCGACCAGCCGACCAGCTTCCTCGCGCTCGCGCAACTGCTGTCGAACCTCGTGTCGAACAGCCCGTTCAAGCCGGGCACGACGCTCGCGCAGTACGCGGCCGACCTGCCGCGCACGCGGATGGTGGGCGAGAACGAGGGCACGGTGACGATGCAGACGGCCGCGGGCTACGCGGTGAAAACTCCGGATGGCGTATGGATCGACGAACAGTAATGCTCCCCGCCGACAGCGACGATGATCGCCTGTCGCAACCGAACGACGTGCTCGGCCTCGCGCGGCACCTGCCCGCGCTCGATCCCGAGCGTTACGTCGACGAGCAGGCGCGCCGCGCGTTCATCGAGTCGCTCGACCGTTGGCCGACGCTCGCGAAGCTGATGGGATTGAAGCGGTAAACGCACGACGGCCGGCATGGGAGCCGGCCGTTGCGTGGCTTGCCCGCGGGCGAACCCGCTGGCTGTGCGTTGTGACCTTACTGCGCCTTGCGTTCCGGCTGGCGCGTCCACTCGTGTTCTTCGCCCGGCACCTTGCCGAAGGTCTGATCGGCCCACGCCGCACGGGCCGCATCGATCTTCGCGCGCGCGCTCGACACGAAATTCCATTCGATGAACCGCTCGCCCGGCAGATGGGCGCCGCCGAGCAGCATCACGCGGGCGCCGTTCGTGCTGGCGAGCGTCACGGTCGCGCCCGGCTCCAGCACGGCCATCGTCGCGGCGGCGAGCGGCGTGCCGTCGATCGAGAGATCGCCGTCGACGAGGTACACGCCGCGCTCCTCATGTTCGGCATCGAGCGCCAGCGTGCCGCCTGCCGCGAATTCCGCAACCGCATAGAGCGTGGGCGAGAACACGGCGACCGGCGACGTGAGCCCGAACGCGGTGCCCGCGATCACGCGCACGCTCGCACCGTCGCGCGTGAACGACGGCAGCGTGTCGGCCGCATGATGGACGAACGCGGGCGCGGTGTCTTCATGCTCGACCGGCAGCGCGACCCAGGTCTGGATCCCGTGGACCGGCTGATCGCGCGGCCGGTCTTCGTCGGGCGAGCGCTCCGAATGCACGATGCCGCGGCCGGCGGTCATCCAGTTCACGTCGCCCGGCACGATCTTCTGCCGGAAGCCGAGGCTGTCGTGATGCATCAGCGAACCGTCGAACAGGTAGGTGACGGTCGCGAGGCCGATGTGCGGATGCGGCAGCACGTCGATGCCGCTGCCGGCCGGCAGCACGGCCGGCCCCATCTCGTCGAAGAAGATGAACGGGCCGACGAGGCGGGCGGCGCGCGCGGGCAGCACGCGGCGCACGACGAGGTTGCCGATGTCGCTTTCGCGCGGCGTGAGCAGGGTCTTGATCGAGGCGGACATGGTGGGGCTCTGGTAGTCGAGGCGGGGCGCGTCAGGCGATCGCCGTGTCGATGGTGATCGGATGCGTGAGGATCTTGTGCACCGGGCATGCGTTCGCGATCTGCAGCAGCCGTTCGCGCTGTTCGCCGGACAGGTCGCCTTCGAGCGTGATGCGGCGCACGATCGTGCTGCCCGCGCTGCACGATTCGTGCGCGAGCTTCACGTGCACTTCGGTGAGCGGCCAGCCCTTGCGCTGTGCGTACATTTTCAGCGTGATCGCGGTGCACGCGCCGAGGCTCGACAGCAGCAGCGTGACGGGCGCGGGCGCCGCATCGCCGCCGCCGAGCGACGCCGGTTCGTCGGCGCGCCACTGGTGGACGCCATCGCTGAAGTGGACGAGGTAATCGACGGAGCCGATGCTCGCTTCGACGGACAGTTCGCTCATTGCAGTTCCATGTGAAAAAAGGGGAGGCCGGCGGCCGGGCCGGGCGTCACGGTTCGAGCAGCCGCTGCAGCCGCAGTTCCTCGAAATCGAGTTCCGATTCGATCCGGTGCAGCGCGGCGTCGTCGACCTTGCCGTCGCGATGCAGGTCGAGCAGCGCGCGGCGCGACACGCCGACGAGGTCGAGTTCGACGCGCAGCATGCGCGCACGCACGTTGGCCGGCTCGGCACCCTGGCGATGCGCGCGTTCGTTGAAGGTGACGCGGTTCCGGTATTCGGCGAGCAGGCGGTCGAGCGACGGCCGCTCGAGGGTCGAGCCGCGCTGTTCGAGCGCGTCGAGTTCGGCGAGCGCCGCGCCGAACGCGTGTGCGCGCACCGCATGCTCGGACATCGTGTGCCGCGCGGCCGGGCGCAGCTTCAGCACGCGGATCAGCGGCGCGAGCGTGCCGCCCTGCACGACGAGCGTGGCGATGATCAGCAGGAACGTGCTGAACAGGATCAGGTCGCGGCCGGGGAAGTTGGCGGGCAACGCGATCGCGGCCGCGAGGCTCACGACGCCGCGCATGCCCGACCAGCCGAGCACGACGGCCTCGCGCCACGACCACGGTGCGTGGCCGGCGCGCGGCGTGCGCAGGCGGCCCGGCAGCCACATCGCGACGAACACCCATGCGATGCGCGCGGCGATCGCGGCGGCGGTGGCGGGCAGCGCGACGCGCAGGCCGGCCATCAGCACCGCGCCTTCGTGGTTCACGCGTGCGAGGATCGCGTGCAGCGCGAGGCCGATCAGGATGAACACGAGCGCGTCGAGCACGAACACGATCGCTTCCCAGGTCGCCTTCGCCTTGATCCGCATGTCGGCGTCGAACACGCGATGCTGGCGCACGCCGAGCACGAGCCCGCAGGTGACGACCGACAGCACGCCCGAGCCGTCGACGGCTTCCGCGATCCCGTAGCTGCCCCATGCCATCGCGAAGGTCACGACGATGCCGAGCATCGGGTCGCGCAGGCGCGGCAGCACCCAGCTCATCGCATGGCCGCACGCGAGGCCGACCGCGATGCCGATCAGCGTGAGCGAGAAGAGCAGGCCGGTGGCGCTCGCGGCCGTGATCGACACGGCGAGCGCGGCCGACACGGCCATCTGGTACAGCAGCAGGCCCGACGCATCGTTGACGAGGCTTTCGCCTTCGAGCACCGCGACGAGCCGCGCGGGCAGCGGGTGGCGCTGCAGGATCGCCTTCGCGGCGACCGCATCGGGCGGCGACACGATCGCGCCGAGCGTGAAGCAGGCGGCCCACGGCAGCGCCGGGTTCACCGCATGCACGGCGAGCGCGACCGCGACGGTCGTGAACACCACGGCCCCGAGCGCGAGCGACGCGATCGACGCCAGCTCCTGCCGGAATTCCTTCCACGCGGTGTAGAACCCGCTCGACATCAGCAGCGGCGGCAGCACGGCCGCGAGCAGCAGCGCCGGGTCCATGTCGGGCACGCGCTTGCCGGCGACCGCGACCACGCAGCCGCCGAGCAGCAGCACGACGGCCGGCGGAATCGAGATCCGTTCGGCGAGCCACGTGAGTGCGCCGGCACCGCAGATCAACAGCAGCAGGTAATGAAACAGTTCGACGTTGGTCATGCGTGGCCGGTGATGAACGATTGCGTCACGACGGCTTGCGATCGTTCGTGGTGCCGCCGGGCAGTGCGCCGAACATGTGCTGGCTGCACTTCGCGTCGCGCCATGCGGTGTTCAGCCGGTGGCCCGCGAGCATGCGTCGCGCGACCGGCAGGATCTGTTCGCCGGCCAGCATGCCGAGCAGGCCGGTGAGTGCGATGATCGGCGGCGCCGGCGAGTTCACGCCAAGCGCGCCGTAGATGACACCGGCGAGGATGCCGGCGAACAGCGACAGGAAATACGGTTTCATGGCGGGCCCGTGATGGCAGACGAATGGCGCGGTGCGCGCCGTCAAGATTTCGAAAGCGTATCGGGTTTGCGTGAAGAAAAAAAGGGCGGGCAGCCCCGAACAGGCATCGATCCGGGAATCGGTTCGATTCCGTTTCTCGGGTGTTCGCGCCGCGCGTTTGCGGCTTAAATATTTCGGCCCGGATGACGATCCGGCGCCGACATACCTCCGGCTCCTCCCGTTTCGACGGTCGAGGCAGGCCCCCCTTTTCTCGTTCACAGGACACCTTGCGCCATGAGCAATCCGAAACTTGAAGTACTGACGCCGCAGAACAGCCAGCTGATCTTCATCGACCAGCAGCCGCAAATGGCGTTCGGCGTGCAGTCGATCGATCGCCAGACGCTGAAGAACAACGTCGTCGGGCTCGCGAAGGCCGCCAAGGCGTTCAACGTGCCGACCACCATCACGACGGTCGAGACCGAGGCCTTCTCCGGCCATACCTTCCCCGAGCTGCTCGACGTGTTCCCGAACCAGAAGACGCTCGAACGCACGTCGATGAACTCGTGGGACGACCAGAAGGTGCGCGACGCGCTGGCCGCGAACGGCCGCAAGAAGGTGGTCGTGTCGGGCCTCTGGACGGAAGTCTGCAATACCACGTTCGCCCTGTGCGCGATGCTCGAAGGCGACTACGAGATCTACATGGTGGCCGACGCATCGGGCGGCACGTCGCAGGCCGCTCACGACTTCGCGATGCAGCGGATGGTGCAGGCCGGTGTCGTGCCCGTCACGTGGCAGCAGGTGCTGCTCGAATGGCAGCGCGACTGGGCGCGCCGCGACAGCTACGACGCGGTGATGGCGATCGCGAAGGAGCACTCGGGCGCGTACGGGATGGGCGTCGACTACGCGTACACGATGGTTCACAAGGCCGCGCAACGCACCGCCACGCCGCACGAGTCGCTCGCGGCGGTACCGGCGAAGTAACGGACACCGGCCGCGATCGTGGCAACGGCCGGCCGCGGCGATCCGCTGTCGCCGGCCGTCGCCCGCTCAGGCTGCTGGCAACGCCCACGGCGCGTGCGCGAAGTGTTCCGCGAGGAAGTCGAGCAGCACCGTCACGCGCGCGGCGCGCAGCATGCCGGGCGGCGTGACGAGGTTGACGTTGATGTCGGCGATCTTCCAGTCCGACATCACTTCCTCGAGCTCGCCGCGCTGCATCGCTTCCCACACCAGGAACTCGGGCTGAAGGGCGAGGCCATGACCGGCGATGAGCGCGGGGACGATCACGTCCGCGTTGTTGGTGCGAATGCGGCCGTGCACGGATACGCCGACCTCGTCGCCCGATGCCGGGTGGCGGAAGCGCCAGTGTTCGGGCGTCGGCAGGTTCGTGTAGGTGAGGCACACGTGCTGTTCGATGTCGCGCGGGTGCGCGGGGCGGCCGTGCCGGTCGAGGTACGCGGGCGACGCGACGAGCGGCCGGCGCACCGCGCACAGCCGGCGCGAGCGCAGCGACGAATCGCTGAGCTCGGCGATGCGGATCGCGACGTCGAAGCCGCCGGACACGATGTCGACGATGTGATCGGTGAGCACGAGGTCGACGTCGACGCGCGGATAGCGTTCGAGAAACGCGGGCAGCACCGGCGACAGGTGGCGCACCCCGAACGACATCGGCGCATTCACGCGCACGAGGCCGTGCGGTTCGAGCGCCTGCGCGGACGCCTCGCTCTCGATCAGTTCCGCATCGGCGAGCAGCCGGATCGCGCGGTCGCGCAGCAGTTCGCCGGTCGGCGTGAGCGACAGCTTGCGCGACGTGCGGTACAGCAGCATCGCGCCGAGGCGTTTTTCGAGGCGCGCGATGGCCTTCGACACCGTCGGCTGCGTGACGCCGAGCAGGTCGGCGGCTTTCGCGAACGAGCCCGTCTCCGCGACGCGCGCAAAGATGGCCCAGGCTTCGAGATCAGGAAGGTGTTGCATGGTCGGGATACATGGCAGGGAAGCGGAACGGATGCAGCGCACCGCGAAAGCGGGCGTGCGATGCAGGGGATTCTAATCCGGCCGGGAGAAAAATCGTTATGGAATCTTATCTACTTTCGTTGGGCGCCGGCGTGCTGATCGGCGTCGTGTACAGCGTGATCAAGGTGCGTTCGCCGGCCCCGCCGCTGATCGCGCTGGTCGGCCTGGGCGGCATGCTGATCGGCGCCCAGGCCATCGCGCCGGTCCGTCACTGGCTCGGCTTCTGACCGCATCGAGGACATTTCATGAGCGCAACCGCTACTCAACCCGATCTCATCCTGCACAACGGGCGCATCACGACGCTCGATCGTGCGAACCCTGTCGCCACCGCCGTGGCGATCAAGGACGGCCGCTTCGTCGCGGTCGGCAGCGACGCGGAGGTCATGCCGCTCGCAGGCCGTGCGACGAAGGTCGTCGATCTCGATTGCCGCAGCGTGCTGCCCGGCCTGATCGACAACCACACGCACGTGATTCGCGGCGGCCTGAACTACAACCTCGAGCTGCGCTGGGACGGCGTACGCTCGCTCACGGTCGCGATGGAAATGCTGAAGCACCAGGTGGCGATCACGCCTGCGCCGCAATGGGTGCGCGTGGTCGGCGGCTTCACCGAACACCAGTTCGTCGAGAAGCGCCTGCCGACGATCGACGAGCTCAACGCGGTCGCGCCCGATACGCCGGTGTTCATCCTGCATTTGTACGACCGTGCGCTGCTGAACGCGGCCGCGCTGCGTGTCGTCGGTTATACGAAGGACACGCCCGAGCCGCCGGGCGGCACGATCCTGCGCGACGCCGCGGGCAACCCGACCGGCCTGCTGCTCGCGAACCCGAACGCGACGATCCTCTACGCGACGCTCGCCAAAGGCCCGAAGCTTCCGTTCGAGTATCAGTACAACTCGACGCGTCACTTCATGCGCGAGCTGAACCGGCTCGGCGTGACGGGCGTGATCGACGCAGGCGGCGGCTCGCAGAATTATCCCGACGATTACGAGGTGATCCGCAAGCTGCATGACGCGGGCGAGATGACGATCCGCATCGCCTACAACCTGTTCACGCAGAAGCCGAACGCGGAGAAAGAAGACTTCGTCAACTGGACGAAGAGCAGCAAGTACCACGACGGCACCGATTACTTCCGTCACAACGGCGCAGGCGAGATGCTGGTGTTCTCGGCAGCCGACTTCGAGGATTTCCGCGTCGCGCGCCCGGACCTGCCGGCGCAGATGGAGGACGATCTCGAAGGCGTCGTGCGCGTGCTCGCGCAGAACCGCTGGCCGTGGCGCATGCATGCGACCTACGACGAAACGATTAGCCGCGCGCTCGACGTGTTCGAGAAGGTCAACAAGGACATCCCGCTTGAAGGGCTGAACTGGTTCTTCGATCATGCGGAAACGATCTCCGAGAAGTCGATGGACCGGATCGCGGCGCTCGGCGGCGGCATCGCGGTGCAGCACCGGATGGCGTACCAGGGCGAGTACTTCGTCGAGCGCTACGGCGCGCAGGCGGCCGAAGCGACGCCGCCGGTCGCGAAGATGCTGTCGAAAGGCCTCAAGGTCTCGGCCGGCACCGATGCGACGCGGGTGGCGTCGTACAACCCGTGGGTGTCGCTCGCATGGCTGGTGACGGGCAAGACGGTGGGCGGGATGCGCCTGTATCCGCAACGCAACCTGCTCGATCGCGAGACCGCGCTGCGGATGTGGACCGAGTACGTGACGTGGTTCTCGAACGAAGAGGGCAAGAAAGGGCGCATCGCGGTCGGGCAACTGGCCGACCTGATGGTCCCGGATCGCGATTTCTTCACGTGCGCGGAGGACGATATCGTCGATACGACTGCATTGCTGACGGTGGTCGGCGGCCGGATCGTGTGGGGGGCGGGGCCGTTCGCGTCGCACGACGCGCCGATTCCGCCCGCGATGCCCGACTGGTCGCCGGTGCGCGAGTACGGCGGCTACGGCGGCTGGGGCGCGACGCAGCGCGACGGCGCGCCGCTGCAGCGCGCCGCGGCGGCCGCGGCGATGTGCGGTTGCGCGAGTGCGTGCGGCCTGCACGGCCATGCGCATGCCAGCGCGTGGAGCCGCGCGTTGCCGACCTCGGACGCGAAGGGCTTCTGGGGCGCGTTCGGCTGTTCGTGCTGGGCGGTCTGACATGACGGCGCGCACTGCCCATGGCAACCCGGCATGGATCCGCGCGCTGCTGTCGCAGCCGTGGGTCCTGCCGCTCGCGCGTCTGGCGCTCGTTTCCGCGTTCCTCATCGGTGGCGTCAACAAGGCGATGCACTTCGGCGACGCGGTGGCCGAGCAGGCGCATTTCGGCCTGCAGCCGGCCGCGCTGTGGGCGGCGCTGGCGATCGTGGTCGAGATCGTCGGCTCGTTGTGCGTGGTGTTTCGCCGCTTCACGTGGCTCGGCGCCGGCGCGCTCGGCATGCTGACGCTGGTCGCGATGGTCGTGGCGAACGATTTCTGGAACCGCTCGGGTGCCGAACATTTCATGGCACTCAACAGCTTTTTCGAGCATCTTGGGCTGATCGCGGCCCTCGTGCTTGCGACCGTGCTCGGCGATGCACGGCAACCGGCCGATGACGGCCGCTCCATCCGATGACAATGAAACAACCAGGGAATCCCGTGATGAAATCCATTCGTTCCGTGCTGCTCGCCGCGCTGTTCGCGGGCGGTCTTGCCGTCGCGCCGGTGGCGTTCGCGAAACCGCCGGTGCCGCCGGCGGCCACGCCGACGGTGGCCGTCGGTCCGCAATACGAAACGACGCACGTGTGCGTGGCGCCGGAAGACTTCGACCGCTTCACCGACAGCTTCGTCGCGACGTTCGGCGGCAAGAAGTCGAAGCAGGGCGTGTTCCAGGTCACGCCCACGCCGAGCCAGACGATGTCGCAGCTCGTGCTCACGCCGGTCGGCACAGTGTCGGTGTTCGGCTTCAAGACGCCGATCCCGTATCCGTTCTGCGCGGAGCGCACCGGCTATCTCGTCACCGACATGGACGTCGCGATGAAGACGGCGCGCGCGCACGGTGCAGACGTGATCGTCGACACGTTCCCCGATCCGATCGGCCGCGACGCGATCATCCGCTGGGCCGGCGGCCTGAACATGCAACTCTATTGGCATACGGAAGCGCCGCACTACGACGCGCTGGAGACGGTGCCCGAGAACCGCGTGTACGTGTCGCCGGAAAGCGTGCGCAAGCTGGTGCACGATTTCGTGAAGTTCTCGAACGGCAAGGTGGTGTCCGACACCCTCAAGGCGCCGGGCATCGAGATCGGCCGGCCGAACGACACGTATCGCCGCATCCGCATCGAATCGGGCTTCGGCAAGATGACCGTGCTCGTGACCGACGGCCACCTGCCGTATCCGTTCGGGCGCGAGATGACCGGTTACGAAGTGCACGATCTCGCCGCGACGCTGGAGAAGGCCAAGGCGGCCGGCGTGACCGTGCTCGTGCCGCCGTTCACGTCGGACGGCCGCGACGCGGCGCTCGTGCAGTTCCCGGGCGGCTACGTCGCCGAGATCCACGCGAGCGCCGCGCGATGAAGCACGAGGACACGATCCTTGCCGCGGTGGCCGGCTTCGTCGACACGCTGAGCTTCGTCGCGCTGTTCGGGCTGTTCACCGCGCACGTGACCGGCAACTTCGTGCTGATCGGCGCGGGCATCGCGGGCTTCGGCCAGGGTGTCGTGCTGAAGCTCAGCGTGTTTCCCGCGTTCGTCTGCGGCGTGATCGCGAGCAGCCTGATCGCGCGGTCGATGTCCGGGCGGCCCGCCTGGCAGGGCACGCGCACGCTGCATGCGGTGCAGGCCGTGCTGCTGCTCGGCTTCTGCGCGGCCGGCGTATGGGCGACGCCCGTCACGCAGCCCGACAGCCTGCCGGCGCTCGTGGCCGGCATCGTCGGCACGTTCGCGATGGGCGTGCAGAACGCGCATCCGCGCGTGATTGCGCGCGCCGGCGGCGTGCCGAACACGGTGATGACCGGCAACGTGACGCAGGCGATCCTCGACGTCGTCGACATGCTGTCCGCCGGCACGGCCGAGGCCGCGCGCGCGGCGGCGCGGGCGCGCTTCGGCAAGATGCTGCCGGCGATCGTGGCGTTCGCGCTCGGTGCCGCATGCGGCGCGCTCGGGTTCCGCTTCGTCGGGTTTTTCGCGCTGCTCGCGCCGGTCGGCGCGCTCGCGACGCTTGCCCTGTGCGCGGCACGAACGGCGGGTACGACCACACAGGAGCGCGCATGATCGAGCGGGCAGGGGGCAGACATCACGGCCAGCACGCCGCACGGGCCGCGCGCGCGTCGATCGTCGCGGGGCTGCTGTTCGCGGGCGCCGACGCGGCATGCGCGCAAACGGCGCCGGCATCGACGCCGGCTTCCACGCCGGCTTCCACGCCGGTGCAGGAGCCGGCGCCGGCCGCGTCATCGGCAACGACCACCGCCGCTGCCGCATCGACCTGTACGGCCAAGCGCCCCGTGGTGCTGTTCAACCGCTGGCAGGAAGACTGGTCGGTGCTCGCGAATCCGTGCGTGCCGCGCGCACCGCTCGACGGCCTGAAATACCTTCCGCTCGGCAACGATCCGGCCTCCTATCTGTCGCTCGGCGTGAACCTGCGCGAGCGTCTCGAGACCAATGACGCGCCGCTGTTCGGGATCGGTTCCGCGCAATCGGATACGTACCTGATCCAGCGCATCGAAGTGCATGCCGATGCGCATCTCGGCCAGCACTGGCAGTTCTTCGTGCAGTTGCAGGACGCCCGCGCGTTCGGCAAGAACACCGTGTCGCCGGTCGACAAGAACCCGCTCGATCTCGAGCAGGCGTTCGCGACCTACACGGGCGCACTCGGCGGCGGCACGTTCAAGTTCCGCGTCGGCCGCCAGGAGATGGCGTTCGACTTGCAGCGTTTCATCGCCACGCGCGACGGCCCGAACGTACGGCAGGCGTTCGATGCGGTCTGGGCCGTTTACGAGTACCAGAAGTGGCGCTTCATCGGCTATGCGACGCAGCCGGTGCAGAACCGCAACGCGTCCGATTTCGACGACGTGTCGAATCGCGACCTCACGTTCAGCGGCGTGCGCTTCGAGCGGCAGTCGGTCGGGCCGGGCGACCTGTCCGGCTACTGGTCGCGCTACAACCGCAACAACGCGCGGTTCCTCGACGCGAGCGGTCCCGAGCATCGCGACGTGTGGGACGTGCGCTACACGGGCACGCTGGGTCGCTTCGACTGGGATCTCGAAACGATGCTGCAGACTGGCACGGTCGGCAACGCGACGATCGGGGCGTGGGCCGTGGGGTCGATCGCCGGCTACAAGCTCGATGCGCCGTGGTCGCCGCGTATCGCGCTGCAGGTCGACGCGGCGTCGGGCGACCGGCATCCGCACGACGGCCGCGTGAGCACCTTCAACCCGCTGTTTCCGAACGGCTATTACTTCACGCTGGCCGGCTATACGAGTTACGCGAACCTGATTCACGTGAAGCCGTCCGTGACGCTGAAGCCGTCGGCGAACCTGTCGCTGCTCGGTGCGCTCGGCTTCCAGTGGCGCGAGACGACCGGCGACGCCGTCTATCAGCAGCCGAACATCCCGGTGCCGGGCACGGCGGGCAAGGGCGGATTGTGGACCGGGATGTACGTGCAGCTGCGCGCGGACTGGACGATTGCCGCGAACCTCATCGGTGCGATCGAGGCCGTGCATTTCCAGGTCGGCGATGCGATCCGCCAGGCGGGCGGGCACAACGCCGACTATGTCGGCGTCGAGCTGAAGTATGGGTGGTAGCACGCGCGCCGCGGCGCGTGCGCCGGCGAAGCGCTGCCCGATGCGTGGTGCCGGATGAATGCGCGTGTGCAGGTGCTCGCGTATTCGGACGAGATGCTGATCGTGCGCTGGCTCGCGCCGGGCGGCGCGGAACAGCGCTGGGCGCCGGCGCGTGCGCTGCGCTCGGGCCACTGCGCGCTGTCCGGCGAGAAGATCGTCTGCGGCGACGCCGTGTTCAGCCCGCGCGGGCGGGCGCCATTCGAATCGAAAGCGATGATCCTGGCGGCGGCGCTCGACCGTCCGCGCGTGTCGACGGTTCGCCCGCACGTGCAGGTGCTCGAGCGCTCGGCGCAACTGCTGGTCGTGCGCTGGGTCGAGCCGGGGCGTGCGCATTTCGGCGAGCAGCACTGGAAACCGGGGCGCGCACGGCAGGCCGGGGTCTGCGTGCTGTCGGGCGCGCGGATCGCGTGCGGGGACGACGTGTTCCGCCCGAGTGGCCGCCCCACGCCGCCGAATGCGCGCGCGATGATCCTGGCCATCGCACTCGATACCGTCGGGCTGACGCACGGCGGGTGATGCGGCGCGCACGTGCCGATGTTCGCATGGGTGCGTGTGCGCCATGACACAGGGCGGCCGAAGCCGCCCTGTGTCATGAGGTGGCCGGCATCGCGCCGGCCGGTTCATTGCAGAGCCGCCAGGCCGTTACAGGTTCGGCGACAGTTGCAGCGCGTTCGTCAGGTCGCCCATCGGCTGCCCGCCGTTGGCCTTCAGCGCGTCGTCGCGCTGTTGCAGGCCCGCGAGGCGCGGCAGCGAGAAGCGGCGCGTGATGAAGCGCAGGATCGAACCCGTGTCGTACTGCGTGTGGTCCACGAAGCCCTTCTTCGCGTACGGCGACACGATCAGCGCCGGAATGCGGGTGCCCGGGCCCCAGCGGTCGGCATTCGGCGGCGCGGCATGATCCCAGAAGCCGCCGTTTTCGTCGTACGTGACGACCACGACCATGTTCTTCCACTGCGGGCTTGCCTGCAGGTGCGCGATCACGTCGGCGATGTGCTGGTCGCCGGAGGTGACGTCGGTGTAGCCCGGGTGCTCGTTCAGGTTGCCTTGCGGCTTGTAGAACGCGACCTGCGGCAGCGTGCCCGCGTCGATCGCCTTGATGAACTCGGCACCGTTCGCGCCGCCGTCGAGCAGGTGCTGCGCGCGGCTCGCGGTGCCCGGCGCCTGGTTCGCGAAGTAGTTGAACGGCTGGTGGTGCGGCTGGAAGTTCGGCGTCGACAGATCGGCACCGTAGATCACGTTCGACGTGCCGTTCTGGCTCGCCTGCAGCGCCTGGCCCCACGCGCCGCCGTACCATGCCCACGACACGCCCGCGTTGGTCATCAGGTCGCCGATGTTGGTCGCCGTCTGCGGCGGCATCGTCGACGGGTTGGCCGGGTCGGCGAGCAGCGGGTCGCCGCCCGTGGCCGCCTTGTTGCCGCTCGGCTGGTACGCCGGCTGCATCGTGTTGATGCCGTAGAAGTCAGGCGTCAGCGCGCCGTCGTTGACGAACTTCGGCGGCCCGCTCAGCGCGGAGGCCGGCGAGTTCGCGGCGACCTTCAGCGACTTGCCGTCGGCGTTCAGGACTGCGATCTTGCCGGCCGCGGGGCTCTTGTCGGCGTTCGCATAGAACGGCGCGCACGCGCAGATCAGGTACTGGTGGTTCAGGAACGAGCCGCCGAACGCACCCATGAAGAAGTTGTCGGCCAGCACGTACTGCTGAGCGACCTTCCACAGCGGCAGCTTCGACGGATCGGCGGTGTAGTGGCCCATCGTCAGGCCGCCCGCATCGGTCCACGCGGCATACATGTCGTTCTTGCCGCCGTTGATCTGCATCTGGTCCTGGTAGAAGCGATGCACGATGTCGCGCGTCGCGATGCTCATCGACTGGTTGAAGCCTTTCGGATCGTCGATCGCGAACGGCGTGTTCGGCAGGTTCGCCGTCATCGCCTCGGTCACCGCCGGCGTGATGCCGGTCGCGGTCAGGCCGCCCCAGATCTTCGGCAGCGTCGCCATCGTCGAGCCGTCGCGATCCTTTTGCACCGAGTTCGCGGCCGTGGCGTTCTGCAGGCCGTTCGCGCCGGGGAAGTTGCCATACAGGTTGTCGAAGCTGCGGTTTTCCGCGTAGATCACGACCACGTTCTTGACGGCCGACAGGCCTTGCTGCGTGACATCGTCGCCGCCGCAGGCGGTCAGGCTGAGCGCGGCCGCGAGGGCGATCGGCGTATAGCGAATCCAGGCGTGCTTCTTCATGCGATGTTCTCTCTTTCGTCGTTTGTCGCGTGTGGGAACCGGGTTGATGTACGGCCGGTGCGGGCACTGCGAGGCACCGACCGGTTGCGCGCATTATCTGGAACCGATTTGACAGGCGGGTGTAGGGCCGCTTTCAATTGACTGTCGGTGGAACGTCATGCAACGGTCATGGAACTGACATAAGCTCCGGCCGATTGCCCACCGCTACAAGAAGAACGACGATGCACAGCCTTCTGAAACCCCTCGCGTTCGCGCGATCGTTGACCCCTGCCGCGGCCGCGCTGGCGCTGGCCGCCGGGCTCGCGGCGCTCGCCGGCTGCGATGCGCGGCCCGGCGCGACTACGCCGGCCGCGTCCGTCGTGCCGGCGGCGCAAGCGGCCCCGGCCGCTCCCGCTCCCGCGGTCGCGCCGGCCAGCCAGCCGCAGACGCGCGCGCAGGTATTCGAGGGCGTCAAGCAGATGACGGCGCTCGGCAAGCAGCTGTTCTTCGATCCGTCGCTGTCGGGCTCCGGCAAGCTCGCCTGCGCGTCGTGCCATAGCGCCGAGCATGCGTTCGGGCCGCCGAACGCGCTGTCGGTGCAGCTCGGCGGCGACGACATGCATCGCACGGGCTTTCGCGCGGTGCCGTCGCTGAAGTACCTGCGCGGCATCCCGCCGTTCAGCGAGCACTTCCACGATTCGCCGGACGAAGGTGACGAAAGCATCGACGCGGGTCCGACCGGCGGCCTGACCTGGGACGGCCGCGTCGATACGCGCGATGCGCAGGCGCGCATTCCGCTCACGTCGCCATTCGAGATGAGCAGCTCGCCGGCGAGGGTCGCGCAGGCGGTCCGCGCCGCCCCTTATGCGGACGCGTTCCGCAAGGCGTTCGGCGCTCAGGTGCTCGGCAACGACCAGGCGACCTTCGACGCGGTGCTGCGCGCGCTCGACGCGTTCCAGCAACAGCCGGCGCTGTTCGATCCGTACACGAGCAAGTACGACGCGTATCTGGCCGGCCACGCGCAGCTCACGCCCGCGGAGTTGCGCGGGCTGCAGCTGTTCAACGACGAGAAGAAGGGCAACTGCGCGAGTTGCCACGTGAGCCAGCGCACGCTCGAAGGCGGCCCGCCGCAGTTCAGCGATTTCGGGCTGATCGCGGTCGCGGTGCCGCGCAACCGCGCGCTGCCCGTCAATCGCGACCCGCGCTTCTACGATCTCGGCGCCTGCGGCCCCGAGCGCACCGACCTGAAGGGGCGCGACGAATTCTGCGGGTTGTTCCGCACGCCGTCGCTGCGCAACGTCGCGCTGCGCAAGACGTTCTTCCACAACGGCGTGTATCACTCGCTCGAGGACGTGATGCGCTTCTACGTCGAACGCGACATCCACCCGGAGAAGTTCTATCCGGTCGTGCACGGCAAGGTGCAGATCTACGACGATTTGCCGAAGCGCTACTGGCCGAACATCAACCGCGAGCCGCCGTTCGACCGCAAGCGCGGCGACCAGCCGGCGCTGAACGCGGCCGAGATCAAGGACGTGATCGCGTTCCTCGGCACGCTGACTGACGGATATCAGCAAACGGCCGCACCGGCCAAGCCGTAGAGGCATTCATTACAGCACGCATGCTATGCTCGCTCGCTGACGGGCGTGGTGCGTACCGGATGGCCGGCCCCCGGTTCGCCGGCATGCACCACGCCGTTCGATCGAACATCCAAGGAGAAAAAACATGTCGATGCGTGCATCCCTTTCCGTCGTCACGCGCGTGCTGGCCGGCGCCGCGTGCGCAGCCGCGATGCTGCCCGCCCATGCACAGAACAACCTGAACTTCCTGAACGACACGCCGATCAGCTATTTCAGCAAGACCGACCGCGCGTCGCTGTCGAAGGCGGTCGTGCAGGTGCGCGACGAAGGCAAGGACGGCGAAACCACGACGTGGCAGAGCAGCGGCCGCGGCACGCAGATCGATGCGAAGCTCACGCCGAGCACGACCGAGACGGACGGCAAGACCTGCCGCGAAATCGCGACCGAAATCACCGCGAAGGGCCAGACGATGACGCTCAAGCCCGTCTACTGCAAGACGGCCGCGGGCAAGTGGCAGTTGCAGAAGCGCTGAGCACGCGCGTGATGAAGCGGGGCGCCGCGCCGCGCACGGTGTCGTGCGGCGTCGTGATCCTCGATGCGGCCGGCCGCGTGTTCCTCGCGCACGCAACGGACACCACGCACTGGGACATCCCGAAAGGGCAGGGCGAGCCGGGCGAGACGCCGGCCGACGCGGCGCTGCGTGAACTGCTCGAGGAAACCGGCATCGTGATCGGCGCCGAGCGGCTGCTCGATCTTGGCCGCTTCGCGTACCGGCACGACAAGGATTTGCACCTGTTCGCGGTGCGCGTGGCCGACGACGAAGTCGATCTCGCGCACTGTACGTGCACGTCGCTGTTTCCGAGCCGTCGCGACGGCTCGATGATTCCCGAGATGGATGCGTATCGCTGGACCGTGCCCGCCGACATCGACGCGTATGCGAGCCGCAGCCTCGCGCGGCTGTTTCGCACGAAGCTGTCGCTGGCGGATTTGCACGGGCGGTTGCCGTTCGCATAAGTGCGGGGGCGCAGGGTTCGCGCGCGTCGAAGCGCCCGACAAGAATCGGCCCGAAGGCCGTCATGCCGTTCAGTTAAGCAATTGAACGGCATTTTCTGAGGGTGGGGTGGCTTGACTACCTTGTCCCCATCGACTTGCTCGCCCGGCCTGTTTTTGTGCTGTTATTCCGCGTCCGATTTTGCATCGGGTCGCGGTGCAGTCGATACTTACCTCTTGCCGGCTGCCGGGCTCGATGGCGAGGATGCCGAATTCGCGTCCGGCGAAACACGGTAACGGTCTAGTATTCCGATCACTGCATCAACCAGTTGGTGGATGACCATCGCGTTTCCGCGCGGGTCGGTCTTGAACGCCTGCTCAAGCCCCCGGTTGCTCAGGACGACGGCGAGTTCGATGGCGCATTGTGTCGACTCTCCGGGGCAGAGAAGCCCTCGTTGGGTCATCTCGGCATACAGCCACCTGGCTTGAGCCAGGTCGGTCAGTTCGTGCTCGTGCAAGACGTGCTTGCTGTACCAGTGGTTCATATAGAGCTTCCTGAACGCCGGTTCGCGGGCACAAAAATGGAAGCTCGCTTCGAGCGACGATTGCACGATTTCACGCAGCGGGCGCTCGACTGCGCCCATTACGCTTTGCCGGGTGAGTTCGAACACTCGCCGGGTTGCGTCAAGCACGATCACGTCGAAAATCTGCTCGCGACTTTCGAAGTATTGATAGATCCAGGCCGCTGACACACCGGCCCGCTCCGCGATGAGACTCGTCGTGACTTCTTCCGGATTCCGCTCAACCACAAGCTGGCTTGCACTTTCGATCACACGAGCCATCATCGCCCGGCTTCGCGCCTGCTGGGGCTGGCGTCTTGCCTTGCCCGTCGCCGGGAGTTCGAACGGGTCCTGATTGTCGGGATATTCGGGAGTGGTTCGGCGCATGGATGATCATAAATAAATATAAATCACGTTTTCAAATGGGGGAAACCCCTGCCGATCACTGTGCCTGATCACCCCATGGTCTCGATCATACCGGAAGGCGCTCGCCGCGACGGCCCGGCTGAGCAGCTGGCCTCGACGAAAGCATCAATTTTGGTCCATGGGCGAAGACCCGCTCATCGTCACCAGAGGGTAAACCTCGTTGACGGAACACATTTGGCGCCGTAGTTTTCATAAATCTGAATCACATTCAGATTAGCGTCTCTTGAATCGCGAGTCATCGCGTCGATGACCAATGTGTCGCGTTGCCTATGCGGCGGTGTGATTGGCGCCCGAGCACGACGGATATGAGGTGGCAACCGGGGCCGACGCTGAACTGCCCGGGTTAGGAGTGTTGCGCTTAGTTCTCCTGTTGATTTTATGTAAGAGCAGGGTTGCCCGATCGAGGAAGGGCGGGCAATGGGTGACCTGATTGATTCTTCCCATTCCAGCGATGGTTGTTCAACGAATTTCGAGGCGTTCGAATGAAAAAATATTTGCTGCCGGTTACGCTCGTCGGTGCTGTATCGACCGCCGTGCATGCGCAAACCAGTGTCACCCTGTACGGTACGGTGTCAGCCGCCATCAACTACGCGACCCACGCCAACCCTGCAGGCGACCATGCGTTCTCGATGCAGCCCGGAACCATCGGCGCAGCGAACTTCTGGGGCCTCACGGGCAATGAGGAACTCGGCGAGGGCACGAGCGCGCATTTCAAGCTGGAGAATAACTTCAATATCAACAACGGTTCCCTCCCGACGGCAGGCTTTACTCAAGGTTTGTTTGGCAGCGAAGCCAGTGTCGGCCTGACGACCCGGTACGGTCGCGTCGACATGGGGCGCCTGAACACATACGGCAGCGCGGCTGAACCGCTGGCGCTTGCCGATCCGGTGCACGGAGGAGGGATCACGACCGAAGACATCTGGCCGGTGGTTTACTCTGGTACGCGATTCGACAACGCGATCCGCTATCGGGCAGTAACGAATGGCATCACGCTGGGTGCGATGTACGCTTTTGGCGGACAAACGGAAGCCACTTTGGGTGGGCATACGCTGGCAGGTACGTTGGGGTACGAAACAGGGCCGCTCGCGTTGCTGGGTGCGTATCAGACCACCAAGCAAAATACGGGCAAGACGAATGATGTCCTCTCCGTTGCCGCGGCGTATACGTTCAGCAAGGTCACGCTGTCTGGATCGTACATGCACGTCGCACGTGATGCCGGATTCACGGGAATCAATAACAGCGGCTTGATTGCCGGCTCGCCCGTCGATCAGAAAGTGAATTTCTTCGAGGCAGGTGTCAGTTGGTCAGTGACCCCGGTGCTGACTTGGAAGAACGCCTACATGCAGGCCGTTGTGACAGGGGGCTCCGTGCTGGGTATGCCTGGAAACGGAAAACTCCAGACGGCGTATTCGGTACTCAACTACGCGGTGTCGAAGCGGACCTTCCTGGCCGGCGGCATCAACTTCAATCGATGGACCGGTTCATATGCGGGCTACTGGGGGTCGTCGGCGGAATCCGGTGAACTTGCGCCAGGGAATCCGGTTGCCAACGGCAGCGATACCCGGATGAGCCTCACCGTGGGCATGACGCACGCGTTCTGAGGACTGCTGACAAGCCGGGCGGATCTCCTTGTTTGGTGAGGCCCGGACGGATCAATCAGATTCGACCTTCGATTGGCAAGGAAAGCATGAATACCCAATACAGCGACGACTTGGCGTCGGTAGACGCCACGGAACTGGCGAACCTGATCCGGCGCGGCGAAATCAGTGCGCTGGAAGCGGTGGACGCAGCCATCGTGCGCGCACAAGCCGTTCAGCCTCAACTCAACTTCATGGCGAAGCCGCTATACGAGCGTGCGCGTCAGCGCGCCAGAGCAGGCACCCTCACCGGACCCTTTGCAGGCGTGCCGTTCCTGCTCAAGGACATGTACGACATGAAGGGGAGTAAAACCCGCTGGGGCTCGCGGCTGACCTGGTTGACACCGGTCGCCCGGAAGAACAGCCCGCAGGTGGACGCTTATGAGGCCGCGGGCCTGGTGATCATTGGACGCTCGTCGATGAGCGAGTTCGGCTATTTGCCGACCACCGAATCGTTGGCTTGCGGGCCGACACGGAACCCCTGGGACGTGGATCGCACACCCGGAGGATCGTCGGGAGGCGCTGCCGCGGCCGTTGCTGCCGGGGTCGTTCCGATGGCCGATGCAGCCGACGGTGGCGGCTCGATCCGTATTCCGGCGGCATGCTGCGGCCTGTTCGGACTGAAACCGTCGTTTGGTCGTTTGATCGGGGATCAGGCGCAGGCAGCGGGATTCGACCTGACCGCTCAACACTGCGTATCGCGCACGGTACGGGACTCCGCGGGTCTGTTTGCAGCGATGGAGCGCACTGGCGCATCGGCGGCGCTACCGCCTGTCGGTGCGGTTGTCGGCCCGTCCGCGCGACGCTTGCGTGTCGGTTACTTCATGAACAGCATAGCCGACGGTCAGGCACCGGACCGGGAGGTTGTGTCGTCCATAGAGAGCACGCTTCGCCTGCTGGAAGGGCTTGGGCATCACGTGGAGTCGACGTCACTTCCTTTCGACGGCACCATTGCGTTCAGGGATTTTGTGACGCTCTTCACGAACTCCGCTGCGGAAGCCGTCGAACTGGCTCGCAAGGCGTTGTGGGGCTTCGGGCCCAACCGGTTTTTCCTTGAGCCATTCACGCTGGGAATGGCCGTTCATGCCCAAAGACTGCCCGCCGACGAACTGGAGAATGCGAAGGCCAGACTGAAGGCAGCGGCATCGTCCTATGACGCATGGTTCAATCGTTTCGATGTCATCGTCTCACCAGTGCTTGCCCAGCCGCCTGTTCGGATTGGCACGATACACGGTGCGTTGCCATTCGAGACGGTCCTCGAGCGCGCGAGTCGTTTCGCGGTCTACACCGAGATCCAGAATGCCTTTGGCGCCCCGGCCATGAGTGTCCCGCTTCACTGGAGCACGACGGGTTTGCCGATTGGCGTTCAATTCGCGTCCCGTGTCGGTGATGAACGGACCCTGTTCGAACTCGCCTATGAGCTGGAGGCCGCGAGACCGTGGGCGAACCGGCGGCCGTCCTTATGTGCGTGAGGCATGACGGCAGTCGGTGCAGGCGAGATTCCGGCCAGATCCAATACTCGCGGGGAGGTCGTGGTCGGTACTGACGGGAATGCTGTCGTGTGCATGCGCGTCACCGCCCGGGCACGCTGGAAGTGTCCAGCGCTGCCCGAGTGCAGGGAGGCTCGGGCGGGCGTTCCACGTTGGTCAGTGCGAGATGATGTGGGGCGCCGCCGCGCCCGCATTTGCCACGGTGCTCGCCTGTTTGCAACGCTTGTGCGAGCGCTTGAGATCCATGGCCGATGTGAAAACGATCCGGCCGCAAATGCGACCGGATCGTCAAGGCTCGCTCTTCTCGTCGTACCGTCCTGTTTCTCAACAGGCGCGATAACTGAACGGCATGAGCCCGGATGCCGTTTCTTGGTCGTGCGGTCGACTCAAGCCGTCAAGCCGGCTTGCCCCAGCTGTCGCGCAGCCCGACGATCCGGTTGAACACCGGCTTGCCCGGCTTCGAATCGACCCGATCGGCGACGAAGTAGCCGTGACGCTCGAACTGCAGGCGCGTCTCCGGTGCGATGTCGTCATTGCCCGGTTCGATGTATGCCTGCACGATCTTCTTCGAGTCGGGATTCAGCGCCTCGAGGAAGTTCGCGCCGCCCGCGTCCGGATGCGGCTCCTTGAACAGGCGGTCATAGATCCGCACTTCGGCCGGCTGCGCATGCTTCGCGCTGACCCAGTGGATGTTGCCCTTGACCTTGTACGTGTTCGCGCCTTCGGTGCCCGACTTGCTGTCCGGGAAGTAGTTGCAGTGCACGGCCGTCACGTTGCCGTCGGCGTCCTTGTCGAAGCCCGTGCATTCGATCACGTAGCCGTAGCGCAGGCGCACCTTGTTGCCCGGGAACAGGCGGAAATAGCCCTTCGGCGGGTTCTCGACGAAGTCCTCGCGCTCGATCCACAGCTCGCGCGAGATCGGGAACGTGCGCACGCCGCGATCCGGGTGGTGCGGGTGCACGGGCGCCGTGCACGCTTCCTCGAGGTCTTCCGGGTAGTTGTCGATCACGAGCTTCAGCGGATCGAGCACGGCGACGGTACGCGCCGCCTTGTCGTCGAGGTCGTCGCGCAGCGCGCCTTCGAAGATGCTCATGTCGATCCACGAGTCGATCTTCGTCACGCCGATCCGCTCGCAGAACAGGTGGATGCTCTCCGGCGTGAAGCCGCGGCGGCGCACGCCGACGATCGTCGGCATCCGCGGGTCGTCCCAGCCGTCGACGTGGCCTTCGGTCACGAGCTGCAGCAGCTTGCGCTTGCTGGTGATCGCGTACGTGAGGTTCAGTCGCGAGAATTCGATCTGTTGCGGCAGCGGGCGCGTGAACTTGCCGGCTTCCGCGAGTTCGTTCAGCACCCAGTCGTACAGCGGGCGGTGATCCTCGAATTCGAGCGTGCACAGCGAATGCGTGATGCCTTCGAGCGCATCCGAGATGCAGTGCGTGTAGTCGTACATCGGATACACGCACCATGCGTCGCCGGTACGGTAGTGATGCGCGTAGCGGATCCGGTAGATCACCGGGTCGCGCATGTTCATGTTCGGCGAAGCCATGTCGATCTTCGCGCGCAGCACGTGCTCGCCTTCCTTGAACTCGCCGGCCTTCATGCGGCGGAACAGGTCGAGGTTTTCTGCCGGCGTGCGATCGCGGAACGGCGACGGCTTGCCGCCTTCCGTCAGCGAGCCGCGGTTCGCGCGCATTTCATCGGCGCTCTGGCTGTCGACATAGGCCTTGCCGCGCTGGATCAGCAGCTCGGCGAACTCGTACAGCTTGTCGTAGTAGTCGCTCGCGAAGTACTGGTGATCGACCGCGTCCTTGCGCCAGTCGAAACCGAGCCAGCGCACCGCGTCGACGATCGAGTCGACGTACTCGACGCTTTCCTTTTCCGGGTTCGTATCGTCGAAGCGCAGGTGGCACACGCCACCGTAGTCGCGCGCGACGCTGAAGTTCAGGCAGATGCTCTTGGCATGGCCGATGTGCAGATAGCCGTTCGGCTCGGGCGGAAAGCGCGTCTCGACACGTCCGCCCCATTTGCCGGTGCGGTTGTCGTCGTCGATGATGTTGCGGATGAAATTGGAAGCCGCGGGGGCGTCGTTGCGTTCGGTGCTCATGCGGATGGCGTCAGGTTGTGTCGGCGCGTCGCGCCGGTTTAATCCCGTGATTCTACCTGACCGGGGTCCGTCCCGCGCGGCTTGCGGCATGACGGGGGCGGGTTTCGACCGATTATCTCGATATTGTGTCGGCTGTAACACGACGTAAATCGGATTGCCCGTGCCGTTTGGCGTTGCCTATGATGGCTTCACCAAATCAATGCCGCCGTTCGGGATGCCGCGCGGCGGGAGGACAAAAAAATCATGATGAAGAAGACCACGTTTATCGTTCGTACCGCCGTGATCGTCGCGGCCCTGTCGCAACTCGGCGCGTGCGCCATGACGCATACGCAGCGCAATGCCGGTATCGGCGCAGCCGCGGGCGGCGCGCTCGGCTACCTGGTCACGGGCGGCCCGCTCGGCACGGTCGCCGGCGCCGCGGCTGGCGGCATCGTCGGCGCGAACGTACGCTGACCGATGACATGACGCGAGCCGCCTGCACGGCGGCTCGACGTCGGTCGCGACGCTGCGCTCGACGCGTCCCGACCCCACGCACATCCTTCCGGTATCAGACAGGCAGCATCAGGGAGGAACGGGTGTGCGACACTGCGCCGACGCCATATAACGATTTCACTCGTCGACGCACTTTCCATGAGCCGATTCCCCGTTCTCGTCCTGCCGGGCTACGCCAATTCGGGCCCGCTTCACTGGCAGAGCCGCTGGGAGCGTGCCGATGCACGTTTCTCGCGCGTCGCGATGCCCGACTGGGACCGCGCGTTCCGCAACGGCTGGTGTCTCGCGCTCGATCGCGCGGTTGAGGCCGCGCGCGGGCCCGTGCTGATTGCCGGCCACAGCCTCGGTACGCTCACCACCGCGTGGTGGGCGACGCGCTATGCGCGCCCGGCCGCGCTCGCCAAAGTGCACGGCGCGCTGCTCGTCGCGTTGCCCGATCCCGACGGTCCCGCGTTTCCGGCCGACGCGTACGGCTTCGGGCCCGTGCCGTATGAACGGCTGCCGTTTCCGACCTGCGTCGTCGCCAGCAGCGACGATCCGTATGGCTCGCTCGCGTTCGCCCGACACTGCGCGAATGCATGGGGCAGCGCCTTCCACGACATCGGCCCGCGCGGCCACATCAACGCGGACAGCGGGCTCGGCGACTGGCCCGAGGCGCGCGGCTGGCTCGACGCGCTCGCCCGTCGCGATTGAAAGATCGATTCACCGCTCGATTGATCGCGCGGGGCGGGGCGGCGGTTGAGGCCGCTGCCACGCCGGCCGTCCGCACCCGCACCACCCACCGCGTTCAGATCGCCTGTTTCGCCCGCAGCGCGGCGATCTTCGTGTCGTCGTAGCCGAGCATGTCGCGCAGCACGTCGTCGGTCTGCGCGCCGAGCAGCGGCGGGGCCGTGCGTGCTTCGGGCGGCGTCGCGCTCATCCGGATCGGATTGCGCACGAGCTTCGCGTCCGCGCCGCACGGGTGCGGCAGCGACACCTGCATCCCGCGCGCGACCACCTGCTCGTTGTCGAACACCTCGTCGAGATCGTTGATCGGGCCGCACGGCACGCCGGCCGCTTCGAGCGCACCGATCCAGTCGGCCTTGTCGCGCGCCTTCACCATCTCCGCGAGGATCGGCACCAGCGTGTCGCGATGGCGCACGCGCGACGGATTCGTCGCGAAACGCTCGTCGTCCGCCAGCTCGGGCCGGCCGCCGGCCTCGACGAACTTGCGGAACTGCCCGTCGTTGCCGACCGCGACGATGATCCAGCCGTCGCGCGTCTGGAACGTCTGGTACGGCACGATGTTCGGATGCGCGTTGCCCCAGCGCACCGGCGGCTTGCCGCTCGCGAGGAAGTTGGTGTTCATGTTCGCGAGCAGCGCGACCTGCACGTCGAGCAGTGCCATGTCGATGTACTGGCCTTCGCCGGTCCGGTCGCGGTGCGCGAGCGCGGCGAGCACCGCGATCGTCGAATAGAGGCCGGTCGCGAGGTCGGCGATCGCGACGCCGGCCTTCTGCGGGCCGCCGCCCGGCTCGCCGTCACGCTCGCCGGTGATGCTCATGAAGCCGCCGATCCCCTGGATGATGAAGTCGTAGCCCGCGCGGTGCGCGTACGGGCCGGTCTGGCCGAACCCGGTGACCGAGCAGTAGACGAGGTCGGGCTTCACCGCGCGCAGCGAATCGTAGTCGAGCCCGTATTTCTTCAGCTGGCCGACCTTGTAGTTCTCGAGCACGACGTCGCTCTGCGCGGCGAGCTCGCGCACGATCTGCTGGCCCTCGGGCGTCGCGATGTCGACCGTCACCGAGCGCTTGTTGCGGTTCGCCGCGAGGTAGTACGCGGCCTCGGCGGTATCCGCGCCGTCCGCGTCCTTCAGGTACGGCGGCCCCCAGTGGCGCGTGTCGTCGCCGGCGCCCGGGCGCTCGACCTTGATCACGTCCGCGCCGAAATCGGCAAGCGTCTGCGCGCACCACGGGCCCGCGAGCACGCGGGTGAGGTCCAGCACGCGGATATGGCTCAGGGCACCCATCGTCGAATCGTCTCCTTTCATGGCTCGCCTTGTCGGGCAGGGCCGGTTGGCATGCCGAGCATCTTAAGGCGAATCGGCTGCGCGAGTGGCCCACCCGGCCCGGCGGGAGGGCCGAGCCGCTTTCCGCCGCTTTGCCCGGAAGCCGGCCCCGATCCCGTATAATCGATCGTTTCCGAATCCATGCCGCCGCGCGCCCCGACAAGGGCGCCGGCGTTTAAAGCCGTCTTTGCCAGACTGTCCCCGCACGCCATGAAAGCTGCCGAAATCCGCGAGAAATTCCTCAAATTCTTCGAATCGAAGGGCCACACGATCGTCCGCTCGTCGAGCCTCGTGCCCGGTAACGACCCCACGCTGATGTTCACGAACTCGGGCATGGTCCAGTTCAAGGACGTGTTCCTCGGCACGGACCCGCGTCCGTACTCGCGCGCCACGACGGCGCAGCGCAGCGTGCGCGCGGGCGGCAAGCACAACGACCTCGAGAACGTCGGCTACACGGCGCGCCACCACACGTTCTTCGAGATGCTCGGCAACTTCTCGTTCGGCGACTACTTCAAGCACGACGCGATCAAGTTCGCGTGGGAGCTGCTGACCACGGTCTACCAGCTGCCGAAGGAGAAGCTGTGGGTCACGGTCTACCAGGAAGACGACGAGGCGTACGACATCTGGGCGAAGGAAGTCGGCGTGCCGACCGAGCGCATCATCCGCATCGGCGACAACAAGGGCGCGCGCTACGCGTCGGACAACTTCTGGACGATGGGCGACACCGGCCCGTGCGGCCCGTGTACCGAAATCTTCTACGACCACGGCCCGGACGTGTGGGGCGGCCCGCCGGGGTCGCCTGAGGAAGACGGCGACCGCTACATCGAGATCTGGAACCTCGTGTTCATGCAGTTCAACCGCGACGCGCAGGGCAACATGACGCGCCTGCCGAAGCAGTCGGTCGACACCGGCATGGGCCTCGAGCGTCTCGCCGCGGTGCTGCAGCACGTGCACAGCAACTACGAGATCGACCTGTTCCAGAACCTGATCAAGGCCGCCGCGCGCGTGACCGAAATCAGCGACCTCACGAACAACTCGCTGAAGGTGATCGCCGATCACATCCGCGCCTGCTCGTTCCTGATCGTCGACGGCGTGATTCCCGGCAACGAAGGCCGCGGCTACGTGCTGCGCCGGATCGTGCGCCGCGCGATCCGCCACGGCTACAAGCTCGGCCGCAAGGGCTCGTTCTTCCACAAGCTGGTGGCCGACCTCGTCGCCGAGATGGGCACGGCCTATCCGGAGCTGAAGGAAGCCGAACAGCGCGTGACCGACGTGCTGCGCCAGGAGGAAGAGCGCTTCTTCGAGACGATCGAGCACGGCATGTCGATCCTCGAAGCCGCGCTCGCCGACGTCGAGGCGAAGGGCGGCAAGGTGCTCGACGGCGAGCTCGCGTTCAAGCTGCACGACACCTACGGCTTCCCGCTCGACCTCACGGCCGACGTGTGCCGCGAGCGCGGGATGACGGTCGACGAGCCGGCGTTCGACGATGCGATGGCGCGCCAGCGCGAGCAGGCGCGTGCGGCCGGCAAGTTCAAGGCCGCGCAGGGCCTCGAATACACGGGCGCGAAGACCACCTTCCACGGCTATGAAGAAATCGCGTTCGACGACGCGAAGGTCGTCGCGCTGTACGTCGACGGTTCGTCGGTCAACGAAGTGAAGGCCGGTCAGGACGCGGTCGTCGTGCTCGACCACACGCCGTTCTACGCGGAATCGGGCGGCCAGGTGGGCGACCAGGGCGTGCTCGCGAACGCCGCGACGCGCTTCGCGGTGGCCGACACGCTGAAGGTGCAGGCCGACGTGATCGGCCACCACGGCACGCTGGAGCAGGGCACGCTGAAAGTGGGCGACGTGCTGCGCGCGGAAATCGACGCGCATCGCCGCGCCCGCACGCAGCGCAACCACTCGGCCACCCACCTGATGCACAAGGCGCTGCGCGAAGTGCTCGGCGCGCACGTGCAGCAGAAGGGTTCGCTGGTCGACGCGGAAAAGACCCGCTTCGACTTCGCGCACAACGCGCCGATGACCGACGACGAAATCCGTCGCGTCGAGCAGATCGTCAACAACGAAATCCTCGCGAACGCGCCCGGCATCGTGCGCGTGATGCCGTACGACGAAGCCGTGAAGGGCGGCGCGATGGCGCTGTTCGGCGAGAAGTACGGCGATGAAGTGCGCGTGCTCGACCTCGGCTTCTCGCGCGAACTGTGCGGCGGTACGCACGTGCATCGCACCGGCGACATCGGCTTCTTCAAGATCGTCGTCGAAGGCGGCGTCGCGGCCGGCATCCGCCGCGTCGAGGCGATCACCGGCGACAACGCGGTGCGCTACGTGCAGGAACTCGACGCGCGCGTGAACGAAGCCGCGGCCGCGCTGAAGGCGCAGCCGTCGGAGCTCACGCAGCGCATCGCGCAGGTGCAGGACCAGGTGAAGTCGCTCGAGAAGGAGCTGGGCGCGCTGAAGTCGAAGCTCGCGTCGAGCCAGGGCGACGAGCTCGCGCAACAGGCGGTCGAAATCGGCGGCGTGTTCGTGCTGGCCGCGACGCTCGACGGCGCCGACGCGAAGACGCTGCGTGAAACGGTCGACAAGCTGAAGGACAAGCTCAAGAGCGCGGCGATCGTGCTGGCCGCCGTCGAAGGCGGCAAGGTCAGCCTGATCGCGGGTGTCACGCCCGACGCGAGCAAGAAGGTCAAGGCCGGCGAGCTCGTGAACTTCGTCGCGCAGCAGGTCGGCGGCAAGGGTGGCGGCCGTCCGGACATGGCGCAGGCAGGCGGCACCGAGCCGGCGAACCTGCCGGGCGCGCTGGCCGGCGTGAAGGGCTGGGTCGAAGAGCGGCTCTGATCGTTCCGACCGATGCGATGCCGTCTCGTTACGGCATCGCTTGAAATAAGAAAGACCCGATCGGCATGCGCCGGTCGGGTCTTTTTTTTGTTGGTACGCCGGAACGATGCGTGCCGGCCGCCGCCCGACGATTCAGGCCGGCACGGTGACCGGCGGCTTCGCTGCACCGTCCGCCTGCCGTGCGGCCTCGGTGAGTGCATCGCGCAACGCGGCCAACGCGGCCGACGCATATCCCTGGCGCCACGCGAGCAGCGTATCGATGCCTTCCAGTTCGGGGATCACGTGCGCGGTGATGTTGCCGGTCTCGGGCTGCAGGTCGAGCACCGAACGCGGCGCGACCGCGATGCCGGCACCTGCCGCGACGCACGCGACGATCGCGTGATACGACCCGAGTTCGAGCACGCGGGCCGGCTTGACGCCGTGCCCCGCGTACCACTGCTCGACGTACTTGCGATACGTGCAGCCGCGCTCGAACGCGATCAGCGTCGGCAGGATCACGTCGCGCGGCGTGCGCACCGGCGGGTGGCCGCGCGGCGTGAGCAGCACCAGGTCCTCGCGGAAGACCGGCACCGTCTCGAACGTGTCGGGGAGCGTCTCCGGCGCGGGCGGGCGGCCGAACAGCGCGGCGTCGATCTCGAAGTCGCGCACGCGGTCGATCAGCCAGCCCGTCGTGCCCGTCAGCAGCTCCAGCGACACGTCGGGCCACGCATGGTGATAGCGCGCGAGCACGGTCGGCAGGCGGCTCGCGGCCGTGCTCTCCATCGTGCCGAGCCGCAGCCGCCCGCGCGGCGTGTCCTCGCGTATGGCGTCGCGCGCCTCGTCGGCGAGCGCGAGCAGGCGCTCCGCATACGGCAGCAGCGTGTGCCCGGCCGGCGTCAGCACGAGCCGGCGGCCGTCGCGCACGAACAGCGCCGCGCCGAGTTCCTCCTCGAGCTGCTTGATGCGCGTCGTGACGTTCGACTGCACGCGATTGAGCTTGGCCGCCGCGCGCGTCACGCCGTTCTCGCGCACCACGGCCCGGAAAATCGCCAGCGCCGCCAGGTCCATGATTCTCTCCGAGCGATGATTGGATTCTCAATTATTCATTTTTCGAGAACGTTTGGTCAAGCTAGGATGGAAGCATTCCGATTTCCGATCCGGCCGGCGCGTTGAACGCCGGCCCTTGCCGCCATGTCCCGCTCCGATACCCCGACCGCCGCCGCCGGCGCGCCTTTCGTCGATGATGCCGACCGCCGCGCCCGCACGGCCGCGCTGGCCTGCATGGTCGGCCTCGCGGTCGTGCTCGGTGTCGGCCGCTTTGCGTTCACGCCCTTGTTGCCGCTGATGCTCGCGGACGGCTCGATCGGCCTGAAGGCCGGCGGCTGGCTCGCGTCGGCGAACTACGCGGGCTATTTCGTCGGCGCGGTCAGTTGCGCGGCGCTACGGGTGGCGCCCGCGCGCATGGTGCGCGTCGGGCTCGTGGCCACCGTGCTGCTCACCGCCGCGATGGGTGTCGGCCACCTGCTGCCGGTGTGGCTCGCGGTGCGTTTCGTCGCGGGCGTCGTCAGCGCATGGACGTTCGTGTTCGTGTCGCAATGGGGGCTGCGCCGGCTGGCCGACCTGCATGCGCCGGAGTGGAGCGGGGTGATCTATGCGGGCCCCGGCGTCGGCATCGTGGTGACGGGCCTGATCGGCAGCGCGCTGGCCGGCCAGCGCGCGGCGTCGGGCTGGCTCGGTTTTGCCGCGCTGTCCGCGGTGCTGTCGGTCGTGATCTGGCGCACGTTTGCGGCCACCCCGGCGCAAGCCGTGCCGTCGGGCGGCGCCGCGCCGCAGGCGGCCGCCGCAACCGTGTCGCACCACGCGCACCAGCGCCATCGCGCGGACGCCGCTTGGCTCGTCGTGCTGTACGGCATGCCGGGCTTCGGCTACATCATCACCGCGACGTTCCTGCCGGTGATCGCGCGCGCCGCGCTGCCGGCCGGCTCGCCATGGCCCGACCTGTTCTGGCCGATGTTCGGCGCGGCGCTGATCGTCGGCGCGATCACCGCCGCGCGGCTGCCCGCGCACTGGGACAACCGGCTGCTGCTGGCGGCCGGCTGCACGACGCAGGCGCTCGGCATTGCCGCCGGGATCGTGTGGCCGAACGCGGCCGGTTTCTCGGTCGGCAGCGCGCTGCTCGGCCTGCCGTTCACCGCGATCACGCTGTTCGCGATGCGCGAGGCGCGGCGGCTGCACGGCGAACGGGCTGCCGGGCTGATGGGCTACGCGACCGCGTCGTACGGGGTCGGGCAGATTCTCGGCCCGCTCGTCGCGGCGCCGCTCGCCGCGCGCTTCGGGTCGTTTTCCCCCGCGCTGTGGGTCGCGGTGGCCGCGCTGCTGCTGGGCGCCGCCGGTTTCGCGGCGACCGCCGCACGCGGGCGGCGGCAACCCTGATGTCGGCGGGGCCGGATCGTCTGCGGCACGGGCAAACTCGCTAGAATGAAGCCTTTCCCGCGCCGAGCGGGTGCGCGGGCAGCCGGCAGGCGGCCGTCCGGCGCCTGCCAGATTCCCATCGATGACCACCGCCGATTACCGCTTTTGCCCGCGCTGCGCGAGCCCGCTCACCGAGCGCGCCGATCCCGACCATGAAGGCGGCCGCATTCGCCAGGCGTGCCCCGACGACACCTGCGGCTATGTGCACTGGAACAACCCGCTGCCCGTCGTCGCGGCGATCGTCGAGCTCGACGGCAAGATCCTGCTCGCGCGCAACGCGGCCTGGCCCGAAGGCATGTTCGCGCTGATCACCGGCTTCCTCGAGAACGGCGAGACGCCCGAGGACGGCATCGCGCGCGAGGTGTTCGAGGAAACGGCGCTGAAGGCCGAGCACGTGTCGCTGGTCGGCGTCTACGAATTCATCCGCAAGAACGAGCTGATCATCGCGTACCACGTGCGGGCGTCGGGCACGGTCGCGCTGTCGCCGGAACTGCTCGAATACAAGCTCGTCGATCCGCCGCTGCTGCGCCCGTGGCGCGCCGGCACGGGCGTCGCGCTCGCCGACTGGATGCGCGCGCGCGGCCTCGATTTCGAGTTCGTCGACCGGCCGGGGCAGTGACGGGCCGGCCCGTCAGCCGCGTTGCATCCGCCGTGCCGCGAGCGATCGCGGCGCGGCGTTCCGCTACCTGCCGGTGCGCCGTGTCCCGCGGCCGCCGCGCGTCGTCCACCTCGCTTCCCTCGTCCTGACCGCCATCGCCATGTCCGACAAGCCGCAACCGCGCCCGCGCGACGCCTATCGCCACTTCCTGCCGATCACGACCCGCTGGATGGACAACGACGTCTACGGGCACGTGAACAACGTCGTCTACTACAGCTACTTCGACACGGTCGTGAACGAATACCTGATCCGCGCCGGCGTGCTCGACGTCGAGCACGGGCAGACGATCGGCCTCGTGGTCGAGACGCAGTGCAACTACTTCGCGCCGCTCGTGTTCCCGCAGTCGGTCGACGCCGGGCTGCGGGTCGTGAAGCTCGGCACGTCGAGCGTGCGCTACGAGGTCGGGCTGTTCGCGCAGGGCGACGCCACGCCCGCCGCGCAGGGGCATTTCGTGCACGTGTACGTCGATCGCGGCACGCGCCGGCCGGTGCCGCTGCCCGATGCGCTGCGCGCCGCGCTCGAGCCGCTCGCGGCCTGACGGCGCGGTGCACGCGTTCGCGCTCCAGGCCTTCAACGGCCTCAGCTACGGCTTGCTGCTGTTCATGCTGTCGGCCGGCCTCACGCTGATCTTCAGCGTGCAGGGCGTGCTCAATTTTGCGCATGCGAGCTTCTACATGCTCGGCGCGTACGTCGGCTACAGCATCGCGGCCGGCGCGGGCTTCTGGCCCGCGCTGGTGCTCGCGCCGCTCGCGGTCGGGCTGCTCGGCGCCGGCTGCGAACGCATGCTGCTGCGCCGCGTGCAGGCGCGCGGCCATACGAGCGAACTGCTGCTGACCTTCGGCCTCGCGTACCTGATCGGCGAGGGCGCGAAACTCGTGTGGGGCCTCGCGCCGTTGCCGGCGCCCGTGCCGGCGCTGTTCGACGGCGCGCCCGTGACCGTATTCGGCCTCGCACTGCCGCGCTACCGGCTGTTCATGATGGGGATGTCCACGGCGATGCTGGTCGCGCTCGGCGCGCTGCTGCGCGCGTCGCGCATCGGGCTCGTCGTGCGCGCGGCGCTCACGCACCGCGCGGCCGTCGAGGCGCTCGGCTACGACGTGCCGCGCGTGATGACGGCGCTGTTCGGCGCGGGCACCGCGCTCGCGGCGCTCGCCGGCGTGATCGGCGCACCGCTCGCGGTGATCGAACCCGCGCTGGCCGAAACGGTCGGGTCGGTCGTGTTCGCGGTCGTCGTGATCGGCGGGCTCGGCTCGCTCGGCGGCGCGTTCGCGGCGTCGCTCGCGGTCGGCTTCGCGCAGACCTTCGCGGCCGCGAGCGACACGTCGCTGCGCGACCTCGCGGAATGGGCCGGCATCGCGCTGCCCGACAGCGTGGCCGCGGTGTCGATCGCGCAGCTGGCGCCGCTGGTGCCGTACCTGCTGCTCGTCGCGGTGCTGGTCGCGCGGCCGCGCGGGCTGTTCGGCGAGCGTGCCGATGCGTAACCGCATGCTCGCCGGCGTCATGCGCTGGTCTCTGTTCGCCGCCTGCGTCGTGCTGCCCGCTTGGCTGTGGCCGCATGGCGCGATGCTCGGCTATCTCGCACAGACGGCCGCGCTCGTCGTGCTCGCCCTGTCGTACAACCTGCAGCTCGGCACGACCGGGCTGCTGTCGTTCGGGCACGCGGCGTTCGCGGGCCTCGGCGCGTTCGCGGCCGCGCACTGGTTCAACCACTTTGGCGGCCCGCTGCCGCTGTTGCCGCTCGTCGGCGGCGTGGCCGGCGCCGCTTTCGGCTTTGCCGCCGGGCTGCTCGCGACGCGCCGCTCGGGCACCGCGTTCGCGATGATCACGCTCGGGCTCGGCGAGTGCGTCGCCGCCGCCGCGTGGAGCGTGCCGGCCTGGTTCGGCGGAATCGGCGGCGTGCCGATCGACCGGGCGAGCGGCACGCCGTGGGGCGGCTGGCATTTCGGCGCACCCGTCCAGGCGTATGCGGTGATCGCCGCGTGGTGCCTCGCGTCGGCGTGGGCGATGCACGCGCTGACACGCACGCCGCTCGCGCGGCTCGCGAATGCGGTGCGCGACAACCCGGTGCGCGTTGCCGCGCTCGGGTCCGATCCGCGCCGCGTGCGGCTCGCGATGGTCACCTGCGCGTCGTTCTTCGCCGGCGTCGCCGGCACGCTGACGCTGATCGACGTCGAGATCGCGACGCCCGACAGCGTATCGATGGCGCGTTCGGCGACCGTGCTGATCGCTGCCGTGATCGGCGGCACCGGCGCGTTCTTCGGGCCGGCGGCCGGTGCGGCCGTGCTCACGGTGCTGAGCATCGTCGTCGCGGGCGTATCGCGCGCGTGGGCGCTGTATCTCGGCGTGCTGTTCGTCGTGGTCGTCGTGGCCGCGCCGCGCGGGATCGCCGGGATCGTGCAAGCGCTCGCGCAGGCGTTGCGGCGCGGCGCGCCGGCGGCCGAACGGTGGCGCATGCTGTGCGCGGTCGGTGCGTGCGTGTTCTGGGGCGTCGCTGTCGTCTGCGCGGCCGAGCTCGGCTACGCGTGGCGCTTCGCGCAGGACGACGGCGCGGGCTTCGCGTTCGGCGCCTGGAGCGTCGACGCCGATACGCCGGCCGGCTGGGCCGTCGCGTGCTCCGCGTTCGGCATCGGCACGCTGCTGTGGGGCTGGCGCACGCGGCTCGCGCCGGGCGGGCAGGCCGGCCAGCGGGAGGACGGGCGATGAACGGCAACGCGATCGCGCTGCACGGCGTGGTGCAGCGCTTCGGCGCGCAGGCGGTGCTCGACGGCGTCGAACTGAGCATCGCGGCCGGCGAGCGTCATGCGCTGATCGGGCCGAACGGCGCGGGCAAGTCGACGCTGTTCGGCGTGATCGCCGGCGCGGTGCGGCCCACGCGCGGGCGCGTCGTGCTGCATGGCGTCGAGCTGCGCGGGCGCGGGCCGGTCGTCGCGAGCCGGCTCGGCATCGGCCGCAGTTTCCAGCAGACGAGCGCGTTCGCGCGGCTGACCGTGTTCGACAACCTGCGCTGCGCGGCGCTGCATGCGCCGGCTGAGCGGCGGCGCTGGTGGAACCGGCTGCGCGAATCGACATCGGTCGATCTCGCGGCCGCTCGCGTGCTGCACGACATCGGCCTCGATGCGCACCGCGACACGCCGGCCGGCGAACTGAGCTATGCGGAACAGCGCGCGCTCGATCTCGGGATCGCACTCGCGAGCGGCGCGCGCACGCTGCTGCTCGACGAGCCGACGGCCGGGATGAGCCGCGCGCAGGCGGCGCGGATGATCGCGCTGATTCGCGCGACGACGCAGGGGCGCACGGTCCTGCTGATCGAACACGACATGGATGCGGTGTTCGGTTTCGCCGAACGCATCACGGTGCTCGTGCGCGGCACGGTGGTCGCGACCGGCGCGCCCGATGCGATCCGCGCCGATCCGGCCGTGCGGGCCGCCTATCTGGGCGAGGGCGGCCCATGAGCGCGCTGCTCGATATTCGCGACCTGCGCGCATGGTACGGGCTGCAACCCGTGCTCGACGGCGTCGATCTCGCGCTCGCGCCAGGCGAGACGCTCGCGCTGCTCGGCCGCAACGGCTCGGGGCGCTCGACGCTCGCGAAGGCCGTGATGGGGCTCGTGCGCACGGCCGGCTCGGTGCGCATCGGCGGCGCCGAATGCGTGGGGGCGCGCACGTTCGAGATCGCGCGGCGCGGCGTTGCTTACGTCGCCGAAAGCCGCGACGTGTTTCCGCTGCTGACGGTACGCGACAACCTGCGGCTCGGGCTGCGCGGCGTCAGCGGCGTGGCCGAACGCACGGCGCTCGAACGGCTGTTCGACCGCTTTCCGTTGCTGGCCGCGCGCGCGGACGTGAAAGCGGGGCGGCTGTCGGGCGGCGAGCAGCAGGTGCTCGCGCTGGTGCGGGCGCTGGCCGGCCGCCCGCGCGTGCTGATCGTCGACGAACCGGCCGAAGGGCTCGCGCCGCTCGCCGTCGACGAAGTCGGCGCGTGCCTCGCCGCGCTGCAGGCCGACGGTGTCGCGATCGTGCTGATCGAGCAGCGGCTGCAGTTCGCGCCGCGGCTCGCGCGGCGCGTCGCGGTCATGGGGCGCGGACGGATCGTCTATGACGGCGCGCTCGACGGCCTGGGCGGCGAGGTCGCGAACGCGTGGCTGAGCGCCGGCTGACGGCGCGCGAGCGATTGTTCGGAAAACTCCGCCAGTCAATTCGCGTCGAGCCGCTTTATCGCCGCAGTACCGCACAGTAAATTGCCAGTCATACCGGTTGCATATCGACGCAACGACGCAACGACGCAACGACGCAGCAACGCGGCAACCGGCACCCTCCATCGAAAGTCTTCTGACTGAGGAATGAAATCATGAGCAAGCTGGCAAACAAGGTCGCGATCGTCACGGGCGGATCGAAGGGCATCGGCGCGGCGATCGCGAAGGCACTGGCCGCGGAAGGCGCGTCGGTCGTCGTCAACTACGCAAGCAGCAAGGCGGGCGCCGATGCGGTGGTGAGCGCGATCGTCGAAGCCGGCGGCCGCGCGGTCGCGGTTGGCGGCGACGTGTCGAAGGCAGCCGACGCGCAACGCATCGTCGATACGGCGATCGACACGTACGGGCGTCTGGACGTGCTCGTCAACAATTCCGGCGTGTACGAATTCGCGCCGATCGAAGCGATCACCGAAGAGCACTACCGCCGGCAGTTCGACACGAACGTGTTCGGCGTGCTGCTGACCACGCAGGCCGCGGTCAAGCATCTCGGCGAAGGCGCGAGCATCATCAACATCAGCTCGGTGGTGACCAGCATCACGCCGCCCGCCAGCGCCGTGTACAGCGGCACCAAGGGCGCGGTCGACGCGATCACCGGCGTGCTCGCGCTCGAACTCGCGCCGCGCAAGATCCGCGTGAACGCGATCAACCCGGGGATGGTCGTGACCGAAGGCACGCACAGCGCGGGCATCATCGGTTCCGATCTCGAAGCGCAGGTGCTCGGCCAGACGCCGCTCGGCCGTCTCGGCGAGCCGGACGACATCGCGTCGGTCGCCGTGTTCCTCGCGTCGGACGATGCGCGCTGGATGACCGGCGAGCATCTCGTCGTGAGCGGCGGGTTGAACTGATCCGGCGAGGGCGGTGCAGCGGCGCGCGTGCGCCGGTCGTGCCGCCCGTTTCGTTACGCGTGCATCGCGAGCGCGTAGCGGCCGACGTGCCACTGCAGGCTCTCGACGACGAGCGCGTGATTGTGCTCGGAGTCGAGACCCGCGATCGTCATCGCGCCGACGATGCCGGTGCCGGCGATCCGCAACGGCACGCCGCCGCCGTCGAGCGCATAGTCGTCATCCGACAGCCCCTGCGACTGCAGCGACCAGCCGGCGCGGCGAAACCGCTCGCCGACCGCGAGCGAACTCAGGCCGAAGCGCAATACCGTGTTTTGCCGCCGGCGGATCGCGTCGCTGTCGCCGGAATCGCTGCCGTCGAGCGCGCAGTAGAACAGCGGCGCTTGCTCGCCGACGATGCTCACCGCGATCGGCAGCCCGCGGCGCGACGCAAGGTTGACGGCGATTTCACCCATCCGGCGGGCGACCGCAGCATCGAAGCGCGGCAGCGCCGGGTTCGACGCGTCGTCGTCGAAGGGATGGGGTTCGAGGCGAAAGAGGGTCGTCACCATGGCGGCTCCGTGGCGTCGCCGGCGCTGGGTGCGCGTGCCGGGCGTCGCATCGTCACGGGCCGCGCGCGGGCCCGTCTTTCCATCAGCGCTTCGGGGCGTCGAGCATCCACTCGTGCGCGGGATCGTTCTTGAACGCCCACGCGCGGCTCGGCCCGGCCATCACGTTCAGGTAGTACAGCTTGTAGCCGTGCGGCGCGACCACCGGGTGGTAACCGCGCGGCACCATCACGACGTCGTGGTCCTCGACCGCGCACGCTTCGTCGAGGCTGCGGTCGTCCGTGTACACGCGCTGGAACGCGAAGCCTTGCGGCGGATCGATCCGGTGGTAGTAGGTTTCCTCGAGCGACGTTTCGTCAGGTGCCGCGTCGCGGTCGTGCTTGTGCGGCGGATAGCTGCTCGAATGGCTCGCGGGCGTGACGACCTCGACCACGAGCAGCCGGTCGGCCGCCGGGTTGTCGCCCATCAGGATGTCGCACACGTAGCGCGTGTTGGTGCCTTGCCCGCGTATCGAGCGGCGCATCCGCTCGCCGTCGAGGCGTTGCACGCGCTTGTCGCCGCTCGCGTACGGCGCGGTGCACAGCGCGATTTCCGCATCGCGCGTCGCGACCAGCTTGACCGTCTTGCCGCCCGGCACGTACAGCGCGTCCGGCGATACATCCTCGAAGACGCTGTCGCGCTTGCCGAGCGCATCGTAGGTGTTGCCGTCGACCTCCGCACGCACCGTGCCGGTGAGCACGACGACGCACAGCTCGCGCGCGCCGGTGTCGAGCGTTTCGGTGTCGGCGGCCTTCAGGCGCAGCGCACGGAAGCCGACGTGCTTCCAGCCGGCCGACTCGGGCGTGACGTTGCAGATCTCGCGGTCGGCCGAGGCCTTGATCAGCAGGGGAGAAATCGTCATGGGGTGGGGCTCCGCAACAGGATAGGGCTCATGCGTTGACGCGTTCATGCGTTCACGCGCTCAACCGGTCGACGATCGCGCGCAGCGATTCGTAACCCTTCTTCGCATACGCATAGCTCGGCGCGACGGCCGGATCCTGCTCGGCCTCGACGACGAGCCAGCCTTCGTAGCCGGCGTCCTTCAACGTGTGCAGCGTCGCCTCGTAATCGAGCGCGCCGTCGCCCGGCACGGTGAAGGTGCCGTTGATCACGCCGTTCAGGAAGCTCCAGCCGTCGTTGCGCGCCTGCGTGACGACCTGCGGCCGCACGTCCTTGCAATGCACGTGAACCACGCGCGACACATGCTTCTTCAGCAGCGTGACCGGGTCGGCCGCGCCGCCGAAATACGCGTGGCCGGTGTCGAACAGCAGGAACACTTTCGTCGGGTCGGTGAGCGCCATCAGCCGGTCGACGTCGTCGGGCGACTCGACGTACGCGCCCATGTGGTGATGGTAGGCAAGCTTGATGCCGTACGTGTCGAGCAGGTGCGCGCCGAACGCGTCGAGGCGCGCCGCGTAGCGCCGCCAGGCTGCGTCGTCGACGAAGCGCGGCCGCTTCGCGACCGGCGTGTCGATGTTGCCCTGGATCGTGCCCGCGCATTCGCCGTACACGACGACCTTCACGTCGTTGTACTTCAGCTTCGTCAGGTGCGCGCGGCAGCGCTCGATCTCGGCGGCGACCGCGTGGGCGTCGCTCATGCCCGGCTCGACCTCGGCGAGGAAGCCCGAATACCAGCCCGACACGCACACGAGCCCGAACTCGGCGAGCTTCGCCTTCAGCTCGGGGCCGGTCTTCGGAAACTTGTTGCCGAGCTCGAAGCCCGCGTAGCCGATTTCGGCGCCTTCCTTCAGCGCCGTTTCGAGCGGCGTCTCGCCGCCGAGCGACGGCAGGTCGTCGTTCATCCACGACAGGGGATTGATACCGATGCGGACGTTCCAGCTCATGACGTGCTTCCTTGGTTCGAATGTGTTGTTCGCGGGGAGGGTGCGTGGGCCGTGCGCGCGATCAGCGCCGCTGCCGGGTCTTCGCATCGAGATACGCGCGGTGCGCCGCGTCGACGCCGGCGCGCTCGGATACTTGCGGCACCGCGACTTCCCACCATGCGCCGCCGTCGTCGGTCGTGCGCCGGTGCGTGGTGTCGATCACGAGCACCTGGCTCTTCTTCGCCGCGCGGGCGCGTTTCATCTCGCTGCGCAGCTCGCCGATGTCGCGCACGTGCACGGCTTCGGCGCCCATCGCGCGCGCATGCATCGCGAAGTCGATCGTCGAGCGCTCGCCGCCCTCCGGCACGCAGTCGTCGAGCATGTTGTTGAAGCTCGCGCCGCCGCAATTCAGTTGCAGCCGCTCGATGCAGCCGTAGCCGCGGTTGTCGAGGATCACGACGATGAGCTTGCGGCCAAGCATCACCGACGTCGCGAGTTCCGCGTTGAGCATCATGTACGAGCCGTCGCCGACGATCACGATCACTTCGCGTTCGGGCCGCGCGAGTTTCGCGCCGAGGCCGCCCGCGACCTCGTAGCCCATGCACGAGTACGCGTAGTCCATGTGGTAGTTGCCCGGCGCGCCGCTGCGCCACAGCTTGTGCAGTTCGGCCGGTAGCGTGCCGGCCGCGCACACGACGAGATCATCGCGCGCGCTGTCGCGGCCCGCGTCGACCGCGGAGTCGCGCACCGCGCCGATCACTTCCGCGTCGTACGGGAGCGTGTCCTTCGGAATGCGGGTCGTGAGCTCGGTCACGCGCGCGTTCCATGCGGCGGCCTGGTCGCGGTTGCTGGCGGTCCATGCCGGATCGGCTTGCCAGCCGGCCAGCGCGGCCGACAGCTGGCCGAGGCCCGTGCGCGCATCGGCCACCAGTTGCCTGCCGCGTTTCTTGCCCGCGTCGAACGGCTGCACGTTCAGGCTCAATAGCGTCGCATTGCCGTAGAGCGCATGCGAGCCGGTCGTGAAGTCCTGCAGCCGCGTGCCGACCGCGAACACCACGTCGGCCTGCGCGGCCGCACGGTTCGCGGCCGGTGAGCCCGTCACGCCAATCGACCCGAGATTCAGCGGATGGTCCCACGCGAGGCTGCCCTTGCCTGCCTGCGATTCGGCGACCGGCACGCCATGCGTATCGGCGAACGCGCGCAGCGCATCCCACGCCTGGCTGTACAGCACGCCGCCGCCCGCGACGATCAGCGGCTTTTTCGCGGCCTTCAGCACGTCGAGCGCATCGGCGAGTTCGAGCGCGTCGGCCGGCGGCCGGCGCATCCGGATCACCGGCGGCGCGAAGAAATCCTCGGGCCAGTCGTATGCGAAGGTCTGCACGTCCTGCGGCAGCGCGAGGCACACCGGGCCGCACTGCGCGGGATCGGTCATCACCTGGATCGCGCGCGGCAGCGCGACGAGCAGTTGCTCGGGCGACGTGATCCGGTCGAAGTAGCGCGTCACCGGCCGGAAGCAGTCGTTCGCGCTGACGTCGCCCTGTTCGAAATCCTCGACCTGCTGCAGCACCGGGTCGGGCAGCCGCGACACGAACACGTCGCCGGGCAGCAGCAACAGCGGCAGCCGGCCGACGTGCGCGAGCGCGGCCGACGTCAGCATGTTGGTCGCGCCGGGGCCGATGCTCGACGTCGCGGCCATCATCCGCTGGCGGAAATTCGCTTTCGCGAACGCGACGGCCGCATTGGCCATCCCTTGCTCGTTGTGCGCGCGGAAGGTCGGCAGGCGGTCCTTTTCCGCGTGCAGCGCCTCGCCGAGCCCGGCCACGTTGCCGTGGCCGAAGATCGCGAACACGCCGCCGCAGTACGGCAGGATCTCGGTGCGGCCGTCGGGCTGGACGACTTCGGCGCGCAGGGCGGCCAGGTAGCGCACGAGCGCCTGGCTGACGGTCAGTCTCACGGTAGAGGTCATGTCGGTCGGTGAAGAGGAAAGGGTCATCGCAGGCGTCGCGTCAGGCCGCGGCGGCGCGGGCGGCCGCGGCACGGCGGCCGAGCCACGCGTCGACCAGCTGCGCGAAGTTGCCGGCGACTTCGTCGATCAGCGCCTGGTCGTCGATCCGGCCGGCGAACCAGTTCAGCGACGCATCGGCCCACAGCGTGCGCCCGACCATGAAGCCCTTGACGATCGGGTTGGTCGCCGAGCGGAAGCTGTCGACGAGGTATTGCAGCGGCTGGTTCAGCCCGAGGATCACGGCGCCCCGGCAATGCGGGTCGCGCTCGGCGATCAGCGCGGCGAGCCGCGTCCAGCCGTCGGCGGTGAGCGGCGTGAGCTTCCACCATTCGGGCTTCACGCCGAGGTTGTAGAAGCGCGCGATCGTGCGCAGCACCGCGTCGTCCTCGGTGCCGGCCGGCGTGACCGCGCGCGGCGGAATCATTTCCAGCAGCAGCTCGTTGCCGCTCGCGCGCGTGGCTTCCCACAGCTCCAGCACGCGCTGCTCCTGTTCGACGCGCAGGTCGACCGGGTCGTCCGGGTGATAGTGCACGAGGCACTTCACGACCTGTTCGGTCGGCCAGTGCGTGAGCGACGAGCCGACCGAGCGCGTTTCGTCGAAACGCAGCGGCCGCGAGCCCGGCAGCTCGACCGGGCGGCCGACCCACCAGCCGCGTCCGGTCGCCGACGCCAGCGCGTCGCTGCCGTAGCCGCCGCCGTCGATCAGCACGCCCACATGGCCTTCGATGTGGCGATCGCGCTCGACCTGTTCGACCGCGCGCACGAGCAGGCGCTTCAAGGTCTTGATCCGCGCTTCGTCCGCGCCGGCCTGCACCGCGAGTTCATAGAACTGGCTGCGATGGTCGAACGCCATCACGCACAGGTCGTCCCATTCGCGGCGCGGCACCGTCACGCGATGCAGGTGCGCGAGCGTGTGGTCGGCGTCGACCACCGGATTGCGGCTGCCGTCGAACCAGTGTGCCAGCTCGGCCGGCGTCGGCATCGCGGCGGAGCACGCATGGCGCGACACGACGATCGCGCCGCACGCGTTCGCGATGCGCGTCGATTCGGCCCAGTCGCGCCCGCGCAGCAGCCCCGACAGCAGGCCCGACAGGAACGCATCGCCCGCGCCGAGCACGTTGAGCACCTCGACGCGCTCGCCGAGATAGGTCGGCGCATCGTCGATGCGGGCGGGAATGTCGCCCTCGATCACGCAGCAGCCGAGCGCGCCGCGCTTGACGACCAGCGTCGCGTTCGTGATCTTGCGCACCGCCTGCAACGAGCCGATCACGTCGTGCGGCACGCCGCCCGCGATCAGGAATTCCTCCTCGGTGCCGACCAGCAGGTCGAATTCGCCGAGCACCTGCTGCAGCTGCCGCGTCACCTGCGCGTCCGGCACGTAGCGGTTTTCGCCCGCGCCGCGCGCGGTCAGCCCCCACAGCACCGGCCGGTAGTCGATGTCGAGGATCCGCACGACGCCGTGGCGGCGCGCATAGCCGAGCGCGGTCAGCGACGCCTCGCGCGTGCCCGGCGTCGACAGGTGCGTGCCGGTGATCGCGAGTGCGCGGCAGCCGGCGATGAAATCCTCGCTGATCTCGTCGGCGCGCACGGCCATGTCCGCGCAGTTCTCGCGCACGAACAGCAGCGGGAACGTGTCGCGGTCCTTCAGCCCGAGCAGCACCAGCGCGGTGAGGCGCTCGCGGTCGGTCTGCAACTGGCTCGTGTCGCAGCCTTCGCGCTCGAGCGTCTCGCGCAGGAAGCGGCCCATCTGCTCGTCGCCGACGCGCGAGATCATCGCGGTCTTCAGCCCGAGCCGGGCCACGCCGAACGCGACGTTGCCGGACGAGCCGCCGAGATACATCTGGAAACTGCGCGCGTCTTCCAGGCGGCTGCCGTACTGCTGCGCATAGAGATCCACGGCCACGCGGCCGAGGCAGGCGAGATCGATGGGGCGGTCACTCGGAAAGGTCAGCAGGCTCATATCACGTGTCACGCTCGCGGCCGGCGTTCGGCGATGCCGGCGGATTAGGGGACCGAACCTCGGGCGGCGCTCCGCACCGTGTGGGGCACGACGCGGGACTGCCTGCCGCAAGGAATCGGGCTACGGAACGGAGTCTAGACTTTTTGGAAATCCAGTTCCCTAGGTGAAATCACGTAGAAATAAATTTCCAAATTTTCGAGGAAGTGATCTACAGTTTCATCCGGATGCTTCAGTCCGTATCGGATTCGATCGGACTCGGCCCGGCGGCGCGCAACGCGCCGTCTTCCGCCCCCCGGAGATGAGGAGACAGATTGATCATGAAGACCAAGCTGATGGCCGTCGCGGCCGCCGCGATCCTGGCAGCGCCGCTCGCGCATGCCGAGAAGATCGGCGTGACGATGGCGTCGTTCGACGACACGTTCCTGACCATCCTGCGCAACAGCATCGCCGATTCGGCGAAGAAGGACGGCGCGACGGTGCAGATCGAGGACGGCGGCAACGACGTCGGCAAGCAGTTGAGCCAGGTCCAGAACATGATCGCGCAGAAGGTCGACGCGATCATCGTGAACGCGGTCGATACCGACGCGACGCCGAAGATCACCAAGATGGTGACGGCGGCCAAGATTCCGCTTGTCTACGTGAACCGCAAGCCGGTCGATTTCGACAAGCTGCCGGCGGGCGTCGCGGTCGTCGCGTCCGACGAGAAGCAGTCGGGCACGCTGCAGGCACGCCAGGTGTGCAAGCTGCTCGGCGGCAAGGGCGACCTTCTCGTGCTGATGGGCGAGCTGTCCAACGAGTCGGCGCGCGCCCGCACCAAGGACATCGAGGACGTGATCGCGACGAAGGATTGCTCGGGCATGAAGATCGTCGACAAGCGCGAGGGCAAGTGGAGCCGCACGCAGGGCCAGGACATCACGATGAACTGGCTGAGCTCCGGCACGAAGTACGACGCGATCATCTCCAACAACGACGAGATGGCGATCGGCGCGATCAACGCGCTGAAGGCCGCGCGCAAGTGGACGCCGAAGACGATCGTCGCCGGCATCGACGCGACGCCGGACGGCCTCGCGTCGATGAAGAGCGGCGAGCTGAAGGTGTCGGTGTACCAGAACGCATCCGGGCAGGGGCAGCAGGCCGTCGCGGCCGCGCTCAAGCTCGCGAAGAAACAGCCCGTCGACCGCTACGTGAACGTGCCGTTCGAGCTCGTGACTCCCGAGAACATGAACCAGTACGCGAAGCATTGACCGGTGATCCGTTGAATGGCGCGGGCCCGGCACGACCGGGTTCGCGCACGACTTGTCGAGGAACGTCCATGTTTACAGCCAGAGTCGCGCGCCCGATGGCCGGCGACGATGCGCGGGCCGCTTCGTCCGGCCCGACCGGCGCGTCGGCCCCGCCGGCTTCTTCCGCGGCCGACTGCGTGCTCGAGGTGCGCGGTGTCGGCAAGTCCTTTCCGGGCGTCGTGGCGCTCGACGGCGTGCAGTTCCGCGTGCGCCGCGGCACCGTCCACGCACTGATGGGCGAGAACGGCGCGGGCAAGTCGACGCTGATGAAGATCATTGCCGGCGTCTACACGCCCGACCAGGGCGAGATCCTGATCAACGGCGAGCCGGTCGTGCTGAACGGCCCGCTCGATGCGCTCGACCGCGGCATCGCGATGATCCACCAGGAACTCAACCTGATGCCGTACATGACGGTCGCGGAGAACATCTGGATCCGCCGCGAACCGAAGAACCGTTTCGGCCTGATCGATCACGCCGCGCTGCGCCGCCAGACGGCCGAGCTGTTCGAGCGGCTGTCGATCGACATCGATCCGGAAACCGACGTGCGCACGCTGACGGTCGCGAGCCGCCAGATGGTCGAGATCGCGAAGGCGGTGTCGTTCGACTCCGACGTGCTGATCATGGACGAGCCGACTTCCGCGCTGACCGACAAGGAAGTCACGCACCTGTTCCGGATCATTCGCCAGCTGCGCGAGCAGGGCAAGGGCATCGTCTACATCACGCACAAGATGAACGAGCTGTTCGAGATCGCCGACGAGTTCTCGGTGTTCCGCGACGGCAAGTACATCGGCACGCATGCATCGAGCGACGTCACGCGCGACGACATCATCCGCATGATGGTCGGGCGCGAGATCACGCAGATGTTTCCGAAGGAAGAGGTGCCGATCGGCGACGTCGTGCTGTCGGTGCGGAACCTCGGCGTCGACGGCGTGTTCCGCGACGTGAGCTTCGAGCTGCGCGCGGGCGAGATCCTCGGCGTGGCCGGCCTCGTCGGCTCGGGGCGCTCGAACGTCGCGGAGGCGCTGTTCGGCGTCGTGCCGGCCACGTCGGGCGAGATCCGCATCGACGGCAAGCCGGTGCGCATCACGACGCCCGCGCAGGCGATGAAGCACGGGATGGCCTTTCTCACCGAAGACCGCAAGGACACCGGCTGCTTCCTGAATCTCGACCTGCTCGCGAACATGGAAGCGGCGGTGCTCAGCCACCGCTACGTGAAGTTCAACTTCGTGCGGCAGGCGCAGCTGAAGCGCGACTGCGAGGCAATGAGCCGGATGCTGCGCGTGAAGTCGCCCGGGCTGCACGAGGAAATCCAGAACCTGTCGGGCGGCAACCAGCAGAAGGTGCTGATCGGCCGGTGGCTGCTCACGCAGCCGCGCATCCTGATCCTCGACGAACCGACGCGCGGCATCGACGTCGGCGCGAAGGCCGAGATCCACCGGCTCGTCAGCGCGCTCGCCGGCAAGGGCGTCGCGGTGCTGATGATCTCGTCGGAGATGCCGGAAGTGCTGGGAATGAGCGATCGCGTGATGGTGATGCACGAAGGGCGCATGACCGGCATCGTCGATCGCAAGGACGCCGACCAGGTCCGCATCATGGATCTCGCGTCGCGCTGAGCCGAACCAAGATTGGAGACAAAGCAATGGGCAACCTGAACCCGGTCGCGGATGCGCAGACCATGACCCTCAAGACGCGGCACACGAAGTGGCCGCCCGAGCTGAGCATCTTCCTCGTGCTCGTCGGCATCAGCCTGTTCTTCGAGATCGTCGGCTGGATCGTCGTCGGCCAGAGCTTCCTGTTCAACACCGAGCGGCTCGAGATCATCGTGCTGCAGATGGCCGTGATCGGCATCATCGCGGTCGGCGTGAACCTCGTGATCATCACCAGCGGGATCGACCTGTCGTCGGGCTCGGTCGTGGCCGCGGCGGCGGTCGTCTCGGCGAGTCTCGCGCAGGTGTCCGACTTCCCGCGCGCGGTGTTTCCGCACCTGACCGACCTGCCGATCATCTGGCCCGTGCTCGCCGGCGTGTGCGTCGGGCTGCTGGTCGGCCTGCTGAACGGCTCGCTGATCGCGATGACGGGCATCCCGCCGTTCATCGCGACGCTCGGCACGATGGTCGCCGCGCGCGGCTTCGCGAAGTGGTTCACCAACGGGATGCCGGTGTCGATGCTGACCGACCAGTTCGCGGCGATCGGCGCGGGCGCCAACCCGGTGATCATCTTTCTCGTGATCGCCGCGATCTTCCACGTCGTGCTGCGCTACACGCGTTTCGGCAAGTACACCTATGCGATCGGCGCGAACCGTCATGCGGCCGTCGTATCGGGCATCAACGTCACGCGCCACCTGATCTTCGTCTACGCGATCGCGGGCCTGCTGAGCGGGATCGCCGGCACCGTGACGGCCGCGCGCGCGATCTCCGGCCAGTCGGGCATGGGCGTGATGTACGAGCTCGATGCGATCGCGGCGGTCGTGATCGGCGGCACGTCGCTGTCGGGCGGCCTCGGCCGCGTGACGGGCACCGTGATCGGCGTGCTGATCCTCGGCGTGATGACGTCGGGCTTCACGTTCATCCGCATCGACGCGTATTACCAGGAGATGGTCAAGGGCGCGATCATCGTCGCGGCCGTGATCGCCGACCAGTACCGCAACAAGAAGAAGCGCCGCTAACCCTTCGTGCATCGCAGGTCGAGGGTGGCACGTGCCGCCGCCTTCGCCTGGAACCCGCCACCGTCGAGGATATTCGATGAAGATCGCGCTGGACCCGTACATGATTCGCCACCTGCCGCTCGACCGCCTGCCGCATGCGGTGGCCGAGCTCGGCTACGACCAGATCGAGCTGTCGCCGCGCAGCGACTTTCTCGACTGGTGGGTGATGCCGCGCGCGACGCGCGAGCGGATGGCCGCGTTCCGGCAGGCGATGCGCGCGAGCGGCGTCGGCCTCGCGTCGCTGCAGCCGATGTACCGCTGGGCGAGCCCGTTCGAGGACGAGCGGCAATGGGCGGTGCGCTGCTGGAAGCAGGCGATCGAGGTGGCGGTCGAGATGGAGTGCGCGCTGATGGTGTCGGAGTTCGGGCGCGGCGCGTCGCCCGAGCGCTCGGTCGGCGAACGGCCGGGGGCGAACCCGAAGGAGCTGTGCGAAGCCGCGTGGTTCCGGTCGATGGACGAGCTGCTGCCGATCCTCGAGCGCGAACGCATCGTGCTGTCGGTCGAGCCGCATCCGGAGGACTGGATCGAGCAGCTGCAGCCCGCGATCGACATCGTCACGAACATCGGCTCGCCGTCGCTGAAGCTGTCGTACATCGCGCCGCACACGTTCTACTACGGCGACGACATGGCCGCGATGATCGCGCAGGCCGCGCCGATCCTCGCGCACGTGCGCGTGGCCGACACCTTCGACCATCGCAAGAGCAGCCAGCTGCGCTACATCGTGAACCCGCCCGGTTCGAACCAGATTCGCGTGCACCAGCATCTCGACATCGGGCAGGGCGAGATCGACTGGGACGTGTTCTTTCGCGCGCTCGGCGCGGCAGGCTTCGACGGCGTGATGTCGTCGTGCGTGTTCGCGTGGGAGGACCGTGCGGAAGCGTCGTCGCGCTACATGCGCGACACGATCCGGCGCTACGTCGATCGTCATTTCGATCGTACCGCGCGCTGACGGATGACTGACCGGTGCGGCGCGTGCCGCACCGCCAATGAACGAGTGGAGACTTTTAGATGACCTTGCAAATCGGCGTGATCGGCTGCGGTGCGATCGGCCAGGACCATATTCGCAGACTGACCCGCACGCTGTCCGGCGCGCGCGTCGTGGCCGTCAACGACATCGATCCGCAGCAGGCGCGCGACGCGGTGACGAAGTATGGGCTCGACGCCGAGATCTACGGCGACGGCCATGAGGTGGTCGCGGCCGCCGACGTGCAGGCCGTGCTCGTCACGTCGTGGGGGCCGACGCATGAAGCGTTCGTGCTCGACGCGATCGCGCACGGCAAGCCGGTGTTCTGCGAGAAGCCGCTCGCCGTGACGGCCGAAGGCTGCATGCGGATCGTCGAAGCGGAAGTCGCGCACGGCAAGCGGCTCGTGCAGGTCGGCTTCATGCGGCCGTACGACGAAGGCTATCGCGCGCTGAAGCGCGTGATCGACAGCGGCGAGATCGGCGCACCGCTGATGCTGCATTGCGCGCACCGCAACCAGTCGGTCGGCGAGCGCTACACGACCGACATGGCGATCACCGACACGCTGATCCACGAGCTCGACGTGCTGCGCTGGCTGCTCGGCGAGGACTACGTGAGCACGCAGGTCGTCTATCCGAGGAAGACGCGCCATGCGTCCGCGCATCTCGCCGATCCGCAGATCGTGCTGCTGGAAACCGCGAGCGGCGTGCGCATCGACGTCGAGATCTTCGTGAACTGCCAGTACGGCTACGACATCCAGTGCGAGGTGGTCGGCGAGCAGGGCATCGCGAAGCTGCCCGATCCGCCGGCCGTGGGGCTCAAGCATTCGGCGCGGCAGTCGGTCGAGATCATGACCGACTGGAAGGAGCGCTTCATCGCGTCGTACGACGTCGAGCTGCAGGCGTTCATCGACGGCGTGCGCGCGCATGCGCTCACCGGGCCGTCGGCCTGGGACGGCTACGCGGCGGCGGTCGCGGCCGACGCCTGCGTGCGTGCGCAAAAGAGCGGGGCGGTCGAGCCGATCGCGATGGCCGAACGCCCTGCGTTCTATCGCGGCTGAACCGCAGCCGCCTACTTGCCGGACTGACCGACATGACGATGAAGATGGGTTGCGCACCGTGCTGCTGGGGTGTCGACGACGTGAAGAACCCGCACCTGCCGCCGTGGCGGCAGGTGCTTGCCGAAGCCGCCGAGGCCGGCTACTCGGGCATCGAGCTCGGGCCGTACGGCTACATCCCGCTCGAACTCGACGTGGTGAGCGCCGAGCTCGAACGGCAACGCCTGAGCATCACCGCCGGCACGATCTTCGACGATCTCGTGTCGCCTGAGAACCTGCCGAACCTGTTGCGCCAGACGCGCGAGATCTGCGCGCTGATCACGCGGCTGCCGAAGCTGCCGACGCAGGACGGCCAGCGCTATGCGGCGCCGTACCTCGTCGTGATGGACTGGGGCCACGACGAACGCGACTACGCGGCCGGCCACGGCGATCGCGCGCCGCGGCTGTCGGACGAACGCTGGGCGGCGATGGTCGACCACATCCGGCAGATCGCGACGATCGCGCGCGACGAATTCGGCGTGCGCACGGTGATTCATCCGCATGCGGGCGGCTACATCGAGTTCGCGGACGAGATCGACCGGATCGTGGCCGACATTCCGGCCGACACGGCCGGCCTCTGTCTCGACACGGGCCACCTGTACTACTCGGGCATGGATCCGGAGGCGTGGCTGCGCCGCCACGCGGCGCGCCTCGACTACGTGCATTTCAAGGACATCGACGCGGCCGTGTACGACGCGGTGATGGGCGAGCACATCGCGTTCTTCGCCGCGTGCGCGCGCGGCGTGATGTGCCCGATCGGCACCGGCGTGCTCGACTACCGGTCGATCCGGCACGCGCTCGACGACATCGGCTACGCGGGATACATCACGATCGAGCAGGAGCGCGACCCGCGCAATGCCGGCACGAGCCTGCGCGACGTCGCGGCGAGCCGCGCGTTTCTCGCATCGGCCGGCTTCGCGTGATCCACCGCATCACGCCCACCCTGAACTGAACACGGACCAGGAACACCCTCATCATGATTGACGGACAGATTCTGCTTGGACATTCGATTCGCTGGGGCATGGTCGGCGGCGGGCTCGGCAGCCAGATCGGCTACAGCCACCGGTCGGCCGCGCTGCGCGACGGCAGCTTCCAGCTGGTCGCGGGCGCGTTCGACATCGATCCCGAACGCGGCCGCCAGTTCGGCGTGAAGCTCGGCGTCGCGGCCGAGCGCTGCTATCCCGACTACGCGACGATGTTCGACGCCGAGGCGCGCCGCCCCGACGGCATTCGCGCGGTCTCGATCGCGACGCCGAACAACACGCACTTCGAGATCTGCCGCGCCGCGCTGAACGCGGGGCTGCACGTGGTCTGCGAGAAGCCGCTGTGCTTCACGACCGAGGAGGCCGAGGCGCTGCAGCGGCTGTCGGTCGAGAAGAACCGGATCGTCGGCGTCGCGTACGGTTATTCCGGACACCAGATGATCGAGCAGGCGCGCGAGATGATCGCGAGCGGCGATCTCGGCGAAATCCGCATCGTGCAGATGCAGTTCGCGCACGGGTTCCACAGCGAGGGAGTCGAGGCCGCGAGCGCGGCGGCGCGCTGGCGCGTCGACCCGAAGTTCGCGGGCCCGAGCTACGTGCTCGGCGACATCGGCACGCATCCGCTGTACATCTCCGAGGTGATGGCGCCCGAGCTTAAGATCCGGCGCCTGATGTGTTCGCGGCAGAGCTTCGTGAAGAGCCGCGCGCCGCTGGAAGACAACGCGTTCACGATCATGGAATACGACACGGGTGCGGTCGGCTACGTGTGGTCGAGCGCGGTGAACGCGGGTTCGATGCACAGCCAGAAGGTGCGGGTGATCGGCTCGAAGGCGAGCGTCGAGTGGTGGGACGAGCATCCGAACCAGCTGCGCTACGAAGTGCAGGGGCAGCCGGCGCAGGTGCTCGATCGCGGGATGGGTTATCTGCATCCGCACGCGTTGCGCGAGGATCGCATCGGCGCCGGGCATCCGGAGGGGCTGTTCGAGGCCTGGTCGAACCTGTATGCGCGCTTCGCGCTCGCGATGGATGCGGCCGACCGCGGCGACGTCGCGGCACTGAAGAACATCCGCTATCCGGACGTCCATGCGGGCGTGGAAGGCGTGCGCTGGGTCGAGAACTGCGTGCGCTCCGCCGATGCGGGCGGCGTGTGGGTCGACTATCGTTGAACCGGTCGAACCGCGCGCGACGGGCCCGCTGCGGTGCGCCGCGCGCCCGTCGCGCAAGGCTTTGCGCCGTCGGCCGGCGTTGGTAGACACCCTAATCTTTACGACGCCGCGTGAGCGTTGGACAATCGCTTCCAGTGTTGCCGTGGAGCGTAGGCAAGTGATGATCGAGCGCGTGGGAGCGAGCACGCGGCGCGGGCCGCGTCGCAAACGTGATTAAATTCGCCCTTCATGCATGGTTCCAGTCGAGTCCCGGGCCGCGCCCGCCAGTATCGCGCGCACATCGGGGCCGTCAACTTCGCGCTATCCGATGAGTTCATCCGAGAAACCTCCCGCCACCGTCGAGCAGTTCCTGCAGCACCTGACGCAGGAGTACGACGGCCTCAGCAATCGCCTGAAGGTGATTGCGCGCCACGTGGAAACGCATCGGGACCAGCTTGGCCTGGAGGGCATCCAGACGCTCGCGCAGGCGTGCGGCGTGCAGCCGTCGGCTGTCGTGCGCTTCGCGAAGCACTTCGGCTTTTCCGGCTTCTCCGAGATGCAGAAGCTGTTCCGCGAGGGGCTCGCGCAGCAGATCGCGCCGGGGCGCGCGTACAACCTGCGGCTGCGCGACGTGATCGAATCGGGCTCGTCGAGCCTGCAGCCCGAGCAGATCGCCGACGAATTCATCAAGGGCAGCATTGCCGGGATGCAGCAGCTGCGGCAGACGCTCGATTCGCAGGCGCTCGCGCAGGCCGTCGACCTGCTCGCCGATACGCAGGCGATCTGGATCGCGGGCTCGCGGCGCGCGTTTCCGATTGCGGTGTATCTCGACTACGCGCTGCAGCACACCGACAAGCGCATCGGGCTGTTCAGCGCGCTCGGCAGCATGCATCTCGGGCAGATCCGCTCGGTGCGCGAGGGCGACGTGATGATCGTCATCTCGTTCATGCCGTATGCGGAGGAAACCGTGCAGGTCGCGCAGCAGGCCGTGCAGCGCGGCGCACGGCTGATCGCGATCACCGACAGCCGGATGAGTCCGCTGGCGCGGGAGGCCGAGGTGACGCTGATGGTGCAGGACAGCGCGACGTTCGGCTTCCGCGCGTTGACGGCCACGATGGGTCTTGCGCAGAGCCTGTTCGTCGCGCTCGCGTACCGGCTCGAACTGTCGTACCTGCCGACCGCCGACGGCGCGCACGGCACGCAGGCCGGCTGACGCCTCCTGCCGGTGTTGCTGGTGTGCCGCCCGCGCGACAGCGCAGCGGGCGGTGTACCGTCAGGCGGTTACTTCGCGGTCGGCATCGCGAATTCGGCGCCCTTGCCGATGCTCGACGACCAGCGCTGCATCACCGACTTCTGGCGCGTGTAGAAGCGCACGCCTTCCTCGCCGTACGCATGCATGTCGCCGAACAGGCTCTTCTTCCAGCCGCCGAAGCCATGCCACGCCATCGGCACCGGAATCGGCACGTTGATGCCGACCATGCCGACCTGGATGCGCCGCGCGAACTCGCGCGCGATGCCGCCGTCGCTCGTGAAGCACGACACGCCGTTGCCGAATTCATGCGCGTTGATCAGGTCGACCGCTTCGCCGAAATCCTTCACGCGCACGCAGCCGAGCACGGGCCCGAAGATTTCTTCCTGGTAGATGCGCATGTCGGGCGTCACGTGATCGAACAGCGTGCCGCCGGTGAAGAAGCCGGCCTCGCGGCCCGGCACGCGCAGCCCGCGGCCGTCGACCACCAGTTGCGCGCCTTCGTTCACGCCTTGCTCGATATAGCCTTCGATGCGCTTCAGCGCATCGCCGGTGACGATCGGGCCCATCTCGACTTCCGGCGACATGCCGTCGCCGATCACCAGCTTGCGTGCACGCTCGGCCACCAGCGGCACGATCTGGTCCGCGACGTCGCCGACCAGCACCGCGACGCTGATCGCCATGCAGCGTTCGCCGGCCGAGCCGTACGCGGCGCCGATCAGCGCATCGACAGCCTGCTCGAGGTTCGCGTCGGGCATCACGACGAGGTGGTTCTTTGCGCCGCCGAGTGCCTGCACGCGCTTGCCCGATTGCACGGCGCGCTGCTGCACGTAGGCCGCGATCGGCGTCGAGCCGACGAAGCTGACGGCTTGCACGTCCGGGTGGTCGAGCAGCGCGTCGACCGCGCCCTTGTCGCCCTGCACGACGTTGAACACGCCGGCCGGGAGACCGGCCTGCGTGAGCAGGTCGGCGATGAACAGGGCCGCCGACGGGTCGCGCTCGCTCGGCTTCAGCACGAACGTGTTGCCCGTCGCGATCGCGACCGGGAACATCCAGCACGGCACCATGCACGGGAAGTTGAACGGCGTGATGCCCGCGACGACGCCGAGCGGCTGGCGCATCGTCCAGTTGTCGATGCCGGTGCTGACCTGGTCGGTGAAGTCGCCCTTCAGCAGCTGCGGCACGCCGCACGCGAATTCGATGATGTCGATGCCGCGCGCGACTTCGCCTTGCGCATCGGAGAACACCTTGCCGTGCTCGGCCGTGATGATCGCCGCGAGGGCGTCGCGGTGCTCGTTCATCAGTTGCAGGAAGCGGTGCAGCACGCGCGCGCGGCGGATCGGTGGTGTCGCGGCCCAGGCCGTGAACGCGGCGTGGGCCGACGCGACGGCCTGCTGCACTTCGCTGTCGTCGGCGAGCGCCACGCGGCGCACCGCGCGGCCGAGCGCCGGGTTGAGGACGTCCTGGAAGCGGCCGCTGCGGCCGGCGACGGGCGCGCCGTCGACATAGTGGCCGACGTCGGCGTCGGAGGTGTACGCGGGAACCGGATTCATCGTGTCTCCTGGGGGATCGGGTGAGGGTGGACAGCGCCCAGTCTAGGCAAACGGACAGGGCGGGAGAAGGCCGCGCAGCTTGATTCACTGTTCAGAATTCTGAATAATCACCGGATGAATCAGCAAAATGTCCAGGCGCTCTGGCCGCATATCCATTCGCTGACGGTGCTGGCCGCGGCCGGCAGTTTCACGGCGGCCGCGCAGCGGCTCGGCATCAGCAAGGCCGCGATGAGCCAGCGCATCGCCGATCTCGAAAAGGCCGCCGGCGTGCCGCTCGTGCGGCGCACGACGCGCAGCGTGCGGCTCACCGACGCGGGCCAGACGCTCGTCGACAGCACGCGCGACGCGTTCGAGTCGATCGGGCAGCACTTCGCGCGCGTGAAGGACCTGGCCGGCGAGCCGCGCGGCCTGCTGCGCCTGACGGTGCCGGTTGCGCTCGGGCGCCAGCAGGTCGTGCCGCACCTGCCCGATTTTTTGCGGCAGCATCCTGGCGTGCAGATCGAGCTCGACCTGTCGGACCGGCTGCATTCGCTGACGCAGGAGGGTTTCGATCTCGCGATCCGCCATACGACCACCGCGCCGCAGACCCACGTCGCATGGAAGCTGTGCGACACGCGCTCGCTGCTCGTCGCGAGCCGCGACTATCTCGACGCGCGTGGCGCGCCGCGCCACCCGAGCGAACTCGTCGAGCACAGCTGCCTGTGCTACCTGCGCGACAACGAGCCGGCCGCCTGGAGCTTCGAGCCGCACGGCCGGCGGCGCGAGCGCGTGAGCGTGCCGGTGCGCGGCAGCTTCGCGGCGAACAACAGCGAGGCGATGCGCGAGGCCGCGCTCGGCGGGCTCGGCATCGCGCTGCTGCCGGATTTCAGCGCGCAGCGCGATCTCGACGCCGGCCGGCTGGTCGCGCTGCTCGACGGCTGGCGGCCGTCGGGCGCGTTCGGCGACCACATCTTCGCGATCCGTCCGTACAGCCCGGTCGTGCCGAGCGCGGTGCGCGCGCTCGTGCGGCACCTGCGCGAACGGCTCGCGGGCGGCTTTTCGGGCACCTGAGCCCGGTGTTTGCGGGCGTCCGCTTGGTGGCGGCCCGGGCAGGCGCGGCGGCGCTGCGGTAAAATCGCGGCTTCTCTCCGCGCCTTGAACGGCGCGTCATTCGAAGGTCGACAGCCGATGCAGATTCACAAGGAAGTGGACGCGCGCGGGCTCAATTGCCCGTTGCCGATCCTGCGTGCCAAGAAAGCGCTCGCCGATATGGAAAGCGGGCAAATCCTCAAGGTGCTCGCGACCGATCCCGGCTCGCAGCGCGATTTCGCCGCGTTCGCGAAGCAGACGGGCAACGAGATCGTCGAATCGACGACGCAGGACAAGACCTTCGTGTTCCTGATGCGCCGCCGCTGACGGCCCGTATCGCGGTGCCGGCAGCGCCTGGCGCCGGTCACACTTTTCTGACAATTCTTAAACCTCGCTGCGTGATCGGCTGCGTATACTGACCCGGCCGGTCGTCCGCTCGCAGCGGATGCGCCGGCCACGGTACGTCGTACGGCGGGCACGGGGGCCATGCCTGATGCTACCGTCGTACAACGGGGAGAGGACATGTCCTTCAGACCAGGGACCATTCGAAGTCCGTCCGGAGCGGAACGCAGCGTATCGGGACTGAGCCGTATCGAGCTCGACCCGCAACAGGATCGCCACGCGCGTGCCGCGCTGGAAGCCTACGCGGATTCCGCCGCGGCCGAGATGCCGTGGCTGGCCGAATGGCTCGACGAACGGCTGCGCGATGCCGCGCAGGACGACGGCTCGGGCCTGACCTACTGCGGTGCGACGATCGAGCGTGTGTTCGATCTGGCGCAGGCGTGGGCAGCGAGCCAGCCGGACTACGCGGCCACCGCGTGGGAGCGCGTGCGCGGCCAGTTGCAGCGGATGCTTGCCCAGCCGGCGCGTCCGGAGCCGCTGGCGCATCGCGTGCCGTCCGACGATGCTGTCGAGCCGGTGGCGGGCATCACGGGCGCCGATTAGGCGCTCGATTGCGCGGTGGGTAGGATTATTCGAAGAAAAGACGGTAGTCCGCGCAATTTATTGGCGAATTTCATACTACTATGATGAAATCGCCGGTTCGTCCGTACCCCGTTTTTGAGATATTTGGCTGGGGTCGCCGGTTTGCGCAGGTGGCGCGAGCGGCGAATGACGGCTCGCCGGCCGGTATCCGGAAGCCGCGCACGTGCTGCGCGGCCGGGTGGGGCGGGGAGCTGAACAGGACGAATCGATTTCGATTTGCGGGGTGCTATGAGAATTGCTGTACTGGATGACGATCCGGCCCAGACGGATTTCGTCAGTCAAACGCTGACGGCCGTTGGCCATACGTGCTACGCGTTCAAGGAAGGCAAGGCCCTGAAGAAGCGCCTGCAGCGCGAGACGTTCGATCTGCTGGTGCTCGACTGGAACGTGCCCGACATGTCCGGCGAGGAAGTGCTGAAGTGGGTGCGCGCCAATCAGACCGAGCACAGCCTGCCGATCATCTTCATGACGAGCCGTGACGACGAGGCGGGGATCACGCAGATCCTCAACGCCGGCGCCGACGACTACGTGGTCAAGCCGGTGTCGGGCCCGATCCTGCGCGCGCGCATCGGCTCGCTGCTGCGTCGCGCGTATCCGGTCAACGCCGAGGCCACCGTTCGTGAATTCGATCAATTCCGTTTCGACGTGAACCTGAAGCAGGCCTACGTCGGCGACAAGGCCGTGAGCCTCACGCAGAAGGAATTCGAACTCGCGCTGCTGCTGTTCCAGCACCTCGACCGGCCGCTGTCGCGCGCGCACATTCTCGATCTCGTGTGGAAGCAGGCGACCGACATCCCGTCGCGCACGATGGATACGCACATCTCGATGCTGCGCACCAAGCTCGGCCTGCGGCCCGAAAACGGTTATCGCCTCGCGCCGATCTACGGCTACGGCTACCGGCTCGAACGGGTCGGGCAGGGAGAACCGGAGTGACCACGGGAATCACGCAGCGCACGGCGAACCTGCGCACGGTCGCGCTGCGCGCAGCCTGCGCGGTCGCGTTTGCGTTCGCCGCGCAGCATGCGGCGGCCCAGCCGCCCGCGGCGGCGGGCAAGATGGTCGTCTACCGCACGCAGGCGGGCGACACGCTGTACGACGTCGCCGCGCGCTATCTGCAGGGCGCGGACGACTGGCAACTGCTGCAACAGATCAACGGCGTGCCCGCGCCGAAGCATCTGCAGCCCGGCATCGCGCTGAAGCTGCCGGTGGCGCGCCTGCGCAAGGAAAAGCTGACCGCCCGCGTCGTCGCGGTGCAGGGCACGGCCGAACGCGCGTCCGGCGATGCTTTTGCGCCGCTCGCGAACGACGCGACGCTCGCCGAGGGCGACCGCGTGCGCACGGGCCCGAACGGCTTCGTGACGCTCGAGCTCGCCGACGGCACGCACATGAGCCTGCCGCCCGACAGCCAGCTCGACCTGAAGGCGCTGCGCCGCACGGTGCTGACCGGCACGCTCGATCGTGAGTTCGAACTCACGCGCGGCTCGGTCGACAGCGAGGTCACCCATCTGAAGAAACGCGACGACCGCTTCCAGATCCGGTCGCCGTCGGTCGTGGCCGGCGTGCGCGGCACGCACTTTCGCGTGAACTACGACGCGGCCGGCAGTGCGTCGACGCGCGTCGAAGTGCTCGACGGCACCGTCGGCGTCGCGGGCGGCCGCAAGCCCGCCGATCCGACGCTCGTGCATGCGAATTTCGGCAGCGTCGCGACATCGTCCGGCGCGGTCGGCGCGCCCGTCGAGCTGCTGCCCGCACCGGCGCTCGCGCATCCCGACAAGGTGCAGGACGAGCCCGAGGTCGCCTTCGACGTCGCGCCGCTCGCCGACGCGCATGCGTACCGCGTGCAACTCGCGCACGACGCCGGGCTGCTCGACCTGTTCCGTGAAACGCGCACCGATTCGCCGCGCGCGGTCTTCCGCGACGTGCCGAACGGGAACTACTTCGTGCGGGTCGCCGCGATCGATGCGAACGGCCTCGAGGGCCGGCCGCGGACGTACGCGTTCGAACGCCGCGTGATGGGGCTCGACGCGAGCGCGTCGCCCGGCGCCGGCGGCTACGAGTTCCGCTGGTCGCCGAACGGTTCGGGCGAGGGTGCGCGCTACCGGTTCGTGCTGTCGCGCTCGAAGGACCTGAGCGCGCCGGTCGTCGACCAGGTCGGCCTGCATACGCGCCAGATCACCGTCGCGCACCTGCCGCCGGGCGAGTATTTCTGGGCCGTGACCGTCGAGGAGTTCGAAGGCGGCAAGTTCTACGAGAAGACCAGTCCGGTCAGCGCGTTCACGCTGTCGCGCTGATCCGCGGCGCATGAAACCCGATTCCGTTTCTCCGCGGCGGCGCCTCGGCCGCCGCTTCCTGATCGAATGGATCGCGATCGGCTGCCTCGGGATCGCGGTGATCCTCGCGTGCGCGCTCGGCCGGCTGTCGGCGAGCGTCGACGGCCTGATCTACGACCGGCTGCTGATGCTGCGCAGCCTGCCGCTGTCACCCGACGTGGTCGTCGTCGACATCGACAACCAGAGCGTGTCAGCGCTTGGCCGCTGGCCGTGGTCGCGCGACGTGCATGCACGGCTGCTCGACACGCTGGCGCGCGCGCAGCCGGCCGCCGTCGTCTACGACGTGCTGTTTACCGAACCGTCGCCGGAAGATCGCGCGTTCGCGGACGCCATGACCCACGTGCCGACCTTCCTGCCCGTGCTGCTGAGCCCCGAGCAGGCGGACGGCACGCGCGCGGTCGATCCGCCGGTGGCCGCGCTCGCGGCGCGCGCGGTCGGGCTCGGCCACATCAACCTCGAAGTCGACCGCGACGGCATCGTACGCAGCGTGGCGCTGTACGAAAGCGACGGCCGCGTGCGCTGGCCGCAGCTGATGGTGCCCGTCTACCGCGCGATCCAGGCCGGCCGGCTGCACCCGGTCGGCGGCATGCCCGGCGCGGATGCGCACGACCTGTCGCGCGATGCGGCGGGCGAGGGCCGCTACCTGATCCCGTTCAGCCGCAACACGCCCGCGTATCCGACGCTGTCGTTCGACGACGTCCTCGAAGGGCGCGTGAAACCCGATGCGCTGCGCGGCAAGATCGTCGTCGTCGGCGTGACGGCGTCGGGGCTGTACGACCGCTTCGCCACGCCCGTGTCCGGCGAGTTCGGGCCGCTCGCCGGCGTGTATATCCATGCCAACGTACTCGACATGCTGGCGACCGGCAGTGCGATCTCGCCGGCGTCGCGCGCCGGGCTGTTCGTCGCGTCGCTGCTGCCGCTCGCCGCGCTGCTGGGCGGCTTCCTGATGCTGTCGCCGTGGCGCGCGCTGCTGCTGACGCTGAGCCTGGCCGCGCTGGCCGTCGTCGCGAGCATGGCGCTGCTGTTCGAGGCGCGCATCTGGCTGTCGCCGGCGCCCGCGATCTTCGGGCTGATCGCCGTCTACCCGATCTGGAACTGGCGGCGCCTGGAAATGACGATGTCGTATCTGCGCCGCGAGCTGCAGCGGCTCGCCGACGAGCCGCACCTGCTGCCCGAGGCGCCGCGCACGCGCAGCGTCGGCGGCGACGCGCTGGAGCGACAGATGGCGCTGATGGCGCAAGCCGCGCAGCGCGTGCAGGACATGAAGCGCTTCGTGTGGGACAGCCTCGACAGCATGCCCGAGCCGATCTTCGTGACCGACCTGGCCGGCACCGTGCTGATCGCGAACCATGCGGCCAAGCGCTACGGGTCGCGCCTGTCGCTGCCGCTGCCGGAAGGCCGGCCGCTGCGCACCGCGCTCGGCGAGCTGACCTTCATGAAGACCGTCGACGGCAACGCCGAACACGACGCGGTGATCCGCGAACACTGGCCGGCGGCACTCGACCCAACGCTAGAGGCCGAGCACGACGCGATGGCGCGCGGCATCGAGGTGCGCGATCGTGACGGGCTCGACCATCTGCTACGCTACGCGGCGTGCACGAACGCGCAGGGCCGCGTGACGGGCTGGATCGCCGGCCTCGTCGACGTGACCGAACTGCACGCGGCCGAGCGGCAGCGCGAGGAAGCGCTGCACCTGCTGTCGCATGACATGCGCTCTCCGCAGTCGTCGATTCTCGCGCTCGTCGAGATCGAGCGCGACCGCGCCGAGACCGACGCGATGCGCGGGCTGCTCGCGCGGATCGAGCGCTATGCGCACCGTGCGCTGTCGCTGGCCGACGAGTTCGTGCAGCTGGCGCGCGCGGAGTCGCAGGTGTACCAGCTCGAGGTGACGAGCCTCGTCGACGTGCTGATCGATGCGAGCGACGAGGTGTGGCCGCAGGCGCAGGCGAAGCACATTCGCGTCGACACCGACGTCGGCACCGACATGTGCTGGGTGCGCGCGGACCGCTCGCTGATCACGCGCGCGTTCGTGAACCTGCTGAACAACGCAGTCAAATACAGTCCGTCCGATACCGTGATCACGTGTACGCTGGCGGTCGAGCACGCGTCGAAACGGATGTTCTGTACGATTCGCGATCAGGGATACGGCATTGCGCCGGAAGATCAGCGGCATCTGTTCGAGCGTTTCAAGCGATTCCATGCCGGCGAGCGGCCCGAAATCTCGGGCTCCGGGCTCGGCATGGCATTCGTGAAGACGGTCGTCACGCGCCATGGGGGCAGCGTGTCGGTCGACAGCGAGGTGGGTGTCGGCACCGCGGTGACGGTGTCGCTGCCCGCGATCGACGAGCCGTCCGCCTGACAGGGCCGGGCGCGACGGCAGGCATTTGGGGAAAGCCATGAGAAAGGAATGGGCAGCGACCGCGCTGGCGGCGTCGCTGTTGACGGGTTGCGCCGGCGTGACGAGCGGCGTCAGTGCGGTCGGGCAGCCGAACGCGTTCGCATCCGGTGCGCACGGCTACGATTTCGTGCGGACGGCCGCGCAGGCCGATGATGCCGAATACCGGCAGATCGAGACGCTCGTGCGCGACGAACTCGCGCACCGCGGCTTCGATGCGAAGCCGCTCGCGGCCGCGCGCTACCGGCTGTCGATCGCGTATGCGACGCAGCCGGCCTCGGTCGCGGCGATCGCCGACGGGTGCGGGGCCGCGAGCAGCGCATGCGTGACGGTCGACGGGCCGGCGCCGTTCGCGCTGCCGTTCATGGGTCGCGTGTATCGCCATGTGCTGACGCTGCGCTTCGTCGACGCGAAATCGGGCGCCGACGTCTACCGCGTATCGGCCGCGCTGCGCGATCGCGATCCCGGCACGCAGCAGGCCGCGCCGGCGCTCGTGAAGAGCGCGCTCGCGAAGGTGCCGTTCGGCGACGGCGGCGGCTGGCTCGTCAAGACGAAAAAAGACGACGCGGGCGGGATGCCGGGCGTCGTCTCGGTGAAGCCGGTCGAAGCGCGCTGAGCGTCGGCCGGTGAGGTGAGGGCGGGCCCGCCGGAGCGGGCCCTTGCCCTTGCCGCGTTCAGGCGGCCGGGTGTGCGCCGTCGCGCGTGCGCAGGTACGCGTCGAACTCCGCGCCGACTTCCGCGTGGCGCAGCGCGAATTCGACCGTCGCCTTCAGGTAGCCGAGCTTGCTGCCGCAGTCGTAGCGCGTGCCCTGGTACTTGTAGGCCAGCACTTGCTCGTCGGCGAGCAGCGCCTGGATCGCGTCGGTGAGCTGCAGCTCGCCGCCCGCGCCGGGCTTCAGCGCACGCAGGTGCTCGAAGATCCGCGGCTTCAGGATGTAGCGGCCGACCACGCCGAGGTTCGACGGCGCGACTTCCGGCGCCGGCTTCTCGACGATCGCCGACATCTTGACGATCGACTCTTCCCACTCCTTGCCGTCAACGATCCCGTACGACTTCGTCTCCGACGGCGGGATCTCCTCGACGCCGATCACCGAGCTGTGATAGTGGTCGAACACGTCGACCATCTGCTTCATCACGGGCGGGTTGCCGTCGAGCAGGTCGTCCGCGAGGATCACCGCGAACGGGTTGTCGGCCACCAGCTTTTCCGCGCACAGCACCGCATGGCCGAGGCCGAGCGCTTCCGGCTGGCGCACGTAGAAGCAGTCGACATGGCTCGGCTTGATGCTGCGCACCAGTTCGAGCAGCTTTTCCTTGCCGCGCGCCTCGAGTTCGGCCTCGACCTCGTACGACTTGTCGAAGTGGTCCTCGATCGCGCGCTTGCTGCGCCCGGTGACGAAGATCATCTCGGTGATGCCGGCGGCGATCGCTTCTTCGACAGCGTACTGGATCAGCGGCTTGTCGACGACCGGCAGCATTTCCTTGGGGCTCGCTTTCGTTGCCGGGAGGAACCGCGTGCCGAGACCAGCAACGGGGAACACTGCCTTGGTAACTTTCAACATGATCGAACCTTTATTCCTGTAATCGACTTGTCAGATGGTCTATGTTCACGTCCCCATTATAGTGAACGCAAACGACCTTACCCTTTGTTACGCAGGCAACCGATCGAGCTGAGCGCGCAGTTTGTCGAGCGTGCTCTGGAATTCCGCGACGCGCTTCTGCTCCTGTTCGACCACGGCCGGCGGCGCTTTCGCGACGAATGCCTCGTTGCCGAGCTTCGCATTGCACTTCGTGATCTCGTTCGTCAGGCGCGTGATTTCCTTCGACAGGCGCTCGCGTTCGGCCGCGACGTCGATCTCGACCTTCAGCACCAGCTTGTTCGGCCCGACGATCGCGATCGGCGCGCCGTGCGCTTCCTTGTCGAGCGTCGCTTCATCCGCGAGGATCTGCACTTCCGACAGCCGCGCGAGGGCCTGGACGTACGGCGCGAACGAGCGCAGGCGCTCGGCATCGCCGGCTGCGAGCAGCGGCACCTTGGTGGCCGGCGACAGGTTCATCTCGCCGCGCAGGTTGCGGCATGCGTCGACGATCGCCTTCAGGTCGGCCGCCCACTGTTCGGACACCTCGTCGATCTTCTGCAGGTTCGCGATCGGGTACGCCTGCGTCATCAGCGACGCTTCGCCTTCGGCCTTGCCTTGCGGATACCGGCCGGCGAGCGGCGCGACCTTCTGCCAGAGCGCTTCGGTGATGAACGGGATGATCGGGTGCGCGAGGCGCAGCACCGTCTCGAGCACGCGCAGCAGCGTGCGGCGCGTCGCGCGCTGCTGTTCCGGCGTGCCGTTCTGGATCTGCACTTTCGCGAGTTCGAGATACCAGTCGCAGTACTCGTCCCACACGAACTTGTAGATGCCGCTGGCGATGTTGTCGAAGCGGTAATCGGCGAAGCCCTTCGCGATGTCGGCTTCCGTGCGCTGCAGCAGCGACACGATCCAGCGGTCGGCCGCCGAGAAGTCGAGGTAGCCGCCCGGGCCGCAATCGCCCGCGCCGCAGACTTCCGGCTTGTCGCTGCCGCAGTCGTGGCCTTCGCAGTTCATCAGCACGAAGCGCGTGGCGTTCCACAGCTTGTTGCAGAAGTTGCGATAGCCTTCGCAGCGCGCGAGGTCGAAGTTCACGTTGCGGCCGAGCGTCGCCATCGACGCCATCGTGAAGCGCAGCGCGTCGGTGCCGAACGCGGCGATGCCGTCCGGGAATTCCTTGCGCGTCTTCTTCTCGATCGTCGCGGCCTGCTTCGGGTTCATCAGGCCCGTCGTGCGCTTCGCGACCAGCGTGTCGAGGTCGATGCCGTCGACGATGTCGATCGGGTCGAGCGTGTTGCCCTTGCTCTTCGACATCTTCTGGCCTTCCGCGTCGCGCACGAGGCCGTGCACGTAGACGGTGTGGAACGGCACCTTGCCCGTGAAGTGCGTGGTCATCATCACCATCCGGGCGACCCAGAAGAAGATGATGTCGAAGCCCGTGACGAGCACCGACGACGGCAGGAAGTGCTTCAGTTCAGGCGTTTCGTTCGGCCAGCCGAGCGACGAGAACGGCACGAGCGCCGACGAGAACCACGTGTCGAGCACGTCTTCGTCGCGCTTCAGCGCACCCGTGTAACCCTTCGCGGCAGCCTGCGCGCGCGCTTCTTCCTCGTTGCGCGCGACGAACACCTCGCCGTTCTCGCCATACCACGCGGGAATCTGGTGGCCCCACCACAGCTGGCGCGAGATGCACCAGTCCTGGATGTTCTCGAGCCACTGGTAGTAGGTGGTCGTCCAGTTTTCCGGGACGAACTTGATCTGGCCGCTGCGCACGACGTCGAGCGACGTTTCCGTGATCGACTTGCCCGGATTGAACGTGCCTTCCGGCGCCGGCTTCGTCATCGCGACGAACCACTGGTCGGTCAGCATCGGCTCGATCACGACGCCCGTGCGGTCGCCGCGCGGCACCATCAGCTTGTGCGGCTTCACCGAGTCGAGGAAGCCTTCCGCGTCGAGGTCGGCGACGATCGCCTTGCGCGCGTCGAAGCGGTCGAGGCCGCGATACTGCTCGGGGCCGTTGTCGTTGATCTTCGCGTCGAGCGTCAGGATCTCGATCGGCGCGAGCTTGTGGCGCTGGCCGACCTGGTAGTCGTTGAAGTCGTGCGCGGGCGTGACCTTCACGACGCCCGTGCCGAACTCGCGGTCGACGTAGTCGTCGGCGATCACCGGGATCTCGCGGCCCGTCAGCGGCAGCGTGACGAGCTTGCCGATCAGGTGCGCGTAGCGCTCGTCTTCCGGGTGAACCATCAGCGCGACGTCGCCGAGCATCGTTTCCGGGCGCGTCGTGGCCACGGTCAGCGAGCCCGAGCCGTCGACGAGCGGGTAGCGGATGTGCCACAGGTGGCCGTTTTCCTCTTCGCTCACGACTTCGAGGTCCGACACGGCGGTCAGCAGCACCGGATCCCAGTTCACGAGCCGCTTGCCGCGGTAGATCAGGCCCTGTTCAAAGAGCGTGACGAACACGTCGCGCACGGCGGCCGACATCTTGTCGTCCATCGTGAAGTATTCGCGCGACCAGTCGGGCGATGCGCCGAGGCGGCGCACCTGGCCGGTGATCGTCGAACCCGATTTTTCCTTCCATTCCCACACGCGCTCGACGAACTTCTCGCGGCCGAGGTCGTGGCGCGACACACCCTGCGCGTCGAGCTGGCGCTCGACGACGATCTGGGTCGCAATCCCCGCGTGGTCGGTGCCGGGCACCCACAGCGTGTTCTCGCCGAGCATCCGGTGGTAGCGGGTGAGGCCGTCCATGATCGTCTGGTTGAACGCGTGGCCCATGTGCAGCGTGCCCGTCACGTTCGGCGGCGGCAACTGGATCGAGAAATCGGGGCGGGCCGGATCGAAGGCCGGGGCCGCATAGCCGCGCTTTTCCCACTCCGGCCCCCATTGGGACTCGATGGTGTGGGGCTCGAAGCTCTTCGCAAGCGTGTTGTCGCTCATGTTGGAAATCTGCCGAAAAATGCGTGAATTGGATGCCGAATCTGACAATTATAAATGGATGCACATCGACCAGCCATCGCCTTGCCGGCGCAGGCCTCTCGGGACGCCGCCGCAGCACGCCCGCGACGTGCCGCCGAACGGATCGGGAACGGCATCGCGCGGCCGACTTATAATGTCGGGTCCGCATTTTTCTCGCCCGTTAGCTGCCGCTCCATGCCCGACCTGCTCGCCAATCTGAACCCCGAACAACTCGCCGCCGTCACGTTGCCGAACGAACCGGCGCTGATCCTCGCAGGGGCGGGCAGCGGCAAGACCCGCGTGCTGATCACCCGCATCGCGTGGCTGATCCAGCAGGGCTACGCGTCGCCGCCCACCGTGCTCGCCGTGACCTTCACGAACAAGGCCGCGCGCGAAATGATGGCGCGCCTGTCGGCGATGATGCCGATCGACACGCGCGGGATGTGGATCGGCACGTTCCACGGCCTGTGCAACCGGATGCTGCGCACGCACTGGCGCGATGCCGGCCTGCCGCAGACCTTCCAGATCCTCGATACGGCCGACCAGCTGTCCGCGATCAAGCGGCTGATGAAGGCGGCGAACGTCGATGATGAAAAGTACCCGCCGAAGAACGTGCAGTACTTCATCAACAACGCGAAGGAGCAGGGGCTGCGTCCCGACAAGGTCGACGCGTCCGACAACTTCAACCGCAAGTTCGTCGAGCTGTACCAGGCGTACGACCAGCAGTGCCAGCGCGAGGGCGTCGTCGATTTCCCCGAGCTGCTGCTGCGCTGCTACGAACTGCTCGCGTACAACGCGCCGCTGCGCGCGCACTACCAGGCGCGCTTCCGGCACATCCTCGTCGACGAGTTCCAGGACACCAACAAACTGCAGTACGCGTGGCTCAAGATGCTCGCGGGCGGCGAAAACGCGATCTTCGCGGTCGGCGACGACGACCAGTCGATCTACGCGTTCCGCGGCGCGAACGTCGGCAACATGCGCGACTTCGAAGACGAATTCCGCGTGCGCAACCTGATCAAGCTCGAGCAGAACTACCGGTCGCACGGCAACATCCTCGACGCGGCGAACCAGCTGATCTCGAACAACGCGCACCGCCTCGGCAAGAACCTGCGCACCGACGCGGGCCACGGCGAGCCCGTGCGCGTGTACGAAGCGAGCACCGATTCGCAGGAAGCCGGCTGGATCGTCGAGGAGATCCGCTCGCTGATCAACACCGGGATGGCACGCAGCGAAGTGGCCGTCCTGTACCGCAGCAACGCGCAGTCGCGCTCGATCGAGCACACGCTGATGTCGTCGGGCATCCCGTACCGCGTGTACGGCGGCCTGCGCTTCTTCGAGCGCCAGGAAGTGAAGCATGCGCTCGCGTACCTGCGCCTGATCGACAACCCGAACGACGACACCGCGTTCGTGCGCGTCGTGAACTTCCCGACCCGCGGCATCGGTGCGCGCTCGATCGAGCAGCTGGCCGACGCCGCGCGCCTGTACGGCTGCTCGATGGCCGCCGCGATCCCGTACGTGACGGGCAAGGCCGGCACGAGCCTCGGCGGGTTCGCGAACCTGGTCGCGAAGATGCGCGCCGACACGCAGCACATGAACCTGCCCGACACCGTCGAGCACATCGTGCGCGCCAGCGGCCTCGCCGATTTCTACCAGGGCGAGCGCGAAGGCCAGGATCGTCTCGAGAACTTGCAGGAACTCGTGAACGCGGCCACCGCGTTCATCGCCGAGGAAGGCTACGGCCTCGACACGCCAGCCCGTTCGATCCCGCTGCGCGCGGGTGCGATCGCGGCGCCCGAGCTCGGCACCGCGACCGACGATCCGGCGGTCGACGTGCTCGACCCGGTATCGCCCGCCGACCCGGCACAGAACCCCGACACGATGACGCCGCTCGCCGGCTTCCTGTCGCATGCGTCGCTGGAGGCCGGCGACAACCAGGCGCAGGCCGGGCAGGACGCCGTGCAGCTGATGACGGTGCACGCGGCGAAGGGGCTCGAATTCTCGGCCGTGTTCATCACGGGCCTCGAGGAAGGGCTGTTCCCGCACGAGAACAGCGTGCTCGAATCGGACGGCCTCGAGGAAGAGCGCCGGCTGATGTACGTCGCGATCACGCGTGCGAAGGAGCGGCTCTACCTGTCGTTCGCGCAGAGCCGGATGCTGCACGGCCAGACGCGCTACAACGTGCGCTCGCGTTTCTTCGACGAATTGCCCGAGCACGTGTTGAAGTGGCTGACGCCGAAGGTCGAGGCCGGTTCGCGCTGGGGCGGCCGGTCGGACAACGCCGGGTACGGGCGCGACTGGTTCGCGCGGCCGGGCGGCGGCAGTCGCGAGCAGATCGTCGACCCGGCCGTATCCGCGCCGCTGCCCGCGTTCGCGGACAAGCAGCGCGCGGCCGATGCCGGCTTCCGGGTCGGCCAGCAGGTGTTCCACACCAAGTTCGGCGAAGGCACGGTCACCGCGCTCGAAGGCAACGGCACCGATGCAAAGGCGCAGGTGAAATTCAAGCGGCACGGCGAGAAGTGGCTCGCGCTCGCGGTCGCGAAACTGCAGGCGGTGGAATGATGGGCATCGACCTGGATGTGACGCCTGCGGCCCGCCCGCTCGGCATTCTGGCCGCGCTGCCCGAGGAACTCGGTGACCTGATCGCCGCGATGCGCGCCGACGGCGCGATGAAGACGGTCACGCTCGGCCGTCGCGATTATCACGTCGGCACCGTGCACGGCGCGGCCTGCGTCGTGACGCTCGCACGGGTCGGCAAGGTCGCGGCCGCCGCTACGGTCAGCGCGCTGATCCACGTGTTCGGCGTGGCGGGCGTCGTGTTCACCGGCGTCGCGGGCGGCGTGTCGCGCACGGTGCGGGTCGGCGATGTCGTCGTGGCCGATACGCTGCTGCAGCATGATCTCGACGCGTCGCCGCTCTTTCCGCGCTACGAGGTGCCGCTGCTCGGCATCACGCGTTTCGCGACCGACGCGGCGCTGACCGCCAGCCTGCGGGCGGCGTGCACGCAGTTCGTCGAGGAAGAGGGCGCGCAGTTCGCCGCGCGTTTCGGCCTGGCCGGTGCGACGCTGCATGCGGGGCTCATCATCAGCGGCGATCGTTTCGTGTCGAGCGAGCGCGAGGTCGTCGCGCTGCGCGACGCGCTGCCGGATGCGCTCGCGGTCGAGATGGAAGGCGCCGCGATCGCGCAGGTGTGCGCGGAGCACGACGTGCCGTTCGCGCTCGTGCGCACGATCTCCGATACGGCCGACGATCACGCGACGCAGTCGTTCTCGCACTTCCTGTCGGCGATCGCGAGCAGCTATTCGTCGGGCATCCTCAAGCGTTTCCTGACGCTGCATGCGACGACGGCGGCCTGAAGCCGCCGCCGTTTTCTTCATTCCTTCATTCGAGCCGTTCGACCGGCCGCGGCGCGCACGCCGCGGCCGGTGCGTCACGCCTGCTTGCGCCGGCTGCTTTCGAGGTTCGGCAGGAACACGGTGAATACGCCGATCAGCGGCAGGAACGAGCACACCTTGTAGACGAACGGGATGCTCGTCGCGTCCGCAAGCTGGCCGAGTACAGCCGCGCCGACCCCGCCGAGACCGAACGCGAAGCCGAAGAACAGGCCCGCGACCATCCCGACCTTGCCGGGCATCAGCTCCGTCGCATAGACGAGGATCGCGGCGAACGCCGACGCGAGCACGACGCCGATGATCACGGTCAGCACGCTGGTCCAGAACAGGTTTGCGTACGGCAGCAGCATCGTGAACGGCGCGACGCCGAGGATCGACACCCAGATCACGTACTTGCGGCCGATCCGGTCGCCCACCGGCCCGCCGATCAGCGTGCCGGCCGCCACGGCCGCGAGGAACACGAACAGGTGGATCTGCGCGGCCTGCACCGACAGGTGGAACTTGTCGATCAGGTAGAACGTGAAATAGCTGTTGATGCTCGCGAGGTAGAAGTACTTCGAGAACACGAGCAGCACCAGCACGCCGATCGCGCCCAGCACGCGGCCGCGCGACAGCGTCGGGTGGCCGGCCGCCGCGGCCTTCTTCTTCATCGACGGATGCTTCTTGTACCAGTGGCCGATCTGCGTGAGGACGATCATCGCGACGAGCGCGGCCGCCGAGAACCACGCGATGCTGTGCTGGCCGTGCGGAATGATCACGAGTGCGGCGAGCAGCGGCCCGAGCGCGGAGCCCGCGTTGCCGCCGACCTGGAACACCGACTGCGCGAGCCCGTGCTGGCCGCCCGACGCCATCCGCGCGACGCGCGACGACTCGGGATGGAACACCGACGAACCGCAGCCGACCAGCGCGGCGGCCACCAGCAGCATCGGGAAATTCGGCGCGACCGACATCAGCAGCAGCCCCGCGAGCGTGAAGCCCATGCCGACCGGCAGCGAATACGGTTTCGGACGCTTGTCGGTATAGAGGCCGATGAGCGGTTGCAACAGCGACGCGGTGATCTGGTAGGTGAGCGTGATCAGGCCGATCTGCGCGAACGACAGCGCGAACTGGCTCTTGAGCATCGGATAGATCGCGAGGATCAACGACTGGATCATGTCGTTGAGCATGTGCGAGAAGCTGATCGCGCCGAGCACCGGGTATACGGTGCGGGCGACGGGTGGTGCGGATGGCTGGGCGGCGGCTGCGCCGGCGGAGCCGGTGTCGAGGCTGGTTTCCATGTGAGAGCTGAACGAGTTGAGGTGGCGGGCGCGCTCTGCTGGGGATTGGCGCGTCTTGATTCGTTGCTGCGTCAAAGAAGTGTAATGTGGCGTATCGAGAATGTCCGGACAACTTTTATCGTGAATCGGACATTCATCTGATGGATCGTCAGGTACGCGCTTTTTTGGCCGGGTATAACGCTGGCGGCGCGCCTGCCCGTCATGGGAGGGCGCGCCCGGGGCCGGTGCGTGGTTTCCCGGACTCAAGAAACGGCGGTGGCGGCCGTAGAACGACCCAATGACAACAGGCGCGCCGCGCCCGGCACCGGCTATCCGCCGGTGCGGGCGCAGGACGCGCGGCAAGGCCAGCCATCGCGGGAATGCCGGGACCGACCTTTCCGGCCGCGTGATCAATACGGGGATAGTTCGATGAAAGCAGCATCTTTGCATCCACAGCCGGGTGCGGCCGCCGCCGCCCCCGACGTTGCCGCCGGCCGCGCCGCACGGCGCCTGCGCGTGGCGCGTCGCGAGCGCCGGCCGTGGACCGTCAAGGCGACGTTGCGCGCCGCCTTCGCGATCCTGCTCGCCGGCACGCTGGCGATCGGCATGTTTTCGCTCTGGCAGATCAGCCGGCTGAATGCGTCGATCGCGTCGGTCTACGAGCAGGGCCACGTCGCGAGCCGCGCGGCCGCGGAGGTTCGGGCCGAAGTGCTGCGCGCGAGCCGTGCCCAGAAGATGCTGCTGACCGCGACCACCGCGAAGGAGCGCGACGAACTGGGTGCCGACGTGGGCGCGGGGCTCGCGTCGATCGGCCAGGCGCTCGGCACGCTGCAGCGCTACGCGGATCCGGCCGACGCCGACGATTCGGCGCGGCTGCACGCGTTCTCGACGGCGGTCGGCACCTGGAGCGCGCATCTGCGCGATTTCGTCGAACTCGTGCGTGCGCAGCCGCTCGACCTGTCGCAGATGAACTGGCAGGTCGGCACGCAGGACGTGTCGCTGCTGGTCGAAACCGGCAAGCTCGAGAAACTCGTCGCCGAACTCGTGAAGACGCGCGGCGCGAAGTCGAAGGCGACGCTCGATGCGTCCGCCACCATTTTCTCGTCGTCGTTCGCGATGATCGCGGCGATGACGGTTGCGCTGATCGTGCTCGCGATCGTGATCGCCGAGCGCGTCGTGCGCCGTCTCGCGTCGCAGCTCGGCGGCGAACCCGCGCACGCGAAGGCGATCGCCGCGGACATCGCGCGCGGCGACCTGACGCGACCGATCACGCTGGGCCGGCACGACCGCGACAGCATGGTGCGTGCGCTGGCCGAGATGCAGACGGGGCTCGCGGCGACCGTCGGCGAGATCGCCGTCAGCGCCGAGGCAATCGCGGCGGCGTCGGGCGAGATTTCCACCGGCAACCTCGACCTGTCGAAGCGCACCGAGCAGCAGGCCGTCGCGCTCGAACGCACCGCGGCCAGCATGGAGCAGCTCACGTCGACCGTACGCCAGAACGCCGAGAACGCGCGGCAGGCGAGCGCGCTCGCGGCCAATGCGTCGGCGGTCGCGGAGACGGGCGGGGAAGTCGTCGGGCGTGTGGTGGCGACGATGAGCGAGATCGACGACAGCGCGAAGAACATCCGCGACATCATCGGCACGATCGAGGGGATCGCGTTCCAGACCAACATTCTCGCGTTGAACGCGGCGGTCGAGGCGGCGCGCGCGGGCGAACAGGGGCGTGGTTTTTCGGTGGTCGCGGGCGAGGTGCGGTTGCTCGCGCAGCGTTCGGCGACCGCGGCGAAGGAGATCCGCGAGCTGATCGGTGCATCGGTCGAACGCGTCGCGAACGGCGCGACGCTCGCGCACGATGCGGGCCGCACGATGGGCGACGTCGTGCGCGCGGTCAAGCGCGTGACCGACATCATCGGCGAGATTTCGGCGGCATCCGACGAGCAGAGCGCCGGTATCGAGGAGATCGGCCGTGCGGTCACGCAGATGGATGCCGGCACGCAGCAGAACGCGGCGCTCGTCGAACAGGCGGCCGCGGCCGCGAATGCGCTCGACGAGCAGGCTCAGGCGCTGAAGTCGCTGGTCGGGCGTTTCCGCATCGCCGCGTAAGCGCCCCCGGCCATCCGGGGTTTACGACTTCTTCTGCTTGTCCGGATCGATGATGACCGTGCAGGTCGTGCCCGCCGACAGCACCACGTCGGCCGGCACGTCGTCGATCTTGATGCGCACCGGCACGCGCTGCGCGAGGCGCACCCAGTTGAAGGTCGGGTTCACGTCCGCGACGAGGTCGCGGCTCTGCGGGTTGTCGCGATCGTAGATGCCGCGCGAGATGCTCTCGACGTGGCCCTTCATCACGCCGCCGCTCATCAGCCGCATCTCGGCCGGCGCACCGATCTTCACGCGCGGCAGCTTGGTTTCCTCGAAGTAGCCGTAGACCCAGAACGAGTGGCTGTCGACGATCGCGAGCTTCGCCTGGCCGGCCACCGCATAATTGCCCTTGAAGGTCTGCAGGTTCGTGATGTAGCCGTCGACCGGCGCGACGACGCGCGTGCGCTCGAGGTTGAGCTTCGCGGCATCGAGTGCGGCGATCGCCTGCTGGTACTGCGCATCGGCGCTCGACGCGCTGTGCGCGGCGTTCTCGCGGTTTTCCTTCGACACGACGAGCGCATCGAGATCCGCGCGGCGCGCCGCGTCGTCGCGGCGCATCTGCAGTTCCGCGCGGCGGGCGGCGACGGCCGCCTGCGCCTGCTCGACCGCGATCTGGTAGTGCGACGGGTCGATCTGCATGATCAGGTCGCCTTTCTTGACGAGCTGGTTGTCATGCACGGGCAGCTCGACGATCGCGCCCGACACGTCCGGCGCGACGTTGACGATCTCGGCGCGCACGCGCCCGTCGCGCGTCCACGGATCATCCATGTAGTGCACCCACAGCGAGCGCCCGATCAGGATCGCGACGAGAAGGATGACGGCGGTCGCGACGAAGCCGAAGAGTTTTCTGAGAATCATGATGGTTCGGAATCAACGGTAAACGGCAAGACTCAGTCCGCCGCAAATGCAGACGAGAAGGCAGGCCCGGAACAGCGACGGGTGCCAGACGAGTCGGTAGAGGCCCGTGTAGGCGAGCAGGCGGTCGATGGCCCAGGTCGCGAGCGCGCCGAGGACGAACATCAGCACCACCGTGGGCATGTAGGCATCGAGAATGGCGATTTCACGCGGCATCATGACGAGGCTCCTGGTTGGGGACGCACGGGGCGGTTGCGGTTGAGCGCGGCGAGCGGCGATTCGGGATCGAGCAGCGCCGTGCGCACGAAATGCAGGTGGCTCAGGATCCGCTGCAGCCGGTGGCGTTCCTCGCGCGTCGGCGTGAACGCGTCGAGCGTCTGCCGGGTCGCATCGATCGCATCGTTGACCGCGGCGAGCGTGGCGTCGAAGCGTTCGGCGTCCGGCCGCGTGAACAGCGACGACAGCGCGGCGCGCATCGTCTCGATCGCGCGTCGCCACGGCGTCGTCGGCGCATAGCGCGGATCGGAGGGCAGCGTGGCCAGCTCATGGCGCAGGTCGATGGCCGCGTTGCCGGTTTCGAGCACCGCGAACATCCAGCGCAGCGCGTCACGCTGCACGTCGGGCTGGTCGGCCGACAGCGTGTGCGCCTGGTACATCAGGTCGCGCGCGCCGCTCTCGAAGCGCGTGCGCAAGCCGGCGAGCCGCGCATGGCAGGCCGCGACGGCCTGGTGACGCAGGTCGGCGAGCAGGCGCTTCTTGAGCCACGGCGCGGTCGGCGGGAACAGCACGGCGAACGCGATCGCCGATACCAGCATCGACAGCAGCAGCGCGAGCGCGTCGTTCATGAAGCTCATCGGATCGTAGTGCGTGATGCTGTCGGGGCCGGCGAGGAAGCAGAAGAAGATCAGGTAACCCATCCCGTAGCCCGCGAGCTTCGGCTTCAGCGTCATGTAGATGCCGATCGCGAGCAACGGCGCGAGCGCCGCGCACAGCAGCCAGAAGCCGTCGATCCGCGGGTAGATGCCGAACATCAGCAGGAAGCCGGTACAAACGGCCAGCGCCGTGCCCATCCCCATCTGCGCGGCCATCGCGGTCGGGCGCGGTGCCGAAGACGCGAGCGCGCAGGTCGCCGCGGCGTTCAGCACCAGCATCACGCCGCTCGGCCACGCGGTCTCGATCCAGAACCAGCCCAGCGCGAGAATCACCGTCGCGGTGCGGATCCCCGCGATCGTGGCGGCCGTCCGGTTGGTGCGCGGCTCGTAGCGCTCGATCCAGCGTTCGCGCTCGTGCGTCGCGGTCGCGAGCGACGCATAGGTCGCCGCGTATTCCTGCAGGTCGGTGATGAAGCGGTACAGCAGCTCGGCGGCCGTGTCGAAGTCGAGCAGCGGGAAGCCGGGCTGCGTTTCGAGCTCCGCGCGCGTCGCGCGGATGCGGCGCGGCAGCGCGTCGCGCCACGCGAGCAGTTGCTCGGCCGAATGCGCGGCGTCGATCGACGTGCGCACGGGTTCGCCATGGCGCGTGAGCAGCGGCGCGATTTCGCGGAAATACGGCTCGATCGCATCGATCGCGGCCTGCGCACCGGCCGCGTGCAGCCGGTTCATCAACTGATGCAGCGCGTGAAAGCGGCTCGATGCGCTCATGAACTCGCTGTTCAGCCGTGCGAGCCGGCCGCTGCGCATGCGCGTGTCCGGATTCTCGAACACGGCCATGCTGCGCGCGGCCTCGAAGCCGACCACGTCGGCGACGAAGCGCGTGTGGATCGTCTCGATATGCGCGCGGTCGAGCTGGCCCGACAGCGCCGACGCGACGTAGTCGACGAAGCTGCCGAAGCGCTTGCGCACCGTCGTGCGCATCTGCTCGCCCGTGTACTGCGGAAACACGAGCGCGCTGACGACGCCGGCCGACACGATCCCGATGATGACTTCGGAAACGCGCGTCATCGCGCTCATGAAGGCGCCGTCCGGGTGCTGCGACGCGGGCAGGCCGATCAGCGCGGTCGTATAGCCGGCGAGCAGGAAGCCGTAGCTGCGGAAGTTGCGGTTGCGTGCGGCGCCGGCGGTGCACAGCGCGATCCAGATGGCGATCGCCAGCAGGAACAGCTGCGGCTGCTGCGGGAACAGCCCGACGAACGTGAGCGTCGCGATGAGCCCGAAGATCGTGCCGGCGACCCGGTAGAAGCTCTTCGCGAGCACGGCGCCGCTTTGCGGCTGCATCACGATGAAGACGGTCGTCATCGCCGTCTTCGGTGCCGGCAGGTCGAGCCGCATCGACACGCCGAGCGCGATGAAAGTCGCGAGCAGCGCCTTGAACAGATAGAGCCACGCGGCGCCGTCGGTGCGGGCCCAGTCGCCGAACGCGGTGGCCCAGGCCGCGAACGGGCCGCCGGCGGGTGTGGAAGCGGGGGAGGAGGCTGACATGGCGTCGCTCCGCGTTACCGTGCGGCCGGCACGCCGGACGCACCGGCGGCGGCCACCTGCGCGGGCCGGGCGACGGCCGCCACGGGCTTCGCGCCCGACGCGGCGGCAGGCGCGGCTGCGCCCGCGGCGGATTCGTCGCGCGACGGATGGCCGCCCTGCGGATGGCCGCCCCGAACGTCCGTACCCGTCTCGACCCCACCGCCGAGCGCGGCCATCAACTGCGCATGCGCGGCGAGGCGTTCCGCATCGATGCGGGCGGCCGTTTCCTGCGCGCGCAGCAACTGCTGCTGCGCGACCAGCACGTTCACGTAGTCGGTCAGCCCGCGGCGGAAGCCTTCGCGCGACAGCTGGTAGCTGCGGTCGTTGGCGGCCACCGAGCGTGCGGCGTCCTTCTTCTGCGTATCGAGCGAACGGATCCGCACGACCTGGTCGGCGATGTCCTTGAGCGCGCCGACGATCGTCTGGTTGTAGCGCTCGACCGCCTGGTCGTAGCCGGCATTCGCGGCGCCGAGCTGCGCACGCAGCCTGCCGCCTTCGAAGATCGGCAGCGACAGCGCGGGGCCGGCCGTCCAGCCGCCGTTCATCGCGCGCAGGAAGTCGGTGAACGGCGCGGTCACGCCGAAGCCGCCGACCGTCGCGAGCAGGTCGATGTTCGGGTAGAACGACGCCTTCGCGACATCGATGCCGCGCGCCTGCGCGTCGACCGTCCAGCGCGCCGCGACGACGTCGGGGCGGCGGCCGAGCAGGTCGGCCGGCATCGCCGACGGCAGGCCGGCCGGTGCGTCGAGCGACAGCTGCGGCCGCTTGATCGCATCGCCCGCGCCCGGGCCCTTGCCGGCCAGCGCGGCGAGCTGATGCCGTGCGAGCTGGATCGCTTCCTCATAGCTGTCGATCTGGCGCTCATAATCGGGCAGCGTCGATTCCGCCTGGCTCACTTCGAGCTGCGTGCCGAGGCCGGCCTGCAGCCGCTTGCGCGCCAGATCGGCGAGCGAGCGCTGGCGTTCGAACGTTTCGTGCGCGAGGTCGAGCAGCGCATAGTTCATCGACATGCCGACGTACGCGCGCACGACGTTGACTTCGAGCTCGAGCTTGGCCGCACGCGCGTCGGCGGCGGTTGCATGCGCGGTGTCGAGCGCGCGCTCGGTCGCGTTCTTGTCCTTGCCCCACAGGTCGAGGTGGTACGACAGGCCGAGCGTGCCGGTGTTGTTCCAGGTATCGGTGTTCGCGAGCGGGCCGGGGCCGTAATACACGTTGTCCGGCCAGTGCTGGCGCATCAGCGACAGGTTGCCGTTGATTTGCGGCAGCTCGGCCGAGCGGGCCACACGCGCCATCGCCTGCGCTTCGCGTACCCGTGCCTCGGCGGCCGCGAGCGTCGGGTTGCCGGCCTGGGCGTTGGCGATCCAGGCGTCGAGTTGCGGATCGCGGTAGGCGCGCCACCAGTCGGCCGCGGGCCAGCCCGCGTCACGGTCGGCCGCGCGGATCGCGGCGCCGGCATCGAGCGCGTTCGCCTCGATGCGGGCCGACTGCGGCTTGTTGTCGCCCATGCTCGCGCATCCGGCCATTATTAATGAGACTGCAAGAACCGCCAGTGCGAGCGTCCCTTTTGTCGCCGGAGACTGCACGATTTTCTCCCTTTCGGATATAGATGAGTCGGATGCGATTATATTTTTCAGTGATTCCTGAATAAATGGACAAGGGTGCAAGTCATTTTTACGAATCCTGAGACAATACTTGTTCGCCTCTGTGCAACAATCCGTCCGGATTCAAACGGGCAATGGGATGGATACGTTACAAAACATGCGGGTGTTCGTCCGCGTGGTCGACGCGGGAAGTTTTACCGCGGCCGCCCAGCAGATGAATTCGACTACCGCCTACGCGTCGCGCGCGGTCTCGGACCTTGAGGCGCACCTGCGCACGCGTCTCCTGAACCGCACGACGCGCCGGATCGCGCTGACCGAAGCCGGCGAGCGTTATCTGCAGCGCTGCGAAGAGATCCTCGCGTATGTCGACCAGGCCGAAGCCGAGGCGGGCGACGCGCATGCGCGCCCGTCGGGCAAGCTGAAGGTGCATTGCTTCACGAGCCTCGGCCAGCACTACCTGGTGCCGGCCATCGCGCGCTATCGCGAGCGCTACCCGGACGTGCACGTCGAGCTGACCCTCGCGCAGCGGATGCCCGATTTGCTCGACGAGGGGTATGACGTCGCGATCGTCGTCGGCCGCGACCTGCCCGATTCGGGGCTCGTGTCGCAGCGGCTCGGTGTGAGCTACAGCGTCGTGTGCGCATCGCCCGGGTATGTCGAGTCGCACGGCGTGCCGCAGCGGCCGGCCGACCTCGCGCAGCATGTGTGCCTCGGGATGATCGCGCCGGGCTTTCACTTCGACGAATGGGCGCTGTCGGGGCCGAACGGCGACGAGGTCGTGCCGGTCACGGCGCCGCCGTTTCGCGTGAACGTCGCCGAGGCGCTCGCGGTGGCCGTGCGGGAAGGGATGGGGATCGGCGGCCTGCCGCTCTATTCGGCGATCGGCTGGCTGCGCAGCGGGCACATCGTGCGCGTGATGCCCGAGTACCGGTCGCACGTGATGAACATCTACGCGCTGTATCCGTCGCGCCAGTACCTCGACGCGAAAATTCGCACCTGGGTCGATTTCCTGCGTGACGAACTGCCGGCCACGCTCGCCGCCGACGAAGCCGCGCTCGAGCAGTACACGCGTGCGACATGACAGCGCGGTTGACCGCGATCTGACGAGATTTGTCCTTCACGCAACATTTTTTTACGAACGCGTGTCAGACAGTTTGATACTGTGGGAATTAACGAGATACGCAACCCCGGAGTAGCAATGGATACGCACCTGATGATCGGCCTTGGAGTCCTGCTGGGCGCGGCCGCGGCCGCCGCGGCGACCCGCGACCTGCTGCGCGCGATGAAGGCGAAGGCGCAGATGAAGCCGGTGCCGGTGCGGGTGCGCGAGCAACGCCGCCCCGGCCGCTGATCCGGCCGTCACGCTCCGGGTCGAAAAAGGCCGTGCAACGCGGCCGCGCGGGCTCGGCGCTCAGCCGAGTTCGACGACCTTGTCCCACGCGAACGCGGTATTTTCCAGTTCGCCGGTGCGCCGGTGGATGTAGCCGCGCGGGTTGCACACCACGCGCGTGCCGCCGTCCGCCACATAGTCGAATGACGTATGCGTGTGGCCGTGGAGCCACAGATTGACCGGCGGCTGCACGAGCTCCGCCATGTCCGTTACGAATCCCGCCGACGCAAGATCTTCCGCATAGCGCTCCGCCAGCGAGCGCCGGTGCGGCGCATGGTGGGTCACGACGATCGTCTGGCCCGCGAACGGTGTGGCGAACTGCGCTTCGAGCCACGCGCGGCTGCGTCGATGCAGCGCGATCGCGTCCGCCGGCGAGAAATCCCGCTCCGGCGTGCCCGGCGCCCCATGCAGCGCCGCATCGTGCGGCCAGGTCACCTGGATCAATCCCTTGAAATCGAGCATCACGCGCTGCCCGGCCTCGATCGAACCGGCAAGGCTGGCTTCGTCGGCGCCGAACAGCGAAAAATCGGCCCAGAGCGTCGTGCCGAGCACGCGGTAGTGCTGCCCGGGATCGACGTAGACGTCGTTGTTCAGGTAATGCACGTTGTCGAGCGCCTGCGCCGCATCGCGCATTGCCGACTCCAGCGCGCCGAATTCCCCGTCGTAGTACTCGTGGTTGCCCGGCACGTAGATCACCGGCACCGCGGGATCGAACGTTTCGGCGGCCCAGCGCAGGCCTTCCGCGTGATTGTGGATGTCGCCGGCGAGCACGACGAGATCCGCGTCGGCATGCGGGATCGCGTCGGGCAGGTTGCTTTCGAGATGCAGGTCGGACAGGACGCGGACTTTCACGGGCGGGACTCCGGAGTGGACGGCTTCAGCGCAGGACCTTGCCGGGATTCATCAGGCCGCGCGGATCGAGCGCGGTCTTCAGCGTGCGCATCAGCGTCGTTTCGACCGGCGACTTGTAACGCTGCGCGTCGTCGATCTTCAGCTGGCCGATGCCGTGCTCCGCGCTGATCGTGCCGTGGTGGCGATGCACGTTGTCGTAGACGATCCGGTTGATCGGCGCCTGGAATGCGGCCAGGAACGCTTTCGGGTCGCCGCCTTCGGGCATCTGCACGTTGTAGTGGAGATTGCCGTCGCCGAGGTGGCCGAACGTGACCATCCGCGCGCCCGGCGCGGCTTGCTGGATCGCCGCGTCGGTCTCGTCGATGAAGCGCGCGATCGACGAAATCGGCACCGCGATGTCGTGCTTGATGTTGAGCCCCTCGTCGGCCTGCGCGAGCGGGATGTGTTCGCGCAGGTCCCAGAACGCACGCGACTGCGCGAGATTCTCAGCGACCACCGCGTCGACCACGAGCCCGGCCTCGAACGCTTCTTCCATCAGTTTCTCGAACAGCGCGCGCGCATGCGCTTCGCTTTCGTTGTCGGACAGTTCGAGCAGCACCGTCTGCGCATGCGTCTGCGCGAACGGGTAGCGCAGCTGCGGGTAGTGCTTGCCGACCAGCTGCATGCAGAAGTCCGACATCAGCTCGAAGCCGGTCAGCAGCGGCCCGGCCGCGCGCTGCGCGAGGGCGAGGAAATCGAGCGCCGCGTGCGGCGATTCGAGCGCGGCGAGGGCGGTGACCTGCGCGGCCGGCAGCGGATGCAGCTTCATCACGGCCGCCGTGATGATCCCGAGCGTGCCTTCCGCGCCGATGAACAGGTCGCGCAGGTCGTAGCCCGTATTGTCCTTGCGCAGCCCGCGCAGGCCGTCCCAGATTTCACCTTGCGGCGTCACGACCTCGAGCCCGAGACACAGCTCGCGCGCGTTGCCGTAGCGCAGCACCGCGGTGCCGCCCGCGTTGGTCGACAGGTTGCCGCCGATCGTGCAGCTGCCTTCCGCCGCGAGGCTCAGCGCGAACAGCCGGTCGCCTTCGCGGGCGCGCGCCTGCACGTCGGCGAGGATCACGCCGGCTTCGACGGTGATCGTGTTGTTGTGCGGATCGAGCGCGCGCACGCGGTTCAGGCGCGCGACGCTCAGTACGGCCTGGCTGCCGCTCGCGTCGGGCGTGGCGCCGCCGGCCAGGCCCGTGTTGCCGCCTTGCGGCACGAGCGCGATGCCGTGTGCGTTGGCCAGCTTGACGAGCGCGGCGACTTCGGCTGTGCTCGCGGGCTTCAGCACCGCGCATGCGGCACCCTTGTAGCGGCGGCGCCAGTCGGTCAGGAACGGTTCGGTATCGTGCGGGTCGGTCAGCACATGATCGGCGCCGATCGCGTCACGGCACGCGGAAACGAAAGCTTCGTAGGACATCATCACCTTGTCGCGTAAGGGTCAGGACGCGGCGCGCGACTTTTTCGCCGCGCGCTTGAACGGCGCGACGTACGCCAGCGCCGCCACGAAGAAGACGACGGCGAGCGCGGTCTCGCACCAGCCGAGCGTCGCGGACAGTCCGCGATCGGACATGCCGCGCACGACGCCTTCGGCGAAATAGACCAGTATCAGCATGCTCGCCCACTGCATCGTATAGATGTTACGCCGCCAGACGCCGGGCAGCGCGAGCGCGAGCGGGATCGCCTTGAGCATCAGCGCGGAGCCGCCCGGGCGCAGCGGCGCGAGCCACAGCTCCCACGCGAGCGACAGCGCGATCAGTGCGACGAGGCACGCGGTGGCGACCAGCGCGTGGCGCGGCCGGGCCGCGACGGCGGGGCGGGCGGGGGCGGTCATGCGGTCTCGGCGGCCTGGGCGCTGGACAGGGCGGCCGCCGCGCGCGCGAGCCGCACGCCGAGCGCGGCCGCGAGCGCCTTTTCGTCCGCCGACAGCCCGGCGGCTGCCGAGCGATCGTGCTGCGCGACGTGCGATGCGCCGTACGGCGTACCGCCGGTGCGCGTCGTGGTGAGCGCGGATTCCGTGTACGGGATCCCGACGATCATCATCCCGTGATGGAGCAGCGGCAGCATCATCGACAGCAACGTCGATTCCTGGCCGCCGTGTAGGCTGCCCGTCGACGTGAACACGCAGGCCGGCTTGCCGGTCAGTGCGCCCGACAGCCATTGCGGTGTGGTGCCGTCGAGGAAATACTTGAGCGAGGCGGCCATGTTGCCGAAGCGGGTCGGCGAGCCGAGCGCGAGGCCCGCGCACTCCTCGAGATCCCGCAGTTCCGCGTACGGCGGGCCGTCGGCGGGGATGTCGGGGGCAGTGGCTTCGCAGACGGCCGACACGGGCGGCACGGTGCGGATGCGGGCCTGCACGCCCGGCACGCTGTCGATGCCGTTCGCGATCGCGAGCGCGAGATCGCGCGTGGCGCCGTGGCGGCTGTAATAGAGGACGAGGATGTCTTTCATGGGGGCGACGGAGCCGCGTGCGGCCGCGCGCGTGCCCGGTGCAGTCGGCCCCTGCTGGAATCGAGCGGCTATTATAGGGGCTGAAGCCGTCGCGCAGCGCGACGGCGGCGCGCCGTCGGGCGCGCGGCATCAAGAAGGAGAAGTCGTTTGCCGAAGTTGAGCGTCGATCTCGACACCATCAAGCGCCTCGCGCAGTTCGCGGCCCGGCGCAGCGCCGAGGATCGCATCCCGCAAGTGGCGGGCAGCCTCACATTCACGACGATGCTGGCGCTCGTGCCGCTCGTGACGGTCGCGTTCGCGCTGTTCACCGCGTTCCCGATGTTCGCGTCGTTCCAGATCTCGCTGCAGGGGTTCCTCGCGGATCACCTGATGCCCGCGCAGTTCAACGTCCAGATCTTCAAGTACCTGAACCAGTTCGCGTCGAAGGCGAAGGGGCTGACGACAGCCGGCCTGATCGTGCTCGTCGTCACGTCGGTGATGACGATGATGACGATCGAGTCGGCGTTCAACCTGATCTGGCGGGTGCGCAAGCCGCGGCCGTTCGCGCAGCGCGTGCTCGCGTACTGGGCGCTGATCACGCTCGGCCCGTTGCTGTTCGGCGTGAGCCTGTCGATCTCGTCGTACCTGTTCACGCAGTCGCTGGCGTTTACCGGCGCCGCGCCGTCCACGTCGATCGTCGAGTGGCTGCTCGCGCTCGTCTCGCTGCCGTTGACGGTGCTCGCGTTCACGCTGCTGTACGTGTACCTGCCGAACTGCACGGTTGCATGGCGCGACGCGGTGATCGGCGGGCTGTTCGCGGCCGTCGCGTTCGAGCTCGCGAAGCGCGGCTTCGGCTACTACGTGCGGCGCATTCCGACCTATACGGCCGTCTATGGCGCGTTCGCGGCGCTGCCCGTGTTCCTGTTGTGGGTGTACCTGAGCTGGTTCATCGCGCTGCTCGGCGCGATGGTGGCGTCCGCGCTACCGGCGATCCGCGTCGGCCAGTTCCACCGCATCCACTACCCGGGCAGCGACCTGCTCGACGCGCTGGAAATGCTCGCGCGGCTGGCCGAGGCGCGCACGGCCGGCAAGCGCGGCTACACGGCGCTGCGGCTCGCGACCATGTTGCGCTGCGACATGGAAACCGCGCAGCGCCTGCTGACGACGATGGAGGAGCGGGAATGGATTGCGCGGCTCGACGGCGGCGGCGAGACCACGCCGCGCTACATCCTGCTCGCGAACCCGGAGCAGCTGACGCTTGCGCAACTGTTCGACGTGCTGGTGATCGACCGCACGGAACTCACCTACCAGCTGCAGCGGCGCCGCAGCCACGTGGATGGCGCTGCGTTGCTCGCGGTGCTGTCGAGCGACCGCTTCGACGTGTCGCTCGCGACGCTGATCGCCGCGCACCGGCTCGCGGGTGCGCAGCCGACGGCGATGCCGGGGCAGGCGCCGGGCGGCGTGCCCGATCCGCACGCGCGGCCGCCGCGCCCCGCATGAGCGGGGCGCCCGGCCGCGTCATAACGGAATCTTGCCCGTACAGATATCCTTGAACATCACCCAGTCGCCCATCAGGCTGTAGATCGGGTGCCGGAACGTGGCCGGGCGGTTCTTCTCGAAGAAGAAGTGTCCGACCCACGCGAAGCCGTAGCCGCAGACGATCGCTGCCGGCAGCCACAGCCAGTCGCCGGTCGCGACCGCCATCGCGACGCAGCCGATCACGCCGAGCGAGCCGATGAAGTGCAGCCGCCGCGACGTCTGGTTCTGGTGTTCATTCAGGTAATACGGGTAGAAATCGGCGAAGCTGGCGAATTGCTCCGAATGCGTATGCGCCATGGACGTCTCCTCTGGCCGCTGTTCATGGGGCCATTGTGCTGCCGGCAGTCCGCTTCCGCAAGCGGGGCGGGGCCGCCGGGGCGGGCTCGCGCTTTCCTTTTGACAGGCTTTCCGATACGATCGAACGAGGTTTTGCATTCAAGCATGAGGGGACTACGATGCGCGTCAGCGATATTCTGAAAGTGAAGGGCAACACGCTGTTTACGGTGACGCCCGATAAGCCGCTGCGCGAAGCGGTCGATACGATGGCCGAACACGACATCGGTTCGCTCGTCGTGATGGAGTACGGCGATCTCGTCGGGATGCTGACGTTCCGCGAGATCATCCTGCGTCTGCACGTGAACGGCGGCGCGATCGGCGACGTGCAGGTGCGCAAGGTGATGGACGAGCCGCTCACGTGCACGCCGGAAACGGACGTCAACGAAGTGCGCCGGATGATGCTCGAGCGCCATGCGCGCTACATGCCGGTGCTCGACAAGAAGGTGCTGATGGGCGTCATTTCGTTCTACGACGTCGCGAAGACGGTCGTCGAGGCGCAGAGCTTCGAGAACCGGATGCTGAAGGCATACATCCGCGACTGGCCGGAATCGGAAGCCGAAGCGCACAAGCCGTGAACCATGCCGCGCCCGTCGCCGTCATGCGCGGGCGCCGCCACCCGGCACGCGGCGGCGCAGGTTGGTCCTGCGCCGCCTTTTTTTCATTGACCACACGAGGCCCGCGCAGCGCTGCCCAGACGGCGCGCGCGTATTCCGCATGAGCGATCAAACGCAAGCCACTTCCAGGCGGCGTGACGAACGGCGCGCGCACGCGTCGCAGTTCGACCTGCTGCGCGAGCGCCGTTTCGCGCCGTTCTTCACGACCCAGTTCCTCGGCGCGCTGAACGACAACGTCTTCAAGATCGGCTTCACGTCGCTCGTCACCTATCACACCGCGCGGTTCTCCGGCGTCGATGCGAAGACGGCGGCCTTCCTGATTTCCGCGATCTTCATCTTGCCGTTCGTGCTGTTCTCGGCCACCTCCGGCCAGATCGCCGACAAGTACGACAAGGCGACCCTCACGCGTTTCGTGAAGACCTTCGAGATCGTGCTGATGCTGGTCGGCGCGGCCGGTTTCGTCACGCACAGCGCGCCGCTGCTGTATCTGTGCACGTTCATGATGGGGATGCACTCGACGCTGTTCGGGCCCGTCAAGTATTCGTACCTGCCACAGCATCTCGGCGAGCACGAACTGGTCGGCGGCAACGGCCTCGTCGAGATGGGCACGTTCATCGCGATCCTGATCGGCACGATCATCGGCGGCGCGGCCGCGGGCATCGAAGGCAACGGCGAGCGCGTGCTCGCGGTGAGCGTCGTCGTCATCGCGCTCGCGGGGCGGTTCGTCGCGCAGCGCGTGCCGTCCACACCGGCGCCGCAGCCCGACCTCGTGATCAACTGGAATCCGGTCAGCGAGACCTGGCGCAACCTCGGTCTCGCCCGGCAGAACCGCACCGTGTTCCTGAGCCTGCTCGGCATCTCGTGGCTGTGGTTCGTCGGTGCGACGTTCCTCACGTCGTTCTTCAATTTCGCGAAGGACGTGCTGTCCGCCAGCCCCGACGTCGTCACGATCCTGCTCGCGACGTTCTCGGTCGGTATCGGCCTCGGCTCGCTGCTGTGCGAGCGGCTGTCGCAGCGGCGCGTCGAGATAGGCCTCGTGCCGCTCGGCTCGATCGGCATCAGCGTGTTCGCGATCGAGCTGTATTTCGCGAGCCATGCGCTGCCGTCGCCCGGCCATCTGCTGTCGGTCGGCGAGTTTCTGGCCGGTGCGCGCCACTGGCGCATCCTGGCGGACCTGTTCCTGCTCGCGATGTTCGGCGGCTTCTACAGCGTGCCGCTGTACGCGCTGATCCAGAGCCGCAGCGCACCGACGCACCGTGCGCGGATCATCGCCGCGAACAACATCCTGAACGCGCTGTTCATGATCCTGTCGGCCGTGATGGCGATGGGGCTGACCAAGGCCGGCGTCAACATCCCGGGGCTGTTCCTCGTCACCGCGCTGCTGAACGTGATCGTCGCCGCGTACATCTACCTGCTCGTGCCCGAGTTCCTGCTGCGCTTCGTCGCATGGGTGCTCGTGCATACGTTCTACCGGATTCGCCTCGTGCACGCGGAGCGGATTCCGGCGGAAGGGGCGGCCGTGCTCGTGTGCAACCACGTCAGCTACGTCGATGCGCTCGTGCTGGCCGCCGCGAGCCCGCGCCCGATCCGTTTCGTGATGGACCACCGGATCTTCAAGACGCGCTTCGCGAGCTGGGTGTTCCGGCATGCGAAGGCGATCCCGATCGCGCCGCGCCACGAGGATCCCGAGATGCTCGCGCGCGCGTACGACGCATGCGAGGCCGCGCTGAAGGAGGGCGAGCTCGTGTGCATCTTCCCGGAAGGCAAGCTGACGAAGACGGGCGACATCAACACGTTCCACCACGGCATCACGGAGATCCTGGGCCGCACGCCGGCGCCGGTGATCCCGATGGCGCTGCGCGGGCTGTGGGGCAGCTATTTTTCGCGGCATTCCGATGCGCGGATGCCGCGGCCCATCAAGCGCGGCGTGATGAGCCGGCTGACGCTGGCGGTCGGCGAGCCGATCCCGGCGTCGGTCGCGACACCCGAAGCGCTTCAGGCGGCAGTCACCGAACTGCGCGGCGCACGGAAGTAGGCGGGGCGGGCCCAGCGGCATCGCCCCGGGCCGTCATGGCCGCCGTGAACGGGCCCGTTCGACCGGAACGGCGCGGGTCGGCAATCGTCGCCCGGGGCCGTTCCCGTGGCCGGCCGGTGTGGTCCGGACGGTTCACACGGCCCGCGTGCCCGGGACGGCTGGCATAATAGCGGCTTACCTCTTTTTCTCGACCGGCAAACGATCGACCTGCCTGCGGCCCGGGCAGCGCATCGGTTTGTCCATTTCTCTTTGGGCGGTTCCATCATGTCCGGCAATACCCTCGGCACGCTTTTCACTGTCACGACCTTCGGCGAATCGCACGGTCCCGCGATCGGCTGCGTGATCGACGGCTGCCCGCCGGGAATGGGGCTGACCGAAGCCGACATCCAGGTCGAACTCGATCGCCGCAAGCCCGGCACGTCGCGCCACGTGACGCAGCGGCAGGAGGCCGACGAGGTCGAGATCCTGTCGGGCGTGTTCGAAGGCGTGACGACCGGTACGCCGATCGCGCTGCTGATCCGCAACACCGACCAGCGCAGCAAGGACTACGGCAACATCGTCGAGACGTTCCGTCCCGGCCACGCCGACTATACCTACTGGCAGAAATACGGCATCCGCGACTATCGCGGCGGCGGCCGCTCGTCCGCGCGCCTGACCGCGCCGATCGTCGGCGCGGGTGCGGTCGCGAAGAAGTGGCTGCGCGAGCGCTTCGGCGTCGAGGTGCGCGGCTACATGAGCGGCCTCGGCGAGATCGACGTGCCGTTCATCGACTGGTCGCACGTCCATGAGAATCCGTTCTTCTCGCCGAATGCGGCCGTCGTGCCGGAGCTCGAGGCGTACATGGATGCGCTGCGCAAGGATGGCGATTCGATCGGCGCGCGCATCGACGTCGTCGCATCGGGTGTGCCGGTCGGCTGGGGCGAGCCGGTGTTCGACCGTCTCGATGCGGACATCGCAAAGGCGATGATGAGCATCAACGCGGTGAAGGGCGTCGAGATCGGTGCGGGCTTCGACAGCGTCGCGCAGCGTGGTTCGGTGCACGGCGACGAGCTGACGCCGGGCGGTTTCGTCGGCAACCATGCGGGCGGCGTGCTCGGCGGGATTTCGACGGGGCAGGACATCACCGTGTCGATCGCGATCAAGCCGACGTCGAGCATCCGCACGCCGCGCCGTTCGATCACGAAGGCCGGCGAGGAAGCGACGGTGGAAACGTTCGGCCGCCACGATCCGTGCGTCGGCATTCGTGCGACGCCGATCGCGGAGTCGATGCTCGCGCTGGTGCTGATCGACCATGCATTGCGCCATCGCGCGCAGTGCGGCGATGTAGAGACGCCGACGCCGAAGATCGCGGGCAGCGCGACCTGACGCAAGCGGGCGGGGCGCAGCGCGTCTCGCCGGCAGTTGCGCGGAGCAGGCAAAACGGGGCGCTGCATCAAGCAGCGCCCCGTTTCGTTTGCGGCAACCCAAAAGCGTGCCGCTCGTGGCGGCGCGTTCCGGCAATTACATGTTCGGGTAATTCGGCCCGCCGCCGCCTTCCGGCGTGACCCACACGATGTTCTGCGTCGGGTCCTTGATGTCGCAGGTCTTGCAGTGCACGCAGTTCTGCGCGTTGATCACCAGGCGATCGCTGCCGTCGTCGTTCTTCACGAACTCATACACGGCCGCCGGGCAGAAACGTGCCTCCGGCCCCGCGTACGTACGCAGGTTCACGTTCACCGGCACGCTCGCATCCTTCAGCGTCAGGTGCGCCGGCTGGTTCTCTTCGTGGTTCGTGTTCGAGATGAATACCGACGAGAGCCGGTCGAACGTCAGCTTGCCGTCCGGCTTCGGATACTCGATCGGCTGGCATTGCGACGCCGGCTTCAACATTTCGTGGTCCGCATGCTTGTGGTGCAGCGTCCACGGCACGTTGCCGCCCATCACCTTCTGCTCGAGCCCGACCATCAGCGTGCCGAGGTACAGCCCCTTGGCCATCCACTGCTTGAAGTTGCGCGCGCGATACAGCTCCGTGTACAGCCACGACTGCTTGAAGGCGTCCGGGTACGCGTTGAGCTCGTCGCTCTGGCGGCCGGCCTGCACCGCGTCGAATGCGGCGTCGGCCGCCAGCATGCCGGTCTTGATCGCCGCGTGGCTGCCCTTGATCCGCGACGCGTTCAGGAAGCCTGCGTCGTCGCCGATCAGCGCGCCGCCCGGGAACACCGTCTTCGGCAGCGACAGCAGCCCGCCGGCCGTGATCGCGCGTGCGCCGTACGACACGCGCTTGCCGCCTTCCAGGAACGCGCGGATCGACGGGTGCGTCTTGTAGCGCTGGAATTCCTCGAACGGCGACAGGTACGGGTTCGTGTAGCCGAGGCCCACCACGAAGCCGACCACGACCTGGTTGTTGTCCATGTGATACAGGAACGAGCCGCCGTAGGTGTCCGACTTCAGCGGCCAGCCGGCCGTGTGGATCACGAGGCCCGGCTTGTGCTTGGCCGGGTCGATCTCCCACAGTTCCTTGATGCCGATCCCGTAGGCCTGCGGATCCGCGTTCGCGTCGAGCTTGAACTTCGAGATCAGCTGGCGGCCGAGGTGGCCGCGGCAGCCTTCGGCGAACAGCGTGTATTTCGCGTGCAGCTCCATGCCGAGCTGGAAGTTCTCGGTCGGCTCGCCGTCCTTGCCCACGCCCATGTTGCCGGTCGCGACGCCTTTGACCGAGCCGTCGTCGTTATAGAGAATCTCCGCAGCGGGAAAGCCCGGGAAGATCTCGACGCCCAGCGCTTCGGCCTGTGCCCCCAGCCAGCGCGTGACGTTGCCCAGCGAAATCACGTAGTTGCCGTGGTTCTGGAAGTTGGCGGGCAGCGCCCAGTTCGGCGTGGTGACCGCGCTCTTCTCGGACAGGAACAGGAAGCGGTCTTCCGTCACCTCGACGTCGAGCGGTGCACCGCGTTCCTTCCAGTCGGGGAACAGTTCGTTGATCGCGCGCGGGTCCATCACCGCGCCCGACAGGATGTGCGCGCCGATCTCGGAACCCTTCTCGAGCACGCACACGCCGATCTCGGTGCCTTTCTCGGCGGCCAGCTGCTTGAGCCGGATCGCCGCCGACAGCCCGGCGGGGCCGCCGCCGACGATCACGACGTCGTATTCCATCGATTCGCGCGGGCCGTATTGCTCGATGAGGCTTGCGGGGGTCATTGGCGTTCCTCTAACCGTTAGAATGCTTTTATTCGGGAGCGTATTGTCTGCGAAACGAAACGCTTGCCGCAACAGCATGCGGCTAGATTAGCACGATCGTTCTATTTTCGTGCTAGGGTAATGCCGCTCGAACCATGTTGCTCGTGGCGGCGAAACGATATCGAAAGGGGAAGTGCAAATGGGTCGGTCGATCAATCTGGAAGGCAAGGTTGCGCTGGTCACGGGCGCGTCGAGCGGCCTCGGGCAGCGCTTTGCGCAGGTGCTGTCGCAGGCCGGTGCGAAGGTCGTGCTCGCGAGCCGTCGGGTCGAGCGCCTGAAGGAGCTGCGTGCCGAGATCGAGGCGGCGGGCGGCGCCGCGCACGTCGTGTCGCTCGACGTCACCGACGTCCAGAGCATCAAGGCGGCGGTCGCGCACGCGGAGACGGAAGCCGGTACGATCGACATCCTCGTGAACAATTCGGGTGTCTCGACGATGCAGAAGCTCGTCGACGTGACGCCGGCGGATTTCGAGTTCGTATTCGACACCAACACGCGCGGTGCGTTTTTCGTCGCGCAGGAAGTCGCGAAGCGGATGATCATGCGCGCGAACGGAAGCGGCAACGGCAAGCCGCCGTGCCGGATCATCAACATCGCGTCGGTGGCCGGGCTGCGCGTGTTTCCGCAGATCGGCCTGTTCGCGATGAGCAAGGCCGCGGTCGTGCAGATGACGCGCGCGATGGCGCTCGAGTGGGGGCGCCACGGGATCAACGTCAACGCGATCTGTCCGGGCTATATCGATACCGAAATCAATCATTATCTGTGGGAAACCGAGCAGGGCCAGAAGCTGCAGTCGATGCTGCCGCGCCGGCGCGTCGGCAAGCCGCAGGATCTCGACGGGCTGTTGTTGCTGCTCGCGGCCGACGAGTCGCAGTTCATCAATGGCTCGATTATCTCCGCCGACGACGGCTTCGGCCTCGCCTGAGCGGACGACATACCGCAACAAAGAAGACTGCAATGAGTGATTATTCCCCCGTTTTTGAGATGTCGATGCCGATCCGCTGGGGCGACATGGACGCGTTCGGCCATGTGAACAACACGGTTTATTTCCGCTACATGGAGCAGGCGCGGATCTCGTGGTTCGAGGAGCTCGGCATTGCCGGCGGCAACGGCGAGGGGCAGGGGCCCGTCATCGTCACGGCGTCGATGGAATTTCTCAAGCAGCTGCACTATCCGGGCGACGTGATCGCGAAGATGTCGGCTGCGAAGCCCGGCCGCAGCAGCTTCGATACGGGTTTCGAGCTGACGCGCGCCGACGATCCGCAGCATGTCTATGCGCGCGGCAATGCACGCTGCGTGTGGGTCGACTACGCGCTCGGCAAGTCGGTGCCGCTGCCCCAGTTGCTGCGCGACACGATCGAGCGTGCGCTCGCGGCGAAGGTCGGCTGAGCGTCGAGTCGGCGAGTCCGGGCCGGCACAAGGTCGCCGGGGCGTCACGCCGTACCCGTTGTTTCCCGAATCGGCCGCCCGGTGCGGCCGATTGTCATCCGGCGCCGACACTCACTGCCCGAGCAGGCGCTGCAGCAGCTCCGGCGTATTGTTGGTCCCGTACTTGCGCATCAGCCGTGCGCGGTAGATGTCGACCGTGCGCGAGCTGATGTCGAGCACGCGCCCGATCTGCTTGCTGGTCTTGCCGGTCGCGAGCTGCGCGGCGATCTCGCGCTCGCGCGGGGTCAGTTCGACGGCGACCCGGCGCGTCGCGCTCAAATCCTCGAAGGTCCACACGCCCGCTGCGAGCGGGGCGGTGCGGTCGATCGCACGGCCGGTGACGTGGCACCAGAACAGCTCGCCGTCCGCCCGTTTCATGATTCTGTCATCCGAGTAGATGCCGTTCGCGGCCATCACGCGCGCGATACGTTCGCCGATGCGCTGGAATTCGTCCGTCGACGGGTAGAGCACCTCGTACGATTTCCCGATCAGGTCGGCCCGCGCGCAGCGGAAGATCGACGCGAGCGCGTCGTTGCAGTCCTCGATCACGCGGTCGCGCGACAGCACGAGGCCGAGCGGCGCGAGGTGGAAGGCAGTCTGGTAATCGAGAGCGGGCATGGCGCAGGCAAGCGGAGGCAAACGCTTATGTATTTTTGCGTATTGTGCCGCATCCGCGCCGCATCGTACCCTTTCAGGCATCTCGTGGCGGTCTGCCGCGGTATAAAAACAGCGCGCCTCGACGCAGGCATCGCCGTGCATGCATAGAATGATGCGGCGGGCTTGCGGGCCACGTGGGCGCGTGAACCGGTTTCGCTGGTTTCCATAGAGGAAGGGACAACTGATGAACAAAGTCTATCCAAGCGCGGCTGCCGCGCTGGAAGGGATCGTCCGCGACGGACAGACCTTCGCGGTGGGCGGCTTCGGCCTGTGCGGGATTCCCGAGGCGCTGATCGCGGCGTTGCGCGATACGGCCGTCAAGGGCATCACCTGCATCAGCAACAACGCGGGCGTCGACGGTTTCGGCCTCGGCCTGCTGCTGGAAACGCGCCAGATCAAGAAGATGATCTCGTCGTACGTCGGCGAGAACAAGGAGTTCGAGCGCCAGTACCTGGCCGGCGAACTCGAGCTCGAATTCACGCCGCAAGGCACGCTCGCCGAGAAGCTGCGCGCGGGTGGTGCGGGCATCCCGGCGTTCTTCACGAACACGGGCTACGGCACCGTGATCGCGGAAGGCAAGGAAACGCGCCAGTTCGGCGATCGCCACTACGTGCTCGAGCCGTCGCTGACGGCCGATGTCGCGCTCGTGAAGGCCTGGAAGGCCGACAAGTCCGGCAACCTGATCTTTCGCCGCACCGCGCGCAACTTCAACCCGATGTGCGCGATGGCCGGCAAGATCACCGTCGCCGAGGTCGAGGAGATCGTCGAGAACGGCGAGCTCGATCCCGACCACATCCACACGCCGGGGATTTTCGTGCAACGCATCGTGCTGAACGCGACGCCCGAAAAACGCATCGAACAACGCGTCGTACGCGCGAAAGGAGACTGACATGGCCTGGAATCGTGACCAGATGGCCGCGCGCGCGGCGAAGGAATTGCAGGACGGCTTCTACGTGAACCTCGGCATCGGCTTGCCGACGCTCGTTGCGAACCACGTGCCGGAAGGTGTCGAGGTGTGGCTGCAATCGGAGAACGGCCTGCTCGGCATCGGCCCGTCACCGACCGAAGACGAAGTCGACGCCGATCTCATCAACGCCGGCAAGCAGACCGTCACGACGCTGCCGGGCTCGTCGATCTTCTCGTCGGCCGATTCGTTCGCGATGATCCGCGGCGGCCACATCAACCTGGCGATCCTCGGCGCAATGCAGGTCAGCAAGCAGGGCGACCTCGCGAACTGGATGATCCCCGGCAAGATGATCAAGGGGATGGGCGGCGCGATGGATCTCGTCGCCGGCGTGAAGCGCGTCGTCGTGCTGATGGAGCATGTGGCGAAGGGCGACCAGCACAAGATCCTCGAGGAATGCAACCTGCCGCTGACGGGCGTCGGCGTGGTCGACCTGATCATCACCGATCTCGGCGTGATCGAAGTGACGCCGTCCGGCCTGAAGGTGCTTGAACTCGCCGACGGCGTGAGCGCCGACGAGATCCAGGCGAAGACGGGTGCGCCGCTCGACATCAGCGCGGTCGCATAAGGCTACGCGCGTACGCGCAGCGTCGACGCCCCGCATGCCGGACGACGGCATGCGGGGCGTTTGTCATGGTGTCCTCGGTCAGGCCGCTCGTCGGGTGCCCGACGAGCGGACCCGTGCGGCTGAAGCGGTTTACAATCGTTTGCATCGGGCGTCGCAAGCGTTGCCCTGCGCGTCGCCCCCGTTCGACAGGATGCCAACGATGCCAACGACCCCAGCGAATTCCCAGGTTCCTCGCCAGCGGCGCGTGCAGTGTGCGAGCGCTGCCGGCCTTCACCACGTCGCCTATACCGAGTGGGGCGATCCCGCCAACCCGCGCGTGCTGGTCTGCGTGCATGGGCTGACCCGTTCCGGGCGCGATTTCGACCGGCTCGCCGCGGCGCTGTCCGATACGTATCGCGTCGTCTGCCCCGATGTCGTCGGGCGCGGCCAGTCGGACTGGCTGGCCGATCCGCGGCTCTATGCGATCCCGCAATACGTGTCCGACATGGTGACGCTGATCGCGCGGCTCGACGTCGAATCGGTCGACTGGTTCGGCACGTCGATGGGCGGGTTGATCGGCATGGCGTTCGCGGGGCTACCGGGTTCGCCGCTGCGCCGGATGATCGTCAACGACGTCGGCCCGCGCATCGAACCCGAGTCGCTCACGCGCATCGGCGAATATCTCGGCGTGCAGCCGCGCTTTGCGACCCGGCAGGAGGGCATCGACTATCTGACGTCGCTGTCGCTGCCGTTCGGGGCGCTGACCGCCGACGAGTGGAGCGAGATCAACGGGCCGCTGCTGCGCGAGCTGCCCGAAGGGGGCTGGACGGTTCGCTACGATCCGCGCATCGCCGAACCGTTCAAGGCGACGACGCCCGAATTGGCGGCGCTCGGCGAGGCTGCGCTTTGGCACGCGATCGAGACGACGAACGCGTCGCTGCTCGTCGTGCGTGGCGAGGCGTCCGACCTGCTGTCGCGCGAGACGGTGGCCGAGATGGAGCGTCGCGGCCGGCATGTGACACACGCCGAGATCCCAGGGGCGGGCCACGCGCCGGCGTTCATCGACGCAAGCCAGATTGCGCTCGCGCGGCGGTTTTTCGTCGAAGGCGGCGCATAAACGCGTCATAATATGCGGTTCGGCGGCACGCGGGCCGTGCCGCCGACCGAATCTCCATCCACTCACGACCGGAACATTCCATGGCAGTCATTCGTCACCACGTCGGGGCCCGTCTCTCCGAAACCGCGATCCACAACGGTACCGTGTATCTGGCCGGCCAGATCGCCGAAGACACCACACAGGACATCAGGGGCCAGACGCGCGAAGTGCTCGGCCACATCGATCGCCTGCTCGCCGAAGCGAACAGCGACAAGGCGCATCTGCTGTCGGTTCAGATCTACATCTCGGATCTGGCGAACTTCGAAGGCATGAATGCGGAGTGGGATGCATGGGTCGCGCACGGCAACACGCCGCCGCGCGCCACTGTCGAGGCGAAGCTCGCGGATCCGGCACTGCTCGTCGAGATCGTGGTCGTCGCTGCGCAGCGGAGCTGAACGCAACCCGACGATGATCGCATTTCGCCAGGCCGAGCAATGACCGAGTCCGTTTCCGCCTCCCCCGTCGCGGCGCCGTCGTTCGACGACGTGCTCGCGTTCGTGCGCGAGCGGGCCGGCGACGTGCGCCTGTCGTCGGGCGAACTGCTCGCCGATCACTCGGCGGGCACGGCGTCGATCATGCGCACGCTGAATGTCGATCCGTCCGCGATGCAGGCGGCCGCGCTGTTCGTGCTGACGCCGCACCTGAGCGACCCCGAGCGCGAGCTCACCGAGCGTTTCGGCGACGAAGTGGCGCGGCTCGTGTCCGACGTGCGCAAGCTGTTGCGGCTCGGTACCGTCAGCCTGCGTGCCGCGCAGAACGCGGGGGCCGACGCGGGGCGCGATGCGGCCGAAGAGCGGCGCACGCAGATCGAGGCGCTGCGCAAGATGCTGCTGGCGTTCGCACAAGACATCCGCGTGGTGCTGATCCGGCTCGCGTCGCGCTTGCAGTCGCTGCGCTACTACGCGGCCGCGAAGATCGACCCGCCGCCCGACGTCGCGCGCGAGACGCTCGAGATCTACGCGCCGCTCGCGAACCGTCTCGGCATCTGGCAATTGAAGTGGGAGCTCGAGGATCTCGCGTTCCGCTTCGAGGATCCCGTCACCTACAAGCGGATCGCGAAGCTGCTCGACGAGAAGCGCATCGAGCGCGAAGCGTACGTCAAGCAGGCGATCGACCGGTTGCAGCAAGAGCTGGCGGATGCGCACATCCAGGCCGACGTGAGCGGCCGGCCGAAGCATATCTACAGCATCTGGCGCAAGATGCGCGGCAAGGAACTCGACTTCTCCGAGCTGTACGACGTGCGCGCGTTTCGCGTGATCGTGCCGGACATCAAGGATTGCTACGCGGTGCTCGGCATCGTGCATCACCTGTGGCAGCCGGTGCCGAAGGAATTCGACGACTACATCTCGCGGCCGAAGCCGAACGGCTACAAGTCGCTGCACACGGTCGTGATCGGCGACGACGGCCGCGCGTTCGAAGTGCAGATCCGCACGCAGGAGATGCACCGCTTCGCCGAGTACGGCGTCGCCGCCCACTGGCGCTACAAGGAAGCCGGCGCGCGCGGCTACGGCGGCCAGTTCTCGGCAAGCGACAAGTACGACGAGAAGATTGCATGGCTGCGCCAGCTGCTCGCGTGGAAGGATGACGTCGAGGACGGCGCGGAACAGTCGGGCGACAAGGCGTGGGCGCAATTGCGTGAGACGTCGCTCGACGACGATCACATCTACGTGCTGACGCCGCAGGCGCGCGTGATCGCGTTGCCGCAGGGCGCGACGCCGGTCGATTTCGCATACCACCTGCACAGCGAGCTTGGCCATCGCTGCCGTGGCGCACGTGTCGACGGCGCGATGGTGCCGCTCAATACGCCGCTCGCAAACGGCCAGACGGTCGAGATCGTTGCGGTGAAGGAGGGCGGGCCGTCGCGCGACTGGCTGAACCTGCAGCTCGGCTATATGAAGAGCCCGCGCGCGCGTCAGAAAGTGCGGGCGTGGTTCAACTCGATCGAGCAGGAAGAAAACGTCGCGCATGGCCGCGCGCTCGTCGAAAAGACGCTGCAACGCGAGGGCAAGACGTCGGTCAGCCTGGACAATCTCGCTGCGAAGCTCGGCTTCAAGTCGCCCGAGGAGTTGTTCTCGGTCGTCGGCAAGGAAGAGTTCAGCCTGCGCAATGTCGAGCACGCGCTGTCCGATGCGCCGCCGCCCGAACCGGCGCCCGAGGCGCCTGCCGATTTCGAGAAGCGCAGCAGCGGCGCCAGCGTGGCGCATGGCGCGTCGACCGGTGTGCTGGTCGTGGGCGTCGACGCGCTGCTGACCCAGCTCGCGCGCTGCTGCCGTCCGGCGCCGCCCGATCCGATCAGCGGTTTCGTCACGCGCGGCAAGGGGATGTCGATCCACCGCACCGATTGCCCGACGTTCCGCCGGATGGTCGAGCGCGCGCCGGAGCGCGTACTGCAGACGACCTGGTCGGCCGACGTGCTCGGCGGGCGCGGTGCGTCCGTCTATCCGGTCGACCTGATGATCGAGGCGAGCGACCGGCAAGGGTTGCTGCGCGACATCTCCGAAGTGTTCGCGCGCGAGAAGATGAACGTGGTCGGCGTGAAGACGCAGAGCCGCCGCAATGCGGCATTCATGCAGTTCACGGTCGAGGTGTCGAACTCGGCGCAGGTGCAGCGCGCGTGCACGCTGCTCGGCGAGGTGCAAGGCGTCGTGCGGGCGGGGCGGAAGGCCTGATGTGGGGTTCGAACACCGTTATTTTGCTGCGACCGCATAAAAATACTTGCCAAGCGGGTAACGGCTCCATATAATCTTAGCTTCACTAGGCTCGTAGCTCAGCTGGTTAGAGCACCACCTTGACATGGTGGGGGTCGTTGGTTCGAGTCCAATCGAGCCTACCAACGAATTGAGAATGCCCGGCCTCCGGGTGTTCGATGCAGCAAATAACTCAACGCGAACAAGGCGAATACGGTTATGACACCGCGAACGTTGACCGAAACCTTTTCGGAGCGACGCTAGTCGAGGAACCCTTTCGCCCTTTCAGTTTGAGTGAAGTATCGAATGCGGCCCCTCGAAAGCGGGGCCGCATTTTTTTTGTCGCGACATTTTCCCGCGTGATTTTTATATCGCGTACCTGGTCTGCCGCCCACTGTCGGCATCACGGAGATTGCTATGGTTTCGATACGCTTGCCTGACGGCTCAGTTCGACAATACGAGCATCCGGTGACAGTTGCCGAGGTTGCAGCCTCGATCGGTCCCGGCCTTGCGAAGGCTGCGCTTGGTGGCAAGCTCGATGGCGAGCTCGTCGATACGTCGGCCGTGATCGACCGCGACGCGTCGCTCGCGATCGTGACCGACAAGGACGCCGACGGCCTCGACATCATCCGTCACTCGACGGCGCACTTGCTCGCGTACGCGGTGAAGGAACTGTACCCGGACGCGCAGGTGACGATCGGCCCGGTAATCGACAACGGTTTCTATTACGACTTCTCGTACAACCGCCCGTTTACGCCCGAAGATCTGGAAAAGATCGAAAAGCGCATGCAGGAGCTCGTGAAGAAGGACGAGCCCGTGACGCGTCGTGTCGTGTCGCGTGACGAAGCGGCGGGCTACTTCCGCAGCATCGGCGAAAAGTACAAGGCCGAGATCATCGAGTCGATTCCGCAAAGCGACGAAATCAAGCTGTATTCGCACGGCGGCTTTACCGATCTGTGCCGCGGCCCGCACGTGCCGTCCACCGGCAAGCTGAAGGTCTTCAAGCTGATGAAGGTTGCCGGCGCGTACTGGCGCGGCGATTCGAAGAACGAGCAGCTGCAGCGCATCTACGGCACGGCCTGGACGAAGAAGGAAGACCAGGACCAGTACCTGCACATGCTCGAGGAAGCGGAAAAGCGCGACCACCGCAAGCTCGGCAAGCAGCTCGACCTGTTCCACATGCAGGAAGAGTCGCCGGGCATGGTGTTCTGGCATCCGAAGGGCTGGGCGCTGTGGCAGCAGGTCGAGCAGTACATGCGCCGCCGCGTGAACGAAGCCGGCTACCTCGAGATCAAGACGCCGATGATCATGGACCGCTCGCTGTGGGAAGCGTCGGGTCACTGGCAGAACTACCGCGAGAACATGTTCACGACGGAGTCGGAGAAGCGCGACTACGCGATCAAGCCGATGAACTGCCCGGGCCACGTCCAGGTGTTCAAGCACGGCCTGCGCTCGTATCGCGACCTGCCGCTGCGTTACGCGGAATTCGGTTCGTGCCACCGCAACGAGGCGTCGGGCGCGCTGCACGGCCTGATGCGCGTGCGCGGCTTCGTGCAGGACGATGCGCACATCTTCTGTACGGAAGACCAGTTCATCTCGGAATCGATCGCGTTCAACACGCTGGCGATGAGCGTGTACAAGGACTTCGGTTTCGATCACATCGACATCAAGCTGTCGCTGCGCCCCGAGCAGCGCGCCGGTACGGACGAAACCTGGGATCGCGCCGAGCAGGGCCTGCGCGACGCGCTGACGGCGTGCGGCCTCACGTGGGAAGAGCTGCCGGGTGAAGGCGCGTTCTACGGTCCGAAGATCGAGTACCACATCAAGGATGCGCTCGGCCGTTCGTGGCAGTGCGGCACGCTGCAGCTCGACATGGTCCTGCCGGAGCGCCTCGGCGCCGAGTATGTCGCGGATGACAGCAGCCGTCGCCGTCCGGTGATGCTGCACCGTGCGATCGTCGGTTCGATGGAGCGTTTCCTCGGCATTTTGATCGAGCACCACGCTGGTGCGATGCCTGCCTGGCTCGCGCCGTTCCAGGCAGTTGTGCTCAATATCGCCGAAAGTCAGGCCGAATATGCGCAATCTCTGGCCCAAACGTTGCAAAAACAAGGGGTTAGAGTGACGGCCGATTTGCGCAATGAGAAGATTAGCTATAAAATACGCGAGCACACGCTGGAAAAGGTGCCTTATCTCCTCGTCGTGGGGGATAAGGAGCGTGATGCGCAAACGGTAGCCGTGCGTGCCCGTGGCGGCGTCGATCTTGGCGTGATGCCGGTCGAAGCCTTCGTTGAGCGTCTGCAGGAAGACCTGCGCTCGTTCAAGTAACCGCCCTGGCAGCGCGGCTCGTTTTTTTAATTTTTAGAGGAAACGTAACATCGCTACTGATAAGTCGTCGCACCGCATCAACGGTGAAATCACTGCGCCGGAAGTGCGCCTGGTCGGGATCGAGAACGAACCGCTCGGTATCGTAAAACTCGCTGATGCTTTCCGTAAATCGGAAGAACTGGATGTTGACCTGGTGGAAATCGCGCCGCAAGCGGTTCCCCCGGTTTGCCGTCTGATGGATTACGGCAAGTTCAAGTACCAGGAGTCGAAGAAGCAGCACGAAGCGAAGCTGAAGCAGAAGGTCATCCAGGTCAAGGAAGTCAAGTTCCGCCCGGGTACCGATGACGGTGACTACAACGTCAAGCTCCGCAATCTCGTGCGCTTCCTCGAAGAAGGCGACAAGACGAAGATCACGTTGCGTTTCCGCGGCCGCGAAATGGCTCACCAGGAAATCGGTATGCGGATGCTTGAGCGTCTGCGCACGGATCTCGAGGAAGTCGGCCAGGTCGAGCAGATGCCGAAGATGGAAGGGCGCCAGATGATCATGGTGCTCTCGCCGAAGAAAAAGAAGTAACGGGCCCGCGCGCGTCGCGCGCAGGTTCGCAGAGGTTCGGCGCGTTGCCCGGTCAGGGCGGCGCGCCAACAATGACGGCGGCTGCGCAAGCGGTTCGCCGTACACAAGTGGACTGGGTTTCGAAGGGCGGGTCAAGGGCGCAAGCCAACCGCACACCCATCGCCATCTAATAAACTGGAGTTGTTCGTCATGCCTAAGATGAAGACCAAGAAGAGTGCTGCAAAGCGCTTCGTGGTGCGTCCGGGCGGTACCGTCAAGCGCGGTCAAGCCTTCAAGCGTCACATCCTGACCAAGAAAACCACGAAGAACAAGCGTCACCTGCGCGGCGCAACGGCAGTTCATGATTCCGATCTGAACTCCGTCCGCGCGATGCTGCCGTTCGCGTAACCCCTAACTGATACTCTAAGGAGAGAAACATGCCTCGAGTCAAACGTGGGGTAACCGCACGGGCCCGCCACAAGAAGATCATCAACCTGGCCAAGGGTTATCGCGGCCGCCGCAATAACGTCTACCGCATCGCCAAGCAGGCGGTGATGCGCGCTGGTCAGTACGCGTACCGCGATCGCCGCAACAAGAAGCGTGTGTTCCGCGCACTGTGGATCACGCGTATCAACGCGGCAGTTCGCCAGCACGACATGACCTACAGCGTGTTCATCAACGGCCTGAAGAAGGCGTCGATCGAACTCGACCGTAAGGTTCTGGCCGACATGGCGGTGTTCGACAAGGCTGCTTTTGCTGCGATCGTCAAGCAGGTGAAAGCCGCCGTTGCAGCCTAATTGCGAAATTAGCACTGCGTGGTTAGTTGCAGCGAGGTTCCGGTAGTCTCGGCCGCTGCAGCGAAAACGGGGCTCTTCCGAGCCCCTTTTTTGTTTGGTGGGCGATTTCGCTCGCCAAGACCGAATGACGTTGGAAATGATGGGATCTATGGATCTGGACCAGATTGTCGCCGACGCGCAGCAGTCCTTCGAACAGGCTGCCGACATCACCACGCTCGAAAACGAGAAAGCACGATTTCTCGGCAAGTCGGGTGCGCTGACCGAGTTGCTGAAGGGCCTCGGCAAGCTCGATCCCGAAGCACGCAAGACCGAAGGCGCACGCATCAACGTCGCGAAGCAGCAGGTTGAAGCCGCGCTGACCGCCCGTCGCCAGGCACTGGCCGACGCGCTGCTGAATCAGCGCCTCACTGCCGAAGCGATCGACGTGACGTTGCCGGGCCGCGGCGCCGGTGCAGGCAGCCTGCACCCCGTGATGCGCACGTGGGAGCGTGTCGAACAGATTTTCGGCTCGATCGGTTTCGATGTGGCCGACGGCCCCGAAATCGAGACCGACTGGTACAACTTCACGTCGCTGAACAGCCCGGAGAACCATCCGGCGCGTTCGATGCAGGACACCTTCTACGTCGAAGGCAAGGATGCCGACGGCCGCCAGCTGCTGCTGCGCACGCACACGAGCCCGATGCAGGTGCGTTACGCGCGCATGAACCGTCCCCCGATCAAGGTGATCGCGCCGGGCCGCACGTATCGCGTCGACAGCGATGCGACCCACTCGCCGATGTTCAATCAGGTCGAGGGGCTGTGGATCGACGAAAACATCAGCTTCGCCGACCTCAAGGGCGTCTATACCGACTTCCTGAAAAAATTCTTCGAGCGCGACGACATTCTCGTGCGCTTCCGTCCGTCGTATTTCCCGTTCACGGAACCGTCGGCCGAGATCGACATGATGTTCGAGCAAGGCAAGAACGCCGGCAAGTGGCTCGAGATCTCCGGTTCGGGGCAGGTGCATCCGACCGTGATTCGCAACATGGGCCTCGATCCCGAGCGCTACATCGGCTTTGCGTTCGGCAGCGGCCTCGAGCGCCTGACGATGCTGCGCTACGGCGTCCAGGATCTCCGGCTGTTCTTCGAGAACGACCTGCGTTTCCTGCGCCAGTTCGCGTAACGCCGCGCGCCGCGCCGACCTGTGCCCGTGCACGCCCCCGACGGACGTTTCCGAGGGGCCCGGGCGTCGATCTAACCTGTTTCGAACGTAGACATCCATGCAATTCCCTGAATCCTGGTTGAGAACCTTTGTCGACCCGCAGCTGACGACCGACGAACTGTCGCACGCGCTGACGATGGCGGGGCTCGAAGTCGAATCGCTGAGCAAGGCTGCGCCGCCGACGTCGAAGATCGTCGTCGGCCGCGTGCTCGAAGTCGTCAAGCATCCGGATGCGGACAAGCTCAATGTCTGCCAGGTCGACGCCGGCACCGGCGCGACGCTGAATATCGTCTGCGGCGCACCGAACGTCGCGCCGGGCATCAAGGTACCGGTCGCGCTGGTCGGCGCGGAACTGCCGCCGGCAGAAGAGGGCGGCAAGCCGTTCGCGATCAAGCTGTCGAAGCTGCGCGGCGTGGAGAGCCAGGGCATGCTGTGCTCGGCGCGCGAGCTGAAGCTGTCCGAGGATCACAGCGGCCTGCTGGTGCTGCCGGAAGACACGCCGGTCGGCCAGGACATCCGCGAGACGCTCAATCTCGACGACACGATCTTCGAAATCAAGCTGACGCCGAACAAGGCCGACTGCCTGTCCGTGTTCGGCATCGCACGCGAGACGGCTGCGATCACCGGCGCACCGCTGACGCCGGTCGACATCCGCCCGGTGCGCGCCGAGCTCGACGAGACGCTGCCGGTGCGCATTGCCGCCCCCGATCTGTGCGGCCGCTTCTCGGGTCGTGTGATCCGCGGCGTGAACGCGCATGCGAAGACCCCGCAGTGGATGGTCGAGCGCCTCGAGCGTTCCGGCCAGCGCAGCGTGTCGGCGCTCGTCGACATCTCGAACTACGTGATGTTCGAGCTCGGCCGTCCGTCGCACGTGTTCGATCTCGACAAGATCCACGGCGGCATCGAGGTGCGCTGGGGCAAGCGTGGCGAATCGCTGAAGCTGCTCAACGGCAACACGGTCGAACTCGACGAAACGGTCGGCGTGATTTCCGACGACCGTCAGGTCGAAAGCCTGGCCGGCATCATGGGCGGTGACAGCACGGCCGTCACGCTCGATACGACCAACATCTACCTGGAAGCCGCATTCTGGTGGCCGGACAGCATCCGCGGCCGCGCGCGCAAGTACAACTTCTCGACCGATGCGGCGCATCGCTTCGAGCGCGGCGTCGACTACGCGACGACCGTCGAGCACGTCGAGCGCATCACGCAACTGATTCTCGAGATCTGCGGCGGCAAGGCCGGCCCGGTCGACGATCAGTCCGTGAACCTGCCGCAGCGCGCGCCGGTGAAGATGCGCGTATCGCGCGCGAACCGCATCATCGGCGTGCAGATCGGCGCCGACGAGATCGCAAGCATCTTCACGCGCCTCGGGCTGCCGTTCGAGCGTGCAGACGACGCGTTCCTCGTCACGCCGCCGTCGCATCGCTTCGACATCGAGATCGAGGAAGACCTGATCGAGGAAGTGGCGCGCATCTACGGCTTCGAAAAGATCCCGGCGCGTCCGCCGGTCGCGACGAGCGAAATGCGCGCGACCAACGAGACGCGGCGCTCGATCCACGACATCCGCCACGCGCTGGCCGCGCGCGACTACGCGGAAACCGTCAACTTCAGCTTCGTCGATGCGGAGTGGGAGCAGGATTTCGCGGGCAACGACCATCCGATTCGCCTGCTGAACCCGATCGCGAGCCAGCTGTCGGTGATGCGCACGACGCTGTTCGGCAGCCTGATTTCCGTGCTGCGCCACAACCTGAACCGCCGCGCGGATCGCGTGCGGGTGTTCGAGGCTGGCCGCGTGTTCCTCACCGATACGGCGGCGAAGGCCGGCGAGCTGACGGTCGAGGGCTACGTGCAGCCGAAGCGCGTCGGCGCGCTTGCCTACGGTCCGGCGCTCGACGAGCAATGGGGCACGGCGACCCGCGCGGTCGATTTCTTCGACGTGAAGGGCGATCTCGAAGCACTGCTCGCGCCCGCAACCGCACGCTTCGTGAAGGCAGAGCATCCGGCCCTCCATCCGGGCCGCAGCGCGCGCATCGAAGTCGATGGCCGTGCGGTCGGCTGGATCGGCGAGTTGCACCCGCGCCTGATGCAGAAGTACGAGCTGCCGCACGCGCCGGTGATGTTCGAGGTCGACGCGGACGCGCTGATTGCACGTGCGTTGCCCGCGCCGACCGACGTATCGAAATTCCCGCCGGTTCGTCGCGATATCGCCGTTGTCGTCGATCAGGCGGTCGAGGTTCAGGCACTTTTCGACGTAATGAAGAAGGCGCTTGCCGAAGAGGCCTGCCGATTCGTTCAGAAGGTTGTACTCTTCGACGAATTTCGTGCAAAATCAAATACTTCCGGTGGTCTTGCCGCGCACGAGAAGAGCCTTGCCTTCCGCGTGACGCTGCAGGACGCGGCTGGCACGCTACAGGACGAGGTCGTCGATCAGGCGATCCAGACGCTGGTCGAGCGGATGGCTCGTGCCGGTGCGCGCCTGCGCGGCTAAGGAGGAGGTCCGCCCGCTCGCGGGCGGCCTTTTCCGATCGTAAGTTTTGATTTAACGCGCTGTATGGCAGATATGAACGACATGACCTCGAGTGAATTCGAAGCCCTCCTGACGGCGCAACGCAGCGCCATGAACCGCGACGCTTCGGCGCCGGCGTCCACCGAGACGCCCACGCTGACGAAGGCGGAACTGGCGGAGCTGCTGTTCGACAGCGTCGGGCTGAACAAGCGTGAAGCGAAGGACATGGTCGAGGCGTTTTTCGAGGTGATCCGTGACGCGCTCGAAAACGGCGAGAGCGTCAAGCTGTCGGGGTTCGGCAATTTCCAGTTGCGCGACAAGCCGCAGCGCCCGGGCCGCAATCCGAAGACGGGCGAGGCGATTCCGATCGCGGCCCGCCGGGTGGTAACCTTCCACGCGAGCCAGAAGCTGAAGGCGCTGGTCGAAAACGGCGCGGAGTAAGCCCCGCGCGCTGACGTCTCCGCGCGGCCGCCGCGCACCCTTTACCGACGGTTAACCGACGATGACCACTACGGTTGAGAAAGTCGTCTTGCCTCCGATTCCCGCGAAGCGCTACTTCACGATCGGTGAAGTCAGCGAGCTGTGCGGGGTCAAGCCGCATGTGCTGCGTTATTGGGAACAGGAATTCACTCAACTGCGGCCGGTGAAGCGGCGCGGCAATCGTCGGTATTACCAGCACCACGAAGTGCTGCTGATCCGGCGGATTCGCGAGTTGCTGTACGAGCAGGGATTCACGATCAACGGCGCGCGCAACCGGCTCGATTCGCCGGCCGGCGAGCGGGCCGCGGCAGCAGCCGTCGAGCCCGAGGCGCAGGCCGCCGATGCACGCACACCGGGCAAGCCAGGCACGACCGTCGACGTCATTGCATTGCGGCAGGCGCTGCTCGACGTGATCGATGGACTGAAGCACGACTGAGTGCGAAGCGCGAAGAATGAAGTGAAAAGCCCGGTTGGCAGCGTGCCGCCGGGCTTTTTTCATGCGTGCCGCGTGCGTTTCAGCGTGACGCGAGCGGGTTCTTCTGCCCCATGTCGACGACCAGCGTGCCGTCCGGCAGCATTCGCACCGAGCCCTGCGCGACCTGGCCGCGGTAGCCGTACAGGTCGAAACGCATCGGGCCGGCCTCGGCCGAATTCCGGATCAGCGCGCGCACGTTCAGTTCGAGCACGTTGAACATTTTCATGTCGCCGCCTTCCATCCACATGTAGCTCGGTGCATCGATCTGCGGCCGTTGCGGCGCGGGCGCGCCCGCCATGCGCCTGAACGTGAGGCGCAGCCCGTCGCGCTCGACCGTTGCCTGTCCGAGCTTGCCGTTCAGCACGGGGGGCGGGAACACAGTGTACTGGTCGAGCACGAGCGTGTCGCCACGCAGTTCCGCGCCGCGCCGCTGCAACGGCGTCAGCGACGCGAGCTCGATGCCGAGCGAACGCAGCAGCTTCGCCTGCGGGATGCCGAGCACCGACACCTGGGACGGTTTGAATGCGAGATGCCGGTCGTCGAGCACGGACAGCGTGCCCTTCATGTCGGTCGGCAGCCAGACGCCCGGCACGTGGTTCCACAGCTTGATGCCGCCCTGGACGCGCAGGTTCGTGCCGTCCGCGCTCAGTTGCAGGTCGTTGAGGGAGCGGGGTGAGTAGTCGAGCAGATAGTTGTTGAAGAGCGCCGACATCGCCTTCCACGACTCGACGACGGTGCCGCCGAGAATGCGGATGTCGTACTGGTTCGGATCGTCGAGGTCGACGGGTTCGCCAGGCCGCTTCGAGACGAGCTCGACGTCGAGGTCCTCGACGTGAAAGCCGATATCCCCGGACAGGTTGAAGTCGACGTTGCGCAGATGGATCGTCGGGTTGCGGTTCGACACGTGCCGTTCGTTGAACGGCGTGGTCGACGTGCGCCGCATCGCGACCTTCTGCATGCCGGGGTGGGCGGGGTTCGCCGCGAGTGCGTAGGCTTCCCAGTGCTGGCGTATGTCGCGCAACGCACTCTGTTGCGCGGCGAGGAAGCTGTCGTTCAGGCGCGCAGTCGCGTTGCCGAGCAGCGCGCCGCTGGCCGGGCCCGCATACGACGGCATCCGGATCGCCATCGCGCCGCTTTCGTCGAAATTGAAGTAGCCGGCCGACACCTGGTCGCGATAGTGATAAAGGTCGAATACGAAAGTCTGGTCACGTTTCGTGGAATCGACCGGACCGATCAGGATGTCCGCGTTCATCGGCATCGAGCGCATGAACTTCACGTCGCCGCCGCGAATGTACATCGCTTGCTGCGGCGCGTTCGCGGGCATCGCGAAGCCGGCATGCGTGCCGTCGTCGAGCTTCAGGTCGAGCCCGGCCGGCGTCACGCGCAGCGCGGTGATCGTGAGCTTCAGGCGCGGCGGCGGCATCAGCTTGTCGACCGACATCACGAGATCGTCGCCGGCGAGTTGCGCGATCGGCGTCTGGACTTTCAGCAGGTCGGCCATCTTCACGTTGGCCGCGCGCATCACCGGCTGCGCGTTGATGCCCGATACGCGCACGCCCGTCGGATGGAACACGAGCTGGCTGCCGTCACGGATCGCGAGGGTGCCGGTCAGCGAGAACGGCACCCAGCCGTCGCGCTGCATCTCGCCTTGCAGGTGGATCACGCCGTCGCCGGCCGACACGGCGAGCTTGCGCAGCGGTGCGTTGCGGTAGCCGAAGATGTACGTGTTGAAGAGGGCGGTGAGCTTCGCGTCGTCGAGCGTGACCGTGCCTTCATGCACGTCGATCTGGAAACTGGTCGGATCGTCGAACACGATCGGCGCGCCGGCTTGCGTCGGTACCAAGGTGGCCGACAATTGATGGATGAAGAAGCCGAGATTGTTGACGATGCGGAAATCGACGTCGCGCAGGAACGTCATCGCGCCGTTCTGGCCCGAGTCCCGCAGCGTGAACGGACGCGGTTGCGTGAGGCTGATCGATGCGAGCGACGGCACGGTGCGTGCGACCTGCTGCTCGCGGGCGAGGCGTTCGGCCTTGGTGCGTTCGATCTTCGTCGACGCGACCGACGTGTTGCCGTCACGCTGCGCGGATGATTCCGCGCAACCGGCGCATAGCAGCGCGAGCGCCAGCACGCCGCAGCCGAACACGCGGGACGTCTTGGGCGAGAGGGGGCGGGCCGCACGTGGCGGGCCGGAAATCCAGTCGAAAATTGCCAAAGGCGAGCGATGGCCGCGCCGGACCGCATTCCGCATCGTCTGTCTCCATGTCTTGTCGTGATCGACGGCGGCGCGCGCCACTGCACGGCGCGAGCGTCGATGCCGTGCAGTGTGGCATAGCGTGCTAGAGCGGCGTTACCAAACAACGGGCGCCGGGGTGCGCCCGTCCGGCGGGCTGCGGGACAATGGATTCGGGGTGGTTGGGCGGCCGGATCAAACGGTCGTTTGGTTTGCGCGGCCCGTCGTTGGCGAATGTTTCTGCGATCGGGAAAATCCGCCGCAGCCTTGGCCGATGCGGGTTTCGCCGGATGCGACGGGCAGCGGCCGCGGCGGTCGAAGCGAGGATGCGATCCGGCCCCCGTCGCAACTGCCGCGAGTCGATCAGACCAGCATATGCTGCCGAATTGCGTTCAGCGTCGCCTGGTCGAGTTGCAGCCCGTTCGCGATATACGACGTCATCGAGCCGTAGGACGCGGCGACCTGGTCGAATGCTGCCTGCAGATAGTCGGTGTGCGCGCCTTGCAGCGCGGTCATCATGTCTGCCGCATTTTGCCCGCCGGCTTTCTGCGCCTGGGCGACCGAAGCGGCGATTTCCGATGCGCTATAGACGTTCGTCAGCAGATAGTCGGCGAGTATCGTCTGCTCGGACGCGCCGAGGATCGTGTGCAGGATCGCGGTTGCCCAGCCCGTGCGATCCTTGCCGGCCGTGCAGTGGAACACCAGGTTTTCGCCGGAGCCGGCGAAGCCGGTGAAGAGCGCGTGATAGCTGGCATGCGCGGTGTCCGACGTGACGAACGCGCGGTACATGCTCAACATGAATGCCGTCGCGGTGGCGCCGGTGGTCGGGATCGGATCGATGCTGGCAGCCCCGAGCACGTTGAGGTTTTGCCAGGTGGCGCCGGCCAGCGGCACATCCGGTTGCGTCTTGATCTCGGCGGGCGTGCGCAGGTCGCAGACCTGCCTGATGTCGAGGGTGCCGACGGTGGCGATGTCCGCGGCCGACAACGCGAGCGCGGATGAACGATAGAGCACGCCTTTTTTCATCTTCGCGCCGCTCGTTGTCACGTAGCCGGTTCCGTCCGGCCCGGCCGTGTCGCGAAAATTCGATGCGGAACTCAGCCGCGGTGTCGTGACCGGCGCGACCGAAATCGAGTCGCCTCCGCATGCCGACAGAAGCGATGCGCTTCCCAGCGCCACGCCTATCGTGCCGGCGCCCAGCCGGAGAAAATGTCGACGGGAAATTTCGTTTTTCTGATGCATTCAATGCCCTGTGTCGGAGACGGTTACAAGAGGTCGCGACTGCGGTGGTGACCGAAGTCGCCCCTGTATCACGCGACGCGGCAAAGCCGGGGCGGGCCGGATCGATCGGCATGCAGTCGGACGGTTCGCCCCTGCGCATCGATCTCGCGCCGGGTAACCGCACGGTAGCGATTTGCGGCGAACCGGCCATCGTCCTTTTCGATTAGGTCGTAATGCCGGTTGCCGGTGTCGGCTGCGCGTTGTCGACAGGTAGGATCGGCGGCAGCAGCGAGGTAAGATCGGCATCAGTGGCTGTATCGACCAAAGCACAGTAGCCATCACGGGGAAACGTCATGGATCTCAAGGAAGTCGACGTATTGGGTGCGGGCGTGGGCGATCACTGGTACTACGCGTCGAAGGCGAGTGCGATCCGTCGGTTCCTGGGGGTGCCAGGTGCAAACCGGATACTCGATGTCGGTGCAGGCTCAGGCTTTTTCTCGAAGCACTTGCTGGAGCGTACGCAGGCGACGGAGGCGTGGTGTGTCGATACGAGCTACGCCGACGATACCGACGGCGAAGCGTCCGGCAAGCCCATCCACTTTCGGCGATCCATTGATCGATTCGACGCCGATCTCGTGTTGCTGATGGACGTGCTCGAGCATGTCGACGACGATGTCGGTCTGCTCACGCAGTACGTGAAGGGTGCGCCGTCGGGTAGCCGCTTTCTGATCACGGTTCCCGCGTTCCAGTTCCTCTGGAGCGGTCATGACGATTTTCTCGAACACAAGCGCCGATATACGCTGGGCAGTCTCGAGGAGGTGGTGCGTCGCTCGGGGCTCGACGTCGAGCACGGCGCCTATTATTTCGGTCTCACGTTTCCGCTTGCGGCAGCGTTGCGGCTCGGCGAGCGGGTGCGTCGGCAGCCGAGCGAGCCGGCGTCGCAATTGCGTCGTCACCATCCGTTCGTCAACGGCTTGCTCAAGTCGATCTGTCGGATCGAGTTACCGATATTCCGCTTCAACCGCGTCGCCGGGCTGACGGTCATCTGCGTTGCGCGCAAGCGGTGACGGCGAGGCCGAGTCGTGTGGTTGGTGGGCAATTCGTCCATGCCACGCGCGTCGTTGCTCGCATCGGCGCCTTCACGCCAAAAAATTTCACAAGAATATTCACAAAATGCATGCGACCCGTTCTAAATCGCAAAACTGTCTGTTATAATTTTTTTCTTTCGGGGCGTAGCGCAGCCTGGTAGCGTACCTGCATGGGGTGCAGGTGGTCGGAGGTTCAAATCCTCTCGCCCCGACCAGACAAAGAACCCGCGTCAGCTCAGGCTGACGCGGGTTTTTTCTTGCCGGTCGCTTTTTTGCACATCGCGGCGCGGCCCCGGTAAAATGCAAGGTTGATCCACGGAAAGCGCCGTGATTTAGCGGAAGAGGATTCCCCGAACATGACTGATCTTCGTCTTACCATGCGGTTCGCTGCAGTGCTCGCCACCGGCGCGCTCGTCGCCGGTTGCGGTACGTCGTCGCCCACGAAAGTGGACTACAAGAGCGATTCGAAATCGAAGGAAGCGTCGCTCGCAGTGCCGCCCAACATGCTCGACGAGACGGCCGATCAGCGTTCGCTGCCGCCCCAGGGCGGCGCGACTTCCCTGTCCGCGCTTCAGCAGGTCCAGCAGGCAGCGCCTGCGCTGGACACTGTTGCTCCGGCCGTCGCGGGCATGCATATCCAGCGCGACGGCACCGAGAGCTGGCTCGTGATCGACGGCAAGCAGCCCGCCGCCGTCTGGCCGCAAGTTCGCCGCTTCTGGCAGGAGCAGGGCTTCCTGCTCGTCGTCGACCAGCGCGACAAGGGCGTGATGGAAACCGACTGGAACGAAACCCATCCGCAGATCAACGACGGCCTGATCCGTAGCGTGATCTCGAAGGCGATGGGCAACTCGTACGTGACGGCCGAGCGCAACAAGTACCGTACGCGTCTCGATTCGGCGCCGAATGGCGGCACCTACGTGTTCATCAGCCAGAAGGGGATGCGCGAAGCGATCACGGGCTCGAACAACGATTCGAGCAAGTGGGAACCGAAGCCGAATGATCCCGCGCTCGAGACCGAATACCTGAAGCGATTGATGGCGGTGCTCGCACAGAACGAGCAGCGCGCGAAGAACGGCGAGCCGCCAATCGCGAACATCAAGGACAACACGGTACCGGTGGCCAAGGACAAGAAGGCGGACGACGCATCGTCGAAGGCTGCTGCAGCGATTGCCGCGCAAAACGTGTCCCGCACGTCGGCGCAAGGCAACGATGCGGCTGATGCTGCCGTTCCGTCGGAAGTCACGCTTGGCGAGCCGTACGACCGGTCGTGGCTGCGCGTCGGTCTCGCGCTCGATCGTGCGAACTTCACCGTCGACGATCGTGATCGCACGAAGGGCCTGTATTTCGTGCGCTATGTCGATCCGAAGGATCTGACCTCGGCCGAGCAGGGCTTCTGGAGCCAGTTGTTCCACGGCAAGAAGGAAAAGCAGGCGAAGCAGTACCGTGTCAACGTGAAGGCACTCACGGCCGACCAGACGCGCATCGCGATCGTCGACGATTCGGGTGCGATCGATACGTCGTCGCCGGCTCGCCAGATCATGGGGCTGCTCGTGAATCAGCTTCGCTGATCTCGACTTTCTCCGCGGCAATGAAAAAGCCCGCCACATGGCGGGCTTTTTCATTGCCGCTCGCTGGCGCGCATGTGTGCCGGAGGTTCGGTCCCTCCTCGTGACGTTACGTAACATCCGCGCGTTACGGCGGCAAAACCCATGTCGCATCGTCGAAAGCCAAAAATTTATCCTTATAAATCAATGAGGTGGTCGGTTTGTGGCAGTTGGCACGCAACCTGCTTTATATATTGGAATTGTTGAAACAGGGAGGATGGCGTCAGATGCCGGGGGTGCGCCGCGAGCGCCCGAACAACGGTATCGACGTCTTCGAATGTCGACGCGACAAGCGTCGGCGCAACGGATGACGATCCGCGCCAGCGTGCGGATCCCGATGGCCCCGTCGCCTATCCTCGTAGGGCGACGGTTTCGCCCGCGCTTCTCTGAAGCGCGGGCTATTTTTTTGGGGCCGTCGTGTGACGCCGTGCTGGCGCAGCCAATGCGCGATTCGCGTATTCTCGGGCTTTTCCAGATGAAGGGGGAACGGGAATGGCGGAAATTGCAGTCGTGGCGCTGATCGTGGCGAAGCCGGGCGCCGAGGAGAAGTTGCGTGCCCAGCTCGAAGGGATCGTCGAGCCGACCCGCAACGAAGCAGGGGCGTTGCAGTACGACCTGCATCGGGATCTGAAGGAGCCGGCGCGATTCGTATTCGTCGAGCGCTGGGAAAGCGAGGAGGCGCTGGCTGCTCATGCGCGTTCTGCGCACATTCTCGCTTATCGGGAAGCGGCCGCGGACTGGATCGAGCGTTCCGAAATCCGCGTGCTGTCGAAGCTCGTCTGAGCCGGGCGGGGCGACCGGACGTGTCCGGTCGCGGGATGCGTCAGTGCGACGTGTTGGGTACGTCGAGGATCAGGATGATCGTCCAGTCGGCGTCGCCGTCGTGATGGTACTGGCGCTCGGCGACGATGAACGGTTGCTGCTTGCCTTGCGGGCCGAGGAAAAGCACATCGCCCTCCATCGGCAGGCACTCGATCGGCGGCAGCGCGAGGAACGCGTCAGCCGAGCCGCGGGGCATCAGTTGCTTGATCTGGCGAGTGGCGGCTTCGGTCCACTCGATGTCGAGTTGAATGTTGCTCATGCTGTCCTCCGCACCGGGGTGCGCACGGGTGGAAAATTTCGGTGCGCGACTTTAGCACAGCGCACGAGCACCGCAACCAAAAAAGCCGAACCCGGTTGCCCGGATTCGGCTTTTCGCTTGTGCGGTGCCGCCGAACTTACTGGCTGGCGGCGTCTGCGGCCTTGGCAGCCTTCTTGCCGGCCTTCTTCGCAGCAGCCTTGTGGTGAGCAGCCTTCTTGCCGTGGTGATGCTCTTCCTGCACCGCCGGCTGTGCGGCTTCCGCCGCTTGCTGCTGCTGCAGCGCCTGTGCGCGCTGCTCGATCTCGGAGATCTTGGCCGGATCGGTAATCGTCTTGATTTCCGTGCTCTCTTGCGCATACGCTGCGCCAGTCAGCGCCGACATCGCTACCAGGATAGCCAGGGACGTCTTCTTCATTGCTTTACCTCCGCTAAGTGGTGATGAACCCGAGTGTTGCCGTTTTGTCTGGCGACTGCAATCGAGTGCGTGTCGAGTGTAACAAAAGTGACGGATCAATGTGCACCGGATCGTGGCGCGACGCAACGCCCCGTTGAAGTCGCGCAACACTTCGCGCGCTTCGTCACGCGGCTGCCATCGTCGTCGTCGCAGTCATTTCCGCTCCGGTTTCCCCGGAGTCGTCAGAACCACCCGAGCCATCGATAGACATGGAACTGCGCGATGCCGACCAGTTCGTGCAGCGCCTGCTCGGCGTTGACTACATTGCGCCAGCGCGGCAGCCAGCCCGTTTGCGCAGGCCGGCGATTCGCATAAACGGGCTGCGGATCGATCCCGAAACGGTGGAAATCGAGCAACGCGCGGCGCATCTGGTATGAGGAAGTGACGAGAATGCGTGCGTCGTCATACTGTGAGCGTAGTATAGACGCAGTGAATTTCGCGTTTTCGTAGGTTGTGCGGCTATCCGGTTCCAGAACGAGGTCCGCGGGCGCGACGCCTTCGGCGACGAGTTGGCGCCCGTATACGGCAGCCTCGGTTTCGCCGTGATGCTGCGGGTCGCCGCCCGACATCACCACGGTGCAGCGCTCGGCTTGCTGCCGGCAGGTGCGGTAGAGCGCTGCGACCTTGTGGATGCGGGCGGTTCCGTCAGGTGGCGGCCGCAGCCCGGAGTCGGTGTGCTTCGTCCCTGCGCCGATGAGAATCAGTGTGGTCCGTCCATGCATGTCCGGGTGCTCGACGGGTGCGACGCCCGCCTCGGTCCAGGCGATCAGCGGCGCGGCGAGCCAGCCTGTCGCGAGCAGCCAGAACAGCGCAACGGCGGCGATCGAGATGATTCGTCGCCGCTTGCGGCAGAGCATGAAACCGATGAAGAGAAGTACAAATGAATCGAACAGAATCAATTTGATTGGGGTATGGTGTCTTTTTATGGACGGCTGACGATCCGGCCCTGACGCGACGCCGAACGTCGGCGTCCAGAATCGGTGGCGGTATCGGCGGGCGGAGACACCGCCCGGCGCGCCGCTTCGCATTGTCGCTGCACTTTAAGAAAGAATCGAGATGGCCACGTATTCCAACGAAGCGGTGCTCGACGCATTGAGACGAGTGCAGTACCGCCAGGTACCGTGGGCACGCCGCCCGGGCGTGTTCGAGTATCTCCGTTCGCTCGGGCTGATGGACACGGTCAGGCAGAAAACCGTTGCCCCCGCACCGGGCTTCCATGCACCGGTCGACATTGCCGTACTGACCGAAAGCGGTCGAGCCGAATTCTCGCGCCTCGAGCGCGACGAGAAATTACTTTCCTGGACCGATCGCCGCATGGCCGACTACGCATTGAGCGAAGCGAGCGCCGTGGCGATTCTCGAAAGCCGCCTGTAGCGGTCGATCATCCCGCCACGCGCATCGCCGTGCGGCTGGCGATGCGCCAAAAAAAAGCCCGTATCGCGAGGATACGGGCGTACCGGATACTTTTGCTGTTGCCACGCTGTGCTCATGGCAAGGTTCTGACTCGTCGCATGCGGCGCAGTTCCCGATCGCGGGCATTTTCTTTGGCGAAATCCCCGAAATTGGCAGGACTACGGATGACGCGGTACGTCGGTCGGCTGCGAGCCGATGCGCGCTCGCGCGTTGCTGGCGATGTCGCCACGCAGGTCGCCACGCGGCACGGTTTGCCGGCCGGGCGGATTGGCGGACGGCGGCTGGCGGAGGGTGTTCCGGTGATCCTGCTGGCGGTGGGGCGGCTTCACGCGATCGTCGGCGTGGGCTGGAGCCGACAACGCCACGGAAATGACAATGCCGCATGCAACGAGCAGTGACATTGGTTTCATGGCGGGGCTCCCTTCAAGCCGTCGATGCGGCCTGTTGATATTTCGCTAAGGTAAGCGTGGGAGTGCAGGCTTGCTGTAAATATTGGTAAATAGATGTATCGCGGCACGACAACGGTAATCGACGGCAATGCGGGCGTCGCGAACGGGTCGCGTCGCTGAAAGAAACCGGGCGGCCGAAGCCGCCCGATCGAGCATTCGTTACGCCATCTTGACGGGCGCGCGCCAGGATTCCGGATTGGTCCAGAAGGCGCCGCGCAGCCGGTCGCGGCTCGGTGGTGCGGGCGGCTTCGCGGCGCTTGCGCCGATGCGCCCGCGCAGGGAGATCTGCCGGCCGCTCGTGCCGAGTCGCTTCACGATTTCGGCGAGCGTGCCGTCCGCCTGCCATTCGTCGAAGCGACGGCGGCAAGTCGGCGGCGACGGATAGCGGCCCGGCAGCTTCGACCAGCCTTCACCCGTCGACAGCACCCACAGCACGGCGTTCACCACCGAGCGGGCTTCCACGCGGGGGCGGCCGCGCCGCTCACTCCGTGCGGGTTCAGAGCAAAACAGACCCTCGACCAGCGCCCACTCGTTATCTCTCAAATCGTCGAACAGCATCATGTCCTCACCTCAGCGAAGCTAACTCCGGTGCGCTGCCCTGCGCCGCGCACTCTTCAGGCACTCGATCGTCGAGTGCCGGGTGGGGGCGTCCGGTTGGCCGGCAGCGGCGTTTCTGCTCTTCCGTCCGACCAAACCTGTGCCCTGTGCGCCAGGTAATGCACGAAGCGTGCCATGTCGGAGGTAATTCCCTCGAGAGCCGCTTGGCAGCGAGCTAACGGCTAAGTCAGCTAGGGGCGTATAAGACGCCAAAATAACCCGCCAGCAAATCGGGACAATCACCAATCTTGTGCAGTTCGCCCGCACCACGTGCGTTCGCGGATGTATTGCACCGCAGCGAAACATGTGGGGCAGGTGCCTGATTCGCACCTCGAAGCCGGATTCGCGCATTAAAATCGCGCATCGATATCGACGATTGATGAGGTCAGGAAATGAACGTCACGCTGCGCCAGCTTCGCGTCTTCATCGAGGTCGCGCGGCTCAAGAGCTTCAGTCGCGCGGGTGACGAGATCGGGCTCACGCAGTCCGCGGTCAGTCGCTGCGTGCGCGAGCTCGAGGCCGAGCTCGGGCTGAAGCTGATCGATCGAACGACGCGCGACGTGCAGCTGACCGATGTCGGTGCGAACCTGATCGCGAGCGTGTCCCGTCTGCTCGACGATCTCGACGATACGCTGCGCGAGATTCGCGAAATCGGCGAGCAGCGCCGCGGGCGCGTGATCGTCGCAGCCAGTCCGACGATCGCGTGCCGGCTGATGCCGCGCGTGGTTGCGTCGTGCGAGCGCCAGTTTCCGTTCGTGACGCTGGGTTTGCGCGACGACGTGCAGAGCGACGTGTTGCGCAAGGTGAAGTCGAGCGAGGTCGATTTCGGCGTCGTGATCGGTCCGCTCACGGTGGCCGATCTCGTCTGCGAATCGTTGATGACCGATTCGTTCTGCCTGGTCGCACGCGCCGACCATCCGCTCGCGGCGCGCGCCGAGGTGCCCTGGACGGCGCTGGATGGCGAGCGCCTCGTGCTCCTCGATCATGCATCGGGAAGCCGGCCGCTGATCGACGCCGCACTGGCCGCTCATCATGTCAACGCGACGGTCATGCAGGAGCTCGGGCATTCGGCGACCGTGTTCGGACTCGTCGAGGCCGGCGTTGGCGTGAGCGTGCAGCCGTGGCTGTCGCTGCCGCTACCAGCCGGCTCGACGCTCGTCGCGCGGCCGCTCACGCCGCGCACCGAGCGCACGGTCGAACTCGTGCGCCGCCGCGACCGGTCGTTGTCGCCCGCTGCGCAGGCGATCTGGGAACTCGTGCGGCAAATGCCGGCGAGGGCAGAGGACCTCGACTGACGCGGATCGGCGTGCGCCGGCCCTGCTTGCGGGCCGGTACACTACGCGGATCGTGTTCCTCGAAGGTGGTTCTCGATGGTGCATTCCGCAGATTCTCTTCCGGTGGCCGGTTCGCCGGCGGCCCGCGACGCCGTGCACGCGTTGCGTCCGTCGCTGATCCGGGAAGTGGCAAACGCCGGCTTTGGCGTGCCGGACATGTTGCCGTTCTGGTTCGGCGAATCCGATCGCGTGACGCCGGACTTCATCCGGGACGCCGCCGCGGCGGCGCTGCGCGATGGCGCAACCTTCTACACGCACAACCTCGGCACTGCGCCGCTGCGCGATGCGATCGCGTCCTACGTCAGCGCCCGTCACGGTGCGACGGCGGCCGACACCGTCGCCGTGACGAGTTCGGGCGTGAGCGCGCTGATGCTGGCCGCGCAGATGCTGGTCGGTCCGGGCGAGCGTGTCGTCGCGGTCACGCCGCTATGGCCGAATCTCGTCGAGATTCCGAAGATCCTTGGGGCGCAGGTCGAATGCGTACCGCTCGGCTATGGCGATGCGGGCTGGCAGCTCGATGTCGGGCGGCTGCTTGCGGCGCTGACGCCCGATACGCGGATGCTGCTGATCAACTCGCCGAACAATCCGACCGGCTGGACGATGTCGCGCGACGACCAGCAAGCGGTGCTCGCCCATTGCCGCCGCCACGGCATCTGGCTGGTCGCCGACGAGGTGTACGAGCGGCTCGCGTTCGACGCAGGCGGCGCGGACGGTGCGCCATCGTTCCTCGACATTGCGTCACGCGACGAGCGGGTCGTGGTCGTGAATTCGTTTTCGAAAGCATGGGCGATGACGGGCTGGCGCCTGGGGTGGCTCATCGCGCCGGCAGCGGTGATGGCTGACCTGTCGAAGCTCGTCGAATACAACACGTCGTGTGCGCCGGCCTTCGTGCAGGCCGCGGGTGAGGTCGCGCTGCGCGATGGCGAACCGTTCGTGCGGTCGTTCGTCGCGGCGCTTGGCGATGCGCGCGATCACCTGGTCGCCGCGCTGCGCACGCTGCCGGGTGTCGAGGTGCCGCCTCCGCCGGGCGCGATGTACCTGTTCCTGCGCCTGCCGGGCGCGTCAGACAGCCTCGCGTTCTGCAAGACGCTGGTGCGCGAGGCGGGGCTCGGCCTCGCGCCCGGGCGTGCATTCGGCCCGGAGGGGGAAGGGTTCGTGCGCTGGTGCTACGCATGCGATCCGGCGCGGCTCGACGCGGGTGTCGAGCGGTTGCGGCGGTTCCTCGCACGGGGCGTGGCCGACCGCTGAAGCGGGGCCGGAGCGGGCACGGCGTGCTGGCGGCACCCCGTTCGGCTCATCTTTACGCACCGGGCAATTTTGCGTAATATGGCGCTCAGTCACGCGGTTCCGTCGTTGAGCCGTGCTGTTCCGTCCGGTTTGGGCCTGGCCTGAAGTTGGTTCGCCGCCCCCGGTTCGTGCTCCCATCAATATGACCGATCAGAATCGGGCGAGCGCGTCTTCCGTTCCTTTCGTCTGTTTGTTGATCCGGTTCGTTTGACCACAGGGTCTGGCCTAGCTGCATGAATACCCAAGAGGCGAAGATCGTCCTCGAGACTGCTTTGATCTGCGCGCAGGAACCGCTGAAACTCGGCGATTTGCGCAAGCTCTTTGCCGACGGCGTGTCGGCTGACACGGTCCGCACGTTGCTCGAAGATCTGAAACAGGATTGGTCCGGCCGCGGCGTCGAACTCGTGGCGCTGGCAACCGGATGGCGCTTCCAGAGCAAGCCGGCGATGCGCCACTATCTGGATCGCCTGCATCCCGAGAAGCCGCCGAAATATTCGCGTGCGGTGCTCGAAACGCTCGCGATCATCGCGTATCGGCAACCTGTCACGCGCGGCGACATCGAAGAGATTCGCGGCGTGACGGTCAATACGCAGGTGGTCAAGCAACTCGAGGATCGCGGCTGGATCGAGGTGATCGGTCATCGCGACGTGCCGGGACGCCCGGCGCTGTATGCGACGACCAAGCAATTCCTCGACGACCTCGGCCTGAAGGCGCTCGATGATCTGCCTGCACTCGAAGAGCCGGCCGCGAACATCGAGGCCGCGCTGCTGGCGCAGCAGGCGATGGATTTCGACGAGGGCATGCCGGTTGCCGGTGACGCAACGGGCGACGCGCCGCAAACGGATGAGGCATCCAGCGATCAATCGGCAGGCTTGCCGGATGATCCTGCGGCGGGCGTCGCGTCGACGCATGAAATCGCGAGCCGCGATACGCTCGATGCTGTTCGCGGGCAAGCGGAACGAATGGAACAGGCTGGCGCCGAAGCAGCGCTAGCCGGTGTGCAGCCCGAGCCGCTGCGTGCGGATTGGAGCGAGGAAGATCGCAAGCCGGCTGCCGAAGCGGTTGCCGGAGACGGAGCGGAAGCGGCCGGCGACATGCCCGGCGAGGCCGGCCAGGCCGACGCCCCCCGTTCCCGTCCTGCGGACGACGAGAGGCTGGACGACACGTCCGACAGTCTCGCCGATGCCGTACGAAGCGCCAGTGCACCCATCGGTGCCGATGCGCTGCCGGACGACGAAGCAGAACCTGAACAGCGTCGCGCCTGATCGCGGCCAACTTCTTGCCGCGCCCGCGCCGGGCGCGAGACCTGACATTTTGAGGTTGTTTTGACAGATATCCACGATATTGAATCGTCCGCGCCTGCCGTACAGGCAGCGCGTGCCGACGATGCACCGGAGCAGGGCGCTTCGGCCGAGGGCGGCGACGAGCGTCCCCGCCGCGGTCTGCGGCGAGGCCCGCGCAGCCTGATCGCGCGGCGTCGCGCGGCGGCCAAGTCGAAGGGCGCCGAAGGCGAGCCGCAGGGCGGCGAAGGCGCTGACGCGCAGCCGGCCGAAGCCACCGAAGCGCAGCAGCCGACGCGTGCGCCGCGCAAGGAAGGTGCGGCCAAGGGTGCTCGCAAGCCGGCGGCCAAGCGCGAAGGCGCGGCCAAGGCTCAGGGTGGCCAAGGCGGCCAGGGCCGTCGCGGCAGCGCGCCGAAGGTTGAAAGCGGTGCGGCAAAGGCGGAGGGCGATGCGTCCCAGGACGAACTGTTCGCCTACGTGACGTCGCCGGCATTCGACGCGGACAACTCCGCGGGCGGTAGCGGCGTGCGTGCACCGATGCTGCGTCGCGGCCGTAGCCAGCCGGCGAACAAGCGCGTGCTGTCGCCGGACGACGACGCGCCGAAGCTTCACAAGGTGCTGGCGGAAGCGGGCATGGGCTCGCGCCGCGAAATGGAAGAACTGATCGTCGCCGGCCGCGTGTCGGTGAACGGCGAGCCCGCGCACATCGGCCAGCGCATCATGCCGACCGACCAGGTGCGGATCAACGGCAAGCCGGTCAAGCGCAAGCTGCCGAACAAGCCGCCGCGCGTGCTGCTGTACCACAAGCCGACGGGCGAGATCGTCAGCCACGCGGATCCGGAAGGCCGTCCGTCGGTGTTCGACCGCCTGCCGCCGATGAAGACGGCGAAATGGCTCGCGGTGGGCCGCCTCGACTTCAATACCGAAGGTCTGCTGATGCTGACGACTTCGGGTGACCTCGCCAACCGCTTCATGCACCCGCGCTACAGTGTCGAGCGCGAGTACGCGGTGCGCGTCGTCGGCGAGCTGGCCGAAGGCATGCGGCAGAAGCTGCTGCACGGCGTCGAGCTCGATGACGGCCCGGCGAACTTCCTGCGCATCCGCGACGGCGGCGGCGAAGGCACGAACCACTGGTATCACGTTGCGCTGGCAGAAGGCCGCAACCGCGAGGTGCGCCGGATGTTCGAGGCGGTCGGCCTGATGGTGAGCCGCCTGATCCGTACGCGTCACGGCCCGATTCCGCTGCCGCGCGGCCTGAAGCGCGGTCGCTGGGAAGAGCTCGACGACACGCAGGTGCGCAAGCTGATGGCGACCGTCGGCCTGAAGGCGCCGACCGAGGAGAAGGGCAAGCGCGGCGGTGCCGGCCAGGCAGAGCGTCGCCAGCCCGATCCGATGCAGACGTCGATGGGCTTCATCGGCCGAGAGCCGGTGCTGACGACACACGGGCAGCTGGATCAGCCGCGTCGCGGCGGCGGTCGTCGCGGCGGGCCGGGCCTGCCGGGTCTGAGCGGCTACGGCAGCCTGCCGGTCGCGCCGTCGGGCTACGGCAATCGCGCCGGCGGCGGCCGGGATGGCAACCGTGCGGGCGGAGGCGGGCGCGATGGCAATCGCGCTGGCGGTGGCCGTGGCGATGTCGACGGCAACCGCGCATCGTATGGCGCAGGCCCCAAGCGCGACGGCGCGGGCCCCAAGCGCGGCGGCAGCAAGGGCGGTAACCGCAACCCGAACGGCAATCGTGCCGAGGGTGCCGGCAACGGCGGCGGCCCGCGTGGCGGTCAGCGTCCGCAGCGCAGCCGCACGCGCAGCCGCTGAGCAATCAGGCATGCGGCGCAAGGCCGCCGGTGTGACGGCCGGATCGGTATCCGGCCGGTCTTGTCGGCGCGAGGCATTGCGTTTATTGCTTTCGACTGTATATATGTCACGCGGTGCTGGATGGCCGCTGGCATGACCGATCTCCGGCTTGCCGTCATGGCGCCGGTTGATCGTGCAGCCCGATTTCGCATTTTTGGGCCCGTAAAGGCAGGCGACACGCTGCTTTTGCCGGCTGGCTTGGCGTTTGCGCCAAAAATCGCTATAATCGCGAAGTCGCTGGGCGTACGGATTCAATGTGCGGCTCAGGTGCGACCACCAGTAAGAAGATGGGCGTTCCGCCCATTTTTTTTTGCTGAAACGGTTAGGCATCTCGGGTAGCGCTTCCTGCGCCGGCTAAGGCGCGCGCCCGCGGGTGTAATCGCGAGCGGCGGGCGCGAACACCTGAGAGGACACAGTGCAACTGACGGAACTGATAGAAACCACGGTCACCGGGCTCGGCTACGAGCTGGTGGATCTCGAGCGCACCGGGCGCGGCATGCTTTGCATCTATATCGATCAGCCTGCCGGCATCTCGCTCGAAGATTGCGAAAAGGTCACGCGTCAGCTCCAGCACGTCTTGACGGTCGAAAACATCGATTACGAACGGCTCGAAGTCTCGTCCCCGGGGCTCGACCGCCCGTTGAAGAAGCTGGCCGACTTCGAGCGCTTCGCTGGCAGCGAAGTTTCCGTGACCTTGAAAAAGCCGCTGGACGGGCGCAAGACGTACCGGGGCATTCTGCACGCGCCGAATGGCGAAACGATCGGTTTGGAATTTGAGAGGAAGAAGGGCGAGGCGGCCATGCTGGATTTCACGCTGGCCGATATCGACAAAGCCCGCCTGATTCCGCAAGTTGACTTTAGGAGCCGCAAATAATGAGTCGCGAAGTGTTGATGCTGGTGGATGCGCTGGCGCGCGAGAAAAACGTCGACAAGGATGTGGTGCTGGGCGCCCTCGAGGCTGCGCTCGCGTCCGCTTCCAAGAAGCTGTTCGACGAAGGCGCCGAAATCCGCGTCCATATCGATCGCGAAAGCGGCGAGCACGAAACCTTCCGTCGCTGGCTCGTCGTGCCCGACGAGGCAGGCTTGCAGGAGCCGGATCGCGAGATCCTGCTGTTCGAAGCACGTGAGCAGAAGCCCGACGTCGAAGTCGGCGAGTATGTCGAGGAACCCGTTCCGTCGATCGAGTTCGGTCGCATCGGCGCGCAGGCGGCCAAGCAGGTGATCCTGCAGAAGGTGCGCGACGCCGAGCGCGAGCAGATCCTGAACGACTACCTCGAGCGGGGTGAAAAGATCATGACGGGTACGGTGAAGCGCCTCGACAAGGGCAACTTCATCGTCGAATCGGGCCGTGTCGAGGCGCTGCTGCGCCGCGATCAGCTGATCCCGAAGGAAAACCTGCGCGTGGGCGACCGCGTGCGCGCCTACATCGCGAAGGTCGACCGCACCGCGCGCGGCCCGCAGATCGAGCTGTCGCGTACGGCGCCCGAGTTCCTGATGAAGCTGTTCGAGATGGAAGTGCCGGAAATCGAGCAGGGCCTGCTCGAAATCAAGGCGGCTGCCCGTGACCCGGGCGTGCGCGCGAAGATCGGCGTCATCGCGTACGACAAGCGGATCGATCCGATCGGCACCTGCGTCGGCATCCGCGGTTCCCGCGTGCAGGCCGTGCGCAACGAGCTCGGTGGCGAAAACATCGACATCGTGCTATGGTCGGAGGATCCCGCCCAGTTCGTGATCGGCGCGCTCGCGCCGGCAGCTGTTCAGTCGATTGTCGTCGATGAAGAAAAGCACTCGATGGACGTCGTCGTCGACGAGAACGAGCTGGCTGTCGCGATCGGCCGCAGCGGTCAGAACGTTCGTCTTGCAGGCGAACTGACCGGCTGGCAGATCAACATCATGACGCCGGACGAATCCGCCCTGAAGCAGGGTGAAGAGCGCGACCGGCTGCGTGCACTGTTCATGGCGCGTCTCGACGTCGACGAAGAAGTTGCCGACATCCTGATCGACGAAGGCTTCACGAGCCTGGAAGAGATCGCGTACGTGCCGCTCAACGAAATGCTCGAAATCGAGGCGTTCGACGAGGACACCGTGCACGAACTGCGCAATCGCGCACGCGACGCGCTGTTGACGATGGCCATCGCGAACGAAGAAAAGGTCGAGAACGCAGCGCTGGATCTCAAGAGCCTCGACGGCATCACGCCGGAGCTGCTCGCGAAGCTGGCCGAACACGGCGTGCAGACGCGCGACGATCTCGCCGAGCTGGCTGTAGATGAACTGGTCGACATGACCGGGATGGAAGAGGATGCCGCTAAGGCGTTGATCATGAAAGCACGTGAACATTGGTTCCAGTGAGAAATGACCATGGCGCACTGATTTGATGGCGGCCGTATGGCCTGACCCGATGCTAACCGCAAGGAATCGGTCCTTGCACTAAGAGGAATGAATGGCGAGTAACAACGTAGCCCAATTTGCCGCGGAACTGAAAATGCCTGCTGGTGTGCTGCTCGAACAGCTGCAGGCAGCGGGCGTCCAGAAAGCGAGTGAAGACGATGCGCTGTCCGAAACGGACAAGGCGCGTCTGCTCGATCATTTGCGCAAGTCGCACGGCGCAACCGACGGCGACAAGCGCAAGATCACGCTGACCCGCAAGCATACGTCGGAGATCAAGCAATCTGACGCGACGGGCAAGGCTCGCACCATTCAGGTCGAGGTCCGCAAGAAGCGTACGTTCGTCAAGCGCGACGACGTGAGCGAGGGTGCGGAACAGGGTCAGGCGCAGGTCGCCGAAGCGGACGACGATGCGGAACTGAAGCGTCGTGAAGAAGAAGCGCGCCGTGAGGCCGAGCTGCTCGAGAAGCAGGCGCAGGAGCTTCGCGAGCGTCAGGAACGCCTCGAGCGCGAGGAAGCAGAGCGCCGCGCCCGCGAGGAAGCGGCTGAAGCCGAGCGTCGTCGCGCCGAGGAAGAGGCAGCGACGAAGCGTGCCGCGGCCGAAGCTGCGGCGGCACAGCAGCAGGCAGCCGCACAGCAGGCTGCTGCAGCCGAGCAGCAGGAAGCGGCCAGCACGCAGTCCGCGCAGGACGAAGCACGCGCAGCCGCCGAACGTGCGGCTCAGCGCGAAGCGGCGAAGAAGGCTGAAGACGCTGCCCGCGAGGCGGCGGACAAGGCGCGCGCCGAGCAGGAAGAGATCAGCAAGCGTCGTGCAGCGGCAGAAGCCGAGGCGCGTGCGATCCGCGAAATGATGAACACGCCGCGCAAGGCCGTGGTCAAGGCAGTCGAGCCGCCGAAGCCGGTCGAGCCGCCGAAGCCGGCCGAAGCGAAGGGCACGCTGCACAAGCCGGCAAAGCCGGAAGGTGCGCAGGCGCGTCCGGCCGTGAAGAAGCCGGCCGGTGCGGCAGCGCCGGCTACGACTGCGCCGGCAGGCGCGGGCGACCGCAACAAGAAGCCGGGCGCGGGCAAGGGCGGCTGGCAGGACGACGCGTCGAAGCGCCGCGGTATCAAGACGCGCGGCGATTCGAGCGGCGGTGTCGACCGCGGCTGGCGCGGCGGCCCGAAGGGTCGCGGCCGTCACCAGGACAGCTCGACGTTCCAGGCGCCGACCGAACCGATCGTTCGTGAAGTGCACGTGCCGGAAACCGTGTCGGTTGCCGACCTCGCGCACAAGATGTCGGTCAAGGCCTCCGAAGTCATCAAGGTGATGATGAAGATGGGCCAGATGGTCACGATCAACCAGGTGCTGGACCAGGAAACGGCGATGATCATCGTCGAAGAACTGGGCCACCGCGCGGTTGCCGCGAAGCTGGACGATCCGGAAGCGCTGCTCGTCGAAGGCGAAACCGGTACCGATGCGGAGCAACTGCCGCGTCCGCCGGTCGTCACGGTCATGGGTCACGTCGACCACGGCAAGACCTCGCTGCTCGACCACATCCGCCGCGCGAAGGTTGCAGCGGGCGAAGCGGGCGGCATTACGCAGCATATCGGCGCATACCACGTCGAAACGCCGCGCGGCGTCATCACGTTCCTCGATACGCCGGGTCACGAAGCGTTCACGGCAATGCGTGCACGCGGCGCGAAGGCGACCGACATCGTGGTGCTGGTGGTGGCAGCCGACGACGGTGTGATGCCGCAGACGAAGGAAGCCATCGCCCACGCGAAGGCAGGCGGTGTGCCGATCGTCGTCGCGATCAACAAGATCGACAAGCCGGACGCGAATCTCGATCGCGTCAAGCAGGAGCTGGTCGCGGAAGGCGTCGTGCCGGAAGAGTACGGCGGCGATTCGCCGTTCGTGCCGGTTTCGGCGAAGACGGGCGCGGGTATCGACGATCTGCTCGAGAACGTGCTGCTGCAAGCCGAAGTGCTGGAACTGAAGGCACCGGTCGAGGCGCCGGCCAAGGGCATCGTGATCGAAGCGAAGCTCGACAAGGGCAAGGGCCCGGTCGCGACGATCCTGGTGCAGTCCGGTACGCTGAACCGAGGCGACGTCGTGCTGGCGGGTACGGCCTATGGCCGCGTGCGCGCGATGCTCGACGAAAACGGCAAGCCGACGAAGGAAGCCGGCCCGTCGATCCCGGTCGAAATCCAGGGTCTGTCGGAAGTGCCGGGTGCGGGCGAAGAAGTGATCGTGCTGCCGGACGAGCGCAAGGCGCGTGAAATCGCGCTGTTCCGCCAGGGCAAGTTCCGCGACGTCAAGCTTGCGAAGCAGCAGGCCGCGAAGCTGGAAAGCATGCTCGAGCAGATGGGCGAAGGCGAAGTGCAGAACCTGCCGCTCATCATCAAGGCGGACGTGCAAGGCTCGCAGGAAGCACTCGTGCAATCGCTGCTCAAGCTGTCGACCGACGAAGTGCGCGTGCAGATCGTGCACAGCGCGGTGGGTGGCATCAGCGAAAACGACGTCAACCTCGCGACGGCATCGAAGGCGGTTATCATCGGCTTCAACACGCGTGCAGATGCACAGGCGCGCAAGCTGGCCGAGTCGAACGGCATCGACATCCGTTACTACAACATCATCTATGACGCAGTGGATGAGGTGAAGGCGGCGATGTCGGGCATGCTGGCGCCGGAGAAGCGCGAAGTCATCACCGGCATGGTCGAGGTGCGCCAGGTCTTCAAGGTACCGAAGATCGGTGCAGTCGCCGGCTGTATGGTGACGGACGGTGTCGTCAAGCGCTCGTCGTCGGTGCGCGTGCTGCGCAACAACGTCGTGATCTTCACGGGCGAACTCGAATCGCTGAAGCGCTTCAAGGACGACGTGAAGGAAGTGAAGCAAGGCTTCGAGTGCGGTATGTCGGTGAAGAACTTCAACGACATCGTCGAAGGCGACCAGTTCGAAGTCTTCGAAGTGACCGAAGTCGCGCGTACGCTGTAACCCTCGCGCATCGGCTCATGGGCGGGGCAGGCTTGGGCCTGTCCCGCCCATTTTCATGGTGGCGTGCCAACACTGGCCGCCGCTTTATCCTGATAAACGGATCACGGATCGATCATGTCCAGGAAACGTACTTCCCCCAATCGCAACGTGCAGATCGCTGACCAGATTCAGCGCGATCTGTCCGAACTCATCATGCGCGAGGTCAAAGACCCGCGCATCGGCATCGTGACCATCCAGAGCGTGGAGCTCACACCGGATTACGCACACGCGAAGGTCTACTTCACCGCGTTGACCGGCGATCCGGACAAGACGCAGGAAGCGCTGAACCACGCGTCGGGTCACTTGCACAACCTGTTGTTCAAGCGCCTGCACATCCATACGGTGCCGACGCTGCATTTCCACTACGACCAGACGATCGAGAAGGCCGTGGAAATGTCGCGCCTGATCAAGGAAGCGAACTCGACGCGCGCGAAGGACGACGACGAGGCCGATTCGGCCGCCAAGGACGACTGAGCTCGACCGGCCTATGACGACTGCAGCACCCCAACGTCCGCGCGTGCCCCGGCGCGTGCTGGACGGTGTCCTCCTGCTCGACAAGCCGGTCGGCCTGTCGAGTAACGATGCGCTGATTCGCGCGAAGCGTCTGCTGCTCGCGAAAAAAGCCGGTCACACCGGCACGCTCGATCCATTGGCTTCCGGCCTGCTGCCGCTGTGCTTCGGCGAGGCGACGAAGTTCTCGCAGGATCTGCTCGAAGCGGACAAGACCTACGAGGCGACGATGCGTCTCGGTCAGCGTACGGCCACCGGCGACGCGGAAGGCGAAGTGATCGAGACGCGGCCCGTCGAATGCGACCACGCGGCGGTGGAAGCCGCACTCGTGCGCTTCACCGGCGAGATCGTGCAGGTGCCGCCGATGTATTCGGCGCTCAAGCGTGACGGCAAGCCGCTGTACGAATATGCGCGGGCGGGGCAGACCGTCGAGCGCGAGGGCCGCAACGTGACGATCCTCGCACTCGACCTGCTTGCGTGCGACCTGCCTGACGTGACGTTTCGCGTGACCTGCAGCAAGGGCACTTACGTGCGTACGCTGGCGGAGGATATCGGCGAGGCGCTCGGTTGCGGCGCGCATCTGACGATGCTGCGTCGCACGGGCGTCGGCGCGCTGACGCTCGAGCATGCGGTGACGCTCGATGCGCTGTCCGATGCAGACGAAGCGTCGCGCGATGCGTGGCTCCAGCCGGTCGACGCGTTGCTGTCGACGTTTCCGCTGGTTCGTCTCGATGAAACCAGCGCGAAACGGTTCCTGCACGGCCAGCGCCTGCCGCTGTCGGCGCTCGATCCGATCGACGCGGCCGAAGGCGAGCGTGTGCGCGTCTATGACGCCACTCGGCTGCTCGGCGTGGCGCGCAAGACGAACGGCGTACTGGCGCCGGAACGGCTCGTCGTCACGGCGGCCTGACGCCGCCGCGGGAACGCTCCCGCTCGAATGAAAAAGCCCGGTCGATGTCGACCGGGCTTTTTGTTTGCGTCCAGGCTGCGTGTTCAGTGTGCAGCCGATGCCGCGGCACCTGCATCGCCGCCGCCCGAGCGCTCGGGTTTCGTGATCCAGATCAGCCCGATCAGCAGCACGAAGATCGCCGCCGAGATGTAGAACAGGTCGTTCACGCCGAGCTGCGCGGCCTGCTGCGTGGCCATGTTGTTGATCAGCCCGTGCGCCTGGTCCTGCGTCAGCCCGAGGTTGCCCATCTGCGTGACGGCCTGGTTGAACGTCGGGTTGTAGACGTTCGTCTGCTCGACCAGTTGCGCGTGATGGAAGTTGTTGCGATGGTCCCAGGCCGTCTGGAAGATCGACGTGCCGATGCCGCCGCACATGATCCGCACAAAGTTCGACAGGCCCGATGCCGCGGGAATACGGTGGCCGGGCAGGCCGGACAGCGTGATCGACACCAGCGGGATGAAGAAGCCGGCCATCGCGATGCCCTGCACGAGCGTCGGCAGCGTCAGCGACCATTCGTCGACGCCCGTCGTGTAGCGCGAGCGCATCCAGAAGCACAGCGCAAACGTCAGGAACGACGCCGTCGAGATGAAGCGCGGATCGGTGCGCGGCAGATACTTCCCGGTGAGCGGAGACAGCAGGATCGCGAACAGCCCGACCGGCGCCATCACGAGACCGGCGTCGGTCGCGGTGTAGCCGATCTGCGTCTGCAGCCACAGCGGCAACAGTACGAGGTTGCCGAAGTACAGACCGTACCCGATCGACAGCGCAACCGTGCCGCCGGTGAAGTTCCGCATGCGGAACAGCGACAGGTCGACGACCGGGTGCTCCGCAGTCAATTCCCAGATGACGAAGAACGCGAACGCAATGACGGCGGTCAGCGCGAGCACGATGATGGTCGTCGACGCGAACCAGTCGAGATCCTTGCCCTTGTCGAGCATGATCTGCAGCGATCCGACCCAGATGACCAGCAGCGCGAGGCCCACGCCGTCGATCGGCGCGCGGCGCACGGCCGACTCCCGATTGCGATAGATCATCCACGTCGCGGCGGCGGCGGCGATGCCGACCGGGATGTTGACGTAGAAGATCCACGGCCACGAGTAGTTGTCCGAGATCCAGCCGCCGAGGATCGGGCCGGCGACGGGCGCGATCAGCGTCGTCATCGCCCATAGCGCGAGCGCCATCGGTGCCTTGGCGCGTGGATAGCTCGACAGCAGGAGCGCTTGCGACAGCGGAATCATCGGGCCCGCCACCGCGCCTTGCAGCACGCGCGACCCCAGCAGGAACGGCAGGTTGGGCGAGAGACCGCACATCCACGACGAAATCACGAACAGGATGATCGACGCGAGGAACAGGCGCACCTGCCCGAAGCGGTCGGTCAGCCAGCCGGTCAGCGGCACCGAGATCGCGTTCGCGACCGCGAACGACGTGATGACCCACGTGCCCTGGTCGGACGACACGCCGAGGTCGCCCGAGATGGTCGGGATCGCGACGTTCGCGATGGACGTGTCGAGCACGTTCATGAACACCGCGAGCGATACCGCGATCGTCCCGATCACGAGTTGCCCGCCCTGCAAGGGCGGGTGAGAGACAGGAGCCTGTGCCATGTCGGTTGTTTTTCCGGAGTCGGAACGGTTACATCATTTTCGCGACGGCATTCGACTTCGACGCGGCCGGTGCCGGTGCGTTGCCGCCTGCGTTCTCGGCGATGACGCGGGCGATTTCGGCATCGGCTTCGTCGCCGTACTTCGCGAACACGTTGGTCTCGTAGACGGTGTTCGGCGCGTTCACGAGCTGGTCGCCGCGTTCGTCCTTGATGTCCACGTCGACTTGCATCGACAGGCCGATGCGCAGCGGGTGCTTGTCGAGGTCCTTCGGATCGAGTTCGATCCGCACCGGCAGGCGCTGCACGACCTTGATCCAGTTACCCGTCGCGTTCTGCGCCGGCAGCAGCGAGAACGCCGAGCCCGTACCGGCCGAGAAGCCGACCACCTTGCCGTGGTAGACCGCCGACGAGCCGTAGATGTCGGCCGTCAGTTCGACCGGCTGGCCGATGCGCATGTGCTTGAGCTGGACTTCCTTGAAGTTCGCATCGACCCACACGGCGTTCAGCGGCACCACCGACATCAGCGGCGTGCCCGGCGACACGCGCTGGCCGACCTGCACCGAGCGCTTCGCGACATAGCCGGTGACCGGCGCGGGCAGCACGTTACGGGCATTCGCCAGGTACGCGTCACGAACCTTCGCGGCCGCGGCCATCACGTTCGGGTGCGAGGCGATGGTCGTGTTCGCGGTCAGCGCGCGGTTCGACGCGAGCTGTTGCTGCGAGGCGTCAAGCGATGCCTGGGCGGCGCGAACGGCGTCGCGAGCGTGCGAGATTTCTTCCTGCGACACGGCGCCCGTCTGCGCGACGGCCACGCGGCGGCGGAGGTCGTCCTCGGCCTTCGACAGGTCGGACTGGCGCAGCGCGACTTGCGCGCGGTACTGGTCGTCGTTGACGAACAGGCCGCGCACCTGGCGCACCGTTTGCGCGAGATTGGCTTCGGCCTGCTGCAGCGCGACTTGCGAGTCGGCCGGGTCGAGCACGACGAGCGGATCGCCGGCCTTGACGGTCTGCGTATCGTCGGCCTTCACCGCGATCACGGTACCGGTGACTTGTGGCGTGATCTGCACGACGTTGCCGTTCACGTACGCGTCGTCGGTCCCTTCATGGAAGCGGGCGACGAGGAAGTAGTACAGACCATACGCGATGGCCGCGATCACGATGACCGCGACGAGCAGCGTCATCATCCGTTTGCGCTTGCCGTTGTTCTGCGGCTGCGCGCTGGCGGCGTTTTGTTGGTCGCTCATGGCGATTTTCTCCGTCCGTTATTTCGAGTGTCTGCGTAGTGGTGGCGCCGGATCAGTTGGCGGCCTGTTTTGTCGGCTTGTCGGCATCGGGCGCGGCGAGCGGCGTGCCGGTCGCGTCGAACCCGCCGCCCAGCGCCTTGATCAGCGCGAGCTGCATGTCGCGGCGGCGCATCTTCAGGTTGGTCACCGTCTGCTCTGACGCGAGGCGGTTGCTGTCCGCGGTCAGCACCTGCAGCTGCGGCGACAGGCCGGCCTTGTAGCGGATGACCGCGAGGTCATAGGCGCGCGTCGATGCGTCGAGTGCGCGTTGCGCATCGCCCATCTGGCGATCGACCGCGCGGATCGATGCGACCTGCGTCGCGACGTCGTTCAGCGCACTGATCAGCGTCTGGTTGTAGTTCGCCACCGACAGGTCGAAGTCCGCGTAGCGGCCCTTGAGCTGCGCGCGCAGCGCGCCGGCGTCGAAAATCGGCAGGTGGATCGCCGGGCCGAACTGCGCCTGACGGCTCGCGAAGTTCAGGAATTTGCCCCAGCCGAATGCATCGAAGCCGAAGCCGGCCGCGAGGTTCACGTCGGGATAGAACTCGGCCTTCGCTTCCTTCACGTCGTGCATCGCGGCTTCGACCTGCCAGCGCGCGGCGACGATGTCGGGGCGGCGCGACACGAGATCGGCCGGCAGGTTGCCGGGCAGCGCGACTTCGCCGCTCGGGTTCACAACGGGCGCCGCGATCTGCAGCCCGCGGTCCGGGCCCTTGCCGAGCAGCGCGGCGAGCTGGTAGCGCACCGTCGTGATCTGGCCGTCGAGATCGGACAGCGAAGCCTGGGTCGTTGCGATATTGCCGCGCGCCGTCTGGCGTTCGACGTTGGTGTCGAGACCGGCCGACACGCGGCCGTCGGTGATCTTGCCGACCGTCTCGCGGTTGGTGATCTCGCGCTGCGCGATATCGCGCAGCGCATAGAGTTGCGCGAGCGAGTTGTAGGTGCGTGCGACCGACGACGCGAGCGTGATGCGTGCCTGCTGCATGTCGGCTTCGGCCGCCTTTTCCTGCGATACGGCGGTGTGCAGGCGTTCGCGGTTCTTGCCCCACAGGTCGAGCTCCCACGACGCGCTCGCGAGCGCGTTGTTCTCGCTGTACCACTGGCCGCCGTACGGGGGCGGGAACAGCGCGTTCGACGAATACAGCTCGCGCGTCCACGAATAGCTGGCTTCCGCCTTCGGCATCAGGTTCGAGCGCGACGATTCGATGTATGACGACGCCTTTGCGATGCGCGCCTGCGCCTGTGCGATCGACGGATTGCCCTGCAGGGCTTCGTCGATCAGCTTCGGCAACTGCGGATCGCCGAACTGGCTGGCCCAGTCGAGCGCCGGCCACTGGCCGCCCTGGGCTGGCAGGCTCTGGGCGGATTCGAATTGCGACGCGGGGGCGATCTGCTTGTCGCTCTTGATGCCGATGTAGTTCGCGCAGCCCGCCAGCGCCAGTGCGGCGACCGCGGCGGCGACGGCGGCGCGGCACGACCCGGCGCGCACGGACAACGGGGTGGATTTCATCGCGCTGATCCCTGACTCGGAATGAATGATGGACACTGCAAGGATTTCCTTACATTAATCTGTCAAAAGTAATTGTTATGGCAACTATTACGTGATGCTGCCGCCGGCGGTCTCGCAGTAGTTGCTGAGAATGCGGCGCAGCATGCTCTTCAGGAACCCGACTTCTTCCGGCGTAAACCCGTCCAGCACCTGGTCGAGCACGCTGCGGAAAATCGGCGGCAGCCGTTCGGCGAGCGCACGGCCTTCGTCGGTCAGCTCGAGGCGCACGACACGCCGATCCTCGATGCTGCGCACGCGGGACAGCAGGCCGCGTTTCTCGACCCGGTCGAGCAGGCGCGTGACCGCGCTCGCGTCGATCCCGTACTCGCGCGCGAGCTCGGCGGCCGTCGAGCATTTGCCGACCGCGATCATGAACAGCATGCTCGCCTGCGTGCCCGTGATGCCGAGCTCTTCCTGCGTGCGTTGCGTGACGAGGTTGGTCATCACCGACTTCACGCGCGACATCAGATAACCGACGCTGTCGTTCATCTGATATGAAGACAGCTGCGAGACGGGTGGTTGGGTAGAAGAATCCGGCATAAAACCCTGAAGCTGCAATAGTTGACTAGGCAGCAGTATAGGCACAGTTGCTTGCCGCGGCAAATGTTAATCGAACGGCAAAGGGCGCGCTTTGTGTCCCATAAATCCACTATCCCGATAAGGTTTTTGGGCGTGCCAATGATGCGGGCTTCGGCCGACCGGCGGGTTCAAGGGGAGGGCGTGCCGGCCGTCTGGTGTCGCGTCGCAACGTGCCCGTCAGCTCGCGACATCCGCACGTGCTATAATTTGTGGCTTTCCAAGCTGCAATGCGCGCGCCCGTGACAAACGAGAGCGGGCGCTTTTGCGCGTTCAAACGATTTCCAGGTTTCTATGACCCGCGCCCTTCGCAATATCGCCATCATCGCCCACGTCGACCACGGCAAGACCACGCTCGTCGACCAACTGCTTCGCCAGTCCGGCACCTTCCGCGAGAACCAGCAGATTGCCGAACGGGTGATGGACTCGAACGACATCGAAAAAGAGCGCGGGATCACGATTCTCGCGAAGAACTGCGCGGTCGAGTACGAAGGCACGCACATCAACATCGTCGACACGCCGGGGCACGCGGACTTCGGTGGCGAGGTGGAGCGCGTGCTGTCGATGGTCGACTCGGTGCTGCTGCTCGTCGACGCGGTCGAGGGCCCGATGCCGCAGACCCGCTTCGTCACGAAGAAGGCGCTCGCGCTCGGCCTGAAGCCGATCGTCATCGTCAACAAGATCGACCGTCCGGGTGCGCGGATCGACTGGGTCATCAACCAGACCTTCGACCTGTTCGACAAGCTGGGCGCAACCGAAGAGCAGCTCGATTTCCCGATCGTCTACGCATCGGGCCTGAACGGCTATGCGTCGCTCGACCCGGCCGCGCGCGAAGGCGACATGCGCCCGCTGTTCGAGGCAGTCCTCGAGCACGTGCCGGTCCGCCCGGCGGATCCGGACGCGCCGCTGCAGCTGCAGATCACGTCGCTCGACTATTCGACGTACGTCGGCCGGATCGGCGTCGGCCGCATCACGCGCGGTCGCATCAAGCCGGGCCAGCCGGTCGCGATGCGCTTCGGCCCGGAAGGCGACGTGCTGAACCGCAAGATCAACCAGGTGCTGTCGTTCACGGGTCTCGAGCGCGTGCAGGTCGAATCGGCCGAAGCGGGCGACATCGTGCTGATCAACGGTATTGAAGACGTCGGCATCGGCGCAACGATCTGCGCGGTGGATACGCCGGAAGCGCTGCCGATGATCACCGTCGACGAGCCGACGCTGACGATGAACTTCCTCGTCAACTCGTCGCCGCTCGCCGGCCGCGAAGGCAAGTTCGTCACGAGCCGCCAGATCCGCGATCGCCTGATGAAGGAACTGAACCACAACGTCGCGCTGCGCGTGAAGGACACCGGCGACGAAACGGTGTTCGAAGTGTCGGGCCGTGGTGAGCTGCACCTGACGATTCTCGTCGAGAACATGCGTCGTGAAGGCTACGAGCTGGCCGTGTCGCGTCCGCGCGTCGTGATGCAGGAAATCGACGGTGTGCGTCACGAGCCGTACGAACTGCTGACCGTCGATGTCGAGGACGAGCATCAGGGTGGCGTGATGGAAGAGCTCGGCCGCCGCAAGGGCGAGATGCTCGACATGGCGTCGGACGGCCGCGGCCGCACGCGTCTGGAGTACAAGATCTCGGCACGTGGCCTGATCGGCTTCCAGAGCGAATTCCTGACGCTCACGCGCGGCACGGGCCTGATGAGCCACATCTTCGACTCGTACGCACCGGTCAAGGACGGCTCGGTATTCGAGCGCCGCAACGGCGTGCTGATCTCGCAGGACGACGGCGCTGCCGTGGCCTATGCACTGTGGAAGCTGCAGGATCGCGGCCGCATGTTCGTGAAGCCGGGTGACGCGCTCTATGAGGGCATGATCATCGGTATCCACAGCCGCGACAACGACCTCGTCGTGAACCCGATCAAGGGCAAGCAGCTGACCAACGTGCGCGCGTCGGGTACCGACGAAGCCGTGCGCCTCGTGCCGCCGGTCCAGATGTCGCTGGAATACGCGGTCGAATTCATCGACGACGACGAACTCGTCGAAGTGACGCCGCAATCGATCCGCCTGCGCAAGCGCTTCCTGAAGGAACACGAGCGTCGCCGCGCGAGCCGCGAAGGCGCGGTCGACTAAGCGTTCCGGCCGTTTGCTGCATCACGGAAAAGGCTGCCTGCGGGCAGCCTTTTTTGCATCTGCGCGATGCGCAATCGGGCGGTCTGCAAAACACTGTTCCCGCGGGTCGTGGCAATCCGGCAAAACCCCGTCGCGCGGTGCTTTCAGGCACATTTCGCCGTGAACTCCGGTATCGGTTCTGTGATATGCTGCGCGCACGCAAGTTTTAGGTCCTTCCAAGCAAGACTTGATTCGCAATCCGCTAAACGGTCAGGCCGTGTCGCGGAAGGTTGAGTAACCCGCTATTTCTCGAGAAGCTCGAAGAAAGGTGAGCGTAAAATGTCAGATGTAATGAAGCAGTTTCAGCTGAACTCCTATCTGTTCGGCGGCAATGCTTCGTACGTTGAAGAACTGTACGATGCATACCTCAACAATCCGGCATCGGTGCCGGAGAACTGGCGAGAGTATTTCGACGCGCTGCAGAATGTGCCTGCAACGGACGGTTCGAATGCCAATGACGTCGCCCATTTTCCGATCGTCGAATCGTTCGCCGAGCGCGCGAAGGCCAATGCCTTCATCCCGCGCGAAAGCACGACCAACCTGGCTGCGGCACGCAAGCAGGTGCACGTCCAGTCCCTCATCAGCGCGTATCGCTTCCTCGGCTCGCAATGGGCCAATCTGGATCCCCTGAAGCGTCGCGAACGTCCCGCCATTCCCGAGCTCGAACCCGCGTTCTACGATTTCTCCGAAGGCGACCTCGACCAGACGTACAGCGCAAGCAACCTGTACTTCGGTTTCGACCAGGCTTCGCTGCGTGACATCGTCAAGGGTCTGCGCGACACGTACTGCGGCACGATCGGCGCCGAGTACATGTACATCAGCGACCCGGAACAGAAGCGCTGGTGGCAGGAGCGCCTGGAGTCGACCCGCGCGACGCCGAACTTCTCGGCAGACGAGAAAAAGCACATCCTGAATCGCCTGACGGCCGCTGAAGGCCTCGAGCGCTACCTGCATACCAAGTACGTCGGCCAGAAGCGCTTCTCGCTCGAAGGCGGCGAGAGCTTCATCGCGGCGATGGACGAAGTCGTCCAGCACGCGGGCAAGCGCGGCGTGCAGGAAATCATCATCGGCATGGCCCACCGTGGCCGTCTGAACGTGCTGGTCAACACGCTGGGCAAGATGCCGGCCGACCTGTTCGCCGAATTCGAAGGCAAGCACGTCGACGACCTGCCGGCCGGTGACGTGAAGTACCACAAGGGCTTCTCGTCGGACGTGTCGACGGAAGGCGGCCCGGTCCACCTGTCGCTCGCGTTCAACCCGTCGCACCTCGAAATCGTGAACCCGGTGGTCGAAGGTTCCGCGAAGGCGCGGATGGACCGTCGCGGCGACGAAGACGGCCTGCAAGTGCTGCCGGTGCAGATCCACGGTGACGCGGCCTTCGCTGGCCAGGGCGTCGTGATGGAAACGCTGAACCTCGCGCAGACGCGCGGCTACGGCACGCACGGCACGCTGCACATCGTCATCAACAACCAGATCGGCTTCACGACGTCCGACCCGCGCGATGCGCGCTCGACGCTGTACTGTACCGACGTCGTCAAGATGATCGAAGCGCCGGTGCTGCACGTGAACGGCGACGATCCGGAAGCTGTCGTGCTCGCGATCCAGATCGCGATCGACTACCGGATGCAGTTCCACAAGGATGTCGTGATCGACATCGTCTGCTTCCGCAAGCTGGGCCACAACGAGCAGGACACGCCGGCGGTCACGCAGCCGCTGATGTACAAGAAGATCGCGCAGCACCCGGGCACCCGTGCGCTGTACGCCGAGAAGCTCGTGCAGCAGGGCGTGATCACCGCGGAAGACGCCGACAACTTCGTGAAGGCGTACCGCAAGGCGATGGACGACGGTCACCACACGGTCGACCCGGTCCTGTCGAACTACAAGAGCAAGTACGCGGTCGACTGGGTTCCGTTCCTGAACCGCAAGTGGACGGATGCAGCCGACACGGCCGTGCCGCTCGCGGAACTGAAGCGCCTCGGCGAACGCATCACGACGGTCCCGGAAAACTTCAAGGTCCACCCGCTCGTCGAGCGCGTGATCAACGACCGCCGCAACATGGCGCGTGGCGACCAGCCGCTCGACTGGGGCATGGGCGAACACCTCGCGTTCGCGTCGCTCGTCGCATCGGGTTACTCGGTGCGCCTGACCGGCCAGGACTCGGGCCGCGGCACGTTCACGCACCGTCACGCGGTGCTGCACGACCAGAACCGCGAGCGCTGGAACGACGGCACGTACGTGCCGCTGCAGAACATCGCGGAAGGCCAGGCGAAGTTCACGGTGATCGACTCGGTGCTGTCGGAAGAAGCGGTGCTGGGCTTCGAATACGGTTACTCCACCGCCGAGCCGAACACGCTCGTGCTGTGGGAAGCGCAGTTCGGCGACTTCGTCAACGGCGCACAGGTCGTGATCGACCAGTTCATCTCGTCGGGCGAAGTGAAGTGGGGCCGCGTGTCGGGTCTGACGATGCTGCTGCCGCACGGCTACGAAGGCCAGGGTCCGGAGCACTCGTCGACGCGTATCGAGCGTTTCCTGCAACTGTGCGCGGATCACAACATGCAGGTCGTTCAACCGACGACGCCGGCGCAGATTTTCCACCTGCTGCGTCGCCAGATGATCCGCCTGTTCCGCAAGCCGCTGATCGTCGCGACGCCGAAGTCGCTGCTGCGTCACAAGGAAGCGGTGTCGGACCTGTCGGAACTCGCGAAGGGTTCGTTCCAGCCGGTGCTGGGCGAAACCGACGGCGGCATCGACGCGAAGAAGGTCAAGCGCGTGCTGGCATGCTCGGGCCGCGTGTATTACGACCTCGTCGCGCATCGCCGCGAAGCGAAGGCGAACGACGTCGCGATCATCCGTATCGAGCAGCTGTATCCGTTCGCGCACAAGCAGTTCGAAGCCGAAATGAAGAAGTACGAGAACGCGACTGAAGTGGTCTGGGTGCAGGACGAGCCGCAGAACCAGGGCCCCTGGTTCTACGTCGAGCACCATCTGAAGGAAGGCATGAAGGAAGGGCAGAAGCTGGCATACAGCGGCCGTCCGGCTTCGGCCTCGCCGGCGGTTGGCTACTACGCGAAGCACTACGAGCAGCAGAAGGCCCTGATCGAAGGTGCTTTCGGCCGCCTGAAGAGCGCATCGATCGCGAAATAACCGACGGAAGCGAAACGGGAAGGCGCCATGCGCTTTCCCGTCTCTTTTGGCCCGCCGGGCGCGTTGCGCGCCGCACCGGCCGAAGGAATCGCACGAACCTCGTCACACCCCAGATTAAGCATCCAGGAAAATCACATGGCTATCGTAGAAGTCAAAGTCCCCCAGCTTTCGGAGTCGGTTTCGGAAGCCACCATGCTGCAGTGGAAGAAGAAGCCGGGCGAAGCAGTTGCTCAAGACGAAATCCTGATCGAACTCGAGACCGACAAGGTCGTGCTCGAAGTGCCGGCACCGGCCGCGGGCGTGCTCGCGCAAGTGCTGCAGAACGACGGTGACACCGTCGTTGCCGATCAGCTGATCGCAACGATCGACACCGAAGCGAAGGCAGGTGCAGCCGAAGCCGCGGCAGGCGCCGCCGAAGTCAAGCCGGCAGCAGCGCCTGCTGCAGCCGCACCCGCAGCACAGCCGGTCGCTGCAGCCGCATCGTCGACCACCGCATCGCCGGCCGCATCGAAGCTGCTGGCCGAGAAGGGCCTGTCGGCGGGCGACGTCGCAGGTTCGGGCCGCGACGGCCGCGTCACGAAGGGCGACGCGCTGGCAGCAGGCAGCGCACCGAAGGCCGCACCGGCTGCCGCACCGGCGAAGACCGCCGCTGCGAAGCCGTCGCTGCCTGAAGTGAAGGTGCCGGCATCGGCCGCGACCTGGCTGAACGACCGTCCGGAACAGCGCGTGCCGATGTCGCGCCTGCGTGCGCGTATCGCCGAGCGTCTGCTCGAGTCGCAGCAGACCAACGCGATCCTGACGACGTTCAACGAAGTGAACATGGCCCCGGTCATGGAACTGCGCAACAAGTACAAGGACAAGTTCGAGAAGGAACATGGCGTGAAGCTCGGCTTCATGTCGTTCTTCGTGAAGGCGGCCGTCCACGCGCTGAAGAAGTTCCCGCTCGTGAACGCGTCGATCGACGGTAACGACATCGTCTACCACGGCTACTTCGACATCGGTATCGCTGTCGGCTCGCCGCGCGGCCTCGTCGTGCCGATCCTGCGCAACGCGGATCAACTGAGCCTTGCCGAGATCGAAAAGAAGATCGCCGAGTTCGGCCAGAAGGCGAAGGACGGCAAGCTGTCGATCGAGGAAATGACGGGCGGTACGTTCTCGATCTCGAACGGCGGCGTGTTCGGCTCGATGCTGTCGACCCCGATCATCAACCCGCCGCAGTCGGCAATCCTCGGCGTGCACGCGACGAAGGAGCGTCCGGTCGTCGAAAACGGCCAGATCGTGATCCGTCCGATCAACTACCTCGCGCTGTCGTACGACCACCGCATCATCGACGGCCGCGAAGCCGTGCTGTCGCTCGTCGCGATGAAGGATGCGCTGGAAGATCCGGCACGCCTGCTGCTCGACCTGTAAGCCGAGTTTCACCGCATTGACCCGCACCGCACGGGCGCGCGACACGCGCGGCCCGTGCGGCTGCACAAGAAGAAAGGATTGTCATGTCCAAGGAATTTGACGTCGTCGTGATCGGCGCCGGCCCCGGCGGCTACATCGCCGCGATCCGTGCCGCGCAGCTCGGCAAGACGGTTGCCTGTATCGAGAAGTGGAAGAACCCGGCCGGCGCGCTGAAGCTTGGCGGTACGTGCCTGAACGTCGGCTGCATCCCGTCGAAGGCGCTGCTCGCATCGTCGGAAGAGTTCGAGAACACGTCGCACCACCTGGCCGACCACGGCATCACGGTTGACGGCGTGAAGATCGACGTCGCGAAGATGCTCGGCCGCAAGGACGCGATCGTCGAGAAGATGACGAGCGGGATCGAGTTCCTGTTCAAGAAGAACAAGATCACCTGGCTGAAGGGCCATGGCAAGTTCACCGGCAAGACCGATGCCGGCGTGCAGATCGAAGTGAGCGGCGAAGGTGAAACCGAAGTCGTCACCGCAAAGAACGTGATCATCGCGACGGGCTCGAAGGCGCGTCACCTGCCGGGCATTCCGGTCGACAACAAGATCGTGTCGGACAACGAAGGTGCGCTGACGTTCGACTCGGTGCCGAAGAAGCTCGCCGTGATCGGCGCAGGCGTGATCGGCCTCGAGCTCGGTTCGGTGTGGCGTCGCCTCGGTGCCGAAGTGACGGTGCTCGAAGCGCTGCCGGCCTTCCTCGGCGCAGCTGACGAAGCGCTCGCGAAGGAAGCGGCCAAGCTGTTCAAGAAGCAGGGCCTCGACATCAACCTCGGCGTGAAGATCGGCGAAGTGAAGACGACCGCGAACGGCGTGTCGATCGCTTACACGGACAAGGACGGCAACGCGCAGACGCTCGACGCCGACCGCCTGATCGTGTCGGTCGGCCGCGTGCCGAACACCGACAACCTCGGCCTCGAGGCAATCGGCCTGAAGGCGAACGAGCGCGGCTTCATCGACGTGGACGACCACTGCCGCACGGCGGTGCCGAACGTGTACGCGATCGGCGACGTGGTCCGTGGCCCGATGCTCGCGCACAAGGCGGAAGACGAAGGCGTGCTGGTCGCGGAAGTGATCGACGGCCAGAAGCCGCACATCGACTACAACTGCATTCCGTGGGTGATCTACACGTACCCGGAAATCGCTTGGGTCGGCAAGACGGAGCAGCAGCTGAAGGCGGAAGGCCGCGAGATCAAGTCGGGCAAGTTCCCGTTCTCGATCAACGGCCGCGCGCTCGGCATGAACGCGCCGGACGGCTTCGTGAAGATGATCGCGGACGCGAAGACCGACGAACTGCTCGGCGTGCACGTGATCGCGGCGAACGCGTCGGACCTGATCGCGGAAGCCGTGGTGGCGATGGAATTCAAGGCGGCGTCGGAAGACATCGCCCGCATCTGCCATCCGCACCCGTCGATGTCGGAAGTGATGCGCGAAGCGGCGCTCGCCGTCGACAAGCGCTCGCTGAACAGCTGAGCGCGGTATAGCGCCGGCCGGCCATCGGCCGGCGCAGCCGTCTCATGACGAAGGCGGGCGGGGATTCCCGCCCGCCTTCGTTTTTTCCGGTTTGCCCGATGAACGTCACCGAATACTACACGCGCGAACTGACCACGCGCGGCTATCAGTCCGATCCCGCACAGCGCGCGGCCGTCGATCGCCTGCAGCAATGTTTCGACGAGTGGGTCGAGTACAAGGCGCGCCGCTCGAACGCATTCAAGAAGCTCATCAATCATCCCGACCTCCCGCGCGGCGTCTACATGTGGGGCGGCGTCGGTCGCGGCAAGAGCTTCCTGATGGACAGCTTCTACGCGGTCGTGCCCGTGCAGCGCAAGACGCGCCTGCATTTCCACGAATTCATGCGCGAAGTGCACCGTGAGCTCGAGGAACTGAAAGGGCAGGCCGATCCGCTCGACGAACTCGCACGGCGCATCGCGAAGCGCTACCGGTTGATCTGCTTCGACGAGTTCCACGTGTCGGACATTGCCGATGCGATGATCCTTTACCGCCTGCTCGACCGCCTGTTCAACAACGGCGTGCAGTTCGTGATGACGTCCAACTACGATCCCGACGACCTGTATCCGGACGGCCTGCATCGCGACCGCATGCTGCCGGCGATCGCGCTGATCAAGTCCAGGCTCGACGTGCTCAACGTCGACGCGGGCGTCGATTATCGCCAGCGCACGCTCGCGCAGGTGAAGATGTATCACACGCCGCTCGGCGCGGATGCCGATCGCGAATTGCGGCATGCGTTCCAGAAGCTCGCTGCCGTTCCCGACGAAAGCCCGCTCCTGCATATCGAGAAGCGCGAACTGAAGGCACTGCGCAAGGCGGACGGCGTCGTATGGTTCGACTTCGCGACGCTGTGCGGCGGCCCGCGCTCGCAGAACGACTATCTCGAGCTGGCGAGCCGCTTCCACGCGATCGTGCTGTCCGAAGTGCCGCAGATGTCGCCGCGGATGGCGTCCGAGGCGCGGCGCTTCACGTGGCTCATCGACGTGCTGTACGACCACAAGGTCAAGCTGCTGATGTCCGCGGCGGTGCCGGCGGAGCAGTTGTACATCGAAGGCCCGATGGCCAACGAGTTTGCACGCACGGTCTCGCGAATCGTCGAGATGCAGTCGAAGGAATACATCGAAACGCCGCGCCGCATCGTCGATACGTCGCTGACCTGAGTGCGAATTCCGGCAATTGACGGGATTCAAACGTCAATTCCGGTCAAATTAAGGCAATCTCAGGGTAATTTCGGATTTGTCTTATATTCATTGTTGAGGTGAGCCGATATCGTTGTGTCATGGTTACTAAGGCTGGAGATATCCATGACACCGTATCGCGATCTGACCGATCAAGAGTGGCGCTGCGTTGCGTCGCTTCTGCCCGAAATGCAGCCGCGCACCGAGTTGCGCGGCCGCCCGTTGGCCAATACGCGTGCCGTCCTGAACGGCGTGCTCTGGGTGATCTACAGCGGCGCAACGTGGTCGGCCATGCCGCGTCGTTACCCGTCGTACCAAACTTGCCATCGTCGCTTCAAGGTCTGGCACGAGACGGGCACGTTGATGAGTGTCATGCGTGAACTCTATGGCGACGCAGGCGTGAATCTGTGCAACGAGTTGTCCACGCGGATGCGCAAGCACACGCAATCGAAGGCGGCGGAAGCACGCAGCAATGCGGCGCCCGCGTATCGCGCACCTGGCATCTATGCGTCGGACGCGCTGAAGCATGCCGCGTGATGTTCATCAGTTCCCGCCACGCATGCACCAAAACAAAATCGGCCTGACGACTTCGTCGCAGGCCGATTTTTTCATTGCGCCGCGCATTTAAGCGCGAGCCGCATTACTGCTGGCGAACCCAGGTCTGCGAACGACCGAGCAGCGACACACCGATGTAACCGCGCACGACGAGTTTCTGGCCGCCGTCTTCAAGCGTCATCTTGCACTTGTAGACCTTGCCGTTCTCCGGGTCGAGAATGTTGCCGCCGTCCCAGTGGTCGCCTTCCTTCTTCATGGCCTTGATGATCGTCATGCCCTTGATGAGCTGATCCTTGCGTTCGTCCGTGCAGGCGGTGCAGCGGCGATCGGGCGTATCGTTCGCGCCGAGGCCCTTCACGACCTTGCCGGTCAGCGCACCGTCACCGTCCTCGGCGATCTGCACGAGTGCCTTCGGCTGATGCGTGTTGTCGTCGATCGTCTGCCACATGCCGATGGGGCTGTCTGCCTGTGCGAACGTGGGAGCGGCGCAAGCAAGCAGTACGCCGGCGACGGCGATGGCACGAAACGGGCGGGTCAGTTGAATCATTGTCGTCCTCCTTGTTTTGCATGTCGTGTTCGATTTGCCCGCACGACCGTCTGCATTGGGCGGGCATGTTGCGAGCTTTGCCAGAATACGTGAAACCGCGTGCCACGTTTGATAGAGGGGACTCTAATCGAAACAGCCCGCGTGGTGCGGGCTGTTTGGTGACCGATCAGTTGAGCTGATATGAGAATGCGGCGTTGATGCGCGGGCTGCGTGACGCGCTTTCGACGGGTGCGTCACCCACCGGCTTCGCGACGTTCAGGTCGAGGCTGTAGAAGCGGCTGTCGGTGAAACGCACGCCGATACCGACCGACGACATGCGGTTCGGCGACGGTGTGCCTGCGTGCAGATACACGCGCGCCATGTCATAGGCGATGTACGGCGTAATGGATTTCATGTACGTCCAGCCCGGCGTGAAGCCGCGGTTGACCTCCAGCGACATCCCCCATCCCGAGTCACCCGACGCTTCGCCCGGCTGATAGCCGAGCGCGTAACGCGTCGAGCCGAACGAGATCTGCTCGGACGTCGGCAGCGAGTCGGGGCTGTATTGCCCGGTCAGCGAAACCGACGTGCCGATCCGGAACGGCCACTCGTTGGTTTGCGTGAAGGTCGCGCCGGTACGGACGAAGGTCAGTGAGGTCGGGTCGGCGTACGTGATCGTCGAGCCGTTGGCCTGGGCGGTCTGAGACTTCGACGCGCCGAGGATGTCGAACGCCTTGGCCACGTTGACGCTCAACTTTCGCACTTGCTTCGGCTGGACGTTCGTGTAGTCGAGCTGCAGTTGCAGCACGCGAACCTGCGACCGATTGTTGAGGGTCGCGCCGGTGATCTGGTTCTGGTAATTGTCCTCGTTGTGCGCTGCGTAGCCCGATACCGTGCCGAGCAGGCTGCGCTGGTTGTTCAGCAGTATCGGATAGGATGCCGAAAGACCGAGCTTCTCGTTCTTGACCGTACGTTGGATGTACGACGGCAAGCCAGGATTGTCCGTCGGCTTGCCGCGATAGGTACTCGCGTCGAGGCGCGTGATCAGGCCGCTGCTGCCCACGGGTACCGCGCCGCTGAATGCGAAATAAGTTTGCTTGTCGCGCCCCGGCGGCGCCAGCGCGGAAATGCTCAGTTGCTCGCCGAACGACGTGAGGCCGTTTTCGGTCGCGGTGATGAGTCCCTGGACGCCCGGGTGGTTGAAGTCGATACCGGTGCTGACGTTGAACGGCTTGCGGTCGACCGCGAGTTCGAGCGTCGTGGCACCGTCGGTGGTTTGCGGCGGCGGTACGTTCGCCTTGACCGTGAGGCCGGGCAACAGGCCGAAGGTGTTCACGTAGCGTTCGAACGTCGCGCGCCGCAGCGGGCGATCGGCAGTGATATGCGCGGCGATTGCGCGAATCTTCGATTCCATCGCGCCGGGCTTGCCGGTGACCTTGACGTCCGATACATAGCCTTCGACAACCGTGATGCGCACGACGCCGTTCTCGAACGTCTGCGCCGGGACGAACGCGAACGACAGCGCGAAGCCGCGATCCTGGTACAGCTTCGTCACGCCGTTGGCGGTTTCGATCAGCTCGCCGATCGTGATGTCCTTGCCGACGAGCGGGGTGAAGCGGCGCGAGATCTCGTCGAACGGAATGGACTTCACGCCTTCGACCTGGAATGTGGTCGGCGTCAGGTGGCGCGACAGCAACTCCTGCAATTGCGGCGCTTGCGGTGCGACCTGCACGGTCACGTTCGGGCCGGTTTTCGGCGCATTGATCTGGGGCAGGGAGTCGAGCGGGTTACCGCCGACGCGCGTTTGTGCATGTGCCGTGCCTGCTGCCGCGATGGCGAGCAGCATCATCCATCTGTCGAGTCTGGATTTCATTGTTCTTCCTCGTTGGCCTTGCTCTTCGTCTTCTTTGTAATGCCGGCGCGCGACACCAGGGTGCCGCGCGCCGCGTGCCGCAATGCCGGTTGTGTTTGTACGGCCGCGCCATCCGCTCCGGCTGCGAAGGTGCGACCGTCCTCCTTACTTGCCAACGCTACCCAGCGTACCCAGCAACCCCGTTACCGGAGCCAGCAGCCCCGTCGAGCCGCCGCCCGACGTTGCCGTACCCGTGACGCCGCCAACCAGCGACGTGACCGGTGCGAGCGGGCTCGATCCCCCGGATCCTGCTGCGCCGCCCGCTGCTCCGGTGACAGTATTCAGCAAACCGGTGACAGGCGCGAGAGGGTTTGCACTGCCTGCGCCACCCGTTGCGCCACCGAGCGTGCCCGTGACCGTCGACACGAGATTCGTGACGGGGGCGAGCGGGCCGCCGCTGCCGCCCGCCGCACCGCTCAGTGCGCCGGTGACGGTGGAGACTAGGCCGGTGACCGGCGCGAGCGGGCTGCTGCCCGAACCGCCGGTCGCGCCGCCGAGTGCGCCCGTGAGCGAGCCGAGCGGCGTCGAGCCGAGACCCGACAGCAGGCCGCCGAGCGGATTCGTCGAGCCGGAACCCGACGACGTGCCGTTTTGTACGGTCGCCGTCGAGCCGCCGACGAGGCTCGTGATCAGGCCGGGGATCGGTGCCGCGCCGTTCGGGCCGTTCGGGTTGACGAGGCCACCCGCGTTGGTCACGGTGTTGCCGACCGCAGTGACGAGCTGACCGACGTCGCCGACGAGCGGCTGGCTCGACGTGCCGCCCACCTGCTTGCCGGCCGAGCTGATCGCGCCGCCGACCTGGCCGAGCAGGCCCGAGACGGGTTGGCCGAGGCCGGTCGTCGTGCCGACCTGTTGCGTGACCTGGCCGGCGGTGATCACGAGCGGCGTGATTGCCGAGCTGAGCGGTTGCGTGACCTGCTGCACGGCGCCCGACGACAGCGTCGAGCCGATCGTCGTGCCGGCAGCCGTCAAGCCGTTGGCCACCGTGTCGAGCACGGTGCCGACCGGCGTCGTGACGGGCGCGAGCGGCGCGAGTTGGCCGGTGCCAAGCGCCTTGACCGTCGAGCTCAGGCCGGACACCGTGTTGCTCGTCGCGCCGACCACGTTGCCGAGGCCCGCGACGGTCGTGCCGACCGGATCCTTGGTCGTGCCGATCTGTCCCAGCCCGTTGCTCACCGCATCGGCGGCGGCGCCGACGATCGTGCCAGTGCTGGAGAGCGTGCTGCCGACACCCTTCGTCACGCCGTCGCCGAGGCCCGGCACGCTGATGTTGCCGACCGTGCTGCCGAGGTCGGTGGCCGTCTGGCCGACCGTGCTGACCACGCCCTTGGTGCCGGTGGACGTACCGCTGGTGCCGCTCGTGCCTGGCGTACCGCTCGTGCTCGGGTTGTTATTGTCGTTGCTGCTGGTCGGCGGCGAGCTGACGCCACCGCCGCCGCAGGCGGCCAGCAGGCAGGCGGCGGCGAAGGCCGTGAGGGGCGCGCGCCACTGGCGCAGGGCGGCTGTCGTGAGAGAACGTTGCTGGGACATGATGGACTCCTCGCTGTCTTGTCGATTGATGGATCTTGGTTTACTTGCCGTGCGTGCCGCCGAGCAGGCCGCCGATCAGCGACGTGACGGGCGCGAGCGGATTCGACGACGAACCCGAGTTCGTGACGGCGCCCGTACCGCCGGTCAATGCCGGTGCGCCGACCGTGCTGGTCACCGTGGACACGACGTTCGTCACCGGAGCAAGCGGGCTGCTGCCGCCTGCACCGCCCGTCGCGCCGCCGAGTGCGCCCGTGACCGCGCCGAGGAGACCCGTGACCGGGGCGAGCGGGCCACCGCTCGTGCCGCCCGTGGCGCCGCCGAGTGCGCCCGTGACCGTCGAGACGAGGCCGGTGACCGGGGCGAGCGGGCCACCGCTCGTGCCGCCCGTGGCGCCGCCGAGTGCGCCCGTGACCGTCGAGACGAGGCCGGTGACCGGGGCGAGCGGGCCGCCGCTGCCGCCTGCTGCGCCGCCGAGTGCGCCCGTGACCGTGGAGACGAGGCCGGTGACCGGGGCGAGCGGGCCGCCGCTGCCGCCTGCTGCGCCGCCGAGTGCGCCCGTGACCGTGGAGACAAGGCCGGTGACCGGAGCGAGCGGGCCGCTGCCGCCGCCTGCTGCGCCGCCAAGTGCACCCGTGACCGTGGAGACGAGGCCGGTAACCGGGGCGAGCGGGTTGGTCACGCCGCCGCTGCCGCCCGTGAGCAGGCCGCCGACGGCCTTCACGGTGTTGCCCGTCGACGAGACCGTGTTGCCAAGGCCGGTCGTGACAGGGTTGCCGCCCGCCGACGCGAGCAGGGCGCCGGCCTGGTTCAGGCCGTTGCCGACCGTGCCGAGCAGCGTGTTGACGGGCGCGCCGAGGCCGGTCGCGGTGCCGATCGTCTGGGTCGTCTGGCCGACCATCGTCGTGATCGGCGTGATGGCCGAGCTGACCGTCTGCGTGACTTGCTGGATCGGGCCGGTCGACAGTGCGTTGGTGAGGGTGGTGCCGCCGTTCGATACGGCGCCGCCGAGCGTCGACACGAGGCCGCCGACGGCGCCCGTGACCGGTGCGAGCGGCGTCAGCGGACCGCTGCCGAGGCTCGAGACCAGGTTGCCCGTCTGCGTGACCGCGCCGCCGAGCTGGTTGACCACGCCGCCCGTGCTGGCGAGCGTGGTGCCGAGCGGATCCTTCGTCGCGCCAAGCTGGCCGAGACCGTTGCCAAGGCCGTTGCCGAGTGCGGTCACGGCGCCGCCAACGCTCTGCACGATGCCGCCCGCGGCTTGCGTGGTCGCCGGGTTGACACCCGGCAGCGACTGGTTGGCGATGACGGAGCCGAGGCCGGAGACGGTCCCGCCGGCACTCGTGAGGATGTTGCTGCTGCTTGCGAGGACAGTTCCCACTGCGTTTGACGACACCCCCGAGGTGCCGCTCGTGCCCGACGTACCGCTGGTGCCGGAGGTGCCGGAGGTGCCGGAGGTGCCGCTCGTGCCCGAGGTGCCGCTGGTGCCGGACGTACCGCTCGTACCGGACGTACCGCTGGTGCCCGAGGTACCGCTGGTGCCGCTCGTGCCCGAAGTACCGCTCGTGCCGGAGGTGGAGATCGTATCGCCGCCGCCCGAGCTCGAGCCGCCGCCGAGACCCTGGCTGATGGAGCCGGAACCGCCGCACGCGGAGAGGGAAAGCATGGCTGAAACGGTGGCCGCGATCAGAGTCGTCCGGAACACGCCATGAGGGATAACCTTAATGTCCATTTCGTCCTCGCATTAAAAATGTGTTGTGAACTTCGTTGTGTTGAGTGGTGCGCGGACTACTCTGCAACTGTCGTGCCATTTCGATGCTCGACGGTTCGACAACAGGTTTTAAACGGGGCAATTCCTTGTCGGAAAAGGAGGTTATGGAAATTGAAAGATTGTTGAATCTGTTTAAGGACAGACGAATGAGAACGGTTTCGCGCGTTTCGTAACGTAACGTCACAACATTGGCGTTACGCGTGCGGCGTAACGTGGGGGCCGCGCAGGCTTGGTGGACGAGGCAATTGTTTTACTGGTGGATTAGGTGTGCACATCTAACCTATCGTAAATCCTATGTGTAAGTCGTACCGAAACGCCGTACAAATACGTTGTGCTCCTGGTCATTTTTTTCTATCCAAGCCGTTAAAAGAGGTTGGAAGTTAAATAGGATCGGAGATAGAATCCGGAGCAGATGTAAGGAAATGTACGGTTCGGTACACAACGTTCGAGGAGGGTCACTATCGCGAATGTTAACTTGCATCAAATGTTGAGCCATGCCCCTCGGGGCAATCTATAAAGAAAGCGCACCCGGTTGTCGTTACAGCAGATGTGGCGAACAGCGCGGGGCAAGGGCCAGATATGCGGGGACGTATACGTATAAAAGGCCAAAGAACGTAAATACAGGCACGAGGAATAAAATGAAAGCAATGATGATTCGCTTCCTTCGGGAAGAAGACGGGGTTACCGCGATCGAGTATGGTCTGATTGCGGGTCTGATTGCGGCCTTGATCATCGGTAGCGTCACCACTATCGGTACCAAGATCTCGGCGCTGTTCACCACGATTGCCAATACGTTGCCGACCGGCTGATCCTCGGTAGTTCGATGGGTGGCGAGCGGTCCGTTTTCGCGGCCCGCTCGCCCTTACGTCGACATGGTCGGTCGATTGCGATATGGCACATCTTCTCAGCACCAGCATTTTTTTTGCCTGGGCGACGCTCGTTGCCGCCGGTGATATTCGATTTCGGCTTGTTCGAAATGCGCTTGTCGTCGTCGGACTCCTGGCGGCGCTTGCCAGTGCATTGGCCAATGCAAATCCGTTCGGTATTTCAGTCGAGCAGGCATTGGTCGGCATGCTCGTCGGATTCGTGAGCTTTTTCCCGCTTTTTGCATTTCGCGTGATGGGCGCGGCGGACGTGAAGGTGTTCGCGGTTCTCGGCGCGTGGTGCGGTTTGTCGATACTGCCGTGGCTGTGGGTTGTCGCCAGCCTGGTGGCCGGTATACATGTCCTCGCGCTGATGACGCTGTCCCATACGCCGCTGGGCGCGCTGTGGTCGCGCGGTTCGCCGACATTCGCACTTGGTGCGCGACGGGCGACGCCGTACGCGGCCTGTCTCGTCGCGCCTGCAGCGATATGGCTGGCCTATCTCGTCGTTACCGGGGGAGTGCAATGAAGCGACAGTGCCAGCCGCGGTCGTGGCGGCGTCAGCACGGGGCGACGGCGGTCGAGTTCGCGCTGGTGTTTCCGCTGTTCTTCCTGATCATGTACGCGATCGTGACGTACGGGCTGATCTTCGCCGTTCAGCAGGGCTTGACGCTCGCGGCGACCGAAGGGGCGCGTACGGCGCTGAATTATGTCTACGAGTCCAACGGGTCGGGGGCGCAGGCGCTGACGGACCGGGCGAAGGCGGCACAGTCGACGGCGGTCGGGCTCACGACGTGGCTGGCCAACGTTCAGGTTCCGACGCCGGTGTCGGGGGCATGCAGTTACGACGCAACCATGTATTGCGTGACGGTCACGGTGACGTACCCGTACAAGACCAGCCCGCTGGTTCCGTCGCTGCCCCTGCTGGGACTCGTTACGCCGACGCAGTTGACCGGCACGGCAACCGTCCAGATCAACCCGGCAACCATTTTATGAAACGGACGCCGGGCAGCGCGCGGTAACAGGTGCAAGCGGCGTTCGCATATCGACATAACAACATTTACGGCACTCGACATTCACCATGGGCAACAACTTGACGAAGATCATCGCCGGGCTGCTGATTGCGCTCGCCGTGCTGCTCGGGATCTATGCGTGGATGCTCGGCCGCGCGCCGGCCCATCCGCCGGCCGCGGCGCCCGCCGTCGCGATGGTGCAGACGGTGCCGGTGGTCGTGGCGACGCGCCTGCTGCCGGCCGGTCAACCGATTCCGGCCGATGCCCTGAAGCTGGCTTCGGCACCCATGATGCCGACCGGCGGCTTCAGCGATCCGTCGCTGCCCGTCGGGCGTATTCCGGCGAACGACATTCTTGCCGCCGCGCCGGTCGTCGAGGGCGGCTTGACGTCGGGGCTGGCGAACCAGGTGGCGCCCGGCGAACGGGCGGTGGCCATCAAGGTCGACGAGACGAATGCGGTCGGAAACCGGTTGCGCCCCGGCAACTTTGTCGACGTGTTCCTGAATTTGCGGCGCGACAACTCGGGGATGGCGCAAACCGGCTCGGAAATTCCCAATTCACAGGCGCGATTGCTGATGTCGAAGCTGCGGATCCTGTCGTTCGGCGACGCGACGCCCGATCGTGACGGCAGCGGCGGCCCGGGCGGCGCGGTACGGACCGCCGTGCTCGCCGTGCCGACGGCACAGGTCGATGCGCTGACGCTCGCGGAATCGAGCGGCCGGCTGACGCTGGCACTGCGCAATCCGCGCGATGACGAAGTCGCGACGCAGACGGTCGCGATCCGCACGGCCGGTGACCTGACGCCTTCCGGGCAGGCGGCCGCCGGCGTGTGGCTCGATGAACTTTCAGGCGGGCGGGCACGCAATGCGCCCCGCGTGCAGGCGCCGGCGCGTGCGCCGCGCGCACCGATCGTCGCGCGCGAAGGCGGGAGCAGCATTGAAGTGATTCGGGGTGGGCGAACCGAAACGGTCGCTTATTGACAACCTAAACACGGTCATCGACAGCAGTAACGGAAGGGAGAAGGCCGTATGACGGTCTCCGACACAATGACAAAAAAACTGATTGCATACGCGATTGCCATCTGGGCCATGACCTTCGCCGTGTTGTCCGGGGCTGCCGGCACAAACGGGTCGATCGATCTGGCGGTCGGCTCGCAGCGACAGGTCGCTACCGGCCGCACGCTGCAGCGGATCGCGGTGGGCGATCCGTCGGTCGTCGACGTGCTGGTCATGAAGGGCAGTCGCGCCGGCAATGTGCTGCTGGTTGCGAAGGCACCGGGTTCGACGAATGTGATGCTGTGGGAGCGCGGTCGCGACGAGCCGACCGTGTGGAACGTCAATGTCGTCGATGCAGCCGCACAGGCCGTGCTGGACGGTGCGGGACCGTCCGTGAGGGCGTATGGCGGTGCGGCAGTCGTGTCGGGCGCGGCAGCGTCGCTTGACGCGCACGAGCGGGCAGTTGCCGTCGGCAAGCGGATGGGCGGCAAGGATGCGGCGGTGATCGATGCGTCGACGGTCGGCAATCGGAACGTCGTGCAAGTCGACGTCCGGGTCGTCGAATTCAGCCGTTCGGTGCTGAAGGAAGCGGGGCTGAATTTCTTCAAGCAGAGCAACGGATTCGCTTTCGGCGCATTTTCGCCGGGCGGTCTCCAGTCGGTGACCGGCGGGGGGACGGGGGCATTCCAGGCGACGGGGGGCATTCCGATCGCGTCCGCGTTCAACCTGGTGGTGAATTCGGCGGGGCGCGGCATCTTCGGCAATATTTCGATTCTCGAGGCGAACAATCTGGCCCGTGTGCTCGCGCAGCCGACCCTCGTGGCGTTGTCCGGGCAAAGCGCCAGCTTTCTCGCCGGCGGCGAAATTCCCGTGCCGGTGCCGCAGGCGCTCGGCTCGACGGCGATCGACTGGAAGCAGTACGGCGTCGGCCTGACCCTGACGCCGACCGTGCTGAGCCAGCGGCGCATCGCACTCAAGGTGGCGCCCGAATCGAGCCAGCTCGACTTCCAGCATGGCGTCACGATCAACAGCGTCTCGGTGCCGGCGATCACGACTCGGCGCGCCGACACCACGGTCGAGCTCGGCGACGGGGAAAGCTTCGTGATTGGCGGCCTGATCGACCGCGAAACGATGTCGAACATCAACAAGGTGCCGGTCCTGGGCGACCTGCCGATCATCGGCGCCTTCTTCAAGTCGCTGAACTATCAGCAGAACGACAAGGAACTGGTGATCATCGTGACGCCGCATCTCGTTGCGCCGATCGCGAAGGGCGCGCCGTTGCCGACCACGCCGGGCGAACTGTCCGAACAGCGCGATGGTCCGGTGTGGCGGTCGTATCTTGGCGGTATCGCATCACCCGATGCGGCGCCCGGATTTTCGAAATGAATGCGGGACGAGATGTCGCGCGATATGTAACCGGGGGTGTTCAACATGAACGCGAGAACCCTATCGTTGGCTGAGCCTGCCGTGACCGATTATTTCGTGTGCGCCTCGCAGCAGGACGAGCATGCCCGCTGGCTGGGGGAGACACTCGTGTCGGCCGGCACGGTGGAAGCCTTGTCGCTCGAACCGGGCGCGCTGAGCCAGCGCATCACGGGGCTCAATCCAGCGATCGTCTTCATCGATTTTTCCCGTGCGCACAGCGCGGCGAGCGCTGCCGCGGCTGCCGTACGGCTGGCCCATCCGGGCCTGCCGGTCGTCGCGCTCGGCACGCTCTCGGAGCCGGAAAGCGCGCTGGCCGCACTGCGGGCCGGCGTACGCGATTTCATCGACGTGTCCGGTAGTGCAGAGGATGCGTTGCGGATCACCCGCGGGTTGCTGGAGCATACCGGCACCGAGCCGGCCAACCGGCACGGCAAAGTCGTCGCGTTGCTCGGCGCACGCGCGGGGATGGGCGTCAGCACGCTCGCCTCGAATCTGTCCGTGTGGCTGCACAAGCGGATGGGTTCGGCCGACCCGGAAGGCGGCACGCCTGCATTCGGCGTCGCAGCGCCTCACGCGCGGCAGACGGCGCTGGTCGATCTCGGGCTTCCCGCGGGCGACAGTGCGCTGTTCCTCAACACACGCTGCGAATTCCATTTCGTCGAAGCCGTGCGCAACCTGCGGCGCATCGACCGGACGTTCGTCAATACCGCGCTGACGCGCCACGCGAGCGGCGTCGCGTTGACCACGTTGCCGCCCAATCTCGCCGACCTGCGCGACGTGTCGTACGCCGCATGCGTGGGGCTGTTGAACCGGCTGCGCGCGTTCTTCGATCAGCAGATCATCGATCTCGGCGGATTCACGAACCATGAATTCGTTGCGCAGATCACGGCGGTGGCCGACGAGGCGTGGCTCGTGTGCGACCAGGGCGTCGCCTCGATCGTCTCGGCGGTCGACCTGCTGGAAGGGCTGCGCGATGCGGGCGTCGACATCGGCAAGATTCGTCTCGTCGTCAACCAGTACGACGCGACGCTGAGCCTGACGCCGGCCCAGATCGCGGAACGGCTCGGCATTTCGCACCTGGCGACGCTGCCGGCGCGTCGCGTGGCAATCGGCCAGGCGGCCAACCAGGGGCGGCTGATCGTCGATACGGCCGAACGCGATCCGTATGTGCGTGCCCTCGAGCCGCTCGCAGATCGACTGGCCGGCCCGGTTTCCGCGGGCCAGCGCACCGCATTGGGCTTGTCCGCCCTGAAGCGTTTCATTCAACCTTCGTCCAGGCGATCGTAAGCGATGGCACACGACATCCAATTTGCCGACGGCGCAGCGCCGTTCTCCCAGTCGCAGCAGTTTCACGACATCAAGAATGCCGCGCACGAGCATCTGCTGACGCGCATCGAGGAACTCGGCGCCGAATTCGGCCGTTGGTCGCGCCAGGCGATCAACCAGTTCGTCGATCTGGAAATCGACAGCTTCGTGCGTCTGCGGCGCATTCCCCTGAACGAGACAGAGGTCAGGGCGATTGCGGAGGCGCTGACGAAAGAGCTCGCCGGATTCGGTCCGATCGAGGACCTGCTCGCCGATCCGCACGTCGAGGACATCCTGATCAACGGCTACAACGACATCTACGTGTCGCGCCACGGCATCCTGGCGAAGCTGCCGATCCGTTTCACCGACAACGCGCACCTGCTGCGGATCGTGCGCCGCATCCTCGCGCCGATCGGCCGACGTCTCGATGAATCGAATCCGATGGTCGACGCGCGGCTGCCGGACGGCGGGCGCGTCAATGTCGTGATCGAGCCGCTGTCGATCGACGGGCCGGTCGTCTCGATCCGGAAATTCCGCAAGGACCCGCTGAAACCGGCGGACCTGCTCGCCAACGGCACGTTCAATACGGAAATCGGTACGTTGCTGGAAGCGGCGGTCGAGGCGCGCTGCAACATCCTCGTGTCGGGCGGCACGAGCTCCGGCAAGACGTCGCTGCTCAACGCGCTCGCGTTTTACATTCCCGAGCACGAGCGGGTCGTGACGATCGAGGACACGGCCGAGCTTTCGCTGAATCACCCCCATGTCGTGCGTCTCGAAAGCCGCCCGGGCGGCTTCGACGGCAACGGCGTCGTGACGATCCGCGACCTGCTGCGCAATACGCTGCGGATGCGGCCGGATCGCATCATCGTCGGCGAAGTGCGCGGCGGCGAGGTGCTCGAGATGCTGCAGGCGATGAATACGGGGCACGACGGATCGATGGGTACCGTCCACGCGAGTTCGCCGCGCGAGTGTCTGTATCGCCTCGAGATGCTGGCCGGTTTCGCGGGTTTCCAGGGAACGGAATCGAGCCTGCGCCGGCAGATCGCAAATGCCATCGACTTCATCGTGCAGATCGGCCGGCTGTCGAACGGCCGGCGCCGGATTCTTTCGATCACCGAAGTGACCGGGCTGTCGGACAACATCATCGCGACCCAGGAACTGTATCGCTACGAGGCGCGCGTGACGCCCGAGGGCGAAGAGGTCGACAACTGGGAGTCGCTCGGCATTCATCCGCATTCGCCGAAGCTCGCACGCTTCCGCCAGTCACTGCAGGCTGCCGGCTTCGGCGGTAGCGGCGGCGGTGGTGGTTTCGGCGGCGGATTCGGTCGCGGGGGCGGGGGCTTCAATGTATAGCCTGATGGCCGGCGCGCTTGCCATGGCACTGCTTTGCGTGGCCGCCGCGTTGATGCTGTGGCGGCATGGCGAGGCGAAACGCGGCCGCGCCGACGTGCAGCGCTTCATCGATAGCCGCATCGAGCCGGCCGCGCGGGCGGCGGGTGCGATTCAGCGCGACGCGCGGCCGGCGCCGAACGTCGCGCCCGCGCCCGGCGCGGCGCGCGCGCAATCCGCCGCGCCGGCTTCGCGCTGGGCACACTGGCGCGAGATCGCGACGGAATACCTCGCCAACCTGGCGAGTCGTGCAGGGATCGAGGATGCCCGCGGCAAGGCGCTTCTCGCGCTACTGGGATTGGCCGCGGTCGGGCTCCTGGCCGGTAACCGGGGCGGCTGGCTCGCTTGCATCGCCGCGCTCGTGTGCGGCGCGTCGCTGCTCGTGTTCTGGCTCGTGTCCCGCATTCAGCGGCGGCGCCTGACGATCGTGCGCCAGTTGCCGTCGTTCCTCGACGGCATCGTGCGTCTCGTCACGCTCGGCAACAGCGTGCCGGCGGCGTTCCAGGCTGCGCTGCTGACGACGGAGGCGCCGTTGCGCGGGTGTCTGGACCACGTATCGCGGATGTTGCGCACGGGGGTCGAGATCGACCGTGCGATGGGGCATATCGCGAGCGTCTATCAGACCAAGGAGTTCGAACTGGTCGGTTCGGTGCTGCGGCTCTCGGTCCGGTACGGCGGCCGCGCCGATGTCATGCTCGACCGGATGTCGACGTTCATGCGCGACCTCGAGCAGGCCGAGCGGGAGCTGGCGGCGATGTCGTCGGAGACGCGGTTGTCCGCGTGGGTGCTGGTCATGTTGCCGATTGCGATCGGCAGTTTCGTGATCGCGACGAATCCGCTCTATCTCCAGTCGATGTGGAACGACTACACGGGACGTCAGCTGTTGTTCGTCGCCTTCATGCTGCAGTTCGCGGGCGGGATCTGGTTGTACCACATGGCCAAACTCAGGTGACGGCATGACCGCCAATCAACTCGGTTCGCTCGCACTGGCTCTCGGCGCACTCGGCGTCGTGCTGCTGGCATGGCTCGCGGTGCGCCGCGCGGGGGCGCAGACGCGCAGCGATCGCACGCTGGCCAGCGCGCTCGAGCGGCGCACCGCGACGCTCGAGGCAGCGGGCGCACGGGCCGCCCAGCAGTCCGATGAATCCCGGCCGAATCCGGTCGGGCGCGATGCCGGAGCCAGGCCGTCGTTCGTCGTGCAATGGCTGGACCGCCTGTCGATGGTCGGGACGCGCCTGCTCGACACCCGTCTGGGCCGGTATCTCGTCGCCGACGAAGATCGGCTGTTGCTGGAGCAGTGCGGCTACGCCGACACGCGTACCCGCGGGCTGTTCCTGAGCGCACGGCTCGCCTGCGCGATCGTCGTGCCGTTGCTTTTCCTCGTGCTGATGGGCTCGCACCTGACCGGCGCGCAATGGCGGGCCGGCGGGGGCATCGCGCTCGTCACCGGCTTCATGTTGCCGAAGCTCTACCTGCGACGTCGTGCGGCACAGCGCCGGCAATCGGTAATCGACGAACTGCCGCTGCTGGTCGACATGCTTCGCTTGCTGCAGGGTGTCGGATTGTCGCTCGATCAGAGCATCCAGGTCCTGACGAACGACTTCAAGGGAATGATGCCCGTGCTGTCGCTGGAAATGGAAATCGCCCAGCGGCAATTCGCTGCCGGCCGGACGCGCGAGCAATCGCTGCAGCGGCTGTCGTCCGGTTTCGAGAACGAGGATCTGCGTGCGATCGTGCGGTTGCTGATCCAGGTCGACAAACACGGCGGCGCGGTACAGGAGCCGCTCAAGCAGTTCGGTGACCGGTTGCGCGAGGCGCGCCGCGCGATGCTGCGCGAACGGATCGGCAAGCTGACGGTGAAGATGACGGGCGTGATGATCCTGACGTTGCTGCCGGCGCTGCTGATCGTGACGGCCGGGCCGGGAATGATCTCGGTGTTGCGCGCGCTGAGCCAGGCGCAGCCCTGATGCCGGAAAGCCAAGGAAGCAAGATGAGACGCATCGATGAAATCATGAAAGTGGCCGGCGTGCTGGCGATGGTGGGCCTGCTCGGCGCATGCTCGGCGTTCAAGGAAAGCGGGTACGGCGTCGGTCCGCAGGCCGAGCGCGCGGCGCTGATGGACGCGGCGGCGCAGAAGCAGGCGGCGCCGGATACGCCTGGCATGTATCTCGGCCTGATCGAGCGGATGCAGTCGCAAGGGCTGTATTACGCGTCGCTGGCGCATATCGACGCATACGAAAAACAGTACGGCGCATCGCCGCAGACGATCCTGCTGCGCGCCGATGCCTTGCGCATGACGGACCAGCCCGCCGCGAGCGCCGCGGTGTATACGCAACTGCTCAACACGACGCTCGCCGCGCGCGGCTATCGCGGTCTCGGGCTGATTGCCGGCGGCGCGGGCGATTTTCCGCGCGCCGCGCAGGCGCTGTCGCAGGCCACCGTGCTGGCGCCGACCGATGCGTCGACGCTTTCGGACCTCGCCTACGCGAAGCTGCGCAGCGGCGATGTCGAGGGGGCGCGCATTCCATTGATGAAGGCCGCGGAGCTCGATCAGAGCAATCCGAAGATCATCAGCAACCTGGTGCTGTACCTGCTCGCATCCGGCCGCACCCACGATGCGCAGAAGCTGATGGCGCAGCAGAAGCTGTCGGCGGACGTTCGCAACGACATCCGCAACGACGCGACGAGGATCACCGCGGCGGCACGCACGTGGCGTCGCGCGTCCCAGGCGCCGGCTTCGGCGTCGGTTTCCACGCCGATCGGTTCGGGGAGCGTGGTCGACGTGTCGGGCTCGGATGTCGCGAAGCGTCCGTCCCCGGTGGCGAACATCCAGGGATTCGATCCGACTGCGCCGCTGCTGCAGCGGTTTGCACAATGAAAAAAGGCATTGGGGAGAACTGACATGACGAACAACAAGAATCCCGGTCGCGTGGCACGCGTGTGCCAGGGTGTCGCGCTTCTCGTGCTCATGGGGGCCGCTACCGCGGCGTATAGCGATCAGCCGGCGCCCGACGCGTCGGAAATCGGTCATGCAACGAACGCACTGCTGGCATTCCAGCGTGACGGACGTGCGGCCGGGCCGGCGTTGCCGGCACTGGGCGATACCGCGTCGCTGTCCTATCAGCGCTATCTCGAATCGTTCAAGCACAAGATTCCGGAATCGATGGGGTCGCCGGTCAACGCTAACGGCAACGGATCGTCCGGCGGGCAGGGTTCATCGCAATCGTATTGAGCGGAGCTTCGATGAGCACTGCTCGACATGCATCGAACCGGATGGCCGGACCCGGTCGCGCGTCGCCGCGGCGGCAGCGGGGTTCGGTCGTCGTCACGGCGGCCGTGTGGATCCTGCTGTCGATGGTGATTCTCGGTTCGGTCGATATCGGCAACGTCTTTTTCACGCGCCGCGACATGCAGCGCGTGGCCGATCTTGCTGCGCTCGCCGCGGTTCAGAAGCTGGACGACACGTGTGCGAACGTGACCTCCGTGGCCACGAGCAACGCCACGACGAACGGCTTCACGCTGGACGGCAGCGGCACCACGTCGCTGGCGGCCGAATGCGGTTATTGGGCGCCGTCGGCGACCGGGACGGCGAGTTCGTTCTATTCGTCGAAATCGACGGTGCCGCTCGCGACGCAGTTGAATGCCGTGCGGGTGACGGTCTCCAAGACGCTGCCGTATTTCTTCTTCGGGCCGACCCGCACCGTGACCGCCACGTCGACCGCGAAGGCAACCAACATCGATACCTTCTCGATCGGCGCGACGCTGGCCGCGGTGGGCGGCGTCGGCTGCTCGGGCGCGCCGAGCGGGAACCCCGGCCTGGTGAACGCGCTGCTGGGCTCGCTGTTGCAGGGGCAGGGCGGCACGCCGCTGAACCTCAATCTCGTGTCCTACCAGGGGCTCGCCTGTGCGAACGTCAAGCTCGGCGACATCGCCGTCGCGCTGCAGTCGCTGTCGGTCGGCAACGGTACGATCGGCGGGCTGGTCAATGCCAACGCGTCGGTCGGCACCTTGCTCAACGCGATGGTGGCGGCCGTCAACAAGACGACCACGCTGGGTACGACGCTGCAGACCAGCGCAACCGGCGCACTGACCACCCTCGCCAACCTGAACCTGCTCAGCAACACGGCGCTCAAGGTCGCCAGCCTGACCGGTCAGGGCGCGACGTCGCTGCTGACGCTCGGCCTCGCGAACACGCAGGCGGCGGCCGACGCGACCGTGAACGTGCTCGATCTCGTGATGGCGATGGCGCAGATCTCGCAGGCCGGCAAGCCGGGCGTGGTGATCGGCGCCAACGTGCCGCTAACGCTGCCGAACGGCAACTCGGTTTCGATCGTCCAGTTGCAGGCGCAGGTCATCAGCCCGCCGACCATTGCGGTCGGCGAAGGCGGGAAGGACAAGAACGGTGCGTGGCGGACGGTTGCGACGAACGCGCAGGTCGGCCTGTATCTCGTCGTCAACCTGGGCGTGAATCCGCTGCCGGTCATGGTGTCCGCGAACGTGTATCTGCCGCTTTACGTGCAACTGGGTGCCGGCAGTGCGACGCTGCTGTCGACCAACTGCCTGACATCGCCGAATTCCGCGACGATCACCGCGCAGCCGAGCGTCGCCAATCTCTGCATCGGCCAGCCGCCGCTCACGGCCGGCAATCTGCTGAACCTGCCGGCGAACTACAGTTGCTCGACGCCGGCCAAGGTGCTCGACGTGCTGGTTCTGGCCGGCGCCGTCGAGGTGTCCGCGACCGTTTCCAACGTGTCGGTAAATCTGGCCGGCAGCCCCGCAACCAATACGTTCTACGGGCGCGGCGGCAGCGATCCGTCGTACTACTGGACAACCAATACGAACGCGCTGGGTTCGGCCGTGAACAACGCGCTGGCAGGCCTGAAAGCGGCCCAGATCACGCCGACCGTGAGCCTGCTGTTCGGGATCGTCACCGTCACGATCCCGCCGGATTTCATTTCGTCACTGCTGTCGGTACTGACCACCGTTCTGAGCCCGCTTTTGACCGCGCTCGACGGTATCATCGACCCGTTGCTGGACTTGCTCGGTGTCCAGCTCGGTGCCGCCACGGTGCATCAGATGTCGCTGACCTGCGGCGTCGCGCAAACAGTCAGCAATTAGAGAAGCAAGACCACCCGATGAGAACCACGCCCGCAATCGAAGAGCTCGACCTGTACGTCTGGGAAGGCAAGGCGGACATTGTCGACCGCGTCGCCCGGTGCATGGCGAGCTTCGACGTCGAAGTGATCCGCGCCGACAACGCGGAGATCTCGCCCGAGCGCGCCGCCTTGCGGCCGTCGCTGGCGATCATCAGCGTGACGATGATCGAAATCGGCGCCGCGTTCCTGCGCGACTGGCAGGCCAACATCGGCATGCCGGTCGTCTGGGTCGGCGCGGCGCGCGATCACGACGCGTCGCAGTATCCGCCCGAGTATTCGCACATCCTGCCGCTCGACTTCACGTGTGCCGAACTGCGCGGGATGATCGGCAAGCTCGTCACGCAGCTACGGGCGCATACGGCCGAAACGTCGCATCCGACCGAACTCGTCGCGCACTCGGAATCGATGCAGGCCCTGCTGCACGAAGTCGATACGTTCGCCGATTGCGACACCAACGTGTTGCTGCACGGCGAAACCGGCGTCGGCAAGGAGCGCATCGCGCAACTGCTGCACGAAAAACATTCGCGCTACCGGCATGGCGAATTCGTGCCCGTGAACTGCGGTGCGATTCCCGACGGCCTGTTCGAATCGCTGTTCTTCGGTCATGCGAAGGGATCGTTCACGGGCGCGGTTGTTGCGCATAAAGGCTATTTCGAGCAGGCGGGCGGCGGCACGCTGTTCCTCGACGAAGTCGGCGATCTGCCGCTGTACCAGCAGGTCAAGCTGCTGCGCGTGCTCGAGGACGGCGCGGTGCTGCGCGTCGGCGCGACGTCGCCGGTCAAGGTCGATTTCCGCCTGGTCGCGGCGAGCAACAAGAAGCTGCCGCAGCTCGTGAAGGATGGCCTGTTCCGCGCCGATCTCTACTACCGGCTCGCGGTGATCGAGCTGAGCATTCCGTCGCTGGAGGAGCGCGGCGCCGTCGACAAGATCGCGCTGTTCAAGTCATTCGTCGCGCAGGTCGTCGGCGAGGAGCGGCTCGCTCAGTTGTCCGATCTGCCGTACTGGCTGACGGATTCCGTCGCGGACAGCTATTTCCCCGGCAACGTGCGTGAACTGCGCAACCTCGCCGAGCGTGTCGGCGTGACGGTGCGGCAGACGGGCGGGTGGGATGCCGCGCGGCTGCAGCGGCTGATCGCGCACGCGCGCAGTTCGGCCCAGCCGGTCCCGGCGGAGAGTGCGGCCGAGGTGTTCGTCGATCGCAGCAAGTGGGACATGAACGAGCGCAACCGCGTCATTGCGGCGCTCGACGCAAACGGCTGGCGGCGTCAGGATACGGCCCAGCAACTCGGCATCAGCCGCAAGGTCCTGTGGGAAAAAATGCGCAAATACCAGATCTTCGACGAGGAGCCCGAGACCCGCGAAAGTGAGTAATTAATGAGATAAAATCGCGCTGAATTACAACGACTCGGGCGGGAATAGAACTTCATGAGCCATATGACGGGGTTGGGAAGGGCGTGCGTATTGTTCGCCCTGGCGGGAGGCATGCAGGGCGCATACGCGCAAAGTCTGGCGGACAGCGGTTCGCCCGTCGTACAGCAGGCATCGGCGCCGGTGGCGGCGATTCCGGTGATCGATTCGCAGACGTCGCTGCAGCCGCAGGCGGGCGAGTCGACGGGGCCGAGCACGGTCGACGACTTGCAGCGCCAGATCCAGGCGCACTCGCTGACGGAAATGCGCACGAGCTACAACGGCAGCTACGGCGCGAGCCTGCTGTTCAACGTGAAGGACGGTGCGTACTTCGTCGCGCTGTTCCAGCAGAAGGCGTTCTGGCGCGTCATCAAGACTTACGACGAAACGCGTGCGGAAGCGATCTATCGCGATTTCTCGCGCCAGGCGGAGCGGCTGGCCGTGAACGAACTGCGGGCGGCGAAGCTGGAATCGCAGAAGGCGCAAATGGACAAGCAGATCGAGGTCACGCAGGATCGCGCGCGGCGTCTGCAGGCGGATATCTCGATCGCCCGCCAGCAGCAGGCGGCGGTCGCGGATCGCCAGAAGAGCGTACGCAACGAGACGGCCGCCTTGCAGGCGCAGCAGGCCGAGCTTCAGTCGCAACTGCGCGCGTTGCAGCAGCAGGTGCGTTCGTTGCAGCGTGAGGCCGATGCAGGCCTGCCGACGACGGCACGCTGAACCCGGCGGCGGTGCGGCGACATGCCGCGCCGGCGGCACCAGTAAAAAGGGCAAGCCGGTTGGCTTGCCCTTTTGCTTTACTGGCCGTCCGGCACGATTCGCCGGCGGCGCGTCACGATGACCGGCCCGCTGCCGCCGCGGGAATCCGACGACGAGGCGTTGCCGGATGCGTCGCCGGTGTCGCGCGGTGCGCCGTAGCTTTCGCGCGGTTCACGGGGTTCGCGCGGGGCACCGTAGCCTTCGCGCGGCTCACGCGAGCCGTAACCCTCGCGCGGTTCGCGCGAGCCATAGCCTTCACGCGGTTCGCGGGAGCCGTAGCCGCCGTCGCCGCGCGATTCACGCGGGCCGCCGTGCGAGCCGTACGGGCTGTGACCGCCGCCTTCACGGCCGCCGGGGCGCCCGCCGGTGCGCGGCCCGCGGGGGCCGCTGCCGCCCGGGCGCGAGCCGCCCGTGTCGAGCTGGATCGTGGAAATCGCGCGCTTGTAGATGCCTTGCAGACCCACGGGGGTGCGCAGCATCACCAGGTACTGGTCGAACGACTCGATGCACCCCGTCAGACGAATGCCGTTGACGAGATAGATTTCAACGCGCTTACGTTCCTTGCGCGCCGAATTGATGAAGTCGTTTTGCGGATGGGATTCTGCGGGATTGGCCATTGAGGTGCGGCAGGAGCCTGCGTCAGAGAATATGTTGTGCGTGTGTGTGGCGTGTTCGTCCACAAGGTGTTTGGCGGGATTCTACCCTGTTCGATCGGGGAGCGCGAAGTCGTGATTGTGTCGAACCGTAACCCACTATAGACGTTCCAGCGCATTTTCGCGATTCGGCCAAACGGCTAATGCCATTTCGTTACGTTGCGTTACGACTCTCGCAAGGCCGTATCACCTGGGTTCGCGCGCGACGTTTACTTTAGTCGCGCGAGCCGGGCGGGCCGGCCGGCATATCAGGGATTCAGAACATGAACAAGAGACGATGGGCAGGGTGGGTCGGGAGCGTGGCGTTGCTGGCTTCGGGCAGTGCGATGGCGGGGCATGTCGACCTGTCGGTCGGCATCGGCGTACCGGTCGCGCCGGTCTATGTCGAGCCGGCCCCGGTCTATGTGGCGCCGCAACCTGCCGTGGTCGCCTATCCAGGCTACGGATACGGCTACTACGGCGATGACGACGACGATCGCTATCGCAAGTGGCGCAAGCACTATTACAAGCATGGGCACCGGCACCACGGCGACGACGATGACGATTGAGCCCGAGATCCACCCCGCCGGCGCGCATCAGAACGCGTAGTCGGGGTTTTTCGGGTCGAATGCGGTATCGTCGAGCGTCGCCGGTGCGATTTTCTCGATGACGATCCGCTCGAAGATCTTGCCGTCGTTGTCATACGACTCGACGGTCCGGAAATAGGGCGCGTGCAGGTCGAGCCCCAAAACTTCCTTCTTCGCGTAGAACTGCGGCCGGCCGGTCGGTGTTTCGTAGGTGAGCGTAACCACGCGCACGCCGTTGATCGTTCTGGCTTCCACATTGGTCGGCCGCTGCACGCCGGCTTCCAGATATTTCTTCCCTTCGGTCAGGTACAGGTTCGTGATGAATTCGGTGCCGAGATCCTTCACCTGGTGATTCGACTGGGCGCGCGCGAGTGCACCATCAATGGCCGTCCACAGCGGAATCTTGCCGAGCAGGCCGCCGAGGTGGCCGTACATCTCGTCCTTGCGCTGCGTCGTGTCGTAGATGGTCTCCTGTCCGGCGTGCGCGCCGCCCGGCAGCCATTTCGCATAGACGCGCAGCGGCTCGCGGGTGGTCTTCACGAGCATGCGGTCGGGCGTATCGGACCATTTTCCGCTGATGCGTTCCTGGCGCACCATCGTGAACTGGTAGGACGGATAGCCGTTGGGACCATTGCGGATATAGAGCGGCACGGCGAGCGGATCGAGCGCCTTGAAGAGCGCGGTGAGCGTCGCGTCATCGAGTTGCGCGAGCGTGCCGCGCTGCGCGGCCGTGCGTAGCCAGCGCGCCTGTTGCGCGACCGGTTCGCGGGTGACTTTCGCGAGATCGGCCGGCAGGGCGACCTCCTGCGCCGCGCTCACCGCGCTGGCCGCTTCCTGCGCATGCAGGCCAGTCTGGGCGAGCGACAGCATGCACGCGACTGCCACGGCGGCGGCATGCTGCGCGTGGCGCTTCTTTCCTTCGTTCATCGACGGCGTCTCCCGGGGCGATGGATCGTTCAGCCTTGCTTCGCGGCCTTGATTTTGGCGAGTTCCTCGTCGCGCAATGCACGGCGCAGGATCTTGCCGACGTTCGTCTGCGGCAGCGCGTCGCGGAACTCGACGAATTTGGGCATCTTGTAGCCGGTCAGGTTCTTGCGGCAGTGCGCGAGCACGTCGTCGACCGTCAGCGCCGGGTCGCGGCGCACGACGAACACCTTGATCCGTTCGCCCTGCACCTCGTCGGGAATGCCGATCGCCGCGGCTTCGCTGATGCCCGGATGCATCACCAGCACTTCCTCGATCTCGTTCGGATACACGTTGAAGCCCGACACGAGGATCATGTCCTTCTTGCGGTCGATCAGGCGGATGAAGCCGCGTTCGTCCATCACGCCGATGTCGCCGGTGCCGAGCCAGCCGTCGGCGTCGATCACCTTGGCCGTCTCGTCGGGGCGCTGCCAGTAGCCGCGCATCACCTGCGGGCCACGCACGCACAGCTCGCCCGGTTCGCCGACGGGCGCCCAGGTGCCGTCCTCGCGACGAAAGCGCACGACGGTGGACGGCGCCGGCAGGCCGATCGAACCGCTGAACGCGGCCATGTCGTTCAGGTCCACGGGGTTCATCGTGACGATCGGCGAGCACTCGGTCAGGCCGTAGCCCTCGACGACGGGCCGGCCCGTCACCTGCTGGAAGCGCTCCGCGACCGCGCGCTGCATCGCCATCCCGCCGGCCATCGCGAGCTTCAGCTTCGAGAAATCGCGCTTGCGGAATTCCTCGTTGTCGAGGAACGCGTTGTACAGCGTGTTGATGCCGGTGATCCCGGTGAACGTCTCGTTGCGGATGATCTTCATCACCATCGTCATGTCGCGCGGGTTCGCGATCAGGATGTTGCGGCCGCCGAGGCCCATGAAGATGAAGGCGTTCACCGTCAACGAATAGATGTGATACAGCGGCAGCGGCGTGAGCACGGTTTCGACGTCGCCCGAGACCTGGTCGGCGATCCAGGCCTTCGCCTGCAGCAGGTTCGCGATCAGGTTGCCGTGCGTGAGCATCGCGCCTTTCGCGACGCCGGTGGTGCCGCCCGTGTACTGCAGGAACGCGAGGTCGTCGCGCGTGATCGGCACCGGCTGCGGCTTGCCGCGGGCCCCGAGCGCAAGCGCCGAGCGCAACCGGATGGCCTGCGGCAGGTGGTAGGCCGGCACGAGCTTCTTCACGTGCTTCAGCACGAAATTGATCAGGCGTCCTTTCGCGTTGAAGCCGTCGGCGAGCAGGTCGCCGAGCGCGGTGACGACGATGTTCTTCACCTGCGTTTCCGGCAGCGCGTCCTGTAGCGTGCGCGCGAAGTTCTCGAATACGACGATCGTCTGCGCGCCGCTGTCCTTCAGCTGGTGCGCGAGTTCGCGCACGGTATAGAGCGGATTGACGTTGACGACGATCGCGCCGGCCTTCAGCGTGCCGAACAGTGCGACCGGGTACTGGAACGTGTTCGGCAGCATGATCGCGACGCGGTCGCCGGGCTTGATGCCGATGCCTTGCAGGTACGACGCGAACGCGTCGACCTTCTGCGCGAGCGTGCGATAGGTCATCGATGCGCCGGCGCTCACGTAGGCGACGCGCTCGGCGAAGCGGCTCGTGCATTCGTCGAAGAACTGCACGAGCGATGCGTACTGCGTGACGTCGATCTCGTGCGGGACGCCGGGCGGGTATGACGCGTACCAGATGCCGTCGGTGTTCGGCGGAACCTGGGCCGCTGCGGTTGCTGCGGAAGATGACATGACGAGTCTCCGGTCTTTGCTCTCGGCGAGGACGGGCGCTTCGGCGCCGGCCCGTGCCCCGTGCCGCACGGTCGATCGACGGGACGCCTCGACGCCCCGCACGACCGCGCGTTTCAATCAAATCGTGAACAGGAAGCGGCGCGTGGCCTCGCGCGCTCAGTTCGTGGAATGCAGCGTCGCCGTATCGACGGCGGGCGCAGCCGACTGCGGCAGCCCGAACGCTTCGCTGGCCCCCGCATCGTCGAGCACGGCCGCGAAGATCGACAGTTGCGCGCTGTCGGGCATCGGCGCTTTCAGCGCGGCGACGATCAGCGACGACAGTCGCGCGATCATCTGCACGTCGTTCATCGTGCGGCCTTGCGAGAACTCGTCGATCAGGCTTTCCGTTTCGGCGCCCGCGAGCGCGCCGGACAGCGCGCCGATCGCGAAGTGCAGCCGCCAGCCGAGCTCCGTGCGCGGCAGGTGCGGCAATGCGCGCTGGAACGCGTCGAAGAAGCGGCCCGCGACGCTCGCGTAGTGCGCGGTCAGGAAGTTGCGCACGAACGGCGACGGATCGGTGTACGCACGGCCGATCAGGCGCAGGAAGCCGGGCCCGCCGCGTTCGGGATTGCGCGAGGCCTTCAGCGCGGGAATGAACATCGCGCCGAGCACGTGCTCGCAGGTGATGTGCGTGCCGAGTTGCGCATCGAAGCGGTCGAGGATGCCCAGGCGCTCCTGGTTGAGCTGGTCGAGCCGGCGCGACAGCATTGCGTGGATCAGCGCTTCCTTGCTGCCGAAGTGGTAGTTGACCGCGGCGAGGTTGACCGCCGCGCGCGAGGTGATCTGGCGCATCGACATCGCCTCGAAGCCATGCTCGATGAACAGGTCCTCGGCCGCATCGAGGATGCGCGCCTTCGTCCCGCCGGTCTGCCGCGTGCCGGATGACCGTGCCCCGGACGGCCGTCCCGCGGATGGCCGCCCTTCCTGACTTACTGCCATGTCCCGCCTCCCATGCCGGTCGCCCGGCCGCGAACTGGTGATTTGTTTGTCTGATTCAAACAGCCGTTTTTATTAAGATAAAAAATCGCGCACCGAGCGGGCAAGCGGGGAATCTGGACAAATTCCTCTAGTTCGATGTGCGAATGCGGAAAGTATCGCGCGTGCCCTCGGCGGGACGGGGCACGCGTGATGATGCGGTGCGGCAATGCGCGGGATCAGCCGACCGTGCTACGCGTATTGACCGATTGCGTCATGTCGATGCCGCGCCGCTCGCGGCTGAACTGGATCAGCACGGCGATCACGACGGCGACGATGCCGGCCACGAGCGCGAGCGCGAAGCTGTAATTGTTGTTGTGCGAAACGGCGAGCGACGCCTGCATCGTCGCGTTGCCCGACGCGAGCAGGTTGCCGAGCTGGTAGACGACGCCGGGGAAGGTCGCGCGGATCTCGTCGGGCGAGATCTCGTTCAGGTGAACCGGGATCACGCCCCACGCACCCTGCACCGAGATCTGCATCAGGAACGCCCCCGCGGCGAGGGCAACCGGGCCGCTCGAGAACGCCCACAGCGGCAGCACGGGCAGGGCGATCAACGCGGCGATGAAGATGGCGCGACGCCGGCCGATCCGCTCCGAGATCGCGCCGAACGACAGGCCGCCGACGATGGCGCCGATGTTCAGCACGATCGTGATCCACGACACGGTATGCGGATCGAAGTGATGCTGTTCGCGCAGGAACGTCGGATAGAGATCCTGCGTGCCGTGCGAGAAGAAATTGAACGCTGTCATCAGCACGATCGCGTAGATCGTGAGCTTCCAGTTCTGCTTCAGTGTGGTGCCAAGGCTCGGGCGCGGGCGCTTTTCCATCTGCTTCCATGCCGGCGATTCGGGTACGTGCGAGCGCACGTACAGCACGAGCAGCGCGGGCAGCACGCCGACCATGAACATGCCGCGCCAGCCGATGTACTGGTAGAACAGGCCGAACACGACGGACGCGAGCAGGTAGCCGCTCGGGTAGCCGGCCTGCAGCAGCCCCGACACGAAGCCGCGCGCATGGGTCGGCACGGTTTCCATCGTCAGTGCGGAGCCGACCCCCCATTCGCCGCCCATCGCGACGCCGAACAACGCGCGCAGCACGAGCAGCGCGGTCAGGCTCGGCGCGAAACCCGATGCGAGTTCGAGCAGCGAATAGCACGCGATGTTGACCATCAGCGTCGGGCGGCGGCCGAAGCGATCGGCGAGCCGGCCGAAGATCAGTGCGCCGAGCGGGCGCATCGCGAGCGTCAGGGTGAGCGCGAACGCGACGGCGGGAATCGTCGACCCGAATTCGGCGGCGATGTCCTTCAGCACGAACACCATCAGGAAGAAATCGAACGCATCGAGTGTCCAGCCGAGGTAGGCGGCGATCGTGACGTTGCGTTGTTCGCGGGTCCAGCTCATGTCCGAGGTCTCCTCGTTGGCTTGCGCGCTCACGTTATGCATGCGGATGCCGGCACGGCTTGCGCGCGGTGCGGGGGCATGGATCGAGTGTAGGCGGCGGCGCCGGACGATGTGGGGCGCGATAACGTCGAATCGGGAATAATCCCTAGGAAATGAACTGTTTCGGAAATGGCAATGCCGTCGTACCAAGCCGGCGACAGGCCTCTGTATCATTCCGGAAGGCTGTTTGTATCTGTTTTGTAATGCGCCCGATGCGCATCGTCACCGAATCAGGAGTCCCGATGACCGAACGTTCCGCCGCCACGCTGCCCGTGCTCGAGACTGCCCGGCTGTGGCTGCGTCCGCGTGTGCTGGCCGATCGCGACGCATGCCTCGCGATGGATCGCGATCCCGAGGTCACGCGGCACATCGCGGGCCCGTGGCACGATCCCGTCGAGCATCGGCGCTTCGTCACGCACCGGATCACGTGCGACTATCCGCCGGGCCTCGGCTACTGGTCGATCTTCGAGAAGGCCGCCCCCGATGCGTTCATCGGCTGGATCCTGCTGATTCCCGACTATGCGGACGGCGCGCGCGACGTCGAGATCGGCTGGCGGCTGGTGCGTGCGACGTGGGGGCGCGGCATCGCGAGCGAAGCCGCGGCAGCCGTCGTGCGTCACGCGTTCGACACCGTGCGGCTGCCGCGCGTGATCGCCGATATCGCCGAGGCCAACAGCGGCTCGCTGAATGTCGCGCGCAAGCTCGGGATGCGTCGCGTGAGCATCGTGCACGATGGCATTCCTTACATTCGACATCGTCTCGAACGCAACGATCTGCGCGCGTAGCGCGGCGTCGTGCGTGGGCGGTCCGTCGGGCGGTTGTCAGAGATCGTCAACCGCAGGCGTATCGAGGTCATGACGTATTAACGGCTCGCGTGATCAGGAGTATCGTTGCCGGAATTTCGCAACATGGGGTACGACCATGGCTCTCGGCAACGATGTTCACCTGATTCCCGTCAAGCTGGAAGAACTGCGTCCCACGCAGATGACGGTCGGCTATCGCGAAGTCAAGGCGAAGCGCAAGCACTGGAAGGCGCTCAACAAGCGGGCACGCAAGGCCGCGATCGAATCGCACTGGTTCCCGGCCGTGCTCGGCCCGGGCGGGCTGCACTACATCACCGATCACCACCACCTCGGCCTCGCGCTGATCGAGGAAGGCGAGGCACACGTGAACGCGATGCTGCTGAAGGACCTGTCGTGGCTCGACGACACGATCTTCTGGCGGATGATGGAACACAACCAGTGGGTGCATCCGTTCGGCGCGGACGGCACGCGCCGTGACTACGCGAATCTGCCGAAGGCGCTGACGGGGCTCGTGGACGATCCGTACCGCAGCCTCGCCGGCGAGCTGCGTACGGCGGGCGGCTATGCGAAGGATGCGACGCCGTTCAGCGAATTCCTGTGGGCCGACTACCTGCGCCAGCACGTGTCGCTCGACCAGATCCGCAAGAACTTCGCGAAGGCGCTCGACCTCGCACTGCATCGCGCGCACGACCAGGATGCACGCTATCTGCCCGGCTGGTCGGGCGTCATCGCCGTCAAGCCCTGACCGCCACATGACGACCGCCCCGATCCGCCCCGATGCCGGCCCGCAGCATGCCGACCATTTCGCCGCGCTCGACACGGCCTCGCCGCCGCCCACGCGACGCATCGGTCTCGATGCGCTGGCCGGCCTGTCGATCGCGGGGCTGCTGATCCCCGAGGCGGTCGCGTACGCGGGGCTGGCGAACCTGCCGCCGCAGGCCGGTCTCATCGCGTTGCTGTCGGGGCTCGTCGTCTATGCGCTCACCGGCAGCAGCCGCTTCGCGATCGTGTCGTCGACGTCGTCGTCGGCTGCCGTGCTTGCGGCGACCGTGCTCGCGGAATCGGGGATGGCGCTCGCCGCGCAGCTCGCGCTCGCGGCGGCGCTCGTCGCGATGACGGGCGTGCTGTTCATCCTGGCCGGTGCCGCGCGGCTCGGCGGCATGTCGGATTTCGTCGCACGGCCGGTGTTGCGCGGCTTCACGTTCGGCCTCGCGCTGACGATCGTCATCAAGCAGTTGCCGAAGATCCTCGCGATCTCCGTGCAGCACAGCGATGCGCCGCATGTCGCGCTCGACCTGATCACCGGCGCGCCGCATGCGAATCTCGCGAGCGTCGTGCTCGGCGCCATTGCCCTGGCGTTGCTGTTCACGCTCGGGCGCAGCTCGCGCGTGCCCGCGACGCTCGTCGTGATCGTGCTGTCGATCGCGGCCGGCTACGCGATCGACTGGCAGCGATACGGGATCGCGATCGTCGGCCATATCGATTTCAAGCATATCGAGTTCGGCCTGCCGACCCTCGACCGCAACGCGTGGATGCAGACCATCGAGCTTGCGTTCGCGCTGATGCTGATCCTGTACGCGGAATCGTACGGATCGATCCGCAACTTCGCGCTGAAGCATGGCGACAGCGTGTCGCCGAACCGCGACCTCGTCGCGCTCGGCTGCGCGAACCTCGTGTCGGGCCTGCTGCACGGGATGCCGGTCGGCGCCGGCTATTCGGCGACCTCGGCGAACGAAGCGGCCGGCGCGCAGTCGCGCTTTGCCGGCCTGTGGGCGGCGGGCGTGGTCGCGCTGATCGTCTGGCTGCTGCTGCCGCAGCTCGCGCGCACGCCGGAGCCCGTGCTCGCGGCGATCGTGATCTTCGCGGTCAGTCACTCGCTGCATCCGTCGGTATTCCGGCCGTACTGGGCCTGGCATCGCGATCGCCTCGTGGTGATCGCCGCGCTGCTCGCGGTGCTCGTGCTCGGCGTGCTGCACGGGTTGCTCGCGGCCATCGGCGTGAGCCTGCTGCTGACGCTGCGCAAGCTGTCCGAGCCGAACGTCAGCGTGCTCGGCAGGCTGCGCGACAGTCACGATTTCGTCGACGTGGCGAGCCATGCCGACGCGAAGCCGGTGCCCGGCGTGCTGATCGTGCGGCCCGAGGCGCAACTGTTCTTCGCGAATGCGGACCGGATGCTGAACCGCGTGCGTGCGTTGATGAAGGCCGCGCCGGACGCGCATACCGTGATGCTGAGCCTCGAGGAAACGCCGGATGTCGACAGCACGACGATCGAATCGCTGCGCACGTTCGCGGCCGAATGCACGGCGCGCGGGTTGCGGCTCGCGATCGTGCGGCTCAAGGTGCACGCGCTGCATGCGCTGCGCCGCGCGGCCGACGATACGCTGCACGACGATGCGATGTCCGAACTGAGCGTCGACGAGAGCCTGCAACTGCTGCAGGCCCGGATGCCGCCGGACGGCAGCGACGGCACGACCGCCGCGTGACGGCGTGGCGCGGGGGCGCCGCGCCGGTGAGTGCTATGGCGAAACCGCGGCGTCGGCCGAGCGATCGATCATGTCGGTCACTTCGTCCGCCGTCGGCGCATAGGCGCCTGCATGCGCACAGGCAACCGCCGCACAGGCGGCTGCGTAGCGCAGATGCTCGGCGGCGGATGCATCGGGACGCGCGAGCTGGCTCGCGAGCCAGCCGCCGATGCTGGCATCGCCGCAACCGACGGTGTCGGCCACTTCGGTCGGGAACGCGGGCTGGAACAGCACGATGTCGCGATGCAGGAGCTGCATGCCGGATGCGCCGCGCGTGACGAGCATCGCGGCGTCCGGCGCCCACGTGCGCAGTTGGGCGAGCGCGGTGGCTTCATCGAGTTCGGGAAACAGCCCGCGCAGATCCTCGTCGGATACCTTGATCCAGTCGGCGAGCCCGGCCAGCCGGCGCAGCGTGTCGCGATACGACGGCGCGGCCATCGGTGCGCGGAAGTTCGGGTCGAACGAGATCCGCTTGCCGGCCGCGCGCGCCGCTTGCGCCACGTCGATCAGGCGCGACGCCAGCGGCTCGCGCACGACGCCGAGCGAGCCGACGTGCACGATCTCGGCCGCGTCGAGTGCGCCGGCGGGCAGGTCCGCCGGATCGAACGCGAGATCGGCGCTGTTCTCGCCGATGAAGAAGTAGTGGGGCGGCTGCTTCGACACGACCATCGCGAGCAGCGGCGCGCGATCGACCTGCCGGATGAAGCGCAGGTCGAGCCCCGCGTCGGCGCTCTTGCGCATCAGCTCGTCACCGAAGGTGTCGCGGCTGACCGTGCCGGCGAAGGCCGTCGGCACGCCGAGTCGCGCACCGACGCGCGCGACGTTCCAGCATGAGCCGCCGGCGACGCTATGCCAGTGCTGGTCGTCGTCGCGGATGAAATCGGTCAGTGCTTCGCCGAATACGATCAGGCGGGGAAACGTCGTCGTCATGTCGAAACCTTGTGCCGCGCCGCTGTGCGCGGCGATGCAGCGATTGATCTGAAAAGGCGGGCAGTGCGGGCCGTCGCATGCAGCGACGCAGCCAGGCACCGCCCGGTTGCTCGGGCGGACGGGGGGCGATCAGCGCGGGGTGCTCCAGCCCTTGTAGCTCTTCACGTTGTCGCGCGTGATGAGCGTCGGCTCGATCAGGATCATCGGGTTGGCCGGCTTCTGGCCGTTCATGATCCCGTAGCCGACGTTGACGGCCTGCTGCGCCATCGCCCAAGGGTCCTGGCTCGACGACGCCTGCACGAGCGTATTCGACTTGAGCGCGACCTCGATATCGGGCGCGCCGTCGACCGACGTGATCACGATGTTCGGGCGGTTCAGCTGCTTCGCGGCGAGATCGCTGCCGATCGCCTGCGGGTCGTTGATCGTGAACACCGCGTCGAGCTTCGGAAAGCGCGTCAGGTAGCCCTGCATCGCGTTCATCCCGCCTTCACGCGAGCCCTTGCCGTCCTGGTCGCTCGACAGCACCTTGATGCCGGCACTTTTCGCGAGCACGGTCTTGCAGCCGTTGACGCGATCGATCACGGCCGACACCTGCGGGCCGTTCTCGATGATCACGTTGCCCTTGCCGTTGAGTTTCTTCGCGATGTAGTCGCATGCCAGCTCGCCGGCCTTCACGTTGTTGGTCTGCACGGTCGCGTTCGCGCCGGCCGCCGCGACGTCGACCGCGACGACCGTGATGCCGGCCGCCTGCGCCTTCTTCACCGCCGGCTCGATCGCCTTCGGATCGGTTGCGTTGAGCAGGATCATGTCGACGTGCGCGGAGATGAAGTTGTCGATCTGCGTGAACTGCTTGTTCAGGTCGTAGTCGGCCGACACGGCCGTGACCTTCGCATTCGGGTTGATCTGCCTGGCGCGCGCCTCGGCGCCCTTGACGATCGTGACGAAGTACGGGTTACCGAGCGACCCGACCGTGACGCCGATCGATTTGAGCGGCTTGTCGGCCGCGTGCGCGGCGGAAGCGCCGAAGGCGAGTGCGCAGGCGACGGCGGTCAGGGCGGCTTTGTGCTTGAACATGTCGTGGTGTCTCCGTGAAGTGGCTTGGCGGGCGGGCGCAGGGATCGGCCTGCGCCGCCAGGTTGAATGGACGGGCAGGGGCTCAGGTACGCGCCGAATCGCGCTGGCGGTAGCGGTCGAGCGCGACGGCGCCGATGATCACGAGCCCCTTGATGATGTACTGCCAGATGTCGGACACGCCGAGCAGCACGAGCCCGTTGGTCAGCACCGCGATGATCAGCGCACCGATCAGCGTGCCGACGATCGAGCCGACACCGCCGACGAAGCTCGTGCCGCCGAGGATCACCGCGGCGATCGCGTCGAGTTCGTACGACTGGCCGAGCTGCAGGCCGTTGGCCGCATAGAGCCGTGCGGCCGACATCACCGCGCCGAGACCGGCGAGCAGCCCCGACGCCGCATACACGAACAGCTGGATCGCCCGCACGTTGATGCCCGACAGGCGGGCGGCTTCCGGATTGCCGCCGACCGAATAGATGCGCATCCCGAGCACCGTGCGGCGCAGGATGAACCACGAGATCGCGATCACCGCGCACGCGATCACGACGAGCCACGGCACGCCGAGGATCGTGCCGTTGCCGATGAACGCGAACGGCAACTGCGGATTGAACACGGTCGTGTCGTTGCCGATCAGGCGCGCGACGCCGCGCACGGCGGTCATCGCGCCGAGCGTGACGATGAACGGCGGCAGGCGCAGGAACGAGATCAGGCCGCCATTGATCGCGCCGAACACGAGGCCGACGAGGAGCGCGAACGGCACGCCGAGCCAGCCCCAGCCCGGGATGGTCGATGCGAGCAGTGCCGCGACGGCCGCGGCGGCGAGCACCGAGCCGACCGACAGGTCGATGCCGCCCGTCAGGATCACGAAGGTCATGCCGGCGGCCAGCACGATGTTGATCGACGCCTGCTGCGTGACGATCGACAGGTTCTGCAGCGTGAAGAAACCGTCGGTCAGGAAGCCGAAGCCGATGCACAGGACCAGCAGCACCGGCAGCATGCCGGCGGTGCGGATCAGCGATTGCATGCGGGCGCGTTGATCGGCGCCGCGCAACAGCGGCGTGCGGGTGGCCACCGGCTGGGCCGTCGCGGAAGCGAGGTTCCGCTGCTTGGTCGGGTTGATCATTTCGGTAACCTGGATGTAAGAAGGAAATGAAAAAGGGCGAGCCTCAGTGCGCGTCGGCGAGTTCGGCCTGCGAGCCGGTGGCGAGCGCGATGATGGCTTCCTGCGTGATGGGCGTCTGCGTGTAGCCGCCGAGTTCGCCGGCGATCTCGCCTTCGCGCATCACGAGCACGCGGTCGGCGACACCGATGATCTCCGGCAGTTCGCTCGAGATCACGATCACGCCCACGCCGGCCCGGGCCAGTTCGTTGATGATCCGGTAGATCTCGGATTTCGCGCCGATGTCGACGCCGCGTGTCGGCTCGTCAAGGATCAGCACGCGCGGCTTCGTTTCGAGCAGGCGCGACAGCAACACTTTCTGCTGGTTGCCGCCCGACAGCGCGCCGACGTTGACGTTCGCGTTCGGCACGCGGATCGACAGCGACGCAATGGCGTCCCGCGCGCGTTCGGCGCCGCGCGCGAGATCGAGTGCACCGAGCCGCGCATCGCGGTTGCAGACCGAGATGTTGATGTTGTCGCGCACGCTCATGTCGAGGAACAGGCCCTGGCGCTTGCGGTCCTCGGTCAGGTAGACGAGGCCCGCGTCGATCGCGTCGCGCGGCGAGTGCGCGCCGAACGTGCGTTCGCCCACCTTCACGTCGCCGCGCACACGTGGTTCGGCGCCGAAGATCAGCCGCGCGAGTTCGGTGCGGCCTGCGCCGACGAGCCCCGCGATGCCGAGCACTTCGCCGGCGTGCAGGTCGAGGCTGCAGCCGCGCACGCGTGCGCCGTCGGCGATGTCGCGGACCGACAGCAGCAGGTGGCCGGGGTCGTACGGTGCGTGTTCCTTCTTGTAGAAGCCTGAGATGTCGCGGCCGACCATCATCGCGACGAGGCGCTCGGCCGACAGCGATGCGCGTTCGAGCGTGCCGACGTACGCGCCGTCGCGCAACACCGACACGCGGTCGGAGAGTTCATAGATCTCCGCCATCCGGTGGCTGATGTAGATGATCGCGAGACCTTCCTCGCGCAACTGGCGGATCAGGCGGAACAGGTGCTCGGTTTCGCGCGACGACAGCGGCGTGGTCGGCTCGTCCATCACGAGGATGCGCGCCCGGGTGTGCACGGCGCGTGCGATCTCGACGAGTTGCTGCTCCGCGATCGACAGCGTGTCGACGAGCGTGTCGGGCCCGAACGATGCGCCCAGGCGCGCGAGCACGTCCTCGCAGCCGCGCGCCATCGCCGCGCGGTCGATCGTGCCCCAGCGCCGGTTGCCGCGCCGCAGTTCGCGGCCGATATAGATGTTTTCCGCGACGCTCAGGTTTGGCGACAGGCACAGTTCCTGGTAGATCACCGCGACGCCTGCATCGCGCGCGGCAAGCGGGCCGTCGATGTCGATGCGGGCTCCGTCGATCAGGATCTCGCCGCCGGCGTCGGCACGGTAGGCGCCCGACAGGATCTTCATCAGCGTCGATTTGCCGGCGCCGTTTTCGCCCATCAGCGAATGGATCTCGCCGGGATAGACGGTCAGGCTGACGTTGTCGAGCGCGCGCACGGCCGGGAACGTCTTGCTGATCCCGCGCATCTCGAGCAACGGACGGGGCGACTCAGATCGCGACATGGTTGACCTCCTGCGAGTCGGTGCGGGCGCCCTTGAGGATGCCGGCCCGCGGGGAGAAGTTGAAGAACATCGGCAGCGTGGCCGCGCCGATCGCACCGGCGTCGGCGCCGAACGTGCCGCGTACGAGCACCGGCGTGCCGCGCGCTTCGGGCGCGGTGGCCACGAGCGCGGCGCGCAGGCGCGTCGTGACCGCGTCGAGCAGGCCCGCGTCGGTATCGGCGTCGAGCACGACCACCGGCGCGTCGACCACGCACAGCACCGCGCGCAATGCCGGCGCCAGCGCGTCGACGCAATCGTCGATCCATTCGTCGACGGCGGGCAGGCCGCGGGCGATGCATGCTTCGAGATCGGCCCGGTTGTCGACCGTTTCGCCGTGATGGCGCAGATGGCGCACCAGCGCATGCAGCGACGCGCGCGCGAGCAGGATGTCCCACGGGCCGCGTGGGGGCGGCGCGGAAGCCAGCCGGCTCGGCGGCACGGGAATCACGGCGATGTCGCCTGCATTGCCGGTCACGCCGCGCAGGCAGTCGCCGTCGATCGCGATGCCGCCGCCGATGGCCGGCCCGATGAACAGGTAGACGAAGTCGTCGCACTGCCGGCCGTATCCGTAGAACAGCTCGGCGATCGCGGCTGCGTTGCCGTCGTTTTCGCCGAATACCGGAAGCGACAACGCGCGACCGAGGTCGGCCGCGAAATCGACGTCTTCCCACGCGCGGAACGTGTCGGGTGCGAGGCCGAGTTCGCGCATCCACGCACCGAGGTTGTAGGGCTGCGCGACGCCGATACCGGTCAGGCGGGCGCGCTCGTGGTCGGGGAGCAGCGCCTGCATCGCGTCGATGTCGTGGCGGACGATCTCGAGCACGTCGGCGGGCGGCGGCAGCAGCGTGTCGTGCGAGCGGCGGCCGAGCACGTCGCCGGCGAAGTTGACGAGCGCCGTTTCGATGCGCATGCGGTCGAGATGGACGCCGATGCCGAATGCGCCGCGCGGGTCGAGGCGGATCAGCGAGGCCGGCTGGCCGCGCTGGCCTTCGGTGCGGCCAGCGAATTCGATCAGCTTCGCATCGGCGAGCGACGCGATGATGCTGCCGACTGCCGTACCCGTCATGCTCGCGAGGCGGGCGAGGTCGGCCTTCGACGCGCTGCCTGCGCGGCGCAGCGTCTTCAGCAGCAGGCGCTCGTTGTAACGGCGCACGTTGGCCGAGTTGCTTCCCTGGCCGAAGTGCGGGCTTCTCATGGCGTCTCCTTCCATGGTGCGCTATCCGGCAGCGCATTAAATAAATCACGTTGATTTATTTAACCGCGCGCACGTCGGCGTGTCAGCCTAGGGAAATCCCGGTTTCGGTGGGGGCGGGAGGTTGGTGCGGGGTGTTCGGAATCGGGGATGGTTCGCGGAGATCGAGAAAATCGGGCGCAGGTGCTTGAGGGGGGAGTACGAGCGTGTGGCGCCGGGTTGTTGCCGAATTTGCCACTGCCGTTGGAGCTCGCTGGCACCGGGTGCGCAAACCAAAGCGACTGGTTTGCTCTCTGGGATGGGGAAGGTGTGTTTCCGGCGCCGGAAATGAAAAAAGGCCGGCTAGAAGCCGACCTTTTTATAAAACAGATGGTGCCCAGGAGAGGACTCGAACCTCCACGATGTTGCCACCGCTAGGACCTGAACCTAGTGCGTCTACCAATTCCGCCACCTGGGCACGTTTCGCTTGTTGCTGCATCGCGAAAGAACGCAATTATAGCGTGTCCGAAGGGGCTGTCAATACAATTTCAGGTCGCGAACGAAAATAATTGAGCACGCTGTTCGGTCGGGCGAAGGAGGGGGAGGTGGGCATGCGAGCCGCTTGCATGTGCGGCGACGCCATCTTGCGATTGACGCGTATTTTCGGCGCCGGAAATGAAAAAAGGCCGGCTAGAAGCCGACCTTTTTATAAAACAGATGGTGCCCAGGAGAGGACTCGGTCACACATGCGCGACCCCGGCTGCGCTTGCAAGCGCAGCCTTTCGAGTCCTCACGCAAAGCGCGCAGGCGCTTTGCTTCCTGGGCTTGAAATGAAAAAAGGCCGGCTAGAAGCCGACCTTTTCAAAAACAGATGGTGCCCAGGAGAGGACTCGAACCTCCACGATGTTGCCACCGCTAGGACCTGAACCTAGTGCGTCTACCAATTCCGCCACCTGGGCACGTTTCGCTTGTTGCTGCATCGCGAAAGAACGCAATTATAGCGTGTCCGAAGAGGCTGTCAACACAATTTCATCGAAAGCGACGAAAAGTGTTCACGTCGAACGGTCTGCCACACACTGGCCGGCGCCGGCCAGTCTCGCTGCGAAAATTCAGCCCGACGCCGGCTTCGTCTCGACGCGCGTCGGCAAACCATTCGGTCGGGAAAAACGTGTTGCGAAATTTCCCGCCGTTCATCAAAGTTTGGCAGGATCGCTTCACGGGTGAACCACCAGGGCAAACAACCGCATTGTCTGCACGAACTCACCTGGGATCGAAGGTCCCGAACGGGTCGCACCGGCACGGTATCGACGCGTCCTGACGACCGTCCGAATGGTAAATATTCGGACGAGTCCGAAACGAAATAGAAACCATATGGGACAAGGTCTAATTGGACCCGGTGCCTAATAAAAATCGAGATAGTTCCGGCAACATGGCGGCATTGGAACCCGCGGCAGCATGCCGTGCGGTTGCCTGTTGAGGGACCCGGGGCCGCCTGAGCGCAAGTCGCATGGCGGGATCGCGAGCGCGACGAATAATGTGGCCATGGCCGCAACCATGCAGGAAGTGCGCGACTGCAACGAACTCGGGCGAATAAAACAATAACGTGGACCAAACCATGCCTGACTGGCTCAATCGAGTCTTGAAAATTGCAACATCCGTTCGACCTGCCGTATGGCCGCTCACGGCCGGCGCGGTGTTGCTGGCAGTGCTCAGCTGCACGCCGACCGCCGAGGCGTTGCTGTCGCCGCTCGACCGTTTGTACTGGAACCTGGTGGTGACCGGCGTCGATCACGGGGATCGTGACGAGGTCGTCGTCATCTCGATCGACAAGAAGACCATTGCCGAACTCGGCAGCGGCGAAAGCTATGCGCGCACGTCCCATGCGCAGGTGCTCGATCGGCTGGGTGCCGCCGCGAGTGTCGTGCTCGACATGACGATGTTCAGCGCGGCGTCCGGCGATCGGCCGCTGGCGGGCGCGATCGCGCGGCAAGGGCACGTCGTGCTGCCTGCCCACGTATCGCAGGAGGCCACGCGTGCCGACACCGTGCTGTTGCCCGAGGCGCGGTTGCGTGCCGCGGCCGCGGCCATCGGCCAGCGCAGCGTGATGCTGGGCAGCGACCATCTGGTGCAGGGCATCGTGCCTTATATTCACGCGGACAACGCGGAGGCGGAACTGCCGCACGTGGCGCTGGAGGCGATTCGCGTGGCGGGCGCGTCGCTGCCGGCCGGGGACGTGCGTCACCAGGTGCAGGACCATGTGTCGAATCTGGGGCACGTCGAGACCGGTTCGCTCGCGCTGTTCCTGCCTGCGCGCTTCGACCTCGATCGCTATTCATACGTCGACGTGCTGAAAGGGCGCATTCCCGAGTCGGCGTGGCGCGGTCGCATCGTCTTCATCGGCGACGCGATGTCGGACCTTTCCGGGGTGTACGACCTGTCGACGTCGGAAGGGGGGCGGCTGCGGCGCGTCGAGGTCGATGCACTGGTGACGCAGGCGCTGCTCGATGGCCGCATTCTGCGGCGCGAGCCGGCGGCGATCCAGGTTGGCGTCAGCGTCGCGGTCGCGACGGGAATGCTGCTGATCTGCATGCTGGTGCCGGGCTGGCGCATGTACGCATTCGCGCTCGCGTGGATGGCCACGTTCGTCTCCGTCTCGCTGGTGCTGCTGGTGCATTGGTCGTACTGGATGCCGCTCGGGCCGATGTTTGCCGTGTGCGCGCTGATTTTCGCGTTCTGCGGCTGGCGGCGTGCCGGCAGCCTGCGGACGTTCATGCTGAAGGAATACGGGCTGCTGCACCGGCTGGCCGGCAAGCATGCGTTCGCCGGCTTGCCGCACGCGGCGGGCGCCGATGCCGAGCTGCCGAGCGCGGACGAAGTCGAGATCGCGATGCAGCAGATTCGCGCCTGGCAGACGGCCTATGTCGACATGATCGAGACGTTGCCGTATCCGATCTTCGTCGAACAGCACGGCCGGCTGCTGCTGTGCAACGCGGGCGGCCGCGCGATGCTGGAGACGTTCGACACCGAGGGTGACCGCGACGCGGCCGTCCGGCACGTGCTGTCGATTGCGCACGACGAAGTGCAGATCGCGAAGGCGAGCGGCAAGATTCACTCGGCGGAGCTGACGCTGAACGGGCGCACGCAGATGATGATGGTGACACCGTTCGGCGACGGCGAGCAGCATCGTTCCACGGCGAGCATGATCTGCTTCGTCGACATCCACAACATCAAGGCCGCGGTCGAAAGCGACCGGCTGACGCTGCGACACATGGCGCACGACCTGCGCAATCCGCTGTCGACCGTGCTGTCGCTGCTCGAGGAGCGCAACCGCGCCGACGGCGCGACCGACGAGGATTTCCTGACGGACCTGCACAAGCTGGTGGACTACAGCCTGCGCGTCGCACAGGATTTCACGCAGTTGTCGCGCGCCGAGCATCTCGACACCCGTGCCTACGTGGCCGTGTCCGCCAACGATCTGGCGACGGAAGCGGTCGATCATCTGTGGCACAGCGCGAATGCGAAGCGAATCCGCGTCGAAGGCCCGCATTACGAGGGCGACGACGTGTTCGTGTCCGGCAATCGCGACATGCTGCTGCGTGCGTTGACCAATCTGCTCGACAACGCGATCAAGTACTCGGACGAGGAGACGGTGGTCGACGTGTGGATCGCTGCCGACGATCGGCAGGTGACGATGACGGTGCAGGATCAGGGGATCGGCATCCCCGCCGACGCGCTGCCGCGCCTGTTCGAGCCGTTCTTTCAGGTCGACGGCTCGCACCGCGACGCCAGCCGCGGCGTTGGCCTCGGCTTGCCGTTCGTGAAGGCCGTGGTCGTGCGCCATGGCGGCTCGATCGACGTGACGTCGACGCCGGGGCAGGGCAGCCGCTTCATCGTGCGCTTGCCGAGAACCGCTGCGGAAGCGCTCGAAGACGCGTGAGCCGTGCCGGGCCGCAACGGTAGCGCGGCCGCCAGCTTCGTCGAGGTCGGGTAGAGATTGAACCGGATGGATGGAAAGCCGGGCCCTGTATCGCACAAGGGCCCGGCTTTTTTGCGTTCTGGCCCGGCGAGTGGCGCGACACGGCGGATGACGAGACGGGCGTGCCTGTCGGTGCTTCGGACTGCGTGACGATCGCGCCGTCCCGGGGCGGTGCCGACCTGACGAGACTTGCGGATGGAGGCTCGTCGCCGAGAACCGCGCGATAACGGACAGTGCGGCGATGGCTTGCCACGTCGGCACGAGGGACGAAGGCACGGGCGCCGCGTGTCGTCTTCCGACGCGGACCTGCCGTCAAGCCGGACTTCGATCCCGCAGGCGCGATGCGACCACGGACGCGAAACAGCGGAAAGGTCGAGGAAGCCATCGACATGATGCGATGACACCGGGGCGACGTCGGCCCTGGCGGTGGCGTTTGCGGTCCGCGCATTCCTTGTGCATCGCCCGCACCTTCACAACCGTCCGCAGCGTTGCGGATGCCAATCCGCCAACCTAAACCCAAACGAAAACGCCCTCGCGCGAGGCGAGGGCGATATCGGCATCAGCCGTTGTGCGTCGGAAGACGCGGGTTCGGATTGACCGGGGCGCCGCGATGGCGCCGCCGGTCGGACCGGGCATTACTCCTTGTGTTCATCCCATGCCTGGTCCCACGCGGTGCCCTTGCCCGGCTCGTACGCCCAGGCTGCCATCGAGCACCAGTTGGTGTACGGGAACGGCTTGCAACGGAACAGCTTGCCGTAATTGGAAACGATGTCGCCCGCGTTGTACTTCGTGCCTTCCTTGTACTGCGGGTGGTTGCCACCGCTGCCGCCACCTTCGCCGCCGCCGTTGCCGCCGTTGCCACCGTTACCACCGTTACCACCGTTACCACCGTTACCACCGTTACCACCGTTACCACCGCCGCTTTCGCCACCGCCGCCTTCGCCGCCGCCGCCTTCGCCGCCGTTACCGCCGCCGCCGTTACCGCCGTCGTTACCGTAGAGCGTCCACGCGTCGTTCCACGCGAAGCCCTTGCCCGGCTCATACGCCGTCGGCGCGCCCGAGCACCAGCCGCTGTTCGGGAACGGCTTGCACTGGTAAAGCTTGCCGAGGTTCGACACGATGTCGCCGGCGTTGTACTGCGTACCGGCCTTGTACGCCGGGTACTTGCCGCCTTCGCCGCCACCGTTGCCGCCGTTGCCGCCGCCTTCGCCGCCGTTACCGCCGCCCGCATCCTTGGCCTTCACGAGGACGGTGTGCTTCGCGGTGCTCGACAGCTTGCCGTCGCTGACCGTGACCGAGAACGTGAACGACTGGTCCTTCGCGAGCGTGGGCGCGTTGAAGTTCAGCTTCGCGCCGGCCGGCGTCGCCTGGATGCCGGTCGGGACGTTCCACTTGAAGCTCAGCTTGTCGCCGTCCGGATCGGTCGATTTCTCGGCCGACAGCACGACAGCCTGGCCGGCCTGAGCCGTTGCCGGGCCGCCGAGTTGCGCGACCGGCGGGCGGTTTTCCGCCGGCGGCGGTTCCACGGCCGTGTCGGCCTTGGCGGTCACGACGACTTGCGCGCTGTCCTTCAGGCCGGCCGGATCGGTGACCGTCACGCGGAACGTGTACTTCGTGTCCTGCTTGACCGATGGAATGTCGACGCTTGCCTTCGCGCTCGTCGCGTTGGCGAGCTGCAGCGGCGTGCCGGCGACCTGTTCCCACTTGTAGGTCAGCTTGTCGCCGTCCGGATCGCGCGACTTCGACGCGTCGAGCGTCACCATCGCCGGCCCGGTGACGGTCATGGGGGCTCCGGCGTTCGCGATCGGCGGATGGTTTTCCGCGCCGCCGCCTTCATTGCCGTGGCCGAGGCCCTTGTGCATCGCATTCAGGATGTCGCCGTTGTCCGAGTCGATTTCCCACGAGAACAGGCCGCCCAGCTGGTGTGCGCGCACGTAGTCGCCCTTCGCGAGAACGGAGCGCTCGTCGTCGAAGGTGAGGAGCTCGCCGGTGCTCTTGTTGAATACGTACGGTGCTTCGGCCGTCTGGTCGTAGTGGTACTCGTAGCCGTTGATGCCGGCGTTGTTCGGCCCGATCATCTCCGCCTTGAGTTTCTTGTAGTCGAGGATGCCCGGCTCCCACTGACCCTTGTGCGCACCCGTCGCCGTGCCGGTGAACGGATTGCCGTCGGCATAGCCGTGTACGCCGGTCCAGCCGCGGGCGTAGGCCGCTGCGCCGACCACGAGCTTCTTCGGATCGACGCCCTGCGCGAGCAGCGCCTTGATCGAATTGTGCGTCGTGTACGCGGTGTCCGGCTTCCAGCCCGGGGCATACAGCGCGGTCTGGTGGCCGAGTTCCTTCAGGCTGAACGCACCGTAGAAGTCGTACGTCATGTCGAAGATGTAGTCCATGTACTTCGTGGCTTCCTTGTAGTTCACCACGTCGATCTTGTCCTTGCCCGCGCCGATCGCCGACGTCAGTTCGTACGTCCGGCCGGTTTCCTGCGACAGCTTGTCGAGCATCTGCCGCAGTTCCTTCATCAGCGTCACGTACAGCGGGCCGTCCTTCACCGGATCGCCGAGCGACGGGTTCACGCCCTTGCCGCCGGGGAATTCCCAGTCGATGTCGACACCGTCGAAGAACTTCCACGTGCGCAGCAGCTGCTCGGTCGAGTCGACGAACACCTTGCGCTTCGCCGGGTCATGCAACTTGAAGAACGGATCGGACAGCGTCCAGCCGCCGATCGACGGCAGGATCTTCATGTTCGGGTTGCGTTTCTTCGCGGCCATCATCTGGCCGAGCACGCCCTTGAGCTTCGAGTTCGCGGTCTGGCCCGGCAATGCCTTGGCCATTTCACCGTAGGTGTCGTGGATCGCGACGCTGAAGTCGGGCAGGCCCTTGCAGCTCTGCTGAAGCGTGTTGAACGAGCCCGGCAGGTCCTTCGCGAGCGAGGCGTTCACGTCCGCGCCGCCGCAGATCGGGATGAAGCCGTACAGCATGTGCGTGAGGTTCTCGACCGGCACGTTGTCGACGTTGAACTTGCGGTCGTAGATCGACCAGGTCGCGAAGTACGTGCCGACCACCGAGCCGGACGTGTTCGCGTACGGCTTGTGGTTCTTGCTCGCGTTGTTCGGCAGGTCGTCGGCGAGCTCCGGAATCGTGTCGAACACGACCACGTCGAGCGGGGCGCTGTCGGTCGCCGCGCCGTTCGCGTCGATCACGCGCACCTGCATCTTCTTCACGCCGGGCGTCTTCACGTTCGCGACCACCTGGCCGCTCTGGGTGCCGCCGGGCGTCATCTTCACTTCGGACGTGGCGTCGACGACGCCGTCGACCAGCGCGACCGCCTTCACCGCGGTGCCGTTGCTCCAGATGTCGAACGGCAGCGGTACGTCGACCTTCTTGTTCAGCTTGACGATGTCCTTGTACGGCGCGACGCCTGCCTTCTGCATGTCGATTTCGACGAAGCCGTGCGGCTGCGAGGTGATTTCGTACTGTTTGAGGCTGGGTTTGCCGGGTGCGGCGAATGCGGCGTTGGCAAAGCTGAGTGCGCTGGCCGCGGCGAGTGCCGCATAGGCGATGTGCGTGCGGCGCAGCGAGCGGCGTCGAACCACGAGATCAAGAGTCGGTTTCTTCGAATTCAATTTGATAGCCATCCATCCTGGTGTTGAAAAAAGTGTCGCGAATGCCAGCGCATTTTTCTTCGTGGATGGCGGGGCGGCAACGAATCTCAATGCAATCTAAACGCGGGCCGGTCAGCGCGGGACATGCCTATGTCAGGACTGCGGATGACTCGGCAGGGAATCGTTTAGAGATCGTTGAGGAAGATTCTCGATCGAAAGACGCTTGCCGATACTTCACTCAGCGTTTCGTCAGCAGAACATGCGTCACGCCATTCCGGACGTTCGAACGCGATCCGTCGAACGAAGCCAACCCTGACCAACTTTCAACCAAACGAAATCAGATGAGAACCCGAACTGCGAAAAAGACCCTCTTTACCCTGTCGCCGCTCGTTGCCTGCGCGTCGATGTTCTTCGCCCAGGCCGCATTCGCGCATGGCTACCTGTCCGAGCCGCCGTCGCGCGGCCTGCTGTGCAGCGCGAAGTCGGGGAAGATCGAAAACTTCAACTGCGGCTCGGTTGCCTATGAGCCGCAAAGTATCGAAGGCAAGCAAGGCTTCCCGGCAGCCGGCCCGAAGGACGGCGAAATCGCGAGCGGCGGCGTGACGCAGTTCAGCGAACTCAACGAGCAGTCGGTCGATCGCTGGAAGCAGACCAGCATCAAGCCGGGCGCGCAGAAGTTCAAGTGGACGTTCACCGCGGCGCACGTGACGAAGGAATTCAAGTACTACCTGACGAAGCAGGGCTGGAATCCGAACGCGAAGCTCACGCGCGACCAGTTCGACCTGAACCCGTTCTGCACGGTCGACGGCGGGATGAAGAAAGCCGACGAGATCGGCCCGCACAACTGTACGATTCCGGCGGACAAGAAGGGGCATCACGTGATGCTGACGACGTGGCACGTCGGCGATACGGCCGGCATGTTCTACAACGTCGCCGACCTGAACATCACCGACGACGGCGGCGCGACCGATCCGGGCAAGCCCTCGTGGTCGAATGTCGGCAGCATCGCGCCGATCATGGACCTGAAGGCCGGCGACAAGGTCACGAACCGCGTGTTCAAGTCGAGCGGCGAAGTGCCGTCGATGAAGACCACGGTGACGATCGGCTCCGCGCAGCAGGGCGAACGCAACATGTGGCCGATGCTGCTCGCGAAGGAAATCAACCGCGTGCAGTCGGCGAACCTGATGGCCGGCGTCGAGCGCGACGGTCGCATCGAGCCGTCGCTCGGCAAGAACGACGTGTTCTCGAAGAAGGGCAGCGGCATCGTGCGCACCGAGACGACGATCGATCACCAGCCGGAAAGCGGGCTCGACGAAGGCTTCAGCATCTCGAACAACGGTGAATTCAAGATCCAGAACGGCAAGGCGACCGCGAAGTTCTTCCTGAAGTTCAATCACGCGAAGGACACGAACGTCAACGTGAAGGTCTATGACGCGTCGAATTCGCTGGTCGGCTCGAAGTCGTCGACGATGCGCATGCAGGGCGACGTGAGCGTCGACATCGCGAACGCGAAGGCCGGCCAGCACACGGCCGTGGCGACGTCGCAGATCGAAGGCGGCACGCTGAAGCAGGAAACCACCACGTTCAAGCTGACCGGCGACGCGGGCGGCGGTGAAGGCGCGCAATGCCAGGCCGAGTGGAAGCAGGGCACGGCCTACACGGGCGGCGCGAAGGTGCAGCACAACGGCCGCACGTACGAGGCGCGCTGGTGGACGCAGAACGAGGTTCCGGGCAGCCCGGCCTCGACGGGTGCGGACCACACCGGCAAGGTGTGGAAGGACCTGGGCGCCTGCGCCAAGTAACGACCTGAACGGGCGTTGAGACGAGCCGCACGCAGCAATGCGTGCGGCTTTTCTTTTGGTGTCGGCGCGTACCGCCCCGCACCTTGAAAACCTTATTGATATTTCGTTGAGGAAGGTGGTGGCGCAGGGCGCCCCCCGGGAAAATGACGTCATCGATCGGCGCTTTCCTTCAATCGAATACGCATCAGCGAAAGCGCGATTCACCTGCCGTCTGCGACACGACGGCCTCCGGCCGCGATGCCGCGCCGGGATCTCTACCGAGGGCATACGACGTGAAACCGAACTATCTGAAATGGACGAAACGACGGGGCCAGAAGGGCTTCACCCTGCTGGAGCTGCTGGTCGTGCTGCTGATCATTGCGCTGCTGGCCGGCTATGTCGGACCGAAGCTCTTCTCGCAGGTCGACAAGGCGAAGGTCAAGTCGACGGAAGCGCAGATGAAGACGCTGGGCGACGCGGTCTCGCAATTCCGGCTCGACATGGGCCGCTATCCGACGGCTGACGAAGGGCTCGACGCACTGGTCGCGGCGCCGCAGGGCACCGACGGCTGGAACGGCCCGTATCTCGCGAAGGCCGTGCCGAAGGACGGCTGGGGCCGCGTGTACCAGTGGAACGTGCCGGGCCGCGACGGCGAAGCGGAGATCGTATCGCTCGGGCGCGACGGTCGGGTTGGCGGGAGTGGTCTCGATGCAGACCTCGTCTACGGCATGTAAGGGCCTGCGTCGCTGGGTGGCCGCGGTGGCGCTGTTCGCCGCCGGCACCTCCGGCGTCGCTGCCAGGGATTGCTGGACCTGGGCAGGCGAGCAGCATGGCATCGATCCGCTGCTGCTCGTCGCGATCGCGAAAGTGGAATCGTCGATGAATCCGCGCGCGATGAACTGGAACCGGAACGGCACCTACGACATCGGGCTCATGCAGATCAACAGCACGCATCTGCCGCGTCTGGTCAAGGTCGGCGTGACGCACAGGCGGCTGATCGACGAGCCGTGCACGTCGATTGCCACCGGCGCATCGATTCTCGCCGATTTCATCGATCGGCACGGCTATACCTGGAACGCGGTCGGTGCGTACAACGCCGGGTCTTCGCCGAAGCGCGAGCCGGCCCGCAAGGCCTACGCGACCAAGGTCTGGAAGGAATACCGGGTGCTGACGAGCGATCGTGAAGCGAGCCTCGCGAAACTCGACGAATGGCGGAGGACGTCGCGATGAACACGTTTCGGGTACGGGTGCTTGCCGACGGCAAGGTCTCGCAGCAGACGGCCGAAGGGGCGAGCGAGACGGAGGTGCGTGCGCGGCTCGCGGCACAGGGCTGGGTCGTGGTCGAGATCCGGCGCGAGGCGGGCTTCGGGCGTCGCCGCGCGGCGCCGAAGTTTGCGCTGACGCTGTTCCTGCAGGAGTTGTCGACGCTGCTCGATGCGGGCCTCGTGCTGATCGAGGCGCTCGAAGCGCTGCGCGACAAGGCGGATTCGGGCAAGGACGCGAAACACGTGATCGACCGGATTCTCGCGGTGATGGTCGAAGGGCAGCCGTTGTCGAAGGCGCTGGCGCAGCAACCGGCGATCTTTCCGCCGCTGCTCGTCGCGACGATCGAATCGTCGGAGGGCAGCGGCCAGTTGCCGGTCGTGCTGAAGCGCTACCAACAGTACGAAGTGCGAATCGAACAGGTTCGCAAGCGCGTCACCGGCGCGCTGATCTATCCGGTCGTCGTGATCGGCGTGGGTATCGCGATCCTGCTGTTCATGGCGTTCTTCGTGATTCCGCGCTTCGCGGTGGTGTTCGAGTCGCTGGCCACGCTGCCGGCGACCGCGCAGGCGATGCTCTGGTGGGCGACCCTGCTGCGCGAGAACGGCATGGCGGTCGGGCTGGCGGTCGTGGCGTCGTTCGTCGGCATGGGGCTGGCGGTGCGCTCGGCGGCCGTCAAGCGCGCCGCGCAGCGGCTGATGTGGCGCGCGCCGAAAGTGCGCGACATCTGCGCGCTGTTCGCACTCACGCGGTTCTACCGGACCGTGGGCCTGCTGATCGCGGGCGGCACGCCGGTGATCGTCGCGCTGGAGCTGTCCGGCAAGGTGTTGCCCGAGCATTTCCGCGGGCGGCTGGCGGCGGCCCTGACCGACATGCGCGCAGGGCGTCCGGTCGCCGCCGTGCTCGCCGCGCATGCACTGACGACGTCGGTTGCCGAACGGCTGTTGCGCGTCGGCGAACAGAGCGGCGACCTGGGCGGGATGTGCGAACACATCGCGCAGTTTCATGACGGCGCGCTCGACCGCGCGATCGAGATGCTCAGCAAGGTCTTCGAACCGGTGCTGATGCTGGCGGTGGGCGCGACGGTGGGCGCGGTGGTCCTGCTGCTCTACATGCCGATCTTCGAATTGGCCGGCAGCGTCGGATAGCGATCCGGGCCGACCCGGCTCTCGCGATCCCGCTGACCAACAGGAGAAAACTGAATGAAAACGGAACACATCGCTCAACGCTGGCAGTCGGAATCGGAGGCATCCGGCGTTGGCTTCGCGCAATACGTCGACGGCCTGCTGAGCGGCGACGCATCGGTGCTCGCCGAAGTGGCGGCCTGCCTCGGCGTCGACGCGGTCGACGCGCAGACGCTGCAGGCGGCGCCGACGCGCTTCGACCTGCTGCCGCTGCACGATGCGCTGACCTGGCGCGTGCTGCCGATCGAGCGCGACGGCGCGGCCTGCGTCGTCCTGGCCGATCCGTTCGCGCGCCAGGTGCGCGACGAACTGCTCGCGCGCTTTGGTGCACAGCCGGTGCAGATGGCGATGAGCGTGCCGGGCGAGGTCGAGCGGCTGCTCGGCGACGTCGAGTCGAACGAGCGTCTGATGGACGATGTGACCATCGACGCGCAGGGCGATTCGCTCGCGCAGGCGATCGAGTCGATCTCGCTCGCGAGCATCGCGAAGGACGAAAGCCCGATCATCCGGCTCGTCAATACAACCCTCTACGACGCGCTGCAGAGCCGCGCGAGCGACATCCACCTCGAAGCGGTACCCGACGGCCTCGCGATCCGCTACCGGATCGACGGCGTGCTGCAGTCGATCCGTCACATCCCGGGGCTCGAGACGGCCGCGCAGACGCTGTCGCGTCTCAAGGTGCTGGCGGCGCTCGACATCGCGGAAAAGCGCGTGCCGCAGGACGGCCGCTTCAAGGTCGTGATGCAGGGCCGCGAGATCGATTTCCGCGTGTCCATCATTCCCGGCACCTATGGCGAGAACGCGGTGATGCGCGTGCTCGACAAGTCGCAGCGCGGCGACAGCGTGAGCCTCGACGTGCTCGGCTTCGACGCGCAGACGGCCCGGCGCGTGCGTGCGCTCGCGCACCGGCCGTACGGGCTGATGCTCGTGACGGGGCCGACCGGCAGCGGCAAGTCGACGACGCTGTATGCGGTGCTGTCGGAAGTCAACACCGGCGACGACAAGATCATCACGATCGAGGACCCTGTCGAATACGAACTGAAGGGCGTGCTGCAGATCCCCGTCAACGAGCGCAAGGGGCTCACCTTCGCACGCGGGCTGCGCGCGATCCTGCGGCACGATCCGGACACGGTGATGGTCGGCGAGATTCGCGACGAGGAGACCGCGTCGATCGCGGTGCAATCGGCGCTCACGGGCCACCGCGTGCTGTCGACGGTGCACGCGAACGACGGCTTCAGCGTGATCGACCGTTTCATCTACATGGGCGTCGAGCCGTCGACGTTTCTCGAGGCGCTGAACGGCGTCGTGTCGCAGCGGCTGGTGCGGCGCATTTGCGAAAGCTGCGGCGGCGCGGCGGCCGATGGTGCCGATCTGGCGGGTGCGTCGCTCGACGACCTGAAGCACGTGGTCACGCCCGGCGAGGGTTGCGAAACCTGCCGGGGCACCGGTTATCACGGCCGGATCGGCCTCGCCGAAGTGCTGACGCTCGACGCGGCGATGAAGGCCGCGTTGCTCGAGCGTTCGATCGAGAAGCGCGCGCAGGCGCTCGCGGACAACGCCGACTACCAGTCGATGCGCGATGCGGGCCTCGCCGCGATTCGCGCGCGACTGACGACGTTTCAGGAGGTGCAGCGTGCGATCGCCGTGGAATAACGTGTTCGCGGTGCTCGACGCCGACCGTCTGCGCGTATGGGCGAGCGGCGACTGGCGCGCACGGCGCGCCGGCGAGCCGCGGATCGTCGTCGCGCACGACGGCGCGCCCGCCGAAGCGCTGGCGCAGGTGCTCGGCGACCTGCCGAAGGCGCGCCTGCCGATGCTGAACCGCGTGCACGTCGTCGCGGGGCATCCGTGGACGCATGGCGTCGTGCTGCCCTGGCAGGACGGGCTGGTGTCGGACGCCGCGTGGGACGGTTATGCGCGCGCGCTGTTCGCTGCCCGTGCGCAGCGCGGCGCGCTGCGGATTCGCCTCGAAGGCGGGCGGCGCGGCCGCGCGCAGCTCGCGGTGGCGGCTTGCGACACGTTGCTGGTGTCGCTCGACGAGACGTGCCGCGCAGCCGGCTGGCGGCTCGTCAGCGTGCGCGACGCGCTGTCGGTGGCGCTCGCCACGCATGCGAAGCACCTGGGCGGCGACGACTACCGCTATGCATTGCTGCAGCCGCGCATCGTCACGTGCGTGTTCCGTCGTGCGGGCGAGTGGGCCGACGTGGTCACGCTGCCGCGCGCGGGGGGCAGCCGTCTTGACGACTGGTTCGCAGCCGCGGCGTTGATGGCCGGACAGCCGCTGGCCGGCGCGGCCTTCGCGAGCGCGCTCGACGGCACGCTGCCGAGCGCGGCCGCCGAGGGCGTCACGTTGCTCGACGACGACATGGGCCAGGCCGTGCCCACGCAGGAGGAGCCGGCATGAAACGCCTGAATGAACTGGATTTCGCGGCGCCTCGCACGCGTGTCACGCCGTGGGCGGCCGTCGCGCTGTGCTGCGCGCTGCTGACCGGCGCGTTCGTCGCGAGCGAGTGGTCCAACGTCGAGCAGTTGCGCGACGAGGTCGACAGCATCGAAAGCCGCATCGACCAGCGCCAGCGCGCGATCGAGCGCGAGCAGCGCCGGCAGAAGAACATGACGGCGGAGGAGCGCCGCATCGCGCGCGTGCTCGACCAGCAGCGCACGAGTGCGACCGGCGCGGGACCGGCGGTGGTCGACTGGATCGAGCAGGCGTGGACGCCGCAGATCGCGCTGAAGCTGCTGACGGTCGACAAGGCCGGACAGGAAGCGCGCCTCGAAGGCGGTGCCGCGCATCTGTCGCACATCTACATGTTCGTCGACCGCCTGAAGGACCGCCACCCCGACCGCAAGGTCCGCCTGATGCAGCACCGGACGAAAGCCGAGGACGGCAAGAACATTTTCTATTTCAGCCTGAACATCGAACACCCATGACGAACCTGAAATCAATCGACATGACCGCGCTCGCCGAGCGGCTGCGCTGGGGCGCCTACGCGGCGTCCCGCAAGCTGGGCATGCCGGGGCTGGTGGCAGGGGGGCTCGTCGTGGCGCTGATCGGCGTGCACGCGTGCTACCTGCAGCCGGGCGCCGAGCAGCTCGAAGCCGATCGCGACGCGCGGACGAAGGCGCTGGCCGCGCTGCCGAAGCCGGGCCAGAAGGCCGGTCCCGGCGGCATGACGCTGCAGCAGGTGCAGCAACTGCGCAGCACCGAGCAGGCGTACTCGATCTTCCAGATCCTGTCCCAGCACGGCATGGAGCGCAAGCACGCGACCTATCGCCGCGAAGTCGAGGTGCAGGGCAAGCTGCGCCGGCTCACGATCAACGTCGCGCTGTCCGGCAGCTATGTCGGGCTGCGCGAAGCGATCCGCGAGATTACGCAGCAGCCGATGGTACGCATCGAGGGACTGTCGGTCGAGCGCGAGCGGATCGACAGTCCCGACGTGATCGCCGACCTGCGGGTCAGCCTGCTGGGGCCGGATGCATGATGCGCGCGCCCCTGATCCCGATCGCGGCCGCGCTCGCGCTGGCTGCCGCGTGCGTCGCCGGCGGCAGCGCGGCGAACGAGACGCACGAGCTGGCGCCGGTCGTCGACCTTTTTCCCGCGCAGAGCTGGGCATCGCTCGGCGCGGAGACGGCGACCGACGCCGAGCCGCCGCCCGACGCGGCGCCCGAGCCCGACATGCCGCCGCTCGACACGCCGATCGACGCGCCACCGGTTGCGTCGGCGCCGTTCGACATTGCCGGCGAGTGGCGCGAGAACGGTCATCGCATCGTCGTGCTGGACGGCGCGGGCAAGACTTTCCTGCTGTGCGAATCGCGTTGCGGCGTGCGTGACGCGGTACTGCCGGGCGGCGAGATCGCCGAAGGCTACCGGCTGAAGAAACTGGGCAAACAGGGCGCGGTGATCGTGACCCGTGGCGGCAGCGATATCGAGCTGTCGCCGCCCGTCCCGACTCCATGAACCCCGATTTGAACCTGTTCCGAACATCATCATGAAACGTAAACTCAGTCTTTTGCTCCTGATCTCGGCGCTCGCGCTGACAGGATGCGCGAGTACCCCGTTCAACGCCGCGCCTGCCGCCGCCACGACACCCGCCGAGCGCCTCAGCACGCTGCAGCAGCAGAAGCAGGCCGCGCCCGACGACATCGCCCTCACCACCGCCGTCGAGGGCAGCCGGCAGGAGTATGTGCGCGCCGAGCTGAAGGCAGCCGACCGCCAGGTCGCGCAGGGCAACCATGCCGCCGCGATCGACCACCTGAACAACGTGCTGCGCGAGGAGCCGGGCAACTTCAAGGCCAGCCAGTCGCTCGAGCAGGTCAAGCGCCGCCAGCAGATGTCGGTCGACCTCGCTCGCGCGCAGCGCATCGGCGGCGAGAAGCCGCAGGAAGCGCTCGAGATCGTGCGGCGGATTCTCGCCGAGCAGCCGAACCATGCGGACGCGAAGCGCCTGCGCGATACGCTGCTGAATCAATCGCAGGCCGGTCGCACGGTGCGCCCGCAACTGGCCGACGCGCTGCGCAAGCCGGTGTCGCTCAACTTCAAGCAGCAGCCGTTGATGAACATCTTCGACGTGATTTCGCGCGTGTCCGGCGTGAACTTCGTGTTCGACCGCGACGTGGATACCAGCCAGGCCGCGACGCTGTTCGCGGAGCGCACGACCGCCGAGGACGCGATCAACCTGCTGCTGCGCACCAACCAGCTCGAGAAGAAGGTGCTCGACAAGCACACGCTGCTCGTCTACCCGTCGCAGCCGGACAAGGCGCGCACCTATACGGAGTTCGCGATTCGCACGTTCTTCCTGTCGCACGCGGACGCGAAGTCGGTGATGGCCGCGCTGCGCCAGATGATCAAGCCGAAGGACGTCTACGTGGACGAGCGCGTGAACGCGGTCGTCATGCGCGACACGCCGGAGACGATCCAGGTCGCGGAGCGCGTCGTGATGGGCCTCGATATCCCGCAATCGGAAGTGACGCTCGACGTACAGGTGCTGGAAGTCAACATGAACGACAGCCTCGATCTGGGCGTGCAATATCCCGGCAAGGTCCAGTTCAACGCGCTGGGCAGCGTGGAAGGCGGCGCACTGACGCTCGGCGACCTGCTGCGCCTGAATCGCGATCGCGTCGGCGTGTCGAGCGAATCGGGCGGGCTCGCGCTCGCGATCGACATGTTGCAGAAGCAGGGCAAGACCAAGACGATCGCGAATCCGAAGATCCGCGTGCGCAACATGGAGAAGGCCAACATCAAGATCGGCGAGCGTGTGCCGATCGTCACGACCACCAATGCGAACGGCGTCGTCACCGAATCGGTCAGCTACCAGGACGTGGGCCTGATGCTGAAGGTCGAGCCGCGTATCAGTCTGAACGAGGAGGTGAGCGTCAAGGTGAACATGGAGGTCAGCAGCATCCTGTCGAAGGAAACCACGAAGACCGGGCTCGTCGCCTATTCGCTCGGGACGCGCAACGCGGAGACGCTGATGACCGCGAAGAACGGCGAAACGCAGATCCTGGCCGGCCTGGTGAAGCGCAATGAAAGTGAAAGCATCGCGGGGCTGCCGGGCATGTCGGGCCTGCCGGTGCTCGGCCGGCTGTTCGGCTCGAACGGCCGCAGCAGCGAGCGTTCGGAGATCGTGCTGCTGATCACGCCGCATATCGAACGCAATCTCGACCTGCCGACGTCGGCGGTGACGACGTTCCTGTCGGGCACCGAGTCGCGCGTGACCACCGAAGCGCTGACGCTCGAGTCGGCACGCGCCGTGCCGGCGCGGATGACGTCGTCGGACGGCCCGGACCTGAACGCGCCGATCGAGCCGTCGAAGCCCGCGGCCAACGATGTGGGCGCCGAACCGGCCAACGCCGACGCGGAACCGCAAGCGCCGGCGCAGGCCGAGCAGGGCGACGCGACGAGCCCGGCGGCCGAGCACGGCGCGCGCGGCACCGGGATGATGCGTACGCGTGCGGATGCCGGTCGGCAACCGGCTGCGGCGATCAAGACCGTAGCGGCTCCGGTCGCACCGAGCCGTGCGGCCGCGCCGCGCGGCGAGATCACACGCGCCGTCGCTGCAGCGGCACCGGCTGCCGGCCCGCGTGCGGAAGTCGTCGCCGCGCAGGGTGACGTCGACGCGGCTCCGCAGGCGGTGCAATCGCCCGCCGTCGTGCGCGCCGTTGCGCCGGTGACCGTGGCCGATGCCGCTGCGCCGCGCGCGGCGCTCGCCGAGCCGCAGGCACGCGGTGAGCATCGCATCACCGCCGCGGTACGCTCGCTGATCGGCTCGCTCCAGGCGCTCGTCGCGCGTTTGACGGGCGAGCGCGAACCGGCGCCGGTGCGGTATGCCGACGCGCCGGTGCTGCCGTCGCGCGCACGGGGCTTCGCATGAGCATCCGTCGACGTGCGCGCGCGCGCGGTTTCACGCTGATCGAGCTGCTGGTGGCGTTGACGCTGCTCGCGTTGCTCGCGACCGTCGCGCTGCCGCTGACCGACCTGGTCAAGCGCCGCTCGGACGAGGCCGAACTGCGCCGTGCGCTGGTGGTGATCCGCTCGGCGCTCGACGCGTACAAGGCGGCGGCCGATGACGGGCGCATCGAGCGCAGTGTCGACGCGAGCGGCTATCCGCCCGACCTGCACGCGCTCGTCGACGGCGTCGAGGACAAGAAATCGCCGGACGGCGCGAGACTGTACTTCCTGCGCAAGATCCCCGCCGATCCGATGTGCGAATGCGAGGGCAAGGCGCCGGAGGACACCTGGGAAACGCGCAGCTATGCGAGCGACCCCGATGCGTTCTCGTCCGGCGAGGACGTGTTCGACATTCGCTCGACCAACCGCAAGGAGAGCCTCAATGGCGTCCCGTACAACCAGTGGTAAGCGTGCACGCCGCACCGCGGGCTTCACGCTGATCGAACTGCTCGTCGTGATGGCGATCATCGCGTCGCTCACCGCGTTCGTCGCCCCCGGCTACCTGAAGCAGAGCGATCGCGCGAAGGAAACGGTGCTGCGCCACAACCTGAACACGCTGCGCCAGTCGATCGACGACTATCGGGCGGATCACGGCCGCGATCCCGACACGCTCGAGGTGCTGGTCGACAAGCGCTATCTGCGCGAGATCCCGCTCGACCCGGTCACGGGCAAGCGCGGCTCCTGGCAACCGCAGGCCGGCGACCGGGGCGGCGTCGCGGACGTGAAGAGCGGCGCGAAAGGGCGTGCGCTCGACGGGAGCGCATATGGGACATGGTAACCGGCGGCGTGGCGGCCGATGCCGCGGCCCGCGCGGGCAGCGCGGCATCGCGTATCTCGGCGTGCTGATGCTCGTCGCGGCGTTGGGGCTCGGCATGACGCAGGCCGCGCGCATCTGGCAGACGGTGCAGCAGCGCGATCGCGAGGCGCAGTTGCTGTTTGTCGGCGACCAGTATCGCGCGGCGATCGCAAGCTACTACAATGCGGCGGGAGGCAGCCGCTATCCGGAGTCGCTCGACGTATTGCTCGAGGACCGCCGCGCGCTGCCGACGCAGCGTCACTTGCGGCGCCTGTACGCCGATCCGCTGACCGGGTCGACGCAGTGGGGGCTCGTGAAGGCGCCGGACGGCGGCATCATGGGCGTGTTCAGCGAGGCGCCGGGGCAGCCGCTGAAGCGCCAGGGCTTCCCTGCGCGGTACGATACGTTCGGCGACAGCGACGCCTATGGCGAATGGGCTTTTGTTTACTTGCCGCCCGCTCCGGCCGACGGAGTGGCGAACGGGCCCGAGGGCGGGGCGGCATCTTGAGACTGGATCGAACATGATTGTCGCAATACTCGAAGACATGGTGACGCAGGCGGGCGTCGTGGCCGGCTGGCTCAACAAGGCCGGTTACGACACGGAGGTGCGTCACGACGGCGACAGCTTCATCGAGCTGGTGCGCACGCAGCGCGTCGACGTACTGCTGCTCGACTGGGACGTGCCCGGCAAGTCGGGAATCGAGGTGATGCGCTGGGCGCGCGAATCGTTCGCCGACACGCTGCCGATCATCATGATGACGCAGCACGACGGCGAGAACGACATCGTGTTCGGTCTGAACACCGGCGCAGACGACTATCTGATCAAGCCGTTGCGGGAGCGCGAACTCGTCGCGCGCGTCAATGCGCAGGCGCGCAAGTACTATCCGGAGACGCAGCGCGCGAAGGTCGTCGAGGTCGGCAAGTTCGTGCTCGACACGAGCTCGCATGCCGCGACCGTCGATGGCGTGCCGGTCGAGCTGTCGCAGCGCGAGTTCGATCTCGCGCTGATGCTGTTCGAGAGCGTCGGGCGGATCGTGTCGAAGGACATGATGATCAAGCGTATCTGGGGCGTGGTGGACCGGAAGTACGACGCGACGCTGGCCACCTATGTCAGCAAGTTGCGTACGAGCCTCGGGCTGCGGCCGAAGAACGGGCTCGCGATCACGACGATCTACAACTACGGGTATCGGCTCGAGTTGACCTGAGCAATCGGCCGGCCGCGGCGACGCGCGCCGGCTGACGACAGGATCGATATCGCCGATCCTTCCAGTCCCCATCCGTATTCCCGTTCCGGCAAGGCTGTCGCGGCACGCCGCTTCAGCCGCCGTTCGGCATTGAACCGACGCGCCTGCGCGAGGCTATCCTGAGGCTTTCGCGAGGCACGGCAGCCCGTCTCGCCGCGTTCCGGTCACATCCCGTTCCTCCCGTCGTTCGTCATCGCCGCCGCGAGCGGTACGCTCGGCCGTGCCGGCCTCGGGCGCGTTTGTGCGCACCATCCGTGCCGACGGCCATATCGCTGCACGGTGCATCTTTCGCCAGATGGTGAGGATTCCTTTCGTATTGACCGGGTGCTTTCCGCTACGTCGACAGGCGCGCACGTGATGGCTGGGAAGCGTCGTCGCGGGCGTCGCATTGCATCGTGATTCATCCGTCCGGGCGGCACGCGTTGAGAATTTTCTTAAGTTTGTTGGGTGGCGATGGCCGGATCGGAATAATGCCTGCGAACTCGACGGGTTCGTTGTTCCGCTGTCAGGGACCGGCAGCGGAAATCCTCAATTCTCTACCCAGATACTCGATGAAAAAGACCCAGAAATCCCTCCTGTTGGCCGCGCTCCTGGCCGCATTCGGTTCGACGTCCGCACTCGCCGCGGATGGCACGATCAACTTCCACGGCAAGATCGTCGCGACGACCTGCAAGATCGACAACAGCAATATTCAGGTGCCGCTCGGCGCGATCGGTATCGACCAGCTCGCCACCGCCGGCCAGGAAAGTCGCCGCGTGCCGTTCCAGATCGCGCTGAGCGAGTGCAACGACCAGCTGAGCGGCGTGCGCGCGCAGTTCGAGGGCACGTCGAACGGCGACGATCCGACGCTGCTCGCGATCGGCACCGGCGCGCAGGACGACGCGAAAGGCGTCGGCATCCAGTTGATGGACGAAGGCGGCAAGCAGATCGGCATCAACAGCGAGACCGACACGCTCAAGCTGACGCCGGGCAGCAACGTGCTGAACTTCGCCGCGAACTACGTCTCGACGTCGAACCAGACCGAGGCGGGCGAGGCGAACGGCACGGCGTCGTTCACGTTGCACTACCGCTAAGCAGACGGGATCGACCGATGACGATTCAATTCGGACAACGTACGCTGGCCTGCGTGCTCGGGCTGTGCATGACCCAGGGCGCGCTGGCGGGCGTGGTGGTGGGCGCGACGCGCGTGATCCTGCAGGAGGACCGGCGCGAAGCCGTCGTGCCCGTGAAGAATGCGGACAGCCAGCCTTACGTCGTGCAGGCCTGGATTGACGGCGAGGCGACGAAGGGCGGCGCGAAGGCACCGTTCTTCGTCACGCCGCCGCTGTCGCGGCTCGATCCCGGCAAGGAAAACCTGCTGCGCGTGATGCCCGTCAAGCACGGGCTGCCGTCCGATCGCGAGTCGCTGATGTGGTTGAACGTGAAGGAGATTCCAGCCACGCCGAAGCAGGACAACGTGCTGCAGATCGCGATCCAGACGCGGATCAAGGCGTTCTATCGGCCGCAAGGCCTGACCGGCTCGTCGGCCGATGCGCCGGCGGCGCTGACCTGGCGCATCGCGCCGTCGGGCGACGGTGTGCTGCTGACGGTGAACAATCCGACGCCTTATCACGTCACGTTCTCGAAGATCGGCATCGACGCCGGCACGATCGAGGACGTCGATCTCGAGATGGTGCCGCCGCTGCAGGCGGCGACCTACAAGCTGCGCTACATCCACGCGGTGCCGACGCAGTCCGTCACGCTGCGGTTCAGCACGATCAACGACTACGGCGCGGTGACGCCGTCCGTCACGATGAAGGTGCCGACCGGCGCCGTTTGACGCAACGCGGTCGCGGGGCCGGCCAGCGGCCATTCCGCGATCCGCTTTTCCGACTTTCCATTTTTTTGACTTCATGCGGCGTGCGCTCATCCGGCGCGCGCCGTTCCCCCATTCATGACACGATGCCTTGACCCGCTGCGCCGATGCGTGCTCGCGCTCGCTTCGACCTTCGCGTTCGGATTGCCGACCGCGGGGGCGCATGCGCACGCGAACACGGCATTCAATCCCGCGTTCCTCGCGTTCGGCAACCCGCAGGCGGACGTGGATCTCGACGTGTTCGCCGAAGCGAACGTGCTGCTGCCCGGCGTGCACCCGGTCGAGGTGTCGGTCAATGGCGAAGCGTCGGGCATGCACGACATCCGCTTCGAGCGCGATCCACGCGACGAGCAAGGCAGTGCGGTACGGCCCTGCCTGGGCGCCGCGCAGCTCGACGGGTTCGGCGTGAACCTCGCGGCCTATCCGCGCGTCGCCGAGGTGGATGCCGCAGATGCCGCCGGCGCTACGCTCGCGTGCGTCGATCCGCGCGATGCGATGCCGGACGCAACGGTCACGGTGGATCCGGATCGCCAGACGCTGGCGCTGACGGTCCCGCAGGCGAAGATGAAGCGCGTGCCGCGCGGCTCGGTCGATCCGTCGCGCTGGGACGAAGGCATCAATGCACTGCGCTTCGACTATCGCTTCAACGCCGCGCAGCGGCGTTACGACGGGCCGTCGGGCCACGCGACGGAAGCGTACGGCAGCGTGCGCGCGGGCCTGAACCTCGGCGCGTGGCGCCTGCGCAGCAGCGCGATGGTGAACCACAACGCGTCGGGGCTGCAGACGCAATTCATGAATACCTATCTCGAGCGCGACATTCCCGGCTGGCGCAGCCGCGTCACGTTCGGCGAGAACTTCACGTCCGACAACGTGTTCGACAGCGTGGCATTCCGCGGCGTGCAGCTCGCGTCCGACGACACGATGCAACCGGACAGCCAGCGCGGCTACGCGCCGGTCGTGCGCGGCATCGCGCAAAGCCATGCGAAGGTCGAGATTCGCCAGAACGGCTATCTGATCTACAGCAGCTACGTGCCGCCGGGGCCGTTCGAGATCGACGACCTGTACGCGATCGCGGCGCATGCGGACCTCGAGGTGACGATCGTCGAGGCGGATGGCCAGAAGCGCAGCTTCATCCAGCCGTCGGCGAGCATTCCGACCCTGCTGCGCCAGAAGGCCTGGTCGTATCGCGCGGCCGCGGGGCGCTTGCGTGCCGATTCCGCCCAATCGCAGTGGTTCACGTCGGCGAGCGCCGCTTACGGCTTGCCTGGCGAGACGACGATCTACGGCGGCGTGACGTTCGCGAACGGGTATGCGGCGCTGGCGGCCGGCGCCGCGCGCAACCTGGCGCGCATCGGTGCACTGTCGGTGGACGTGACGCACGCCCGTTATCGGGACCAGGCGGGGCAGGCGGGTGCGGGCAGCGCCGTGCGGGCAATGTACGCGAAGGCGTTCGCGTCGACCGGCACGGAACTGCGCGCCGCGCATCACCAGTACTCGGGCGGCTATCGCAGCCTGTCCGACGTCGTGGTGCGCTACGCGACGTCGGTCGACACGTGGGCGGGCCGCGCGGGCAAGCGCAGCCGCAGTGAGCTGAGCGTGTCGCAGAGCCTGGGGCGCGCGGGCTCGTTGTACGTCAGCGCGAGCCGGCGCGCCTACCGCGACGGTGCGGGCGAGGACCGGCTGCTCCAGCTCGGCTATTCGGGCAGCGTGTCGCGCGTGTCCTACAACGTGAGCCTGAGCGCCGAGCAGCGCGCGCGCGGCGAGCGCAGCCGGCAGGTGTCGCTGAACCTGTCGATTCCATTCGGCGGCGGGCGCACGACGACACCGCATGCGTACGGCAGCGCGACGCTGATCGCCGGTACCGCGGGCACCGAGCAGCGCGCGGGCGTGTTCGGCACGTTGTTCGACGACGATCGCCTGAGCTATGGCGTCGATGCCGATCGCACGGCACACGGCCTGGGCGGTGCGGTGAACCTGAACTACCGTGCGACGGCCGGCCAGTTCGGGGCCACCCACAACCAGACGCGCAGCGGCTCGCAGACCTCGGTCAGTGCGGCGGGCGGGATGGTCGTGCACGGCGGCGGCGTCACGCTGTCGCAGCCGCTCGGCGAAACCGTCGCTCTGGTGCGCAGCGAGGGTGCGGCCGACGTCGGCGTGATCGCGCATGCCGGTGTGCGTACCGACCGCGCGGGCTATGCGGTCGTGCCGAACGTCACACCTTACCGGCAGAACCGCATCGCGTTGCGCACGGCGGAACTCGATCGTCAGCTCGAGATCCGCAACGCGATCGTGCATGTCGTGCCGACACACGGTGCGGTCGTGCTGGCGCCGTTCGAGGTCGAGGCGGGCCGCCTGATGCTCGACATGACCGACGACGCGGGCCAGCCGGTGCCGTTCGGTGCCGCCGTGCTGACGGCGGCCGGCAAGGAGGTCGGCATGGTCGGCCCGAACGGGCAGGGCTTCGTCACCGGCGTCGGCCGGGCCGGCGACCTGTTCGTTCGATGGGGGGCACGCCCGGACGAGCGCTGCGCGCTGTCGTACAACATGGGCGAGTCGACGCCGCACAGCAATTTCCCCGAACTCGAGGTCGTCTGCTCGCGCACGCATCCGGCGCTGCGGGCCGACGCTGCTTCACCTACTTCACCCCGTTCATGAAACCCACGATATCCCGATTTGCCGCATGCCTGCGCCGCTGGGCGGCGTTCGTCACGCTGACGCTCTGCACGGCGCCCGCGTTTGCCGCGTGCCTGAGCCTGCCTGAAGATTTCAATCCGATCGAGTTCGGTTCGATCGCGGCCGACGGCGTCGAGGTCGGAGGCGTCGTCCGGTCGGTCCGGTTCACGCTGACCCTCACCTGTGCGCCGAACGGCCAGGGCGAGCCGCTGGCGCGGACCTTGAACTATTCGAGCGAGTTCGGCCCCGCGCCGGGCATGAACCTGTGGGCAACCAATCTCCCGGGCCTTGCGTTGCGGATGGTGCGCGACGGCGAGGATCTCGGCAGCAAGACGGAAGGCGTGCTCGGGACGCATCCGGGGGACGGCTCGGCGCGCACGTTCGTGATCGACATGGAGCTCGTGAAGATCGGGCCGGTGACGCCGGGCTTCCTGCTGGGCCAGGCGTTTGTCGTCGAGGCGTCGCCCGTGAGCGGCGATCCGAGCCATTACGTGGTGCGCAAGCACATTACGAGCAGTTACGTGCGGGGCGTCGCGTGCACCGTCAATACGGCCTCGAAGCATCTCGTCGTGCCGCTCGGCGCCGTGCCCGCGTCGGCCTTCGACGGTCCGGGCTCGACCCAGGCGTCACGCGAATTCGCGATCGACCTGACCTGCAGCCCGTTCGGCGAGGCACGGCCGACACCGCTGTCGATCCAGCTGCTCGGCGAGACGGTGCCGGGCACGACCGACGTGCTGAAGCTGCTCGGCGACGACGCCGCGCAGGGGGTCGGCATTCGCGTGCTGAAGCACGACGCGCCGGTCACGTTGAATACCTGGCAGAGCCTCGGCGACGCGACGGTCGGGGCAACCACGTTGCCGTATACCGCGCAGTACTACCAGTACGGCGAGCGCGTGACGGCGGGGTCGGGCGACGGCGTGATGACGTTCCTGATCGAGATGCGCTGACGCTGCGCCGGGTATTTGGAAATCCTTGAGAATGGTTATCAACACGGGTTTCCGCCTCGATAATTTCATCCACATATCCATGGCAACCATGTCTTCGCAACCGATAAAGGATGAATCATGCAGGTGGCTTCCCAAACAGATTTGCATAACGAAATATTATCCAGCGGTCGATACGACCGATTTTCCCGCGCGCTGCACTGGATTTTCGCGGCCGTGATCCTGTACACGATGGTGGCCGGAATTTCGCTGCACTTCATTACGCAGCCGGATCTCTGGCGTTTTGTGTCGACCCTGAACATGTCGCTCGCGAGCTGCCTGATCGTGCTGTTTCCGCTGCGCTATGTGTGGTCGTTCTTCCGCCGCACGCCGCCTGACGTCGCGTCGATTCCGCGTCAGCAGCAATCGATCGCGCACCTGGTGCACTCGCTGATTTACGCGCTGGTCGCTTTCGTGCTGTTCAGCGGGTTCGTGATGGTGCCGGACGGCTACTGGCTGTTTGGCGTGCTTTACGTGAAGACGCCGTATAGCGCGGGGCCGGTGACCGAGCACTGGTTCGACCTTCACAAGTTCGGCTGCTACACGCTGGCATTCGTGGTGGCGGTACACGCGGGGGCGGCACTCAAGCATCATTTCGTGTCGAAGAACGACGTGCTGAAGCGCATGCTCTGATGAGGGCGTGGCGCGAGGCGGATGTCGATCCGCCACGCGCGCACCACTTTGGTGCTGATTCGCGACGATGCCGGGTGGGCCGCGATGGGCGCGCCCAAGGCTCGGAAACGAAGGCGGCCGGCACGATGCCGGCTTTTGTGCTTTTTGAATACCGAGGTGCCGAGGAGAGGGCTCGGCGCGACCCCGGCGCAATGCTTTCTGGGCTAGAAATGAAAAAAGGCCGGCTAGAAGCCGACCTTTTTAAAAACAGATGGTGCCCAGGAGAGGACTCGAACCTCCACGATGTTGCCACCGCTAGGACCTGAACCTAGTGCGTCTACCAATTCCGCCACCTGGGCACGTTTTGCAGTAGCTGCTTGCTGCAAAGAAGCGAAATTATAGCGCCCCAATTATTCGTGTCAACACTTTTTTGCGATGCATCGCAAACCGGGCTCCGCCGCGCCTGCCGGCGGCATTCCGGTCTTTTGGCGACACAGGCGGGTGATAGAATGACCCGCCGCCGTCAATATAGAACTGTCTGAAGGACACCTCTATGTTGATGCCGTGCACCATCAATCAACGCAACGAGAACAACCATCGACAAACCCTTGAGCAAATATCCGTACCCCATTCCGAGCCGTGAAGAAATTCTCGGCGTGCTGCGTACGAGCGACGCGCCGCTGGCCGCCAACGACATCGCAGAAGCACTGTCGATCAAGCGTCAGGAGCGCGAGGGGTTCTTCCGGCGTGTCGCCGCGATGGAACGCGACGGCCAGATCCGCCTCGACAAGCGCGGCCACTACCAGTTGACCCATCCGTCGAACTTCGTCGCCGGGCGCGTGCAGGGGCATCGCGACGGCTACGGGTTCGTGATCCGCGACGACGGCCAGGACGACCTGTTCTTGCCGAACGGCGAAATGCAGAAGGTGATGCACAACGATCGCGTGCTCGCGCGGATCGTCGGCTACGATCGCCGCGGTCGCCCGGAAGGGCACGTCGTCGAAGTCACCGAGCGCGCGAACAAGCGCGTGATCGGCCGCCTGCTCAACGAGAACGGCGCGCTGATCGTCGCACCGGAAGACAAGCGCATCGGCCACGACATCCTGATCACGCAGAACGTGAAGAAGGCGAAGGTCGGGCAGGTCGTCGTCGTCGAGCTGACCGATTTCCCGAGCCGCCATTCGCAGCCGCTCGGCCGTGTCGTCGAGGTGCTCGGCGACATCGACGATCCGGGCATGGAAATCGAAATCGCGGTGCGCAAGTACGGCGTGCCGCACGAGTTCAGCCAGCCGGCGCTCGACGAAGCCGCCGCACTGCCGGACAAGGTGCGGCCGACCGACCTGCGTTTCCGCGTCGACCTGCGCGACGTGCCGCTCGTGACGATCGACGGCGAGGACGCCCGCGACTTCGACGACGCCGTCTACTGCGAGCCGGTCAAGGTCGGCCGCGGCGACGGCTACCGGCTGATCGTCGCGATCGCCGACGTGTCGCACTACGTACAGCCGGGCAGCGGGCTCGATGCCGACGCGCTCGAGCGCAGCACGTCGGTCTACTTCCCGCGCCGCGTGATTCCGATGCTGCCGGAGAAGCTGTCGAACGGCCTGTGCTCGCTGAATCCGCAGGTCGACCGTTGCGTGCTCGCGTGCGACATGGTGATCACCGCGCGCGGCGAGATCAAGGCGTACCAGTTCTATCCGGCCGTCATCCATTCGGCCGCGCGCCTGACGTACACCGAAGTCGCCGCCGTGCTGTCGAACACGAAGGGGCCGGAGGCTGCGCGCCGCGCGGATCTTCTGCCGCACCTGCAGGATCTGTACGGCGTCTACAAGTCGCTGTTCGCCGCGCGGCAGAAGCGTGGCGCGATCGACTTCGACACGACCGAGACCTACATCGTCTGCAACTCGCAGGGCAAGATCGAGCAGATCGTGCCGCGCCAGCGTAACGATGCGCACAAGCTGATCGAGGAATGCATGCTGGCCGCGAACGTCTGCGCGGCCGATTTCCTGAAGCGCAACAAGCATCCTGGCCTGTACCGCGTGCACGCGGGGCCGACGCCGGAGAAGCTCGAGAACCTGCGTGCGTTCCTGCGCGGCATGGGCCTGTCGCTCGGCGGCGGCGACAAGCCGCATGCGAGCGACTACGCGGCGCTGATGGCGCAGATCCGCGACCGGCCCGATGCGCAGATGCTGCAGCCGATGCTGCTGCGCTCGATGCAGCAGGCCGTCTACAGCCCGGACAACATCGGTCACTTCGGCCTGGCCTACGAGGCGTACGCGCACTTCACGAGCCCGATCCGCCGTTATCCGGACTTGCTCACGCACCGCGCGATCTACGCGATCCTGTCGGGCAAGAAATACGTGCCGAAGGCGCCGGACGGTTTCGAGCTGAACACCGCGCTGTCGCCGCGCGCCCGCGCGATGCAGCAGGCCGACGACGAATCGCGCGGCCGCTCGCGTTCGAACACGGCGATCTGGGAAGAACTCGGCCTGCACTGCTCGGCGAACGAGCGCCGCGCGGATGAAGCATCGCGCGACGTCGAGGCCTGGCTCAAGTGCTACTTCATGCGCGACAAGCTCGGCGAGGAGTACGGCGGGATGGTGAACGGCGTCACGTCGTTCGGCATCTTCGTGCAGCTCGACACGCTGTTCATCGAAGGGCTCGTGCACGTCACGGAACTCGGCTCGGACTACTTCCAGTACGACGAGATCAAGAACGAGCTGCGCGGTGAACGCACGGGCATCCGCTATCGCCTGTCGGATCGCGTGCGCGTGCAGGTGAGCCGCGTCGATCTCGATGCCCGCAAGATCGACTTCCGCCTCGTGCGCGATACGCCGGTGAAGGCGCCGCGTCCGTCGCCCGCGCCGGCTTCCGCTGGCGGCGGTGTCGACCGCGGTAATGGCCCGCGCGTACGCACGCTGCCGCAGGTGGAGGATCCCGTGCCGCGCCGCAAGAAGGCCGCGAGTGCGCCGAGCGTTGCGGTGAATGAAGCGCGCGCCGCGCGCAAGAAGGGTAGCAGCGGTGGCGGTGCGGCGGCGAAGCCGACCGCGAAGAAGACACGCGCCCGCAAGAAGTATTGAGCGTTCGGGGCGGCGCCAGCGCCCGCCCTGCAGTATCGAGAGACGCCGCGTGACCGGTCATCAGCCGGCAACGCGGCGCTTTCCTTTTCCATGGATCGCGGCTGCGCGCGTCGCGCGGCCGCACGTTTGATCGAAGGTTGTTCCAGTCATGTCACGTCTGAAGGTTCTTTACGGTTTTCATGCGGTGACCGCACGTTTGCGGCACGATGCATCGACGGTTGCGGAGGTGCTGTACGACCAGACGCGCCGCGACCGCCGCATGCAGGACTTCCTGCACACCGCGAAGGAAGCGGGCGTGCGGTTGATTGCAGCCGACGAAACGCGCCTGTGGGGCCTCGCGCATACCGAGCGTCACCAGGGTGTCGTCGCGCGTGTCGAGGACATCCCGCTCGCGCAGAACCTGTCCGAGCTGCTCGACGGCATCCAGGGCCCGGCGCTGTTGCTGGTGCTCGACGGTGTCACCGATCCGCACAACCTCGGCGCGTGCCTGCGTGTCGCCGATTCGGCCGGCGCGCATGCGGTGATCGCGCCGCGCGACCGCGCGGTCGGCCTGAACGCCACCGCGGCCAAGGTGGCGAGCGGCGCGGCGGATACGGTGCCGTACATCACGGTGACGAACCTCGCCCGTGCGCTGCGCGAGCTGAAGGACGCCGGCGTGTGGATCATCGGCACGTCGGACGAGGCATCGGCGACGCTCTACGAAACCAAGCTCGACGGCCCCGTCGCGCTCGTGATGGGCGCGGAAGGCGAAGGCATGCGCCGGCTGACGCGCGACACCTGCGACGAAGTGATGAGCATTCCGATGGCCGGCAGCGTGGAAAGCCTGAACGTATCGGTCGCAAGCGGCGTGTGCCTGTACGAAGCCGTGCGCCAGCGGCGCGTGAAGGGCTGACGCAGCCCGTCCCGCGCGCCCTGCGCGGGCCTCGAATGACCCGAACGACGCGTGCCGCGATCCGATGTGGCACGCGGCTCTCCGGAGCTCGCGACCGATGACCCTGTTTCGCGCTGGCGCATCCTGCGCCGTGCTGTGCCTGCTGGCTGCCTGCACGTCGCCGTCGCTCGTCGAACGCGGTACCTACTACGCCGACACGAGCCTGCACGCGCGCGGCGCCGATGCGCGGATCCGCTTTCTCGTGATGCATTACACCGAAAGCGACGAGGCGAAATCGCTGCGCACGCTGACGGGCGATTCGGTCAGCGTGCATTACGTCATCCCGCCGCAGCCGCGCATCGAGCGCGGGATGCCGGTCGTCTTCCAGCTCGTTCCGGAAGCGGAGCGCGCATGGCACGCGGGCGTCAGCGAGTGGCAGGGCACGACCGAGCTGAACGCGGTGTCGATCGGCATCGAGAACGTGAACCGCGGGCCGCTCGATCCGCAAAACCGCACCTGGCAGCCTTATCCGCCCGAACAGGTCGCGGCGCTGACCCGGCTGTCGAAGGACATCGTCGCGCGCTACGGGATTCCGCCGACGCGCGTGGTCGGGCACAGCGACATCGCGCCGCAACGCAAGATCGATCCGGGGCCGCTGTTTCCCTGGCATGCGCTGGCCGTGGCCGGCGTCGGCGCGTGGCCGGACGATGCGGCCGTGGCCGTGCGGCTCGGCGGTCGCGATCCGCATGCGCCGGTCGACGTGCGCGAACTGCAGCTCAAGCTCGCGCGCTACGGTTACGACGTGGCCACCGATGGCGTGCTCGACGCACGCACGCGACGCGTGTTCGCGGCGTTCCAGATGCATTTCAGGCCGTCCGACTATGCAGGCAACCCGGACGCCGAAACCGACGCGATCGCGCAGGCGTTGTTCGACAAGTACTTTCCCGGCACGCAACCGGCGGACAACGCGCCCGCGGCGGGCGCACCCTGAATCCGCCGTGCCCGGCACGCCGAAAAACCCGGGCCGTCATCCGAGTCCGGTAAACTGGCGGTTTTCCGCAATCCCGCAGCATCACCATTCCATGACTCAAGACGAACTCAAACGCCTCGTCGGCCAGGCCGCCGCTGATTACGTGATCCAGAACGTGCCGGAAGGCGCCGTGATCGGCGTCGGCACCGGCTCGACCGCCAACTGCTTCATCGACGCGCTCGCCGTCGTCAAGGCGCGCTATCGCGGCGCCGTGTCGAGCTCCGTTGCCACGACCGAGCGCCTGAAGTCGCACGGCATCAAGGTGTTCGACCTGAACGAGGTCGACTCGCTGCAGGTGTACGTCGACGGCGCCGACGAGATCGACGCGAGCGGCGCGATGATCAAGGGCGGCGGCGGCGCGCTGACGCGCGAGAAGATCGTCGCATCGGTGGCCGATACGTTCGTCTGCATCGCGGACGCCAGCAAGCGCGTGCCGGTACTCGGCGCGTTCCCGCTGCCGATCGAAGTCGTGCCGATGGCGCGCACGGCGATCGGCCGGCGCGTGACCGCGCTCGGCGGCGTGCCGGTGCTGCGCGTGACGAAGGACGGTGCGCCGTATATCACCGACAACGGCAACGAGATCATCGACGTGAAGGGGCTGCAGATCGCCGATCCGCGTGGTTTCGAAGCGCAGGTGAACGGATGGCCGGGCGTCGTGACGGTCGGCCTGTTCGCCGAGCGCGGTGCGAATCTGTGCTTGCTCGGCACGGAAAACGGCGTTGAAACGATCGTTTATTCGGCTAATTGAAAGATATGGCAAGCAGTCCGTAATGGTGTGTCGCGTCGTAATGGACTGAATGTTTAAATCTTGTGGAAATCGGGGCCCGGTAGGCGCAATGCGCTTCCCGGGCCTTATTTTTAGCCGTATAAATCACCCGGTCAAAAAGAGGGATAACCCTGTCAGGTGTTTACCAGATAGCGAAATATCCTCGAACTCATCAACTTATAGATCATAAGAACAGTCGTAACCAGGGCCGGCGGAACTGCGGAGCAGGTGTTCGCAAATCGACGCACGGGGAGGTGTCATGGAGCAGGGCAAAGACCGGTCACTGGTCGCGAAAGTGATGGATGGGCTTGTCTCGGGTATCGTCGAGGACAAGTACGGCGGCATCTTGCCGCCGCAGGACGTGCTGTCGAAAGAGTTCGATGTGAGTCGCACCGTGATGCGGGAAGCGCTGTCGATGTTGCTTGCGCGCGACATGCTGGACGTGCGTCCGAAAGTCGGCACGCGCGTGCGGCCGATGCGCGACTGGCGGATGATCGACGAAGACGTGGTGAGCTGGCGATTCCGGGCGAAACCCGATCCGCAGTTCATGCGCGACGTCATCGAATTCCGGATGCTGATCGAACCGCGCGCGACCGCGCAGGCGGCGGTGCGTGCGACGGCTGCCGACATCGCGAGCATCCGCGAAGCGTTCGATGCGTTCAAGGTGCTGCAGCCGGGCGACTCCGGCTACGACACGGCGGACGAGTTGCTGCACACGCGGATCGTGCAGGCGAGCGGCAACCAGTTCTTCCAGCAGATGGCGGCGATCGTGCGCGGTGCGGTGCGTCTCGTGAATCCGCGTGTCGTGCAGAAGGAAGGTGCACACGACGTCGTCGTGAAAGCGCATGCACGTGTGGTCGACGCGATCGAGCGGCGCGACCCGCGCGAAGCCGAAGCCGCTTCGCTCGCGCTGATCGATTTCAGCGCCGACGAGATCTCGCGCGATTTCTCCGTCGACGTGCCCATGCGCGCCTGACGCTGCGCGAATCGCTCATCCGTGTGCCGCGGGCCGTTTATCATGACGGCCGGCCGGCAGCGTGCCGGCCATCGTCATACGACCGACACGGAAGATCAGGATGAACGACAACGACCATCGCACGGTGCGCTTCGGCATCATTGGCGCAGGCAGCATCGCGCGCCGTTTCGCGCAAAGCCTCGCGCACGTGCCGGGCGCCACGCTCGCCGGTGCCTGGGCCCGCCGCGCCGATGCCGCGGCAGACTTTTGCGAAGCGTACGGCGGTACGCCTGCTGCAAGCCTCGAAGCACTCCTCGCGAGCGATATCGACGCGGTCTACATCGCGACGCTCCATGACAGTCACGCGCAGTACACGCTGGCCGCGCTTGCTGCCGGCAAGGCCGTGCTGTGCGAAAAGCCCGCGACGCTGAACGCGGCGCAGCTCGACACCGTGCTGCGTGCGGCACGCGACGCCGGGCGGCTGTTCATGGAGGCGATGAAGCCGCCGTTCTTCCCGCTGTACCGTCAGTTACGTGCGCATCTGCATGACGATCCGATCGGCGAGATCCGGCTCGTGCGGGCAGGGTGCGCGTCATCATCGGTGCCGGACGACCATGCCGTCTATCGTCTCGATCGCGCGGGCGGCGCGCTGCTCGATATCGGGATCTACGAGGCGTTTCTCGCGGTGGACTGGCTCGGCGCGGCGCGCGACGTGCAGACGCTCGGCCGCGTCGGCGCAACGGGTGTCGATCTGTTCGCGAGCCTGAACAGCGTGCATGCGAACGGCGGGATCGCGCAGCTCTTTTGCGGGCTCGACGTGATGGGGCGCGGCGACGCGCTGATCGCCGCGGCCGGCGGCCACGTGACGATTCACGAGAAATGGTGGAACCCCGCGCGTGCGACGATTCGTTATGCGGACGGGCGCACCGTCGAACTCGATGCGCCGGTCGACGGCGGCGGGCTGAACTACGAGACCGCGCATTTCTGCGACCTGCTGCGCGCGGGCCAGACCGAAAGCCCGATCATGACGCACGACCATTCGCGGCAGATGATCGCGATGACCGATGCCGCGCGAGCGGCGCTTGGCGTGCGTTATTCGGGCGAGTAAGCGGGAAGGCGGGAGCCGGGCACACGCGAGCGGCCCGGTGCGCGGCGTGCGCTCAGTGCCGCGACGGCAGCGACAGGCGCTTTTCGTACCAGCGCTGCACCCATTCGAGGATCTGGCACAGGATCCAGTACACCGCCGCGGCGGCGAGATAGAGCGGCAGCGGCTGATAGGTCGCGGCGATCACTTCCTGCGCGCTGCGCAGCAGTTCGGTCACGGTGATCACGGACACGAGCGACGTGTCCTTGATCAGGCTGATCAGGCTGTTCGACAGGCTCGGCACCGCGATGCGCAGCGCCTGCGGGCCGATCACGTAGCGCAGCGTCTGCCCCCACGACAGCCCGAGGCTGTACGCGGCGAGCCATTGGCCGCGTGCGATCCCGTTGATCGCGCCGCGCATGCTTTCCGACATGTAGGCCGCGACGTTCGCGGACAGCGCGATGACGCCGGCGGGCGTCGGGTCGAGCGAGATGCCGAGGCTCGGCAGCCCGTAATAGATGACGAAGATCTGCACGAGCAGCGGCGTGCCGCGCATCAGGCTCACGTATGCGCGTGCCAGCCACGCGAGCGCGTTGACCCAGATGCGTTCGAAGCCGTCGAGCGCTTCGCTTTGCCGGATGCCCATCATCGCGAGCACGACGGCGCCAAGCAGGCCGAACACCATCGACAGCACGGCGAACTTGACGGTCAGAACGGCGCCTTGGGCGAGCACCGGCAGCGATTGGACGAGCAGGGACGTTGTCGACATGGAATACGAATCGAATGCGTGCGCGAAAGCGCAATCATAAACCGGACGAATAAAACAAAGGGCGGCATCGTCACGGATGCCGCCCTTTCCGGCCCGCCGTCAGGCGGGAAATGCAGGCGTGCTTACTTGATCGGCTTCGTCACGTCGATGCCGAACCACTTGTCCGAGATCTTCGTGAAGGTGCCGTCGGCCTCGAGTTGCGCCATCGCGTCGTCGATCGACTTCTGGAACTTCGGGTTGCCCTTCTTGAACGGGATGCCCGACGGGTTCGCCGAACCGACGTTCGCGCCCGGGCGCAGCGGCAGTTGCGAGTTCTTCGTCAGGTACGCGAGCATCAGGCGGTCGTTGAGCGCCGCGTCGAGACGGCCGGCCGCGAGATCGCGCAGGTACTCGGGCGCGCCCGGGTACGTCTTCACGTCGATGCCCGGCACCGACTTCGCCATGTCCATGTAGTTCGTGCCGAGCGCGACGCCGAGCTTCTTGCCCTTCAGGTCTTCCAGCGACTTGAAGTCACGCGTGTCGTCCTTGCGCTGGATCAGCTGCGCGGACGAGTACGTGTACGCCGGCGAGAAGTCGAGCGTTTCCTTGCGCTTGTCGGTGATGCCGACCTGGTTGGCGATCACGTCGAACTTGCCGGCCTGCAGGCCCGCGATGATGCCGCTCCATTCGGTCGTCACGAATTCGGCCTTCACGCCGAGCTTCGCGGCCACGGCCTTCGCGATGTCGACGTCGAAGCCGACGAGTTCGCCTTGCGGGTTCTTCGAGTTGAACGGCGGGAACGTGCCTTCGAGGCCGACTCGCAGCGTGCCGCGTTGTTTCACCTGGTCGAGGAGGTCGGCCGCATGCGCGGTGGCAGCGGCGAACGACGTGCCGATCAGGCCGGCAACCAGCAGCTTCTTCAGCAGCGCAATTTTCATCGTGTGTTTCCTTGCCCTGTCCGGGTCATTGATTCTGATATCGAGGTCAATGATAGCAAAAATGCAATCGACCTCTAAATATCGTTTGTTTATGGCTATATTACGCGGGGCGTTCGCGGGCGACGGCCTTCACGCATTCCGCGACGAGTGCGGGACCGCGGTAGATGAACCCCGTATAGAGCTGCACCAGCGCCGCGCCGGCCGCGAGCTTCGCCCGGGCATCCTCGCCCGAGAAAATCCCGCCGACGCCGATGATCGGCACGTCGCTGCCGACTTCGGCGTGCAGCTTGCGGATCACTTCGTTCGACGCGTCGAACACGGGGCGGCCGGACAGGCCGCCGGCTTCGTCCGCATGCGGCAGGCCCTGGACAGCCGCGCGCGACAGCGTCGTGTTGGTGGCGATGACCGCCTCGATCTTGTGGCGCAGCAGCGTGTCGCCGATTTCCTTGACCTGTTCGTCGTCGAGATCGGGCGCGATCTTCAGCGCGAGCGGCACGAGCTTGCCGTGCAGGTCGGCGAGGCGCTGCTGCTTGTCCTTCAGCGCCGCGAGCAGTGCGTCGAGCTCGCCCGCACCCTGCAGCTGGCGCAGGTTCTTGGTGTTCGGCGACGAGATGTTGATCGTCACGTAGCTCGCGAACGGGTACACGCGCTCGAGGCAGTACAGGTAGTCCTCGGCGGCGCGCTCGATCGGCGTATCGGCGTTCTTGCCGATGTTCAGGCCGAGGATGCCGCGATAGCGGGCAGCCTGGACGTTCTTCACGAACTGGTCGACGCCGTGGTTGTTGAAGCCCATCCGGTTGATCAGTGCTTCGGCCTGCGGCAGGCGGAACATCCGCGGGCGCGGGTTGCCGGGTTGCGGGCGCGGCGTGACCGTCCCGACCTCGATGAAGCCGAAGCCGAGCGCCGCGAGCCCGTCGATGGCCGCGCCATCCTTGTCGAGGCCGGCCGCGAGGCCGACCGGGTTGCGGAACGTGAGCCCCATCACGGTACGCGGCGCGTCGGGCACGCGGGCCGACAGCGCGCAGGCAAGGCCCGTGCGGCCGGCCGCGCCGAGCGCGCGCAGCGTGAGGTGGTGAGCGTCTTCCGCATCCATCTTGAACAGGGATGCGCGGGCCAGCGGATAGAGGGAACTGAACACGGGAATAGGGCGGACAGCCGGAATGAATGACAACCCGCTATTTTACCGGGAGTTGGGCGGCAGGGGCGCGCTTCGCTTCGTCACCCCCGCGGCGCGCGTCAGCCCGAGCCGGAATGCCCGCCCGGCAACGGCGCACGGGCCAGCGCCGCATCGACGGGCGGCAGGTCGATCCGTTCCGGATCGAGTATCTTCCAGCGGCCGTCGATCAGCCCTTCGAGCGGGTGGAAGTTCGCCTTGTAGGCCATCTTCGGACTCTCGCGGATCCAGTAGCCGAGGTACACGTAGGGCAGGCCGAGGCTCTTCGCCTGCTCGATCTGCCACAGGATGTTGTAGGTGCCGTAGCTCGTGTGCCGGTCGTCGGGCTCGAAGAACGTGTAGACGGACGACAGCCCGTCGCCGAGGATGTCGATCATGCTGACCATGCGCAGCTTCCCGGGCTCGCCGCCCGGGGCGTCGAGGTCGCGGAATTCGACGAGGCGCGAGTTGATCCGGCTCTGCAGCAGGAATTGCTCGTACTGGTCGCGGCTGTCGCGATCCATGCCGCCGCCCGCGTGGCGCGCGGACTGGTAGCGCATGTAGAGCGCGTAGTGCTCTTCGTCGTAGTGCAGCGGCGAAACCGTCGCGACCAGCGTGCGATGCCGCTTCCACATCCGGCGCTGCGTACGCGACGGCGCGAACGCGGCGACGGGGACGCGCACCGGCACGCAGGCACGGCAGCCGTCGCAGTACGGACGATACGTGAAGACGCCCGAGCGCCGGAAGCCGGCCTTCACGAGCTCGGTGTAGATGTCGGAGTTGATCAGGTGGCTCGGCGTCGCGACTTGCGAGCGCGCGACGCGGCCGTCCAGATAGCTGCACGGATAGGGCGCCGTTGCATAGAATTGCAGCGCCGAAAGCGGTGAAAGCGGCAGCTCAGTCGGGTGAGTCATGGGCAGCTCTCGTTGCAGGGAGGGAGTGCCGCGCTAGCGCTCGATCCCGGAGGGGGCCGCCGTTTCGGCGCGGCCCGTCAGCGCGGCGAGCACGCGCTTGTCGAACTGCCACGGAATCGGCGGTTCGGCTACCGCGCTGCGCACGTGAGCGACAAAGGCCTTGCGTGCGATCTCGCGGCCGCCGAGCGACGCTAGATGCGACGTATTCTGCTGGCAGTCTATCATTTCCAGCCCCTGCTCGCGAAGGTGCGCGACGAGCGCGGCCAGCGCGATTTTCGACGCATCGGTCGCGTCCGCGTACATCGATTCGCCGAAAAACATCCGCCCGAACGACACGCCGTACAGGCCGCCGACGCGCCGCCCGTCGTGCCACGTCTCGATGCTGTGCGCGTTGCCGGAGCGGTAGAGCGACGTGTACGCGTCGATGATCTCGGCCGTGATCCACGTGCCGCGCTGCCCGCGACGCGGCGCCTGCGCGCACGCGCGCATCACGCCCGGAAAGTCGTGGTCGACGCGCACTTCCCATTCGGGCTCGCGCAGCACGCGCTTCAGCGTCTTGCGCAGCGAAGGCGACACCTTGAATTCGGCCGGCACGAGGATCATGCGCGGGTCGGGGCTCCACCACAGCACGGGCTGGCCGTCCGAATACCACGGGAAGATGCCGCGCAGGTACGCGTCGATGAGGCGCGAGGGCAGCAGGTCGGCGCTCGCGGCGAGCAGCCCGGGCGCGCCGGTCGCGGGACCGAGCGCGCGTTCGATGGGCGGAAACGGATCGTCCGGGCCGAGCCAGGGGACCATGGGGCGGGGGCTCAGCCGTTGCGCAGCGAGCGGAAGATATCGCCGGTGTGCACGCCGTAGTCGCCCGCGGCGCGATCGGCGAAGAAGAATCGCAGGGTCTGGCTGACGGTCGGGAACGCGATTTCGTCCCACGGGATGTCGGCTTCGTCGAACAGCTTCACTTCGAGGCTTTCCTCGCCGGCCTCGAACGCCGGATCGGTGAGCCGCGCGAGGTAGAACAGGTGAACCTGGTGCACGTGCGGCACGTTGAGCAGCGTGAACAGGTTCTGCACCTCGACGCGCGCGCCGGCTTCCTCGAGCGTTTCGCGCGCGGCGGCTTCGGCCGTCGTCTCGCCCATTTCCATGAAGCCCGCGGGCAGCGTCCAGAACCCGTAGCGCGGTTCGATCGCGCGGCGGCACAGCAGGATCTGATCGCCCCAGACCGGAACCGTGCCGACGACGTTGCGCGGATTCTGGTAGTGGATCGTGCCGCAGTGATCGCAGATGAAGCGCTCGCGGTTGTCGCCCGGAGGAATGCGCGCGATGACTTCGTGACCGCAGACGGAGCAGAATTTCATGTCGAATGGAAGGGACGAGGTGATGCGAGTGTATCACCGGGGCGCGGCATTCTTGAACGCCTGCGCGTGCAGGCCGCGTGTCGCGCGAAGCGGGACGGGGCCTGCGGCGGAAAAACAAAAAGCCCGGCGTGGAGCCGGGCTTTTTGCGTAATTCTGGACGGTTGGTTGCGGGGGTAGGATTTGAACCTACGACCTTCGGGTTATGAGCCCGACGAGCTGCCAGACTGCTCCACCCCGCGTCCGTCGAAGAAATGAATTATAAGGAGTAACCCGAATGCGTGCAAGCGGTTTCTGACAATTTCTTGTCGCTGCTTGTGGGGCCGGTACGGCGGGTGCGTGCGCTAGAATCGAGCGGTTTGTTTCGTTTCTTCGGCAGCGCGGCCGTGCGCGATCGCTTCGGCGCTGTTGCGACTCTCATTACTGTATCGACGGATTCATGGACATCGCTCACGATCTGCAATCGATCGGCGCGCAGGAACAGGCGCTCGTATTTCCCCATTTCGACCCGGCCCGCGCATGGGCGCTCGGCAACCGGATGCACGCGCTCGCGACGTCGCGCGGCCATGCGATCGCGATCGACATCGTCACGTTCGGCCAGCCGCTGTTCTACGCGGCGCTGGCTGGCGCCACGCCCGACAATGCCGACTGGGTACGCCGCAAGCGCAACGTCGTCGCCCATTTCCGCCGGAGCTCGTACGCGATCGGCCTGCGCATGCAGCAGGCCGGCGCGACGCTCGCCGACAAGCACGGGCTGCCGATCGCCGAATATTCGCCGCACGGCGGCTCGTTCCCGCTGACCGTCGCCGGTGCCGGCGTGATCGGCTCGATCACCGCGTCGGGGCTCCCGCAGCGCGCGGACCACGAATTCGTCGTCGAGGCGCTGTGTGCCGAGCTCGGCCACGACTACGCCGTGCTGGCCCTCGCAAGGAGCTGAGCGATGCAGCTTCCCGGTTACGCCTGGCTCGCGATCGCGATCGTCGCGGAAGTGATCGGCACGTCGGCGCTGCGCGCGGCGGACGGCTTTACGCGCCTCTGGCCGTCGTTGCTGGTCGTGGCCGGTTATGGCATCGCGTTCTACTGCCTGTCGATCACGTTGCGCACGATGCCCGTCGGCATCATCTATGCCGTCTGGTCGGGCGCGGGCATCGTGCTGATCACGCTCGTCGCGATGCTGCTCTATCGCCAGGTGCCGGACCTGCCGGCCGTGATCGGCCTCGGCCTGATCATCGCCGGCGTCGTGGTGCTGAACCTGTTCTCGAAGATGCAGGCGCACTGAGCGTGCGACTGCCATTTGCCGGATGACTCTCATGACCGATTCCACTTCCGCTGCCGTTTCCGCCGAATCCACTCAGCCCGACGTGCGCGCGACTGTCGCGAACCGCATCGGCTTTCTCGAACTGACCCGGCCGAAGGCGCTGAACGCGCTGTCGGTCGGCATGATCCGGCTGATGCAGCAGGCGCTCGACGCGTGGCGCGACGATCCGGAAGTCGTCGCGGTCGTCGTGCACAGCCCGCATCCGCGCGCGTTCTGCGCGGGCGGTGACGTGCGCTTCTTCCACGATGCGTGGCAGCGCGGCGACCGCGATGCGGTCGACACGTTCTTCATCGAGGAATACACGCTCAACCACACGATCTTCACCTATCCGAAGCCTTATATCGCGCTGATGCACGGTGTCGTGATGGGCGGCGGCATGGGGATTTCGCAGGCGGCGCGGCATACGGGCGGCCTGCGGGTCGTGACCGACTCGACGAAGATGGCGATGCCTGAAACCCGTATCGGCCTGTTCCCGGACGTCGGGATGAGCTGGTTCCTCGCACGCACGCCCGGCGCGCTCGGCCGCTATCTCGCCGTGACCGGCGCGACGCTCGACGCGGCCGGCGCGCTGTACGCGCAGCTCGCCGACGTCTATCTGCCCGATGCCGCACTGCCGGCGCTGCTCGATACGCTGCGCAGCGCGCGCATCGACAGCGGCGAGCAGGCGGTCGCGTGCGTGGCCGACGCGGCGGCCGCACACAAGGTCGTGCCGACGCCCGACACGTCGGCGCTGGCCGACGCGCGTGCCGGAATCGACCGGCATTTCGCGCAGCCGGACATCGGCGCGATCCTCGCGTCGCTCGACGCCGAGCCGGATTGCGCGGCCGTCGACGGTTGGGTCGAGAAGGCGACCCACGCGATGCGCGAACAGTTGTCGCCGCTGTCGATGGCCGTATCGCTGGAAGTCGTCGAACGTGCGCGCGGGGCAACGATGGCCGATTGCCTGCGGCGCGATCTCGATCTCACGCGCTCGACGTTCGCGCGCGGCGACGTGATCGAAGGCGTGCGCGCGCTGATCGTCGACAAGGACCACCAGCCGGCCTGGCGTTTCAAGTCGTCCGCCGATATCGACCGCGCGGACGTGCTCGCGATGTTCGACAGCCCGTGGACGCCGGACACGCATCCGCTGCGGAAACTGCAGGACTGACGTCGGTTGGATTGACCGAAGCGCGCGCCGGAAACGACAAGGCCGCCTGCACGAGCAGGCGGCCTTTTGCATGGGTGTCGACCGGTGCGCGGCGAAGGGTGCAGCGCGCTTGCCGCCGCGTTATTCGTCGCCCGCGTCGTCCGACATGAACGCGCGCATGAACACGAGGGCGCCGAAGCCCCATACTGCGTTCGCCGCGAAGCCGGCCGCGAGCACGGGCATCATGTTGCCCGACGGCCAGATGCCGCGCAGCGGATCGATCGCGAACACGCGGGCGGCCGTCAGCACGATGCCGCCGAACACCAGCGCGCCGATCCACGAGGCCTCGCGCTCCGGCGAGACGCGCAGCAGCCATGCCATCGGGATCGCGCAGCACGCGCTGATCAGCGCATTCGCGACAAATTCAGGAATGCCGAGCGGCGCGAACGGCTGCGTGGAGAAGCCGGTTGCGGCGATCAGGTCGGCCGTATGAAGGAGGGCGAGCGTGGCTTCGCGGAAGAACAGGGCGGCCAGGAAGCCGGACAGGAATGGCAGGATGACTTTCTGCATCGATGAGTGCACCGCAGGCGCGCACGGCCGGGGCCGTCCGCGCGGAGTTATTCGGATAGGTGCGCCATTATAGGGCCCGCCCGCCGCGATATTCGCTCCAGCGTCGTGCTAATCACGAAAGCGGAAAACCTAAGCTCAAAAAAATCGTTCCAAAGCCCTGCGCCGATCCCTAGACTGATTTCCCAGAAACAGCCGTGCAATCGCGTCCTCGCCCGCTGCACGGCCTGACCGGCGAGCCATCCCGATTCGAACGCACACCATGCATGCGCCGCGCATCCGCGACGCGAGCAGGGCGGTGTCTTTTTCAAATTCCGGCAAGGACAGTCAAGCAGGAGCAGCAGATGAATGTGTTCTGGTTTATCCCCACGCACGGCGACAGCCGCTACCTCGGTACGGCCGAAGGTGCGCGCGCCGCGGATTACGATTACTTCAAGCAGGTCGCGGTAGCGGCCGATACGCTCGGCTACGAGGGCGTGCTGCTGCCGACCGGCCGTTCCTGCGAGGATGCGTGGGTCGTTGCGTCGAGCCTCATCCCGGCGACGCAGCGCCTGAAATTCCTGGTCGCGATCCGTCCCGGCATCGCATCGCCGGGGCTGTCGGCGCGGATGGCCGCGACGTTCGACCGCCTGTCGGGCGGCCGCCTGCTGATCAACGTCGTGACGGGCGGCGATGCCGCCGAGCTCGAAGGCGACGGCCTGTTCGCGGATCACGACACGCGCTATGAAATCACCGACGACTTCCTGAACATCTGGCGCGGGCTGCTGTCCGCGTCGCACGACAACGGCGGGTTCGACTACATCGGCAAGCATCTGCAGTCGAAGGGCGGCAAGGCACTGTATCCGCCCGTGCAGCGTCCGCATCCGCCGCTGTGGTTCGGCGGCTCGTCGCCGGCTGCGCACCAGATCGCGGCCGATCACATCGACACCTACCTGACCTGGGGCGAGCCGCCCGAGGCCGTCGCGAAGAAGATCGCCGATATTCGCGCCCGCGCCGAGGCGCGCGGCCGCAAGATCAAGTTCGGCATTCGTCTGCACGTGATCGTGCGCGAGACCGAGGACGAAGCCTGGCGCGACGCCGAGCGCCTGATCAGCCGCCTCGACGACGAAACCATCGCACGCGCGCAGAAGGCGTTCGCGAACATGGATTCGGAAGGCCAGCGCCGGATGGCCGCGCTGCACGGCGGCAAGCGCGGCGGCCGCGAGGCGCTCGAGGTGTACCCGAACCTGTGGGCCGGCGTCGGCCTCGTGCGCGGCGGCGCGGGCACCGCGCTCGTCGGCAACCCGGAGCAGGTCGCCGAGCGCATGCGCGAATACGCGGATCTCGGCATCGAGACCTTCATCCTGTCCGGCTATCCGCACCTGGAGGAGTCGTACCGTTTCGCGGAACTCGTATTCCCGCTGATCAAGGGCAACGGCGCGGCGAAGGCGACCGGCCCGCTGTCGGGCCCGTTCGGCGAAATCGTCGGCAACAGCTATCTGCCGAAAGCGGCCCAGAGCTGAGCGACAGGAGGCCTGCGATGACAACGAAAACGTCGACGACGGGCGCGGCCCTGGCCGCCCGCGCATGGCGCGGCGTCGCGCCGTGGCTCGTGCCGCTCGCGCTGCTGGCGGCATGGGAAGTCGGCGCGCGCATCGGCTGGCTGTCGACCCGCGTGCTGCCCGAACCCGTGGCGGTCGTGCGAGCGGCCTGGTCGCTCGTGACGTCGGGTGAAATGTGGGCGAACGTGAAGGTCAGCACGTGGCGCGCGCTGTTCGGTTTCGCGATCGGCGGCGGCGTCGGCCTCGCGCTGGGGCTCGCGACCGGCTTGTCGAAGGCGGCCGAGGTCGCGCTCGATTCGACGATCCAGATGATCCGCAACATCCCGGCGCTCGCGATGATTCCGCTCGTGATCCTGTGGTTCGGCATCGACGAGAAGGCGAAGCTGTTCCTCGTTGCGCTCGGGGTGTTCTTCCCGGTCTATATCAACACGTATCACGGGATCCGCTCGGTCGACGCGAACCTGATCGAGATGGCGAAGAGCTACGGCGTACGTGGCTTTGCGCTGTACCGCGACGTGATCCTGCCCGGTGCGTTGCCGTCGATTCTCGTCGGCGTGCGCTTTGCGCTCGGGCTGATGTGGGTGATGCTGATCGTCGCGGAAACGATCTCCGCGCAGTCGGGCATCGGCTACATGACGATGAACGCGCGTGAATTCCTGCAAACCGACGTGGTGGTGGTCGGCATCCTGCTGTACGCGGTGCTCGGCAAGCTGGCCGACGTGCTGGCGAAATGGCTCGAGCGCGTGACGCTGCGCTGGCACCCCGCTTATCAATCAGGAGCAAAGGCATGAATGCGACGACTTCGGCGGCCGCCTACGGCCCGCTTGCCGGCGCAGACCTCGAGGCCGAACTGGCGCAGGCGCGTGTCGCGGACGGTGACGCGCGGGACGCAGCGGTTCTCGAACGTGACGCCAGTGCCTCCGTCGTTCCGCTCGCGCGGCGACGGCCAGGAAGCCCGGCAATCGACGATGCCGTGACGCTGTCGGGTGTCAGCAAGCGCTTCGGGGCACGCACGGTGCTCGACAACGTCGAGCTCGGCATCGCGCGCGGCAGTTTCGTCGCGATCGTCGGCCGCAGCGGTTGCGGGAAATCGACGCTGCTGCGTCTCGTCGCGGGACTCGAGCAGCCGAGCAGCGGCACGCTCGAAACGCGCGGCGAGGGCGGCGGCGAACTCGATACGCGGATCATGTACCAGGACGCGCGCCTGCTGCCGTGGAAGACCGTGCTGCAGAACGTGATGCTGGGCCTCGGTCGCGGCGCGCGCGACCAGGCACGCGCGGTGCTCGATGAAGTCGGCCTGCTGGAACGCGCGAACGACTGGCCCGCGCAACTGTCGGGCGGCCAGCGGCAGCGTGTCGCGCTGGCCCGTGCGCTCGTGCACCGGCCCCAACTGTTGTTGCTCGACGAGCCGCTCGGCGCGCTCGACGCGCTGACCCGCATCGAGATGCATGCGCTGATCGAGCGGTTGTGGCGCGAGCATCGATTTACCGCGCTCCTCGTTACGCACGACGTGCAGGAGGCCGTCGCGCTTGGCGACCGCATCCTGCTCATCGAGCAGGGGCGGGTGGCGCTGGATCAGCCGGTGCCGCTCGACCGGCCGCGCGCCCGCGCATCGGCCGCGTTTGCGGCGCTCGAGGATCGCGTGCTGAAACGCGTGCTCGCCGGCGGGCCCGGTGCGGCCGACCACGACGCACCGCATGAGGCAGACAACGTTCGACCGGTCGGGCAGATCCGCTGGGCCGTTTAATTCCGGGCGGCAGCGGCCGCCCGTTCTGAGATCTTTTTCTTCGGAGCGATCAACCTGATGAGCATCACTGCAATCAACGTACGTAACCAGTTCAAGGGCAAGGTCAAGGAGATCATTCGCGGATCGGTGGTCTCCGAGGTCGACGTCGAGACGCCGTTCGGCATCGTCACGTCGGTGATCACGACCCGTTCGGTTGACGAACTCGAACTGAAGGTGGGTGCGGAAGTCGTCGCGCTCGTGAAATCGACCGAAGTCTCGATCGCGCGCCTCTGAGCCCGCGTGTGCTGCACCGGCGCGGCGCCGCGGGCAACCTGCCCGTTGGCGCCGCCCGGCATTGGCGCAGCGCGTTTGCCTTGGTATTCGACGTCCGGACGAAGTGCTAGGATGGAGCGACACCGATGCCGGAGGCCAACGCATGACCCCCATCCTTTCCCCCGAAGCCATCGAGGCACTGAAATGGATCGACCAGTTCGGTGAAAGCCGGCCGGTTCCCGCCGTGTTCGACGACGTCGTCTACGCGTTGCTGAACGAGGGGCTGATCTACCAGGCGGCGGCCGACCGGGTCGACCTGACGGCCGATGGCAAATCCTTTTTATCCGACGAATACGATTGAGCGCACGGCGCCGGCCGCTCGGGCGGCCTGGCGCTGCGTCGCCACGGAGCGTGCGATGGAACCGAGAGGCAGCGACCTCGGCGATTTCAGCGAGCCGTACCGCGGCTTCGAGATCGAGGTGAAGACCGAGCAGGTCTGGGACGGCGAGCATGCGCATTACCGCGTGCTGCAGGGCGACGCGGTGCGGATCGACTGGCGGCTCGTCAAGGTCGACGGGATGCTGCTGACCGAACGGCGCGTGATCGAGCGCGTGCTCGACGAGGCCCGGCGGGCGGTCGATGCGGAACTGGGCGAGGGGTAGCACGCGTGCCGGGCAGGCATGGCCCGTGTTGCGGTAAAATACCGGGTTGTTTCCGCGCCGCCTGGCCTGTTGCCCGAAATCCATGTCCGTACCGTCTTCATTTCCTCCCCGCCGCGTATCCGTCGCGCCCATGCTGGACTGGACCGACCGCCATTGCCGGTCGTTCCACCGTACGCTGACGCGCGACACGTGGCTGTATACGGAGATGATCACGACGGGTGCGTTGCTGTTCGGCGATGCCCAGCGGCATCTCGCGTTCACGCCGAACGAATCGCCGGTCGCGCTGCAGCTGGGCGGCAGCGAGCGGGACGATCTCGCGCGCGCGGCGAAGCTCGGCGAGCAGTGGGGCTACGACGAAATCAACCTGAATTGCGGATGCCCGTCCGAGCGCGTGCAGCGCGGCGCGTTCGGCGCGTGCCTGATGAACGAGCCGCAACTCGTTGCCGACTGCGTGAAGGCGATGCGCGATGCGGTGTCGGTGCCGGTCACGGTCAAGCACCGGATCGGGGTCGACGCGGTCGAGGACTACGCGTTCGTGCGCGACTTCGTCGGTACGGTGGCCGAGGCTGGCTGCGAAACGTTCGTCGTGCATGCGCGCAATGCGATCCTGAAGGGGCTGTCGCCGAAGGAGAATCGTGAGATCCCGCCGCTCAAGTACGACTATGCGTATCAGCTGAAGCGCGATTTTCCGTCGCTCGAGATCGTCATCAACGGCGGTATCACGACCCTCGACGAGGTTGCGCAGCATCTCGAGCATGTCGATGGCGTGATGCTTGGCCGTGAGGCGTATCACAACCCGTACGTGCTCGCGGAGGTGGATACGCGCTTCTACGGCTCGACCGCGGCGGTGCCGACGCGCGAAGAGGCCGAGGCGAAGCTGATCGAATACTGTGCGGCCGAACTGAAGCGCGGGACCTACCTCGGCGCGATCGTGCGGCACGCGCTCGGACTGTATCGCGGCATGCCCGGCGCACGCGGCTGGCGTCGTGTGCTGTCCGACAACAAGAAGCTCGCGCGTGCTGATCTGGCCGTATTCGACGAGGCGCGCGCGCATCTGAACGAGGCCGAAGAAGTTTTTGAAAAAAAAGCTTTGCAAGATTCAAAAGTGTTCGTATAATCTTGTTCTTCGCTGCTGAAACACAAAAGCAGCGAAGAACAAAAAGCAGTAACAGTGGTGGCTGTAGCTCAGTTGGTAGAGTCCAGGATTGTGATTCCTGTCGTCGTGGGTTCGAGTCCCATCAGCCACCCCACAGAATTCCAAGCGGTATCAAGTTGTTAAAGACGGCACTGTCCCAAAAGACAGTGCCGTTTTTGTTTTGGCATTCCACAAAATGGAATTCACAGCGCTTTCCGATTTTGTTTCGGTCGTACACCGTGCGGTCGTCGCCGGGTTCGCATGCAGGTCGGGCAGGGCGCCGCGCTCGCTCTGATGTTGGGGCGTAATACGCGCGCAAGTCATGGAATGCGAATCGACCGGCAATGACCTTCGCCTCGATCGTTTCGCTCATCAACTTCCCTCGGCATCCCTTGAATCCGTCGCGCGTGTAGTGCGTGCCGCACTTTGGCGTGAACACGGACAGGCATTCCTTCATGCCGAATCGCCCCCAACCGATCGGGGCGTGCCGCGAGCGTTGGCGTGATTTCGAACTGCTCGATTACCTTGCGGCGCATCTTTCGGCACTGCATTGCGCGCTTCACGCGAATGTGACCGGCCTCGCGGTTGCGCGAGGTCGATGCATTCGATCTTGCGGTTTCCGGCGAGCGGAGCATTCGAACGCAGGGCGATTGCGCGGATCGCGCACTTGGGCGTTCCCTTCGATTCCTTCCCCGGATAGCACGCGCGAGGCGATGCACGTCGCGCTCGACAGCTCGAATGGGGTAACAGTGGTGCGAGTGTCGACCGGCTAAGCGAGTGCTTTCGATCGACACAAGGCGGTCGAGACGCGGAAACGCCCCGCCAACGGCGGAAATACCGCAACCGCCTCCGCTACGAGTGCCGTTCCCGCGATGACTGATTTGGCTGGCCTATGACAAACGCCCAGTGTAATTTTTTGCCGGGCGTGATTGAATATGTGCTGACAGGACGGCTACACCGTCAATAAAAAGTATGGCCGGGGAAAATATGAGAACGAGAGTATTGGGGGCGTTTGCAATTGCTTGGATACTGACGGGTGTCATGTTTGCTGTCGATTTCGCGACCATGGGCCGATTTGGGCTGTCCCTCATTCACGAGTGGTATCTGCAATCGGTCGAGACGTGCGTCATGACGCTACTGATCTGCGGTGTCTTGGTCGGCATCGGACGTATCCCGCGCTATCGGGAAATTGCCGAAAAACTTCGTTGTCGGGATATCGCGCTCTCGGTCCTTTGCTTTCGGACCGTCACGATGAATGCGCAGGCGGCAGTGATTGCGACGTATATCGGGGCGGCCGTCAGCCGTCCCGAGATCCAGGATGCACTTCTGGCATGGGAGCAATCGTTCGGATTCGATTGGTTGAAAAGCTACCAATGGGTCGTGCGTTACGAGGTTATTCAGCAAGTACTTTTGTTTGCATATAAAACCATTTCGTATCAGATGGTCTTGTTGTGCTTTTTATTCGGACTGTTGCGCCGAAAGCAAGAGCTTTGCGAGATGATGCTGATATTCGTGATTTCGCTGATATTCGTCGTTGCGATTTCGACGTGGTATCCGGCGGCGAGTGCATTCCCGTACTTCGGTATTAGTGATTCCGGGCCGGCGTCTCACCTTTCTGATTATTTCAGTGCCAGAAGTGGGGTGCCGATCGTGATGAATCCCATGGCGATGCAGGGAATCGTTTCGTTACCGTCATTTCATGCAGTCGTCGCGGTAATGTTGATCTACGTCACACGTAATCTTCGCTTCATTTTTCCCGTCGCGCTTGCGCTCAATTCGGTCATGCTGGTATCGACGTTCTCGGTAGGTGGTCATTACCTGGCAGATATCGGTGCCGGCGTGATCGTGGGCATCGTGACGATATGGCTGGTGCGTCGCTGGTTCTTGGGATATGAAATCGCGCGGCGACCGCTCCTGACGGGACGCTGAATCAACCTTTCCACCGTCTGCATGCTTGCGCCACGCGCTGAAGCTGACACGGGCTGGTACCTGCGCGTCGAACTTCTTCCATCAAAAAAGCGTAGTCAGCGATAGCTGGACAGCGCTCGTCGTCACCGATCAACCACATTGCTCGCGATCCCCGCCTGAGCCGTTCGAGCGTTTCTAAAAACCACCCACGACCACAAAGCGCCACCCGCCACCTTTGCGACGAACTGCAATGCGGCGATCGTCGGAAACACTGCCCCGAACGCAATCAGCGGAAAGACGATGGAGTCGACAGCCGCACCCGCGACGTTCGCACCGTTGGCGCGCGCCAGTATCGGAAAGCGACGTGCGAGTTGAAACACGATTGCACTTGCTACGGCCGCCGAACCGAACGCCACGAGAGACGCGAGGGCGATTTCCTTTGCAGCCGGATTGAGCGCGTAACTGACAACGCCAGCGGCCGCGATCAACGCAAGCATCCTTGACCAAAGCGCGCGGCCGCGCCAGTCCAGGTGGAGTCGGTCTCGAATCGCGAGATCGAGTCCGATCAGAAAGAACGCGATGATCGGTGTAGCAGCTGGTCCGAAATGAGCGACCATCAGGTTCGCGACAGCGACTGCTGCGATATAGATCAAGACGTACATGATTCCCCTGCAATGAAGAGTGCGCGCTGCGTCGATTCGGAGCCGAAGTTTGCCATACATGGCCGATTGAACGGAGTGGTGCTTTGCTACGAGCAAGCCGGGTGGAGCTTCGCACGGTTGGTAGTCGGCCAGCGTTGCGAGCGACAGGATATCGTCACTGTGTCGCCGGTTTTCATCAATGGATCTTCGACACGAGATTGGATGGCCGTATCCCGCCGACATGATGTTGCGAAGTTTCCTGTCCCAGCTAAGGTTCTCGCGCCCCATGCCGTTATCTTCCATGGACAGCCCTCGTGCCTCGAATGCTGATCCGTTTTCTTGCCTGCTCGCGTTCCGCGTGAGCAGGCTTTTTTCGTTTACGGCCGCGTTTTGCGTATGAATGGCGGAATGGGACAGGGACTTGGCGTGAACCGACAGCGCGCAACAGTCTTACATTGGTGTAATGTGTCGGCTTCCTCGTGCCCTCATGCTTTGCAGGGCCGTTCGATCCCGACGACCAATGATGGTGTCGGGATTTTTTTTGCCTGCATCCCGTTGCACGGGCAACGAGTTGCAGCGACGCCCGGTGGGCAGGCGCTGACGCGATCGCGTCAGGCGTGAAGAAGGCGGGCGCTGGCGGACGTCACGACCCGGTGCTTGGCCTGTTGCTCGACTGCCTGCACGTCCATCCTTCGCATCACGGAAGCGGCATGGGCAAGCGCATGATCGAAGTCGTTCGTACCTGGGCGCGCACGATTGGCGTGGACAAGGTCCACCTGAAGGTGCTGGAGGACAACGAACGCGCGATCGGTTTCTATGAACACAACGGATGGCAACTGGCGGGCATCGAGACGAGCCGCATCGGCCAGACGGAGGTCACGGACCGGATCTATGCGATACAGGCGTAGCGGCCTGGCGACATCCGAGCGAACGGTCGCACGATGTGCGGCCGTCGCCGGGCGCAAGCCGAACGGAGTCCGTCGCTACTCGCCGCAGTACCGCACGAGCAAATCGGCTTCCGTCTCGTGCACCTCGACGGGCAGGGTCGTTGCGCCTGCATAGGCCAGATAGCGTGCGCGATGCTGGCCGTTGCGGAACGACGCGACGCCGACTTTCGACAGGCCGGGGATGCCGAGCAGCGTTCGCGTTCTCGTCTCGCGAAACGTGATGTACGGCATGTCCGCAATCCTGTCCTGTTCAGGATCGAGGAATTCGCGAATGCCCGCGGCTTTTCCAGGGGCCCAGTACAGAACAGAGGGCAACACATAGTCCGTCGTGTCTCGGTCGGCACATGCCAGCAGTTTCGTCAGGTCGATCGTCACGACCCGATGGCGCGTATCGTCAGACGAGAACACCCGCTTGAGGTGCGTATAGGCATAGGGTGTGTGCCCGGGAAGCTGGATAACCCAGACTTCTACGCCATTTTCCTGTGCGTGGGCGAGTGCCATTGTTTCCTCTGATGTCGCAAGCGGCCTTATTGATTCCAGTTTAGCAGCGCGATTGCAGCGGCGAGGCGGGACAATACCCGAAATAGGAAATCGGAGCGATTCGCGGCAGAACCTGAACAACGAGCAAAACCGCGGAGAGGAAGGGTGGGGCAATCGCATGCGGTCATGTGTCGGCGATCGATATCGACAGGTCACGAGAATATCGCGATACTGCCCGCGGACGTGATGCACCGCGCGAATTTCATCGAAGATTCATACAGTGTCGGGGAACCCGGGGCGCGGCTCATCGTAAGTACAGCGCTGGCAGATTGACCGGAGAAAAACCATGTCGTCGAAACTTGAAATCGAGTACCTCGATTACTGTTTCACCGCGAGGCTCGAAATCAGGGCGTCCGGGCGGACAGGTGTGGTCGACTGGCATCTCGAATCCGATTCGCGAAGCAAGACGCTTGCGTGGATCGTGTTCGATCGCTTTCTCGAGCGGCATGATTTCGTCGATGAAGAGGATGCGCGTGCCAACATCGTCGACTGGCTGGAGCGGCTGGCCGATCCGAGGTCGGGCGCGCCGGTCGAAATGGCGAAGGCGAACGCGGTTGCTGCCGGGGCGGTGGCGATGGGCGTATCGACCACATCGACTGCCGAAATCGTCGGCGAAACCGTCATCGATATCGCGGGCGAACTCGACTGGATAGAGATGGTCGCAGAATGGCTTTTCAGCTGACCGTCACGATGACGAAACCCGCTTGTCATGACGCGAGTCACGGCGTTCGCAAAATTCGGTTTCGAAAAAATCGGTGCAAGAAAATGAAACCAGAATCGTGTCGATCGGAAAAATAGAATAAACCTGCTTTGACAACGCCTGCGACTTACCGGAGACTGGGCCCGGGCTGAAAATATCCGATTGAATTAAAACAAAATAAAACTCCAGACATGAAAAGAAGAACGCTGTTGACGGCGGGCGCGATCGTTGTCGCTGCCGGCCTGGCAGGCTGCACTGCCATGCTGTTCGAAGACGGCCATTACGAAGAGACAGTCGACCGATTCCTCGTCAGCGAGGACGGCAAGCAATTCGTCGTGCTCGGCAAGAAATATCACTACATCTTCGATATGCCGGCGCATCTCGGCGCGGTGCTGGCATCGCCTTACCGGAAATCGATCGAGGCGTCGCTATCTGGGTTCGTCGCGCAGGGCAGCAAGATTTCGGGCGAATTCTCGCTGCGGCTCCACCGCGATCACATGACCGATGAGGACTGGAATCGTGCGCTGGAGGACGGCTTCACGAAGCTCGGAGACTGGGATCTGGGGATGAAGGGTGAACTGGCCGGATCGCGCTATCTCGCCGATGGTTTTGCGCAGGGCAAGACATGGTCGTCGTTTGCGCATTCGTACAAGATCCCGGTCACCGACCACATCACGACGGCGGGCAAGGCCGTGCGCGTGCTCGCGACGCCTGTCACGCTCGCGGCCGACGGCGTGATGATGATCGGGGCCGTGGTGCTGTCGCCCATCATCGTGGTGATGCTCGCGCCGGTCGCGGGCGTTGCGCTTGGACCGTGACGCGATCCGCGCGGCACGCGGGCGAACCAATTGCTGCGGCATTGTCACCAAATGGTGAGTTGCCGCACAGATCGTTGCGCGACCCACGCTCACAATTTGGTCGGTTGACCGTTCTTCCCCGGCCCGGTCAACCGTTTCCCCGCTCGCTCGCGCAGGAGCGGGGGCTTTTTGCCCGTCCGACGTGGGAAGGCTGCGTCGACGGAACCGGACAGGCGTCCGGCGGGCGGCGTGAGCGCATCGATTGCGCACCCCGGCATCCGTTCGCCTGATCCGCACGAATCGCTTTCCTCGTGCCTGGGCGAACCCTCAGGCCCATCGCCGGTTTCGGCCGGTGATGCCTTGGTCCCGGCGGCGCGCAAGCAGGCCGCCGGGATATTTTTTGCGCCGGATGCGTTGCATCACGTGTCGCACAGCGGGCAGGTCGACTCGCTCAGCCAGCCTGTTCGACGCTGGTTTCCCATCCGTCGTAATCCCCTCCGAGTGCACGCACTTCGTGGTTGATCGCGATCGTATGGCGCGTGATGTCGGCCAGCGCCATGGTGCCTTCATGCGAAAACCGGACCGCCGACTTGCCGTCCTCGGTGGGCGCCACCGATTCGACCGGATAGCCTTTCGATTCGGCCCAGTCCGCGAACTGATGCGCGTCGCTCGGGTCGGGGAAGTACGCCCAGTGCATCACGCGCCGGCTTACGTCGCTGGCGTCGCCTTTCTTCCGCAATTCGTCCAGCACGCGCATGTCGCGCATGATCAACCAGTCGTCATCGGTCGGGTAGAGCGTCTGCCAGTACGCTTCCTTGTCCGGATCGTCCTGATGCGCGTACTGAAGGGCGTAAGTCGTCTGATCGGCCAGCGCGTCGACGATCTCCGCCGCTGCTTCTTCATCGAACGGCACGTAGAAAAGGAAATCGCGGTGGCCGTCGACGGTGATGCGGCCCACCTGCACGCCGCCTTTCGCAGTAATCGTGGCGTCGAGCAGATCCTCGATCGTTGCGAGGTCGGCGAATTCGTCGCCGCTCGGCAGGCCTTCCGGTGTCGGATGCGCAAAGGGCACGCGCACGCTGAGCAGCGACGTGCGCGGATCGCCCTCGGCGAGTTCGGCAAAGCTGTGGTTGAAGCTGATGAAAGCCTGATGGTCGCCCATTCTGGCAGGGAAGGTTCCCCAGGCGTCGGTCATGTGTTTCTCCCGTGCACGATTGTCTGTTGACGGTTGTAAAGCGTCCCAATGTATCATCGAAAATCACGTGGGCCGGAGAAGCGCGCATGATCGCCAATCTGGGCATCCTGGTGCCGGTCGAAGACGATCGCTTCCGGGCGGTGGTGGATTGCTATCGGTTGGCGCTCGCGCTGCCCGTGCATGCCGAAGGCGTATCGGCTGCGGGGAATCCGTGGCATCGCTTTGTCGTGGGTGGGGCGACGCTGACCATCCATACGGGTAGCGGTGGCCAGTTTCCGTACCCTGGGTTTCGTCCGACCGGCCATGGCATTGCGTTGGCCATCGAAGTGGCGCATGTGTCGGAAGCCGTCGCGCGACTGGAGTCGTGTCGCGTCAGTATCCTGAACGAATGGGACTACGGCGACGGCACGATCGCGATTTCCGTGGCCGATCCGGCGGGAAACGTCTGCGAGATCTGGGGCCGTCCGTGACCGCGTATCGGTACGGCGGGCCGCAAAAAATTCGAAGGAGATGCCGATGTCGATGTTTGCGGTGAATGGCGTGCGAATCGATCCGCTCAGCGCGCGCGTGACACACGTGCGCTGGGCGGCCGTGAATCCGGCTGACCGGTCGTGGGCGGCGACGCCCAGCGAAGCACCGGTGGCGGACGTGGCGCGCGCGCTCGCGTCCGGAAACGATGTCCGCGCAATCTTCTCGGCATCGGACGCCACCGCGATCGGGCCCCGGCTGAAGCGCGTGCTGTATCGCGATGCATCGGAAGGCATCGAACTCGACATCGATGCAACGAACGAGTCGCGTACTTTGCGCGACCTGCCGCAAATCTGACCGGCGCGGCATGCGTCAGCGATGGCGCTTGCCGCCGCATGGAGGGCGGCACCTGGCCGAATGGCTGCTCGCGCGACGTCGATCGCGAGGAGTAGTATTGGATGACCGTCATGCTGCATTGGCGGTTGCGCCGAACGGTCTGACGGGCACGTGATCTTGAGCCAGCCCGTTTTACCGGAAGCGAACATCGCAAACGCGTACGAGATCATGTCGAGACCGCTCATCGCCCTGTTGGCATCCGCTCTTTGTCTGGCATTGTCGGCTTGCCAGACCGCGCCCGAGCCGTCTCCGCTACCGTCGCCCGACACCGCGTCGGTTGCCGCGGCCGTGCCGGCATCGTCGCCGTCCGAGCCGATCCGTGGCGTCGGCCAGGCACCTCATCTGGCAGGGCAGAGCCACTGGGCCACTGGTCAATGCACGACCAACGGTACCGTCAAGGTGTGCAACTGAACATGACCGATGCCGAGGCAGCGTGGCCCGTTCCGCGCGGACGAAGGCGCGTTGTCGTGGGTCGATGCTCACCTTCGTCGATCCCGACCATTTTCCGGCGACAGACAGCCTGTCTCGGCGCTTCGATCGGGTGTCCGGCCTCGATGAGCCGGTTGTCGTCGATATGGGCGATTGCGCGATGAACGACGAAAGCGAAACCACCGATTCCTCCGGCTGGCATGTCGATCCCGACGCGGAAACTGTCGTCGGCCGGTTGCCGATGACGCTGGCGGTTGACGGCCGGAGCCTGAAAGGAAGGGCGATCGCGTGCGCGGTGCTGGCCGTGGCGAGCCTGTGCGGTTACGCGGCCGCGCCGGCGCTTTGGCCGGTGGCGGCACTGGCCGTGTTGCTGGCGCTGGCGGGGGCCGCCTTCTTCGTGTCGTCGCGACGCAGGATGGCGCTGCAGGTCGACGAGACGGGCTTCAGGCTGATCGGGGCTTTGCGCGAGCAACCCGTCACGCGATGGCGTGACGTCACCGAATTCCGGATCATCAGCGTTGCCGGAAATCGCTACATCGGCTACCAGTTCTCGGCGCTTTCATCGCGCAACAAGGTACCGGGTGGCGTGATGCTGCCGATCGCCCGGTTTGCCGATCTGCCGCTCGATGCGGTGGCCGGATTGCTGGAGGCATGCCGCCGGCAGTTCGGCGTGCCGGGCAACGAGGTCGACCTGACGGGCCGATGACGCCCGATGCGGGGAACCCGCGTGCGCCGATCCCCGGGAAAACAAAAAAATGTCCGCCGCCGTGTCGATTTCCGCCGGGTTCGTCCGTCGTAGCATCGGAGGCGTGCGCATCGCGCGTCCGTCCCGATTCCGATACGACAACCGCCCGAAGGAGCGACACCCATGTCTACGTCCGTCAAACCGATCCCGGAAGGGATGCGCACGCTGACGCCGCACCTGATCTGCGCCGGCGCAATCGCAGCCATCGATTTCTACAAGCGCGCGTTCAATGCGAGCGAACAGTTTCGCCTGGCGATGCCCGACGGCCGGCTCGCGCACGCGTGCCTCGTGATTGGCGATTCGACACTGATGCTGGTGGATGAAATGCCCGAGCACGGCGCGCTCGGGCCGAAGGCACTGAAAGGCACGTCGGTGTGCCTGCACCTGTACGTGCCGGACACCGACGCGGCGATCGCGAAGGCGGTCGCGGCCGGCGCGACGGTCACGATTCCGGCTGCCGACATGTTCTGGGGCGATCGCTACGGACAGGTCGAGGATCCGTTCGGCCATCGCTGGTCGCTCGCGACGCATCAGCGCGACCTGACGCCCGAGCAGATCGCGGAGGCCATGGCCAGCGCGCCGCCGTGCGGAAGCTGACGCAACCACGCAGCCGCAGTTGAGCGGCGGGGCGGCAGGGTGGTGGCAGGCGCCTGCGCCCGGTCCGCCCGCGCTTACGTGCCGGCCGTCTTGCCGCGCTGCTTGTCCTCGTACATCCGTTGATCGGCCGATGCGAGCAGGTCGGCCACGTCGCGATGGTGTGCGGGATCGTAGTCGACGTGGCCGACACTGAACCGGATGTCATAGCCGCGTGCGTCGGCCGCGTTGCGCAGCGCGAGCGCCTGCGTCACGCGTTCGACCGGCTCGGCAACGTCGGCCGGATCGGTGGCGCTCAGCAGCACGACGAACTCGTCGCCGCCAAGCCGTGCGACCACGTCGCTGTCGCGCAGCGCGCCCGTCAGCGTGTCGGCGAAGGCCTTGAGCGCGTGGTCGCCTTCGGCGTGGCCGAAGCGGTCGTTGATCGACTTGAAATCGTTCAGGTCGAAGAACAGCAGCACCGCGTGACGGTCGAGGCGATCGCACAGGCTCAGCACGTGGCGGGCGAGAATCTCGAAGCCGCGCCGGTTGGTCAGTTGCGTGAGCTCGTCGGTGGTCGCGAAATGCAGCGCGGCGATCTCGCGCTCGGTCATGTGGGCGAGATCGCCGAGCAGCGCGAGTTCGTCGGGTTCGAGCGAGCGCGGCCGCGTGTCGATCAGGCACAGCGTGCCGATGGGTGCGCCGTTCGGCGCCGTGAGCGGTCGACCGGCGTAAAAGCGGATGCCGGGCGCGCCGGTGACGAGCGGATTGTCGTGGAAGCGATTGTCGTTCAGCGCATCCTGGATCACCATCGTATTGCCCTCGAGCAGCGCATGGGCGCAGAACGACACGTCGCGCGACGTTTGTGTGACGTCGAGCCCGGCATGGCTCTTGAACCACTGCCGATCGGCGTCGACGAGGCTGACGAGTGCGATCGGTACATCGAACAGCCTGCGTGCGAGACGCGTCAGGCGATCGAAGCGCTCTTCGGGTGGCGTGTCGAGGATCGAGAGCGAATGAAGCGTATCGAGCCGGGCCGCCTCGTCGGCCGGTTTCGGTGCGATTTGCATGGGCCTTGCCTTTTGTCCCGGCTGCGACGCCGGTTACGGGATCGTATGTCGGACAGTATCGCGCATTGTTCGGCGCATCGCCACGTTGCGAATCCGCCGGCCGGTGGTTTCGGCCCGGCGCGAATCGATGCAGATCGGGTGCGAAGCAGGCGCCATGGGCCCGCGTTTCGCCCCGATGCTCAATCGGAGGCGCGATACCTCAAGGTGCCCGGCGCAGTGCCGTAAACAGGACGAGTCCATTCGTTCATCGCTTCCCATCGCACCATGGTTCGATTCCTGTACGCGGGCTATCTCGCGTTTGCGCTGTATCTTCTTTATCCGATGGTCCAGAACACGCTGGCATTCGGCGTCGTTTGCGTGAGCAGCGCGCTGCCCGGCGGTTTGCCGACGTCTTCGGCAAGCGGCGCGAGCGGACACGCGAATCGCTGTGCGCCGACGACGCAGGCCGGTGCGGCGACCGCGCGGACGCCCGACATCCATTGAGTGCGGCGGCGCGCTGGCCATTCGGCTGAATTGAGCTTCGCGCCGCGCTCGCCGATCATCAGCAACACGGCGGATCGAACACGGGGCAAGCGCCGCGCGGCCTGCGTCAATAGCTGGAGCGGTACGGCGTGCCCTGGTCGAAGCGGCTTTGCCAGTGCGTGAGATAGCGCGACGCGAGTTGCGGGTTGTTCCACACCACGACGACGTTCTCGGAATTGCGGCTGGCCGCCGATGCGCTGTAGTTGAACGAGCCCGTTTCGACGTGCTCTGCGTCGATCACGAGGTACTTGTCGTGATGGATCGCATAGGCGTCGATCGTGCGCGTCGGGATACCTGCGTTGACGAGCAGGTTCAGCGCCTGCTTGCTGCTTTTTGCGCGATTGCCCTTGTCGTCGACGACCACCGCGACATTCACGCCGCGTCGCTTGGCCGCGAGCAGTGCGCGCGTGACAGGCGGCGACGTGAACGAATAGGCGGCGACGCGGATCGAGCTGCGCGCGGCGCCGATTGCTTTCAGCACGAGCGCTTCGGCACCGCCGTCGGGCGAAAACGCCGATTCGACGACCTGTGTCGCGGGTGCTTCGTGAGTAGGGGCCGGCAGCCAACGCGACACGAGGTCGATCGCCTGCTGAAGCAGCGATTCACTTTGCGTCTTGCCGAAGGCGGCGAACGGAGTGGCGAGCAGGGAGGCGGCGAGACAGGCAGCGGCGAGGCGATTGCGCGACAACATCTTGGACAGCGAACAATTTCGAGACAGCGGGCCGTGAGTGTAACGCAGACGTGGCGGCCCGGTCACGTGTGGATGAGACGGGATGACGCATCGCGATGACCGCGGTGGCAGAGGCGGTGACGCAAAGTTGCGTTGTGCGGGATCCGAGTGCGTGATCGGGTTGATCAGCGGATGGAGTCGAAAGCAGCGCGCGATTGCGCGTGCGTTGGTGGGGGAATCGCGGCATGCAAGCCCTGCGCGCGTGCAGCCGGGCGGGTTCGATGCGGCCCGTGACAGCAGCGCGCGTGCGACTAACGATCTGCGTGCGTTACGCGTTCATTCATGGATGCACGACGCTGCGTCAATCCTCGGCCGCGGGCGCCCCGGCCGCCTCGGCTGCAATCCACCCGGGGCCACGCTCCGGCTGCACGTCGCGTGCGTCGAGCGGTTCGCCGCACGCGGAGCATACGGTGACCGCATGCATCAGATGGCCGCACGTGCGGTGACGCAACTGCACCGGCGGCCCCTGGCCGTCGTCTTTCCAGCGGTCGCCCCACGCCGTCAGCGCGAGCAGGGTCGGGTAGAGGTCGAGGCCCTTGTCCGTCAGCCGGTATTCGAACCGCGGCGGCCGCTCCTGGTACGCGCGCTTGACCAGCACGCCTTCGTCGACGAGTCGCGCGAGCCGTTCGGCCAGCACATGGCGCGTGAGGCCAAGCTGGGCCTGGAACGCGTCGAAGCGGCGGCAGCCGAGGAACGCGTTGCGGAGGATCAGCATGGTCCAGCGGTCGCCGAGCACGGCGAGCGTACGCGCGACCGAACAGTTCAGCGTGCCGATGTCATCCCATTTCATCGTCGAGTCTCTTGCATCCTTTGCGGCGGTTCGGCGAAATAGCGGGTTCGATTATAGAACCCGTCTTCGGTTGCAACGGGCCCGGCCACGTTGACAACGGGCGCCGTCGTTGCCAATAATTAGTTCCAATTTAGAACTTACTCGCGCGGCGACGCGCTTTCAACCCGGAGACAACCCGATGAACCCGCTTTCCCTGTCTGGTCTCGATCTGTTGCGCGCGGCGGTATCGGGCGATGCGCCGCTCGCGTCGATTTCCGAGACGATCCCGATGCGTCCGCTCGACGTCGAACTCGGTTATGTGAAGTTTTCGGCGCGGGCGGACGGCCGGCACCTGAATCCGCTCGGTGGCGTGCACGGCGGGTTCGCCGCGACGGTGCTCGATTCGGTCACCGGGTGCGCGGTGCATTCGATGCTGGATGCGGGCGTCGGCTACGGCACGGTCGACCTGCATGTGAAGATGCTGCGGCCCGTGCCGCGCGACGTCGACCTGGTCGCGGAAGGGCGCGTGATCCACCTGTCGCGTTCGCTGGGCGTCGCGGAGGGCACGCTGAAGACCGCGGACGACAAGATTGTTGCGCATGCGTCGGCAACCTGTTTCATCCAGCGGCCGCAGTGACGGCGGGCGGGAGCGCCATCGTCCGGGCCGGCGCGTGAACCTCGTTGCCGGCGCCGAAGGCCGCCTGTAAGCGTGGGCGGCGCCTGTCTGAAGCAGTCGCTTCAATGTGATAGCGTTCCTGCTTTCCACCGACGCGACAGGAACAGCATGGAATACCGCACACTTGGCGATTCGGGCATCGAGGTCAGCCTGATCGGCCTGGGCACGATGACGTGGGGCGAGCAGAATTCGGAGCGCGATGCGCATGAGCAGATCGACTACGCGATCGGGCAGGGCGTCACGCTGATCGATGCCGCGGAGATGTATCCGGTGCCGCCGAAACCCGATACGCAGGGGCGCACCGAGGCGTACATCGGCACCTGGCTCGCGCAGCATCGCGCGCAGCGCGAGCGCATCGTGCTCGCGACGAAAATCGCGGGGCCGGCGCGGCAGCCGCACAATCCGCGCCATATTCGCGGCGAAGGCAACCAGTTCGACCGCAAGAACCTGACCGAAGCGCTCGACGGCAGCCTCAAGCGCCTGCAGACCGACTACGTCGATCTCTACCAGCTGCACTGGCCCGATCGCAGCACGACGACGTTCGGCCGTCCCGCCTATCCGTGGGTCGACGACGCCTATACGGTGCCGATCGAGGAAACCCTCGGCGTTCTCGCGGAATTCGTGAAGGCCGGCAAGGTGCGTGCGATCGGCGTGTCGAATGAAACGCCGTGGGGCGTCGCGCAGTTCCTGCGCGCGGCCGAGAAGCTCGGGCTGCCGCGCATCGCGAGCATCCAGAATCCGTACAGCCTGCTGAACCGCACGTTCGAAAACGGGCTGTCGGAATTCACGCATCGCGATGGCGTCGGCCTGCTCGCGTATTCGCCGCTCGCGTTCGGCTGGCTGTCCGGCAAGTACGAAAACGGTGCGCGTCCGGCCGGCGCCCGCATCACGTTGTTCGAACGCTTCCAGCGCTACAGCAAGCCACAGGCCGTCGAGGCGACGTCGCGCTATGTCGCGCTCGCGCGGCGTCACGGGCTGTCGCCCGTGCAGCTCGCGCTGGCGTTCGTCAACAGCCGGCCGTTCACGCGCAGCAACCTGATCGGGGCGACGTCGCTCGAGCAGTTGAAGGAGAACATCGGCAGCGTCGACGTGAAGCTGTCCGACGAGATCCTCGCCGAGATCGACGTGCTGCACGAACTGCAGCCGAATCCTGCGCCGTAAACGGCGCCCGGCCCGCGCGGCGGCGATGCCGCGACGGGCCGCACCGGCAGCGCATCGCCGCGCCGTCGGTTCTTCCGTTATCGCATCTTGAGCCGCGTGCGCGCGACGAACAGCGCGGCGAGGCTCAGCAGCGCGCACCCCATCAGATAGAGCGCCGGCGACAGCCGGTTGCCGGTCGCGCTGATCAGCCAGGTGATGACGAACGGCGCGAAGCCGCCGAACAGCGTGACACCCGTGTTGTAGCTGACCGCGAGCCCCGTTGCGCGGGTCTGCGACGGGAACAGCTCGGCCATCAGCGCCGGCAGCGCGCCGCAGTACATCGCCTTCAGCGCACCGATCCAGACCAGGGCGGCGAGCATCGTCGCGAACGACGCGTGACGCGTGAGCCATGCGAACGTCGGGTACACGGTGACGAGCATCAGGACCGCCGCGACCGCCATCATGCGGATCCGACCGGTGCGATCGGACAGGTGGCCGACGACCGGCGTGACGAGCGTGAGCACGAAGCCGGTCGCGAGCGTGGCAGCGAAGCCCGTCGAGGCGGGCAGGCCGAGCTGCTTGATCGCGTAAGTCGGCATGTACAGGATCATGTAGTTGATCGCGGTCGAGATCACGAGCGCGCCGATCGACAGCAGCACCCGCACCTTTTGTTCCGCGAACAGCTCGCGCACGGGCGCTTCCGAACGTGCCTGCGTCTTGAACTCAACGCCCTCGTCGACGTAGCGGCGGATATACAGCCCGACCGGGCCGATCGCGAGCCCGAACAGGAACGGCACGCGCCAGCCCCAGCTTTCGAGTTGCGCGGTCGTCAGCGTGGCGGTCAGCAACGCGCCGAAGCCCGATGCGAGCAGCGTCGCGAGGCCCTGGCTCGCGAACTGCCAGCTCGACATGAAACCGCGCCGCTGCGGTGCATGCTCGACGAGGAACGCGGTCGAGCTCGCGAATTCGCCGCCCGCGGAAAAGCCTTGCATCAGCCGCGACAGCATGATCCCGAGCGGCGCGAGCAGGCCGATCGATGCATAGGTCGGCATCAACGCGATCAGCAGCGTGCCGGCCATCATCATCGCGATCGACAGCAGCAGCGACGCCTTGCGGCCCGCGCGATCCGCGTACGCGCCGAGCACGAAGCCGCCGATCGGCCGGATCAGGTAGGACAGCCCGAACGTGCCGAGCGTCAGCATCAGCGACGTCGCTTCGCTGGTGGCGGGGAAGAACAGCTTGGCGATCGTCACCGCGAAGAAGCCGTAGACGATCAGGTCGAACCATTCGAGTGCGTTGCCGATCGACGCCGCGAAGATGATGCGCCGGATCTTCGCGGCGCTGGGGCGGGCGGCTTCCTGCGAGGTCAGGGTGGTCGTATTCATCGTGTGTGCAGGTCCCGTGAAAGGGGCGAAGCGCGTTACAGGGCGGCGTCGGACGCGGCGGGCGCCGTGCGGCGAGCGGTCGGTGCGTCGTCGCCGAGATCCCAGAAGAGGCCGGCCATCATCTGCAGCCCCTCGCTGACGACGCTCGCGAGCAGGTGCTCGTCCGGTGCGTGCTGCGAGCACGCCGGGTACGAGTGCGGCACCCACAGCGTCGGCAGCCCGAGCGTGTCGGCGAACACTTCGTTCGGCAGCGTGCCGCCGAGATTCGGCAGGATCGCGGGCTTCTTGCCGGTGGTCCGCGCGAGCGACGCGACGGCCCAGCGCACCCACGGATCGTCGGGCGGCACGCGCGTCGCCGGTGCGCCGCGTTCGACGTCGATCTCGATGTCGGCGAAGCCGTGTGCATCGAGGTGCGTGCGCAGATGCGCGTGCAGCGCCTCCCAGTCGGTGCCGACGACGAAGCGCAACTGGCAGTGCGCGTACGCGGCGGGCGGGATCGCGTTGACGGGGTGCTCGGGGTTGCCGGCCTTGAACGCGAGGATCTCGAACGTGTTCCAGCCGAACACGCGCTCGGGCGCGGTGAGGCCGGGCTCGCCCCAGTCGGCGTCGAGCGCCGGATCGCCGGGGCCGCCGCCGACGGAAAGATCGGCAAGCGCATCGCGCACGGCGGCCGGGATCGGCGGCGGACGCAGCCCCGCGACGCGAATCGCACCGCGCGCATCGACGAGGCTCGCGAGCGCATGGGCGAGCACGATCGCCGGATTGCGCAGCAGCCCGCCCCAGTTGCCGGAGTGATGCGCGCCGTCACGGGCGCGCAGGCTCAGCTTGAAATTGACCGAGCCGCGCGAGCCGAGGAATACCGTCGGGCGCGCGGCGGCGATGCGCGGGCCGTCGGAGGCGATCAGCACGTCGGCCGCGAGCGCGCCCCGCTCCTGGCGGCACAGTGCGTCGAGCCCCGGCGAACCCGTTTCCTCGCCCATCTCGATCAGCAGCTTCGCGTTGAAGCCGAGCCGGCCGCCGCGCGCGTCGAGCACGCTCGCCAGCGCGGCCAGGTTGATGGTGTGCTGCCCCTTGTTGTCGGCGCTGCCGCGGCCGTACCAGCGGTCGCCGTCGGCCGTCAGCGTCCACGGCGACAGCGGCGCTCGCCACTGCGCGTCGTAGCCGCGCACGACGTCGCCGTGGCCGTAGATCAGCACGGTCGGCAGCGCGTCGTCTTCGTGGCGCGAGGCGAGCAGGAACGGGCCGCCGCCGTCGACGGGATTGTCGACGATCCGCGACGTGAAGCCGAGGCGCGCGGCTTCGGGGGCGATCTCGTCGGTCAGGTAGGCGCGCAGCGCGGCTTCATTGCCGCTTTCCTGGCTTTCGGTGCGCAGGCCGACGCGGCGGCTCAGGGTCGTGAAGAACGCACCGGATTCGAACTGGTTCAGCGCGTGCTGGATGGCGGCGGTACGGCTCAAGTCGGGTCTCCTCTGACGGGTTCGCCGCACGCGCCGGATCGGGCATGCAGCGTGAAGTGCGATCGATTCTAGGAAGTCGTTTTTTTTGTCACAATGATCGAATTTCGAACCTTTCTTTGCCGAAAAGGCAAAGCGGCAAGCCCGGCAGACGGGCGGAGACAGAGCGATGGCGGCTTTCCTGCATGGCCTGGCGTTGCGGTATTTCGTCGAGGTGGCGCGCACCGGCTCGATCAGCGACGCGTCCGCGCGGCTGCACGTGGCCGTATCGGCGATCAGCCGCCAGATCGCGAAACTGGAGAGCGAGCTCGGCGCACCGCTGTTCGAGCGCCGGCCGCGCGGAATGGCGTTGTCGGAGGCCGGCGAGCGGCTGCTGGCGTTCGCGCAGCGCAGCCTGCTGGAGGCCGAGCACGTGATGAAGGACATCGGCGGGCTCGACGCGCTGCACGGCAGCCTGCTGAAGATCGCGTGCTCGGAAGGGTTCGCGATCGACTTCCTGCCCGGCACGCTGGCCAGCTTCAAGGCGCGCCATCCGGGTGTCGATTTCTCCGTATGGGTGGTGTCGCCGGCGGACGCGACGCGGCGTGTGCGCGACGGCGATGTGGACATCGCGTTGAGCTTCAGCCTCGCGCCGGAGAAGGGCGTGCGCGTCGATCACTCCGAGCGCGCGCCGATCTTCGCGCTGGTGCGGCACGACCATCCGCTCGCGACGCGGGAAGCCGTGTCGCTCGCCGATGTCGCGCGTCACCCGCACGTGCTGCCCGAGGCCGGCACGACGGTGCGCCAGCTGATCGACATCGCGTGCGCGCTCGACGGACTGCTGCTCGAGCCCGAACTGACGAGCAACAACACGGCGGCGATGTACGGTTACGCGCGCCGCACGGGCGCGGTGATGTTCACGGGGCTGCTGTCGGTGCGTGACCGCTGCGCCGCGGACGGCTTCGTCGTCGTGCCCGTGACGAACCCGCAGCTGCGCGAGCGCAGCATCCAGGTGCAGACGATGGCGGGGCGCGATCTGCCCGCGTCGGTTCGCGCATTCCGCGACCATCTGATCGACGCGATGCAGGCCGCGTCGGCGCCGCCGACTGCCGCGCGCGGCCGGAGAGGCCGGCCCGTGAGATAATCGTCAATCCGCCTTCCGTGCCCATGCGGCTCATCGAGCCGCATCGCCCCCGTTCGACGCCAAATTGAAGAACCTGATTGTCACCCTCGATCGCGCCGGCGAGTTCGACGAGATCATCGACGTGCGCACGCCGCTCGAGTTCGCCGAGGACCATATTCCCGGCGCGCTGAACGCGCCCGTGCTCAGCAACGAGGAGCGCGTGCTCGTCGGGACGATGTACCGCCAGGTGTCGCCGTACGAGGCGACCCGGGTCGGCGCGGCGATGGTCGCCCGCAACATCGCGCGCCATCTCGACACGACGTTCGCCGACCGTCCGCGCAACTGGCGGCCGCTGATCTATTGCTGGCGCGGCGGCAAGCGCTCGGGCTCGATGACGACCTGGTTCAACCTGATCGGCTGGAAGGCGCGCCAGCTCGACGGCGGCTACAAGTCGTACCGCCAATCGGTGTGCGCGACGCTCGACTCGCTGCCGACGCGCTTTCGCTACATCGCGCTCGTCGGCCATACGGGCTGCGGCAAGACGCGCCTGCTGAACGCACTGCGCGACGTGGGCGCGCAGACGCTGGATCTCGAGGCGCTTGCGTGCCATCGCGGTTCGTTGCTCGGCGCGCTGCCGGGCAAGCCGCAGCCGGCGCAGAAGGGGTTCGATTCGGGGCTCGTCGAAACACTCGGACGTTTCGACCCCGAATGGCCGGTGTTCGTCGAGTCGGAAAGCCGCCGGATCGGGCTCGTGCAGTTGCCGATCGCGTTGATCGAAGCGTTTCACGCGGGGCCGTGGGTGCATGTCGACGCGGCGCATGACGAGCGCATCGCATTTCTCCTCGACGATTACGCGCACCTGTTCGACGAACCGGATGCGTTCAAGGCGCAGCTCAATCGGCTGATCGGCCTGCACAGCCGCGAGCAGGTGACGCACTGGAAGGCGCTGATCGATGCGGACGCGCGGGCCGAACTGTTCACCGAACTGATCGACAAGCATTACGATCCGGCCTACGCACGGACCTACCGCGCGGCATACAACAAGCCGAACCGGGCGCTGACGTTCACGTTCCGGCCCAACGCCGCCGATGGGCGCGAGCAGGCGCGTGCGCTGCTGGCCCAGCTCGCACAGGCCGGGCTACCCGCATCGGCCGCGTTTGCTGCAGGCGCGACATTCGAAACTGACCAAAACCAATCGACCACCACACGATGACGACCACACGCACCCAACCCAATCCGGCCCTCGGCTGGATGACCTTTCTGCTGATCGCGGTCGCGGGACTGTTCTATGTGAAATGGTTTCCGTACTACAACAAGGCGTTCGTCGCCGCCGAGCACCATTCGATCGGCCAGTCGATCCTGATGGGCACGTCGGCGACCGCGCCCGAGCCGTCGCTGAAGGCCGCGCTCGACTACGCGTGGGCGTACGGCAAGGCGATCTGGCAGGCAATGGTGCTGGGCCTGCTGCTCGGTTCGGCCGTGCAGGCGCTGCTGCCCGCGCACTGGGTTGCGCGCGTGCTCGGCCGCACCGGCTTCGGCAGCGTTGCGGCAGGCGGCCTGCTGTCGCTGCCCGGCATGATGTGCACGTGCTGTGCGGCGCCGGTCGTCGCGGGGCTGCGTGCGCGCCATGCATCGCCGGGCGGCGCGGTCGCGTTCTGGCTCGGCAACACGGTGCTGAACCCGGCGGCGCTGGTGTTCATGGGCTTCGTGCTCGGCTGGCACTGGAGTGCGCTGCGCCTCGTGCTCGGCATCGCGATGGTGTTCGGGATCGGCTATTTGCTGAACCGTATCGCACGCCCTGAAGACCGCAGCATCGACGATGCGCAGCTCGCCGCGCTGGCGGCCGAGCAGGCCGCGGCCGGCAATCCGTTCGTTCGCTGGATGAAGCTGCTTGCGCGCATGGCCGTGCGGCTCGTGCCCGAATACATTGTGCTCGTGCTGCTGCTCGGCGCCGCGCGCGCGTGGCTGTTCCCGCATATCGGCCCGGACATCGGCAATCATCTCGGCTGGATCATTGCATTCGCGGTTGCGGGCATGCTCTTCGTGATCCCGACGGCCGGCGAGGTGCCGATCATCCAGGCGATGCTGTCGCTCGGCATGGGCGTCGGCCCGGCCGCCGCGCTGCTGATGACGCTGCCGCCGATCAGCGTGCCGTCGCTCGCGATGCTCGCGCGTTCGTTCAAGCCTTACATGCTGGCCATCGTCGCGACGCTCGTCGTCGTGTTCGGGATCGCGAGCGGCCTGCTCGCGGTCGCGCTCGGGTTCTGACGCGCGCAGGCGGCGCGCCAGCAGGGCGCAATCGTCGTATTCATCCGGCGCCGCCGTTTCACGCGTGCGGCGCCATTTACAAGAAGCAAACAGGAAAACGCATGACCCAACCGAAGATCCATCCTCGACTCGAAAAGGCGCTGACGCGCGGCGATCTCGCGATCCGCCAGGCCAATTCCGCGCGGGCGACTGCCGTGCTGAACGCACTCGGCACGATGATCATCGAGGCCTCCGCAACGATCGGCGTCGAGGCCAGCATCGACATTCCGCAGGGCGACCGCATTTACGATCCGGTCAACGGCCTGTGGCCGCAGAAAATGCTGGTGTCGTTCGACGGCCCGGTGGACGAAGCCGACAAGGAAGAGCTGCGCACGGTGTATCTGGTGGCCGACGATCCGGGCACGCAGTTCCGCGTCGAATGGCATCGCGCGGACGGCAAGCTCGGCCGCCAGGAAGGCGGCCCGCTCGCGACCGTCGCGTTCCTGACCGACGTCGAAATCCCGTGGAGCGACGACGACGAGTAAGGTCGTCGCAGGAAGCCGGCGCCCGTGCGCCGGCCGTCAGCGCATCATCCGCCGCCGGAACAGCCACGCGGACAGCAGGAATCCGCCGACCGCGTAACCGGCGAGCACCGCGACATGCAGTGCGACGTCGGTTGCCGGCCGGCCGAGCATCGCGGGCCGGATCAGCTCGACGGCATTCGCGAGCGGCAGCGCCTGCGCCGCGTGCTGTGCGATCGGCGGCAACTGCGTGATCGGGAAGAACACACCCGACAGCAGCAGCATCGGCGTCAGCACGAGCGTCTGATAAAACATGAAGAAATCGTAGGACGGCGCGAGCGCCGTGACGATCATCGCGATGCTGGCAAACGCGAGGCCTGCGAGCGCGATCACGGGCAGCGCCGCGAGCATCGACGGAAACTGCGCATAGCCGAGCGCCCCCGCGACGAGCATGATCGCGGCCCCCGACAGCATCGCCTTGCTGGCTCCCCAAACGATCTCGCCGAGCACGATGTCGCCGAGCGCGAGCGGCGTATGCATGATCGCTTCCCACGTGCGCTGCACGTGCATGCGCGAGAACCCCGAATACATCGACTCGAAGCTCGCGGACATCATCACGCTCGACCCGACCGTGCCGGCCGCGAGGAACGCGATATACGACACGCCGTCGACATGGCCGAGCATCAGCCCGAGCCCGAACCCCAGCCCGAACAGATAGATCATCGGATCGGCAAGATTGCCGAACATCGACGCGAGCGCGAGCTTGCGCCAGACGAGATAGTTGCGCCGCCAGACGGCGATCCAGTTGGTCGCGTTCGCGGGCATCGCGATCGCGAAGCGCGACACGCGCGGCGGTGCCGACGGTGCGGCGGTCGAATAGTTGCGGACATCCATGATCGATCAGTCCTGCATTTCGCGGCCGGTGAGCCGCAGGAACACATCTTCAAGATTGGCCGGGCGATGCAGATAGCGCAACCCCGTGCGACCCTTGAGTCGCGCGCTCAGCGGTTCCGGATCGCTCACGTAGCAGAACAGCGTCTCGCCGCTGATCTCGGTGTGCTTCGCGAACGCCGACAGCTCGTCACGCAGCGTGGCCGGATCGGGCCCGTAGATCTCGATCACGTCGCAGCCGATCTCCGATTCGATCAGCGCGTGCGGCGCGCCTTCGGCGATCTTGCGGCCTTCCTCGATCACGCACAGGCGGTCGCACAGGCGCTCGGCTTCTTCCATGAAGTGCGTGGTGATCAAGATCGTCTTGCCGCGCGCGAGCAGCGAGCGCAGCCGCTCCCACATCAGGTGACGCGCTTGCGGGTCGAGGCCCGTCGTCGGTTCGTCGAGCACCAGCACGTCGGGATCGTTGACGAGCGCGCGCGCGAGCGTCAGGCGGCGCTTCATGCCGCCCGACAGCTCGCCGACCTTCGCATCGGCCTTGTTCTCGAGCTTCGCGAATTCGAGCAGCGGCTTCACGAGTGCATGCGCGGCCTGCGCCGACATGCCGAAGTAGCGGCTGAAGACGAGCAGGTTCTCGCGCACGGTGAAGTCGGGGTCGAGATTGTCGAACTGCGGGACGACTCCGACGCGCTGGCGCGCATGCCGTGCACGCGATGGAACCGGTTCGCCGCAGAGCGAAATGGTGCCTGCATCGGGATGCGTGAGGCCGAGCAGCATTTTCAGCGTGGTGGTCTTGCCGGCGCCGTTCGGCCCGAGCAGGCCGTAGCATTCGCCGGCCTGGACGGTGAAGGACAGGCCGTTGACGACGAGCTTGTCGCCATAGTGCTTCTCGACGTTCCGGAAATCGATCGGTGCAACGGACATGGGCATGTTGTCGTTGTAGGCGGCGCGGAAGCGTTCCGCTGCCGGATGCGTGGCCGGTTGACGAACCGATCGGACGATTGCGTGTCACACGGGCATGACCGAAGCGCACGACGCCGGCGCCGGATGGCCCGCTGGAGTACGAACGGGCCATTCTAGTGCATCGGCTGCGTCTCTTCAGGGCATGCCTGCACGGTGCGATGCATGGTCGCACCGATCGTGCACTGCATCATCGCGCACGAGCCGAGCGGGGCGAATCAGCGTTTTCCATCCCTTGCGTCCTGAATTGCGGCGCACCATGATGAATGCGTAGGCTCGGTGTTGTGACAGGGAGGTTTCATGGCTAGCTACAACAAGATTTTGCTGTGTTACGACGGCACGCTCGAAGGACGCAAGGCACTGCGTTGCGGCGCCAATCTCGCGATGGACCTGAAGGCCGAGACGCATTTGCTGTCGGTGGTCGACATGCGATCGAGCATTGCACAGAGCGCGGGTCTGCTGACCGACGTCGCGTGCGGTCGGTTCGAGGAAACCGCGCGTGAAATCCTGCAGGAAGGGGTGAACTGGCTGCGCGAGCGCGGCGTGCAGGCCGAAGGCCATTTCGCGTTCGGCTATCCGATCGACGAAATCGCGAATCTCGCGACGGAGCTGAAGGCCGACCTCGTCGTCGTCGGCCATCGGTGCCGTAGCGGGTTGTCCAGATGGTGGATGGGGTCGGGCAACACGCAACTGCTCGATCGCGTGAACTGCAGCATTCTGGTTGCGTGTTCGTCGGCGCAGGAGCAGAAGGAAGAAATCGCGCGGGAGCGTGAAGCGGCCACGGCGAACGGCAAATGATCCAATGATTCGATGACTGCCTGACCGGCGAATCGCGCCGGTCGGGCGTCGTGCCGCGTCCGTGGGGCGGGCGCTGACCGCGGCCACTCAAGACCGCTCAAGCGTGCAGGTCGATCGCGGACAACTTCCACGAGAACAGGCCGAAGCGGTGGAATATCGCCGCATAGCGCGTGCCATTGGCACTGCGCTGGTAGGTCACGACGAATTCATCGATATTCCGGTAACCGGCGCTGGTTTGCTGCTGGTGCGGCACATGCGTTGCCTCGACCGGGCTGGCCGGTGCGGCAGCGGCGGATGGCGGCGATGACGCAGCGGTAGCGGCCGTGTTGCTACCCGGAGCGGCTGCGCTTGCCGGAGGAGCCGGATTGGCCGCCGGCGCCGCCGGCGTATTGCTGCCTGGCGGCAGATTCGACCATTCGGGTGGACGCTCTCCTGGATTGCCACGCGGTGGCAATCCGCTCATCAGCGCGGCTACGCCTTCCGGGGTCGCGTACGCATCGACCAGCGGGCCGATCAGTGCCGACCCGATCAGCGCGCCGATCACCGCGAACGGATTGTTCTTCTTCACCGCGTCGATCCGGCGCATCAACTCTTCCGTGATCTGCTGCTTCAGGCTGATGCGCAGCGACGGGAAATCGACATATTCACTGATGGCCTGCGCATCGCGCGCATCGATCGCCGATTTCAGGCGACCGAGCGCGACGTACGGCGACGCGTAGGCATAGCCGATCGCCGCAACGATGGCGACGGCCATCACGACGATCAGCACGGGTTTGAGCCGCCATGCGCGGCCCGAAGATCCGGTCACGTTGCCTCCGGTGCGGGGATGTTCCGCAATCAGAGACCGCCTGGCGTGGCCGATCGTTCCTCTGCAATGCAGCGATCGATCATCCGGCACACGGCATCGATCGTGCCGACCATGATCAGGCGCGAACGGCCGTGATAGACGCGCACCGGTGCACGGCGCGCGGGTTCGGCGTGATTCAGGCCGGCGTTCAGCGATACCCGCGCGAAAGCGGGGAGCGCCGACGGCAGCAGGGACGCCTGCCGTTCGACTGCGACTTCTTCTTGCACGGGCGCGGCCGCGGACAGCGGTGCGCAGGGCGTGCGGCCGCGCAGGTGACGCAGGCGGCCGAATTGACGGAAAGGCAGCAGACGGGCAAGGCGTTCCATGATGTTCTCCTCAGCGAGACGGAATGTCAGAGTTCGCCCGAGCGAATCAGCCCGACGGCGATGCCTTCCAGCGCGAATTCCGCGCTGCCGGCCTTGACGAAGATGTTTTCGTAATCGGGGTTCTCCGCGATCAGCTCGAGACCGCCAGGCCGGCGCATCAGGCGCTTGACCGTGACGTCGTCGCCGAGACGCGCGACGATGATCTGGCCGTCCTTTGCTTCCGTGCGCTTCTGCACGGCGAGGAGGTCGCCGTCGAGGATGCCGGCGTCGCGCATCGACAGGCCGCGCACTTTCAGCAGGTAATCGGGCTTGCTGGAGAACAGCGCGGGATCGCACGCGTAATGCTGCGAGATGTGCTCCTGCGCAAGGATCGGGCTACCGGCCGCGACGCGGCCGACGAGCGGCAGCGACAACTGCATCAGGGCGGCGTGCGGCAGCGTGAACTGGTGCGGGGCATCGTCGATGCCGAGCAGGCGGATGCCGCGCGACGCGCCGGCGGCCAGCTCGATCACACCCTTGCGCGCGAGTGCGCGCAGGTGCTCCTCGGCCGCATTCGGCGAACTGAAGCCCAGTTCGGCCGCGATCTCGGCACGGGTGGGCGGGAATCCGGAGCGCTCGATCGCGCGACGGATCAAGTCGAACACTTGCTGCTGACGGGCGGTGAGTTTGGTCATGGCTCAACTGTATGGATAGACAGTGAGCTGTATTTTTATACAGTAGTCCGCGAATTTCAAGTGTTACGTGAGGTTCGACGCGATCGCGCCGGTTCCGACGCGATTTCACGACGCCCGGACGCCGGTTCATCTGCCACAACCGTCCATCCCGTCTGCGTTAGCACTTTTGAGTATTAAAAAATAAGGAACGATTATTTTTAATCATGTAACCCGTTCGTTAGACTGGCCCGACATCGCAATACCGACAACACTGGAGAACCAAGGATGGGCAAGCGCAATACGGGGCTGGTGGGCGGAGTGGGCCGCCTGATCGCAACACTCGCGCTGGGCGCGGCGGCGGCGCTGGGCGTCGCGACGCACGCACAGGCCGATACGACCTTCCTGAACGTGTCGTACGACCCGACGCGCGAGCTGTATCAGGACTTCAACCAGGCGTTCGGCAAGGAGTGGAAGGCGAAGACGGGCGAGACCGTCAACTTCAAGCAGTCGCACGGCGGTTCGGGCGCGCAGGCGCGCTCGGTGCTCGACGGCCTGCAGGCCGACGTCGTCACGCTGGCGCTTGCGTACGACATCGATGCGCTCGCGAACAAGGGGCTCGTCAACAAGGACTGGCAGAAGCGCCTGCCCGACAACGCGTCGCCGTACACGTCGACGATCGTGTTCCTGGTGCGCAAGGGCAATCCGAAGGGGATCAAGGACTGGGACGACCTGACCAAGCCGGGCATCTCGATCGTCACGCCGAATCCGAAGACGTCGGGCGGCGCGCGCTGGAACTACCTGGCCGCATGGGCGTATGCGGTGCACAAGCCGGGCGGCAACGAGCAGACGGCGAAGGAATTCGTCACGAAGCTCTACAAGAACGCAGGCGTGCTCGATTCGGGCGCGCGCGGCGCGACCACGAGCTTCGTGCAGCGCGGGATCGGCGACGTGCTGATCGCATGGGAAAACGAGGCATTCCTGTCGGTCAAGGAGTTCGGCACCGACAAGTTCGAGATCGTCGTGCCGTCGGTGAGCATCCTGGCCGAGCCGCCCGTCGCGGTGGTGGACAAGGTGGTCGACAAGAAGGGCACGCGCAAGCTGGCCGATGCGTACCTGAACTTCCTGTACAGCCCGCAGGGCCAGGAGATCGCGGCGCGCAACTACTACCGGCCGCGTTCGAAGAACGTGCCGGCGGAGCTGACGAAGCAGTTCCCGAAGCTGAAGCTGTACACGGTCGACGATACCTTCGGCGGCTGGACGAATGCGCAGAAGACGCATTTTGCGGACGGCGGCGTGTTCGATTCGATCTACAAGCCGCAGTAACGCCATAACGACAGCGGCGCGCCACGATAGCGCGCCGCATCCCCGACGGGCCGCCGGCGCGATTCACTGCGCCGGCGTTTGCGTCGGACCCGTGAGCAGCATCGACCCAGCAAGAGCATCCGATGACGACGTACACCTTTCGCAAGCCGAGCGCGCTGCCCGGTTTCGGCGTGACGCTAGGCATCACGGTGGCCTATTTGAGCCTCGTGGTGCTGATACCGCTCGCCGCCACGTTCCTGAAGACCGCGACGCTGTCGTGGGACCAGTTCGTCACCGCCGTCACGTCGCCGCGCGTGCTCGCGTCGTACCGGCTGACGTTCTCCGCCGCGCTCGGCGGCGCGCTGATCAACGCCGTGTTCGGCTTTCTTGTCGCCTGGGTTCTGGTGCGCTACACGTTTCCGTTCAAGCGCCTCGTCGATGCGGTCGTCGATTTGCCGTTTGCACTCCCGACGTCGGTCGCCGGCATTTCGCTCGCGGCCGTTTACGCGACCAACGGCTGGGTCGGCCAGTATCTCGCGCCGCTCGGCATCAAGATCGCGTTCACGCCGGCCGGCGTGCTGGTCGCGCTGACCTTCATCGGGCTGCCGTTCGTCGTGCGCACGGTGCAGCCGGTGCTCGAGGATTTCGAGCGCGAGCAGGAGGAGGCCGCCGCATGCCTCGGCGCGTCGCGCTGGCTGACGTTCCGCCGCGTCGTGCTGCCGGCCGTGCTGCCGGCGCTCCTCACCGGTTTCGCGCTCGCGTTCGCACGCGCGCTCGGCGAATACGGCTCGGTGATCTTCATCGCCGGCAACGTGCCGATGAAATCCGAGATCACGTCGCTGCTCATCATCACCAAGCTCGAGCAGTACGACTACGCGGGCGCGACCGCGCTGGCGGTCGTGATGCTGGTCGTGTCGTTCCTGATGCTGCTGCTGATCAACACGCTGCAGTGGTATCTGCAGCGTCGTACGAGCAAGGGCGCGAGCGGCCCGGCGCCCGCCACCGTCGCCGTAGCAGCAGGAGGCCAGCAATGAGCCAGGAGGCCACCGTCGTGCTGAAAACCCCGTCGCCGGCCGCGCGTGCCACGAAGCGGCTCGACCCCGTCAGCGAGTCGCGCGTCGTGCGCTGGCTGCTCACGGGCATCGCGCTGGCGTTCCTCGCGTTTTTCCTCGTCGTGCCGCTCGCCGCGGTGTTCGTCGAGGCGCTGCGCAAGGGCGTCGGCTTCTATTTCGAATCGCTGGCCGATCCCGATGCGTGGTCGGCGATCAAGCTGACACTGACCGTCGCCGTGATCGCGGTGCCGTTGAACCTCGTGTTCGGCGTGTGCGCATCGTGGGCGATCGCGAAGTTCGAATTCCGCGGCAAGGCGCTGCTGACGACGCTGATCGACCTGCCGTTCTCGGTGTCGCCGGTGATCTCGGGCCTCGTGTACGTGCTGCTGTTCGGCGCGCAGGGCTGGTTCGGGCCGTGGCTGCAGGATCACGACGTGCAGATCATTTTCGCGGTGCCGGGCATCGTGCTCGCGACGATCTTCGTCACGTTCCCGTTCGTCGCGCGCGAGCTGATTCCGCTGATGCAGGCGCAAGGCACCGACGAGGAAGAAGCCGCGCGCGTGCTCGGCGCGTCGGGCTGGCAGATCTTCCGTCGCGTGACGCTGCCGAACGTGAGGTGGGGCCTGCTGTACGGCGTGATCCTGTGCAATGCGCGCGCGATGGGCGAGTTCGGCGCGGTGTCGGTCGTGTCCGGCCACATCCGCGGCGTGACCGACACGATGCCGCTGCACGTGGAGATCCTGTACAACGAATACAACTTCGCGGCGGCGTTCGCGGTGGCGTCGGTGCTGGCACTGCTCGCGCTCGTCACGCTCGCGCTGAAGCTGCTCGCCGAGCGTCATCTGGCGGCCGAACTGGCCGACGCGCACGACGCCGTTCCCGCACATGCCGGCCCCGTCGGCGCCGTTTCGTCGAAATCGTAAAGAGGCAACCAGAATGGGTATCACCGTCCGTAACCTTCAGAAGCGCTTCGGCGATTTCACGGCGCTCGACAACGTATCGCTCGATTTCCCGCCGGGCGAGCTGGTCGCGCTGCTCGGGCCGTCCGGCTGCGGCAAGACCACGCTGCTGCGCGTGATCGCGGGCCTCGAGCACGCGGATGCCGGCCAGGTCGTGCTGCAGGGGCTCGACGTGGCATCGGTCGGCGCACGCGACCGCCAGGTCGGTTTCGTGTTCCAGCACTACGCACTGTTCCGCCACATGACCGTGTTCGAGAACGTTGCATTCGGGCTGCGCGTGAAGCCGCGCCGCGAGCGGCCGTCGGAAGCCGCGATCCGCGAGAAGGTGCACGAACTGCTGAAGCTCGTGCAGCTCGACTGGCTCGCGCAGCGCTATCCGTCCGAGCTGTCGGGCGGCCAGCGCCAGCGTATCGCGCTGGCCCGCGCGCTCGCGGTCGAGCCGAAGGTGCTGCTGCTCGACGAGCCGTTCGGCGCGCTCGACGCGAAGGTCCGCAAGGAGCTGCGCGGCTGGCTGCGTCGTCTGCACGACGACCTGCACATCTCGACGATCTTCGTCACGCACGACCAGGAGGAGGCGCTGGAAGTCGCGGACCGCATCGTCGTGCTGAACCGCGGCCACGTCGAGCAGGTCGGCAGCCCGCAGGACGTCTACGATCATCCGCAGAGCGCGTTTGTCTACGAATTCCTCGGCGCGGCCAACCGGTTGCCGGGCACGGTCGCCGGGCGTGGCTTCGTCGCCGAGGGGGCGGCCGCGCCGATCGAGGTCGACGCCGATTTCGCGGGCCCCGCGAACGCCTATGTGCGCCCGCACGACCTGCAGCTGTGGCCGGTTGGCGAAGCCGGGCACCGCGACGGCATCGCGGTGGACGTGCGCCGCGTGATTCCGCTCGGCGGCTCGGTGCGCGTGGAGCTCGAGGCGCGTGCGGGCGGCGCGCTCGAGGCGGAACTCGATCGCGACGCATGGCGTGCGCTGTCGCTGCAGGTCGGCGATGGTGCGACGGCGGTGCCGCGCGCGGTGCGTGTGTTTCCCGCGCGTTGACGAGAAAATGCAGGGCAGGGGGCGGGATACGCTCGGAATCGACAATCAAACAACGACAGCCTAAGAGGCATACCCATGAATTTTCAGCAATTGCGGTTCGTGCGCGAAGCGGTGCGCCAGAACATGAACCTGACGGAAGTCGCGAACGTGCTGTACACGTCGCAGTCGGGCGTGTCGAAGCAGATCAAGGATCTCGAGGATGAGCTGGGCGTCGACATCTTCATCCGGCGCGGCAAGCGGCTGACGGGGCTCACGGAGCCCGGCAAGGCCGTGCACCAGCTGATCGAGCGGATGCTGCTCGACGCCGAGAACCTGCGCCGCGTCGCGCGCCAGTTCGCCGACCAGGACAGCGGCCACCTCGTCGTCGCGACGACGCACACGCAGGCGCGCTACGCGCTGCCGAAGGTGATCCGCCAGTTCACCGACGTGTTCCCGAAGGTGCATCTCGCGCTGCGCCAGGGCAGCCCGCAGCAGATCGCGCAGATGATCCTGAACGGCGAGGCCGATCTCGGCATCTCGACCGAGGCGCTCGACCGCTATCCGGACATCGTCACGTTCCCGTGCTATTCGTGGCACCACACGGTCGTCGTGCCGAAGGGCCATCCGCTCGTCGGCCGCGAGAACCTGACGCTCGAGGAAATCGCCGAGTACCCGATCATCACGTACGACCAGGACTTCACGGGCCGCTCGCACATCGACCAGGCGTTCACGCAGGCGGGCGCCGTGCCCGACGTCGTGCTGACCGCGATCGACGCGGACGTGATCAAGACCTATGTCGAGCTCGGCATGGGGATCGGCGTGGTCGCGGCGATGGCCTACGATCCGCAGCGCGACACGGGGCTCGTCGCGCTCGATACGCAGCATCTGTTCGAAGCGAGCACGACGCGGGTCGGGCTGCGCAAGGGCGCGTTCCTGCGCGCGTATGCGTACCGGCTGATCGAGATGTTCGCGCCGCATCTGAACGAAGCGGAAATCGCGGGGCTGTTGCGCGAAGCCGTTTGACGGCAGCGCGTCGTGCGTCATCCGCGCGCTCACCGCGGATGGCGCGACATACCGGCGCGGGTTGTCATGTATTGGGCAGCGGCAGGCGATTTGCCGCTGCCTGGGTGATTCGACTCACCGTATCATCGACCGCCATCGCGGTTTCCTTCCGATTCTTCGCCGCGCGCGGCGAACGACATGTATTCGCTTGCCGACCCAACGACAAGAACAAGAGGGTGCGCGTGCACGCTTCGTGTCGGGTTCGGCCATCTGCCATATCGAGCGATCCATCGGCCGGCAAATGTGATTCAATGCGCGTGAATGCCGGGTGACGCGCACTCGGGCCGTCCGTTGGTCGCGATCCTGCCGGCCGGATCGCACCAGCGACGCAACGCGCAACACCGGAACGAAGTGCGAAAGGCAAAGCCGGCAGCCCGTCCGCCTTCAAGAAACAACGCACGTGGATCGCCGGTCCCGGCACGCTCGGAGACCTGTCGCGCAGCACGCAACACGCGTGACGAAGAGGTAAACAATGAATCTGAAATGGCTTCTCTTTTCCTTCGAAGGCCGGATCGGACGCCTGCCGTGGTGGATCTACGCGCTGGTTTCCACCGTACTCAGCGCGATTTTCGATGCGGGTTCCCGCGGTGCGCCGGAAGACGATCTGCCGCCGCTGGTGATGCTGGTGGCCGTCGTCATCGCGGTCGTCGCGGTGTGGTCGTCGATTGCGGTCGGCGTGAAGCGGCTGCACGACATCGACAAGTCGGGATGGTGGATGCTGCTGCTGTTCGTGCCGATCGTCGGCGCGCTCGCGTTGCTCGTGATGAACGGCTTCATCGCCGGAACGCCGCACGCGAACCGCTTCGGCGAGCCGCCGTCGGCCGATGAAGACGAACCGGCGCCGCGGGGCCCGGCGTGACACGCGCTCCGAATAAACCCTTAAATATTGATCAGACAGGTTGCACACCGACGCGAATCGGTACAGCATAGCCTTCACTCCGCCGGCGTCCCGCCGGCGGCGGCGCGTAAACGACAGCACGCGCCAGGCAGTCGGCCGTCTGCCTCGCTTCCTTCCGTGGTACCGACAGCAGCATCGATGGCTATTGCCCGGGTAGTGTGGCGCAAACGTTTGCTCACATTAAAACAACAGTCAAACAATAGTCCGGTCCTTAGGGGCCGGTCGCCAGGAGATGAGTATGAATGTTCGCTTTCGCCGTCGCTTCCTGACCGCCGCGCTCGCCGCCGTCGCGGTCGCCGCCGCACCGGCCGTCCACGCGCAATCGGCAGCCAAGCCGAAGGTCGCGCTCGTGATGAAGTCGCTCGCCAACGAGTTCTTCCTGACGATGGAAACGGGCGCGAAGGAATACCAGAAACACAACGCGGGCCAGTTCGACCTGATCACCAACGGCATCAAGGACGAAACCGACACCGCGAACCAGATCCGCATCGTCGAGCAGATGATCGTGTCGAAGGTCGACGCGATCGTGCTCGCGCCGGCCGATTCGAAGGCGCTCGTGCCGGTCGTGAAGAAGGCGGTCGACGCCGGCATCGTCGTCGTGAACATCGACAACCGGCTCGATCCCGACGTGCTGAAGTCGAAGAACCTGAACGTGCCGTTCGTCGGCCCGGACAACCGCAAGGGCGCGCGCAAGATCGGCGATTACCTCGCGAAGCGGCTGAAGGCGGGCGACCAGGTCGGCATCGTCGAAGGCGTGTCGACGACGACCAATGCGCAGCAGCGCACGGCCGGCTTCCAGGACGCGATGAAGGCGGGCGGGATGAAGGTCGTGTCGGTGCAGTCCGGTGAATGGGAGATCGACAAGGGCAATGCGGTCGCCGCCGCGATGCTCAACGAATACCCGAACCTGAAGGCGCTGCTGTGCGGCAACGACAACATGGCGATCGGCGCCGTGTCGGCCGTGCGCGCGGCCGGCAAGCAGGGCAAGGTGCTCGTGGTCGGCTACGACAACATCAACGCGATCAAGCCGATGCTGAAGGACGGCCGCGTGCTCGCGACCGCCGATCAGTACGCGGCGAAGCAGGCCGTGTTCGGTATCGACACGGCGCTCAAGGCGATTGCGGAGCATCGCAAGCAGGCCGACATGTCGGGCGTGGTCGAGACGCCGGTGGATCTCGTGACGAAGTGACGCGGCCCCGATGCGGCCGCCGCCCTCAAGAATTGGGCGCGGCGGCCGTTATCCGGGGTGAGCGCGATCACGGCCACTGCATGCACATGCACTTGTGAGCGTCACACCCGCGCGCCGCGTGCGCGCGGCCGCAACCAGGATCGCGATGGACCCGACTTTCCAACCCTCCCGCGCAGCCGCTCCCGTGCTGTCCGTCTCCGGCATCGGCAAGACCTATGCCGAACCCGTGCTCGCCGACGTCACGCTGACGCTCGAGGCGGGCCACGCGCTGGCGTTGACGGGCGAGAACGGTGCCGGCAAGAGCACGCTGTCGAAGATCATCGGCGGGCTCGTCGAGCCGACCGCCGGCACGATGCAGCTCGGCGGCAAGCCGTATGCGCCGGCGAGCCGGACGCAGGCCGAGGCACTCGGCGTGCGCATGGTGATGCAGGAGCTGAACCTGCTGCCGACACTGACGGTCGCCGAAAACCTGTTCCTGAACCGCCTGCCGCGGCGCTTCGGGATCATCGATCGCGTGCGGCTGCGCGACGATGCGCGGGCCGCGATGGCGCAGGTCGGGCTCGACGCGGTCGATCCCGATACGCCGGTCGGCGCGCTCGGCATCGGCCACCAGCAGATGGTCGAGATCGCACGCAACCTGATCGGCGATTGCCGTGTGCTGATTCTCGACGAACCGACCGCGATGCTGACCGCGCGTGAAGTCGAGCTGCTGTTCGAGCAGATCGACCGGCTGAAGGCGCGCGGCGTCGCGATCGTCTACATCTCGCACCGGCTCGAGGAACTCGCACGGGTCGCCGAGCGCGTCGCGGTGCTGCGCGACGGCCGGCTCGTCCACGCGGGCGACATGGCGGCGACGACGTCCGACGGGCTCGTCACGCTGATGGTCGGGCGCGAGATCGGCGAGCACATCGATCTCGGCGAGCGTCATATCGGCGCGCCGCGGCTCGTCGTGTCGGGCCTCGGCCGCGGGACGGCGGTGCGCGACGTGTCGCTCGAGGTGCGCGCGGGCGAGATCTTCGGCATCTCGGGGTTGATCGGTGCGGGGCGCACCGAGCTGCTGCGGCTGATCTACGGCGCGGATGCGCCGGACGCGGGGACGATCGCGATCGGCCAGCCGCCGAAGCCGGTGCGGATCGGTTCGCCCGTCGAGGCGGTGAAGCAGGGCATCGCGCTGATCACCGAGGATCGCAAGGGCGAAGGGCTGCTGCTGACGCAGTCGATCACCGCGAACGTGTCGCTCGGCCAGCTCGACCGGCTCGCGCGCGGCGGGATCGTCGACGGCGCGCGCGAAACGGCGCTCGCCGAGCAGCAGATCGACGCGCTGCGGATCCGCACGCACGGCGCGACGCAGGCGGTCGGCGAGCTGTCTGGCGGCAACCAGCAGAAGGTCGTGATCGGCCGCTGGCTCGCACGCGACATGGGCGTGCTGCTGTTCGACGAGCCGACGCGCGGGATCGACGTCGGCGCAAAGTTCGAGATCTACACTTTGATGGGCGCGCTCGCGCGCGAAGGCCGCGCGCTCGTCGTCGTGTCGAGCGACCTGCGCGAGCTGATGCTGATCTGCGACCGGATCGGCGTGATGTCGGCCGGGCGCATGACCGCCGTGTTCGAGCGCGGCAACTGGACCCAGGATGCGCTGCTGGCCGCGGCGTTCGCCGGCTTCGGCCGCGAGACGCCGCCGGGCGGCGCGCAGCATCCGGACGCGGGGCAGGCGCAAGGCGCCGCTCCCGGCACTTCGAATACAGGACGACCGCAATGACCCAGCCTCCCGTAACCCCGACCGACGCAGGCGCGCAGCAGGACGTGACGGGGCGCCGTGCGCGCACGCTGTCCGGCACGCGGCTCGGCCTGTCGAACTATCTCGGGCTCGCCGGTGCGCTCGCCGCGATGATTGCGCTGTTTTCGGTGCTGAGCTCGCATTTCCTGACCTACGATACGTTCAGCACGATCGCGAACCAGATTCCCGATCTCGTCGTGATGTCGGTCGGGATGACCTTCGTGCTGATCATCGCCGGGATCGACCTGTCGGTCGGCTCGGTGCTCGCGCTCGCCGCGTCGATGGTCAGCGTCGCCGCGCTGAAATGGCAGTGGGGGCCGCTGCCGGCCGCGCTGATCGGCATCGCGGTCGCGACCGCGACGGGCGCGCTGACCGGCGCGGTTACCGTCGGCTGGCGGATCCCGTCGTTCATCGTGTCGCTCGGCGTGCTGGAGGCCGCGCGCGGCCTCGCGTACCAGCTGACGAATTCGCGCACGGCCTACATCGGCGACGCGTTCGATTTCCTGTCGAACCCGATCACGCTCGGCATCTCGCCGGCGTTCCTGATCGCGGTCGCGGTGATGATCGCGGCCCAGTTCGTGCTGACGCGCACCGTGTTCGGACGCTATCTCGTCGGGATCGGCACGAACGAAGAAGCGGTCCGACTTGCAGGGGTTAACCCGAGGCCGTATAAAATTCTCGTATTCGCATTGATGGGCGCCCTCGCAGGGCTGGCGTCGTTGTTCCAGATTTCGCGGCTCGAGGCGGCCGACCCGAATGCGGGCGTCGGTCTCGAACTGCAGGTGATTGCCGCCGTCGTGATCGGCGGCACGAGCCTGATGGGCGGGCGCGGCTCGGTGATCAGCACGTTCTTTGGCGTGTTGATCATCTCCGTGCTGGCCGCGGGGCTGGCGCAGATCGGTGCGAACGAGCCGACGAAACGGATCATCACCGGCGCGGTGATCGTGGTGGCGGTCGTGCTCGATACGTATCGCAGCCGGCGCACCCGCGTGCGGTAGAAAGACAGACAGAACAGACCAGAGAGAAACGGGAAATGGCGACGATCAAGGATGTGGCGGCCATGGCGGGCGTGTCGTTTACGACCGTCTCGCACGTGGTGAACAATTCGCGGCCGGTGTCCGCGGATGTGCGTGCGAAGGTCGAGGGCGCAATCCGCGAGCTGAATTACGTGCCGTCGGCCGTGGCGCGCTCGCTGAAGGCGCGTGCGACGGCGACCATCGGCCTTGTCGTGCCGAACAGCACGAATCCGTACTTCGCCGAGATTGCGCGCGGGATCGAGGATCAGTGCGCGGCCAACGGCTATTGCGTGTTCTTCTGCAATTCGGACGACGATCCCGTCAAGCAGCGCAACTACCTGCGCGTGCTGCAGGAAAAACGTATCGACGGGCTGATCGTCGCGTCGGCGGGCGAGGATGCGGTACTCGCGCAGACGCTCGCGGATATCCACGCGCCGCTCGTCGTCGTCGACCGCAACATCGAGGGGCTCGCGGCCGACCTCGTGCAGATCGACCACGAGCGCGGTGCGTACCTGGCGACGCGTCACCTGCTCGAGCTCGGGCACGCGAAGATCGGCTGCATCACGGGGCCGACCGACACGGCGGTCAGCGCCATGCGCGTGCACGGATTCATCCGCGCGATGGCCGAGCGCGGGGTCGACATCGTGCCGGGCGCGATCGCGGAAAGCGACTTCTCGTGCCTCGGCGGTTATCACGCGGCGTCGCGGCTGTTCGAATCGGTGCGACCGAGCGCGATCTTCGCGGGCAACGACCTGATGGGCGTCGGCGCGCTGCGCGCGGCGGCCGAGCGCGGCATGCGCGTGCCCGACGACTGTTCGATCATCGGGTTCGACGACATCGAATTCTCCCGCTACACGTATCCGGCCCTGTCGACGGTCGGCCAGTCGGTGCGCGCGCTCGGCGAAATGGCCGCGCAGACGCTGATCGAGCGCATCGGCGGCGGCTCGACCGCCGTGCCGAGCCGCCGCCGCGTCGTGTCGCCGCGCCTCGTGCTGCGCGAATCGACGGCGGTCTACCGCGAGCCGCCGGCCTCCGGCGGTCGCGCATGACGGCGCGCGCGGCAGGCACCGGCCGCGTGACGGTGGTCGGCAGCCTCAACATGGATCTCGTCGTGCGCGCGTCGCGCCTGCCGCTGCCGGGCGAAACGCTCGCCGGTCATGCGTTCGCGCAGGCGGCGGGCGGCAAGGGCGGCAACCAGGCCGTCGCGGCCGCCCGGCTCGGCGCGCAGGTCGCGATGATCGGCTGCGTCGGCGCGGATGCGCACGGCACGGCCCTGCGCACGGGGCTCGAAGCCGAGGGGATCGACTGTAAGGGGCTCGCGACGAGCGCATCGGCGTCGACCGGCGTCGCGCTGATCGTCGTCGACGATGCGAGCCAGAACGCGATCGTGATCGTCGCGGGCGGCAACGGCGAGGTCACGACCGAGACGGTCGCCCGGCACGAGGCCGCACTGGCGTCGGCCGACGTGCTGATCTGCCAGCTCGAGACACCGCCGGACACGGTGTTCGCGGCGCTGTCGGCCGGGCGGCGGCTCGGCCGCACGGTGGTGCTCAATCCGGCTCCGGCTGTCGCACCGCTGCCGGACGGCTGGCTGCCGCTCGTCGATTACCTGATCCCGAACGAGGTCGAGGCCGCCGCGCTGACCGCGCTGCCGGTGCGCGACCCGGCGGAGGCGGAAGCCGCCGCGCGCGTGCTGCAGGCAGGCGGCGCGCGCAACGTGCTGGTGACGCTCGGCGCGCGCGGCGTGCTGGCGCTGACGGCCGACGGCGCGGCGCGGCATTATCCGGCGCCGGCCGTGCAGGCCGTCGACACGACGGCGGCCGGCGATACCTTCATCGGCGGCTTTTCCGCACGGCTCGCGGCCGGCGCGGACGTCGATACGGCCATCCGCTTCGCGCAACGCGCCGCGGCATTGTCGGTCACGCGAGCGGGCGCGCAGCCGTCGATTCCCACGCTGGCCGAACTGGCCGAATAGGGCCCGATCAAGCCTCTCGGCCGGTACGTCGCAAACGACGGCCGGCCGCCTACCTGCGACGCGCGCCGGCAGCGGAGCGCCGCCCATTCCTTGGCTTCCAAACACACTGAAACACGCATTATTCATTTAGCTGTTTGTAATAAACAGACGAATAATTCGAAAAAATAGCGGAAACACCATCAAGTTGTGCGTTGCATGGTCGTAAATGCACCAAGTGAAGCAATGCTTCGAAGCGACGGGCCTGTCCCGTCCATCACGACGCAACACAGGAAGGAAGATGGTGTTCAAAAACCTGACGATTCGTGCGCGCATCGGTCTCACGATGGCGTTTCTGGCGGTGCTCCTGGGGGTGATCGGGGCGCTTGGCGTGTACGGCATGACGCGCGCGAACGACACGACGCGCGAGGTTTTCACGAACCAGATGCCCAGCGCGGTCGACGTTTCGGTGGCCGAGATCTATGCCGCGCGCGAACGCCTGGCGCTCGACCGTGGGGCGCTGCTGGCCGGCACGCCCGACGCGGCGGCCGCCGTCGAACGAAGCCGCGCGATGCGCGCGCAGTCCGACACGTGGTGGCAGAAATACCTCGCGTTGCCGCGCGGCCCGGAGGAAGACCGGCTCGCGCAGGACGTCGCCGCGAAGCGGCAGGCGTTGCAGCACGAGTGTGACGCGTTCGCGAGCGTGATCGGGGCGAACCAGACCGACCGGATCGGCGAAGGCGCGAAGCAGCTCCAGGCGCGCTACAACGACCTCTCGGTGGCGAGCGAGGCGCTGCGCAACTTCCAGTTCACCGACGCGCAAGCCGGCTTCGACCGTGCGGAATCCGCGTTCGACACGGTGCGCGTGCTGGCGATCGTCGCGCTGCTGGCCGGCCTCGCCGCCGCGGTGGTGTCATGGTTGACGCTGAGCCGCGCGATCGGCCGTCCGATTGCCGACGCGCTCGCGCATTTCGACGCGATTGCCGCGGGCGACCTGCGCCGGCCGATCGTCGTGGATCGCCGTGACGAGATGGGCCAGCTTCTCGAAGGCCTCGGCAAGATGCAGCGCGGGCTCGTCGACACGGTGCGCACCGTGCGCGGCGGCAGCGAGTCGATCGCGACCGCGGCGCGCCAGATCGCGGCCGGTAACATCGACCTGTCGTCGCGCACCGAGGAGCAGGCCGCGGCGCTGCAGGAAACCGCGTCGAGCATGGAGCAGCTGACCGGCACCGTGAAACAGAACGCGGACAATGCACGCCAGGCGAGTTCGCTGGCCGCGAACGCGTCGGAGATTGCAAACAAGGGCAATACGGTGGTCGGCCAGGTGGTCGGCACGATGGGCGAGATCAACGACAGCTCGGCCAAGATCGCGGACATCATCGCGATCATCGAGGGAATCGCGTTCCAGACCAACATTCTTGCGCTGAATGCCGCAGTCGAAGCGGCGCGGGCAGGCGAGGAAGGCCGCGGTTTCGCGGTCGTCGCGGGCGAGGTGCGCAGCCTGGCCCAGCGTTCGTCGACCGCGGCCAAGGAGATCAAGGTGCTGATCGACGCATCGGTGGAGCGCATTCGCTCGGGTTCCACGCTGGTCGACGAAGCGGGGCGCACGATGAGCGACGTGATCAGTGCGGTGCAGCGCGTGACCGACATCATGGGCGAGATCGCGGCGGCGTCCGAGGAGCAGAGCGGCGGGATCGACCAGGTGGCGCGCGCGGTCGCGCAGATGGACGAGGTCACGCAGCAGAATGCGGCGCTCGTCGAGGAAGCCGCGGCTGCCGCGCAATCGCTCGACGAACAGGCCGGGCGCCTGCGCGAAACGGCAGCGGTCTTCCAGCTCAATGAAGACGAGGCACGCCCGGGTGTCGCGGCCCCGGTTGCCGTGCGTCACGCGCCGCGTGCGGCCGCCGCAACGGTGGCGGTGCCCGTCCAGGCTGCTGCGCGCGACGAGCGCGACGCACCCCCGAAACGCGTCGCCGCAGCGGCGCCGGTACGCCGGCCTGTCGCGGCTTCTGCAGCACCCGCGCAAGCGGCCGCTACCGCCGACGCGGACGATTGGGAAACCTTCTGATTCGCGCGCGCCGCGCATCTATCCCCATTTGGTGACGACGACGCCCGCGACATGCGGGCGTCGTCGTTTCCGCGACGGAAGAAATGTGACAGGCGACGGGCATGAATGACGATCGTGCCGCGTCGCATGCCGGGTGAAACGTGCATCGAAGGATGCGTGCACAGGTGGTGCGTCATGTTCCCGCATCCGTCGTACGGGTATTTCCGTAAGGGCGCTGCGAAAAAAATTTGTAACGGCGCGCGCAACGTGTCGTCGAAAACGACCGCTCGAACGTATAGGGATGAAGGGGAGAAGCGACGACGTCGGAGGTGTCCAACACACAAGACGTTCCGTTGTTCGACGAGACGCGCCGGATGCAGTTTCTGCGGCTCGGGAGGTCGATTGTAAAACGACGAAATGTGTTGTCCAAGCGGTGTTGTCGAGAATGACGAACTTCATACGAAGAGTTCGTGAAAAAAAATAAGAAAGGGTTTAGGATGAATTCGAACGCGCTTGCTTCTGCGCAGTCGTACGAAGGCAGGCACGTCTTCAGACTCAGGCGAGGGAGGTAGCATGGATATTTACAGCAGCTTCGCGAACCGCTTCGAAAAAACGCGAGAGGAAGAGCTCTCGCTGGAGGAGTATCTCGCGCTCTGCAAGAACGATCCATCCGCGTACGCGACGGCTGGTGAACGCATGCTGGAAGCAATCGGGGAACCTGAACACATCGATACCCGCAACGACCCGCGCCTGTCGCGGATCTTTGCGAACAAGGTCATCAAGGTCTATCCCGCATTCCGTGAGTTCTACGGAATGGAGGAGGTGATCGAGCAGGTGGTCGCCTATTTCCGCCACGCTGCGCAAGGGCTCGAAGAGAAGAAGCAGATCCTCTATCTGCTTGGCCCGGTGGGCGGCGGCAAGTCGTCGATCGCCGAGCGTCTGAAGCAACTGATGGAGCGCGTGCCGTTCTATTCGCTGAAGGGTTCGCCCGTCAACGAATCGCCGCTCGGGCTGTTCGACTACGACGAAGACGGTCCGATCCTCGAGGAACAGTACGGCATTCCGCGCCGCTACCTGAAGAACATCCTGAGTCCGTGGGCCGTCAAGCGGCTGCACGAATACAACGGCGACATCCGCCAGTTCCGCGTGGTGCGCCGCTATCCGTCGATCCTGCGGCAGGTCGGCATCGCGAAGACGGAGCCGGGCGACGAGAACAACCAGGACATCTCGTCGCTGGTCGGCAAGGTCGATATCCGCAAGCTCGAACAGTACGCGCAGGACGACGCCGACGCGTACAGCTACTCGGGCGGCCTGTGCCTGGCGAACCAGGGGCTGCTCGAGTTCGTCGAAATGTTCAAGGCGCCGATCAAGGTGTTGCACCCGCTGCTCACCGCCACGCAGGAAGGCAACTTCAAGGGCACCGAGGGCTTCGGCGCGATTCCGTTCGACGGGATCATCCTCGCGCACTCGAACGAGTCGGAGTGGAAGGCGTTCCGCAACAACCGCAACAACGAGGCACTGCTCGACCGGATCTTCGTCGTGAAGGTGCCGTACTGCCTGCGCGTGTCGGAAGAGACCAAGATCTACGAGAAGCTGATCCGCAACTCGTCGCTGGCCGAGGCCGTCTGCGCGCCGGGCACGCTGAAGATGATGTCGCAGTTCTCGGTGCTGTCGCGCCTGCACGAGCCGGAGAATTCGAGCCTGTTCTCGAAGATGCAGGTGTATGACGGCGAAAACCTGAAGGACACCGATCCGAAGGCGAAGTCGTACCAGGAATACCGCGACTACGCGGGCGTGGACGAAGGGATGACGGGCGTGTCGACACGCTTCGCGTTCAAGATCCTGTCGCGCGTGTTCAACTTCGATTCGAGCGAGGTCGCGGCCAACCCCGTGCACCTGATGTACGTGCTCGAACAGCAGATCGAACGCGAGCAGTTCCCGCCGGAAACCGAGCAGAAGTACCTGTCCTTCGTGAAGGACGTGCTCGCGTCGCGCTACGCGGAATTCATCGGCAAGGAGATCCAGACGGCGTACCTCGAGTCGTATTCGGAGTACGGCCAGAACATCTTCGACCGCTACGTCACGTATGCGGACTTCTGGATCCAGGACCAGGAATTCCGCGATCACGACACGGGCGAGAGCTTCGACCGCGCCGCGCTGAACGCGGAGCTGGAGAAGATCGAGAAGCCGGCCGGCATCAGTAATCCGAAGGATTACCGCAACGAGATCGTGAACTTCGTGTTGCGTGCGCGGGCGGCGAATGCCGGCAAGAACCCCGTGTGGACGAGCTACGAGAAGTTGCGCGTCGTGATCGAGAAGAAGATGTTCTCGAACACCGAGGAACTGTTGCCGGTGATTTCGTTCAACGCCAAGGGTTCGGCGGAGGAGCAGCGCAAACATGAGGACTTTGTGAACCGGATGGTCGCGAAGGGCTATACGCCGAAGCAGGTGAGGCTGCTTTGCGACTGGTACCTGCGCGTGCGCAAGTCGTCATGACGCGCGCGGTACCGCGCCCGTACGGCGTCGCCGTACGGGTGTTTTCAGAGACGCCGCCCGCATGACGGGAGACGGCATGTGCGGCGAGCGTCCCGGCATATCGACTTTCGAGCGGGAGACCGGGAGTGCTTCATCAAATCATCGACCGCAGGCTGGCCGGCAAGAACAAGAGTATCGCCAACCGCGAACGCTTTCTGCGTCGCGTCAAGAACTACATTCGTCGTGCCGTGTCCGACGCGGTGCGCGACCGTAGCATCAAGGATATCCAGAGCACGCAAAGCATCACGATTCCGCGCAAGGACATCGCGGAGCCGAATTTTCGGCACGCCCCTGGCGGACGTCGTGAATACGTGCACCCCGGCAACGAGGACTACGTGCGCGGCGACAAGATCCCGCGTCCGCAGGGCGGCTCGGGCGGCGGGGGTAGTCAGGCGAGCAACGAGGGCGAAGGGCAGGACGACTTCGTATTCGAGTTGTCGCGCGACGAGTTCATGCAGTACTTCTTCGACGATCTCGAACTGCCGCGCCTCGTGAAGACGCACCTGCTGACGGTGCCGAGCTGGAAGAACGTGCGCGCGGGCTGGTCGGCGGAAGGCACGCCGAACAACATCGACGTCGTGCGTTCGCTGCGCAGTGCGCTCGGGCGTCGCATCGCGCTCGGCTCGCCGCTCGTCAACGAGCTGCGCGAACTCGAGGCGCAGCTCGAGGCGATGAAGAGCGATCCGGAAGACCGGCGCGCGGAGATCGCGGTGCTCGAGGCCGAGATCCATCATCTGAAGGGGCGCATCTGGCGGATTCCGTTCATCGATCCGTTCGACCTGCGCTACATCAACCGCGTGAAGCAGCCGCAACCGTCGAGCCAGGCCGTGATGTTCTGCCTGATGGACGTGTCGGGCTCGATGGACGAGCAGCGCAAGGATCTGTCGAAGCGCTTCTTCATCCTGCTTTACCTGTTCCTCAAGCGGAACTACGAGCGCATCGAGGTCGTGTTCATCCGTCACCACACGCGAGCCGAGGAAGTCGACGAGGACACCTTCTTCCATTCGACCGAGAGCGGCGGCACGGTGGTGTCGAGCGCGCTCGAGCTGATGCGCAAGGTGATGAACGAGCGCTACTCGCCGACCGAGTGGAACATCTACGGCGCGCAGGCGTCCGACGGCGACAACTGGACCGACGATTCGCCCAAGTGTCGCAAAATCCTGGAAGAGGATATCCTCACGAAGACGCGTTACTTCGCGTATATCCAGGTCGCGCCGGAAGAGCAGAACCTGTGGCTGGAATACGCGCAACTGGCCTTGTCTCAGCCGCACCTCGCGATGAAAAAAGTCGAATCGGCTGCCGACATCTACCCGGTGTTTCGCGAATTGTTCGAAAAGCAGGTGGAAATGTCATGACGACCCGCCATCTGCACAACGAGTCGCGCGGCTATGCGCCGCGCCCTTCCGGCGACGACACGGCCGGCCCTGCCACATCGCAGCAACGCGGGCAGGCCGAACCGCCGCCGCCGGCCGCCGACTTGCCCGGCCCTGGGCAAAAGGAAGCGCGTATGAACGTTGCCGAACGCAAGCCGCTGCCGTGCCCGTCCGACTGGACGTTCGAACTGCTCGAGGAATACGACACGCATATCTCGCAGGTCGCCGAACAATACGAGCTCGACATCTACCCGATCCAGCTCGAACTGATCAGCGCCGAGCAGATGATGGACGCGTATGCGTCGGTCGGGATGCCCGTCAACTACCGTCACTGGTCGTTCGGCAAGCATTTCCTGTCGACCGAGAAGAGCTACCGTCGCGGCCAGATGGGGCTCGCGTACGAAATCGTCATCAACTCGAACCCGTGCATCGCGTACCTGATGGAAGAGAACACGATGACGATGCAGGCGCTCGTCATCGCGCACGCGGCGTACGGGCACAACTCGTTCTTCAAGGGCAACTACCTGTTCCGGCTGTGGACCGACGCGCACGCGATCATCGACTATCTCGTGTACGCGAAGAACTACGTCGCGGAATGCGAGGAGCGCTACGGCCTCGATCGCGTCGAGGAACTGCTCGATTCGTGCCATGCGCTGATGAACTACGGCGTCGACCGCTACAAGCGGCCGCAGAAGCCTTCGCTGTCGAAGGAAGCCGCGCTGCGGCGCGAGCGCGAGGCGTACCTGCAGTCGCAGGTGAACGAACTGTGGCGCACGCTGCCGGGCAAGAAGCCCGAGCTGATGGAAGAGCAGGAAGACCGCTATCCGCCCGAGCCGCAGGAGAACCTGCTGTATTTCGCGGAGAAGAATGCGCCGCTGCTCGAGCCGTGGGAGCGGGAAGTGATCCGCATCGTGCGCAAGATCGGCCAGTATTTCTACCCGCAGCGGCAGACGCAGGTGATGAACGAAGGCTGGGCAACGTTCTGGCACTACACGCTGCTGAATACGCTGTACAACCAGGGGAAGCTGGAAGACAGCTTCATGATGGAATTCCTGCACTCGCACAGCAACGTGGTCTACCAGCCGCCCGTCACGAAGCCGTACTACAGCGGGATCAACCCGTATGCACTCGGCTTCTCGATGATGAGCGACATCCGGCGGATCTGCGAAGCGCCGACGGAAGAAGACTACAAGTGGTTTCCGGAGATCGCGGGCACCCCGTGGCTGCCGGCGATGCACTACGCGATGCGCAACTTCAAGGACGAGAGCTTCATCGCGCAGTACCTGTCGCCGAGCCTGATTCGCGACATGCGGCTGTTCTCGGTGCTCGACGACGACATGCGCGATTCGCTCGAGGTATCGGCGATCCACGACGATTCGGGCTACCAGTACGTGCGGCAGGCGCTGTCGCGGCAGTACGACATCCATCACCGCGAGCCGAACATCCAGGTGTGGGCGGTGAATACGCGCGGCGACCGCAGTCTCACGCTGCGCCACTTCATGACCGACAACCGCCACCTGTCGAACGACAGCGACGAGGTGCTCAAGCACATGGCGCGGCTCTGGCAATTCGACGTGTTCCTGGAAAGCGTCGACGAGGCCGGCACCGTGCGCAAGCGCTACGAGTGCCGCTACGTGCCGCCGGAGGTGCGGATCTGAACGTCGCCAGCAGAAAGTTTGCATCGGACGCCAGCCTTGCGGCTGGCGTTTTCATATGACGAACGCGTGGCAGGAGAAAAATCTTCTACATCCGGACGAACCCGGAGAGCCTGTTACTTTACATTTCGCTAAAATTCCGTAGCGCCGTGCGCCGGAACCGGTGCCACGTACGATCGCACGCGGCGGCCCCCAGCCGTCTCGCCCAGAAAGCACTAAAAGGAACTGACCAATCCATGGACGTCCAGACCGACCAAGCTGCGCTGTCCGCGCATGACACCCGGCGGCGCGTGTTCGCCATCGTCGGCGCCTCGTCGGGCAACCTCGTCGAGTGGTTCGACTTCTATATCTACTCGTTCTGCGCGCTGTACTTCGCGCCGGCGTTCTTCCCGAGCGGCAACACGACGACGCAGCTGCTGAACACGGCCGGTGTGTTCGCGGCCGGCTTCCTGATGCGTCCGATCGGCGGCTGGCTGTTCGGCCGCATCGCCGACCGCCACGGCCGCCGCAACGCGATGATGATCTCGGTGCTGATGATGTGCGGCGGCTCGCTCGTGATCGCGGTGCTGCCGACCTATGCGCAGATCGGCGCGCTCGCGCCGGCGCTGCTGCTGGTCGCGCGGCTGTTCCAGGGGCTGTCGGTGGGCGGCGAATACGGCACGAGCGCGACCTACATGAGCGAGGTGGCGCTGAAGGGCCGTCGCGGCTTCTTCGCGTCGTTCCAGTACGTGACGCTGATCGGCGGCCAGCTGTGCGCGCTGCTCGTGCTCGTGATCCTGCAGCAGACGCTGTCGGCCGACGAACTGAAGGCGTGGGGCTGGCGCATCCCGTTCGTGGTCGGCGCGGCGGCCGCGCTGATCTCGCTGTACCTGCGCAAGTCGCTCGATGAAACGTCGACGACCGCATCGCGCGACAAGAAAGACGCAGGCACGATCCGCGGCGTGTGGCAGCACAAGGGCGCGTTCTTCACGGTGGTCGGCTTCACGGCCGGCGGCTCGCTGATCTTCTATACGTTCACGACGTACATGCAGAAGTACCTCGTGAACACGGCCGGCATGCATGCGAAGACGGCCAGCAACGTGATGACCGTCGCGCTGCTCGTCTACATGCTGATGCAGCCGGTGTTCGGCGCGCTGTCCGACAAGATCGGCCGCCGCACGTCGATGATCCTGTTCGGTTCGTTCGCGGTGATCGGCACGGTGCCGCTGATGCATGCGCTGAAGGACGTGACGAGCCCGGTGGCCGCATTCGTGCTGATCACCGTCGCGCTCGCGATCGTCAGCTTCTACACGTCGATCAGCGGGCTGATCAAGGCCGAGATGTTCCCGCCGGAAGTGCGCGCGATGGGCGTCGGCCTGTCATATGCGGTCGCGAACGCGATCTTCGGCGGTTCCGCCGAGTACGTCGCGCTGTGGTTCAAGTCGATCGGCAGCGAGGAAACCTTCTACTGGTACGTGACCGTGCTGTGTGCGATCTCGCTGATCGTGTCGTGGCGGATGCGCGATCCGAGCAAGGAAGGGTATCTGCGTCACGAGCCGTGATCGGCTGCGCAGTGTGCGCATCGAGCGCATTCGCATCATGACGAACGTCCCGCCATCCGGCGGGACGTTTTTTTGCGGCGTGCGATTACGCGGGCGGAGGCGTCGCGTGGTCGGGCGCCGGACCGGATGCGCTCGACAGGCTGCCTTGCTCGACCAGCCATTCGAACATCCGCTCGACGATCGGCGAGCGCGACGGGCCTTCCATGCGCGACAGCCACCACGTGGTGCCGGGCAGGCGCGGGTAATCGGCGAGCACGGTCAGCGTGCGCTGGTCGATGCCCGCCTGCGCGACGAGACGCGGCAGGCACGCGATGCCGCGGCCGCGCAGCACGGCGTCCAGCACGAGCCGCTGGTCGTCGTAGATCGCATGCATCCGGAATGCCGACAGCCGCTCGCGGAATACGGTCGCGAGACGTTCGTCGGTCAGGCTGGCTTCGAGACAGATGACGCCCGCGTGCAGCGGGTGCGCGTCGCGCGGCACGCGTTCGAGTTGCGCTGCCAGCGGCGTCGCGCACACCGTCACCCATTCGTCGCGCATGAACGGGATATCGAGCAGGCCGGGCTGCAGCATCGGCCGCGTGCCGATCGTCATGTCGACGTCGATTTCGTCGACGTAGCGCGCGGTTTCGTCGGTCGACAGCAGCGGGCACAGGTCGGGCAGCGCGTGCTGCAACTGCTCGAGGCGCGGCTGCAGCCAGCCATGCAGCAACGGCGCGGGACACACGAGCACGACGAGCCCCGGGTTCAGGTAGGTCGCGATGCGGTCGAGGCCGCCGCGCAACGTGTCCATCGCGCGCTGCACGCTGCGCTGCAGGACCTCGCCGGCGATGGTCAGTTCGACGCCGCGGCCGCGCCGGCGGAACAGCGGCTGCCCGAGTTGCGCTTCGAGCTGCTGGATCTGATGGCTGATCGCCGATTGCGACAGGTGCAGCTCGTCGGCCGCGCGCGAGAAATTACCCAATCGGGCCGCGGCTTCGAAGCCGGTCAGCAGTTTCAGGGAAGGAACGCGTTGCATCGAGGTATGAGACAGATTGATTAATTCGGCCAATAAATATCAATATTCATCAAGTTTAACCTGACGCACAATCGGCCATCAATCACAACGGAGGCTGAACGATGGGTCGCTTTGATGCTCGCCAGCGCGGTTACCGGATGCCCGCGGAATGGGAATCCATGGATGCCACGTGGCTCGGATGGCCGGTTCTCCACGATCGCGAGGATCTGTGGGGGAGCCATTACGCGCAGGTATGCCGCGAATTCGCGCTGGTCGCGCGGACGATCGCCCGCTACCAGCGCTGCGTGGTGGCCGCGCACCACAGCCAGGCCGACGCCGCGCGCGAGATGGTCGGCGCAAGCGTCGACGTGCTGCCGGTCGCGGCCGAGGACAACTGGCTGCGCGACTGCGGGCCGGTCTTCCTGGTGAGCGAACAGCGCAGACTCGGCGCGGCCGTGTTCCGCTTCAACTGCTGGGGCGAGAAGTACCAGCCGTACGACGGCTGCCAGCAGGCCGGGCAGGACATCGCCCGCGCGGCCGGCGCGGAGATCTTCAATTCGCACCTGGTGCTGGAGGGCGGCGCGTTCTATGTCGACGGGCAGGGCACGCTGGTCACCACCGAGAGCTGCCTGCTGCATCCGAATCGCAATCCGCACCTGAGCCGCGCGGAGATCGAGGCGGAGCTGCGGCGGATGCTGGGCGTCGAGAAGATCATCTGGCTGCCGGGCAATCCCGACGAAGTGGAGACGAACGGGCACGTGGACGGCATCGCGTCGTTCATCGCACCCGGCCGGATGCTGTGCCAGACCGCGCTGCCGGAGCAGGGCGACTATTTTCACGTGATGCGGGAAAACCGTCGCGCGCTGGAGCTGGCGACCGATGCGGCGGGGCGCCGCTTCGAGCTGCTCGACCTGCCGTCGCCGATCGTCACCGAACGCTTCGGCTCCGAGCGTTACTGCGATTGCTACGCGAACTACATTCTGGTGAACGGCGCGGTGATCGTGTCCGCGTTCGGCGTCGAGCAGGATCAAGCGGCGCGCGAGGTATTCAGCCGCGCGTTCCCCGGGCGCAACGTGGAGATGCTGCCGATCCCGACGTTGTCGATCGGCGGCGGCAGCATCCACTGCTCGACGCAGCAGCAGCCGTGCGTCGCAGACTGAGCGACGTTTCGTCAGCGCTTTCCGGTTCGACCGAGGAGCAATCGCAATGCCGTCCAAACACATTACCGTCGCCGCCGTCCAGATGGCGTCGGGCAGCTGGAATCTCGAAGACAACATGGCCACCGCGGAGCGCCTGATCCGCGCGGCCGCCGCACAGGGCGCGAATCTCGTGCTGTGCCCGGAGCTGTTCGCGATGCCGTACTTCTGCCTCGACCAGAACGTGCGCCATCTCGAACTCGCGCAGCCGTTCGAAGGCAACGCGCAGATCGCCCGTTTCGCGGCGCTGGCCGGCGAGCTCGGCATCGTGCTGCCGATCGGCTTCTTCGAGCGTGCGGGCAATGCCGCGTACAACTCGATCGCCGTGGCCGACGCGGACGGGCGCGTGCTCGGCGTCTATCGCAAGACGCATATCCCGGACGGGCCGGGCTATACGGAGAAGTTCTATTTCACGCCGGGCGACACCGGCTTCAAGGTGTGGGACACGCGCTTCGGCCGGATCGGCATCGGTATCTGCTGGGACCAGTGGTATCCGGAAACGGCGCGCAGCCTCGCGCTGATGGGCGCCGAGATCCTGTGCTTTCCGACCATCATCGGCTCGGAGCCGTTCAGCAGTGCGTTCGATTCGTCCGGCCACTGGCAGCGCACGATGCAGGGCCACGCGGCCGCCAACATGGTGCCGGTCGTGGCCGCGAACCGGATCGGCCGCGAAGTCGGCTTCGGCAACGGCAATCCGGCGCAGCAGGGGCTCACGGGCGTGTTCTACGGGTCGAGTTTCATCGCGGATCACACCGGCGAGAAGCGGGCCGAGGCGAACCGTACCGATGAAGCCGTGCTCGTGCACACGTTCGATCTCGACGCGATTCGCGCCGACCGGCAATCGTGGGGCTTTTTCCGCGATCGCCGCCCGGAGATGTACCGCACGTTGCTGACCAGCGACGGCGTGTCGTCGTGTTATCGATGAGGGAGGCCCGATGAAACGGCAAGGAGGGTTGCGCTTCGTGGTGCCGGGCCTCGCGCTGTGCGTGCTGGCCGGCACGGCCCGCGCCGACGAAGAGAAGGTGCTGAACCTGTACAACTGGAGCAATTACTTCGCGCCGGATACGCTGGCCGGCTTCGAGAAGGAAACCGGCATCAAGGTGCGCTACGACGCGTACGACAGCGACGAGACGCTGCAGTCGAAGCTGCTGACCGGCAACAGCGGCTACGACCTCGTGTGGCCGACCAACGACTTCATGGCCAAGCAGATCCAGGCCGGCGTGTTTCGCAAGCTCGACAAGAACCGGCTGCCGAACCTGAAGTATCTCGATCCGTCGCTGCTGAAGCAGATGGCGCAATCCGATCCGGGCAACCAGTATGGCGTGCCGTACATGTGGGGCACCGTGGGCGTCGGCTACGACCGCGCCAGGGTGCGCGCGATCCTCGGCAAGGACATGCCGGCCGACAGCCTCGACCTGCTGTTCAAGCCGGAGATCGCGGCGCGCGTCGCCGCGAAGTGCGGGCTGGGCCTGCAGGATTCCGCGAGCACCGTGCTGCCGCTGGCGCTGCGCTATGTCGGCCTCGATCCGATGCACCCGTCCGCGCAGGACTATGCGGCCGCGCAGGCGATGCTGATGAAGATCCGGCCGTTCATCCGCGAGTTCGTCAATTCGTCCGATGCCAACGAGCTGATCGACGGCGAGCTGTGCGTGACGGTCGGCTTCTCCGGCGCGATCAACCTGGCCGCGCAGAAGGCGAAGGCGCGCGATCCGAAACGCGACGTCGTGTACGACATTCCGCGGATCGGCACCCTGATGTGGTTCGATGCGATGGTCATTCCGGCCTCCGCGAAGCATCCGGACAACGCGCATGCGTTCATCAACTACATCCTGCGTCCGGACGTGATCGCGAGGATCTCGAATTCGACGCGCTACGCGAATGCGAACCAGGGCGCACTGAAGCTGATGGACCCGGCGCTGGTACGCGATCCCGGCATTTATCCGGACGAGGCGACGCGGCGCACGCTGTTCACGCCGATCGCCGAATCGCCGGCCGCGATGCGTCTGGAAGGCCGGACCTGGCTCGGCTTCAAGACGGCGCGGCCGTGAACGCGCATCGTGAAGCCGCCGAACGATTGAAACAACCGAAGCAAACGAAGCTAACGAAGCAATCGGCAAGCGAAAGAGGAATGCCATGACAACGAGACGTCAACTGTTGAAACGCGGCCTGTCCGTATCGGGGGCGGCGCTGGCCGCCGGCGCGCTGGGCGGGTTGCTCGGCCGCGCCGCGCACGCGCAGCAGGGCGCAACCTGGCACATGCCGGACGAGGGTGCGCCGCATACGGCGACCTGGATGGCGTTCGGCCCGAGCGAGGACATCTGGGGCGCGCGGCTGTTGCCCGTTGCGCGCGCGAACCTGGCCGCGATCGCGAAGGCGATCGCCGCGCACGAGCCGCTCAAGATGCTGGTGCGCGAGCAGGACTATGCGATCGCGTCGCGGCTGTGCGGTTCATCGGTCGAGCTCGTCCAGCACCCGGTCGACGATCTGTGGATGCGCGACACGGGGCCCGTGTTCGTGAAGAACGCGTCGGGCCAGCTCGGCGGCGTGAGCTTCAATTTCAACGGCTGGGGCAACAAGCAGGAGCACGACCAGGACGCGGAAGTCTCGCCGTTCGTCGCGGAGCGCGCCGGTGCGCGGCTGCTCGACACGCGGCTGGTGCTCGAAGGCGGCGGCATCGAGGTGGACGGCGAGGGCACGGCGATCATCACGCGCAGCTGCGTGCTCAACCGGAACCGCAATCCGGGCGTCAGCCAGGCACAGTGCGAGACGGAGCTGAGCCGGCTGCTGGGGCTGAAGAAGATCATCTGGTTGCCGGGCATCGCGGGCAAGGACATCACCGACGGGCATACCGACTTCTATGCGCGCTTCACGAGCCCGGGTGTGGTGGTGGCCGGGCTCGATACGGATCCGTCTTCATACGACCACGCGGTGACGCGACAGCATCTGGAGATCCTGCGGAAATCCACCGACGCGAAGGGCCGCCCGTTGAAAGTCGTCGTGCTGCCGGGGCCGAAGTCCGTCCGGCATCAATACGAGAACGAAGAGTTCGCGGCCGGCTACATCAACTTCTACGTGTGCAACCGCGCGGTGATCGCGCCGGCGTTCGGCGACAGCCGCGCCGACCGCAATACGCGCGACACGCTCGTCGACCTGTTTCCGGGGCGCGAGATCATTCAGCTGAACATCGACGGCATCGCCGCGGGCGGCGGCGGCATCCACTGCACCACGCAACAGCAGCCGGCCTGAGCGCGGCCGCGGGCCGGCATGCGTGACCGGCCCGTACGACCGTAGCAGGCAACAGTTCATTCCGGACTACTGAAAACAATGCGGAGTCCGTCTTGCGAGACGGAAGCCGGCGTGCACGCGTGCGCGCCGACCGCACAAAGGAGTTGAAACATGACGAAACGACGTACCCATGCGAGCACCGGCAAGCGCATGCAGCGCACACCCGATAACGGCCGGCGCAGCTTCATCCGGTATTCGGCCGCCTTTCTCGGCGTGCCGCTGCTGGGCAGCCTGAGCGCTTGCGGTGGCGGTGGCGGTGGTGCATCCGGCGCGGCTTCCACGTCGCCAGGCACGACATCTGGCACGACATCTGGCACGACCCCGTCGACGCGGCAGGTCAAGTACCGGCTGCCGGCCGAAGATGCGCCGCATGCGTCGACCTACATGGCTTTCGCGTCCGGCGCGGATGGCATCTGGAGGCCCGTCACGCCGCAAAGCACGGATGCCGGCATCGAGCGCGTGCGGGCCGACCTGATGGACGTCGCGAAAGCGATCGGCGCAACCGAGCCGGTCGACATGCTGGTGCTGCCGGCGGATCTCGATGCGGCCCGCGCGCTGCTCGCGACCGCAAGCGTCGCGAATCCCGACCTGCACGCGCGCTATGCGGCACGCGCCGCGGGAGCCGGCGGAATCAACCTCGTGCCGCTCGCCGACGGCTTCAACGATTTCTGGGTGCGCGACACGGGGTGCCTGTTCGTCAGGGATACGACGAACGACAATGCGCTGAATGCGGTCGGCTTCAATTTCAACGGCTGGGGCAACGCGAATACCGACGGCGCCGGCATGAGCCCGGGCGCGACGGTCCCGCCGGAAGTCGCGGCCGCGAGCAACCGGTCGAAGGCGGGCAAGTTCTTCCAGCCGTTCAGCCGCGACAACGCGGTGGCGGGCTGGATGGCGCAGCGGAAAGGCGCAAACCTGATCCGCAGCACGCTGACGCTCGAAGGCGGCGCGATCGAATTCGACGGCGACGCGACGGCGATCCTCACCGAATCGTCCGTGCTGCACGTGAACCGGAATCCGCAGCTGTTCGACATCCCGAACGGCGTGATCGCGAATGCGACGCTGCTGCCGACGGCGAAAGACACGGTGCTCGCCGAACTGCAGCGCACGCTCGGCGTGCGGAAGATCATCTGGCTGCCCGGTACGGCGACCTATCCGCGCGGCAGCGGCGTGGGCGGTGCCGGCGGCACGGCGACCCCGGCCGGCGAAACCGACATCACGAACGGGCACGTCGACTTCTACGCGCGCTTTCTCGCGCCCGGCGTGGTCGCGTGCTGTTACGACGCGTCGAATTCGACCGGCGAGCGCGCATTGACGGACGCGAACCGGCAACGGCTCGCCGGCCAGACCGATGCGAACGGCCGGCCGCTGCAGATCGTCGAGCTGGTGCCGCCGGTCAATTTCGGCACGTCGGCCGGCACCAGCCTGACCGACCGGCAGATGACGAATTTCGCGGCCGGCTACATCAATTTCTACGCCTGCAACGGTGCGATCGTCATGCCGAAGTTCAACGACGCGGCGGCAGATGCGGCCGCGGTCGCCGCGATCCGGCCGTATGCGGGGAACCGGGCGATCGTGCAGGTCGACATCCTCGGCATCGCGTCGGGCGGCGGCGGCATCCATTGCTCGACGCGGGAGGTGCCGGCGTGAGCGAATCCCGTCATATCGATATTGAAATCGATTCGTTGTCCATGACGGGCGAATTCCTTAATCTGGGGCTGTAGTTCGTGTGACACCTCCTTGACTGGGATTCGCGCCCGCTGCGTGCAGCGGGCGTCTTTTTTGGTGCGCTGCGTCTCACGCCGGTCTCGGCGGAATTGGTCGCGCCCGTCGGCTCGCCTATGCTGGTTGCTGCATGTCCGCGCGACGGTCCGGATCGGCCGGGCCCGTGACGGTTCGATGACATGCCACGTCAAGAAGAGAAGCGCTCGTGATGGCCGTCACGCAGAAGGCGCCGGTGGCGAGCACCTTCGCGGACACCATTCACGCGCCTGCGTGGCGCGCGAAACCGTCGTGGTACCAGATCTCGAGCGAAGACCGGATGATCGCGCCGGAGAACCAGCAGCGGATGTCGGCGCGGATGGACGCGCGCAACGTCATCACGCTCGATGCAAGCCATGCGTCGCTCGCGTCGAAGCCGGTGGCGGTCGCGGCGTTGATCGACGAGGCGGCGACCGCGCTCGCCGGGTGATGTAGCGGCAGGACACGGCGCGGTGCCGCGCTCCGGGCCGGTGCGGCAACGCGCATCTCGTCGCGAAGCGACGGGTCTTCACCCCTTCCATACGCCAACAGTTTCCTGTCCGCCAGCGGCGCTGAGGCTGGCCCAATTTCCGTCCCAGTCTTAGCTGGAAAATTCCGGCTCTTCGGGGCGGGCCGAATCGGCCCGATCGGTGCACCGGCGGGCGAATTCCGCCGGTGTCATCCACTGCAGCGCAGAGTGAGGGCGCGCCTCGTTATAGTACTCGCGCCAGACTTCGATTTTGCGTCTGGCGTCCTCCAGCGACAAGAACCAATGTGCATTGAGGCACTCCTCCCGGAAACGTCCGTTGAAGGATTCGTTCTTCGCGTTGTCGGTTGGCTTGCCAGGACGCGAGAAGTCAATCTCCACGTCGTTCTCGTACGCCCATTTGTCGAGCGCCTTCGAAATGAACTCGCTGCCATTGTCTGCCTTGATATAGCGTGGAAGCGGGCGATGCTGCGCAAGCCGGGTCAGCGCGGCGACAACGTGTTCGCCACGCAATGAGCCGTCGACTTCAATCGCCAAGCATTCCCGCGTGTAGTTGTCCACGATCGTGAGCGTACGCAAGCGCCGACCATCAAACAGCGCATCAGCGACGAAGTCCATACTCCAGATTTCGTTGATTGCGCTCACTGACTGCTTTGGCTGTCGGCGCCGAGCCGACTTGTTCCGTCGAGGTCGTTTGTGGCGCAATGAAAGCCCCAGTTCCCGATACACGCGCTCGACGCGTTTATGGTTGTCTCGCCAGCCTTCCCGGCGAAGCATCACGTACACGCGGGGCGCACCATAATGCACCCGCACTTCGGTGATCTCCTTGATGCGCATCTCCAGCGCGCTTTGATCCCGCGCGACCGACTCGTAACGGTAGACCGTGCGGGAAAGTTGCAACAACGCGCAGGTCTGCCGCTGGCTTGCGCCGAAACGCTGCATCAAGTCCGTGACCAGATCACGGCGCCGGGAAGGCTTCAGAGCTTTTTTGACAGCACGTCCTGCAGCATGGCCTTGTCCAGGCTCAGGTCCGCCACGAGCCGCTTGAGCTTCGCATTCTCTTCCTCAAGCTGCTTCAACCGGCGCAGTTCCGAAGGCGATAGCCCGCCATACTTGGTCCGCCAGTTGTAAAACGTCGCGTCGCTGATTCCCATCTTGCGGCAGACCTCTGCGACCGGCGTGCCCAGCTCGGCTTGCTTTAACGCGTATGCGATCTGCTCTTCGGTGAACTTGCTCTTCTTCACGGCATGACCTCCTGGTCTTGATGACAACGTCATGCCGGAATTTTCCACTTCCAAATGGGACAGTTTTGTGGGCTAGGGTCAGCGCCGCATGCAGCCGGTTCGTGTGTGATTTGACTGCACGCGTCCTCGGTGAAATGCGACGCCGCGACGAGAAGTCGATTTCGAAAACCCGAGCAACATGTCGATGCGCGATCTTGCGCGACCCACTCATGTTCGAGAGCGGGAAATTTGACTTTTCTGATTTTGAAATGTTGAGAAATGGAAAATTTTTAAGATTTTCGCTTCCATATCTCGTTGTTTTAATTTTAGATCCAATCTAATTCATTGTTTATTTTTTGATTGGCCTCGATGCGCGATGTCTCATTCCAGTGATGTCTGCGCCGTACTTTCAGCCACAAGAAGCAGCGCAGCGGGTTGCCTGCCAGAATCAGTGTCGTGAGGCAAGGTGGCCGAATGGCTAAATGGAATTCATATTTCTTACTCGTACTATTTGAGGAAAATTTCCGGGCAAATAGAATTGCGATGTCGTCGTTTTTCTAGGATAAAAATTCATTTATTCGAGATGACGCGATGCGATCTGTATTTCTGGATTTCAAGTCCCATGAAAACTCCTGAGCCGATCGGACTGTTTCGACAAAAATCATCCATTTGAGAGGAATTCCAAAGATGAAAATGAACTTGCTTCGGGGTTGCGTTGCAGCAGGCATCGCTAGCGCCGCGCTGGTACCGTCGCTTGCCCACGCGTTCGACGGTGAGCTGGCCTTCTACGGCAGCATCTCCGACGTCACCTGCAACGTCAACGGCCAGGCACCTGGCTCCAGCAATCGGCAAGAGGTGCAACTTGGCGATCGCGTCGACCCGGCCATGTTCGACGCGATCGGCAAGACGTCGAATGACGTCGAGTTCAGTGTGAAGATTGGCGGCAATACGGGCTGTACCAACGGCACGAAGGTCGTGATGGAATTCGATCCGGTGTCGGTCAACATCAACCCGTCGACCGGCAACCTGAAGCTCCTCGGCACCAAACCGGCGGAGGGCATCGAAATCCAGATCAAGGACGCGGGTAATACCAAGAACGGCAAGATCATGCTCGGCACGCCGCAGACCGACCCGCAGATCGCGACCGTCGCGAACAACACCGCGACCCTGACCTACAAGGCGGCATACGTGTCGACGGCCTTGCCGGCCGGCATCAAGGCCGGTTCCGGTAACTCGTTCATCCGGTACGTGCTCGCTTACCACTGATCGGTCCCATTCCTGTTGCACGTCATGACATTGTCAATTCGGATTCCTTATCCAAGAGTCGTGGCCGGTGTCGTGGCGTGGGCTGCCTGCGCCACGCTGGCGCAGGCGGCTCTACTGCTGAACGGTACCCGCGTGATCTTTCCCGAGCGGGCTCGCGACGTGACGGTCCGGATGGAAAATTCCGGCACGGAACCGGTGCTCGCGCAGAGCTGGATCGACGATGGTCGCGTCGACGTTCCGCCCGAGAAGATGCGAACGCCGTTCGTCGTTGCGCCGACACTGGTGCGCGTCGAAGCCGGGCGGGGCGCCGTATTGCGCATCACGAACATGCAGGCGTCGCTGCCCACCGACCGCGAATCGGTGTTCTGGCTGAATGTGCTCGAGGTGCCGACGGTGCAGCAAGACGCGGACAACCAGCTGCGCTTTGCCTTCCGAACCCGTATCAAATTGTTCTATCGGCCGTCGGCGCTGGCGAACGACGTCGGGATGGCGGAGAACAAGCTGGTCTGGAAGGTGGCTGACGGTGCGGCGCATGCGGGCAGGCACCCGGTCGCGCTCGAGGTGTCCAATCCGACGCCGTATTACGTGTCGTTCGGCAGGGTCGAGGGCGAGGTTGGCGGCACCTTTGTCGAGGCCGGTGGCGGGATGGTCGAGCCGTTCGGTATCCAGCGCTTTCCGTTGCCGGGCGTCACGCCGTCGCAACGCCCGACGACCGTGCGCTACATGTCCATCGACGACTACGGCGGCCGCAGCACGATAACAAAGAAACTGACCGACTGAGCAGTTTTTTCACGCAACGCATCCAGCAGGCACGACCCGGCATACCGATCCGCATTATCGATTCGGTATGCGAAATTAATGTATCCACATGCGCAGTTCAGCAGGTTTTCATCATTCATGCGCGCCGGACCTCGCCCCGCGGCTGCCGAAGCGGCCGTGCCTGCTGGCTGTCGCCTCGGTATTTGCGTCGGTCGCGATGACGTCGGGGGCGAATGCCGTCGCGGCTACGGTCGACACGGCGGTGCGGGACGACGCGCATCGCGAGACCGCAGGCGCATCGCCGGCTGCGGGCAAGACGCATTTCGACGATTCGATGCTGATGCACGGCCCCGACAGCGGGCCGATCGATACGACGCCGTTCGAACGTCCGAACGCCGTCGTGCCGGGGCAGCATCGTGCAGACCTGATCGTCAACGGGCAGTGGCGCGGCGTGGAAGAGATCACGTTCCGCCACGATGCGCGCGATGACGTGCAGCCTTGCTACGACCGGCTGTTGTTGCAGCGCGCCGGTGTCGACCTCGAGCGGAGCGCACGGGGCCAGGATGGCAGCCAGCCGCCGAATCCGCTGCCCGACGGGTTGATCTGCGACCCACCTTCCCGGTACGTACCGGGGGCCGCATTGTCGTTCGACGCGGCGGAGCAGAAGCTGTATCTGACAGTGCCGCAGTTCTACATGCGCGTCGCCAGTCAAAGTAGCTACGTCGATCCGGCGAACTGGACGAACGGTGTGCCGGCCGCGCTGCTGAGCTACAACGCCAGTGTATTTTCGACGCGTTCGGGCGGCTACGAATCCTCGCAGCTCTACACGGGGCTCTCGATGGCGGCCAGCGCCGGCCGGTTCCGGATTCGCCACAACGGCAACCTCACGTGGTCGCAGCGCGGGGGTGCCCGTTATCAGCGCGGCTACATCTACGCGCAAACCGATTTGCCCGACTGGCACGCGCAACTGCTGGCCGGTGAGAGTTCGACCAGCGGCGCGCTGTTCGACGCCGTGTCGTTCCGCGGTATACAGATCGTCAGTGACGACCGGATGCTTCCCGACGAGCAGCGCTACTATGCGCCGGTCGTGCGTGGCGTCGCACAGTCGAATGCCAAGGTGACGATCCATCAACGCGGCTATCTCGTTCACGAGACGACGGTCGCGCCGGGGCCGTTCGCGATCGACAACCTGCAGGCGATGAGCTACGGCGGCGATCTGAACGTGACCGTGACCGAGGCCAACGGCGAGACACGCAGCTTCGTGGTGCCGTTCGCGACGACGGTCCAGCTGCTGCGTCCCGGCCGCACACGGTTCAGCGCGATGGCGGGCCGGGCGATCGAGCTCGGCGGCGACATCGGCACGCAGTACGTCGGCCAGTTCACGGTGCAACGCGGCGTCAACAATGCACTGACGGCCTATGGCGGCGCCGCGTTTGCGAACCGCTACCAGTCGGTACTGATGGGCGTCGGGCTCAATACGCCGATCGGCGGCTTCGCCGCGGACGTCACGATCGCGCGAACCCAGCCGCCAGGCAGCGAGCGCCTGAGCGGTTCGAGTATTCGCGTGTCTTACAGCAAGAACCTGCCGAACAGCGGCACGAACTTTTCGCTGCTCGCGTATCGCTACTCGACCAAAGGCTATCTCGGCCTGCGCGACGCGTTGATACTGAACGGCCGGAGCGATCAGCGCGTGGGCGCCGAGGCATTCGCGCGGCTGCGCAATCGGGTCGATCTCAACGTGAGTCAGCAGATCGGGCGATCGGGCAGCGTCTACGCGAACGGATCGGCGCTCAGCTACTGGGCGGGAGGCGGGCAATCGCTCAGCTTCACGCTCGGCTACAGCACGCAATGGCGCGATGCGACCGTGACGGCGTCGGTGCAGCGCGTGCGCAACCTGTCCACCCGTTACGCGTCGTCCGGCGGCGGGGCGGGCAGCACGCTCGTCAGCGTGAACGTTTCGATTCCGCTCGGACGCGACTCGCGGCGCGCGCCGATCTTCAGCACGCTGATGACGCGTGACAGCAGCAACGGCACGAGTGCCACGGCGAGCCTGGCCGGGCGTTTCGGCGAGCGCAGCGACGGATCGTACTCGCTGTCGTCGAGCTACGACGGCAACAACCGCGCGTCGTCGGGCAGTTTCGGCGTGGGCTACCAACTGCCCGTTGCGTCCGTGTCGGCGAACATCGGCCTCGGGCGCGACTATCAGCAGGCGTCGGCGAACGCGGCGGGCGCCGTGGTGCTGCACCCGGGCGGCCTGACGCTCGCGCCAACCCTGAGCGAGACGATCGGCGTCGTGCACGCGCCGCACGCGCGCGGCGCCCTGGTGGCGAACACGAACGCACGCGTCAACCGGTTCGGCTACGCGATCGTGCCGAGCCTCACACCGTATCAGCTCAACCAGGTCGACCTCGATCCGAAGGATATTCCGGACGATGTCGAACTCAAGACGACATCGCGCAGCGTCGCGCCGCGCTCGGGATCGGTCGTCATGCTGTCGTACGACACGCTGAAGGCGCGCGCGCTGCTGATCGACGCGCAGACCGAGGACGGCCGGCCGCTGCCGTTCGCGGCGCGTGCGCTCGATGCCCGCACCGGCGCCATGCTGGGCGCGGTCGGGCAGGGCAGTCTCCTGCTGGCGCGCAGCGCCGACGACGACGGGCAAATTCGCGTCGAATGGGGCGCGCGTGCTGATCAGCAGTGCGTGATCGACTACTCGGTGTCGTCGCAGGAGCGGACCGCGCGCGGCTACGTGACGCTGACGCGCGTCTGCCGTGCGATCCCCGTGACGGCGCCGGTCGCTCCAGGCCGTGGCGAGGGGTAATAGGTCGATGCAGGGTCACGATTTCCTTCCCGCACCGGTGGTTATCCGATCGTCGTGCCGAGCCCTCGCCGCGACCCGCGCCGGGAGGATCGTGCGCGCGGCGGTGGTGGCTTGCGCGGCGAGCGTCGGCGCAGTCACCGGTCACGCGGCGCTGTCCGTGGTCGGCACCCGCTTCGTCTATCCCGGCGATGCGCGTGCGCTGACGATCCTCGCGCGCAACGGTGGCGCTGAGCCGATCCTGGTTCAGGCGTGGCTCGACGTGGGCGACGCGAATGCCGATCCCGACCGCCTGCGCGTGCCGTTCGTCGTGACGCCGCCGCTCGTGCGACTCGATCCGGCGCGGCCGCTGGCGATTCGCGTGCAGTCCATCGGCGGCGATTTGCCGACTGACCGGGAATCCTGTTTCTGGATCAACCTGCTCGAAGTGCCGCCGGCCGTGCCCACGCACGACAACACCCTGCGCATCGCTTACCGGCTGCGCATGAAGCTCCTGTATCGACCACCCGGCCTGGCCGGCGAGCCGGATCGTGCGCCGAATGCGCTGACCTGGACGCGCGCGAACCGGCAGGCTGCTGCCACGATCGTCGCCACCAATCCCACGCCGTACTACGTGACGCTGACGCGCGTGCTGCTGAACGGCGAACCCGTCGTGCTGGCGAACCGCGCGGTGGACGTCGCGCCGTTCGGTCGGGCCGAGATGCCAGCCGGCACGCAGCCCGACGGGAAAGGGGACGCGGAGATCGTGTTCGACGCCGTCGACGACAGCGGCACATCGAACGAATACCGGGCGCGGTTCGCGCCGCCGTGACCGACGGACCGTCAGTGCTTGCAGTACCCGTCCTGTCGGGGCATCGACAGGGTTTCAACCACAACAAGGAAAACGAGCATGAACAAGACATACGCTTTGGTATGGAACGCCAGGCAGGGCGTTTGGCAGGCAGTCGGTGAACGGGTACGCCGGCACGGCAAGTCCGCGATGCGCGCGCGCGTCGTCGCGGTGGCGACACTGCTTGCGGGTAGTGCGGCGACGTCCGTGCATGCGCTGCCGACGGGCGAGAACATCGTGTCCGGGAAGGCCGACATTCTGCGCTACGACAACGGGCAGCAGATGTCGGTCAACCAGCACACCGACAAGCTGGTGACGGACTGGCAGACGTTCAGCGTCGACAAAGGGCAGCGCATCACGTTCAACCAGCCGTCCGACAGGTCGATCGCACTGAACCGGGTGATCAGCCAGGATGGCAGCGCCATCCACGGCAACATCGAGGCGAACGGCCGTGTGTTCCTCGTCAACCCGAACGGCATCGTGTTCGGCAAGGGGGCACAGGTCAACGTCGGCGGCCTGGTGGCGACGACGCTGGACATCAAGAACGACGATTTCGAGGCCGGCCGCTTCCGGTTTTCCGGCAAATCTCCGAGCGAAGTGCACAACGTCGGCAATCTCGTGGCGAGCGACGGCGGCGCGATCGCGCTGCTCGGCGCGAAAGTCATCAACAAGGGGATCGTCCAGGCGCAGATGGGCACCGTCGCGCTGGGTGCGGGCAGCGACGCCACGCTGAACTTCGATGGCCGCAAATTGCTGAACGTGCAGATCGACCAGGGCGCCATCAATGCGCTGGTCAGCAACGAACAGCTATTGAAGGCCGACGGCGGGCAGGTGCTGATGAGCGCGAAGACCGCTGATACGCTGTTGCGCACGGTGGTCAACAACCAGGGCACCATCGAGGCGCGCACGCTCAGGAACGTCGCGGGCCGGATCTCGCTGGACGGTTACGACGCCGGCACCGTCAATGTTGCAGGCACGCTGAACGCGAGCGCGACGACGCCGGGCAATGGCGGCACGGTCGACACCCGCGGCGCCGACGTGAAAGTGGCGCTCGGCGCGATGGTCGATACACGCGCGACCAATGGGCGCGGCGGCACCTGGCGCATCGCATCGTCCGACGTGTCGGTCAAGGCGGGAGCGAACCAGCCGGGTACGATCGTGGCCGACACGCTGTCGCGCAACCTCGCGACGACCGATGTCGAACTGGTCGCCGAACGCGGCGCGGTATCGGTCGACGGGCCGGTGACCTGGGCCAGCGGCAACCGGCTGGCGCTGGCCAGCCGGCAAGGCGACGTGTCGGTCAACGGTGCGCTGCGCGCGACGGGGGCGAACGCGCGGGTGGCCATCGACGCGAAGAACAACGTGCGGATCGCGGCGCCGATCGCACTGACCGGCGCGAATGCGTTGCTGACGCTCGACTACGGCGTCGCGCATTCGCTGACGGGTGCCGCGGCCGTGACGCTGTCGGGCACCGGGGCCGGCTTCGAGTCGAACGGTTATCGCTACACCGTGATCCAGAACCTGCAGCAGTTGCAGGGCATCAATACGAATCTCGATGGCTTGTATGTCCTCGGCAACAACATCGCCGGTTCCTGTTCCTACTACTACTGCCCCACGTTCAAGACCCTCGGTTCGGGCGCGTCGTTCTCCGGCGTGTTCGATGGCCTCGGCAACACGATCAGCAACCTCATCATCACGAGCAGTGATCCGTATGCGGGGCTGTTCGGCCGCAACACCGGTACGCTCGCCAACCTCAAGCTGGCGTCGTTGCGCGTCAGTGCCGCGTCCGGTGTCGGTCCGGTCGCCATCGGCGGGCTGGTGGGCGAAAACGCCGGCAAGGTCACGAACGTGACCGCGACGGGCATGCAGGTGAGTGCCGGCGCCAGCCGCAGCAATGCGCTGGGCGGCCTGGTCGGCATCAATGGCGGCGAGCTTTCGCAATCGTCATTTGCCGGATCCGTGGCGGGTAACGGGATGTCGTATGCCGTTGGCGGCCTGGTCGGCGAAAACCGCGTGGATTGGCAGGAGGCAGGCATCGTGTCCGACAGCGAATCCAACGCCACCGTCACGGGCGGCGCATCGAACCAGGCATCGATCGGCGGTCTCGTCGGCGTGAATCGGGGCGGCGACATTCTGCGGTCGACGAGTCGGGGCACCACGTCGGGCGTCAATATCGCCGGCGTGAACGTCGGCGGGCTCGTGGGCGCGAACCTGCTTGGCAGGATCGACGACGGAACGGCGCTGGGGCGCGTGACAGGGGGCTCGGGCGGTACGGCGGGCGGACTCGTCGGCGTCAATACCGGCAAGATCGCCAATTCGAGCGCAAGCGGTGTCGTCGACGGCCGATATGCGCAAGCGATCGGCGGCTTCGTCGGGCTGAACCAGGGCATCGTGACCGGCAGCAAGGCGCTGGGCGCCGTCATGAACGCATCGACGGGTTCGACCGGCGGTTTCGTTGGCATCAACCTGGGCATGTACGCGTTCATCGACATGGCAGAAGCGCACGGCGCGGTCACCGGCGGGCAGGGCGCCAATGGCGGCTTCGTCGGCAGCCATCTCGGCGGCCGGATTGCACACTCGGTCGCGCGTGGCAAGACGACCGGCGGCAACTACAGCAAGACGGGTGGTTTCGTCGGGAGCAACGCGGCCGAACTGACCAACGTCGATGCGAGCGGCGACGTATACGGCGGTGTCGGTGCATCGGTGGGGGGCTTCGCCGGCGCTAACACGACATCCGGCGAGATCGACACCGCGTCGGCGACCGGCAACGTGACGGGCGGCTCATCGAGCACGGTGGGCGGGTTTGCCGGCGAAAACCTCGGCACCGTGCACGACGCATCGGCGTCGGGCACGGTCGGCGCAGGCTATTACGCGACACTCGGCGGCCTGATCGGCCTGAACGCGGGGTTCGTCGAACGCTCGGCCGCGAGCGGGCGGATCAACGTGTCGTCGTACCAGACCTTGGGCGGCCTCGTCGGCATCAACCGGGGCATCTTCCGCAACAGCATCGCGGTCGGCGAGGCCGGGCTGCAGAAGATTGCCGGTCTCAATCTCGGTGTGATCGAGTGATCGAGTAATGCGACGGGCGGCGGGCGCGCATGACCACCGCCCGCCGCCCCCGCAACGGGAGGTAGCATGAAGACGATTCAATCGCGCGGACCCGGGCGAGTCGGCCGGGCCATGCGTCGCCTGGCGATGGCGGGATACCTGGTGCTTGCATTCGGCGCACACGGGATGGCACAGGGCGTCGGTGGCTCGATGGCGCTGGATTGCTCGCTCGGCAACATCGACGCGTCAGTCTGGAAGATGGTTACGCCGTTGACGAGCGCGACACCGGTCGGCGCGATCCTGTACCAACGCTCTGTGTCGCTCGTCGTTTCGTTCAAATACGGCAGGGCGTCCGAGGCGCACGAACTGGTAGCGGCTGGACACTGGACGAGCGGTCCTCTTGTCACGAATGGTGCCGTGCCGACGAACATCAACGGCATCGGCTTCAAGTGGGCTGGCGTATCCGGCAACGGCGACACGCACACGTTGCCGCAAGTCGGGCTGCCGATGGTGACTGCGAGGCACAACCTCGGTCGCGTGAGCGAAAGCGGTTCCGACCTGCAGATGATGCTTTTCCGGCAGTATCTGGTGCTCGACAAACCGGTGTCGCAGTTGCCGCAAGGCAAGCTGATCGTCAAGAACCTGCCGGGCAATCCAATTGTCGCGATTTATGCGATCGACTTGCCGAAAGGCGTCGCGTCGGTAGGCGGCACCGTGACGGTACCGGAGCAGACGACGCCCTCCAATCTGTGCAAGCTGACGAAAACCTTCGTCGGCGTCGGCAACGTGTGCATCGGCAGCGAGTGCGAATTCCATGTGCCGAACCGCTGCGAGATCCAGTCGGACTGGGTCAAGCCGGTGACGCTCGGGAATTTCGCGATCACCCGTTTTCCGGCCTTGCACGCGGTGTCGGAGCCCGTCAGTTTCGATATCACGCTCAGCCAGTGCGCGGCCGCGGCCAAGCCGTCGATCAGTTTCCGCGACAAGGCCCCGCAGCCGAATCCCGACACAACGCTTTTGCAGTTGAGCGCACCGGCCGGCCGGCCAGTCGCACGCGGGTTCAATATCGTGATGATGCATGGGCAGACGAAGCAACGGATTGCATACGGCGATCCGGGCTCGGCCCCGACCTATCCGATGATACGCAACGGCGACACGGCGACGATCCCGCTGCTTGCCCAGTACATCCGAACCGGCACGGATGGCGAGCTGAGCCCGGGAAGCGCGAATGGGGCCGCGGAATTCACGTTCACGTTCCCGTGATGGCGCGCGCCGCGTCGCGCATGCCTCATCACGAAACCCGCTGAGCAAAGCACCATTTGTTGGTTCGGATTTTCCGCACGTGCTGATACGTTAGCGGCTTCGCGACGACACACATCCGTCGCGATGTTCTTCGAACCGGGCCGCCGCGCGATCCGCGGCGGCCTTCATAACAAATCAGGTCGTGCTCATGAAATTCCACACGCTCGCTACGTGGCTCGTCGGAGCCGCGCTCATCACCGCAGGCACCGTCGCGCATGCGGACCGTCTCGACGACATCAAGAAGGCCGGTGTGCTGCGCGTCGCGACGTTCGACAGCAACCCGCCGTTCGGCTATGTCGACGGCAAAAGCAATCACATCGTCGGCCTCGACGTCGACTATGCGAAGGCACTCGCCGACAAGCTCGGCGTGAAGCTGCAGCTCCAGCCGACCAACCCGGCGAACCGCATTCCGTTCCTGACGTCCGGCAAGGTCGATCTCGTGCTCGCGAACTTCACGATTACCGAAGAGCGCGCGAAGCAGGTCGATTTCAGCATTCCGTATTTCTCGTCGGGCCAGCAGTTTCTCGCGAAGAAGGGCGTGCTGAAATCGGCCGACCAGCTGAACGCGCTGCGCGTCGGCGCCGACAAGGGCACGACCAACGAGATCACGCTGCGCGAGAAATTCCCGAAGGCGACGATCGTCGCGTACGACGACACGCCGTTCGCGTTCGCCGCGCTGCGCGCCGGCAACGTGCAGGCCATCACGCAGGACGGCCCGAAGCTGATCGGGCTGCTCGCGAACGTGCCGGACAAGCAGAACTACGAGATCCCGGCGTTCACGATCTCGAACGACTACATGGGCGTCGGCGTGCCGAAGGGCGAGACGCGCCTGCTCGGCTTCGTCAACGACACGCTGAAGGGGCTCGAGGCGAACGGCCGGGCCGTGCAGATTTACGACGCATGGTTCGGGCCGACGACGAAGACGCCGCTCACGCGCATCTTCCGGATCGGCGACAAGACCTGATCCGCGTCGCACGCGCGCCGCGACTGGCCAAAGCATCGGCCGCGCGGCGCTTTTCGTTTTCTTCCGATCGCGCGCTTCGCGCCCGCAACACAGCATGCTCGGGTTGGCTCCCAAATACCTGTCCTGGCTCTGGCAGGGCTTCCTGCTGACGCTCGGCCTCGCGGCCGCGTCGGCCGTCGTCGCGACCGCCGGCGGGCTGTTGCTCGCGGTCATGCGCCATGCGCGCGGCACGGCGCCGCGCACGATGGCGGCCGCGTACGTCGTCACGTTCCGCAACACGCCGCTGCTCGTGCAGTTGCTGTTCTGGTATTTCGGTGTCGCGTCGCTGCTGCCCGAACCTTGGATCACGTGGCTGAACGCGCGTCATGCGTTGAGCATCGGCCCGTTCACGCTTGCGTGGCCGTCGTTCGAATTCGTCGCGGGCTGGGTCGGGCTGAGCGCCTATACCGCCGCGTTCGTTGCCGAGGAGTGCGAAGCCGGCCTGCGCGGCGTGCGGCGCGCGCAGCACGATGCGGCGGCCGCGCTCGGCCTCACGCCGATGCAGTCGCTGCGTTACGTGGTGCTGCCGCAGGCGGTGCGCATCGCGTTGCCGCCGCTGTTCGGCCAATACATGAATCTCGTGAAGAACTCGTCGCTCGCGATGGCGATCGGCGTGGCCGAGCTGTCGTATGCATCGCGGCAGGTCGAGACCGAGACGTTCAAGACCTTCGCCGCGTTCGGCGTGGCAACCGTACTGTACGTCGCGGCGGTGGCCGCGATCGAAGCGGGCGCGTATGCGGCCACGCAATGGCGCGACCGGCTGGGAGCGGGGCGTTGACGATGGATCTTTCGCTGCTGTTCGCCAATCTGCCGTACCTGCTCGTCGGCGCCTTCCCGGAAGGGCCGCTCGGCGGCGCCGCGCTGTCGCTGCTGCTCGCGATCGCGTCGGCCGTCGCGTCGGCCGTGCTCGGCATCGCGCTCGGCGTTGCGATGGCGCTCGCGCGCGGCCCCGTGCGCGTGCTGCTGCTCGCGTTCATCGGCTTTTTCCGCGCGATTCCGGTGCTGATGCTGATTTTCTGGACCTACTTCCTGATGCCCATGCTGCTGCACATGGACGTGCCGGGGCTCGCGACGGTGGTGTGCGCGCTCGCGCTGATCGGCGGCGCGTATCTCGCGCACGCGGTGCATGCGGGCATCGTCGCGGCCGGCGACGGGCAATGGCAAGCCGGGCTGTCGCTCGGGCTCACGCGCTGGCAGACGGTGCGCTACGTGCTGCTGCCGCAGGCGATCCGGATCATGACGCCGTCGTTCGTCAACCAGTGGGTCGCGCTCGTGAAGGACACGTCGCTCGCGTATATCGTCGGCGTGCCGGAGCTGTCGTTCGTCGCGACGCAGGTGAACAACCGGCTGATGGTGTATCCGGCGCCGATCTTCCTGTTCGTCGCGCTGATCTACCTGGTGCTGTGCACGTCGCTCGACGGCGCGGCCCGCTGGCTGCTGTCGCGGCGCCCGCGCGCGGAACGTGCGGCGCACGCGGCGGCCGAGTATACGGAACCCGCGCGGTAGCGGCATGCCGCGGCCGTTTCGAATGGCCGACGATGGCGTGTCGTTGAATTCGTGCAGCGGACACGCGTCAGGCAGGTCAGGCCCGGCGCGCAGGGGCAAGGAAGGTTGAGAGCCTGCCGCGCGCCGCTGCCAGTCGAGCAACGGCGCGCAGCACGTGCATCACGATGCCGAGTAATGCGTATTGAAGACGGCGCGCAGCGTCGATGAGTCGGTCGCGAAATCGCCCCACAGCGGCCCGTCGTTCTGCGCGAACGCGAACGGCGCCGTACGAATCGAGGCGAGACGGAAGCGCCATTGCGCCGCTTCCTGGCGGAAGGCGGTGAGCTGCATGTCGGACAGCGCCGTCTGCGCGCTCGCGAGCGTGACGAGCGGATCGACCGGATTGTTGGCGACGCGCACCTCGAAATGCAGGTGCGGGCCCGTCGCGGCGCCCGTCATCCCGACCGAGCCGATGCGCTGGCCCTGCTTCACGGTCTCGCCCGTCTTGAGGCCGTGCGCGAACGCGGACAGGTGCGCGTAGTAGGTCGAGTAACCATCGGCATGATCGACGATCACGTAGCGGCCGTAGCCGCCCGGATCGGTGCCGACGAACGAGACGACGCCGTCGGCCGCCGCATCGACGGGCGTGCCGCTCGGCGCGGCGAGATCGACGCCCGTGTGGAACGCCATCGCCTGCGACAGCGGGTGAATGCGTTCGCCGAAGAACGAGCTGATGCGTGTCCACTTGACCGGCATCGTGAAGGCAGCGGCTTCGAGCGGCGAGCCGTCGAGCGCGTAGTACGCACCGTGCTCGGCGCCCGGCGCGCGGAACCAGATCGCGCCGAACGTGCGGCCGGCGACGCGCAGTTCGAGCGCGGTGAGGCGCGGCGTGCCGTCGCTCGTATCGAATGCGACGCGGTAGTAGTCGCCGCGCTGCGCGCTCGCCCGCATCGCGACCTTGCCGCTGACGAGATCGCCGAGCTGGATGCGCACCTCGGGCGGCACGTCGAGACGGTTCAGCGTATCGGACAGCGTGAGCTCGATGTCGCCCGCGCGCATCCCGTGCTGGTTTTCAGGGGCCGCGAACTGGAACAGGTTCGCGTAGCCGAGCATCTCGTTGCGGTGCGCGCTGAGCGGCGCGAACAGCCCCGGCTGCTGGCTGCGGTCGTTGCGTTCGCCGGCATCGTTGCGCTCGCCGATCGTGCGGGCGAGTTCGCTCGTCACGAAATGCTGGGCGGTGGGAAACGGCGTGTCGGACAGCACGCGCTGCGGCAGCGCGGCCGTGCCCGAATCGACGGCGCCCGGCAGTTGCGACACGGCCGGCAGCGCGGCGAGGCCGAGTGCGGCGAGGGCGCCGAGCACGGCGGCCGGCACGAGCGCGCGCGCAATGCGCTGCGCGCGGCCGGGCGCGAAAGCATCAGGGGTAGCGGCAGACTTGACCAAGGTGTCCACATCCAGGAAAGCGGTTCAAAGGGGGTGTGGGCAGGGTCCACCGGCGGCACATCCGTCGGGCAGCGACGGGGCGGGCGGCGGGCGTGCAACAAAACAGGCCCCGCCAGGGGCCTGTATCGTTTCCGTTCGACCCAACGCGCGGGGCGGACCCGCTTCGAACGGCGGCGTGCATGCCGGGTCGTACCCGGTTATCACGAAGACGCTAAAGAAAGATGACAGCGTCAGTCTACCGATGTTCCGCGAAACGTTAAAAATTTTAAAGGGGGTCAGCTCATTCGTTTCGCAGTGCGGTAAATCGGGTTAAATCAGCATTTATTACGACAAATTCCGTTAGTCCGGCAATTTGTGCGCGCGACTTCGCAGCGCGGCGGACGTGCGCACGGTGTCGAAGCCGGCGTCGAGCATGGCCTCTGCGTCGTTCCACAGGTTGCCGCGCAGCCGGTTGGTCCAGATCATCGACGCGAACACGCCTTCGAGCAGCGAGACGAGATAGACGGCGGCCAGGTGCACGTCGAGATCGGCGGCGACTTCGCCGGCCGCGATCGCGCGGCGCAGCAGCGCCTTCGTGATCCGCAGCATCTGCAATTCGAGCAGCATGCGGCGCCGCTGCAGCGCGCCGTTTTCCTCACTCTGCTCGCACTTCGTATAGAGGATCACGAGCACGCGCTGCATCGGGCCCGGCTCGCCGCATTCCTGCAGATAGTGCGACGCGGCGCGCCGCAGCGTGGCGAGCGGGGGCAGCCCTTCGCCCGCGTCGAAGCCTTCCGACGTGCGCGCGAACGCGCGGTCGCACATCGCGAGACACACTTCCATCTTGTTGCGGTAATGGCCGTAGACGGCGCCCCGCGACATCCCGGCGGCCTCGGCGAGGTCCGCCATCGCGGTTTGCGCCACGCCTTTCTCGAGCAGCACGAGCTCGGCGGCGTCGAGGATCCGGTGCTTGATGGCGAGCGATTCTTCGCGGGTCTTGCGGGCCATGTCCTGAAATTCCTTACAGTTCGCTGTCGTTTTATTGAGACAGTGTGGCGGTCAGATTGAAGTGGCGTGTATTTAATCAGTCGTGACTGATTATAATCGGCCACCCTGAGCCGCCGCATTTTATCGGTGGCGAACGATCCGAGGTCACACATGAATAACAATCGCTCCCTGTTGCGCCACCGACTGGCGCCGTTCGCGCTGGCGGCCGTGCTGGCCCTGGCCGGATGTGGAAAGGGCGACAAGGACGCCGCGCCGGAGGCCGCGAAACAGGCGACGGTCGTGACGGTGCGCCCGACGGCCGTGCCGATGACCGTCGAATTGCCGGGCCGGCTCGACGCGTACCGGCAGGCGGAAGTGCGTGCGCGGGTCGCGGGCATCGTGACCGCGCGCACTTACGAGGAAGGCCAGGAAGTGAAGCAGGGCGCGGTGCTGTTCCGCATCGATCCCGCGCCGCTGAAGGCCGCGCGCGATGCCGCGCAGGGGGCGCTCGCGAAGGCGCAGGCCGCCGCGCTCGCGGCGAGCGACAAGCGCCGCCGTTACGACGATCTCGTGCGCGACCGCGCGGTGAGCGAACGCGATCACACCGAGGCCGTCGCGGCCGACACGCAGGCGAAGGCCGACGTCGCTTCCGCGAAGGCGGAACTCGCGCGGGCGCAGTTGCAGCTCGACTATGCGACCGTCACCGCGCCGATCGCGGGCCGCGCCCGGCGCGCGCTCGTGACCGAAGGCGCGCTCGTCGGCCAGGACCAGGCGACGCCGCTCACGACCGTCGAACAGCTCGATCCGATCTACGTGAACTTCTCGCAGCCGGCCGCCGACGTCGACGCGCTGCGCCGCGCGGTGAAGAGCGGGCGGGCGACGGGCATCGCGCAGCACGACATCGCGGTGACGCTGCTGCGCGCCGACGGCACCGCGTATCCGCTGAAGGGCAAGCTGCTGTTCAGCGATCTCGCGGTCGATCCGACCACCGACACCGTCGCGATGCGCGCGCTGTTCCCGAATCCGGAGCGCGAGCTGCTGCCGGGCGCGTATGTGCGGATCGCGCTCGACACGGCGGTCGACCAGCGCGCGATCCTCGTACCGCGCGATGCGCTGCTGCGCACGGCCGACCGCACGTCGGTGCGGGTCGTCGGCACGAACGGCAAGGTCAAGGACGTCGAGGTCACGGCCGACCAGATGAGCGGCCATGACTGGCGCATCACGCGCGGCCTCGCGGGCGGCGAGCGCGTGATCGTCGACAACGCCGCGCAGTTCGCGCCCGACACGGCCGTCAAGCCCGTCGAGCAGGCGCCGCCGTCGAAGGCGGCGCCGGCCGCGGCCGCTTCGCAGGCGGCCGCCCGTCAAACCTGACTGGTCAACACCACACCACCATGGCACGTTTCTTCATCGATCGCCCCGTCTTCGCGTGGGTGATCGCAATCTTCATCATGCTGGGCGGCGCATTCGCGATCCGCGCGCTGCCCGTCGCGCAGTACCCGGACATCGCCCCGCCCGTCGTCAGCATCTATGCGACGTATCCGGGCGCATCCGCGCAGGTCGTCGAGGAATCGGTGACCGCGCTGATCGAGCGCGAAATGAACGGCGCGCCGGGGCTGATGTACACGTCGGCCACCAGCAGCGCCGGGGCCGCGTCGCTGTACCTGACGTTCAAGCAGGGCGTGAACGCCGATCTCGCGGCCGTCGAAGTGCAGAACCGGCTGAAGACGGTCGAGGCGCGGCTGCCGGAACCCGTGCGACGCGACGGCATCCAGGTCGAGAAAGCCGCCGACAACATCCAGCTCGTGGTGTCGCTGACGTCCGACGACGGGCGGATGACCGACGTGCAGCTCGGCGAATATGCGTCGGCGAACGTCGTGCAGGCGCTGCGCCGCGTCGAGGGTGTCGGCAAGGTGCAGTTCTGGGGTGCGGAGTACGCGATGCGGATCTGGCCCGACCCGGTGAAGATGGCCGGGCACGGCCTCACCGCGTCGGATATCGCGTCGGCCGTGCGTGCGCACAACGCACGCGTGACGATCGGTGACATCGGGCGCAGCGCGGTGCCGGCCAGCGCGCCGATCGCGGCGACCGTGTTCGCGGACGCGCCGCTGAAGACGCCCGCCGATTTCGGCGCGATCGCGCTGCGCGCGCAGGCCGACGGCGCCGCGCTTTACCTGCGCGACGTCGCACGCATCGAGTTCGGCGGCAACGACTACAACTATCCGTCGTACGTGAACGGCAAGGTCGCGACCGGGATGGGCATCAAGCTCGCGCCGGGCTCGAACGCGGTCTCCACCGAGAAGCGCGTGCGCGCGACGATGGACGAGCTGTCCGCGTATTTCCCGCCGGGCGTGACGTACCAGATCCCGTACGAGACATCGTCGTTCGTACGCGTATCGATGAACAAGGTCGTCACGACGCTGATCGAGGCCGGCGTGCTCGTGTTCCTCGTGATGTTCCTGTTCATGCAGAACCTGCGTGCGACGCTGATCCCGACGCTGGTCGTGCCGGTCGCGCTCGCGGGCACGTTCGGCGTGATGTATGCGGCCGGTTTCTCGATCAACGTGCTGACGATGTTCGGGATGGTGCTCGCGATCGGCATCCTCGTCGACGATGCGATCGTCGTGGTCGAGAACGTCGAGCGGCTGATGGTCGAGGAGGGGCTCGGGCCTTACGACGCGACCGTCAAGGCGATGAAGCAGATCAGCGGCGCGATCGTCGGGATCACCGTGGTGCTGACGTCGGTGTTCCTGCCGATGGCGTTCTTCGGCGGCGCGGTGGGCAACATCTACCGGCAGTTCGCGCTGTCGCTCGCGGTGTCGATCGGCTTCTCGGCCTTCCTTGCACTGTCGCTGACGCCCGCGCTGTGCGCGACGCTGCTCAAGCCCGTGTCGGGCGACCATCACGAGAAGCGCGGCTTCTTCGGCTGGTTCAACCGCCTGGTCGCGCGCTCGACGCAACGCTATGCCACGCGCGTCGGCAAGATGCTGAAGAAGCCGGTGCGCTGGCTCGTCGTGTACGGCGCGCTGACCGGCGCCGCGGCGCTGATGCTCACACAGCTGCCGACCGCGTTCCTGCCGGACGAGGACCAGGGCAACTTCATGGTGATGGTGATCCGGCCGCAAGGCACGCCGCTCGCGGAAACGATGCAGAGCGTGCGGGAAGTCGAGTCGACCATCCGCCGCGACGAGCCGACCGCGTTCACGTATGCGCTCGGCGGCTTCAACCTGTACGGCGAAGGGCCGAACGGCGGGATGATCTTCGTCACGCTGAAGAACTGGAAAGAGCGCAAGAACGAAGACGCGCACGTGCAGGCGATCGTCGCGCGCATCAACGAGCGCTTCGCGAGCACGCCGAACACGACGGTGTTCGCGATGAACTCGCCGGCGCTCCCCGATCTCGGCTCGACGAGCGGCTTCGACTTCCGGCTGCAGAACCGCGGCGGGCTCGACTACGCGACGTTCAGCGCCGCGCGCGAGCAGTTGCTCGAGACGGGCCGCAAGGATCCGGCGTTGACCGACCTGATGTTCGCCGGCACGCAGGACGCGCCGCAGCTGAAGCTCGACATCGATCGCGCGAAGGCGTCCGCGCTCGGCGTGTCGATGGACGAGATCAACACGACGCTCGCGGTGATGTTCGGCTCCGACTATATCGGCGACTTCATGCACGGCACGCAGGTGCGGCGCGTGGTCGTGCAGGCCGACGGGCTGCACCGGCTCGACCCGGACGACGTGAAGAAGCTGCGGGTGCGCAACACCCACGGCGAGATGGTGCCGCTCGCGGCGTTCACGACGCTGCGCTGGACGCTCGGGCCGCCGCAGCTCACGCGCTACAACGGCTTTCCGTCGTTCACGATCAACGGGTCGGCCGCGGCAGGCCACAGCAGCGGCGAGGCGATGACCGCGATCGAGCGGCTCGCCGGGAAGCTGCCGGCCGGCACCGGCTTCTCGTGGTCGGGGCAGTCGTTCGAGGAGCGGCTGTCGGGGGCGCAGGCGCCGATGCTGTTCGCGCTGTCGGTGCTCGTCGTGTTCCTCGCGCTCGCGGCGCTCTACGAGAGCTGGTCGATTCCGTTCGCGGTGATGCTGGTCGTGCCGCTCGGCGTGATCGGCGCGGTGCTCGGCGTCACGCTGCGGATGATGCCGAACGACATCTACTTCAAGGTGGGGCTGATCGCGACGATCGGGTTGTCCGCGAAGAACGCCATTCTGATCGTCGAAGTCGCGAAGGACCTGGTCGCGCAGCGCATGTCGCTCGTCGACGCGGCGCTCGAGGCCGCGCGTCTGCGGCTGCGGCCGATCGTGATGACGTCGCTCGCGTTCGGTGTCGGCGTGCTGCCGCTCGCGTTCGCGTCGGGCGCCGCGTCCGGCGCGCAGATGGCGATCGGCACCGGCGTGCTGGGCGGCGTGATCACGGCGACCGTGCTCGCGGTGTTCCTCGTCCCGCTGTTTTTCGTGATCGTCGGCCGCCTGTTCGACGTCGGCCCGCGCCGGCGCGGCGGGGCACAGCCGGCGACGATGGAGGGTTCTCAATGATGTTTGCGCTGAATGCACGCGCCGCGCTGCGGGCCCAGGTTGCGCTGGCCGTCGCGCTCGCGCTGGCCGGCTGCACGCTCGCGCCGCGTTACGAGCGGCCGGCGGCGCCGGTGCCGACGACTTATACGCCGGTCGACGGCAGTGCCGCGCCGGCGGCCGAGGTGTCGCCCGCCGACGCCGCGCTGCTCGACGACTGGCGCAGCTACTTTACCGATGCCGCGCTGCAGGCGTGGATCGACGCGGCGCTCGCGAACAACCGCGACCTGCGGGTCGCGGCCGGCCGCCTCGAGGAAGCGCGCGCGCTGTACGGCGTGCAGCGCGCGGACCGGCTGCCGTCGGTCGATGCGAACCTGGGCTATGACCGTACGCGCCAGTACGACCCGGTCGTGCGCGAAAGCGCGATCAGCGGGTTGTATCGCGCGGGCGTCGGCGTCAGCGCGTACGAGCTCGACCTGTTCGGCCGCGTGCGCAGCCTGTCGGACGCGGCGCTCGCCGAATATTTCGCGACGGCCAACGCGCAACGCACGGTACGCATCGGCGTGATCGCCGACGTGGCCGGCGCGTATGTATCGGAGCGCTCGCTGCATGAGCAACTCGCGCTGGCGCAGCGCACGCTGGATGCGCGCCAACGCATGGCCGCGCTCACGCAGCGCCGTTATGCGGCCGGCACGAGCGACGCGATCGAGCTGCGCTCGGCCGAGATGCTGGTGGCATCCGCGCGCGCGTCGCAGGCCGCGCTGGAGCGCGAGCATGCGCAGTCCGTGCGGGCGCTGCAGTTGCTCGCGGGCGACTTCGCGCGCAACGTGCCGGATGACACGACTGCGCTCGACGCACTGTCGATCGCGCCCGTCGCGCCCGGCGCACCGAGTGCGCTGCTCGAACGGCGGCCGGACATCCGGCAGGCCGAGGCACGGCTCAAGGCCGCCAACGCGCAGATCGGCGCCGCGCGCGCGGCGTTCTTCCCGCGCATCACGCTGACGAGCGACTACGGCTCGGTCAGCGATGCGTTCTCGAGCCTGTTCGCCGGCGGCACGAGCGTGTGGACGTTCGCGCCGCGCCTCACGCTGCCGATCTTCGCGGGCGGCCGCAACCGCGCGAACCTCGACGTCGCGAACGCGCGCAAGCACATCGCGGTCGCCGATTACGAGAAGACGGTGCAGACCGCGTTCCGCGAAGTGGCCGACGCATTCGCCGCGCGCGACTGGATCGATCGCCAGCTTGCCGCGCAGCAGGACGTGTATGCGGCCGACGGTGCGCGATTGAAGCTCGCCGAGCGCCGTTACGCGGGCGGTGTCGCGACGTATCTCGAACTGCTCGACGCGCAGCGCAGCACGTACGAGTCGGGACAGGAGCTGATCCGGCTCAAGCAACTCAGGCTCGCGAACGCGATCACGCTGTATCGTGCGCTCGGCGGCGGCTGGTCGCCGGCGTCGGCGGAGGCCGCGGCATCCGCGTGATGCCTGTCGCCTGACGCGACAACGCGTCGGGCGGCATGACGGCGGCGGTGCGCTTCGACGTGCCGCTGCCGCTTTCTTCGATCCATACCGCTGTTCCGGCGATATCTTCCCCCTCACTGACAGGCTGGCCAGGACGTTTTCATCCTGCCGGAACGCGCACGTGCGCGTTCCGGAACAGCCCTCGTCAGGCGACCGCTCGTGCCGCGATTCCGCGCAAACGTGTGCGGGCCATTTTTCCTTCCTGCGCTGCCGCGATACGGACCGGACGACGGGTTCCGGCGACCGCTCATGCATGTGAGTTACGATCAGGAATTGACGGTCGAATTAATCAATATATTGGAAATAATGAGGGCGGCAAAGTGTCGCAGTAAAACGTTTGTATTCATGTCGCAATCGTTTGCGCGAAAAAATTGAATTGATTGAATCGCGGTTTAATTTCCTGTTTGTTGAAAATGATTTGATATTGCCGTTGTCGTTCTGCAACGATGGCGGCATTGGACAATGCTTTGTCCTTTTCGACGATGATTTCGCGGGAGCCAAGCCCAGCAAGGGCCAGCAGGGTGGTTACGGCTGTCGATCGAAAATTTCCTTAATCTTCAGTTACTTCCCGCAAATAAAAAAGGACTGCGGATAAAAATTGAAGGATTGTAAATCGACAGGAAAGAGTGTGGATTTAGAGGGGTAAATCGGACATTGTCAGATGCATTTGACAATGATTTACAGAAAACTTTCACGATTATCTCGATAATGCCGCCTCGTGTCGGACGGGAGCCACCATGCGCTGCCGTTTGTGTCCGCCACGTCAACTACTCCATTTGCAGTCCTTACGGGAAACGTCATGAAAAAATCCATCCTGACCGCTGTCGCACTCGCGGCCCTGTCGACCTCGGCCTTCGCAGCGGGCACCGGCACGATCAACTTCACGGGCGAGATCGTCGCGGGCGCATGCGGCATCGATTCGGGTTCGGTCAACCAGACCGTGAACCTCGGCAAGGTGCCGACCAACGTGTTCAAGCAGGCTGGCGACAAGTCCACGCCGACCAACTTCGACATCAAGCTGACCGACTGCGACACGAGCGTCGCGCAGAACGCGTACTTCACGTTCACGGGCACGTCGAGCGCAGGCCAGCCGAAGCTGCTCGCGACGATCGGTTCGGCGACCAACGTCGGTATCCGCCTGCAGGCAGCGTCGGGTGAATACCTCGACAACGGCGCCGAGCAGAAGGCACCGACCGTGCTGCAGAACGGCACGAACATCGCGCGCTTCGCTGCGATGTACGAAGCGACCGCAGCCGGCGTGACGCCGGGTACCGCCGAGGGCGTCGCGAACTTCACGGTTCGCTACCAGTAAGCCGCCGTACCGGGGAAGGGTGCGCGCACCCTTCCTCGTTCGCTTTTCCTCCTTTTCTCCCTCCCTGGACTTCCGGTAGCGCCGCGTGCGAATCAGACATTCCTTCCTTTGCGTCTCCGTGCTGGTGGTCGGCAGCCAGAGCCATGCGACGGAATTCAATTCGTCGTTCCTGAACATCGACGGCTCGAACAACGTCGATCTGTCGCAGTTCTCGCAGGCGGACTTCACGCTGCCGGGCGAGTACATGCTCGACGTGCAGGTCAACGACCTGTTCTACGGGCTGCAGGCGATCGAATTCATCGCCGTCGATACATCAGGGGCGGGCAAGCCGTGCCTGCCGCCGGAACTCGTCGCTCAGTTCGGGCTGAAGCCGTCGCTCCTGAAGGACCTGCCGCGCTTCCAGGGCGGACGTTGCGTCGACCTCGGCGCGATCGAGGGCGCGACCGTGCGCTACCTCAAAAGCGACGGGCGGCTCAAGATCACGATTCCGCAGGCCGCGCTCGAGTTCACCGATTCGACCTACCTGCCGCCGTCGCGCTGGTCAGAAGGGATTCCGGGTGCGATGCTCGACTATCGCGTGATCGCGAACACGAACCGCAACTTCGGGACGGACGGTCGCCAGACGAATTCGATCCAGGCCTACGGGACGGTGGGCGCGAACTGGGAGGCATGGCGCTTTCGCGGCGACTACCAGGCGCAATCGAACGTGGGCAATACGGCCTACGCGGACCGCACGTTCCGCTTCAGCCGGCTTTATGCATTTCGTGCGTTGCCGTCGATCCAGTCGACGGTGACGTTCGGCGACGACTACCTGACTTCCGACATCTTCGACACGTTCGCGTTGACGGGCGCGTCGATCCGCAGCGACGATCGCATGCTGCCGCCTTCGCTGCGCGGCTATGCGCCGCTGATCTCGGGTGTCGCGCGCACCAACGCGACCGTGACCGTGTCGCAGGCAGGCCGCGTGTTGTACGTGACGCGCGTGTCGCCGGGCGCGTTCGCGCTGCAGAACATCAATACGAGCGTGCAGGGCACGCTCGACGTCGCGGTCGAGGAAGAGGACGGCAGCGTGCAGCGCTTCCAGGTGACGACGGCCGCCGTGCCGTTCCTCGCGCGCGCCGGGCAATTGCGCTACAAGGCCGCCGTCGGCAAGCCGCGCCAGTTCGGCGGCGCCGGCATCACGCCGTTCTTCGGCTTTGGCGAAATCGCCTACGGTCTGCCGTTCGACGTCACGGCGTACGGCGGCTTCATCGCCGCGTCGGGTTATACGTCGATCGCGCTCGGCCTGGGCCGCGATTTCGGCGCGTTCGGCGCGCTGTCGGCCGACGTCACGCATGCGCGGGCGAAGCTGTGGTGGAACGGCGCGACGCGCAACGGCAACTCGTACCGCATCAACTATTCGAAGCACTTCGACGGGCTCGATGCCGACGTGCGCTTCTTCGGTTATCGCTTCTCCGAACGCGAATACACGAACTTCGCGCAGTTCTCGGGCGACCCGACCGCGTACGGCCTCGCGAACAGCAAGCAGCGCTACTCGGCGACGCTGTCGAAGCGTTTCGGCGACACCTCGACCTATTTCTCGTACGACCAGACGACCTACTGGGAACGCGCGAACGAACAGCGCGTCGGCCTCACGCTGACGCGGGCGTTCTCGATCGGCACGCTGCGCAACCTGAACGTGAGCGTGTCGGCGTTCCGCACGCAGAGCGCCGGTGCAAGCGGCAACCAGGTCTCGGTCACCGCGACGTTGCCGATCGGCGGCCGTCACACCGTCACGTCGAACCTGACGACGGGCAGCGGCAGCACGAGCGTGAACGCGGGCTACATCTACGACGATCCGAACGGCCGGACCTACCAGGTCAACGCGGGTGCGACCGACGGACGCGCGTCAGCGAACGCGAGCTACCGCCAGCGCTCGTCCGCGTATCAGCTGACCGCGCAGGCGTCGACGCTCGCCAATGCGTATGCGGCGGCATCGCTCGAAGTCGACGGTTCGTTCGTCGCGACGCAATACGGCGTGTCGGCGCACGCGAACGGCAATGCGGGCGACACGCGCCTGCTGGTGTCGACCGACGGCGTGCCCGACGTGCCGCTGTCCGGCACGCTCTCGCACACCGATTCGCGCGGCTATGCGGTGCTCGACGGCATCTCGCCGTACAACGTGTACGACGCGACCGTCAACGTCGAGAAGCTGCCGCTCGAAGTGCAGGTAACGAACCCGATCCAGCGCATGGTGCTGACCGACGGCGCGATCGGCTTCGTGAAGTTTGCCGCCGCGCGCGGCAGCAACCTGTACCTGACGCTGACCGACCCGGCCGGCAAGCCGCTGCCGTTCGGTGCATCGGTGCAGGACGTGGCGAACGGCAAGGAACTCGGCATCGTCGGCGAGGGCGGTGCGGCATTCCTGACCCAGGTTCAGCCGAAATCCACGCTGGCGGTGCGTGCGGGCGAACGCACGCTCTGCACGATCGACACGCTGCCGAACCAGCTCCAACTCGAAGGCACGCCGATTCCGGTGACGTGCCAGACGCCCGGCGAGTCGCATGCAGCGGCCGCACGGGTCGAACGATGAATTCACGGATCCAGCGATGAAAAATAGCTTCTCCCTTTCCTTTCCGCGGCGCGCATGGTGCGTGCTCGCGACCGCCGGCGCGCTGTTCGCAGGCGCCGCGCAGGCGGCGATCGTGCCCGATCGCACGCGCGTGATCTTCAACGAAGGCGAACAGGCCGCGATCGTCACGATCACCAACAAGAGCACGACGTACCCGTATCTCGTGCAGTCGTGGCTCGAGGACGCGAAGGGCAACAAGATCACGTCGCCGCTGATGGTCGTGCCGCCGCTGCAGCGCGTCGAGGCGAACGAGCGCAACGTGCTGCGGATCGCGAAGCTGCCGGGCACCGAGCTGCCGGCCGATCGCGAAACGGTGTTCTACCTGAACATCCGCGAAGTGCCGCCGAAGACGGACACGCCGAACACGCTGCAGATCGCGCTGCATACGCAGATGAAGCTGTTCTACCGCCCGAAGGCCGTGCAGCCGGCGCGCGACGAGGACTGGACGCTGCCGATGACGTTGCGGGTCGACTCGGCCGCGCACACGCTCGTGTTCGACAATCCGACGCCGTATCACATCACGATCGTCAACCTGGCTTCGGGGGCGCAGAAGACGCCCGTGCCGCTGGAGCCGGTGATGGTGAGCCCGATGAGCAGGACAGACGTGCCGTTCAAGGCCGCGACGCCGTCGACGCTGTTCGTCACGCATGTCGATGATTACGGTGGCCAGGTGGCGGTCGAGTATGCGTGTGAGGCAGGGGCTTGCAAGAGCGTGAAGAAATGAGCGGGGGCGCAAGACAACGCCTGTCGCCGCTCGCGGCATGGCTGCGCTGGGTCGTGCTCGCGATGCTGATCGCGGTGGTGCAGCCGGCATGGGCGCTGCGCTGCCTGAGCGACGGCGGCGCGGATTCGCTGACCGAGCCGATCGGCGGCGTCGCATCGTATCCGACGGACGCGCAGGACGGGTACGTGATCTGGGTATCGCCGCCGCGCACGACGACGGGGTACTGCTACAAGGACTACGGCGGGGACGCACTGGCCTTTTCCGAGAAGGTTTACTTCTACGCGAACCCGAGAATGCAGGATCCCGCCGCATGGGGACTGGAAATCGGCATTCGCTATGGTGGCCGGGACTATTTCGGCCTGGGTAGCGGGCTGGGCGCGCGCGTGGAAACCACCACCGAAGTGGGTCCGTGTTCGCCCCGGGACTTTGCATGGGGGCGCTGCGAGAAGGTGCCACTCAGCATTACCTATCAGGTGGTGGTGCGCAAGAAGGGTCAATGGATGCAGCCGCCGAACGATATCTATGCGGTCTTCCAGTTCGACGGCAAATACGGCCTCAACGCGGCCCGATCGAGTTTTCAGTACCGGCTGAGCGGGTTGTCGCGCCTGAAGCCGACACCGTGCCTCGTCGACGTGCTGGTGACGCCCGAGCCCGGCATCGTCAATTTCGGTCAGGTGCAGGCGTCCGGCAATGGCTTCCTGCCGGCCGTGCCGCGCCGGCGGTTCTCGTTGTCGCTGACGAAGAAATGCAGCATCCCGATTCGCGTCGACGGCTATTTCGAGGCGACCAAGGGCACCGTACAGAACGGTTTGCTGGTGCCGGCAGCGAACAGCAATTTCGGGATCGGCCTCGAGGATAGTCAGGGCAAGGCGATCGAGTTCAACAAGCAGTTCACGCTCACGCAGTTTGCGGCCAACGTTGCGAATCAGACCGTGATGCTCGATGCGGTGCTCAAGTCGTTCGGACCACCGAAGATCGGGCCGTTTGACGCAGCCGCCACGATCCGGATTTTCCTGTATTGAGCGTGGTGCGGTGTGAGCGGCGTGCGCCGCGCAACATGCTGCGTGCACTGAATTTTCATTGATGTACGGACGGAGGAGAAGGGGATGCATCCGAGACGCAGTGTCGTCGCGGCCGTGCTGGCCGTGTCGGCAATGAGCGCGGTTCACGCGCAGACGGTATCGGCCGGCGGTTATTCGCTGACGGTGATTGGAGACCTGGGCGGGCCGCGCGACGTGCAGTACAACGGCAATGCCGTCAGCGCGGACGGCAAGACGATCATTGGTTCCTACTGGAGCGAAGCGCAGCCCGGTGGCTCGATGGCCTTCTCTTGGTCGGCCGCGACGGGCTGGCAGCGGCTGGCCGCGCCGGCGAACGCCTATGACTCGCAGGCACAGACGGTGTCGGCCGATGGGCAGGTAATCGGCGGCTCGATCAGCGCGCGCCAGGCGGACAGCAGCAACCTCGATCGATGGGCGGTGCGATGGCCCGGCGACGGTCGCACACAGAAACTCGTTCCGGATACTGCCGGCCGGGGCGGAATGGTCGAAGTCGCGAACCTCGACGGCTCCAGGATGGCGGGTGACTTCACGACGACAAACGGATGGAGTGCACGGTTCCTGTGGGACCAGCGGACCGGCTTCCGCGAGTTGCCATCAGGGGGCGACTATCTTGCGCAGCTGCTGGCGATGACCCCATCCGGTAATGCTGCAACCGGATACGCCGGCAATGTCGACAGCGTGTACGGCATGCGTGCACTCCTGTGGACCGAAAAATCCGGCGAGCGACTGTTGCCGACGATCAGCGCGGGCTTGGCCAGAATGGATATGGCCAACGGCGTGACCGAGGACGGACGGACGATCGCCGGCTCGCTCGGCACCCTGGTGGTCACGCCGGATGGGCAATGGGTCGACTCGGAGGCCGTGCTATGGACGAACGGCGGTGACACGATCCAGCGGCTCGGTTTTCTCGACGGCGACAACAATAGCTACGCGTCGTCGATCAGCACAGACGGGCGGGTCGTGATCGGCGCATCGAGCAACGGGCAGATAGACGGCACGCGTGTCTTCGTCTGGACGCCGCAAAGCGGCATGCGCAGCCTCGTTGCATTGCTCGAAGAGGCCGGCCTGTCGGTCGGCACGCTGAATCTGAGCAGCGCGATCGGCATGAGCCCTGACGGGCAGACCATCACGGGGCAGGGCTATCGCGAAGACGATCCTGAGGGGAGGCCGCAATTCTGGCAAGTGCACATCGATGCGGCGACGCTGCGCGCATTGCGGCCGGCGAGCCCGGGTGCGGACGCATCGCGGGTACGGACGTCGCAGCCGAAGGCGATGTCACGCATGCTGGCGGCAAAGCCGAACGCCGCGATGCGGCGAGACGTCTGCCGCAAGCCGGTCAACCCGGCGCGGCTAGTGCAATGCCGGCTGGTCCCGGCCGCACGCTAGCAATCACGGTCGCATGCAGGTAAAGCGATGAAGCAAGGCGCCGGTTCCCCGACGCCTTGTGTCGTTTACCGCACCCAGCGGCAAACCTTGTGATGGTGATGCTCGAAGTGACACACGCGGTGCGGATGGGCTTCGGCGATCGCCGGCACGAGTACGGCGGCGGCGAGCGCCGCGACGGTCAGGGTCTTGAGTAGCGTCTTCATGTTTGAGGTCCTGTCGTTGAATAGTGGGTCACGGGAGCGGCAGCGCATTACCACTGCGGCCGCTGATCGTCGCGATGGTCGTCCCGGCGATCGTCGCGGCGGTCGTCATGGCCGCCGCGATGCTGAGCCTCCCAGTCGCGGCGCTCCCAGTAGCGATTTCCGTCCCAGTAACGATCGCCATGCCAGCCGATCGTGACTTCGGCCGGGCCCGGATAGGCGACGCATCCGGTGAGCATCACGCTCGACAGCGCGCCCAGCATGACAGCGGATAGCACGATGGATTTCATGTTTGTTCTCCCTGGGGAAACGGCACGTCGATCGTACGAGCCCTCAAAATTTCACGTGGTAAGAAGTTGCTACCGCACATGACATGACACCCCAGGCATTTCGTCAGAACCCCGTGAAAGCAGCGGTAGCCGTGCGCGCCGGACAGACGAGTCGGTGTCTCCTGCCACGACCGGCGGCATGCGTCCCATCTGGCCCGGCAAAGATTCCGCCGATTGTTCAGACAAATCCTGACAACCGAAAGGGTCATTTCGTAATCGTATTGAGAATGATTTGCGTTTACGTTAAATTTCGCTATCTCGGAATTTGACGGAGCAGATCGATGGCGATGGCGGAAGTGCTCGACCGACCGGCGGCGGCAGCGGCAAACCCGTTCCTCGGCAGTTATCCCGACCGGCCGCCGCGTGCGCGCCGCACCGCGGAGCCCCGTGCGCAGGGCGCGTTGCTGGACGTGCTGATCTCGCATCGGGCGATGCTCGTCAATGTCGCGCGCGGCTTCGTCGGCTGTGCGAGCCGCGCCGAGGACGTCGTGCACGACGTGTTCGTGAAGCTCGTCGAATTTCCGAACCAGGACGCGGTGCGCCAGCCGGTCGCGTACGTGACGCGGATGGTGCGCAATGCGTCGATCGATGCGTGCCGCCGGCAAAGCCTGGAGAACGTCTATCACACGGAAGAGGACGACGGCTTCGACGTGCCGTCGCCCGAGCCGACGCCGGAAGCCGCGCTGCTGACGCGCGACACGCTGCGGCGCGTGTGGGCCGCGCTCGACGACCTGCCGGCGCGCAGCCGTGCGGCGTTCGAGATGGTGCGACTGCGCGAGGAAACGCTGCAGACCGCGGCGCGCGCGCTGAACGTGTCGCAGACGCTCGTGCATTTCATGGTGCGCGACGCGGAACGCCACTGCGCGGAATGCCTCGACGCGTGCCATCGCGGCGTCGCGTGCCCGGTGTTCCTGGGCGGCCGCGCACGGCGCCGGTAAAAAACCGCGCCGGCCAAACGTCTATCAGACAGGAGCGGCCGAAACCGCCGCTTCGCCACCTTCAACCGCCTCAGCGATTTCCGATCATGACGCAAGCCACGACGCCTTCCGCCGACACCGATGACCTCGTCTACACGGTCGTCATCAACGACGAAGAACAGTATTCGATCTGGCCGGCGTTCCGGCCCGTGCCGGCCGGCTGGCGCGAGATCGGCGTGAGCGGCCCGAAAGCCGACTGTCTCGCGCACATCGAGACCGTCTGGACCGACATGCGCCCCGCGAGCCTGCGCCGCGCGATGGACGGCGAGCGCGCATCGCGCGCGTCGTGACCCGCTGCGCCGGGTTTCCGGCGCGCCACCTGAAGAGGACGTTGCATGACCCTGCTTTCGTTGCCGACGCTCGACGACCTGCGTATCGAGCCGGGGCTGCCCACCGTCGTGTCGCCGCGCGGCAGTGACGGCATGTCGATCGCCGACGTCGCGCCGCTGGCGCGCGAGATCGCGGCCGACACGCTCGAACGGGCGGGCGGCGTGCTGTTCACGGGTTTTCACGTGCCGTCGATCGACGCGTTCCAGCAGTTCGCGGCATCGTTCGGCGATCCGCTGATCGGCTATGAATACGCATCGACGCCGCGCAGCCAGGTCGAGGGCGCGGTCTACACGTCGACCGAATATCCGCCGCACCGCGCGATTCCGCTGCACAACGAGCAGTCGTATACGCGCGAATGGCCGCTGCGGATCTGGTTCCACTGCGCGCTCGCCGCGCCGAAGGGCGGTGCGACGCCGATCGCGGACAGCCGCGCCGTCTATCGCGCGCTCGATCCGGCGTTGATTGCGCGTTTCGAGAAACGTGAACTGCTGTACGTGCGCAATTTCGGACAGGGGCTCGACCTGCCGTGGCAGCAGTCGTTCGGCACCGACGAGCCGGCCGAAGTCGAACGGATGTGCGCGGCGCGCGGCATCGAATGCGCATGGCGCACCGACGACGATGGCGAGCTGCTGCTGCGCACCCGCGAGCGCTGCCAGGCCGTCGCGCGGCATCCGCGCACCGGTGACCGCGTGTGGTTCAACCAGGCGAACCTGTTTCACCTGTCGGCGCTCGACGATGACATGCAGGAAGCGCTCGTCGACGCGGTCGGGCTCGAGAACGTGCCGCGCAACGTGTATTACGGCGACGGCGAACCGCTCGAAGCCGACGCGCTCGCGGAAATCCGCAGCGTGCTCGACCAGCAGCGCATCGTGTTCCCGTGGCGCACGGGCGACGTGCTGATGCTCGACAACATGCTGACCGCGCATGCGCGCGACCCGTTCGAGGGGCCGCGCAAGGTCGTCGTCGCGATGGCGCAGAGTTATACGGTCCCGCGCGGCCGAACGGAGGATTGATGACGCGTAGTACCGCCGCGCTTGCCGCGCGCGGGCTGTCGGTAGGGTATCGCGACCATGTCGTGATCGACGGGCTGGACCTGTCGATCGCGGCCGGCCGCGTAACCGCGCTGTGCGGACCGAACGGCTGCGGCAAGAGCACGCTGCTGCGCACGCTCGCGGGCCTGCAGCCCGCACGTGCCGGCCATGTCGAAGTCAACGGCCAGCCGCTCGCGGCGTTTCGCCGTCGCGCGCTCGCGCGCGAGCTGACGATGCTCGCGCAGTTCAACCAGATTCCATCGGGCCTCACCGTGCGCGAGCTCGTCGCGTACGGGCGCTATGCGTACGGCGGCTTCCTGCGCGGCCTGTCGCGCACCGATCACGCGGCGATCGACGAGGCGCTCGAGACGAGCGGCCTCGCGGACGACGCGGACCGCGACGTCGGCGCGCTGTCGGGTGGCGAGCGCCAGCGCGCGTGGATCGCGATGGCGCTCGCGCAGCAGGCGCCGATCGTGCTGCTCGACGAACCGACGACCTATCTCGACATCCATCACCAGCTCGACATCCTCGATGCGCTGCGCACGCTGAACCGCACGCGCGGGCTGACGATCGTGTGGGTGTTGCACGACCTGAACCAGGCGGCCGCGTACAGCGATGAAATCGTGCTGATGCGCGCGGGCCGCCTCGTCGCGCAGGGCACGCCCGACGCGATGCTCGATCCGGCGCGGCTGCGCGTGGCGTTCGGCGTCGAGATGCTGAAGCTTTCGCATCCGCAGACGGGCGCGCCGATGTGCGTGCCGGCCTACGGGCCGACGACCGACGGCGTGCCGCAGGCGGCCGGCGTCTTCGATCGGGATCTCGCCGTATGACGACGTTCGCGATGCGCAAGCGCCTCGCGGCGGCGGGGAAGGGCACGGCGCCGGGCCGGGCCGGCGCGATCGCGTTCGGCCTCGTCACGTTGATCGCGCTGCTCGCGGTGCTGCGCGTCGCGCCCGATCTGCGCGTGTGGTGGAGCGCCGTGCCCGGCAGCGATGCCGCCGCGCTCGCGCACGTGTTCCTGTTCGACCTCAACCTGCCGCGCGTCGCGGCCGCGCTCGTCGCGGGCGGCTGCCTCGGCATCGCGGGCGCGCTGTTCCAGTCGCTCACGCGCAATCCGCTCGCGTCGCCCGACCTGCTCGGCGTGACGGGCGGCGCACAGCTCGGCCTGCTCGCGGCGATGCTCGTGCCGGCGCTGGCCGGTGTCGCATCGGTGCCGCTGCTGTTCGTCTGCGGGCTGGCCGCGGCCGCCTGCGCGATCGTCGCGGCCGGCGGCTGGCGCGCGACGCCGTTGCGCCTCGTGCTCGCGGGCAGCGTGTGCATGCTGCTGTTCGCGGCGCTGTCGACGCTCGTGCTCGCGTTCTTCGAGCAGAACATCGCGGGCGCCGCGCTGTGGACCAACGGCAGCCTCTACCAGCCGGGCGCGACGGGCCTCGCGCTCGCCGCGCGCTGGCTCGTCGTGCCGCTCGTCGCGTTGCCGTTCGTGATCCGGCCGCTGAATCCGCTCACGCTCGGCGACGATGCGGCGGCTGCGGCCGGCGTGCGCGTCGACGCGACGCGGCTCGCCGCGACGATCGTCGCGGTCGCGTTCACGAGCGTGGCGGTCAGTATCGCGGGCCCGCTGTCGTATGTCGGCCTCGTCGCGCCGAACCTGCTGCGCCAGGTGCGCGGCGCGCGCGCCGCGCGTCTCGGCGTGCTGGTGCCGCTGTCGGCGCTCGCGGGCGGTGCGCTCGTGCTGGTCACCGACAGTGCGGTGCTCGCGTCCGGTCTCGACGCGACGCTGTCGACCGGCGTCGCGATCGCGCTGGTCGGCACGCCGCTGATGCTGGCGATGATCCGGCGCGGCGCCGCGTGGTCGGGCGTGCTGCACGCGGATGCCGAACGTGCGTCGGGCGGCGGCTCGACGCGGCTCGTCGGCTGGCTCGAACGGCTCGGCTGGCCGCTGCGCACGGCGCTGTTCGTCGTGGCGGGCGTGCTGATCGTGTTCGTCGGCGTGTCGGCCGGCCCCGAGTGGCTGTCGATCGCACGCTGGTCCGCTGCGCTGTCCGGCCACGATGCGCTCGCGCGGATGCTGATCGACCTGCGCATGCCGCGCCTGTTGTGCGCGCTGCTTGCCGGCGCGTTGCTGGCGGTGAGCGGCGTCGCGATGCAAAGCGTCGTGCGCAATCCGCTCGCGGGCCCCGAAGTGCTCGGCGTCACGCAGGGCGCGGGGCTCGTCACGCTGTTCGCGTTGTCGACGTGGCCGCTGATGGGTCATGTGACGCTCGCGGCGGCCGCGCTGATCGGCGGCGGGCTGTCGCTCGCGGTCACGCTCGCGTTGAATCACCGGCATCGCTATGCGCCGCTCGCGGTGGCGCTGACGGGCATCGTGATCGGCGCGCTGTGGACCACGCTCGCGCAATGGCTGATCACGCAGGAAAGCGTGCAGCCCGCGCGCTTCGTCGTATGGCTCGTCGGCGGTACCTATGGGCGGAGCTGGGGCGAAGTGTCGATGCTGCTGCCGTGGTGCGTGCTCGCGGTGCCCGTGTTCGCATGGCTCGCGAAACCGCTCGACATGCTCGCGCTCGGCGACGACCAGGCCGCCGCGCTCGGCCTGCCGGTGGCTGCACTCCGGCCGCTCGCACTGACGATCGCGACGCTCGCCGCGTGCGCGGCCGTCGCGGCGGTCGGGCCGGTCGGTTTCATCGGGTTGATGGCGCCGCACGTCGCGACGATGCTCGGCGCGCGCCGGCACCGGACGCGGCTGTGGCTCGCGGCCGCGTGCGGCGCGCTGATCCTCGGTGTGGCGGATCTCGCCGCGCGTACGGTCGTCGCGCCGCGCGAAGTGCCGGCCGGCGTGCTGACCGCGCTGATCGGCGCGCCATATCTGCTCGGGTTGCTGATCCTCGAGGGGCGCCGCGCCCGGCGCGCAGGGCGATGACGCCCGCGCTCGACGGCGCGCGCGCCACGCGTTTTTCGGCGTTCGCGCCGGAACCGTTCGCCGAACACCTCGACGTCGTCTGGCTCGGCATACCGGACGACGCGCACGATGCGCCGGGGCGGATCGTCGTACCCGTCAGCACGCTGCCCGATCACCGCGAGGCAATCCTCGACGCGATGGTCGGCCATTACGGCGGCGATCCGGTGCAGCATGCGCGCGCGCTGATGTCGCAATGGAGCAAATACTATTTCGGCCGGGCGGCGCCGGCCGGCGTCGTCGCCGCGCTGACGCTCGGCCGGCCGCTCGACATGTCGCCCGAGCGCACGTTCGTCGCGCTCGACGACGGGATGCCCGCCGCGCTGTACTTGCCGCACGATGCGCTCGGCGCACCGTGCGACGACCCGGCGACCCGCTATGCGGGGCTCGTCGCGCATCTCGGCGCGGTGATCGACCTGCTCGCGGCGATGGGCCGCGTCACGCCGCGCGTGCTGTGGAGCAACGCGGGCAACCTGCTCGACTATCTGCTCGATACGTATCGTGCGCTGCCCTGCGCGGCCGATCCCGTCCGCGATGCGAGCTGGCTGTTCGGCTCGCGCTGCGTGCATGGCGAGCCGAATCCGCTGCGCGTGCCCGTGCGCGATGCCGTGCCGCGCTCGGCGCTGCTGCCGACACCGTTTCGTGCGCGCCGCGTGTGCTGCCTGCGCTATGAAATTCCTGGAGAAACGCAACTGTGTGGAAGCTGCCCCCTGCTACTGACGATGGACGACGCGGCGCTGGCCGAGCAGGACGCGATCCGGTGATGGATGCCGGCCGCCGGCACGCGCTCGGCGCACTCGCGGCGCTCGGCGCCGCGTGCTGCGGTGCGTTTGCCGCATCGTCCGGCGCGGTTGCCGCGCCCCTCGATGCCCATCGCGAACAGGGCGCGCGTGCGCCGGGGGCGGTGTCGCTGGCCGGTAACCCCGTCGTGTCGCAGGCGAGCGCGACGATGCCGGTGCGCCCGCAGCGCGTGGTCGCGCTCGACTTCATGTTCGCGGAAAGCGTGATCGCGCTCGACCTCGTGCCGGTCGGGATGGCCGATACCGCGTTCTATCCGGGCTGGCTCGGCTATCAAAGCGAACGGCTCGCGAACGTGACCGACATCGGGTCGCGTCAGGAGCCGGGCCTCGAAGCAATTGCGGCGGTCAAGCCCGACCTGATCATCGGTGTCGGTTTTCGCCATGCGCCGATCTTCGACGCGCTCGACCGGATCGCACCGACGATCCTGTTCCAGTTCAGCCCGAATGTGTCCGATGGCGGCGTGCCGGTCACGCAGCTCGACTGGATGCGGCAGATCTTTCGGACGATCGGTGCGGTCACGGGGCGCGACGCGCGCGCGCAGGCGGTCGATGCGCAGCTCGATGCGGGCATCGCACGCAATGCGGCGCGGCTCGCGGCCGCGGGTCGCAAGGGCGAGCGCGTCGCGCTGCTGCAGGATCTCGGCTTGCCCGACCGCTACTGGGCCTATACCGGCAACAGCACGTCGGCCGGGCTCGCGCGGGCCCTCGGGCTCGATCCGTGGCCGAAGAAGCCGACGCGGGAAGGCACGCTGTACGTGACGTCGGCCGACTTGCTCAGGCAGCGCGAGCTGGCCGTGCTGTTCGTGACCGCGTCGGGGCTGGACGTGCCGCTTTCCGCGAAACTCGATTCGCCGGTGTGGCGCTTCGTGCCCGCGATGAAGGAACACCGGATTGCGCTCATCGAACGCAACATCTGGGGGTTTGGCGGCCCGATGTCGGCGCTGAAGCTGGCCGACGTGATGACCGATACGATGCTGAAGCTGCCGGCCGTGCGTTGAGTGGAGTGCGCTGCGGTCGATCGGCGGATGACGCCGCTTCGACTTCGACGGGCAGGGCGTTGCGGTTGGCCTGTGCGCGCCACGCGGTGATCCGGCTCGACCCGGCCGCGTGGCCGGCGGTTGTGCTCGATGTGATGCGCTTCGGTCGAGCGGCGTGCTCGCCGACGGCGGCCGCTGCATGTGCGCGGGACGCGCGGTGAATCGCTCCAGGCGTTCTGCGATCGCGCGACGCGCCAGCCACATTGCTTCCTGAAACGAAAATCGCCGACGCGCTGCCATGGCAGTGCGTCGGCGTTTTTTCATCGACTTGCCGTGTTACGCGCTCAGCGCGTCGACACCATCCTGCGCGCGAGACCGCGCCGGCGTCGTATCGCTGACGATGCGCCCGTTGTCGAGCTTCAACAGGCGGTCGGCGAGATCGAAGTAGCGGTCGTCGTGCGTGATCACGATCACGGCCTTGCCGCGCGCACGCAGCTCGGGCAGCAGTTGCTCGTAGAACACGGCCTTGAACGACGGGTCCTGGTCGGCCGCCCATTCGTCGAACAGGTAGAACGGCCGGTCCTCCAGGTACGCGACGACGAGCGCGAGCCGCTTGCGCTGCCCGGTCGACAGTGCGCGGGTCGAGAACGCGCCGTCGACGACCTTCACCTTGTGATCGAGCGCGAGCTTCGCGACCAGCGCGTTCGCACGCGCATCGGCCTGCGCACGGGACGGATCGTCGGGGTCGACGATGCCGAGCAGCGCATCGAACAGGTGGAAATCGTTGAACACCGCGCTGAAGCGCTGCCGGTACGCGGCGCGCTCGCGCCAGCCGATCGTGCGGCCGTCGACCTCAATCGTGCCTTCCTCGGGTTCGTAGAGGCCCGTCAGCACCTTCGCGAGCGTCGTCTTGCCGCTGCCGTTGCCGCCGACGATGAACACGAGCTCGCCCGGCTGGATCGTCAGGTTGATCGGCCCGATGCTGAACATCCGTTCGTCGCGCTCGTGGAAGTACGCATGCGTGACGCCGCGCAGCGTGACGGCGCCGGCCGGCGGCACGTCGGGTGCATCGGACGCGGGCGGCACCGTGCGCAGCGCGCCGAATTCGGCCATCACGCCTTCGATCCGCGTGAGCGACACGCGGGCCGCGTTGACGGTCGGCAGGTTGTTCAGCAGCCCGTCGAGCGGCACGAGCATGAACAGGAACACGACGACGTAGCCGGCGGCCGCGGCCGGATCGGCATGCACGCCGAGCTGCGGCCAGAACGACGCGATGCCGAGGAACACGTAGAACAGGAAGATGATCCAGCCAACCCCGACCGCATACGCACTGAACGCGCGGCGGCGGTGGTCGCGCACTTCGCCGATCGCGGCGCCGAGCTGGCCGTCGACGAACTGGCGGGCGCGTTCATCGTGCAGCTTCAGCTCCTTCGCGCCGGAAAACAGCGAGCCGAGATAGCCGAACAGGCGATCCTGCGCCTGGCCGGCCGCTTCGAGCGCCGCGATCGCGCGGCGGTCGCCGGTGTGATAGCCGAGCGAGCCGGCGATGATCGCGGCCAGCGCGAGCAGGCACACCGGCCACGACAGCCACGCGAGATAGCCGAGGCAGCCGAACACGATCGAGCCGTGCATGACCAGGTTCGGCAGCGCGAAGAACAGCATCGACACGTTGGTGGCGTCGTCGGTCAGCACCGACTGCACGGGCGCCGCGCCGATCCGCTCGATGTCGCGCAGCTCGGCCGCGCCGACGCGCCGCGCGAGATGCACGCGCAGCCGCGCCATCGTGTCCTGCGACAGGCGGGCAAACAGCGTGCCCGACACGATCCGCGTGACGAGTGCGATCACCGCGCACAGCGCGAAGCGCCACGCGAGCGACGCGTCGGCCGCGCCCGGCTGCGAGAGCGCGCGGTTCAGCGTCGCGACGAGCAGCACGCTCGCGACGCCGTTCAGCACGCACGCGGTGAGCGCCAGCGCGAGCGACACGCGGCTTTCGCGCAACAGCGCAAGGATCAGGCGCGCCGCGGGGCGGCCGGGGGAAGCGTCGAGGGACGGCGGGGAAGAAGGCTCGTGGGCGGCTGTCATCGGCAACGTCGGTAAAGGGAAGGCAAGCGAAAACGCGGAAACGGCAAAACTGACGCGAAAGCGGCGGGCGAGGCGGGGGCCCCGTTCCGGCTTTCCTCCCTGATAGACGAACGGGCCGCGCAAATATTTAGCGGCCCGTTCAAAAAATGCGTCCGCACGCGCTTTGCGCACAAAACGGTAAAAAATCGGCCGCGCCGTTCGTCACACCAGTGAAGCCGCCCCAAGCGGCCCCGAGACTTGGCCGAAGCGGCCGGACCGAAGGACTTCACGCACATGACGAGTTTCCCGACTGCGCTGCATCATCGAATCCGCGAACTGGCGCGCGTCGCGCCCGACGCACCCGCCATCGCGGTCCCTTTCCAGAATGACTTGCGCCTGTCGCGCGGCGCGCTCGACGCGCGGGCGTCGCGGCTGGCCCGGCAACTGCGCGCGGCCGGCGTCGGCGCGGAAGTGCGGGTGGGCGTGTGCGTCGAGCGCTCGGCCGAACTGTTCGTCGCGCTGCTGGCCGTGCTGAAGGCGGGCGGCGTGTTCGTGCCGCTCGATCCGCGTCATCCGGCCGCGCGCCTCGACTGGATCGTCCAGGATGCGCAGTTGCGGCACGGGATCGTCGACGCGGCCGGCCGTGCGGCGCTCGGCACGCCGTTCGAACACGCGTTTGATGCGGCAGCTGAAGCCGGAGCGGTGGACGGGCAGGAGATTGCCGCCGATGAAGGGGGCGCGTCCGTCCACCCGCGTTCGGCCGCCTACATGATCTATACGTCGGGTTCGACCGGCACGCCGAAGGCGGTCGTCGTCGAACACGGGCCGCTCGCCGCGCACTGCGACGCGCTCGCGGCCGCACTGCCGATCGAAGCCGGCGACCGCCTGCTGCATTTCGCGTCGGTCAATTTCGACGCCGCGCACGAATGCTGGCTCGCGCCGCTCGCGACCGGCGCGAGCATCGTCGTGGCGCCGCCGCAGCCGTTCGCGCCGGATGCCGCGCATGCGCTGATGGTGAATGAATCGGTCAACGTGGCCGCATTCCCGCCCGCGTACCTGCGCGAATTCGCGGCGGTGGCCGCGCGCGACGGCGTGCCGCCGGCCCTGCGCGTGCTCGCGTTCGGCGGCGAAGCGCTGCCGCAGCAGGCGTTCGAATTCGTGCGCAGCACGTTCCCGTCGGTACGCCTGATCAACGGCTACGGGCCGACCGAGGCCGTGATCTCGCCGATGCTGTGGCCGGTCGAGCCGGGCGAGACGCCGGTGCTGGCCGCCGACGATGCGTATGCGTCGCTGCCGATCGGCCGCGTGATCGGGCCGCGCGTCGCGCGTGTCGACGGCGGCGATGGCGATGGCGTGGGTGAACTGCTGCTTGGCGGCGTCTGCGTCGCGCGCGGCTATCACGGCCGCCCGGCGCTGACGGCCGAACGTTTCATTCCCGATGCCGACGGCGCACCCGGTGCGCGCGTGTACCGCACCGGCGACCTCGCACGGCTGCGCGACGACGGCGCATTCGATTACCTTGGCCGCCTCGACGACCAGGTCCAGGTGCGCGGCGTGCGTGTGGAGCCCGCTGAAATCGCCGCGTGCCTGCGTTCGCATCCGGCCGTGGCCGACGCGGCCGTGGTTGCCGAAACCGGCAACGGGCCGACGCGGCTGATCGCGTGCGTCGCGCTGCGCGCGGCGGCCGACGATGCGGCGCTGAAAGTGCATGTGGCCGCGCAACTGCCGGCCGCCTGGCAGCCGCACCGGTTCGTGCGGTGCGATGCGCTGCCGTACACGCTGAACGGCAAGATCGACCGTGCCGCGCTGCGCGAGCGGATCGCCGCCGCGCGCGACACCGCGCAAGGCAGCGGCGACGCCCCGCGCACGCCGACCGAACAGCAGCTCGCCAGCCTCTGGCAAACGCTGCTCGGCCTCGACGTCACGCCGTCGCGTGACGACCGTTTCTTCGCGCTGGGCGCCGATTCGCTCGCCGCGATGCAGTTGCAGGCCGCGATCCGTTCCGCAGTGCGCGTGAACCTGCGGCTCGACACGCTGTTCGCCGATCCGGCGCTCTTCGAGCTGGCCGAAGCGGTCGATCGTGCGGAACGCGAAACCGGCGAACCGCTGGCCGCTATTGCCGCGCGCCGTGCGACGCCCGATGCGGTTGCGGCGGGTGTACCGCATGTCGACCGTGCCGCGTCGCTCGCCCAGCAACGCTTCTGGGTACTCGCGCAAACGCGCGATGCAAGCGCCGCGTATCACATCGCCGCACACTGGACGATCGACGGCACGCTCGATCGCGCGGCGCTGCAGCGCGCACTCGATCACGTGATCGGACGCCACGAAGCCTGGCGCACGACGCTCGTCGACAACGACGACGGCGTCGTGATGCAGCGGATTCATGCCCATCTGCCGGTGTCGATCGCCGACCTCGACCTGCGCGACCTGCCGCCCGCCGCCCGCGACGCGCAAGCCGCGCGTCTCGCCGAGCGCGATGCGGTCGAGCCGTTCGACCTCGCACACGGCCCGCTGCTGCGCGCGACGCTGGTCGCACTCGCCGACGACCGTCACCGTCTGCTGCTGACCGCCCATCACGCGATCACCGACGGCTGGAGCTCGCGCTGCGCGTTCGACGAACTGTCGGCCGCCTATCGCGCGTATGCCGAAGGCCGCGAGCCGTCGCTGCCCGACCTGCCGATCCAGTACGCCGACTATGCGGACTGGCAACGCGACATGCTGGCCGGCGGCGAGGGCGAGCGCCAGCTCGACTACTGGCGCGGCGCGTTGCGCGACGTGCCGGGCCCGCTCGCGCTGCCGGTCGATCGTCAGCCGGGCGCCATACGCACGCTGCAAGGCGCGCGCGTGTCGGTGCGGCTGCCCGACGCGGTCGCGGCCGACGTGCGGCAACTCGCGCGCGACGCGCAGGCCACAGTCTTCACGGTGCTGCTGGCCGGGCTCGACGCGTGGCTGTCGCGCCTGACCGGCGCAACGGACGTCGTCGTCGCGGTACCGGTCGCGCATCGCCAGCGCCCGGAAACGCGCGCGCTGCTCGGGCTGTTCCTGAATACGGTCGCGCTGCGTGTGCAAGTGGCGCCGACGCTGCCGTTCCGCGCGCTCGTCGATGCGACGCGCACGGCGGCGCTCGATGCGGTCGCGCACCAGGACGTGCCGTTCGAGCGGGTCGTCGATGCGGTGAAGCCGCCGGTCAAGCGCGGCGACGAATGGCTGCGCGTGAAATTCGCGCAGCAGTTCGACGCGCGGCACGACAGCGTGCTGCCGGGCGCGACGGCCGTTGCCACGCCGGGGCCCGACCTCGCCGCACGCTTCGATTTCGCCGTGGATTTCACCGACGATGCGAACGGCATCGAACTGGTCGCGGCCTATGCGACCGACTGCATCGATGCCGACACCGCGCGGGCGTGGCTCGACAGCTACGCGGCGCTCGTCGGTGCGGCCGCGCGCGATCCGCGCCAAACGACGGCGGTATTGCCGTGCGACGCAGCGGCCGCTTCGCGCCAGCCGCGCGACGGCCGTGCGCTGCGCGTCGAACATGCGGACATCGTCGCCGCGTTCGCGCGGCAGGCGGCCGCATATCCGCATCGCGTCGCGCTCGCCGATGCGTCGGCGTCGCTGACGTTCGCCGAACTCGACGACGCATCGAACCGCATCGCCCGCGCGCTGACCCAGCGCGGCGTGGCCGCCGAAGCATCCGTCATCGTCTGCATCGAACGCTCGGCGCGCTTCGTCGTCGGCCTGCTCGGCGCGCTGAAGGCCGGTGCGCTCGCCGTGTTGCTCGATCCCGCGCAGCCTGCCGCGCGACTGGCCGCGGCGGCAGCCGACTGCGGCGCGCGCTGGGCGCTCGTCGCGGACCCGGCCGCATGGCCTGCCGGCATCGACGCACAGCCGCTCGACGTCGACGCGCTCGCGCAGGACGCGACGCTCGCACACGCCACCGGCGTGCGCATCGCACCGCATCCGGAACAGGGCGCGTACCTGATCTATACGTCGGGCTCGACCGGCACGCCGAAGGGCGTCGTCGTGTCGCACGGCGCGCTGGCCGACTACGTGCAGGGGATGCTCGACGAACTCGCGTTCGCCCCGGACGCGTCGTTCGCGATGGTGTCGACCGTCGCGGCCGACCTCGGTCACACGACGCTGTTCGGTGCGCTGTGCGCGGGCCGCACGCTGCACCTGCTGCCGGCCGCCTGCGCGTTCGATCCCGACCTGTTCGCCGAAGAAATGCGCCGCCGCGACGTCGGCGTGCTGAAGATCGTGCCGAGCCACCTGCAGGCGCTGCTCGATGCACGTGTGCCGGCCGACGTGCTGCCGCGCCACGCGCTCGTGACCGGCGGCGAAACGCTCACGTGGGCGCTCGTCGCGCGCCTGGCCGCGCTGGCGCCGGCCTGCCGCGTGATCAACCACTACGGGCCGACCGAAGCGACCGTCGGCGCGATCGCCTGCGACACGGCGTCGATCGCCGCCGATGCGCGCGATCCGGCGAGCGGCGTGCCGCTCGGCCTGCCGCTGCCGAATGCGCGCGCGCTGGTGCTCGACGCGTTCGGCGCGTGCGTGCCGGCCGGTGCGACGGGCGAGCTGTACCTGGGCGGGCCGGGCGTCGCGCGCGGCTACCTCGGGCGTCCGGCGCAGACCGCCGAGCGCTTCGTGCCCGATCCGTTCACGCCCGGTGCGCGGCTGTATCGCACCGGCGACCGCGTGCGCTTGCGTGCGGACGGCCGTCTCGCGTTCCTCGGCCGTATCGACGACCAGGTGAAGATTCGCGGCTATCGCGTCGAACCGGGCGAGGTGAGTGCGGCGGTGCGCGCGGCCGGCCCGGTCGCGCAGGCCGAGACGCTCGCGATCGAACACGACGGCCGCCTGCGGCTCGCGACGTTCGTCGTGATGCGCGACGGCGCGACCTTCGACGAGGCTGCCGTGCGTGCGGCGCTTGCCGCGACGCTGCCCGACTATATGGTGCCCGCGCAATTCGTGGCACTCGCGCGCCTGCCGGTCACTGCGAACGGGAAGATCGATCGCGCGGCATTGCGTGAACTGGCGGTCGCCCCGGTCGTGACCGCCGCTGGCGATGCACCGCAGGGCGCGGTCGAAACGGTGCTCGCCGAAGTCTGGCAGGCCGTACTGAAAGCGCCGAAGGTCGGCCGTGGCGACAACTTCTTCGAGCTCGGCGGCGATTCGATTCTCGTGCTGCAGGTGATCGCCCGCGCGCGCAAACGCGGCGTGCGTTTCACGCCGAAGCAGCTGTTCGACGGCCCGACGGTCGCCGAACTCGCGCGTGTCGCGAAGACGGAGGACGTGACTGCCGCTGCCGCGCAGCCTGCCCTCGCAGCCTCTGCCAGCGCGCCGGTAACAGCCAAGGTCCTGACGCCGGCACAGCAGCGCTTCTTCGCGCTGGACATCCCGCATCCGGGCCACTGGAACCAGTCGGTTGCGTTCGACGTGCGTGGCCCGTTCGACGCGGAGGCATTCGCGCGCGCGTTCGACGCATTGCTGACGCATCACGACGCGTTCCGCCAGCGTTTCGCGCGCGGCGCGGACGGTACGTGGCACGCCAGCGATGCGGCGAAGCCGTACGACGCGCTGCCGTTCGTCGAAGTCGCCGCCCGCGACGCAGCCGACGCGCTCGCGCGCTTCGACGCGTTGCAGCGCCGTCTCGACCTCGGCCGGGGGCCGCTTGCCTGCGCCTGCGCGGCACGCTTGCCGGACGGCTCGACGCAGCTCTATCTCGCGATTCACCACGTGATCGTCGATGGGGTGTCGTGGCGCATCCTGCTCGACGACCTCGACACGGCCTATCGCGCCGCATGCGAACGCGCGCCGGTCCGACTGTCGCCGCCGGGCCTGCGTGCGGATGCATGGGCGGCACGGCTTGCCCGTGCGGCAACGGAACCGGCATCGCCGTTCGCGGCCGAGGCCGCGTACTGGGCCGGCATGGCGCAGGGTGACGACATGGTGCCCGATCATCCCGACGCAGCGGCGACGAACGCCGATGCGGCCGTCGTCGTGCAGACGATCGACGCGGCCTTGACCCGCGCGGCGCTGACCGATGCGCACGCGGCCTATCGCACGCAGACGATCGAACTGCTGGGCGCGGCGCTCGCGCTGGCGCTGGCCGGCGTGAGCGGTGCCGCATCGTGCCGAGTCGAACTCGAAGGGCACGGCCGCGAGGCGCTGTTCGACGACGTGGATGCCAGCCGCACGATCGGCTGGCTGACGAGCCATTACCCGGTGACGCTGCCGGTCGCTGCCACGGCAAGTGACACGCTGTGCGCGGTCAAGGACACGCTGCGCGCCGTGCCGCACAAGGGGCTCGGCTTCGGTGTGCTCGCGGACTACGGCGATGCGGCGACGCGTGCGGCGCTGGCCGCCGTGCCGCGTCCGCGCGTCACCTTCAACTATCTCGGCCAGTTCGACGCGCCGCGCGACGCCACACTCGTGCCGCGCTTCGGCGGCACCGGCGTCGAGCGCGATCCGCAGGGGCCGCTCGGCAATACGCTCGCGATCCACGCGTACCTCGACACGGATCGCGACGGCGCACGCACGCTGAAAGTGCACTGGGTCTACGGCGCACCGCAATTCGAGCGTGCGACGATCGACGCATTCGCCGATCGCTTCGCGTCGGCGCTGCGCGAGCTCGTCGACGCCTGCGCGTCGCGCGTCGCGCATCGCGGCGGTGGCGCGACGCCGGGCGATTTCCCGCTCGCGCAGGCCGCCGGGCTCACGCAGGCCGCGATCGAGCGCACGCCGCTCGACTGGCGCACGATCGACGACGTCTATCCGTTGTCGCCGATGCAGCAGGGCATCCTGTTCCATGCGCTGTTCGCCCCCGGTCACGCCAGCTACGTGAATCAGCTCGTCGCGACCGCGGCAGCACTTGACGCCGACCGGTTCACGGCCGCATTCGAAGCGTCGATCGCGCGCCACGACATCCTGCGCACGAGCGTGATGCCGGACGAAGCCGCGCCGCTGCAGTGCGTGCATCGCCACGCGCAAATGCCGGTCGAACAGCTCGACTGGCGCACGCGCGGCGACACCTTCGATACCGATCTCGACGCATGGCTCGCCGCCGATCGCGCACGCGGCTTCGACTGGCGCGAGCCGCCGCTGATGCGGCTTACGCTGATCCGCGTGACCGACGACGCCTGGCGCGTCGTGTGGACGCGTCACCACGTGCTGCTCGACGGCTGGAGCACCGCGCGCCTGCTCGCTGATGTGCTGCGCGACTATCGCGACCCGGACGCCGTGTCGCCGTTCGCGAGCCGCCCGGCACTGCGTTATCGCGACTTCATCGCGTGGCTCGGCACGCGCGACCGCGACGCCGACGAACGTTTCTGGACCGAACGCCTCGCGCGCCTCGACGCACCGACGTTGATCGCGGAACGCACGGCCGACCGCGCGGATGCCGACATGGTCACGTGGCGCGCGACGCTCGATGCCGACACGCTGACGCGTGTCGCGCAGACGGCGCGCGCACTGAAGCTGACGGTCAACACGCTGGTGCAGGGCGCGTGGGCGCTCGCGCTGCAGCGGATGACGCACCAGCCGGCCGTCGCGTTCGGCGCGACCGTCGCGGGCCGTCCCGATGCACTCGCGGACGTCGATTCGGTGCTCGGTCTCTTCATCAACACGCTGCCGGTGATCACGGCGCCCGCGCCGCAGCAATGCGCGGCCGACTGGCTGCAAACGCTGCAACGCGAGAACGCGGCCGCCGCCGAGCACGCGCACACGCCGCTCGCCGACATCCAGCGCTGGGCGCGCGGCGCCGGCGGCGCACTGTTCGACACGCTGGTCGTGTTCGAGAACTACCCGGTCGACGAGTCGGCGCGCGACGCCGATCCGCGCGCACTCGCATTGAGCGACGTGCGCAGCATCGAAGCGACCGATTTCGCGCTGACGCTCGTGATCGAGAGCGGTGCCGAACTGACGATCGACTACGGCTACGACACCGCGCGCGTCGACGCGCGGCAGGTTGAAACGTGGCACCGCGCGTTCGTGTGCGCCCTCGATGCACTGGCCCGCACGCCGGATGCGCTGCTCGGCACGCTATCGATCGCCGACGAAGCCACCCGTGACGCACTGGCGCGGGCGCAAGACACTACCCAAGCATGGCCGGCGTCGCAGCAACAGCCGCTGCACCTGCAATTCGCCGAGGCGGCACGGGCGACGCCCGACGCGATCGCGCTCGAATACGCCGACGTTCACGGCGGCGTGCATCGCGCGACCTATCGCGAACTCGATGTCGGCACGTCACGCATCGCGGCTGCGCTGCGCCGGCGCGGCGTGCAGCCCGACACGCCGGTCGCGCTGTGCGTCGAGCGCTCGTTCGACATGGTGATGGCGCTGGTCGGCGTGCTGAAGGCCGGCGCGGCGTACCTGCCGATCGATCCCGACTATCCGGCCGAGCGCATCGCCTACATGCTGCGCGACGCGCGGCCGGCCGTCGCGATCACGCAGGCCCATCTGCGCGAGCAGGTCGAGGCCGCGCTCGGCGAGGGCGTCACGACGCAGCTGCTGACGGTAGCGGACCTGCTCGCCGACGAAGCCGAAAGCGACGCTGTCGAGGTGACCGCCACGAGCGACGGCACCCAGCTCGCGTACCTGATCTACACGTCCGGTTCGACCGGCAAGCCGAAGGGCGCGGGCAACACGCACGGCGCGCTCGCGAACCGGATCGCGTGGATGCAGCACGCCTACGGGCTGACGCGCGACGACGTCGTGCTGCACAAGACGCCGTTCGGCTTCGACGTATCGGTGTGGGAATTCGTATGGCCGCTGGCGATCGGCGCGAAGCTCGCGATCGCCGCGCCCGGCGACCATCGCGATCCGGCGCGTCTCGCGGCCGCGATCCATGCGCACGGCGTGACGGTGCTGCACTTCGTGCCGTCGATGCTCGCCGCGTTCGCTGCGTATCTCGACGATTTCTCGGCCGCCGCGCAATGCGACAGCGTGCGCCTGATCGTCGCGAGCGGCGAGGCGCTCGCGCCCGAACTCGTCGCGAAGATCGCGCGGCTGCTGCCGGACGCGACGCTCGTGAACCTGTACGGGCCGACCGAAGCGGCCATCGACGTGTCGCACTGGACCTGCGGCCCCGACGATGCGCATGCGGCCGCGGTGCCGATCGGCCATCCGATCGCGAACCTGCAACTGCACGTGCTCGACGCGGCATGGCAGCCGGTGCCGGCCGGCGCGACCGGCGAACTGTATCTCGCGGGTGCGGGCCTTGCGCGCGGCTATCTCGGCCGTCCGGCGCTGACCGCCGAGCGCTTCGTGCCCGATCCGTTCGTGCCGGGCGCGCGCATGTACCGCACGGGCGACCTCGCACGCCGGCGCGCCGACGGCGCGCTCGACTATCTCGGCCGCGTCGACACGCAGGTGAAGCTGCGCGGCCAGCGGATCGAGCCGGGCGAAATCGAGGCGCTGCTGCGCGCGGCGCCCGGCGTGAACGACGCGGTCGTGATCGTGCGCGACGAGCAACTGATCGGCTATGTCGCACGCGGCGACGCGGGCCCGCTCGACCGGGCGGCGCTGCTCGACACGCTGCGCGCGCAGTTGCCGGCCTACATGGTGCCGTCGCAACTGATCGAACTCGATGCGTTGCCCGTGACGCCGAACGGCAAGTGCGACCGTCATGCGCTGCCCGCGCCGGTGCGCGAAGCAGTGGCGGAAGTCGAACTGGCGACCGACACCGAACGCGCGCTCGCCGGGATCTGGCAACGCGTGCTGCACGTGGACGCGATCGGCCGCGACGGCGATTTCTTCCTGCTCGGCGGTCATTCGCTGCTCGCGACGCAGGCCCACGCGCAGGCGAACCTGCACTGGGGGCTCGCGTTGCCGCTGCGCACGCTGTTCGACACACGCACGCTGGCACGCTGCGCGGAGGCGATCGACGCGGCCTGCGCGGCCCGCGGCGCGACCGATGCGGCGAGCGCGATCGATGCGCTGCTCGGCGAACTGGAAACCCAATAAGGACGACGGATGACGAAGGCTCAACCCGACTGGCTCGCGCTCGCGACGCGTTTCGCGCAACTGCCGGACGCGCAGCGCGCGGTCTTCATCGACAAGCTCGGCGCGGCCGGCATCGACTTCCGCGTGCTGCCGATCCCGCCGCGCACCCCACGCAGCGACCGCGTGCCGGCGTCGTTCGCGCAGACGCGGCTGTGGCTGCACGCGCGGCTGATCGATGCGCCCGATGCATATCACATCACCGAGCGCCTGGCACTGACGGGCCCGCTCGACGCGCATGCGCTGCGTCTTGCGTGCGACGCGCTGATCGCGCGCCACGAGGCGCTGCGCACGACCTTCGACGAAGCGCAGGACGGCGTCGCGCAAACGATCCACGCACCGTTGCGCTGCCCGTGGCGTGAAACCGATCTCGAAGCGCTGCCGGACGCGCAGCGCATGGCGCGCGCGGAAACCGTCGCGACGGCCGACGAAGCCGAGCCGTTCGATCTCGGCGTGGCGCCGCTCGTCCGCGCGCATCTGGTGCGCTTCGATGCGACGCATCACTGGCTCGCGCTGACCGTGCATCACATCGTGTCGGACGGCTGGTCGTCGGGTGTGATGCTGTTCGAGCTTGCGTCGTTCTACCGCGCCTATGCGTCAGGCGAGCCGGTGCCGCTCGCGCCGCTGCCGATCCAGTACGCCGATTACGCGCTGTGGCAGCGCCGCTGGCTCGACGCCGGCGAGCGCGATCGCCAGCTCGCGTTCTGGCGCGAACGGCTCGATCCGCAACGTGGCGTACTGACGCTGCCGGGCGCGACGGCACGACCCGCACGCCGCAGTGCGCGCGGCGCCCGCCATGTGTTTTCGCTCGACGCGCGCATCGGCGCGCAACTGCGCGCATTCGCGGCCGCCTCGGGCGCCACGCCGTTCGCGGTGCTGCTCGCCGCACTCGATGCGCTGCTGGCGCGCGCGACCGGCGACGCGCGGATCTGCGTCGGCGTGCCGGCCGCGAACCGCGAACGCGCGGAGGTCGCCGGCCTGATCGGCTTCTTCGTCAACACGCTGGCGATCGACGTCGACGTGCCCGCGCATGGCGATTTCTCGTCGCTGGTCGCGCGCACCCAGCGCGCGCTCGTCGACGCGCAAATGCACCAGGACGTGCCGTTCGAGCAGGTGGTCGATGCACTCGGTGTGCCGCGCAGCGCGAGCCACCATCCGCTGTTCCAGGTGATGGCCGCGTACGGCGAGCGCCGTGCGCTGCCGGCGCTCGGCGCGGCAGCGGCCGCGTTGCTGCCGTCGGGCACGCCGTCCGCGAAATTCGACCTGACGCTGTCGGTCGAAGCGACGCCGGACGGCACGTTCGACGCCGCCTTCATCTACGCGCTCGACCTGTTCGAGGCGGACGCGATCGCCCGATTGGCCGCTCGCTTCGTCACGCTGCTGACCGATGCACTCGCGCGACCGGACATGCCGATCGGCGATCTCGACTGGCTGCCCGCCGCTGAGCGCGCGCAACTCTTCGCATGGAACGCACCGGCAGGCGCAACCGAATCCGAACCGTTCGTGCCGGTGCATGCCCGCATCGCCGCGCATGCTCAGGCACGGCCCGACGCACGCGGCGTGGCCGACATCGACCGCGCGCTGACGCGCGGCGAAGTCGATGCACGCGCGGCTCGCCTGGCGCGCCATCTGGTCGTGGCCGGCGTCCGCCCGGAAATGCGCGTCGGCGTCGCGCTGCAGCGCTCGGTCGACCTGCTCGTCGCGCTGATCGCGGTGCTGAAATCGGGCGCCGCGTTCGTGCCGCTCGATCCCGCGCATCCGCGCGAACGGCTCGCGCAGATCGTCGGCGACGCGAACATCGCGCACGTGCTGACCGACCGCGCGAGCGCCGCGTCGCTGCCCGAGCTGCCGGAGCTGCGCGTGTGGCGCGCCGATGAAGTCGATGCCCTCGACGAAGCCGCGCACGTCGTGCTGCCGGACGTGCTGCCGGGTCACGCGGCCTACGCGATCTACACGTCGGGCTCGACCGGCAAGCCGAAGGGCGTGATCGTCGACCACGCGTCGTTCGCGCTGCATTGCGCGGCGATCGCCGAACGTTACGGCGCGGGCGAGAACGACGTGTTCCTGCTGTTCCAGTCGGTCAACTTCGACGGCGCGCACGAAGGCTGGTTTTCGCAATACATGTCGGGCGCCGCCGTGTCGGTGACGGCCGACGTGCTGTGGCCGCCCGCGCAGACCTGCGCGATGATGGTCCGCGACGGCGTGACGATGACCTACGTGCCGCCCGGCTGCGCCGCGCAGCTCGCCGAATGGGCGCTCGCGCACGGCGCACCGCCGACGCTGCGTTCGCTGACGGTCGGCGGCGAGGCGACGTCGCGCGAGGCGTTCGCGATGCTGCGCCGCGCGCTGCCGAACGTGCGCGTGGTCAACGGCTACGGCCCGACCGAGACGGTCATCACGCCGACGCTGTGGATGTTCCGGCCCGGCGACGATCTCGCGAAGCTCGGCGACGCCGCGTACCTGCCGATCGGCACGCTGGTCGGCGCACGCACCGCGCACGTGCTCGACGAACGGCTGCATCCGTTGCCGGTCGGCGTGATCGGCGAACTGTACCTGGGCGGCGAGGGGATCGGCGTCGCGCGCGGTTATCTCGACCGCCCGGCGCTGACGGCCGAGCGCTTCGTGCCCGATCCGTACGGCGCGCCGGGCGCGCGGCTGTACCGCACCGGCGACCTCGTGCGGCGTCGCGCGGATGGCGTGTTCGACTTCATCGGCCGCGTCGACCACCAGGTGAAGTTGCGCGGGCTGCGCATCGAACTCGGCGAGATCGAGGCCCAGCTTGCCGCGCACGACGCGGTGCGCGAAGCCTGCGCGGTCGTGCACGGGCAGGGCGCACTGGCGCAGCTCGTCGCATATGTCGAACTGACCGCCGACGCACAGGCGGCCGCGCAGCCGGTCGAAGCCGCGACGCTCGACGCGCACCTGCGCCGCACGTTGCCCGACTACATGGTGCCCGCGCAGCTGATCGTGCTCGACGCGCTGCCGCGCAACGCGAACAGCAAGGTCGACCGCGCACGGCTGCCGGCGCCGGTACGCGTCGAACGTGCGTACGAAGCGCCGCACGACGGCGACGAAGCCGCGCTCGCGGCGATCTGGCGCGACGTGCTGAATCTCGAGCGCGTGGGCCGTGGCGATCACTTCTTCGATCTCGGCGGCCATTCGCTCGCCGCCGTGCGCGTCGCGACGCGCGTGGCCGAACGGCTCGGCCGCGACGTGCCGGTGCGCGCGCTGTTCGAAGCGCCGGTGCTCGCGCAGTATGCGTTGCAGGTGGCCGATGCGCCGCGCGCCGCGCATGCCGGTGCGGCGGCGCCGGGCGTGGCCGTCGCCAAACCCGATGCACACGGCGTGTGGCCGCTGTCGCCGGCGCAGCTCGGCCTGTGGTTCCTGTGGCGCGCACAGCCGGACAGCGCCGCGTACAACATTCCTGTCGCGCTGCGGGTGCGCGGCCCGCTCGACGTCGATGCGCTGCGTGCGGCCTTCGCGGATGTCACGGCCGTGCATCCGGCGCTGCGCGCGCGGCTCGTGGCGCGTGACGGCGCACTGCCGGGCCAGCGGATCGATGCCAATGCTTCTGTCGAACTGCCGGTGATTGACCTGTCGGCGCAAGCCGATGTGCTCGCCCGCGCCGCAGCGCTGACCGACGAGGATGCACTCGCACCGTTCGACCTCGCTGCCGATGCGCCGCTGTGGCGTGCGCGCGTGCTGCGTCTGGATGCGGAAGACCACGTGCTGTCGGTGACGATTCATCACATCGTGTCGGATGGCGAATCGATCGAGCTGTGGCTCGATGCGGTTCGTGCACGCTATGTCGCCCGCGTGCAGGGCGGCGCCGGCGCCGTGCCGGCCGATGAGGCCGTCCAGCTGGCCGCCCAACCGCTCGTGCTGCCCGCACCGTGCCATCCGGCCCGCGTCGCCTACTGGCGCGATGCGCTGGCCGATCTGCCGGCGCGCGTGCTGCCGCAGCGCGATGACGCACCGGCCTTGCCGCAATGGCGCGCGGCCCGCATCGCGTTCGAATTCGACGGCGCGCTGATCCGCGCCGCACGGGACACGGCATCGGCCGCGCACGCGACGCTGCCGATGCTGCTGCACGCGGCGCTCAACACCGCGCTGTTCCGCGCGACGGGCGTGGCCGACCAGCCGGTCGGCGTGCTCGCGTCGACGCGCGAGCTGACGGGCGATGCGGCCCGCGATGCGCTTGGCCTCTTCATCAACTCGGTCGTCGTGCGCACGCGGCTCGACCCGGCCGCGCGTCGTGCGGACGTGCTCGCACAAGTGCGCGACACGGCGCTCACGGCCTACGCGCATGCGGACGTGCCGTTCGCGAACGTCGTCGCGGCGCTGCGCGCGCCGCGTGCCGCGCAGGCCAATCCGCTGTTCCAGGTGATGTTCAACTACCTGCGCCCGACCGGTGCCGCGGCGCGCGACTGGGCCGGCCTGGCGCTGGCCGGATTCGACGATGTGCGCCATCGCGTCGTATTTACGCTGGAGCTGGACGTCGTCGAGCATCCGGACGGCCGCGTGAGCGCCGCGTTCTCGTATGCGGACGAACTGCTCGATCGCGGTTTCGTCGATGCGCTCGTCGATCTCTATCACGACGAAGTCACGCGCTTCGCCGGCGCGTCGGAAGCGGTGCTCGGTGCGCCGGACAAGCGCGTCGTTGCACAGGCGTCGCATCGCGCGCAGACCGAAAGCAACGCACGCGCCGCAGCGCCATTCCGCGCACCGCATGCGGCGGCCGTGCTCGCGGCGCTGTGGTCCGACACGTTCGCGACAGCCGCGCCCGAACCTGACGCCGACCTGTTCGAAGCCGGCGCGACGTCGTTCGACGTCGTGCGCTTCGTCGACGCGGCCAGCCGCGCCGGCCACACGCTGACGGTCGCCGACGTGTTCGCGTCGCCGACGCTCGCGGCACTCGGCGCGCGGCTCGATGCGCACACGGAAACGGGACAGGAGGCGCGCCATGCTGGCTGAAGTGCGTCCGGACGGATTCACGATGCTCGATACCTACCGCGTCGCATTCGCGGACGGCCTGTTCGCCGTGCGCGACGGCGCGGAGATCCGCGTCGCGCAGGGCGACGGCATCGGCGCGCAGTTGCTGCGCGCACAACTCGGCGACGACGGCGCGCTGCGCCTCGTCGCGTACAACCATCGCGCGGCAGCGGCCGACCAGCGGCGTGCGTTGCTGGCGGCACTCGCCGCGGCGTTTTCGGACAGCGCGCGCCACGCCGCGATCCGGCTCGACCCGGCCGCGTGGCCGGCGGTCGCGCTCGATGCGCTGCGCGCGAGCGGCGTGCTCGCCGACGGCGGCCGCTGCATGCGTGAAGGCTGGGCGCAGCAGGCCGATCTGTGGCGCGTCGGCGCGCATCTGCCGTGCGCGACGTTGCCGATGTTCACCGACGGCCGCCGTCATCCGCGCCGGCCGCCTGCGCCGCGCGGCGAGGTCTACGCGCGCGACCTGCCGGCGCTCGGCGTGCGCTTCACGCTGCGCGGCTGGCAGCCGGCCGAGGATGCCGAACGCCTCGCGCGCTGGTTCGACGAACCGCGCGTGCGCGACGGCTGGCCGGGCACGCAGCCCGGCGCGGATGACCAGCAAGGCACCGCGCCCGACACCGATCCGCACGTGATTCCGCTCGTCGGCTGCTTCGACGGCGAACCGTTCGCATATTTCGAGGCGTACTGGCTGAAGGAAGACGCGCTCGCGCCGCACGTCGCGGCGCGCGACTACGACCGCGGGCTGCGGATGCTGGTCGGCGAGTCGCGCTGGCGCGGCCCGCAGTGCGTCGCGGGCTGGCTGCCGTCCGTCGTGCATTACCTGTTTCTCGACGACCCGCGTACCGAAGCGGTCGGCTGTGCCGTTCCGGCCGGCCACGCGCGGGTTGCCGACCATCTCGCGCGGCACGGCTTCGCGCGGCAGCGCCGTCTCGCGCTGGCCGACGCGCAGCCGCTGTGGATGCGCACGCTGCGCGAGACGTTCTTCTCCGGCCGTCACGTCTGACGCGCCGGATTCACCGACAAGGGAGCTGAGACATGCAGAGAGAAACCGTATTCGACCTGATCGGCGTCGGCTTCGGGCCGTCGAATCTGGCGCTGGCCATCCGCCTCGAGGAGCGGCGCGCGGCGCGCCCGCTCGCCCATTGCTTCATCGAGCGCCAACCGGAATTCGGCTGGCATCGCGGCATGCTGCTCGACGACTGCCGGATGCAGATCTCGTTTCTGAAGGATCTCGTCACGATGCGCGATCCGACGAGCCGCTACACGTTCATCAACTATCTGTTCGAACGCGGCCGGCTGAACGAATTCGTCAACCTGAAGAACTTCTATCCGACCCGCGTCGAATTCCACGACTACCTGAGCTGGGTGGCCGACGCGTTCGACGATAGCGTCCACTACAGCGAGACCGTCCTCGCGATCGAGCCCGTGCACGGCGACGGCGAGCAGATCGACGCACTGCGCGTGCTGTCGCGCGACGCCGCCGGCCACGAGCGCCAGCGCGTCACGCGTGCACTGTCGGTCGGCGTCGGCGGCACGCCGGCGATCCCGGACGCGTTCGCCGCGCTCGGCCGCGACCGCGTGATCCACTCGTCGTCGTACCTGACCGACATCGACCGGCTGGTGGCATCGCCGGACGGCGAGCGCCGCCGCGTCGCGGTGATCGGCGCGGGGCAGAGCGCGGCCGAGGTGTTCATCGATCTCGCGCGCCGCTTCCCGCACGTCGACGCGAGCCTCGTGATGCGCGCAGGCGCGCTGAAGCCGGCGGACGACAGCCCGTTCGTCAACGAGATCTTCAGCCCCGAGTTCACCGATGTCGTCTATGCGCAGCCGCACGACGCGCGCCGCGCGCTGCTCGAGCGCTATCGCGACACGAACTACGCGGTGGTCGACCGGCCGCTGATCGAACAGATCTACGAAATGCTGTACCTGCAGCGCATCGACGGCACGCCGCGTCATGCGCTGCTCGCGAACAGCGCGATCGAGGCCGCGGTGCGCACCGCCGACGGCCGCATCGAGCTGACGCTGCGCGACCGGATGAGCGGCGACACGCGCGTCGAGCGCTTCGACGCGCTCGTGCTGGCCACCGGCTACCGCCGCGACACGCATTCGGCGCTGCTCGACGGGCTCGCGCCGCACCTGGGCGACGCGCTCGCACGCGGCGACGTCACGCGCGACTACCTGCTCGCGACGCCCGCGCACTTCGCGCCGCGCATCTACCTGCAAGGCTGCTGCGAAGACAGCCACGGCCTGTCCGACACGCTGCTGTCGGTACTGGCTCGCCGCGCGGACGAAATCTGCGCGTCGCTCGAAGACGGGATCGCACCAGCCCATGAAGAAGGCGCGGCCCGGGCAACACAGGAAAAACGACAGGAAAACGGGGCGAGCGCGAGCCGGATGGCTTTCGCTCTTTGACAAAGGCGCGGTCGGAGACCGCATGAAAAAACTGGAGCAGAGAAAGATGGAGTGGGCAACAGGCACGCGTTTGCGTGCGATCGCAGCCGCGGCGAGCGTGGCGTTCGGGGTGGCGGCAGGGCACGCACAGGCCCAGACGGCGCCGGCCGTGAACGCAGGCGCGGCGGCGGCCAGCAGTGCGCAGAACGGTGCGGCCGCGAGTGCGTCGACCGGCACGCTGCCGACGATCAACGTCAACGCGGCCTCGGAAGGAGACGGCACGGTCGGGCTCGTGGCGAAGCGCAGCCGCACCGGCACGAAGACCAGTACGTCGATCAACGAGATCCCGCAGACGATCAACGTCGTCACCGCGCAGCAGATCGAGATGACCGGCGCGACCGACGTGAACGCGGCATTGCGCTACGTGCCGGGCTTCTCGTCGTACGGCTCGGACAACCGTTCCGACTGGTACGCCGCGCTGCGCGGCTTCACGCCGACCGCGTACGTGAACGGGCTGCAGGTGCCGAACACGATCAACCTCGCGAGCTGGCGCGTCGATCCGTACATGATCGACAGCATCAGCGTGCTGCGCGGGCCGACCTCGGTGCTGTACGGCGCGGGCGACCCGGGCGCGATCGTCGACGTGCAGACCAAGCTCGCCGACGGCGAGCGCGTGCGCGAGGCCGGCGTGCAGATCGGCAACTACGCGCGCAAGCAGTTCATGATCGACGTCGGCGACAAGCTCGACCCGGACGGCAAGTACGCGTACCGATTCGTCGGCGTCGCACGCGACGGCAACGCGCTGACCGGCCCGAACAACGACCAGCGCGTTGCGCTCGCGCCGTCGTTCCGCTGGCGCCCGAACGCGGATACGTCGCTGACGCTGTCGGCCACCTATCTGCAGGACTGGGGCGACATCTCGTCGAACTTCCTGCCCGCGGCGGGCACGGTGCTGCCGAACCCGAACGGTCAGATCAACAAGGACGTGTACGAAGGCGATCCGAACTTCAACTACTACCGCAAGAAGCAGTGGTCGGTCGGCTACCAGTTCGAGCGGAACCTGACGCCGGCGTGGACGTTCCGCCAGAACACGCGCCTGATGCACCTGTCGCTCGACAACGGCTCGGTATTCGGCAACGGCTTCGTCGACGGCAGCACGACCGACGTGTCGCGCTGGGCCGGCGTGTTCCAGATGAACTACAGCCGCTTCGACATCGACAACAACCTCGAAGGCCGCTTCGCGACGGGCCCGCTCCAGCACACGCTGCTGCTCGGCTTCCAGTACAACCGCCAGACCGCGACCGACAGCGAATGGCTCGCCGCCGCGCCGCCGCTGAACATCTACAACCCGGTCTACCTGCCTGTCACGAAGGCGGTGTTCACGCCGGACTCGACGTTCCGCACCAACACGTACACGACGATGAACACGTTCGGCCTGTACGCGCAGGACCAGATCAAGTGGAACCGCTGGACGCTGACGCTCGGCGGCCGCGAGGACTGGGTCAACATGCGGATGGACGACCGCGCGGCCGGCACGTCGACGAAGGCTGACGTCACGGCGTTCACCGGCCGTGTCGGCCTTACGTACCAGGGCGATTACGGGCTGTCGCCGTACGTCAGCTACGCGACGTCGTTCAATCCGCTGATCGGCGTGAACCTGGTCGGCGGCGGATTGCCGCAGCCGACCCGCGGCAAGCAGATCGAAGCCGGCCTGCGCTGGCAGCCGCCCGGCAAGAACCTGATGCTGAACGCGGCGATCTACCAGATCAACCAGACCAACGTGCTCACGCCGGCGCTGCCGAGCCAGGACAATACCGGCACGAAGTCGGTGCAGACGGGCGAGGTGCGTTCGCGCGGGATCGAGCTGAGCGCGACCGGCAAGGTCACGCGCAACCTGTCGGTGATTGCCTCGTACGTGTATCAGGACGTGAAGAACGTGAAGGCCAACGACGTGTCGCTGAACAACTGGCCGGTCGACATTCCGCGCCCGCGCCAGATGGCGTCGCTGTGGACCGACTGGACGTGGCACACGGGGCCGCTCGCGGGCTTCGGCCTGGGCGGCGGCGTGCGCTACCAGAGCGCGTCGGCCGGTGCGGCCGACAACTCGCTGACGGTATCGAGCGTCACGCTGTTCGACGCGGGCGTGCACTACGACACGCGTAACTGGCGCTTCGCCGTGAACGGAACGAACCTGGCCAACCGTCACTACATCAGCGGTTGCCAGTCGGCGAACGTCTGTGTGTTCGGCACCGACCGTACCGTGATCGCGACCGCGAAATACAACTGGTGACGATGCGCGCCGCGGCCCGCCGGCCGGCCCTCGCGGCCGGCGCGGGCGGGCCGCGGCGCCTTCGTCCGCTTTTCCACGACGCATCCATGCCGAAGAAAAATCTCGTCTACATCCAGTCGCTGCGCAACGGCGCGGCCGATCGTGCCGGCCAGCCGGTCGCTTATCAGGGCGGCACGCGCTACATGAAGGCGCCGCTCGAATATCTCGTCGAACGCCTGAACGACTCGCCGCTCGGCGAGCGTTACACGCTCAAGGGCGTGATCGTCGACGACGACGACGGTTCGCCGGCCGACCGCGCGAAAGTCGCCGACTACGGTTTCGCCCGCACGCCGGGCCGCCCGTGGATCCTGCCGGAAGGGTTGACGGTGCAGGGCCGGCCGGTCGACGAACTGTTCTGCACGATTGCGTCGACGTACCGGCGGCTGCCGCGCGACGCGCGCGAGCGCGTGGCTGGCAAACAGGCGTTCGAGCGCCGCCTGCTCGAGCGCCTGCTCGAACTCGACGCCGACGTCGTCGTGCTCGACGGGCTGCTCGTGATCCTCGACGAACTCGTGCGCCCCGGCGCGCGCTTTCACCGGCGCATCGCCAACATCCACCCGGGCATCACGGCCGACGGCTCGCCGTACCAGCGGCGCGGCGCGTGGGCGACGCTCGACGCGCTGCACGGCGCGCGCGGCGAACGGGTCGACTGGTCGAACGGCACGACGTCGTCCGTCGAGCCCGTGATGATGACGGGCGCGTCGTTTCACTACGTCGACAACGGCATCGATTCCGGCGAGGTGATCTGCGACGTGCTCGACACGCCGATCGCGCCGGACGACACGATTCTCGAACTGCGCTGGAACAACTTCCAGCGCAGCCTGTTTCCGGCACTCGAGCGGGGGCTGCACGTCCTCGCCGACCGCCACGACGCGGGAGCACTGTGATGGAAGACACGTTGACGAAACCGGCCGGCGCCGCGGATGCCGTCGAAGGGGAAGTGGCCGCCGCGCTCGACGGCGCCGCACACGGGCAGGCGATGGCCGTCGCCGAGCACACGCTCGACGCGTGGCGGCCCGACGACTCGCCGGACGAACTGCTCACGGCGTTCGTCGCGCTGTTCAACACCGACACGCGCTACGACGCGGCGACGATCACGGTGCCGCTCGGCGGCGCCGACGCGGCAGCCGTGGCGGTGTACGTCGCGCGCGCGGTGCGCGAGGGCGTGATCGACGGCGCGCAGGTTGCCGGCGACGCGCTGCGCTTCACCGTGTCGCGTGCGACGTTCTGGCAGAACCCGCGGCCGTGGCTGAAGGCGCCCGCGTCGGGTGGCATGCCGCTGCGCCATGTGATCACCAACGGCCACCGCCACCCGGTGCGGCCGCCGTCGCCGGCCGGCGAGATCTACGCACGCACCATGCCGCAGGTCGGGATGACGTTCAGCCTGCGCACCGTCGATGTCGACGCGCACGCGGACCTGTTCAGTGGCTGGATGAACCTCGATCGCGTCGCGCATTTCTGGGACCAGCGCGGCACGCGCGACGAGCACGCGGCGTATCTCGCCGAGCGGCTCGCCGATCCGCACATGCACCCGATGATCGGCTATTTCGACGACACGCCGTTCGGCTATTTCGAGTTCTACTGGGCAAAGGAGGACCGTCTCGCGCCGTTCTACGACGCGCACGACTACGACCGCGGGCTGCATCTGCTGATCGGCGATTCGCGCTTCCAGAGCGCCGGCAAGCTGCATGCGTGGTGGAGCGGGGTGCTGCACTACATGTTCGTCGACGAACCGCGCACGCAGCGGCTCGTGGGCGAGCCACGCGTCGATCACGTGCGGCACATCGCGTACATGCACCGGCTCGGGTTCTACACGCTGAAGGAGTTCGACTTCCCGCACAAGCGCGCGGCGCTCACCGTGATCGAGCGCGATACATTCTTCGACACTTTCAAATTGCCGTGACGGCGCGGGGGTGCGGTGCGGCGCGAGGTGGCGCGCGGGCATCGGCCATCCGGGATATGGACCGCGCGGCCTGCGTCGTGAAGAATGGATCGCTCTCCTCATCGACGACAGGCCCGCGACATGGCAAAAACATCCGCGACAGCATGGGGCGCGACATCCGGTTTGCGCGCGCCCGCATTGACATATGCCGGCATATGCCTAGAATGGACGCATCGTACTCCCATGGAGTGGCTCATGCGCACCGTTTCCATTTTCAAGAACGCCCGTAACCAGGCAATCCGCATCCCGAAGGACATGGAGTTCGAGGGCGTGACCGAACTCGAGATCCGCCGCGAGGGCGACACACTGCTGCTGCGGCCGGTGCGGCCCACGTGGGTCTCGTTTGCGAGCGAACCGCCGGCCGACGCCGACTTCCTCGCCGAACGCCCGGCCGTCATCGAGTCCGGCCGCTTCGACCTGTCCGGTGGCGCCGCGCCGACGGAGTCCGGCCAGTGACCACGCTCTACATGCTCGATACGAACATCTGTTCGTTCATCATGCGCGAGCGGCCGCCCGTGGTGCTGTCGCGGTTGCAATCGTGCGTCAATGCGCAGCACCGGATCGTCGTCTCGGCAATTACCTATGCCGAAATGCGGTTCGGCGCGGTTGGCCGGAAGGCGTCGCCGAAGCATGCGGAACTCGTGACGGCCTTTGTTGCGCGGCTGGATGGCGTGCTGTCGTGGGACACGGCGGCCGTCGATGCAACCGCCGCGATTCGTGCCGATCTTGCTGCGCGCGGCACGCCGATCGGCGCGAACGACGCGTCGATCGCCGGCCATGCGATCGCGGCCGGTGCGGTGCTCGTCACGCACAACAGCCGCGAGTTCGGCCGGGTCGCCGGGTTGTCGCTCGAAGACTGGGCGGCCTGAACGCGGTCGGGATCTGTTCGATCGCTCGGCTGTTGCGCATCGGCGCGTCAAGCGCGCGACGCGGGTTCGTCTGCGAGAAAGGCGTTGCGGAACGCGTCGAGATACCGGTCGGCGTCATCGCTGAATTCACCGAACAGCGCAAACGCACGTGCCAGCAGATCCTGGCCGAGCACGGCATAAGTTGCTTCGTCCGACAACAGCGCACGGATCGCGTCACGCGTTTGCGGCGAAGCGATGCGTTTCGCCTCTCGCGCGAGCAGCGCGGCAGCGGCGAGTCCCGGCTGGAACGCGTGGATCTCGAGCAGGTCCGGCGCGGCATCCCAGATACGTTCGCGATTGCCCGCGTCGTGAAAATTCCGCAGCAGGAACAGCAGGTCGTACGCATCGCTGTTCTGGCGCGCACGCCGGTCCTTCCAGGCGAGCAGCTTCAGTAGCGCCAGTGCCGGCAGGCTGGCCACCGGTACCACGGTGCGCGCATCGATCGACACAGGCAGTGCGGTGTCCACGGCTTCCTGAAACCCGAGCACGTTCAGCACGAATTCACCGTCGGGCGGCCATGCGATTTCGCCCGGAGGCGTTTCGAGCGGCCCGAACGGAACGAGATCCAGCTCCGTGCGGAAACCGTGCGCGCCACTTTCGAACAGCAGTTTCTGCTGCTGTTTCGGTGCGCGCGTGAACTGCCCGGTCGCGACAAGTGCCTCGACGAGTTGCGCGTGAAACGGCCAGCTCACCGCGCACACTGCGACGTCGACATCTCGCGTCGCGCGCACCGGCCGGATGCCGTGCACGTGCCACATCAGGATGTCGCGCGCGGTGGCGCCGGCGACCACGAACGCCGTGTCGAGGCGCGCGCAGGCCGAGCCGACGGCCTGCAGCAACGCGACCGCCGCGGGCTCCAGCGGCCGGCGTGCGTTGACCTCAAGCGGGCGGTTGGGCGAGGTATCGGTCATGGATGCGATCGGCGATGGAAAGATTGCGGCTGTCGCCGGACGCGACGAGATCCGCGTAGATCAGCAGCGGCGGTACGACCGGTACTTCCTGCTCGCGCCAGGCAAGCTCCGCGGACCGCGGCCAGAACGCTTCGACGATCTCGACATCGCCGCGCTCGTCCGGACGCAGGCGGCCCTGAAGCAGCAGCCGGTTCGACGCGGTGCCGTGCGTATAGACGGTGATCGCGGCGGGTTTCAGGCCGTGCGTCAGCAGGTCGGCTGCCGGCTCGCCGCCGAATCGCGCATCGAATGCCGCGAAATCTGCGCCGCGCCACCAGTCGGGCGCGAGGCTGGCAAACCGGCGGCTCGGTAGTTTCGCGCGCAAGCGGCTCGGATAGAGCGCGACCCATTCCTGCACGAAGCGCGGCCAGTCGGGCATCAGGCGCTCGCCGTTGCGGCGTTGCCCGACGAGGCCACGCGCGATCAGGTCGTCCATCGCGAGATTGACCGTACCGAGTGCGACGTCCGATGCAGCGGCGATCGCCCGATACGATTGCGCGACCAGGCCCGGCTGTGTCGCGAGTGCGAACATCACGGCCAGCCCCTTCGGCGTCGTCGCGCGCGACGCCTGTCGGCGCGGTGTGCGTGCGGGCTTCGGCCGGCCCGCGATCATCACGGTCGCCTCCGGTTCGATCAGGCATGCGTTGCCGGCGGTATCGAGAAACGGGATGCCCTGGTCGGTCAGGCCGGCGGCCAGTTCCGCCGAAAGATACGGTGCGACCAGCATCAGCGACCGTTCGCGGGGCGCTGCAGTGTCGCCGCGGCGGCGCAATTCCGCCAGCGCGCCCGCCAGCGATTCGACGCGCAGGCTGATGACGACCGGCATCTCGAATGCCTGCCCGGCAACGTCGAAGCGGATCATGGCGTCGGCGCGCGCCTTGCAGGCGGCCGGTACACGCACGGGCCGGGCACGAAAGCGCCGGGTCGAGCTTTCGAACGCGGCGCAGGCTTCGTCGAGCACGTGCTGTTCCGACACGGAGAGGGAAGTGTTCACGGGCATCAAAGGGAATCGCTTGTTCACCTTTTTGTCAGCGTACACAAAAAATGTACAAGCGTCAAAAAGTGAACAAGAATTCGCAAGATATTGATGTATCGGAACTATTTTTTGATTCTGAACGATAGTCACCGGGGCCCTCATGCGCAAGAAATCGATGGGTGGCACACAGTTTTGCGCGTTCGGCTTCCGCGCGGCAGTCGTCCGGATGGCCGGCTCGCGCGTGCCGCGCATCATGCCGAATATGGCAACCGCCGGTTGCTACCGCGACGACTTTCCATCTGCCCGGTTGCCGTCGAACCCACTATCCTTGCCTGCATATTCCCCCCAGGACAGGAGACGACACCGTGACGCACAGCGTGATTCCCGCAAGCCTCGCCGACGAAATGATCGAGATCCGGCACCGCATCCACGCCCACCCCGAGCTCGGCTTCGAGGAATTCGCGACGAGCGACCTCGTCGCGGAGCAACTGCAGTCGTGGGGCTACACGGTGCATCGCGGGCTGGGCGGCACGGGCGTCGTCGCGCAGTTGAAGGTCGGCAGCGGCGAACAGCGTCTCGGCCTGCGCGCCGACATGGACGCACTGCCGATCCACGAGGCCACGGGCCTGCCGTACGAAAGCAGGATCGCCGGCAAGATGCACGCGTGCGGCCACGACGGCCACACGGCGATGCTGCTCGCGGCCGCGAAGCACCTGGCGCGCGAGCGCCGCTTCTCCGGCACGCTGAACCTGATTTTCCAGCCGGCCGAGGAAGGGCTCGGCGGCGCGAAGAAAATGCTCGACGAAGGGCTGTTCGAGCTGTTCCCGTGTGACGCGATCTTCGCGATGCACAACATGCCCGGTTTCCCGACGGGCAAGTTCGGCTTCCTGCCGGGGTCGTTCATGGCGTCGTCGGATACGGTGATCGTCGACGTGCAGGGCCGGGGCGGCCACGGCGCGGTGCCGCACAAGGCGGTCGATTCGGTGGTCGTCTGCGCGCAGATCGTCATCGCGCTGCAGACGATCGTGTCGCGCAACGTGTCGCCGCTCGACATGGCGATCGTCACGGTCGGCGCGATCCACGCGGGCGAGGCGCCGAACGTGATTCCCGATCGCGCGCAGATGCGCCTGTCGGTGCGCGCGCTGAAGCCGGAAGTGCGCGACCTGCTCGAGACGCGCATCAAGGAAGTCGTGCATGCGCAGGCGGCCGTGTTCGGCGCGACCGCGACGATCGACTACCAGCGCCGCTACCCAGTGCTCGTCAACGATGCGGAAATGACCGCGTTCGCGCGCAACGTCGCCCGCGAGTGGGTGGGCGACGCGAACCTGATCGACGGGATGGTGCCGCTCACCGGCAGCGAGGATTTCGCGTTCCTGCTCGAGAAGCGGCCGGGCTGCTACCTGATCATCGGTAACGGCGACGGGGAGGGCGGCTGCATGGTGCACAACCCCGGCTACGACTTCAACGACGCGGCGCTGCCGACCGGCGCGTCGTACTGGGTGAAGCTGGCGGAGTCGTTCCTGGTTTGACAGCGGAAACGACGCTTACGGCGCGAGGCTCTGCATCGACAAAGTCGCCGCAACAGCGGAGCGCCGGAAGTACCAAACTTGGGAAAATGTTGGCCACATTGAAAGGAAAATGACTCATGTCGCAAAACACATCCGTTTCTCGGGGCGGCCACTTTGACGAATTCGTCGATACCCAAGTGCAATCGGGGCAATACGGTTCCACAAGCGACGTCGAACGAACCGGTTTGCGGCTTCTCGAATCACGCGACATGCAGGTGCGCGCATTGCAGGCAGCGTTGAAGGCCGGTGAGGTATCGGGAGCACCCAGGCCATTCGACCGCGAGGCCTTCCTGGCCCGCATGCGGGCGACGCATGACGGTTAAAGGCAGCTTCGGCCTGCCCCGCTGGCCGAACTCGATCTCGAAGACATTTGGCGCGATACCGTCGGGCGTGGGTCGCTCAAGCAAGCCGACCTTTACCACCGCGATCTGATCGGAACCATGGAAGCGCTGGCGCGCGGTGAAAAGGTCGGCCGGACTTGCATTGTTCGCGATGGATATTTCCGGTACGCCGTGGGCTCCCACGTCGTGTTCTATCGTGAAACGGAATACACGATCGATGTGATTCGGGTCCTGCATCAACGCATGGACATCGAACAACATTTGTAATCGCACAAGGCAGGCGTGTGATCGTTGCGACGGGGCATGCAATCCCGGTATGACTCGTGCGATCCCGAATCTAGAACGCTTCCCCGCTGAACAACGCCACGACCGCATCCGGATTCGACGGCCAGTACATGTGCATGTACGTCGCGACGATCGCATCGCAACAATAGACGGCTTCGCCGTAGCCCGCCGCGCCATCGGGACGCGCGGCATGCGCGACCGGTTCCAGCGGCGTCGCGAGCCGCGAGTAGTGGAACGTATGCCCTCGCATCGTCCCGCTGCGCGTGTCGAGCTGCTGCATGCCGAGCGCCGCGAACCGGCGCTGCATCGTCGCCTGACCCGGCAAGAGTCCAAGCATCGGCGTCGTCACGCCGTCGACATCGGTCAGCGATTCACAGAGATACACCATCCCCCCGCATTCCGCGACGATCGGCCGGCCGGCCGCTGCGTGCGCACGAATCGACCGCGCGGTCGCGGCATTCGCCGCGAGTGCCGCCGCATGCAATTCAGGATAGCCGCCCGGCAGGAACAGTGCGTCGCAGTCGTCCGGCACGGGTTCGTCGGCGAGCGGCGAGAAGAATCGCACCTGCGCACCGAGCGTGTCGAGCAACGCGAGATTCGCCGGATAGATGAACGAAAAAGCCGCATCGCGCGCCACCGCGATCCGCTTGCCGGCAAGCACACGCGGCAGCGGCGCCGCTGCATCCGGTTCCGCGAACGCAACGGCCGGCGGCAATTCGGCAAGCGCCGTTTGCGCGAGCACGTCGGCCGCGCGATCGAGCCGCGCGTCGAGATCGTCGATGTCGCCCGGCTGATGCAGGCCGAGATGCCGCTCCGGCAGCGCGATGCCCGCATCGGCCGGCACGTGCCCGAGCCAGCGCAAGTCGTCGGGCAGCGCCTGTTGCAGCAGTTCCGCATGCCGGGCCGACCCGACGCGATTCGCCAGCACGCCGTGAAACGGCAGCCCCGGCCGGAACCGCGCGAGCCCGAACGCGATCGCCGCGAACGTCTGCGCCATCGACTTCGCCGAAATCACCGCGACGACCGGCACGCCGAACGCGGCCGCGAGGTCGGCGCTGCTCGGCGTGCCGTCGAACAGCCCCATCACGCCTTCGATCAGGATCAGGTCCGCGTCGCGCGCGGCGTCGGCCAGCAGCGCGCGGCAGCCGGCCTCGCCGACCATCCCGAGGTCGAGCGCATGCACGGGCGCGCCGCTCGCGCGCGCCAGCAGCATCGGATCGAGAAAATCGGGCCCGGTCTTGAACACGCGCACGCGCCGGCCGAGCCGGCGGTGCAGCCGCGCCAGGCCCGCCGTCACCGACGTCTTGCCCTGGCCCGACGCGGGCGCACTGACGAACAGCGCGGGGCAGGCGGGCATGCTCAGAACTCCACGCCGCGCTGCGCCTTCACGCCTTGCTCCTTGTACGGATGCTTGACGAGCCGCATTTCGGTGACGAGGTCGGCCGCGTCGATCAGCGCATCGGGCGCATGCCGCCCGGTCACGACGACGTGCACCGACTCGGGCCGCGCAGTCAGCGTCGCGAGCACTTCGTCGAGCGGCAGGTATTCGTACTTCAGCACCGTGTTCAGCTCGTCGAGGATCACCATCCGGTAATCGCCGCTCTCGATCATCCGGCGCGCCTCGTCCCAGCCCTTGCGCGCGGTCGCGATGTCGGCGTCGCGGTTCTGCGTGTTCCACGTGTAGCCGTCGCCCATCGTCACGAAGTCGCATTCGGCCACCGCGCCGAGGAAGTCGCGCTCGGACGTGTGCAGCGCGCCCTTGATGAACTGCACGACACCGAGCCGCATGCCGTGGCCGAGCACGCGCACGGCCATGCCGAACGCGGCCGTGCTCTTGCCCTTGCCGTTGCCGGTGTTGACGATCAGCAGGCCCTTTTCGTTGACGGCGGCGGCCTGCTTCTTCTCGTGGCCGGCACGGCGGCGTTCGGTCATCCGTTGATGGGATTCGGCGTCGGTTTTCATCGGATTCGTCCTGTCGAAAGAAAGCGAAACAAAAGGTTCAGAGCGGGCCGGCGAGTGCGACCGTCACGCCGTCCCGGATGGATTTGGGGCCCAGCAGCCGGCCGTGCGGCGCCGCGAGCTGCGCGCACGGCTCGGCCACGCCCGCGACGCCGAAGCGGGCGAGCGCGGCGGCCGACGGGCCGCTCGCGGCCAGTTCCGGGCGGCTCGCGAGTTGCGCCGCATCGAACGCGACGAGCGGCCAGCCGCGTCGCGCGCAGAGCGTGCGCAGCGCGCGGGCACGCGCCTTGTCCGCGAGCGTGGCCACGAGCGCGGGTTCGGCGGCCGGGTACGGCATCAGCGCCGCGCGGATCGCGGCATCGAGTTGCGCGGCCGTCACGCCCGCACGAAAACCGATGCCGAGTGCGACACGCATCATGCGCCGCCGCCGAGCGCGGCCCGTACCGCGGGATCGTCGGCGAACGCCGCGACGCGGCCGATCACGATGATCGCCGGCGAACCGATGCCGGTCGTGCCGATGCGTTCGACGAGCGTGTCGAGTGTCGCGAGCACGTGCCGCTGTTCGGCGCGCGTCGCGTTCTCGATCGCCGCGCACGGCGTCTCGCCGGGCAGGCCGCCATCGCGCAGCGCGGTGGCAATCGCGTCGAGCCGGCGGATGCCCATGTAGATGACGATCGTCATGCGCGTGGCCGCTAGCGCGCGCCAGTCGGGTTCGTCGGCACCCGCGCCGTGGCCCGTGACGAAGATCACGCCCTGCGCGTCGCCGCGCTGGGTGACCGGGATGCCGATTGCGGCCGGCGCGGCGATGCCCGCGGTGACGCCGTTCACGACCTCGACCGGGAATCCCGCCGCGCCGAGCGCGGCCAGCTCCTCGCCGCCGCGGCCGAACACGAATGGATCACCGCCCTTGAGCCGCGCGACGCTGCGGCCCGCGCGCAGATGCGCGAGCATCGCGGCGACGATCGTCTCCTGCGGCGTCGAGGCATGACCGCCGCGCTTGCCGACGTGCTCGATGTGCGCATCGGCGCGCGCATGGCGCAGCACGTCGGGATTCACGAGATCGTCGACGAGCAGCACGTCCGCCGCGCCGATCGCATGGACGGCCTTGAGCGTCAGCAGGTCGGCGTCGCCGGGGCCGGCGCCGACGAGCCAGGCGCGGCTCATCGGGCGCGGCACGGCGTGCACCGTGTCGTCACAGTGGAAAAGGGCAGGCGAGCGGCACGGCGGCGGCCAGCGGACAGGAAACGCATGACGGATCGAACGAAGCCCGCGCGGACGCGGGTGGAATGCGCACCCCATCCGTCCCCCGCGGATCGGGCGTTCGGCGAGCGTCGGGCTCGCCCCTTGCGTCGGCCGGTATCCGGGCTGGCCGCTTGCCAGGCCGCAGCCTTCCCGCCCGGCTGACGGGCAGTGGCATCGTGGGCGGCCTGGGCGCGTGCGCGGGGAAGCGCGTCGCGCGGGCGGCGTACCGTTGCGGGGACAGCACAGGCCGGGCGGGGGTCCGCCTCCTGTTTCCCGTTTAACTGCACGCGCGGAATGCGCATGCGGGCACCGAACGCGGCGCTACGATAGCACAGCGACTCCCCCGCGCGAACCGCCGCGCACGGCTTCCGGCCACACGCGGCGGCGATCCGGAACCGGGCCCGGCGGCCCGCTCCGCCTTGACGCTCCCCGCACCGCCGCCTACACTCGCACGCGTTTTGGTGCTCGCGCGCGCCGCTCCGGTGCGCGCAGTTAAACGGGAAACAGGGAGCCTGCCTGCGCCGCAGTCGAGCCAACCTGTGCTGCCCCCGCAACGGTAAGCGAACGCGTCGCGCGAGAAGCGCCACGCAACGCCGCTTCGCCGCATGCCGCGCGCATGCGGACGACCGCCACTGGATGCCGTGCATCCGGGAAGGCGAAGCGGCGTGTTCGTCAGCCCGGATACCGGCCGAAACATTGGGGTTCAGCGCCGCGGGGAGGCGGCGCATCGTCCACGGCCGCAGCCGGCCCGACGCCCGCGTATTGCCCGCTTCCTCCACCGATCCGTCCCCGCGAACCCGCACCGGCCGGCCGGCGTGGCGAATGGCAGGCAGCGCGAGCCGGGCCGGCGGCAGCCGTGTTGGCATTCACGATGTCGACCGTTCGCAAGGAAGCACCATGTCCGATTCGTCGTCCCGCCCGTCCCGCGACTGTCCGTGCGGATCGCGCGGCGGCATGCCCGCGATCCGCCAGATGAACTGCCACGCCGCCCTCGACGCGACGATCCCGGGCTGATTCCATTTTCGACACAGGACCTACCATGACCCTACGCAAGCTTCCCGTCACGATCGTCACGGGCTTTCTCGGCAGCGGCAAGACGACGCTGATGCGCCACATCCTGCAGCACGCCGAAGGCCGCCGCATCGCGGTGATCGTCAACGAATTCGGCGAGCTCGGCATCGACGGCGAAATCCTCAAGGGCTGCGGCATCGGCTGCGAGGATGCCGACGGCGCGCAGGGCGAAGCGGCGGGCCAGCTGTACGAACTCGCGAACGGCTGCCTGTGCTGCACCGTGCAGGAAGAGTTCTATCCGGTGATGGAAGCGCTCGTCGAGCGCCGCGCGGACATCGACCACGTACTGATCGAGACGTCGGGCCTCGCGCTGCCGAAGCCGCTCGTGCAGGCGTTCAACTGGCCGACGATCCGCAACAGCTTCACGGTCGACGCGGTCGTGACCGTGGTCGACGGGCCGGCTGCCGCCAGCGGCCAGTTCGCGGAAAACCCGCAGGCGGTCGACGCGCAGCGCCGCGCCGATCCGAACCTCGACCACGAATCGCCGCTGCACGAGCTGTTCGCCGATCAGCTGTCGTCCGCCGACCTCGTGATCGTGAACAAGGCCGATCTCGTCGGCGACGCCGAGTTCGCGCAGATCGAAACCGCGATTCGCGAAGAAATCCCGCCGCAGGTGAAAATCGTGCGCGCGACGCGCGGCGAGCTGGATCTCGCGATGCTGCTCGGCCTCGAATCGGCGTCGGAAGAAACGATCCACGTGCGTCACGACCATCACGGCTCGGCCGACGACGGCGATCACGATCACCATCACGACGATTTCGACTCGGTGGTCGTGTCGGGTGACGCCGGCACGCGCGAAGCGACGATCGCCGCGCTGCAGCGCGTCGTCGAAGCGCACACGATCTACCGCGCAAAAGGCTTCGCCGCGCTGCCCGGCGCGCCGATGCGGCTCGTGATCCAGGGCGTCGGCCGCCGCTTCGACAGCTATTTCGACCGTCGCTGGCAAGACGGCGAAACGCGCGCGAGCCGCTTCGTGCTGATCGGCGAGGATCTCGACGCGGCCGCGCTGCAACGCGCGTTCGACGCCGCGTGCGCGGCCGAGCCGCAACAGGCGTAACGCACGATGCATCTGCTGCGCACCACGCCGGGCGGCTTCGTCGACGATACGCAGGGCGTCGTCCGGATCGACCAGCAACCGGCCGACATCGTGATCCTGAGCTCGGCCGACACGACGTTGTCGCTGCTCGCGAGCGTCGTGCCGCATCTGCCGGCCGGCTTTCCGAGCGTGCGGCTCGCGAACGTCACGTTCCTGCGGCAGCCGGCGTCGGTCGACTTCTATGTAGACGACGTGCTGCAGCACGCGAAGTCGGTCGTGATCGATCATCTCGGCGGCGAGGCGTACTGGCCGTACGGGATCGAGCAGGCCGTGTCGCTCGCGTCGAAGCGCGGGCAGCCGCTCGCGATGTTCTCGGGCGACCTGCAGGAAGACCCGAACCTCGTCGCGAAAAGCACCGTCGCGCCCGACCTGTGCCGGCTGTGGTGGCGCTACCTGCGTGAAGGCGGCGTGCACAACGCCGAGGCGCTGCTGCGCAGCATCGCCTTCCACACGCTCGGCTTCGGCGACGAACCCGAATTGCCGCGCCCGCTGCCGGCCGCCGCGCTGTATCACCCGGCGCGCGACCGCGCGAGCGTCGACGACTGGCGGCCGCGCTGGACGCCCGGCGCGCCCGTCGTCGCGATCCTGTTCTATCGCGCGCACTGGCAGGCCGCGAACACGGCCGTGTTCGACGCGCTGGCCGACGCGCTCATCGACGAAGGGCTGAATCCGCTGCCGATCGCGGTCACGTCGCTGAAGGACGCGGTGAGCCGCGAAGTCATCACGCAGCTCTGCGACACGCACGGCGTCGCGCTCGTGCTGAACACGACCGCGTTCGCGGCCGGCGCGATCGACAGCCCCGAGCACGACGTGCTCGCCGGCGACGCGCCGGTACTGCAGGTGATCCTGTCCGGCGGCAATCGCGACGCGTGGGTGGCCGACAACCAGGGCCTGCATGCGCGCGACATCGCGATGCACATCGCGCTGCCCGAGGTCGACGGCCGCATCGTCACGCGTGCGGTGAGCTTCAAGGGGCTCGCGTACCGCTGCCCGCACACCGAGGTCGACGTCGTGCGCTACCAGCCGGATGCCGAGCGGATCGCGTTCGTCGCGGCGCTTGCGCGCGGCTGGTGCCGGCTGCGCACGCTCGATAACGCCGACAAGCGCGTCGCGCTGATTCTCGCGAACTATCCGCAAAGCGAAGGGCGGATCGGCAACGGGGTCGGGCTCGACACGCCGGCGTCCGCGCTGCGCGTGCTCGCGGCGCTGCGCGACGCGGGCTACGCGGTGGCCGACCTGCCGCCCGACGGCGACGCGCTGATCGCGCGGCTCACCGAAGGCGTGACCAACGACGCGGCCGTGCATGCGTTGCGCCCCGCATTCCAGAGCTTCCCGCTGGCCGACTACGTCGCGCGTTTCGCGCGGCTGCCGACGGCCGTGCGCGACGCGCTGAACGAACGCTGGGGGCCGCCCGAAGCCGACCCGACGCTGCGGCAAGGCCGTTTCACGATCGCCGGCTGGCGCGCGGGCAACGTGTTCGTCGGCATCCAGCCGTCGCGCTCGCGCGGCGAGAACGACTACGCGAGCTACCACGACGCGGATCTCGTGCCGCCGCACGCGTATCTCGCGTTCTATTTCTGGCTGCGCGATGCGTACCGCATCGACGCGGTCATCCACCTCGGCAAGCACGGCAACCTCGAATGGCTGCCGGGCAAGAGCGTCGCGCTGTCCGACGCGTGCTGGCCGGACCTGACGCTCGGGCCGCTGCCGCACCTGTATCCGTTCATCGTCAACGATCCGGGCGAGGGCAGCCAGGCGAAGCGGCGCGCGCAGGCCGTGATCATCGATCACCTGATGCCGCCGCTCACGCGCGCGGAAAACTACGGCCCGCTGCAGGATCTCGAGCGGCAGGTCGACGAATACTACGAAGCGCTGATGGTCGATGCGCGGCGCGCGAAGCTGCTGCGCAAGACGATTCTCGCGACGATCGCCGAGCACCGGCTGCACGACGAACTGAGCGTGTCGCCGCCGCGCGACGCGGGCGACGAGGATGCGCTGCTCACGCGCGTCGACGCGTGGCTGTGCGAACTGAAGGAAGCGCAGATTCGCGACGGGCTGCATGTGTTCGGCGCGTCGCCGATCGATCGTCAGCGGCGCGACACGCTGCTCGCGCTCGCGCGCTTTCCGGTGGGCGACGGCAAGGGCGCACGCGCCGGGCTGATCGGTGCGCTGGCGCGCGATCTCGCACTCGGCGACGACTTCGATCCGCTCGCGGCCGATTGGGCCGCGCCGTGGGTTGGCCCGCGTCCGGCGATCCTGCAGGCGCTCGACGCATCGCCGTGGCGCCACGCGGGCGATACGCGCGAGCGGCTCGAACGGCTCGCGCAGCAATGGCTCGACGGGCTGTGCGCAGCGGACGGCGGCAACACCGGCACGGACGCGACACCGCCCGGCGATTGGCCGCACACGCTCGCCGTGATCGAGCGCGTCCGCGCGACGCTGCTGCCCGCGCTCGACGCGTGCGGCGGCGAGGAAATGCGCCAGCTGCTGCGCGGGCTCGACGGCCGCTTCGTGCCGCCGGGGCCGAGCGGCTCGCCGTCGCGCGGCCGCCCGGACGTACTGCCGACCGGCCGCAATTTCTATTCGGTCGATACACGCGCGGTGCCAACGCAGGCCGCATGGTCGCTCGGCCTGAAATCCGCGCAGCAACTGATCGAGCGTCATCTGCAGGATCACGGCGACTATCCGCGCGCGATCGGCCTGTCGGTCTGGGGCACGGCGACGATGCGCACGGGCGGCGACGACATCGCGCAGGCGTTCGCGCTGCTCGGCGTGCGGCCGAAATGGGTGCACGGCAGCCATCGCGTGACCGACTTCGAGATCCTGCCGATCGAGATCTTCGACCGGCCGCGCATCGACGTGACGCTGCGCGTGTCGGGGTTCTTCCGCGACGCGTTCCCGAACCTGATGCACCTGTTCGACGCGGCCGTGCAGGCGGTGGCCGCGCTCGACGAACCCGAGGCACTGAACCCGATCCGCGCGCGCATCGAGCGCGAACGCGAGAAATGGGTCGCGCAGGGCGTGGCGCCGGACGAAGCGCGACGCCGCGCCGGCTGGCGCGTGTTCGGCGCGCGGCCGGGCAGCTACGGCGCGGGCCTGCAGGACCTGATCGACCAGCGCCGCTGGCAGACCGACGCCGATCTCGCCGATGCCTACCGCCAGTGGGGCGGCCATGCGTATGCGCAGAACAGCGCGGGCGACGCCGCGGCCGACGTGTTCGGCGAGCGGCTCGCGACGATCGACGTCGTCGTGCAGAACCAGGACAGCCGCGAGCACGACATCCTCGATTCGAACGACTATTACCAGTTCCAGGGCGGGATGACGGCGGCCGTGCGGCACCTGTCCGGGCAGCAGCCGAGCATCTACCACGGCGACCATGCGAACCCGGTCGCGCCGAAGATGCGCACGCTGCGCGAGGAAATCGCGCGCGTGATCCGCTCGCGCGTCGTCAACCCGAAATGGCTCGACGGCGTGAAGCGCCATGGTTACAAGGGCGCGGCCGAGCTGGCCGCGACGGTCGATTACCTGTACGGCTATGACGCGACCGCGCGCGTGCTGTCCGACCATCAATACGCGCTCGTCGCCGACGCGTACCTGTTCGACGACGCCACCCGTGCGTTCCTCGAACGGCACAACCCGAAGGCGCTGCACGGCATCTGCGAACGCTTCGTCGAGGCGATGCAGCGCGGCCTGTGGCAGCAGCCGGGCGACTATCGCGAGCGGATCGAAGCGGTCTGGCTCGCGAGCGAACAACTCCAGGAAGGGGGACGGCGATGACCGATCCGACGACGCACCGCGCCCGCGCGGTTTTTCCGTTTGCGGCGCTCGTCGCGCAGGACGCATTGCAGCAGGCGCTGCTGCTCGCCGCGATCGACCCGTCGCTCGGCGGCATGCTCGTGAGCGGGCCGCGCGGCACCGCGAAATCGACCGCGGCGCGCGGCCTGGCGGAACTGTTGCCCGAAGGGCAGTTCGTCACGCTGCCGCTGTCGGCGAGCGACGAGCAGGTGACGGGTACGCTCGATCTCGCGCATGCACTCGCCGAAAACGGCGTGCGCTTCCGGCCGGGCCTGCTTGCACGGGCGCATCTCGGCGTGCTGTACGTCGACGAAGTGAACCTGCTCGCCGACGGGCTCGTCGACACGCTGCTCGACGTCGCCGCGAGCGGCGTGAACATCGTCGAGCGCGATGGCGTGTCGCACGCGCATGATGCGCGCTTCGTGCTGATCGGTACGATGAATCCGGAGGAGGGCGAGCTGCGTCCGCAGTTGCTCGACCGCTTCGGTTTGATGGTCGAGCTGGAGAACTGCTTCGACGCCGCGCAGCGCGAGCGGATCGTGAAGGCGCGGCTTGCATTCGATCTCGATCCGGACGCATTCCGCGCCCGTCATGCGTCCGCGCAACGCGAACTCGGCGACCGGATTCATGCGGCACGCGCACGGCTCGCGGCGCTCGACTTCGACGATACGGTTCATGCGCGCGTCAGCGCACTGTGCATCGACGCGGCCGTCGACGGGCTGCGTGCCGATCTCGTGATGCTGCGCGCGGCGCGTGCGCTCGCCGCGCTGGAGCAGGCGGATGCGGTGACGGTGTCGCATGTGGAGCGGGTGGCCGACGCGGTGCTGCGGCACCGGCGCCACGCGGGGACACCGCCGTCGTCCGGCGCGCCGCAACCCAACGACGAACGCGACGGTCGCTCTGCGCACGATGCGCGCGATCGCCCCAACGATTCACCGGGTGCCGCGCAAAGCAATGCCACGGCATCCCAGGGCGACTGGGGCTACCTGCCACCCGAGCCGGCCGGGCTGCGCGACGTGAAAGGCGTGGTGCCGCTACCGCTAAAAAAACGCTGAGCCATCGAGCCGGCGCCGCCGCGAACACCGTTCGCGGTCCTCGATGGCAATCAGGCGCAGCCGCGCGCGTGCCGGGCATGGTGCGCGCCGGCACGGCCGTGGCGTGGCCGGCGACGCTCGCCGCGAAGCGCGGCGGCCCGCTGCAGCGCCACCATCTGCGCTTTCGCCAACGCGCCGGCACGCCGGACGCACTGCATTGCTTCGTGCTCGACTGCTCGGCGTCGATGCTGTCGCACGAGCGGCTCGCACTGGCGAAGGGGCTGATCGTCGCGTATTTCGACCAGGCCGCGCGCGACCGTATCGAAACCGCGCTGATCTGTTTCGGCGGCCATGGCGCCGTGCGCCGCTTCGGCCCGGCCGTGCCGCGCTGGTGGAATGCGCGCTGGCTTGAACCGGTCGAAGGCGGCGGCGGCACGCCGCTCGCGGACGGCATCGCGGCCGCCGCGCAATTGCTCGCACGCGCGGCGCGGCGCGCGCCGGCCAAGCAGCGCTGGCTGTGGGTGCTGTCCGACGGCCGCACGCGCGAGACGCCCGCGAAACCCGCGGCGGCCGATCACGTCGTGTTCGTCGACTTCGACGACGCGGCCGTGCGGATCGGGCAGGGCGCGCGGCTGGCCGCGGCGTGGGGCGCGCAGTGGGTGACGGCCGACGCACTGTGCACGGGCCGCGCCGGCTGAGGGCCGGCCGGCGGTGCGCTATGATCGCCGCTTCTGCTTCAACCCTTTGGAACAACCTGCCATGCAAGTACTGGTCGATGCCGACGCGTGTCCCGCCGTCATCAAGGACATGCTGTTTCGCGCCGCGCGTCGTGCCGAAATCTGCGTGACGCTGGTCGCGAACCAGTTTCTGCGCACGCCGCCGTCGCCGTTCATCAAGGCGGTGCAGGTGCCGGCCGGTTTCGACGTGGCCGATGCGCGCATCGTCGAGCTGGTGGAAGCGGGCGACCTCGTGATCACCGCCGACATTCCGCTGGCCGCCGCCGTGCTCGACAAGGGCGCGCATGCGCTCGACCCGCGCGGCAACTGGTTCGGCCGCGAGAACATCGAGGAACGCCTGTCGACGCGCGCGATGATGGATCAGTTGCGCAGCGCGGGCATCGACACGGGCGGGCCGGCGCCGTTCAGCGCACGCGACGGCAAGGCGTTTGCCGCGCAGTTCGACCGGTTCCTGGCGCGACAGGGCAAGCCTTGAGGGTGTGTCGCGGCCGCCGCGTGTCGTGATCGCCCTGCGCGGGGCGACACCTGCGCGCCATGCGCTATATCACCGAATCCGCATTCAATCGCGCGCATCGCCGCTGCGAGGATGCAGATTTGTCCCTACGCTGCTATCGTGGCGCAAACCACAACACAGCATAGGAGCGCACGCGTGTCACCGACTCAACTTCTCGTTCCGACCTTCTCCCAGATGCTGCGCGCGCAGTCCGCGTGGCTCGACAAGGCTGCCGCACACCGCCAGGCCGCGGGCGACGCGCCCGACGCGGCGATGTCGCTGAAGCTGGCGCCCGACATGTATCCGCTCGCGGCACAGGTGCGCTTCTCGTGCTTCCAGGCGATGGAGCCCGTCCACCGGCTGCGCGGCGAACCGCTGCCGGCCGCACTGCTCGCCTTGCGCGAGGCAGGATGGCATGCGGATGCGCAGCCCGGCACGCTCGCCGATGCGCAGGCGATCATCGCCGGCACGCTCACGTTTCTCGGCGACCTCGCGCCGGATGCGCTCGATGGCGGTGCCGCGCGGCCGATCGCGCTCGACATGCCGAATGGAATCGCGTTCGACATGACGGGCGAGCAGTACGCACGCGACTGGGCGCTGCCGCAGTTCTATTTCCACGCGATCACCGCTTACGCAATCCTGCGCCACCACGGCGTCGAACTCGGCAAGGCCGACTACGTGCCGCACATGCTCGCGTACGTCCGGCCGGGCACGATTCCGCAAGGGTGAGCAGGCAGGCGCCGGGCAACCGCGAAGCGACATGACGCGGGCACTCTTCCTCTGCAGCCGCAACCGGCTGCGCAGCCCGACGGCCGAAGCGGTGTTCGCCGCGTGGCCGGGCGTCGAAACCGACTCCGCGGGCCTCGCGCCCGATGCCGACACGCGCGTGTCCGCCGAGCAGCTCGACTGGGCCGATGTCGTATTCGTGATGGAGCGTGCGCACAAGGCGCGGCTGGCAGCGCAATTCGGTGCGCATCTGCGGGACAAGAAGATCGTGTGCCTCGATATTCCCGACCGATACGCCTACATGCAGCCGGAACTTGTCACGTTGCTCGAACGCAAGGCCGGCCCGTTGCTGCGCGCATGACCGGCGCGAGCGCTATCGACGTCAGCGCAGCCGGCCGCTTGCGATCGCCGAGAAACAGTCGAGACGCAGCAGCTCGATGATCTTGCGCGTCGGCACGCTCGCACGCAGCGTGTCGAGCCGGTCGACGGTAAACCACTTGCAGCGGGCGATCTCGTTGCTCGCGCGCGGCGTCAGGTGCGCCGGCACGTCGGCCACGAACACGTGATGGAGCTTCGTCAACCCGCCGAACTGCACCGCGTAGTCGAGCGCGAGCCCCTCCAGCCGCGTTTCCTCGGCAAGCTCCCGCAGTGCAGCATCGAGCGGCGTCTCGCCACGCCGGATCGTGCCGCCCGGCAGCGACCAGCGCGACGCGGTGCGGGCGACCAGCAGCACGCTGCTGCGCTGACGGCACACGATCGTGGCGCGTTCCTTGATGACGGCGAGAGTGTCCAGCCCGGTACTCATGTTCGGTCAAACAGGTGCTGAATCGTGGAGAAAATGCGTGTCGGCGGTACGTGACCCGCCAGCAGCCGCCACGGCGTAGAGGCAGCCGCACCGATCTTAGCGGCCGTTCATGACAGTTCCATGCACGCCCTCGCGGGGCAAACGCCGGGTCACGCGTGCGTATAGATGCCGCTGCGCGTGGGCTTCACATGGCGCGGCTGGCGGCGCTTGTGGACAGCCCGCCGATGGTGGGACGGCGGCGGCGTGACGTGCCGGCGCGCGGGCGCGGGCCGGGCGGTCGGTGAGGCCGACTGCGGCGCTCCCCCCGGCATCCCGGTCTGTCCTTCGCCGAAGTGGAACGTCTGGGTTTGCGCATGTCCGACGCCCAGCGTCGACGCCAGCATGAAGGCCGCCAGCAGCATCCGTTTCATGAATGATCCGTCCGATTTTTTTGAGATGAAGATTGCCCGCCAGCTTAACGAAAGGCGGGATGCCACCGCAACCGACCCGTGTTCGGTGTCGCCCCGACTTGCGCACGGCGGCGTCTTTCGCTTCGCCTCAGGGTGCCGCAGGGGTTGACAACGAATTTCCTGAGTGTGAATATAAATTCACGCACAAGAATAATTCGCCGAATCCGGACGGTCGCGCTCAGGCGCCGAGCCTACCGGGACCGGCAGTCCGATCAACCGGAACCAGGAGCGGGACGCATGGCGGAACACGAGCAGCAGGGCGCGCTGGCGGGATTGCGCATCATCGATCTGTCGCGGGTGCTGGGTGGCCCGTATGCGACGCAGATCCTGGCCGACCACGGCGCGGAGGTGATCAAGATCGAACCGCCGTCCGGTGACGAGACGCGCACCTGGGGCCCGCCGTTCGACGGCGATACCGCGTCGTACTTCCTCGGCGTGAACCGCAACAAGCTCGGTATCGCGCTCGACCTGACGCAACCGGCCGACCGCGAGCGGCTGCTCGGCCTGCTCGAACATGCGGACGCGATCGTCGAGAACTTCAAGATCGGCACGATGGAGCGCTGGGGGCTCGGCTTCGACGCGCTGCATGCGCGGTTTCCGCGCCTCGTCCATTGCCGCGTGTCGGGCTTCGGCGCGGACGGCCCGCTCGGCGGGCTGCCCGGCTACGACGCGGCCGTGCAGGCGCTCGCGGGGTTGATGAGCGTCAATGGCGAAGCCGGCGGCGCGCCGCTGCGGGTCGGCGTGCCGATCGTCGATCTCGTCACCGGGCTGAACGCGGCGCTCGGCGTGCTGATGGCGCTGCGCGAGCGCGACACGAGCGGCCGCGGCCAGTTCGTCGAATCGACGCTGTTCGACTGCGCGCTGTCGATCCTCCATCCGCATACGCCGAACTTCTTCCATTCTGGGAAAGCACCCGTGCGCACCGGCAACGCGCATCCGAACATCACGCCGTACGACAGCTTTCCGACGGCGAGCGTCGACATCTTTCTGGCGGTCGGCAACAACGGGCAGTTCGCGGGCTTGTGCGACGTGCTCGGCACGCGCGACTGGCTCGACGATCCGCGTTTCGCGGACAACCGCGCGCGCAGCGCGAACCGCGCCGCGCTGCGCACGCTGCTCGAAACGGCGTTGGCCGGACACGACGGCGCGGCGCTCGCCGAGCAACTGATGCGCCGCGGCGTGCCGTGCGCGCCGGTGCTCGGGCTCGATGCGGCGCTCGACCATCCGCATGTCGCGCATCGGCAGATGAAGGTCGAGCTGGGCCGGCATCGCGGCATCGCGTCGCCGATCAAGCTCGGCCGCACGCCGGCCACGTACCGGCGGCCGCCGCCCGCGCTGAACGAACACGCGGCGCAGGTGTTTGCCGACGCCGAGCCCAACGCTGAAGACCGCGACCACGACACGCACCGGGACTGACCCGCATCGCGGCAGCCGGCCGTGTCGCGCGCCCGACGGCGCCGCACGGCCACTCGAACACCACGCCGGGCGACGACGCGCGCACCGGCTGAAGAGGAGACGCATCATGCTTGCATGGATCGGCGCGATCGCCATCGTCGCGCTGTTCGGCCTGATCATCACGAAGCGGCTGTCGCCGCTCGTCGCGCTGATCGTCGTGCCGGTGGCCGCGTCGCTCGCGGCCGGGTTCGGGCTCGCGACCGGCAAGTTCATCGTGCACGGCGTGCAGAACATCGGCCCGATCGCCGGGATGTTCGTTTTTGCGATTCTTTTTTTCGGAATCCTCACCGATGCCGGGATGCTCGATCCGATCATCGCGGGCGTGCTGCGCGTGATCGGCTGCCATCCGCCGCGTATCGTGATGGGCTCGGCGCTGCTCGCGCTGCTGATCCATCTCGACGGCTCGGGCGCCGTCACGTTTCTCGTCACGCTGCCCGCGATGATGCCGCTCTACACGCGGCTCGGGATGGATCGCCGCATCCTCGCGTGCGTCGCGTCGATGGCGGCCGGCGTCAATTTCCTGCCGTGGGTCGGGCCGATGCTGCGCGCATCGGCGGCGCTGCACATTCCCGGCTCCGCGATCTTCATGCCGATGATTCCGGTGCAGATCGTCGGGCTGGTGTTCGTGTTCGGCACCGCCTACGTGCTCGGCGTGCGCGAGGCGAAGCGGCTCGGGCTCGATCGTGCCGGCGCGGCGTCGCTCGCGATCGCGCCGCGGGCGCTGACCGACGACGAGCGCGCATTGCGCCGGCCGGAGCGCTTCCGGATCAATCTCGTGCTGACGCTCGTCGTGCTCGTCACGCTCGTGGCGGGCATCGTCGACCCGATGGTGATGTTCATGCTCGGCACGGTCGCCGCGCTCGTGATCAACTACCCGGACGTACAGGCCCAGCGCGAGCGGATCGACGCGCACGCCAAGGCCGCGCTGATGATGGCGAGCGTGCTGCTCGCGGCCGGCGCGTTCACCGGCATCATGTCCGGCACCGGGATGCTGAAGGCGATGGCGGACGTGGTCGTCGCGCACGTGCCGGTCGAGCATGCGCGCCACATGCCGTTCGTGCTCGGGCTGCTGTCGATGCCGCTCAGCCTGCTGTTCGACCCCGATTCGTTCTACTTCGGCGTGCTGCCGGTGCTCGCGGAAAGCGCGAAGCTGCTCGGCGTGCCGCCGATCCAGATGGCGCAGGCCGCGCTGCTCGGCCAGATGACGACGGGCTTCCCGGTGAGCCCGCTCACCCCCGCGACGTTCCTGATCGTCGGCCTGACCGGCGTCGAGCTGGCCGAGCACCAGAAATTCACGATTCCGTTCCTGTTCGCCGCCACGGTGCTGATGGTGTTCGCCGCCGTGATCGTGGGCGTGTTTCCGTTGTGAGCGCCCGGGACCTGCCGCTTCGTGCCTGCGCTCCGGGAGGGCGATCCCGCAAGGGACGCTCGTCGAAGCGCAAGCCTCGACGCCGCCGGGCGTTTTCCTTCTTGAAAGCGGCGTAGCCGCTTGGCCTTTTCCAGGAGTGCATGCCATGCAGTTCGACCTGACCGATGACCAGCGCGCGATCGAAAGCGCGATCGAGAAAATCTGCGCGCGCTTCGGCGACGACTACTGGCTCGAACGCGATCGCGCGGGCGGGTTTCCGGCCGATTTCCACGCGGCGCTCGCCGAGGCCGGCTGGCTCGGCATCGCGATGGACCCGGCCCATGGCGGCGCCGGGCTCGGGATGACCGAGGCCGCGCTGATGATGCGCACGATCAGCGCTTCGGGCGCCGGCCTGTCCGGCGCGTCGGCCGTCCACATGAACATCTTCGGGCTGAACCCGGTGCAGGTGTTCGGCACCGACGCGCAGAAGGCGCGCTTCCTGCCGCCGCTGATCGCCGGGCGCGACAAGGCGTGCTTCGCGGTGACGGAACCCGATGCGGGCCTCGACACCACGCACCTGAGCACGCAGGCGCGCCGCGACGGCGACCATTACGTGCTGAGCGGGCGCAAGATCTGGATCTCGACCGCGCAGGTCGCGAACAAGATGCTGATCATCGCGCGCACGACGCCGCTCGACCAGGTCGCGAAGCCGACCGACGGGCTGAGCCTGTTCTATACCGACCTCGACCGCTCGCGCGTCGAAGTGCGCGAAATCGAAAAGATGGGCCGCAAGGCGGTCGATTCGAACATGCTGTTCATCGACAACCTGCGCGTGCCGGAAGGCGACCTGATCGGCAACGAAGGCGACGGCTTCCGCTACCTGCTGCACGGGCTGAATCCCGAACGGATCCTGATCGCCGCCGAGGCGATCGGGCTCGGGCAGGCCGCGCTGCGGCGCGCGACGCAATACGCGTGCGAGCGCGTCGTGTTCGGCCGGCCGATCGGGCAGAACCAGTCGATCCAGCATCCGCTCGCGCAGGCGTGGATGCAGCTCGAGGCCGCGTGGCTGATGGTGATGAAGGCGGCGACGCGCTACGACGCGGGGCAGTCGTGCGGCGCGGAGGCCAACGCCGCGAAGTACCTCGGCGCGGAAGCCGCGTTCCAGGCCTGCCAGACGGCGGTCGCGACGCACGGCGGGATGGGCTATGCGAAGGAATACCATGTCGAGCGCTACCTGCGCGAGTGTATGATTCCGAGGCTCGCGCCCGTGAGTCCGCAACTGATCCTGTGCTACATCGCGGAGAAGGTGCTCGGGCTGCCGAAGTCGTACTGACCGGTCCGCCCCGGCAGCCGGCCCGGTGCGCGGTGTCCCGTTCCGATTCAAGCACTCGTCATGGACGTCAAACTCGTTGCCCGCACGCTCGACCTGTTCGAGCTGTTCGCCGCCGAACGGCGGCCGCTGCCGCTCACCGAACTCGCGCGCCTGCTCAATGTGCCGGCGTCGAGCTGCCTCGCGATGGCGCGCACGCTCGTGAGCCGCGGCTACCTGTACGAAGTACGCAAGCGCGGCGGCTACTACCCGACACGCCGCCTGCAGACGCTCGCCGCCGCGATCGACGCGACCGACCCGGTCGTCGACATCGTCCATCCGCATCTCGTCGCGCTGCGCGACGCGAGCCGCGAGACGGCCGTGCTCGGCAAGATCCAGGGTGTGTCGGTCACGTATCTCGACGTCGTCGAGTCGGAGCAGGCGATCCGCTATACGCGCGCGCCGGGCGAACTGCGCCCGCTGCATGCGAACTCGATCGGCAAGGCGATCTTCGCGGAACTGGCCGGCGACGCACAGCAGGCGCTCGGCGCGCAGCTGCCGTTCGAGCGCTTCACCGATGCGACGGTGGCGGATCTACCCGCGCTCGTCGCGCAAACCACGCGGTTTCGCGAACTCGGCTGGGCCGAGAACTTCGGCGAGAGCGCGCCCGAGCTGTCGGCGATCGCGGTTGCATTGACGCTCGACGGCGACTGGTACGGGCTGTCGGTGGTCGGGCCGACCGAGCGGATTCGCCAGCATCGCGACACGCATGCGGCGCTGCTCGTCGACGCGAAGGCCAGGCTGCTGGCCGAGCACGCGCGCGACTGAAAGCGGGCAGGGCGCTGCCGCCCAGCGGGCCGTCCGCCGGCGATCCCGTAGCGGGCGATCGCCGTGAACGGCCCCGGATGCACAGGCCTCGCGCCTAGCGCCGGCCGCTACGCCGCATCACGACTTCACCCACACGCCGCCCGCACTCGGGTTGTCGCCTTGCGTCCACCATTTCGCGCAGTATTTCGCGCCCTGGTACATCACGCAGGTGCCGCCCGAATACGCGGTGGTTGCCGACCACGTGGGCGTGCCGCCGCCGACCACTTTCCACACGGCGGCCTGGCCGGGCACGTCGCCCTGCGTCCACCATTGCGCCTGGTACGTCGTGCCCTGGTAGGTGACCGTCGCGCCGGCCGTATAGACCTGGCCGGCCGCCCAGGGCGCGCCCGGTTGCGGCGTGCCGCCGTCCGAGCCGCCGCCGTAGTTCGGATCCTGCGTGACGCCCGTGCCCCACTTGCCGTCGAGCCGCTTGAAGATCGTCGCGAACGCGTACGGCTGCTGCGCGACGCCCGAGCAGGTCGGCGACGCATACGTGCCACCCGACGGGCACGCCTGATCGCGGCCGACCGACCAGTTGCCGAAGAAGCCGTAGCCGTTGCTGACCGCCGCGTTCAGCACGCTTTGCGCATTCGCGAGCGTGAAGGTTTCGCCTTGCACGTCGTTCACGCCGATCATCGGCGTGACGCCGACCATCTGCCAGAGCTGCGCGTTGGTCTTCGGCTGGCCGGCCGACTTGAAAGCCGTATCGAGCTGCGAGTAGAGCGCCTGCGCGGCACTGATCGCGGCCGCGCCCATGTCGAGGTTCGCGGGGCCGTAGTCCATCGCCATCACGTTCACCGCATCGAACGCGGTCTTGTTCGCGATCGCCGCGTTGACGACGTTCAGGCCGTCCTGCGTGAGCCCTGTCGGCATCGTCGGCAGCGTCAGCGTGACGTGCAGCGGCTTGCCTTTCGCCGCATAGCTCGCCTGCAGCTGCGTGACCGCCTGGAAGTTGCGCGCGACCGCGGCCGTGTCCATTTGCGACGCACCTTCGATGTCGAAGTCGACGTGCGTGAGGCCGTAGGTGTCGATCACGGTCTGGTACGCGCTCGCCAGCGCGGGGACCGTCGTGCACGCCTGCATCAGCGGCGTGCCGTTCGCACCGCCGAACGACACGGCGACTTCGCCGCCTTTCGCGCGATAGCTCGCGATCGACGTCGACAGCGCGGTCAGCAGGCCGCCGCTCGCGCCGTTGCCGATCGGCTGCACGCCGCCCCATGACGGCACACAGCCGTTGCCCGCGACCACGAACGCGAGCGTGAACTGCTGGATGCCTTGCCGGACGCCGATCTGGTCGACGAGCGGCGTCGGGTAGAGCGTCACGTCGACATACGGCGCATAGACGCCGGCGCCGTGGGACACGCTCGCCACGGCGAGCAGGCAACCCGCTGCAAGTGCGCGCGGGATGAAACGCGGCAACACATTGTTGTTCATTGTGTTCTCCAAGTGGAAGAGGGATACGCTGGCCCGCGTATCGCCGCCGGTCGGGCGACCGGGCAGGCCCGGCCGACGGCGTGCCCATCTTGGAGGATTCGCGTCGAATAGTGAATAGTCAGGAGTTCTTTTTGTTATTTGATTCCCGATACGTAACGATCTTGCCGATTCGACACAGTTCCGGCATGCGTGACGCGGGTGATTTTTCCGATCGACCGGGTGAGGCACGACGCGTGTCGCTCGTCGCGCTTCAAGCCGATGGCGGCTGGACGAGCGAGCGCGCCAGTGCGACGAAGCGCTCGACGCACGCCGACGCGAACGGCTCGTTCCACGACACGATCTGCTCGACCGCGCGCGTGCCGGCGAGCGGCACGTAGACGACGCCCGGACGCTGCAGCGTGGCCGTGAAACCCGGCACGATCGCGATGCCGCGCTCGGCGGCCACCAGCGACACGAGCGTCGTGATCTGTGCGGCGGTCGCGCCGATCCGCGGCGTGAATCCGGCTTGCGCGCACAGGTCGTCCAGTGCCGCGGTCAATGCCGAGCCGTAACCGGGCGGAAAGGTGACGAAGGTTGCGTGCGCAAGCGCCGCGACGTCGACGCTCGCACGGCTCGCGAGCGGATCGCCGGCCGGCACGGCCGCGACGAGCGGTTCGCGCGACACGACGAGCGATGCCACCGGCACGCCGGGCGCACCGTGCCACGCCCAGCCGAAACCGATGTCCATCGTGCCGTCCGCGATCTGCTGGCGCTGGCTCGCGGTCGCCGCCTCGCGGAACGCCAGCTCGACGTCGGGCATCGTCCGGCTCGCGACGCGGATCACGTCCGGGAACGTGTCGGACATCGGAATCGAGCTCGCATAGCCGATCACGATCCGCCCGGCGATGCCCTGCGCGATCTTGCGCGCGCTCGCCTCGGCCTCGGCGGCTGCGCTGACGACGTGGCGTGCATGGTCGAGGAACGCGGCGCCTTCCGGCGTCAGCCGCACCGCGCGCGTCGAACGCTCGAACAGCCGGACGCCGAGCTCGCTCTCGAGTGCAGCGATATGACGCGTCAGCGGCGGCTGCGCGACCCGCAGGCGCAACGCCGCGCGGCCGAAGTGCAGTTCGTCGGCGACGACCACGAAATAGCGGAGGCGGCGCAGGTCGAGCATTGTTGTCGTTCCGGTATCAATCGCGATGAAAACGGTATTGGCGTGCACGCGGCGCGCTCGTCAGACTGTCGGTATCGACACAGGCCGCTCCGATGAACGACAGGACCACGCGCATCGCGTTCTTTCTCTGCGGCTTCGCCGCGTTTCTCAATCTGTATTCGACGCAGGGCATCCTGCACGAACTCGCGGCCACCTTCGGTGTCAGCGCGGAGCGCGCGGGGCAGGGCGTGAGCGCCACCACGACGGCCGTCGCCATTATCGCGCCGTTCGTCGGCGTGCTGGCCGCGCGCATCGAGCGGCGCGTCGCGATCTCGCTCGCGGCGGTGGCTGTCGCGCTGCCGGTCGTGTGGTCCGCGCAGGCGGGCAGTTTCGCGTCGTTCCTCGGCGCGCGCTTTGCGGCCGGTCTCGTCATGCCCTTCATTTTCGCGCTGTCGATCGCCTATATCGCCGAGCGCTTCGATCGTGGCACCTCCGCCGAGATCAGCGCGCTGTTCGTCGCCGGCACGACGCTAGGCGGTTTCGCCGGCCGCTTCGCGACCAACCTGATGACGTCGATCTGGGGCTGGCGGCATGCGCTCGACGTCGTCGCGGCGCTGTGTCTCGTCACGGGCGTCGCGATCTACGCGAGCCTGCCGGCGTCCGGCGCGATCGCGCGGCGCGTCGAGCACGTTGCGGATAGCGGCGCGGGGCCGTCCTGGCGCATCGTCACGCGCGGCCCGCTGCTTGCATCGTTCGCGATCGGCGCATGCGTGCTCGCGTCGCAGGTCGCGACGTTCACGTTCGTCGGCCTGCGCCTGGCCCGCGCGCCGTTCAACTTCGGCACGGTCGGGATCGGAGCGATCTATGCGGTGTTTCTGGTGGCGGTGGTCGTGACGCCGCTGGCAGGACGCCTCGCGCGGCATCGCGGCCCGCGCGCGCCGGGGCTTGCCGCGGCCGCGCTCGCGATCGGCGGGGCGCTGCTCACGCTGTCCGACCACGTGCCGGTGATCCTGGCCGGCCTCGCACTCAGCTCGACCGCCGTGTTCGTCGAACAGGCATCGGCCAATACGTTCATCTCGCAGGCGGCGTCGAGCGCGCGCTCGACGGCGATCGGCATCTACCTGTCCTGCTATTACTTCGGCGGCAGCCTCGGCTCGATCCTGCCGGTGCCCGGCTGGCATCGGTGGGGATGGGCCGGCTGCGTCGCGTTCGTGGTCGCGGCGCAGGCCATCGTCGGCGTGCTCGTGTACCGGTTCTGGCATGCCGACGGCACAGCCGGCCCCGCGCAGGCCGACGCACGCGGCGTCACACCGTCGCGCTGACCGGCTTCAGCGATACCAGCGCGGCGTATAGACCCACTCGCGTGTATTGCCGATTGCGAAGCGCCGCGTCGTCGACGAGCCGAGGATCACCATCGTGCGCATGTCGACCTGGTCGCTGCGCAACGCGCCGAGCGTCGTCGTCGTGAGCGTCGCGCCCGGCCGGCCGATGTCGCGGCCGAGCACGACCACCGTCTCGGCGCTGCGGTGCGCGCGCACGGTATCGAGCGCACGATCGAGCTGCCACGGCCGTGCACGCGAGATCGGGTTGTAGAACGCCATCACCAGATCGGCCTGCGCCGCGTGCCGCAGGCGCGTCTCGATCACATCCCACGGCTTCAGGTTGTCCGACAGCGAAATCGCGCAGAAGTCGTGACCGAGCGGCGCACCGGCCTGCGCGGCCGTCGCGAGCGACGCCGAGATGCCGGGTTCCACGCGCAGGTCGACCGCGGCCCAGTGCGGATCGCGCGCTTCGTCGAGCGCTTCGAGCACGGCCGCGGCCATCGCGAACACGCCCGGGTCGCCCGACGACACGACCGCGACGCGCCGGCCTTCGGCCGCAAGCTCGAACGCATGGCGGGCGCGCTGCATCTCCTCGCGATTGTCGGTGCCGTGCACGCGCTGGTCGTCGCGGAACGGGCCGGCCATGTTCACGTAGGTCGTGTAGCCGAGGATGTCGGTCGCGTCCGCGAGCGCGGCGCGCGCGGCCGGCGTGAGCCACTCGGCGCCGCCCGGGCCGAGGCCGAGCACCGTCAGCCGGCCACGTGCATGGCCGAGCGTGGCGGGATCGACCGGATGCGACGCGACCGCGCATGCGATGCCGTCCGTCGTGGCGCGCAGCGTGTGCGCGACGCGCAACGCACGGCCGAGCAGGGTGGCCGCATCATCTGTCGCGTCAGCGTCAGCGTCGGTATCGGTATCAACGAAGCGCAGCGGCACGTCGAGCGTATGCGCCGCTTCTTCCAGCACGGCATCACCGATTGCCGATGCGGGCGCCACGATGGCCGCGAGCGCCAGTCGTGCGAGACCTTGCGAATCGAGTGCTGCATCAATGCGTGCGGCAAGCGCTTCATCCGCGTGGATAGCCTGCGCATCGATGCCGACCACCACGCTGCGTGGATGAATCACCAGTTCGTCGCGCGTACCGCGCCATGCGTCGGGAGTCACGCGGATCGCATGCGCGGCGGCTTCGTCGCGCGGCAGCGCGACATCGTCGAGCCACGGCGCCGCGCCGTCGATGCGCGTCGACGCGCCCGCGAGCAGATCGGACACGAAGCGCTTGCCCTGGCCGAGATCGGCGAGCGCATAGCCTTCCGGCGGATTGAGCACGCACGCGCCGAAACGCAGTTCGCCGCTCGTCGTGATCGCCGGCGCAACGCCGACGCATGCGGCGATTTCCCGCGCGATCACGTTGACACCCGTCAGCCCGCCGAGCAGCGGCACGACCGCCGAGCCATCTTCCGCCACCGCGAGCACCGGCGGCTCGACGCCCTTGTCGGCGAGCGAGGCGGCAAGGCAGCGGATCACGATGCCGGCCGCGCACAGCGCGACGATCGGCAGGCCGCGCGCATAGAGTCCACGCAGGTGCGCGCCGAGATCGTCGAACGGCACGTCGGCCGCGACACGCGATGCGAGGCCATGCACGAGCGCCCCCGGATAACGCGCCTGGATGCGCCGCGCGGTATCGAGCGCGCCCGCGCCGAGAATCACGATCGCGGGCGGAGTCGTCATCCTTGCCATTTTTCCCCCGGCACGACGAGCAGCGAAAAATACGGCGACGCCATCGGGTCGACTTCGTCGAGCGGCACGATGCGCTGGCTCGCCATCGTCGCGCGCTCGACATACAGCGCGCGCTTCGCGAGCCCCAGCTCGTCGAGCACGCGCCGCACCTTGTCGAAATTGCGCCCGAGCTTCATCACGACGGCCGCGTCGGCCCGCGCGAGCCGCTCGCGCAGTTCGTGCTCGGGCAGCACGCCCGACAGCACCGACAGGCTCTGGTTGCGGTAGACGAGCGGTTGGCCGAGCACCGCGGTGCCCCCGAGCATCGCGCACACGCCCGGAATCACCTCGGTGTCGTAGCGCGGCGCGAGGCGGTCGTGCAGGTACATGTACGAGCCGTAGAAGAACGGGTCGCCTTCGCAAATCACCGCGACGTCGCGCCCCGCGTCGAGGTGCGCGGCAACGATCTCGGCGGCCGTGTCGTAGAAGTCGGCGATCACCGTCTCGTAGCACAGCGGCGGCGGCAAGGCCTCGGTCGTCACCGGATAGACGAGCGGCAGCTGCGTCTGCGCGTCCTGGAGGTGCGCTTCGACGATGCCGTACGCATTGCCTTTCTTGCCCTTCGCGACGAAATACGCGACCACCGGCGCGGCCTGCAGCACGCGCAGCGCCTTGATCGTCATCAGTTCGGGATCGCCGGGGCCGACACCGACCCCGAACAGGCGTCCGCGCGCGGTTGTCATTCGACCTCCGTCGCGAGTGCGTTGACCGCCGCCGCCGCCATCGCGCTGCCGCCGCGCCGGCCGAGCAGGGCGACGTACGGCACGCCGCGGCTGTCGGCGTCGAGCAGCGCCTTCGATTCGGCCGCGCCGATGAAGCCGACCGGGAAACCGAGGATCAGCGCGGGGCGCGGCGCGCCGGCGTCGATCATGTCGAGCAGATGGAACAGCGCGGTCGGCGCATTGCCGATCACGACGACGCTGCCCGCGAGATGCGGACGCCACAGCTCGAGCGCGGCGGCCGAACGCGTGTTGCCGAGATGCCGCGCGAGATCGGGCACCTCGGGCTCGCCGAGCGTGCAGATCACGCGGTTGTCGGCAGGCAGCCGCGCACGCGTAATGCCTTCGGCGACCATCCGCGCATCGCACAGGATCGGCGCGCCGGCGGCGAGCGCCGTGCGGCCCGCCGTGCCGGCGCCGGCCGAGAAGCGCAGGTCGTAGACGACGTCGACCATCCCGCACGCATGGATCACGCGCACCGCGAGTTTCTCGAGGTCGGGCGGAACCTGCGACAGGTCGGCCTCGGCGCGGATCGTCGCGAACGACTGGCGGTAGATTTCCTGCCCGTCGCGAATGTAGTCAAGCATCGGTGGTGTCCTGGCTGTGCCGCGCGCCCGTCAGTCGGGCCGCGGCCTGGTCAATCGTCAGATGGCGCGCGAGCGGGGCGCCAAGGCCCGCGGCGGCGTCGCGCCGGTAAAGGTCGTAGTGCGCGGGCGCAACCGCGACGAGCGTGTGCGTCGCGGGATGCGGCAGCGCGCAGTGGCGCTCGCAGCCGGTCAGGTGCACGTCGACTGCATGGCCGATGCGGGCGGCGAGTGCGCGTGCGTCGTGCTTCGTGTCGGCGCGCGCCTTCGCGCAGCCCGCGCTGCCGGTGCACGCGACGAGCGTCGCCAGCGGGTCCGACGACGCGCAGACGAGGCCAAGCGACGCGAGCGCATCGAGCGTGGCCGGTGCGCGTTCGCGCGAGACGTCATGCAAGAACACGCCTTGCCATGGCGTCATCGACAGCGTGCCGTCGCCGTCGGTTTCGGCCAGCGCCGCGAGCCGCTCCAGTTGGGTGGCATCGAGCCGGCCAAGCACGAATTGCGCGCCGACGTTGCAGCGCGTCGCATCGAGCGACGGGCGCACGCCGAAACGCAGCGTCGGGTCGGTGCACGTGCGGCGCCAGCCGGCAAGCGCCGGATCGGCTACAAGCGGGAAGGGCAGGTAGTGCTGCGCGCGTTCGAGCAGCGCGCGTTCGCCGCATGTTGCGAGCAGCGCGCGCATCCGCGTGACGTCGGCCGGTGCGAGATCGAGGAACGCGAGCAGCAGCGCGCGGACCAGCGCAGCAGCTTGATCGGGCGCGACATCGACAGAAGCGGGTGGGTCATCGTGCGCGACCGGCGGACAACCGGCCAGCCCGGCCGCGACGCGCACCGCGCCGTCGCCGCGACGCCAGGCGGCCAGCCAGATGTCGTGAGGATGATCGAGCGCCGCAACCGATTCGCCGCCGTCGAGCTGGATCGAGAATTTCGGCGACAGCTCGCCGCGGCGGGGCTCGCGCGCCAGCATGTCGAAGAGCGGCGCGGCGAGCGCGCGGCTGTCGACGAGCGCGTCAGGGTCGTGGCCGGCGAGCGGGCTGAGCAGCACGTTGCGCACGTCGTCGCTCGCGGCGAGCACCGCCGCATCGGCGGCTGCATTCGAGGTGGCGTCGACGGGCGGGCCGAGACCCGCGTCGAGCAACGCACGCGTCAGCGCGTCGGCCGCGCCGTCGCGAATGCCGCGCAGCTGGAGATTCGCGCGATTGGTCGCGTCGATCGTGCCGGAGCCGAAGGCGCGCGCGGCCGCGGCGATCGCACGCGCCTGGCGCGCATCGAGCCGGCCGCCCGGCAGCTTGATCCGGCACAGCCCGCCGTCGGCGGCCGCGACCACGCGCACGAGCCCCGGACAGGCCGACGGGCGCACGACGGGCGACGCAGGAATCGAAACGGGGGCGGAACTCAACGGGGTACCGGGACAGTGTCGGGCCGCGGCCAACGCATCGGTACACCCCGCCCGACGCCGACTGGCACGCACGCACTTTCTGGCCGGCAGGTCTCCTGGCTGACAGGTCGGCGCCGGCTCCCGGCCTTCCCGGTGGAACCAGTGGCATGAGGGGGAGATCGGCTCGCTGTCTACAGTTGCGGGGGCAGCCACAGCGGCGCGTGGCGCGCCCTGTGTTCCCTCTTCGGCCCCGAAGGGCACCGGCGAACGAACGGCCGTAGGATACCCGATTTTGGGCGTGGCTCAGCGGCTCGCGCCATCGGTCAATTCGCGACAGCCTCCCAACGGAAATACGAGCCAATTCGTCTTGGATTCGTGCGCCATGCCGGACATCCGTCAATCGCAACCTTCGCGCAGCGTGCGAGGCGGCGTGTCGCTGCCGACGTTCGCCGCAACTTTGGTGAGCAGCGCAGCGAGTTGTTCACGTTCTGACATATTCAGATTGGCGAACAAGCCCCCGATCCAGCGACTGTGTTGATCGAAGATCTTCCTGGCAAGCTGCTTACCTCTGCGCGTCAGGCGAATACGCAGCGCACGACGGTCGGTCGGATCTGCCGTGCGTTCGATCAGTGAATCCTTTTCCAGCCCGTCCAGCAGTCCCGTCACCGTTGCTCGCGTCACGCCGGCCTGTTCGGCCAGGACGTTCGGAGCCAATCCTTCACCCGCCGCTTCCAGCAGAAACAGGATGACGAAACGGCCTTCAGACAAGCCGTGCGGTGCGAGCAGCGACGCACAGTCGCGGTCGATATCCGACGACAAGGAGAGCAATTGGAAGCACAAACGAATCCCGCCCAGGTTCGGAATATTGCGCCTAGCTGCTTCTTGCAGCAACGCCAGGTATTTCTGTTCCATCGCAATTTGTACCGTACCTTATTAAATGGCAGCTAACTTTATCGGTCATGGAAAGCGTGGTCAAGCAACGTGGGGAGGCGGGAGGGCGCGACATTGACACGCATCGCGAGGGACAAGGAGGCGGGCTCGCGGGTCCGACTCCGTCGAAAATGCAGTGAGGCGCACTGGACGTGTGCTGCGCGCGACGATTACAAATTCTTGACAAAGAAGATGGGCATCGACAATATAGTTAGACGCCTTACAGTTAGGCGGCAATCAAAAAGGAAGGTAAGTCGTGCTCGTTTGCGACCAACGATGTCCGCTGAACTACGGTGGATGACTGGTGGACGAGGTTTCCAATAGCCAGGAGGGCTAGGTGTTGCATTTCAATAAAGAGCGGGGCGCAACTCGAGTCACCGCCAACACAAGTGTTCTGAGAGACCGCGTTGAATTTCGACGAAGCCTGGTGCGCAGCTTGATTCCTGCCGGCGCTTACCGCAAGGAGATGGTGCGGCGCTGGGTGATAGAGAAATCCGAGCTTGAGGGCATCACGATTGGCCTTGCTGGGACGTTAGCCGAACGCGAGCAGGCTTTTCGATTGGTGCATGAGTCGTACGTTGCGCGAGGCATTGCGCTTCCAGCGCGATCGGGTCTGATGTTCTCGCCTCACCACATTCTTCCCGGCACGACAACCTTCATTGCGATGCGCTCCGGTCGTTTGATCGGCACCATTTCACTCGTCGAAGATTCACCCGTCGTTGGAAGATGGGACGCCCCGGTCAGACACGTCGATCGCATCACCCAACTACCGCGCATGGAGTGACGCAATGGTCCGTTTGGTACCTGAGAGAAAAGCCGCACTGGATAGCGGTATCGAAGCAACGAAGAACTTGACCGAATGTCTCGCGGTCGACCAGGCCGTACTGGTCGCTACCGTCCTGCCGGGCGTCGGGCTCGATCACGCACTTGGCTCTGTTCTTGCGGCGCAGGAGAGAGTTTCCGACAAGGGTATCAGCCGCCAGATTGCTGAAATCGGGCTGGCTATTGGCGAGACGCTGTCGGACATGAAAAAACGTCAAGCCTCGATCGTACTGGACCGGCTTCGCCACCATGTCTCGGACACGGTTCGCTCGTGGACTGCCTTTGCGGTGGTACGTGCCGACATGTCGCTGGCGCTCGGCGACCGCCTGCAGGCCATTCGCCCGTTTGCGGCAGACGCGCATTTCGGCGTACGTGAATGGGCGTGGATGGCAATGCGGCCCTACCTTGCCGCGGAGATCGACCGCTCCGTTGTGTTGTTACTCGAATGGACACGCGCGTCGGACGCCAATATCAGGCGATTTGCGGTCGAGAGTATCCGGCCACGAGGCGTCTGGAGCGAGCACATTGCGTGTCTGAAAACCAACCCTGAAATTGCAGCGCCCTTGCTGGATGCATTGAAGGCTGACGAGGCGCGATACGTTCAGGATTCCGTTGCCAACTGGCTTAACGACGCCAGTAAGACGTCACCCGAATGGGTGCTTGAACTTTGCGAACGATGGCGGTGCGAAAACAATCCCGCCACCGATCGCATCGTCGGCAGAGCGCTGCGGACTCTGCGGAAGAAAGGTCGCGCGGTCGCGGCGTAAACTCGTTATCAAGGAGATAGTTATGTCACTCTCGTCACATATCGACGCACTCAAGGTCTCGATGGTCGACAAGATTCCGTCCGATATGCTGCAAGCCATGAGCAGCGCATCCCAGGCGCTTGCGGTTTCGGGCATTGCGCAAAAGGCTTTAAAGGTGGGCACCCGTGTGCCGAGCTTTGAGCTTCCCGACGCTGACGGCCGTATCGTGCGGCTGAACGATCTCCTCAAGGACGGCCCGGTCGTCCTGACTTTCTACCGGGGACAATGGTGTCCGTTTTGCAACCTGACGCTCGCGGCGTTGCAGCGTGAACTGCCTCGGATCCAGGAGGCGGGTGCCACGCTGATTGCCATCTCGCCCCAAACTCCAGTTGCCACGGCGGCGACCGTGAAGACGGTCAGAACGACGTTCCCCGTTTTGAGCGATGTCGGCAACAATATGGCGCGAGCATACGGACTGGTCTTCTCCCTTTCCCCCGAGATGCGCCCCATCTACCATCAGCTCGGTGCCAATTTGCCGATCGTCAACGGCGACGCCAGCTACGAACTTCCGCTCGCGGCAACTTACGTCATTGGCCAGGATCGCCTCATCGCCTATGCGTTTGTCGACAGTGATTATACGAAGCGCATGGAACCGTCTGAAATCGTGCGGATTCTCAATACACTCTGAGCGACCTTAGCTATGTGCTTTCCCTATCGCCACCAATAAAATAAGGACTCTTATACATGAAAAGAATCGCAATCATCGGTTCTGGCGTGTCGGGAAATCTGGCAGCCATGTAATTCCGAAAGCGATTGCTCGATGTAGAGGTGGTAGTGATAGGAAGGCATGACCGCGACCGACCGATGGTTGGCGAGTCGACCGTTGAATTGACGACTCATTTCCTCAAGGGGCTGGGACTCTCTCAGCTCAACGGGACAATATCCTGGGTGCTATTGGTGCTGCTCGTGTCGGCCTCGATCACCAGCAACCTGGGCATCTTCGCCATCATCGGTGGCTTCGTGATCGGCATTGCACTGCACGAGAACAGACCGTTCGTGGCGCAATGGAACGAACGGGTGAGCGGCTTCGTGCATGTGTTTTTCATCCCCGTTTTTTTCGCGTACACCGGACTGCGTACAGACGTAGGCACACTGGAAACGGCCCGCGATTGGGTGATTTGCGGCTTGGTCTCCCTGCTCGCGTTCGTCACAAAATTCGGTGGGACCTACATCGCCAGCCGGCTCATGGGGGAATCCCGGCGTAGCGCGGCAGCGATTGGCGTTTCGATGAATACCCGGGCACTCATGGAGTTGATCGCGTTGAACATCGGCTACGACCTTGGTGTGCTTCCGAAGCAGACGTTCACGATGCTGGTCATCATGGCGATCGCAAGTACCTTTATCGCTACACCGCTCATTCGTTGGCTGATGCACGACCAACGGCGCGAACCGAGTGGTCAGCCGGCGGCCTGCTCCCCGGTGGAGCTTATGGCCGAATCACCGGGACGATAGCCCTTACGCGGCGCGCCATCCCATATCGCGCCGCGACTTCAAGGGAAATCTCGACAGAAAAATTGTCGCCTTGCGCCGCCGATTGCGGGTTCGCGAGGACGCGTACAGACACGTAACGCGCCGATAATTTCATACTGGGGCTTTCGACCAAAAATACTGGCCGGGCATGGCTTGCCGTCTTGCTGCGCAAGGGTGAAATGCGCCCCGGAAGGCTGTACTATGCGCTTTTTCGCAACGCGGACCTACGCGCGGCGGCTCAACGGCCGCCTGGCGCAACGGTAGGAAATCGAACGATGGGGAAGGGTGCATGACGGCGTGGCTGACGGTAGTGGGCATCGGCGACGACGGTTACGCGGGGCTCGGACGCAGTGCGCGGCGCGCGCTGCTCGACGCGACGCTCGTCGTCGGCGCGAAGCGGCATCTCGACATGCTGCCCGCGCGGCTGCCGGCCGCGCGCGAAGCGTGGCCGTCGCCGTTCGACCTCGCGGGCGTGCTGGCGCGGCGCGCGTCGCCCGTCTGCGTGCTCGCGAGCGGCGACCCGATGCTGTTCGGCGTCGGCGCCACGCTCGCGCGCCAGCTTTCCCCCGACGAATGGCGCGTACTGCCCGCGCCGTCGTCGCTGTCGCTCGCGGCCGCGCGCCTCGGCTGGGCGCTGCAGGAGGTCGGCGCGGTCTCCCTCGTCGGCCGGCCGCTGGCGACGCTCGCGCGTCACCTGCTGCCCGGGCGCCGCCTGTTCGTGCTGAGCGCCGACGGCCGCACACCGGCCGCCGTCGCGGCCGAACTCGTCGCACGCGGCTTCGGGCCGACGCGCATCAGCGTGTTCGAACATCTGGGCGGCCCGCTCGAGCGTCGTCTCGACGGCCTCGCGCAAGACTGGCGCATCGACGAAACTGCCGCGCTCAACCTGGTCGCGCTCGACTGCCAGGCCGGCCCCGACGCGCCGCGCCGCGCGCTCACGCCCGGCCTGCCCGACGATGCGTACCGTCACGACGGCCAGCTCACCAAGCGCGACCTGCGCGCGATGACGCTCGGGCGCCTCGCGCCCGCGCCCGGCGAGCTGCTGTGGGACGTCGGCGCCGGCAGCGGCTCGATCGGCATCGAATGGATGCGCGCGCATCCGTCATGCCAGGCGATCGCGATCGAAGCGCATGCGGAGCGGCAGCGCTTCATCGAGCACAACCGCGACGCGCTCGGCGTGCCGGGCCTGCAGCTCGTCGCGGGCCGCGCGCCCGATGCGCTCGCGGGGCTCGCCGCGCCCGACGCGATCTTCATCGGCGGCGGGGCGACCGCGCCCGGCGTGCTCGACGCGTGCTGGGCAACGCTGAAGCCCGGCGGCCGGCTGGTCGCGAACGCGGTCACGCTGCAGGGCGAGATGACGCTCGCCGCCTGGCGCGAAGCGCACGGCGGCACGCTCACGCGCGTGTCGCTCGCCCACGCCGAGCCGCTCGGCCGCTTCGATACGTGGCGACAACCGTTGCCGGTCACGCTGTACGACGTGCGCAAGCCCGACGCGGCCGACACGTCCGCATCGCCGGCCACGACGAACGCAACGGACGCGTGATGCGCGACGAGACTCCCGAACAGCCCGCGCCGCTACGCTTCGGCTATACGACCGGCAGCTGCGCGACCGCGACGTCGCTCGCCGCCGCGCGGCTGCTGCTCGCGGGTAGTGCGGACGACGCGGTCGAGATCGTGCTGCCGAAGGGGCAGCGCGTGATGATGCGGCTCGAGTTCTGCCGGGCGACCGCCGACGGTGCGGAAGCCGGCACGATCAAGGATGCCGGCGACGATCCGGACGTCACGCACGGCGCGCTGATCTTCGCGCGCGTCGCGCTCGCGGCGGTGCCCGGCGTGCGGTTTCATGCGGGGCCGGGCGTCGGCACGGTCACGCGCGCGGGGCTGACGCTGGCGGTCGGCGAACCGGCGATCAACCCGGTGCCGCGCCAGATGATGACGACGCACCTGGACGCGCTGGCGGCCGAGCACGGCTATGCGGGCGGCTTCGACGTGACGATCGGCGTCGAAGGCGGCGAAGCGCTCGCGCTGAAGACGATGAACCCGCGCCTCGGCATCGTCGGCGGGCTGTCGATCCTCGGCACGACCGGCATCGTGCGGCCGTTCTCGTGTTCGGCCTATATCGCGTCGATCCACCAGGGCATCGACGTCGCCCGCGCGAACGGCATCGCGCACATTGCCGCGTGCACCGGCAACGCGAGCGAGGACGCGATGCGCGCGCACTATCAACTGCCCGACATGGCGCTGATCGAGATGGGTGATTTCGCGGGCGCGGTGCTCAAGCACCTGCGGCGCGCGCCGGTCGCGCGGCTGTCGATGTGCGGCGGCTTCGGCAAGCTCAGCAAGCTCGCGGCCGGTCATCTCGACCTGCACAGCCGCCATTCGAGCATCGACCTTCCGCTGCTCGCGCAGTGGGCGGCCGAAGCGGGCGCAAGCGACACGCTGCAGGCCGCGATGCGCGCCGCGAACACGAGCCAGGAAGCGCTGAAGCTCGCGCACGCCGACGGCGTGCCGCTCGGCGATCTCGTCTGTGCACAGGCGTTGCGCGTCGCGCGCGACATCGTGCCGCCGTCGGTCGCGGTCGAGATGTTCGCGATCGACCGGCAGGGCCGCTTCGTCGGGGAGGCGCGATGAACACGCGCATCCTGCTGCTCGGCGGCACCGGCGATGCGCTGAAGATCGCGCGCGCGCTCGGGCCTCGTCACGTGTACAGCCTGGCCGGCCTCGGCAAGGTGCCCGACGACCTGCGCTGCGACGTGCGCGTCGGCGGCTTCGGTGGCGCGGCCGGCCTGGCCGCGTATCTGCGCGACGCCGGCATCGGTCTCGTGATTGACGCGACCCATCCGTATGCGGCGCAAATCAGCGCGAATGCCGCCGCCGCGGCGCGTGAAGCGGGCGTGCCGCTGTGGGCGCTGCGCCGCGCGCCGTGGGTGCCGCAACCCGGCGACGACTGGCGCATGGTCGACGACTGGGCCGGCATCGAGGCCGCGCTCGCGCCGTTCAGGCGGCCGCTGTTCACGCTCGGCCGCGAACCGCTCGCGCATCTCGACGCGATCCCGCCGCACCAGTTCTGGCTCGTGCGCTGCCTCGACGCGCATCCCGGCAATGCGCATGCGCAGATCGTCGCCGCGCGCGGGCCGTTCACGCTCGACGGCGAGCGCGCGCTGTTCGCGCTGATGGGCATCGACGTCGTCGTCAGCAAGAACAGCGGCGGCGCGGCCACCGAAGCCAAGCTCGATGTCGCGCGCGAACGCAGGCTGCCGGTCGTGATGCTGCGCCGGCCGCCGCTGCCCGACGCCGACCGCGCGTTCGATTCGGCCACGGCGCTCATCGACGCGCTCGATCCGGCCGCGCGCGCATGACGCCGCGCGGCCGGTCATCCCTTGAATTGACGGAGATTTTTCGATGACGGTGTATTTCATCGGCGCGGGCCCCGGCGACCCGGAGCTGATCACGGTGAAGGGCCAGCGCCTCGTGCGCACGTGCCCGGTGATCCTGTATGCGGGCTCGCTCGTGCCGGCGGCCGTGCTCGACGGCCATCGTGCGGAGCAGGTCGTCAATACCGCCGAACTCGACCTCGACGCCATCGTCGCGTTGCTCGCCGACGCGTATGCGAAAGGGCAGGACGTCGCGCGCGTGCATTCGGGTGACCCGTCGCTGTACGGTGCGATCGGCGAGCAGATTCGCCGCTTGAAAGCGCTCGGGATTCCGTATGAAATCGTGCCCGGCGTCACGGCCACGGCCGCGTGCGCGGCAACGCTCGGCGTCGAGCTGACGCTGCCCGGCATCGCGCAGACGGTGATCCTCACGCGCTTCGCGGGCAAGACGACGATGCCGGAAGGCGAAGCGCTCGGCGCGCTCGCCGCGCACCGCGCGACGCTCGCGATCCATCTCGGCGTGCGCCATCTCGCCCGTATCGTCGACGAAGTGCTGCCGCATTACGGCGCCGATTGCCCGGTCGCGGTGATCTATCGCGCGAGCTGGCCGGACGAAGAACGCGTGACCGGCACGCTCGCCGACATCGTCGCCAAGGTGCAGGGCACGCAGATCGAGCGCACCGCGCTGATCCTGATCGGGCGCGTGCTGGACGCCGAAGGGTTCGCGGATTCGACGCTGTACGCGAGCGCGGACTGATCACGCGCGGGCCGGCCCGGGTTCGGTACGGCGTTCACGCAGGGGCGTGTCGCGCGCCGCGCCGATCGTGACCGTACCGCCGACGAAGCAGAGCGGCGACGCCGATTCGCCGGAGATCAGGATCGACGCGGCGATGCCGACGACGGGGATCAGGTTGAGCTGTTGAGCACGACTACCGCCACATCCGATCGCGACAGGAAAACATGTGCGGGACACGCGCTACGCACGCGCCGCGCGCAGCACCCGCTTCGGCGCAAACCCCGCCGCCAGCGCGAACAGCGCGACACACAGGCAGGCCATCGCGATCCATGCGGGCGTCAGGTCCGCGAGGTGCTGGCGCACGACGCCGGCCGCGAACGGAAACAGCCCGGCGATCAGGTAGCCGATGCCCTGCACGAACCCCGTCAGCGACGCGGCATCGGCCGGCGTCGCCGCATGGTCGACGGTGACGATCAGCGACAGCGGAAACAGCGCGCCGATCCCCGCGCCCATCAGCAGCGCGGCCGGCAGCGCGAGCGCCTCGGGTGCGGCCAGCATCACCAGCAAGCCGACGAACAGCGACGCGATCGCCGCATGCAGCGCGGGCCGGCGATCGGGCAGGCGGTCGATCGTCGCCGAGATCGTCAGCCCCGCGACGACTTCCGCGAGCGTCACGCCGCCGAGCAGGCTGCCGGCCGCCGTCGGCGACCAGCCGAGCCGCATGTAGTACGGCGGCAGCCACGCGAGCACGAGCGTGTACGCGCCCGTCGCGATGCCGAAGAACAGCGCGAGCCGCCACGCGCGCGGCGAGCGCGACGGTTGCGCGTTCGACGCCGACGTCGGCCCGGCGGCGAGCGCGTCGCCGCCGCGACTGGCCAGCGGCCATGCCAGCGCGGCCACCCCGGCCGGCAGCGCCCAGCCCGCGAGCGCGGGGAGCCAGCCCCACTGGGCCGCGGCGAACGGCGCGACGACGCTCGCGAGCACGGCGCCGCCCATGATCGACGTCGAGTAGACGCCCATCGCACCGCCGATCCGCGCCGCGAAATGCGCCTTCACGAAGCCGGGCAGCAGCGCCTGCACCATCGCGATCCCGACGCCCGCGCAGCAGGCGCTCGCGAGCAGCAGCCACGCGTGCTGCGCGCCGATGCGCGACACGCAGGCGAGCCCGATCAGCGCGACGCCGAGCCAGACGCCGCCCGCGATGCCGGTCAGGCGCTGCAGGCGCCGCGCACTCAGTGCGCCGAGGCCCATCAGCAGGATCGGGATCGTCGTCAGCAGGCTCGCCGCGCCGTCACTGATGCCGGTCGCGCGCTGGATCATGTCGAGCAGCGGGCCGACCGCGGCAAGCGCCGGCCGCAGGTTCAGCCCGACCAGGACGATGGCGGCAAGCCGCCATCCGGGGGAAGTGAAGCGATTCATTGCAAGGCCCTCGATATCGGTGCGCGGCCCGCTCCGGTGAGGTGCCGCGCTTTTCATGTAAAGTATCTCGACATCAAGATAAATGCGGATTTATCTCGACGTCAAGATAACTGGTGAGCCGAGGAGGGTTAATGGATCGAGCCGCGCATGCGCTCGCGCAATGGCGCGCCGAGCGTCCGGATCTCGACGCGTCGTCGATGGTGGTGATGGGGCGGCTGCAGGAAGCGGCGCTCGTGATCGCGCGCGACCGTCTCAATCCGCTGTTCGCGCGCTACGGGATGCAGCCGGGCGAATTCGACGTGCTGGCCACGCTGCGGCGCGGCGGAGCGCCGTTCGCGCTGACGCCGACGGCGCTGTACGACGCGCTGATGATGTCGTCGGGCGGGATGACCGCGCGCATCGACCGGTTGCAGAAGGCAGGGTGGGTGGAGCGCCGGCCAAACCCGGCCGACGGGCGCGGCACGCTCGTCGCGCTGACGGATGCGGGCCGCGCGCTGATCGATGAGGCAGTCGTCGCGCATATCGACAACCAGCGGGAGTTGCTGGCCGTGCTGTCGGATGCGGAACAGGCGCAGTTGTCGGAACTGCTGGGAAAGTTGCTGGCGGGGTTGGGAGATGGGGCGTCGAAAGGGGCGGACAGCAAGTAGCGCCGCCGTATGCGTGACGCAAACGCACGTCGTGGGCCACGAGGTTCTGCTTGAATTTTCGTGCGTGCACGAATCGCACCGTGGACGTTCAGTCATGGATTCCGAAATCCTGCTCTCGAGCGCGCGCAAAAAACGTTTCAATGTCGAAACGCGTCGACGGGGGCGCCCATGGTCAGCGCGTCATGTTTGACCGCCGATCGGAGTCGAACCGGACTCGATCGGCAAACGCGCATCTGGATATTGGACTTCGAAAGTAGGTGAATTCGCCGACATACATGGCTGGGAAAATGGCACATAACTTGTAAAACTGACTGCAGGAAATACCCAGACACTGCGATTGCGATTGATCTGAAGTATTCACGGGTACCAGGCGCCTAAAATGATTCGAAGAATCTTGCTCTGTTGCTGGATATGTGTCGCATTCCATGCTGTCGCGTGCACGGCGGAGACGACTGATCCCGATGCGGCGCAGAGGCGCGCCATACTCAAGGAAGGCCGGTTTGCCGAGCTGGACCATGCCATGACCGCCGTTCAGCAGGCCTATGAGCACGGCTCGATCAGCGACGAGCGGTTAGTCGAGGCATTCCGCGCCTTTTACTTCGCCGACCCAGACCTGGAGCCGAAGTTCGACCAATGGGTCGCGCAGTTTCCGCGGTCCTATGCGGCGTTGTTGGCGCGCGGAATGTACTACGAGGCGTTGGGATGGGTCAGGCGCGGCAGTGCATATGCCCGGAGCACCAGCGATCGACAGTTCGCGGGAATGAGGGCCTATCACAGCATGGCGCTGCGCGACCTCTCGAAGTCGACTGGATTGACTGCAAAGCCCACCGTGTCATATATGCAGGAGATCGAGATCTGGAAGGGTCTTACCGGTACGAACAAGGAAAGCCGCGAGTTGCTCGACGAGTCCGTCAAAAGGGACCCGGGGAACATAGTGGTCAGGCGCACCTATCTCGTCTCGATACAGACAAGATGGGGCGGGAGCCCTAAACAGATGGCCGCCTTTGTCGACGAGTGTCGGCGGTTCCCTCTACCGGCAACGACGCTACGAGAGTTCGACGCGATGGTCATTGCAGATAAAGCCTGGGTCATGTATCGCGACAAGGATGATCCCGGCGCGGAAAAGGCTTACGCCCAGGCGCTCGCATTGATGCCAAACGACCCGGACATGCTGACACAAATGAGCGACGTACTCATCCACGAGCACAAGTACGAGCAAGCAGTCGCACCTTTGTCGAAGCTGATCGGCATGAATCCGAATAACAGTTACGCCCTTTCCAAAAGGGGCGCAATTTATCAAGGCATGAAACAGTCCGAACGAGCTGTTAAAGATTACGAAAAGGCCGCCGAGCTGGGCGATGATTTCTCCGAAAATGAATTGGGCAAGTTCTATTGGTTCGGAATTTCAGTGCCCCGTGACAAGGAGCGTGCGATCAAGTTGTTTCGCCGCGCCGCAGAACAAGGTAACAAGGATGCCGAAAAGAATCTTGCGTGGGCGTTGCAGGGATAGTGAAACGCTGCTCACTCGGAAGCAGTCATACGCGGATCGCGGGACCGGACGCTATGCGACTGTCCGCAAGATCTGACGGCGCGAAGGCGGCAATCGACTGACTGCGGTTCGCTACCCGAGCGGGCATGACGTTCGAGTGCCGATCCGGGCGCTCAGGCGAACGGACGGAAGTGGCCGAGAGCCGTCGGTCTTCCCGGCGCTCCCCGCGAATTTGAGATGAACCTCAAAAGCCCGCCGCGCAATGCGGCGGGCGTGCAAGTCGCGGGCCGCGGCCCGCACGGCGTGCGACCGCTTAGCCCGTCAACCTCGCGCCGGAATATTGAGCCCACGCTCGACAGCCGGACGCGCAACGAACGCGTCGAGCACCCGCTTGACGTTCCGGAATTCGCTGAAGCCCACGAGATCACCCGCTTCATAGAAGCCAACGAGGTTCCGCACCCACGGGAAAATCGCGATGTCGGCGATCGTATAGGCATCGCCCATCACCCACTGGCGATTCGCGAGATGCGCGTCGAGCACGCCGAGCAGGCGCTTGGACTCATCGACGTAGCGGTCGCGCGGACGCTTGTCCTCGTAGTCACGGCCGGCGAACTTGTGGAAGAACCCGACCTGGCCGAACATCGGCCCGATGCCGCCCATCTGGAACATCACCCACTGGATCGTCTCGTAGCGGCCCGCGAGATCCTTCGGGATCAGCCGGCCCGTCTTGTCCGCGAGATAGATCAGGATCGCGCCCGATTCGAACAGCGGCAGCGGCTTGCCGTCCGGGCCGTTCGGATCGATGATCGCCGGGATCTTGTTGTTCGGGTTCAGCGACAGGAACGCGGGCGACAGCTGGTCGTTCGTGTCGAAGCGCACGAGGTGCGGCTCGTACGGCAGGCCGGTTTCCTCGAGCATGATCGACACCTTGACGCCGTTCGGCGTCGGCAGCGAGTAGAGCTGGAGACGGTCGGGATGCTGGGCCGGCCACTTTTGCGTGATCGGGAAGGCGGACAGGTCGGACATGGAGGGTCGCTCGTCGAAGTGAAGGATCCGCGCCCCGTTCCTGCCGCCGCACGCGCCACGGTCGATGACGAGACGGCAGGGCGGAGCGCACCGAAAACGCCCACTGTAGCCGATCCCGCGGATCGATGCAGGCGGTGGCCACGCGCGACCGCCGCGGCATCGCCAGGCGCCGCCGGCAACCGATCGCGGTAGGAATGCCCATTACTGGACACCCCCCGCACAGATCCCGGCGTGCCCAATTCGGGCACCGGGCTCCTACCTTGAGTGTTTGACGGCAAAGCGCCGGTCGGGCCACGGATGAAGGATTCGAGGTTGGGGTAGCCAGGCATCCGCGATCCGCTCGACCCGTGTCCACGTCATGTGATCCTTCTGGCTACGGCGTCGAAGCGCCCGTCGCCAGAGATCCACGACGTGGTAACGGAACGCGCCAAGTGCGCGCGAGTTCGTCGGTACCGCGTGGTACGCGAAGTAGCCGCGCACCACCTGCCCAAGCCATTTCCCTTGCACTGGGATCGGTTCATGCATACGCCGCCGTAGTTCCTCCTTGATCCCCCTGAGCTTCGCCCGCATGCGATCGCCTCGGGTCTTCCGCTGAAGCTGGAAGGCACCACGGCGCGATCTGCCGCAGATAAAGATGAAGCCTAGAAAGGCGAAGGTCTCCGGCCGACCAAGACCGCGGTGTTGGCGATTTGCCGCTGCATAGCGACCAAACTCCAGCAGCCTCGTCTTGTCCGGGTGAAGCGCAAGCGCGAACTCCTCCAGCCTCGAACGCATCGCATCCCAGAAGCGCCGTGCGTCGGCTTCGTGCTCGAAGCCGACCACGACATCATCTGCGTATCGCAGAATGATGACGTTGCCCTTGGCTTCCCGCCGCCGCCAACGATTGGCCCAGAGATCGAAGACGTAGTGTAGGTACACGTTCGCGGACAGTGGCGAGGCCACTGATCCCTGCGGAGTGCCTGTCTCACTCACGCTTAGCTCTCCGTCTTCCAGCACGCCCGCCTTGAGCCACTTACGCACAAGACGGATGATGCGCTGGTCGCCGATCCGGTGCTCAATGAAACGGACCAGCCATTCCTGACTGACCGAATCAAAGAAGCTCTTGAGATCGGTGTCCAGAATCCAGTTCACCGGGGTGCCGGTGATCGCTGTCGCCAACGCGTCCAACGCATCGTGCTGACTGCGCCCGGGCCGGAACCCGTACGAGAATCCGAGGAAGTCCCCCTCGTAGATCGCGTTCAGCACTTCGACCACCGCGCGCTGGACGATCTTGTCTTCCAGCGCGGCAATCCCCAGCGGGCGCTGTTTGCCATCCGGCTTCGGTATGTACTGTCGCCGTACGGGTAGTGCCCGGTACGCTCCACTGTGTACTCGCGCGTGCAGGCGCTGGAGGTGGTCTTCCAGTCCTGCCTCGTAGTACCGCCAGGTCAAACCGTCCACCCCAGGGGCCGCATTGCGTTTGAGCGCAAAGAACGACGCCCTGAGGCGATCGATCGTGACGTGGTGCAGCAGCGCGGTGAACCGTTCCTTCTTCCGCTGCCTTGCAGCCTGCCGTACACGGTCCAGCCCCTGTGACACGCTTGCCCGGTTCTGCGCCCGGCACGTGTGCGACTGACCCGTGCTCCTCTTGGTCCCCGCCCTTGGCTCCACCCACTCCGCAGCCGGCTTCCCGGCGTTGTTCGCAGGCTTCCTCGCTACTATGGCGGAGTCTGACTTCTCTCGTCCGTTCATCATCGGCTACGGCTCCTCGCCTTCCCGACGCGGACCAACCCATGCTGCAGTTGGCCGAACGAGAGACCTCCCGGTTCCCGCGCAAAGAGCGTCCGTACGTGCCAGGTTCTCCGACCACGCCGGGTCGTCGAGGCACTCGCGCTTGCGCACCTCTTCGTGTTGCCTTCCGCGTTCTGAACCGCGTCGGCACCCGGAATAACACAACTATCGCGGCTCAATGGCTGGCCCGCACGTTCCCCTACCGACGCTTCGCCGGTCGCCTCGCGGCGGCCGTCGCACGGCTCGGGGCCAATGTGGTTCGCTACGCCTTCATCGCAGTGGACTTGCACCACCTGCTCCTTGCCGGTCTCCCGGCGCACTCAGAAGTTGTGCCGCAGCCCGATCATCGCGGCCGTCGTGCCGACGCCCGGCGCAACCGGCTGCCCGTACACGAGCATCTGGTCCATCGTGCCGCGGTTGTTCACGTGGCCGACCTGCGCATAGACCATCGTCCGCTTCGACAGGCTGTAGTCGGCCGCGAGCACGACCGCCGTCGACTTGTTCGCCGAGACGTTGCGATCCTTCAGGTAATACACCGCGGACGTCACCTGCAGCGCGGGCGTGAAGCGATAGCCGATGCCGGCCGACAGCATGTCGAGGTTCACCTTGTCCGCATGCGACGGATTCCGGCCGTTGCCGTACGACGCCGACACCGAGAAATCGTGGATCGTGTACTTCGCGCCGACGTAGATGAAACGGTTGTTGTCGACGCCGGTCGGCGCGACGCCCGGCACCGGGCTCGTGTCGTGGCCGTTGTAGTAGGCGGCCGAAGCGTTCAGCCCGTCGTTCGCATACCTGAGCACGACCGACTCGCGCGTGCCGCCCTGGAACTGCCCGGCCACGCCGCCCGGCGCGTATTCGAGCGCGATCGACGCACCCGCGAAGGTCGGCGACTGGTAGACGAGCGCATTGCTGTCGTACAGCGCGCCGATCGCTGCGTTGGTGCTCGTTCCCGACCAGCCGGCCGCCGTGTTCAGGCCGAGCCACGCGATCAGCACGCTGCCGAAGAACTGCGCGTTGCGCACGTCGGTGTCGGCCATCGCGTAGATCATCGGCACGATCTGGCGGCCGGCCGTGAACGTGCCGAACGGGCCCGACACGCCGAGCGACGCGACCTGGTTGAAGATCGCGACGGCGCCCGGCGTATCGCTCAGCTGCAGCTTGCCGCTGCCGCTGTCGAACGAGCCCTGCAGCTTGAAGTTGACCTTGTAGCCGCCGCCGATGTCCTCGCTGCCCTTGATGCCCCAGAAGCTCGAGTAGATGCCGCCGTCCTTCATGCGGAACACCTTGCCCGTGTTCGGCGCGGTCGGGCTGAACGACGCCGCCGACGTGCTCTGGTACAGCAGGCCCGAGTCGATCACGCCGTAGAGCGTGACGGAGGATTGCGCATGCGCGAGCGCCGAACAGCCGGCAAGCGCCGCGAGCGCGGCCAGTTTCGTCTTCATCGAAGTCTCCAGGGTCGTATTGGACCGGACGGGGTCGAGCCCGTCCGGGTGAAGCAGGGAGGCTAGCGGGAAGGTGTGACAGGCGACGCCCGCCTGAGCCGTGCGGAAAGACTACGCAACGGCGGGCGGCCGCTCCCCCCCATGCGCGGGGGGCAGGGTTGCGGAGAATCGAAGGAAAGCGGGCGCGACGATGCGCCCGACTGGCGAAACCGGCGTTACGACGTCAGGGCGCGCTTTCGAGGAGACCCAGCACCAGCGCGCGGCGCACCGCATGCTTGCGCGAACTGGCGTCGAGCTTGCCGAACAGGTTCTTCAGGTGCCACTTCACGGTTTCCTCGCCAACGGCCAGCGCCACCGCGATCTCCTTGTTCGACAGGTTGCGCGCAAGCAGCTCGAGAATCGCGCGCTCCTTGGGCGTCAGCACGACGCTCGGCACCGCGCGCGGGCTGGCCGCGACGCGCGGGGCGGGCGGCACGATGCGTGGCTGCGGCAGCGCGTGCCGCGCGGGGCCGGCGCCGGCGGCCGCTTCGTCGCCGGCACGGCGCGCCCAGTCGGCGATGGCCGGATGCGCATCGGCGAGCGTGCGCGTCAGCCCGAACAGGTCCGCGAGGTTCATCGCTTCGTCGAGCAACGCACGGCCGCCGCCGCACGACTGTTCGCGCGCGAACGCGCTGAGCGCCATGATCTCGATGCGCGCCTGCCCCATGCTCATTTCGCGGGCCAGCACGGCGGCTTCGTCGAGCGCCGCGCTCGCGTCGTCCCAGCGGCGCGCGGCCAGCGCGGCACCCGCGTGCGCGGTGGCCTGCAGCAACACGACGGGGCGCCGCCACAACGGCCCGTGCGACGGAAACTCGGCCGCGGCGATCGCATCGATCCGCTCGACGAGCGCGTGGCAGGTCGCTTCGCGATAACGCGCCGCATGAATGCGCACCTGTTCGGCGAGGCTCGCGACCGACAGGCGCGGCAGGCGGCGCGCGACACCCATCGCGTCGAGCGCTTCGAGCAGGTCGATCGCGCGGTGCTCGACGCCGCGCAGCAGCGCGATGCGCGCGGCGGTGCGATAGCCGAGCAGCACGGTATCGGGCGTGCCCGCGTGTTCGAGCACATCGAGCCGGTTTGCGAGCAGTGCGGCGGCCTGGTCGACGCGGTCGGCCTCGTACGCGAGCGCCGCGCACATCGCCGCGAGCATGCAGGTGAGGGGATGGCGGCGCCCGAGATCGGCTTCCGCACGCGCCAGCGCGGGCGACAGCGCGTCGTCGGCCAGCCGGACCTGGCCCTCGCGCAGGTAGCTCAGGCCCGTGATCAGCTCGCCCCAGCGGGCGACGTAGCCGAACCCGGCCGCCGTCTCGCCGCGCGGCGCCGCGTGCTGGAAGCGGCGCGCCTGCGCCGGTTCGCCGACGATGATCGCGCGCGCCGACAGCCGGTTCGCGTGCATTTGCGCGAGCCACGTCGCCGCCGGCGGCGTGAAGTCGGCCCACGGCTCGAACAGCTCGACGAAGCGGTCGATTTCGTCGGCGTAATACGCGGCCGCGCTGAGGATCAGCGCGCATTCGTAGCGCATCGCCGCGGGCGTGTCAGGATCCGCGAGGATGCCCGCGATCTGGCGTTGCGCCTCGACATGGCGCTCGCCGAGCGCCAGCGCCCAGGCCACCGCGACGCGCAGCGTCGGGCGCTTGTCGAGCTCCGCATCGGGCAGCAGCGCGAGCCAGTCGAGCACGTCGTTGATGCGGCCCTGCTTGATCGCATCCTCGAGGCAACGCTGCGCGAGCGCGTACGCGACCTCGAACTGGCCGGCCGCATACGCGTGGCGCGCGGCTTCCTCGGTCATCCCGTGCGCGTCGAGCCAGGCAGCCGCCCGCGCATGCAGCGCGCTGCGCTCGGCGTCGGGGCCCGCGGCCAGGCGGTCGCGCAGCGTGTCGCGCACGAGCGGATGCAGCCGGCACCAGTCCGAATCGTCCGACGCAATGAACAGCGGCGTGTCGCGTGCGAGTCGGGCGAGACGGTCGGGTGCGCCTGCGTCGTCGAGCAGCGCGGCGCACAGCGACGGATGCAGGCGATCGGCGACGCTCGTGCGCGTCAGGAACGCAGTGTCGTCGGCCGACAGGTTCGCGAGCAGCAGCTCGACGAGCCGGTCGCGCGTGCCGTCCACGCGGGCGGCGAGTGCGTCGACCGCCTGGCGCGGATCGGCCGAACGCGCCATCGCGGCCATCGCGAGCTGCAGGCCGAGCGGCCAGCCGTCGACGCGTTCGAACAGCCGCGCGCACGCGTCGGCATCGACCCGCTGCGCAAAGCGCGCGCCGACCAGCGCGATCGTCTCGTCGAGCGTGAAGCGCAGCCAGTCGGGGCCCGCGAGCGTGCACTGCCCGCCGGCGAGCAGGTCGCCGGCCACGTGATCGAGCCCGCGCCGCGCGGCAACCACGACATGCAGGTTTTGCGGCGCGTTGTGCAGCACGTAGGTCAGCGCATCGAGGCCGGCGGGCGGCAACCGCTCCGCATCGTCGACGATCAGCAGCGCATCGATCGACAACTGCGCGACCTCGGCCAGCCACGCGGTCACGCCCTCCAGCGCACGCGCCGCGTCGGCCGCGCCGACCGGAATCAGGCGCCCGAAGCCGGGCCGTGCGCAACCGGTCCGCACCGCCTGCACGAGCCCTTGCAGCAACCGCGCCGCATCGTCGCGCTCGTCGGCCGACAGCCATACGACCGCACGGCCGAGCGCGAGGGTTTCGCGGCGCCATTGCGCGAGCAGCGACGTCTTGCCGTAACCGGCCGGCGCCTGCACGAGCGTAACCGGCCGGCCGTCGAAAGCGGGTGCGGCGAGGCTCAGCCGCGCGCGGGCCAGCAACTGCGCCGGCACGCGCGGCGCGGTCGTCTTCAGGACCAGTTCGGTGGGAGGCACGTCGGCGCGATCGGGTGGGTGGGCCATCGGGGCAGCAGTCGGATTCCGGCGGTGCCGTGCGGGCCAGCGTCCGGGGTGGGTGTGGGGGGAAGGATCGGCCGAACCGCGTTCGCGCGTCAATCCCCCCCGCGACGAGTGGGGCCGCACCGGCACCGCATCGATAGCATGGGTTCCGATGCATGACGAACACCACGAGGAGCCCACCCATGAAGATCGTATCGACCGGCACGCGGCGCAGCGCGCCGCTCGCCGGATAAGCGGAGCGGCACGATGTACCGCCATCTGCTCGTGACGGTCGACGGCTCGCCCGGCGGCATCGACGCGATCGGCCATGCGCTCGAACTGGCGCGTGCGGTCGGCGCCCGGGTCACGTTCATGCTGACCGGCGCCGCGCCGGACTCGCGTTTATCCGGAGCGCGGCTGCCGGAGCACGGTGCGAAAGTGGAAGCCGCCGCACGCGCACAGGGGTTGTCTCATGCGATCGCGGGGGCCGGCCATCCGGGGGCAGGCCATCCGGGGGCCGGCGACGCAGCGCCCGGTGCGCTGGCGGCCGAACTCGGCTGCGACCTGATCGGCGTCGCGGCGCTGCCGCACGAAGCCGATGCGGCGGCCTGCGCGCAACGGCGGCACCTGCTCGCGACGAGCGGCGTGCCGGTGCTCGTGTGCACGTCGCGGCGCACGCCTGCCGAGGCGCGCGTGATGGCGCGTTGCCTCGATGCGCATCGTGCGGTCGAAGGGTGGCTGAGTGCGCTGATGGCTTCGAGCTTGCACACGGGCGTGGACGTGCCGCAACAGCGCGCGGCCGACACGCAGGAGGCGCTGGCATCGCTCGCCGCCCTGCAGCACGCCCGGTTCGGCACGGCCGCCGAAGCGCGCCTGTTCGCGGCATTGCGCATCCGTGCGGAGTGCGTCGCGGCCGAACTGGACGAACTCGACCGCCAGCGGCAGCGCGATGCGCAAGCGCTCGATGCGCTCATGCGAATGGCCGCGGAAGGGCTGCCGTCGGCCGCGTTCGACACGGCGCTCGCCCGCTATGCGCACGGCGCGTTCGAGCAGATGGGGCGCATGGAAGGCGTGATTTTCCCGGCCGCGCGGCGCTATCTCGGCGACGCGGACTGGGCCGGACTGGATGAATCGCTGGCGGACGGCGCAGCCGCGACGCCGCCACGCGCGAACGAACCGAACGAACCCGACGATGCGCAACTCGCATCCGACTGACACCCTACGGAGAACAAAGATGGCACATGCAGTGCGATTCCACGAAACCGGCGGCCCCGAAGTCCTGCGCTGGGAGGAAGTCGACCTCGGCGACCCGGGCCCCGGCCAGGTGCGCCTGCGGCACGACGCGGTCGGCCTGAATTTCGCCGACACGTACTTCCGCAGCGGCCTGTATCCGGTGCCGCTGCCTGCCGGCCTCGGCGTCGAGGCGGCCGGCGTGGTCGAAGCGGTCGGCCCGGGCGTGACGAACGTCGCCGTCGGCGACCGCGTGACCTACACGGGCTTCCTGAACACGCTCGGCGCGTACAGCACCGAACGGCTGATTCCCGCCGCGCCGCTCGTGCGGCTGCCGGCCGGCATCACGTGCGAAACGGCCGCGGCGATGACGATGCGCGGCCTGACGTCGGCCTACCTGCTGCGCCGCATCCATGCGTTCGCACCGGGCGACACGATCCTGCTGCACGCGGCCGCCGGCGGCGTCGGGCTGATCGTGTCGCAATGGGCGAAGCTGCTCGGGCTCAAGGTGATCGGCACCGTCTCCAGCGAGCACAAGGCCGAAATCGCCCGCGCACACGGTTGCGACCACACGATCGACTACAGCCGCGAGGACGTCGCGAAGCGCGTGCGCGAGCTGACGGACGGTGCGGGCGTCGACGTCGTGTTCGACAGCGTCGGCATGGACACCTTCGAAGGCTCGCTCGATTCGCTGAAGCGGCGCGGGCTGATGGTGTGCGTCGGCACCGCGTCGGGCCCGATCCCGCCGTTCGATCCGCAGCGCCTCGCGATGAAGGGCTCGCTGTACCTGACGCGCCCGGCGCTGGCCGACTACATCGCCGATCCGGCCGAGAAGAACGACCTGGCCGGCGAACTGTTCGCGCACGTCGCGGCCGGCCGGATCCGGATCGAGATCAACCAGCGCTACGCGCTGCAGGACGCCGCGCAGGCGCATCGCGATCTCGAATCGCGCAAGACGACCGGTTCGTCGGTGTTCATCGTCTGAGGAGACGCGCATGCGAGTCGAACCCCTGACCTGCGCGATCGGCGCGGAACTGCTGGATGTGAGCCTCGCCGACGCCGTGCACGACGACGGCCTGTTCGCCGAGATCCGCGTGCAGCTGCTTCGCCATCGCGTGCTGTTCCTGCGCGACCAGGACATCACGCGCGCCGAGCACGTCGCGTTCGCGCGGCGCTTCGGCGAGCTCGAGGATCATCCGGTGGCCGGCAGCGATCCCGAGCATCCGGGGCTCGTGCGGATCTACAAGTCGCCCGACCAGCCGAACGACCGCTACGAGAATGCGTGGCACAGCGACGCGAGCTGGCGCGTGGCGCCGCCGTTCGGCTGCGTGCTGCGCTGCATCGACGGTCCGCCGGTTGGCGGCGACACGATGTGGGCGAACATGGTGCTCGCCTACGAGCGCCTGCCTGAACACGTGAAGCAGCAGATCGACGACTTGCGCGCGCGCCACAGCATCGAGGCGAGCTTCGGCGCGGCGATGCCGATCGACAAGCGCCTCGCGCTGAAGGCGCAGTACCCGGACGCCGAGCATCCGGTCGTGCGCACGCATCCCGAAACCGGCGAGAAGGTGCTGTACGTGAATGCGTTCACCACGCATTTCACCAACTTCCACACGCCGGCGCGCGTGCGGGTCGGGCAGGACGCGAATCCCGGCGCCGGCCAGTTGCTGCAATACCTGGTCAGCCAGGCGTACATCCCCGAGTACCAGGTGCGCTGGCGCTGGAAGAAGCACAGCGTCGCGATCTGGGACAACCGCAGCACCCAGCACTACGCGGTGATGGACTACCCGCCGTGCGTGCGCCAGATGGAGCGCGCGGGCATCGTCGGCGACGTGCCGTTCTGAGCCCGCCAACACCGTAGCCCATCTCTGAAACCCCATGCAACGCGCCGGGCCCGCCGCCCGGCGCGGCGGGATACGCACGCCCGTACGCCCGCAATACAACGATTTCCACTGGAGGACGACATGCAATTTCTCGACGATTCGCTGCACCCGGAAAACCAGGACAAGGTGGTCATCACGGTCGCGCCGTACGGCCCCGAATGGATGCCGGCCGATTTTCCGGAAGACATTCCGGTGACGATGGACGAGCACGTGCAGAAGGCCGTCGACTGCTACAACGCCGGCGCGACCGTGCTGCACATGCATGTGCGCGAGCTCGACGGCAAGGGCAGCAAGCGGCTGTCGAAGTTCAACGAACTGCTCGGCCGGCTGCGCGAGGCGGTGCCCGACATGATCCTGCAGGTGGGCGGCTCGATCTCGTTCGCGCCGGAAGGCGAGGGGGCGGACGCGAAATGGCTGTCCGACGACACGCGCCACATGCTTGCCGAGCTGACGCCGAAGCCCGACCAGGTGACGGTCGCGATCAACACCGTGCAGATGAACATCACCGAGCTGATGAACCGCCAGGACATCGCCGGCACGTCGTTGAACGAAGCCGCGTACTGGGACGCGTACCGCGAGATGACCGTGCCGGCCGGCCCCGGCTGGGTCGACGAACACCTGCGCCGCCTGCAGGCGGCCGGCATCCAGCCGCATTTCCAGCTCACCGGCATGCACGCGCTGGAAACGCTCGAGCGGATCATCCGCCGCGGCGTCTATCGCGGCCCGCTGAACGTCACGTGGGTCGGCATCGGCGGCGGCTTCGACGGCCCGAATCCGTACAACTTCATGGAATTCGTGCGGCGCTGCCCGGACGGCGCGTGCATCACGCTCGAATCGCTGATGAAGAACGTCCTGCCGATCAACACGGTCGCGATGGCGCTGGGCCTGCATCCGCGCTGCGGGATCGAGGACACGATCATCGACCAGAAGGGCAACCGGATGACGTCGGTGCAGCAGGTCGAGCAGTGCGCACGGATCGCGCGCGAACTCGGCCGCGACATCGCCACCGGCAAGGAGGCGAAGGCGATCTACCGGATCGGCGTGCAGTACGACGGCATCGACGAGACGCTGGCGCACCTCGGGATGGCGCCGAACCGCCGCCCCGGCCAGGTGAACGTGCCGCTGCGGGCCGCCTGACGCGCCTCGCACCCGGGCAGGCGGTCGTCACGGCCGCCGCCCGCCGATCGTTGTGGCGTGGCACCACCCCTGCGCAGCGCGCGGGAGCGGACTCCGGTCAACGGAGCGGTGCCACGCAAGCCGCGCCGGAGCACGACCTCCGGCGCCGGAGGAGACACGCATGCTGATCCATCAAGTCGAGCCGTCGATGCAGGACGTCGCCGCCGCCGGCCGGCGCGCGCCCGCGTATGCGTGGCTCGTGTTCGGCCTGACCGTCGGCCTGCTGCTGTCGGACTACATGTCGCGGCAGGTGCTCAATGCCGTGTTCCCGCTGCTCAAGCACGCGTGGGGGCTGTCGGACACGCAGCTCGGTTCGCTGTCCGGCGTCGTCGCGCTGCTGGTCGGGTTGCTGACGTTCCCGCTGTCGGTACTCGCCGACCGCTTCGGGCGCGTGCGCAGCATCGTGCTGATGGCCGCGTTGTGGAGCGTCGCGACGCTCGGCTGCGCGCTGTCGACGAACTACGCGGAGATGCTCGTCGCACGCGGCCTCGTCGGGCTCGGCGAAGCCGCGTACGGCAGCGTCGGCGTCGCGCTGATCCTCAGCATCTTTCCGGCACGGCTGCGCGCGACGCTGACCGGCGCATTCATGGCCGGCGGCGCGTTCGGCTCCGTGTTCGGGATGGCGCTCGGCGGGCTGGTCGGCGCGCATCTCGGCTGGCGCTGGTCGTTCGGCGTGATGGCCGCGCTCGGCATCGTGCTGCTCGTCGCGTATCGCTGCGTCGTGACCGAACGGCGGCTCGCCGCGTATCGGATCGAACCGTGCCGGCGCGACGCCGGCGCACCGCGCGACCTGCGCGGCAACGTGCGCGCGCTGATGTCGGGGCTGTTCGCATCGCGTTCGGTGATCTGCGCGTACCTCGGCAGCGGGTTGCACCTGTTCGTGCCGGGCGCGCTGTTCGCGTGGCTGCCGAGCTACCTGAACCGCTACTACGCGATGGCGCCCGACCGCGCGGCCGTGCTCGCGGCCGGCTTCGTGCTGCTCGCGGGTGTCGGGATGGTCGGCTGCGGGATCGTCACCGACCGCGTCGGCAAGACCGACGGCAAGCGCAAGTGGCTGACCGCGATCGCGTATTGCGTACTCACGGGCGTGTGCCTCGCGATTGCGTTCCGGCTGCCGCCCGGGCCACTGCAACTCGCGCTGATCTGTGTGGGCATGCTGGTCGGCGCGGGCGCATCCGGTGCATCGGGCGCGATGGTCGCGAACCTGACGCCGGCCGCGATCCACGCGTCGGCGTTCGCGACGCTCACGCTCGCCAACAACCTGCTCGGCATGGCGCCGGGCCCGCTGCTGACGGGGTGGGTCGCCGATCGCGCCGGGCTCGTCGGCTCACTGCAATGGATTCCCGTCGTGCCGCTCATGGCCGCCGTGCTGTTCGCGATCGGACGCGCGAGCTACGTGGCCGACCTCGCGCGCGTCGAACGCGACCGGCGCGCGTCCCACCTTTCCTGACCGCTTCGGAGACTGCATGACCCTGACGACCGCCCCCACCATCCTGATCGTGCCCGGCTTGCGCGATCACGTCGAAGACCACTGGCAGACGCACCTCGAACGGCGCCTGCCGAACGCGCGCGCCGTCGCGCCGCTCGAAGCCGACAAGCTGAGCCGCGCCGCACGCGTCGCCGCGCTCGATGCGGCGCTGGCCGGGATCGACGGCCCCGTGATCCTCGTCGCGCACAGCGCGGGCGTGATGATTACCGTGCACTGGGCGCGCCGGGCCACGCGCAAGATCCACGGCGCGCTGCTCGCGGCGCCGGCCGATCTCGAGTCGCCGATGCCCGCCGGTTATCCGGCGCCCGATGCGATCGCCGCGAACGGCTGGACGCCGATACCGACCGAACGGCTGCCGTTTCCGAGCATCGTCGCCGCGAGCCGCAACGATCCGCTCGCGGGTTTCGAACGCGTCGAGGCGCTGGCGGCAGGGTGGGGGAGCAAGCTGGTCGATCTGGGGGAGGTCGGGCACCTGAACCCGGCGTCGGGGTATGGCGAGTGGCGGGATGCAGAGCGGTTGATCGAAGAAGTGGCCGTTCTCGGCACGGCCTGACTGACTGAATATTCCCGCCTTTCGCGCGCCGCGCCCGACCGGGCGCCCGGCGCGCGCGCCGTCACCGTCGGGTCGCGATGCGGCCTTGAACCGATTCCATTTCGCCGCTCGCCGAGATACGACGTCTTAACACGCAGCACAATCGACCCGGCACGACGCCCCAGCATCGGTCGGCATCCAAATCGTCAACAAACGGAAGGTATTTGTCAGGGAAAGTCCCGCCCCGCGCGCCGTGGTTTTTTGTTGACCGACATCGTATAACGCCGTCATGATTTCCTGAAAAGAAAGGTCCCATCCACCGACCGAAGTGAGGAGACATGAACGCCACCCCGATCGCTCGCCGTGTCCGCCGGATCGCACTCGCCGTGGGTTTCACGCTGTCTGCCACGGCCGCCGTCGCCGCCCCCGTCTCGCTGAACATCGTCGATGTCGCGGGCAACCTGCAGCTCACGCAGAAGGCCATCGAAGCCTTCAAGGACAAGAACCCGAACCTCGTCTCGAACGTCACGTTCACGAACGCGCCCGCGCCGCAGTTGCCGGGCAAGATCAAGGCGATGCAGGCGGCGGGGCGCGCCGACATCGACCTCGTGCTGACGGGCACCGACGCGCTGGCCGCCGGCATCGAGCAGAACCTGTGGCGCAAGCTGCTGCCCGACGACGCGGCCGCGCTCCCCGGCGTGCTCGACAAATACGCGCCCGGCCCGCGCAAGATGCAGGATCTCGCGCAGGGCTACGGCCTCGAAGTCACCTACATGCCGGCCGGCCCGCTGCTCGAATACAACCCGGCGAAGGTCAGCGACCCGCCGAAGACACCCGATCAGCTGCTCGCCTGGTGCAAGGCGCATCCGAACAAGCTGATCTATGCGCGCCCGGCGAACTCGGGCCCCGGCCGCACGTTCCTGATGGGGCTGCCGTACGTGCTCGGCGACAAGAATCCGCAGGATCCGATCAACGGCTGGGACAAGACCTGGGCGTTCCTCAAGGCGCTGAACGACTGCGTGCCGTACTACCCGGGCGGCACGTCGGCGGTGATGAAGGAACTCGGCGAGGGCACGCGCGACATGACCGTGACCGTCACCGGCTGGGACCTCAACCCGCGCGCGCTCGGCATCGTGCCGGCCGAGTTCAAAATCCAGGCCTTCGACAACATGACGTGGGTCAACGACGCGCACTACATGGTGATCCCGAAGGGCGTGCCGAAGGAAAAGCTCGACGTGCTGTTCAAGCTGATGAACTTCCTGCTCGAACCGGCGCAACAGGCGATGACCTACGACGACGGCTACTTCTATCCGGGCCCGGCGGTGAAGGGCGTGACGCTCGAGATGGCGCCCGCGCACAGCCAGGAAGTGATCAGGAAATTCGGCCGCCCCGAGTACGCGAAGCTGCTCGCGGAGCGCCCGCACGTGCAGCCGCTCAACGCGCAGGCGATGGTCGCCGCGTTCCAGAAGTGGGATCGCGAGATCGGATCGCAGAAGTCGAAGTGACGCATGGACCGGCGGGCGCCGCGGCGCCCGCGTCGAGGGAGTTCGCGCAATGAAGCACAGTTTCGAACGGCTGCGGCTCGATGGCGTGTGCCGCAGCTTCACCAATGCGGAAGGCGCGCAGGTCGCCGCGCTGAACGGGCTCGATCTCGAGATCCGGCGCGGCGAGTTCATCGCGCTGCTCGGCCCGTCGGGCTGCGGCAAGTCGACCGCGCTCAACTGCATCGCGGGGCTGCAGCCGCTCACACGCGGCGGCATCTGGCTCGACGACACGCGCATCGACGTGCTGCCGCCCGAGCGCCGCGGCTTCGGGATGGTGTTCCAGAACTACGCGCTGTTTCCGCACATGTCGGTGCTCGACAACGTCGGCTTCGGCCTCAAGATGCGCGGCGTGCCGAAGCAGGAAACGCGGCGGCGCGCGCAGCAGGCGCTCGAACTCGTGCAGCTCGTCGGCCACGAGGGCAAGCTGCCCGGGCAGCTGTCGGGCGGGCAGCAGCAGCGTGTCGCGATTGCGCGCGCGATCGTGATCGAGCCGCCGCTCGTGCTGATGGACGAGCCGCTGTCGAACCTCGACACGAAGCTGCGCATCGAGATGCGCGCCGAGATCCGCCGCATCCACACGCAGCTCGAACGCGCGACGATCTACGTGACGCACGACCAGGACGAAGCGCTGTCGATGGCCGACCGCATCGTCGTGATGAAGGAGGGTGTCGTGCAGCAGGTCGCGACGCCGAAGGACGTCTATACGCGCCCGCACAACCTGCACGTCGCGCGCTTCATGGGCTATCGCAACGTGCTGCCGTTCACGCTCGAAGGGATGGCCGGCGATTACGTGAACGTCGCGGCCGGTGGCGTGCGCGTCACGGGCGTGCCGATGGCCGGCTTCGATACGAAGGAGGTCGTGGTCGCGCTGCGCCCCGACGACGTCGAGCGGGCAGACGATGCGGGCGACAACACGAACGCGTTCGACTCGACCGTCGAAACGGTCGAGTACGGCGGCCGCGATTCGCTGATCCGCGCGGTCACGCCGTTCGGCCCGATCTGGGCGCGCGTCGCCGGCGAATTCACGGAAGGCGAGCCGCTGCGGCTGCGCGTTGCGCCGTCACGCACGCTCGTCTACCCGGGAGCGCCGACATGAGCGGCGCGGCCGCCGCGCCGTCATACCGGGAGGCCGCATGAGCACGGTCGCGTCCGGCGGCACGCCGCGCGACGCGAAAGCGTGGCTCGTCACGCCCGCGCTCGCGTTCATCGTCGCGCTGTTCATCTATCCGTTCGCGTACGGCCTCGTGCTGTCGTTCCAGCCGATGAACGGCGGCGGCGCGCTCGCGAACTACGTGCAGTTCTTCACCGACGCGGCGATGTGGCCGACCGTGCTCGTCACGCTGAAGCTCGCGGTGCCGGCGACGCTGCTCAACGTCGGCATCGCGGTGCCCGTCGCGTTCGCGCTGCGCCGCCACTCGCCGTACCAGAAGTTCGTCACGACGCTGCTCGTGATTCCCGTCACGCTCGGCACGGTGCTCGTCGCCGACGGGATGCTCACGTATTTCGGGCCGAACGGCTGGTTCCCGCAAGCGCTGCAGGGGCTGCACCTGTACACCGACGAAGTGCGCCTCACGCACAACTACTGGGGCGTGCTGCTGTCGCTGATCGTGTCGGGCTTTCCGTTCGCGTTCCTGTTGATGCTGTCGTACATCAGCGGCATCGACCCGACGCTCGCGCGCGCAGCGGCGACGCTCGGCGCGAACCCGTGGCAGCAGTTCCGGCAGATCTACCTGCCGCTGCTCGTGCCGGGGCTCACGATGGCCGCATGCCTGTCGTTCGTGCAGGCATTCTCGGTGTTCCCGTCGGCCGTGCTGCTCGGCGCGCCGGCCGGGCCCACGCGCGTGATCTCGATCGCGGCGGCGGAAGCCGCGTTCGAGAGCTACGACTATTCGCTGGCGTCGGCGATCGCGATCGTGATGGGCTTCGTGCAGTTGCTGGTGGTCGCGTCGATGCTCGGCGCGCGCCGCTTCTTCTATACGGGCGCGGTGACGGGAGGCAAGGGCTGATGGCGACCGACAATCATGCCGCGCGCACCTGGCCGCCGAAGCACGACACGCCCGATGCGCCCGATGCGCGCCCCGTCGACGCGAGGAAACCGCAGAAGATGACAAGCAATCTCGCCGGCCGCGCCTGGAAGGCGCTCGTGTGGGGGCTGATGGCGTTCTTCCTGCTGAACGTGATGCTGCTGATCGCGACCGTCGCGGTGAATTCGATCGCGACCCGCTGGTTCGGCACGCCGCTGCCGCAGGGCTTCACGCTGCACTGGTATGCGAAGGCGTGGGAGGACTTCCAGCTCGCGAGCGTGCTGTGGGTGACCGTCGAGGTCGTCGGCGCGGTCGTGCTGCTGTCGATCGCGCTCGGCGTGCCGGCCGCGTATGCGCTCGCACGCGTGCAGTTTCGCGGCAAGCGCTTCGCGCTGCTGGTGTTCCTGCTGCCGCTGATGGTGCCGCCCGTCACGTACGGGATCCCGATGGCCACCGTGATGTACAAGGTCGGGCTCGCGGGCACGCTGCCGGGCGTGATCCTCGCGAACCTCGTGCCGGCGCTGCCGTTCGTGATCCTCGTGATGACGCCGTTCATCGAGCAGATCGACCCGAATCTCGAAGCCGCCGCGCGCATCTTCGGCGCGAACACGTGGCGCTATTTCCGCTACGTGCTGCTGCCGCTGCTGGTGCCCGGCATGCTCGCGGCGGGGCTGCTCGTGCTGGTGCGCACGATCGGGATGTTCGAGCTGACCTTCTTCACCGCGGGGCCGAGCACGCAGACGCTCGTCGTCGCGCTGTATTACGCGGTGTTCTCGACCGGCGTGCGCGCGCCGCAGTCGATCGACGCGATGGCGATGATCTACATGGCCATCACGCTCGTGTGGGTCGTGATCGCGCTGCAGTTCGTGAGCCCGACGCAGCTCGTCAGCCGCGTGAAGCAGGAGCGGCAGTAGGCGAGCGCGACGCTCGGGCACGCGATGCCGCTCGCGCCTCCGTGCAATTGGTTACAAATGGATACCGCGCACCGCGCGCGGACGTTGCAGACTACGCGGCGTTCCCCCGATCACGGATATCCATGAAGTTCCACACGCTGCTGACACTCGCCGGTGCATCGACGCTGCTGGCTGCCTGCAACCTGCTCCACGACGGCCCCGGCTCGAGCGACGTCGACGCCGCCGTGCGCCGCGCGCTCGAGGCGGAAAACCACGGCGGCCTGAACGCGCTGTTCGGCCAGCCGCTGCCCGTCTCAGCCGATGTCGTGTCGGCGAAGCCCGACGGCGACTGCAAGAAGCTCGGCGATCGCACCTACTCGTGCGACGTCGTGGTCACGTGGCGCAATGCCGACTACAAGCCTTCGCGCGCGAACCTGACGTTCGTGCAGGCCGCCGACGGCGCGTGGCAGACGTCCGGCGTCGACGCCGCGATCGTGACGGGCACCGCGAAGTCGCTGGTCGACGAGATCGGCAAGGCGTGGCCCGGCAATGCGGCGAGCGGCGCGTCGGCGCCGCAGTGACGCGCCGTCGGCACGGCGCGCCCTGATTCCGCGGGCATGCGCCTTCGTCCTTGCGGGCCGCGATCGTTCCGTTTCTTCAAGCCATCGATGACCGTCGCCCGTGCAGGCACGACCACGGCCGGCGGGGTGGCGCCAATCGGCCGGCGCGACCCGCGTTCGACGCCGATTCGCCGAAAAGGGGCGCGAACACCTGGCCCAAAAGACCGAACGCATCCTCGGTATGCGGGCCGCGTTATAGGGAAAACCCTTATTTCGAGATATAATCACGGCCTAAGAGATAGGTCGAACCATGCCTGAACGTTTCCAAACCCTTGAAAAATTTGTGTTTTCCCTCGTCGTGATGTCCGCCGTCGTGTGTTCGGCATTCCTCGCGTACGAGCGTCACCCCGAGATCAAGATCGCGCTGCACGAAGGCGAAGCGCTGATGCGCGAGAGCGCCAAGTACTCGGTCATCTGCTCGCCGTCCAAGGTCGATCCTTGCGTCGAGATGTCGGCTTACTGAGATTCGCGTCGGTCGCGGTGCGCTGCGATCGAAACGGTCGTTTCCGGAATTGGCCCCACTTAGTTTCGGACTTGTCCTATATCGTTGGTCGTCTGGATTCCTTAAAGTAGAGCCCATCAGGAATTCAGAAACCGGCCGCAAGATAGGGCGGATGCACGAACCCGTAACGTGCCGAGTCGCTGGCGTAAGCAGCCCCCGAATTCAGCCGGCCCCGCTTCGAGCCATCGAGCGGGGCCGTTCCGTTTGCGCGGTTCACATCACCTTCCGCAGCGCCATGCGCCACGCGCGTCACACTACATGCCGCGGCATCCCGCCCACGAACGCGGCGACATTCTCCACGAGCTGATCGGCGAGCGCCTGCATCGCTTCGTCACTCGCCCACGCGACGTGTGGCGTCAGGATGAAGGCCGGATGCGACAGGATCGCGTGGAACGGATGCGCGGCCGGCAGCGGCTCCTGCGTGACCACGTCGAACCCCGCACCCGCGATCTGCCCCGACTGCAATGCGTTGACGAGCGCACCTTCATCCACGAGCCCGCCGCGCGCGGTATTGATCAGCAATGGCCGGCGCGCCATCCGCGCGAACGCGGCCGCGTCGATCAGGTGCCGCGTCGCCGGCGTGAGCGGGCAGTGCAGCGTGATCACGTCGCTGTCCCGCAGCAGCGTGTCGAGCGGCGCGTAGTCGTCTCCTGCCGCATCGCCGTGCGCCGCGAACCGCACCCGCATGTCGAGCGCGCGGGCGATGCCGGCCACCGCGCGCCCGAGCACGCCGTCGCCGACGATCCCGAGCGTCGAGCCGGCCAGGTCGCGAATCGGATGATCGAAAAAGCAGAACTGCCCGCTGTCGAGCCAGCGCGCCGCGCACGCGTCGAGATCGACGATGTCGGTGCCCGTCGCGGCGATCGCGATCATCCGCACGCGCCGCGCGTCGGCGAGTGTTGCCGCGTCGAGCCGCACCTTGTTGGTCACGACGATGTCCGCGTCACCGATGCGCGCGGCCGTCTCGTGCGCGGCCGTCCGGTCAAAGGTCTGCAATACGTGCGGGAACGGGAAGGGTTTCAACACGGTGTGCGGCGACAGCGTCGCGCGGTCGAGAAACACGATCTTCGCGGGAGAGGAAGCAGAAAACATGGCGGGTCTCGCTGACAGGCGCCCGGCGGGCGCGGAACGGGTTCGATTCTGCCGGCGGTACGCGTGGCGTCGTTTGCCCGTTGCGCGAGCGCGCTTTCCCGGATGGAAAGGCTGACGCAACGCGTGCATGAGGAGCGCGACGCGCGCCTTTCCGAAACGGAAAGGCTGGTTGAGCATCGATCGATTTTCGCCGGGCGCGAACGCCGTCATGATCGCCTTCATCGACACCACGATTTCATTGGAGACAGCCATGACACGCCCCTTGGATGGCATCCGCGTGCTGGAACTCGGCCAACTGATCGCCGGGCCGTTCGCGGGCCGGATGCTCGCCGAATTCGGCGCCGACGTGCTCAAGGTCGAGCCGCCCGGGCTCGGCGACCCGCTGCGCAAATGGCGGCTGCTGCATGAAGGCACGTCGGTCTGGTGGGCCGCGCAGTCGCGCAACAAGACCTCGCTCACGCTCGACCTGCGCACGCCCGAAGGGCAGGACGTCGTGCGCCGCCTCGTCGCGGAAACCGACGTGCTGATCGAGAACTTCCGGCCCGGCACGCTCGAAGGCTGGGGGCTCGGCTGGGACGCGCTGTCCGCGATCAACCCGGGGCTCGTGATGCTGCGCGTGTCGGGCTTCGGCCAGACGGGCCCGTACCGCGACCGTCCCGGCTTCGGCGTGATCGCCGAGGCGATGGGCGGCCTGCGGCACCTGACCGGCGAGCCCGGCCGCACGCCGGTGCGCGTCGGCATCTCGCTCGGCGATTCGCTGTCGGCGCTGCACGGCGTGATCGGTGTGCTGCTCGCGCTGCGGCATCGCGAGCAGCAGGGCGGCAAGGGGCAGGTCGTCGACGTCGCGCTGTACGAGTCGGTGTTCAACATGATGGAAAGCCTGCTGCCCGAATACTCGGCGTTCGGCGCCGTGCGCGAGGCGGCCGGCAGCAGCCTGCCCGGCATCGCGCCGACCAACGCGTACCGCTGCCGCGACGGCAAGTACGCACTGATCGCCGGCAACGGCGACAGCATCTTCCGGCGCCTGATGGAGCTGATCGGCCGGCCCGATCTCGGCAACGATCCCGCGCTCGCGCACAACGACGGACGCGTCGCGCAGGTCGAACGCATCGACGCGGCGATCGGCGAATGGAGCGCGCAGCACGATCTCGATGCCGTGCTGGCCGCGCTGAACGAAGCACGCATTCCGTCCGGGCGCATCTACGACGTGGCCGACATCGCGGCCGATCCGCATTACCGCGCCCGCGACATGCTCGTCGATGCCGCGTTGCCCGACGGCACGCCGGTGCTCGTGCCCGGCATCGTGCCGAAGCTCGGCGCGACGCCCGGGCGCATCGAACACGCGGCGCCCGCGCTCGGCGCGGATACCGACGCGGTACTCGAATCGCTCGGCATCGATGCGGCGACGCGCGGTGACTGGCGCACGCGCGGCGTGATCTGAGCTGCGGAAACAGGAGAAGACAACATGAGCGGCCAACGCAAACGCCTCTACCTCCACGAAGTCGCGACGCGCGACGGTTTCCAGAACGAAGCGGCATTCGTCGACACCGACGACAAGATCGCGCTCGTCGACGCGCTGAGCGCGTGCGGCTACGCGAAGATCGAGGTCACGTCGTTCACGTCGCCGAAGGCGATCCCCGCGTTGCGCGACGCGGAGGCCGTGATGCACGGCATCGCGCGCGCACCGGGCGTCGTCTATACGGTGCTCGTGCCGAACGTGCGCGGGGCGGAGCGCGCGCTGTCGTGCCGGGTCGACGAAGTGAACCTCGTGATGTCGATGAGCGAAAGCCACAACCGCGCGAACCTGCGGATGACGCGCGAGCAGTCGTTCGCACAACTGCGCGACGTGATCGATGCGTTACGCGGCACCGGTGTCGCGATCAACGTGTCGCTGTCGACCGCGATGGGCTGCCCGATGGAAGGCGATGTTGCAGCAGAAGGCGTACTCGCATGGATGCAGCGCTTCGCGGATCTCGGCGTGCATGGCTTCACGCTGTGCGATACGACGGGCATGGCGTTTCCGTCGCAGGTGCGCGACCTGTCGGCACGGGCGCGCGAACGCTTCGCCGCGCTGCAACTCACGCTGCACTTCCACAACACGCGCGGGATGGCGCTCGCGAATACGCTCGCGGCACTCGACGCCGGGATCGACCGCTTCGACGCGTCGCTCGGCGGGCTCGGCGGCTGCCCGTACGCGCCGGGCGCGACCGGTAACGCATGCACCGAAGAACTCGTGCATATGCTCGAACTCGACGGCTACGATACGGGCATCGATCTCGCGGCCGTGCTGGCCGCGTCGGCACGGCTGCCCGCGCTGATCGGGCATGACGTGCCGAGTCAGATCCTGAAAGCCGGGCGCCGCTCGGACCTTCATCCGCCGCCGCGCGCGGACGCCGGCGACATGCCCGCGCAGCGCGCGTTCTCATAAACCACGAACAGGAGCGAACCTCATGGCGCTGATCGATCACCTCGACCATCTCGTGCTGACCTGCGTCGATCCCGACCGGACGAAGCATTTCTACACCGAGGTGCTGCAGATGCGGCTCGAAACCTTCGGCGCCGGCCGGATCGCCTTCCGCTTCGGCAACCAGAAGATCAACCTGCACGTGCGTGGCGCGGAATTCGAACCGAAAGCGCATGTGCCGGTGCCCGGCGCGCTCGACCTGTGCTTCATCGCGTCCGTGCCGCTCGACGACGTGATCGCACACCTGAAGCGCGTCGACTGGCCGATCGTCGAAGGGCCGGTCGAGCGCACGGGCGCGACGCAGAAGATCCGGTCGGTCTACGTGCGCGATCCCGACCTGAACCTGATCGAGATCTCCGAGTTGATCTGAGCACCGGCGCACCACCGCGTCGTATCGCCGCTTCGCCCTCACGCGAGCGGACCTGATCACGGTGCGACTGCATGCCGCGCCGATCTCCCGCCGAAATCGGACAGCCGGTTTCCGCGCTCGCCGATTCCGGATAGCCGGCCCGTGCCGCGCTGCGGATAATGCGTGCATCGGCGACTGAGAAGCCGCCTTCGCAGCGGACGCAACGCTTGCGTCCGCGCTTGCGCAACCCGACCCAGGCAATTCCCGATGACGATCCTCTATCGCGGCATGGACCGCGCGGCGCTCGACGCCGCTTATCTGAACACGAAGGTGGTGCCCGATTTCCCTGCGTTGCTCGCGTCGATGCAGGCGCGCAGCGCAGCGCTCTATGCAGCCGCGTCCGTCCGGCGCGACCTGCGTCACGGCGCGCAACCCGCGCAGCGATTCGACTGGCTGTCGTGCGGTCAACCCGATGCGCCGCTGTTCGTGTTCGTTCACGGCGGCTACTGGCAGCACTGCGCGAAAGAGGATTTCGCGTACGCGGCGAGCGGGCCGCTCGCGCGCGGTTTCGACGTGATACTCGCCGAATACACGCTCGCGCCGATCGCGACGATGACCGACATCGTCGGCGAGATCGGCACGCTGCTCGACTACCTGGCGAACGACCCTGACGGCCTCGGCACCGCGAAGCGGCCGATCCACCTGAGCGGCCATTCGGCCGGTGGCCACCTGACGGCCGTGCACCGCGCGCATCCGGCCGTCGTGTCGGCACTCGCGATCAGTCCGCTCGTCGATCTCGAACCGATCTCGCTGTGCTGCCTGAACGACAAGCTGCAGCTCACCGCGCACGAAGTCGACGCGTACAGCCCGTTGCGCCATGTCGGGCCCGGCGCGCCAACGGTCGTCGCGGTCGGCGAAGCCGAGTTGCCCGAACTCGTGCGGCAAGCACGCGACTACGCGACGGCGTGCGAAGCGGCCGGCGAACGAATCGTCCACGTAGGATTGCCCGGCATGCAGCACTTCGACGTGCTCGACGATCTCGAGAAGCCGGACGGTGCGATGCTCACCGCCTTGCTGTCGATCGCGCCGCGCTAGGCGCGCCGTATCGCGCGGGGGCGGCCGGGCGTATGATCGGCGTCAGGCCGCCGCGCCGACGGCAGGCGCCGGCACGGCCTTCCCAGGACCCACGACATGGTGAACCCGCTTCATTTCGATCTGCAGTCGCTGCGCGTGTTCGCGCTCGTCGCCGAGCACGGCAGCCTGACGAAAGCGGCCGAACACGGCCAGCTCACGCTGTCCGCGGTCAGCAAGCGCATCGCCGAGCTGGAAAGCGTGACGGGCAGTGCATTGTTCGTCCGGCATGCGCGCGGTGTCGAGCTGACGCCCGCGGGCCGCGCGCTGCTCGACCATGCGGCGAAGGTGATCGAGCAGGTCAACCGGATGGCGCACGAGATGAGCGATTACGTCGCCGGCGTGCGCGGTCACATCCACGTGTGGACCAACACGTCCGCGATCGTGCAGTTCCTGCCCGCCGATCTCGCCGCGTTCCTCACCAACCATCCGGGCATCAAGGTCAGCCTGGAGGAACGGCTGAGCCACGAGATCGTCGACGCGCTCGCGTCCGGCAAGGCCGATCTCGGCGTGTTCGCCGACAACGTGCCGGCCCCCGGCATCGAACGGCGGTTGTACCGGCGCGACGAGCTCGTGCTGCTCGTGCCGCGCACGCACCGGTTCGCCGCGCGCGGCAGCATCCGCTTCGCGGATACGCTCGACGAGGACTACGTGGGGCTCAGTGACGGCAGCTCGCTGCTCGCGCGCATGACCGACGCGGCGTTCGCGGTCGAGCGCTCGCTGAAGCTGCGGATCCAGGTATCGAATTTCGACGGTGTGAGCCGGATGATCGAGGCGGGGCTCGGTATCGGCATCCTGCCGCGCGATGCGGTGACCGGCGAGCGCGCGGCGCGGCTCGGGGTCGTGAAGCTCGACGATGCGTGGGCGACGAGAACGCTGTGGGTGGGGGTGAGGGCGGGCGCCGTGCTGACGACCGATATCGCGAAGCTGTTCGATTTCATGTCGGCGCGGTGAGGCGGGGCAGCCTCCGAGTCCCTGTTTCCGACAAGATGCTTTGACCATTCGAGGGTTCTCGACGCGATTTCGGCACACGGTCAATCGAAAGCAGATCGATTATTCAAATCAAGATTGACGTTCCGCTCGTGAATTCACAAGATTCCGTCTGTCAATGTCGACTGAACGAGGATTGCGAATGGGTCGACTCGACGCTTGTATGGTTCTCGCCCCACCACGAGCAACGATTAGGCAGGAAAGTACCGGTTGGCAGGTCTCTGCCGATTGCGCCGCCTTGGCCGGTTGCAGTCAGTCGGCGCCGACCGTAAGATCGCCGATCAATGACACGAACGCATGTGTTCGTCGCGCTTCGTTTGAGGTTCGTTCATCGGGAGGACTAGTGCGAGTTGAAGTTCAGATCGTCAATGCGTTGACGGACGGAAAAGCCGGGGGCAATCCTGCGGGCGTGGTGATCGATGCCGATGCGCTGACCGCAGGCCAGAAGCTGCATGTTGCCCAGCAGGCCGCATTGTCGGAAACCGCATTCGTATCGAAATCGAATATCGCAACGGTCAAGCTGGAATTTTTCACGCCGACGCGACAGATCGCTCATTGCGGTCATGCCACGATCGCCACATTTTCCCTCTTGAGAGCAATCGGCAGGGTAGGTGACGGCAAGTCGTCGAAAGAGACGATCGACGGATGCAGAGACATCGTGATCGATGGCGATACCGTTCTAATGGAGCAGCGTTCCCCAACTTATCGCTCAATCGGAGCGGACTCCCCGTTCTCCGCGAAAATCGCTCAATCGCTTGGCGTATCGACTGCCCAGATCCATCGTGTCGAAAGCCCGACCGTCGTCAATACCGGCAACAGCTTTCTGATGATTGCATTGCCCGACGAGCAGTCCGTGGCAGCGATTCGTCCGGACCCGCGCGCGATTGAATCGATCAGCGACGATCTCGACTTGATTGGCTATTACGTATTCTCGACGACGACGAAAATACCTGGTCGCCATGCAGGAGCCCGCATGTTCGCGCCGCGTTTCGGCATTGCCGAGGAGTCGGCGACAGGAACCGCAGCCGGGCCGCTGGCGTGCTTGCTGTACGAGCGGATGGGGGCAGGCGACACGGAAATCACCATTGAACAAGGGCACTTGATGCCCCAACCTTCGCCGAGCGTCGTCAAGGTTCTCCTTGATGTCGACGGTGGCAGGATCTCGCGATTGATGGCCGGCGGTACAGGGGTTGTCATGCGGTCGATCACGGTCGAGATCTGAGGTTGCGTCGAGCGTCCGCTTCCCGGTAGGCCGAACGACTTCAATGGATCTGCAAGCGACAGATACCGCGAAACATCAATCGTGACGAGGGAGCGCGTTTCCGCGTCCCCTCGGCGCCAACCGCTCAAACCGGATTGATCTCATCCTGGCTGCGCCGCGTAGTCAGCGGCCCGAGCACGCGCAGCGTGACCGCGACGATACCGAGCGCGACCGAGATCACCCCGAACATCGCACCCGCGCCATAACCGCCGAGCACCGGCAACAACACGAACGGCAACACCCCGCTGACGATTCTCGACAGCGCATAGGTGCTGCCGATCGCCGTCGAGCGCACCCGCGCCGGGAAAATCTCTGCCTGGTACACGTGATACGCGTTGCTGAACACGTTCGACGCACAGGTCGTCAGGAACCCGAAGCCGACGATCAGCACGGTATTGCCCGAATACGCGAAGCACAGCCCGAACGCGGCGATCGACAGGATCGACACGATCACGAGCGTGCGTCGCTCGATCCAGTTGAGCAACGGAATCGACAGCAGCGAGCCGATCGGATAGCCGATGAACGACAGCGCGATGAACAGCGTGCTGTCCGTCACGTCGAAGCCGCGACTTTTCACGACCGTGCCGGCCAGCGTACCGAACCCGTAATAACCGAAGCCCTGAAACAGGTGAAAGATCGCGAGCATCACGTAGCGCGCGCCGTACGGTTCGCGTCGCAGCAGCGCGATACGCTCGCCAAGCCCGAGCGGCCGTTGCGGCTCGACCGGCTCCGCGAACTGCTCGGGCACGCGCACGGCGGTGCCTTCCGCGAAGCGTCGCAATGCCGCATGCGCGTCGGCGCTGCGACCCTGCGCGAGCAGCCAGCGCGGGCTCTCCGGCAGCCGATGCTGGACGAACAGCACGTACACGGCGCCGAGGCTGCCGATCGCGAGGATGATGCGCCAGCCGGCCACGCCGCCGACATGAAGCGGGTTCAACCACAGCGCCAGAAACCCGACGAGCGGCACCGCGACATAGGAAGTCGTATAGGCCCACGCGGCGAGCCTGCCGCGCTTTTCCTTCGGCAGGATCTCGGACAGGAAGCTGTCGGCAACCGGATAGATCGCGCCGACGCCGATGCCGGTCAGGAACCGGCACGCGACGAGCATGTCGGCATTCACCGAAAACGCGCCGACCAGCGAGAATGCGCTGTACCACGTGAGCGTCAGCAGGAACGCCTTGCGCCGGCCGATGCGGTCGGCGAGGCTGCCGAGGCACATCGCGCCGACGAACATGCCGATGAACGCCGATGCGAGCAGCAGCTTGAAATCGGTGCTCTGCCGGCTCAGCCCGTATTCGTTCTGCAACGCGGAACCGATCGTGCTGACGAGGAAGATCTCGTACATGTCGAAGAACAGCCCGATGCCGATCACCCAGACGACGAACCGGTGCAACGCGCCGACCGGCAGGTCGTCCATGAAATCGCCGAGCGTGACGCGGCGGCCGGGGAGGGCCGACGCATCGGCGCCGGCGGCAGTGGCCGGCGGCCGTGCGGACGCGGGTTCGCCCGCGCTGCCGCCGAGATCGAGGGAATGGCTGTTCATCGTGTCTCCTGATTATCGATACGCCGTGGCGCGAGGCCCGGCCGTTCGCAACCGGCGCGCTGCATCCGGTCGCACGACGTGGCGGCAGGCACCGCAAGGCCAGTGAAAGGGCCGAATAGGCGGGCTGTACCGATCGTTCGACACATGGTGGGCAAATCCACGGCACGTGATAATTGCGGATGCCTCAAGCGTCCTTTCCTGCGCAGAAAGGGTGCGGAACACGCGGCAACCGGCATGCACGCGGCAGGCCCGTGCAGCCTGCCTGGCGCGCGGTCATGCACCGGCGCCGATTGCGCGCTCGCGCAACCGGCAGGCCGGGAAAACCATGAGGCCGATGGCCTGGCCGCCGGCGCTAAAGCCACCGGCGGCCAGGCGTTCGCGCTCAGTCGGCCGGCACGAACGCCGCCCCGTAAAACACGCGCACGGGGTTGCCGCGCTCCAGCGCAAAGTGCTGCATCCGCCGCTGCCGGCGCGCATCGGATGCGTGACGGTCGGCCTCCTGCTGCAGTCGAACCTGCAGCAACTGCAGCGCCAGGCGCTTGTTCGCGTGCTGGCTGCGCTCGCTTTCCACGCGCACCGACAGGCCGGTCGCGACATGGGTCGCACGAATCGCGGAGCTCGTCTTGTTCACGTGCTGGCCGCCCGGCCCGCGTGCGCGCATCGCTTCGAACCGCACGTCGCCATCCGGCAGCGGCTGCGCGTCGGCGCAGCGCGTGACGCCGATGAACCAGTTCTTGCGCGGATGGCGCAACCGGTACGGGCTCGCGCAAATCCATTGCAGCGTGCCCGTCCAGCGGTCCGCGAGCGCCTGCGCACCTTCGCCGTCGAGGTCGAGCAGCGCCGAGCGCAGCGTGCCGGGCCGTTCGCCCGGCTGCGCATCGAGCACGGTGACGACGACGCGCTGCGCGTCGGCTTCCGCCTGCAGCCGCCGCAACGCATTGGCCGCGGCCAGCTGGCATTCGAGCGGGCCGTGCGCCGAAGAAATCTGCATCAGCATCGGCCAGCCTCCCCGGACGTCTTGTAGGTCAGCACCGGCGCGAGCCGCGCCAGCTTGCGCAGCAGCCCGGCCGCTTCGAGCGCGTCGACGACGCTGTCGATCGGCTTGTAGGCCTGCGGCGCTTCCTCGTACAGCAGTTCGCGGTCTTCGCAGATCACGTGGCTGCCGAGCGGCGTGCGCGTGAGCTGCGACGGCGTGAAGCGCCGTTCGAGGCGCCCCTTGCAGTCGCCGCGCGCCCACTTGCGGCCCGCACCGTGCGCCAGCGACGCCAGGCTGGCCGCATCGTCGGGCCGCACCGGCGCGACGAGGTAGCTGTAGTCGCCGCGCGATCCGGGAATGACGACCGGCCCCGCGTCGGCCGGCGTCGCACCTTTGCGATGCAGCCAGCCCGGCTCGCCGTCGACCCTCGCGCGGCTCACCAGGTTGTGGTTCACGTCGAGCACGCACCGGCCATCGGTGCGCCAGCGCGCCAGCATGCGCCGCGCGATCAGGACGCGATTCGTAATTGCGTAGCGCAACGCCGCATCGTGACGCGCGAGATACGCCGTGCATGCGGCATCCGTGTCGTCGAGGCCGTTGTAGCCGTGCTCGCGCATGTGCTGCTCGAGGATCGACTGGCCGAAGCCGCGCGATCCGCTATGCACGAGCAGCAGCAGGCGATCGGGGTCGAGGCCGAGCGCCGCGACGGCATCGGTGTCGTACACCGCGTCGATCCGCTGCGCTTCCGCGAAATGATTGCCGCTGCCGATCGTGCCAAGCGATGCCGCGTACGCGTGATCCGCGAACCCGGCGGCCGCGACGAGCGGCTGCCAGCTTGCATCGGGCGTGGCGTCGATCGAGCCGAGCCGGCTCGCGAGCTTCGACGCACTGACGCGCCGCGCATCGAGCGCGGTTTGCCACAGCGCCATCCCGCAGCCGATATCGCCGCCGATCAGCGCCGGATACAGCCGGCCCGTCGAGAAAAACGCGGCGCCAACGGGATAGCCGCGTCCGGGGTGAAGATCGGGCATGCCGGCGACGCGCCGCATGCCGGGGAGGGTGGCAGCGTGTTCGAGCTGCCGGATGGCCTCACCTTCGATCCAGGTGGTGGCGCAAGCGCACAACGTGATGCGCTCGCCCAGGTATTGCATGGAATTGCCCATGGAGGTTTCCGTTCGATGAAAAGGAAGAACGGCGGGCCATGGCGCAGGCAGCGCACACATGCGCTGCCCGACATCGGAAGTCGGGAAGAGGGCGGCACGACCGGATCGGAACGACCCGGCTCATCGCCGTGACGGCGATACAGTGTGCTGCGTGGCGTGAACGATGAAACGAACGGACGCGAAAAACCCGAACTACGACCCGCGACGGGAGGAGTGCTGGCGTGACGTCATGATTTCTTCTCCTTGCGAGTGAGGGGTTGATCGGAATGGCGGCGACTCTAGCATGCACGCGACGAGCGCAGCAAGCGGGTGGCGCGGCGTTACCCATCGAATCAGCGTTCGATGTGGCGAAAAACACACAAACAGGAATCCGTATCATTTCCATGTCAATGGCGCGCGTGGCACGCCGCAGCAGGCATTCGACGCACGCCGACCACCGCAACGGCTGTACCCGGCCGCGCTTGACAGCACACATGCCGTTTCGTAGCATCCGCCTGCTTCATCCCTGAACCCTCATCGAATCGGTGATCCAAGTGCCCGCAAACATTCGTCCCTTCGCCTGATACGCCGACGACTGCCGTCCCGGCCGCGTGTCGTCCTGCCCGTTCCCGTCTGCCTCGCGGCGCCGGAACAGTGATCGCAGGGCCGCGCCCGGACACGCACTGACACCGCAACGCACACCCCATCGTTCGTTCACGTCGTCGGCTTTTTCTGATGTTTCCGGAGAAAGACCATGACGCTGGATTTCCGCGCCTACGCGCAATCGCTCGACCTCGCTCGCTACCCGCGCACGCCGCACCTCGAAGGCTCGCGCCTGCAGGACGGCGACGAAGGTCACGACCACGTTCCCTATCGCACCCTCGCGGGCGCGCATCTCGTCGTCGAGGAAAAGCTCGACGGCGCGAACACGGGCATCAGCTTCAGCCCCGCGGGCGAACTGCTGCTGCAGTCACGCGGCCACTATCTGGCCGGCGGCGGCCGCGAGCGGCAGTTCGGGTTCGTGAAGACCTGGGCCGCTGCCCATGCCGGCTGGCTGCTCGATCGCCTCGGCGATCGCTACGTGATGTACGGCGAGACGATGAGCAAGAAGCACGCGGTGTTCTACGACGCGCTGCCGCATCACTTTTTCGAGTTCGACGTGTTCGATCGCGCAACGGGCCGCTTCCTGTCGACACCCGCGCGTCGCGCGCTGCTCGCCGACGGGCCCGTGCTGTCGGGGCCCGTGCTGTACGAAGGCATCGCGCCGGCGCGACTCGCGGACCTGAAGGCCATGCTCGGCCCGTCGCTCGCGAAGACGCCTGACTGGCGTCGCGCGTTCGAGGAAACGGTGCGGCGGCAGGGGCTCGACCTCGCGCGTGCATGGCAGCAATGCGACAAGTCGGAGCGCTCCGAAGGGCTCTACGTGAAGGTCGAGACGGACGACACGACGACCGCGCGCCTGAAGTGGGTGCGCCACGATTTCGTGCAGGCCATTCTCGAATCGGCGCGCCATCACTCGGAGCAGCCGTTCATCCCGAACCTGCTCGCGCCGGGTGTCGACCTGTATGCGCCACGCCCGACGCTCACGTGGGCATCGAATCCCGCCGCGCGCCCGAACCCATGAATGCGGAACGGCCGTACGCCGTTTCGAGAGGAGTCTTGATCATGAAGTACGAACACCTTCAGGCACTCGTGCCTGCGCCCGGCCGGCAGCCGGACTATCACGCGTGTCTCGCGGCATTTCCCGCGCTCGAACACGCGAAAACGACACCGCAGGAGCCCGCGCACCACGGCGAAGGCGACGTGTGGACGCATACGATGATGGTGATCGATGCGCTGCTCGCGCTGCCCGAGTACCAGGCCGCATCGCGTGGCGACCAGGAGATCGTGTTCCTGGCCGCGCTGCTGCACGACATCGCGAAGCACGGCACGACGGTCATCGATCCCGTTACCGGTGCGATCGGCCATCCCGGCCACTCGCGCAAGGGCGCGATCGATGCGCGGATCGCACTGTGGGATGCCGGCGTGCCGTTCGCGGTGCGCGAAGCGATCTGCCGGATGATCGCCGTGCATCAGGTGCCGTTCTTCGCGATGAGCGGGTCGCGCCGCGGCGCACCGGAGTTCACCGCGCGCGAGCTGTCGTGGCAGGTCAGCCTGCCGCTGCTGTGCCTGCTTGCCGAAGCCGACATTCGCGGGCGCATCTGCGACGACACGCAGCGCGCGCTCGACAACATCGAACTGTTGCGCGAACTGGCGAGGGAAGAGGGCTGCTACGGCCAGCCGCGTGCATTTGCCGACGCTCACACCGCGCTCAGCTACTTCCGCGGTGCGGACGTGCATCCCGACTATCCGCTGTTTCGCACGCCGGGCGCGCAGGTCGTCGTGATGTCGGGCCTGCCCGCGTCGGGCAAGAACACGTGGGTGGCGCGGCATCATCCGGATCTGCCGGTCGTGTCGTTCGACGATGCGCGCGATGCATTGGGTCTGCGTCATGGGCAGAACGAGGGCGCGGTCGCGCACCATGCGGTCGACGCCGCGAAGGCACTGTTGCGCGCACAACAACCGTTCGTGTGGAATGCGACGAACCTGTCGCCGCTGATGCGCAAGAAGACGCTCGACCTGCTGTTTGCATACAACGCCGACGTGACGCTCGTCTACCTCGAACAGCCGCGCGCAGAACTGTTGCGCCGCAACGCGCGGCGTGACACGTCGCTGACGAACCGCGCGCTCGAGGCGATGCTGCTGCGCTGGGATTTGCCGCTGCCCACCGAAGCGCACGCAGTGCGGTATGAAGTCTGATGCGGCAACGTCACGACACGAGCCGGTACGCCGCAATTTACCGCGGCGTACCGGCTCGTTTCATTTCAGTGATGCCTTCCGCTGCGTCGCGCAGGCACGCAGTTCAGTGACGCCGCGATGCCGTGGCCCTAGTGAGCCAGCACGAGGAGCGTGGTAAGTGCGATCGGCGCCAGCGCGACACCCAGCAGGCCGAGCGCACCATCGGCTGCAATCGTGATCGGCGACAGCGCGATCTTCGCCCCCTTACCGAGCACCGACGGTCGCTCGATCACCGTGACGTTGTACGCGTGATTGAACGCCTGAGGGATCGACGAAGGCGTGACATCGTTCGGCTGATAACGCTTTCCGGTGATCGTGCCTCGCTCCGTCAGTTCAAACCGCCCGTCCTTGAAACCGTCGGCAAGCGCGCGCTCGCGAAGCTCGGAGCCGGTCGGTGCGTCCTCGCGCGCGAGCCGCAACACGTAACGCCCCGAGATCTTGTCGCCGTGCGTCTCGAAATCGTCGAAATCGGTATACAGCTTGGAGCGATAGGGTGCCGTGAGATTGACGGCGAGGGCCGGCGGCACATCGAAAATGTAGTGATACTGCTTGCCGATGACGACGAGGCTCTTTCCGTCCGCGCTGATCAGAAATGCCGAGAGCGTTTCACGGTATTCCGGATCCTTCATCATGCGATTGGTGATGGGGCCGATGTCGGCGTCGGCGCAGCCGACGAGCATGCCGGACGCTGCCACGGCGGGCAGCGCGAGAAATGTTCTTCTTTTCATGTGTGCGGTTGGATGTTGTTGGTTATTCAGCGGAACCGCTTGAATGTCGGACGCTGCGTTCGATGAACGCGGCATCCTGACGGCCGATCATGCGGTTGCTTCGCCTGCGCATTGTAGGGCCAAAACGGCAAGCGCAGTATCCTCCGAGCAAAGCGGGTCACCATCGAACGCCATCCGGCCGTGGCCCGCGCCGTTCGGCGGGCAGATCGGCGTCGCGCTGGGGCTGCATTCGATGTTCTTCGTGACGGGCGTGCTGCTGGCGGCCTGCGCGGGGCTTGCGCATGGGGCACGCGGCCAATAGCGGCTGGCCGGCGGAGCGCGGGCTGGCGTAGGATGGGCGCAGTGACCGGTGTCGCACCGGGAAGCGGCGACAACGTGCACCGTCGCCAAAGGTGCAGACACCGCCGCACCGCACGGCTACCCATCGTTTCCAACATGACGCTCACGTGACCGGTCGCGCGCAACGCACGACGAACGCGCACCGATCCGAACCCGACCCACGCGCGTCGGCCCGCATCCGGCCCACGCATTTCGATGACGAATCCTGCAGGAGACAAGCGACATGAATCCATCGACCGACCACCGGACGCTGTTGCGCACGCTCGGCATGCGCGCCCCGATCGTCCAGGCGCCGATGGCCGGCGTCAGCACGCCGGCGCTGGCGGCCGCCGTGTCGAATGCGGGCGGGCTCGGCTCGCTCGGCGTGGGCGCGACGAACGCCGACGGCGCCCGCAAGATGATCCGCGACACGCGCGCGCTCACCGACCGGCCGTTCAACATCAACGTGTTCTGCCACCAGCCGGCGCACGCCGACGCGGCCGTCGAACGCGCGTGGCTCGACTGGCTCGCGCCGGTGTTCCGCGAATACGGCGCGACGCCGCCCGCCTCGCTGTCGGAGATCTATACGAGCTTCGTCGCGGACGAAGCCATGCAGGCGCTGCTCGTCGAAGAAAAGCCGGCCGTCGTCAGCTTCCATTTCGGGCTACCGTCCGCGGACGTGATCGCCGCGCTGAAGCGCGCGGGCGTCACGCTGTTCGCGTCCGCGACGAACCTCGACGAAGCACGCCAGATCGCCGCCGCCGGCATCGACGCGATCGTCGCGCAGGGGATCGAAGCGGGCGGGCACCGCGGCGTGTTCGATTCGACCGCGCATGACGATCGCCTCGGCACGTTCGCACTCACGCGCCTGATCGTGCGCGAGTGCGCGCTGCCGGTGATCGCCGCCGGCGGCATCATGGACGGCGAGGGCATCGCCGCCGCGCTCGCGCTCGGCGCGCAGGCCGCCCAGCTCGGCACCGCGTTCGTCGCGTGCCCGGAGACGTCGATCGACGACGGCTATCGCCGCGCGCTGCTGGGCGATGCGGCACGCCATACGACGTTCACCGCCGCGATCTCGGGCCGGATCGCACGCGGCCTCGCGAACCGGCTGACCGCGCTCGGCGACGACCCGCACGCGCCGGCCACGCCTGCGTACCCGATCGCGTACGACGCCGGCAAGGCGCTGCACGCGGCCGCGAAGGCAAAGGGGGAATTCGGCTACGGCGCGCAGTGGGCCGGGCAGGCGGCGCCGCTCGTGCGGCCGCTGCCGGCGGCCGAGCTGTTCGCCGCGCTCGAACGCGAAACGCGGGCGACGATCGAGCGGATGCAGCACGTGCTGGATTGATCGCACGATTCGCGAGCGGCTAGCCGCTGGCCAATAGCGGCGATCGGTGAACGCACCCCGATCGCCGCACCGATACTTCGCCGCCCGCCGCCGATTTGCAATGTTCTGTATCTGCACGAACCGCGGATACATCGCGATACAACGCAGCTTCGGGCGTCCGCTATAAAGCAGGCATGACCTCTTTGGGAGTGCACCATGTCTGCAAGCTGGTTCAAAGGGTCCTGCCATTGCGGGGCCGTCAAATTCGAAGTCCGAACCGCCATTACGCCGGCGACGCGCTGCAACTGCAGCCTGTGCCGCCGGCGCGGCGCATTGATGAGCCCGATGTTCGCCGCCAGCGAACTGAAGATCGTCGAAGGCGAGGGCGCGCTGACGTGCTACCAGTTCAACACGCGCACGGCCCGTCACTATTTCTGCAGCCATTGCGGCATCTATCCGTTCCATCAGACGCGCAAGGATCCCGCCTGCTGGCGCGTCAATCTCGGCTGCCTCGATGGCGTCGACCCGTATGCGCTCGACGCGACGGTCGCCGACGGCGCGAGCCTCTCGGTCGTGGAGGACGCATGAAACGCTGGCTGATGATCCTGCTGTTTGCCGCGGGCGGGCTCGCGACCGAAATCGCGCATCCGGTGCAATGCACGCTGCTGTCGGTCAGCCGTACACAGACCGGCAAACGCCGCAGGGCCGACTGACGGCGCAGCGGTTCATCGAGAACGATTATCATGCTTCCGATAAGATCGCACGCGATATATAATGCGTCCATCTGCGGCCGTTCGCGTCGCTGGAGGACGTTCATGAAACCGACCGAAGCCCCATCCGACACTGCACCGAAGCTGTCCGAGTTCCTGTGCTTTGCGATCTACTCGACGAACCTCGCGTTCGGCAAGGCGTACAAGCCGATCCTTGAATCGCTCGGCCTCACGTACACGCAATACATCACGATCATTGCGCTGTGGGAGCAGGACAACCAGACGGTCGGCCAGCTCGGCGAGAAGCTGTTCCTCGAATCCAATACGCTGACGCCGATCCTGAAGAAGCTCGAGGCGATGGGCTACCTGGAGCGGCACCGCGATCCGTCGGACGAACGCCAGGTGCTCGTCAGCCTGACGAAAAGCGGCCGCCGCGTGCGCGAGAAGGGGCTCGACATGAACCTCATCGAAGCCACCGGGTTGAAGCCGGACGAATTCGCGAAGATGCAGAAGGCGATCGTCACGCTGCGCGGCAACCTGATCCGGTCGACCGACGAATAAACGCCCGGTCACACTGCGGCCGGCACGACCCGCGTGCCGGCCGCGTCGTCATGCGTGCCCGTCGCCCAGCACCAGCAGGTTCATCTCGCGGCGGACGACGAAACCGAGTGCGAGATAGCGCTCGATCGCCACCTGGTTCGACGTGAGGACGTGCAGGAAAGGCGTATCCGCGCGTGCATCGATCTCCGCAATCAACGCCCGCATCAGCCGCGCCGCCAGCCCTTGCCGCCGGAACGCGGCATCCACGCAGACGGCGCTGATTTCCGTATACCCGTCGACCTGCATCCGCTCGCCGGCCATCGCGGCCAGCCGGCCTTCGCTACGAATGCCGATGTAATGGCCGAGCTCGAACGTGCGCGGGCCGAACGGGCCGGGCTGCGCGGCCGTGGTCAGCGCGAGCATGTCCGGCACATCGGATTCGGCGAGCGTGACGTAACCCGATTCAGGCGCCGGGTCGAGCGTCCGCTGCCAGACCATCTGCAACAGGTTCGCGCGCCGGATCACCGACAATCCCGCCGGCGGCTCGATCGCGTCCGGCGTGACCAGTGCCGCCGGCCCGTGTGCGGCGATCAGGGTGCCCAACGCGTCGAAGGATGCCGCGCTCGTGTCCTCGATCGCGGCAAACGGCGCGACCGCCGCCGGAAACCGCCATGCACCGTCGTGGCCGACCGCAAAGCGGCGCTGCCGGCCCGTCAGCGCATTCCACACCACACGGTCGAGCGGGTGCGCACTGCCTGGCGCGGTTCCGGTCGTTGCATTGGACATCGGCTGCTCCTCGTTTGAAGGTTTCGATCGCACAGCATAGACCGGGATCGGGCGGGCCGGGCGCACGGACACGGCCGGAAGCCAGCGTCGTCACGGCGTTCGGCAGCGTCGCGGGCGGCCTGTTGCATGACGTGCTCGGCAACCGGTGGCCGGAAGCCAGCGTGCCGACCGCCGCTGGGCCGGCTGCGGCCCGCACGAATGGACGGCACTGATCGATGACGTCCGCGCGCGGCGTCGCGAGCGACCAGCTCGTGCTGGTGGAAGCCGATCCCGCTTTCGCGGACGCGTTGCGACATCGGTTTCCCGCGTTGCGGATCATGCGGATGGATGCGGCGCAGCTCGGCATGACAGGGGATTTCTTCGGCGGGGCGCGCGCGGATGCGATCGTGAGCGGGCTGCCGCTCGTCGCGATGCCGGTCGAACAGGCCGTCGCGATCGTTCATTGCGCGTTCGCGCGTCTTCTGGCTGCCGACGGCGCGTTCTACCCGTTCACGTATGTGAGGCGCTGTCCGGTTCCGGCCCGCCATCTAGAGGCCATACGTATTCGTGCCGTCAGGATCGGCGTCGCGTGAATGAACTTCCCGCCCGCCATCGTGTATCGCTTCGAACGCCGGATCGATGCGGCCGGCCATCAGTGGCCCGGTGCGCGGCCGTTGAGCGTTGCGGTTGCGGTTGCGGTTGCGGTTGCGGTTGCGGTTGCGGTTGCGGTTGCGGTTGCGGTTGCAACTATTTTGCGCGGCTTCGATAGCACGCCATCACTCGACTCGAGAGGCGTCGAGCCATCGGCGGATGGACGTCCAGCATCGTGAACGCGTTCGGGTATGGGGTGTTGTTTGGCCGGCTGCGGCAGCTGCCGCTTCTTTCTTCCCGGATCACTGGTCGCGAAAACCGATATCGGCGTTGGCGTCGCGCACTATCGAATCCCGGGTAGACGCAAGCGCGTCGCGCATGTCACTTTGCAACGCCACGTTCCATCGCGGGCTGACGAGGAACGCACCGTGCTCGCACGCCCCCGTTTCCCATACGTTGTCCAGCCTTGCACGACGATTCCGACGCGCCATGCTCAATGGCCGAAGTAGATCGACCGCTCGGCCGTTCGAACCGCGCTGCGGCTGCCCGACTGCGTCGCACTGCCGGTGTCGCTGCCGTAACCGGACGCCTGCGACTCGGCCGCGACTGCGGTGTTGTCGTGAACCCGGCGCAGCGCGGCCTGGAGATTGTCCGGGTAGTTCGGGTCGTTGGGCCGGTTCGGCAGGTAGCCGGCTTTCTGCAGCGCGACCAGTTCCGCACGCACTTGCGAGCGCGTCACGGTGCTGTCACCCGCAAACGCCGGTGCGGCAACGGCAGCCGACACGGCAACGAGAAGGGCAGCGATCAGTTGGGTCTTCGTCATTTACCTCGACAAGAAAATGGAGTTCAGGGGTTACGCATCGCGCGCCGGCCACCGGCGTCGTTCGCGGTGTCGTTCAATGACCGAAGTAAATCGAGCGCTCGGCGATTCGCGTCGCGGGCCGGCTGCCCGACTGCGTCGCGGTAGCAGCATCGCTGCCGTAACCGGACGTCGCTGCGTCGGCCACCGCGGTGTCGTTCGCATGAATGCGCGTCAGTGCGGCCTGCAGATCGTCCGGATAGTGCGGATCGTTCGCGCGGCCCGGCCGATAGCCGGCCTGTTCGAGCTGGACGAGCTCGGCACGCACTTGCGCGCGGGACACGGCGGCTGCATCGGCGAACGCCGGTGCGGCAGCGGAGGCGGAAACGGCCACGAGAAGGGCGGCGATCAGTTGGGTTTTCATCATTTACCTCGACAGAAGAGAAATAGAAGGAAGGCAGGGTTCGCGTATCGACGATGCGTCGCGCTCAATGACCGAAATACACCGAGCGATCGGCCACGCTGACCGCATGCCGGCGGCCCGATTGCGTTACCGCCTCGCCGTTGCTGCCGTAGCCGGACGCCTGCTCGTTGCTGGCGACCGCATCGGTGGCATGGATCTGCGTGATGGCAGCCTGGAGATCATTCGGATAGGTGGCGTCGGTCGCGCGATTCAGCGGGTAGCCGGCCTGTTGCAACTGCGCGAGCTCGGCGCGCACCTGCGCACGCGTCACGGTGGATTCGCTGGAGAACGCCGGTGCGGCAACCGTGGCCGAAACAGCGACGAGAAGGGCGGCGATCAGTCGGGTATTCATCATTCACCTCAAAAGGAAAGAAAGAAAATCGGGCATTCGGCAAGGCGGCGCCAGGCCGCCTGATGCATCGTTCAAGCGATACGGATGTCAACGTCGATGTTGCCGCGCGTCGCCTTCGAATACGGGCAGGTCTGGTGCGCCGCATCGACGATGCGCTGCGCGACGTCGCGATCGAGCCCCGGCACGCTCACGTTCAGCCGGGCCTGCAGGAAGTACGCATTGCCGGCGGTGCCGAGATCCACTTCGGCGTCGACCGCGAGATCGGCCGGCAGCGTCACCTTCGCGGCACGCGCCGCAAGCTGCATCGCGCCGATGAAGCAGGCCGACCAGCCGGCCGCGAACAGCTGCTCCGGATTGGTGCCGGTGCCGGCGCTGCCCGGCGACGACAACTGGATGTCGAGGCGGCCATCGGAACTGCGCGCCGCGCCGTCGCGGCCGCCCGAAGTCGTATGCGTCTTGCCCGTGTACAGCACTTTTTCGATCTTGCTCATCATTTGCTCCGTCAGTTGGGTGGTTTGTTTCAGATGCGATTCGATCGCATACGATGGAGTTTCGTCGAGACGACCACCCTAGTCAAGCGTATTCGATTAAATCGCATACGATATTTTGTATTTCAATGTATCTGGAACGTGTACCGCCTTGCGGGAAAAGGCATTCCGGCGATCGATCCCCGATAATCGACGCGCGACGCATCCGGGCAGGGCAGGTGAAAACGCCCCGGGAACGGCTGGCCGCCGCGCAGGGGGGCGATCGGTCAGGCCGGGTCGATCTCGGCGATCACGACGAGGATCACGGCCGCATCGGCCGGCAACTGGCGCTGGGAGAACGCCGAGCGCGCGTGGCCCGACTTCTCGCCCAGCACGGCGGCGAACAGGTCCGACGCGCCGTCGATCACGGCCGGCTGCCCGACAAAGCCGTCGGCCGAACTCACGTGCCCGTCGACGCGCACAATCTTGCGCAAGCGCTCGAACCCGCGCAGGTGCCGGCGAATCTGCGCGAGCACGTTCAGCGCCGCGAGCCGGGCGGCATGCTTGCCTTCGTCGATGCTCAACTGCTCGCCGACACGGCCGGTATAGGCAATCTTGCCGTCGACCAGCGGCAGTTGTCCTGAAACGAACAGCAGGTTGCCGGCTTCGCTGGCGGCCGTATAGCTGCCGAGCGGGTTCGGCGGCTCGGGTAACGCGAGGCCGAGGTCGGCCAGTTTCTGTTCGACGGTCATGTCGTGCTCCTTGCGGGAAAAGGGTTCGGGCGATCGGTACGGCCTGTGAGTCACTGTAGCCATGCGTCCGAAGCCGGTAAATGTCAGCCTCGCAATTGATTCACGACGCGGTGTAACGAATCGCGCCGTGCGCGTCCGCTGGTTTCCGCCACGAGATTCATGCACACTCGGCGTCATCGCGCGCCACGCGCCGCAGACGGCAGGAATCGCCTCATGCAACGACAATTCGACGATCTGCTGCTGGGCAGCATCGAGCTGTTCTGCCTCGCCGCCGAACTCGGCAGCTTCACGCTGGCGGCGAACGCGGCGAGCGTCACGCCGGCCGCGGTCAGCCGCTCGGTCGCGCGGCTCGAGGCGCGTCTCGGCGTGCGGCTGTTCGTTCGCACGACACGCCAGATCCGCCTGACCGATTCCGGCCGCCGCTATTTCGAGCAATGTCGCGACGCGCTGTCGCAACTGGTCGACGCGGAGCGCGAGGCGACCGGCCAGCAGGCAACGCCCGCCGGCGTGCTGCGGATCAGCATGCCGACACCGTACGGGCACTATCGCGTGCTGCCGCTGCTGCCAGCGTTTCGCGAGCGATACCCGGACGTGCGCGTCGACACCCACCTGAGCAACCGCAACATCGACTTCGCCGAGGAAGGCTACGACCTCGCGATCCGCGGCAGCGCGCCGGCCGATTCGAACCTGATCGCACGCAAGCTGGAGGATGCCGAACTCGTGATCGTCGCGACGCCCGGCTACCTGAAGCGCGCAGGCATGCCGACCGCCGTCGACGACCTGCATGCGCACGAATGCATCCAGTTCGAGCTGCCGAGCAGCGGGCGGACGATTCCGTGGCTGTTCAACGATGGCTCGGACGAAATCGACGTCGCGACGACCGGCAGCTACGGTACGTCGGGCGACTACCTTGCCGGTGTGACGCTCGCGCGCAGCGGTGCGGGCCTGTTCCAGACCTATCGCTTCATCGTCGAGCAGGATCTGCGGGCCGGCACGCTCGTGGAAGTGCTGCCCGGCCTCGGCGGCCGGTCGCGGCCGTTCATGCTGCTGTATCCGCATGCGCGCTTTTTGTCGTCGCGCGTACGTGTGTTCGTCGACTTTCTCGTCGAGCATCTGGCGCGCGCGCCGGCCGGGCAGCCGGCCGGGACACGCGCCAAACGAGCCGGCGCATCGCGCTAGGCGCGCCGGCTCGCGGTGTCGACGCCGCGTTTCAATGCCCGGCGCTCTGGCCGCCGTCGACATGCAGGATCTCGCCCGTGACGAACGGCGCCGAATCCAGGTACAGGATCGCGTCGACGATGTCGCTCATTTCGCCCATGCGGCCGACCGGATGCAGCGATGCAAGCGTCGCGTGCGTGTCGGGCGTATGCATCGGCGACTTGATGATCCCGGGCGACACCGCATTCACGCGAATGCCGGCCTTCGCATACTCGATCGCGAGCGACTTCGTCGCCGCATTCAATCCGCCTTTCGTCAGCGACGCAAGCACCGACGGCACGTTGCTGTTCGCGTGATCGACCAGGCTCGTCGTGATGCTGACCACGTGGCCGCCACCGTGTTTCTGCATCGCGGCGATCGCATGCTGCGTGACGTGGAAGAAGCCGCTCAGGTTGACGTTCGTGATCTGCGCGTAGTCGTCCGCGGTGTACTGCGTGAACGGCTTCGCGATGAAGATGCCCGCGTTGTTGACGAGCGTGTCGACGCGGCCGAAGCGTTCGATCGCGGCGTCGACCACGCGCCGTGCGACGGCCGCGTCGCCGATGTCGCCCGCGACGGTGACGAGGTCGGGATCGTTCGACGGCCCGATCGAACGTGACGTTGCGACGACGCGATGGCCGCGGGCCCGGAATGCGTCGACCGTTGCCGCGCCGATGCCTTGCGATGCGCCGGTGACGATGATGACTTTGGATGCGCTCATGATTTGCCTCGATAGGTGAAGGGTTCTCGGCTTCGGTGCCGACCGGATCCGTGAATCCGATGGGCGAACTGTAGGCGCGCCGGTTGCGATCTTGAATACCCACCGTGGAGCAACAGTCTTGCGTCGGGGGAACAAATGCGGGGCGGGGTGAGGGACTGCGGTCAGGGCGGCCCGCCCAATCGGCGCTCGACGTCGCGCTCAAGCACCTAACGCGCCTCAAGCGCCTCGATGCCTCGATGCGCTGCGCGAATACTCAAGCGTGGCGCGACCTCACCGAAGGCGACCGATTATTCGGACGATTTGACGAGCCGATTCGTCTGCTGCGGAACACGCAGTTGGCTAACTCAATGCCGATGTCGGGATAACTTTTCTTATCACAATAGCCTGATTTCATTTCAAAACTGACCAGTCGGCAAACGCGTCAGTCTTGGTAGCCGAGCATGCCGCGGTCAGCATCGCCCGCCGGATACGGACGGACAGTCTTTGCGAGGCGGCAGGAAGGTGGGGGGCAGGGCACCTGTCCGCGACCGGCGGACAGCGCTCCACGAAAAGCGCCCCAAAAGCCGGATCGCTATCCGGCCTTTGGGGCGCAGTTCATCGAGTCGCGTTTCGAGGGTTTCGACCGGCAGAACCAGCCGGCAACCTCCGCCGGCAGTTCCCTCACGATTGCGGCAGCCCACACCCGATCCGCCTGCCCGACGCCTCACGACGAATCGCGAGCGGGTTGGCTTCAGGACGTTTGCGCGGTGGACGTCAGGAAGATCTCCCTCATGCAGACGTGCTGCGGCTGCGCATAGGCGAAGCACACCGCGCGTGCGACGTCATCGGGATGCAGCACCGAAGCCAGCGTACTCATCCACTCGCGAAACATCGTCTTGGCGGACTCCGACGTGGTGGCGTCGAGCAGGGGCGTGTCAACCACGCCCGGCGCGATGGTCGACACGCGGATATTGTGCTGGCCGAGATCGGCGCCCAGCGCGGCCGACATGCCGTGCACCGCGAATTTCGATGCGCAATACGCCGAATGAAATGGAAAGGCCTGGCGGCCGGTGATCGAGCTGACGTTGAAAATGCTGCCGCGCCGCCGCTCGATCATGCCGGGCAGCACGCTCTGAATCGCGTTCATCGTCCCGACGACGTTCACGTCCAGCATGGTTCGCAGTTCGTCGGCCGATTGTTCGAGCGGCTCGCCGAGCAGCATCGTTCCCGCGCTGTTCACGAGGCAGTCGACACCGCCGAACTGCGCCTGCGCGGCCTGCACCGCGGCCCGCACCGCACGCTCGTCGGTCACGTCCGCCGCGACGCATGCGGCGTTGGGCAAATCGAGCGCCTGCAGCTCGGCCAACCGCCGCGACACCAGCAGCAGCGGATGCCCGAGCGTGGCAAACGCACGCGCGACCGCCGCGCCAATGCCGGAACTCGCGCCCGTCACCATCACCAGCGGCAAAGTCGTCACGACGCGCCTCCCGTGCGGACCCCGCGGTCGCGCTTGCGCTGCGCGCGTTGCTGCACGTCGGCATACATCGCCTTGACCGCATTCGCCGTGAAGAACGCCATGTGCTCGTCAAAACGTCCCGGATGGACGATCGAGAACGGGGCGGGCGGTCGTTTGCCGAGCGTCGCCTCGTAAAGCGGGCCGATCGGATCGTTCATGTGCGAGTTGCGGAAGTTGTGCGCGGTCTGGGCCGCGTTTTCGGCGCCCGAAATCGAGGCCGTCGGCGTGTTGTCTTCCGGACTCACGCCGATCTGCGTCTTGACGAACTGGATGTGCTCGTCACGCCATGTCCGCACGTACTGGTACACGTAGACCGTCTGACGAATCATCGCGGCGAGCGCCGGTTGCGTGTTCAGGCGCAGCACCTGTTGCGCCTGCTTGAGCACGGCGTCGTCGTCGCGCGCGGCAGTGTCGTTGAATGCCATCAGCCGCAGGCGGAGCGAACGGACCAGCAGCGGGTAGATCGTCAGGAACAGCCCCTTGCGCAGATTGTGCGAGTGAGACCCGCTCGTGATGCCAAGCGCCGGCCGGATCGCGAAGTAAGCCTTCGGACTCAGCGTCCGCACGATCGGCTTGATGTTGTCGGTGACGATCTGCAGCAACTTGTTGCACAGCGCCAGCGACGTCGCCTCATGCTCGAACGACTCGTTCGCTTCGTTCACGAGCGCCAGGATCGAATCCGCGATCACGTCGTTGACGAGGCCCACGAGGACTTCGCTGATCTGGTGGTACGCACGGAACTGCATCAGGTACGTCGGATCCTTGAGGTCGACGCAGGTGACCGCATCGCGCACCTCGTCGTTCTGCACGACCCGCTGATAGAACTGCTCGGCGCTCTCGCCCTCGAGACGAAACACGCCCGGCACGCGAACGTGGCGCAGCACGGCCAGCCAGATCGTTTCGTAATTGGTATTGACGAAGGTGTGAAAGAACGTGAAGCGCTGCGGATCGTCGAGGTCCTTCTCCGAAACGTCGCCGACCGCTTCCGGCGCCGATTTCAGCGCTTCGTACATCGCTTCGGTTTTTTTCGCGGCAGCCTGATAAGTGGACGAATCCTCGATCGACAGAAAGTCCCCGCCATTGCGCCCGAGATCCGTTTGCACCAGCAACTGCGAAAAGCGGTACAGGGAATCGTTGAAATGATTCATCCACGAAATCTTGACCGACACGTCGCCGAAGCGGGAATGGCTGATGTCGTCGATGATCCGGTCGGCGAGGACGGAAATGTTATTCAGGCAGATTTCCGTCCCTCTGAAGATGGCGACAATACATTTTGCATCGATTTGCTGCTTTTCGCAGTTTATGAGTCGATCCAGGTATTTCACGCCATGCAGAAGTTCGTAGTTCGCAAGCACCGCGGTGCTGTCGATCTCCGCATGCGTCGAGAACGCCTCGCGCCGCCGCGAGATTTCGTCGAGGTCCAGTGATTTGGCGAGAAGCTTCTCCGTCGCGTGTTCCGCGGTGACGGGGAGATTGCTTTTGCTGCGAAGGAACGACGCGATTTCTTGCCGAATCGACCGGGCCGATTCGCTCTCAGGTGCTTTCACTTCCATTTAAAACCTCTCGATGGTCCGATGTTGATTTAATTGATTTTCAAGACGTATCAGGGTGGAGCGGGGGAGGATTGTATCGACTATTTTCTCGAAATGATCGCTGTCAGAACAGACAGCTTTATTCACGCCGACGACACCTGATGTTTGTGTCAGGGATATCTGTCAGATATTGCAGGTTCACGACAACGGATTTTGATTGTCTAATCACATTCCGCAACAGTGATTTGATATTTAATATATTTTTAGCATGTTCAAAGAAACGTGCGGTTTGCAAATCGGGTAAATACAGAATGATGCGGACGGACGATATCGCCCCGCGCCTGCGGGCCAGCATGGCCCAGGTTCTCGGAGCGCCGCTCCATTACGGTTTTCTCGCGGCGTTGTGCCGCGCCGGGGTGCGAGGCATCGATGGCGGCAACGCCGCGACCATCACGATCCGCAGACGCTCGGCCGTCGGCGCTGCGCCCCCGGCGATCACGATCGGATCGCCCGAGATCGCCGGGGCTTTCCGCATGCTGGTTCGACGGGTCGCCGATCGTCTCGACGCGGCGGGGGGCGCGGACGCCGGCGCCGCCATCGATCAATGGGAGCTCGAGGTCCGCGGCGGCGCGCACGGCCCCATCGTGCTGCGGCCGCACGACCCGACGCACGCGAACGCATGGCAGGTGAGCGTTGCCGACGCGCCGGCGCTCGCGGCCGCCATCGGCGACAGGTGGCGTCACACCGCAGCCGAGCTCGCCGATCAGCTGGCCGTCGATCCGATCGTCGACGTCACCCGCGTGCTCGCCGGACGCCCGGCGCGCGACGCAAGCGATGCCGTGCTGACCCTGATTCACGGCGCCGACGGCAGCGTCGTGCCGTTCGCGCCGCTGGCCGCGCGGCTGCCGTTCATCGTCAGGGCGTTTCGCGGGGTGCCGGCGCAACTCGCGCAGGCCACCGACCTGAAGGACCTCGCGCACCGCTATGTCGATGCACTGTGCGAGATCGACGACCGGCCGTTCCACTGGATCGGCGGTCACTCGTTCGGTGCGGTGGTGGCGCGCGAAATGGCCGCCCTGCTGGAGCAGCGCGGCAAGCGCCTCGGCGTCGTGGTCAGTCTCGATCCGTCGCTGGCCCTGGCGGCCCGCGAGCGTGTGAGCGACGACCGCACGGAGCGCGTCACGCTGCTCAAGGCGATGTTTCCGCCGGCGGAAGCCGATCGCGTCCTCGCCGAATCGCCCAGCGACAGCGAAATCGACGCCTGCCTGCGTCGGCGCATGCCCGCCGCCCGCCTGCGCGAGGTGCTCGACATGCGCCGCACGTGCCTGGCATTGCTGAAGTCCCACCGCACCGCCGCGGCCCCGGCCGCGCGCGTGGCATGCCTGCACGCGCGCGAGCCGCTGCTGCCCGACTGGCATGCGCACGCGCTGCAGCATCGCGTGCAGGGCATCGAAGTACCCGGTAATCACTTTTCAATGCTCTCGGAGCCGCACGTCGCCTGTGTCGCTTCGATCGTTCAATCCCTTCGTCCTGAATCCTGCGATGACTGAACCCATCTATTCACCCCACATCCCGCATCTGGCCTTCGAGCAGCGCGCCGCAGCGGCCCCCGATCGAATCGCGGCCCTCTCGGAGCGCGAAAGCGTGACCTACGGTGAGATGAACGCGCGCGCGAACCGGCTGGCGCGTTTCCTGCGCGATGAAGTCGGCATCCGCGCCGGCGAGGCCGTCGGCGTGTGCACGGATCACGATCCTGTCAGGCTCGTCGCGTTGCTGGCCATCCTGAAGTGCGGGGCCGTCTACGTGCCGGTCGACGCCGCGTGCCCCGAGGACCGGATGCGCCACATGGTCCAGCGCGCGCGCATCGCGTTCGTGCTGACGGCCCTGGAAGGTCGCGCGATGACGCAGCTCGGCGACGTGCCGCAAAGCGACGTCTATGCGGCGTTGAATCGGGCGAGCCAGTTGTCGTCCGACAATCTCGGGCTGGGTGCCGAGCTGCACGATCCGCTCTACATCATCTTCACGTCCGGTTCCACCGGGCTGCCGAAGGGCGTTGCCGTCTCGCATGCCGCGGCGTGGAATCACTTCAGCTGGATCATCGACTACCTCGGTTTCCGCGAGGACGATCGCTGGCTGCAAAGCATCAACCCGTGTTTCGACCCCTCCATGCACGAGCTGCTCGCGCCGCTGACAATCGGCGCGACGGTGTGCTTTCTCGGCGGCACGCACCGGATCGACAGCGTCGAGATCGTGGCCGCGATCCGGCGGCATGCGGCCACGCACATCACCACCGTGCCGACGATGTTCAACCTCATCACGCAAACGCCGGGCTTCGATCAATGCACGAGCCTGAAGGCGATCTGCGTCGGCGGCGAGGTCTTCCGTCCGTCGCTCGCGGAACGCGCCCGGCACCTGTTGCCCAACACGGTCGTCCACAACGTGTACGGGCCGACGGAGGCGACGATCATGGCGAGCGCATGGCCGTTTGACGACGCGCCGCGGGATTCGCTGCCGATCGGCGCGCCGGTTTCGCACACGCGTTTCTACCTGCGTCGAACCGCGGCGGACGGCGTGACCGACGCGATCGTGCCCACGACGCCGGGGGAGGAGGGCGAGCTCTGCATCAGCGGCGCGGCGCTGGCCAACGGCTACGTGAACGACGCCGCGGAAACGGCGCGGCGCTTCATCGCGAATCCGCTGTTCGAGACCGGTGACCTGCCGGTGTACTCGCGCATCTACCTGACGGGCGACATCTGCCGGGTCGATGCAGACGGCCTTGTTCACTGCGTGGGGCGCGTGGACGACCAGGTGAAGATCAACGGCCAGCGCGTCGAACTGGCGGAGATCGAATCCGCGGTGCTGCGCTCGCCGATGGTTCGCGATGCCACCGCGCTCGTCGTCGGCGACCGGCTGACCGCCATTGTCGTTCTGGCCGACGGCCACGACACCGCGTGGATGCGAACACTGAGCGAAACCGCGGCCCACGCGCTGCCGGCCGCCTGGCTGCCGAAGGACTGGGTCGCGGTCGCGGAGATCCCGCGCCAGGCGACGAGCGGCAAGGCAGACCGGCGCGCGCTCGTCGACCTCTGCCGCCAGGCCAGCGAGCGCACCCGAGCGGATGACGTGCCGGCCAACGACGTCGAGTCCGAAATCGGCCGCGCGCTGGCCCAGTTGATCGGCCTGGGCAGTGATGCGTTGATCGACCGGGACGAACCGTTCGCGGATATCGGGCTCGATTCGCTGGGCGTACAGGCGCTGTCGCTGCGGCTCAGCGCCGCCTTCGGGGTGTCCCTCCGTGCCGAAGACATGTTCGAGTACTACACGATCGACCTTCTTTCGCGGGAAATCCACTCGCGGCTTGCAACGGCATGAGAACGGCACCGGTCGCCGCGCGCAATGGCGCACGCGGCACCGGGCCTTCCAGACGGAGAATTCATTTGGATACCGATGTACTGATCGCCGGTGGCGGTCTGGCTGGCCTGTATGCCGCCTATGAACTGAAGAAGCGTCACCCCGGACTGCGGGTTCGCCTGGTCGAGATGCTGTCTCGCATCGGCGGCCGGGTGCAGACCGACGAGATGCTCGCCGGCGCATTCCGTGCGGAATACGGCGCCGTGCGAATCGAGCCCGATCTTCAGCCGCTCGTCGACACCTTCGTGCAGGCGCTCGGCGTACCCGTGCAACCCATTTCGTCGCACGAGGCAGGTTCGTCGATCCGTCCGTGTGCGGCGAAGCTGACCGAGGACGAGCGCGCGCTGCTGGCGGATCCGCGCGCGCACGATCCGCCCTGGGCGCTGCTGATGCATGCGGTGCGCGTGATCGTCGCGGACCAGTGGGACCTCGACGGCGACCGCTTCGACCGGCCCGGCCGGGCCGAGGCACTGGCGAGATTCCGGACGCACGCCCAGTTCGGGGGCGTGCCGCTTTACCAGCAGGGTATCTGGAACGTGCTGTCGAACGTACTGAGCCATGAAGCGGTCGAGTTCACGCGCGAGAAGGGGGCGTTCTACAACTTCAAGAACGCGAACCCGAATGCCGCGGAATGGATCGCGACGCTGCTCGACCTGCGCCTGCTCGAGCGTCCGTCCTACCTGCCGGTCGGCGGCATGCAGACGCTGATCGACTACGCAGGGCGCGCGGTGCGCGCACTGGGCGTCGACGTGGTCGTGGATCACGCGCTCGTCGACTTGTCGGAGCAGCCCGATGGCGCCATCGCCGCGACGATCGAAGAGGTGTCGACTGCGGAGCGGCGCCGCGTCGTCGTCCGGTGCGGGCGCGTCGTGCTCGCGCTGCCGCAGCGCCCGCTCCGGGCGCTTGCCCGCTGCCTGCCGCCGGCCGTGACCGCCAGCCTCGATGCCGTCGTCCCGTTCCCGATCACGTGGGCATGCTGCGTGGTCGAGGACCCGTGGTGGAACGCCGACACGCCGCCAGGCAGCGGCGAAGGCGCGATGGTTCGGGCCGCTCATTTCGAGGTCCATCCCAGCCAGCCTGAGCGGTACGGCATGGCGATGTTCTACAGCGATGAACCGTGGCATCAGTACTGGGCCAACCTGATCGACACGGAAGAAGGCCGCCGCGGCTGGCAGTCGGCCCCGTATCGCAACCGGGGCGAGCGCCTGAAGGCGGCGCTCGTCCGGACGCTGCAGCAGACGTTCTCGCGCGACGACACGCCGCGCATCCTCGAATGGGGCATTCGCGACTGGAGCATGGCGCCGTTCGGCGCCGGCGTGCATTTCTGGCGTCCCGGCTACCGCTCGGCGGACGTGATTCGGCAACTGGCCGCGTTCGGCATCGGCGCCGATCCGGCCAACCGGCGCGTGCATATCTGCGGCGAGGCCTATTCGGACCTGCAGGGCTTTTTCGAAGGCGCCTGCCGTTCGGTGCAATGCATGCTGCAACAGATCGACGCGCAGAACGGAACGGAAAAACACAACGCAACGACGGAGTCGAGCAATGAAGCAGCGTGAACGGGTACCGGAGGAAATCTCCATTGTCGGCATGGCGTGCGAGTTGCCCGGAACCGCCCATTCGCTCGATGCTTTCCGTGCCGTGGTGCTGGACGGGCGGGAAGCCACCGGGCCGATGCCGGCCGGCCGTTTCGGCGCGGACGGCGCCGCGACGCCGCCGCAAGCGCTGCATGGAGGCTTCCTTGCCCGCTCGCCGTGGGCATTCGATCCGGCGGTGTTCTCGATCGCGCCGAAAGAGGCCATCTATATGGATCCGCAGCATCGATTGCTGCTGGAAACGAGCTATCACGCCATCGAGGACGCGGGCATCGACCCGTCGTCGCTGAGGAAGCAGCGCTGGGGCGTGTTCGTCGGCCTGAGCACGCTCGACTATGCACGCCGGATGGCGAGCAGCGACGACTACAACGGCTTCCTGAGCCGCGGCGCGCTGGGCAGCATGGCCGCGGGGCGGATCGCCTATCACCTCGGCCTCGAAGGCCCGGCATTCGTCGTCGATACCGCCTGCTCGTCGTCGCTGGTGGCGGTTCACCAGGCGCTCGGCGCGCTGGCCGCGGGCGAATGCGACGCGGCGATCGTGGCCGGCGCGTCGCTCATGCTGACGCACGATTACAGCGTGGATCTGGCGCAGGCCGGCATGCTGGCCGCCGACGGTCGCTGCAAGACCTTCACGCGACACGCCGACGGCTTCGCGCGCGGCGAAGGCATCGGCGCCGTCGTGTTGATGCGCCAATCGGACGCCGTGCGCACCGGCAAGCGGATTTACGCGAACCTGCTCGGCAGCGCCGTGAACAGCGACGGCCGCAGCAACGGGATCACCGCGCCTTCGCAGGCCGCCCAGCGGCGCGTGATCGAAGACGCGCTGTCGAGCGCCGCGCTGACGCCGGCCGACGTCTCCTATGTCGAAACACACGGGACCGGCACCGACCTCGGCGATCGAATCGAGCTGTCGGCGCTCGCCGACGTGTTCGGCAAGCGCATGCATCCGCTGTATCTCGGGGCGGTCAAGGCCAATATCGGCCATTGCGAGGGAAGCGCCGGGATCGCCAGCCTGATCAAGGCGGCTCTGTGCGTGTCCGCGCGGCAACTCGCGCCGCATTGCATGGCCGACGATATCAGCGAGGATCTGCCGCTTGCCCGCTTCCAGGGCGTGATCCCTGCGACTGCCACGTGCTGGCAGCCGGGCGATCCGCACGGGCGGCTGATCGCGGGTGTCAGCTCGTTCGGCATGAGCGGCACCAACGCGCACGTCGTGCTGGGCGAGTCGCGCGCCCATCGGGCGACCACGCCGGCGGCGGAGCGCCGCAGCGGCGCGAGCCTGCTGTTCCTGTCGGCCCGCACGCCGGCGTCGGTTCAGGCGCTGGCTGACGCCTATGCGGATGCGATCGAGGCATCGCCCGATATCGACCTGCACGCGCTGTGCGACGCGGCGCTGGCGACCCGCCAGGTGTGGCCGCATGCGTCGATCGCGGTCGCGGCCGGCAACCCGGCCGAACTGGTCGAACGGTTACGCGAGCGTCGCACCGCACCGGCCCCGACGACGCGGCTGCAGCGCGTCGCGATGGTCTTCACCGGGCAGGGCAGCCAGTACGCCGGCATGTCTCGCAGCCTGTTCGACGCCAACCGGCGATTCCGCGCGTTACTCACGGAATTCGCGGATCACGTCGACAGCATCGTCGGCTGGAGCACGCCGTTGCTGCCGCGCATGCTGGCCACCGGGCAGGCTGCGGGCGCGACGCTGCCGCTCGTGCGCGAACAGCGGACGTCCCAGCTCTCGCTGCTCGTCCTGCAATGCGCACTCGCGCGGTTCTGGCAGGAACTCGGGTGCCGGCCCTACGCCGTGCTCGGGCACAGTGTCGGTGAATATGCGGCGGCGTGGTTCGCCGGCGCATTCGACTTCGACACGGCGGCCCGCCTGGTGCTGGCGCGCGCCGATGCCATGGAGCGGGCGTGTACGGTCAGCCCCGGAAAGATGCTGTCGATCGCTGCGCCGCGGCAGATCGTCGAGGCGCTGATCAACGAAGTCAATCAGGGCCTGCCGTCGGCCGCGCTGTGGCTGTCGGCGCTGAACGCACCGGAATCGACCGTGGTCGCCGGGGCCGAGGCGGCCGTGCAGGCCGCCGCGGAGCATGCCCGGCGGCAAGGCCTGACGACCCTGCCGCTCGACACGCAGGGCGCATTTCATACGCCGCTGATGCAATCCGCGGCGGACGAATTCGCCGCGCATGCGGCGCGCCTCCTGGCCGGCGGCGTCGCGGCGACGCGACCGTCCGTCCGCTTCGTGAGTTCCGTCGAAGGGTGGGTCGGGTCCGTGCAAATGGACGCGGCACCGGGTTCGCCGGCCTACTGGGCCGAACAGATCGTGCGGCCCGTCGATTTCGCGGCGGCCGCTGCCGGGCTCGTCGGCGACGACGTCGACGCGGTGCTCGAAATCGGGCCGCGTCCGGTGCTCTGCGGCCTCGTCGCGGCCACCGCGCGGGCGGCACGGCGCGGGTTGGCGTGCCTGCCCAGCATCGACCGGCGCGGAGCCGACGACGAAACGTTCCTGCGTGCCGCAGGACGCCTCGCGGAAGGCGGCGCACTGGACATCCGGAAGGCCATGCAGGCATTCGGCGATGCGCGGGCCGCCGAGCCGTTCGTCGAACTGCCGACATATCGTTTCGACCACACGCTGCTGCAACCGGCTTCGTGGCCGCACACGGTCTCCCGCGCGAGCACCCGCGCCGCGCCGCCACAGCCGCTGCGCGATGCGCCGGCCTGGTCGGGCATCGACTTTCGCGCGACCTTGCAGGTCGACCTCGGCACGCCCGCGCTGAACTGGATCAATCAGCACCGGATTCACGGCCGGGCGATCGTGCCCGGCGCGTTCTACCTGTCGACAGGTGTCGCGCTCGCGATGCAGGCTATCGCGCGCGCGCCCCGACAGGGTCCTGCCGGCGCGATGATTCAGCTCGACGATCTGACGGTCAGCCGGCCGCTCGCCTTCGACGATCCGGCGGCGACGCACGAGGTGGCCTGCCAGGTGACCGGTCCCGCGCACGATGGCCGCTACACGATCGTCTATCGGCTGCCGGACGATGGCGATGCCGAACTGGCGCGCGTGCACGTCGCAGCGGAACACGCGCCGCTGCCGCCGTCGAGCGGCCGGTTCGACGAGCAGCCAGGCGAATGGGTGCGCCCGGACGCGTTCTTTGACGAATATGCGCGTCGGGGCGTCCAGTACGGCCCGCTGTTCCAGCGGATCGCCGCCTACCAGCGCGTCAGCGACACCGAGGTACGCTGCCGCATCGCACCGCCGGACGCGCAGCCGGCGCTGCCGCTCAGTCACAGTGCGTTCATCGACACGTGCTTCCAGTCGCTCGGTGTATGCCGAGGCCGTCCGGAGAGCGCCTATGCCCCCGTCGCACTCGAGTCGATCCGGATCGATCCGCACGCGCGCTGGTCGTCGGCGCTGACTTGCCGGGCCGTGCTTCGGGAGTCGAGCGACACGATGCTGGTCGGCGACGTGTTCGTCCAGGACGAATCCGGCCGGGACGTTGCCACACTGCATGGCGTGACCTGCGTGCGCCTGTCGGCAAGCGCCGCCGAGCGCCATGACGTGCACTTCCGGGTCGAATGGGTGCGCGACGGTGCCCCGGCATTGTCGGCCGGCGCGTCGCTGGCCGGCGAAACGTGGCTGTTGCTCGCACCGGCGGATGCACCGGCGCCCGATCGCTGGCACGAGGGCCTCACCGCGCGCGGCGCGGCAAGCCGCTTGCTCGCGTTGCCGGGAGCGTCGCAGCGCGACGGCAAGCCGATCGACGAACCGCACGCGGACGGCGCACGAGTACGCACGATCGTCGTCTGGGCGCCTCACGCGTGGCTGTCCGGCGCAGCGTCCTACGGCGCGGTCGCCGCTTTCGTTCGAGACGTGCGGCGCAGCATCGAGACGGTGTCGGACCGGCAACCGGGACAGCCGCTACAGGTCTGCCTCGTGACGGAGACGGGTCATGCGGCGCCGGACGTGCTGGGCGCGGCAACGATGCAGGCGCTCGCGGTCCACTTGCAGGCAGAACTGCCCGCGCTGGACGCGGCACAGCTCGAGGTCGCCGTCGCGGGCGATCGCGTCGTCGACGCGATCCTGGCGGTACGGGACGTCAAGCCGGGCATCACGTCGCGGCGCATCGCGACACCGCTATGGCGTATCGACGACGCTGGGCTGGCGCGCCGCGAAACCGTGGCCGGCCTGCCGGAAGCCGATGGCGACAACGCGCTGCAGCCGCGCAGCGACGGCCGCTACCTCGTGACCGGCGCGTTCGGCGGGGCGGGCAAACATCTCGTCGAACATCTTGTCGACGATTGCGGATGCCGGAACCTCGTGCTGATGCGCCGACGCGCGTTGACGCCGGACGACGAGGATCACCGATGGGTGGCGGGCCTGCGCGAGCGGTCCGGCGCGACGATTCAACTGCTCGTCGCGGATCTCGCCGCCGCCGAGGTCGACGGTGCGTGGCTGACTGCCCAAGCGGGCGCACTGGACGGCATTTTTCACCTGGCCGGCGCGACCGCCGACCGGAACATCCTGGACACCGACGCGGCGCAGCTCGGCACCGTTCTCGGCGCCAAGTTGCGCGGGGCCTCGGTGCTCCACGACTACGCGTGCGGGCAGCCTTCGATCGGGTTCATCGTGTATTTCTCGTCGCTGGCGTCGTTGGTCGAGTCGCCGGGCCAGATTTCGTATGCGATCGCGAACGCGGGGCTGCAACGGCTGGCCGCGCACGGTGCTTCGCTCGGCCTGCCGGCCATCGTGGTCGACTGGGGGCCGTGGGCGGACACCGGCATGTTGAAGCGGGTGGGGGCGCGCGCGCCGTCGCGTTCGCTGCGACGGCTGCAACCGCTCGCCCCGCAAGCCGCCTGCGCGGCATTGACCGCCGCGATGGCGCGCATCGGGCACGGCGCGCATCTGGCGATTTATCGCGTCGTCCCGGAAGCGCCCGCACGATCGGGCGACACGCTCGCGACACGCGACGCGGCCGCGATCGGGCCGGCGTCGGCCACGACGACAGCCGATGGCGCGTTCGCGCTGCTGACCGGGCTGATCGCCGCGGAAACGGGCCATGCGCCGCACCAGATTGCCAGGACGTCGACGCTGGACGAACTCGGGCTCGATTCGGTCGGCACGATCCGGATTCGCAGCGAACTGCAGGGGCGGCTCGGGCTGAGCCTGCCCGCGAGCCTGTTCTTCGACAGCGCGACGGTCGCCGATATCCACGACCGGCTGGTGGAGTCGATGAGCCAGGCGACGGCGACGGCTCCCGCCGAGGCCGCGCCCGTGAAGGAGGGCGGTGCACCGGCCCGCGTACCGCTTTCGTACAATCAGTTCGCGATCTGGTACGAGCAGATCCGCCACCGCGACAGCCGCGCCTACAACTGCGCAGTCGGCTGGCGCGTGGCCGGCGAGGGGCTCGACCTGGCTCGGCTGGCGGCGCGATGGCGCGCGCTGCTTGGCGAACACGAATTGCTGCGCGCGACCTTCGACGAAGTCGAGCACGAGCCGGGATACGTCATTCATTCGCTTGACGAAACGTTCTCGCGTTGCGCGATCGCGACCGAGGACGCCGCATCGGGTGTCGACGTCGACGCCCGGATCCAGGCGTTGCTGGCCGCGTCGCCCGACCTCGCGACCGACTTCGCGACCCGCGTGAACGTGCTGCGCGTGTCGCCGCACGAATGGTATCTGGTCGTGACGTCGAATCACCTCGTGATGGATGCCGCGACCATTTTCATCGTGGGCGTCCAGCTTCTTCAGGCGATGTGCGGCACCACGGCACCGCTGGTCGATTCCGATGCACCCTATCGCGACTTCGTGGCCACACAACGGGCACTCGATGCGACGACCCTGACGGCCGCACGCGCATTCTTCGTCGAGCGGATCATCGACGGCGACGGCGTCCCCGTCAGCGTCGACCTGCCGGTGGATCGGGTGCGCACGGAGCAGGGCGCGAAGACCGGCGGCACGGTGCGCGTACCGGTGTCGCGGCGCCTGGCCGACCAGCTCAACGCGATGCCGGGCGGACGGCGCGCGGCCGTGCATCTTGCCACGTGGCTGTTGCTGCTCGCGCGATACTCGAACCAGAATCGCGTGATCACGGGCGTCGCGTTCAACGGTCGTTCGGCACAACGCTGGCGCAACACGGTTGGCCATTTCGTCAACGTGCTGCCGCTCGTCAGCGAAGTCGACGAAAACCAGACCGTCACGGCGGCGGTCGACCGGGTCCGGCGTGCACTGTTCGAGTTGGTCGATTACCAGGACGTCCCGCTCGCGCTGTTGATGCGCGACGAACGCCTGCGCTCCGCCAGCCGTTCGGCAGGACTGTTCCAGACGTATTTCAACTACTTCGATGCCTCCGAGATGGTGGTCGACGTCGGTGCCCGGTGCGACGCGACACCGCTCGACATCACGCAGCAGGAAGCGCAATTCGACCTGAGTGCGTGGGTGACGCAACGTCAGCACGATTGGGCGATCGACCTCAAGTACGCCGATGCCGTGTTCGACCGCGCGACGGTCGAACAGATCGCGGAGCATTACGCGACGCTGCTGGTTGCGTTGTCCGACCCCGGTCATGCCGAACGCGAAGTGGGCTCGATCACGATGCTGCCGGCCGACCAGCTGCAGTTGCTGGCATCCGGGCACGGCCCGGTGCCGCGCGACACGCGGGATGTCGATCCGGGCGATACGGCATGCGTGCACGAGCAGTTCGCCCGGCGCGCGCACGAGACGCCGGATGCGGTCGCCATCGAATGGGGCGAACGACGGCTGACCTATCGTGAATTGAACGCGCTGGCCGATACGGTGGCCGATACGCTGCAAAGCCAGGGCGTCGGCAGCGAGACGACCGTCGGCATCCTGATGCCGCGTTTCGGGTGCCCGGAATCCATCATCGCGATCCTCGCGATCTGGAAATGCGCTGCCGCGTACGTCGCACTCGACCTGAAGCATCCGGCGGCGCGCACGGGCTACATGATCGACACGGCCCGCTGCGCAATGGTGTTGACGCAACGGCACCGGCTGTCCGACGACGTGCGGCAGGCGCTCGCCGAGCGCGACGCGCTGGGGCTGTGCAACGTCGTGCTTCGCGCGGACCACACCGCAATCGACTGCGACGTCGTGCAAGCCGGCCGCGTGCAGCATCATGCTCGGCTGGAACCGAACGGCGACTACGCCGATCGCGGCGGCAAGCTCGCTTACGTGCTGTTCACTTCCGGCAGCACCGGCAATCCGAAGGGCGTGCTGGTCGAGCATCTGGGCCTGACCCAGCGCCTGCGCTGGATGGAGCGCCATTTCGGCTTCTCGGCGAGCGACCGGTTCCTGCAAGGGACGGTTCTGACGTTCGATATCTCGGTGCCCGAATTCTGCCTGCCGCTGATGACGGGCGGGGTCGTCGTGCTGATGGACGAAACGGACGGGCCGGCCGGCCACGCCGCCGTGTGCGTACGCCACGACGTGACCATGATGAGCACCGTGCCGTCGCTGCTGAACCTGCTGCTCGAGCCGCTCACCCGCTGCCCGACGCTGCGCCATGTGATTTCGGTCGGCGAGGCCTTGATGCAGCCCGTGGTGCGCGCGTGGCTCGCATCGGGCACGACCACGACGCTCAACAACCTGTACGGGCCGACGGAAGTGACGATCTATGCGACGCATCATGCGTGCACCCGGGTACCCGACGGGCCGGGCGCATCGATCGGCGTCGCCTGCGACGGCGTGCGCTGCTGGGTGCTGGACGCACGCGGCCGCCCGGTGCCGCCTGGCGTGCCCGGCGAGCTGTACCTCGGCGGCAGCGGCGTGGCGCGCGGCTACATCGGCACGCTCAAGGCGCCCGACGCGTTCTCCGCCAATCCGTATCAGGACGGTGCGACGCGCATGTACCGCACCGGCGACATCGTCAAATGGCGGCGCGACGGCGAACTCGACTACATCGGTCGCAACGATTTCCGCGTGAAGCTGCGCGGGCTGCTGGTCGAGCTGGGCGAGATCGAACACGTGCTGATGTCGCACCCGGGCGTCCGTCACGCGAGCGCACTCGTGGTCGATGTCGGCGCCGCCTCGTCAGTCGGACGGCAGATCGTCGGCTGCGTCATTGCGGACGGGTTCGACGAGCCTGCCGTGTTGGCCGGCGCGAAAGCGCGGTTGCCGGATTACATGGTGCCGTGGCGCCTGATGCAGTTCGACGCATTTCCGTCGAACAGCAGCGGCAAGGTCGACCGGAAGGCGCTCACGGAACGCGTGCTGGCCCGGATCGAGCAGGACGCCGATGCACGGCGTCCCGCCGACGCGGCGGAGGCGTTGTCGCCGGAACAGGCGGCCTTGTGCACGCTATGGAAGACACAGCTCGACCTGGCCTCGATCGGGACCCGCGAGAACTTCTTCCAGCTCGGCGGCGATTCGCTGTCGTTGACGCGCATGGTCCTCGCCGCCGAACGCGAGCTCGCGCTGAAGGTCGACTTCAGCCGCTTCCTGACCAACCCGACGATCGACGGTTTCCTTGCCGCATGTGCGCACCGGCCCGACGAGGCGACGACGACGAACGACGCCGTCAGCCGGCAGGAGGATGCGCCGTATGCGGCGGATCTGGCGGCCGCCGCGACGCTGCCGGCATTCACGGGGACGGCGGCGAAGGCGACGGACGCCTATCTGCTGACCGGCGCGACCGGGCACCTCGGCGCGTGGCTCCTGCGGATGCTGCTCGAGGAAACGCACGCGGACGTCTACGTGCTGGTGCGCGGCAACGACGACGACGACGCGCGCGCGCGTCTCGACGCCCGCTACCGCGCCATGTTCGGCGGCGCGCTGCCGGTCGCGCGTGTCCGGATCTGCCGCGGCGACGCAACCTTGCCGCGGTTCGGCATGGACGACGACAGCCATGCGCAGTTGCTGACCCATGTCACGCAGGTCGTGCATTGCGCGGCGCACGTCAATCACGCGGCCGACTACGCCTTCATGCGCGAGGGCAATGTCGGCGCGAGCCGGCACGTCCTGGCGTTTGCGTCGGCCGCGAAAGTCGCCCACGTGCACTACATTTCGACGCAGTACACGGAGCTGGGATCGCTGCCGGAACAATGGCTCGACCACGCGGCGATCCGCGCGTTGTCGTCGGGTTACGAACGCTCGAAGTTCGTGGCGGAAGCCTGCTTCGCGCAATCGGTACTGCACGGCTATCCCACGTCGATCTATCGGCTGCCGTTGCTGATCGACGACCGCGATCCGAACCTGAAACGGCAGAACCATTTCGTCGCGTTCAGCAACAAGTGCGTGGCGATGGGCGCTTACCCGGATCTTCCCGTTGCGGTGCCGGTCATGCCGACGGAACACGTGGCCCGCTACATCGTCCGTCGCAGCAAGGTCACCATGATGTCGGCCGTGCGCAACGTACATATCGACGATCTGGATTTTCGCGCGATCGTGGCGCGGCTGCGCAACGGGTCGACGCTGCGCGGGATACCGGCCGCCGAATGGGTGGCCCGTGCCCGCGACGAGACGCCCGAATCCGATCCGTTCTTCAGGATGTTGCCGCTGTACAGCGCGCTCGGCGACGGCGTGGGGTGCGGGCGGCCCGTCGAACATGCCGCGTATCTCGACGAACTCGGCCGGCTCGAAATGCCGGCCGCCGACGACTCGGGCAGCTGGCTGCTCGACACGACCGCAGCTTGCCTGGACCGGCTCGCGGCGCTTTGATCCTTTTCCCTGAACCCGGATGGACGGTTGCCCGTCCGTCCGCACGCTGACCATGAAGACATCCAAACTTGCCATTGCGTCGCTGTTCCTGACCATCTTTGTCGATGCCGCCGGCATCGGCATCGTGTTTCCCGCGCTGACGCCGATGCTGCTCAACAACGAAACCGGCCTGTTTGCAGCGTCGGTGAGCGAGGCCACGCGCTATCAGATCTACGGCATCGTGCTGGCGCTCTATCCGCTGGCCATGTTCGCCGCGTCGCCGCTGCTCGGCGACATGTCCGATCGGTACGGCCGCAAACGGGTGTTGCTGCTGTGCCTGGGCGGCAACGCGCTCGGCATGCTCGGCACCGCTGCCGGCGTGTACGCCGGCAGTCTGTGGGGGGTGCTCGTCGGCCGCGCGATCTGCGGCCTGACCGCCGCGAGCCTGCCGGTTGCGCAGGCGGCCGTCATCGACATCAGCACGCCCGACACGAAAGCCGGCAACCTCAGCATGATCACGGCGGCGAACGGCGTGGGATTCGCGATCGGGCCGGTCATCGGTGGTGTGTTTTCCGGCACGGGCGGCGGTGCGTTCGGCGTCGCGCTGCCGTTCGTCATCGGTGCCGCCCTGGCGGCGCTCACGCTCGCGTTCGTGATCGCGTTCTTCTCCGATCGTCGCGCATACGACGGCACCACGCCTGCGCGACGCACCGGCGCATGGCGGCGCATCGTCGCGAATGCGGCATCGCCGGTACTCCGCACGCCGCTCGTCATCCTCGCGGTGTTCCTGACCGGCTACTACATCTTCTTCAACTACATGTCGGCCTTTTCCCTGTTGCGGTATGGATTCGACGCGTTCTGGGAGGCGATGCTGCTGTCGTTCTACTCGGCGTGCTTCGCCGTGTCGCTGCTGTTCATCATTCCCGCACTGGCGAAGGCGTTTTCACCGCGACAGAACCTCATGGGCAGCCTGATCGCGCAACCGGTCCTGATCGCACTGGTGATGCTGGTCGACGCCCCCGTCAGCCTCTGGGCGGCCGTGCCGCTGCTCGCGCTCGCCGTCTCCAACTGCTATGTCACACTGCTCAGCATCGCGTCGAACCGCGCGACTGCCGACGATCAGGGGCAGGTGCTGGGCGTCGTCTCGTCGATCAATGCGCTTGCCTGGGGCGTCGCCCCGATCGTGACCTCGTTGCTGCAGCCGCACTCGATCGTCCTCCCGGTCGCGACGTCCGCGCTGGTGCTCGTGTCGGCGTGTGTGCTGGGCGGTCGCTTCTGCAACCAGGCGGTCGAACTCGAGGTCAGCCGATGAGCCCGCGTCAAGGTCATTCACCGCGAACCAACTGGAGAATTCAATGAATCCCAACACTCCCCAACTGCCTCATCCGCTGGGATTGCGGCGTGTCGTCGTGACGGGGCTCGGCCTCGTGACTCCGCTCGGCGTCGGTGTCGAACACTCGTGGCGGAACCTGCTCGCCGGTCGAAGCGGCATCACGACCATCGATCGCTTCGACACGTCGAATCTGCCTTGCAAGATCGCCGGGCTGATTCCCGCCGGCAATGCGCGGGACGGCGGCTTCGATGCGACCGAATGGGTCGAGGCGAAGGAAGTCAAGAAAATGGATCCGTTCATCGTCTATGCAATCGCGGCCGCCACGGAAGCGCTCGACGACGCACAATGGCATCCGGACGACCGGGCGCTGCAGAATCGCACCGGCGTCATGGTCGGTGCGGGGATCGGCGGCCTGCCGGGCATCGAGGCTGGGTCGCGACAAATCGAGCGCGCGCCCGGCAAGCGGTTGTCGCCGTTCTTCATTCCATCGAACCTGATCAACCTGGCCGCCGGCCAGATTTCGATCAAGTACGGCTTTCGCGGCCCGACGCACGCGACGGTCACGGCATGCGCATCCGGTGCCCATGCGATCGGCGATGCGGCGCGCCTGATCGCGCTCGACGACGCGGACGTGATGATCGCGGGGGGCGCGGAGGCCGCCGCGTGCGAGGTCGGGATCGCCGGTTTTGCCGCGGCGAAAGCGCTGTCCACGGGCTTCAACGACACGCCGGAGCGTGCGTCGCGGCCGTGGGATGCCGACCGCGACGGCTTCGTGATGGGTGAGGGCAGCGGCATGGTCGTGCTCGAGGAATACGGGCATGCGCTGGCGCGCGGCGCCCGGATCTACGCGGAAGTGATCGGTTACGGCATGTCGGGCGACGCTTATCACATCGTCGCGCCGCCGGATGATGGCGACGGCGCGGCCCGCGCGATGCTGGCCGCCCTCAAGCGTGCGCGCATCGAGCCGGACGCCATCGACTACATCAATGCGCATTCGACGTCGACGCCCGCCGGCGATCTGGCCGAGATCGCCGCGCTGAAACGCGTGTTTGGCGAGCATCTGTTCGGTGGTGCGTCGGTGTCCGCCACGAAGGCGTCGACCGGGCACCTGCTCGGCGCCGCCGGCAGCGTCGAAGCGGTGTTCGCGCTGCTGGCGCTCCGCGACCAGGTCGCACCGCCGACGATCAACCTCGATCGCCCGGCCCCCGAATGCGACGGCCTCGATCTGGTGCCGAACCGCAGCAAGTCGCGGCCGGTGCGTTACACGCTGTCGAATTCCTTCGGCTTTGGCGGAACGAATGCCGCGCTGATATTCGGCCCTCCGCCGGCAGACGCCTGATCCAGGGGCGTGCCGGACACGCCCGTCCGGCACGCCCTTGACGCCACAGGGCATCCGTCCGGATAGTCACTTGCATATTAGAAGTCACGATGTTAGCCTTCACGCCATGAGAACGACCAGCTTTAAATCGATGGAGTGCCCGACCGCGCGCGCACTCGACTGCATCGGCGAATCGTGGACGCTCCTGATCCTGCGGGATGCGTTGCAGGGGTGCACACGCTTCGACGAATTCCAGCGCAGTGTCGGGATTGCGACCAATACGCTGACGCGCAGATTGAAACGCCTGGTCGATCAGGGCCTGCTGGAGCGCCGGCGCTACATGACGCGACCCACGCGTTACGAGTACGTGCTGACGCAGATGGGCATCGACCTGTTCCCGCTGCTGGTCGTGCTGTTCGATTGGGGGAGCAAGTACCTCGTCAACGACGGTGTCGCGGTTCAGCAGATCGATCGGGAGAGCGGTCGGGTGTTGGAATCCGTGGTCGTCGACAGGAATGACCTGCAGCCGATTACCGTGGATCGCGTCCTGCTCAAGGCAGGGCCGGTCGCGTCGGCCGCCGTGCATGAACGTGTCGAGCAGGTGCGCGAGCTGCGCGAAAGTGCGTCGGGCAGCTAACCGCTCCCGTACCGTCGGCACCAGCCGGACTCGCCCCGAGTACCGGCCATGAAATACCGGATCGACCCGCGCGGGCGCCGCTTGTCGGCGGGCGAGCGCGGCGTTTCCGATGGTGTTGATGCGTGCTTACGTTCGAGATCAGTGAAGAGTCAATACGGAGTTTGAATTGGTAGACGAATTCATGCCTATCCTTCAATCGCAGACGATGGAGGAGCTCGGGGCCCACGTGGGAAGTTTCTGCCGCGAGGCCGGATACCAAACTTATATGTATTCGGTTGTCTCGTCCGGGTCCGCCGGCGAGACGGCCTTCAGTCACATCATCTCGAACTGCCCGGCCTGGCAGGATGTCTACGCCGAGCGCCGCTACGCGAACATCGACCCGATACTCGCCCACGCACGCACGTCCTCGCTGCCGCTGCGATGGGAGCGCGCGATGTACAGCTCCGGTGAGCAGCGGTGCCTCGAAGCGGACGCGCGTCGCTTCGGTCTCGTTCACGGCCTGAGCTTGCCGGTGCGCGGCCATCGCGGCGACATCGGCGTGCTGAGTGTGGCATCCGACGGCTCTGAAGGCATCCCGGCGCACGACCTCGGCCAGACCGCGAAACTCAGTCTGCTTTGCGCGTACATCGAGGAAAAGGTCACCATGATCGCGCGGGAGACCAAAGGGCAGGGCACCACGCGGATGTCGGGCATGAGTTCGCGCGAACGGCAATGCCTGCAATGGTGTTCCGCCGGCAAGACGAGCTGGGAGATCGGCGAGATTCTCGGCATCACCGAGCGAACCGTGAATTTTCATATCGGCAATGTCGTTCGGAAGCTCAACGCCAAGGGCCGTCGTCATGCGGTGACGAAGGCCATCTCGCTCGGGCTGTTGTGTGTCTGACAAGCCCGCATCGGTTGACTTGCGGCTTGGGTCTTGGGTCTGATTGTTCCGTCAACCTGGTGGAGGGAAACGGAACAGTCATCGATCGGCGGCACTCGGGCCCTGACAGCGGTTAGCGTCCTTCGCCCGGTGTCCCGACATCGATCGCGTCCGCCTTGCCGTGCTCACGTGGCCTGCGGACGGACCGGCGAATCTGCCGGGTCGTCAACTCCAGCCGTTCCGCTGCACGCCATGGCTCTAGCGCTCGCGATTCTCGAAAGGGAGGGATGTATAAGTGTCGGTAGCTCGACAGGGCCCAAAAATTTCACGTTTGTAAGGGCCACTGTGCTGGGGCGCGAATTTGTTCGGGCCTGCACACTTCAAGTTGGGACGTCCAACGACTAGGGCTGCTCACCGCTGTATTGCCAACAGGCGAGCAACAGTGGGGGGCGTACTTGGGCAGGCCGCGAATCAGTCGGAAAATATGAAGCGCGCGAAGGATCGGTTACCGGCGAAGTGACCCTGAAGCGGTCGCGATCCGCGAGACCGGAACGTTCGTCGGTGGGAATGTCAGATTCAAGGTGATGCTGAAGCCGAACGGCCGAAAGGTTTTCGGCTACGGTCAGCGGGAGGCGTGGGCGTGGGCCGAAGCATGCCGCGCGCTCGGGATTTAACGGGAAGGAAAACGGAATGAACCTGGGAGCAATCTCGATCCGTTGCCCGCATTGCGGCGGACCCGCGGTGTGCAGCTCCAGCAAGGGCATGTGGTGTGGTCACTGCAAAAACGGCACAGTACGATAGGAAAACGCCGAAACAATGAACATGAATACGACGGGCAGTGCCAGTCGCATCCTCCCATCCTCGGATCTCTTAGACTGCTTGGCACCAGCTTATGAGCCGTGCGCGGGCTTGGCGGGTGGATGCCGAAACAAGGTTTCCTGGGCGCCAGAGCGCGGGCATGTGCCGCGTGGATACTGTGGAGCAATCGGGGAGCTGGCTGAGGTCCGTCTCGTGCTCGTGATGGCAGAGCCGGGTGACCCCCATCACTCCGAGTCGCATATGGACGACGGCTCTAGTCGTGGGCGCCAAGAATCGGCTGCTCGGTATGCCTGGGAGGCTTTCAAGACGGGGAAGGATCTGTTTCACCGACGCGTGCGCGAGCTGCTCGACGCGTGCTGGCCAGATGCAGATTTTAATACGCAGATGCGGTGGACTTGGATCACTGACTCGGTGTTATGTTCTGCAAGCAAGGAAGGCGGATCGGTGCCGATCAGTGTTGTACGCGAGTGTGGAGCGCGTTTCCTGCACGCGCAACTGGCTATGTTCCCGAACGCCGTAGTCGCTGCGTTGGGCAATAAGGCAAAGGAGCGGCTGCGATCATGTGGAGTGAGTGAATTTTTCGCTGCAGGGGCGATTGCCCCTCCAGGCTGCAATTTTCCGGCCAATAGGGCGTCGCATGAACGGCTCGCGGCCGTTGTTCGAGCAAAATTCCCTGTATAGGAAAGATCTCGTGGATGATCTGCGAAAACGTGTCCGGGAGGCTGTAGCGCGGGCAACCTGCGTAGCTTGCGGCGAACGGCCAGACAAGCCGGGCGATGCGCGCGGCAACGCGATCCGCTGGCAAGATTACGAGCATTCGGCCGCCGCAGTTCTGGTCGAACTCATGGCGGCCGAAATGGGCGAGCCAGGGCGTAGTGCAGTATCGCATCTGGCCAATGTCATTGCCCGAACGTGCGGAGACGGCCCCGATAAGGTGTGGATGTACGAACGCACGGCCAGCGACGCACTGCGCGCCTACGCCGTTTGCTGAGATCGGAAAACAACGTGAAGGGCCACGCATGGCGCAATACCTTTATGACCAGCGCGGCAACGCGGTTGGTTTCATCCGTGGCAAGTTTATCCACGATATGCGGGGCAATGCGATTGGGCAAATTCATGGCACACACGTCCACAAGCTAAGCGGCCCGTATGTCGGGGAGCTTTACGAAGACATGGTCGTCAATCGCCACATGGGCAACTACGGAAACGTCGGCCATAGCGGGAATCCGGGCAATGCCGGATCACCAGGTAACCCTGGCAATAGAGGGAGCGTCAACTACGGTTATCCGGACGTCTTCGCAGAACTTACTCGATAACGCGGAAATCTGCGCCTTTACGCCCGTGACGATATCGAGCGACAGCTAGCTGCGAGGAGACGGAAACCGGCATCCGCATAGAAAAACAAGGGGAAGCGATGTTCAAGTGGCTCTATGAATTGACGCACACGCCGCAAGAGGTTTGTGAGCGCTACGGACATATCGAAGGCAGCGTCATGGAAACGTCCGGGAACGGTCAGTTCTGGACCTGCGACCGTTGCGGTTTCAACGGTCACACACCCGAATGGCGTTGAAGTTCCATCCATCGGAAAACAATCGGCGCGCAAGCGCACGCACCGGCCGGATGCCGGGTTAAATCGAGAACGGATATGGCAACACGGGGACTGTATGTGCAAAGGCTTAGCACAGGAGTCGTTCATAGCGTCCAGGTGAGAGACGACGCGGGAATGGAGCGGCCGGTCGATCCCAACGTGTACATCAACCGGGGCTACGAGCCTTCGATTGACTCACTGCCGGACCTCGAAGACTACGACCATAAGCGCACCGTCTAAACCGGAAACAGTAAGGGCACATCGAACTGAAGGACGTCTTATGACAAGGCCGGAACCGGTCCGGGGCGCTGCTGCCGTGACGCTCGGAAACTTTGAAAAGCTGATCGCACGCGCGAACGTCGAGGACTCTGGCGAAGCACGCATCGGCGCGTGCCTTATCTTGACGATCTTCGAACAGTTCCGCGCGGCGATGTGCCTTATCGACGCCGGGCACGCGAGCCACAGCCTCGATGTCGAGGGTTGGCTAGGCTCGACAGCGCTGCTGCTCATCGTGCTGTATTTTCTTATTCCGGCGCTCTCATCATTTCATGTCTTTTCGCTGACGGCCGGCGCGCTCGCACTCGTCAGCGGCTTCTATAGCACCATTCGAGAACTATTCGAGCGGCACATGAGCTGGCTCGCCCCTGTTTTGCCGGTCACTTACTTCTTGTGGGGCGTCTACGTGCTCTTCCACCTGGCTTCCCGTTGAGCACGGAAAACCCGAGGTACGCGATGAAAAGCGCCAATGACCTTTTGCTTTGCGACTTTTGCGGAAACAGCCAGCATGTTGCGGCCCTGCTCGTGCGAGGCATTGGAGATGCCGCAATTTGCGATGAATGCATAGATACGTGTACCGAGATCGTCACTGAGCGTCGCGCGGAGAAAACGGCACGTAAGCCGACGATTGTCAGTGGCGCCAAAGCTTGGGCGGCCAAGGCCGTCGGGAAGCGGTAAAGGAAAAAGCGAAGAGGCGGGAATATGGGCGCAGCGGCACGTCACCGACGAAGCTTCTTGGAAGCGCATAGCGTGTGTGCCTTTTGTGGTGGGAATGCGGCCGCCACAACGATTGAGCACTGTCCGCCGCGCGCGATGTTCCAGTTTCGGCAGTGGCCGGAGGGATTCGAGTTTCCGTCCTGTGACTCTTGCAATGCGGGCTCGAGTGACGAAGATCTACTCGTAGCAGTACTGGCGAGGATGGATCCGTTCCACAATCGTGGGGACATGGACGGCAGCCATCGTGGCCTGATGCAAGCAGTGAACAAGCAGTTTCCGGGATTTTTTCAGAAGATGATGCCATCCCCAGTCGAGGCTCGACGGGCAAACCGTGACCTTGGGATTGCTCCGCAGTCAGGTCAGACACATCAGCAAGCGGGCCCTGTAAGGGTGCCTGTCGAATTGCACGACGCTGTCTGTGTATTTGCGCGAAAGCTAGCCAAAGGTATCTACTACCAGGATGCGGGCGCGCCATTTCCCAGCGACGGCTGTTTACTTCTCAACTGGTTTACTAACGCGGACCTACTTCGCGAAGGACGATACCCCGTCTTCGAGCAACTGCAGTCGTTGGCAGGCGAGGCGCCGCCCCTGAAACGGTCCGGTCGGCTTCTCAACGACCAGTTCGAATACAAACTTTCGAGTGCTCCTGATCGAAGCATTCTCGTCTTGCAGGCGAGGTTCGGATCCGCGTTCGGCTTAGTGGTGTTCGGAAGTGCCAGACCGGGCCTGCTCGAGAACATCGTGTCGAGAATTCGAACGGATACGGGGCGACCAGGACCGTTCGCGGTGCTGCAGTCGCCGTCGCTTGCGGCGTGAACCACTTAGCTAGGGAAATTGGAAGAACTCAACTGGCGGAAGCGCCCGCATCGGCCGGTAGCCGGGACCGAAGAAAACATGGAAGCTCCAACCCTGCTTGGCGTCGTGCTGACATCGACGGTCATCGCATCAGTCCTATCTGTCTTCTCCACTATGCACGTTACTGGACGTAATGCGCTGACCGACAATGTCATTAAGCACCGAGCCAACTGGCGAGATATGCTTCGTGCGATCGCTCGGGAGCTTACCGAGGCCGTCGGTACAGGCAACGTGCGAGCGATACGAGTTTTACGGAATCAACTTGCACTGAACCTAAACCCTGTCGATCAGGAGGATCAGGCGCTCGTCGACGCCGTTCGTGCGCTCGAGAGCTGCTCCTCCACTGAGCGGCATCGGAAGATGGAAGAGGTCGAGCAACGCATCGCTTTATTGTTGAAACATGATTGGGAGCGAGCAAAGTGGGAAGCCGCGCTATTCCATTTCGCTCGGCGGATGCCGAAACGGATACGCTATCCGATCGCGGCGACTCAAGTGCCCGATGCGAAGTCAGTCCTCCGTCCTCGAGATTCGCGACAATTGGTGCTTGGTGCAAGATGGTTGGTGCGGCGGCAGTTCTATTTTTTCTCACCGCCGGACTCCTGAAACCGTTCACAGATTTAGTGATCGCGTTTAATGACGTGAATCAAAATCATGACAAGATGGCCTGGATCGGGTTCGTCCTTGCCTCGACTGCGGCTGGCTTCATTTGGTCGATTTTTCATGTGATATTCAAGGTGTCCGAAAAGAGGCTCGTCGACAGCATGACCCGCTCAGCCTCCTGAGGCGATGGCCGTTGACCACACTCGAACACCAAGGAGAATGGAAGTAGCGTATGACTGGTAAAAGTAACAATGCGGATTTCCACATAGGGGTGTCGCACCCGCTCCATAGGGAAAGTGATGCAGGTGGGCCGCCTGTCGAACATTCGAAGCTTGTGTTGGTTTCCGAGTTGGCTGGTTACCAGCTCGATCTAGTCTTGGCTCAAATCTTGGCGGCATCGGGGCGATTGAAGGCAATCGTGGTGCGCCTTGGCCCGGGATACGTCGTGATGGAAATCGAGGTAACAGAGTCTCACTCGGGAGCACAACCTAAGCGTTGGCGTCCACGCGTTGATAGCGAAGACAGGTCTCCGTTCAGGCGAGAGCTGGCGACCTGGAGCGACGCAGATCCAGTCGGTAGCCTGCGCGATTATGTACGATCGAAGCTTGGGGAATGTGCTCGTGTTTGGTGGTGGGAAGAACCTGCTCGACGACGCAAATGACAACGGAAAACCCCGACGAAAACGCTTCGTTGGATACTAGCGACCTACTTGCCAATGCCGGCGCCCCTGGCGACGGCGCTGGACGCCGGAACCGTGCGTACCGTTCACGATGAGCGAGGCGCTACGGTCTACTTCATTGCACCTGGCGTCGTAAATAAAGGACCGATCCGCCGGGCCATCGCCCAGCGGAGGCGGTGGGAAATAGGGGTTGTGTGCGCGCTCGGCGTCGCCATAGGAACGGCCTTGGCGGGCGTCGCCCATTTCTTCACGATCTAATCGGAAAATTCGAGGTAAGCGATGAGCTACGACGAGCATGACGCGGCGTGGGACGAGATGTACCAACGCATCGGCGATGAGTTGTACCCGGAGCACCGCGTCCAGGCGATTGGCGAGTTCACGGAGGATCGACTGACGTCGTACTATCTCGCCAATCCAATGGTTATGAGGCCCGCCGTCGATGCACTCCAAGAAGCGAAGTGCCTGACGGCAAACGGACATCACTCAGCCGCTGTCGTATTTTTCGCGACGACGATTGAGTTGCTGTTGAAGGCCACACTCTTGCAGCCAATCGTCTACGGCTTAGTCCACAACGAGGGTCTCGCTGACATCATCGTCAAGCACGCACTTGGACAGACAGGTTTTGACCGCTACCGGAATCTGCTCTCGCGTCTTTTTCAGGATCTGGCCAATCTAGACATCACAAATGTAAGTCGAGATGGCGTTTCAGTTGCGCTCATTGATGAGTGCAGGCGCGTACAAGAACTGCGGAACGACATCATCCACAAGGGGTATACGTGCGACGCAGCTGCTGCCGACAACGCGCTCGAAATAGCTTTAGCGGTCTTCGATAAGATCGTTGTTAATGTGCTTTGGTCAATCGGCCTCGTTGTCGGCGAGAAGGGCCGCATCGAACGCCGGCAGATCACATAGGAAAATAGACATGAAAGTCGAAATTGAAGAGGGTGGCCTCCGCTATGTCGCAGACGTCCACGAAGTCGATGGAGTCGTCTCGGTGCACACGGATGCTGGAGGAGTACAAGCAACGGCTCGCGGTGGCAGCAGCGTCGATGCAATCGCTCGCATCATGCTGCGGCAACTGGTAAGGATTGGAAAGGCAGATCCGCTACCACTCTGACACGTCAAAGCGATGAGTCTTGATGTTACGCCTCCAAGAACGTGACTATGACGACTGAAAGGAAGACCATCGCAATCGATGTGACACTCTTCAGCCGGCAAAAAGATTTGAGAAATTCTCGAGGTTTTATGACATCACCGACGTCAGTAGATATCCCAGCGCCCGCAGACTGGCAACATTTTGAGAGACTATCCCGAGCGGTTTTCAGTGAAGCGTTCGATGCTAAGTTCACCCGATTCGGACGTGGTGGGCAGCGGCAAAACGGAATTGACGTCCTGGGGCGCCTGCGGACTGGTGTTTTGATCGGCGTGCAATGTAAGGGCCGCGCCTCATCCATGGGGAAGAAGCTTACGCAACGGCAAATTGACGATGCAATCGCAGAAGCAGAAACGTACCCTCGTCCGCTCCATGAGTTTTATATCGTCACGACCGCAAGCGAGGACGCAGTCCTCCAGCAATACGTCATCGGCCTTAGCGGAAACCGCCAGGCCGTTGGCAAGTTTCCGGTTACGCTATGGGCCTGGCAGTCGATGTCAGACCAGATTCGCAGCTGCCCCGGGGTGATGGAGGCCTTCTATGGACAATGGTGGCGCAAACCTTCATTGAAGTTCATCGTGACGGCCGCTCTACTGATAACTTCCACCGGTGCCGCCGGCATACTCGCCTCGCATCGTATCGAACAATGGCTCGCAGTCAGGGACGCAAACCGGAGTACGACCGTATCCGGATTGCAGCAGGTAGTCTTGACACTCGACGAACTGCAGGGTGTCTATGGGAAATGCGTCGAGTCGATGGGCGGCAAAGCCTTTGTCTTTCATAGCCAACTGCAAGGTAGTTGTATCAGACCAATCAAGTCGCCGCTCGTGAAGCTGGAGAGGCAGCGGGATCAGATGGCAGGCGTAATGAACACCGATGCATATACGGAAGTTGTTACGGCAACCGACTACTTGAACGCTGATTTTCGCCAGTTGCTCATTGCAGCGGACATGGCTCAAGGATTTGAGCGAAGCGCCGTAGACTATACGAAGTTAGCTTGCCAACACCAGAAGCTCCGTACTGGCACATCAGATGGTCAGAGCAAGCTACTTCGTGAGACGGGTGAAAACGCCCTCTCGATGCAGATGGCGCAGTACTTCCGTATGCGCGATTTCGCGATTCCTGCCATAGCAGCGCTGAAGGCTCGATTGGCAGTTGCATCACGCCTTCAGAACGCGCAGGATGTCCCGGGCGATCTCGTTAAGGAGGCAAATACCTTGCCGAGTCTGCTGCAAGAAGAACGGAACTTTACCTACAAGCTTCCATCTTTCCCTTTCGCGACCGCTCGCGTCAAACAAATGAGTGCAAGAACGCTCACGGTTTCTGGGCCAGCATTGGATCCGGTCGACAACGCCGTCTGGTCCTACACGGCCGAAGAAGCCATGTTCGAGGGCTTACGCGGCCATAAGGGTGACGTCGAGTATTTGATCTCATGCGGATTATTGAAGCCTGCCGCTAAGGTTCTTGAAAATGATGTTGATGAACAGTCGAAAGCGATCTGACTCTTTAATTGGCAGAGCTCGCCGAAGAGGCTGGGGCCAACTGTCCCTTTAGCTGCTATCGGCGTCGCAATGGTAGCTCGCCTTATTCGACAGTCGAAAGCATGAGGGGCGTGATGGGCGCGAAGCGACTTTCGCAACCGAAGCCGACGCGCTGGCGGCCATCGTTCGCTCGAACCACTGATGGGGCGGAAAACAGAAAATCCCATGTCAGCATCCGTAACCAGAAGCTTCAAATTCCAGTCCCGCAGTCCGCTAACCGGCACCTCGCGTACCTACCGCGTGAGCGTGACGTCGTCGCCGACCGGGTACGCCGCGCGGGTGACCGAGCTCGTGGCGGGAGGAGGCGAAGTGCCGGTGATGCTTCCGGACGGTCCTCGCTACGGGCTGTCGCCGTCGAACTTCCATGCGCTGCGCCGGCACTATCGCGGCGAGCTCGTGGGCGAGATCCGGGCCGAGCTGCGCCGGGACGCGGTACAGCCCATCAGCCGTTTGCCGCACGCAGCCGGCCTCGACGCGTGTGTGACTGCTACATCCGCTCCGAGCAAGAGGCGGAAACTTGGCCACAGGGCTATCCGGGTGCCCAGCACGATGATCTTTCCGATACGACTGCCCGGGAATCGGCCGCCGTCGTGTCGCAGCGATGACGGTAGCAAGGAAAACACGACGATGGACGCAAAGACGATGATCGATGACGCGCGTCGCTACCGCGAACAGGAAGCGCTGGTAGGTAAGGGTGGGGTTGTGGTGTTGTTTCAAGGTGAAGTTCAAGGTTGGGTGAACCAACTGCGCAACCCTGAGCATTGGCGACCCGGCTGCATCGCGGTCGATGAGCAAGGTCGTATGTGGACGGGCATCGCGGGTAGCGAGCGTGATGGCGCGCTGATGTGGCTCGCGAATCACGAACTGTAGGAAAACGGAGCAGACCATGAAAGCAGTTGCGAAAACCGAACGTCTGCCGCGATGGAGCGACTGCGTGGTGTTTGCCGGTTCTGGCTTGCTCGCGCTTCCCATTCTTTGGCTCGCGCACGGGGCAGATGCCGCACTCTGGTTTGGCCCCCGCTGGGGCGGCCTGACGGTTCCGGTGATCGCTGTAACTGTGCTTCGTCAACGCCGTATCTGACACTGGAAAACGTAATGCCGTACTACTTTGGATTGAGACAGACGTGGGTCATGACGACCGAGGGCATGAGGCCCAGCCCTGGATCCGCGGTGTTATCGCTCCCTTACGTTACGCGAGAAGTAGCTGAGAAATGCAGGGCAGCTAGCCGCGCTGCGGACATGGCGATGAGCCCCGTGTTTTTTGCTGACAACGCAGAGGAAGCCGAGCAGCAAATCGAGAGGATTACCCCTGGCAACTGATACGACGGAAAATAATGATCGCTCACCTCCTCAACATCGTTTCTGCGATTGCGGCCTTCGTTGCCGCTGTATTGTGGTTTTGGTCAACGCGGGTCGAAGTTGAGCATGTCGATCCTCCTGCTGATGAAAATGGCTTCATTCCCGGCAGCATCGCAATGCAGTCTGGCAGTGGCAAATTGGTTAACCCGTTCGCTACGGGTCTTGAACAAGCACGCTGGAACCGGTGGGCAGCGTTGGCAGCAAGCGCCGCAGCACTCTGCCAGGGCTTAGCCACGCTTCTGAGCTGACCCAACGGAAAACACAGGCAAGTGAGGACGATGTGGCCAGCTGCAAGGACATACAAACGATCGTGAAGCAGCGGCATGGCATCGTTGCGCAGACGTGCTGGATCGCGCACGTCAAGGAATTGAACGGGCTCCCACTCCGAGGGACTCGGACAGGGGAGCGAGTGAAGCCTTGCCCGCCCCGGTGGCGGCTGGCAATTGAGGAAGCCATGCGTCATTACGGCTGGCTTCGCTGACAACGGAAAACGGCAATGAAGCTAGGTTCGATGTTCAGGTAGGCGAAGGATCTCGTCGGCAAACCGATAAAAATGGAGAGAGAATGATGTCCACTTCGAAAAAAGCGGCACAACTTCCAATCGGAACGTTGGCTTGGCAGAAAGCCCGACTGCGAGAAGCAGAGTCGTACTGCCCTGTAACGCATAGCGATGTTCTGGATGCAGAATTGCCACAGGCGCCGGACCTGGAAGGTTGTACTCGCAATCACCGCACGTGTAGACGCCGGGAAGCCGGTCTGAGCCCGCGCTGCACAAAATGCATCAAGATTTGATGTCGCCGCTCGCGCCGACAATACAGAACGGGAAATACGCCGGTCCGGCTACGGGCTGGTAGATCCGCCGGCGCGGCCGGCACCATGGCAAACAGCGGTCTGACCAGGCTAAGGATGTGTGATGGACTTCGAGGTGATCCGCGACGGTGTCGACGACGCAAAGCCATTGCTCTATCAATGGGAGATCCACGATTCGCGGACGGGCGACTTACTCGCGCGCCACATTGGCAAGGCGGTGCGGGGAAGCAAGCGACCCCTGCGTCACTACGAAAGAAATGTGCGTAGGTTGATCGCCGGCATGGCGTATCGTAAGAGCAAACCGGACGGCTTCCGGCGTGTGCACCGCGCTCTCGCGGAGGCGGTGTCAGTGGGCCATCGAATCACGCTGACACTTCTGCGCAACGTCGGGCCCGATGAGGAAATCAACAAGGCAGAGCGCCGGGCGATTCGCGCCTCGAGCTGCACGCTGAACGGATAGGAAAACGCCGGCGTGGCCGGCACCAAGGAAAATTCCCCGGCGCGTGGCCGCCACATGCAGGACGAAGCCACGCAAGCGCTCATGGATCTGCTGCGCGCGGAAATGCGTGGCTGGCGTGATGCCGGAGCTGATACCGTGGACGTCAGCGGTTACTGGAAGCGATAGAGGGGAAACGCGAACATTCGTACGACACACGGGTTCAAGAAGCCGACTATCAAGGACAATAGCCGAGCCTATGTTCGGCTATTGGAGTATTTCGAAACACCGGAGAGCTGGCTCAAGTTCTTGGAGCAATACGCGATTGAAATCCAGACATTCGGATCGCGTTGGAACGCTGACTGCGAGGTACGTGTGATTGACAGGACGACGGGCGATTTGGCGGCCCTCGGACTTCAAGTGCCCAATCACATCAAGTATCACACCTTCGCGGCCGAGCGTAGCTTCTGGAACGAGTGGTATTTGAGCGCCACTGAGAAGCGGCATCGGGTCATTGAAGTTGGCTATGACCGGCCGTCGAAAGACGAGACCGTTCTTAGATAGGAAAACAGGAGCAAATGGATGATGATTCTTGATACCTTCCATCACAAAGGTGCGACCGTTCATGTCCGACTTTACGACGATGGTGAGCGCTTTGTCGTGCGAGCGACCGATAGCGTGGGGAAGCCTGTCAACGGCTACGTCTACTCCGTCACCAAGCTAGACGGAATCTCGGCGACTATGGCTGCGGATCTTGATCCACTGAAAGAACTCGTGAAGACCGCGCGTTCTGATGTGGAGTCGGGGATATGGGACCAGTACCTCGCCGCAGTAAGCGCCGTCAAAAAGTGATCTGAAAGCGGAGAAAGCCGGATGGAGATGCTCAAGGCACATTGTCCTCGATGTGACGGTGAACGTAATTGCAGCGTTCACGGCATGCTCGACGAGCCGTGGGAGTGGAGTGACGAGCGCAACTCATCCAGCGGGCAGATCGACCATCGCCTTCTGAAATGCTTAGGCTGCGATACAGTCTTCTACTGGCGAAGCAGTTGGGATACCGAGGACTGGGATTTTCGACTCGGTGCCGACGGGGCGCAACAGTTCTACCACCCTGTCACCGTTACGACGTATCCGATGCCAGAAAAGCGCAGTAACAGGCCAGACTGGATCTGGAACTTGTCGAGCGTGGACCCCACGCTCGCTACGATCCTGATGCAGACATACGAAGCACAGGCTGCGAGCGCATTCATTCTTGCTGCGGTGGGATTGCGTACGGCGCTCGATCGGGTGACGGAGCTTCTAAATATTGACCCTGGTTTGCCCCTCGAGAAGAAGGTCCAAGGCTTGAGGGATCGCGGCTTTGTTGGGGAGACCGAGGCGGATGTACTTGCTGTTGTGGCGGATGCCGGAAATGCCGCGGCTCATCGCGGATGGTCCCCTGACGAAATCGAGTTCAGCAAGTTGCTTGCAGCATTGGAACAATTCATAGCTCGGACCGTGATCAGCGGAAAGTCCGTCCTTGAGATCGCGACGCGTATTCCGTCGCGGCATCCGCGCCCGGCGAAAGCTAAGCAAAGGCTCCCCGCCGAAAATCCTGAGGTCAAAGCCGATGCCTCAGGCAAAGCGGGCAACGACTAGGAAAACAACCAGATTAGGCACATGACAGACGATGATCAAGAGGTTCCGCAAGGGTCCGCGGCAAGCGTGCGAAAGCTGACCATAACTCCCGGCTCTGAGGGCGATCTGCGCTCATTTGCCCGCGTCGAAGTCGAATTTGTGGAGGGGCGACCCGGGAGCGATGGCCCGACAAGCTCAGTTTCAGTCAGCCTTACTTTCAACGTCGATCGCCTGACGTTAGACCAAGTGAAAGACTTCGCAATTCTCCATGCGAAGCGACTGATGAATCGCTGTGTCACCGACCCGCATTTGAAAGTCGGCGACAGACGTCTGGAAGACTGAACCCGAAAACGACCGGACGAATACATGAAACGCGTGAACCGATTCGCGGAGCATGAGGGCTGGCAAATCGAGGCCTCGCCGATTCGCCTTGCTAAGCAACGACTCTTCGCATTGGGTGTGATCGTTTCTCGTGGGAGCGAGCGGTTCATTTTCACTGACTTGGGGAATCGAGTCTATCGATGGCAAGCCTACGAGCGCGGCATCGAGTGGGCGAGGCGGTGGATCGACAACAACTACCGCCTCGGCGTGAACAAGGTGCAGCATGGACAGCGGAAAAAGTCATGAGCACAAGAAGCCCCTTTTCGCAGCAGAAGCATTGCCCGGTCATTGACCAGAACGTGACGCTCCGGGGTATTCGCGTCACGCTCGGCGGTGGACCCAACGCGGTTGCTCAGAAAAATTGCAGCGACCTCGTGGGATGTACAGCAGTGAACGGGCCGGTGGATCAGAACTCGCGCTGCTTGCTTCACGCGCTCAAGTAACGGAAAACCCCGATGAAAACGCTTCGTTGGATACTAGCGACCTACTTGCCAATGCCGGCGCCCCTGGCGACGGCGCTGGACGCCGGAACCGTGCGTACCGTTCACGATGAGCGAGGCGCTACGGTCTACTTCATTGCACCTGGCGTCGTAAATAAAGGACCGATCCGCCGGGCCATCGCCCAGCGGAGGCGGTGGGAAATAGGGGTTGTGTGCGCGCTCGGCGTCGCCATAGGAACGGCCTTGGCGGGCGTCGCCCATTTCTTCACGATCTAATCGGAAAATGCCGACTTTGCTCGAACGAGGGAAAGGGTCACCGGAGGTGATTGGTTCGTCGGCGAATCGTCAAATGGATACAACGAAAGTTACATGACTGAATATCATGGATCGGCATCGCCTCAGGGCCAACGGCCGTGGGGACGAGGCCTGCATTACGCCTGCCTTCGTTTTCTTCGAGTGGTCTTGTGGCGTCAAGGCGCTGCATCCAATGACGTGGTTGATAGCCTAGTTGACGAACGGTCGCGGTAAGGCGCTTTCCAAGCTTCAAGTAGAGCTTGACTGCTCGGATGCGTTCTTCGTATGAGTACATGGACTAGCTCCTGATAGCCCAAGAATTCCGCCGCACCCCCGAACACGACATTAGGATATGGCCGCTACAACCAATGTCATACCCGGATTCAGATGTCCACCTTCCAGCTATTTAAAAATGTCCGGTTTTGAGGTTGGTTTTGCTGCGTCTTTTTCCTCGTTTTGAGCGTTACGCAATGTCGAAGGTCGGCGCCTGAACGGGCAGGGCGCTCACGTTTGTTTCTCCAGCTTTTGCGGACCGACGGCCAGGTTTGGTTGGCGGCTTTGCGGTTTGCCGACGTTGCGCCAGCTCCACGATCACATGCTCGACGTCGGCCTGCGTGATCTCGCGTTGCTTCTTCTTGCCCGCTTGGGGTTCGTTTCGATCGGTCCGGGTTGAGTCGCCGCGATGCGTTCGTGACGGCGCTTTGCCAATTCGGCTGTTATCACGTTGCGCCTGAAGCGCTTGCGCGACCTCCAGCACATGACTCAAGCGCTTGTGCTCCACGACTGCGCCTTGATCGATTTCGGTTAGGCGATCGTACTGTCTGTAGTCCAATACCCGGTCGTCAGCCCGTAGTTCAATCCGTCCATCCGGGTACTCCCACACCTCGATCTGCCGGTCGATCAGCTTCCGGTTGACCGGCGTATCGTCCAGCAAGTACATCACCCGGTCGTACTGAACCGTGAGCGACTTCGTCACTTTCCGCGGCTCACGCCACGTCAGCGCCCGCTCCAGGCTCTCGTCGGTCCGTAACGGCCGATGCGCATTGAAGTCGCTCTTTGGCGGCTTCGCGAAGCGCGTGTTGTAGGCGGCCATGAAGGAGGGCGCGTAAGCGTTGGCGTCGGCCACCGTGTTGATCTCGCGCAATCGCATCTCCTTGACCAGCCGATCCTGCAACGTCAGGTGCGCTCGCTCCACGCGCCCCTTGGCCGAGCTGCTGTTCGCGCAGAACGTGTCGATGTTCAGCTCGTACATCGCCCGGCCAAACGGCGTCACGCGATTGCCAGTCTTGCCCGGCTTCACGTTGCGAAACACGCTGGCCTTGTCGCTGTAAAACGCTCCCGGCTTGCCATGGCGTTCGATGTACGCCCGCGTTGCCTCGAAGTAGCTGAAGGTCGACTCCGTCTGCGTGAAGTGCAGCATCATCAGCCGGCTCGTCGCGTCATCCACATACACCAGCAGCGTGCAGGCCGGCGCCCGTTCCTCGAACCATCGATGGTCGCTGCCGTCGATCTGGATCAGTTCACCCAGGCACGCACGACGCGCTCGTGGCTGGTAGACCTTCGGGGGGCGTTGCCGCCGCGGAATCCAGAGCCCAGCATCCGTCATCAGCTTCCTGACCGTTTCCTTGGCCAGCCGAATGCCGTGACATTCCCAGAGCTTCTCGCAGGCCAACGTCGGCCCGAAATCGGCGTAGCGGTCACGGATGATCGACAGCGCCCGGTCGGCGGCTCCCGGGTCGAGACGGCGGTTGCCGGGCTTCGCTCGGTGTCCCGACACCAATCCCGCCGCGCCGTGCTCACGAAGCCGGGCGACCAGTCGGCGAACCTGGCGTGTCGTCAACTCCAGCCGTTCCGCTGCACGCCATGGCTTGAGCTTGCCGTCCGCTACGTCCTGAATGACCTTGAACCTGTCTAGCTCCCGCATCGTCATCGTGATCCGCTCCGTTGCAGCCATTGCAGCCTCCGGCGCCGGACACCCGGCGGCCGGTCAGCTTACGCGGCCCGAAAGCGGACATTTCTATGTAGCCAAAAGCGGACATTTCAATCTAGCCACTACAGTGCGAAAAAGCGATAATGTTGATTATGTCAAATACGATATTTCGCCTGCAGACGTCGTGTGGCCAGCGTAGATAAACCGCGAGATACATCACCCGCACCAGGCAACTGACCCGAGCACGGCTCCCGCGGCTTCGACCTCTCACTTCCCCGACGCAATCTTCTGGAGCTCTTTGCGAGCATCCGGAAAGTGCTCTTCAGCCTGCTCAAGCGTAAGAAAGTACGGAACTCGAGCTTCCGCAACGATCTCGAGAAGTTGACCACAATTCTTGCACCGGTACAGCTCCGCATGCCTGGAAATATTTATACCCAGGGATTCATAGTTAGAGCTTGTTCCGCCAAAGTTTCTACACTTTTCGCACGACATCAAAATCTCCTAATTGGAGTCCAGCTTCCATCTGGATTCATCTCAAAAAATACTGAGCCTTCCGGCATTGGCTTGCCGCCATCTGTGATCACTTCTCTGACGTTACTACTCGTCCATTCCCCCGTCTTCGAATTCTGAACACCTGTATATCCCCCTGGTCGCCAATGCTCGTTAGCCCCCCATCTGTTGCTGCAGGAAGACGTACAGAAACCGCATCTTTTGGAACAGCGATTCCGTATATTGGATCACCAGTCCGATAAGACTGAAGCACGCTGGGGGCCTTACCCGTCGCAGTTACCGCCGCCGCCCTGTTGGTCACGCCCGCATAGTCTTCCGCAGGAGCAAGCCACATCTGGTACCCAGGGGCACCGAGCGTCGCGTCGGGACGCTTCGGGTATGATTTCGCGCCGAACCGTTGCCAACGTCGGGCTGTTCCGATTGCTCGCTTGCCGAGTGACATAGCAATCGGCCCGTGAATTTTGACCTGCCTCGCGTCCCGATTCGGCAGGTTTTTCTTGTCGCCGTGTCCGACTAGACTGGCGGCGTGATGCCGGGTTGCGGCTTCATGGCGAGCGATGCGTTCGGCTCGGATCAGCAGGCAGATCGTCTTGTACTGTCTTGGTCCATCTCGTCATCGCCCTACGCCCGCCGCGTCGCCCGACCGACGCCACGACCCGAAACGCCACCGGCGCGAACACGAGCCCGAACACCGTCGCCGCCAGCACACCGCCGAACGCGCCCGTGCCGATCGACCGTCGGCTTTCCGCCCCCGCGCCCGTTGCCAGCACGAGCGGCACGACGCCCAGCAAGAACGCCATCGACGTCATCACGATCGGCCGGAATCGCGCGGCGGCCGCATCGACCACCGCCTGCCGCAACGACACGCCATGCACGACCAGATCACGCGCGTATTGCACGATCAGGATCGCGTTCTTCGCCGCCAGCCCGACCACGGTGATCATCCCGACCTTGAAATACACGTCGTTCGGCATGCCGCGCGCGAGCGCCGCCGCGATCGCACCCATCATGCCGAGCGGCACGATCGTCAGCACGGACAGCGGAATCGTCCAGCTTTCGTACAGCGCGGCCAGCGCCATGAAAACCGCGAGCACCGACAACCCGACGAGCAGCGGCGTCTGCCGCGCGGCAACCTGCTCCTCGCGCGCCGCATCGACCCAGTCGAAGCCGATCCCGGCCGGCAGCGCAGCGGCAAGCCGCTCCATCTCCGCCATCGCCGCGCCCGAACTCGTGCCGGTCGCCGCCCGGCCGCTGATGTCGAGCGACGGATAGCCGTTGTACCGGTTCAGCATCACCGGTCCGATCGTCCAGTGCGGCGCGGCAATGGCCGACAGCGGCACCATGTCGCCGGTGCGGTTCGGCACCGTCAGCGCCATTAGCTGCGTATCGGTTGCGCGTGCAACCGGATCGGCCTCGATGATCACCCGACGCATCCGGCCCGACGCCGGAAAGTCGTTGATGTAGTTCGAGCCGAACGTGCCGCCCAGCAGCCCCGCGATCCGCTCGAACGGCACGCCGAGCGCATACGCCTTCGCGCGATCGACATCAAGCTCGATACGCGGTGCATCCGGCAGGTCTTCGAAATGCACGGCCGAGAGCAATGGGCTCGCCTTCGCACGCTCGGCAAGCTGCTCGCGGGCCGCCTTCAACGCATCGAGCCCGACCCCGCCTCGATCCTCGAGCCGGAACGTGAAGCCGTCCGAATGCCCGATGCCGCGCACCGACGGCGGCAGCGCCGCTTCGACGTCGCCGTCGAGGATCGCACTGAACCGCCCGTTGAGCCGGTCGCGCAACGCCATCGCATCGACGTCGCGCTTCGCCCAGTCCTTCAGTTCCACGAACGCCATCCCGACGTTCTGCCCGCTGCCGACGAAACTCCAGCCGATCACGCTCGTCACGTTCGCAATCGCCGGCTCCCCGTGCAGGATGGCCTCCACCCGCTCGACGACCGCGAGCGTGCGCGCCTGCGTGGCGCCCGCCGGCAACTGGATCATCACCTGCAGTTGCCCCTGGTCCTCGGTCGGCAGGAAACCGCCCGGCATCATCCAGTACAGCAGCCCGCACCCGATCACGAGCACCACATAGACGGCCACGACCATGCCGGTGCGGCGCACCGCAAACACGGCGACGCGGCGATAACCCGTTTCGGCGCGCGCGAAAGCCGTACCAAACCGGTCGGCCAGACGCGCGCCGATGCCGCGTCGCCGCGCACGGCCGGCGCCGCGATCGTGCCGCGCGACCGGCTTCAGCAGGTTCGCGCACAGCGCGGGCGTGAGCGACAGCGCCATGAACGACGACACCAGCATCGACGCGATCATCGCCACCGCGAACTGCCGGTAGATGCCGCCGACGCTGCCCGGGAAAAACGCCATCGGCACGAATACGGCGGTCAGCACCGCGGTCACGCCGACGATCGCCCCGCCGATCCGCTTCATGGCCCGGCGCGTGGCGTCGCGCGGCGACACGCCCTCCTCCATCACGCGATGCACGCTCTCGACGACGACGATCGCGTCGTCGACCAGGATGCCGATCGCCAGCACGAGGCCGAACATCGTGAACACGTTGATCGACAGCCCGAGCGCCCACATCGCGACGAACGCACCCATCAGCGTGACGGGAATCACGACGGTCGGCACCAGCGTGTAGCGCAGGTCGCGCAGGAACAGCCACATCACGCAGAACACCAGCACGACGGCCTCGACGAGCGTCAGCACGACTTCGTGGATCGCGATCTTGACGAAATGCGCGCCGTCGAACGGAATCTCGACCGCGACGCCCGGCGGCAACGTCCGCGAGAGTTCCGCGAGCCGTGCGCGGATTGCATTCGACGTTTCGAGCGCGTTGCCGCGCGGGCCCAACTGGATGCCGACCGTTGCGGCCGGCCGGCCGTTCAGCCGCGAATAGAACGAATAGTCGTCGCGACCGATCTCGACGCGCGCGACATCGCCCACACGCACCACCGAGCCGTCCTGTTTCGACTTCAGCACGATCCGGCCGAACTCCTCGGGCGACGTGAGCTGGCCCTTGACCACGACCGTCGCGGTGAGCTGCTGGCCGCGCACGAACGGCGCGTCGCCGATCGCGCCGGCGGTGACCGTCGCGTTCTGCGCGCTGATCGCCGTGATCACGTCGTCGGCGCCGAGATCGTATTCGCGCAACTTGACCGGATCGAGCCAGACCCGCAGCGCCTCGTCGGCATCCCACAGCTCGGCCGCGCCCACCCCCGGCGCGCGCTTCAGCTCGCGCAGCACGTAGCGGTTCAGGTAATCGCCGAGCTGCGCGGAATCGCGCGTGCCGTCGGTCGACGTCAGCGTGACGAGCATCAGGAACGTGTTCGCCGCCTTGAACACGCCGATCCCCTGCTGGACGACCTGCTGCGGCAGCCGCGGCTCGACCTGCTTCAACCGGTTGTTGACGTCGACGAGCGCGATGTCCGGATCGGTGCTGGGCGCGAACGTCACGTCGATCTCGAGGTTGCCGTGGCCGTCGCTGCTGGTCTCGTAGTACAGCAGCCCGTCGGCGCCGTCGAGGCTTTCCTCGATGACGCTGCCGACGTCGGCATCGACCGTCTCGGTCGACGCGCCCGGATAGGACGCGGTGATCACGACCCGTGGCGGCGCCAGGCGCGGATACTGCGCGATCGGCAGTTGCGGAATGGCCAGCACGCCCGCGACGACGATCGCGAGCGCGACGATCCACGCAAAGACGGGACGGTCGATGAAGAATGACGGCATCGGCGAGTGTCGGCGAACGCGCTACAGCGTGAGCTCGAACGAACGCGCGAGCAGCCCCGGCAGCTGCGCGCCTCCGGTGGCGCGCTCGCCGTACGTGTCGTCGCTCGCGAGCAGCGCCGGCGCCGCACCGAGCTGCTCGAGCTCCGACCCGAACAGCCGGTAGAAGCTGTCGTCGAACCGCATCGCATCGACCGGCGCGACGATGCGCCCGCCTTCGACCCAGAACGTCGCGAACCGCGTCATCCCCGTCATCCGGCACGCGATCGGGTCCGAGAAGTTCAGGTACCAGAGGTTGCCGACATAGAGCCCCGTGTCGAGCGCGGCCAGCACGTCGGCGTCGGCGAGCGTGCCGCCCGCGATCGACAGCGACTGCGGCGCTTCGGCATTGTCCGCGCCATTCGGCGTGCGCCCGTGCTCACGCGCGGTGCGTGCACACACGAGCTGCCCGGTGCCCCGCCCTTCGACGACGAGCGGCACGCTGTCGCGCCGGTAGCCGTCCGCGTTGAACGCCGGCGCGATGCCCAGCGAGAAATCCTCGGTGATCGACACGCGCGGATCGAGCGCGACCTCGCCGGCGTACAGGCGATGCAACGGGCTGCGGGCGCTCGCCACCGCGCGCGCCGAGAAGCCGCTCCAGCCGAGCAGGCTCGTCATCTCGTGAATGGCGTCCGTCGCGAAATACGCGCGGTAGCGCCCGGGCGCAAGCGCCTTCGGCGAGCGGCCGAGCACGGGCAGCCGCGCGGCGGCCGCGTCGACCTTCGCCGCGAATACCGCATCGCGCCAGTCGTCGCCCGCATAGACGGTCTTGATCGCGCGGCCGCTCGGGTCGTACAGCGACCAGCTGAAGTTGAAATTCTCGACCTCGTACCACCCGCGGCTGCCAGTCGACGATGCGAAGCCGCGCGCCAGCGTGCCGCCCGCGTAAAAGCCGACGAAGTCGAGCCCGCGCGCGCATTCGGCCACGATTCGCGCAAGCCCGTCCGCATTCGGCAAGCGCCCGGTGCGGCGCGTTTCCTGCACCCACGTCGAGGTATCGAACAGCAGGTGCGGGTCGTCCTGCGCATCGCGCAGGCCGTCGCGCAGCACGGCGAGTGCGTCCGCCAGTTCGCGCAGGTCGGCTGTCGGATCGCCGCAGACGGTCAGCGCCGAGTGCGCCTGCCGCGCGCCGTCGATGAGCCGCACGGACAGCCGCCCCTGCGTGACGCACCCGGTCTGGCGAATCCTGCCGCCGTTGAAACGGATGAAGTCGGACGTTTCGCCGGAGAAGCCGAGCAGGACGGTTTCGGTTGGCGCGGTCAGCCGTTGCGCGTCGTCGGCGAGCCGGGCGAAATACGCGTGCCAGTCGATTCCGGCGCGGCGTGCCATCGGATCGAATCCCGTCATCACGCGCCTCCGAAGACGTCGACGCCGGCGAACACGCAGGCCGGCGCGGCGTGGCCGACACGGATGATCTGCGCAGGCTCGCCCTTCCCGCAGTACGGCGTGCCGTAGATGCCGAACGTGCTCGCATCGCCGACCGCGCGCAGGCTGCGCCAGAACTGGGCGGAGATGCCGCGGTAGTTCGGACGCTTGACGACCTGCGTGAGCCGGCCGTTCTCGATCAGTTGCCCGAATTCGCAGCCGAACTGGAATTTGTTGCGGTGGTCGTCGATCGACCAGGACGTGTTGGTGCGCATCAGGATCCCGTGCTCGGTGCCCGCGATCAGCGCATCGAGCGACTGGTCGCCGGGTTCGACGTTCAGGTTCGCCATCCGGTCGATCGGCGCGCGGTTCCAGCTCGACGCGCGCGAGTTGGCGACGCCCGGCAGGCCCGCGCGCTGCTGCGACAGCGCCCCGCCGAGCAGCCGTTCGAGCACGCCGTTGCGGATCAGGTACTGCTTGCGCGCCGGCGTGCCGTCGTCGTCGAATGCGTAGGACGCGGCTTCGGCCGTCGGCTCCGGATCGAACGTGACGTTCAGCAGCGGCGAGCCATATTGATAGTGGCCGACCATCTCCGGCCTGACGAAGCTCGATCCGGCGAAGTTGCGCTCGTCACCGAGAATCCGGTCGAGTTCGAGCGGATGGCCGATCGACTCGTGGATCTGCAGCATCATCTGGTCCGGCATCAGCAGCAGGTCGCGCCTGCCGGTCGGGCAGTTCGGCGCGGCGAGCAACTGCAGCGCCTCGTCGGCAACACGCGCGCCGGCGCCATCGAAGCCGTATCGCGCCAGCACGTCGATGCCGCCCTGCGCCAGCGTGCCCGATTGGCCGAGCGAGCGCGTCTGCGTGTCGCCGTCGCCATGGGCGACGGCCTGCAGCTCGGGCATCAGGAAGCGGAAGCGCTGGTCGATCCGTACACCGTCGCTCGTCACGTAATACTGCTCGGTGTGCACGATCATCACGCTCGCCGAACGCTCGACGATGCGCGCGCCGAGGTTTGCCGCCGCACATTCGTGCGCGAGACGCTCGATCCATTCCGCGCGTGACGGCAGCGTCGCATCGACATCGGGCGACGCATAGGTGCCGCTCGCCTGCGGACGCGCGGCCTGCCGATGATCGACCAGCGCCCACGGCGCGCTGGCCCGGGCCCGCGCGGTCGCGATGTCGAGCGCTGCCTGCAGCCCGGCCGGGGACAGGTCGGGCGTCGCCGCATAGCCGGCGCCCGTGCCGGCCCAGGCCGTCAGCATCGCACCGCGCTCGCGCGTGCGCGAAAACGGCTGCGCGACGTCGTTGCGCACCGCGTGTTCGTCGATCGTCTCGTCGACGATGCGCAGCGACCAGAAATCGGCGTCGCTGCGCAACCCCTGCGCTGCCTGCACGGCTCGGGCGCCCGGCGCCCGGTTCTCGTCAATCATCGGTTCCCTCTTGCTGCTCCTGCGGGCCGCGCTCGGGCGCCAGCATGGACGACGCGAGCAGCGCCCGCGTATACGGATGGGATGGCGCGTGCAGTACGTCGAGCGTCTCGCCCGCCTCGACCACGCGCCCCGCCTTCATCACGATGACCCGGTGGGCCATCGCGCGCATCACCGCCAGATCGTGCGTGATGAACAGGTAGCTGAGTTTGTACTTCTTTTGGAGATTCGTCAGCAGATTCAGCACCTGCTTCTGGATCGACACATCGAGCGCGCTCGTCGGCTCGTCGAGCACCAGCAGTTCCGGCTCCACCGCCAGCGCCCGCGCGATCGCGATCCGCTGCCGCTGCCCGCCGGAAAACTCGTGCGGATAGCGCAGCATCGCCTCGGGCGGCAGGCCCACCTCCTGCAGCAGCGCGGCGATCCGCGCCCGCCGCGCGTCGCCGGCCACCTGCGGCCGGTGCACGGCGAGCCCCTCGCCGACGATCTGCTCGACCGTCATGCGCGGCGACAGCGAGCCGAACGGATCCTGGAACACCACCTGCATCCGCCCGTACAGCGTGCGCCGGCCCTGCGTCGTGCGCAGCGACGCCAGCGGCATCCCGTCGATCTCGATCCCGCCCGACGCCGGCCGCTGCAGGCCGAGCACGGCCGACGCGAGCGTCGATTTCCCCGAACCCGACTCGCCGACGATCCCGAGCGTTTCGCCGCGCTTCAGGCTCAGTTGCACGTCGTGCACGGCGCGGAACGTCGTCTTGCCGAGCACCGAGCGCCAGCCCTTCGCCGCGATGCGGTAGTCGACGGCGAGATGCTGCACGTCGAGGATCGTCTGCGCGCCGGCGGCAACCGGCTCGACCGCCCGTTGCGGCGCGCTGTCGAGCAACCGGCGCGTATACGGATGCTGCGGCGCCGCGAACAGGTCGGCCGTCGTGTTGCTCTCCACCAGCACGCCCTTCTCCATCACGGCCACGCGCTGCGCGAAGCGCCGCACGAGGTTCAGGTCGTGCGTGATCAGCAGCACGGCCATCCCGCGCGAAGCGGCCTCCTGCTCCTGCAGCTCGATCAGCAGATCGACGATCTGCTGGCGCACCGTCACGTCGAGCGCGGTGGTCGGCTCGTCCGCCAGCAGCAGGCGCGGCCGGCACGCCAGCGCCATCGCGATCATCGCGCGTTGCCGCTGCCCGCCCGACAGCTGGTGCGGGAAGCTGTCGATGCGCCGCTCCGGCTCGGGAATCCCGGTGCGCCGCAGCAGCGCGATCCCGCGCTCGCGCGCGTCGCCCGGGCGCAGCCCCTCGTGCAGCCGCAGGCTCTCGGCGATCTGCTTGCCGATCGTATACAGCGGATTGAGCGCCGTCATCGGCTCCTGGAACACCATCGCGATGTCGGCGCCGCGAATCCCGCGCATCTGCTGCTCGGTCTTCGCGAGCAGATCCTCGCCGTCGAACAGCATCCGCCCCGACAGCGTCGCCTGCTGCGCGAGCCGCAGGATCGACAGTGCAGTCACGCTCTTGCCCGACCCCGATTCGCCGACCAGCGCCACGCGCTCGCCGCGGCCGATCGACAGGCTCAGGTCCTGTACGGCCGCATTCGCGCCGAAATGCGCGGAAAACCCGTCGATCTGCAGCAACGGTCTCGTCATCACCGCCCTCCGCCGAATGCCGAACCGCGCGTGCGCGTGTCGAGCGCGTTGCGCAGCGCATCGCCCATGAAGGTGAGCAGCAGCAGCGTCACCACCAGCGCCGCGAACGCCGCGATCGAGATCCACCACGCATCGAGGTTGTTCTTGCCCTCCTGCAGCAGCTCGCCGAGGCTCGGCGTCGGCGGCGGCACGCCGAGGCCGAGGAAATCGAGGCTCGTCAGCGACAGGATCGCCGCGCTCATCCGGAACGGCAGGAACGTGATCACCGGCGTGAGGCTGTTCGGCAGCACGTGGCGCCACATGATCTGCGCGTTGGTCAGCCCCATCGTGCGCGCGGCCTTCACATAGTCGAGCGCGCGGTTGCGCAGGAATTCGGCGCGCACGTAGTCGGACAGCACGAGCCAGCCGAACATCGACAGCAGGATGAACAGCAGCCACAGCGACGGCGTGAAGATCGACGCGAAGATGATCAGCAGGTACAGGTCCGGCAGCGCACTCCAGATCTCGATCAGGCGCTGCCCGACCAGGTCGGTGCGGCCGCCGTAGAAACCTTGCAGCGCGCCCGTCAGCACGCCGACCAGCACGCCCGATACGGTCAGCGCGAACGCCATCAGCACCGACAGCCGGAACCCGTACAGCAGCCGCGCAAGCACGTCGCGGCCGAACTGGTCGGTGCCGAGCCAGTTGCTCGACGACGGCGGCGCCGGATACGGCCGCGACGCGAAATAGTCGATCGTGTCGTAGCGGTAACGGTTCGGCGGATAGATCGCGAAGTTGCCGTGCGACTCGATCTTCGTGCGGATATACGGATCGAGATAATTCGTCATCGCGGGAAAGTCGCCGCCGAACGCCGTCTCCGGATAGTCCTTCACGATCGGGAAGTAATAGCGCCCGTCGTAGCGCACGATCAGCGGCCGATCGTTCGACAGCAGGTCCGCCCCGAGGCTGAGCGCGAACAGCACCGCGAAGATCACGAGGCTCCAGTAGCCGAGCGGCTGCGCGCGAAAGCGCAGCCACGTGCGCCGCCACGGCGACGGCGAGGCCGCACACGCGACGCACGCCGGGTCAGTGGTCCAGGCGGTTGAACTGGATACGGGGGTCGACGAGGACATAGCAGATATCCGCGATGAGTTTGGTCAGCAGGCCGATCAGCGTGAACAGGAACAGCGAGCCGAGCACGACCGGATAGTCGCGGCGGATCACCGAGTCGTACGACAGTTGCCCCATGCCGTCGAGCGAGAACAGCGTCTCGATCAGCAGGTTGCCGTTCAGGAAGGCGCCGACGAACGCGGCCGGCAGCCCGGTGAGCAACGGGATCGCCGCGTTGCGCAGCACGTGCTTCCACAGCACATCGCGCTCCGGCGCGCCCTTCGCGCGTGCGGTCAGCACGTACTGCCGGCCGATTTCCTCGAGGAACGTGTTCTTGGTCAGGATCGTGACGATCGCGAAGTTGCCGACGACCGACGCCGTCACCGGCATCACGACGTGCCACAGATAGTCGAGCGCCTTGCCGATCAGCGTCAGGTCGTCGAAGTTATCGGACGTGAGCCCGCGCATCGGGAACACCTGCCAGAACGTGCCGCCGCCGAACAGCATCAGCAGCAGCACGCCGAGCACGAAGCCCGGCACCGCGTAGCCGGCCAGCACCAGCACGCTCGTCACGGTGTCGAACCGCGACCCGTTGCGCACGGCCTTCGCGATACCGAGCGGCACCGACACCAGGTACGTGAGGATCACCGTCCACATCCCCAGCGTGATCGACACCGGCAGCTTCGAGCGGATCACCGCCCACACGCTGCGGTGCGCGAAATAGGACTGGCCGAGATCGAACGTCGCATAGCTTTTCAGCATCAGCACGTAACGTTCGAGCGGCGGCCTGTCGAAGCCGAACTGCTTGCGGATCTGCTCGATCTGCTGCGGGTCGACGCCCTGGCTGCCGTGGTAGCCGCCGCCCCCTCCGCCCGCCTCCCCGCCGCGCGCACTGCCGTGGCGCAACTGCGCGAGCACCTGTTCGACCGGGCCGCCCGGCACGAACTGCGTGACCGCGAACGTGATCGTCACCACCCCGATCAGCGTCGGGATCATCAGCAGCAAGCGCCTGAGTATGTATGCCAGCATCGTCGTTCCTCCGTCAGGCGGCCGGCGCGGGTTTCGCCGCCGGTTGCTTCACGTACCAGTAGTCGATGATCCAGTCCTCGTATTGATAGGAGTCCGGCACGATCGCCGGGTGACCGAGCGTCGCCTTGTACGCGATCCGCGCATTCGGCAGGTAGTACTGCGGGATCAGCGCGTACAGGTTGATCAGCACGCGGTCGAGCGCGTGCGTGGCCGTCTCGAGATCGTCGAGCGTGTCGGCCGCCAGCGCCGCGCGGATCAGCGCGTCGACCGCCTTCGACTTCACACCCGGATAGTTCTCGGAGCCCGGCTGCGACGCGGCCGCACTGCCGAAGCGGCGCGTCAGCTCCGCACCCGGAATCGTCACCGGCAGGTAAATGTACGTCGTCATGTCGTACTCGAAATTGTCGAGCCGCTTCAGGTAGAGCGCGCTGTCGATCTCGTGGAGATACGCGTGGATGCCGAGCATCGCGAGCGCCTGCGTGTACGGCAGGATCAGGCGGTCCATGCCGGGCTGGTCGTCGATGATCTCGATCGTCATCGGCGTGCCGTTCGCGTCGCGCAGCGCGCCGTCGCGGTAATGCCAGCCGGCCTGCGCGAGCAGGTCGCGCGCCTCCTTCAGGTTCGCGCGCAGCGAGTTCGGCGGCAGCGTCGACGGCTGCCGGACCATCGGGCCGAACACCTCGGGCGGCAGCGTCGAACGGAACGGTTCGAGCAGCGCAAGCTCCTTCGCGCTCGGCATGCCGGATGCCGCGAACGGGCTCGCCTCCCAGAAGCTGTTGGTGCGGCGATACTGCCCATAGAACATCATCCGGCTCATCCAGTCGAAGTCGAACGCCAGCGCGAGCGCATGCCGCACCCGCACGTCCTGGAACATCGGCTTGCGCATGTTCATCAGGAAACCCTGCATCTGCGCGGGGCCGTCGGGAAACTCGCCGCGCTTCAGCATGCCGTTGCGAAAATTCTTGCCGACGTACTTGCGCGCCCACTGCGTCGCGCTGTATTCCATGCGCGCGTCGATGTCGCCGGCCTTGAACGCTTCGAGCGCCGTGTATTGATCCAGGTACAGCTTGAACGACACGTGCGCGAAGCGGAACATGCCGCGTCGCGACGGCAGGTTCGCTGCCCAGTAGTGCGGGTTACGCACGTAGCTGATCTGCTTGTCATTCCTGCGCTGGTCGATCAGGTACGCGCCGCTCGCGATCGGCGGTACGTTCGCGATCTGGTCGAACGGCGGTCGCGTGCCGTCCGCGCGCTGCCCCCATTTCGGCGAGAACACCGGCAGGTCGCCCGCGATCAGCGCGGCGTCGCGCTCCGCGTGCTTGAACTCGAAGCGCACCGTGTGGCCGTCGACCACCACCGCGCGCTTGATGATCGAAAACTGTGCGTTGTACAGCGGCGACGCCTGTGGGCTCGTCAGCGTGTCGAACGAATATTTGACGTCGGCCGCGGTGATCGGGTCACCGTTCGAGAAGCGTGCGGCCGGGTTGATGTGAAACGTCGCCGACAGCCCGTCAGGCGCGATGTCGACGTCGTCGGCGATCAGCGCGTATTCGGATGCGAGCTCGTCCCAGCTGCGCTGCATCAGCGTGTCGAACATCAGGTTCTTGATGTCCGGTGCGGGCGCGCCGCGCACGAGGAACGGGTTCAGCGAATCGTAGCTCTGCGCCTCGTCGTAGTTTTCGAACTGGAGCGTGCCGCTGTCCGGCGCATCCGCATTCGCGTAGTCGAAATGCGTGAAGCCCGGCGGATACTTCGGATGGTCGTATTGCGAGATCGCCGGCACCGCGAGCGCGGCCTGCGGCAAGACGCCGCCCGACACGAGCCACACGGCGCACGCGAGCAGCGCGGCGCGCGTGGCGGTTCGCATCCGCCCGTGCGTGCGCGTCAGGTGCGAGTGGCGCGGCGCGCTTGCCCGTCGCCCATTAAACAGTCTCATGGTCAGTCTGTCCGGAAGCGTGCGGGTGTGAAGCCTGCACGCAATCGATGCCCGTGCCGGACGCCGCATACGGCCGCGTCCCGCGGATGGTTCGTGCTGTCCCGATCGGATGAACTGCACCGCCGCGCGTCCCGGTTGCGGGCCGTGGTGGCGCCAGGCGAAAAAAGGCCGCCCCGAAAAGGGGGTAGTGGACGTGGAGCGGCCTGTCCAAAGCCTGTCAGTGCATCGCGATCGCCGTCAGAACTTGTACGTCGCGCCGACCTGCGCGAACCGGCCGATGTACGAGTACACCGACGTGTCGTACCCGCTCTGGCTTAGCGTGCCGTTCGCGAAGATCGGGTCGTACGGCGGCGTGCGGTTGAAGAGGTTGTCGATGCCGCCGTAGATCGTCCAGTTCTTGAAGCCCGTGTACGTCACCATCAGGTTGAACTGGCTGTACGAACCGACCTTGCTCGGCTCGGGCATCAGGTTCTGCGCGTACGGGCCCGTGAACTGCCACGTCAGCGCCGCATCGAACTTCCGGTAGTTCCAGTCCAGCGTCGTGTTGCCGCGCCAGCGCGGGAAGCTGCCGCCGAACGGCTGCGTGATCGTGAAGTTGTTGCCCGCGCCGTTGACCGGCGCGGCGCCCGGGAAGCCGATCTTGTAGCTGTTGACGTACGCCCAGTCGCCCGACAGCGTAATCGTGCCCCAGCCCTTCAGCGGCAGGCCCTGGCGGAACGTGCCTTCGAAGCCGTTCGTGTCGAGGTAGCCGAGGTTCTGGTACGGAATCACCTTGTACAGCAGCTGGCCGGTCGTCGGGTCGGTCACGACCTGCGATGGCTTGCCCTGGCCGATCACGTTGTCGATGCGGATCTTGTACCAGTCGAAGCCGAGGTCGGTGTAACGGCTCGGCGAGACCTGGAAGCCGATATTGAGGTTGCGCGTGCGTTCCGGCGCGAGGTTCGGGTTGCCGACGGTGATCGACGTATAGTTCTGGCCGGTGGCCGGATCGACCTGGATGCCGAGCGTCTGCGACTTGCTGTCCTCGACGAAGGTCGGCGCGCGGAAGCCGCGGTTGTACGACGTATACAACGTGAGCGCCTTGATCGGCTGGTACCGCAGCGCGAAGCGCGGCGAGAAGGCGCCGCCCACGTCGGTGTAATGATCGTAGCGGCCTGCCTGGCTGAACGTCAGGTTCTCGATGATCGGTATGTTGATCTGGTAATAGATGGCCGCGACGTTGCGCTGGCCATCCACCGTCTCGAGGTCCGGCGTGATGACGGCCCCGCTCAGGTACTCGGAGCCCGGCGTCAGCGTTTCGCTCTGGTGCGTGAACTGCGCGCCGAAGCCGATGCCGACGTCGCCGGCCGGCAGATGGAACAGGTTCGGCGTCGACAGCGTCGCATCGATCGTGTCGAGCTTCGAGATGCCGAGGTTGTTCGCTTCCTGGAACAGCCCGTTGAATGCGTTCGGCGTCGCGGCCGGGTTCGCGAAATTCAGCGTGCCGTTCTGGTAGATGTTGTTCAGCGCGTTCACGTTCAGCTGGTTCGTGAACACGTTCGACACCGTGCTCTGCGAATGGCTGACCGACGTCGCCCAGTCCCAGTCGCCGTACGGCAGCGTAAACGACCCCTTGATGCCGGCGGCCGCCCGCCAGTAGTTGGCCCAGGTCTTTTGCGCGACCGTGTTCGGAAACGCATAGGTGAGCGGCGTGGCCGCGCCCGTCGTGTTGTACGGGTTGCTGGCCGGCACCGTGTAGTTGAACGGCGACAGCAGCTTCGTCTGCGGATTCCAGACGAGCGCCGGGTTCTGCGAGTTGCCGATCACGTTGTTCCACAGGCCGTCGTTGGTCGTGGTCGTGTTGTAGCTCTCCATAAAGTCGGCGAACGCGGTCGTCTTGTCGTCGATCTTGAAGTCACCATGGAGCTTCGCGTTCAGGCGCTCGGTCATCGGCAGGATCGACGTGCTTTCCGCCGTGTTGTACCCGCAGATGGTGCCCGGCAACCCGGCCGACAGCGAATTCGTCGCGGCCTGATGAACCGAGCCGCCGAACGGGCAGCCGCCGGTCAGCGCCTGCGCACTGCCGTCGGGCATGTTCCAATACGACGGCGCGAGCAGCGAGAAGCCGCCCGGCTTGCCCGTGAAGTCCTGGTTGCGCGTGGAATCACGGTCGGCCAGCGTGAAGCCGTTCGACTTGTAGTAGCTGAGCGCGGCCGTCACGTTGAAGCGGTCGGCGTTCAGGTCGCCGAAGCCGCCGAGCACGCCGAATTTCATCGTGCCGTCACCGTTGCCGGCGTTGATCGCGCTGCCGAGGCTGCCGTCGAGCTGCAGGCCACGGAAATTGTGTTTCGTGATGATGTTGACGACACCGCCGATCGCGTCCGAACCGTACTGCGACACGGCGCCCGTCTTCACGATTTCGATCCGCTCGATGTCGTTGAGCGGGATCGTGTTGAGGTCGAAGAACGAATCGACGCTGTTCGAGAAGAATGCATACGGCGCGACGCGCTGGCCGTCGACCAGCACGAGCGTGTACTTCTCCGAGAGGCCGCGCAGTGCAATGCCGGCCGCGCCGGCCGCGAAGTTGCCCGATTGCCCTTCGCCCCAGCTGTTCGCCGAGTTGGCTGCCGCATCGCGCAGGAAGTCGGCGACGGTCACCGCGCCGCTGGCCTGGATTTCCTTCGGCGTGATCGTCTGCACCTGCTGGAAACCCGTCTTGTCCGCCTGCCGGATCAGCGAGCCCGTCACTTCGAACCGCTTGATCTGCGCGACCTTGCCCTGCCCGTTCGCTGCGGGTGCGGCAGGCGTCGCCTCGGCCGCTGCACCGGGTGCTGCATCGGGCGCCGCAGCGTCCGGTGCGGCGGCGCTGCCCGCCGTGCCGCCCGCCTGTGCAACGGTCACGGGCGCGCCGCTCGCGACCGCATCCGCGATCGCAACGGCGCCCGGCGCCGGCTGGCTCTGGGCGAACGCCGGCGGCGCCAGTGCGGCCGTCAGCGCCAGTTCCGCCCAGACTATCCTGTTGATGGCCAACGCCAAAACTCTCTGCTTCATCTTGTTCCCTCTCGCTCGTAGTAAGACCCCACCTGCTGTGCGCCGGAACCTTGTGAATTCCTTGCGCGTCCTGGGTGCCCGTGTACCGGAACCCGCGATTGCCACGCTATCGACTGCCACGACTCGAACGGATCGGCCTCGTAGCACCAGCGCCATTCGGCATCACCGTCTTGTTCTATTTTGATTCGTCATACTAAACACCTACATTGAGCGCATTGCCTGCTTCTTCCCGGCTCGACGGGCAGCGGATTCCGTACAACGCGAACCTGTGCATGCGCCGTACCGCGCCCCCTCTTCCGTCGACCGGGTACTTCTCCTTCCTGCCGGCCGCCTTCGCTAGAACAGCCTCGGCGTGCCGACCCAGACGATCACCGCCTCTTCGTCGGCCGTGTTGCGCCACGCATGCGGCATCGTCGATTCGTAATGCGCGGTATCGCCCTCGTTCAGCGTGAACGTGCAATCCTCGAGCGTCAGCGCCACCTGCCCGCGCAACACGTAGACGAACTCCTCGCCCGCGTGCGTCGTCATCTCGGACGACAACTGCCCCGCCGGCATCCGGACGAGAATCGCGTCGAGCTTGCGGCCGTCCACCAGGTTCGTCAGCCTGGCGAACCGGCTGGCCGAGTTCGTGAACTGGAAATACTGCAGCGCGTTGCCGCGGCATACCGAGCGCGCTTCCGTCGGCGTGTCGATGAAGTACTGCATCGTCACGCCCAGCGCCTTCGCGATCCGCACCAGCGACGTGATCGACGGCGTCGCCCGCCCGCGCTCGACCTGCGACAGGAACGGCTTCGAAATGCCGGCGATCGTCGACGTTTCGTCGAGCGTGAGTTTCAGGCGCTGGCGCAGCGCCCGGATCTTGTTGCCGAGCGACACGGCGACGAGCACCGACTCATCAGGGGGCAAAACCATGGAAAGACGGTCCCTCGCAGTCGAAATCGGTTTGATGTCGTCAAGCCGCGACCGATGCCGTGACACGACCGGCCCGGCGCGATCCCCCGCTGCACGCTGTCGCGACGTGCAAGCCACGCGCGGTGCGGCAACGCACTCGCGCCGTGCGGCCGCGCAGCGCTCGCCCATTTCATTCGGCTTACTAATTAACAAGGTTGCCCCTTTTCATCGGCTGACCTGCCCGTCGTGCATCCGTGCGATCGCGGCGGCACACCGCTTTCCGACCGCCAGCGTTGCGCGCGGCCGTGCACGTCCGTTGCGCTACCGGGAGGCCACCACCGCCCAGAGCCGTGCCAGATCACCGGAACCGTCGGTGCCCTTGACCGTGCGCAGCACCTGGAGCGCACGCGCTTTCTGGCCGGCCACGTAATACGCCTCGCCGAGCCGCAGCCGCGCCGCGTCGGGATGCTCGAGCCCGCCCTTCGCGATCGCCTGCTCCATCATCGGCAGCCCTTGTTGTGCATGGCCCTCGAAGACGAGGTTCATGCCTGCGTCGATCGGCGCTGCCGGCGTCGTGGCGTCTCCGCCCGATTGCGCGCGCTTCGCCGCGAGCGTCTGCAGCCGCTTCTCGCGATCCGCCTGCGCGTCCTTGCCGAGTACGCCGGATGCGAACCCCTGGTCGATCACCTGCTTGCCCTCGGCGGGCGAGCCCGCCACCAGCGCGAGCTGCGTCATTTCCATGTATGCGTTGGCGGTCGTGAGCGAGCCCGTCGCCCGCCGCAACCGGTAGATGTCGAGGTCGAGCGACGGCAGATACCCGGGGTTGCCGCGAATGGCCGTGACCATTTCGTCCCAGTACGCGGGGCTCGGGTGATAAGCCACCAGCAGCCCGAGCGCACCGCGATACGCGTTGCCGTCCTTCACTTTCTGCGCGCAGGTCGCCAGCATCTGCAACTGCCCTTCATCCGGTGCGTGTCCGCCATTCGCCTGCGCGTCGGTACTCGCTTTCAACTGGTTCACGAGCGGCGCGCAATCGTTCGACAGGTAGTAAGACTGCGTGAGCAGCGTGCGCATTTCCGGATCCGAGCCACCCGCCTTCAGGTAGCGCTGCGCGACGCGGATCGCCAGCGGGTAGTTCTTCTGCTGGAAGTAGATGCCCGCCAGCGTCGCCGTGGTTCGCTGCTCGTCGTCGCCCGAGAGCCGCCCCAAGTTCAGCACGCTCTCGTACGCCTGCGCGGCCGTACCCGAATCGCCGGCCGCCATCGCTGCCGCGCCGCGCATTTCCTCCACGACGGTGGTTTCGTACGGCGTCCGGTTCGGCACGGCAGCCGCCTGCGCGATCTTGCCCAGCGCGTCGCGATACTTGTGCGCGCGGTACAGCTCCTGCGCGGCCGCCAGCGGTTTCGCCACGTCCGGCCGCAGCGCGTCCGCCGGTAGCGCCGGGCGTCCGAGCAGGGCCGCCGCGCCGAGCGCCGTCACCGCCATCATCCGTTTCCATCGTCGCTGGTTCATCGGCTCGTCCGTGTCGTCATTGCATGAACTGTTCGTTACCGATCAGGCCGATCTTGGTCGCGCCCACGCGTTGCGCGGAGGCGAGCACGGCGGCCACGTCCTTGTACGGCACCAGCTTGTTGGGACGCAGATGAATCTCCGCCTGCACGGGTTCCGCTGCCACCTGGGTCAGTTTCGACTCGAGCGCCGCGCGGTCCGGCACCGGCGCGCCGTTCCATGTCGTCGTGCCGTCGAAGTCGATGTCGATCTGCACGATTTCCGGCGGCGTGGCCGGCGGCGGCGGATTACCCACCGGCAGGTCCATCTTCACCGAATGCATCTGAATCGGGATCGTGATGATCAGCATGATCAGCAACACCAGCATCACGTCGATCAGCGGCGTGGTGTTGATATCGACCATCACTTCCGGTTCGGCATTGCTTCCGCCCGAAGGCACATTCATTCCCATCGTCGAACTCCTGTCGACCCACGTTAGCGCTTTAGCGCTTACGTGGGTCCCATGCTTCGCGGTCGATCCACGTTAGCGCTTTAGCGCTTACGTGGATCCCATGCTTCGCGGTCGATCCAGCGTTAGCGCTTCAGCGCTTACGCTGGCCCCATGCTTCGCGATCGACCCACGTTAGCGCTTCAGCGCTTACTTGGATCCCAAGCTTCCCGGTCGACCAGCGTCAGCGCTCCACCACTTGCCGCCGGCCCCCCGTTCCCCCGATTCCGCTGCGCGACTATCCCCCGCGCGCCGGCGGCTCCGTAATGAACGACAGCTTCGCAATCCCCGCGCGCTCGCACATCGTGACCACCCGGCCGATGAACTCATAACGCGTGTTCTGATCGCCCCGCACGTGGACGCTCGGCTGCGGCTGCTGCTGCGACACGCTCTTCAGCTTCGCGAGCAGGGTCGTGGCATCCACCAGCTGCTCGCCCCAGAAGAAATCGCCATCGCGGTTCACCGCGATCTCGATGCTCTTCGGCGTCGTCTGCAGCGGCTGCACCGTCTCCTTCGGCAACTGAAGCTGGATCGTGTGCGTCACGACCGGAATCGTGATCAGGAAGATGATCAGCAACACCAGCATCACGTCGACGAGCGGCGTCGTGTTGATGTTGGCGATCACCTCGTCGCTATCGTCCTGCCCGACGTTCATGGCCATCGCGCGTCTCCGTCAGCCGATCAGTTCGCGAGCGACGCCGCGGCCGGCGACGACGACGACGCGCGTACCGGGCGCCGATTGCCGGCCAGCAGCACGGTATGCAGCTGCGCGCCGAAGTTGCGCACCCGCTCCATCACCGACTTGTTGCGCCGGACCAGGAAGTTGTAGCCGAGCACCGCCGGCACGGCGACGGCGAGGCCGATCGCGGTCATGATGAGCGCCTCGCCCACCGGGCCCGCGACCTTGTCGATCGACGCCTGCCCGGCGATGCCGATGGCCGTCAGCGCGTGATAGATCCCCCAGACGGTGCCGAACAGCCCGACGAACGGCGCGGTGGAGCCCACCGTGGCCAGGAACGCGAGCCCGTCCTGCATCCGGTTCGACACGTTCGTGATCGAGCGCTCGACCGACACGTCGATCCACGTGTTGCGGTCCACTGCTTCCAGCAGCGCGTCTTCATGATGCTCGCCGGCCTCGATCGCCGTTTCGGCGATGAACCGGAACGGCGACGCCTCGTCGAGCAGCTTGGCGCCCTCGGCGAGCGACGGCGCGGTCCAGAGCTGTGCGTCCGCCAGCTTCGCGCGGCGATTGGCCCGCAGTTGTTCCAGGAACTTCGTGATCATGATGTACCAGCTGCCCATCGACATGATCACCAGCAGGATCAGCACGAAACGGGCGACGAAATCGCCGTTCTTCCATAGCGCACCAAGCCCGTACGGATTCTCGACCGCTTCCGTCGTAGCCGGCGCGGGCGGCGGAGCCGGCTCGGCGGCAGGGGCCGGCGCGGCCGACGGCGCCGCGGCCTGCGCCGACGTGCCGGCCGCGCCGCTTGCCTGCGCGTGGGCGAGCTGCGGTGCAACGAACCCGTCGATTGCGGCGACGGACATCAGGATGCTTGCCGCCAGCGCGGCCAGTGAACGCTTCGTCATACCCCACTCCAGTTATTTCGGTGAACTTAGCACGTCAGTTCGAGATGGTTTTTCCGGCCCGGATCGCGCCGGGCCGCCCACTGCATCAATTCAGATTGAACGAAAACGGAACCTGGACCCGTACCGACTGGCCCTGCGCGACGCACTTGAAGCGCTTCACGGTGTTGAAGGCAGCACGATCGAGGATCGGATCAGCCGACTGCGCCACACGCTCGTTCGTGATGTTCCCTTCCGCATCCACGACGAACTCGATCGTCACGTCGCCGGTGATGTTGTTTTCCTGCGCCTCTTTCGGATACTGGATCGACGCGCGAAGCGTGTCCGAATTCGGGCAGACCACCCCCACGTCATGGCTGACGGGCTTGGCCGGCGCGGGAGGCGCCACGACCGGCGCCTGCACGGCGGGTGCGGACGGTACCGGGGCCGACTGATGCGTGATCGTCGCCTGCGGCGGCGCCTGCACCGGCACCTCCGGCGGCGGGACGAACGGCGGCGGCGGCGGCGCGAATTTCGGCGGCGGGAGCTTGACCACGGGCATCGGCGGAGGCGGCGGCGGCTTGACCGGCTCGATGATGCGGGTTTCGATCGGGTGCTGGATCACCTGCACGACTTTCGTCGCGAGTCCGTTGAGCAGCGCGTAGATCAGCACGACATGCAGCACCAGGACGATTCCGATGCCGCCGAACCGGCGTACCGGATTCTGTTGCTTCTTGCCGAACTCTCGCGGACGGCCCAGCGTAGCCAGTCCGCTGTTCGACGTAGCCAGACGTTCTTCGACTTTCATGCCCACTATCCATCCCCCAAGCGATTCGCCCAGTTTCGGATCGCTGCCGGCGGCGAAGCCTGGTCGGCATCGCCACCGCATCAATCCGAACATTTCATTTCAAATTCAATTAGCAATCCGAATTGAAAGAATTCAATTCGAATGCCAATTCATTCTTTTTCAAGGAATCGTTCCGGCCGGCGCGGCCCGGTTATGCACCGAAAAAAACGCGCCAGCACGTTCAGGCAATTGTCAGCTGAGCGGGCGGCACCTTACATTTCGTATGACGACCCGCCGTCCGTTACACGGTGATGTCAATGGCGCCGTTCACTTGGGTGCAGACAATAGCAAGGAAAAAATTTTGACGTCAAACTTTATTTGATGCCCGAATACAAAGTTTGGAGGGTTTATTCAAATAATATTCCGGTAAGCACAAACCAACCTTTTATTATAAAAACGGTAATTGAATTGTATGGATATATGCGAAAACGGATATTAATCTGTTTCGACATAAATATCGGCATATTTCCCGCACCGCACCAAAATGGGCTGCGCCGGAAGCGACCGGCAGAATACGCCCCTCCCCGCATCGGTCGTCGGATACGCTTGATCAACTGACTCGAACCGGCCGACACCGCGCCCTCGGAACGCCCGAAACCCTGCGGATATCCGGAAATTTGATCTGCAATGCCATGCAATTTTCATGATGGCCTGGCACTCGACGAAACTCCGCAAACAATTTCGCATATCGAATTAAATATCGCCCGACCACTTGCCGCCTCGATACGCGGCCGTGTCAGACACGCACTGACCAGCGCCCTTGCACCGCGCGCGTCAGGAGTGCATGCCCTGCATCTTGTGCGAGAAATGCGCGCGCTCGGCCGTCTCCATCAGCATCAGGAATTCGTCCTGCATCATGTGGATCAGCGCTTCGTGATCGCCGGCCTCGAAATAGACTTCCGGCTGCTGCGCGAGACGTTCCTCGAGAAACGTCTTCATGCCGTACGCCATGCACACCGGCGGCAACGCGCCCATGTCGCAATCCTTGAACAGCTCGCGCAACTCGACCTCCCGGGCGAGCACGAGATGGCGTCCCGTCTTCACCCAGAGATCCGACAGGCGCACGGCGTGCGTGGTCGGCAATACGGCGGCGACGTAGCCTTCGTCGTCTTCGAGGAGCACGGTTTTCGCGAGGCGATCGCCGGGAATATGCGCGGCGGCAGCCGTCTCCATGCTCGTATGGCTATAGGGGTGGTACACCACTTCGTACCGCGATGACTTCTGACGCAGGCAATCCTGCAGGGTGGCTGATACAGGCATGGCACACCTCGTCTTGGCGAAACGGGCGAACGGCGTTCGCACCGGATTCGTTCAGCATAGGTCGCATTCCGGCGGATGGAAAACCTCACCGCTCCCGCGCTTCGCACCGACTCGACACACGGGTTCAGTCCCCCGGATCCAGTCCCTTGTCACGTAGCCATTCCCGACTGAACAGCCGCGTGCGATAGATGTCGCCACGGTCGCACAGCAAGGTCACGATCGTGTGCCCCGGGCCCATCCGGCGGGCCAGCCAGACCGCCGCCGCGACGTTGATGCCGCTCGATCCGCCGACGTACAGCCCCTCCTCGCGCAGCAGCCGGTAGACCATCGTCACGCACTGCTGATCGTCGATCCGCACGGCATCGTCGATCGGCGTGTCCGCAAGGTTCATCGTGACACGCGTCGATCCGATGCCTTCGGTGATCGAGCTGCCCTCCGCGCCGAGGTCGCCCGTCTTCACGTACCCGTAGAGCCCGCTGCCGTGCGGGTCGGCCAGCACGATCCGGACGTCCGGCTTCTGCTCTTTCAGATAACGGCTCACGCCGGCCAGCGTGCCGCCCGTCCCGGTCGCGCACACGAACGCATCGATCGTGCCCGCCGTATCGCGCCAGATCTCGGGGCCGGTCGTCTCGTAGTGCGCCTGGCGATTGACGACGTTGTCGAACTGGTTGGCCCACACCGCGTTGTCGAGTTCGTCCGCGAGCCGCCCGGCAATCTTCTGATAGTTGTTCGGGTCACGGTAGGGCGCCGCCGGCACCGGGCGCACCTCTGCGCCGAGCGTGCGCAGGATCGCCATCTTGTCCGGCGATTGCGTGTCGGGAATCACGATCACGCAGCGATAGCCGCGCGCCGCGCAGATATGCGCCAGGCCGATGCCGGTGTTGCCCGCCGTGCCCTCGACCACGGTGCCGCCCGGCTGCAGCACGCCACGCCGCTCGGCGTCGCGGATGATGTAGAGTGCCGCGCGGTCTTTCACCGACCCGCCCGGATTCATGAATTCCGCCTTGCCCAGGATCTCGCAGCCCGTCTCGGCGCTGAGCTTCGCCAAGCGAATCAGCGGCGTGCGCCCCACGCAATCGACGAAGCCTTGTCGCACGTCCATGTCGCCCTCCATTGCCTTCGCGCAGCGCGCGCCACACACAACGAAGGATAGGCCGCCCGCGCCGCTTTCGTCGCCGGCTGCAGCGTACTAAGCTTGAAGCGCCCATTGCGGCCCACGCGCCGCATCGCGAGACGAGGTCCGCCATGCTGCAACTGCAAACCGTTGCCGTCGACAAGCCCGAGACCGTGAACTTCATCCTCGGCCAGTCGCATTTCATCAAATCCGTCGAGGACATCCACGAGGCGCTCGTCGGCACCGTGCCCGGCATCCGCTTCGGGCTCGCCTTCTGCGAGGCGTCGGGCAAGCGGCTGGTGCGCGACTCCGGCACCGATGCGGCGCTCGTCGACCTCGCCTGCCGCAACGCCGGCGCGATCGGCGCCGGTCACGCGTTCATCGTGTTCCTCGGCGACGGATTCTTCCCCGTCAACGTACTCAACGCGATCAAGGCCGTGCCGGAGGTCTGCCGGATCTATTGCGCGAGCGCGAACCCGACCGAGGTGATCGTCGCGGAAACCGCGCAAGGACGCGGGATCGTCGGCGTCGTCGACGGCTTCGGGCCGCTCGGGGTCGAAAATGACGACGACATCCGCTGGCGCAAGGATCTGCTGCGCACGATCGGCTACAAGGCGTAGGGATCCTCCCCGCCCGCGGCCTGTAGACCTAGGCTGCATGGAAAGCGCGTTGCGGCCGGGATTTCAAGGCGAGCGATGCTTAGACCGTTAGTTGCATTTTCGACCACTGAAACGCGCCGCCCTCCGCGTCGTGTCGCCGCCCTCCGCGTGCCCTATACTGCCCGCAGCAAACTGACTGACGGCGCGCTGACGCACCGGCCGCCGCGATTCTTCCCGGAGCCGCCATGCATTACCAGTTGACCTACGAACTCGTCGACGATTACCTGTCCCGTCGCGAACCGTTCCGCGCCCAGCACCTCGCGCTTGCGCAGGCTGCGACCGAGCGCGGCGAACTCGTGCTCGCCGGCGCGCTGTCGGACCCGGCCGACCAGGCCGTGCTCGTGTTCGAAGGCGATTCACCGGAGGCGGCCGAGTCGTTCGCGCGCGCCGATCCGTATGTGCAGAACGGCCTCGTGAAATCGTGGCGCGTGCGTCCGTGGCGCGTCGTGGTCGGCAAGCATGCGCCGCCCCACGCGTGACGCGGGACTACAGCCACCCTGCCCGCTTGAAGCGCCACCACAACGCGAAGTCGGCCACGACCATCACGCCGATACAGCCGTAGAAGCCGTATTTCAGGTGCAGTTCGGGCATGTTCGCGAAGTTCATCCCGTAGATGCCGGCGATCATCGTCGGGATCGCGAACAGCGCGGCGAACGAGCCGAGCCGCTTCGTCACCTCGTTCTCGGCCAGCGAGATCATCCCGAGGTTGACCTGGATCGCCGTGACCACCATCTCGCGCCGTCCTTCGATCGTCTTCACGATCCGCTGCAGATGGTCGTACACGTCGCGAAAGTACGGCTCCATGCCGCTGCAGACTTGCGGAATGCGCCCGCCGGTGAGCTTCGCCAGCGGCTCGAGCAGCGGCGCCGTGTGCTGGTACAGCATCACGAGCCGGCGCTTCAGCGAATAGAGATCCTCGATGATCGCGCGCGACGAGGCGGGCGTGGCCTTCGCGAAGATGCGGTCCTCAAGCTGCTCGAGCTCGGTGCCGAGCGTTTCGAGGATCGGGAAATAGCGGTCGACGACCTGATCCATCAGCGCATAGAACACGAATGCCGAACCTTCCTGGAGCAGATGCGGCTCGCGCTCGCAGCGCTTGCGCACGTCGCGAAAATCGTGCTCGGTATGGTTGCGGATCGACAGCACGTAATTCGGGCCGACGAACACGTTCAACTCGCCGACCTTGAATTCATCCTCGTCGTCCAGCTCGACCGTATGCAGCACCGCGAACAGCGAATCGCCGTACTCCTCGATCTTCGGCCGCTGATGCCCCTTGCGAGCATCCTCGAGCGCCAGTTCGTGCAGCCCGAATTCCTCGCCCATCAGGTCGAGTTCCTCGGGCGTCGGATCCTTCAGCGCGACCCACACGAAGCACTCGGGCTTCGACACGTAGTCGCTGATGGCGTCGATATCGATGTCGGCCAGCTTGCGGCCGTCCTGGTATGCAGCACAGTTGATCAGCATGGTGTTCGTGACGTTGCGGTTTGCGCATCAGTTTACCGGTTTGCTGCGCGGGCGGCCCGGCTTGCGCGGCTCGGCGATATTGGTCATGATCGGGCTGCGTGCGCCGCAGCATGCGCACCCGGACACTTCGGCCCCCCCAGCCGCACGGCCGTGCGGCCCAACCGTCAAGGAGACAGACCCATGTGGTATTTCTCGTGGATACTCGGCATCGGCGTGGCGCTCGGCTTCGGCATCATCAACGCGATGTGGCTGGAAGCGGAAGTCTTCTCGCGCGGCGACAAGCGCAACGGCGCGTCGGGCCCGCGCTCGGGGGGCAAGGCTTCGTGACGCATCTGGTGTTCTTCTGCGGTCACGCCGGCACCGGCAAGACCACGCTCGCGAAGCGGCTCATCGGGCCGCTGATGCGCGCGACCGGCGAGGCCTTCTGCCTGCTCGACAAGGACACGCTGTACGGCCGCTACAGCTCGGCCGCGATGGGTGCGCTCACCGAGGATCCGAACGACCGCGACAGCCCGCTCTACCTGAAGCACCTGCGCGATCCCGAATATCAAGGACTGCTCGACACGGCCCGTGAAAATCTTGCGCTCGGCATCGGCGCGCTCGTGGTCGGCCCGCTGTCGCGCGAAGTGCGCGATCGCCGCATTCTCGATCGCGCCTGGCTCGGCATCGCGCCCGACGTCACGCTGACGGTCGTCTGGGTCCACACGTCGGAAGACGTCGCGCACCAGCGGATCGTCGCGCGCGGCAACCCGAACGATGCGTACAAGCTCGCGCACTGGGATGAATACCGGCAGCGCCGCTTCGTGCCGACCGGCCACGAATGCGACGGCATCGTGATGTTCGACAACACCGCGCCCTCCGACACCGACGTCGAGGCGCTGCTGTACCGCATCGCGCCGCCTCCGCTCGCGGCCACGATCGTCCCGCCGCTGCCGGCGTGACCAGCCGCTCTTTTTCGTCACCCGCAAAAAACAACGCCGGAAGCGCTGTTGCGCTCCCGGCGTCGTACGGCCCTCGTGCCAGAGGCTGACAGGTGGTCAGGCTACTTCGTGCACGCGCTCCATCGTGCCGCCTTCGTACAGCTTGCCGAAGCGGTTCGACAGGAACGCCTTCAGCGACACCTTTTCCTGCGGGATGAAACCGCTCTGCGGCAGCTTCTTTTCGCGGAACAGATCCAGCACCGCGCACATCGCGCCGGCCGTCGTGATCTGGATCGCGCTCATGTGCATCCCGCACACGTCCTTCGCGAAGATCTTGCGCGTGAACACGTCCTGCACCAGCTGGCCGTCCTTCACGCCCGTCACCGTGATGAACACGAGCACGACGTCCTGCTTCGTCGACGGCACCGCGCGGCGCATGATCGACTTCAGCGTGTCGCGGTCGGTCGACAGGCGCAGGTCTTCCAGCAGGAACTGCACGAGATCGCGGTGGCCCGGATAGCGCACCGACTTGTAGTCGAGCGTCTCGACCTTGCCCGACAGCGTCTCGCACAGCGTGCCCAGGCCACCCGACGTGTTGAACGCTTCGTATTCGGTACCGTCGAGCGAGAAGTGCTCGAGGCCTTCCAGCGGCTGCACCCATTGCTTGCGACCGTCGCGGATTGCTTCGCACGGCTGGCAGTATTCGTTGATCAGGCCGTCGACGCTCCACGTCAGGTTGTACTTCAGCGCGTTGGTCGGATACTCGGGCAGCGCGCCGACGCGCATCTTCACGTCGCGCACTTCGCTGAAGCCATTCACCAGCTCGTGTGCGGCGAGACCGATGAAGCCCGGTGCGAGGCCGCACTGCGGCATGAACGCACGGTCGGAGCCTTCGGCCAGTTCGCGGATCGCGTGGGTTGCGCGCACGTCTTCGGTCAGGTCGAAGTAGTGGACGCCGGCAGCCTTCGCGGCGGCGGCGACGTTGACCGCGAGGTAGTAAGGCAGCGCGTTGACGAGCGCATCGAAGCCCTTCACGGCTTCGCGAATCGCGTTTGCATCGGCCGAATCGACCCGTTGCGTCGCGATGCCTTCGCGCGACAGCTTCGCAAGCGCATCCGCATCACGGTCGAACGCGACGACTTCGTAGTCGCCCGTTTCACGCAGCATGTGAGCAATGGTGTGGCCGATCAGACCTGCGCCGACGATGGCGATTTTCATGCGCTTATCTCCTGATGATGGGTTGGTGTTGTGAACGGCGTTGAGCCATGAACACAGTGTAGGGACGCGCAAAATCAGTTCCAAGACGAAGAATGATGCGAAACGACCGATAATTTCGACGTTTCGACGATCCATTTCGTCGAAGTGTCGAAACGACGCGTTTTTACCGCTGCCGGCCCCGCTATGGCTGGCCTAAGTCTTCCGTTTCAGACTGCATGCCGACCACCCGACTCCCAAGGAGGCACCGCATGCAATCCCTGCCCGCTCATCGCTCGCCGCACTGGCTGAACAAGGTGCCCGACGTCGCACTGTCGTTCTGGATCATCAAGATCATGTCGACCACGGTCGGCGAAACCGGCGCGGACTTTCTCGCGGTCAACGCAGGGCTCGGCCAGACCGTCACGCGCGTCGCGATGGCGTCGCTGCTCGCGATCGCGCTGTGGCTGCAGTTGCGTACGCGCCGCTACGTGCCGTGGATCTACTGGCTCACGGTGGTGCTGGTCAGCATCGTCGGCACGCAGATCACCGACCTGCTCACCGACGGCCTGAACGTCAGCCTCTACGCGAGCACGGCCGCGTTTGCCGTCGCGCTCGCCGCGATCTTCTTCGTGTGGCATCGCGTCGAAGGCACGCTGTCGATCGACACGATCGTCACGCCGCGCCGCGAGCTGTTCTACTGGGCCGCGATCCTCTGCACGTTCGCGCTGGGCACCGCCGCGGGCGATCTCGCGACCGAGGCGCTCGGGCTCGGCTTCACGCTCGGCGCGCTGTGCTTCGGCGGTTTGATCGCGGCCGTGTTCGTGATGTGGCGGCTCGGTGCCAACGCGGTGCTCGCGTTCTGGATCGCGTACATCCTGACGCGCCCGTTCGGCGCATCGCTCGGCGACCTGCTCACGCAGGCCCGCACCTACGGCGGGCTCGGCTTCGGCGCCGCCTGGACGAGCCTGCTGTTCCTGACCGTGATCGTGCTGCTCGTCGCCGTCGCGCAGTTCGGCAGCGGCCCGCGCACGCAGGCCGGCACCACTGAATGACGCCCTTTCCTTTCCGTTCTTTCCATCCATCGAATCGAGGACACGCCATGCGCATCCCCCATCCCGTTTCCCGTCTCGCCGTTGCCGCGGCCACGATTGCCTTGTTGAGCGCCGCCGCCGGCTGCTCGAAACAGCAGGATGCAAGCGCAGCGACTCCGGTGCCTGCCTCGGCCGCCGCATCGCCTGCCGCGGCCCACGCATCGAAGCTCGGCGACCTGTCGCCGTTCCGCACGATCGCCGTCGACGTGAACACGCTCGTCGCCAAGGGCGACCTGCCCGGCGCGAAAACGCGCATCAAGGATCTCGAGATCGCGTGGGACTCGGCCGAAGCCGGCCTCAAGCCGCGCGCCGCCACCGACTGGCACATGGTCGACCAGGAGATCGACCGCGCACTCTCCGCGCTGCGCGCCGATCATCCGACCCAGGCCGATTCGGCCGCCGCGATGAAGAACCTGCTCGCGGCGCTCGACCGGTTCAGCGGCAAATAAGGATCGCAGCACGCCGCCGCACGTGACGCCCGTGCGGGAATCGCATACGCTGGCGGCGTTTGCGCCGCACGGAGAACACGCATGCGAATACTGCTCGTCGAAGACGACCCGATGATCGGCGAGGCCGTCCACGCCGCGCTGAAGGACGCGTCGTACGCCACCGACTGGGTCACCGACGGCGTGCGCGCGTTGACTGCGTTCGCCGCGCAGCCCTACGACCTGGTCCTGCTCGATCTCGGCCTGCCCGGCCGCGACGGGCTCGACGTGCTGGCGGCCATCCGTGCGAAGGACGCCAGCGCGCCGCTGCTGATCGTCACCGCCCGCGACGGGCTCGACGATCGACTGGCCGGCCTCGACGGCGGCGCCGACGACTACATCGTGAAGCCGTTCGAGATGGCCGAGCTGCTCGCGCGGATTCGCGTCGCGATCCGGCGCCGGGCCGGTTCGGCCGCGCCGCTGTTGAGTAACGGGATCGTGTCGCTCGACCCGGCGACGCGCGAGGCCGCCGTCGACGGGCACGCGCCGGTGCCGCTGTCGAATCGCGAGTTCGCGCTGCTGCGCGCGCTGCTGGTGCGCCCGGGTGCGATCCTGTCGCGGCGCGAGCTCGAGGATCGCCTGTACGGCTGGGGCGAGGAAGTCGAAAGCAATGCGGTCGAATTCCTGATCCATTCGCTGCGCCGCAAGCTCGGCAGCACCGTGATCAAGAACGTCAGGGGTGCGGGATGGATGGTTTCAAGAAGCGCCTGAGCGAGTCGATCGGCTTCCGGCTGTCGGTCGCGCTGTCGGCCGCGATCCTGGTCGTCGCGACGGCCGCGGCCGCGTTCGCGTTTTCATCGGCATTCGACGAAGCGCACGAACTGCAGGACGACGTGCTGCGCGAGGTCGCGACGCTGCTCGACCGCGAGCACGCGTCGTCGCTCCATGCCGACGGCACCGGCCCCGCGCGCGAAAGCGACGAGCTGTCGCGCGTGTTCGTGCAGCCGCTCGGCAGTGCACCGCAACCGCAGCCGGGCAGTGACGGCACGCCGCGGCTCGCGCTGGCGCCGACGCTTGCCGACGGGCTGCATACGGTCGATGCCGGCGGCAGCACGTATCGCGTGATGGTCCGGACCTTCGCGAACGGCGAGCGCATCGCGGTCGCGCAGGAAGCCGGCATGCGCGACGATGTCGCACGCGAAAGCGCGTGGCGCACCGCGTTGCCGCTGTTGATCCTCGTCCCGATCCTGCTGCTGCTCGTCGCCGATCTCGTGCGCAAGCTGTTCCGCCCGGTGGCCGCGCTGTCCGCGGGCATCGATGCCCGCGACGAGCACGACCTGCGCCCGGTGCCGGCCGAGCGCGTGCCGGTCGAGGTGCGGCCGTTCGTCGTCGCGATCAACCGGATGCTGGAGCGCGTCGCGCAGTCGGTCGCCGCGCAGCGCCGCTTCGTCGCCGACGCCGCGCACGAACTGCGCTCGCCGCTCACGGCGATGTCGCTGCAGGCCGAGCGCCTCGCCGAGGCCGACCTGCCGGACGATGCGCGCGCACGGCTCGCCGCGCTGCGCGGCGGGCTCGACCGCAGCCGCCACCTGATCGGGCAGCTGCTTGCGCTCGCGCGGGCGCAAAGCGCGCCGGCCGCGCCGCCCGGCGACGTGTCCGTCCATGCGATCTATCGGCGCGTGCTGGAAGACCTGATGCCGCTCGCCGACGCGAAAACCCTCGACATCGGCATCGAGGACGGCCCGGACACGGACGTGCCCGTCGACGAACTCGAACTCGTGTCGCTCGTGATGAACCTGGTCGACAACGCCATCCGCTACACCTCGCCGGGCGGACGCGTGGACCTGTCGACGCAACGCACGGACACGCACGTGTGCGTGACGATCGCCGACACCGGGCCGGGCATCGCGCCGCACGAACGCGAACGTGTGTTCGACCCGTTCTACCGCGTGCCCGGCAACGCGCAGATCGGCTCCGGGCTCGGCCTGTCGATCGTGAAGATCGTCGCGGACCGGATGGGTGCCGACATTGCGCTCGCCTATGCGGATGAAACGGAAACGCGCGGGTTGCGTATCTCGGTGCGGATTCCGCTCGTGCGGCCGCCTGGCGCGGCGCAGCCCGACAGCCGGGCCGATACCCCGGCGCCACACGCACGACGCGACGCAGGCCGCGCCTGAGCGTCAGCCGCCGATGGTCCCGCGATCGATCTTGCGCGACAGGATGATCGACGTCGTCGTGCGTTCGACGCCTTCGAGCGTGCCGATCTGGTCGAGCAGGTCGTTGAGCCGTTCGGGCGAATCGGCGCGCAGCCACGCGACGTAGTCGTACTCGCCGCTCACCGCGCACAGCAGTTGCACCTCGGGCATCCGGTCGAGCTTGCGCAGCACGTCCTTGCCGAACTTCGGCGTGAGAATGATGCCGACATACGCGTAAATGCTTGCATCGAGCACGTCCTGCCCGAGCCGGACGCTGTAGCCGGCAATCACGTTGGTGCGTTCGAGCCGCGCGATGCGGGCGACGACCGTCGTGCGCGCGACGTCGAGCTGGCGCGCGAGATCCGCGACGCTGGCGCGCGCATCGGCCTGCAGCAGCGCGACCAGTTGCCGGTCGAGATCGTCGAGTTGGTCGAGGCGGGGTGGACGCATGAGGCTGGGCCGGGGCACGACGCGCCGGCTGAGTGGAAGGTGACGCGATGATAGCGCCGAACGCAGGCCCGCCCAAACGCCGTCGCCCGGACCCGAGTCGGACCTTTCAATTTCGATTCGTATCGGATGTAAGCAAGTGTCGCATTCACTGCTGCGCTGCACGCAACGTGCTACTAATACCGTGCGACGCGAGAAACGCGCTTGCGGCAGTTGCCGCCGCGCCCGCTCGCAAGACACCACCCCGGAGAGCCAACCATGAAGAAAATCTCGCTCACCCTCGCTACGCTCGCCGTTGCAGCCAGCGCGTTCGCGCAAACCCCGGCGCAGCCGCAAGCGCCCGCCCAGGCCCCCGCAACGACGGCCGCGGCGTCGGCCCCGAGCGCCGAGCAACGCGCGGCACGCCATGAAGCGCGCGTCGAGCAGCGCATCAAGTATCTGCACGACCAGTTGAAGATCACGTCGGCGCAGGAACCGCAGTGGAAGACGTTCGCGGATACGATGCGCGACAACGGCGACACGATGGGCCGCCTCTATCGCGAACGGATGGCGAAGCACGACGTCTCCGCGCTCGACGACATGAAGCAGTACGCGGAACTGTCGCAGGCGAACGCCGACGGCGCGAAGAAGCTCGCCGACGCCTTCGCACCGCTCTACGAGAGCTTCCCGGCCGACCAGAAGGCGCTGGCCGACACGACGTTCCGCAGCTGGCTGCACCATGGCGGCGAGCACCGCGGCAAGGGCAAGACGAAGGGCACCGATGGCAAGGCGGCAGCCGCGCCGGCCGCCAGCGCCCCCGCGCAGCCCTGACGCCCGCCCTGCCGGCGCCGTACCGCCCGTCCGGGCCGAACGGCGCCGCGCCAGGCGACCGGCGCGTCACACGGCGCGCCGAATTCGGGATAAGCTGCCGGCTTTTACAGCTTTCCCGCCCTTCCCCGCCATGCTCGAACTCAAGCACCTCGACCTGCGTACCGATCCGCAGGCCCGTCGCGTCGTCAAGGACGAAACCGTCGCCGTCGCCTTCGCGCAGGCCGACGGCGAACTGATGAGCCTCGAAGGCCCGAACCGCTATGCGGCGGGCGACGCGCTGATCACGGGCTCGACCGGCGACCGCTGGGTCGTGTCGCGCGCGCGCTTCGACGCCAAATACCTGCCTGCCGATCCGGCACTCGCACACGGCGAACCGGGCGCCTACCGGAACCGGCCGGCCGTCGTGCTCGCCCGCCGGATGGACGAGCCGTTCACGATCGCCCGCTCGGAAAACGGCGACACGCTGCGTGGCGTGGCCGGCGACTGGGTGATGCAGTACGCGCCCGGCGACTACGGCGTCGTGCAGGCGCAGCGCTTCGCGCAGGTCTACCGCGACGCGTAATGCAGCGCGCCGGCATGGCGCCGGCGCGAACGGTCACGCAAAGTCTTCGTCGAGTACGAGTTCCGCGTCGCGCTCGACGGCCTCGCCGGCCGCGTGACGCTCCTCGAGCGATCCGAGCATCGCTTCCGTATACGCATGCAGCACCGCATGGCTGCGCGCCCGCCGCATCGGCTTGAGCGCCAGGTAGCGCGCGAGCGCGGCCGGCACGATACGGATATCGAGCGTCATCCGCTTCGGCGCCGAGCCGAAACGCATCGCGAGCCACTGCACGGACAGGAACCGCCCGCGTGCGTCGCTGCTTTCGGCGAAACGCGTCTGCTCCGGAAAGAGATCGCAGATCACGCGTGCGAGCGCGTCGAATTCCGCGCTCTGGCATTCGATCAGATAGTCATCCATCCCGTCTCTCCCGTCAGGCTGCCGCTTGCGACGGCCGGCATGCCTTCACCAGCACGACGACCAGGATCGCGGCGAGCACGAAATACGCGGCCTCGACCCCGCCGGCCGGCAGCACGCGCACCTGGTACAGCAATGCCGGCGCGGCCGCGAGCGCATGCAGCGCGATCGCGAGCGGCAACACGCCCGCGCGGCCGGCGCGCACGCCACGCCAGACCAGCACCGACAGCGCGAGCTGCAGCACGAATGCCGCGCAGCGTTCGAGCAGCAACAGCAGCATCGACTGCGCCGACAGCGTCGCAAGCATCACGTGCAGCCGCACGACGGTATCGCCCGGCAGGTCGGCGAGTTGTGCTTCGAGCTGGCCGCGGCTCGCGAGCCACGCGAGATACGACCACTGGCCCCATACGAGTACGCCGACGAACCATGCTTCGGCGCCACCGTGACCGATCCCGTAGCCGATTCCGCGGCTGTCGCCGGCCGACGACGGGCCATAGCGGCAGCTCAGGAAACGCATCCCGAGATAGCGGCCGACTTCCTCGAATACGGCGGTCGCGAGCGCGCTGTACGCGACGAACGCGAGCGGCTGCGTGAGCCAGCCGTCCGGCGGCGTCTGGCTCAGCACGAGCCCGTGGAACGCGCGTTCGAGGATCATCGCGAACAGCGTGAAGACGGCCACGCCGACGATCGTGTCGCGGCGGTTCAGCGCCAGCGGCTTGCGCAGGAGTCGGTAGAGGACGAGCGGCAGGAGCGCGATGATCAGCGTGGCGGCGATCAGCACCGCCAGCGTGACGGGAGCGACAGTCATGTATTTCCTTGTTCGGGGCAGCGCACCTGACGCGCTGCGTGCCCCGAATGATACTCAGCTTGCGGTCGACGCGCGCGCAACCAGCTCGCCCGGCAACAGCGAGACGCGTACGTCACCCGCCGCACCGTCGATCCGCTCGTGCACGAATTCGACGGCCTTGTAGCCGATTTCGTAGGTCGGCTGGCGGATCGTCGTGATCCCGATCAGCTCGGCCCATTCCGGATCGTCGATCGACAGCAGCGCCGCCCGCTGCTGCCATGCGGTGCCGAAGCGCGCGCGCAGGTGGCGCGCGATCGCGAGTGCGACCGGCGCGTTCGCGGCGAACAGCGCCGCGCGCACGCCGCGCCGTGCCGCGTCGTCGATGCGGGCATCGATGTCGGCCAGCGCCGCCGTGACCGCGTCGGGTTCGTTCAGGTCGAGCACGACCGTCGACGGCACCGTCAGCCCGCGCGCGGCCAGTGCCGTGCGGAACGCGGCCTCGCGCAGGCGCCGCGAGCTGACGCGCTCGAACGGCTGCACGACGAAATGGATCGCGTCGAAACCGTGTTCGACCAGGTGCGCGAGGGCCGTCTCGATCGCGTCGGCGTTGTCGAGGCCGATCAGGTCGGCCTCGAAGCCTTCGACCGTGCGGTCGACGAGCACGGCCGGGATGCCGGCGCCGCGCAGCGGGCGCAGCACGTCCTCGTCGGCGCCGAGCGCGTTGACGATCAGCCCTTCGACGCGGTAGGTCGTGAGCAGCTGCAGGAAGCGGCGCTCCATCTCGACTTCATTCGCCGCGTGGCAGATCAGCGGCATGTAGCCGAGCGCGTGGCACGCGGCCTCGACGCCCTGCAGCACTTCGACGGTATAGGGATTGGTCAGGTCGGCCGCGAGCATGCCGAGCAAGCGGTTGCGGCCGCGCTTGAGCCCGCGCGCCATCTGGTTCGGCCGGTAGTTGAGCCGCGCGATCGCCGCTTCGATCCGCTGGCGCAGATCGGTGGACAGCACGTGCGTCTCGCCGTTCAGATAGCGCGACACACTGGTCTTGCCCGTGCCGGCCTCGCGCGCGACGTCGCTGATCGTCGCCGGACGCGTCGTGGTTGGTTGCGAATCGGTCACTGTCGTGCCTCGCGACGTACGATCCGCGCCGCTTCGTGAGCAGACGGACCTTTGTTGTTGGAAACGTAAGCCACCCGGTGGAATCTCCCTGTCGGTCAGCGTTAGCGCTTTAGCGCTTACGCTGACCCCATGCTTCGCGGTCGACCCGCGTTAGCGCTTTTGCGCTTACGTGGATCCCATGCTTCGCGGTCGATCAGCGTCTGCCCTTCAGCACCGGCGCGTCGGCACCCGCCCCGGTCACCTGCAACAGCAGTCGGCCGCACCGGACTGGCGCGGATACCCGTCGCGGGACGCCGCCGGCAGCATTGCCGGGCCGTCGATGCGACGCGCGGGGATCATAACGCAGCCAGCCCTCCGGCACCAAGACCATCGACTCTAACGAAGCCGGCGCCCCGCCGGCCGGGGGACGGCCGGGGGTCGCCCCGCCACCGCCGCGGCTCAAGCGCGCGCGAGTGCATCCGGATTGACGAGATTCGTGCGCAGCGTGCCGGCCAGCGCGCCGACCAGGTTTTCCGCGGCACAGCGCGCCATCGCGTGGCGCGTCTCGTGCGTCGCCGAGCCGATATGTGGCAGCGCGACGACGTTCTTCATCTGCAGCAGCGGCGAATCCGCCGCCAGCGGCTCCTTCTCGAACACGTCGAGCCCCGCGCCGCGGATCGTGCCCGCGCGCAGCGCATCGATCAGCGCGGCTTCGTCGACCACCGGCCCGCGCGATGCGTTGATCAGGATCGCCCCGCGCTTCATCTTCGCGAATTCGGCCGCACCGATCAGGTGGTGCGTTTCCGGCGACAGCGGCACCTGCAGGCACACGAAATCCGCTTGCGCGAGCAGTTCGTCGAGCGTGACGCGCCGCGCGCCGTACTGCGTCTCGGCTTGCGCATGCGCGGAACGGTTCGCGTACAGCACCTGCATCCGGAAGCCGAGCGCCGCGCGGCGCGCGACCGCGCCGCCGATCCGCCCGAGCCCGACGATGCCGAGCGTCTTGCCCTGCACGTCGGTGCCGTACAGGTCGGGGCCGATGCTGCGATGCCAGTGGCCGGCCTTCACCCACTCGGCCAGCTCGACCACGCGTCGCGCGGACGCGAGGATCAGCGAGAACACCGTATCGGCGGTCGACTCGGTCAGCACGTCCGGCGTATGCGCGAGCACGATCCCGCGCCGCGTGAGATCCGCGACGTCGAAGTTGTCGTAGCCCACCGAGATCGTCGACCACGCCTTCAGCCGCGGTGCGCGGTCGAGCATCTGCGGCGTGACCTTCAGGCTCGCGCCGATCGCGCCGTCCGCGTCGCCGAGTGCATCGGCAAGGGCGGCGGCGCCGTCGGCCTGCACGACGTCCGCATGCTCGCGCAGGTACGCGAGGACGTCATCGGGCAGCGGCTTGTACGCGACGATACGGGGCTTCATCGGATTCATTTTCCTTGCAGCGGCGTCGCGAGCGGATGCGCATCGCGCGCCTGGGGTTTGACGGACAGCGTGAGGATCACCGCGGCGACGAGCGCGGCGCTCATGAACGCATACGACGCGACGGGCGAGCCGGTCGCCCCGTTCAGGTAGCCGACGAAGTACGAGCCCACGAACGAACCGAGCGCGCCCATGCTGTTGATCAGCGCCATCGCGCCGCCGGCGACGTTCTTCGGCAGCAGTTCCGGCACGATCGCGAAGAACGGGCCGTACGGCGCGTACATTGCGGCGCCGGCCACGACCAGCAGCGCATACGAGATCCAGAAGTGCGACGAGCCGAGTGCGTACGATGCGGCGAACGCAGCCGCGCCGATCAGCAGGAACGGCCACACGAAACCGCGGCGGGAGCCGACCTTGTCGGACGCCCACGATGCGGCAATCATCGCGATCGTCGCGGCGAGATACGGCAGCGCGGACAGCCAGCCGGTCGCGACCATCCCGAGGTCGGAGCCGTTCTTGACGATCGACGGCAGCCACAGCACGAAGCCGTACACGCCGATGCTCCAGCAGAAATACTGGGCGCACAGCTTGATCACGGCCGGCGAGCGGAATGCTTCGCCATAGTTGCGCACGGGCTTGATCGCTGCCTGCTCGGCCGCGAGTGCGGCGTCGAGGTCACGCTTTTCCTGCGCGTTGAGCCACGGCGAATCGGCCGGCTTGTCCTGCACGAGGAACCACCAGCACACGGCCCAGAGGACGGCCGGCACGCCTTCGGCGATGAACATGTGGCGCCAGCCGAATTCGTGCACGAGATAGCCCGACACGATCGACATCCACAGCACGGTGACCGGGTTGCCCAGGATCAGGAACGTGTTCGCGCGCGAGCGCTCGTTCTTCGTGAACCAGTTGCTGATGTAGATCAGCATCGCCGGCATCACGGCTGCCTCGACGACGCCGAGCACGAAGCGGATCGCCATCAGTGACGGGATGTTGCTGACCACGCCCGTGAGCGCCGCGCACGCGCCCCACAGGATCAGGCTGACGAACACGAGCTTCTTCACGCTGCGGCGTTCCGCATAGATCGCGCCGGGAATCTGGAAGAAGAAGTAGCCGAGGAAGAACAGCGCGCCGATCAGCGACGACAGGCCCTTGCTGATCCCGAGGTCCTGGTTGATGCCGGCCGCGGCCGCGAACCCGTAGTTCGCGCGGTCGAGGTAGGCGAGGCTGTACGTGATGAAGACGATCGGCATGATCGTCCACCAGCGGCGGGCAGCGAGAGAGTTGGCCATCAGAATGTCTCCTGTGTCGGCCGGAGTTAGCGCTTTAGCGCTTACTCCGGCCCCATGCTTCGCGGTCGATCAGAGTTAGCGCTTTAGCGCTTACTCTGATCCCATGCTTCGCGGTCGACCAGAGTTGGCGCTTCAGCGCTTACTCTGGCTCATGCTCCACAATCGACCAGAACAAACGCGTCAGCGCCCGTCCCGGTCCCGTACCATGCCGTGCGCATGCACGACGAAATGAGTCCGCGGATTGTGCCGTGTCCGGCCTCTCATTGCGCGGTGAAGGTTTCCTCTAGGCGATCGGCGCCATTGCTGACGTTTTCGAATCGATCGAGCGCGGCGCGGGTCGGCAGTCCTTCCGAGTCGCCGATCACCTGGATCGCGAGCGCACCGATCCGGTTGCCGCGCGCCACCGCCTGCTCGATCGTCCTGCCCTCCAGCAGCGCGCTGACCACGCCGACCGCGAAGCCGTCGCCGGCGCCAACCGTGTCGACGACGTTCTGCACGCGCTCGCCCGTCACCGTTCCGTCACGGCCGTCGGCCGTCCGGTAGTACGCACCTTCCGCGCCGAGCTTGATCACGACACCGCGCGCGCCCTGCGCAAGATAGAAGCCCGCGATGTCGGCCGGCGTGTCGTGCCCGGTCAGTTGCCGCCCTTCGGCGATGCCCGGCAGCACCCAGTCCGCAAGCGACGCGAGCGCGTTCAGCGTCTTCGCCATCACGTCGGCGGACGGCCACAGCGTCGGGCGCAGGTTCGGGTCGAACGAGATCGTCTTGCCGGCCGCGCGCATTTCGCGCGCGAGCTTGAACGCGAGCTCGCACGACGTCGCGGAGATCGCCGGTGCGACGCCCGTCAGGTGCAGGTGGCGCGCGCCGAGCACGTAGTCGGCCACGTAGTCGTCGCACGACAGGTGGCTCGCGGCCGAGCCCTTGCGGAAATATTCGACGGTCGGGTCGCTGCCGTCGTCGTTGCGCGACTTGAGCTGGAAACCGGTCGGGTAACGCGGATCGACGGTCACGCACGACGCGTCGATGCCCTCGCGCGCCAGCGTGTCGAGTACGTAGCCGCCGAACGAATCGCGGCCGACACGGCTCATCCAGCCGACCCGGAAGCCGAGCCGCGACAGGCCGATCGCGACGTTCAGGTCGGCGCCCGCGACCCGCTTCGTGAACTGCGTCGCGTGCGCGAGATGGCCGGGCTCGGTCGCGACGAACATCGCCATCGCTTCGCCGTAGGTCACGACATCGAGTGCTGCTTTCATGAATGTACTCTCCAGGATCCTTGCGCCGTCACGCCGTGGCGAGCCACGCAACGCGCCGGCATGCATCGCCCGCCAGGTCGGACGCGTCGAACGGGAACTCGATGCCGCGCGGCGCGTGCTGCGGCAGCACCGCGAGCACGCCGGTCACGAGCGGATCGTTCGGGGCCGGCGCGGTGGCGAAACGACGCGCGCCCTCGCCCGCGACTGCCTTGCAGTGAATGTATTCCACATGCGGCGCGAGCACTTGCGCGCAATCAAGCGGTGCTTCGCCCGGCCACTGCCAGTTGCCGATGTCGAACGTCATCCCGAGCGCATCGGGCACGCCCGCCGCGGCCAGTGCGTCGAACAGCCCGCGGAACTGCGCAAGCGCGCCGCCGACCGGAAGCTGGCCGTTCTCGACCACCACGCGGGCCCGCGCGCCGCGCGACAGCGCGACGATCTCGGCTGCGTGCGCATCGCCGGCGAAGCCGCCGAGCTGGAATTTCACGAAGCGCGCGCCGAGCGCGTCGGCTTCCGCGAGCGCGCTGCGCAATGCGTCCGCATCGAGCGCGCCCGTTTCCGTGTACAGGTTGGCCGGCGTCGAGAACACCGACCACAGTCCGTGGCTGGCCAGTTGCGCGCCGAGCGCGGCCAGCGCGCCAGGCGTGGCCGCCTCTTCCGACGTGAACAGTTCACGCCGCACCTCGAAGCCGGTCGCGCCGGCTGCCGCCGCGGTCGCGATGAATGCGCTGTGGCCCTCCTGACGCACGCGGTCCATCCCGAATGCGCTCGCCACGATCACGATGTCTGTCATGTTGCCCTTTTTCACCGGAATGGAACCGGTTCCATTTGCTTGAGACGGATGGTGCGCTTCGCTTCGGACCCACGCCATAGAGGAAATCCCTAAGACGGTGCACGGCGCGAACGCGCGCCCGACGGCGCGCAACGCACGTTCCCGGGCCGGGTTCGTTCGCTCAGGCGCTGTCGTGCGCGAGGCTCATTTCGAGGAATTGGGCGGCGACCCGCGACGGCGCACCGCCGTGCGGCACGAGAATGGAAAAGTGACGAGTGAGCGGCTTGGGCGCGAGCGAGCGCAAGACGAGCGCGGCATCGTCGTGACGCAGCGACATCGCCGATACGAACCCGACGCCCATCCCGGCCCGCACGGCTTCCTTCACGGCCTCGACGCCCGCGATCTCGAACGCGACGCGCATCGGCGCCGCGCCTTGCGCGAACGCACGCTCGACGAGCTGCCGCACGGCGGACCCCGCCTCGCGCAGCACGAGCGGATGGGCGGCCAGCGCGTCGAGCGTGACCCCCGCCGCATATTCCGGAGCGGCCAGCGGATGACCGGTCGGCACGATCGCCACGATCTCGTCCTCGCGCCACGCGTGCACCGCGGTGCCCGGCGGCAGTGCCTCGCCGGGCGGCCCTTCGATCATCGCGATATCGAGCGACGGCAGCGCCGCGACCACGTCGGCCGTGTTGCCGCTCATCGTCTGGATCGCCACGCGCGGCGCGCGCGGCTGGAACGCCGCGATCAGGTACGGCAGCAGGTAACTCGCGGGCGTCGTGCTCGCGCCGATGCGCAGCGTGCCGGCCTCGAGGCCGCGTACCGCGTCACGAAACGCACGTGCCTGCGCGAAGGTGTCGCGCTGCGCCTTCGCGTACTGCGCGAGCTGCTCGCCGACCGGGGTCAGGCGGATACCGCGGCCTTCGCGCTGGTACAGCGGCTCGCCGAATTCGTCCTGGAGCAGCCGCAACTGGCCCGACACGGCCGGCTGCGACAGATGCAGCGCCACGGCGGCGTGGCTGATGTTCAGGTGCTCGGCGACGGCGGCGAACGTTATCAGTTGATCCGGGGTCATGGGGATAAATTATCGGCTTTCCGGATAGTTTACGTCACAAATCACAATTTTTCATATCGATATAACGAAATTAGGATTACAGCATCGCAACACGCTCCATCACGGTGCTTCCATGTCCACTGCTCCGACTCCCCATCTCAGCCCCGCCGCGCCGTCGATGCGCGGCCAGTTGAACGGCGTGCTGTTCGTCGCGCTGTTCGCCGCCGCCGTCACGAGCCTGTCCCAGCTTCCCGCGATCGCGGGGCTCGGCCTGTCGCCGCTGATCGTCGGCATCGTCGCAGGCGCGTTGTACGGCAACGCGCTGCGCGACGGCATGCCGGCCAGCTGGGCGGCCGGCGTCAATTTCTCCGCGCGCAAGCTGCTGCGCATCGCGGTCGCGTTCTTCGGGTTGCGCGTGAGCCTGCAGGAAATCGCGCAGGTCGGGCTGCCGGGCCTGACGGTGTCGGTGCTGGTCGTCGTCAGCACGCTCGTGATCGGCACCTGGGCCGGCATGAAGATCATGAAGCTCGACCGCGATTCCGCGCTGCTGACCGCCGCCGGCAGCGCGATCTGCGGCGCGGCCGCCGTGCTCGCCTTCGAATCCACGCTGCAGTCGAAGCCGCACCAGAGCGCGATGGCCGTGGGCAGCGTCGTGCTGTTCGGCACGCTGTCGATGTTCCTGTACCCGATCGCGTATCACGCCGGGCTGCTGAACCTCGATCCGGCCGGCCTCGGCCTGTTCTTCGGCGGCACGATCCACGAGGTCGCGCAGGTGGTCGGCGCGGCGAGCGACATCAGCCCGCAGGTCGCGCACATCGCGACGATCGTCAAGATGACCCGCGTGATGCTGCTGGTGCCGGTGCTGCTGGTGCTCGGCGGGTGGCTGGCCCGCTCGGCACGCGCCACTGCCGGCGGCGCGCACGGCAAGCGGAAGGTGGCCGTGCCCTGGTTCGCACTCGGCTTCCTCGGCTTCGTGATCGTCAATTCGCTGAACGTGCTGCCCGCCGACGTCACGCACACGCTGAACGTGCTCGACACCTTCGCGCTGACGATGGCCATGACCGCGCTCGGCATCGAAACCCGCGTCGCGCAGATCCGCGCAGCCGGCCCCCGGGCGCTGATGACCGGCCTGATCCTGTACGTGTGGCTGATCGCCGGCGGCTACGGGATCACCTGGGCCGTGCAGCACTGGCTTGGCTGAGTTGCCCGCCCGTGACACTTCGCGCGCCGCGCCCGACGGGAAGGTCCCGCGGGCGCGGCGCAGTGCTATGCTTCGCGTCGTTTTCCATCGCCCTCTTTCAGCCGTGCTCTCGTTCCTGCTGAAGCTGCGCACTCGCGCCCAAACGCTGTTCCGCCTGTCGGACGCCCATACGATGCTGATCTGGTCGGCCATCGTCGGCGTCGGCGGCGCCTTTGCCACGATGGCGTTCCGCGAAGGCATCGACCTGATGCAGCACCTGATCTCCGGGCAAAGCGGCAGCTTCGTGCAGATGGCCAAGCGCCTGCCGTGGTACGTGCGGTTCTGGATGCCGGCCGCGGGCGGCTTCCTCGCCGGCTGCGTGCTGCTGCTCGCGACCCGCGGCGCCAAGCAGGCCGCCAAGACCGACTACATGGAATCGGTCGCGCTCGGCAACGGCATCGTGCCGGTCCGCCAGAGCCTGTGGCGCAGCGTGTCGTCGCTGCTGACGATCGGCAGCGGCGGCTCGATCGGCCGCGAAGGCCCGATGGTGCAGCTCGCGGCGCTCGCCGCGTCGCTGGTCGGCCGCTTCGTGCACTTCGATCCGCCGCGCCTGCGCCTGCTGGTCGCCTGCGGGGCGGCCGCCGGCATCACGTCCGCGTACAACGCGCCGATCGCCGGCGCCTTCTTCGTGTCGGAGATCGTGCTCGGCGGCATCGCCATGGAAAGTCTCGGCCCGATGATCGTCTCGTCGGTCGTCGCGAACATCGTGATGCGCGAATTCGCCGGCTACCGGCCGCCGTACGAGATGCCGGTGTTTCCGGCCGTCACCGGCCCCGAAGTGCTGCTGTTCGTCGTGCTCGGCGCGCTGTGCGGCGTGCTCGCGCCGCAGTTCCTGCACCTGCTCGATGCGTCGAAGAACCAGTTCAAGCGGCTGCCCGTGCCGCTGCCCGTGCGGCTCGCGCTCGGCGGCCTCGTCGTCGGCGTGATCTCGGTCTGGGTGCCGGACGTGTGGGGCAACGGCTACAGCGTGGTGAACCTCATCCTCCATTCGCCGTGGACCTGGCAGGCACTCGTCGCGGTGCTCGTGTTCAAGGTGATCGCGACCTCCGCCACCGTCGGCTCCGGCGCGATCGGCGGGGTGTTCACGCCGACGCTGTTCGTCGGTGCGGTGTTCGGCTCGCTGTTCGGGCTCGCGATGCAAGCCGTGTGGCCCGGCCATACGTCGGCGTACTTCGCGTACGCGATCGTCGGGATGGGCGCGTTCCTGACGGGCGCCACGCAGGCGCCGCTGATGGCGATCCTGATGATCTTCGAGATGACGCTCAGCTACCAGGTCGTGCTGCCGCTGCTGGTGTCCTGCGTCTTCGCGTACTTCGTCGCGCGCGCGACCGGCACGACGTCGATGTACGAGATCACGCTGCACCACCACCAGGATGCCGAGGAACGCAGCCGGATCCGCACCACGCAGATGCGCGAGCTGATCCAGCCCGCGCAGACGGTCGTGCCGCTCACCGCGAGCGTCGCCGACATGACGCGCGTGTTCCTCGAATATCCGGTGAAGTATCTGTACGTGACCGACGACGCCGGGCGCTTTCGCGGCGCGGTCGCGCTGAAGGACATCACGTCGGACCTGCTCGACAAGCGCGACACGGCCGACAAGACGGCCGCGCACTATGTGCACACGCCGTTTCCGCTGCTCACGCCCGACATGCCGCTCGCCACCGCGCTCGAACGCTTCATGGCGTTCCAGGGCGAACGCCTGCCGGTGATCGAAAGCGAAGCCGAGCCGACGCTCGCCGGGGTCGTCTACAAGACGTCGCTGCTCGATGCGTACCGGCGGATGACCGGCGAGCGCTGACCGGTCGGTTCGTCGCCGGCAGCGTGACCAAGGTGGCCCGAGGCCGGAGCCCGCTCAGTCCGGCGCGCGCCCAAGCACCACGCGCGCGAAGAACCCCGCCAGCACCGACTCGGCCACCTCGGCCGACACGTGCTGCGGATCGGCCGAGTAGTACGACTGCACGCCGTCGCACAGGCACATCAGCCCGAACGCCAGCGTCTCCGCCGGCAGCAGCAGCGGCGTACCCGCACGCTCGGAGAAGCGCCGGATGAACTCGGCCATCTGCAGGCGCTTGCCATGCAGGAACTGGTTGAAGCGCACGCGGAATTTCGCGTCGCGCGCGGCCTGCAGCTTCGCCTCGCCCCACAGCAGCGAATATTCGTCGTCCTGAAACAGCGTCCGGTAATACGCGAGCGACATCGACTCCATCTGCTCGCGCGTGCCGCCCCCGTCGAAGATCGCCTGGAAATCGGCCTGCACCTCCGCGTGATTGCGCTCCAGCAATGCCAGCAGCAGGTCGGACTTGCTGCGGAAATTCGAGTAGAACGCGCCGCGCGTATAGCCGGCCGCCGCCGCGATGTCCTCGACGCTCGCGGCGACAAAACCTTTCTTCAGAAAAATACGGTGCGCGGCAATCAGCAGACGTTCGCGCGTCTGGTCCCTGCTCTGCTCGCGAGTTAAGCGCTGTGGTTTCATGGCGCGCAGTCTAGCACCCTTTACCTTTCGGATTCATCTTTGCATTCAGATACAGGTGTGTATTAGAATTCGCCACAGTTTCTGAAAGATGGTGTCCGCACGCCCGTGCCGGCGCCGCTCGGGGCAAGCGCCCGCCGCGCTTGCCGGCTTCGTTCCGCTCTCGCTCTCACCTCATCTGGGGGTTTCGTGAATCGCTCCGGTTCCCGCGTCGCGCTGCTGGTCGGCGCCGCGCTCGTCGTCGCCGCCTGTCATCCGAAAGAATCCGCGCCGCCCGCCCCGCGCCCCGTCGTCGCGCTGCCCGCCCATGCCGACGACGCTGCCGTCGCCCGCACGCTCCCCGGCGAGATCCAGCCGCGCTACGCCACCCCGCTGTCGTTCCGCATCGCCGGCAAGATCATCGAGCGCAAGGTGCGCCTCGGCGATACGGTCAAGGTCGGCCAGGTCGTCGCGCTGCTCGATCCGTCCGACGTCGAGAAGAACGCCGCGAGCGCGCAGGCGCAGCTCGATGCCGCGACGCACAGCCTCGCGTTCGCGAAGCAGCAGCTCGACCGCGATCGCGCGCAGGCGCGCGAAAACCTGATCGCGACCGCGCAGCTCGAGCAGACCGAGAACAGCTACACGTCGGCGCTCGCGCAGCGCGACCAGGCGCAGCAACAGCTCGCGCTCGCGAAGAACCAGCTTCGCTACGCGACGCTCGTCGCCGACCACGCGGGCTATATCACCGCCGAACAGGCCGACACCGGCCAGAACGTGTCGGCCGGCCAGGCCGTCTACCAGCTCGCGTGGTCCGGCGACGTCGACGTCGTCAGCGACGTGCCCGAGGCCGCGCTTGCATCGCTCACGCCGGGCCACGCGGCCACCGTCACGCTGCCGTCGCTGCCGGGCCGCCCGTTCGCCGCGAAGGTGCGAGAAATCGCACCGGCCGCCGATCCGCAAAGCCGCACGTATCGCGTGAAGCTCACGCTCGCCGCGCCCGATCCGGCGATCCGGCTCGGGATGACGGCCAGCGTCGCGTTCGACGGCGCACCGGCCGCCGGCGACGCGCAGTCGATCACGCTGCCCGCGACCGCGCTGTTCCATGACGGCCAGCAGCCGGCCGTGTGGGTCGTGCGCACGAAGGACGACACGCTCGAGCTGCGCCGCGTCGACGTCGCGCGCTTCAACGAGCGCACGGTGACGGTGTCGCACGGGCTGCAGCCCGGCGAACGCGTCGTGCTGCAGGGCGTGCACACGGTCAGCGCGGGCGAGAAGGTCCGCGCGATCGCGCCGCTGCATCCGGAGGACTTCGCATCGTGAGCGCTTCCTACGAAGAAGGCCGCTTCAACCTGTCGGCGTGGGCGCTGCGCCACCAGGCGCTGGTCGTCTACCTGATCGCGCTCGCGACGCTCGCGGGCATTCTTGCCTACACCCGCCTCGCGCAATCCGAAGACCCGCCGTTCACGTTCCGCGTGATGGTGATCCGCACGTTCTGGCCCGGCGCAACTGCGCGGCAGGTGCAGGAACAGGTCACCGACCGGATCGGCCGCAAGCTGCAGGAAACGCCGGCCATCGACTTCCTGCGCAGCTATTCGCGCCCCGGCGAATCGCTGATCTTCTTCACGATGAAGGATTCGGCGCCCGTGAAGGACGTGCCGGAAACCTGGTACCAGATCCGCAAGAAGGTCGGCGACATCGGCTATACGCTGCCGCCCGGCGTGCAGGGCCCGTTCTTCAACGACGAATTCGGCGACGTCTATACCAACATCTGGACGCTCGAAGGCGACGGCTTCACGCCCGCGCAGCTCCACGATTACGCCGACCAGCTGCGCACCGTGCTGCTGCGCGTGCCGGGTGTCGGCAAGGTCGACTATTTCGGCGACCCCGGCCAGCGGATCTTCATCGAGGTCAACAACGCGCAGCTCACGCGCCTCGGCATCTCGCCGCAGCAGCTCGGGCAGGCGATCAACGCGCAGAACGACATCTCGTCGGCCGGCACGCTGACGACCAGCGACGATCGCGTGTTCGTGCGGCCGAGCGGCCAGTTCGACAACGTCGACGCGATCGCCGACACGCTGATCCGCATCAACGGCCGCACGTTCCGGCTCGGCGATCTCGCGACGGTGAAGCGCGGCTACGACGATCCGGCCGTCACGCAGATGCGTTCGAACGGCAAGGCGGTGCTCGGCATCGGCGTCACGATGCAGCCGGGCGGCGACGTGATCCGGCTCGGCAAGGCGCTCGACGCCGAATCGAAGGACCTGCAGGCGCAACTGCCGGCCGGCCTCAAGCTGACGCTGGTATCGAGCATGCCGCATGCGGTCGCGCATTCGGTCGACGACTTCCTCGAAGCCGTCGCGGAAGCCGTCGCGATCGTGCTGGTGGTGAGCCTCGTGTCGCTCGGCCTGCGCACCGGGATGGTGGTCGTGATCTCGATTCCCGTGGTGCTCGCGGTCACCGCCCTCTTCATGTACCTGTTCGACATCGGGCTGCACAAGGTGTCGCTCGGCACGCTCGTGCTCGCGCTCGGGCTGCTGGTCGACGACGCGATCATCGCGGTCGAGATGATGGCCGTGAAGCTCGAACAGGGCTACACCCGTGCCCGCGCCGCCGCATTCGCCTATACGAGCACCGCGTTCCCGATGCTGACGGGCACGCTCGTCACCGTGTCGGGCTTCCTGCCGATCGCGCTCGCGAAATCGAGCACCGGCGAATACACGCGCTCGATCTTCGAGGTGTCGGCGATCGCACTGATCGCGTCGTGGTTCGCGGCGGTCGTGCTGATCCCGCTGCTCGGCTTCCACCTGCTGCCCGAGCGCAAGCGGCAAGCGCATGAAGCGCACCTGCCCGACGACCACGAGCACGACATCTACGACACGCGGTTCTACCGGCGGCTGCGCGGCTGGATCGACTGGTGCATCGAACGGCGCTTCGTCGTGCTGCTGATCACGGGCGCGCTGTTCGTCGTCGCGCTGATGGGCTTCACGCTCGTGCCGCAGCAGTTCTTCCCGAGCTCCGACCGCCCCGAGCTGCTGGTCGACCTGCGGCTGCCCGAAGGCGCGTCGTTCGCGGCGACGCTGCGCGAGACCGAAGGGCTCGAGAAAGTGATCGACAAGCGCCCCGAGATCGATCATTCGGTGAACTTCGTCGGCAGCGGCGCGCCGCGCTTCTACCTGCCGCTCGACCAGCAGCTTCAGCTGCCGAACTTCGCGCAGTTCGTGATCACCGCGAAATCGGTGAAGGACCGCGAGAAGCTCGCGACCTGGCTCGACACCACGTTGCGCGAGCAGTTCCCGGCCGTGCGCTCGCGGCTGTCGCGGCTCGAGAACGGCCCGCCGGTCGGCTATCCGGTGCAGTTCCGCGTGAGCGGCGACAGCATCGCGACGGTCCGCTCGATCGCCGAGAAGGTCGCGGCGACGATGCGCGGCGACGCACGCACCGTCAACGTGCAGTTCGACTGGGACGAGCCGGCCGAGCGCTCGGTGCGTTTCGAGATCGACCAGAAGAAGGCGCGCGAGCTGAACGTCACGTCGCAGGACGTGTCGAGCTTCCTCGCGATGACGCTGTCCGGCACGACCGTCACGCAGTACCGCGAGCGTGACAAGCTGATCGCGGTCGACCTGCGCGCGCCGCGCGCCGATCGGGTCGATCCGGGCAAGCTCGCCGGCCTCGCGCTGCCGACCCCGAACGGCCCCGTGCCGCTCGGCTCGCTCGGCCGCTTCAAGCCGACGCTCGAATACGGCGTCGTGTGGGAGCGCGACCGCCAGCCGACCATCACCGTGCAGTCCGACGTGCGCGCCGGCGCGCAGGGCATCGACGTCACCCATGCGGTCGACGCGAAGCTGAACACGTTGCGCGCGCAACTGCCGGTCGGCTATCAGATCAACATCGGCGGCTCGGTCGAGGAAAGCGCGAAGGCGCAGAAGTCGATCAATGCGCAGATGCCGCTGATGGCGATCGCCGTGTTCACGCTGCTGATGATCCAGCTGCAGAGCTTCTCGCGCGTGCTGATGGTCGTGCTGACCGCGCCGCTCGGGCTGATCGGCGTGGTCGCCACGCTGCTGCTGTTCGGCCAGCCGTTCGGCTTCGTCGCGATGCTCGGCGTGATCGCGATGTTCGGGATCATCATGCGCAACTCGGTGATCCTCGTCGACCAGATCGAGCAGGACATCGCGGTCGGCCACCGCCGTATCGACGCGATCATCGGCGCGACCGTGCGGCGCTTCCGCCCGATCACGCTGACGGCCGCGGCCGCCGTGCTCGCGCTGATCCCGCTGCTGCGCTCGAACTTCTTCGGGCCGATGGCGACCGCGCTGATGGGCGGCATCACGAGCGCGACCGTGCTGACGCTGTTCTACCTGCCCGCGCTGTATGCGACGTGGTTCCGCGTGAAGCACGACGAACGCGACCCGCATGACGGCCCGCCGCCTGGCGGCACGCCTGCCGCGCCGTCGGGAGCCTGACCATGGATCGATCGATGAACCTGAAAACACACGCCGTGCGGGCACTCGCGGTGGCGAGCCTCGCCGGCCCGCTCGCGGGCTGCGCCTGGTTCGCGCCGAGCGGCGAGCCGCCCGCGATGCCGTCGCCCGCGCACTATGGCGCCACGCCGCAAGTCCAGCAGACCGTGTCCGCGCAAGGCGTCACGCAGCAGTTCGAGGTCGGCGCGCAACCGGTGCCCGACTGGTGGAAACAGTACCGCTCCGACGCGCTGAACGCGCTCGTCGACGAAGGGCTGCGCAACAGCCCGACGTTGAGCGCGGCATCCCACTCGCTCGATGCCGCGCGCGAACAGTTGCGCGGGCAGATCGGCAGCTCGATGCTGCCGTCGATCGACGCGGGCGGCCAGGCGACGCGCCAGCGCGCGCTCGGCGTGCCGATTCCCGCGCTCGGCGCGCCGACGCTGCTGTACGACACATTCGTCGGGCAGCTGCAGGCGAGCTACACGATCGACCTGTTCGGCGCGTCGCGTTTCGCGAACCGCGCGCTGGCGCGCCGCGTCGACGTCAGCGCGTTCCAGCTCGAATCCGCACGGCGCGCGCTGGCCGCAAACATCGTCACCGCGTCGATCACGGTGTCGGTGCTGAATGCGCAGATCAACACGACCGAGCGGCTCGTCGCGCTCGCCAACGACCAGGCGCACGATGCCGAACGCCGCTACGCGCTCGGATCGGCCTCGCGCAGCGACGCGCTGAACGCGCGGCAAAGCGCCGACACGTTCGCGGCAAGCCTGCCCGCGCTGCGCCAGCAGCGCGACTCGGCACGCCACGCACTCGCGGTGCTGGTCGGCCGCACGCCTGACCAGCCGCCAGCCGATCTGACGCTCGCCGATCTGCACCTGCCCGAGCAAGTGCCCGTCGTCGTGCCGTCGGACCTGCTGCAAAGCCGCCCGGACATCCAGGCGGCCGACGCGGGGCTGAAGGCGGCCGCGGCCGAAGTGGGCCTCGCGACCGCGCAGATGTTCCCGCAGCTGTCGCTGTCGGCCGCGATGGGCAAAGGCGGCTTCAGCTGGCCGACGATGCTGTCGGGCGCCGGCGCGATCTGGAACGTCGGCGCGTCGCTGAGCCAGCCGATCTTCCATGGCGGCGCGCTGCTCGCGCAGCGCCGTGCGGCGAAGGCGACCTACGAGGCCGCCGTCGACCAGTACAAGCAGGCCGTGCTCGGCGCGTTCCAGAACGTCGCCGATTCGCTCGCCGCGCTCGAGCACGATGCGGAGGCGCTCGACGCGTCGTCCCGTGCCGCGCTGTCCGCGCGCGGCGCGTACGACGACGCGGCGGCCCGCGTGCGGCTCGGCGCGCTGCCGCCGTCGGCCGCGCGCGCCAGCGAGCTGCAGTATCGCAACGCACGGCTCGACGAGATCCGCGCGACCGGCGCGCGGTTCGCGGATACCGCGCGGCTTTACCAGGCGATGGGCACGCCGCCGGTCGACAAGACTGACAAGGCCGACCAGTCGAGCAAGACCGACAAGTCGGCCGACGCGGCCGCCACCGGCCAGCAAGCGCGCGCCGCCGGCGCCGACACCCCGCCTGCGCCGCAATAAGCCGGCCCTGCGATCGGGTGCGCGGAATCCCGCCGCGCACCCGATTTCCGATCTTCCGCTTGACCCTCACGTAGCGTAACGTTCGAGACTCCAGTGTGCGACCCGAATGGAGGAACGAATGCGACTGAAAGTGGGAGAACTGGCGAAACGCAGCGGGCTGACCGTTCGCACGCTTCATCACTATCACGCGATCGGTCTGCTGACGCCTTCGGCGCGCGCCGACAACGGCTACCGGCTGTACGACCGCCACGACATCGCCCGGCTCCACCAGATCCAGGCGCTGCGTCGCTTCGGCCTGTCGCTCACCGAAATCGGCGACCACCTGAACCAGCCCGACACGCCGCTCGTCGAGATCGTCGCGAAGCAGATCGCGCTGCTCGACCGTCAGCTCGCGCAGACCACGCAGCTGCGCGAGCGGCTCGTAAACCTGCATGCGCAGCTCGCCGCGGGCACGGAGCCGGAGCTGGCTGATTGGCTCACCACACTGGAGTTGATGACCGTGTACGACAAATATTTTTCCGAGGAAGAACTCGCGCGCCTGCCGATGTACCAGAAGAGCCAGGCGGGCGACGCCGAATGGATCGCACTCGTCGACGAGGTGCGTGCGCTGCACGACGCGGGCGTGCCCGCCGAGGACGAACGCACCCGTGCGCTCGCCAGCCGCTGGATGGCGCTGCTCGTGCGCGACACGAACAACGATCCGCGGCTGCTGGCGAAGCTGAACCTGATGCACGAACACGAACCGGCGATGCAGTCGAAGATCGGCATTTCGACCGCGCTGCGCGACTATGTGCTGCGCGCGTCGTCGGAAACCAAGATGCGGATCTTCGAGAAGTATCTCGCGCCGGACGAGATCCGCTTCATGCGGGCGCACTATGGTGAAAGCGCGATGGCATGGCCGCAATTGATGGGCGACGTGCGCGATGCCATCGATGCGGGCGCTCGGCCGGATTCACCGGAAGGCCGCGCGCTCGCGCAGCGCTGGCTCACGCTGTTCTGCAGCTATGCCGGCAACGATCCGGCCACGCACGCGAAATTCCGCCACGCGATGATGAACGAGCCGTCGCTGACGAAGGATTCGTGGATCGACGATACGCTGATCGGCTTCGTGCGGGAGGCGATGGCGCAGCTGGCGCCGGCGCGTTGAGCAGGTTGAGCGCATGAGGTTGCGGGCGGCAGGCGGGTTTTCCGCGTGTCGCCCGCTTCACCTTTGCAACCCGTGCGCGGCGCGGGACCGGCGGCACGCCGCCACCACGTCACCTCGGCACCTGGAAGTCGCGGTGTGTCAGTCCGCCTCGCCGACACCGTCATCGCTGAACGCGAGCAGGTCGCCTGGCTGGCAGTCGAGATAGCGGCAGATCGCCTCGAGCGTTGCGAAGCGGATGCCCTTGACCTTCCCTTGCTTGAGCAGCGACAGATTCTGTTCGGTGATGCCGACGGCGGCCGCGAGATCCTTCGAGCGGACCTTGCGCGTCGCGAGCATCACATCGAGCCTGACCACGATCGACATGGCGCGCCTCAGACGAACTGCCGATGCTCGGCGTCGAGCGTACTCGCCTGCCGGAGGATGTGTGCGATCACGGCAATGCAGGCCGCGGTGAACAGCGCGACGACGTACGGCAGACCGAAGCCGATGCTGACCATCCGCTGGCCGACCGGTTCGAGCATCGTCGCCCACATACTGAGGAGCGGTTCGCACAGTACGCTCAGCAATACCCACAGGCCGATCGCGCGCCCGGTCTTGCCGAGATGGCCGGCCGCTTGCGCGGAGAAGTAGTCGCGCTGCGCATACGTGCGGAACAGCAGACGCAGGTGACGCAGGCCGTTCGCAAGCGCGACGAGCGGGACGCCCGACAACAGAAAGCCGCCGACCTTCTGCCACCACGGGAACGCAGCGACGTCGACGTTCAGGTTGGAGATCACCGAGTCGGACAAGCCGAATGCAAACCCGGGCCCAGTTCGACTCAGGATCAACGACGGAAAGGCCCAGAACGCTGCGTTAAGCACCAACAAGCCGACGATCAACGACAGCGTGACGGCAGCCATGCATTGGCTGATACGGGCAATGCGATCGGAATGCATGCGAAGTCCTCGGCGGGAAATGAATGTGCGTTGAGTGTACACCGAAAATTATCGTAAAACGATAATTAATCATCGCATACGCATGATTTCTTATCGTACAGCACGCTCGATTCACCTCGACAGGCGCATGTCGAACGCACCGTCGCGACCGCCGCGCGCGTCCCTACCGATAGTCGCGCACGCTGATCCCGTGCCAGTGCTTCGTCATGTAGCGCAGAAACTCGGGTTGGGCTTTCAGGTCCGCATTCGGCACGGGCGCCGCGCCGCCGTCCATGAACTTGCCGTTGACCGTGACCGTTTCCTCGCCGCGCAGCACGTACTTCGTGCCCTGGTCGATCAGGAAGTATTTGACCTGGTCGGCGCTCACATCGCCGCGGCAGCCGATCTTGTACGCGAACAGGAACTGCTTGCGGCCGTTGCCGAGCAGGTCGCGCATTTCGATCGACGCGGGGACGACGTCGAGAATCACGTCGACCGGGCATGCCTTCACGTAGTCACGCACGGTCCAGTCGGGCCGGCCGTCGAGCGTCGCGGCGACCTTGAGTTCGACGTCGTCGCCGGACTCGGTTCTCGCGAGCGTCACCGCATGCGCGCCGGCCGCGTCGGTCCACGTGTACTCGGCGGCGGCCTGCGCCACGTTGCACAGCGCAGAGGCTGCTAGAAACAGGCAAGGCGAAAGGAGGCGTCTCTTCATCGGCGAGGGGGAGGCAGATTCGAACGCGCCATTATCGACAAAGCCGCCAGCCGCTGCCAGCCGCCCGTCGCGTGCGCACGCTCAGCGCTCGCGCGCCCCGAGCCCGAGCGCCTTCATCCGCCGGTACAACGTCCGCTCGCTCATCCCGACCTGCTCGGCGAGCGCCTTGCGCGTGCCGTCGAACGTGCGCGCGATCCGCACGAGTTCCGCGTCCGACACGCCGCGCGCATCGGCAGCCCGGTCCTGCGGCGCGACCGATGCGGCGACCAGCTCGGCCGGCAGATGCTCGATCCGGATCGTCCCGTCGTCCGCGAACAGGCACGCGCGTTCGAGCACGTTGCGCAGCTCGCGGATGTTGCCCGGCCACGCATACGCATCGAGACACGCGAGCGCGCGCTCGGTCAGCACGAACGGCCGGGCCGCGAACGGCCGCGCGCCCGCATCGCCCGCACTGGCGCGCGTGTTCGCGATCCGCCGCAGGATCGATTCGGCCAGCAGCGCAACGTCCCCGCGCCGCTCGCGCAGCGCCGGCAACGGAATCGGAAACGCGTTGATCCGGTAGTAGAGGTCCTGCCGGAACCGGCCGTCGTCGATCATCTCGCGCAGCGGCTTGTGCGTAGCCGCGACCAGCCGGAAATCCGCACGCAGCGCCTCGACGCCGCCCACACGGCGGAACGTGCCCGACTCGATCAGGCGCAGCAGCTTCACCTGCATCGGCAGCGGCACGTCGCCGATCTCGTCGAGAAACAGCGTGCCGCCCTGCGCGGTCTCCACGAGGCCCGGCTTGCGCTGGTTCGCGCCGGTGAACGCGCCCTTCTCGTAACCGAACAGCTCGCTCTCGAACAGCGTCTCGGCGATCCCCGAGCAATCGACGACGACGAACGGCCCCATCGCGCGGTCGCTCGCCTCGTGCAGCGCGCGGGCGAACAGCTCCTTGCCGGTGCCCGATTCGCCGAGCAGCAGCACCGGCAGCATCGAGGGCGCGACGCGCTGCAATGCGCCGAGCGCCGCATTGAACGCGTCGGCGCCGCCGACGAGCCCTTCCGCGCTCGGCTGCGCGGATGCGCTGCGCACCGTCGTCAGCCGCTCGACGTACGCGATCACGTTGCCGTCGGCATCGAAGATCGGCCGCAATTCGACGTCGACATGCTCGGGGCCGCGCGGCGTGTGGTGGATGTGCAGCACGCGGTTCAGCCCGCGCGATTCGAGCGCCTGCTTCATCGGGCAATGCTCGCCGGCCTGGTCGCACGGCACGTCGTAGTGATGCGAGACCTGGAAACAGTGCCGGCCCACGTGCTCGACGCCCGCGACCCCGAACTGGCGCCGGTACGCATCGTTCGCCGCGAGGATGCGGTAGTCGGGATCGACGACGATCATCGGCTGCGGATCCTGCTCGAGATACGCGACGAGCGCGCGCACGTCGGGCATGGCGTCGCGGCGCGGCGCGGGGACGATCGGGATGGTGTCGTGCGGATTCATGCGGACGCTCGGTGAAGGAGTGCCTGACGAACTGCCAGGCAGACTGCCAATTCTGCCACGACACTGCCAAACATGGCAGTCGGCAGCCGCAGCCGGATGCCGCCAACACCCGTTCATCGCTGCAACCGCACCGAAAACCCGAGCCGAATCAAGCCCCTGGCGGATCGGCCGGTGCGTCGGCGCACGCTGGCACGCTTCTTGAGTTACCGATCCCGATTGCAGATGCAGAACCCGATCGAGGACACCCCGTGAGCCATGCCACCACGCTGTCGGTCGAAGGCTTTTTCGACCCGGCGACCCACACCGTCAGCTATCTGCTGCTCGATACCGCGAGCCGCGCGTGCGCGCTGATCGACAGCGTGCTCGACTACGACCCGAAATCCGGCCGCACGCACACCGCGAGCGCCGACCGGCTGATCGCCCGCGTCGCCGAACTCGGCGCCGACGTGCACTGGCTGCTGGAAACCCACGTGCACGCCGACCACCTGTCGGCCGCGCCATACCTGAAGGAACACGTCGGCGGCCGGATCGCGATCGGCTCGCACGTGCGCCGCGTGCAGCACGTGTTCGGCACGCTGTTCAACGCGGGCCCCGGCTTCGCGCAGGACGGCCGCCAGTTCGACCGGCTGCTCGACGACGGCGACACGCTCGCGCTCGGCGCGCTGACGATCCGCGCGCTGCATACGCCGGGCCACACGCCCGCATGCATGACCTACTGCATCGACGACGCGACACAGCGCGCGGCATTCGTCGGCGACACGCTGTTCATGCCCGACTACGGCACGGCCCGCTGCGACTTCCCCGGCGGCGACGCGCGCACGCTGTACCGCTCGATCGCGCGCGTGCTCGGCCTGCCGCCCGACACGCGCCTGTACCTGTGCCACGACTACCAGCCGGGCGGCCGCGACGTGCAGTTCGAGACGACCGTGGCCGAGCAGCGACGCGCGAACGTGCACGTGAAGGACGGCGTGACCGAGGACGATTTCGTCGCGATGCGCACCGCGCGCGACGCCACGCTCGCGATGCCCGTGCTGATGCTGCCGTCCGTGCAGGTCAACATGCGCGCCGGCCACCTGCCCGAGCCCGAAGACAACGGCGTGCGCTATCTGAAGATCCCGCTCGACGCGATCTGAGCGACACGCCCCCCATCCGGAGACCCCCGACATGACCATCCGCAAGCTGACCGACACGCTGTCGGTCTCGCCGCAGATCGCGGCGGCCGACCTGCCCGCGCTTCACGCGGCCGGCATCCGCGCGATCATCTGCAACCGCCCCGACGGCGAAGGCCCCGACCAGCCGACCGTCACCGAAATCCGCGCGGCCGCCGCGCCGCTCGGCATCGACGTGCATTACCTGCCGGTCGATACCGGCAAGGTGACCGACGACCAGGCCGCGCAGTTCGGCGCGCTCGTCGCATCGCTCGAAGGGCCGGTGCTCGCGTACTGCCGCAGCGGTACGCGTTCGGCCACGCTGTGGGCGCTGTCGCAAGCCGGCCTGCGTCCGCTGAACGACATCGTCGCGACGGCCGCTGCGGCCGGCTACGACCTGCACGCGATCGCCTCACGCGTCGCGCAAGGCGGCAGGCAGGCGGCACCGACCGTCGACGCGCGGCACGACATCGTGATCGTCGGCGCCGGCGCAGCAGGCATCGCGGTTGCATCGAGCCTGCTCGCGCGTGACGCATCGCTCGACATCGCCATGATCGATCCGGCCGACGTCCACTACTACCAGCCGGGCTGGACGATGGTCGGCGCGGGCGTATTCCGGCCCGAGACCACCGCGCGCCGGATGACCGACGTGCTGCCGCGCGGCGTGCACCGGATCCAGGCCGCCGTCGCGGGCTTCGAGCCCGACGCGCACACGGTCGTGCTCGACGGCTGCCGCCGCATCGGCTATCGCAAGCTGGTCGTGTGCCCGGGGCTCAAGCTCGACTGGCACGGGATCGAAGGCCTGGCCGACACGCTCGGCCGCAACGGCGTCACGTCCAACTACCGCTACGATCTCGCGCCGTACACGTGGGAACTCGTTCGCGCATTCCGCGGCGGCAACGCGCTCTTCACGCAGCCGCCGATGCCGATCAAGTGCGCGGGCGCGCCGCAGAAGGCGATGTACCTGTCGTGCGACCACTGGCGGCGCGCGGGCCGCCTCGAGGCCGCGAACGTCGAGTTCCTGAATGCGGGCGCCGCGTTGTTCGGCGTCGCCGACTACGTGCCCGCGCTGATGGAATACGTGAAAAGCTACGACATCGCGCTGTCGTTCGGCCACAACCTCGTGTCGATCGACGGGCCCGCGCGACGCGCGACGTTCGCGCGCGCGCTGCCGGACGGCGGCAAGGAAACCGTCGTGCGTGCGTTCGACATGATCCACGTCGTGCCGCCGCAGAAGGCGCCCGACTTCGTGCGGTCGAGCCCGCTCGCCGATGCGGCCGGCTGGATCGACGTCGATCCGGCGACGCTGCGGCACAAGCAGTATCCGGACGTCTACGCGCTCGGCGACGCCACCAACACGACCAACGCGAAAACGGCCGCGGCCGCCCGCAAGCAGGCGCCGGTGGTTGCGCACAACCTGCTCGCGTCGCTCGGCCGCGCGCACGGCGATGCCGCCTATGACGGCTACGGCTCGTGCCCGCTCACCGTCGAGCGCGGCAAGATCGTGCTCGCCGAATTCCTGTACGGCGGCAAGGTCGCACCGACCTTCCCCGCGTGGCTGATCGACGGCAAGCGCCCGTCGCGGCTCGCGTGGCTGCTCAAGGAACGCGTGCTGCCGCCGCTTTACTGGAAGGCGATGCTCAAGGGCCGCGAATGGCTTGCGAAGCCCGCGATCGCACGTTGACCGGAGCCCGCTGACGTCATGCTGATTTCCCTCGTACTGGGCGGTTTCGTCGGCGCCGTGCTGGGCCTGACCGGCGCCGGCGGCGGCATCCTCGCGGTGCCCGCGCTCGTCGTCGGCATGGGCTGGCCGATGCAGCAGGCCACGCCCGTCGCGCTCGTCGCAGTGGCCGGCAGCGCCGCGCTCGGCGCGCTCGAAGGGTTCCGCCGCGGGCTCGTGCGCTATCGCGCGGCGCTGCTGATGGCCGTGGCCGGCGTGCCGCTGACCACGCTCGGCGTACGGCTCGCGCACGTGCTGCCGCAACGCCTGCTGCTCGCGTTGTTCGCGCTGACGATGCTGGTCGTCGCCGGCCGCCTGTTGCGGCAGGCGCTGCGACACGCGCCGGTCGACGCGGAAGCGTCGCCGCTGTGCGTCGGCCGCGTGAATCCCGATACGGGCCGGCTCGTGTGGTCCTGGCCGGTCGGCGTCGCGCTGGCGTCGACCGGCGCGATGACGGGCCTGATGACGGGGCTGCTCGGTGTCGGCGGCGGCTTCGTGATCGTGCCGATGCTGCGCAAGTTCACGAACGTGTCGATGCACGGTGTCGTCGCGACGTCGCTGATGGTGATCGCGCTCGTCGGCACCGGCGGCGTGTTCGCCACGCTCGTGTCGGGCACGCGCGCACCGCTCGACGTGACGCTGTGGTTCACCGTCGCCACCGCGCTCGGCATGGCCGCCGGTCGTGGCGCGTCGCGCCACCTCGCCGCGCGGCACGTGCAGGCCGGGTTCGCGGCCGTGCTTGTGTGCGTCGCGCTCGGGCTGCTGGCGAAGGCGGCGTTCGGCGCGTAGGGCGGTGCGCGACCGGCGCGGGAATGGAACCCGCGTCCCGTCTACGATGCCGTTCATCTGTCGCAATCGCGTATAGACCGGCACCGATCCACACGCAGCGCCACCCAAACAAAACGCCCGGCCCGACTCGTCGTCGGCACCGGGCGTTTTTTTACAGCAGCGATCGCAACCCGAACGTCAGGCCGCGAACCCCGCCATCCGCTTGCGTTCCTGGCGCAGCATCACGAAGTTCGCGATCACGACGCCGGCCGTCACCGCGACGATGAACAGCGTCGCGAGCGCGTTCATCTCCGGGTTCAAGCCCAGCCGCACACGCGAGAACACCACGAGCGGCAGCGTCGTCGAGCCGGGGCCCGACAGGAACGCCGACAGCACGAGGTCGTCGATCGACAGCGTGAACGACAGCAGCCAGCCCGCGATCAGCGCCTGCGAGATCAGCGGCAGCGTGATCGTGAAGAACACCTTCAGCGGTGTCGCACCGAGATCGAGCGCGGCTTCTTCCAGCGACGGGTTCAGCTCGCGCACGCGCGACTGCACGATGATCGCGACGTACGAGATGCACAGCATCACGTGGCCGAGCCAGATCGTGAACATGCCGCGCTCGGCCGGCCAGCCGATCCACTTCGCCAGCTCGATGAACAGCAGCAGGAGCGAGATCCCCTGGATCACCTCGGGAATCACGAGCGGCGCGTTGATCATCCCGCTGAACAGCGCGAAACCGCGAAAGCGCCCCATCCGCGCGAGCACGAAGCCGGCCCACGTGCCGATGAACACCGACGCGAACGCGGTCAGCACGCCGATCTTCAGCGACAGCCACGCGGCCGTCAGCAGCTCGTCGTCCTCGACGAGCGCCGCGTACCAGCGGAACGAGAAACCCGACCACACGGTGACGAGCTTCGACTCGTTGAACGAATAGACGATCAGGCTGATGATCGGGATGTAAAGGAACGCGAAGCCGGCAAACAGCGCCGCGAACTGCAGGTAACGATTCGGCTTCATCGGCGGCCTCCCTGCTCCTTCGCCTGGAAGTGCTGGAACATCGCCATCGGCACGAGCAGCAGCAGCACCATCGCGCAGGTCACCGCCGACGCCATCGGCCAGTCTGCGTTGTTGAAGAACTCATTCCACATCACGCGGCCGATCATCAGCGTGTTCGCGCCGCCGAGCAGTTCGGGAATCACGTACTCGCCGACCGCAGGGATGAACACGAGCAGGCAGCCCGCGATGATCCCGTTCTTCGAGAGCGGCAGCGTGATCTGCACGAATGCCTTCCACGGCTTGGCGCCGAGGTCGTACGCGGCTTCGAGCAGGCGCAGGTCCATCTTCACGAGGTGGGCGTAGAGCGGCATCACGAGGAACGGCAGGTACGAATAGACCATCCCGATGTACACCGCGTAGTTGGTGCGATACAGCTCGATCGGCGTATGCGTGAGCCCGATCCACATCAGGAAGTTGTTCAGCAGCCCGTTGTTCTTCAGGATGCCGATCCACGCGTACACGCGGATCAGGAACGACGTCCAGAACGGCAGCATCACGCCCATCATCAGCAGGTTGCGGGTCGCCGGGTTCGAGCGCGCGATGTAGTACGCCATCGGATAGCCGATCAGCAGGCACAGCAGCGTCGTGATCGCGGCCACCCACACCGAGTTCACGTAGGTCGCGAAATACAGGCTGTCCGTGAACAGGAATGCGTAGTGCGACAGGTTCAGCGCGACGTGCACGACGCCGTCCGCGTACGACGCGAGCTCCGTGTACGGCGGGATGCCGAGCTGCAGCTCCGCGAAGCTGATCTTCACGACCAGCACGAACGGCACGAGGAAGAACAGCACGAGCCACGTGAACGGCCCGGCGACAACCGCCGTGGCGCCCGTCAGGTTGAAGCGCCGCACCGGCCACTCGAGCAGGGACTTGAACGCGGTCATGACGTCAGCACCACGCCGGCCGTCGCGCTCCAGCGCACGTAGATCTCGTCGCCGAGTGCCGGCGTCTCGAGCTCCGAAATCGCGAGGCTCGACACGTTCGCGATCACCGTCTTGCCGCCGTCGAGCTTCACGTGATACAGCGAGTAGCCGCCCATGTACGCGACGTTGCTGATCCGGCCGCGCGCCCAGTTGAACGCGCCTTCGGGCGGCTTGCGCGTGAGCGCGATCCGTTCGGGGCGCACCGACACGGTGACCGGCATCCCGAGCGGGCCCGAGATCCCGTGGCTCACGTACAGCCGGCTCGGCAGCTCCGGAGACTCGATGTACACGTGGTCGGGTTCGTCCTCGACGGTCACGCCGTCGAACAGGTTCGTCGAGCCGATGAATTCGGCCGAGAAGCGGCTGTTCGGATATTCGTACACCTCGTTCGGCGAGCCGATCTGCACGATCTGCCCTTCGCTCATCACCGCGAGGCGATTGGCCATCGTCATCGCCTCTTCCTGGTCGTGCGTGACCATGATGCAGGTGACGCCGACCTTGTTCAGGATGTTGACGAGCTCGATCTGCGTGCGCTGGCGGATCTGCTTGTCGAGCGCGGACATCGGCTCGTCGAGCAGCAGCAGCTTCGGCCGCTTGACCAGCGAGCGCGCGAGCGCGACGCGCTGCTGCTGGCCGCCGGACAGCTGATGCGGCTTGCGCTTCGCGTACTTGCTCATCTGCACGAGTTCGAGCGCCGAAGCGACGCGCTCCTTCAGCTCGGCCTTCGGCGTGCCTTCCTGCTTGAGACCGAACGCGACGTTCGACTCGACCGACATGTGCGGGAACAGCGCATACGACTGGAACATCATGTTCACGGGCCGCTTGTACGGCGGCATCTGCGCGAGGTCCTCGCCGTCGATCAGGATCTTGCCCGACGTGACCGTCTCGAGGCCCGCGAGCATCCGCAGCAACGTCGACTTGCCGCAGCCCGAGCTGCCGAGCAGCGCGAACAGCTCGCCCTGGCGCACGGTCAGGTTGACGCTGCGCACGGCTTCGGTGTCGCCGAATTTCTTGACGACGTCGACGATCTGGACAAAGTTCTCGGCGCGCGCATCGGCGCCGGAGGAGGAAACGGAGGACGGCGCGCCCGCGACCGGCGCGCCCGACTGGCTATTCATGATGTGCTGCTTCTCTCCTGCGTTGAACGAACAAAGCCCCCGGGGGCACCAGGGGCTTCATGACTGCTGATTCACTCCGGCTCGCGTCAGCGGCCCGACTTCAGCTCGGTCCACAGACGCGTCTGCAGACGCTGGATTTCAGGCGGCAGCGGCTTGAGCAGGAACAGCGTCTTCACGACGTCGGCCGGCGGATAGACGGCCGGGTCGTTCGCGACGTCGGGCCGCACGTACTTGCGGGCCTCTGCGTTGGCGCTCGGGTAGTACACCGCGTTCGTGATCGCCGCGTGCACCTTCGGATCCTCGATGTAGTTGATCCACTGCAGCGCGGCATCCTTGTTCTTCGCGTCCTTCGGGATCGCCATCACGTCGAACCACACCGGCGCGCCGCCCTTCGGAATGTAGTACTCGACCTTGTACGGCTTCTTCGCCTCGATCGCGCGATGCTTCGCGATCACGACGTCGCCCGACCAGCCGAACGCGAAGCAGATGTCGCCGCCGACCAGGTCGTTGATGTAGCCCGACGAGTTGAATTGCGTGATGTACGGGCGGATCTTCTTCAGCACTTCCATCGCGGCCTTGTAGTCGGCCGGGTTCGTGCTCATCGGATCCTTGCCGATGTAGTGCAGCGTCGCCGCGAACATCTGGTCGGGGGCGTCGAGCACCGACACGCCGCAGGTCTTCAGCTTCGAGATGTTTTCCGGCTTGAACAGGATGTCCCAGTTGTCGAGCGGCACCTTGCCGAGCGCCTGCTGCGCCTTCGTCAGGTTGTACGCGAGACCGGTCGTGCCGTACGCCCAGGGCACCGAGTACTTGTTGCCCGGGTCCGCGCCGGCGACGAGCGCCATCAGTTGCGGATCGAGGTACTTGAGGTTAGGCAGCTTCGACTTGTCGAGCGGCGCGAAGATGCCGGCGGCGATCTGCTTGCCCGCGTAGTTGCTGGTCGGCACGACGATGTCGTAGCCCGAGCTGCCCGTCAGCAGCTTCGCCTGCAGCGTGTCGTCGCTGTCGTAGTTGTCGTAGCGGACCTTGACGCCGGCCTGCTTCTCGAAGTTCGGGATCGTGTCCTTCGCAATGTAGTCCGACCAGTTATAGACATTGAGCTGCGTATCCTTCGCCGCTGCCGCCGATGCACCCACGCACAGCGCGAGCGCTGCGAACCGGCCCACTACCTTTGCTTTCATCCCGTTCTCCCTACGGCCGGACCGTGTGTCCGGCTGCCGTCTGCCTCGTCATGACGGCGCATTCTGGCGCGCCGCCCCTCGAAAACCCCGAAAACTACCATCATTCGCGCCCCGTCACAAAAAAATCATGCCGGTGTCGCGCAAACGGAACAGATTACCGCCGCCGGCCAGGCTGGCCGCCCGTGCGGCGGGGCGTTCCCGGGGAATTCTATCGGGTAATCGGCGGCTGTCCACCGGGAAAAACGGGCGGCGGCGCACCTGCGTCCGCGGGCCGGACGCGAACCGCCTGGCGCGCTGTGCCCGAACCCGCCGTACTGTCACGCCCCTGCACCGGTACGGCATGCCGGCCGCACCCGTCCGACCGTCCGGCCGCGATGCATTAAAATGGCGGCTGACGATTCAACGGCGTGAACCCTTCCGATGGCCTCCAATCTCCACGACCTGCCCGACAGCCCCTGCATCGGCGTGTGCTCGACCCTCTTCGACGAAGTCTGCAAGGGCTGCGGCCGCACGGCTGCCGAAGTGTCGAACTGGGTGTTCCTGAGCGACGACGAAAAGCGCGCGGTGTGGGAGCGCATCTCGCGCGAAGGCACCGCGATGCGCTTCCAGTACGACAAGCTGTAAATCCGCCGCCGCCGCGCATAAAAAAAGCGGCATGCCGACCGACATGCCGCCAACCCCAACTCTGTTCTTTTCCCTTCGCGTCTAGAACTTCATCCCGACGCCCACGCCGACGATCAGCGGATCGATGTGCAGCGTGCCGATGCCCTTGTCGCCCAGCGTCGCATCGGTGCTCATCCAGATCTTCTTCACGTCGACGTTCATGAAAATCTTCTTCGTCACCTGCACGTCCACGCCGAACTGCAGCGCGGGGCCGAAGCTGCTCTTGTTGATCGACACGCCCTGCCCGCCGACGTTGAGCCCGTTGTTGTAGAAGTACGTGTAGTTCACGCCCGCGCCGACGTACGGACGCACCTTGCCGGCATGGTTGAAGTGGTACTGCAGCAGCAGCGTCGGCGGCAGCACGCCCACGCCGCCGAGATTGCCGACGCTCGACGTCAGCTGGTGCCGCGACGTACCCAGGATCAGCTCGACGCCGAGGTAGTCGCGGATCATGTACGTGAAGTCGAGCTCGGGCACGATCGCGTTGTTCACCCCGACGTTGAGCGCGCCCAGCGTATCGCTCGCGCGTTCGTTCGGCTGGATGCTGATCGCGCGCAGCCGGACCAGGACGTCGCCCTGGTTGATGCCGTCCCCCGGCGAGGCTGCGTGCGACAGCGAAGGCATCGCGGCGAAAGCGGCAGCAACGGCCGCAGCGGTGACACAAGTTCGAATCGTTTTATGCATGGTACGGACCCCCAAAGAATGGTTTCCATTCTCCCTGTAGGGTCTTTTCTTTATCTTGATATTCGTCAAGCCAGCGTAAACGTGGGGCGGTTTGCCGCAGGCTCCGTCGCACGGCCCGTCAGCAGCAGGTCGAGCAAATCGCGCACGCTGCGGATCGCACGGCCGAACGGCAACGCTTCGCGGCCGCGGAAGAACAGCCCGTTCGCCACGTCGCCACGCAGCGCGGCCGCGAGCCGCGTATCGATGCAGAAATGGCCGAACTTCTCGATGCCGTCGCGCAAGCCGCATACGCTCAGGCATTCGAGCGCGGTCGGGCAACGCTGTTTCAGCGCACCGAGCTTGGTGCGGATGCGCGTCTCGTTGCGCAGGTAACGATCGAGCCACGGCGTCTTCACCGCGCGCGCGGGCAACCCGGTCACGCTGACGAAGTCGACGATGTCCTCGGGTGTCGCATCGGCCAGCACGCGCTTGAAGTGCGGATGCGCGTCGCCCTCTTCCGTCACCGCGAACGGCGTCCCCACCTGCACGCCGTTCGCACCGGCGTCGAACGCCGCGCGCACCGTGTCGTGGCTGTTGATCCCGCCCGCAACGATCAGCGGGATCGTTTCGCGCGCGAGGCCGAGCGACGCCATCACCTGGGCGGTCTCGTCGAGCACGCGCGCGAAATCGAAGCGAGGGTCGTGCATGTCGTCGATCTGCGTGACGCCGAGATGGCCGCCCGCATGCGCCGGATGCTCGATCACGATCGCGTCGGGCAGGCGCCCCTTCTTCATCCACTTCTTCAGCACGAGCGCGATCCCGCGGCTGTCCGACAGGATCGGAATCAGCGCAATGTCGTGCCCTTGCGTGAGATCGGGCAGGTCGAGCGGCAGGCCCGCGCCCATCACGATCGCGTCCGCCCCCTCGTCGCACGCGACCCGCACGTAGTCCGCATGCGCGCTCACGGCCTTCATCACGTTGACCGCGATCATCCCGCGCCCTTCGCTGTAGGTCTTCGCGAGGCGGATCTCGCGTGCGAGCGCCTCGAGGTTCGCGGCCTCGAGCGTCGCGCGATCGGGTTGCGCGCGGCAACGCGCGAGCAGGTCCGCATGATGGTGGCGCAGGTCGATGCTCGCGATCGTGCCGACCGCGCCTTCGCGCGCGACGCTGCCCGCCAGCCGGTGCGCGGAGATGCCGACGCCCATGCCGCCCTGCACGACGGGCAACAAGGTGCGGCCGCGAATCGTCAGCGGCGGAAAGGAAGTGCGTACGGTCATCTGAAACCTCGTCGGAACATCGGAACCGCGATGATCGACGATCCACCGACGCGCACCTTGACGGCCGTCAATAAAAAACGGCACGCGAGCGTGCCGTTTTCATGTCATGCGTGAGAAACGCTCAGGCCGGCTTCGCGGGCTTGAGCTGCATCGACTTGTACTCGAGATATTCTTCGAGCCCGTACACGCCGTTCTCGCGGCCGTGCCCCGACTGCTTGTAGCCGCCGAACGGCGCGGCCATGTTCCATGCGCCGCCGTTGATGTCGACCTGCCCGGTGCGGATGCGGCGCGCGATGCCCATCGCGCGTTCGTCGCTGCCGGCCCATACCGCGCCGCCGAGCCCGTACGGCGAATCGTTCGCGATCCGCACGGCCTCGTCTTCATCGCGATACGTGATGATCGACAGCACCGGCCCGAAGATTTCTTCCTGCGCGATCGTCGATTTCGGATCGACGCGGCCGAACACGGTCGGCTTCACGAAGAAGCCTTTATCCAGCCCTTCCGGCAGGCCCGTGCCGCCCGTCACGAGTTCGGCGCCTTCGTCGATCCCGCGCTGGATGTAGTCCTGCACGCGCTGCTGCTGCACGGCCGATGCCAGCGCGCCGAGGCGCGTCGCATCCTGCCGCGGATCGCCGGCGACGTAGGTTTCGGCCGCCGCCTTCGCGATCGCGCGCGCCTCGTCGTAGCGCGCTTCCGGTACCAGCATGCGCGTGTGCGCCGAGCAGGTCTGCCCCGCGTTCAGGTAGCACGCGTTGACCGTGCCCTTCACCGCCGTCGCGAAATCGGCATCGTCGAGGATCACCGACGCCGACTTGCCGCCCAGCTCGAGCGCGACGCGCTTGACGCCCGCGGCCGCCAGCTCGGCCACGCGCTTGCCGGCGCGCGTCGAGCCCGTGAACGACACCATGTCGACATCCGGATCGGTGGCCAGCACTTCACCGACCACCGGGCCATAGCCGCACACGAGGTTGAACACGCCAGCCGGCAGCCCGGCTGCGTGAATCGCTTCGGCGAGCATGAACGCATTGAGCGGCGCGACTTCGGACGGCTTCAGGACGACCGTGCAGCCGGCCGCGAGCGCCGGCGCAACTTTCAGCGTGATCTGGTTGAGCGGATAGTTCCACGGCGTGATCGCCGCGACGACGCCGACCGGCTCGCGCACGACGAGCGAGTTGCCGACCTGTGCCTCGAATTCGAACGACTCGGCGAGCTTCGCATACGCCTTCCAGTTGTAGATCGGGCCGCCGACCTGAATCGCGCGCGACAGCTTGATCGGCATCCCGACTTCGCCGGTGATCGACTGCGCGAGTTCCTCGCTGCGCGCCTGCAGATGCTCGACGATCTTGCGCAGGTAGCCCGCGCGCGTCGCGGGCGGCGTGGCCGCCCACGCGTCGAAGGCTGCGCGCGCCGCGCGGATCGCGTCCTGCGCGTCGGACGCGACACCTTCCGGAATCCGGCCGATCACCGCCTCGGTGCCCGAGTCGATCACGTCGATCGTGCCGGTGCCGGCCGGTTTGCGCCACGCGCCGTCGATATAGAACTGGTCGTAGATTTTCATCGCTTTCCGCCTCCAGGAAAGCCGCCATTCTAGCGAGCGTTTCGGTCCGCCGGTGTGACCCGCCGTGACGATTGACAGCCATTCGAAAGGTCTTTAGCCTCGGCGCCTCATTCATCATAAGAAAGGAGAATGCCTTGAGCATCCTGACCAAAATCGAGGGCGGCTATCTTCAGGTATTGCGCGTGATCGTGCTGTTGTTCGCGACCGCAGTCCTGATCGGCGGGGTCATATTCGGCGTGGTCGCACTCGATGCGCGCCTGTCGAAACCGCCGAAGGTCGCTTCGGCCATCCAGGTCGATCCCGCATCGTTCGCGTGGGAGAACGATGCACCCGCCAAGGCCACGCCGGCCGCCGGCGGCGCCGCAGCCAAGGACGACGATGCGTCGCCCGCGCTGCGCCTGTCGACGCAACTGTCGGGCATCGTGCAGAAGCACGGCCGCGCGGCCCTGTCGCCGGACTACGCGGTCGATCGCGACGCGTACGAGCCGTCGTTCCAGCGCGTGCTCGGCGACGACGACCACCCGGACGTCGCGTACTACGAGCAGCAGATCGCGTATCTCGACAAGGTGCTGTCGCGCCCGGACGTCGCGGCCAGCGTCAAGAAGAAGGTCACCGGCCACGGCGACGAATATGCGCGCGAGCAGGCGTACACCGACGTCGTGTCGACGGTCATGCGCGACTTCTCGCAGCGCTACGACGCACGCCGCACCGCGATCGACGACGAAAAGAAGGCCGCGGAAGAAACCGCTGCCGAGAACGGCCAGACCGCGCGCTACGCGGGCGTCGCCGCGCTCGTCGCGCTGTATTCGTTCGTGTCGCTCGCGGTGCTGATCATCCTGATCCGCGTCGAGCGCAGCATCCGCTCGATCGCGCGCGCCACGCACACGACGACCTGAGTCCACTCACCGGCAGCCGGGCTCGCGGGCCGGGCTGCGGCGGGCCCGGCAACGGGCCCGCTTCACGGCGCCGGCGGCCGTTCCCCGGCCGCCTCATTCCCCGCCGCTCCTCACGCGCGCGCACTTTCCGTTCCCGCTGTCCCCTCACTTCGCCGTCGGCGATCCTCGCCGGCGCGGCGTCCGTTTCTCCGCCGCCATGTCAGCATCCGCCCGGGTGCGCGGTCGGGCCCGCATCGTGCTATGTTTTTATTATCGGCACCGGCCCAATGCAACCGGCGCCGCCCGGAATCGACGTATTTCGTGAGCGCTGCCATGTCCGACGCACCCCATATCCTCGGCTCGCAAGACCGCCTGGAACTGCTTTGCTGGCTCACCTGCGGCAATCTCGGCGCGTTTTACCTCAACGAATCGTGGCCGGACGCCACGTTCCAGGTCCAGGCCGCGCACCGCTGGCTCGACCGCCATCACCGTCAGGCCGACTGGCTGGCCGTTGCCAAGCTCGCGGCGCTCGCGCAGGACATCGCGAAGCGGCATGCCGGGTTCGTCGATGCGTCATGGGCCCGCGACGCGGTCGAGGAAATCGTCGATACCGACGATCTCGACTATCGGGCGAAACTCGTGCAATGGGTCTACGAAGACTGCTGCAAGGCGCTCGCCGACAAGCGGCTGGCCGATTGAGTCCATGCGTGCGGGCCGCGACAGCGCGCGGCCGCCCGTCTTCTCATCGATGTCTTCTCATCGATGATGTGCGTGGGGCGGCCGGAATGGCCTGCGGAAACGGTACGCATCGCACCGCCCCCTGCGCCGCCAGGCACCGCAACACTTACAGCAGCGACTTCGCCTGCGTCAGCACCTTGTCGCAGATCTGCTTGGTCACCTGCTGCTTCAGGCCGCCGCCGCTCAGGTCGAGCTTGCTGCCGTTGCCGGCATCGAGGACCCCGCTCGCGCCGCTGGTATAGCCGCTGTCGGACGATGCGTTGCCGCCGAGCTTGCCCATCAGCGCGTCCTTCACCGACGACGCGCCGCCGGACGCCCCGCCGAGATAGTTGTTCTGGATGCAGAACTGCAGCAGGCCGGCGACGTTGCCGGTGCTGCCCGGCATCAGCGACGCACCGCCCCCGCCCGTCAATGCCCCGCCGAGGCCGCCGAGATTGCCGAGCGCACCGCCCGCGCTGCCGCCTGCATCGCCGCCGCCGCCGACCTGCTTCAGGACATCGCCCAGTTGCGCATGCGCCACCGAAAACGGCGCGAGCAATCCGATCAGCGCGCCGGCAACGGTCGCGCGGTATAGACGTGCATTCATGTGAAGCCTCCCGGTTGTGATGACATGAGTACCGCGAATCGAATCCAAGGATACGCAATCGACCCGTGCATGACAGCCTTCGAAGGCGGCCTGAAACGTCAGGCATCGTGATATCGCCGCAATTTGACAAAGCTTGACGGCGGGCCGTGTGCGGAACGTCGGTTTTGACGCAGGCTCGCGATCGCTGCGCCAGGTCGCCGGCGCGCGTGAAGCGGCATAGAATCGTCGTCGCCGGCCGTTCGGACCCTCCGGCCCGATCCCCATCCCGAACCTGAAGGATGCTCGCGTGATGCCTGCCCATCGACTTCTGCTGATCGCCGGCGCATCGGCCGCGCTGCTTTGCGGTTCCGGCACCGCCCGCGCGGCGACGGCCACGGCGGCCGCCGCATGCCCGTCGCCTTCGTTCGACCGCTATCCGGCACTCGCCGCGAGCGCGCCGCGCAAGCCGGCCGCGGCACCCCGCCTGACCACCAGGGAAACCCGCCGCTACCGCACCGTCATTCGCGACGAATTCACGCAACCGGCCAATTTTGCCGGCCACTACCGGGTCGCGGTCTGGGGTTGCGGAACGGATTGCCGGAATTTCGCGATCGTCGACAAGTACACGGGCGCGACGTACACGATGCCCGGCGTGCAGGCCATCGCAGGCGTGATGGGCAACGACGAGGAGCGCGTCGATTTCCGTCCCGGCAGCAGGCTGCTGATCGTCGCGGGCTGCTTCAACGACGAATGCGACGACAACAGCGCGAAGGCCGCCCGGTTCTTCTACGCGTGGACCGGCACGCAGTTGCGTCGGATCGGCACCTGTCCGCTGGCAATCGAGCCGCTCCAGTAGCCGGCCAATGGATGCGCATGCCGCCGCTCGCCGCGACTTGCGCTATCGTTGCTCCGGTACACCTTGAACGGCGCACTCACCCGCAATGTCCATTCGCCTCAGTTTCGACGACGGGCCCGGTCCCTCGACCCTCCCCTTGCTCGATGTCCTGCGCGCCGCGTCCTGCCAGGCGACCTTCTTCCTGCTCGGCCAGAATCTCGAAAGCGCACTCGATGTCGCGGCAAGAATGGCGAGCGAAGGCCACCCGCTCGGCAATCACACCCATTCGCACGCGAAGCCCGGCGCGCTGGCGGACGATGCACTGATCGACGAGATCGAGACGACCGACGCGCTGATCCGCGAAGCCTATCGTCGAGCCGGCGTTCCGGCGCCAGCCACGATTTCATTGCGCCTGCCTTACGGCCTGATGCCGGAGGACAGCCGCGCCGGCGTGCTGGCGCGGCTGCAGCGCGAACACACGGGCTGGACCGCGATACTGGACGACTGGCAGCGGCCGGCGCCGTCGCCGCAGGCGCTGTTCGACGCGATGTGCGCGCACGTCGACGCCAGCGCGGCACGGCAACGTGACGTGCTGTTCTGCATGCACGACGGATCGCGGCACCGCGAGGCGCGGCCCCATACGGTCGAAGCGGTGCGCCTGTTCCTGAATCGCCCGCGCTGACGAAGCAGCCGGCTAACGCCCCGGCGCCGCACCGTCGAGCAACTGCCACCAGCCGCCGAGAAAGCCGATGCCCGGCCCCGGTGTCCACAGCCCGCGTTGTGCGGCTTCGAGATGGATCAGCGTCTGGTCCGCGCAGAACAGGGCCATCAGCGCATCGCGTCGGTCGTGCATCCAGTCCGGCACGTCATCGGGCCGCGTCGCGGTATAGGCTTGCAGGCCAGCATCCCAACGCTGCGCATCGAATACGAAGCCATCGTCCCTGCCCGCATCGCGCGACAGCGCGAACAACGCAAAAGCCGCTTCGAGCCACTGCGCGCCCTGCCCGACATCGTCGAAATCGAGTACGCCGTTCACCGCGTGCCCCACATACAGCAGGTTGCCCGCGTGATAGTCGCCGTGCAGCCAGTGCACCGCGCCCGTCAGCCAGCGGGCAGCAGCGTCGAGATGTGCGCCGATCCGGTGAATCATCGTCTCGTAGTGGCCGCTCAAGTCACCCGGCAACGACGGCGCAGCGCGCGCCGCGACACGTGCGTGGCGCGCAGACAGCCACGCGAGCGGCGCCGATTCGGTCACGGGTATCGCCGCCATCGCCGCATGCAGATGCGCAAGCGCACGCATCGCATCGATCGCGCCCGCCTCCGCTTCGTCCGGCAGGCCGGGGCGGCCGTCGATATGCTCGAACAGATGCAGCCAGCTCCCGTCGGGCAGTTGCACGCCGGACCGTGCGTCCACGGTCGGCCGCAGCTTCGGCAGCGCAGGCAGCATCGGCGCCGCACGCGAGTGGCCGAGATGGCCAAGCATCGCCGCCTCGCGATGCACCTGCTCGACCGCCTTGCCGGGCCACGACACGCGCAGCACCGCGCGCCCCGCATCGCACTCGACGAGATACGTTTTGTTAGTATGGCCCGACGCCAGCGCGTGCAAGTGCGCCGGCCCGATGTTCCAGTACCGGTGAAGCCACGGTTCCAGCGTTTTCACGTCACTCCTACTCGTTGCATTGACCATGTCAGAGCGTCCCTCGGCCCGCATGCGGGACATCAATATCGAATGGCTGACGCGTGCTGCCGAATTCGACCATCTGTTCCAGACGCGCTGGCTCGGCGAGCGCTTCTTCCACCTGCCCGGCGACATGCTCGCGCTCCAGGAGCTGATCTGGCGCGAGCGCCCCGACTGCATCGTGCAGACCGGGATCGCGGCGGGCGGCGGCGTCGTATTCTCCGCGTCGATGCTGGAGCTCGCTGGCGACAGCGGCCGCGTCGTCGCGATCGAACCGCGCCTGCGCGACGAGGTCAGGCAGCGCCTGCAATCGCACCGGCTCGCCCACCGGATGACGCTGATCGAAGGCGAATCATGCGCGGCCGACACGCTCGCCTCGGTGCGTGCGCAGATCGATGACGGCGCGCGCGTGATGGCGATCCTCGATCTCACGCACACCCACGCGCACGTGCTGCGCGAACTCGAATGCTATGCGCCGCTCGTGACGCCCGGCAGTTACGCGATCGTGATGGACACCATCATGGAGTACCTGCCCGCGTCAATGTTCGACGGCAAGCCGTACGGCAAAGGCAACAACCCGGCCACCGCCGCGCATGAATACCTCGCTCGCGACAAGCGCTTCGAGGTCGACTACGACATCGAGGACCGCGTCCTCATGACGCTGTCGCCCGGAGGCTTCCTGAAGCGAGTGCGCTGATCAGGCCCGCCGCCTCGGCGGAACCGTCGCGCGACGCATAGCTCGCGCGGATCCGCGCCGCCTGCTCGCGCAACGTCCCGGGCCGCAACAGGCGTTCGAGCGCAGCGGCGATGTCGGCCACGCCGGCCTGCTGCAGATCCAGCACGCACCCCGCGCCGGCCCGCTCGACGAAGTGCGCCGAATGGAACTGGTCATTGCAGAACGGCGACAGCAGCATCGGCACGCCGCTCGCAAGCGACTCCATCACCGAATTCGCGCCGCCGTGACTGACGAACGCGTGCGTGCGCTGCAGCAGCGCCAGTTGCGGCACGTAACGCACGGCGACCACGCGCTCGTCGTCGGCCGGCAGCAGATCCGAATCGACCAGCTCGCCCACCGACAGCACCAGTTGCGCCGACGTCGCGCGCGTCGCCTCGATGACCTTCGCAAACACGTCGGGATGGTAGTAAAGCTGGCTGCCGAGCGACATGTAGACCAAAGGACGATCCGCATCGAGGCGTTCCCACGGGAACGGCGTCTCGTCGCCGCGCGGGCCGGACGGCATTGCCGGGCCGACCAGCTCGACACCCGGCGGCGGCGCACCGACCAGCGCGTCGGTCGTGAACGCGAGCGTCAGGTGCGGCGAAAGGATGTCGCAACCGCGAAAGCGCGCATCGAGCCCGTAGCGCGCGAACAGCCGCGTGCGTTCCGGCGTGAGCCATCGCACCGTGCGCAGCAGTTCCGAATCGAGATCGTCCGGCAGCACCGGATTCAGCGAATTCGACATCGAGACCCACGGCAGCCCTTCCAGTTCAGCGGCAATCGCCGCCGCATAGAGCAGCGGATCGATCACGACCACGTCGGGCCGCCAGTCACGCAGCACCGTGCGAATGCCGTCCACCTGCGCGGGCGCGAGATCGATCAGCAGCTTGCGGATCCAGTGTCGCAGCCAGTCCGCGTCGCGGATGTTCGCGGCGAAGCTCGCGCCGCGTGACAGGTCATGGCGCTCGGGCGTCTCGCGCGGCCCCACAAACGTGAAACCGCCCGCGCCGTCGAGCTGCGCACTGATATCGGCCGGCGCATAGAACGCGACGTCGCACCCGGCGGTGCGCAGATGCTGGGCCGGGCCGATACACGGATTGACGTGCCCTTTTTCGGGCACCACGCAGAACAGGATGCGTTTCATGAACGATTCAGGTTGGGCGATGCGCGGCATCGAGGTGGTCGAAATGATCGAGGATCAGTGACAGCGTCGTCCACAGCACGCGTTCGGTATCCGCCTGCAGCGTGGGTGCGGCCAGGCCGAGCGTGTCGGCCAGCGCGTGCATGCGGTCGCGATCGAGCAGCGCCGTGAGATCCATCGCCGGGGCGAGCCGCCCGCGCTTGGGGCCGTGCACGAGACGGTCCGGCAGGCTCAGGCGCGCACCGAGATCGCGCAGGCATTGCTTGTCCGGGTCGGGCGCGATGCTCGTCAGATGCGCGACGACGGCAGCGTCGACGAACGGCGGATGCAGGTCGACCGACGCCGCATCGAACAATGCATGGCATAGCGGCAGATAGTTGGCCGAATGGTCGCGTCGCAGCACCTGGTCCGCGCCGTCGCCGGTGATGGCCACCTCGACGCCGTCCCCGGCCATCGCCTCGGCGAGCAGCAGCTTCGCGACCGGATGCAGGTTGAACATCGGCTCCTCGACCGCATGCGTCGTTCTCGGCAGCGCCGCGACGAAATCGGCCTCGTTCGCGCGCACGATCTTCACGTTCGCCTGCATCTGCGCGGCCAGTTCGAGTGCGGCATCGCGCTCGCAATAATCCGGCATGTCGGTCACGAGGACATAGGACGCCACGTGCCGCTGCGCGCCGAGTTCGCGCAGCAACGCGAGCAGCAGCGCCGAATCGAGCCCGCCGCTCAGCGCCAGCGCGACGCGCTTGCCGCTGTCGAGCGCGCGCTGCAGCGATGCGCGCAGCACGGTTTCCAGATCGGCGTGCTGCGGCTGCCCGGGTGCCGGCTGCACGGTCAGCCCTTGCGGCGAACGGATCAGCGCATGGCCGGGCGGCACCGCGCACACGTCGCGCAACACGGTGCGGCCGACCAGCCGCTCGCCGCTCAGGTAACCGGCGATGGCCGCCGCGTCCGGCTCGCCTGCCGGTTGTCCCGATGCGTGCAGGACGGCCCGGATGCCGGACGCCGCCGCACCGCTGCGCGGATGGTAGTGAAGCCGGTCGAAGCCGAACAGGTCGCGCGTGCCGACGATCATGGATAACGCGCCTTCAAGGCGTCCACTTCAATGCGTTTGAGGATGCGATGCGGCGCCACCGGCGCGCTGCCGCCCTGGCAATGCAGGCACGCTTCGAGCGGTGCCTCGCGTTGCAGATAGGCGAGCATCGCGTCGAGCATGCCAGCGTCGTCGCGCAGCGGCAGGCCGTCGGACTGAAAATCCTTCTCGCCCTGGTAGAGCGTATGGAAATGCGCCGGACGCGTGCAGGTGTAGAACATGCCGTCGCGAATCATATGGCAGCGCTCGCGGATCCAGCAATCGTGATAAAGGCGCTGCGCTGCGTCACGATCGGTGCCGGGCTGCGCACGGTTCATCGTCGTGAACACGTCCTGCACCTTCCAGTTCAGGCGCACGTCGAAGCGCGCGGCCTGGCGCTCGATGTGCGCGACCAGGTCGGGCGACAGCGACGGCTTCGGATAGCGCGAGATCGTCAGCGCATCCACCGCCTGCCAGAACGCATCGGTCATCTCGCCGAGCTTCAGGCCGTTCGTCGTGACGGAGATCACGGGCGCGATGCCCGTGGCGCGCACGCGCTGGACGAGTTCGACGAGCGCCGGATGCAGCAACGGCTCGCCGCCGACCAACTTGAACATGCGCGGGCGCAGCACCTTCGCGGCGCGGCGCAGATCGGCTTCGATCGACGCGGGGCTTGCATACCACTCGGGCAGCAACGGCGACAGCGAGCAGCATTCCGCGCAGGTCAGGTTGCAGTGATCGACGATGTGCGCTTCGAGCGAGCGCGTCAGCACGCGCCCGTCTTCGACGCGGTAATCGCGATCGAGCGGCGGCGGAAACACATGCTGTCGCTCGGTGGGCGGCGTCGACTTCGACATCGGGTTCAGATTCGCATTCACTTCAGCGTCCTGCTTCCACACAACGGGAAAAGAAATCGACCAGACGGTCGCGCGCATCCACCATCGCGGAGGCCATCGTCACCGCGCCGTTCAGATGCGATGCAAAGCGCGACGGATCGTCGAGCCAGCCTTGCACGATCCAGAGCTTGAGCGCGTGCTGCAGGCACGCGGCATCGACCGCCCATGCAATGCGCGCGGGATCGACCGGCCGGGTCCGCTGATAAGCCAGCACGAACGCTTCCGCCCGATGCGGCGCCTCCAGCGGCAGATGATTCAGGCAACGCACCAGCTCGTATTCGCGCGGCGCGCCGATCGATGCTTCCCAGTCGAGGATGAGCGGCGGCGGCGTGCCCGTGAACAGATAGTTGAACTGGTTGTAGTCGTTGTGGATCGGGTGCTGCGGATCGTCGACGGGAAACGCGTCGATGCTGCCCGGATAGTAGCGGTCGAGCAGGCGCAGCGCGAGATCGACATAGCGGCGCAGGTTGTCGGCGGCATGGTTCGCGCGTGCGCGATCGAGTGCATCATGCAGGCTGCGGCGCACCGCGTCCGCGTCGATCGCGGTCAGGCGTGCGCGGATCGTGTCGAGCTGCGGCAAGTGAAGCGGCTCGAGACTCAGATGCAACGCGGCCAGGCTCGCGCCGAGCGCATCCCATTCGGCCGGTGAAAACGTGTCGTAGGTTCTGAACTGCCCGGCTTCCCAGCGCGTCAGCATCGCGTGCGAGCCTTGGCCCGTCCACAGCGGCTCGCCGGACGCCGTGCGTTTCAGCATCTGCACACGGAAACGCGCATCGCGATGCGTCTCGAAGTGCGCAAGCACGGCGGCCTCCTTGGCCGCACGCGCATGATGCCCGGACGCGTAGAGCTTGACCGCCACACCGCCGTCATCGGTCGGCAGGTGCCACACGCGTTCGCCGACCTGGCGCGGCGCCCCGCTGCGGCCCAGCGCATAGGCATCGCGGATCTCGTCGAAGGTCGCGGCGAGCGAGTCCATTCAGATGTGCTCGGCCGGCCCGTATCGATACGGATGGCCGCTCAGGAACGTGTTGTGCCCGACGTAGCGCACCTTGTACATCGCCGGGCGGAACAGCACCGAAGGATCATTGTTCGCGATGCAGAGCAGCGGGTACAGGTCCTGCCGCACGAAGAACGCGTTGTTGCCCATGTCGTCGCAGCAGACGAGTTCATAACCCTTCTGCCGGCCGAGATGGACGAGCGATTCGAGGCTCGCGCCGTAATACGTCGAGCCGTCCCATTCGTGATCCGGGTTGAAGCACATGACCCAGCGTTCAGGCGGCGTGTAGTACGGGTTGTATTCGATCACGACGATACGCGGCTGGAACGCTTGCAGGCCGCGCCAGACCCAATAGTCGTTGCCGTCGATGTCGAACGACAGCAGGTCGAAGTCGGTTGGCGTGTTGGCATCGGCGAGCAACGTGTCGATCGTGTCGGGCTGGACGCGCTCATGGTGCAAGCGAACGCGTTCCGCTCCCGCGTAGTGGGCGGCAAGCTTGCCGAAGCGGTACGCGCTACCTTCCACCAGCACGCCGGACCAATCCCGTTCGCGCAGCAGCCGCGCGGTGTTGCTGTTGCGCAGGCCGTCGCTTGCGCCGATATCGACGCAGAAGCGGTTGGTCGGTGCGATCCGCTCCATCAGGCGCGACAGGATGCCTTCCTCGGTGCCCTGTGCATAGAGGCTTGGCGCAAGGCCGGATAAATCGAGCGGGAGAGGATGGTCCTGCATCGAGGGGCGGCTCCGGGTCGGAATTGAGGGTGGTATCCGGAGCGTAATTTACCCGAAGTCGATTGAGAGGAGGAAACGGGAATGTGCGCCCCCGCGCTTCACCGGCACGGAAATGAAAAAGCCCGCATCGACAATACTGTCGATGCGGGCCCGATGCGCTTCTCGCGGCTTCGCGTTGCTATGCGCTCCAGCTTCGTACCACGGCCGGACCGCAACACATGAACGGAAGCGTCAGGACACTTACTCCTGCCCCTGACTCGTCAGGAACTCCTCGTAATTGCCGCCGAAGTCGAACAGCGTGCCATCCGTACGCACTTCGATGATCCGGTTCGCCAGCCCGCTCACGAACTCACGGTCGTGCGAAACGAAGATCAGCGTGCCTTCGAACTGCTCGAGCGCGATCTGCAGCGACTCGATCGACTCCATGTCCATGTGGTTGGTCGGTTCGTCCATCAGCAGCACGTTGTGGCGGCCGAGCATCAGCTTGCCCCAGATCATGCGCCCCTTCTCGCCGCCCGACAGCACCTTCACCGACTTCTTGATGTCGTCCGACGTGAACAGCAGGCGGCCCAGCGTGCCGCGCACCATCGTTTCGTCGTCGCCGTCCTTGCGGTACTGGTCGATCCAGTCCATCAGCGTGATGTCGTTCGGGAACTCCTCGTACGTGTCCTGCGGCATGTAGCCGACGTTCGCGTTCTCGGACCACTTCACCGTGCCGTGCTCGAGCTCGAGCGCGCCGAGCAGCGAACGCAGCAGCGTCGTCTTGCCCGCGCCGTTCTCGCCGATGATCGCGATCCGCTCGCCCGGCTGAACCGACAGGTTGAAGTTCTGGAAGATCGTGCGCTCGTACTTCTTCGTGATCTCTTCAGCGACCACCGCGACGTTGTGCAGCTTCTTCTCGAACTCGAAACGGATGAACGGGTTCTGGCGCGACGACGGCTTGAATTCCTCGATCTTGATCTTGTCGATCTGCTTCGCACGGCTGGTCGCCTGACGGGCCTTCGACTTGTTCGCCGAGAAGCGGCGCACGAAGTCCTGCAGTTCGGCGACACGCTCCTTCGCACGCGTGTTCGCCGCGGCCTGGCGCTCGCGCGCCTGTGCCGACGCGAGCATGTAGTCGTCGTAGTTGCCCGGCCAGACCTTCAGCGTGCCGAAGTCCATGTCGGCCATGTGCGTGCACACCGAGTTCAGGAAGTGACGATCGTGCGAGATGATGATCATCGTCGAGTTGTACTCGTTGAGCGTTTGCTCGAGCCAACGAATCGAGTTGATGTCGAGGTTGTTGGTCGGTTCGTCGAGCAGCAGCACGTCCGGCTTCGAGAACAGCGCCTGCGCGAGCAGCACGCGCAGCTTCCAGCCCGGCGCGACGTCGCTCATCGTGCCGTTGTGGAATTTCTCCTCGATGCCGATGCCGAGCAGCAGCGCACCCGCGCGCGCCTCGGCGTCGTAGCCGCCGTATTCGGCGAACTTGCCTTCGAGCTCGGCGGCGTGCATGTAGTCGTCGTCGGTGGCTTCCGGGTTCGCGTAGATCGCGTCACGCTCGGTCATGGCGGCCCACATTTCGGTGTGGCCCATCATCACGACGTCGAGCACGCGCACGTCTTCGTACGCGAACTGGTCCTGGCGCAGCTTGCCGAGACGCACGTTCGGCTCCAGCGCGACGTTGCCGGCGCTCGGCTCGAGGTCGCCGCCGAGGATCTTCATGAACGTCGACTTGCCACAGCCGTTCGCGCCGATCAGACCATAGCGGTTGCCCTCGCCGAATTTGACCGAGATATTCTCGAACAAGGGCTTCGGCCCGAATTGCATCGTGATGTTGGCAGTAGAAAGCACGGCAGGTCCCGTTAAAGGATAAATCGACGGAAAACCGTGTATTTTAGCAGGTGTCGGAGAAACTGCCGACCACGCCGTTCCGGCAGCGCATTTCCGGCCCCCGCGGCCTGCCGCCCGGCGGCCCGCCAACACGACGGCACGCGCCCCACCGCCGCCTTACCGGAATCCCGCATGCTCGCCAGCCAGCTTCGCGAACAACTCGTCGGCGCATGGCGCCTCGTGTCCTACGAAATCCGCCCGCGCGACGGCAGCGCGGTCACCTATCCGCTCGGCCGCGACGCGCGCGGCTGGATCCTGTACACGCCGGACGGCTACATGTCCGCCCAGCTGATGGCCGCCGGCCGGCCGCCCTACGCGGACGGCGACCTGCAGGGCGGCACCGCCGACGAGCGCGCGGCGGCCGCGGGCGGCTACATTGCGTATTCCGGCCCCTTTCAGGTCGCCGACGACGGCACGCTGACCCACGAAATGGACGTCAGCCTGTTCCCGAACTGGATCGGCAACGTCCAGCAGCGCGCCGTCAGGCTCGACGGCGATCGCCTGCAACTCGGCACGGCCGCCCCGGTACGGATCGACGGCCGGGAAGTCGATGCCGTGCTGCTCTGGGTGCGCGCGGGCCGCTGACGCGCACGCGCGTCACTTGCCGGCCTTCGCCGCCGCCCGCTGCGCCGCCTTCGCATTCATCTGGCCGAACAGCTCCGAGCACGGCACGTCGCGGTTGTTGCTCGGCGCGATCAGCGGAATCAGGGCCGCGAACGGGTTGATCAGCCCGAGGCCGACCATCGCGCCGGCACGCAGCGCGAGCGCGCCCGCGTCGACGCCGACGTTCGGATTCTTGAACGTGCCCTTCGCGTACAGCGGCGAGCGCAGCGAGAAGATCCGGAAACCCTTCGTGTGCGGATGGATCTTCAGGTTCAGCGTTTCGTCGCGCAGGCTGATCGGGCCGTCGACGTTGATCAGCGCGTCGTCCGTATCGAGCGCGAACACCTTCGGATCGAGAATGCCGTTGGTCGCGACGAAGTCGATCGCCGCGCAGTTGATCTTCACATCGTTGTTGCCGAACAGCTTCTCGTAGACGACGTTCGCGACGTTCAGCCCCGCCGCTTCCATCAGCAGGCGACTGATGCGGCCGTCCGTCACGAGCGCCTTCACCTCGCCGGTCGACGTCGCGGCCAGCGCGGCCGGCGAGTTGCCGGTCGCCGACAGCGACGCATCGCCGTTGATCTCGCCGAGCGCCGACTGCATGACCTTCTGCGCCGGGAACAACTGCTTGAGCTTCAGGTGCCGCGCCGCCACGGTGAAGCGGCCCTTCAGCGGCGCACCGCTGCCGTCGAGATGCGCGGTCGTCGCGAGCGTGCCGCCCGCGACGCCGAACTGCAGCGGCTCGAGCGACAGCACGCCGTCCGTCATCACGATGTGCGTGTACAGGTTGGTGATCGGCAGGTCCGAACTCTTGACCAGCTTGCGGCCGGTGAACTTGACGTCCGCGTCGAGCGCACGCCAGCGGTCCGTGCGGAACGTCTCGACCGGCAGCACGCGGCTCGACGGCTGTTTCGTCGTGTCGCCGCGCTTGGCCTTGCTCGCGGCCGTATCCGCGCCGATCACCGGCGCGAGGTCGGAGAACTGCAGCAGGTTGGACACGAGTTCGCCCGACAGCTTCGGCCGCGGCTCGCGCTGCTCGTAGACGAGCGTGCCGCCGAGATCGCTGCCGCCGACGCGACCGTTGAAGTTCTCGTAACGGAAGGTGCTGGCCTTGCGCTTGAAGTTGCCGATCAGCCGCCCTTCCGTCGCGTAAGGCGGCGTATCGGGCAGCGTGATGCCGGTCAGCTGGTAAAGGTGCGACATCGACGTGCCCTGCAGCCATAGTCGCAGGTCGATGGCCGCGAGATGCATCGGGTCGGTCAGCGTGCCGACGATCGCGAGCCGCGTGTCGCCGGCCTTCACGTCAGCCTGCAACGGGAACGGCCGCGATGCGTCCTGGATCGCGAGCACGCCGCCCAGCTTGCCGGTACCGCTGATCGGCACGTTCTTGTAGCGGCCGTCGACCTTCAACCCGAACGCATAGGTCGGGCCGGACGGCTTCGCGGGCACTGCGACGCTGCTTGCACCAGACGCGGCTGAAACAGCCGATGCCGAAGCGGTGGACGAGGAAGCCGACGCCGGCACCACGGCAGACGCGGCCGCAGCACCCGTTGCCGATGCCGCACTCGCAGCCTGCGCCGCAGAAGCACTCGACGCGGCCTCCGCGTTGGCCTTCGCGCTCAACTGCGCGGCGCCATGCTTGCCGACCCGCTGCGCCGATGCCGCGCGCGACGTCTGCTCCTGCTCCTTCAGCACGTCACCGAGCGGAATCGGCTGCCCGAGCGTATCGATCGCGACGCTCAGGTCGGCCTTCGTGATCGCGTCGCGGTACGTGACGGTGCCCTTCGCGAAGCCGAAGCTGTCGAGCCGCACCTTCCACGGCGACGGCTGCGACGATTGCTTGAACTGGAAGGTCCACGTGTTGCGGCCGTCGGCGAGCCGCTCGAGGTCGACGGCCGGATTCACGACGTCGATCGACGGGATCACGATTTCATGCGCGAGCAACGGCAGGATCGCGAGATCGAAGTGCGCGGCATCGAGCGTGACGAACTTCGGCATCTTCGCCCAGTCGGGGTTGCCGATCTCGAGCTGCGTGGCCGTGAAGCTCGGCCAGGGCACCCAGGCGCGCCAGCCGGTTTCGCCGTCGGGGCGGCGCCAGCCGACCTTCAGGTCGCCGTTGATCGCGAACGGGCGGCCGAGCGCGGCCGTGACCTGCTCGTTGACCCACGGCTTCGCGCGGTTCCAGTCGAAGATAAAGAGAAAGACGCCGGCCGCCGCGATGAGCACCGCGACGATACCGACGATCCATGCAGCCGATTTGCCGATGGCTCGGGCTAGCGTCATGGCGGTTCCGTTGTTGTTCTGAAATGTTGCCGCACCATGCCGGGCCGCTTGCGTGGACGAACGGCGCACGACACCCGCGGCTTTTCAATCGGTATTATGACGCACGCCATGGTGACGTTTCGGCGCCATTAACGCTTTTTTTCATTTGTGACATGACAGCCCCCACCGGCCTCATCGATGCAGCGCGCATCACGCGGCGCGATGCCAGCAGCGGCAAGACCCTGCTCGCCCCGACCGATTTCAGCCTCGCGGCGGGATCGCGAATTGCTATCACCGGGCCGTCCGGGTCGGGCAAGAGCGTGCTGCTGCGCGCGCTCGCGCTGCTCGACCCGCTCGACGGCGGCCACATCCTGTGGCGCGGCAAACGGATCCGGCGCAATGCGATCCCGCGTTACCGCCGCAGCGTCGCCTATGTACGCCAGCGCCCCGCGCAGATGGACGGCACCGTCGAATCGCAACTGCGCTATCCGTATTCGCTCGCAATCTATCGCGACGTTGCGTTCGATCGCGCGCGCGCCGAAGCGCTCGCCGCGCAGGCCGGCCGGGGTCCCGACTTTCTCGACAAGCGCGCGAGCGACCTGTCCGGCGGCGAAGCGCAGATCACCGCGCTGCTGCGCGTGCTGCAGCTCGACCCCGACGTGCTGCTGCTCGACGAGCCGACGTCCGCGCTCGACCCCGAATCGGCGCGCGCGATCGAGGCGCTCGTCGGCGCATGGTTCGACGCGGCGCCCGACGCCCGCGCGTACTTGTGGATCTCGCACGATCCGGCCCAGGCCGCGCGGATCGGCACGATGCGGCTCGTGATGCAGGCCGGCGTGATGCACGTCGCCAACCCGACGGAGGCCGCGCAATGAGCCCCGCCCTGCAGGACCTGAGCCTCGTCGACGTCGGCATCGCCGCCGCGCTCGTCGCGGTCAACGGCGCGATCTCGATGGCCCTGTCGCTCGGCCTCGGCCGCAAGCTCGCGCTCGCGGCCGTGCGCACCGTCGTGCAGTTGCTCGCGATCGGCTACGTGCTCGGCTGGGTGTTCGGTCATCCTCACTGGTACATCGTGCTGCCGCTCACCGCGCTGATGACGCTGATCGCCGGGTTCGCCGGCGCGGGGCGCGGCAAGCGCACGTATCGCGGCCAGCGCATCGACAGCATCGCGTCGATCTGGTTCAGCAGCTGGTTCGTCGCGGCGGTCGGCCTGTTCGTCGTGATCCGCATCCACCCTTGGTATGCGCCGCAATACGCGATTCCGATCCTCGGGATGATTCTCGGCAACACGCTCACGGGCGTGTCGCTCGGTGTCGAGCGGATGATGGAGGAACTCACGGCGCGCCGCGACCGCGTCGAAACCGCGCTGGCGCTCGGCGCGACGCGCTGGGAAGCCGCGCAGGACGCCGCGCGCCAGGCCGTGCGCGCCGGCATGCTGCCGACGCTGAACCAGATGGCCGTCGTCGGCGTCGTGAGCCTGCCGGGGATGATGACGGGCCAGGTGCTGGCCGGCCAGTCGCCGCTGCAGGCCGTGCGCTACCAGATCGTGATCATGTTCCTGATCGCCGCGGCCTCCGCGCTCGGCACCGTCGGCGCGGTGCTGATGACCTATCGCCGGCTGTTCTCGGCGGATCACCGCTTTCTCGCCGCGCGGCTCGAAGAACGCGCGCACTGACACGCGGCCCCATCGCGCGATGCGTTCGCGCGGTTCGCCAGTCAGCGCGCGCTGCGGCGCTTGCCGAGCGCCTGCCGCAACGCGGCTGCGATATCCGTGTCCGGCGCGAGCCCGTCGACCGACGCGACGAGCCTTACCGCACGCGGTGTCGTCACATAGGCCTGCGCGCCGACATAGCCGCCGCTGCCGGCCGAGCGCGTCGTCACGACGAGCGCCTGTGGCGCACGTGCGCCGAGGTCGGCCGTGAATGCATCGGTGACCGTACCATCACGCGCATGCAGCGTGCCCGTCACGTAATCATCGGTATCGAAGCCGGGGGCGGCATGCGCGGTCGAATACACGCGCACCGCGTAGCTGCCGGTCGAGCACGGTTCGAGCGCGCCGCTCGACACGACCGCCACCTGCTGCTGCGACGGCAGCCCGACTTTCTTCACGAAGCCGCAATCGTCGGCCGCGTGCGCGTGCGCGGCGACGAACGCAATGGCGTACAGCAACGCGCGCATTCGGTATTTCATCGGGATGTCGTGACAGGAAGGTGATGATGCGGGCGAGCATAGCGTGACATTCGCATGACGTCATGCGGGTCGCTATGCGACGCTGTCGCACGGCGAACGACGAACGGCTGCCATGCCGTTGAAGCAGGTCGCAAGAAAGCATGGTGACGGCGACACGAAACGGTCACGTGTCGCCGCGTGGTATTGCAGCAAGTCGAATCCGTTGCGCGCGCACCCGCTCCGACGCCGGCCCGCACGCGCCGCTCAACGCTTGATCGACACCGTCACCTTCGAACCATCGCTCATCGTGACGGACTTCGACCCGCCGTTGGTCGGGATCGACACCCACTTCACCTGGCTCACCGACACGACGTCCGGACACTGCAGCGACTTGCCGCCGGCCGTCACGTTGCGCGTGCCTTTCGGCGCGGCCGCCTGGAAGCTCAGCTGCACGTTGGCGACCCCCTTCGCGTCGATCGACGGCGCGAGCCGCACCTGGGTCTGGCGCACCATCGCGCCGTTCTCGTCGCGCGGCAGGTTGTCGGCGTTCGGGCAACCGTCCGGCATCGCGACCGCCCCGCTCGGCGGCACCGACTTCCAGTTGAAGTCGTCCGTCTCGCCCGAGCGGATCTTGCGGGTCTCCTGCGTATTGCCGAAGCTCTTCGAGTCGACCTTGACGGTGTATTCGAGCTGCCCGGTACCGCCGCCCTTCAGGCTGCCCTTGACCGGCGGCGCCGCGAATACGCTCGCGCTGACGCACGCCGCCGCGAACACGACCGACCACGTTGCGGCGACTGACAAGCTGCGTTGGCTCATGCTGACCTCCTTGGTATGCGGCGGCACGCGCGTGCCGCGCGGTTTTCGATGCATGATGCGCTGCCAGTCTACCGCCAAGCGGGATGCAATGCGCCGCAAACGCATCGGGTGTTACCCCGCTTGCGTTCGCGGCGCCGCAACCTTACATGCGAGGCCGGCTCAGAAGCCGCTCAGCACGAGCTTGCCGATCGAACGCCCGGCCTCGAGCAGCTGGTGCGCGCGCCGCACGTTCGCCGCGTTGATCGTGCCGAGCTGCTCGCCGACCGTGGTGCGCAGCGTGCCGCCGTCGACGAGCCGCGCGACTTCGCCGAGGATCCGGTGCTGCTCGATCATGTCCGGCGTCTCGAACATGGCGCGCGTGAACATGAATTCCCAATGAAACGCCGCGCTCTTCGCCTTCAGCAGTTCGACCGGCACCGGCTTGTCGTTCTCGACGATCGTGCAAATGCCGCCCTGCGGCCGGATGACCTCCGCAGCGGCAGGAAAGTGACGATCCGTGTCGTTGAAAATCAGCACGTAGTCGACGTTCGAATACCCGGCCTCGCGCAGCTGCGCAGGCAGGTCGCCGAAATGGTCGACCACCGCGTCCGCGCCCAGCGAGCGCACCCACTCGGCCGACGCCGGTCGCGACGCGGTCGCGATCACGTGCAGCTTGCCGAGCGCCTTCGCGAGCTGGATCGCGATCGAACCCACGCCCCCCGCGCCGCCGATGATCAGCACCGACTTGCCGGCGTCCGCGCCCTGCGGCGACACGCGAAGCCGGTCGAACAGCGCTTCCCACGCGGTCAGCGCGGTGAGCGGCAGCGCGGCGGATGCGGCGAAATCGAGCGTGCGCGGCTTCAGCGCGGCGATCCGCTCGTCGACCGTATGGAATTCGCTGTTCGCGCCCGGCCGCGTGATGCTGCCCGCGTAGAACACTTCGTCGCCGGGCCGGAACAGCGTGACGTCGGCGCCGACCGCGACCACCGTGCCGGCCGCATCCCAGCCGAGCACGCGCGGCGTGTCCTCGACCTGCGGCTTCGGCGCGCGCACCTTGAAGTCCACAGGGTTCACGGAAATCGCCTCGACCTTCACGAGCAGGTCGCGCGGGCCCGGCACGGGCTGCGGCAGCTCCACGTCGAGCAGCGCTTGCGGGTCGTCGATCGGCAGATAACGGGTCAGTCCAACGGCTTTCATCACGACACTCCTTCAGGAAATCCTGTGGGCCGCGGCGCAGCCCCATGAACGTCATCGTAGGCAACCCGATCATTCGCGAAAAGCGCTATATTTCCTGAAACATTTTCAGGAATTTCAGAATAATGGCCTCCGATCCGATTCCGGCCCCGGATAAACCGCTCGATCTGCTCGACGTCGCGCTGTTCGTGCGCGCGGCGCTGCTCGCGAACGTCACCGCCGCCGGCCGTGAATTCGGTGTGTCGGCCGCGGTCGCGAGCGCGCGCATCGCGCAGCTCGAACGCCAGCTCGGCGCGCGGCTGCTGCACCGCACCACGCGCCGCATCAGCCTCACGCAGGACGGCGAAGTCTTCATGGCGCACGCCGACACGCTGCTGTCGGCCGCCGATGCCGCGCGCGCATCGGTCGGCCACGGCCGCTCCGAGCCGTACGGGCGGCTGAAGGTGTCGATGTCCTCGTCGTTCGGCCGCCAGCATGTCGCGCCGGTGATTCCCGCGTTCCTGCGCCGCTATCCGTCCGTGTCGCTGGACCTGCGGCTGTCGGACGAGATCGTCGACCTCGTCGACGACGGCTACGACGTCGCGATCCGCCTCGGCGCGCTGAAGGATTCGACGCTCGTCGCGCGCAAGCTCGCCACGAACCGCCGCGTGCTGTGCTGCTCGCCCGCGTATCTCGCCGAACACGGCACGCCGCGCCATCCAGCCGACCTCGCACAGCACGAGTGCGTGATCCTCGGCGACCAGCGCGACTGGTCGTTCGCCACGCCGCAAGGCCCGCTCACCGTGCGGGTCGGAGGCCGGCTCGTCGCGAGCAACGGCGAGGCGATCCGCGAAGCGCTCGTCGACGGCTTCGGGATCGCGATCAAGTCGACCTGGGACGTCGGCCCGCTGCTCGCGAGCGGCGCGCTCGTCACGGTGCTCGACGACTATCCGTTCGCGGAAGACATCGCGATCTGGGCCGTCTACCCGAGCCGCGCGCACGTTCCGCTGAAGACGCTCGCCTTCATCACGTTCCTGGCCGAGCATTTCGGCGACCCGCCGTACTGGGATCGCGCGGACGGGTCATGACCGCCCCGCCGCGCACGGTTTCGATCCTCACCCGACCGCCGCGTGCGGCCAACCGGCTACAATGGCGCGTTCGCCACGCACGGGCCCGCCGCCGGACAGGGCCCGCACCGGCAGGCGGCCGCCGTTGGCCGCAGACGCATTTCATTCGCTTCCCAACCATCCCGTCATGACCCACAACCTCGTCATCCAGAGTCTTGCGCCGCTGTCGGACACCCATCACAAACCGCTGCTCGCGCTGTCGCGCGGCACCCGCATCGTGCAGACCGACGATCATGCGCTGCGGATCGACAACGCGAACCCGGCGCAGCGCCTCGACATCGATGCCTACTGCGGCACGCACGCGCTCGACTTCGCGTTCGTCGAGGCCGGCCTCTCGCTCGGCGATTTCGGGCTCGCCGTGATGGACATGGATTCGACGCTGATCACGATCGAGTGCATCGACGAGATCGCCGATTTCTGCGGGCTGAAAACGCAGGTCGCCGAGATCACCGAAGCGTCGATGCGCGGCGAGATCCGCGACTTCAACGAAAGCCTCACGCGCCGCGTCGCGCTGCTGGCCGGGCTCGACGCGCACGCGCTCGAACGTGTGTACGAGGAACGGCTGCAACTGTCGCCGGGCGCCGAGAAGATGCTCGCCGGCGTGAAGGCCGCCGGCATGAAGACGCTGCTCGTGTCGGGCGGCTTCACGTTCTTCACCGAACGGCTGAAGGCGCGCCTCGGCCTCGACTACGCGCATGCGAACACGCTCGAGATCGTCGACGGCAAGCTGACCGGCAAGGTGCTCGGCGAGATCGTCAACGCCGACGTGAAGGCGCGCCTGCTGCGCGAGACGTGCGCGTCGCTCGGCCTCGAGCCGCGCCGCGCGATCGCGATGGGCGACGGCTCGAACGACTTGAAGATGATGGCCGAAGCCGGGCTGTCGGTCGCGTACCACGCGAAGCCCGTCGTGCGCGATGCGGCGACGGTCGCGTTCGATCACGTCGGCCTCGACGGGCTGCTGCGGCTGTTCTGATCCCGCGGCATCCGAAATGAAAAACGCCGGCGCGATGCAACATCGCGCCGGCGTCTTGTTTTTCTGCCGAACGTTGTCGGCGGGCGATCAGCCCAGCGCAGCCTGCATCGCGCGCTCGATGTCCGCACGCAGGTCGCCCTCGTCTTCCAGGCCGACATAGAAACGCACCAGCGTGCCGCGATGCGCCCAGTCCGGACGCATCGACGCGACGTCGTAAGGCATCGCGAGGCTGCACGCGCCGCCCCAACTCCAGCCGATCGCGAACAGCTCGAGCGACTCGACGAAGCGGTCGACCTGCTCCGCACTGTAGCGTTCGTCGAACACCACCGAGAACAACCCGCCCGCGCCGGTGAAATCGCGCATGAACGACGCGTGCCCCGGGCAATCGGCGATCTGCGGGTGCAATACCGCCGCGATCTCCGGCCGCGCCTTCAGCCATTGCGCGAGCGCAAGCGCGCTCTTGCTGTGCGCGTCGAAACGCACCTGCATGCTGGGCAGGCTGCGCAGCACGAGCGAGCAATCGTCGACCGACACGCCGACACCGCAGCGCATCCGCGCGAGCTTCAGCTGCGCATGCAGCGCCGCGTTCGCGGTGATCGTCGCCCCCATCAGCACGTCGCTGCCGCCCGACTGGTACTTGGTCAGCGCCTGCACCGAGATGTCGACGCCGTGTTCGAACGGCTTGAACGCGAGCCCGGCCGAAAAGGTGTTGTCGATCGCGGTAACGATGCCGCGCGCCTTCGCGGCCGCCGTGATCGCCTGCACGTCCGGCACTTCCATCGTCACCGAGCCGGGCGCCTCGATCCAGATCAGCCGCGTGTTCGGCTGGATCAGGTCGGCAATGCCGGCGCCGATCAGCGGATCGTAGAAGCGCGCGGTGATGCCGAAATCCTTCGCGAGCCAGTTGCCGAAATCGGCGTTCGGCCCGTACACGTTGTGCGGAATCAGCACGTCGTCGCCGGCTTTCACGATCCCGAAGTAGACATTCATGATCGCCGCGAGGCCCGACGGCTGCAGCAGCGCATGCGTGCCGCCCTCGATCTCGGCAAGCCGCTGCGCGAGCGCGAGCGACGTCGGCGTCGCATGCAGGCCGTAGCGCCACTGGTTGTCGTTGTGCCAGACGAGTGCACGCATCGTCGCGAGATCGGGAAACACGACCGTCGACGCGCGCGCGACCGGCGGCACGAACGAACGGAAGCCTTCCGGGATCACGTCGTCGGGTTGAACGATGCGGGTTTGCAGTGCGCGCTTGGGAGTGGATGCAGTCATGACGGGAAGCCGGGCACGAGGCCGTTCGGTTGCGGAATATGCAGCTAGATTAGCCAAAATCGGCGCAATTGGCCCGGTACAATGCGCGCCGCATGCACCGAGCCAGCGCGGGTTCAGTCGTCGGTGCGCAGATTGACGACGCCGCCCACCGTCTCGATTTCCTGCACGCGGCCGTCGCGCACCTGCAGCGCCGCACGCTTGCCCGGCGCGAGACGCAGCACGACGGGCTGCGGATCCGACTCGTCAGAATTCATCCGGTCGGCCTTCAGGGCACCCGTCGCGTCGAAGCGGCCGATCCACACGCCCGTGATGTTCGTGCCGTCGTTCGATTCCTCGATTTCGAGCGTGTCGCCGTCGCGATCGCCCGCGAGCAGCACGACCTCGCCCGTATCGGCGAACTGGTATTCGCCGTGCACGCCTTCCTCGTCCGTCTTCGGGCCGAGATGCACGACGATCGGCCGGTCACCGAGCGTGCCTTCGTAGCGCGGCAGGCGGGCGAACTCGGGATTCGGCTTCAGCGGCCGCGCCGTTGCCGGTTCATCCTGCTGCGCGCCCGGCGCGACAGCCTGCGCCGCGACGACGCCCGGCATCACCATGCCCGCCGCCAGCGCGCCCGCGACGACGAGCGCCCGTTGCCATTGCGAATATCGACCCACCGTGTGTTGCTCCTTGCTTCAGATTCGCTCGAAAATCGCGGCGATGCCCTGCCCGCCGCCCATGCACATCGTCACGAGCGCCTTGCCGTGGCCGGTGTGCGCATGCCGCGTCAGCCCTGCATCAGGCGCTCCACCGCATCGCGGTGCGGAATCGGCGCAACCGCGCCGTAGCCCGTCGTCGAGAGTGCCGCCGCCGCGTTCGCATAACGCGCCGCCGCGAACGGATCGTCGCCCGCGACGATCCGCGCGACGAACGCACCGCCGAAGCAGTCGCCCGCGCCCGTCGCGTCGACGGCTTCGACCGCGAAGCCCGGCACGACGCGCCGCTCGTTCGGCGTCGCCACATATGCGCCTTCCTTGCCGAGCTTCAACGCGACGACCTGCGGCCCGTGTTCGAGCATCGCATCGACGATCGCATCGCGATCATTCGCGCCGGTGAGCGCCGTCACGTCGTCCCAGCTGGGCAGGCAGATGTCGGTCTGGCGCAGCGCCTCGCGCATCACCGCGCGGGCGCGCGGCAGCGGCCACAGCTTCAGCCGCAGATTCGTGTCGAAGCTGACCTTCGCGCCGTTACGGCGCGCGTGGTCGATCCCCGCGAACGCGGCGTCGCACGCGGCCGTGCTGATCGCCAGGCTGATGCCCGACAGGTGCACGGCTTTCGCGGCAGCCAGTGCGTCGAGCGGCAGATCACCTGTTGCATAACGGCTCGCCGCCGAGCCCGCACGCAGGTAGTCGAACTGGTGACCATCGGCGCCGTGCGTGACGAAATACACGCCGGTCGGCGCCGTGCGGTCGATCCGCACGTACGTCGTGTCGACGCGTTCCGCGCGCCACATGTCGGCCAGCAGGCGGCCGAACGGATCGTCGCCGATCGCCGACACGAAGCCCGTCGATGCGCCCTGGCGCGCGGCGGCGATGCAGAAGTTCGACGTGTCGCCGCCGAAGCCCTGCAGGAATTCAGGCCGGCCCGGCTGCGACTGGTTGAATTCGATCATCGCCTCGCCAAGCGCGAGGATCTCCGGAAATGCGGCGGCCATCGCTTACACCTCGCCCCACAGATCGTGGCCGTCGGCGCCCGTGATCTTCACGGACACGAAATCGCCGACCTTGTAGCGCTTCGATGCCTTCGCCGCCGGCTCGACATAGACGACCCCGTCGATCTCCGGCGCATCGGCCGCCGTGCGGCCGATCCCGCCTTCCTCGCTGACTTCGTCGATCAGCACCTTGAGCGTCTTGCCGACCTTGCGCTGGATGCGGTTCGCCGACACTTCCTCGGCAACTTCCATGAAGCGCGCGCGGCGTTCCTCGCGGACTTCATCCGGCAGCGCGCCGTCGAGTTCGTTCGCGGTCGCGCCTTCGACCGGCGAATACGCGAAGCAGCCGACGCGATCGAGTTCCGCTTCGCGGATGAAGTCGAGCAGCGTTTCGAACTGCTCTTCCGTCTCGCCGGGGAAGCCCGCGATGAACGTGCTGCGAATCGTCAGGTCCGGACAGATCTCGCGCCACTTCTGCACGCGCTCGAGCACCTTCTCGGCGTTCGCCGGACGCTTCATGCGCTTCAGCACTTCCGGGTGCGCGTGCTGGAACGGCACGTCGAGGTACGGCAGCACGTGGCCCTTGAACGGGCCTTCGGCCATCAGCGGAATCACTTCGTCGACGCTCGGATACGGATACACGTAGTGCAGGCGCACCCATGCGCCGTACTGCGCGGCGAGTTCGCCGAGCGCGGCGACCAGGTCGGTCATGCGCGTCTTGATCGGCTTGCCGTTCCAGAAACCCGTGCGGTACTTCACGTCGACGCCGTACGCGCTCGTGTCCTGCGAGATCACGAGCAGTTCCTTCACGCCCGACTTGAACAGGTTCTCGGCTTCCAGCATCACTTCCGCGACCGGGCGCGACACGAGGTCGCCGCGCATCGACGGGATGATGCAGAACGTGCAGCGGTGGTTGCAGCCTTCGGAGATCTTCAGGTACGCGTAGTGGCGCGGCGTGAGCTTGATGCCGGCCGCGGGCACGAGATCGGTGAACGGGTCGTGCGGCTTCGGCAGGTGCGAATGCACGGCCTGCATCACTTCGCCCACTGCGTGCGGGCCGGTGACGGCGAGCACCTTCGGGTGGACTTCCTCGATCAGGTTCGAACCGCTGGCGCTCGACTTGGCGCCGAGACAGCCGGTGACGATCACCTTGCCGTTCTCGGTCAGCGCTTCGCCGATCGCGTCGAGGCTTTCCTGCACGGCTTCGTCGATGAAGCCGCAGGTGTTCACGACGACGAGGTCGGCACCGTCGTAGGTGCCGGAGATTTCATAACCTTCGGCGCGCAGTTGCGTGATGATCTGTTCGGAGTCGACGAGCGCCTTCGGGCACCCGAGGGATACCATACCTATACGCGGTGCCGGAGCGGGAGCCGGTGTAATTTTCTGAGACATCTGGAGTGTGGGGCGTGGCAGCAAAAGCGAGAGTTTACAGCTATTTACGGTTCAGCGACCCAAAACAAGCGGCCGGCGGCAGCGTCGATCGCCAGCTTGAGTACGCCGCGCGCTGGGCGGCCGACAACGAGATGGAGCTTGATGCGTCCCTATCACTCCGGGACGAAGGGCTGTCGGCGTACCACCAGCGCCATGTGAGGCAAGGCGCGCTTGGCGTATTCCTGCGTGCTGTCGAGGATGATCAGGTGCCGGCCGGCTCCGTACTGATCGTTGAGGGTCTGGATCGGTTGAGCCGCGCCGAGCCGCTGCAGGCACAGGCGCAGCTCGCGCAGATCGTGAACGCCGGCATCACGGTCGTGACGGCCAGCGATGGCCGCGAATACAACCGCGAGCGCCTGAAGGCGCAGCCGATGGACCTCGTATACAGCCTGCTGGTAATGATCCGCGCGCACGAAGAGTCGGACACGAAGAGCAAGCGGGTGAAGGCAGCGATCCGCCGGCAGTGCCAGGGCTGGATCGCAGGCACGTGGCGAGCGCCGATCCGCGTCGGAAAGGATCCGCATTGGGTGAGGGAAACGGAGGCCGGCCGGTTCGAACTGGCCGAGGATCGGGCGGCCGCGGTACGCCTCGTCATTGAAATGTTCAAGCAAGGCCACGGCGCGGTCAGGATCGTGCGCGAACTCGCCGACCGCGAGCTCAAGATAACGGACAGCGGCCGATCGGCATCGAGCCACATCTATCGGCTGCTGGCAAATCGAATGCTGATCGGCGAGAAGTCCGTCGAAGTGGATGGGGAAACGTTCCGGCTTGAGGGCTACTACCCGGCCCTGCTAACGGCCGCCGAATTCGCCGACCTGCGATACCTGGCCGAGCAGCGCGGACGGCGCAAGGGCAAGGGAGAAATCCCCGGCGTCGTAACGGGGCTCGGCATCACCTACTGCGGCTACTGCGGTGCCGCGATCGTCGCGCAGAACATCATGGGACGCCGGCGGGCCGCCGACGGACGCCCATACCCCGGCCACCGCCGGCTGCACTGTGTTACGTACAGCCAGAGCGCCGGGTGCAAGGTCAGCGGAAGTTGCAGCGTCGTACCGGTCGAACGGGCCTTGATGCTGTATTGCTCAGACCAGATAAATTTGACGCGCCTGCTGGAGGGCGACTCTGGGACGGTGTCGCTCGCCGCGCAGTTGGCCGGCGCTCGGCAACGCGTCGCCGAGCTCGAGGCTCAGGTCCAGCGCGTCACGAACGCATTGCTATTCGACGACGGTGAGGCGCCGGCCTCGGTGTTGCGGCGCGTACGCGAGCTCGAAAGTCAGCTTGTGAGCGAGCGACGGGAGGTCGATACGTTCGAGCACCAACTCGCCGCGTCGGCATCGAACGTCGCGCCGGCTGCAGCAGACGCGTGGCGGGAACTGGTGAACGGGGTCGAGCAGCTCGACTACGACGCTCGAATGTTGGCGCGCCAACTCGTCGCAGACACCTTCTCGAAGATCGTCGTGTTCCAGTCTGGATTCCGCCCGGATGATGACGACGGGACTATCGGACTATTGCTGATCGCAAAGCGCGGCACCATACGCATGCTTCACGTCGACCGAAAGACTGGCGAATGGCGAGCGGCACAAGAACACGACCTCGCGGAGGACACCCTTCCATTCGGTTTAGGCAATGCAGAACCGGCATAAGCGTCTCGATGGCCGCTCACCCACGACGACAGGAATCACGATCCCAATTCATTACCAAAAAGAATCATATAGTTACATCGAAGCATTGAAATTTGCGCAGTTCTGAGATCCTTGCTCAGCGACCTACAACATCGTCATCTTCTACAAATTTTTGGCCCTTGCCGCGGCACTTTGATACGATGCGCCAATCGCACGCCAACCGTCGCGATGTAGTGAAATCACATGCCCGGAGACCATAATGCCAAATTTCAACGATCCCTTGGAAGTAGAAAGGATATTGATTTTCAATCGAGACGCAAAGCTACAATATCCCGACGCAATCAATATGCCTAGCATCACAGAAAAAACAAAATCAGATTACAGGCAAGAGAAGGAAAACGCAACCGCATCAGATTACCTCGCATTCGCTGAGCAACACTATGCAATCGCAAGACTACTAATGCATTTCTCGCTATGGGAATATGGATCATACTGCGGCCAGCAGATGATTGAAACCTATCTCAAGGCGTATATCAAAGAGAAAGGGCAAACCCCCAAAGACATCCACGACCTGCGGGATATTCTTCAGATATGCAGGGAACTTGATCCATCACAACCATTCATAAATGGAGAGCACATTGAGATCATCGCCGATATGTTCAATCCATTTAATGAATTTCCGCGCTACCCTGTTTTTAAAAAAGGACCGTCCGGTGGAGTGGGGACAGTATATCCAGAAAACATTTACACCCTAGACTACTTCGCATTTAAAATGCGCGAGATCGTTCACACTCCGGATAATCGCTCAAGCTTATTCAAGGATGGTCACTATAAATTCGGCACACTGACAAGCAGGTATCCGGACATCTATCGTTTGATCACAGATAAAAATATTAATTTTCAGATTCAAGAGCAATCGTGATCCTATAATCTGTGCGCCGGCATCAGTCATCCGGAAAATCGGTTAAGACGTTGCCGGCTCAGCAACCATCTCGTCAGCCGGATAGAGCTGCAGCATCGCGCGCGCTGCGTCGACGTTCGTCGTGTGCAGCCATTCGTCATAGTCGGCCGGACACAGGATCACGACAGATCGCTTCTCGTCGCCGATGCGGTGCATGTGCTTCATCACCGCGTGCTCGTCGGCGTTCACCGTCAGCATCGCCATCGCGAGCGTTTCGGCGCCGTCCGCGCCGCGCCACGCGCGCCAGATACCAGCGACGCAGTATGGCTGCCACTCGCCCACGCCGATCCGGAAGCGCACGTGCTTCCCGCTCTCCCAGTTCGGTTCATAGACCCACGCCGCTGGGATCAGGCAACGCTGCCCGGCACGCCATGCCGTGCGATACGCCGGCTTCTCGGCCACCGTCTCCGATCTCGCGTTCACGGTCATGAACTTCTTTCCAGCCGGCTGGAACGCCTTCGGCATCATCCCGAAGTTCGCAATCACCGCCTCCGCGCCCTCGCCGGCCGCACGCACGATCGGCGCGAGATAGTCGGGGTAGATCTCCGGCTTCCACGGGAAGTCCCGATACAGCTCGCTGAACGGTTGGATGTTCAGCTCTCGCAGCTCGTAGTCCTCATGCGGCGCCCGGTAGTTCGTACACATCGCCCCCTCCCCATTTTCTGCCCTTGACGGGACCAGCATATCTCAAAATATACTGTGTTTTTATACAGTGGTGGCGATGTGATCAAGCCGCAGTGGGCTTACATCTGGGAGTACGGATTCGAAGGCGATAAAAATCGCCTAAGGACGCCTGTCGAGCTCACAAAACAGGAGTTTGAACTTTGGATCGATGAGGACGAAAGGTCGACGTTCCTCGGCCCATGCTGGCCTATCGAGGCAACCCGGATCGATCGCAATCGAGTACCGATGACGGATCCGCGCTTCAAGATCAAGGCAACGATGCCCGAGTTCGATGCCCCCAACGATGCCGAGCTGCGCAGACTGTGGCGCGAGTACTCCGATCTTCAGGTACGTTGGCTGATCCTAGAGATCCTCGCGTTGCGCAAATCGCTCGAGCGCGTCGAAGAGTGGTATCAATACACCGACAAGAACGTCGCGAACAAAGGGGACTTGGCCGGCGCGCAGGGCCAGTTGCATCGGCTGATGCACTTACTTAGAGCAGAGATGAGGCGCGCCGGCATGCGCTAGCGTGCAGAAGCCGTCAAGGCATCGTAATCGCGCTCGCACTGCTGGCCGGCGATGCGGGCGCGGTCAGCGTACTCTGCCAGATCGCCCGCGCGCTGGTCAGCGCGGCCGAGCACGTCGGCAAGCAAATCGAGGGCGTCGCCGGCTGCCGGGCTTCCGGCGGAAGCGGCGGGATGGCGGGCGGCTGCGACGAGTTGGTCGACGCGCTGCTGCAGGCTGCCAGCGGCAGCGCGAGCAGCAAAAGCATCCGCGAGCGCGGCAGTGCGTTGTTGGTTCGCATCGTTTGCGATCTCCTGTTGAGCCGCGGTGCGGCGTTGTTCTTCGGCGCGCGCCGCGGTGACGGCGTCGAGCTGCGCCTTCTGAGCGGCGGCAGCCGTCGAGCGCATGCCGTCGGCGTGTCCCTTGAAGTAGCCGCCGGCCAGGCCGACGATGGCCGCCACGATGACGGTGAGCCAGACACGGGGATCGAACCAGGTCATTTGTGCTCCTTCGCGTGCAGCTGCTTCAGCTCGTCGGGCGAGTAGACGAAGCCCGGCAGCAGGAACGCCTGCACGCTCCAGACCGGGTCGCTTTCCTCGTGCCGGCCGTGATCCTTGCCCCGGTGATGGAGCGCGCACAGCAGCAGTTGGTTGTAGGTCGAGTCGACGAACGACTCGGGCCGCACCGGATCGAATGCCTCCCAGTCGAAACCCTGCGTCAACCGGATCACGTCCCAGATCGGGTGCTGGAGCGGAATCGGCACGATGCGCCGCAGCTTGTGGCTGAACATCGTGTCGCATTTGTTGAGCGCGACCTCGCGGATCCAATTCCAGTCGATCGCATGCGAGAACGCCCACTCGAAGAACCGGTGGTGCGACTCGACCGCTTGGTCGTCGCCGCACACCGCGCAGACGTAGCCGCCGGCCGCCTTCATCGATCGCTTGCTCGCGCGGAACGTTGCCGACTCGGTACGTGGCTCGTGATCCGGGTAGAACACGTCCTCGGACAACGTCCGTCGCGTCTCGTGAGTTTTCGTGGTCGTCATAGGCCGCGCTCGCAGAGTGCGCGCTCTTCCGCGCGTCGTTTCACCAGACCCGGCAGCACGCGGCCGCCGGCCGTCACCCACTGGGGCCGACCGTTGTCCGCCTCGTTCATCGCGCGGCACGCGCCCTTCCAGTCGCCCGCGTTGAACCGCTTCGCCGTCGTGCTGCCGCAGTACGCACCGGCGCCAACGTTGTAGGCGAAGCTCACGGCGGCCGCGAGCTGGTACGTGTGGCCCTTCAGGACCGGCGTGCACTTCAGGACCGGCTCGGCATGCTCGATGAGCCGTTCCTCGAGGCGAGCTCGACACTCGTCGGGCGTGAAGCGCTGGCCGGCGCGCACATCTTTCGTGTCGCCGTTGCACGCCGTGATGATCCCGATCGGGTCGGGCCGCGCGACGAGCTCGAGCCCCTCGAACTTCGGGACCATGGAAAAAAGAAGGGCTGCCGCAGCAGCCCCCACAACACCCGCCAGTGTCTTCTTCGGTACGTTAGCCATCGAGCAGTGCCCTCTTACCTTTGTTCTTGACCAGGTAGTACGCCTGCAGCCCGATGTACGCTATCGTCGCGACGGCTACCCACCAGTTGATGTCGTGGCCGGTCAGCCACAACCAGAAATTGCTTCCCACCGCCGGCGCCGCCTTGGCTGCGCTCACCGCGAGATCGTTCTTCATCGAGTCCCCGAAATGAAAAAGCCGCCCGAGGCGGCTGGTACTAGTTTCTTCATACGCTTACGATCACCACGTCCGAAAACTCATCTCGGATACAATCCGGCAAATTCGACACGAGACCCCATAGCGCGATGAACAGAAACGAACGGCTGCACGAACTGGACAGCCTCAGGGGATTAGCCGCAATCGGCGTGATCGCCTGGCACTACACAAACCATTTTCAAGCGTCGCCGTTCCCTGTCCTGATGGCCCCGTTCTACGGCCATGGGCTCCTACTCGTCGATTTTTTCTTCGTGCTTTCCGGCTTCGTGCTCGCTCGAACTTACTGGACCGATCGGCGCTCGTCGAATTTTTCTTCGAACCTTCGCGATCGGATCGCGCGCTTGTATCCGCTGCACATCGCCATGCTCTGCCTCGTGGCAATATTGCAATGGGTACTGGTGCATCGACTCAACTCGTCTCCGTTCATCTACACAATCAACGGCAAACGCGAATTCGTTCTCAATCTCTTGCTCCTCAACAGAACCGGGCTGGAACGAGGCTTTTCGTTCAATGCACCGTCGTGGTCGATCTCGGCAGAATTCGTTGTAAACGTGGTTTTCTTAGCCGTCGTCACCCTCCGGAGAAAGGCATCAATCGCACTCTTGGTGGCGGGATTCGGGATCGCGGTCGCTGCCATATCGCACAACGGCCTAATGAGTAACGCGAAATTCTTCGGCTTGAGTAACGACATCTTCAGGGCAACGTTCGGATTCTGTATCGGTGTCGGACTACTTCGCGTTAACACCACGCTCGACAGCATCTCGAGTCCGAAAATTGCCTACGACGTCCTCGCCCTTGCGTCAATTGCGAGCTTCCTTCTCTACTGTTCCAGCGCCAGATTTTCGAGCACTCTCGACCTTGCAGTTACGCTGATTTGCTTCCCTACGCTGATTGTTGGAGCAATGAGGGGGAGCGCCGTCAACAAGCTGCTGAAACTCCCGCCTCTCGTTTTTCTCGGCACCATCTCATACTCGATTTATCTGGTGCACTTTCCGTTGCAACTCGCCACCCACGTCTTCAGCGTCGCATCCGGTCACGCGTTGCCGTATAGCAGTCGCATCTTTTTCGTTGGCTTTGTGGCGGCAACCATCGTGCTCTCGTGGATGACCTACCGCACGATCGAACTTCCCGGCAAGAGCCTGATGAGGAAAATCATGGGGTGCCGTAGCCAAGCCACGGCGCCCCAGCAAGGCTAGACTGAGGCCTCGGCCTCGGCCTCGGCCTCGGTCGGAGACGGAAGACCGCACTGCGCGCCTCCCGCCTCCGCATAGAAGGTCGCCCATCGTTTGTCATCCGTATCAACAGTACCGAGATTTTCATATTGATCCGTATCCTGCGGGCAGTCGAAATACGAAATGATCGTGGACTCGGTCGAGTCGGAAAACTGCACATTGAGTGTCGTCATGGTTAGAAGCTATACCCAGAGATCATGAAACTGCCGCTGTTAAACGTGCCGCCACCGATGGTAGAGGCCCAATAGAGCGTCTGAGCTGTCAGGACCGGAACATCTCGGAACATGCTGACGTACGTATAGATGTTCGTACTCGCGTTGGCCGTTGCGAATTGTTGATCCCCCAAGCCAGACGAATCAGAAGCCACGCTCGTGGCTGCGTTAAATGCCGGCTGCGACGACGACGAAGCTTGGCACGTCACCTGAAGCCACCCTGAGCACGAAATCGCATTCTTCGGGATGATCGATGACACCGAAACGGCCGCGAATTCGGGCACTTGGCTCGTAGACGTTGCCGCCGTCGTTCGCTGGAAATCAAGCCGTCTGTCTCGCTGAAGCGCTTTGATGAACTGTCCGCTGCCATTCGTCGGCCATACGCTAACCAGTGCGCTCGCCGTGTAGCCGGCCGGCATGCTCCCCGCGCTGTAGACGCTCGGCGCAACCGAGCCAGTGCAGTTGGTCGCCAGCAGCGCCGATGCGCCCGTCGTGGGGTTGTAGATGGCGTACAGCGCAACGTAACCGGACGCCGGAGCGCTGCCGGTATCCATGCCACCTGCACCGGTCGTCGCGAGATTGATCGCCTTGTTGAAGTTCGCAAGACGGATCGGGGCACCGCCGAGTGCCGTCTCAACGACAATCTCGTCCGCCGTGAACACCGCGCTCGCGCTCGCCGAGGCGACGGACATTTGAGCGTTGCGTGTGGTGCCGACCACACCGCCCACTCCGTTCGCGAAAGAGGTTGTCGCGAGCTTCGTGCTGTTGTCGCCGGCGGCTGGAGTCGTGCCGAGAACAGTCGTGTAGCTGGACAAGTACCACGCGCCGCCGTTGCTGACGAACTGAGCTTGCTCGCCTGCGTTCAGGCCGAGCGTATTCGCAGTCACTCCGAACTGATTGTTGATGCTCTCCGATGCATTGCCCTTGACGGTCATGCCGATCGGCGTGCCGATCGTGATCGTCGCGCCGTTGGGAACACCGGCCACCGGCGGCAATGTAAGCGTGATGCCGGCGCCGTATGCCCAAATGAATGCCCCCACGTGACCGCCGTTCAATGATGACGTAGTGGCAATACCTTGGATGCTGGAATACGACTCGCCGGCCTGTTTTACGAAGGCCGTCGTTGCGATCCTGGAGCTATTGTCTCCGGCGGCAGCCGTCGTTCCAAATTGGCTGAACAACTCTCCCGCCACATCCCACTTTATGCTGCTTTCGTTAATCAGCTCGAAGAAGCCGAAAACACCGACCGGGAAAGTGTAGGTGTCGGCCCCGCTAGTAGGCACGTTCATTTGCCCGGTTTTATTCGCCGCAAGAACGGAAGCAATCGGCCCTGCATACTTGAATACACGGATTGCAGATCCGCCAGGAAAGGCGGTGGCATCCGGCAACGTCAACGTGCCGTTGCCGTCCCAAGTAATCATTGCCCCAACGTCAATGGCACTTAGAGTAGCGTTGCCAACATATCCTCGTGCAGACCGGTAATTACCGAGAGCTCGCTGCGTGAATGCAGTCGTCGCGAGCTTCGTCGAATTGTCGAACTGCGCAGCGGTTGTCGCCTTTGGCGTCGGGGAATAATTGCAGATCACTACCCAATTGCCGTCGCTGGCCAGCTTCACCACTGCGTTTTGATCGATCTGGAGCGTCGTCGCCGAGTTTCCCTGATCGTAGATGTTTGCTGACGGCGTGGCGAGAGTGACAACACCATTGCTCACGTTAGAGAACGTGAGAGACAAATTCGTGGCGGACGGATTCGGGAGCGTGATCGTATAGCCGCCCGCGCCAGCACACTCAATCCAAGACCCACTCGCGGCGTTGGTGATTGACGTGGCGCCGTAAACAACTTGGCGCGCCTGGAAGTTACCGTTCGCCTGCTGAACGAAGGCGGTCGTTGCAAGCTTCGTGCTGCTATCGAACTGCGGAGCCGTGATCCCCGCTGCGTTGATAGCCGCCTGAAGGTTTGCCAATAGCGTCGCCGTCGTACCGTCATCGACCGAGTTCTGGCCGGAGAAGTTCGCCGTGAATTGCGCGAGCACGGCGGCCATGATCGAGCTCTGACGCCATACCTTGTTGAGTTGAGCCGACAGCGCCGTACCAGACTGAAAACCGCCCAACCGGGCCGTGAGTGCGGCGTAAGTCGCCTGATCGATAACGTTCGGGGAACTGCCCCCACCGAACACGAGAAAGTCGTTGGTTGCCATCAATGCTCCGAGCATAAAAAAAGCCACCCGAAGGTGGCTTGCAGACAATGCGATTGGTGGTTAAACGGGCCTGCTCCAGGCTCCGACGTCGAACCCGGCCACGAGCTGATTGCTCATGTCGAATCCGAACAGAGGTGATCCGTCGACGGTCGTCACGATCGTGTAGTTGACGCGAACGCCTTCGGGCTTCAGGGGGATGTAACCGCCGGAGAGCAGCGCAAGGAACGTCGCTGGCGGAACCTTTCCCGCAATGCCGATCGTCATCGACATGTCCTGGTGATCTTCGATGAAGACGTGCGTGTCCGCGTCGAAGATGCTGTTCAAGATCGCCGCGCTTTGCTCGAGCGTCCCGTCCCAGTGATTCGCGCCGATCTTCGCGCGGATGACCAGCCGGTAGGTGTCGTCGTCCAGCACGGTCAGCCCGGTATCAGGATCGAACGGCCCCTTCCAGGTACCTTGATCGAAGCCGAGGCCCGCGATGTCGAACGAGAAGTAGATCCCGGTCAGCGGCGTGCGGATACGGCGCGACACACCGACCCACACCCCAATCGTGTCGAGCTGGTCACCTACCGCGACGTCCAAGTCGAATTTTCCAGGCATGCTCTCGATCAGGTTCATCTGGTCGACGAGCGGCTGCACCAGTGTCGACACCACCGCCATGAACCGCGGTTTGTCGCTGTGCTCGGACGTGATCAGCGCGGCGTATTCGGTCAGGTCAGCCATCAGGTCACCACTAACGTCACGTTCGCCGGCGTGCACGACGCAGCCTCGTTGAACAGCAGCGCGACATCCGGAGTTCCGGCGCCACGCGGCCCAGCGAGCGTCAGCCCAGACAGCTTGAACGTCACCCCACCGCCGACGCTGTTCGCCGCGGTCAGGGCGTCACCCCATTCGACGCTGCCAGATAGGCCGCCGCCGATCTGCACGCCGTTGATGTAGTCCGACACAGCCTGCTGAATCTGCTGGCCCGCCTGGCTGGTGTAGCCGGTGAGCGCTTTGATCGTGACGGTGGCGCTAATCGGAGCACCAACCGGCCGGAAGAAGTTGATCGTGATCGGTCGGCCGTAGATGTCCGTGACGACAATCGAGGTCGTGCCGAACGTTCCAGCGCCTGGCGTCTTCTTCGCTGCGATCGCATTCGCGATCGCCGTCGCATCGCCACCCTCGACGACGAGCGAAATCGAGTGCGACGGGATGCCGTTGGCGTCGGTCGAGCTCGTGTCATTTTCATAGGCGACGTATCTCGTGACGCCGGGAACGTTCGCCACCGCGCCGATGATGCCGTCGAGCACGGTGAGCGATGGCAGCGCCGTCGAAACCGTCTGCCGCTGGCGCAGCGCTGCGTCGGATTCGACGGGCGCACCCTCGGCGGCATCCGCCGGGTTCGTCACCGACTGCCAGCCGAGCGCCGGCGTCGCGATCTGGTTGATCGTGCCCGCGCGCGCGGATACGTCGCCGATGTTCGCGCATGTTGCCGTCACCGTGATCGTCCCGCTCGGCGGGATCGTCACCGTGGCCGGCAGCAGCCACTGCACGCCGTTCGCGTCCTTCGCCGCTCCGTTTGTGATCGACTTGCCAGCCTGCCCGACCAGTACCAGGTCGGCGCTCGAATACGACGCGACCTTCCGCGCGATGCCGTTGATCTTGACGTTGCTCGACAGCGCGTCGCCCTGCGCTGTCGCCGGGCTGAACGACCGGTAGATCGCGATCGCAACCGAGTTGACATCGCTAATCGCCTTCGCGAACACGCCGAGCAGCTGGCCGTCCTGGCTGTCCGGTTCCAGGTACGTGTCTGCGCCGTAGATAGAGCGGTACTGGTCCTGCAGGAACGCGAACACATCCGCGTACGTCGGCGCGGTGATGCCGTTCGCGTCGATAGTGGGTGCGAGAGTCGTGATAGTCACAATGTCGCCTGTACCGTGGTGGTGCCGTAGATGGTGTTGATCGTCGCGGTGACGGTCAGCACACGCGTCTCCGGATCGGCTGTGCTCGAATAGCTCGTCAGCTCAGTCACGCCTTGCGTGCCGAGGATGCACTGGCGGATTGCCGCGTCGTACTTGCCGCTCGTGTACTTGCCGAGCACGTCGGTGTCCCACGGCATGCCAGCCGTCTTGTCCAGGAACCATTCGCCGCGCAGCAGGCGCAGGCGTGTCAACACAGCCTGCCCGACCGTCTCGGGAGTATTCACGAGGAAGTCGGCCGCGCCCCCGCCGAAGACATAGTCGCCTTCAGCATCGAGTTTTCGGTATCGCATGGGAATCTCAGTTGACCGGGCCGGTGTTGCCGCCCTGCGGATCGGAGTGCGTGTGCGTGTCGTCGACGCGCTTGCCGTTCGCCGTGATCTGGCCGATCACGTTCAAGATACCGTTGAACACCGCGGCGGCACCGCTCGCAGCGCTACCGACCATGCCCCCGACGAACGTCAGCAGACCGGTGATCGTCACGGCAGCCGAGAACGTAGACAGCGGCGCGACGACGTCGAAGCCGCCCGGCGCTACGATCTTCACCTTCTGCACCGTCGGATTCAGGTCGATGTACGTCGCGCCGTCGTCGCTACGCAGTTGCGTCGAACTGCCGCTGATGCCGGCGAGCGCGCGCGGCCGCGATCGAAACCCGAGCAGTGCGAACCCGTCTGACAGGTCGTGCATGCGCAGCTCGGCCTGCTCCTGCACGCCGCCCGACTGCCACCAGGCGTCAACGCAGCGCGAGGCGAACACGACGAGGCACTCGTCGCCCGGCGCCACGGGGAACGTCAACGTACAATTTCCGCCGGCTGGGAACTGGACCGGGCAGTCGACCAGCAGCGGTAGCGCGACGCTCTGGATCGTGCCGTCGATGCCGCGCACCTGCGCCTTGATCGCCGGCTGCACGCTGCACGTCGGCGGCCGGTCGGCGGCGCTTTCGAACGACTGGATGATGCCGGGCAATGCTGTCCAGATGCCCGCGCGCAAACCGTCGAACGCTTCACGCAGTGCGACCTCCGGGTCGCCTACCCTTTCACGTCGATCCATGGGAAGAAAATGAAAAAACTGCTGTTGACCGCTGCGCTGCTCGCGCCGCTCGCCGCCGTCGCTGACGACGCCTACGTCTATCCGTTCGCCGGCATGAAGATCGGCGTGACTGTCGAGAACGAATTCCCGACCATCCTGTACACGACGAAGAAGTGCGACCTGCCGCTCGCAAACGCGAAGAACATGCGGCGCTACGAGTCCTACCGCGGTGTGTGGGACATCGGCTGCTGGGGCGAGACGATCGACGGCGATGCCGTGATCATCGTGCCGAAGATGCCGACGAAGTCGATGCCGCTCAATGTGCTCGCGCGCGCAGATGTGAAGCGCAACGGCGAGAGCACGACGATGACCATCAAGGCCCTGCCGACGTATGGTCGCTAGCCGTACCTCTTGATGACGTCGGCGGACGGGACAGCCGCCTTATCCTTGAACGAATCGGGCAGCACCGTGACATCAGCCGCGAGGCAAATCACACTCGTGTACCACTCTTCGCCGCGCGTGTCCCCGCTCACCTCCGCGAGCATCACGTAGTAGAAGCCGTCATCTTGCAGCTTCGCCTGCATCTCGATCCGCGCGTTCTCGGCCTGCTGGCCGACGTTCAGGCTGTACTCGTACTGCTGGATGCTCGCGTTGTCCAGCCAGATCAGCCGGCCGATCTTCACGCTCGGGTTCAGCAGCATCTTCACCTCGATGCCGTTCGCCGTTTGCTGCGGCAGGCTCACCATGCCGGTCGCCGACGTGATCACCGGGATGTCACCCGGCATGTACGCCGTCTCCGGCACCATCACCACCTTGCCGTCCTGGATGCTCCAGACCGTCTGCGTGGTCTTCGCGATCCCGCGCAGGAAGTCGCGCGCCATCCCGAACATCACCTTCCCGCGCGGCAGCGGATTCGATGTCACCTGCGGCATATAGCCGAGCGACACGCCGTACGGGTTCATAGCTGCCGTGGCCACGGACACGTGATCGGTCGCGACTGACCCGGCCGCCAGCGTCGTGTTGACCACGGCAAAGTTGTACGCCGAGTCACCATCCGCCGCGGTGATGTCGAGGAACGTGTCGGTCTGGCTCTCGCGCCCGCGCCGCACCTGCTTGATCTGGCCGTCGAAGATGATCCCGTAGTTGCCCTCATAACCGGCCTGCAGCACGACGCGCGTGAACTCCTTCTGTGCGCGCCGCGCCGTCGTCGCGGACACGTTGTAGACGCGGATGCGCGCCGAGTTCGGTGTTTGCAGGTCGCCACGCTGCACGCGGAACACGATCCGGAGCTCGGACAGGTCGAGTGCCTCCCCGCTGTCGAAGCCGATAATCAACGAGACCTTCCGGCCGAACTGCTGAACGCTCATTGGTCCGTCACCCAGAAAACATGCGATCCGATGCCGAGATCCTCGTAAGTCGGAACGTCGTCCGGATCAGCAGCACCCTGCACCCACAGCCGCCCTTGGAACCCCAAATGCTTGTACTGGCCGAGTAGGTCGATGCCCGTCACCAGCGGGATGCCGGACACCAGCGGGTTGTCCGAGGCGTCCGCGATGTCCAGCACCCATCCCGCGCCTCCCACCTTGCGGTACTGGACAGTCAGGCGATAGTCGGTCCCGCTCAGCGTCACGGTGAAGCGCTCCGGCCGCGGAGAAAACGGAATCTCGAAGAAGCTCGGCATCACATACTCCCCGGCGGCACTGCACCGCCCGGTGCTGGCGTCGCCGGCATGGCGGCCTTCGTGCCGCCGTTGCCGGTCTCGGCCGTTGATGCCGGATCTGCCTGGTCCTCGCGCGGCGGCAACTTCGTCACCTGCGTCGATACGATGCGGATCTGCTTGAGCGTCGCCGTAAGGATCAGCGCGCTCGACGTCTTCTCGTCAGTGGTTAGCCGCAGCCCCTGCAGAAGCATGTTCTGGTAGGTTCTGCGGCTCGTCGTGACGTCGAACGGCGTGCGCGACTGCTGCAAGGCGAGCAGCTGCGAGTAGATCGCGTTGACGTACTGCGCCGATGGCAGGCCGCCGCCGTCAAACGTCGCCTCGGCAGCGCCGAGCAGCGCCTCGTAGTCTGCGTTGCTCCAGCCACAGCGCATCGAAACATCCGGCTGGCGCTTGAACGCGTGATCGGTGATCTGCGCCCCTTGCTCGACCGGATGCTCCGTGATCGTCAGCTCGTCGTTGTAGACCTCCTCGATCGCGACCTGCACCGTAATGCTGCCGATCTTCTTCGGCGAGATCATGATCATGTCGAGGATCATGCAACTACTCCCTGAAGGTTTCGAACCAGGTCGGAATTCACCGCACGTTGCTCGCGCTCGACCGCGCGGCCCGCCGCGGACGGGTCACCTGCACCATTCACGTGAATCTGCGTGGTCTGGTTCACCTCGACCTTGTTCGTAGTCGCCGACGCAGTCGCCGCTTGTGCCATCGCAGCTGCCGGAGGTTGATAGGTCGCGCGAGTGTTGCGAAGCGCGGCTTCCATCTCAGCGGCGGAGATACTCGCGCGATTGTTGCCCTTGCCAGCGTAGTAGCTACGGCCGGTATCCGGGTCAGCCACGCTAGCCCACTCACGCGACGCCGCGCGCAACGCCGCACGCAAGTCATCGCTACGTCCTTCGACATAATCGGAGATTGCCCGCCGCTTATTGCGCACAAGGTACTGTTCGAAGATCCGGTCCTGCAACTTCCGGTCGAATATCTCGGACCCGTTAAGTTTCAACCCGCGCGCGGCCTCGGCTAGCGTCGTACCGATGATCTGGTAGCGGCCCGCAGCGTTGAACTGCCCCGCGCGCTGCGCGGCCATCACTTGCGCCAGCGTCATGCCTTCGAGGTTCTCAGTGCCGGCACGGTAACCACCGCGCGCGCCGCGGTTCACGCTGTTGTAATCGCCTTCGCCGCGCGCGATCAACTTGCCGAACGCCGTGTCCGCGAGCTGGCCGAGCCGACCGGCAAGACCGTTGTCTCCAGGCGCCGCAACACGCTCGATCCGCGCCGCCGGCGGCGACTGCGGTGTCGGCTTTGACGGGCTGGACGTTTCCGAATTCGGTACGGATACCTTTTCGCGAGGCTGCGCCGGTGCTGAAGCCGGAACCGGCGGGCCTGACGGAGCCGATGCCACCGCCGGAGCTAATGCTGGTGTCGGTGCCGGTGCCGGTGCCGGTGCCGGTGCCGGTGCCGGTGCCGGTGCCGGTGCCGGAGCTGATGCCGATGCCAGGGCCGGTGCCGGTGCCCCCGACGCTGCCCGGCCGGGATTCGGTCCCTGCGCATCGGATGGTGCCAGAGTCGTTGGTTGATCAGTTCGAGGCGGTGTTAGCTTTGCACCGCCACCGTCCTTCACGCTGTCGATTTCCTCCTGCGTGTAGCCGCCGGTCGAGTCGAGGCCGCGCCGATCCTTCAGCGTGAGGATGTCCCACAGCGAGCGGAAGCGGCCACCCGACAATTTGGTGATCAGGCCGTCGATCTGATCACGGACGCCGTCTCCGATTTTCCAACCGAGGAATGCAGCACCGACGGCGGCCGCGCTCGACGCGAGGGCCGCAAGCTCTACACCCATCGCCGAAAGCAGACCTGTTGCGCCGCTTGCGGCTGCGCCACCCGCGCGGAGCGCCCCGACAATCTTCCAGATACCACCTACGATCTTGAACACGCCCAGGGCCTTCAGCGCCAGGCCGAGCAGCAGGATCTTCGTTGACCAGCCTTCGGTGCCACGATCGAGCTCGACGAACTTGTCCGCAAGCCATGCCAGCGGCGGCCCCATCGCTGCGGCCGCCTTCACGACCGCGTTGGCGACATCGGTGATCCGGTTGGCGATCTCATCGCCGTGCTCGTCCATCCAACGCTGGAACCGTTCGAGCTGCGGCCCGATCTTCTGCAGCATCGCGCCCTCGACGCGGATGCCGAGGTTCTCGAACGACGTGCCGAGCCCGCGCAGCTGCGTCATGAAACGGTGCGAGTCGTCGGCCGCCTTGTCGAGGCCGGTCGACTTCGACATCTCGCGATACTGCGCCAGTAGCTTCTCGAAGTCCCCGTTGCGCATCGCGAGCATCAGGTTCTCGTCGATGCCGAGAATGTTGCCGTATTGGCTGGCAAGCCACGTCGGCTTGTTCGCCAGCGACTTCCCGAGGTCCGACATGATGTCGACCGTGTCGCGCAGTTCGCCGTTCGCGTTGCGCGTCTGCACGCCGAGCGTCGAGAGGTAACCTTCGCCGGCCGGATTGTTGCGCAGGAAACGCGCGAGGTTCTCGATCGTGCCGGTGGCCGCCTCCGCCGAGACGCCCATGTTCCGCGCGGCGAACTCGAAGCCGCGCAGGTTGGTCGCCGACGCGCCCGTGCGCTGCGACACGAAATACAGGCGCTCGAGTTTCGACGCGAATGCCGCAACGCCGGCGCTCACCGTGAGCGCGGCGCCAGACACCGTGGCGATCAGCTGCTTGACGCCCTTCGTCGTGCCTTCGACGCCTTCCTTGAAGTTCTTCAGGCCCTTCTCGTCGACCTTGAAGCCGAGCGCGACCAGGAACTCGCGGATGACGACCGAATCAGCCATTTTCTCTTTCCATCTTGCGGCGGAACGCCGCTTCGTTGTCCGCCCGGACGGCGAGTGAATCGTTCATGAGCGCGATGTCGGCCAGGCCGAGCGCTCCGTCGAGCAGCGACTCGTAACGGCACATCTGGGCGTGCACCGGTGCGAGCAGCCAGTCCTCGCCGCCGGGCAGCGTGCGAATCCAGCCTACGTCGCCGCCGGGCTGCTCGCTTGGCTGGTAAGCAGCCCGCTGATAAAAGGGCCGAGGTTCGCCACCACGACGCGCACGACGAGCGGCAGCATCACGTCGATGCCGATGTCGTCGAACATCGATGTCTTGTGAGCGGTGTTCCATACCTTCGCCCAGCCCGGCCCCTGCCAGCGCTCGACAACGGAAAGGCACGTGCCGAAGACATACTCGGCGTCCTCGTCCTTCAGGCCGGCCAGCGCGTCGGCGAACGGCTGCAGCACCGGGGCGATCGCGTCGACCAGCGAGAGCAGCTCACGCGAGCGTTCGGCCTCGGGTGCCGGCGATGCAGTGCCCCACGCTTCCGTCTTGCTGGCGCCTTCGAGCGCCGCGAGCGCTGCATTGGCGCGCGCCTGCTCGCGCACGACGTCGGCCTGCTCGAGCTCGGCGTAGAACTTCATCAGCACGGGGATCATCGGCGGGATGATCGGCGCGATACGCCGCGACACGTGGAACTGCTGCATCGCGCTCAGCTTGCCGATCGCGTACCGCGCGCCGTTCAGTTGGACTTCAGTCGTCATGCTCAGTACGTCCCGAGGATGTTGTCGATCTTGATCGCGTCGAAAACCCATTCGACGATGTCGCCGTCCTTCGCGTACTTCAGATCCGGCGCCTTCTTGAACGCGCAACTGCGAGCTGTCGTCACGTCACCGGCGGCCGTCTGCCGAACCTCGATCAGGTTCTTGCCCCACAGCCGACTGTCGAGCGACTGCGCGTCGTACAGCGCCATCAGCTTCGCGTTGATCGGCGCGGTCTTCAGGTAGCGCAGCGTGACCTGACCGGACTTGTCGGCATGCAGGCTGTGCATACCTTCGCCGTCCGAGCCGATCGTCATCGTGTTCTTGTCGCCCGCGCGCACGATCGTGATGCCTTCTTCCGCAGTCGCTTCGCCATAGCCGAGGGAGAACGCGCCGCCCGGGCCGACGATGGTCGACGCGACGTCCTGAAAGCTGTAAGTCGTCATGTTGTGTTGCCCCTATTAGCGGTTGACGTTGACGAGAATGTCAACGCTGTGGATCGCGCCGGCTTCCTTAGCCGCGACCTGAAACGTGACCGACTTGCGGGCCTCGCGGTCGGCCTGCGACTGCGTGGCGATCGGCGGCGCATAGACGTAGTAGCCCTGCGCCAGCGTGTCGCCCTGGTTCAGCGCGCCGAAGCCGGCCGAGTTCCAGACGCCCGGTGCGAGATAGCCGTTGTTCACGCCAGCCTCGCAGGCCGACGAGATCGTCGCCGCAATTTGCGCGTTGCCGCCATCGGTCTGCGGGATCTTCGTGGGGCTCTGGTACAGCAGGTTGTAGACGTCCGTCTCGATGCGGTTGCGGAACCAGATCGCGTTGTAGACGGAGTCGGCAAAGAGGCCGCTCGGCGTCACGCCGTATTGGATGATCGATGTGTCGTTGCTGTAGTTGACGAACACGTTGCAGTTCTTCGCCTGCAGCGTGTTCGCCTGCGTGCTGGTCAGCTGCTCGGCGGCGACGCTCGGCTCCTGCTTGAACATGAGCGTGATCGTCGTGTTGTTGCCGTTGAAGTTCACCGTCAGCAGCCGGCCGAGCAGCGACGTCGCCGCGTACGGCGTCGCGCTCGAGTACTGCACGATCGTGTACTTCAGCTTCAGCGCCTGCAGCTTGCTTGCGATGTCGGTCGACACGGTCGAGTCGAGCACCTGCGGGTTTTGCGTCGTGATGCCGTAGATATGGCGCTGATCTGCCTCGATGAACGTTGCGACCGCGATGTGCTGCGTGTCGGTGATCGACGCGTCAGCGAAGCCGAGGCCGAGGAACTGGTTCGCGAAGCGGTCGAGGAACACCGCAGCAGCGTCGACCGGCTGCTCCGGTGCAATACCGGCCGCCGGCGTACCGGCGAGGCTGCTGGTCAGGCCGAGCATGGACGAGACGTCCGTGCCGCTGCCCGGCGCAGTCGCGTAGCCGACCGTCGAGCTGGTGCCGGACGTGCTCGACGTCACCACGAACTGCGAGCCATTCCACACGATCGTCGCGCCGGTCAGCTTCGCGTTGATCACCGTCGCAACGCCGTTCAGGTTCGTTTGCGCCGAGAAATCGAGCGCGGTGACCGTCTTCGCCGTGCCGTCGATCGAGATGTTGAATGCGCCCGTCGTGATCGCCTTCCAGGCAGTCATATCTTGCTGCGCGGTCGACAGCACGCCGCCGCGCAGCGAGCCGGACGTCGCCATCTTCGCCCACCGGCCGATCATCAGCTGTTGAGGTTGCGGCGTCTGGTTGAAGTACAGAGCCGCGGCGTAATACTCCGGCGTGTTCGTGCCGAAGTCGGCCGCCACCTCGGCGATTCCGCCATACGATCGGGCACGCTCGTTGGTGTCGATGATTGCGGACGGGCCGAGAATCAGCCCGGTGTTCATATTCGCACCCTGGGCCGCGAGCGCGGCCAGGTTGATCGTCACGTTGATAAGACGCGACACAGGGAGACCAGTTGCCATAAGTAGCCCCAAAAAAAGAAAAGCCGCATTTAAGCGGCTAAGTAAAAACAGATCCGGAAATATGCACTCGGAATCAACAGCGAGTGTGAATGGTCTTCGTCATCGAGCATCCCCAATTTTGGGGATGCCCCCGATCATATTTCTCTGACAAGATCGCCTTCGCGCACGCCAACTGGTATGCGTTGACCACAAGGAGACCATGATGGGCAACTCTGCCGCAGCAAAGGAACATGTTTTCTGGGCAATTTGGCATGAGGGCGTAGAGATTTACTACACGCCCGCCGAACATTGGCTTAAGAGGGATGCCGATCCGATAATGCAGATCGTCCGTCCAATTGCGCGTTTGCGCGAAGAAATCATGTACAAGCAAACGCACAACGATACGGCACGAAATTTGATAGCCGGTCTAAACGATGACGAATTAATGTCGATTATCGATAAAGCGGCCCAGGAAATCCCCACACTTCGCCTTGGTGGAGATACTTTGGCCGGCCATTTCCGGTGGGTGTGCTTCCATGAGGGATGGCTGCCCGAATTCCGGCAATGGAATGCTGATCGACTGTATCGGTCAATCCGAGGCAAGTACCATGAAATGGAAGATCACAATACCGACGCCCGTAACCTCTTGGCCGCGGTCGACAACAGGTTCATCAAAGCACTGATTGACAACTTATAAGCAGTTGCCAGAGAGATCGATACGTCACGACTCGCCCCCTCACCGTCGCGTGAAATCTGCCGACACGATGTTCAGAACGGCATACGTCCGGGTGATCTTGCGGCGCAGCGTCACGGTAATGTCGTAGCGCCGCACCCACTGCTGGTTGACCAGGTCGGGCGCTGCGCGAATCGGGCCGACGCTGACGAACGCCATGTCGTGCAGTTGAAGCTGCTCGCGGTTCTGCGGAATCGCGAGCCCATCAGTAAGCCGCTGCGCGTAGCCCTTCGCGCGCGGGCCGTAGAACGTGCACATCACGTCGACGTCCTGATGCCGGATGTACGTGTCGTGCCCATCGCCGGTGCCGTCGTGCTGGATCGCCGGCCCGGCGTCCGGCTCCTGCTCCTGCACGCCGAAAGCGCACCAGTCGACGGACGGCTCCGGTTGCTTCGGCACGGTTTGCTGCCAGCGCGGCCGCACGAGGTCGGGCGGCAGCACCGCGATGCCCGCGATCAGGTCATGGACCAGATCGTCGAGGGCATCGTCCTCGGCCGGCGGCGCATCGACGGCTGGCGCCAGGTAGCCGCCGGTCGAGCTGTCGTTCATGATGTCCCCGCGAGAGGTTTGATGTCGCACGTCGCGCAGACGAAGCCGCGGCCGAAGTGCGAGTAGTTGTTCACGTTGACTACGGTGTACGTGGTGCCGTCCCAGATCACCTCGTCGGCGTCGCCACCCACGGCGCCGTCGCGCAGCCGGAAAGGCGTGTGCAGAGTGATCGAACCGATGATTCGGCTGCCGTCCGCGTTGCGGTGCAGGATGTCGCCCCTGTCGCTCGTCACGACGGCCGAGAACGGCGTCGATGCCGCGGTGTTCTGCGCGCGGCCGTGGCCGTCGACTGTCTGCGTCATGCGATTGCAGATCAGGCCCATGTCCATGAAATCCGGATCGAGCAGAACGTCGGTGACGTCGAGGAAAGCCATAGCGCGGACACCAACGAAAAAGGGCCGCACGCGGCGGCCCTTGGAGCGGAAAAACTGGAAGCTACTTCTTGCGAACCACGTACGTAATCGCGTTGCGATACTGGCCCGTGTCGACCAGCGTGTTCTCCCGCGTGACGCCGCGGCGCCGGCGCGCGGCCAGCGTCGATTCAGCCAATTCGGGAGCGACGTTGCTGTTGACCTTCGCGCGCACCGAGTTCTGCGCCGCGATACCGGCCATGCTGAGCCGGCGCTGGACCTGTTCGAGGTCGCCATCGAGCGCAGCTTCGACGCCCTTCTGCAACTGCGGCTCGAACTTCGGCCGCGCGTCCTGAACTCCCGGCACCAGATGCGGGCGCGCCGGGATATTGTTCGCCGGCGAGCCGTTTTCCATGATGTAGCCGATCTCGGCGTTGCTGAGCGGCGAACCTTCGTCCTTCCGGCCGGCGGTGCTGTCGGGCACGCCGACGAGCACCTCCTTCTGCACGAGCCCGCTGATCGACTTCAGCACCTCGTCGAGGCGGTCAATTTTCATGCTGCCCATGGGATTCTCCCGACGGGCTGCGGCAGCGTTACAGCTGAATGCCGCCCGAGCCCATCATCAGCGCGAGGCTGAGATAGCGGACGCCGTACATCGTGGCGTTCCAGAAGCCGCCGTCCTTGATGGCGACGGCCTCGGTGTTGTAGCTGGCGCTGACCTTGTCGACGGCCTTCGACGACTGCGGCCCCGTCACCTGCCCAGGCACGCCGCCGACTGCCGCCGTCTTCTGATCCTTCAAAGCCAACGCGAGATGATGCGCGGTGACCAGCGCGACACCCAGATCGGTCAGCTCGCCCCACCGATCCGCGTTGACGAGCGACACCGCGACGGTCATCCAGAACTGGACGAGCGAGTCGGGGTACGTCGTCGTGTCGTTGAACTCGGGAAACGATTGTCGGAACTGGGCGATGTCCACATGCCACCTTACCAAAATGCGGAATCCCGGCGCGCGCCAGCACGGCGCGGCGCCGGTAGGCCATTATGCCTTCTTCCCGCCGCCGGACTTCTGGGTCGCGCCGTCGGTTGCACCGTCCTTCGCGGCCGCCGCGGCGTCCTTCTGGGCTGCCTCGAAGGCTGCGACTCGCGCGGCGAGATCCTGCTCGCTCGCGGCAACCGCTGCTTCGCGCGCGTCGAGCGCGGCCGCACGGTCGTCCAGCCCCTTGCCGAAGGTATCGAGCTCGGTGCGCAGCTTTTCGAGGCGATCCGACTCGGCTTGGAGATCGGCCTTTGCCGCGGCCAGCGCAGCAGCCTGGTCCGCCGCGCCACTTTGCGAGCCGCTCGAATCGCCGGAATTCTCCGGCAGCGGGCCCGTGTGCGCCTTCGCGTACCAGTGCTCGGCAATGAAGTCCTCGACCTCCTGCACACCGGCCTCGATCCGGCGCACGACTTCCTCGCCCTCGTGGAGCAGCCGGATCGTGAACGCCGTCAGGACGCTGATCTTCGTCGTCGCCATGTCAGATCCCGTCCCGGTAAGCGGCCGTCGTGCCGTAGCGCCATTCGACGCGGCCGATACGCGACCAGTAGGTCGTGATCTGGAACAGCGAGCGGTACTCGAGCGGCGTACGCTGCAGGTCCGTCATCGGGAACTGGACGTACTTCTTGTCGCTGTTGTAGGCGACCATCCGGTCGACGGTGTTGAGCTGCCCTTGCGTGCCACCCGCGCCGGCGCCGATCAGCCACTTCAGCTCGAGGATTTCGAGCGGCGTGCCCTGCTGCGTGCAGATGTTGTTCTCGAGCAGGTACGTGAGGATCGACTTGCTGCCAGCGTTGCTGATGATGCGCGATGCGATACCGCCGAGCGTGGCCGGCGGCAGCATCAGGCGGTTGGGTTTCACCTTCCAGCCCGACGCTTGCCACGCCGAGGTCAGGATCTCGTTGACGTCCTTCAGGATCTCGTCCGGCGTCTTCGTGTTCCACTGCGGCGTGCCGGCCGCGCCGTTCGCGACGTTCGAAACGCTGCCGACGGCAGCCGTCGAATTCACGAGACCGGTGAAGCTCATCTGCGGATCGCCGTAATAGACGATCTGGTCGAGGTCCATGTTGCGCTTCATGTTCATCGCCTCGACCTTCTGCGAGTCGATGGGCATGCCGAGCGCTTGCGACTTGATCAGCTCGGGCACCGTGTACTTGACTTCGGCACCCCAGAGCAGCATCGGCTGTGCGGTCTTGCCGATGTCGACCGACGGGCCCGCCAGCGCGTTGCCCTCGTTCGAGATCCAGTTCAGACCGTTCGGGTTGATACCGCCGCTCATCCCGAACGCCGAGTTCGTGAACGACGCGACTTCGTCGGCCGCCGACACGTCGCTGCGGATGAAGATGTCGCGCGACCAGGTGTACTCGACGAGCGGCTCGTTGAGCGTCTGGTCGAGGCGTTCGAGCTGGCCGACGAGGAATGCGCCGGTCGAGTCGATCGTCTGGCGATCGTAGGTGTACTGCTGGTCCTGCGTGCGCGCGCGGATCAGCCGGCGCGTCGCGTCCGCGACGGCCGCCGACATCGGGATCGAGGCCCCGGCCCGGCGCAGGTGCTTCAGTTCGGACATGTCCATGTAATGGCTCCAGAAATGCAAAAGCCCCGCGACTGCGGGGCTTCGGGTGAAGCGCTGTTCAGCGCCGGATCAGATGTTGACGGCGATTTCGACGATGCCGTATGCGTCGGCCGGGCCGGTGAAGTACCAGTTCGCAGGCATCGCGACCGTGTTCGTACCGTCGGCTGCCGCTTCGAAACCGCCGAGCGGCTTGCCGGCGGCGGCCGCCGCGACGCGCACGTACACCGTACCGTTCTTCGTGGCCGGCGCGGTGCCGCCGAGCGCGGCGTTGAAGTAGCCGCGCTTCAGGATGTCCGTCGGGCCGCTCGTCGGCGGCGTCGACGTGCCGAGCGGATCCGTGCCGTTGCCCTGGATCGGGTACGCGCGGAGGTTCACGCCGTAGACGAGCGCCGCCGTGTCCGCCGCGTTGTTGATCGGCTGGATCTTGCCGTTCACCATCTTCACCGGAACGCCGAACGCCGTCGGCGGTGCTGCCGGGTCGATCAGCTGCGTCTCGATCGTGGCGACTTCGGCGCGCTGGAGGTCGCCGGCAAAGCCTGCCGGCATGCGATATTGATAAGCTTGCAACGAGGGCATGTCGGCTCCTTACTTGCGGACCTTCCAGAATTCCGCGTGGATTTCGTTGATGTCTTTCCGCTCGGTCTGAGTGGAATCGTTCGTCCGGCGCTGCGTCACACCGGAGTTCTTGCTGCGCACGACCTCCGACGCCGCGTTGAAGAACGCCGCGACGGAATCGCAGGTCATGCTGGCGACGTTCGCGCCGCCGACCACCGACTTGACCAGTTCGGCGTTCTCGTTGTCCAGCGCGGCGCGCAGCGCGCGGCGGCGCAGTACGCAGATGGCGTCGACCGTCTTCTTGCGGACCGCCTTCGCATCGAACGTCGGCAGTCGCACGCCCGGCGCGAGGATTTCGGCGCGCGAGAGCGCGTCCTGAAACTGGTCGCGCAGCGAGGTGCTGTCGCCCGTGCGTGCGCCGGTCTTGTCGTCGCCGCCACCCTCGCCGGCGCCGCCGTTGTCCGTCGTGCCGGTACCGAGCAGGTCTTCGTCATCGTCGTCCGCGTCGCCCGTCTGCGTGCCGCCGCCTTCGAGCTTCGTCACACGGTCGGCGAGCGCGTCGATCTTGCCGTTGGTGGCTTGGATCGCGTCGAGCACCTGCTTGAGCGGATCGACTTCGCCACCGGCTGCCGCGTCGTCGCCCGTCACGCCGCCGGCGCCGGCCTTCGGATCAGCACCGGTACCGGGCATGTGGATGTGAATCTGAGGCTGGCCTTCGCCACCCTCGCCACCTTCGTCGCCGGTCATCTCGCTCGCGACCTTCTCGAACGCTTCGGAATCGCGCGTCATGAACGCCTTGCGCAACGCGTCGACGAACTTGGAGCCTTTCTTGGTTGCCATGCTTGCATCTCCTGTCGGGAGTAGGTTGGAACTGCTATCCCCGATCGAACACACGGGGCCACAGCGGGCGCTTTTCACGAGGGCGACGTGGTTGCCCACGATCACCACCTGTCGCGCCCGCCCAGGCGCAATCTGTTCGTAGTCGGCGTCGTAGCCGTTGCTAACCTGAGTGAGCCCGTCGGCGCCCTTGCTCTGGACGCGGCGAATCGCCTCGACATCGGTGATCAGCAGGTCGGCGAGCATCAGCTCGGCCTGGTCACCCTCGCCTTGCCGCACGTTGCGGACCGTGCCGCGCGCCACCGACATGTAATTCGCCGGCGTCACGAAATCCGGCGGGTGGTCGATCGTGATCGGCTTGCCTTCGAAGCTGGCGAGCGTCTCGGGACTGAACAGCACGTCGGCCGTGCGCTCGGCGACGATGACGCCGTCCTTCGCCTCGATCTCCGGCAGCTCGAAGTAGGCGTAGTCCTGCGCGCCGACGCGCGCGATCGGCACGGCCTCGCAGAGCAGGAAGCCTTCCGGCGTGATCGACTGCCGCTCGCCGAGCTGCTCGGTCGCGTACACGCCCGACGCGATGATGCCGTCGCGGGTATGCGCGCGAGCGCGCGCGGCACCAGCACCGCAGCTGCAGGCGTGGTCCGCCGTGGGAATTCGAATGGTCCGCATCTGGAACAAAACTTGAAGTAAGTCGATGATTCGGCAGGGATTTCGCAAGTCTTGACGACTTAGCTATAATGCGAAGTGGGACGGTCGCCGGAGGTGAGCCGACTGCCGAAAGGCAGGGGGTGCCTTATTTAAACGACGACTGGCCCTATTCCCCTTCCCGCACCAGGCCCTGGTTGTAATACCGGTGGCCGTCGTAGAACACCTTCACCGTGATCACCGCCCGATAGCTCTTGCCGTCAAGCTTGAGCGGCGCTGAGTACGTCTCGACCGCCTTGACGTTCGGATCGCTGCGCTTGTCCGGTTGCGTGTCGATCAGCCGAGAGTTCGTCAGGAGGTCGGGCAACGCGGGGATGGAGCGCAGCACCTCATCGTGGCCGGTCGCGACGGTGTGCCTGATCCCGCCGTTCGTCACTTCGATCTGGTTGCCTGTCGCCGCATTCCTGAACTTCTTCCCGGCGAACTGCTTACCGTAGGCGATGGCCTTCTGGCGCAGTTCCTTCATGCTGGTGAAGTCGCCAAGCTCGTTGCCTTTCAGCGTCGTAGGGCCGGCCGCCGCTGCACCTGCGGCACCTCCAGATCCGAACTGGCCGTTCGCGGAGCGCGGGTGCTTCGATTCCTCCCACGACGTGTCATACGTGTGGAAGTAGATATGCAGATGCTTTGCCATGGGCCTGTCGGGTCATGCGGGCTCGGCCCGGCAACTACTCAAAACGAAGGCCAACGACCGGCCCCTCTCATCTCGCAAAATCAAGCCGACGGCAAAACCACTTCCGCCCAGCATCGGCAGTTGTAGATGCAGCCCGGATGCGCCCGCGCGCCGGTCCGCTTATCCGCGATCGGCGGCTTGTCCCATGTGAAAAACTTGCCTTCCAGCTCGCGATGGTCCTCGCGCACGTCCGAGTCTCCCGACGTCCGCCAGAAATATCCCGGGCTGCCGACGTCGAGCGCACGCGCCTCGGTGAGGGTCGCGGCCGTTCGACTGACCTCGGTTCTCGCGATCGTGTCGGCCCGGCTTTTCGCGACCTGCCCAGACTCCTGAATCGCCTTCGAGATCTGCGCAGCACGCGTGCCGTCGACGATTCCCTCGAGCGTCAATCGATGCACCCGCTCGGCTGCGTCGAGCGGAATCGACTTGATCAGGCGCACCTGCTCGGACAGGAGAGCGCGCATCGTCTCGCCGGTGGCCGCGCCGCGGATCTCGTCGCGCAGCGCGCGCGACATGTCGGCGGCCTGCTTCATCCACATCTGCTCGTCGCGCCGATTCAGGTCGGCGATCATGCGCGCCGCCGTCGCCTCGGCCCACGGGGCCAGCGCCTCGGCATACCGACGCAACAGTTCCTCGATCGTCGGCGCATACGACGCGTCATCGGCCGGAAAGCCGTTCACGAGAACACCGACCTGATGAGCGATTTTTCGCAACTGGCTGCCATACTGCCGCTCGGCACCGCTCAGCCGGACCGGGTTCTTGCGCCGGTCGCGCTTTCGATCGAGGGTGAGGATCATCGACGTCGGAATAGCCTGCGAAGCAGAGAATCGTTCGTTCGCGCGGCCGCGCCGGGCGCCGGGCCGAGCGGAAGCGCCGGATCAGTTCCCGGCGGGTCCTCGCCTTCCTCGTCGCGCTCGGCCTGCTCGATCGCTTCGTCAGGGATGTCGCCGAACATGCCGGTGTCGGGCGACGACGCCTTCAACTCGCGCATGCCTTGGCTGCGCGGAATCAGGTCGGCGTCGACGGCCTTCGTCACCGAGTCGACCGTTTTGTTGCCGATCTCCGCCTTCTCGGCGGCCGACATCTCCTGCAGCGGGTTGAACTCGTACGAGAAGTCCTCGGGGAGCGGCTGGCCGATTTCCGACCGGCACATCACGTCGAGCAGCCCGTGCAGCGGGTTACGCAGCCGCCGCTCCTGACGCGTGTGCACCTTCTCGTGATACAGCAGGCGCGACCCTTCGCCGGTGTCGCTCAGGCCGGCCGGCTGCTGACCGAACAGCCGATCGAGCGGGATGCCCGTCGCGCCGCTGAGCTGCATCGCGAACTGCAGCAAGACGTCGGACAGCCCGCTGAACGCGTACTGGTGCGTCTCGAACTTGTCGGTCGAGTCGATGAGAGTGATGCCCTCGTTCGACTGCCCGAGCCGGATCATTTCGACCTGCTTCAGCAGGCCATTGAGCGCCGGGCCGCCCGCCGCGATGATCTCGCGCAACTTCTCGACGCTCAGCGTGCGCAGATGCGCTTTGTAGACGAGCTGACCGGCGCCGACCGTCGCGCTGTCGAACGCGATCAGCCGATCCCACATCGGCTCGAGAATCGACAGGCCCCATCCGTTTTCGCTGATGCGCTGGTAGAACGGCAGTGCTTCGCCATCCATTCGCAGCACGCGCGAGTGGTGAATACGCCCCTGCGGCAACCCGATCGCCGTCGGCAGCACATCGTAGAACTTCGGCATGCCGAGGTCGGGACCGAACTCGGTCACGACTTCGCCGACCGGCGGCGCAACCATCCAGCGGTCGAGCACGAGCAGGCCCTTGAACTGGCCTTTCCCGATGGTCTCGCGCCGAAGCGGCTGCGACATGTCCTGACCGTCGATCAGCATCACGGCGATCGCGCCGCCGTACAGCTGCGCCCACTTGCCGGTGTCGCAGAGCTGGTCCCAGATCGCCTTGCGCGTCAGCGCCGTCTCCATCTTCGACACATCCGTCGGATCGAGCCCGGACATCTCGATGCCCTTGCGGGTCATGTCCTCCGGGATCGCGTCCACCGCGGCGCGCACGATCCACGACCCACGATATGCGGCCTCCAGCCAAACGCGGTTGCGGCTCTGATACGTCAGCGTGTACTGCGCTGCCGACGCCTGGTTATCGGCGCCCCAGCCCAGCCGCGCCTCGAAGTTGGCGAACGAGTCGACCGTGCGATGGGCGTGCGTTGCCGCCGGCGCGCGCGGCGGCCGGGTCTGTTGCTTCCGTTTCGACATTCCGGGAAATCCTGTCGTACTCAACCGGCAAGCCGCTCCCAGACCGACAGGTCCTTCGCGCCTCCCAGCATGTCGTTGATTGCGTCGACCATCGGATCGATCTGGTCGTCGTGCATGTGCGTGTCGTCAGCCGTGAACGAGTCGCACTCGGTCAAGAAGTCGCTGACCCATGGGGCATCCAGCGGGACGCCGACGTTGCCCGAGTCGATATGGCTCACGACGTCCATCACACGCGTCAGCTTGTCCTTCACGCGCTCGATGCCCTCGATCGGGATGCCTCCCTCGGCCTGAATGTCCTGAATCAGCCCGGTACCGCTGGACTTGTCCTCGACCTTCATCTGCCGCAGCACCGGTGCGCCGGGGTCGTCTGCGCCGATCGCCGCGTGCTTGTTCCAGAAGTCGATCGCGCGGCGCTTCAGCTCGGGGGCCTTCCACTTCCCGCGCACCAGGTCGATCAGGTACACACGGTTGTCGTACCCGAGGCCCCAGCACTCGAACACGCTGTAGTCGTTCCGCTCGGCGGTCTTCTGCGCCGTGTCCGCGAAAATCTTCCGGTACTGCAACTGCGGCAGCGCGCCGTAGCGCAGGAACTTGCCGCTTTGGATGATCCCGCCGCCCAGAGGCGACGGACGCTGCATGTACTGCCCGTTGAACACGTACGCGTCGGCCTTCTCGGACGCGAGCAGTTCCTGCAGCGGTTCCTTGTACGGCCAGTAGCTGAACCGGCCGCCCTCGTCTCGCTCGTCGCACTCGACGCGGTCGCGGATGTGCGCCGGCAGCTTCGCGACGTACTCGTCCGTGATCAGCGCCGGGATCTCGATGAACTCCCAGTCGCCTGGCAGCTTGCCGGCCTTGATGAAGCCCGTCGGGTCTTCCTCGGCGAGCCGCTGCATGATCACGATGATCGGCGTGTCGGGATTCGCCTTACGGCTCTTCACGGTCGACAGCAGCTTGCGGTTCGCCTTGTCGCGCGCGGTCTTGCTGTATGCGTCGTCGACCTTCAGCGGGTCGTCGATGATGATCGCGCCCTGCCAGCCCTCGGTCATGTGCCCGGCGCGGAAGCCGGTGATCTGGCCGCCGAGCGAAACGGCGTACACGCCGCCGGCCTTGCGGCCGTCGATCATCACGTTCCAGCGCTTCTTCGACTTCGCATCGTCGGCGATCGGGAGCGGCCACAGCGCCTGAAACTCGCCGGACTCGACGATGTCGCGCGCCGTCTCGCTGTTCAACAGCGCCAGGTCGTCCGAGTAGCTGATGTGCAGGAATCGCGCGCGCGGGTTCAGCGCGAGCCCGCGCGCGATCAGGTTGATCGCGACCAGCTCAGTCTTCGACGAGCCCGGCGGCACGTTGATGACGACGTTCTTCAGCTTGCCGTCGATCACGCGCTGCACCGTGTCGGCGATCAGCACGTGGTGCCAGTTGACCCGGAACTTGATCGCCTGCCGATGCTTGAAGAAGTACCGGCTGAAAAACAGGTGGTCCCGCTCGCACTTCGCCTTCAGGACGGCCCACTCGATGGCGGGGTCAATACTCGTCTTCGAGCTTGGCGACGGCGTCTGCGACCTGCTTTTCATCGACGACGACCGTCCTCTGATCGATTGGGGCGCCGTCCTTACCGGTATGTTCGAGCCGGTGCTTGTTCGTGAATGCGTCCCCTGATTCCTTGGCTGCCTGTTCGAGCAGTTGAGCCATCAGCGGGATGTTGCCGCGCTCCTCGGCGACGCCAACGGCGCGGTCGAGCTTGCGCAGGCGAACCGCGCGGTGCGCGACGCCGATGCGCGAGGTGTCTTTCAGGAACTCGTCTCGCGTGCGCTCGAAGATCTCGCGGTACTTCTTGCTGAGCGCCGAGCCGGCGCGCTTCGTCGGGTCGTACCGCTCGCACTGCTGCGGCGACACCTCGACGCCGAACTCCGCGCGCACGGCCTTCGCGGCGCGCGACGGCGTGTCGAAACAGGCGAGCGCCTGCGTGACGAACACCTTGATCGGTTCGGGAAGTGCGGCCATGGCGGAAAACGTTCAGGTTGCTATGCGGCCCGCAGGATGCAGGTGCCGCAGGCCCGGGCGATATTGACGTGGCCGACCTCCGGTGCGCGTCGCGCGGCGTCGACAAGCTTCGCGGTGTCGCCGGCCCCGCCGCCGACGCCGTAGCGTCGGACGATCCCGACGAATTCCTCGACGTCGTGCCCGCGGATGCCGAGCTTCGGCATGCCATCCTTCGTGAAGGCCGGCGCGCCGAACCCGTCAGCACGCTGACCGATGTGATACAGCTCATGCTCGATGAGCGCGCACCACTGCAGGTCATTGCACTCGCGCGCGTAATGCGCGTCGAGCGTGATCAGGAACGCCGGCACGCGGCCGAACCATTCGCAGAGCTGCTGCTCCTGCCGCGCGCGCTGCCAGCCGCCGGCGCGGATCATCACCTCTTCGCACTGGCCGACGACGCGGCGCATCTGGCGCACGTTCTCGACGGCGGCCCAGAGGTAGGCGACGTCCGCGTCGACCAGGTGCGCGTGATCTTCGTTATGCAGCGGCGCGCCGTCGCGCAGGAACGTTTTGGTCACCCACTCGGCGACGCCGTCGGCTGGCGCGAGATGGCGAAACCAGTTCGACTCGTCGAAGAGCATATCGGGCGGCGCAGGACGGGTGCCGGCTGCTACGACCGCAACATCGGACCGACGCGCACGCGACATTTTTTTGCTCCGGGCCGGATTGGCGCCCTTGAATTCAGGATCGACGGCTATACGTCATTTAGCTGGCATGTGCCAGCTAACCGAGAAGTGCCATGGACCTGTCAAAGTACCCGAAGGATGTGGTCGACCGAGCAATCACCGAGGCCAATTCCCTGCTCATCGATGCGATTCTGAAACGCATCTCCGAAAACCGTCCCGAGGTGGTTCGATTGGTCGCGGACGAGGCGCTGTCCAATGTCGCACAAGCCACCTCGTTCGAGGGCGAGACGTCCGTCGAAGATCTGACGAAGATCGTGATCGAAGGCCGAGCCCAAATGCTCATCGACGAGCTCACCCCGAAGAGCTCGCTCGGTGGTGGTTTCCCGAGCACAGTGAAACCCTAATCGTCGGACGCTGGCTGGCAACCGAGGATAGAGCGCAGAAACGCAAAAGCCCGCTTTCGCGGGCTTTTTTGCTTTGGACGCACGTATGACGTGTATCGAATATCGCGGATTATTGTGTGCGAAACACACATTGTCAAGCGGTCGATCGTTCCTGCAGTAATCCGAGCTCGCTGAACCGTCGCTCGATCACCGACCATGCGAGCCCCTCGACGCCCGCCTCGCCGGCCTTCTTATCGCCCACGATCCACTTTCGCACCGCGGAGTTGTGCTTGCTGACGGTGTTCACGTGCGCCTCGCAGTCGTGCGCGATGTCGACCAGGTCGCACTTCACGCCGAACAGACGCTCGATGATCGCCCGACGCACACGATAGTGCGAGAAGCCCGAGCAGTATGCGGCAGACGCTCGGATCAGCCACCCGATCGCCGCCTGCCATTCGAGATTCGGCGTCCGGCCGCTGCAGCACGCCGCGCCGCATGAGCACGGCAGGTCGTGCGGTGCGGCGCGCGCGACGATCACGGAGAGGTGCAACTCGGGCAGTTCCCAGAGGTGCCGCCGGATCTCCCCTGCCTGGCCGGCGCCGTCGAGCCCGACCAGACCCATGCCGGTACCGATCGACTCGCCGCGCAGACGCTTCGCCATCATCGTCTCGCCGTACTGCTGCCCCGAGTAGCAGAGCGCAAAGCGCACGGCGTCGAACGCCGACTTGAACTCGACGACGTCGCTCATCGTGCACCTCGCGTCGTCATCGCCAGCGCCTGCCGCGTGTTGAGCTCGAGCATGTAACCCGTCAGGTTGCTCGTGAAGTCCGGACGGATGCGCGTGTCGACGTGCGAGCCCGGCGAGCGGCTCGTGCCCGCGAGCGAGTACACGCGGCCGCGGCTCTCCGAATGGCAGTCGAGCCGCGCGAGCGCGACGTCGAGCGCGAGCAGCTGGCGCACCGACGACACGGGGTGCTTCAAGCGTCGAGCGAGGTCGTGCGCCGAATATCGGATGCCGGGCTTCATCACTCCGATCAGCCCGTTGATGGTGAGTTTGCTTTTTGCTTTCAAGGCCCCGCTCCTTATGCTGACTTCAGATTCAACTCGATCGCCTCGACCCGCACACCCGGCGTGCGCGCGTAACGCTTCGACACCCAGAGGTCGACGACCTGGCCGTCGTCGACGTACACCACTCCGTTCATGCCGTCTTTCAACGCCTTGACAACGTTGTCGGCATCCGGCTTCTTCGTCGCGCCGATGGCGCCGACGGCAGCTTCGCCCTGGCGCCTCATCGACCAACTCGCCGGGATCGGCAGGCCGATGTGCACGATCAGGCGGATCGGGCCGGCGTATGGCGTGGCGCTGCGCATCGCTGCGCGGGCGGCCATCTTCACGAGGTTCTCGTATCGCTCGGTCTTCTCAGGCGTGTAGGTCGTGACGTGCGCGCCGCGGCGCGCGAACTTCGGGCGTCCCTTCGCGACCGGCGTACCGGGAACGACGAACTCGACGCGGCGCGCGACCGGCGAGGCCGTGATGAGGGTTTGCTGGCTCATCGAAGCACCTCCAGCGAGAGCCGGCCGAAGCGGTAGACCTTGCGGTAGCCATAGCGCTCCGAGAAGTAGCGCCGGTGGTCGATCTCGAATGCAAGCCCCTTGCCGCGCAGGCGGAAGAAGAAGCCCTGCCGGTGCACGCAGACAAACGTGTCGCGGGAGATTTTGATCAGCATGCCGACACCTCGCGCGAGGGCCGCTCCGCCGTCTCGGCCGGCTTGTGCGCATCGCAGTAGTCGCGCCCCTTGTGCGTCCATTGCGCCTTCACGCGCGGGCCATGAGCCGCGCATTCGCAGCAGTAGCGATGGCCGCCGGCCTGCTTCATCGCTTTCGTGATCCGCTTCATGCCGTCACCTCGTCGCTCACGTCGTCGGTCACCGGCACGCCGCTGATCGGGCGCAACCACGCGTCCGGAATCCATCCGGTCTTGAGCTCGCACGGCCGAAACGTGAGAACGTCCGTCCCCGGGATCGGTGTCGGTGCCTCGACGTACCAGCAGAAGCCGAAGCCCAGGTAGTCGCCGTAGGGTGCTTTCACCTCGACGATGCGGTCGCGGGCTTTGCCGCACGTGATCACGGCCATGTCGCCGACTTTGCAGTTCATCGCCCTTCCCCCATCAAAGCGCCGGCCGAGACGGGGCCGGCAGTGTTGCGAAACGCGCGGTTGTGGTCGTCCCACCACGGGCCGTCGCCCGCGGCGTCGAACACGCGCAGCTTGAAATCGAACGGAGGTTCGTCGCGACCCTGCTCGACGCCGAGCGTGCCGCCGTGCTCGACGATTCCGGTCCACGAGCGCCACCAGTCGCCGACGGCGCGCGTCCCGGGCACTGGCTTCGCGGCGCGCGCGGCGAGCAGATCGCCGAGGATCAAGTCGAGCAACCCGGCGTTGAGCGGCTGCTCGGAGCACTCGCGCTCACGCCGCTTGCGGCCCGTGGCGATGGCAGCACGCAAGTCGTCGGCCGTCACGCCGCGCCCGGGCCAGCTCGCCAATCGCGCGTCATCGGCGGCGAAGCCGACGCCCGACGAGCGAAGGATTTCGACGAAAGCGGCGGCGGCGATCGGCGGGTCGCCCGCTACTGCCTGTGCTGTGCCGCCGCCGCTTAGGTTTACGTTTACTTCTCCCTCTCCTTCTCTCTTGCGATCGGGGGGCGAATCGGGGGGCGATGCTTCAGGTGATCGGGGGGCGATCGGGTCGGGATCGCGACGCGAATCGGATACGATGTCCTTCACCTGCTTTTTTCGCAGCCATTCGGATTGGGGGGCGACGCCCTTTAGTAGCGTGGCGGCCTCAACAACCTGCGCGCGCACGGCGACCGTATCGATCTCGATGCCCCAGCGCTTGGCGTTGCCGACCGAACCGGACAGGCTGCTCGTGAGCTTCGACAGCCACGCCTCCAGCACCTTTTCGGCGGCCACGGGGTGATACAGACGGCCATCGGCACACTTCACCCAGCCACGCAGCGCGTGGTCCTTCACGCGCTTCCAGTTCTTCGCCTGCGACAGATGGCCGAGCATGCGGTCGTCGGCCGGCAGGCTGGCGGCCGGGATCTGGTGCCAGCTCTCCAGCCACAACGAGATCGCGGCCGCACGCTCATCGCCGCTGCCGAGGATCCACGTTTCGGACGTGAGGAGCCGCTTCACCTCGATCGGCATGAACGGGAAGTCGCGGAGATTGCAGTCCGCTGGGGTGAGAGGATTCGGGAGCTGATTCATGCAGATTCCAGCATCAGGCTCGGCTGCCGCAAGCGATCGCGCTGCAGCGCCTCATATTCAGGGTTAAGCTCGCAGCCGAGAAAGCGCCGACCAAGCCGCTGCGCGACCTGGCCCGTGGTGCCGCTGCCGAAGAACGGATCGAACACGACGTCGCCCGGCCGGCTGCCGGCGAGCACGCACGGCTCGACCAGCGCTTCGGGGAATGTGGCGAAATGTGCGCCGTCGAACGCCTGCGTCGGGATCGTCCAGACGCTTCGGCGGTTGCGCGTGGTCACCTGCTCGTTCACCGAGCCAGAGAACGACGCGTTCTGCTTCGCGCGCGGCTTGGCGACAGCGTCATAGCCGCGGCCGAAACCGACGCCCGTGCCGGCGTAGCGGCCGGCCTTCTCCCGGTGGCCGCCAGGGCCCGTATCCCATCCAGCCGGCTCACGCGCCTTCGGGTTGACGCCAGATCCGCGCGCATGCGCGGTACCGCTGACAGGCTCCTGCATCGCGTCAAAGTCGTAGAAGTACTTTTCGCTCTTGCTGAGCAGGAACAGGTACTCGTGCGCCTTTGTACAGCGATTGCGCACGCTCTCGGGCATCGGGTTCGGCTTGTGCCAGACGATGTCCTGACGCAGATACCAGCCGGCGTCCTGCAGCGCAAATGCCAAGCGCCAAGGCTGACCGGTCAGTTCTTTCGGCTTGATGCCGTCTGGCCGGCTCGCGATGTATCCGTCACCCATGTTCACCCAGGCGATACCATCGGCGGCGAGGAGCTGGCGCGCGAGGTCGAACACGTCGACCATCGTGCTGATGAACTCGCGCAATGTCGGTTCGAGGCCGATCTGACCGTCAACCCCATAGTCGCGCAGCCCCCAGTACGGCGGCGACGTCACGATCGTCTGGACGCGCACGCCGTCGGCGATCATCGCGCGCATCAGGTCGCGGCAGTCGCCGCGATGTGATCTATCGATCCAGTTCACGCGACCTCCCGCGCAATGTGCGGCAGCGGCTCGGCAGCCGATTCGATCGCAACCTGGACGCGCTCGAGCTGCTGACGGAGTCGCTTGACCTCGGAATCGATACTGACCCGGCGCGCGGCTTGCTTGCAGGCGCTGGCAATTTCCCACGCCCCAGCGCTCCCCGGAAGCCCGAGCGCATGCGCGAGCTCGATGCGAGCGCTGTCGATCTGGGCGGCATCGCGATGGGCACTCTCCTTCGCCCGATCGAGGATCAGGCGGCGCTCGTCTTCGGCTTCTTGCGCCAGCCCTTCCAGCCGCTCGGTGGCAACCTCAAGGCGCCGTTCCGCGTGCAGCCGATCTCTCACGGCATCCGCGACGATGTCGCCGAGCCGCTGTCGAATCTTCTTCTCGAGCGTCCACTCGTTATGGAGCCCGACCCGAAGCTGTTCGAGGTTCGAGTTCGCGAGCCGAGCCATTCCGTCGATGATCAGCTTGATCCACGCGTCGCGCGGCAGGTTGTCGACGTTCTTCAGCGTCGGCCCCTTCAGCGAGCGCCAGCCGTCCGGGCCCCGCACGATCAGGCCGCAGCCGGCCGGGATGTCTTCCTTCTTCAGCAGGCCGGCCGGCGCAGCGAAGATCACGCCCGCGGCGAAGCGCAGGTATGACGTCCACTTCCCCGCCGTCACGTCGCGGCGGAAGTCGGCGACGCTGATCTTGCATTCGTAGGCGACCGGCTGGAACCGCGAGAACGAGCATGGCACGGTGTAGACGTCCGGCCGCGGCGAGCCGGCCGGCCCGAGCTGCATGTCGGTCCATACGAGGCGATCGGACGCGCCGCGAAGATGCGCGGCGAGATCTCGCGCGAGATCGTCGTGGTTCCAATTCATGCGCCCTCCGCCGGGCGTGCTACGATCGCCCAAAAATTGAAAACGGGGGAAGCATGAAACGCGCGTGGGAAGTCACGCAGCTGGCGTTCGTCTGGCTGCTGATCGCAATCGGATTCTTGGCTGTGTACCGCGTATGGACGATCGTCGCGCTGGCGGTCGGATCGACGAAGGATTTCTGGGATATCGCGGCCGCGATTGGAACCTGTGGCGCAGTAATTGTCGCGCTCCATATTGCCTCCGCTGATACGCGCCGAAAGCAGCGAGATGAACTCGCTGCCGCACGTGTTAGCGCATCGGGAATGTATGCACGCATTGGCGTTGTTCACGGCATGCTTCGTTCGATACAGCGGAACATTTCGGAGGCGCTGGCAAACGGTTGCGGCCCTGCGACTATTCCAGCAATCGGGGTGGTGCTTGCTGAGATCCCTGCAATCGAAATCGACGAGCTGGCTCCTTTGATCCCTCTCGGAAATCACTGCGCTGAGAATTTCACGGCAGCGCTTGACAGAATTCGAATTGCTAAACAGATCATTGCAACGGAAGGAGAGAAGCCCAAACCCACGAAGGAAAGTCGGCAGGAGTGTCTCGAATTCGTCAATTCCATTCTTCTTGAGGCGTTCAACATGATCGACAGAGGATCGGAAACTATCGGCGATTGCTCTCATGCCTTCCGCAAAAGCTATGCGCCTGCGACCAAACCCTGAATTGCACGTTGTGAGCGATGTCAGCACGGTCCGCCCTCCTTCTGGGCTTCGATCGGCGCCGCCTCGGGCCGCACGCGCTCGAGCATCCAGAGCTGGTCCGGACGGAACGCGAGGTAGTCCTGCGGGGGATCGCGGAAGATGAAAAGGTGCTTGTTCTCGACGATGCCGAGGTAGGTCATGGGGCGCCCGAGCTTTCGGGCGAACGGCTTGCCGACGTCGCGCTGGCTGAGAATCAGCGTCATGCCGCCGCCTGCCGCTGGCCGAACGCCTGCTGCACGAACTCGCCGATCGCCTGCTGGCTGAGCCGGCGGTATTCGTCGATCGCCTTGCGTTCCTGGATGGCGAGCCACTGGCGCGGGTAGTCGCAGCCCGTGAACATGCAGAACAGGTGCAGCTTCGTCGCCGGAAACGGCCGACGGCCGGCGACCAGGTCGCCGAAGTGCGGATAGTGAATGTCGCAGTTGCGCGCGAGCGTCTTGCGATCGAAGCGCCGCAGCCCGAGCTCGAGCGCGTGCGCGAGGCAGTCCTCGAAGCTCATCGCTTCGATTTCCCCGTCCGGCAGCGTCGCCGCCTGAACCCACGGCGCAAACATCCTGAATTCGGTCTGGTTCATACGAAAAATCAATCGTTACCCAGTTGATTACCCACTTGCTTACCCAGTTAGGCCGGGCTCGAAATAAAGGCCAGGTCCACACCTGGCCAACATTGGAGAAAACAGTCCTGCCGCGATGAACGAACCGGCTACGTCACAAAAAATCGAGGCGGCCCGAACATCGCTCGGCCCGAGGACACCCGCTTCACGCGCTCTCGTTCACGGACGCACACCGTTCCGCATGCAGGGCCATCACGCGACTCGCGATCGCAAACGAAACACGCGAGCCGCGGGCTCCCCTGAGAAGCGCGGAAATGAGGGATTGCGAGCACGGAATCAGTCCGGCCAGCTGGGATTGGGTGAGCCCCGAACCAAGGAGATCGGAGACGGCTTTTTGGATGTCCATGGCCCAGTATCACATTTGTGTTTGATGCGGTCAACACAAATCGAATGGGTCGTTCTATTACGATTGTGATATGTACACGCTAGCCGACAGACTGAAATGGGCGCGAGCCCGAGCCGGCCTATCCCAAGAGGAATTGGGAGAAAAGGCCGGCGTTTCCCAATCGACGATTGGGAATTTGGAGGCCGGGACACGCAATAGCGCCCGCCGCCTTCCTCAAATTGCCGACACGCTCGGCGTGAGTGCGCTATGGCTCGCCGAGGGGAAAGGCAAACCGACGTCGGATGCCGATACCGCGGAAAGCTACGATTCCGCGCTGGTTACCGCGAGCGCAGGCGCGAAGGCACTAATCGACGCCATCCTTAAGGCAGACAAGGCTGGTGAGCCGGCACAAACGTTCGCGCTGATGCTTCGGATGCTTCCGAATCCGGACGAGCCATTTCGCCTGGAAGACCCGTCCCGCTGATAGGCGTCAAATTCCAGTCGTTTAGCAATGCACGCCGGCGCAGAGTAACGTCCCCCGTTACAGCGCCGCGCGCCCAAACCCCCGGCCCTTGCAGTATTACGAGCCAGTCGTGCTGCCCGTCCCAGCATCTCTCAATCACCCGCACCAGTAGCCCGATCCGATCGGACACCCCGCACTTCGTCACGATCGCCAAATCCCCAGGCTTGCATCGCAGACGCACCTTCACTTCTTGTTTCATCAGTCGCCCTCGTCTCTCTGCATCGAACACTGTATGAATGTACAGTAGTTTAGTACCAGATCCGGGTAGCTTTCAACTGGTGTCAGCAACTGCTTAATGGCGGGGCCTCAGCCGCACGCTCACCGCCCCTTGTTACAAACTTTTCCCACCAAAATCACATTTGTGTTGACTGTGCTAAATCACGTATGTGATTATTCGTTCAACGCGGCACCGACGCCGCGCCACCGCCCAAAGCGGATCGCTCTCTAACAATCGAAGGTAAGCCGGGACCGCACTTGCGGAGCAACCGGCCGGCGCGATCAGCGTCGTGAATCAGGACAGGCGCAGCGCGCTAGGCCGATGTTTGGCTACCGCTTGCAGGCTTGAACGAACCTGATGCAAGACAGCCAGCACCACGTGACCGATGGCGTCGTAATCGGCACAAACCTCGCGCGGCCCGGAGCCGGCACGGCCGGGAGTAGCCGGGCGCGCGAGTGATGCAGTCTCATGGAGCCGGAATGCGCAGGCTGATGCGCACCCAGTCGAATGCTGGAGTCCCGAAGCCGGAGATCAGCGCCGGCCCGGCTCCATGAGCCCGTATCGAAAATGCGCCCGGGTAGATGGACATCCAACTCCATCGGTGAGCGCGACTCGCCAGCCCTGCGAGGAATAAACGAATTGGGCCCGTCACCTCAGAAAGCGGGCTTGGCAAGCCGACGGAAGGTCAAGAGGACGGCCGGGATGCTAACCGGCGCCGGATAACGTAACCGGCACTTCTCACAGTTCTGACCGGTGGCGGTTCGTAATCTCGAGGCGTCACCAGTGAGAGCTGCGCTCGCAGCATTGCAGTTCAAGACTGCCGTTTGATTAGCAATCCTACTTTAAACAGAGGGCGCTATGAACACTCCTCTACCTCATCACAACAACGTCCGCATCCTGCCCGCACGGATAGACCGACGTGCGGACCAGTTGCAGGCCACGGCAGACGATGCCGCTCTGGCGCGCGACGAACGCAACGAAGCGATCGCCGACGCCATCACGTTCGACGTGCTGCCGTTCTCCGTCGAGCAGATCGCCGTGCTCGACGCCGCGCTGCGCCGCGGTTACATCGAGGACGTGTACGAGGTTTGGAACGTCTGCAAGGACGTGCTCGCCGCAGAGATAAAGCGTCGCGTCGCCGACGCCGATCTCGCCGGCGCCGCGCCTCGCTTCGAAAACGTCGGTTGCTCGCAATGCGGCCGCGGCTTCGGCCCGGGCAACGGCGGGTTCTCCCACTGCGCCGACCACATCGGTCGACACGCGCTCGACGGCTGATCAGCGCCGCCCGCCCCGCGCGGGCACCACCCACCCCTGGAGAAAAAGGATGGACATCCAAAGCCTGAAGCTGGTGAGCGACGAGCGCGCCCTCGCGGTGATCCGCGCGTTCCTGCAACTGAACGAATTCGATGCGTTCCGCCCGAACCCCGCCGCGCTCGCGGTCGCGCTGCTGGAGGACGCCGGCAAGCGCCTCGCCGCCGCGACTGCACGCATTGCCGAGCTGGAGGCGAAGGTCGAGAAGCTGGAAACCGAGAACGCCGGGCTCGCGCTCGACAGGCTCACGGCACCGCCTGCGACGGGCGCCCTGCGCATCACGCCGACGCCGTTCCACCCGATGGAGAGCGGTGCGAGCTGGCAGGACTACGACGTCTGCAGCGTCAGGGGTGAGCTCCCGCACTTCTCCATGATCCGCGTGGTCCGGCGAATGGCCGGCTCGGATCGCGACCATCCCGCATTCGCAGTGATCGAGCGCCGCCTGCTCGACGGCAACCCGGTGGAGGTCTGACATGGCACTCACCCAGGACCAGCGCACTGCCCTGCATTGCGCCCGCCAGATCATCGCGGAAGGCCGCCGCATTCACCTGTGCCTTGCGCTGAACAGCGTATCGATGACGTACCCGAAGCTCGGCAAGGCGGCGCTGTTGCTCAAGGTCCACGTCATGAACGCGATCGCGCCGTTCGGGACCCTCGACGACTGGATCATGCACCACGAGCAACTGAAGCCGGAACACGCGCGGCGCATCCCATGGACGAAGTTCGAGCGCAGAGAGGCGCGCATCAACTGGATCGACTGGATGCTCTACAAGCCGAAGGAGGCATGATGGACACGACCAAGACCGGCGGCCCGGCCTTCCCGATCGCGGACCCGTTCGCATTGCGCCCGCGCTACGAGAAGGAGCTGGAGCGCATCGCATCGGGCATGACGCTCCGCGACTACTTCGCAGCGAAGGCGATGCAAGGTATCCGCGCGAATCCTGACCTTTCCGGCTGGGACTGCGACGCGGTTGTGTTTCGTGCGTACGAACTCGCCGACGCCATGCTCCGCGCGCGAGGTGAAGCATGAGCGAGCACAAGCACTCAATCGGCCAAGCATGGCTGCAGCGCGCGAAGGAACTCGCGCAGGAACGGGCTGATTCGAGCTTCGCGTATGGGGAGTTGCCGTCGGACGCCGGCGACACCGCTTCGGCTGACGCATACGCGCGCTCGCTCGCGGCCGATCGGTCGCTCGATGCGCACCTTCAACCGATGGCGCACCTGATCGACGCGCTGCACCTAGTCGCGTCGAAGACCGTGCTCACGTCCGGCATCCGTGCCGTTGTCGACGACGCACTTGCGAAAGCAGGTTTCCGCGCCCCGACGCCCGTGCCGGATCCCGTTCGCCACATCACCATCGCTGGAATCGACCGATGAGCAAGCTTAAATCCCCTGCCCAATGCGGCGACCTCGCTGAAAAGCTGATCGCCGACTACGTGCGCGAATCCGGTGCGTACGGCAATCCGAATGCCCTCGCGAACGTGATGGAGATGCTGATCAGCAAGGCCGCACTCGGCATCGCCATGGTCGGCAGCGAGACGATCGCCCAGCAGATCCTCGACCGTACGAAGCACAACGTCGCGACGTTCGCCGAGCGTACCCTGCGGAGAAACCACTGATGCGCTCGCCCCTCAACAGCTTACAGCCTGTATTTCGTGAATACAGGCAATCGCCTGTATCGCGCCTGCGCTACGTGATCGAGGGTTCGGCATGGGTCACCGCGTACGGCGTCGCGATCGGGTTCCTCTGGTACGGCGTACTGATCGCCGGACCCTACTTGCGGAGCCTCGGATGAGCAGCCTGTTCTACGTCCAAGACAGCCGCGCATATGTCGGGAACGACATGCTTTGGTGGGCGGAGGCAGGCTACACAACAGATCTTTCGAAGGCGCGCTTGTTCACTCAAGAGCAGGCCCAGGCGCAGCACAACGCGCGCGAGACCGACATTCCGTGGCCCAAGGAATATATCGACGGCAAGACGCGAGTCGTAGTCGACGTGCAATACGTCAATCGCGCCGCCGCGCTGCGCAATAGCGGAATCACGTTGGTCAAACCTGCGAAGCAACATGCTTTCCAGCTCAACTGCGTTGGATGCGGACGGTTCCTGAGGGACGCCGATCGATATTCACAGAACTGCCCGAACTGTGGCGCGGACAACCGACCATGACACCCTTCGACCTCCTCGGCGCTCTGCTAGACCGGCTATTCGAGTGGAATCCCATAATCGGCTACCTCGTGGCGCTCACGATCGCCGCAGTGTGCACGCTCGTGCTCGCCCGGTTGAACGCGGACGGCACGGCCGTCGCCGCCTTCGTCACGAGGCCCACATGAGCCGCTTCACCGATCATGCCGACCTCTTCGAGCGGCGGCACCCGCGCGCCGCGCGCGCACTCGTCGTCGCGATCCTCGTCGCAGTCGCCTTTCTCGCTGTCGCCGTCGACGGCATCGCCAAGCACTTCAGCATTCTGTAACGCCTCCTAGCCGCGGCGCCTGATTACGCGCCCGCAGTCTCCGCCCACCCCGTCGAATCCAGTGCCACCGCGCCGCGAGTTTGCGCGCTGCCGGCGCACGCCCCGATCACTCTGTCAGGAGCAACCGAGATGAAAACCATCGACACCCAACCCGTCGAATCGTCGCAGATCCACAGCATCGGCTACGACGCCGAGTCCGAGACACTCGCGGTTCGCTTCAAGGATCGCAAGACCGGCGCGCCGACGTCGCTGTACCACTACACCGGCTTCACGCAAACGAACTTCGATGCGCTCAGAACGGCCGACTCGATCGGCTCGCATTTCTACAAGCACATCAAGCCGTTCGATCAGCGCTTCCCGTACGTGTGCATCGAGAAGATGCCGGCGGCCGAGCAGGCCGTCGTCGAGGGTGAAGCATGACCACTGCGACAATCGTAGCCCTTTGCCAGTGCGGCTGCGGCCGGCCGACACGCCTTGCGCCCGTCAACGATCGTTCGAAGGGATGGATCAAGGGCCAACCGCTGAAGTACCTCAAGGGCCATGGCATCGGCAAAGCGGCGGCCGCGAAGACGGCCGCGGCGATAGGAAATCGCACGTTCAGCACGCAAGGCTATGTGGTCGTGCGCGTCGCGGCAAACACGCGGCGTTACGAACACATTCTCGTCGCCGAGGCGGCGCTTGGCCGCCCTCTGCGCAGTCATGGCACCGGCAATCCAAACACCGAGGTCGTGCACCACATCAATGGCGTGAAGAGCGACAACCGCCCTGAAAACCTGCTCGTGTGCACTCACGAGTATCACGTCGCTCTGCACCACCGTCTTGCGAATTCTCCGGCATGGCCGGAGTTCGTGCCAGTCGCGCGCCCGGGCTTCGGAGCTCAACGATGACAACTTCATCGATATTTCGCGTCCGTGCATCAGCATGGGCCTCGCTATTTGAATGCGCATACCGCTTTGAAGCAATCCACATCCTCGGCATGCGCAACGTCGTCGGCCTGCGCGCCGCGCTCGGCACCGCGATTCACGCCGGCACCGCCGTCTATGACCAGAGCGTTCTGGATGGCTCGGGCCTGACCGTCGACGACGCGGCCGGCGCGTTCATCGACAAGCTCTACGACCCGTCGAACGAGTACAACCCGGAAAGCGACGATCTCAACCTGAAGGAAGCCGAGCGCATCGGCATCTCGCTCACGACGAAGTACTGCCTCGAGGTCGCACCGCGCTACAACTTCGTCGCGGTCGAAATGGAGACGAAGCCGCTCGACATCGATTGTGGTGGCGGCATCGTGATCCGTCTCACCGGGACGATGGACCGCGCGCGCATCCGGCGCACTGCACTGGGCCCGGGCATCGCCGACTTGAAGAGCGGTTCGAAGGCTGTTGCCCAGGGTGTCGCAGTGACGAAGGGGCACGGCCCGCAGATCGGCACGTACGAGCTGCTCTACGAGCACACGACCGGTGAGGAAATCAGCGACACCGCCGAGATCATCGGTCTGAAGACCAAGGGCACGCCCGAAGTCGCGACCGCACCGGTGAAGAACGCCAAGCGCGTGATGGTCGGTACCGAAGATACGCCTGGACTGATCCAGTTCGCGGCGGACATGTTCCGGTCTGGCCGCTTTTTTCCGAATCCGAAGTCACTCCTCTGTGACCGAAAGTACTGCCCGCGCTATGGCGCCTGCCAGTTTCACGAATAACCGAGGTATTCATGTCCACGCCGACCACACTTGAAGCAGTCCGCTCGCCCCTTCCGCGCGAGGCAAATCTCCCCACCGTCACGCCCGGCTTCGGCTCGCTACAGTCGTTCGAGCTGATGCAGCGCGCGGCGAACCTTCTCGCGTCGTCGACGCTAGTGCCCGCCGCATACCGCAAAGTGATCGAGAAGCTCGATAAGTACGGCAACGTGAAGGAATCGCGCGAGAACCCGAACGCGCTCGCGAACGCAGTCGTCGCGCTGAACATGGCGCAGCGCATGGGCGCCGATCCGCTGATGGTGATGCAGAACCTGTACATCGTCGAAGGCCGCCCGTCCTGGTCGTCGCAATGGATCATCGCCGCCGTGAACGGCTGCGGCCGCTTCTCGCCGCTGCGCTTCGACATCAAGGTGCTGGGCGAAAAGACGGTGGAGCGCGTCGACACTGTCTGGGAAAACGGCAACCGCAGCAACGTCACGAAGCGTGTGCCGATCATCGACAAAGTCTGCGTTGCGTGGGCGATCGAGAAAGAAACGGGCGAGCGCATCGAATCGCCGGCCGTGTCGATCGAGATGGCCGTCAAGGAAGGTTGGTACACGAAGAATGGCAGCAAGTGGCAGACGATGGACGAGGTGATGCTGCGGTACCGCACCGCGTCGTTCTTCGGGAAGCTCTACGCCCCCGAACTGCTGATGGGCCTCATCACTGTTGAGGAAGCGGCTGACATCGTGGACGTCAACCCCGACGGATCGTACTCGGTCAATCGCACGACTCTCGACGAGATGCGCGCTGGACGCTCGCAACAGGCCGAGGAAGTCGGCCGCGCAACGCAATCCGATCCCCAGCCGGGTTGGCAGCATGGCGCGTACGACGCTGAGCGAGATACGTCGCAGACGGTACGCCAGCCGCGTACCGCCGCGACCTCCGCCGACACTGGCGATACGACGACCACCACGCAAGCAGATCCCGTCGACGACCAGGACGCCCCGCAGGATGACGGCGGTGATGGTCAGGGCGGTTTCGACTTCGATGTCGCCGGCCTCGTGCAGGGCATCCGCGAAGACATCGAGTCCGCCAAGACGCCCGAAGACCTCGACCTCGCCCGCAGCGCGATCAGCGGCGTGCCGGATGAAACCGCCAAGGCCGAGCTGAACGCCCTCGCCTCGGCGCGCATGCGCGCCATCACCGCGGCAGCTGAACAGGCGGCCGCAGGGAAGGCAACCGCCCAGAACACCGCCCCCGCCGGCCGCCGCCCGCGCAACCCGATCAACGCTGACTAACGCGCGCCTCCCGCCGCCAAGGATTTCGACATGACCGACAAACACGTACTCCAGATGACCGCCGAGTCGATCGGCAAAGACCTGCTCTCCGCGCTCGTCACCGAAATCAAGCTGCTGCCGGACCTGTGGGTCAAGCTGTCCGAGAAAAAGCAGAACGACGTCATCGATCGACTGCGTGCGCGCGTCGAGCACAACGTGAAGATGGCGACGCACCTGATCGCGAGCGACGGTCGCGTTGTCGTGCAGGGCGACCTCGTGCAAATCACAATCAAGGATGGCGTCAAGGCTGCGGTCGAGTTCAGCAGCGCGGCGCCGAATCTCCATGACCTGTACGACGCACAAGGCAAAGCAGTCCTGCTCGTCGTCGCGAATGCTGCTGCACACACCGGGGGCATGGACGAGATTCGTGGTGAATCCGATCAGCGCGGGTTCGACCTCGGTCGCGAGTACACCGACAAGGACGGCGACGGTATGGACGGCAAAAAAGCCGATGGAGACGTCGTCGACACCGAATTCAAGGAGGTGCCGAAGCTCGGCGACGGTCCGACGCAAGCGCAGCTCGAAGAGCAGCATCAGGCCGGCCGGCAGGCTGCCGCCGCAGGGAAGCCCGAAAGCGAATGCCCCGTGATGGCCGGCGAGCTGTGCATCGCATGGGTGAAGGGCTGGAAGGAATGGCACGAGGAACAAGCCGCCTCCGGCAACGAGGATCCGCTCTACGCCCAAGTCGAAGCGTTCGTGATCGAGCAGCAGAAAGTGACGATTTCGAGCGTACAGCGCCAGTTCAAGATCGGCTACAACCGCGCCGCGCGGCTGATCGAGCTGCTCGAGGCCAAGGGCATTGTCAGTGCGATGGATTCGGACGGCGGCCGCACGGTGCTGCGGCCGCGCGGACGGCAGGGAGAGGAATCGTGAAAATCACCGACATCTACGTGGCGAACGTGCTCGGGATCCGCACGGCGGACATCCGGCTCGCGAAGCCCATCGCTCTCTTCACGGGCCCGAACGGCGCCGGCAAGAGCAGCCTGCAGGAAGCCGTGCGCATGGCGCTCACCGGCGATACCGTGCGTGTGACCCTGAAGAAGGAATACAGCTCGCTCGTCACCGAGGGGGCCGACGGCGGCCAGATCGTGGTCGCATGCGGCGAGCAGGCGAACAGCGTCATGCTGCCGTCCGGCAAGCTGAAGCGCGAGCTCGCCGAGGATCCGCGCCTTCCTCTGGTGCTCGACTCGCAGCGGTTCGCGCACCTTGGCGCGGCCGAGCGCCGGGCGTTCCTGTACGACCTGATGGGTGTGAAGATCGGCGTGGACGAAATGCGCCTCCGGCTGCTCGATAAGCTCGGGCTTCGCGCCGATGCGGTGCCGGCACCGGCCGCCGCGCGGCTCGCGGCCATCACGCCGATGTTGCGCGCCGGCTTCGAAGCAGCTCAGAAGGAAGCGGCCGACCGCGCGCGCGGCGCGAAGCAGTCGTGGCGCACAGCGACCGGCGAGACCTACGGCAGCCAGAAGGGAGCGACGTGGCGCCCTGCAGCGGTCGAGTTCGACGAGGCAGCATTGCGGAAGCTCACAGGTGATCGCGCGGCGCTCGACGACCGGATCGGCGAGCTGCAGCAGCAGATCGGCGCAGCTGACGCGGCGGACACCGCGGCACGTGCGCGGGCGTCGAAAATCGCCGACCTGCGCACGCGCGCCGCCGGTTACGCGAAAGCGGTCGAGCTCGCACAGCTCGCCGACGAGCAGCTCGCCGAATTCCTGCCCAAGGTCGAAGCGCTTCGTGTCCGCGCCGGCGCGGCGCCGGCCGGTGCCGAATGCGCGTGCCCCGAGTGCGGCGCGCTCCTGCGCTACCTCAACGGCGTGCTGTCGGCGGCGGCCGCGGCCGGCGCGCGCGATGCTGACGCGGCCGCGAAGCTGCCCGAGTACGAGCAGGGTTTGAAGACGCTGCAGAACGCAGCCGCAAACCGCAAACGTGACCTCGAGGCAGCGGACTCGGCGGCGACGCAGCTGCGCGCGCTCGAAGACGATGCGGAGGAAAGCGGCGCGGCCGCCGCACGCGAGAGCGGCGACGCCGCGCGCTCGGAACTGGCGGACCTTCAGCGCCGCCGCAAGCAGCTAGACACCGACATCGCGACGCTTCGCGAAATCGAGCGGCGCGCCGCCGGAGCTGCCGACCTGGCAAAGCAGGCTGCGGCGCTGCACGAAGACGTTGCCGCCTACGAGGCGATCGCCGACGCGCTCGCGCCGAACGGCATCCCGGCCGACCTGCTCAGCGAAGCGCTCACACCGATGAACGAGCGCCTGACGGACCTCGCCGAGATGTCCGAATGGGCAGACGTGACGATCACGCCCGAAATGGAAATCCTCGCCGAAGGACGCCCGTACGCCCTGCTGTCCGAATCGGAACGCTGGCGCGTTGACGCGCACATCGCCGCGGCGATCGGCCACTTCTCGGGCCTGAAGCTGCTCGTGCTCGATCGTGCGGACGTCCTGGTCGGGCCGGAGCGGGACCGTCTGTTCTACTGGCTCGATGATCTCGCCTACAGCGACCAGATCGACACGGCGCTCGTGTTCATGAGCCTGAAAACGGCGCCCGGCGGCCTCCCCGAAGCCTTCGAGGCTTTCTGGGTCGAGGATGGTCAGGTCACGCCGGCGGCGCAGCACACAATACGGGAGGCAGCGTGAGAGAGGACATCGAGAAGTATCTCGCCGCGACGTCGGAAGCCACGGCGAAGGCCGTGGCGACCGGAACCGGGCTCCCGCATCTCGACGTGACGAAGGAATTGAACCGGATGCTCGGCAAAGCGGTCGTCGAGCGCGAGAAGCGCGCCGGCGGCGGCAATGAGTACGTGTACTGGCTCGCGCGCGCTGCGCAGCCGGACACGCCGGTCGGCGAGACGCCGCCGGCCGCAGCAGCGCCGGTTCTGGTATCGGTCGGCCTGGTCGAGACGTCACTGGCCCCGAATGCCGGCATCGTCGACGTCGCGCGGATCATTGCGGACCTGCGGGCCGACGTCGAGCGCCTCGCCGCCGAGCGCGACGCCGCGCAGCAACGAGCCGACACCTGGCGCGCGAATGCCGCGACGCTCGAAGCGCGCATCGACGAACTGACGCTCGGCCCGGTTGGCGCGCGTGCACCGCTGTTCGTGACGGTCGGGCGGTATTGCAAGCCGAAGCGTCACGCATCGCTCGAGAAAGCCCAGCGCCGCGGCAGCGCGCTCGTACGCAGCGAGAAGGAATCCGAGGTGCTCGTGCTCGAACCGGTCGGCCGGATCGTGCGCGGCACGCAGTGGATGCCGCGATAGCAGCACTGCCGCGCGATTTACCCTGTCCGTGCAGCATTCGCGGCGGTCTGAGTGGCGCCGGCCGTTCTGAACGGTTAGCCAAGGATTACTCGAATGCCTTCTTCGCTTCGATAAGTTCCTCAAGCAATTCACGCAACGTGTTCTCTTTCGTACGCCAAACCGCCCCCCTTCCCGGTGCTCCGCCGACACTTTCGGATATTTTGCTTCGTTGCTCCGCATGCATGGCGCAATTGTCTGCATACCATCGGATATTAACTAACAGCCGAGCAGACCGGACATCCGGCATTGACTGTAACGGCAGTTCATAAAATGACTTCCGCAGTTGCTCAACGCTAACAAGCAGGGTTTTTCGCGTTTCAGGGGTATCACCAACATTCGGATCTTCCATAGCGTTGGCGGTGCTCTTTGCCGTAGCGTGAAGATTTTCGAGAAGTGCGGTCAGAATCGTGAGCGAGCGTAGCGCCTCCTTCCGCTCAACGCGTTCAGTCCTTTCCATTTCCTTCTTGTTCTGCTCGTTGCCGATCCAGATTGCCACACCAATCGCGGCGATGGATCCAACCGCCTGGATCCAAGCGGCGGCTCCTTCACTGTGCGCTTTGAAAGCATAGACAAGAAATACCGTCACAACACCAATCGCGCACAGTGCAAAGCCGACCTCTATCCACTGCCACACCTTTTTCATGGCCCTCCCCGCGTGATTTTGTGGCGATCGTAGCACGACCACCTTCCCACCAAGCCGCGCGAGTTCCGGTGCCTCGGATGCGCTGCTTCTTTTATGGGCGGCTCGCACAGCGCCCGTTTTTTTCGACTTGATCATGCAAACGACGAAGACACCGTGGAATCCATCACGGCGCGCGACTGCTCGCGTCAAGAACCCTCTGCCAGCTCCGACGACATGCCCGTACGACGGTGGTCCCGTCGAGATCGTGAACAACTCGGCGATCTACGGACGCGAGTACGGCGAGTGGCCGTGGGCGTTCCTCTGTCGGTCCTGCCGGGCATATGTCGGCCTGCATCCCTTCACCGCGATCCCACTCGGCACGCTGGCCGACGGGCCGACTCGCGACGCGCGGAAACGCGCGAAAGCCGCCTTCAACCCGATCTGGCAATCCGGCGCGATGACGCGCACTGACGCGTACGTCTGGCTGGCTCGACAGCTCGATATGGCAAACCACGAGGAATGTCACATCGGCTGGTTCGACGTCGCAACGTGCGATCGCGTCGTGGCTGTCATTCAACAGGAGTTTCCCCGATGACCGATACACAAGATCCGCTTTGGCGTGCGCTCGCGCGCCTCGAACACGCCGAGCTCAGCGACACCGATCGCAACTTGCTGCGGCCGGCGTTTGCCGCGATGCACGGCAGCCACGCCATGCACATCCCCGAGAAAGTCGTGGAGTTCATCCGGCACCTCGACGCCGCGACGCCGAAGACAACGGAGGCCTGACATGTTGCTCGACAAAATCGGTGGTGCCGACGCCGCCTTTCGAGCCCAGATCGAAAACATCTACTGGGGCGGAAAGGTCGGGTGCGAGCCGCACCCGAAATATGGGTACGGCTGCGACATGTTGCCGAACGGATGGATCGAGATCACGTGGGATACGTTCGCGAAGTCTCGGTTCTTTTGGTACTCGCCGATCGCGACCGGCTGGCTGCGCACGACGATCGGAGACGCGCGGCTTTTCTTCATGAACAACCAGATCAGCTTCGCGCTGATCGGCAACCACCGCGACGGCACCGTCAAGGCGTTCCAGTTCGGCTGCGATCACTCCATGAAGGAAGAACGGGTTGGCAACTGCCTGCACCGCTACACGTGCACGATGTGCGGCTTCTGCGAAACCGTCGACTCATCGGACTAAACACCCACACCTCGACCAATTGGACATCATGCTCCGCGCCCTTCTCTACTTCGTCAGCGGCCGCCTGCCGTGCCGGATCATCAGCGACGCCGGCCGGCCCTACCTCGAGCGCTACTACCTGATCACGGTCTTCGGCGTGCGCGTGTACCTGCACCGCTTCGTCGATAGCGATCCCGATCGTGGCCTGCACGATCACCCGTGGCCCTGGGCCGTCTCGCTGATTCTCGCCGGCTGGTACTACGAGCAGACACGTGCCGGCACGAAGATCGTTCGCTGGTTCAACGCACTGATCGGCGATTCGTTCCATCGCGTGATCCTGCCGCGCGACCACGGCGTGCACGAGTGCTGGACGATCTTCGCGCACCGCGCGCGCCGCACCAAGGAATGGGGCTTTCTGCGCGACAAGGGCCAGTTGGGCCGCGTGTACACCGCCCACAAGCCCGGCGCAGACGATCAATGGTGGAAGCGTGCCGCGCGCGGCCGCGCCGAGCCGCAGCGAATGCCTCGCTGATCAAACAGAGCACACCCGCGTGGCTTACCTCGGACCGCGCGGCATTCAAGGGGGCGCCGTATTCCGGCGCCCTTCTTTTTCCGATTTCACCTGTGGCACCTATGGACAATCAGCGCGTATACAACAGCTTCGGTTTCTGCTGCGGCCTCGGCGGCGGCGCCAAGGGGTTCACCAAAGCCACCTCCCGCGTCGGCAACATGACCGCGACGTGGCGCTGCATTGGCGGCATCGACAACGATCCGGCGGCCGCGAGCGATTTCGAAATGCTGGTCGGCACGCCGTGCACGCTTATGGACCTCTTCACGCGCGCTCAGTACACCGCGTTCCACGAAGCCGAACCGCCGCACGGCTGGCGCGAGGCGACTGCGGAGGACGTGCGCCGGGCGGCCGGCTATGAGCACCCGCACTGCGTGTTCATCTCGTCGCCGTGCAAAGGCGCATCGGGGCTGCTGTCGGAAACGCTCAGCAGAACGCCGAAGTACCAGGCGCTGAACGAGCTGACGCTGCGCTGCGTGTGGCTGATGTGCGAAGCATGGAAGGATGATCCGGTCGAGCTGATCGTGTTCGAAAACGTGCCCCGGCTCGCGACGCGCGGTCGCCACCTGCTCGACCAGATCGGGCAGATACTGCGGCACTTCGGCTACGCCGTAAACGAGACGACGCATGACTGCGGTGTGATCGGTGGTCTCGCACAGAGCCGCAAGCGATTCCTGCTCGTCGCGCGCCATATGGCGAAGGTGCCGCCGTTCCTGTACGAGCCCCGCGTGAAGCGCCTGCAGGGCGTCGGCACGCTGCTCGGCCGCATGCCCCTGCCCGGCGACGTCGAGGCGGCCGGCCCGATGCACCGCGTGCCGTCGCTGCAGTGGAAAACGTGGGTGCGCCTCGCGTTCGTTGAAGCGGGCAGCGACTGGCGCAGTCTGAACAAGCTCGCGATCGAGAACGGCCACCTGCGCGATTACCTGATCGTGCCGGACATGCACAACGGCGTGCTCGGCGTGAACCGCTGGGAGGAGCCGTGCGGCGTGGTTGCCGGCGCGAGCCGCCCGGGCAACGGGAGCTTTTCGGTCGCCGACCCGCGCGCGGTCCCGTCAGCGGCATGGAACCACGGGCAGAACTACGGCGTTGTGCCTTGGGACGAGCCCAGCGGCACGATCAGCGGGCAGCAGTGGCCCAATCAGGGCCGCTTCTCGGTTGCGGACCCGCGTACGGGCGTGAAGCACAACAACTGCTTCCGCATCGTGCCGTTCGATCAGCCGGCCGGCGTTGTCACGGGCGGCACGGGGCCAAGCGCCGGCGGTCAGGGCGTCGCCGACCCGCGCGCGAGCACTGGCTTCGAAGGCGCCGGCAAGTACCGCGTGACCGGCTTCGACGAGCCGGCCGGCACGGTCATCGCTCGCAGCGACAGCGGTCAAGGCGCATTCGCCGTAGCCGATCCGCGCCCGGGCATGCGCCGCGAACGCGGCGACGCGTACCTGACGGGCGGCCACTACGGCGTCGTCGGCTGGGAACAGCACAGCGGCGCCGTGTCGGCGGCCGCCAGTCACGACAACGGTCGCTGGTCCGTCGCGGATCCTCGGCTGCCCGCGGCGAACGAGAAGACGGTCGCCGTGATCCGCGCGCTTGACGGTACGTGGCATCGACCGTTCACGACGCTGGAACTGGCCGTGCTGCAGTCGCTCGTCGAACCGGAAGAACAGCTCGAGCTCGACGGCTTGTCCGACCAGGCGTGGCGCGAGCGCATCGGCAACGCAGTGCCGCCGGACGCCGCGCAGGCGATCGCGGAAGTGATGGGCACGACGCTACTGCTCGCCGAATCCGGCGAAACGTTCCAGCTATCCGCGACGCCAGTCTGGGTGCGCCCGATCGCTATCGCACTGACGCTGCCCCCCGCTACTTGAACACCGAGGACCACATCATGAGCATCGAAAACGAAAAGGGCCCCGCTCCCCAACAGGCTAGCGAGGCAGTGAATCAACGGCCGGGAAAGGAGGCAGATCAGATGGAGGTTGTCCCGACCGCCGACGGCATTCTCGGCGCGCGCGCCGCCAGCGGCAATGGGACGAGTTCGAAAGTGAGCCGCGCTGATGCGCAGACATATCGCCTTACCGAGTTCGACGTTCTGTTGGACGGCTATCAGGAAGCGTTGCAGGACGGTCCGCTCAAAGAGCGCGTGGCAGCTCGTCTCGCGCTGCGGAATGCCTTTCTGCTTGCGCTGCAAAGCGCGCCTGTCGAGCAGCACGAAGCAGCGCCGGCCGACGAGCGGACAGCATGTATCGCTTGGGCGAATGCTAATGGCTTCACGAAGTACCACGAGTCGATGTGCGCGGCATGGGAGGAGCGTGCGCGCCGCGTGGTGGCCGCTCAGCCCGAACCGCCAGTGGCAGACGAGCGGGCAGCGATCGACGCAGTCGACGCGATGCTGAAGGCGAACGCCGTGTTCTTCGGGCGCGAGAAGCTGCGCCAGATCGTGGAAGCGGCCCGCGCCTCGTCGCCCAATGCAGTGGGAGCGGGAGACGCGACGGTCGCATGGATGCACGTCGACGATCCGCGCGATTGCGTGTCAGACGCGAAGAAGCGCGACATGATCGAGCACGCCGGCGCGCCTGGCGCTCGGCTGGCCGCGAACTACTCGATCGCGCTCGGCAAGATCGGCCCCGCGCAGGCGGTGGAACCGGTGGCGAGCCCGGCCGGCTATGCGCTCGTGCCAATCGAGCGCTCCTACGAGATGCGTGCGAAGGCGCTCATCGCGTTCAACACCACCGAGCATGCGGGGAAGGACAGGGACGATGCGCTCGACGCCGCTGCCGCGCCTCCAGCGCCGGCATCCGCTCCTGTCGGGCTGAACGAGGGACAGTGGTACGACCTCGCCTCTCGGCATGCCAATGCGGACTGGAACAGCGACGGCTACCTGACTGCGGTCAAGGCGGTTTGCAGCGACTACCGCGCCCTTCTCGCCACCCAGCAGCCGGAGCCGCGAGCCTCGACCGGCGTCATCGCGGCAGCAATCGCCGTGATCGGGGCCGACCGTGCGCAAACGCTCACGACCGAGCATATCAATTCCCTCGACAACGCGATCAAAATCCAACGGGGCGAACTGGCGCTGCCGGAACCGCGAGACGAGGTGACGGACGACTGGATCAGCGTTGCGGTTCAACGCCCCTGCGATGCAGGGATTGTCTCGTGCGACGACGTTCTCGCATGGAACAGCGATCCGGGTTTTCCCACGATCGTCGAAGCCCATTTCGTGAGCCCGGGCTTTCCCGAATACACGCATTGGAAGCGAAAACCTGACGGCCCAGTCTGCGCTGCCCACGCAGGAGACCCATCATGAGCAAGTACCAGAAACTCGACGCGCTGATCCTCGAGTCGATCGACGAGACTCCGAAGAAGTTCGCAGCCGTCAATACCGGCGCAGTGCGCGAGGAAAGCGAGCGCCTCGCGCGCGAGGAATCGCGGCCGACCACCTTCGGTGAGGTCGTGGGGTGGCGCATCGTTGACCGGCGCCTTCAGGCGGTGCGCAAGGCAGGGAAGATCCGTTCAACGACGAAAGGATGGGTGCGCTCTTAATTCACTGGAACCCGGCAGCGATCGCATCGCGTGCTAGTCGAGACCCATGATCCAGTGCTTGCTCAGCCGTCAGGAAGAGGCCGCCCTGCGGAATCAAATGCTGCAAGAAGTTGGCTACGACGGCGCCCCCGTCCCGGCGTGTAGTGATGGACTGTACACGGTATCCGTCGATCACATTTGCCGCAGCACCTGGTCGATACTCGGGCGTAGCGTTCACGACGACATGAAACGGACCTTCATCGAATTCGCGATTCGGCCGATCCCCTCGCCCTCGCCAACACACTGCGCTCGGCCTGCTGCGACCACCAAGCCGAGCTGAACGACGACAACGGACGCGGCCGGTCGCTCGACCTCGGCGGCGGCATTCGCATCATCTACCGCCGTCACCACAGCGAAGAAGCGCGCCTCACCACCAAATACGTGGACATCCAGATATGACCGCACTTTTCTACCTTCAGGACAGCCGTTCGTTCGTCGGCAACGACGTGCTGTGGTGGGCCGATCCCGACGGCTATACGACCGATCTGCGCAAAGCTCGGCTTTTCACCAGCGACGACGCGCAGCAGCACCACAACATCCGCGAGACGGACATCCCGTGGCCGAAGGAGTACATCGACGCCAAGACGCGCCCGGCCGTCGACGTGCAGTACATCAGGCGCGACGAGGCGCTCGCTGGAACCGGAATCACGCTGACCAAGCCGCGGAAGCAGCGCGCCGGCCGCGTTAACTGCGTCGGATGCGGCCGCTTCCTGCGAGACGCTGACCGTTATTCCATCGATTGCCCCAACTGCGGTGCGGACAACAGACCATGAGCGAGAACACAAAAATCGAGTGGTGCGACTCGAAGCCTTCGGCGGCCGTGCGCATCAATCGCGCCACCGGACGTCCCGGCCCAGCACCTGCACCGGCGCGCGACGGTGACAAGGTGCAAGCTCGCCAGCGCGTCAATGTCGAAGTACGAACCGGCCGGCGGCCGCACCCCAACGATCTGCCCTGCGCTGACTGCGGTCACATCTACGCGATCGGCGAGCGGCGCCATGAGTATGACCACCACCTCGGCTACGCGGCCGAGCACCACCTCGACGTACAGGCCGTGTGCACGTTGTGCCATGCGAAGCGCGACAGCGCCCGCGCGAACCAGACGCACTGCATCCGCGGCCACGCCTTCGACGAGCAGAACACCTACGTCGCCGGAAATGGCACGCGCCACTGCCGCGCCTGCATGAAGCTGCGCGAAAAGGTGCGCGCCCCGCGCGGCCCGGAGTACTGGGCGCGGGTCAATGCCAAGCGGAGAGGAAAGCGTAATGGCTGAAAACTCGAAGATCGAATGGACGGATCACACCTTCAATCCGTTTATCGGCTGCACAAAGGTGTCGCCCGGGTGCGACCACTGCTACGCCGAGCAGCTGATGGACAAGCGCATGCACAAGGTCGTCTGGGGGCCGCACGGCGAGCGCGTGCGCACCTCTGCGGCCACGTGGCGCGAGCCGATCCGCTGGAACGCGCGGCACGCCGAATTCTTCGCCGCGCACGGCCGGCGCCAGCGCGTATTCTGCGCGTCGCTCGCCGACGTGTTCGATAACGCGGTGCCGGATGCATGGCGTGCGGACCTGATCGACCTGATCTGGAATACGCCGCACCTCGACTGGTTGCTGCTCACGAAGCGCATCGGCAATGCTGGGCCGATGATCACCCGGGCGCTTGAGCTCGCTGGCCGCGGCGTCAATACGCCGTGGCCGTGGTCGAACGTCTGGCTCGGCGCGACGATCGTCAACCAGGCCGAGGCCGATCGCGACATTGAAAAGCTGCTGATGACGCCGGCGCGCCGCCGGTTTCTATCGATGGAGCCGCTGCTCGGGCCGGTCGATCTGCAAGCATGGTTCGATCCGACTGGCGGCTGCTGCATGCGGGAAATGCAGTCTTGCGAAAACTGCCCCGCCGACGCGCCGTGGATTCACGGGCCGACCACCGAATATGCCGAGGACGGTTCGGGGTACAGCTCGCCCGAAATCGACTGGGTAATAGTCGGCGGAGAAAGCGGGCCCGGCGCGCGGCCGATGCACCCCGACTGGGCTCGCGATCTGCGCGACCAGTGCTCGGCCGCCGGCGTGCCGTTCCTGTTCAAGCAATGGGGCGAGTGGGCGCCAGGCGAGATCGCCGGCCCCCAGAAGCGCACCGAGGCGACCGCTCACTGGTGGGACGGCGAGTGGTCGTTCAGCTCGATCACGCCGCGCGCGGCCGAGACGCTGCACTGCGACGACTCGCCCGACTTGTGGCGTTGCGGCAAGCGCGCTGCCGGCCGCCACCTCGACGGCCGCACTCACGACGAATTCCCGGAGGCTCGATGAAATCCGAGTTCAAAATCCAGCGGTCCGACGACGTGCCGATGACGCTCACCATGACGATGACGCTCGGCGAGTGGAAGAAGCTGCAGGTTCAACTCGCGACCACGTACCCGTCGTGGAAGCTGTCGTCGAACATCGGTGCAATGGTCCGCCTCGCGACGACCACGTTCGCCGAAACGAAGGAGCTCGACCTATGACCGAACGTCCCATTCTTTTCAGCGGTCCGCTGGTGCGCGCCATCCTCGAAGGCCGGAAGACGCAGACGCGCCGCATTGCGATACCGAAACGCACCTGTATCGACTTCATCGGCGGCGGCCCGAAGGACGTCCCGGACTGGAATGACCCGACCTGCTGGGGCTTCGAAGACCCGAATACCGGCTTGTGGTGGGCGCTGCGCGGCGATGAGCATTGTCATCAGCTTTCGTGCCCTCACGGACAGCCCGGCGACCGGCTATGGGTGCGCGAGACATGCCGCGCGGATGAACTCGACAGCGGACTCGACGGCGTGCGCTACCCCGCCGATGGCGCGTTCCGCGCGATCGAAGATTCGAGCGACGCGGCCGGCCGGTGGGTCGAACTGTATGGATACCGCGGTCAGAAAGGCGCCACGGTTCCGGCGATCCACATGCCGCGCTGGGCATCGCGCATCACGCTCGAGATCACCGGCGTGCGCGCCGAGCGCCTGCAGAACATCAGCGAGTCGGATGCGCGCGACGAAGGCGTGACGATCGAGGATCACCACCTGCGCGGGTATTGCGCTGGCGCCTATCGGCCGCCGAGCATCCGCGCATTTCATGACCTGTGGGACGGCCTCAACGCCGCACGAGGCTACGGCTGGAACACGAACCCCTGGGTATGGGTGGTCGAATTCAAACGAGTGAGAGGTACGTCGGAATGACGAAGAAACAACCGAAACAGGAAATCCCGACTGCCGACACGCGGATTGCAGCAGCGATTTCGAGCACGATCAGCGCTGTCAGCTTTCAGGGGCTCAGCATCGTGACGCCTGACGGCATTCCCGCAACGCTCGCCGTCGTCGACCAGAATGGAAAAATCGTCGAGGCCGGCCCGAGCGTAATGCGTGCGGTGTGGGACGTCGCGATTCGGTCGTATCGCAACTTCTTGATCGGCAACGGGCACCTGAGGGTATTGGCAAAACCGCCCGAACACATCAAGCAATGAGAAACGGCGCCCTTGCGGCGCCGTTTCAACTCGCTGAGCCTCGCTCGACTCTGTATATTATTTTTCGGGCTGATGCGTCTTCGGAACTCTAAAGAACGGAACCGTCGGCATCGGAACCTGCAACCGAAGCGCGATATCCTGGACTGTCTGGCGATAGTACGGCCACAGATGGTACGGCATATTGTTGGCCGCGTACTCGCTTACCGCTTCTTGAGGCAATTCCTCCGGTTTGCATCCTGCAACAATGTACTCGACAGCAAAGTCGATTTGGAGCTCACAGACCACCTCTTCTTCATTCAACTCCGCATCATTAGCCGGAATACCCTCATCCCCAGTTTTGACAATCCATGTTCTAGTAGACGCCATGAATTTCATGAAGTTGATGGGTTGCTGATCGGGAGCTCCAGGAAAGACAACTTCCGCGACCGATATTTCCGATACAGCCCAATTGATCCGCGTGAAACTCTCGAATGCCTGCCGACGGTCAAACCATGTAGCGACCTTTGCATCGATACGCGTCGGGAATGCCGTCTGCACGTGCAGATGAGGCAGAACCTTATCAAGCAGTTCTCGATTCATGCCGCTTTGCGAGCCTCGATAGTCGGAGCAGACGTAAAGGTTTCATTCGCCCCTTGGATGAGGGTAAAGCGCCGACTTCTGACGACGACCCCGTCTCGAGGAACGAACGATTCGCTGTCCGAAGTTACGCTAAACGTCTTCTTGCGACCGACTACGACGTTCGGTTCAAGTTTGATGTCCAGATGCATATCAAGGGCATGCGCGATCTGCGCAGCGGTCGCCATCGTCACGTTATGTCGGCCGCTGAAGACCCTGCTAACGAACTCCGGCTTTTTGTCCATCTGTTCCGCCAGAGCCTTTTGCGTAAGCCCCAGTTTCTTCATTGCCTCGACAAGCTGTCGGGACAAATCGAGCAATGCACGCTCGGTCCAATATTCGGGAGATTTCTGTGCGCGCTTGAAGGCTTCCTTGTAGCGGCTACTGATCTTCATCTTCCTCTCCATCGATTTCAACAAGTTCCAAGGTGCCGTTCTTCTTGGCTTCCTGGTACTCCGTGTATGCCTCTTTCACCGCATTGATATGCGCTTTGGGCGTCTTCCCAGACTTACCCCCCGCCTTGTAGAACATCTTTGCCAGAACTATCACCCGCCCGTCATCATAGAAATACAGAAGGCGCAACGTGCCAGAGACATCAAACTGCCAAATTTTGGGGTCGTCACATACATCGTGGGTTCGGTTCTCCGCGAAGGCCTCCGGTCCATGATTAGCGACATGTTCGAGGAATGCCCAGCAGCGCTCAATGTCACCGTCTTTGATGTCGTCCAACGCACGGTCGCCACGAGCACTAAGCACCTCGTAGACGGACCACGCATGTTTGATAACGGCTTCTACGCGCAAGATATTAACTTAAAAGTTATTCTTCAAGGGGAGAGCTTGACAACATCGTGTGGCCTTGCTCGCAGCGGCCCACCGCAAGCGGCTGGGGCTCAGATGCGACAAGTTGTCGCACCCCGTCCACCGCAGCTCCGATTGTTCAGCATTTTGAGAATGTGGCGACGATTCTAGCACTGCCAGCATCGTCTCTGTCCCTGACTAGGGTCACTCCGAGGTGGTAACAGCTGGTATATATTCAATCACTTTCGGGCACCCGAGGGATACGAACCCTACTTTGGGGGATTGGGACATCTGGAATGTGGGGGCGTGGCAGCAAAAGCGTGAGTTTACAGCCATTTAGGGGTGGCGAGGCAAAACAGGCGATCGGCGGCGGCATCGACCGTCGAATCGGATGCGCGACGCGCCGGCGGGCCGTCATGCGACGGCTGCCCGATGCGTCCCTTTCACTTTGAAATCGCGCTGTCTGTCGCTACGCGTCGACGGTCAAGCAACGTCTAGCCGTCGACGGGCGCATCACGGCAGCGATGTCCCCGCAACGCGCCCTCGGTCAACACGCATCGAAAAGTATGAAAAACTTCACGCTCGCCGCGCTCGACGCATCGCTGTCAACTGACCGCCGGGCCGGCGCCCGATCTTCCGCGTTCATCCTGCCTATACAAAAGGACGCTACATGTCAGTACGACGTTTGATATGCACCTGGCTCTCGCTGTGCCCGTTGATTGCAGGCACGGCGATGGCCCAACCCGTCGAGGTACCGGGCTTTACCCACGTGCGCTCCGTGGGCGGCATCGACGAATACCGTCTGGATGCCAACGGCCTTACCGTGCTTGCCGCGCCCGATTCCGCCGCGACGGTGGTCAGTTTCCAGGTGTTGTACCAGGTGGGTTCACGCAACGAAGCCGCGGGCACGACCGGCGACACTCACCTGCTCGAGCACCTGATGTTCAAGGGCAGCCGGCACTACAACAAGGCGCTCGGCAATTCACTGAACAGCTACATGGAGCGAGTGGGCGCGACCTTCAACGCCACCACTTCGATGGACCGGACCAACTACTTCGGCACGCTCGGGCGCGATGCGCTGGAAGGCTACATCGCGATCGAGGCCGACCGCATGCGCAACCTCCTGCTGCGCCCGGAAGACCTGGCCAGCGAGATGACGGTCGTACGCAACGAGTACGAGCGAGGCGAGAACAGTCCTTTCACCGCCTTGTTCCAGCAGGTCATGGCCACGGCTTACCAGGCGCATCCCTACCACCATCCGACCATCGGCTGGCGCAGCGACATCGAGCATGCGAGCGTGGACAAGCTGCGCCGTTTCTACGACACCTTCTACTGGCCGGACAACGCCACCGTCATCCTGGTCGGCGATTTCCGGCCGGACCAGGCGTTGGGGTGGGTCAGGCAGTATTACGGCGCCATCCCGCGCGCGCCCCAGGCCATTCCCGCTGTCACGACCGAAGAGCCGCCGCAGCAGGGGCCGCGAAGGCTGGTGCTCAAACGCGCGGGCGCAACGGGCAGTCTGATCATCGCCTTCAAGGGGCCGCGCGCGCTCGACCCCGATGCGGCTGCGTTGACCGTACTGGGCCTGGTATTGAGCCAGGGCAAGAGCAGCCGGCTGTATCGCGCACTGGTCGACACCACCGTTGCCACGCAAGCCGGCGCCGGCTTCCATGCGCTGCGCGATCCCGGTCCGTTCGTCGTGACGGTCAGCCTGCCGCCCGACGCGAAACACGAGCAGGCCGAGAAACTCGCCTGGACCGAACTGGAGCGGATCAAGACCGAGGGCGTCACTCGCGAGGATATCCAGCGGGTGCTGGGCCCTTACCGGGCCGATCAGGTCTACCAGCGTGACGGCGTCCGCGCGACGTCCGCCCGATTGGGCCACGCGGTCTCGCTGGGCGACTGGACACGGTTCGTCACCGAGCTCGAAGAACTGGAAAAGGTGACGCCCGCCGATGTGCAGCGCGTCGCCCGCAAGTACCTCGTTGAAAACCAGAGCACCACCGGCTGGTTCGTCCCGGAGAAATCGTCATGAAGCAGGTTCGTTTCAACCCTCTGCGGACGTGGCTCGTGTGGTTCGCCGTGCTATGCCTGCCTGTTGCCGCTCAGGCAGGCATCGCCGAGCGCGTCGTGCGCGCCCAGGCCGGCAGCATCACGCTATTGACCTATTCGATGTCGCCGCAGGAAATGGTCTCCCTTACCGGGGTGATGCCCCTGGGCGATGCCGACACGGCCAGCAAGGCGGCCAATCCCGCCGTGCCGTTGCTGACGGGCATGTTGCTGCAGGAGGGCAGCACCCGTCGCGACAAGGTGGCGATCTCCGCGCTGCTGGAAAGCCTGGGTGCTCAGTTGTCGTTCCAGACCGACGGCGGCTACGTCGGCATACACGGCCAAAGCCTGACCAAGGATTTGCCGACGCTGATCGACCTGATGGCCGAGCAGTTGCGCCTGCCGGCCTTCAAGCCGGAGGAGCTGGCCAAGGCCAAGAGCCGGCTAGAGGCCGCGGTCCGTAACGCCGCAGAAAACCCGTCGGCTCGGGCCACCGAGGCGCTGAATCGGTCCATTTACCCCGCTGCCCACCTCAACGCACCGGTGCCGCGCGAACGGATGCTCGAAGCGATCGCCGCTGCCACGCTGGACGACATCAAGGCCTTTCATCAAGCCTATTACGGGCCCGCCCACATGACGCTCGTCGTGGTCGGCGGCGCGGACCCTCGCCGCCTGCAGTCCATGGTGACCGAAGCCTTCGCGGGCTGGAGCGGGGGCCGGGCACTCGTGCGACAGGGCCCGCCACGCAAAGCAAGCCGGCCCGACACGCAGCGCATCGCCATGGGGGACAAGGAATCCGTCAGCGTGATGCTGGGGCAGGCCATCGACCTGCGCGCCAACGATGCCGACTATCTGCCCCTCAGCGCGGGTGTCAACATCCTGGGCAACGGCTTCACCGGCCGCCTGATGGCAGGAGTCCGCGACAAGGAAGGCCTGACCTATGGCATCCGCGCCGGCCTGTCCGGGCTCTCCCTGATGGACGGCGGATTCGTCATCACCAGCAGCTTCGCCCCGCCCCTGCTGAACAAGGGCGTCGCCAGCACGCGCCGGATTCTGGATGCCTGGTGGAAACAGGGCGTGACCCAAGCGGAACTGGACGCACGCAAGGACGGCATGATCGGCCGCCATCAAGTTGCGATGGAAACCACCGCGCAGATGGCCGCCATGATCGCCCAGACGGTGCTCCAGGACCGCCCGCTGAGTGACCTGGACACCTATGCCGAGCGCGTCCGCGCGTTGACCGTCGAACAGGTCAACACCGCCATCCGCACATACCTGGACCCCGACAAGATGACGTTGGTGGAAGCAGGCACGTTTGCGCAGAAATAACCGCAGCCTCGCTTCGTTCCGCGCCCCGCCCGGCTTCGGCCGGGCCGCTGCCATCGCACGATCGTGCGTGCGCCTGCGCTTCGCAGAACGCCACCGGATGCAGCTTCCCGCCGACGGTCGCAATCACCGACCGGTTTTGATAATCCGCGCCGGTTGCCCAGTCCTAGCTCCGGCTGCAGATCCGTGCACGATGCTGCACATGGACCGCGCCGAAACACGTATAGGAAACGTGCGTGCCGCTCGCGTCGGTTTGATGCGGGATGAGGGGCTGTCGGCTTACCGTCAACGCCATGTGCGGCAAGATGCGTGGCAACTTCCCGAACGACGAGGCGGCGATCAAGCTGCTCTGGCTGGCGCTGCGCAACGTGCTGGCCAAGACCATGCGGTCCGCCTTCGACCGGAAATCGGCGAAGTGACGGGGATCCACCCGCACGCGTCGCTTCCCGACAATTCCGCCGGAACCGCCCCGTCGCTATGCGAAAATCGCAGCGTCCACGCTCTTCCCTCTCTTCCATTACCCAACGGGGCTCGCATGACCACCCACATCACGATCGAATTCACCGAACACGCAGCCGAAGCCATTGGCGAGCAAACCAGCACCAGCTTCTCCTACGACCAGGGCGCGCATGTACCGCAACCGGGCGACTTCGTCGAACTCGAGAATTCTCACCAGACGTTCCTCGTGATCGGCCGCGTGTTTTCGCTCAAGGCCAACTACAGCGCCGTCAAACTCGTGCTCGATCTGCCGCCGCACGACGACGAGCAAGGATTCCCGGCATAAGACAAGCCGGGCCGGTAACGTCGGCCATTGCGCACGCCCGGCCCGCCTCGTATTGAACCGCCAACCAAGAGCGCGTAAAAAAGCCCGCCGAAGCGGGCCCACAAAACAGACCAATCCAATCCGGCGCTCACGGAAACTTCGCAGCCGTCAGGCACCGCTCGAACCACACCGCATCGTCCCCGTCACCGATCGGCCACATTTCCGCATCGAGTTGCGGCAACCCGGCTACCGGCGCTGACGCGCGGTTATCGCCTCCGGACGCCCCCGCACGCGTCCACGCCGACTGCGCGCCACCGGTGTCGCACGCACTCCCATGGGCCTGCGCTTCGCAGTACGCAACGGGTCGCACCTTCCCGCCATCGGCCGTGCTCACCGACCGGTACTGATAGACCGCCCCGGTCGCCCAGTCCTCGCTCTGGCTGCAGACCCGCGCACGATGCTGCACATGGACCGCGCCGAAACATGCGTAGGAAACGTGCGCACCAGTCGCATCGTCGGGAATGAAGTCGCAGTTTGCATCGAAACCGGTAAGCGGGCCGCCCGTGTATTTCGCGAGCCACTGGCGCTCGGCCTGCGCACGCGCGATCAGCCCTTTGTTCGATTGATCAGCCAGTACGGCAGTGCGCCGATCGATTGCCTTGCGCACTTCGTCGACGGCGAGCGGACGACCTTCGTAATCAGCGTCGAGACGGTTGTTGCGCGCGCTGATCCAGCGGCGCTGGCTGCGCACCAGCATGTCGCGGATCGCCGTGTCCGGTGCGGCCTTCAGCGCACCCGCGTACGCCGAATTCATCCGCGAGTCGGCTGCGCGCAGGATGGAGCTCGCACAGATGCGCTTCTCGATCGACTGCACGGCTTTCGCGCAATCCATCGCAAAGGCAGGCACCGCCACGCCAACACCCAGCATGAACATCGAAGCCAAACCAGCCAGTCGGCCACCCGGTGCCACTCGAATCCCACGCATGCTTTCTCTCAGTCGGTTTTTCTTGGTCGCATTGCCTCGACGCGGCATCGCGCATCACGGCCTGTCGTGCCCGGGCGGCGTCATTGCATTTCGCCGAACGCAGCTTCCACGCCACACCGCGCAGCGCCGCTCATGGTACGCGCGCCTGCACGAACGCGCACCACCAGGCACGACACGCCCCGGTGTTCCTTCGCAAGTGACGGGATCTCGATCGACTGGACAACGGCCACGCACGCCCGAACCCCGCATGCGCATTCGGTGCCGACGGTCATGAACGACCGTCGGCGAGAGGATCCGGCAGGCGGCGGCCGCACATCGTCGCGCACGAATGCACGATCGGCCGCCCCGCGCCGCGCTGCTTCGCGGCACCGACGCCCGACGGGTTGCCCGCCGCGGTCGGCCCGCCGCGAAACCGTTACTTCTTTTCCGGCTCCGACGCGCCCGGCTGCTTGAACGGGAACGTGCTGAACATCGACTTTGCCTGGTTCTGCATCTGCTCCTGCATCTGCACGAACATGTTCTTCGACTGCTCGATGTAGCTGGTCATCATCCCTTGCATCATCGGCGCCTGCATGTTCATGAACTGCGACCAGACTTCCGGATTCATCGCATTGCCTTCGTACAGGTTCTTCGACTGATCCGCGAGCTTGTTCTGGATGTCGATGAACGCCTGGATGTTCTTTTCCAGGTACGTGCCCATCATGCCCTGCATCGCATGCCCGTAGAAACGGATGATCTGCGACAGCATCGACGACGAGAACATCGGCACGCCGCCGCTTTCCTCTTCGAGGATGATCTGCAGGAGGATGCTGCGCGTGAGGTCTTCGTTGGATTTCGCATCGACGACCTTGAAGTCCTCCTGCTCCAGCACGAGTTGCTTCACGTCGGTCAGCGTAATGTACGTGCTTGTCTCGGTATCGTAGAGCCGACGGTTCGGGTACTTCTTGATGAGCCGTTCGGCCGTCTTCTTTGTAGTAGTCATGTAACGCCTTTGAGTGCAGCGTAGCGGAAGTGACGAATCCCCGCCGCCCGAATCCGGGAGGCGGGGGCCTTCGGAAAACGCCCGGCTGCGCGGCCACCCGGCCCGCGCAGCGCGGACGCTCAGCCCATGTGCAGGCCGCCGTTCAGCGAGAAGTCTGCGCCCGTCGCGAAGCCGGAATCGTTCGACGCGAGCCACGCGACGATCGAACCGATTTCCTCCGGCCCGCCGAGACGCCGCACCGGAATCGTCGCGACGATCTTCTCGAGCACGTCCGGGCGGATCGCCTTCACCATGTCGGTGCCAATGTAGCCCGGCGACACGGTGTTGACCGTCACGCCCTTCGTCGCGACTTCCTGTGCGAGCGACATCGTGAAGCCGTGGATACCGGCCTTCGCGGTCGAGTAGTTGGTCTGGCCGAACTGCCCCTTCTGGCCGTTCACCGACGAAATGTTGATGATCCGGCCCCAGCCGCGTTCGACCATCCCGTCGATCACCTGCTTCGTCACGTTGAACAGGCTCGTCAGGTTGGTGTCGATCACGGCGGTCCAGTCTTCGTGCGTCATCTTGCGGAACACGACGTCGCGCGTGATGCCCGCGTTGTTGACCAGCACGTCGATCTCGCCGACTTCGGCCTTGACCTTGTCGAACGCTTCCTTGGTCGAGTCCCAGTCGCCGACGTTGCCTTCCGACGCGATGAAATCGTACCCGAGCGCCTTCTGCTCCTCGAGCCATTTCACCCGGCGCGGCGAGTTCGGGCCGCAACCTGCGACCACCTTGAAGCCGTCTTTCGACAGGCGCTGGCAGATGCTGGTGCCGATGCCGCCCATCCCGCCCGTTACGTACGCAATTCGCTGAGACATAAATCTCACTCCATTTTTTGGTTTCGAGAGCTGCCGGAGGCCCCCTCTGACTTCACGTGACGCCGGCCGAAGCCGCAATCGGCCGGCACACGAATTCGGTTCGCTTGTGGCGAACGACCGCTGACGGACTGCCGGTTACGGAGGGCCGCTTACGGACGCTCGACCGCGAGCGCGACACCCATCCCGCCGCCGATGCACAGCGACGCCAGCCCGCGCTTCGCATCGCGCTTGGCCATCTCGTGCAGCAGCGTCACCAGGATCCGGCAACCCGACGCGCCGATCGGGTGCCCGATCGCGATCGCCCCGCCGTTCACGTTCACCTTCGACGTGTCCCAACCCATCTGCTTGTGCACCGCCAGCGCCTGCGCCGCGAATGCCTCGTTGATCTCCATCAGGTCCAGGTCGCCCGGCGTCCAGCCCGCGCGCTCCAGGCACCGGCGCGATGCCGGCACCGGGCCCATCCCCATCACGCTCGGATCCACGCCCGCGTTCGCATACGCCTTGATCCGCGCCAGCGGCGTCAGGCCCAGCGCCGCCGCCTTCTGCGCCGACATCACCAGCACCGCCGCCGCCCCGTCGTTCAGCCCCGACGCGTTCGCCGCCGTCACCGAGCCGTCCTTCGAGAACGCCGGCTTCAGCCCGGCCAGCGACTCCGCCGTCACGCCGTGACGCACGAATTCATCGGTGGCGAACTGCAGCGGCTCGCCCTTGCGTTGCGGGATCGCCACCGGCACGATCTCGTCGTCGAAGCGGCCAGCCTTCTGCGCGGCTTCCGCCTTGTTCTGCGACAGCGCCGCGAACGCGTCCTGCTCTTCGCGCGTGATCCCGTATTCCTTCGCGACGTTCTCCGCCGTGATGCCCATGTGGTACTGGTTGTACACGTCCCACAGGCCGTCGACGATCATCGTGTCGACCAGCTTTGCATCACCCATCCGGAACCCGTCGCGCGAGCCCGGCAGCACGTGCGGCGACGCGCTCATGTTCTCCTGGCCGCCCGCGATCACGATGTCCGCGTCGCCCGCGACGATCGCGTTCGCCGCCAGCATCACGGCCTTCAGGCCCGAGCCGCACACCTTGTTGATCGTCATCCCCGGCACTGCCGTCGGCAGCCCGGCCTTGATCAGCGACTGCCGCGCCGGGTTCTGCCCGGAACCGGCCGTCAGCACCTGGCCCATGATCACTTCGCTGACCTGCTCGGGCTTCACGCCCGCACGCTCCAGCACCGCGCGAATCACCGTCGCGCCCAGCTCGGGCGCCGCAATCTTCGCAAGCGAGCCGCCGAATTTGCCGACCGCGGTCCGCGCGGCCGATACGATCACTACGTCCGTCATTTCCCTTTCCTCCAGGCCCGCACGACACGGCGCATCGCTACCGGCCCTGTTAAAAAAACTGCGGTGCACCGGACAGCCTGCGCCGCTGTCCGGTTTTCGTCAATCGCGCTGCAATACGTAGCGGCCCGGCGCCGGCTCGATCACCGGGAACTGCGCGGTACCGGGCTGGGCGGGCGGCTCCACCTTGCGGCCGCCGTACTGGTCGAGCCATTCGACCCAGGTCGTCCACCAGCTTCCCGGATGCTCGGTTGCACCGGCGAACCAGTCGTCCGCCGATTCGGGCAGGTCACTGTCGTTGACCCAGTAGCTGCGCTTCTTCTTCGCCGGCGGATTGATCACGCCCGCGATGTGCCCCGACGCGCCGAGCACGAACTTCAGCGGGCCCGACAGGATCGACGTCGACGCATAGGCCGTCTGCCACGGCACGATGTGATCCTCGCGCGAACCGTAGATGAAGGTCGGCACGTCGATCAGCGTCAGGTCCACCGACTCGCCGCACACGGTCAGCGCGCCCGGTTCGCGCAGCTTGTTCTCGAGATAGGTATTGCGCAGGTACCACGCGTACATCGGGCCCGGCAGGCTCGTCGAATCGCTGTTCCAGTACAGCAGGTCGAACGGCGCCGGCGTGCGGCCCTTCAGGTAGTTGTCGACGACGTAGTTCCACACGAGGTCGTTCGGCCGCAGGAACGAGAACGTGTTCGCGAATTCGACGCCGCGCATCAGCCCCGGCGGCGTGCCGTTCTTGCCGCCGATGGTCTGCTCGCGCATCTGCACGTGCGCCTCGTCGACGAACACGTCGAGAATGCCGGTATCGGTGAAGTCGAGCATCGCGGTGAGCAGCGTCATCGACGCGGCCGGATGTTCGCCGCGCGCGGCAAGCACCGCGAGCGCGGTCGCGAGCATCGTGCCGCCGACGCAGAAGCCGAGCGTGTTGATCTGCTCCCGGCCGCTGACCTGCTGCACGGCGTCGATCGCCGCGAGCAGCCCTTCGTTCATGTAGTCGTCCCACGTCTTGTGCGCGACCGATGCGTCCGCGTTGCGCCACGACACGAGGAACACCTGATGGCCGTTCGACAGCGCATGCGCGACGAGCGAGTTCTCGGGCTGCAGGTCGAGGATGTAGAACTTGTTGATGCAAGGCGGCACGATCAGCAGCGGCCGCTCGAACACCTTGTCCGTCTTCGGCGTGTACTGGATCAGCTGGATCAGGTCGTTCTCGTAGACGACCGCGCCTTCAGTACACCCGAGGTTCTTGCCGACCACGAACTGCGATTCGTCGGTCTGCGAAATCTTGCCGCGCTGCATGTCGCCGAGCAGGTTCATCATCCCTTGCCGCAGGCTTTCGCCCTGCGTTTCGAGGATCGATTTCTGTGCGTCGGGATTGAGTGCGAGGAAGTTGCTCGGCGCGGCGGCTGCCGTCCATTGCTGGACCGTGAAACGAATGCGCTCGCGCGTCTTCGGATCGGTCTGCAGCGCGTCGGCCAGTTCCTGCAGATAGCGCGCGTTGAGCAGATACCAGGCCGCCGCGAACGCATGCGCCGGCGACGCCTTCCACGCATCGCCGCTGAAACGGCGGTCCTTCAGTTCGGGCGACTCCAGCTTCGCCGCGGCGGCCTGCTGCATCAGCGCCATGCAATCGCGCGCGTAGTCGGCCTGCAACGCCTGCAGCCGCTCGGGCGGAATCGCGGCGGCCGGCAGCTTCAACCCGGCGAACGGCGACGCCATCGCGCCGAAATCGGGCATCGACGGCATCTGGAACGGGAACGATGTCGGAAACTGGAATGTCGCGAACGGATTCACGGTGGCCGACGCAGTCGCGGCGCGTGCCGGATCTGCAAAACCGCGCCACGCGTTCAACCACGACTCGAACATCTGCTGCATCGGCTGGGCGGCCGGATCGAAACCAATGCTGCCCGGGGAAGTGCCCGCCTGAGCGGACGTCGACGATTTTTTCGATGCTGTCATTACCTGCCTTACCGGTGATTCGTGAGCGTCTATCGTGAAATCCTGCTCGCGCGCGGCATGCCGGCTGCGAGCCGGGCCGTCATGCTCTGGAGAGGCGTCTCCAGATTCTGCCGCAGTGCGGTATTTTTATCATTATCGTTTTCCCCATGTGAAGCGCCATGTCAAACCGCTGAACATTTCCGTACGGAGATAATCCTCGCACAACAGACGGGACAAGGGTTCCGGCGAAACATAAAACATTTTGGTTGACTTGACTTCGGGATTCTTCATTCAATCGCGCATGCAGTGCGGCATAGCCGCCGAAATATCGAGATAACCCGATTTTGCGGCGCACCAAAATCCACGCGCATGCGCATTCCGTCAATCGGCCAGCCAGATCGCTGCTGCCATGCGGCCCGTCACGCGATCGCGCCGGTACGAATAGAAGCGCGCCTGTTCGGTGACCGTGCAGGCTGTCCCGCCGCTCACGTGCGCAACGCCCGCACGCGCGAGACGCAGGCGCGCGAGCGCATAGAGATCGGCGAGAAACTTGCCGGGCGCGCCATCGATCGCGACGAACGCAAGCCGGGTTTCATCATGCTCCGACTGCGGGGCCGTGTCGAGAAACGCGTCACGCACGTCGGCGCCGACCTCGAACGCCCGCGGGCCGATCGCCGGCCCGAGGTATGCATGCAGCGCGTCCGTCGCACCGCCCGCGAGGGCCGCGACACGCGCCGCGGTCTGCTCGACGATGCCGGCCGCCAGCCCGCGCCAGCCCGCATGGGCGGCGCCGACGGCGCGGCCCTGCGTGTCGCACAGCAGCACGGGCAGGCAATCCGCGACCATCACGACGCAGACGGCACCCGCCCGGTCGGTGACGCTCGCGTCGGCCTGCACCGGCGCCGTCGCCATCGGCGCCGCCGCGATCACCTCGTCCGCGCGCACGATCTGCGCGCCGTGAACCTGCTCGAGCCACGCGGCGCTCGACTGGCCTGCCAGCGCCAGCAAGCGTGCGCGATTCCCTGCCACATGGGCCGGGTCGTCACCGGTATGCAGGCCGAGATTCATCCCGCCCGGCAGCGCGTCGCCGCGCTGCCAGCGCCCGTACGGGCCTTCGCTCACGCCGCCGTCACGCGTCGTGATCAGCGCGCGCACGCGCGGCGACACCTGCCAGTCGGGCTGCACGCAGTCCTGCCACGTCAACGGCGCCAGGTTCGTCATCGGCACTCACTCCTCCTCATCGTCCAGGTACGGCTCGTCATCGTGATACTCGCCGCCGAAATCGTCATCGTCGTAGACACCGTCATCGTCGTCGAATTCCTCGTCGCCCTGCCCGAAGCCGAGCGCCGCGACGAGTGTGTTCATGTCGTCCGGCAGCGGGCAGCGCCATTGCATCGCCTTGCCCGTGACCGGGTGCACGAGGCCGAGCCGCCACGCATGCAGCGCCTGTCGCGCGAACCCGTCCGGCAGCGGCGTGACCGAGCGCTTGCCGCGCACACGGCCGTACACGGGATCGCCGAGCAGCGGATGCCCGGCGTGCGCGCAGTGCACGCGGATCTGGTGCGTGCGACCGGTCTCGAGATCGCACTGGATCGCCGAAACCGGCTGACGTTGCCACAGGCATGTGTCAACCGTGCGGAAATGCGTACGCGCCGGCTTGCCCGATGCCCCCGTGACGACGGCCATGCGCGTGCGTTCGCGCGGATCGCGGCCGATCGGCGCGTCGATCGTGCCTTCCTCGGGCATCGTGCCCCACACGAGCGCGAAATAGCGGCGCTTCACCGTGCGCGCCTGCAACTGGCGCACGAGGTCCGTCTGCGCGGCCAGCGTGCGCGCCACCACCATCAGGCCCGACGTTTCCTTGTCGAGCCGGTGGACGATCCCTGCGCGCGGCAGGCCGGCCGCCGCGTCGCCGTAGCGATGCAGCAGCCCGTTGAGGATCGTGCCGCTCCAGTTGCCGGCGGCCGGATGCACGACGAGGCCGGCCGGCTTGTTGATGACGACGAGCGCGTCGTCCTCGTAGATCACGTCGAGCGGCACCGGCTCCGGCGTAAAGGCGAGCTGCTCGGGGAGCAGGTCGGGCACGAGTTCGATCTTCGCGCCGAGCGGCACCGGCTGGCGGATCTTCGCCGGCGCGCCGTCGACGAGCACGCGCTGCGCCTCGATCCAGCTCTGCAGGCGGCTGCGCGAGAATTCGGGGAACAGTTGGGCGAGCGCCTTGTCGAGGCGTTCGCCCGCGAGCGACAGCGGCACTTCGACGACGCGCGGCGCTTCATCGACCGCCGCAGACGGCACGACGGGCGGCTGCATTGCGTCGCCGGTCAGATCGTCATCGAGGGAATCCCCCGAGGCGGCGTCGGCGGGCCGATCGCTTGGGCTATAATCTTCGCGATTTGGTGTGCCCGGCTGGGCATTCTGCGAACTTGAACGGGTCATTTAGACTGGGTCACCGAGACTTGAAGCTAGGACATGCGAGCATGATGAATTCGACCAAACGCACGGCCAGAACCGTCGCCGCCCGGGCTGCGGCGGTAGCGGCCGCGGCCCTCATCGCCGGCTGCCACGGCTTGCCGCAGAAGCAGGACGAGACGGCTACCTGGTCGAACAACAAATTATACTCAGAGGCCCAGGACGCACTGTCCGGCGGCGACTGGGGCAAGTGCGCGAAATATTTCGAATCGCTGCAAGGTCGCGATCCGTTCGGCCATTTCGCGCAGCAGGCGCAGATCAACGTTGCATACTGCAACTGGAAGGATAACGAAGCGGCCGCCGCCGACCAGGCCGTCGATCGCTTCATCCAGCTCCACCCCGATCATCCGGATATCCCGTACGCGTACTACCTGAAGGGGATGATCCACTTCAACGACGATCTCGGCCTGTTCGGCCGCTTCTCCGGCCAGGACATGAGCGAGCGCGATCCGCAGGCACTGCGCGAATCGTACGATGCGTTCAAGGTCGTCGTCGACCGCTTCCCGAAGAGCAAGTACGCGCCCGACGCCGCCGCGCGGATGCGCTACATCGTCAACGCGCTCGCGTCGCACGAAGTGCACGCGGCCGACTACTACTACCGGCGCGGCGCCTACGTCGCGGCCATCAACCGTGCGCAGCTCGCGATCAAGGACTACAAGGGCGCCCCGGCGATCGAGGACGCACTGCACATCATGATCCTGTCGTACGGCAAGCTGAACCAGCCGGAACTCGCCGAGGACACGAAGCGCGTGCTCGCCGGCACGTTCCCCGACAGCCCGTACGTCACGGGCCACTCGCGCCCCGGCGCGAAGAAGTCGTGGTGGCAGTTCTGACGCAAGCACCGTGCGGCACGCGCCGCACGAACAAAAAACCCGGCCATCGAGCCGGGTTTTTTTATTGGCGCCGCATTCAGGCGGCGCCGGTGCAATCGCGCGACGATCGCCGCACGCACCGTCACGTGCGCTTTGCCGAACGGTGCTCGTCGAAGAAGTCCTGGACGACCGCGATCTCGCGGGTCCGCTTGAACGGCGGCAGGCTCTGCCAGATCCGGCGCCCGTAGGGCTTGTCGACGAGCCGCGTGTCGCAGATCATCAGCACGCCGCGATCCGTCTCCGCGCGAATCAGCCGGCCCGCGCCCTGCTTCAGCGTGATCACGGCCTGCGGCAACTGGTGCACGGCGAACGGGCTCAGCCCCTTCTTCGTCAGCGCGTCGAGCCGCGCGGCCAGCACCGGATCGTCCGGCGGCGCGAACGGCAGCTTGTCGATCACGACGAGCGACAGCGCGTCACCGCGCACGTCGACGCCTTCCCAGAAACTCTGGCTGCCGACCAGGATCGCGTTGCCATACGCACGGAAACGGTCGAGCAGTTCAGTGCGGCTTGCATCGCCCTGCACGAGCAGCGGCATGTTCCAGCCGCGCGATTCGATCACGTCGCGCAGCTTCGACGCGATCCGGTCGACCGCGCGCAGCGTCGTGCACAGCATGAACACGCCGCCACCGGACGCCTCGATCGCCGGCAACGCGGCGTCGAAGACGGCATCGGTAAACGCCGGCGAAGACGGTTGCGGCAGGTTGCGCGGCACGTACAGCAGCCCTTGCGACTGGTAGTCGAACGGGCTCGCGAGCGTCATCGAGCGACGCGAGCTGAGGCCCATTTGCGCCGCATAGTGCGTGAAGTCACCGCGCACCGACAGCGTGGCCGACGTGAACACCCAGGCACGCGGCACGCCCGCGCGCTGCTTGGCAAAGATCGGCGCGACCGACAGCGGCGTTTCGTGCAGCTGGACCGTATGCGCGAACACTTCGACCCAGCGCACCTTCTCGTTCGGATCGCCGTCGGATGCCGCCTTGTCGCCGGCCGCGGTTGCGTCGGCCTTCGCCGCCGCTTCCGTCGCGCCGGGTGCGACCCAGCCGGCCAGCAGGTCCTGCAGCTCGCGTGCGCGCCGCAGGCATGCGCCGAGCGATTCCGCCCGTTCGGCCTGGCTGGCAAGCGCCGACGCCAGCGCGTCGAGCGCAGCCTCGAGCGCGTCGAGCGCACCGAACATCGGGTGATCGTCGCCGAGCTGGGCGAGCGACATGCGGACGATCTGGTCGTTCGCGAACGCCAGGCGCAGGTCGCGCGCCGCGCGCTCGAGATCGCCGCCGAGCTTCACCCACTCGACCGCGTCGCGTGCATGGCTCAGGCCTTCCGCCACCGTGTCGCGGGCGAGCTCGAGGATCTGCGTCGTCGACAGCGTTTCGCCGAAGAACAGCGTCGCCGTTTCCGGCAACTGGTGCGCCTCGTCGAAGATGACCGTGTTCGCGTTCGGCAGCAGCTCGGCCATCCCCGTATCGCGCAGCATGATGTCCGCGAAGAACAGGTGGTGGTTGACGACGACGACGTCGGCCTGCTGCGCCTCGCGCCGCGCCTGCATCACGAAGCATTCCTTGTAATGCGGGCATTCCTGGCCGAGGCAGTTGTCGCGCGTCGACGTGACCATCGACCACACGGGTGCCGTTTCCGGCACGCTCGCGAGCTCGGCCTTGTCGCCGCTCTTCGTGATCTTCGCGAAGCGGACGATTTCCTGCAGATAGGCCGTATCCTGCCGCGACGGCAACCGGCCGTTGTCGGCCGTGCGTTGCAGGTAGTAGTGGCACAGGTAGTTGGCCCGGCCCTTCAGCATCGCGACCGACACCGGCACCGCCAGCGCGTTGCGCACGGTCGGGATGTCGCGCGCGAACAATTGGTCCTGCAGGTGTTTCGTGCCGGTCGACACGATCACCTTGCCGCCCCACAGCATCGCGGGCACGAGGTACGCATAGGTCTTGCCGGTACCCGTGCCGGCCTCGACGATCAGCGTGTTGTCGCCGGCATCGCCGTCGACTTCGGCTGCCGCGGCGGCGTCCGCGCCCGTTTCGGCCGCCTTGTCGCCGTCGCCGAGGCGACGTGCCGGCCGCTTGCGGGTTTCGAAGATCTCGGGTTCGGGCATCCGGCGCGCGGACGCCTCCATCGCGGACGCGACGGCGCGCGCCATCTCGATCTGCGACTGTCGCGGCCGGTAGCCGTCGAGCGCACGCGCCAGCAATCCGCCTTCGCCGAAGATCGTGTCGAGTTCGTCGACGCGCTTGCGGCTCAGCTCAAAGGTGCCTTCGGGCGCACGAGCGCGCCCGGCGGGCGACACGTCGCGCCGGGCATCGGGGGTGGCTTCAAGCGGTGAATTCAAGGCAAGCGTTCCTGTGTCCAGCGCCCGGGCGGCGCCGGCGCTTGCCAGGCCGCGCTCAGGCGCGCTTATCCGGTTCCAGCTGCGATTGCAGCAAAATGATTTTGTCCTTGGCCGCCAGCTTTTCCTTCTTCAGCCGGTGCAGCGTGATGTCGTCGATGTCGGAGTGCCCTTCCTTCAGCTCGATCTCCCGAGCGAGCTGCTGGTGCTGCTCCTGCAATGCAGCCAAACGGTTGTGCAATTCCTGCTGCTGTTCCGTGTGACGGTTTTGCATACTTGCCTCCTCATCGAAGCAGCGCGCCGACTGGCGTGCCAGCGCGCCCGAGACTGATCTCGATCAATCCAACACGTTACTGCCCCTGCTGTTGCTTCTGCTGCGCCTTCTCGGCCGCTTCCTTCTGACGCTGCTCGACATCGGCCTTGTGCTGCACGGCTTCCTTCTGCTTCTGCTCGTAGCGCGCGGCGTTGTCCGCCCGCTCCTGCGCCTTCTGCGCGGCCTGCTGGTGCGCCTGGTCGAGCTTGCGCTGGAAGTCGCCCTGCTTCTGGTCGTATGCCTGCTTGTTCGCCGCGCGCTGCGGCCCTTCCGCGCCACGCTGCGCCTGCTTCAGCGCATTCTGCTCCTGCTTGTCGCGGAACGCAGCCGCGTTTGCCGCATCGTTCGCCGCGCGCTGCGGTGCTTCCGCCGCGTTCTGCGCCGCCTTCAGCGCCTGCTGCTGGTCGCGCTGCTGCGCACGCACCGCCCGCTGCTCGTCGTTGAGTGCGAGCTGCTCCTGGCGGATGCTCGCCCGCTCGTCGCGCATCTTTTCACGCGCCTTGCCGAGACAGTGATTGACGAAGAACTTGCTGTAGCAATCGTGCTCGGCCACCGCATAACGATAATCGTTTTCTGCGGAGCGTTGATTGAGCACTTTTTGACGGGCGTCGAAATCCGGTGCGGCCGTGGCCGTCACGGGCGCCGCCGCGGCGGCGGCCGGCGCGGTTGCGTCCGAAGCTTGCGCGAACGCGCCGGAAGGCCCGGCAGACAAAGCCGCGGCGAGCGCTGCGCCGAGCGCGACGAGAGAAATTCGGGAAGTTGGCAACGTCGTAGGAAAGCTGCGGGACATGTGTCAAATTCTATCACCCCCGGCTGGGCGCTCCGCCATTTATGGCAAAATGCCCCGCTTCACTCACCCGCGGCATCCGGCCCGTCGGGCCCGCCACGCAGCCCGCCGCTTCGGGCCTGCCGGCCCCCGCCGCGATTTCAGCAGGCAGATCATCCACGACATGACGGAAACCGTAGCACTCAAGATCGTACAGCGCATCGCCACCGAACTGTCCGTCCAGTCGCGCCAGGTCGCGGCGGCCGTGCAACTCCTCGACGAAGGCTCGACCGTTCCGTTCATTGCCCGGTACCGCAAGGAAGTGACCGGCAACCTGGACGACACGCAGTTGCGCCAGCTCGAGGAACGCCTCCTGTATCTGCGCGAACTCGAGGATCGCCGTGCGTCGATCCTGTCGAGCATCGACGAACAGGGCAAGCTGACCGACGAACTGCGCGCCGCGATCGACGCGGCCGACAGCAAGCAGGTGCTCGAAGACCTTTATCTGCCGTACAAGCCGAAGCGTCGCACGCGTGCGCAGATCGCCCGCGAAGCCGGCCTCGAGCCGCTCGCCCAGGCGCTCCTCGCGAACCCGCTGCTCGACCCGCAGGCCGAGGCAGCCGCGTACGTCGACGCCGACAAGGGTGTAGCCGACATCAAGGCCGCGCTCGACGGCGCGCGCGACATCCTGTCCGAACAGTTCGGCGAGACGGCGGAGCTGCTCGGCAAGCTGCGCGACTACCTGCACAACCAGGGTGTCGTGTCGTCGGCCGTCGTCGAGGGCAAGGAAAACGAGGAAGGCGAGAAATTCCGCGACTATTACGACTACGCGGAAACGATCAAGACCGTGCCGTCGCACCGCGCCCTCGCGCTGTTCCGCGGCCGCAACGCGGGCGTGCTGACGGTCAAGCTCGGCCTCGGCGAAGAACTCGACGCGCAGGTGCCGCATCCCGGCGAGGCGATGATCGCGCGCCATTTCGGCATCGCGAACCAGAACCGCCCGGCCGACAAGTGGCTGTCCGACGTATGCCGCTGGTGCTGGCGCGTGAAGGTGCAGCCGCACATCGAGAACGAGCTGCTCACGCAATTGCGCGAAACGGCCGAAACGGAAGCGATCCGCGTGTTCGCGCGCAACCTGAACGACCTGCTGCTGGCCGCGCCGGCCGGCCCGAAGGCCGTGATCGGTCTCGACCCCGGCCTGCGCACGGGCGTGAAGGTTGCAGTCGTCGACCGCACCGGCAAGGTGCTCGCGACCGACACGATCTACCCGCACGAGCCGCGCCGCGACTGGGATGGCTCGATCGCGAAACTCGCACGCATCGCCGCGCAGACGCAGGCCGAGCTGATCAGCATCGGCAACGGCACGGCGTCACGTGAAACCGACAAGCTCGCGGGCGAACTGATCGCGAAACACCCGGAGCTGCGCCTGCAGAAGATCGTCGTGTCGGAAGCCGGCGCTTCGGTCTATTCGGCATCCGAGCTGGCCGCGAAGGAATTCCCGGAGCTCGACGTGTCGCTGCGCGGCGCCGTCTCGATTGCACGCCGCCTGCAGGATCCGCTCGCCGAGCTCGTGAAGATCGAGCCGAAGGCCATCGGCGTCGGCCAGTACCAGCATGACGTGAACCAGCGCGAACTCGCCCGCTCGCTCGACGCGGTCGTCGAGGACTGCGTGAACGCGGTCGGTGTCGACGCGAACACCGCGTCGGCCCCGCTGCTCGCCCGCGTATCGGGCCTGAACGCGACGCTCGCGCGCAACATCGTCGACTACCGCGATGCGAACGGCCCGTTCCCGTCGCGCGAGCACCTGCGCAAGGTGCCGCGCCTCGGCGACAAGACCTTCGAGCAGGCCGCGGGCTTCCTGCGCATCAACGGCGGTGAGAATCCGCTCGACCGCTCGTCGGTGCACCCGGAAGCGTATCCGGTCGTCGAGCGGATGCTCGCGAAGATCAGCAAGCGCATCGACGACGTGCTCGGCAACCGCGAAGCGCTGTCGGGCCTGTCCCCGACGGAATTCGTTGACGAACGTTTCGGCCTGCCGACCGTGCGCGACATCCTGTCCGAACTGGAGAAGCCGGGCCGCGATCCGCGCCCCGAATTCAAGACCGCGACGTTCCGCGAAGGCGTCGAAAAGGTGTCGGATCTCGTGCCCGGCATGACGCTCGAAGGCGTCGTGACGAACGTCGCCGCGTTCGGTGCGTTCGTGGACATCGGCGTCCACCAGGACGGCCTCGTCCACGTATCCGCGATGTCGACCAAGTTCATCAAGGACCCGCACGAAGTCGTGAAGGCCGGCCAGGTCGTCAAGGTGAAGGTGATTGACGTCGACGTGAAGCGCCAGCGCATTGCGCTGACGATGCGCCTCGACGACGACGCGGCGGCGCCCGGCATGTCGTCGCGCGGCGGCCAGGATCGCGGCAACGCGGGGCGCGGCGCGGCCCGCCCGCAGCAGCGTTCGCGCGAGCCGGAACCGGCAGGCGCGATGGCCGCGGCATTCGCGAAGCTGAAGCGCTGAGCACCCGCAAGCCCCTGCGCGACAGAAAAAAAAGCCCGCCGAAAGGCGGGCTTTTTTACGACTTCGGCAAACACGGCGCGCGGCCCGACGGCCCGCGCGCCACACCTTGCGTCAGATTTCGATCTTCGTCCCGAGCTCGACCACGCGGTTTGCGGGGATCGAGAAGAAGTCGGTCGGCTTCGCGGCATTCTGGTGCATCCAGGCGAACACGCGCTCGCGCCAGATCGACATCCCGGGCAGATGCGTCGGCACGACCGTTTCGCGCGCGAGGAAGAACGACGTATCCATCAGCTCGAACGTCATGTCGTGCGTGCGGCCGAATTCCTCGAGCACGGCCTTCACGTCCGGCGTCTCGTTGAAGCCATACTCGGCCTTGACGATATACAGCCCGCCGCCCGCATCACGCGAGGACTGACGCTTGTCGTCGCGCACGTAAGGAAAGTCGCGCGTGACGAACGTGAGGAAAATGGTGCGCTCGTGCAGCACCTTGTTGTGCTTCAGGTTGTGCAGCAGGCTGACGGGCACGAGCTTGTCGTTGCCGGTCAGGTAGATCGCGGTACCCGACACGCGATGCGGCGGATGCGCGAGCAGCCCCTGCAGGAACGGCTCGAGCGGGATACCGTCGGCCGCCGTGCGCTCCTTGACGATGTGACGCCCCTTGTACCAGGTCATCAGCAGGAAGAACAGCAGCGCGCCGATGCCGAGCGGCAACCAGCCGCCCTGCGCGACCTTCAGCAGGTTCGCGCCGAAGAAGCCAAGGTCGACTGCGAGAAACACCGCGATGATCGCGCCGACCAGCAGCCGGTTCCAGTTCCACACCTTCACCATCACGACCGCGGCGAGCACGGTCGTGATCACCATCGTCGCCGTCACCGCGATACCGTACGCAGCCGCGAGGTTGTCGGAGCTCTTGAAGCCGATGACGATGCAGAGGATCACGAACAGCAGCAGCCAGTTCACGACCGGCACGTAGATCTGGCCGATCGCGAGTTCCGACGTGTGCAGCACCTTCATGCGCGGCACGTAGCCGAGCTGGATGGCCTGCGACGTCAGCGAATACGCACCCGAGATCACCGCCTGCGATGCGATCACGGTCGCGACCGTCGACAGCACGACGAGCGGCAGCAGCCCCCATTCGGGTGCCAGCAGGAAGAACGGGTTCTCGATCGCCTTCGGGTTCTGGATCAGCAGCGCGCCCTGGCCGAAGTAGTTCAGTACGAGCGAGGGCATCACGAGCCCGTAGGCGGCGATGCGGATCGGCTTCGCGCCGAAGTGGCCCATGTCCGCGTAGAGCGCTTCCGCACCGGTCAGCACCAGCACGACCGAGCCGAGCACGACGTACGCCTGCAACAGGTGATCGGCCATGAACGACGCCGCGTAATACGGGTTGATGGCGGCCATGATGCCCGGCACGCGCACGATGTGGTACACGCCGAGTGCCGCGATCACGACGAACCACAGCACCATGATCGGGCCGAACAGCTTGCCGACCAGCGCGGTCCCGTGACGCTGGATCCAGAACAGCGCGATCAGGATCACGATCGTGATCGGCAGCACGAGATGGGACAGGTGTGGTGTGGCGATTTCGAGACCTTCGACCGCCGACATCACCGAGATCGCCGGCGTGATCACCGCGTCCCCGTAGAACATGCACGCGCCGAAGATCCCGAGCGCCATCAGCGCGCCCGCGACGCGGGTCTTCGAGTCGAGCGGCCGCAACGACAGCGCCATCAGCGCGAGCACGCCGCCTTCGCCGTTGTTGTCCGCGCGCATCACGAACAGCAGGTACTTGATGCCGACCACCAGGATGATTGCCCAGAACAGCAGCGAGATCACGCCGAGAATCGATCCTTCGGTGAGCGGAATGCCGTGTGCGGGGCTGAACGCCTCCTTGAGCGAATACAGCGGGCTGGTGCCGATGTCGCCGAACACGACGCCGATGGCTGCTATCGCTAGCGCCCGCATCGAGTGTTGTTGCGTCGAATGCGGCGCGTGTGCTGCGTCGGTCGCGTGGATCGTGTCGTTCATATGAAGCGTAATAATCGGGTCCGGGTCGGACAAAACGAGCGCTATTCTACTCGCGCCCCCGTGAAACGCCGCCCTGCTCTGTTGCCTTGTCACCACGTGATCCACGCTGCGCATGCAATCCGGCGCGAGCTGTGGCAGGGCTGCCAATCATAGCCGGGGCAGCGGCGCCTGCCTACCGGATCCACGGTTCGCGCGGTGCCGGCAAGGATGGCGCCCCAATGAAAAACGGCGCCGCAAGCGGCGCCGTACAAGGCTTTCCTTCGATTGGCCGGCCGCTTATGCGCCCGAGCCGTCGCGCTGCGCGCGACCGCGCTTGATCCACGCCTCGAGGTTGTGCGGGCGAACCGTGTCCCACTCCTCGAACGGCTGATGAATCCACGGATTCGTCGGCAGGAACTGCGTGTGATAGTCGGGCTCGACCTTCGAGCAACCCTTGTACCAGAGCACGGCCGAGCGCACGGCCGTCACCGACGGATAGCGCTCCTTCAGGTGCTCCTGCACGCGCGCAAGCGTCACGCCCGAATCGACGAGATCGTCGACCAGCAGCACGTTGCCCGCCAGGTTGCCGCGCGTCATCGTGATGTACTGCGCGATGTCGAGGTCGCCCTGCTCCGTGCCGGCCGCTTCGCGGTACGAACTCGTCGCGAGGATCGCGAGCGGCACATCGTAGATACGCGACAGTTGATCGCCGACGCGCAGACCGCCGCGCGCGAGGCACAGGATCTGGTCGAACTTCCAGCCCGATGCATGCACCTGGAGCGCGAGCAACTCGATGAGACGGTGATACTCGTCCCAGCCTACCCACAGGTTCTTGTCGTCGTTGCGCGGATCGGTCATCAAGTCTGCCGCCGTCATCGTGATTTGCTGCGTCATCTGTAAATTACACCTTGAACGGATGGCGGAGCAGGATCGTTTCGTCGCGGTCCGGACCCGTCGACACCATGTCGACCGGCACGCCAGCCACTTCCTGGACGCGGGTCAGGTAAGCCTGCGCGTTCGCCGGCAGTGCTTCCCACGTCTTGATGCCGACCGTGCTTTCCTTCCAGCCGGCAAACGTTTCGTATACCGGCTCGCAACGGGCCACGTCAGCGGCGCCGCGCGGCAGGATGTCCACATCCTTGCCGTCGATCTTGTAGCCGACGCACAGCTTGACTTCGTCGAGGCCGTCGAGCACGTCGAGTTTCGTCATGCACAGGCCCGACACGCCGTTGATCTGGATCGAGCGGCGCAGCGCGGCTGCGTCGAGCCAGCCGGTGCGGCGCGGACGGCCGGTGACCGAACCGAATTCCTTGCCGACGTTCGCGAGCGTGACGCCAACCTGGTCCTGACGCTGCGGATTGTCCGCATCGTACAGTTCGCTCGGGAACGGGCCCGAGCCGACGCGCGTGCAATAGGCCTTCGTGATGCCGAGGATGTAGTTGAGCTTCTGCGGACCCACGCCCGCGCCAGCCGATGCCGCACCTGCGACGCAGTTGCTCGACGTGACGAACGGATAGGTGCCGTGGTCGATGTCGAGCAGCGTGCCTTGTGCGCCTTCGAACAGCAGGTTCTGGCCCGCATTGTTCGCGTCGTACAGGCGGCGCGACACGTCGGCCACCATCGGCTTCAGGCGGTCTGCATAGCCCAGCATCGTGTCGAGCGTGGCCTGGAAATCGACAGCCGCGCCGCCCAGGTACTGGGTCAGCACGAAGTTGTGGAAATCGAGGTTTTCGCGCAGGCGGTCAGCGAAGGTCTTCGCGTCGAACAGGTCCTGCACGCGCAGCGCGCGGCGGCCGACCTTGTCTTCGTACGCGGGGCCGATGCCGCGGCCCGTCGTACCGATCTTGCCCGCGCCCTTGCGCGCTTCGCGCGCCTGGTCGATCGCGATGTGGTACGGCAGGATCAGCGTCGTGGCTTCGGAAATGAACAAGCGGTCGCGCACGTTCACGCCCGCTTCTTCCAGCTCACCGATTTCCTTGAACAGTGCTTCGGGGGACAGGACGACGCCGTTGCCGATGTAGCAGGCGACGCCTTCACGCATGATGCCCGACGGAATGAGGCGCAAGATCGTTTTCTTGCCGCCGATGATGAGGGTGTGGCCGGCGTTGTGACCGCCCTGGAAACGCACGACGCCCTGAGCGTGGTCCGTCAGCCAGTCGACGATCTTGCCCTTGCCTTCATCACCCCATTGCGTTCCCACGACGACGACATTGCGCCCGGGAGTCACGTTCACTGCGCTGGCAGACATGTTGATTCGTTAGCTGGTTAAAAACGTATTCTACCTATGTTCGCGGGCGATTCCGAATTTTTCCGTTTCGCTTCAACGATATGCATGCCGAAGCACGTCCCGCGAACGCCTGTTTATCGGGGTTCGACCACCCATGCGCCGTTGCGCTCGACGAGCGAACGGTCGCACGCGAACTCGTCGAGCACATGATCGTGGCCCGGCAGCGCCTGGATCACGACCTCGCCCGCATCGCGCAGCGCCGCGACGGCCGCGTTCAGCGCATCGTCCTGCGCCCACGGCGCGAGAATCGCGGTGCCGCGCGCCTCGACCGGCGAAATCCGCGCGAGCTCGCGCAGGTCGAGCGAGAAGCCCGTAGCGGGACGGGCACGGCCGTACGCCTGGCCGACGTGGTCGTAGCGACCGCCCCGCGCGATCGCGTTCGGCACGCCGTCGATGTAGGCGCTGAACATCGCGCCGCTGTGATATGCATAGCCGCGCAGGTCGCCGAGATCGATCGCCACTTCGGCACCTTTCGCCTGTGCCGCGAGCTGTGCCAGATCGTCGAGCGCCCGCGTGATTTCGGGCAGCACCGGCAAGCGTGTGCGTGCCTCGGCGAGCACGCTTGCGTCGCCATAGAGATGCGGCAGCGCGCGCAGCGCGGCGCGCGTATCGGCACCGAGATCGTCGGTGAGCTCGTTCAGCAGCGGCACGTCCTTGCCCGACAGCGCGTCGTACAGCGACTCGCCGCGCTCGGCGGCCTGCGCATCGCGCGCCAGCAGCGCCGCGAGCACGCCCGCGTGGCCGAGGTCGAGACGAATGCGCGACAGGCCCGCGAGATGCAGCGCGTCGAGCATCAGTTGCTGAATCTCGAGGTCGGCTTCCAGCCCGGCATGCCCGTAGATTTCGGCGCCGATCTGGATCTGCTCGCGCGTCGCGTGCAGGCCGCGCGGACGCGTATGCATCACGTGGCCCGCATAGCAGAGGCGCGTCACGCCCTGGCGGTTCAACAGGTGCGCGTCGATCCGTGCGACCTGCGGCGTGATGTCCGCACGCAGGCCGAGGGTGCGACCCGACAGCTGGTCGACCAGCTTGAAGGTGCGCAGGCGCAGGTCTGCACCGCCGCTCGTCAGCAGCGATTCGAGATACTCGAGCAGCGGCGGCATCACCATTTCGTAGCCATACGAACGGAAGCGGTCGAGCAGCCTGCGGCGCAGCTCCTCGATCTTGCGCGCTTCCGACGGCAGTACGTCGGCGATATTCTCGGGAAGTAACCAGGTCGACATCGGTACGGTCCTACGACGGGAAACAGCGCGCGACACGCGCGCCGCGATATGAATCGGAAATTCTGAATTCGGGCGGGACGAACGGCGGATAAGCCGTCCGGATCAAGTCTGCGGTCAGGTCGCGAGCAGCAGCAGTATGAGCCCGAGCACCATCACGATCAGCCCGCCGATCCGGATATGATGCGGCGGCCGCTCAGCTATTCTACGAAACGTGTCGCGCCAGGCGACGGGAAACACGAAGGGGAACGCCCCCTCGATGATCAGCATCAGCGCTACTGCGAGCAACAACGAGCCAGCCAGGTCCATGCGAGCGACGGCGCCGCTCGACGCGACGCCCCAAGGTCAGTGTTTGCGGGGAGCAGGCGCCGCCGGTGCGGCACCGCCCGTCGGGCTGCGCATGAAGCGGAAGAACTCGCTGTCGGGATCGACGACGATGATGTCGTTGCGCTTGAACGTGTTCCGGTAAGCCTGCAGGCTCGCGTAGAACTGGTAGAACTGCGGATCGCGGCCGAACGCGTCGGCGGCAATCGTCGCGGCCTTCGCGTCGCCCTCGCCCTTGATCGTCTGCGCGGACTTGTACGCGTTCGCGAGCACGGCCTGCTGTTCGCGTTCGGCATCCGCCTTGATCTGCTCGACGTCGGCCGCGCCTTGCGCACGCACCTGCGCCGCCTGATCGCGCAGCGCGCCGATCATCCGCTGATAGACGGCATCGGTCTGCGCGGCCGGCAAGTCGACGCGCGTCAGCTGGACGTCGACCACGTCGACGCCGAAACCGGACGCCTTCGCCTTCACTTCGTCGCGGGCCGCATCGGCGATCGCACGCTGGCCGCCGAGCGCGTCGTCGAGCGCGCGCTTGCCGAACGCGTCACCGAGTGCGCTCTTCAGCGCGCCGGCGAGACGATCGCCGGCTGCCGACGGGTCACCGCCCGTCGTCGTGAAATACTTCATCGGATCGCTGATCCGGTACTTCACCGCGTAGGCGACGAGCAGGTCGCGCTTGTCTTCCGTTGCCAGTTGCAGCGGATCCGACGACTCGAGCGATTGCAGGCGCGTGTCGATCAGCGTGGCCGTCTGCAGCGGCGGCGGCAATTTGAAATGGATGCCAGGGCCCGCCAGTTCGGGTTGCGCGCCATCGCGCCCCGACAGCACGGCCGCATGGCGCGGATCGACGGTAAGGACGGTCGACGATGCCGCGAAGGCAACGATCACGATTGCGACGACGAGCGCAATGATTCGGTTCATGTTCTGCGCTCCCCGTTACTTCAGATCGTCTTCGCGCGACCGGCTGCGAAACGCCTCGCGCGATCGCAGCACGTCGGTGCCCGACGCCGCCACGGCCGACGCCGCACTCGCGGGCGCCGCTGCAGCCGGTGCGGCAGCCGCCGGTGCCGACGCCGCGTCGGGTGCGGATGCGCCCGTGGACGTCGCGGCGTTTTGTCGCCCCTGCTCGACGAGCTTGTCGAGCGGCAGATACACGACGCTGTTGCCGCCCTTGTTGCCGACGAACACCTTCGTCGAATTCGAATAGATTTCCTGCATCGTCTCGAGATACATCCGCTCGCGGATCACCGCGGGCGCCTTCGAATACTGCGCATAGACCTGCTTGAAGCGATCGGCATCGCCTTCGGCTTCCGTGACCACGCGATCGGCATACGCCTTCGCTTCGTCGACGAGCTTCGCCGCATCGCCCTGCGCCTTCGGCAGCAGGTCGTTTGCATATGCTTGCGCGGCGCGCTTCGCGGCCTCGCGCTCATCACGCGCCTTCGCGACTTCACCGTACGCGGCCTGCGTCTGCTCGGGCGCCGCAACACTCTGCATCGTGACGGCCGTCACCTCGAGCCCCGACTGGTAGCGATCGAGATCGCGCTGGATCGCGGCGGAGAGCTGCTCGCGCAGCGCGTCGCGATCCTGGTTCAGCACGTCGGCCGCGCTGCGCGTGCCGACGATCGCACGTACCGCGGCCTGGGCGGCCTGCGAGACGCTGCGCTCGGGGTCGACACTGCGGAACAGGTAATCGGTCGCGGAACGGATGCGGTACTGGACGATGAAGCGCACGTCGACGATATCGGCGTCGCGCGTCAGCATTGCCGCTTCCTTCACGTTCGCGAGACGCACGACGTTGTTGCGGCCGATTTCGATCGAGCGGACCTGCGACGTATCGACGATCTCGTGCGACGCGAACGGATAAGGCGCACGCCAGTGCACACCCTGGCCGACCGTGCCCGACAGCTTGCCGAGCTGCAGCACGACGCCCGTCTGCCCTTCCTGCACGACGAACAGCCCGCTGCCCGCGTAGACCGCGACCAGCACGCCGATCACGATGCCGACGCCGACGCGCGCGGCTCGCCCGTTGTCAGGACGGAAGCCGTTGCCGCCCTTGCCGCCGAACAGGCCGTTCAGGCGCCGGTTGAAGTTGCGCCACATCTCGTCGAGATCGGGCGGACCATCGCCGTCGCCGCCTTGCGGACGCTTCGATTCGTTCGGGCGGGGACGGGATCCGTCTTTGCCATTGCCTTCGCCGCGTCCCCAGCGGGGATCGTTGATCGACAGCAAGGCGCGCATCCGCCGCCAGGTACTCCGCTCGTTGTATTCGTTCACCAGAGTTTGTTCACCAGATTAGACGCCGACGAACCGGCCGGGACCGGTTAGCGCCCGTGTTCGGAAATCGTGTGGTCTTCGTGTGGTTCAGCGGGGGCGCCGTCGAGCGCGCCGTTGGGTAACGTCGCGCTGGAAAGGTGTTCCGCGGAGGCGATTTCGGCGATGGCGGCACGCAACGCGTCAAGACCCTGACCGGTGCGCGCGCTCAAAAAGACGCGCGAAATATTACCATACTCGTCCCGCTCGACCGCGTCGCCGCGGGCCGCCAGCTCAGGCACGGCGTCGATCTTGTTGAACACCAGCACCTGGCGGATCGTGTCCGCGCCGATCTCGTGCAGCACGCCATTGACCTGCTCGATCTGTTCAAGCCTGACCGCGCTCGACGCATCGACCACGTGCAGCAGCAGATCCGCGTGGATCGTTTCCTCGAGGGTCGCGCGGAATGCGGCGACCAGCTGGTGAGGCAACTCGCGGATGAATCCGACCGTATCCGACACGACGATCTGGCCGACCTCGTCGCCGAGGTACACGCGCCGCGACGTCGTATCGAGCGTGGCGAACAGCTGGTCGGCCGCGTAGGCCTGCGCTTTCGTCAGCGCATTGAACAGCGTCGACTTGCCCGCGTTCGTATAGCCGACGAGCGACACCGACATCGTGCCGCTGCGCGCGCGCTGGCGGCGTTGCGTGCTGTGTTGCCGACGCAGCCGGTCGAGCCGCGACTTCAGCATCTTGATGCGTTCGCCGATCAGCCGGCGGTCGGTTTCGAGCTGGGTTTCACCGGGGCCGCGCAGGCCGATACCACCCTTCTGCCGCTCAAGGTGGGTCCATGCGCGAATGAGCCGCGTCGACAGGTACTGAAGCTGCGCGAGCTCGACCTGCAGCTTGCCTTCGTGGCTGCGGGCACGCTGGGCAAAGATGTCGAGGATGAGGCTGGTGCGATCGACCACGCGCCTGTTAAGTGCCTGCTCCAGATTACGTTGCTGGGCCGGCGCCAATGCGTGGTTGAAGATGACGATTTCGACGTTGTGCGCGTCGCAGGCGAGCCGGAGTTCTTCGGCTTTGCCGCTGCCGATGAACATCTTGGCATCGGGACTGGAGCGACGACCCGTGAGGGTGACTGCGGGACGGGCCCCCGCGCTGGAGGCGAGAAGACTGAGTTCTTCGAGACTGGCTTCGAAATCGGTCTTGCCGAAATCGATGCCGACGAGCGCTGCGTTGATCAAATTTTCAGGTGTCAAGATAAGGCGGCTGGCATCGGTCGCTCGCGGCGACCGGATGCCGGCCGCAGCGATAGGTTAGGACGAGGCTTCCGCGTCCGGGTGGAAATTCACCGGGCGCGCCGGCACGACCGTCGAGATGGCGTGCTTGTACACCATCTGGGTCACCGTATTACGGAGCAACACGACGTACTGGTCGAACGATTCAATGTTCCCTTGAAGCTTGATGCCGTTGACGAGGTAGATCGAAACGGGAACGTGCTCTTTGCGCAGTGCGTTCAAAAACGGGTCTTGTAACAATTGCCCTTTGTTGCTCATGGCGTACTCCATCTTTTTTTGCAGGTTGATCTGGACTGGCGGCGAAGAAAAAGAGATCCGGCGCCAATCGCTACACTATAGCCGATTTTGCCTGGCCCGCCCGGGGCATAGGCCTTGCGGCCAACCCCTTGCGTGACGCGTGTAACAGACGTCTTCAGCTCTTGTCCGCGTACGGATTGTTCGACGAACGGAACTCTATGCGCAATGGAGTCCCTGTCAGCGAGAAAGTTTCGCGGAACCGGTTTTCCAGGTAACGCTTGTACGTTTCCGTCACGGCGTCGAGCGCGTTACCGTGGATGACGATGATCGGCGGATTCTGGCCGCCCTGGTGCGCGTAGCGCAGCTTCGGACGCACCGGGCCGCGACGGCGCGGCTGCTGGAATTCGACCGCCTCGATCAGCGCGCGCGTGAGCTTCGGCGTCGGCAGCTTCGCCATCGCCGCCGCGTACGCGTCGTCGACCGAGCGCATCAGCGTGCCGATGCCCGTCTTCTTCGTGGCCGAAATGAAGTGCGATTTCGCGAAGTCGAGGAATTTCAGCTTGCGGGTCAAATCCGCTTTCGCGCGATCGCGCGCATGCTCGTCGAGCCCGTCCCACTTGTTGACGCCGATCACGAGCGCGCGGCCCTGTTCGACGACGAAGCCGGCGATGTGTGCGTCCTGGTCGGAAATGTCCTGCTGCGCATCCAGCAGAAGAATGACCACGTTCGCGTCGGAGATCGACTGCAGCGTCTTCACGACCGAGAACTTCTCGATCGCCTCGAACACCTTGCCGCGGCGGCGCAGGCCGGCCGTGTCGATCAGCGTGTATTTCTTGCCGTTACGCTCGAAGTCGACGTAGATCGAATCGCGCGTCGTGCCCGGCATGTCGAACGCGATCACGCGATCCTCGCCGATCAGCGCGTTCACGAGCGTCGACTTGCCGACGTTCGGGCGGCCGACGATCGCGATCTTGATGCCGCGCGAAGGATCGTTCTCGTCCTCTTCCTCCGGACGGTCCGCATATGCGACATCCAGCGCCTCGTTGATCATGTCGGTGACGCCGTCACCGTGCGCAGCCGAGATCGCGCGCGGATCGCCGAGCCCGAGCTCGTAGAAGTCCGTCGCGACCGCCGTGTACTTCATCCCCTCGGCCTTGTTGACGACGAGGAAGATCGGCCGGCCGGTCTTGCGCAGGTAGTCGGCGATCGACTTGTCCTGCGGCGCGAGCCCGTTGCGGCCGTCGACGATGAACACGACGATGTCGGCTTCCTCGACGGCCTGCCGCGTCTGGCGTGCCATCTCGTGCAGGATGCCGTCCTTCGCGACGGGCTCGAAGCCGCCCGTGTCGACGACCAGGTACGGCCGCTCGCCGACGCGCCCTTCGCCGTAATGGCGATCGCGCGTCAGGCCCGGCAAGTCGGCGACCAGCGCATCGCGCGAGCGCGTGAGCCGGTTGAACAGCGTGGATTTCCCCACATTGGGGCGCCCAACGAGGGCAATGACCGGTTTCATCTGTGTTTTCTACGGTGAAGCGCAGCAGCGGGAGGCCCGCTGCTGCGGGCGGCTGCGCTGAATGAAAATATCACGAATTCGCGCCGCGCCGGATGCGCGCGCCTGGCGCGCGTTGCACGCCATCGTCTTTCGTCTCGAACTGCCTTTCAAATACCGAGCGGCCGGGAGCACCGGCCGCCTTCAAGTCACGCGGCCGCGGCGCACGGGACAAGCCCGTCGCGCCGCGGCCGCGCATGTTTCCTGCGCGTCAGCGCGGACGGAATCCGTACAGGCCGCCGTCCTTCGTCTGCACGACGAGCGTATTGCCCGCGAGGACCGGCGCCGCCGTAATCGCGCTGCCGTCGGTCTTCATCCGTGCGATGAAGCTGCCGTCTTCACGCGACAGGAAGTGCACGAAGCCCTTGTAGTCGCCCAACACGACCGCATGCCCGAGCAGATACGGCACGCCGACGTCACGGCTCTTCAGCTTGTCGTTGCGCCACAGCTGGTTGCCCGACGCAGCATCGTACGCGGTCACGACCGACCAGTCGTCGCCGCCGGCGACCACCGAATCGTCCTGCGCGAGGCCGCTGCGGCTCGAGAACGCCTTTTCCCACAGCGGGCGGCCCGAGTTCGCATCGAAGCAGCCAAGCTGCCCCTGGAACGTCACCGCGCAGGCTTCCGCGCCCACGAGCGTCGGCGGACCGCTGACGTCGTTGATGCGCTCGACCTCGGTCACGCCCTTCGGGAACGATACCGGCGTCTGCCAGAACGGCTCGCCCGTCTGCAGGTTGATCGCGACCAGCCCGCCGCCGGGGAAGCCCGCCAGCACTGCCGCGTCACCCGCGAACGTCATGCCGGCCGACACGCGCAGGTTCAGCGGCACCGCACGGTTGCGGTAGTTCCACTTCTGCTCGCCCGTCTGCGCATTGAACGCGATCACCTGGCCGTCGATCGTGCGGACGACCACGAGGCCGTTGCCGACGAGCGGCGGCGAGAAGATCTCGCCCTGCACGGTGGTCTTCCACAGTTGCTTGCCGTCCGGGCCCAGCACGAACACGCCGCCCTTCAGCGCGCCGACCGCGGTCAGGTTGCCATCGCTGCCAACACCGGCCGACAGGTCGGAGCCGACCTTCGCGCGCCAGAGCGTCTGGCCCGTCTTCGCGTCGATCTTCTCGACCGAACCGTTCTCGCCCGCTGCATAGACGGCGTCGCCCACGGCCACCGGCGAGAACAGGTAGCGCCCGCCCTTGCCGACGCTCGCCTTCCAGACCTGTTGCACGTCCATCACGGGCTTGAACTCGGTGAGCGGCGTCGGCACGCGGCGCGCGTCCTTCGACGACGAGCAGGCCGCCAGTGCGAGGACAGCCGCCGCGCAGGCAACGGGCACAGCGTAACGTTTCAGCAAATTCATCGGTTAGCGAAGCAGAGTTAAGAGGTTGAGGGTACCGGGGTTCAGCCGCCGAGCGCGTCCAGCTTGAACTGCACGAGCTGACGCGCAGACTGGTCGTCCTTCGACAGGCCGTCGAGCGCGAGCTTGTACGCCGCGCGCGCATCGTCGGTCTTGCCTTGCGCGGCAAGCAGATCGCCGCGGCGATCGGCCACGAGGCCCTTGAATGCATCGACCGGCGTACCCGACAGCAGCGCGAGGCCCGCATCGTACGCCTTCTCGTCGAGCAGCAGCGACGCGAGACGCAGCTTCGCGATCTGCTTGTACTCGTCATCCTTGGCGTGATCGACGGCCCATTGCAGCTGCGCCTTCGCACCGGCCGAGTCGCCGGCTGCGTACAGCGTCTTCGCAGCGGAGAGTGCAGTCATCTGCGCATACGGCGTGCTGCCGAACTTGTCTTCCATGTCGGCGGCCGCACGAGCGATCGTCGCCTTGTCGTTCGCGGCGGCGGCCTTCTGGACCTGTTCGTACAGCCCGGACGCCTCGGCAGCCTGACGGCGCTGCCAGTAGTTCCAGCCGTTGAAACCGGCCGCGACGACGAGCGCCGCGAGCACGATCCACGTGGTGAGGTTGCCCCAGCGGGCCCACCACGCCTTGACACTTTCAATCGATTCTTGTTCGTCGTGGTAACTCATCGGCGAGCGATTCCTTCCTGTTCAGGCTTTTCTTGTCGAGCGGATGCCAGCGCGATCAGTCGTCGCCGTCTTCGGCGGATGCAACCATCGCATTGATTAGGAATTCGGTCAAGCCTTCGACCGGTACGGTCTGCTGAACGTTCTTTTCCCCGTCTCCGCCCGCACCGCGCAGCGCTTTCACGCCCACCGTGCCGTTTGCGACCTCTTCTTCACCGAAGATCACCGCGAACGCGGCGCCGCTTGCGTCGGCCCGTTTCATCTGCGACTTGAAGCTCGCCGGCGCGCCGTCGGCGCTGCAGTGGAAGATCACGTCGAGGCCCGTGTCGCGCAGGCGCTCGGCCGCGATGAACGCCTGTTCACGCGCGGTCTCGCCCTGGTGCACGACGTACACGTCGACGCCTTCCTGCTCGGGCGCGAGATCCTCTTCCTTCAGCAGCTCGAGGATCCGCTCGATGCCCATCGCCCAGCCGCACGCGGCGGTAGGCTTGCCGCCGAGCTGCTCGATCAGCGGATCGTAGCGGCCGCCGGCGGCGACCGTGCCCTGCGCGCCGAGCTTGTCGGTGACCCACTCGAACACGGTCAGGTTGTAGTAGTCCAGGCCACGCACGAGACGCGGGTTGATCTTGAACGGAATGTTGTTCGCGAGCAGCAGGCGCTGCAGCCCTTCGAAGTGCGCGCGCGATTCGTCGCCGAGGAAGTCGATCAGCTTCGGCGCGTTCTGCGCGATTTCCTGCAGCGCGGGGTTCTTCGTGTCGAGCACGCGCAGCGGGTTCGTATACAGGCGGCGCTTCGCATCCTCGTCGAGCACGTCGGCAAACTGCTCGAGGTACTTGATCAGTTCGACGCGATGCGCGGCACGCTCTTCGGCGAGGCCGAGCGAGTTGATCTCGAGCTTGATGCCGGTCAGGCCGAGGTCGTCCCACAGGCGCTGGCACATCATGATGATCTCGGCGTCCGCATCAGGACCCGCGAAGCCGAGCGCCTCGACGCCGACCTGGTGGAACTGGCGATAGCGGCCGCGCTGCGGACGCTCGTGACGGAACATCGGGCCGATGTACCACAGGCGCTTCGGGCCGTCGTACAGCATGTTGTGCTCGATCGACGCGCGCACGACGGCCGCGGTATTTTCCGGGCGCATCGTCAGGTTCTCGCCGTTCAGCGCGTCGGTGAAGCTGTACATCTCTTTTTCGACGATGTCGGTGACCTCACCGATGCCGCGCGTGAAGAGCTGCGTGTGCTCGACGATCGGCGTGCGGATGTTCTGGTAACCGTAGGCGCGCAGCAGCGATTTCACCGTGGCTTCGAAGAACTCCCAAAGGCCGGCATCCTGCGGAAGGATGTCGTTCATGCCCTTGACGCCGGTGAGCTTCTCGATCTTGCGTTTTTGTTCAGTCATCGTGTGTGTGGACGAATTAGTTCGTGGCCTCAGCGCGGCCGTAGTTGCGTTCGACGTAGTCGCTGACGATCTGCTGGAATTCCTCGGCGATCCGCTCGCCGCGCAGCGTCTTGACCTTCTCGCCGTCGATGAAGACAGGCGCGGCCGGGTTCTCGCCCGAGCCTGGCAGGCTGATGCCGATGTTCGCGTGCTTCGATTCGCCCGGGCCGTTGACGATGCAGCCCATCACCGCGACGTTCATTTTCTCGACGCCCGGATACGCCTTGCGCCAGACCGGCATCTGTTCGCGCAGGTAGGTCTGGATCTGCATCGCCAGTTCCTGGAACAGCGTGCTCGTCGTACGGCCGCAGCCCGGGCACGCGATCACCATCGGTGCGAACGAGCGCAGGCCCATCGTCTGCAGGATTTCCTGGCCGACGATCACTTCGCCCGTGCGCGATGCGCCCGGTTCCGGCGTCAGCGAGATGCGGATCGTGTCGCCGATCCCTTCCTGCAGCAGCACGCCGAGTGCAGCCGTCGACGCGACGATGCCCTTCGAGCCCATGCCGGCCTCGGTCAGCCCGAGGTGCAGCGCGAAGCCGCAGCGGCGGCTGAGTTCGCGGTACACGGCGATCAGGTCCTGCACGCCGCTGACCTTGCACGACAGAATGATGCGGTTGCGGCCGAGGCCCAGCTCGACCGCACGCTCGGCCGAGCCGATCGCCGACTGGATCAGCGCCTCGTACATCACGCTCTGCGCATCCCACGGCTGCGAACGCGCACCGTTCTCGTCCATCATGCGCGCGAGCAGGTCCTGGTCGAGACTGCCCCAGTTCACGCCGATCCGCACCGGCTTGTCGTACTTGGCCGCCGCCTCGATCATCTGCGCGAACTGCGTATCGCGCTTCGCACCCTGGCCGACGTTGCCCGGGTTGATCCGGTACTTCGACAGCGACTCGGCGCAGCCCGGGTAGTCACGCAGCAGCAAGTGGCCGTTGTAGTGAAAATCGCCGACGAGCGGCACGGTCACGCCCATGCGGTCGAGCTGCTCGCGGATCGCCGGCACGGCGGCCGCGGCCTCGGGCGTGTTGACCGTGATGCGCACCAGTTCGGAGCCCGCGTTCGCGAGTTCCTTGATCTGGATTGCCGTGCCGATCGCGTCGGCCGTGTCGGTATTCGTCATCGACTGCACGCGCACCGGCGCGTCGCCGCCGATCGTCACGAGCTGCCCGCCCCAGCGGACATCCACCGCATGCGATACGCGGCGCGGCTGGTGCCCGCCGAACACCGGCTCGGTTGAACAAATCTGACTGCTGCGTGGGGATTGAGCTTCGGATTGCATCGATAGATCCATTTACGCGGAATGCGCCGCGACGCGGCGCATGAATTGAAAAAGCGCCGTGCCCTCACGGCCTGCCGATATCGACGACAGGCCTTCGCCACGGCGCTTGACGTCAGGGCAACGTGAACCGCGCCACATTACCCCGCGCTGCCGAATATTTTGCCGGATCGACAGGTTTTCCGTCGAACGCGATCGCGTCGAGGCCCGCCTTGTTGCCGATCGTGACCTTGAACGGACCGTCGCCGGCGACCTGCTTCGCCTCGCCGCCGTGCACCAGCCCGGAGAACAGCTCCTTGCCGCTCTTGTCGCGCACGCTGAACCAGCTGTCCTGCTTGACCTTCAGTTCGATCATCGACTGGCCGGCCGCCACCGCGACGCTCGCCGGCTGGGCCGGCGCGGCGGCGCTTGCCGCCGACGTTGCAACGACGGGCTGCGATGCGGCTGCCGTCACGACCGGCGCCACGGGCGCAGGCGCCGGAGCAGCCGACGCAACTGCCGGCGCCAAGGCTGCAGACGCAACAGCCGGGGCCGGAACCTCATTCGCAACTACCGCAGATGCACCGTTCGAGGCCGCCCCTTCGACGGATGACGATGATGCCGCCGACGCGCTCGCGGCCGACGCATGCTCCGCATCGCCGCTCTTGAAGCGCGCGAGCAGGCCCGACGAATCGCCGCCAGTGTGCCACATCAGTACGGCAACCACCGCGACGACGACGATCCCCGTGCCCCAGAGCCACGGGTGATGCCGCGACGACCCGCCCAGCGGAATCGACACGCGACCGCGCGGCAGATCCGTGCCCGACGACGCGGGCATCGACAGGTCGACTTCCGGCACCCCGCGCTCACGGCGCAACGCCTGCGCGAACGGTTCCGGATCGACGCCGAGCATCTTCGCGTAGCTGCGCACGACCCCGAGCGCGAACGTCACGCCGGGCAAATGGCTGATGTCACCGGCCTCGAGTGCCCGCAGCTTCTGCGGTGCGACCTTGAGTCGCGCCGACACGTCGTCGACGGTCCAACCCCGCGTCTCCCGAAGCTGCGCCAGTCGGCTGCCGACTGCCGCAAGCGATTCCAACCCTGCCGGTGCCGGCTTCGCGCCATTCGTCTCTGCGCCGTTAGACGGCTGCGGCTCACTCATCCTTGTCCTCGCGTCGATTCTTCTTCACTGGCGGCCGCCGCCGGTTCCCGCCGGCCGGCACCCGCAACTGTCCATACCATGCGCGACGCCGAGGCGCCGCGACCGATCGCTATTCGCGTGTTGTACCGCTTAAAGGCCCTGGCATCCCCGGCCAGGCATCCCTGTCAAATCGCCCGAACTTCGATGATTTTTCCTGCTGCGCCCGTCCGTTCCGCGAGGCGCGTGCGGTCCTTCACTGCGCCGGCCAGCTGGCCGCACGCGGCATCGATGTCGTCGCCGCGGGTCTTGCGCACGGTCGTGACGACACCCGCGTCGATGAGGACCTGTGCAAAGCGCTTGATCTGCTCCGGCTTCGAGCGGATGAGGCCCGATTCCGGAAACGGATTGAACGGGATCAGATTGAACTTGCACGGCACGTCGCGTGTGACGGCCAGCAGTTCGCGTGCATGCGCTTCGGTGTCGTTGACGCCGTCCAGCATGCAGTATTCGAAAGTGATGAAGTCGCGCGGTGCGACTTTCAGATAACGCTGGCAAGCCGCCATCAGCTCGCGCAGCGGATACTTCTTGTTGAGCGGCACCAGCTCGTCGCGCAGCGGATCGTTCGGCGCGTGCAGCGACACGGCCAGCGCGACCGGCAGCTCGGCGCCGAGGCGGTCCATCATCGGCACCACGCCGGACGTCGACAGCGTGACGCGGCGGCGCGACAGGCCGTACGCGTTGTCGTCGAGCATCAGCCGCATCGCCGGCACGACCGCGCTGTAATTCAGCAGCGGCTCGCCCATGCCCATCATCACCACGTTGGTGACGACCCGTTCGGCCTTGCCGTTCGGGCCGGGCGCGCGGCCCAGGGACGCTCGCAATGCAAATTCGGCCATCCGGAGCTGGCCGATGATTTCAGCTGTCGACAGATTGCGGGAAAAGCCCTGCTTGCCCGTCGAACAGAAGCGGCAGTTGACCGCACACCCGGCCTGCGACGACACGCACAGCGTGCCGCGCGTCTCTTCCGGGATGAACACGGTTTCGACCGCATTGCCGTTTCCGACGTCGATCAGCCACTTGCGCGTGCCGTCGGCGGAAACGTGATCGCTGGCGATCTCGGGCATGCCGATCGACGCGCGGCCCTTGAGTTTTTCTCTCAAGGACTTCGCGAGATCGGTCATGCCGTCGAAGTCGCCAGCGTTGTACTGGTGGATCCAGCGCTGCAACTGCTTGGCGCGGAACGGCTTCTCGCCGAGGCTGCCGCAGTACGCGACAAGACCCTCGGCATCGAAGTCGAGAAGATTGACGGAAGTTTCGCTCGTCATGATGTGCTGCCTTGCCGCGTGCGCTGAATCCTGCCTACTTGCTGCCAGCCAGGGCTTAGCGCGAGTAAACGTTCATTTCCGGGAAGAAGAACGCGATTTCGACCGCTGCCGTTTCAGCAGCGTCCGAGCCGTGCACGGCGTTCGCGTCGATGCTGTCGGCGAAGTCGGCGCGGATCGTGCCTTTTTCTGCCTTCTTCGGATCCGTTGCGCCCATCAGGTCGCGGTTCTTCAGAATCGCGCCTTCACCTTCCAGAACCTGGATCATCACCGGGCCCGAGATCATGAAATCGACGAGGTCCTTGAAGAACGGACGCGCTGCGTGAACCGCGTAGAACTTCTCTGCGTCAGCACGCGACAGGTGTGCCATGCGCGATGCGACGATCTTCAGGCCGGCGCCTTCGAAACGGCTGTAGATCTGGCCGATCACGTTCTTTGCCACCGCATCCGGCTTGATGATCGACAGGGTGCGCTCGATTGCCATAAAAACTCCAAAAAATTAAGAAGTTACAGGTTCAAATGAATCCGCTATTGTAGCACGATCCCGTGTATCATTGCGATTGAACCCTTACACACGTGAAAGGTTCCGAATCCATATGTTTTGTGCCGCCTGGCCATTGAAACCTCCCGGCACGGAACGTATCTTAGCCATAGCTGCTCCGGTTTGCTGCGCCGCACACCGCGTGTGCCGAACCGGCCCCGGACGCCCACGCGTTCAATGTTAGGAGAAACCATGAACGACTATCCGTACAATTTCGGCCGCGGCGGTTCCGTCAGCACCGCCGAGGTTCGCAACCGCGTGCTGCGGAACACGTACTGGCTGCTCGCGCTGTCGATGGTGCCGACCGTGCTGGGCGCCTGGGTCGGCGTCGCGACGGGCTTCTCGCTGTTCGCGGCCACGAGCCCGATGATGAGCCTGCTCGCGTTCTTCGCGATCGCGTTCGGCTTCATGTTCGCGATCGAGCGGACCAAAAACAGCGCAGCGGGCGTATTCGTGCTGCTCGGCTTCACGTTCTTCATGGGCCTGATGCTGTCGCGGCTGCTGAGCTTCATCCTCGGCTTCTCGAACGGCCCGTCGTTGATCATGCTCGCGTTCGGCGGCACCGGCATCATCTTCGCCGCGATGGCGACGATCGCCACCGTCAGCAAGCGTGACTTCTCGGGGCTCGGCAAGTGGCTGTTCATGGGCGTGATCGTGATCCTGCTCGCATCGGTCGCGAACATCTTCCTGCAACTCCCGGCGCTGATGCTCACCGTGTCGGTGCTCGCGATCGCGATCTTCTCCGCCTACATGCTGTTCGACGTCCAGCGCGTCGTGAACGGCGGCGAGACGAACTACATCTCGGCCACGCTCGCGATCTACCTCGACCTGTACAACGTGTTCACGAACCTGCTCGCACTGCTCGGCATCTTCGGCGGCAACCGCAACTGACGTTCGCTACACCCCATGAAAAAACCGGCCCGCGGGCCGGTTTTTTTACGTCCGCCGCCTGAGTCAGTCGCGCTCGAACAGCGCGATCGATTCGACGTGCGACGTATTCGGGAACATGTTCACGACACCGGCGCCCTTCAGGCGGTAGCCGGCCTCGTGCACGAGCAGGCCCGCGTCGCGCGCCAGCGTCGACGGGTTGCACGACACGTACACGATGCGCTTCGGCAGCGGGCCATCACCGCTCTGCGCGATCTCGGCCAGCGCCTTCGACACCGCGAGCGCGCCTTCGCGCGGCGGGTCGATCAGGAACTTGTCGAATGCGCCGAGCGCACGCATGTCGTCGCCCGTCACTTCGAACAGGTTCCGGCATGCGAACGTCGTGTGGCCGTCGACACCGTTCTCGCGCGCATTCGCCAGCGCGCGCGTCGTCAGCGTATCGCTGCCTTCGATACCCATCACCTCGCGCGACAGCCGCGCGAGCGGCAGCGTGAAGTTGCCGATCCCGCAGAACAGGTCGAGCACGCGGTCGTCGCGCGACGGCGCGAGCAGGCGCAGCGCGCGGCCCACCAGCACGCGGTTGATCTGATGGTTGACCTGCGTGAAATCGGTCGGCTTGAACGGCATGCGGATGCCGAATTCCGGCAGCGTGTAGTCGAGCGACACGTCGAGCGGATAGAACGGCGTCACCGTATCCGGCCCTTTCGGCTGTAGCCAGAACTGCACCTTGTGCTCGTCCGCGAACGCGCGCAGCAGCGCTTCGTCGTCCGCGTTGATCGGCTCCAGCACGCGCAGCACGAGCGCCGTGACTTCCGAACCGACCGCGAGCTCGATCTGCGGCATCCGATCGCGGATCGACAGCCCCTCGACCAGCCGGCGCAGCGGCACGAGCAGCGCCGACACGTGCGGCGGCAGCACTTCGCAGCTCGTCATGTCGGCGACGTAGCTGCTCTTCTTCTCGTGGAATCCGACCAGCACGCCGCCCTTCTTCGCGACGTTGCGCACGGTCAGGCGCGCGCGGTAGCGATAACCCCACGACGGGCCGTGAATCGGCGCGAACATCGTTTCCGCGCGCAGCTTCGCCAGGTGCCACAGATTGTCTTCGAGCACGCGCTGCTTGACCGCCACCTGCGCCCGCATGTCGAGATGCTGCATCGAGCAGCCGCCGCAGGTACCGAAGAACGCGCATTTAGGCTTCGTGCGCATCACGCTCGGACGCAGAATGTCGACGACCGTCGCCTGCTCGTAGCTCGGCTTGCGGCGGAAGCTCGAATAGGTCACACGCTCGCCCGGCAGCGCACCCTCGACGAAGATGACCTTGCCCGGCTCGCCGTCCTCGGTGATCGTGCGGCCGACACCGCGCGCTTCCATGTCGAGCGATTCGATCTCGAGAACCGGGGCGATTCCGGGCGCGACGGGCGCGTTTCTTGATTTGCGCGCAGAAGTGGGGACGGCTTCGGACACCAGCTTTTCCTGACAAACGTTGAAGAAGGCGAGATTGTAGACGACGCGAGCCCGCATCGCCCGCTTTGCATGCGGCAAGGGTCGATACTTAAGCATAGACGGCCCGGCATTGCGCCGGAACGGCGAGACAGGCGGCCCGAGAGACCAGCGGCCGCGTGCCCGTGGCGCCGACTCAGGAGCGGCCCCGGGGGCCCGAGATCCGCCCGACAGGAGATTCGACCATGCAACTGATCGACTGGAACATCCAATGGGGTCGGGACGCGCACGGCGGCGTCGATCTTTCGCGCACCGTCGCAGCGATCCGCGCGCTCGGCGACTTCGACGTGCTGTGCCTGCAGGAAGTCACGCGCGGCTTTGGCGCACTGCCCGGCCGGCCCGGTGCCGACCAGTTCGCCGAACTCGCGGCGCTGCTGCCCGGATATACGATCATCGACGCGATCGGTGCCGACTTGCCGCCCATTGAAACCGGCGCACCGCGCCGCCAGTTCGGCAACGCAATCGCGACCCGGCTGCCGGTCGGGCGCGTGCTCCGCCAGTTGCTGCCGTGGCCGGCCAACGCCGGCGCGCCGTCGATGCCGCGCGTCGCGCTCGACGTCGAGTTGCAGACGCCCGTTGGGCTACTGCGGGTGGTCACCACGCATCTGGAATATTATTCGGCGCGCCAGCGGCTCGCCCAGGTCGACGCATTGCGCGACCGGCACCGCGAGGCCTGCGCGCATGCGGCACGACCGGCGCCCGCCGAAAACGCAGAGGGGCCGTTCAGCGCAACCGGCCAGCCATGCGATGCGATCGTCTGCGGCGACTTCAACAGCGCGTTCGGCAGCGACGCCTATTGCCGACTCCTGGAGCCGATCTCGGACGCGCCGTGCTTCATCGACGCATGGGTCGCTCGACACCCGGGCCGCATGCCACCGCCGACGGCGGGTGTCTACGATACGGTGCAATGGTCGGAGGGGCCGCTCGCGTGCGACTTCGTGTTCGTGACCGATACGCTGCTGCCGCGCGTCACGCGCTGCGAAATCGACGGCGACGTGCGCGCGTCCGATCACCAGCCGGTGCTGCTCGAACTGGCATGATCGGGCCGCCGGCCGCAGCGCACCTCGCCCGCGCTATGCGTCGAAACCGGCCAGGTATTCGGCCCAGTGCGACGCAGGCTCCTGTGCAAGCGAGTTCTTCACGAGCAGGATCTCGTCCGCATACTCGCTCGGCGTCAGGCCGCCGCGCATCAACTGGAACCGGCAGTACAGCAGGTAGGTATTGACGACGTCGGTTTCGCAATAGTTGCGGATTTCCTCGATCCGCCCGGCCTGGAACGCCGGCCACACCTGGCTGCCGTCCATGCCGAGCTTGCCCGGAAAGCCGCACATCTTCGCGAGCGCGTCGAGCGGCGCATTCGCGCGCGCCTGATACATCGCGAGCACATCCATCAGGTCGGTATGCCGCGAGTGGTAGCGCGAGATGTAGTTGTTCCACTTGAAATCGCGGTCGTCCTCGCCGAGATCCCAGTAGCGGCTCGCGGGGATGCCGTGCACGAGCGCGCGGTAATGGAGCACCGGCAAATCGAAGCCGCCGCCGTTCCACGACACGAGCTGCGGCGTGTATTTCTCGATCACGCGGTAGAACGACTGGATCAGCGTCGCTTCGTTGTCCTGCGGCGTACCGAGCGAGCGCACACGAAAACCGTTGTTGTCGCGGAACACGCAGGAAATCGCCGCGATGCGCTGCAGGTGGTGCGGCAGGAAATCGCCGCCGGTCTTCTCGCGGCGGGCGGCGAATGCATGTTCGGCCACCGCGGCATCGTCGAGCGTCGCGGGCAGGTCTTCCAGACGGCGAATGCCGTCGACATCGGGAATCGTCTCGATGTCAAAAACAAGAATCGGAGTCATCAGTTACAGAACGGCGTCCTTGCGCACACCGTTGGAGGCGAAAAACCGCTTGAGGCGCACCAGCGCTTCCTGCTGGATCTGGCGCACGCGCTCACGCGTGAGCCCCATTTCGTCGGCCAGCTCCTCGAGCGTTGCCGGTTCGATGTGGTTCAGGCCGAAGCGGCGCTCGATCACATGCCGATGCTTGTCGGACAGCCGCGACAGCCACGCGCGCGTCAGCGTCTCGAGCTCGCGGTGCTGAACCTCCGCGTCGGGCGACTGGCTTTGGTCGTCGGGCAGGAGGTCGAGCAGGCTGCTCGCGGGATCGAGGTCGAGCGGCGCGTCGAGCGATGCCGTGTGCTCGTTGAGCGCGAGGATGTCGGTGACTTCCTCGGCGGTCTTGCCGGTGAGATAGGCGATGTCGTCGATGCTGGCTTCGCGGCGCTCGGCCGCTTCACCCGTCGACATCGAGTTCTTTTCAAGGTGGCGCTTCGCGCGCAGCACCTGGTTCAGTTCGCGGATCACGTGCACCGGCAGGCGCACCGTGCGGGCCTGGTTCATGATCGCGCGCTCGATGCTCTGCCGGATCCACCACGTCGCGTAGGTCGAGAAACGGAAACCGCGCGTCGGGTCGAATTTTTCGATGGCATGCATCAGGCCGAGGTTGCCTTCCTCGATCAGGTCGAGCAGCGGCACGCCACGGTTCAGATACCCCTTCGCGATGCTGACGACGAGACGCAGGTTGCGCTCGATCATCACCTGCCGCGCCTCGAATTCGCCGGCCTTGGCCAGACGCGAATAGCGCTGCTCCTCCTCGACGGTGAGCAACGGCTTCACGCTGATGCGGTTCAGGTAATGCTGGATCGTGTCGGCCGTGAGCTCGGCCTGCAGCATCGTGCGGAAATCGTCGACATCGGGCGCCGCCTCGGCACGGCCTTCGCGCTCGTCGTCGCCACCGTCCGCGTCGGTGTCGCGTGCCTCGAGGTCACGCTCGTTGTCCGCGACATCGTCTTCGTCGTCCGTCGAAGCACCAGCTCGCCCCACCGATGCTTGCGTGGCTCGACTGATTTTCTCAGACTCGGCTTGCGGCTCGTGGCGCTTCGATTTCGGCATGGTCGTCTCGGTTATTGAGGCGGCAAATACTTCAGCGGATCGACAGGTTTACCCTGCCGGCGAACCTCGAAATGCAGCATCACGCGGTCGGAATCGCTGTTCCCCATCTCGGCGATCTTCTGCCCCTTCGTTACCGCGTCCCCCTCTTTTACCATCAAAGCGCGATTGTGTGCATACGCCGTGAGGTAAGTTGCATCGTGCTTGATGATAATGAGGTTGCCGTAGCCGCGCAGGCCATTGCCCGAGTAGACGACGCGACCGTCGGCCGCCGCCTTCACGGCCTCGCCGGCCGACCCGCCGATATTGACGCCCTTGTTCTTCGCGTCGTCGAAACCGTTCAGCACGGGACCGCGCGCGGGCCATGCGAACGTCACGGGGCCGCTCGGTGCGGCTGCTGCCGTATCGCTCGATGCGGCTGCCGCGGCAGGCGGCGTCGCGACCGACGACGACGTGCCGGCGGCCGGCGTTGCCGGGCCGCTGCTGAGCGGTGCGGTCGCAACGGCAGCGCCCGCGATCGGCGCGGCGACCTGCGTGCCCGCAACGGCGGCACCGGCCTGCGGCGAAACGCGCAGCAGCTGGTCGACTTCAATCTGATTCGGGTTCGCCAGGTTGTTCCACGCGGCGATGTCGCGATAGTTCTGCCCGTTTTCGAGTGCGATCCGGTACAGCGTGTCGCCCGGCTTCACCCGGTAGTAACCCGGCGGCGCCGGCGGAAGCGGCGCCGCGGGCTGCGCGGTGCCGGTCGTGCCGAGCGAACCGGAGCGATCGACGACGGGCGCGTTGTCGAGCCGCGTCGCACAGGCGGCCAGAAGCGTGGAGAACGCAGCTACACAGATCGCCCGCTGGGCGAGCGTGAGCGGTTCCCTGGAACGGTTGTTTTGCATCGCGCGCAACATACTCATCGGTTTCAAATTACTCCGGATTTTAAAGGGACAAAGAAAACGCGATCAAGCCGTGACTCTCGCCATTGCGCGTGCGCGACGCGCTCGACGAGCGTGAGCACCTGGTGCTGCCCGCTCTGCGCGCCGACCGGCGCGATGAGCCGCCCGCCGATCGCGAGCTGCTCGAGCAGCGCCTGCGGCACGTCGAGCCCCGCCGCCGCGATCACGATCGCGTCGAACGGGGCCGCGGACGGCAGGCCGACACGCCCGTCGCCGTAGTGCAGACGGATGTTCGGCACGCGCAGCGGCCGCAGGTTCAGCTTCGCGCGCTCGTAGAGCGGCTTGATGCGTTCAATCGAATACACGTCGCGTGCCACGTGGCTCAGCACGGCGGCCTGATAGCCGCAGCCCGTGCCGATCTCGAGGACGCGCTCGAGCGTGCGGCCGGCCATCGCGAGCTCGATCATGCGCGCGACGACCGACGGCTTTGAAATGGTCTGCTGGTGGCCGATCGGCAACGCCGAATCCTCGTAGGCCTGCGTCGCGAGCCCCGGATCCACGAACATGTGTCGCGGCACCGCGGCCATCGCTTCCAGCACACGCGCGTCGGTCACACCGTTCGCACGCAGCCGTTCGACCATCCGTTCGCGCACACGTTCCGACGTGAGCGCGAACGCGCCGGCCGGCGCGACGCTCGGCGCGGCCGGCTTCGGCATCGCGGGCTTCAGTGCGGTCGGCTTCGGCGCGGTCGCCGGCTTCGCGGCGGCGGAGCCGGGCAAGGCCGATCGCGTCGCAGCAGGCTTCACCGCAACCGGTTTCAGCACGGCCGCAGGCTTGTCGGCGGCCTTTGATGCCGAGACCGCCGCATGGCGTTCGCCGGCCCGACCGTCCGACTTGCGTGGCGCTCGCTTGAGATCTTCGAGCGCGAGCGGGAACCGCTTCGCGCGCTCGCCGCTCATGAAGCCCGCCCTCCGGCGCGCGCCCATTCGCGCGTCGCGGGCAGCATCTGCGTGTGCGTGAGGTCCAGCTGCAGCGGCGTGATCGACACGAAACCGTTTGCCACTGCGTGAAAATCGGTGCCGTCGCTGGCGTCCAGCGCTTCGCCCGCCGCGCCGATCCAGTAGATCGGTTCGCCGCGCGGGTCGGTCTGGCGGATCACCGGCTGCGACGGATGACGCTTGCCGAGGCGCGTGACCTTCCAGCCTTTCAGTTCGTCGTACGGCAGGTTCGGAATATTGACGTTGAGCAGCGGCTGGCCCGGCAGCGGATGTGCACGATAGTGCTCGACGATTTCCGCGGCGACGCGCGCGGCGTCCGCCAGATGGGCCCAGCCCTTGTCGACCAGCGAGAATGCGATGGCCGGCACGCCGAACATGATGCCTTCGGTGGCGGCCGCAACTGTCCCCGAATAGAGCGTGTCTTCGCCCATGTTCTGGCCGTTGTTGATCCCGGAAACGACGAGGTCCGGCCTGGCGTCGGCCATCCCCGTCAACGCGACGTGTACCGAATCGGTCGGCGTGCCGTTCACGTAGAAGAAACCCGTACTCGCCGCGCGCTGCACCGACAGCGGCCGCGACAGCGTGAGGGAATTCGACGCGCCGCTGCAGTTCTGCTCGGGCGCGATCACCGTGAGCTCGGCCAGCGGCTGCAGCGCGTCGCTGAGCGCGGCGAGACCGGGGGCGAGATAGCCGTCGTCGTTGCTGAGTAGGATTCGCATCCGGCGATTGTAACCGAGGAAAGATGGCGCGAGAGCGACAGTCCGGCGACTGCGAATGGACGGCCGCGAGCACCCGGACACGCCGCGCCGCCGCGCTGCTGCGCGGCGTTCCGCGTGCTCAGGAAAACGCTGCGCCGCCCCGGGTTTTCCCCCGCCAACGGGGCGCCGTTGGGGCATGCCCAGTTCCGGTAGCCCGGCGCGAAGCGACGGGGCCGAGGGTGCTCAAATCGCGCCCGCTTCGCGCAGTGCGGCAATCGCCGGCGCGTCATAGCCGAGGCCGCGCAGCACCTCGTCCGTATGCTCGCCGAGTTCGGGCCCGAGCCAGCGCGTTTCGCCCGGCGTGTCGGACAGCTTCGGCGTGATGTTCGGCAGCGGGATGTCGGTGCCGTCGGCCAGCTTGAAGCGCTGGATCATCTGCCGCGCGACGAACTGCGGATCGGTAAACATGTCGGCGGCGCTGTAGATGCGCCCGGCCGGCACGTCGGCCGCGTTGAGCACGACGAGTGCTTCTTCGATCGTGCGCGGCGCAAGCCACGCGGCAATCGCGTCGTCGATCTCCTGCGTGCGCGGCACGCGCCCGTCGTTTTGCGCGAGCGCGGGATCGTCGGCGAGGTCGTCGCGCTCGATCGCCTTCATCAACCGCTTGAAGATCGGGTCGCTGTTGCCGCCGATCACGATGCTGCCGTCGCGGCACGCATACGTATTCGACGGCACGATGCCCGGCAGCGACGCGCCGGTGCGCTCGCGCACCATCCCGTACACGCCGTATTCGGGCACCACGCTTTCCATCATGTTGAAGACGGCTTCATACAGTGCAACGTCGACCACCTGCCCCGCACCGCCGTTGACCTTGCGGTGATGCAGCGCCATCAGTGCGCCGATCACGCCGTGCAGCGCGGCGATCGAATCGCCGATCGAGATGCCGATGCGCGGCGGCGGCAGTTCGGGATAGCCGGTGATGTGACGCAGCCCGCCCATCGATTCGGCGATCGCGCCGAAGCCGGGCCGGTCGCGGTACGGGCCGGTCTGCCCGTAACCGGACAAGCGCACCATCACGAGGCCCGGGTTCTCGGCCGACAGCACGTCGTAGCCGAGCCCGAGCTTTTCGAGCAGGCCCGGGCGGAAATTCTCGATCACGATGTCGGCCTCGCGCGCGAGTTGCCGCGCGATCGCCTTGCCGGCGTCGGCCTTCAGGTTGAGCGTGACCGATTTCTTGTTGCGCGCCTGGACGGACCACCACAGCGACGTGCCGCCCTGCTCCGGATGGAGCTTGCGCCACTTGCGCAGCGGGTCGCCACCGTTCGGATCCTCGATCTTGATCACTTCCGCGCCGAATTCGGCGAACAGCCGCGACGCGAACGGTCCCGCGATCAGCGTTCCGAATTCGAGCACTTTGACGCCCGCGAGCGGGCCCTGGCTGGTGCTCATGTGTCTCCTAGGGTCTGTTTACATATGGAACGCGCATGCGTTGCCACGAAAACGGCCGCTCGCGAGGCGCGCGACGCCGCGAATACTGGACGTATCGCCAAGGAGCGTAACGCGGCGAGCGGCCGGCGGCGCCCGGCTTACATCGTGCGGCGGTCGAGCATCGCGCGGGCGATGGTGCCCGCGTCGACGTATTCGAGCTCGCCGCCCACCGGCACGCCGCGCGCGAGGCGTGTGACCGCAAGCCCGCGCGCCTTCAGCGTTTGGCCGAGGTAGTGCGCGGTGGCTTCGCCTTCGTTCGTGAAGTTGGTCGCGAGCACGACTTCCTTGACGACACCGTCGGACGCGCGCCGCACGAGGCGGTCGAAATGGATTTCCTTCGGGCCGATCCCGTCGAGCGGGCTCAGCCGGCCCATCAGCACGAAATACAGCCCGCGGTAAGTCATCGTCTGCTCGAGCATGATCTGGTCGGCAGGCGTCTCGACGACGCACAGCAGCGTCGGATCACGCTCTTCGTCGCTGCAGACCTCGCAGATCTGCGCTTCGGTGAACGTGTTGCACTTCTCGCAGTGCTGCAGGTGCTCGGTCGCGAACAGCAGCGACCGGCCGAGCCGCTCCGCGCCCTCCCGATCGTGCTGCATCAGGTGGACCGCCATGCGCTGGGCGGATTTCGGCCCGACGCCGGGCAGCACGCGCAACGCTTCGACGAGCGCGGACAGGGCGGACGGCTGTTTCATACGGCAGCAAAAAGTGACACGGACGCTACGCTCAGAACGGCAGCTTGAAGCCCGGGGGCAACGGCAGGCCCGACGTCATGCCGCTCATCTTTTCCTGCGACGTCGCTTCGGCCTTGCGCACGGCGTCGTTGAACGCGGCCGCGACGAGATCCTCGAGCATGTCCTTGTCGTCCGCGAGCAGGCTCGGGTCGATCGACACGCGACGCACTTCGTTGCGGCACGTCATCGTCACCTTGACGAGGCCGGCGCCCGACTGCCCTTCGACTTCGATCAGCGCAAGCTGCTCCTGCATCTTCTTCATGTTTTCCTGCATTTGCTGCGCTTGCTTCATCAGTCCGGCGAGGTTGCCTTTCAACATGGGAATACTCCTTCTTGATCGTGTGAAAACCGGCACGCGGCGCGTGCCGGCCAATGTGTGGGCGTGATTGTGCCTGTCGCGAGGCGCTCGGTTCAATGCAGCGTCGGCGGCGGCCCGTCCGGCGCCGCGTCGGCGAGCGGGCGCACCGAACCCTCGACGATGCGCGCACCGAAATCGCGCACGAGCTGCTGGACGAACGGATCGCCGTGAATCTCCTGCTCGGCCTCGCGCTGGCGTGCCGCGCGCGCGGCCGCATCGAGCGCCGCCGCCGTACGCCGTGCGGGCCCGACCTCGACGGCCACCTCGACCGGCTTGCCGAGCGCATCGGCCAGCGCGGCCTTTAGCTTCGCCACCTGCGCGGTGTCCGCATATTGCGGCACCGGCACGGAAAGTTTCAACGTCGTCGCGTCGACGGCCGTCAGTTCGCTGTTGAACGCGAGTTGGTACGCGACGCCCTTGAGCGGCAGCCGCGCGGCCAGTGCCGGCCATTCGCCGTCGAAACCGACCGGATCGAGTGCGATCGCGGGCGGCAACGGACGCGTGTCGACCGGTGCGGACGGACGGGTTTCCGCCGGCCTCGGCGTGACGCGCACATCGTCGGGGCCGCTGTCGAACACCGGCACGAAGCCGTCGTCGGGCGGGCCGCCGAACATTTCATCGGCACTGAGCGGCACGTAGTCGTCGGGCGGGATGTCCTCCCACGGCGGCGACGCCTGGCGCGAATCGGCCGCCTGCGGCGCACGGGCCGCGGCGCGCGGCGTCGGCACCTGGACGGCGGCGGGACGCGGCGCGGCCGGCTTCTCGGCGGCCGGCTGGGCTGCCGGCTTCACGGCGGCGGCGCCTGCGCGCCCGCGGTCGGACGACACGCGCATCCCCGCATTGCGCAACACGTCGAGCGCGGCGGCGGCTCCTCCGGAACGCGCCGCCGGACGCGCGGCGGGCTCAGGCGGCGCAGCGCGCGGCATCGGTTCGGCCGGCGCAGCCGGCTCGTCACTTCGCTGCGCAACGGCAGCAGGCGGCTCGGGTTCCTTACGGACAGGCGTCGGGTGATCGCCGGCCGGCTCCGCTTGCGGTGCTGCAGCCGTCTGCGGCTGCGGCGTTTCGATGACTGGCGCGTCAACCGGGGCCGGCGCGGCAGCTTCGACGGCAGCCGGTTTCACGGCCGGCCGGTCTATTTCGTCGCCGGACTGCACCGGCGCCGCACGCACAACCGGTACCGCGGGCGCTGCCGGGGCAATAGCCTGCGACCGCACTGCTTCGGCAGGTGCAGCCGATACCGGCTTCGCCGCAGCGGCCGATGCCGCCGCCACGCGCGGGCCCGGCACCGCACGCGGCGCGGACGGCTGGCCGACCGGCGCACTGCCGGCGGCAACCGCCGGCTCGAACGCAAGCATCCGCAGCAGCGTCATCGTGAAACCGGCGTACTCGTCCGGCGCCAGGCCGAGCTCGGCGCGACCGACCGTCGCGATCTGATAGAACAACTGGACCTGCTCGGGGCTCAGCGTCTCGGCGAAGCGGCGCAGGTCGCCCGCTTCGGGCCATTCATCGAGCACCGAGCCCGGCGCGAACTGCGCCCACGCGATGCGATGCAGCAGGCTCGCGAGATCCTGCAGCGCGGTCGAGAACGACAGGCTGCGCAGCGACATCTCGTCGGCAATCGCGAGGATTTCCGGGCCGCCGCCCGCGGCGAGCGCGTCGAGCAGGCGCACCATGTAAGTCTGGTCGAGTGCGCCGAGCATGCCGGACACGGCCGACTCGGTCACCTCGTTGGCCGAATAGGCGATCGCCTGGTCGGTGAGCGACAGCGCGTCGCGCATGCTGCCCTGTGCGGCGCGCGCGAGCAGGCGCAGCGCCTGCGGCTCGAACGTGATCTGCTCTTCGCCGAGAATCCGTTCGAGATGCGACACGATGTGCCCGGCCGGCATCTGCTTCAGGTTGAACTGCAGGCAGCGCGACAGCACGGTGACGGGGATTTTCTGCGGATCGGTGGTCGCGAGGATGAACTTGACGTGCGGCGGCGGCTCTTCGAGCGTCTTCAGCATCGCGTTGAACGCGTGATTCGTCAGCATGTGCACTTCGTCGATCATGTAGACCTTGAAGCGCGCATCGACGGGCGCATACACCGCGCGCTCGAGCAGCGCGGCCATTTCATCGACGCCGCGGTTGCTCGCGGCATCCATCTCAACGTAATCGACGAAACGCCCTTCGTCGATCTCGCGACAGGCGCGACACACGCCGCACGGCTGCGACGTGACGCCGGTTTCACAATTGAGTGCCTTGGCGAAGATCCGCGACAGCGTCGTCTTGCCGACACCGCGGGTTCCGGTAAACAGATAGGCGTGATGGAGACGCCCGCCGTCGAGCGCGTGCGTGAGCGCCCTGACGACGTGCTCCTGGCCGACGAGCGAAGCGAAATCCTTCGGACGCCACTTGCGTGCGAGAACTTGATAGGTCATCGGGAAATTGTATCAGTAACGCTGCGTCGCGCCGACACGCGAAACGGTGCGGAAGACAGGCAACGCGCAGGTAAAACGGAGTGGGGTGCAGAAATAAAAAACGCCCGGCGAACGGGGCGAGATGGAAGGTGACGAGCCCAACCCTCGGCACTGGCGGAAAACGATTGTGGCTGCTTCGTTCCCGACCTGACCAGGTTCACCGCCCCACCATGCGAGGAGGCCCGTCACGGCATATTCTATCACCGCTTCCGGATGAATGCGACCGTTTGTTCGCATCAATGCGAATATGACCCGACAAACCGACGCGCATCGGGCCACGAAGCCCACCCGACGCGCATGGCCTGCACGTCCACCCCTTGTAATTCGCGAGCCGGCCTCCACCTGCTGGACACAACGGTCGAACGTCGCGTCGTACCCCTACTCGCGTAGCGGCTACTATCGCCGCCCGCAGCAGATAGCAATTTAGGCTAATATGACGCCCGAACGACCCGCGAGCCGCGGCATGCAGCGCTTACACGCCTCCTTTCCGGAGAGTGGAGTGACCTGCCGCGGCGGCCGGCCGCCCACGGCAGCCGGTACGCCGCAACGCGCAAGCAGGCAGTCCCCGAACCGTAAGAGGTATTGACCCAATGAGCGAACAGATCAAACACATCAGCGACGCATCGTTCGAACAGGACGTCGTCAAATCCGACAAGCCCGTGCTCGTCGATTTCTGGGCCGAATGGTGCGGCCCGTGCAAAATGATCGCCCCGATCCTCGACGAAGTCGCGAAGGACTACGGCGACAAGCTGCAGATCGCGAAGATCAACGTCGACGACAACCAGGCAACGCCCGCGAAGTTCGGCGTGCGCGGCATCCCGACGCTGATCCTGTTCAAGAACGGCGCGGCCGCCGCGCAGAAGGTCGGCGCGCTGTCGAAGTCGCAGCTCACCGCATTCCTGGACAGCCACCTGTAATACAGGCAGTTCCGCGGACGTGTTGTCAGCCGGCAACACGTCCGTCGACAAGCCGCCGATCGCTCGCTCAAGCGCGAATCGGCCTATGCTAGAATTAAAAAACGTCTACAAGACGCATTTAAGTCTCTGAGCGCTTCCGCTCGCCCTCCTCCCTTTATTTCTTTCGTCGTCTCCTCCCTGGCGGGTTCTCCGTATGCATTTATCCGAGCTCAAGTCTCTGCACGTCTCCGAACTGATCGAAATGGCCAATGGCCTGGAGATCGAAAACGCGAACCGCCTGCGCAAGCAGGAGTTGATGTTTGCCATTCTTAAAAAGCGCGCCAAGACGGGAGAGACGATCTTCGGCGACGGTACGCTCGAAGTGCTGCCGGACGGCTTCGGCTTCCTGCGCTCGCCGGAAATGTCGTACCTCGCGAGCACCGACGACATCTACATCAGCCCGTCGCAGATCCGCCGCTTCAACCTGCACACCGGCGACACCATCGAAGGTGAAGTCCGCACGCCGAAGGACGGCGAGCGCTACTTCGCGCTGGTGAAGGTCGACAAAGTCAACGGGCAGCCGCCCGAGGCCTCGAAACACAAGATCATGTTCGAGAACCTCACGCCGCTGCACCCGAACAAGCCGCTGTCGCTCGAACGCGAAATGCGCGGCGAGGAAAACGTCACGGGCCGCATCATCGACATGATCGCGCCGATCGGCAAGGGCCAGCGCGGCCTGCTCGTCGCGTCGCCGAAGTCGGGCAAGACCGTGATGCTCCAGCACATCGCACACGCGATCAAGCAGAACCACCCGGACGTGATCCTGTTCGTGCTGCTGATCGACGAGCGCCCTGAAGAAGTGACCGAAATGCAGCGCTCGGTCGCCGGCGAAGTGATCGCATCGACGTTCGACGAACCGGCCACGCGCCACGTCCAGGTCGCCGAAATGGTGATCGAGAAGGCCAAGCGCCTCGTCGAAATGAAGCACGACGTCGTGATTCTGCTCGACTCGATCACGCGCCTCGCACGCGCGTACAACACCGTGATCCCGGCATCGGGCAAGGTGCTGACGGGCGGTGTCGACGCGAACGCACTGCAACGTCCGAAGCGCTTCTTCGGCGCGGCGCGCAACATCGAGGAAGGCGGTTCGCTGACGATCATCGGCACCGCGCTGATCGAAACCGGCAGCCGCATGGACGACGTGATCTACGAAGAGTTCAAGGGCACCGGCAACATGGAAGTGCACCTCGAGCGCCGTCTCGCGGAAAAGCGCGTGTATCCGTCGATCAACCTGAACAAGTCGGGCACGCGTCGCGAAGAAATGCTGATCAAGCCCGAGATCCTTCAGAAGATCTGGGTGCTGCGCAAGTTCATCCACGACATGGACGAAGTCGAAGCGATGGAATTCCTGCTCGACAAGATCCGCCAGACGAAGAGCAACTCCGAGTTCTTCGACCTGATGCGCCGCGGCGGCTGATTACCGTCACCCCGCACTCCAAAAACGGCCGCCCGCGCATCCTACCCGGCGGCCGTTTTTCGGTGCCAACCTGAACGTGAACGTACAGGTTGATCTATAATCGCGTCATCGTCCGAACTCCCTCGTCCTCCCGATGCCGAATGACACCTCCACCCCGCTGCTGACCGTGAGCGATGCGGCGTCACGGCTCGGCGTCACGCCGCGCACGCTGAAGTATTACGAAGAACGCGGGCTCGTCACGCCGTCGCGCAGCGAAGGCCGCTACCGCCTCTACGACGAGGCCGACCTCGAGCGCTTCGCACGCATCCTGCGGCTGCGCGCGCTCGGTTTCTCGCTGCATGGCATCACCGAGATGCTGAAGCGCCCACTGGAAGAAACGGGCGACGGCCGGCGCCGCTATTCGGACGCGTCGCTGCGCGACATCCGGACCGGCCTGGCCGACCAGGTCGACACGCTCGACCGGCGGATCGCGGCCGTTCAGCGCGAACTGAAGGAAGCCGTCGCGCTGCGCAAGGAGCTGCAGCACGACATCGACTACGTCGAACGGCGTCTTGCCGGCGAAAACGCCGATGCGCTGATCGCGCAGCGGCAGGCCGAAGCCGGCACGCGGCGCACGCGCAAGGCGCGTGAGTGAGCGCGATGCCCGGTCGCTCGCCACTGTGGAGCCGCGCGAACCTGCGTGCGGACCTGTTCCCGTGGGCGCTCGCACTCGTTACCGGCATCGACTACTTCGACAACGCGATCTTCTCGTTCTTCGCGAGCTACATCGCGGGCGGCATCAACGCATCGCCCGACGAACTCGTGTGGTCGTCGAGCGCCTACGCGGTCACGGCCGTGCTCGGCATCCTGCAGCAGCAATGGTGGGTCGACCGGCTCGGCCATCGCCGCTACGTCGCCGGCTGCATGCTGATGTTCTCGTTCGGCGCGATCGCGGCCGCGCTCGCCGACACGTCGCTCGAGCTCGCGTTCGCGCGCGGCTTTCAGGGCTATTTCATCGGCCCGATGATGGGCGCGTGCCGGATCCTGATCCAGATCAGTTTCAAGCCGCAGGAACGGCCGCCCGCGACACGCGCGTTCCTGATCATGATCCTGCTCGGCAGCGCGCTCGCGCCAATCGTGGGCGGCCTGCTCGTCGCACATTCGACGTGGCGCGCGCTGTTCGCGTGCTCGGCGCCGGCCGGCATCGCGTTCGCGATCCTCGCGCTGCTTACGCTGCCCGATTCGGGCAGGACACCCGACGACGAACGCGGCTCCGGACACTTCTGGCCGTATGTCGTGTTCGCGCTCGCGCAAGGCGCGCTGCAGATCGTGCTGCAGCAGGTGCATTACCAGCTCTATAGCGGCTCGCCGATGCTGATCCTGCTGACGGTCGCAGGGATCGGCGCGCTTGCGTGGTTCGCGTATCACCAGTGGCATCACCCGACGCCGCTCGTGCGCCTGCACGCGTTCCGCGAACGGACGTTCCAGGTCGGGCTGCTGCTCTACATGTTCTATTACTACGAGTCGACGGGCTTCAGTTACCTGACCTCGCGTTTTCTCGAAAGCGGGCTCGGCTATCCGGTCGAGAACGCCGGGCGGCTGGTGGGCACGATGTCGCTGATTTCGGCCACCGCGCTGTTCGCGTACCTGCGTTACGCGAAATTCGTCACGCACAAGAAGTGGTTCGTCGTGCCGGGGTTCGCGATCGCCATCACGGCCGCGCTGTGGATGACGCGGATGACGCCGCAGGTCGGCGAAGCCGCGCTGATCGTCCCGCTGCTGCTGCGCGGATTGCTGCTGCTCTTCATCGTGCTGCCGGTGGCCAACCTGACGTTCCGGATCTTCGCGATCGACGAATATACGCACGGCTACCGGCTGAAGAACATCGTGCGGCAACTGACGATCTCGTTCGCGACGTCGTCGGTGATCATCGTCGAACAGCACCGCGTGGCCGTGCACCAGACGCGGCTCGTCGAGCGTGCAAATGTGTTCGATCCGCTGTTCCAGCAGACCGTCGATGCGCTGACGCACAGCTATGCCGCCGCCGGCCATGCGCTGAGCGAGGCGCACGGCCTCGCGATCGCGTCGATCGCGCGCATGGTCGCGCAACAGGCGTCGTTCCTCGCGTCGCTCGACGGCTTTTACTTCCTGGCGGGCGTGGCGCTCGTCGGCGGCCTCTTCGCGGCATGGCAAAAAGAGATCGATTGAGTTAAAAGACAGGCTTTGGATTTCCGCGAGCCGCCTTCATGCTCTCGAAACTGACCCGCTGGTTCGACGACCGCCGCCGCGACCGCGCGCTGCGCAGCCACCCGATTCCCGACGCGCTGTGGCAGGACACCGTCGAGCGCCTGCCGTTCCTCGCGGCACTGCCGCCCGACGCGCTCGGCCGGCTGCGCGAACTGACGAGCCTGTTCGTCGCGAAGAAATCGTTCTCGACCGCGCACGGGCTCGAGTTGACCGACGCGATGATCGTCTCGATCGCCGCGCAGGCCTGCCTGCCCGTGCTGAATCTCGATCTGTCGCTGTATGACGGATGGGTCGGCGTCGTCGTGTATCCGGGCGAATTCGTGATCCGCAAGACGGTGCAGGACGAGGACGGGGTCGTGCACGAAGTCGAGCAGGATGCGAGCGGCGAGGCCTGGGAAGGCGGCCCCGTGATCCTGTCCTGGGAAGACGCGCAGATGACGGACGGCCACGACGCGTACAACGTCGTGATCCACGAGTTCGCGCACAAGATCGATATGGTCAACGGCGCGGCCGATGGCTATCCGCCCCTATTTCGCCGCTGGCACGCGCCGCACCTCGATGCGCAGGCCTGGGCCGACGTGTTCGAGCACGCGTACGACCAGTTCTGCGCGCGCGTCGACGCGGTGCCGGACCGTGCGTGGGCGCGCTTCGAGCGGGACTCGCTGATCGATCCCTATGCCGCCGACCACCCGTCGGAATTCTTCGCGGTATGCAGTGAAGCGCTGTTCGTCCGGCCGAAAGCGTTCGAGTCCGAATTTCCGGAGTTGTACCGGCTGCTCGCGCGCTACTACCGGCAGGATCCGGCCGGCACCGGCGCGCTCGACGCACCGTGAAAATTATTCGTCAACCATCTGATTTTCTGGCATAATCGCCGTTTTTCGACCTTAGGCAAGTGGCTCGCGCCGGGCTTGGCGTCGTCTGGTTTGCGCAATGTGCGCGTTCCGGCACGGCAAGCGGCGGGTTGGCTACCGCTCTCACCAAGGAAAGACCATGAAAGAAGGCATCCACCCGAACTACCGCGAAGTCGTCTTCCAAGACATGTCGAACGGCTTCAAGTTCATCACGCGCTCGACGATCCAGACGCGCGAAAACATCGAACTCGACGGCAAGACCTACCCGCTCGCCAAGATCGAAGTGTCGTCGGAATCGCACTCGTTCTACACGGGTCAGCAAAAGATCATGGACACGGCAGGCCGTGTCGAGAAGTTCAAGAACAAGTTCGGCGTTCGCGCCAGCGGCAAGGCGAAGTAAGCTTCGCACTGCATCCGGTGGTTGCATTGCACCGGTACCGCACAAAAGGGCAGCCCAGGCTGCCCTTTTTTGTCTCTGCTCGCCCGGCAGGCGCCAGCCGGCGCCCGGGCATCGACCTGACGCGCAACAGCGGGCGCGTCTACAATGCCGGATGCTCGAAACCGGTTCGACCGCGCGCATCCGCGCCGGCCACCCGCCCATAACAAATCGCTCATCTGCATGAAGCCTGTCGTCCGTCTCACCGCCTCCGCCACGCGCGCGCTGCCGCGCTGGCTGCTGCTCACGCTCTGCTTCGTCTACGCCGCGTTCGGCCTGTTCGGCCGCGACCCATGGAAGAACGAGGACGCGGCGGGCTTTGGCGTGATGTGGACGATGGCCAAGGGCGGCTGGCATGACTGGCTGCTGCCGAACCTGGTCGGCAAGTTCATCACGACCGACGGCCCGCTCGGCTACTGGCTCGGCGCGCTGTCGATCCGCGGCCTCGGCCCGTGGGTCGACGCAAGCAACGCGTCGCGCGTCGATACCGGCGTGCTGTTCTGCGTCGCGTGTGCATTCGTCTGGTACGCGGCCTACCTGCTCGGCCGGCGTGCCGAAGTCCAGCCGTTCAAATACGCATTCGGCGGCGAGCCCGAGCCGCGCGACTACGGCCGCACGCTCGCCGACGGCGCGCTGCTGGTGCTCGTCGCCTGCTTCGGCCTCGCGGAGCGCGGGCACGAAACGACGCCGCAACTCGCGCAGTTCGCGTGGATCGCGATGCTCGTCTACGGGATCGTGCGCGGCATCGACAAGCCGATGCAGGGCGCGCTGTGGTGGGGCCTCGCGATGGGCCTCGTCGCGCTGTCCGGCAATCCGGTGCTGGTCGTCGCGCTGCTCGCCGGCACGGCCGTGCTGTGGCTCGTCACGCCCGAGATGCGCAACCTGCGCCTGCCGCTGGTCGGCGTGCCGCTCGCGGCAGCGATCTTCGCGCTGTGGCCGCTGGCCGCGTTCGTCGCGGCGCCCGACGATGCCGCGTGGTTCTTCAACCAGTGGATCCACGGCAGCCTGATGCGCTTTTCGGGCCCGCCGACCGCGGTGCTCGGCTATGCGGCGAAGAACCTGCCGCTGTTCACGTGGCCCGCGTGGCCGCTCGCGATCTGGGCATGGTGGAGTTGGGCCGGCATGCGCCGCCGTGCGCACGTCGCGATTCCGCTGTCGGTCGCCGTGCCGCTCGTCGCGCTCGTGATCCTGCAGAGCCAGCAGTCGAACCGCATGTACATGCTGCTGCTGCCGCCGCTCGCGGTGCTCGCGACGTTCGCGCTGCCGACCCTCAAGCGCGGCGCGATCAACGCGATCGACTGGTTCGCGGTGCTGAGCTTCACGATCCTCGGCACCTTCGTGTGGCTCGTGTGGCTCGCCTCGATCACCGGCTTCCCGCATCCGCTCGCGCGCAACCTCGCCCGCCTCGTGCCCGGCTACGAGCCGCACTTCAAGATCCTGTCGTTCATCTGCGCGGTGATCGCCACCGTGTGCTGGTGCTTCCTGGTGCGCTGGCGCATCTCGCGGCAGCCGAAGGTGCTGTGGCGCAGCGTCGTGCTGTCGGGTGCGGGTACCACGCTGATGTGGGTGCTGCTGATGACGCTGTGGCTGCCGATCGTCAACTACGGCCGGACCTATCGCGACGTCGCGCAGCAGATCGCGGTGCACCTGCCGTCCGACTACGAGTGCATCTCGCCGGTACGGCTCGGTGACGCGCAGATCGCGACCTTCGCGTATTTCGGCAACATGCGCTTCGATTTCTCCGGCGACTGCGACGTGATCCTGCGCCAGGACCGCTCGGACTTCGGCGAGCCGAGCTCGATGTCGCAATACGTGTGGCGTCTCGTGTGGGAAGGCCGCCGCGCCGCCGACCGTGACGAGCGCTTCCGCCTGTACGAGCGCATCGAACGGCCGAAGACGCCCGTCAAGCGGCGTCCCCCGCGCCGCCAGCCGGCCGATTGACGATGTTCGGCGACATCCGCCGGATCGTCGGTCTCGCGTGGCCGGTGCTCGTCGGCCAGCTTGCGATCATCGCGTTCGGCGTGATCGACACCGCGATGGTCGGGCGCTACTCGGCCGTCGATCTCGCCGCGCTCGGGCTCGGTTCGTCGATCTACATTTCGATCTATATCGGCCTGACGGGCATCCTGTCCGCCCTGCAGCCGATCACCGGGCAGCTGTACGGCGCGCGGCGCTATGCCGAGATCGGCGAGGAAGTGCGCCAGGCGCTGTGGCTCGCGCTGCTGCTCGCGGTGCCCGGCTTTCTCCTGCTGCATTTTCCCGAACCGCTGCTGCGCGTCGCGCACACGCCCGCCGCGCTGCACGACCGCACCGTCGACTATCTGCGCATCCTGTCGTACGGGCTGCCCGCCAGCCTCGTCTTCCGCATCTACAACGCGCTGACCAACGCGGCCGGCAAGCCGCGCCTCGCGATGATCCTGCAGATCGGCGCGCTGCTGCTCAAGTTCCCGCTCAACGTGTGGTTCATCTTCGGCGGGTTCGGCGTGCCGGCCCTCGGCGGCCCGGGCTGCGGGCTCGCGAGCACGCTGATCAACTGGGCGCTCGCGCTGATCGGCTACACGCTGCTCGCGAAGCTCGACGTGTTCGCGCCGCTCGCGATCTTTTCCCGCTTTTGCTGGCCGGTCTGGGAGCGCCAGAAGGCGATCCTGAAACTCGGCGTGCCGATGGGCCTGTCGTACCTGATCGAGGTCACGTCGTACACGTGCATGGCGCTGTTCATCGCGCAGTTCGGCACGACGACGCTCGCCGGCCACCAGATCGCCGGCAACATCGGCGCGGTGCTGTACATGACGCCGCTGTCGATCGGCGTGGCGGCGTCGACGCTGGTCGCGCGCGCGCTCGGCGCCGGACGGCCCGAGGAAGCCCGGCTGCTCGGCCGGCACAGCGTGATCTTCGCGTGCGGCATTGCCGCGACCTACGGCCTGCTCGTGTTCGTGCTGCGCCCGCTGATCATCGGCGGCTATACGCCGAACCCGGCCGTCGCCGCGGCCGCGATGCCGCTCGTCGCGATCGTCGCGTGCTACCACGTCTTCGATGCGCTGCAGGTCACGTCGGCGTTCGTGCTGCGCGCCTACAAGGTCGCGGTCGTGCCGACCGTGATCTATGCGGTCGCGCTGTGGGGCGTCGGGCTCAGCGGCGGCTACGCGCTCGGTTTCGACGTGGGCGGCATCGCGCCCGCGTGGCTGACCGGCGCGCGCGGCTTCTGGTTCGCGAACACCATCAGCCTGATGCTCGCGGGCGCCGGGCTCGTGCTGTACCTGCGCCGCGTCAGTCGTGCGCATGCCGCTGCTTCCACGTCCGCCTGACACGCCGCCCGCTACGTCTCCTCCAGCACGTCGGCCGCGTGATACGACGACCGCACGAGCGGGCCGGCGACGACTTCCCTGAAACCGAGCAACAGCGCCTCGTCGCGCCACGCGGCGAATGCGTCGGGGCTCACGTAGCGCCGCACGGGCAGATGGTGCGCGGACGGCGCGAGATACTGGCCGAGCGTCAGCACGTCGACGTCATGCGCACGCAGGTCGCGCAGCGTGTCGCGCACTTCGTCGTCGCACTCGCCAAGGCCGAGCATCAACCCCGATTTCGTCACCAACTCCGGCCGTGCCTGCTTCGCCCGCGCGAGCAGTTCGAGCGAGCCGCGATAGTCGGCGCCCGGCCGCGCCGCGCGATACAGCGACGGCACCGTCTCGATGTTGTGGTTGAACACGTCGGGCCAGGCCGTCGACAGCGCATCGAGCGCGCGGGCCACGCGGCCGCGGAAGTCCGGTGTCAGCACTTCGACGCCGATGCCCGGCACGCTCGCGCGCACCGCCGCGATGCATGCGGCGAAATGCGCGGCGCCGCCGTCGCGCAGGTCGTCGCGATCGACCGACGTGATCACGACGTAGCGCAGCCCGAGCGCCGCGGCCGCATCGGCCAGCCGCGTGGGCTCGTCGGGATCGAGCGGTTCGGGACGGCCGTGCGCGACGTCGCAGAACGGGCAGCGCCGCGTGCACAGGCCGCCCATGATCATGAAAGTCGCCGTGCGCTGCGCGAAGCATTCGCCGATGTTCGGGCACATCGCCTCCTCGCAGACGGAATGCAGCCGATGATCGCGCAGTACGGCCGCCATGTCGGCGACCGCCGCGCTCATCATCGGCCGCGCGCGCAGCCACGGCGGCTTCGGCAACGCCGCACCGGCCGCGGGCTCGACGCGCACCGGAATGCGCGCGAGCTTGTCACGGCTTCTCGCGCCCGGCTGGCCGAGCGCGGTAAGGCTGGGTCGTTCGAGCGCGGCGGCCATCGTCAGTCTCCGAGAAACGCGACGATCAGGCGGTTCACGTCGGCGGCCGCCTCCATCTGCACCATGTGCCCGCTGCCGGCGATCACCTCGGCACGCACGCCGTCAGGCAAGCCCTGCGCGTGCTGCGCCGGGATCACCTGGTCGCGCTCGCCCCAGATCACGAGCGTGCGCGGCGCAAGCGTCGCGAGCCGGTCGCGGAACACGCGCCGCTGCGCGGCACCGTCGAACGCGGCGTGCGCGATCTTCTCCAGCGCGGCCTGCACGCCTTCGAGGCGCTTGTACTTGACGAGATCCTCGACGAGCTGCCGCGTGACCAGCGCGTTGTCCGCGAACAGCGCGCCAAGGTGCGGCTTCAACGTATTGCGGCTGTTGCCGGCGACGAAGCCGTCGATGTAAGCGCGGTTGATGTCGGTGCCGAGCCCCGCGCTCGCGATCAGCGTCAGCGACGCGACCCGTTGCGGCGCGCGCTCGGCCGCCGCCATCGCCACCGCGCCGCCCATCGAATGGCCGATCAGGTGGGCGTGGTCGATGCCCTTCGCATCGAGCAGCGCGAGCACCGCGTCGGCCAGCTCATCGAGGCTGCCCGTCTCGACCGCCTTGCCCGACTCGCCGTGACCGGGCAGGTCGAGCGCCCACACCGGCCGGTGCGCGGCGAGATCGGCGTGATTGAACAGCCAGTTGTTGAGATCGCCGCCGAAGCCGTGGATCAGCACGGCGGGCGTGCCGCTGCCTTCGCCGAGCTTCAGGAAGCGCACCGTCCGGCCGCCGATCTGCGCCTTCTCGGGCTGCGGGCCCGCGGCTTCGTCGGACGCCGCGCTCGGCACGAAATCGCGCTGGAATTCTGCGATCGCCGCGTCGATGTCGGCATCGCTCGCGTCGGCGGCCGCGACGACGCCGAGCAGCGCGCCGACCGGCAGCGTCTCGCCTTCCTGCGCGACCTGCCGGCGCAGCGTGCCGTCGAACGCGCATTCGACGCCCGACGAGATCTTGTCGGTCTCGACGTCGAGCACTTCGTCGCCCCTCGTCACGCGTTCGCCGAGCGCCTTCAGCCAGCCGTTGACCTGCCCCTGCTCCATCGACAGCCCCCACTTGGGCATCGTGATCATGTGAATCGACATCGTGTCAGCTCCTCGTCTTCAGGACCGCCTGCGCAATCGCATCGGCGGACGGGATATACAGGTCTTCCAGCACGCTTGCGAACGGCGCGGGCGTATGCGGCGCGGTCACGAGCTCGATCGGCGCCTTCAGCGCATGGAATGCGCGCTGCGCGACGAGCGCGGCGATATCGGTCGCGATCGAGCAGCGCGGGTTTGCTTCGTCGACGACCACCACGCGCCCGGTGCGCTCCGCGCTTTCGAGGATCGTGTCCTCGTCGAGCGGCGACGTCGTGCGCAGGTCGATCACGTCGACCTGGATGCCGTCCTTCGCGAGTTTCGCGGCCGCGTCCATCGCGAGATGCACCATCCGGCCGTACGTGACGATCGTCGCGTCGTCGCCGTCGCGCATCACGTTCGCTTCGCCGAACGGAATCGCATAGGACTCCTCCGGCACGTCGCCTTCGCGGGTATAGAGCAGCTTGTGTTCGAGGAAGATCACGGGATCGTTGTCGCGGATCGCCTGGATCAGCAGCCCCTTCGCGTCGTACGGCGTCGACGGGCACACGACCTTCAGCCCCGGAATGTGCGTGAACAGCGACGTGAGCATCTGCGAATGCTGCGCGGCCGCGCGAAGGCCTGCGCCGTACATCGCGCGGATCACGACGGGCGTCACGGCCTTGCCGCCGAACATGTAGCGGAACTTGGCGGCCTGGTTGAAGATCTGGTCGAAGCATACGCCCATGAAATCGATGAACATCAGCTCCGCGACGGGCCGCATCCCGCACGCGGCGGCCCCGACCGCCGCGCCGATGTAGCCGCCCTCCGACAGCGGCGTGTCGAGCACGCGGCCCGGAAACTTGTGGAACAGCCCCTTCGTCACGCCGAGCACGCCGCCCCACGCGTCGTCCTCGCCCGGCGCGCCCGCGCCGCCCGCATTGTCCTCGCCCATCACGATCACGCTGTCGTCGCGCGCCATTTCCTGCGCGAGCGCTTCGTTGATCGCCTGCGAATAAGTGATCTTCCTTGCCATGTCTGTCTCCTGGAATGTTCGGTTCGCCGTGCCGGCTGCGGTATCAGGCCGCGCTCACGGGTACGACACGTAGACGTCGGTCAGCAGGTCGGCGGCGTCGGGTACCGGCGCGGCCTTGGCCTGTGCGACCGCATCGTCGATCAGCGCCTTCACCTGGGCATCGACCGCACGCAGGTCGGCGGTCGTCAGCGCTTCGGCCCGCACGACGCGCGTTTCGAAATGCTTCAGGCAGTCCTTCTCGTCGCGCAGCTTCTGCACTTCCCCCGGTGCGCGATAGGTTTGCGCATCGCCTTCGAAGTGGCCGAAATAGCGCGTGAACTTCACCTCGACGAGCGTCGGGCCGCCGCCGTTGCGCGCGCGCTCGACGGCTTCGCCGAGCGCTTCATGTACCGCGAAGAAGTCGAAGCCGTCGACGATCACGCCCGGCATCCCGAACCCGTTCGCGCGATCGGCGATGTTGTCGGTCGCGACCGACCAGCTCGACGACGTCGCCTCCGCATAGCCGTTGTTCTCGGCCACGAAAATCGCCGGCAGCCGCCACACCGACGCGAGGTTCATCGATTCGAAGATCACGCCCTGGTTCGATGCGCCGTCGCCGAAGAAGCACACGCCGACGCCGCCGGTCTTCCTGTGCTTCGCCGCGAGCGCGGCGCCACAGACGAGCGGGCCGCCCGCGCCGACGATCCCGTTCGCGCCGAGCATCCCCATCGACAGGTCGGCGATGTGCATCGAACCGCCCTTGCCGTGGCAGACGCCCGTCTTCTTGCCGTAGATCTCGGCCATCATCCCGTGCACGTCGACGCCCTTCGCGATGCAATGCCCGTGGCCGCGGTGCGTGGTCGCGACGTAGTCGTCGAGCCCGAGGTGCAGTATCGTGCCGACCGCGGACGCCTCCTCGCCCGCATACAGGTGAACGAAGCCGGGAATCTCGCCGGTCGCGAATTCGACGTGCAGGCGCTCCTCGAATTCGCGGATCGTGCGCATCAGCCGGTAGGCGTCCAGCAGTTTGTCCCTGCTGAGCTGTGTCGAAGCGGTCATGTGTGTCTCCTGAGTAGGTCTGACTGCGAATGCCGCCGCGGCCGGGCCGCGGCGACGGATTACACGGCCGGCGGCCGTCAGTGGAACGTGAAGCCGCCGTCGACGTTCACGGCCTGGCCCGTCACGTTGTCCATCGTCGCGAAGAACAGCGCGAGCCGGCCCATGTCCTCCGGCGTCTGCGCACGGCCCTGCGGAATCAGCGTCAACTGGTGCCGCTGCCACGATTCCTCGACCGATTCGCCGTCGGTCTTCCATTCGTCGGACAGCCGGTCCCACATATACGTCCGCACGATGCCGGGGCAGATCGCGTTGACGGTCACGCCGTCGCGCGCGAGTTCCTTCGCAAGCGCGTTCGTGAAGCCGACGACCGCGAATTTCGATGCGCTGTAATGCGCGAGATTCGGAAAACCCTCCTTGCCGGCGATCGACGCGACGTTGATGATCCGGCCGCGGCCCTGCGCCTTCAGCGGCGCGAGCGCCGCGCGGCAGCCGAGGAACGTGCCCTTCGCGTTCACGTCCATCACGAAATCCCAGTCGCGCTCGGTCAGTTCGCCGACCGGATGAATGCTGATCACGCCCGCGCAGTTCACGAGGATGTCGAGCCGACCGAGGTCGGCGAGCGCCTGCGCAACCATCGCGTCGACCTGCGCGGCCTGCGTGACGTCGACCTTCGCCACCGCCGCCCGGCGGCCGAGCGCGCGTACCTCGCGCGCGGTGGCGTCGAGTGCGTCGTCGAGCAGGTCGGCCAGCAGGATGTCGGCGCCCGCGCCGGCAAGCGTCAGGGCAATGCCGCGGCCGATGCCGCGCGCGCCGCCCGTGACGATGGCGACCTGTCCTTCGAGTGGGGCTGTCATGGCGATGTCTCCTTGTCGATCGTTATGGATGTCGAAATGTCACTCGGTAAAACATTGCTCAATAGCGCCACTCGCCGGCATCGCGCAGCAGCTGGCGTGACGACGCGTAGCGCAGCGTGCGCCCGACGTCGACCGTCAGCGGCCCGCGCCAGTCGAGCGAGATCTCGTAGCGATCGCCGCGCGCGACCTCGATCTCGCGCTCGCCGTCGAACGCGAGCGTGCCGTGCTCGAACGGAATCGCCTGCCACGCACCCGGCTCGAGCCGCTCACAACTGCGCATCACGACGCGGTCCACGCGGCCCGGTGCAATCGGCGCGACGAGCGGCGTGCCGGCCGTCTTGCCTTCGGCCGCGAAGCGCATCGCCAGCCCGTGCGGCGCGCTGCGTTCGAGCGGCGCCCACGCGCCGCCGAGCGCGGACAGGCCGATCCCGTCCGGTTCCGCGAATGTCAGGTACAGCGAATCGATATCGTCGGACCCCGAGATCGCGCGGGCGCCGATGAAGCGCTGCCGCGCGGCGCACACGTCGACGAGCGCGATCTCCTCGCGCCCCGGCTGCGCGCCCGCCACGCAGCGCACGACGAGCCGCTTGTTGCGCGTGAACGCGACTTCGGCCGGCACCGCGCCGGTCGCGGCGAGTCCTGCCGCGACGCCGGCGACCGTGGCTTCACGATGTTCGGGAAATGCGTTGTTGGTGCCGGTGGACAGCGCGACGAGCGGCGTCGCGCCGCAGTGCGCGGCAACCGCACGATGGGTGCCGTCGCCGCCGAGCACGACGATCAGCGCGACTTCCATCCGGTGCAGGTACGCGGCGCCGGCCTGGGTGTCGGCGACGGTATCGGTGATCGGCAGGTCGACGAATTCGACCTCGGGCCAGCGCTCGTGCGGCGCGACCGCACGGTGCGTGTCGAGCGCACGCAGCAGCAGCGTCGCGATGCCCGTCCGGTCGCGCAGCGTCAGCACGCGCTCGACGCCCATCGCGCCGAGGCCGGCCAGCAGGCGCACGATCATGTTTGCCTTCTCCGCCGTCGGAAACACGGAGGCATGCGTCGTGAGGCGGCGGATGTCGCGCCCCGATGCGGGGTTCGCGATCACGCCGACGGTAACGGGCATCGTCACGGGTTCGTCTCCATCCAGTTGGCCTGTCGCGGTGCGTTGGCGTGCCGCGGCTCTGCCTGTCTCGTCCGCTGCCATCGCCGGGCGGCGGATCGTCGTCGACGCGACCGCGCCGACTTGCCCGTGATCTCTGCAAGCGGCGTGCCACCCTGCGTGCGATGAACGTGAAACCCTTGTGAATGCTGACGCGACGGGAATGCCGGTGTGCCGGAATCGCCGCGGGAAGCACGGCGCGCGCGGCCATTCGGCCCGCTCGTCTCACAGCGTCGATACGACGAAACGGCCGCCGCGACGCCGGTGCAAGCGCACCGCCCTGCCCGCAAACCCCGCCATATCGCGGCGCCGCGCAGGCCGCGTCATGCCGGACGATCTCCGCCTGTCGCACACGCACGCGTCTCAACGACACGAGACAGCCCGCGATACCGTGAGACGAACGTCTCAGGCTCGCCGCGTGCTGCGATGCAATGTGATCCGTCGAACGGGATGTGCTACAAGAACATCGCATCCCCGCCGTACGGAACCGGAGCCGACCATGCCCTACGCCGTCCCTCAGGCCCAGCACGCCGACCGCGTGCTCGGCGCGCTCGCCGGACGCCTGCCCGCGCCGGCCGACTCCACGCGCCTCGTGTCGTCGTGGCAGCGGTCGCTGGAGCGTTACAGCCTCGACCCCGCTTCGTCGATCGGCCCGCGCGTGCTGACCGCGGCCGAACTCCGCGAAGTACGCGACAAGGAGGAGGCCTTCCTGCGCGCGTCGGGCCAGTGCCTGACGCGGCTGCACGACATGATCCGCGTCGCCGACTACTGCGTGATGCTGACCGACGCGCACGGCGTGACGATCGACTACCGGATCGACCGCGAGCGCCGCAACGACTTCCGCCATGCGGGGCTGCACATCGGCTCGTGCTGGTCGGAAAGCGAGGAAGGCACCTGTGGCGTCGCGAACGTACTGACCGATCTCGCGCCGATCACCGTGCACAAGACCGATCACTTTCGCGCGGCGTTCACGACGCTCACTTGCAGCGCAGCGCCGATCTTCTCGCCGGGCGGCGAGCTGATCGGCGTGCTCGACGCGTCGGCCGTTCATTCGCCCGACGGCCGCGACAGCCAGCGTCTCGTCTATCAGCTCGTGCGGCAGAGCGCGGCGCTGATCGAGGACGGCTATTTCGTGCACAGCACCACGCAGCACTGGATCCTGTTCGGGCATCCGAATCGTCACTACGTCGAAGCGCAGCCCGAGTGGCTGATCGCGTTCGACGAATGCGGCAACATCGTCGCCGCGAACCGGCAGGCGCGCGACGCGCTGCCGGCGCTGCGCGAGCCGCGCCATATCGACGAGATCTTCGACGCGACCGAGATGCCGCTGCGCGATGCCGCGCGGCTCGATGCGATCGTCGCGCTGCGGCTGCGCGCGACCGGCGCGCCGCTCTATGCGCGGCTGCGTGCGCCGCTACGACGCACCGGCCGCGAACCCGGCACGGCCTCGCGCCGCCCGGGAAGCGCACAACGCCACGTCGGCGCGCTGACGCCGTTTCTGCACAGCAGCGATGCGCATATCGCGCAGCAGGCCGAACTCGCGCTGCGTGTCGCAAGCAAGCGGCTGCCGATTCTCGTGCTCGGCGAAACCGGTGCGGGGAAGGAAGTATTCGCGCGCGCGATCCACGATGCCGGCGCGCGGCGTGCGCGGCCGTTCGTCGCGGTCAACTGCGGCGCGCTGCCGGAAGCGCTGATCGAGAGCGAACTGTTCGGCTATGCGGCCGGCGCGTTCACCGGCGCACGCAAGCATGGCGCACGCGGCAAGATCGCGCTCGCCGACGGCGGCACGCTGTTCCTCGATGAAATCGGCGACATGCCGCTCGCGCTGCAGACGCGCCTGTTGCGCGTGCTCGCCGATGGCGAAGTCGTGCCGCTCGGCAGCGATACGCCCGTGCGCGTCGATCTCGACGTGATCTGCGCGACGCACCGCGATCTCGCACGCATGGTGGCCGACGGCACGTTCCGCGAGGACCTGTACTACCGGCTGAGCGGCGCGACGTTCGAACTGCCGCCGCTGCGCGAGCGTGCCGACGTGCGCGACGTGATCGCCGCCGTGTTCGCCGAGGAAGCGCAGGCCACCGGCCACGTGCTGACGCTCGATGCGACGCTCGCCGAACAGCTCGCCGCGTATCCGTGGCCCGGCAACGTGCGGCAATTGCGCAACGTGCTGCGCTATGCGTGCGCGGTGTGCGACGCCGCGCGCGTGACGCGGCGAGATCTGCCGGCCGGGATCGCCGCGCAACTCGGCGGCGTCGTGCCCGGCACGCTGCCCGACGACGAACGCGGCCGCATCGTCGCGGCGCTCACCGCGCATCGCTGGCGGCCGGACGCGGCCGCGCAGGCGCTCGGCATCTCGCGCGCGACGCTGTACCGGCGCATCGCGAAGCATCGGATCGTCGCGCCGCACCGCGCGTGACACGCCGGCGCGTGCTTCGTCATGCGGGCTGCACGGCTGCTTCGTTCGCATCTGCCGCGTTACCGGCCGCCTCATCGCGCCGCGTGAACACCTCATGCGCGGCGAACAGCGCGTTGAGCGCGGCCGGCATCCCCGCGTACACGGCCATCTGCATGAACACCTCGACGATCTCGTCGCGCGTGCAGCCGACGTTCAGTGCGGCCTCGATATGCACCTTCAGCTGCGGTTGCGCATTGCCGAGCGCGGCCAACGCCGCGATCGTCGCGATCTCGCGCGCTTTCAGGTCGAGCTGCGGCCGGCTGTAGATGTCGCCGAAGCTGAATTCGACCAGGAGCCGCCCGAAGTCCGGCGCGATCGGCGCGAGCGCCGCGATCACGCGCTCGCCCACTTCGCCGTCGATTTCCTTCAGTTTGTTCCAGCCGCGCGTGTAGCGGTCTTCAACGAGTCGTTCCATTGTGTCCGTCCTGTTCCGATAGAGAGTGAGAAGGTCTTGCCCGTCGTGCCATCTCCCGCTCCTGTGCCTCATAGTTCACGATCTTGTCGCTGATCACATCGAGGCTCGCCTGCAGCTCCGCGATATGTGCGCGCACTGCCTCGTGATGTGCGACGAGCAGGCTGCGCCGCGCACCGAAAGTCGACTCGCCTTGCGCGCGCAGCGCCGCGAACGCCTGCATCTGCGCGATCGGCATGCCGGTCGCCTTCAGGCGCATCACGAAGGCCAGCCAGTCGAGGTCGGCCGGTGCATAGAGCCGGTGCCCGGCCGCCGTGCGCGAAATCGCGCGCAGCAGGCCGGCCTGCTCGTAGTACCGCAGCGTATGCGTCGACAGGCCGGTCATTTCGGCGACCTGGCCGATCGTCAGCGGGCCGGCGGGGGCAGAGGAAGGTTGGGTTACGGTTTTCGACATGGCAGGAACAAGGTTAGGAGTTAGAGTTCACTCTAAGTCAAGCGCTATCGAACAGCCAGTACGACGATCATCGGCGACACCCCGGCGACACCCCGGCGACACCGTAAAGAATGGTCAAAACCGCCGCCCGGCGCAGGTTTTGGTCTTTACAGCACCGCAAGCCTTCAGCAAGATTCGGTCAGCCTGTCTTAAAAAGGGCACGCATTTGTCCTATGCTTAACGGCGACGCCCGGCCGGGCGTCACGCCGCCGTCCGTTGCAACAGCCATTCATCCGTCAGAACCAGGGAGCCTTTGCCATGCTGAAAAAGCTGCTGATGCTGTTCGTCGCGCTATCGCTGTCGCTCGCCGCAGGCCTTGCCGCGGCCGTCGAAGTCAACACGGCTGACCAGGCCGCGCTCGAATCCGTGAAGGGTCTCGGGCCCGTGAAGTCGAAGGCGATCATCGACGAACGCACCAAGAACGGCCCGTTCAAGGACGCGGACGATCTCGCGAATCGCGTCAAGGGCCTCGGCACGAAGTCGGTCGGGCATCTCGAGGAAAACGGCCTGACGATCGGCGGCGCGTCGACGCCGCCGAAGGGCGTGAAGCTGTCGAAGCCGGCCGCGACGACATCGACCACCACGTCGGCCACGACGTCGGCAGGCACGGCGTCGACGTCCACGACCGCGACGGCCGGCACGCCGGCACCGGCGGCAAGCGCGCCGGATACGGCGGCGAAGCCGGCCAAGACCAAGCGCCTGACGAAGAAGGAAAAAGCGGCCGCAGCAGCGGCGGCATCCGCCGATGCGGGTGCGAGCGCACCGGCCGCAGCGTCGTCGACAAAAGCGACGAAGGGTTCGAAGAAGAAAAGCAAGAAGGACAAGGCAGCCTCCGCCGCCGCGGCGTCGGGCGCCTGATGTGCGCCGCGCGCGCGACGGCGTGCGCGCGGCATTCGTTCAACGGGCGCCCACGGCGTGGCGCCCTTATCGGTAAAGGTGAAGAACCATGGGTCTCCTCGACATCGTTGGCGGTCTGCTCGGCGGCCAGGCCGGCGGCAACTCGCAAAGCGCGCTGATCACGACCGCGCTCGAATTCATCAACAACCAGCCGGGCGGCCTGAATGGCCTGATCGAGAAGTTCAAGGCCGGCGGCGCCGGCGACATCATCGGCTCGTGGGTCGGCACCGGCCAGAACCAGCCGATCTCGCCGGACACACTGCAGAACGTGCTCGGCTCGGACGCGATCGGTGCGCTCGCGAGCAAGTTCGGTGTCGATCCGTCGATGGCCTCGACCGTCCTCGCGCAGGTGCTGCCGCACGTCGTCAACCATGCGACGCCGGACGGTGCAGTGCCGGCCGATGGCCAGGCACAGGTCGACCCGTCGAATGTGCTCGGCTCGCTGTCGCAGATCGCCGGCATGTTCGGCGGCAACAAGCAGGGCTGACGCGCTGCGTCGTTGCGACGCGCCATAAACAAACACCCCGCCGAGGCGGGGTGTTTGTTTTTGCGCGCCCGGCGCGAACCGGGCGGCGGCCGAAGGCCTGCGATCAGTGAACGACGCGGTCGAACACGAACTGGCCGTCGTTGACGTCGACCGGGATCACGTCCTTCGGACCGAAGCGGCCCGCGAGGATGAGCTTCGCGACCGGGTTCTCGATCTCCTGCTGGATCGCGCGCTTCAGCGGCCGCGCACCGAACACCGGGTCGTAGCCGACCTTCGCGATCTGTTCGAGCGCCGCCGGCGACACGTCGAGCGCCATGTCGAGCTTCGCAAGCCGGTCGTGCAGGCGCGCGAGCTGGATCTTCGCGATCGACTCGATGTTGCTGCGGTCGAGCGCATGGAACACGACGACGTCGTCGATCCGGTTCAGGAACTCGGGGCGGAAATGCTGCTTCACCTCGAGCCACACGGCGTCCTTGATCTCTTCCTGCGGCGCACCCGTCATCGCCTGGATGACCTGCGAGCCGAGGTTCGACGTCATCACGATCACCGTGTTCTTGAAGTCGACCGTGCGCCCCTGCCCGTCCGTCATGCGGCCGTCGTCGAGCACCTGCAGCAGCACGTTGAACACGTCCGGATGCGCCTTCTCGATCTCGTCGAGCAGGATCACGCTGTACGGCTTGCGGCGCACGGCTTCCGTCAGGTAGCCGCCTTCCTCGTAGCCGACATAGCCCGGCGGCGCGCCGATCAACCGCGCGACGCTGTGCTTCTCCATGAACTCGCTCATGTCGATGCGGATCAGGTGCTCTTCCGAATCGAACAGGAACGACGCCAGCGCCTTGCACAGCTCGGTCTTGCCGACACCGGTCGGGCCGAGGAACAGGAACGAGCCGTACGGACGGTTCGGATCGGCGAGACCGGCGCGCGAACGACGGATCGCGTCGGCCACCGCGCTGATCGCCTCGTCCTGGCCGACCACGCGCTCGTGCAGCTTTTCCTCGATGTGCAGCAGCTTCTCGCGTTCGCCCTGCATCATCCGCGACACCGGAATCCCGGTCGAACGCGACACGACTTCCGCGATTTCCTCGGCGCCAACCTGCGTGCGCAACAGGCGCGGCCGCGTCGGGTTGTGCTGCTCCTGCTCTTCGGCCTGCGTGACCTGCTTCAGCTGCGCCTCGAGCTGCGGCAGCTTGCCGTACTGCAGCTCGGCAACCTTCTCCAGCTTGCCGTCACGCTGCAGCCGCGCGATGTCCGCCCGCACCTTCTCGATCTCTTCCTTCAGCTGCGCGCTGCCCTGCACCGCGGCCTTCTCGGCGGTCCAGATTTCCTCGAGGTCCGCATATTCGCGGCCGAGACGCTCGATCTCTTCCTCGATCAGCTGCAGGCGCTTCTGCGACGCTTCGTCCTGCTCCTTCTTCACGGCTTCGCGTTCGATCTTCAGCTGGATCAGGCGGCGGTCGAGCTTGTCCATCTCTTCGGGCTTCGAATCGATTTCCATCTTGATCTTCGAAGCGGCTTCGTCGATCAGGTCGATGGCCTTGTCCGGCAGGAAGCGGTCGGTGATGTAGCGGTGCGACAGCTCGGCCGCGGCGACGATCGCCGGGTCGGTGATGTCCACACCGTGGTGCAGTTCGTACTTCTCCTGCAGCCCGCGCAGGATCGCGATCGTCGCCTCGACGCTCGGCTCGTCGACGAGCACCTTCTGGAAGCGGCGCTCGAGCGCGGCATCCTTCTCGATGTACTTGCGGTATTCGTCGAGCGTGGTCGCGCCGATGCAGTGCAGCTCGCCGCGCGACAGCGCCGGCTTCAGCATGTTGCCCGCATCCATCGCGCCTTCGGCCTTGCCCGCGCCGACCATCGTGTGGATTTCGTCGATGAAGACGATTGTCTGGCCTTCGTCCTTCGCGATGTCGTTGAGCACCGCCTTCAGGCGCTCCTCGAATTCACCGCGATATTTCGCGCCCGCGAGCAGTGCGGCCATGTCGAGCGACAGCACGCGCTTGCCCTTCAGCGTCTCGGGCACTTCGCCGTTGACGATCCGCTGCGCGAGCCCTTCGACGATCGCCGTCTTGCCGACGCCCGGCTCGCCGATCAGCACCGGGTTGTTCTTGGTGCGGCGCTGCAGGATCTGGATCGAGCGGCGGATTTCGTCGTCGCGGCCGATCACCGGATCGAGCTTGCCCGCACGGGCGCGCTCGGTCAGGTCGACCGTGTATTTCTTCAGCGCCTCGCGCTGGCTTTCCGCGTCCTGGCTGTGCACCTGCGAGCCGCCGCGCACCGCGGCGATCGCGGCTTCGAGCGCCTTGCGCGTGAGGCCGTGCTGGCGGGCGAGCTTGCCGGCGTCGCCCTTGTCGTCGGACACGGCGAGCAGGAACATCTCGCTCGCGATGAACGTGTCGTTGAGCTTCTGCGCTTCCTTGTCGGCCTGGTTCAGCAGCCCGGCCAGTTCACGGCCGATCTGGATGTCGCCGCCCGTGCCCGTCACTTGCGGCAGGCGCGAGATAGCCTCGTTCAGCGCGCCTTGCAGCGCCTGAATGTGAACGCCCGCGCGCGACATCAGCGAGCGGGCGGAACCGTCCTGCTGCGCGACCAGCGCCGCGAGAACGTGAACGGGTTCGATGTATTGATTGTCGCGGCCTGCCGCGAGGCTTTGCGCGTCCGCGAGTGCTTCCTGGAACTTGGTGGTGAGCTTGTCGATTCTCATTTAGTCGAGACCTCCAATTTTCGATTACCACCAAGATGAGGATGGTTATGCGGCTTTCAAGCGAAATTCGGGTTGATTCAGCGCAAAAATCGATGGATATCCTTGAAGCGGCCCCGGGACGGGCCGCGGCCGGATCGAGACGCGCGGCGAGCGCGTATCAGCCGGCCGTCGACGGCGGCTCGACGGACGCCGGTGCGTCTTCCGGCAAAGGCTCGGCGCGCAGGCGCACGACCGGGTGGATGCCGAGCAACGCGGCGAGCGGCGAAGCGGGCTCGATCAGTTCGCCGAGCGTGTGACGGTCGAGTTCGGCGAAAAATGCATCGCGCGCGGCCGCCAGCACGCCCTTCAGCCGGCAATGCGGCTCGATCACGCAGCCGCGCGATTCGCCATCGGCCGAAAAGCAGCCGACCAGCGCGAAATCGCTCTCGGTCGCACGCACGACCTCGCCGACGGTCAGTTGCAACGATTCCGGGAACAGCCGCAGCCCGCCATTGCGACCGCGGACGGTGTCGACCCACCCCAGCTCGCCGAGCTGCTGCACGACTTTCATCAGATGGTTCTTCGAGATGCCGTAGGCGTCCGAGATCTCCTGGATCGTAGCGAGCCCCTCGCCGCGTACGGCAAGGTACAGCATCACGCGCAGCGAATAGTCGGTGTAGTCGGTGAGTCTCATGGGCGAATACGGAAAAAATCGATCGTGCCCCGATGACGTGAGCCGGGCCGACCGGGATGCGCACGAGGCCGTCTGACGGCCCTGCTCCGCGGCCCCGGGTTGCCGGGATGGCGCGCGCGCAATAAGATGCGTGACACTTACACGTTTTTCAGGGGTGTTGGACGCTATTTTGCGTCAAAATTCGGCCGGCGTCCTACTCGATGCCCGCGCCGCCCCTGTCGTTGCCTATTTCTGCCGGCCCTTTTGCCATGACCGTCCTGCCCGCCTCGCCCGATACCGCACCGGCCCGCCCACGCGACACCGAGCCGACCGAAGCGAACATCCGCGATCTCGTCTACGCGTTCTACGACCGTGTGCGCGCCGATCCGCTGCTCGGGCCCGTGTTCGACGCAAAGCTGGCCGGCCGCTGGGACGACCACCTGCCGAAGATGGTCACGTTCTGGTCGAGCCTCGTGCTCGGCACCAAGGGCTATCGCGGCAACGTGCAGCAGGCGCACCAGCCGCTCGACGGGATCGAGCCGGCCCATTTCAGCCGCTGGCTGTCGCTGTTCCTGAAGACCGTCGAGGCGCGCTACGCGCCGCCCGCGGCGATCCGCTTCATGGAGCCGGCGCTGCGGATCGCGCAGAGCCTCCAGTTGAGCCGGTTCGGCTGGGACTACCCGATTCCGCCCGAGCAGCAGGCGCTGCTCGACGCGATCGCGCCGCGCCGTCGCGATGCAGGCGACGATCCGCACGCGTTGCCGTCGCGTGCCCGCGGCGAGCCGTTTCCGACAAAGATCATCGGGCGCAGCGGCGATCCGGACGCGTAACGGGCAGCCATCACGCGCGACGCTTGGCGCGCATGCGGCATAGCGTCGCATTACCCTGGCGCCATGCTCAGCGCCGCGTATTCCCCGATTCGATGCCCCAGCGCGCGAGCGCGGCATCGTCGGTGCTGCGCGCATCGACCCAGCGCTCGCCATCCGGCGTCGTTTCCTTCTTCCAGAACGGCGCTTCGGTCTTCAGGTAGTCCATCACGAACTCGCACGACGCGAACGCATCGCCGCGGTGCGACGCCACCGTTGCGACCATCACGATCTGGTCGAGCGGCAGGAGCCGGCCGACACGATGCACGATCGCGACGTCGATGCCCGGCCAGCGCCGGCCGGCCTCGGCGGCAATCTTCTCGAGCGCCTTCTCGGTCATCCCCGGATAGTGCTCGAGCTCCATCGCGGCCACCGAATCGCCTTCGTTCAGGTCGCGCACCGTGCCGACGAAGCACGCGACCGCGCCGATCTTCGGGTTGCGCGCACGCAACGCCGCGACCTCGGCGTTCAGGTCGAAGTCGTCGGTCTGGATTCGTACCGTTGCCATCGCCGGCGCCTCACCCGCCCGTCACCGGCGGAAAGAACGCGACTTCGCAGCCTTCGGTGAGCCGCGTGTCGGGATCGGTCATTTCGTGATTGCACGCCATGCGCAGTGCGCGCCCTTCCGAGAGTGTCTCGGCCCACGCACCGCCGCGCACGCGCAGCCACGCGCGCACGTCGCCCACGGTCGTGACGCTGTCCGGCACGTCGGCCTGCTCGTCGGCAACGCCCAGTGCCTCGCGCACGCTTGCAAAAAATTTCAGTTGAATCTTCATGGTTCGGGAAGCCGTCGCGTTACGACAGCAGTTCGGAAAACGGAATGAAACGCACGGTCTCGCCGGCGCTGATCGCGTGCTGCGGCGGATTGTCGATCAGGCCATCGCCCCACACCGTCGACGTCAGCACCGCCGAGCTCTGGTTCGGGAACAGGTCGAGGCCGCCGGCCGCATTGACGCGCGCACGCAGGAATTCGTTGCGCCGGTCGCCCTTGTTTTGCGAAAAGTCGGCACGCAGCGACAGCGCGCGCGGCGCGACGTCGCGCACGCCGGACAGGCGCAGCAGGAACGGCCGCACGAACAGCAGGAACGTGACGAAGCTCGATACCGGGTTGCCGGGCAGTCCGATGAAGTGCGCGTCAGGGCGATCGTCGCCGCGGCGCACCGCGCCGTACGCAAGCGGCTTGCCGGGCTTCATCGCGATCTGCCACAGCGCGAGCCGCCCTTCGGCCTCGACGGCCGGCTTCACGTGATCCTCGTCGCCAACCGACACGCCGCCGCTCGTCAGGATCACGTCGTGATCGCGTGCAGCCTCGCGCAGCGTGTCGCGCGTCGCGGCGAGCGAATCGGGCACGATCCCGTAGTCGGTCACGTGGCAGCCGAGCCGCTCCAGCAGCCCGCGCAGCGTGAAGCGGTTCGAATTGTAGATCGCGCCGGGCTTCAGCGGCTCGCCCGGCATCGTCAGTTCGTCGCCGGTGAAGAACACCGCGACGCGAATCCGCCGCGCAACCGGCAATTGCGCGCAGCCGACCGACGCGGCCAGGCCGAGCGCCTGCGGCGTGAGCCGCGTGCCGGCGGGCAGGATCACCGAGCCCTGCCGGATATCCGCGCCCTGCGCGGTGATCCATTCACCGGCCTTCGGCGTGTGCAGGATCTCGACTGCATCGCCGTCGGCCGAAGTCTGTTCCTGCATCACGACGGCGTCGGCGCCGGGCGGCACCGTCGCGCCGGTGAAGATCCGCGCGGCCGTGCCGGCAGCAAGCGGCGCGGCCGGATGACCGGCCGGAATGCGCTGCGACACCGGCAAGCGCCGCTCGCCATGCAGCAGGTCGGCGACGCGCACCGCATAGCCGTCCATCGCGCTCGTATGCATCGGCGGCACGTCGAGCGGCGAGCTCACGTCGGCCGTCAGCACGCGGCCGAGCGCGTCGAGCGTGGCGACGGTTTCGGCGCCGGGCAACGGCTTCGCGGCATCGAGCAGCGCGGCGAGTGCCTCGGCGGTCGACAGCATCGGCGCGCGCGGCGCCGCGGGATTCGGGTTCGACATCGATGGAATCGGGGATCGTTGGATTCAATACGTCATTGTAGCGACGCCGTCGCGCGGGCGCGCGATATGGCCGACATGCGGAAACTGTGATTCGCGCGAGCACGCCGGTCTGACACTTGTTTCGGTGTAGCGCGTCGATAGCCGCGCGGCACCGTCAAACGAAACGGCCGGAACCCCGATCCGTTCGACGAATCGGCGTTCCGGCCGTCCCGCTCAACCGGGCCCGCAGGCCCGGCCGTGCGTCATGCGCCCGTATGGGCGGCGATGAAGTCCTTCACCTGCTGCGCGTCGGCCTTCACGACCTCGAAACGCTGCGGCAGCGCCTCGAGACCGTCGAATGCGGCCGGCCGCTCGGCTTCGCGATCGAGTGCTTCGCGAATCGTCTCGCCGAACTTGATCGGCTGTGCCGTCTCGAGCACGACCATCGGCACGCCCGCGTCGAGATGCTCGCGCGCGACTTTCACGCCGTCGGCCGTATGCGTGTCGATCATCGTGTCATAGCGCGAGAACACGTCGCGGATCGTCGCGATGCGATCCGCGTGGCTGCTGCGGCCCGACACGAAACCGAACTCGGCGACGCGCGAGAAATCGCCGCTCGCCGCGAGATCGAAGCCGCCCTTCTCCTCGACGTCGCGGAACAGCTGCATCACGCGCGCCGGATCGCGGCCGAGCAGGTCGAACACGAAACGCTCGAAGTTCGACGCCTTCGAGATGTCCATGCTCGGGCTGCTCGTGTGATAGGTGTTCTCGGCGCTGCGCACGCGATATGCGCCCGTGCGGAAGAACTCGTCGAGCACGTCGTTCTCGTTGGTCGCGACCACGAGCTTCGCGATCGGCAACCCCATCATCCGCGCGATGTGGCCTGCGCAGACATTGCCGAAGTTGCCCGACGGCACCGTGAACGACACGCGCTCGTCATTCGACCGGGTGGCCGCGAAGTAACCCTTGAAGTAGTACACGACCTGCGCGACGACACGTGCCCAGTTGATCGAGTTGACCGTGCCGATCTTCTGCTGCGCCTTGAACGCGTGATCGTTCGACACGGCCTTCACGATGTCCTGGCAATCGTCGAACACGCCTTCGACCGCGAGGTTGAAGATGTTCGGATCCTGCAGGCTGAACATCTGGGCCGTCTGGAACGCGCTCATCTTCTTGTGCGGCGACAGCATGAACACGCGCACGCCGGCCTTGCCGCGCATCGCGTATTCGGCCGCGCTGCCCGTGTCGCCGGACGTCGCGCCGAGAATGTTCAGCGACTGCCCGTGCTTCGCGAGCGTGTACTCGAACAGGTTGCCGAGCAACTGCATCGCCATGTCCTTGAACGCGAGCGTCGGGCCGTTCGACAGTTCGAGCAGCGAGATCGGCGCGCCGTTCTCGGTGCCGAGCGTCTTCAGCGGCGTGATGTCGGACGCGTTCTCGCCATGGCGCGTGTTGCGGTACACGTCGGCCGTGTACGTGCGGCGCGTGATCGCGCGCAGGTCGTCGGCCGGCACGTCGTCGCAGAACTTCGACAGGATCTCGAACGCGAGATCCGCGTACGACAGCGTGCGCCAGCGCGCGAGCTCGTCGGCGGACACCGTCGGATACTCGGCCGGCAGGTAGAGCCCGCCGTCCTTCGCGAGACCGCCGAGCAGGATGTCGGAGAACGTGTGGCGCTCGCCGATGCCGGCGCCGCGCGTGGAGATGTAGTTCATGTCGTCCTCAGCTCAGTTCAGCGCTTCCATGCGCAGCTTCGTCACCTTCGAGACCACCGTCGCGAGGCTCTCGATCTGCGCGATCGCCGCATTCACGTTCTTCTCGACCGTGACGTGCGTGATCAGGATGATGTCGGTTTCGCCCTTCGCGTCGTCGACCTGCTCCGACTCCTTCTGCAGCAACGCGTCGATCGAGATGCCCGATTCGGCGAGGATGCGCGTGATCGCGGCCAGCACGCCGGTCTGGTCGGCAACGCGCAGGCGCAGGTAGTAGCCGCTCGTCACTTCCTCGATCGGCAAGATGGGCGTGTTCGACAGGCTGTCGGGCTGGAACGCGAGGTGCGGCACGCGATGCTCCGGGTCCGCCGTGTGCAGGCGCGTGACGTCGACGAGATCGGCGACCACGGCCGATGCGGTCGGCTCCGCGCCCGCGCCCTTGCCGTAGTACAGCGTCGTGCCGACCGCGTCGCCGTGCACGACGACCGCGTTCATCGCGCCTTCGACGTTCGCGAGCAGGCGCTTCTCCGGGATCAGCGTCGGATGCACGCGCAGCTCGATGCCGTTTTCGGCACGGCGCGTGATGCCGAGCAGCTTGATCCGGTAGCCGAGTTCTTCCGCGTAGCGGATGTCGGTCGCGTCGAGCTTGCTGATGCCCTCGACGTACGCGCGCTCGAACTGCACCGGCACGCCGAACGCGATCGCGCTCATGATCGTCGCCTTGTGCGCGGCGTCGACGCCTTCGATGTCGAAGGTCGGATCGGCTTCCGCATAGCCGAGCTCCTGCGCGGCCTTCAGCGCGGTCGCGAAGTCGAGCCCGCGATCGCGCATTTCCGACAGGATGTAGTTGGTCGTGCCGTTGATGATGCCCGCGATGTACTGGATGCGGTTCGCGGTCAGGCCTTCGCGCAGCGCCTTGATGATCGGGATGCCGCCGGCGACGGCCGCCTCGAACGCGACCATCACGCCCTTCGCGCGCGCGGCCTCGAAGATCTCGGTGCCGTGCACCGCGAGCAGCGCCTTGTTGGCTGTCACGACGTGCTTGCCGTTCGCGATCGCGCGCAGCACGAGCTCGCGCGCGATGCCCGTGCCGCCGATCATCTCGGCGATGATCGCGATCGACGGATCATCGACGACCGAATTGAAATCGTCGGTGATCTGCGCGGCGCCGGCGTGGCCGCCGAGCGCGGCCAGCGCCTTGGCCGGGTTGCGCACGGCAATGCGCGTCACCTCGATGCCGCGCCCCGCGCGTCGCTTGATTTCTTCCTGGTTGCGGCCCAGCACCGTGAAGGTGCCGCTGCCCACCGTGCCGAAGCCCAACAGGCCAACTTTGATCGGTTCCATGCTGCGTGTGATCGAATGAGTAAGTAGTAGTGAGTCCGTGTGGCCGTGCCGCTCAGGCCGAATGGCGCTTGCGGTAGCCGTCGAGGAAGCGTGCGATCCGGTTGATCGAATCGGTCAGGTCGTCGAGGTTCGGCAGGAAGACCACGCGGAAGTGATCCGGCGTCGTCCAGTTGAAGCCCGTGCCCTGTACGAGCAATACGCGCTCCTCGAGCAGCAGGTCGAGAATGAACTGCTGGTCGTTCTGGATCGGATAGAGCTTGGGGTCGAGGCGCGGGAACATGTACAGCGCGGCCTGCGGCTTCACGCAGGTCACGCCCGGGATCGACGTGAGCATGTCGTACGCGAGTTCGCGCTGCTTGTACAGGCGCCCGCTCGGCACGATCAGCTCGTTGATGCTCTGGTAGCCGCCGAGCGCCGTCTGGATCGCGAACTGCCCGGGCACGTTCGCGCACAGGCGCATCGACGACAGGATGCCGAGCCCCTCGAGATAATCCTTCGCGTGCCGGCGGTTGTCGCCGCCGAGGCCCGACACGGCCATCCAGCCCGCGCGATAGCCGCACGAGCGATAGCTCTTCGACAGGCTGTTGAACGTGACGGTGATCACGTCCTCCGACAGCGAACCCAGCGCCGTGTGCTCGAGGCCGTCGTAGACGATCTTGTCGTACACCTCGTCGGCGAACACGATCAGCCCGTGCTGGCGCGCGATCTCGAGCAGTTCGAGCAACAATTCGTCCGAATAAAGCGCGCCCGTCGGGTTGTTCGGGTTGATCACGACGAGCGCCTTCGTGTTCGGCGTGATCTTGCGGCGGATGTCGTCGAGATCGGGCATCCACGCGTTCTGCTCGTCGCAGACGTAATGCACCGGCGTGCCGCCCGACAGGCTGACCGCCGCCGTCCACAGCGGGTAGTCGGGCGCGGGCAGCAGCACTTCGTCGCCGTCGTTCAAGAGCGCCTGGGTCGCCATCACGATCAGCTCGGACGCGCCGTTGCCGATGTAGATGTCGTCGAGGCCGACGCCCACGACGCCCTTTTCCTGCGTGTAGTGCATCACGGCCTTGCGCGCCGAGAACACGCCCTTCGAATCCGAATAGCCGGACGACGTCGGCAGGTTGCGGATCATGTCCTGGATGATCTCGTCCGGCGCGTCGAAACCGAACGGCGCGAGGTTGCCGATGTTCAGCTTGATGATGCGGTGGCCTTCTTCCTCGAGGCGCTTCGCGTGCTCGAGCACCGGGCCACGGATGTCGTAGCAGACGTTGAGCAGCTTGTTCGACTTCTGAATCGGTTTCACGACGACACGGTTCCTGGGTTGGCCTTGCGGCCGGGGGACGGGATCAAAACTGGAAAGCGGCCGGTCTGTGCGCGCTGTCTAGACTGGGGAAAAAGCGGGCGGTCGGGCGCGGCTTGTGGCGACGCGCGACGCAATTGGCGCCCGGGGGCGACCAAAAAGTTATAATTTAGCGGATTTTGGCTGACTTTCGCAATGCACCATAGCCGCGCCGGGCCCGCGCCGTCAGGCATCCCGCGTGCTCGGGCAAGCGAAACCGGCCATTCGGGCCCGTGTGGCCCTGCGATACATTCCCCCTACGGAACCGCGGAATACCGATTTGAAACTGCACCAGGACACGAGCGGCGCGCTCAACACCGTCACCGGCTACGGCTCCGATTATGTCGACGTCAATCTCGAACGCCATGAAACGAGCGTCATCGTGCTGCCCGGCGCGCCGGTCCAGGCATGGCCCGTGTCGTCGTTCGACGCGCTCGCGCCCGAGCATTTCGCGATGCTGCTCGACCCGACACCCGAACTCGTGATCTTCGGCAGCGGCGCGCGGCTGCGCTTCCCGCACCCGCGGCTCGTCGCGGCGCTCACGGCGAAGCGGATCGGCGTCGAGACGATGGATTTCCAGGCGGCCTGCCGCACCTACAACATCCTGATGGCCGAGGGCCGCAAAGTCGCCGCCGCGCTCTTAATTGAACGTTAATCCCCGATGCGGTAAAACTCGGGCCGGCGCAGCGGGTCGATCCCCCGGATCGGCCCGGCCAGGCCGCCCGCCCCCGGCGCAACCCGCCGGCGGCCCGTCACAATAACCAACAGGCTGAAAATCCATGAACGATACGCCGTCGAGGCTACCGCTCAATCGCATCACGCTCGTCCTCCTCGTCATCGCGCTCGCGATCGTCTGGTTCGCGCCGCTCGGGCTGCGCCACCTGATCCCGAGCGACGAGGGCCGCTATGCGGAAATGGCGCGCGAGATGTTCGTCACCGGCGACTGGATCACGCCGCGCTACAACGGCTACAAGTATTTCGAGAAGCCGCCGCTGCAGACCTGGCTGAACGCGCTCACGTTCGCGTGGTTCGGCATCGGCGAATGGCAGGCGCGCCTCTACACGGCCGTCGCGAGCTTCGCCGGCATCCTGCTGGTCGGCTACACCGGCGCGCGCCTGTTCAACCCGCTGTCGGGCTTCCTCGCCGCCGTCGTGCTCGCGTCGTCGCCGTACTGGAACCTGATGGGCCACTTCAACGCGCTCGACATGGGGCTCGCGTTCTGGATGGCGCTGTCGCTGTGCTCGCTGCTGCTCGCGCAGCGGCCCGGGCTGCGCCCGGCCGCGGCACGCGGCTGGATGTGGGCATGCTGGGCCGCGATGGCGTTCGCGGTGCTGTCGAAGGGCCTCGTCGGCCTGATCCTCCCCGGCGCCGTGCTCGTGCTCTATACGCTGATCGCGCGCGACTGGGCGCTGTGGAAGCGCCTGTACCTGGTGAGCGGCCTCGTGATCTTCTTCGCGATCGTCACGCCTTGGTTCGTGCTCGTCCAGCAGCGCAACCCCGAGTTCTTCAACTTCTTCTTCATCGTCCAGCAGTTCCGCCGGTACCTGACCCCGGAACAGAACCGCCCGGGCCCGCTCTACTACTTCGTGCCCGTGCTGCTGGTCGGCTTCCTGCCGTGGCTGTCGGTCGCGTGGCAGAGCATCCGCCATGCGCTGCGGATGCCGCGCCAGCCGAACGGCTTCTCTCCGATGCTCGTGCTGCTGATCTGGAGCGCATTCATCTTCCTGTTCTTCAGCGCGTCGCATTCGAAGCTGATCTCGTACGTGCTGCCGGTCGCGCCGGCGCTCGCGCTGATCATCGGCGCGTACCTGCCGCTGATCAGCGCCGACCGGTTCCGCCGCCACCTGCTCGGCTACCTCGTGTTCCTCGTCGTCGCGGCGTTCGGGATCATCTTCCTCGCGTACCAGGGCGATGCCCGCACGCCGAACGCGCTGTACCGCGCGTTCCAGATGTGGCTGTACGCGGGCCTCGCGGTCGCGGCCGCGCTGACCCTCGCGGCCGCATGGCTGAACCGCCGCGCGGGCGTGGCCGCCGCGCTCGCGGCCTTCGGCGCCGCCTGGCTCGCGTTCGGCACGATCGGCGGCACCGGTCACGACGAATTCGGCCGCTACAGCTCCGGCGCGCTGCTCGCGCCCACCGTGCGCGCCGAACTGGCGAAACTGCCGGCCGACACGCCGTTCTACTCGATCGAGATGCTCGATCACACGTTCCCGTTCTACATGGGCCACACGACGATCATGGTCCAGCGCCAGGACGAGCTCGCGTTCGGGATCTCGATGGAGCCGAACAAGTGGATTCCGACCGTCGACGAGTGGATCACGCGCTGGAAGCAGGAAACCCATGCGCTCGCGATCATGCCGCCCGGCGAGTACGACAACCTGGTCAAGCAAGGCGTGCCGATGCGCGTGATTGCACGCGACAACCGCCGCGTGATCGTCGAGAAACCGCAATCGTAAGGACGCCCGCTGCATGAATCCCGTTTCGTTCGTCTGCATCATCACCGGCGTGATGCTCAACGCCTGTGCGCAACTTCTGCTGAAAGCCGGCGTCAACGCCGTTGGACACTTCGAATTCAGCCGTGCGAACATTGTCCCGGTCGGCCTGAAGATCGCGACCCAATTGCCGATCATCGGCGGCCTCGGCTGCTACGTGCTGAGCGTCGTGGTCTGGATCGTCGGGCTGTCGCGGGTCGACGTGTCGATCGCGTATCCGATGCTGTCGCTCGGCTACGTCGTCAACGCATTCGCGGCCTGGTACCTGTTCGGCGAAGTGCTCTCGGTCCAGCGGCTCGTCGGCATCGGCATCATCCTGATCGGCGTGCTGGTGCTCGCGCGAAGCTGAGCACGCCCGCCGCGCGCATTAAGCGTCTGCCTACAAAAAATCACGGTGCGATTCCGCCAACCGGTGTTTAATGCCGGTTTCGGCCGGGATCGCCCGACCCTTTTATTACACGCCATTACAGGCCCAAAGCGTACATGAGCCAGACTACCGCTCCGTTTCTGCCGTTCACCCGCCCCGAGATCGATGAGGAAACCATCCAGGGCGTCGTCGACGTGCTGCGCTCGGGCTGGATCACCACCGGCCCGCAGAGCCAGAAATTCGAAGCGGCGCTGTCCGAGTACTGCGGCGGCCGTCCGGTCCGCGCGTTCAATTCGGGCACCTGCACGCTGGAGATCGGCCTGCGCATCGCGGGCGTCGGCCCCGGCGACGAAGTCATCACGACGCCGGCGTCGTGGGTCTCGACCAGCAACGTGATCCTCGAGACGGGCGCGACGCCCGTGTTCGCCGACATCGATCCCGTCACGCGCAACATCGACCTCGACAAGCTCGAGCAGGCGATCACGCCGCGCACGAAGGCGATCATCCCCGTGTTCCTGTCCGGCCTGCCGGTCGACATGGACCGCCTGTACGCCATTGCGCGCGCGCACAAGCTGCGCGTGATCGAGGACGCGGCGCAGGCGTTCGGCTCGACGTGGAACGGCAAGCGCATCGGCGCGATCGGCGACATCGTGTCGTTCAGCTTCCACGCGAACAAGAACCTGACGACGATCGAAGGCGGCGCACTTGTGCTGAACAACGAGGAAGAAGCGACGCTCGCGCAGAAGTACCGGCTGCAGGGCATCACGCGCACGGGCTTCGACGGGATGGACTGCGACGTGCTCGGCGGCAAGTACAACCTGACCGACGTCGCCGCGCGCGTCGGCCTCGGCCAGCTGCCGCACCTCGAACGCTTCACCGCGCAGCGCCGCGCGCTTGCGCGTGCCTACTTCGCCGCCTTCGACGGCAGTGCAGCCGTGAAGCTCGGCGTCGGCCTGCCGATCGCCGAATTCGAGAACGGCAACTGGCACATGTTCCTGATCACGCTGCCGCTCGAGCGCCTGACGATCACCCGCGCCGAGTTCATGGCGCAGATGAAGGAACGCGGCATCGGCACGGGCATCCACTACCCGGCGATCCATCTTTTCACGCTGTACCGTGCACGCGGCTTCAAGGAGGGCATGTTCCCCCACGCCGAACGGTACGGCGCGTCGACCGTCACGCTGCCGCTCTTCACGCAGATGACGGACGGCGACGTGCGTCGCGTGGTCGACGCCATCAACCAGATTTGTGAACAATACGGAAAATAAGCGTACATGAGTCACCTTGAAGCACGCGCCGGGCATCCGGCCGCCGGGCACCTGGACGCCGGCCGGCCCGAAGTATCGGTCATCATCCCCGTGTACAACGAGGAAGACGGCCTCGCTGCGCTGTTCGCGCGGCTGTATCCGGCGCTCGACGCACTCGACACGTCATACGAAGTGATCCTGATCAACGACGGCAGCCGCGACCGCTCGGCCGCGATGCTCGCCGATCAGTTCCACGTCCGTCCCGACACGACGCGCATCGTGCTGCTCAACGGCAACTACGGCCAGCACATGGCGATCCTCGCCGGCTTCGCGCAATCGCGCGGCGAGATCGTCATCACGCTCGACGCCGACCTGCAGAACCCGCCCGAGGAAATCGGCAAGCTGATCGCGAAGATGCGCGAGGGCTACGACTACGTCGGCTCGATCCGCAAGCAGCGCCAGGACAGCCTGTGGCGGCGCAAGGCGTCGCAGATGATGAACCGCCTGCGCGAGCGCATCACGCGCATCAAGATGACCGACCAGGGCTGCATGCTGCGCGCATACAGCCGCCGCATCATCGACACGATCAACGTGTGCGGCGAAGTCAACACGTTCATCCCCGCCCTCGCGTACACGTTCGCGCAGAAACCGACCGAAATCGAGGTCGCGCACGAGGAGCGCTTCGCCGGCGAGTCGAAATACTCGCTGTACAGCCTGATCCGGCTGAACTTCGACCTCGTGACGGGCTTCTCGGTCGTGCCGCTGCAGTGGCTGTCGTTCATCGGCGTGATCCTGTCGCTCGGCTCCGCCGCGCTGTTCGTGCTGCTGCTCGTGCGACGCTTCATCGTCGGCGCGGAAGTGCAAGGCGTGTTCACGCTGTTCGCCATCACGTTCTTCCTGCTCGGCGTGATCATCTTCGCGCTCGGCCTGCTCGGCGAGTACGTCGGCCGCATCTACCAGCAGGTGCGTGCACGGCCGCGCTACCTGATCCAGGCCGTGCTCGAGCAGCACGACGGCGTGCCGCCGGTGCCGGCCGGCGCGAACCGCACGGGTACCGCGCAATGAAGCCGCGCGCAGTCGTCTTCGCGTATCACAACGTCGGCGTGCGCTGCCTGCAGGTGCTGCTCGCGCGCGGCGTCGACGTCGCGCTCGTCGTCACGCACGAGGACAACCCGAACGAGAACATCTGGTTCGGCAGCGTCGCGGCCGTCGCGGCCGAGCACGGCATTCCGGTCGTCACGCCGGCCGATCCCGCCGATCCGGCGCTGCGCCGCGCGGTATCCGACGCGCAGCCGGACTTCATCTTCTCGTTCTACTACCGGCACATGCTGCCGGTGGACCTGCTCGCGATCGCGCCGAAGGGCGCGTACAACATGCACGGGTCGCTGCTGCCGAAATACCGGGGTCGGGTACCGACCAACTGGGCGGTGCTGAACGGCGAAACCGAAACCGGCGCGACGCTGCACGAGATGGCGGCGAAGCCCGACGCCGGCGCGATCATCGGCCAGACCGCGGTGCCGATCCTGCCGGACGACACGGCCACGCAGGTGTTCGACAAGGTCACGGTCGCCGCCGAGCAGACGCTCTGGCGCGTGCTGCCCGCGCTGCTCGCGGGCGAGGCGCCGCACCTGCCGAACGATCTCTCGACCGGCAGCTACTACGGCGGGCGCAAGCCCGAGGACGGCCGCGTCGACTGGTCGAAGCCGGCCGCGCAGGTCTACAACCTGGTGCGCGCGGTCGCGCCCCCGTATCCGGGCGCGTTCACGGACGTCGACGGCACGCGTTTCGTGATCGCGCGCGCGCGCCTGGCGGCGCCCGGCAGCGCGGCTGCGGCCGCCGCGGCAGATTTGCCGCCCGGCCTGCACGTAAGCGATAATGCGCTATTCGGCGTCTGCGGCGACAGCCGCGCCCTATCCATTCTCGAGCTGTGGCAGCAGCGCGACGGCAGCGAAACCGTCGTGACGCCCGCGGAATTCGCGCAGTTCATTCATTCTTCCCGTCATTCATGAAAGCAAAAAAAGTCCTGATCCTGGGTGTGAACGGCTTCATCGGCCATCACCTGTCGAAGCGCATTCTTGAAACCACCGATTGGGAAGTGTTCGGCATGGACATGCAGACCGATCGGCTGGGTGACCTCGTCAACCACGAGCGGATGCATTTCTTCGAAGGCGACATCACGATCAACAAGGAGTGGGTCGAGTATCACGTGAAGAAGTGCGACGTGATCCTGCCGCTCGTCGCGATCGCGACGCCCGCCACCTACGTCCAGCAGCCGCTGCGCGTGTTCGAACTCGACTTCGAGGCGAACCTGCCGATCGTGCGTTCGGCCGTCAAGTACGGCAAGCACCTCGTGTTCCCGTCGACCTCCGAGGTCTACGGCATGTGCTCGGACGAGCAGTTCGACCCGGATGCATCGGCCCTCACCTACGGCCCGATCAACAAGCCGCGCTGGATCTACGCGTGCTCGAAGCAGCTGATGGACCGCGTGATCTGGGGCTACGGGATGGAAGGCCTGAACTTCACGCTGTTCCGCCCGTTCAACTGGATCGGCCCGGGCCTCGACTCGATCTACACGCCGAAGGAAGGCAGCTCGCGCGTGGTCACGCAGTTCCTCGGCCACATCGTGCGCGGCGAGAACATCAGCCTCGTCGACGGCGGCTCGCAGAAGCGCGCGTTCACCGACATCGGCGACGGCATCAGCGCGCTGATGAAGATCATCGAGAACAAGGACGGCGTCGCGTCGGGCAAGATCTACAACATCGGGAATCCGAAGAACAATTTCTCGGTTCGCGAACTCGCGCACAAGATGCTCGAACTGGCGGCGGAATTCCCCGAGTACGCCGATTCGGCCAAGCAGGTGAAGCTCGTCGAGACGACGTCCGGCGCCTACTACGGCAACGGCTACCAGGACGTGCAGAACCGCGTGCCGAAGATCGACAACACGATGCAGGAACTCGGCTGGGCGCCGCAAGCGACGTTCGACGACGCGCTGCGCAACATCTTCGAAGCGTATCGCGGCCACGTCGCCGACGCGCGCGCGCTCGTCGAACAGCAAGGCTGATCGGGACGTTCGCTTGGCTCGCATCGTCCTCAAGATCGACGTCGACACGCTGCGCGGCACGCGCGAAGGCGTGCCGAACCTCGCACGCATCTTCGACCGCTTCAATGCGCGCGCGACCTTCCTCTTCAGCCTCGGGCCCGATCACACGGGCTGGGCGCTGCGGCGCGTGTTCCGCCCCGGCTTCCTGAAGAAAGTGTCGCGCACGTCGGTGGTCGAGCACTACGGCGTGAAGCAGCTGATGTACGGCGTGCTGCTGCCGGGCCCCGACATCGGCCGCCGCGCGATCGCCGACATGCGCGCGATTCACGAGGCCGGCTTCGAATGCGGGATCCACACGTGGGATCACGTGTACTGGCAGGACAACGTCCGCGCGCGCGATCGCGACTGGACCGCGCGTGAAATGCAGAAGAGTCACGCGCGCTTCATCGAGGTCTTCGGCGCGCCGCCCGTCACGCACGGCGCGGCCGGCTGGCAGATGAACGATTCCGCGTTCGAGCAGATCGACGCATGGGGGATGCGCTACGCATCCGACGGCCGCGGCCATTCGCCGTACCTGCCCGTCGTCAACGGCCGCACGCTGTCGCACGTGCAGATGCCCACCACGTTGCCGACGCTCGACGAAGTGCTCGGCATCGACGGCGTCGACACGCACAACGTCGCCGCGCACATCCTCAAGTTCACCGAAACCAATCCGCACGACCAAGTGTTCACGCTGCATGCGGAACTGGAAGGCCAGAAGCTCGCGCCCGTGTTCGAGCAACTGCTCGCCGGCTGGCGCGCGCAAGGCCATACGTTCGCGACGATGGGCGACTACCACGCGACGCTGGACCGCGACTCGCTGCCATCGTACCCTGTCACGTGGGGCGAAATCCCCGGCCGCTCCGGCGAACTGATCGTCCAGCCCGACTGAGTTCGCACGAGCCGGCGTCGCCGCTGCGCCCTTGCGGCGCATGCCGCGACGCCCCGCCGTACCGCGCCGCCGCAGCGGCGCCTTTCCATAACAACAGGAGAAACACGTGTCCGTCGAAGTTGACCGTCAAGTTCCCGATTTCACCGCACCGGCCACGGGCGGCGACATTTCGCTGTCCGACCTGAAGGGCAAGAAACTCGTGCTGTACTTCTATCCGAAGGACAACACGCCGGGCTGCACGACCGAAGGGCTGCAGTTCCGCGATCTCTATCCGAAGTTCAAGAAAGCCGGTGCGGAAGTCATCGGCGTGTCGCGCGACAGCCTGCGCTCGCATGACAATTTCAAGGCAAAGCTCGAACTGCCGTTCCCGCTGATTTCCGATGCCGACGAGGCGCTGTGCGCGCTGTTCGATGTCATCAAGATGAAGAAAATGTATGGCAAGGAAGTGCGCGGAATCGAGCGCTCCACGTTCCTGATCGACGCCGACGGCGTGCTTCGCCAGGCATGGCGCGGCATCAAGGTACCGGGTCATGTGGACGACGTGCTAAGTGCTGTACAAGCGCTTTGAGGCGCGTTATATTGGGCCGCAATGAATGCCAGTTCGCCCCATATTTCTCGTAGCTGCGCCGGTGCTCGTTGCGATGCTTGCCGGCACCTGACGCGCATTACGACCGTATCAGCCAAGCCGCATGCCTCTATCGACGAGGCAGCGGCTTTTTTTATGGATTGCGCGCCGGGCCTCGGTCCGGCCCTCACCGCGTCAAGGAGCTGATCGACACTTAGGCGAACCGGCTAGACGAACTTCCTGTGCGCCACCGCGCGCAAACTGCATGCGTCTACGTCACGCAGGATGCGATCAGCGGCGCACGCCATGCGACACGATTCCTCCCGAGGGACACCATGCCTTTGCCTACTCCCCCCAGCAAGCTCGGCAGCCTGCTGCCACCCGACGAATACAAGGCGAAAGCGCGGCCCGCGAAAGCCGCGAAGAAATCCGCCGAAGGGGACGCATCCACAGCCGGTGACTTTGGTCCGGCGAGCGTGGCCCAACCGATGACCGAAGCCGCGAACACGGCCGCGCCTTTGCGCGCCGTCGCGTCTTCGGCGCAAGATGCCGCGAGCGCACCCGCTCGCGGCCGCAAGACCAAACAGACGGCTGCCCTGCTGCAGCCGATGCCGGCGCCCGCCGAACCCGCGGCACCCGTCGTTGCACGCAACGACAAACCGGCTGCCGACAAACCGGCCGCCGCGCCCGCGCGCGATACCGGCGCCGCGACGAAGTCGCGCAGCCGCAAGCCCGCCGAAGCCGAACTGCAGAAACTGTTCGTGCTCGACACCAACGTGCTGATGCACGACCCGAGCAGCCTCTTCCGCTTCGAGGAACACGACGTCTATCTGCCGATGATGACGCTCGAGGAACTCGACAACCACAAGAAGGGGATGTCCGAAGTCGCGCGCAACGCACGCCAGGTCAGCCGCACGCTCGACGCGCTCGTCGCCGATGCCGGCCCGATCACGGCCGGCATCCCGCTGTCGCGCCTCGGCAGCCGCGAGGCGCTCGGCCGCCTGTACTTCCAGACGAAGCTGGCGGACATCGCGCCCGTCGAAGGCTTGCCCGAAGGCAAGGCCGACAACCAGATCCTCGGCGTCGTGCGCGCGCTGCAGCGCGACCGACCCGATCGCCAGGTCGTGCTGGTGTCGAAAGACATCAACATGCGGATCAAGGCGCACGCGCTCAGCCTGCCCGCGGAAGACTACTTCAACGACCAGGTGCTCGAGGATAAGGACCTCCTGTACAACGGCGTGCGCGAACTGCCGCAGGACTTCTGGACCAAGCATGCGAAGGGCATGGAGAGCTGGCAGGACACGAAGACGGGCACCACGTACTACCGCGTGACCGGCCCGCTCGTCGCGTCGATGCTCGTCAACGAGTTCGTCTATCTCGAGCCGCAGAACGGCGAGCCGACGTTCCATGCGATCGTCCGCGAGCTGAACGGCAAGACGGCGCTGCTGCAGACGCTGCGCGACTACAGCCACCACAAGAACAACGTGTGGGGCATCACCGCGCGCAACCGCGAGCAGAACTTCGCGCTGAACCTGCTGATGAACCCCGAGATCGACTTCGTCACGCTGCTCGGCCAGGCCGGTACCGGCAAGACGCTCGTCGCGCTCGCGGCCGGCCTCGCGCAGGTGCTCGACGACAAGCGCTACAACGAGATCATCGTGACGCGCGCGACCGTGCCGGTCGGCGAGGACATCGGTTTCCTGCCGGGCACCGAGGAAGAGAAGATGCAGCCGTGGATGGGCGCATTCGACGACAACCTCGAAGTGCTGCAGAAGACCGACGACGCTGCGGGCGAATGGGGCCGTGCCGCGACGCAGGAACTGATCCGTTCGCGCCTGAAGGTGAAGAGCATGAACTTCATGCGCGGCCGTACGTTCGTCGACAAGTACCTGATCATCGACGAGGCGCAGAACCTGACGCCGAAGCAGATGAAGACGCTCGTCACGCGCGCCGGCCCGGGCACGAAGATCGTGTGCCTCGGCAACATCGCGCAGATCGACACGCCCTACCTGACCGAAGGCAGCTCGGGCCTCACGTACGTCGTCGACCGCTTCAAGGGCTGGGGCCACAGCGGCCACGTGACGCTCGCGCGCGGCGAACGCTCGCGGCTCGCCGACTACGCGTCGGACATCCTGTAACGCGACAGGCCGGCCCGTCGGCCGGTTTTCGACGCATCGCGGCGCTCCTTTCAGGAGCGCCGTTTTTATTTGGGGTCGAAGACGTAAGTAACGCTTCGTCACGCAACAACGCAGTTTACGCGCGAAACTTCAAGTAAATTCTCAGGAATGGTTGCTTAAGCCCCGCCGGAGCGTCTACCATCGGGTCTGTCTGTTGTCATACGATTCGCGAGCGCGCCGCGCTCGCCCGCCTCGCCATGCTTCGAATTTGGGTCCCCGTCGCCGTCGTTTCCCTGCTTGCGGCCTGCTCCAGCGTGCCGCCGCAGTCGGCCTCGCGCTCCGATTCGGGCATGAGGATCACGACGCCGCGCGCATTCCCCGCCCCCGCCAATTTCCCGAAATTCGTCGATCACAGCGTCGGCCAGGAAGAAATCTCGATCCAGGCGATGAGCCTCGTCGGCGTCCCGTATCGCTGGGGCGGCAATACGCCGACGAGCGGCTTCGACTGCAGCGGGCTCGTGCGCTACGTGATCGGCCGGGCGGCCGACGTGAACCTGCCGCGCACGACGGCCGACATGAGCGGCCGTGGCGTGTCGATCGAGCCCGACCAGATCGCGCCGGGCGACCTGATCTTCTTCAATACGACCGGACGGCCGCATTCGCACGTCGGCATCTATGTCGGCAAGCTGCGCTTCGTCAACGCACCGTCGACGGGCGGCACCGTGCGACTCGACTACCTGACGAACCCGTACTGGGCCAAGCGTTTCGACGGCATTCGCCGCGTCGCGCCGCCGCGTGGGGCGCCAACGCCGTTCGATTCGCCGACCTACGAGGCGAAGCGCGACGAGCCGCGCAGCGCGCCGGCGGCCGCACCGGCCCCGGTGGTCGTGACTGCCGCTGCGCCGCGGCCGCCTGCCTATGCGTCGTCGCAAGCGAGAACCGCGCAAGCGCCCGCGCCCGCGCCGGTTATCGCTGCCGCGCCGGTCGTGACGACCGCCGCAGCCGCACCCGCGGCCCCGGCCGCCGATCCGTACGAACCGCCGCCACCGCGCAGGCAGGCCGCGCAGCAACAGGCAACCTCAGTGAATGACGGGATGACCGCGATGACGGCCAATGCAGCGCCTGCTACCGCCCCGGTCGAGTCCGGCACGCAGATTCCGACGACGGCGCTCACGGCCGCCCAGGCCGCCGCGTTCGATGCCGAACCGCCGCCTGCCGCCGCGCCGGCGTCTCCGCGCGGTATCGAACCCGCACCGGTGCAGGTATTGCGCGCGTCGACGCAATCCGCGCCCGTCAGCCCGCGCACCAGTACGGCAGACGATCCGATCGCGCGGTTTGCGAACGGAAGCTACTGACCGGCTGCCCGAACCTCGACAGTCAATCACGTTGGCGGTATGTGCCGCCACCCCGCCCGTTCCGTCGCAAACTCCCCGCTCCAAAAGAAAATGCGCCGCAGCCTTTCGGCTTGCGGCGCATCGGATGTCGATCCGGCTACGTCGGCGATCAGAAGATCTGGTGACCGAGCCACCATCCGCCGGCCGCGAACAACGCGGCTGCGGGCAGCGTCAACACCCATGCCCACACGATGTTGCCGGCCACGCCCCAGCGCACCGCCGACAGCTTCTGCGTCGCGCCGACACCGACGATCGCGCCGGTGATCGTGTGCGTGGTCGACACCGGAATGCCGAGGAACGACGCGAGGAACAGCGTCATCGCGCCACCGGTTTCCGCACAGAAGCCACCAACCGGCTTGAGCTTCGTGATCTTCTGGCCCATCGTGCGCACGATGCGCCAGCCGCCGAACAGCGTGCCGAGGCCCATCGACAGGTAGCACGCGCCGATCACCCACGCCGGCGGCGCATCGGCGGTCGCCGACGCATAGCCCGACGCGATCAGCAGCATCCAGATGATGCCGATCGTCTTCTGCGCGTCGTTGCCGCCGTGGCCGAGGCTGTACAGCCCGGCCGACAGCAGCTGCAGCCGCCGGAAGCGCCGGTCGACCTTGCTGGGCGCGGTGCGGAAATACAGCCACGACACGCCGAGCATGAACAGCGAGCCGAGGATGAAGCCGAGCAGCGGCGAGATGAAGATGAACGCGATCGTCTTCAGCAGCCCGTCGATGTTCAGCGAGCTCCAGCCTGACTTCGCGAGCGCCGCGCCGACGAGGCCGCCGATCAGCGCGTGCGACGAGCTCGACGGGATCCCGTAGTACCACGTGATCACGTTCCAGCCGATCGCGCCGACCAGCGCGCCGAATATGACGTAATGGTCGACGATCTCGGGGTCGATCGTGCCTTTACCGACGGTCTGGGCGACTTTCAGGTGGAAGATGAAGTACGCGATCACGTTGAACGCGGCCGCGAACACGACGGCCTGCTGGGGCTTCAGCACCCCGGTCGACACGACGGTGGCGATCGAGTTCGCCGCGTCGTGAAAGCCGTTCATGAAGTCGAATACGAGCGCGACGAGCACTAGTGCCGCGACCATCCATAGGGCGAGTTGTATCGAATGCATCGTGGTCCGCTCAGGCGTTTTCCAGCACGATGCCTTCGATGATGTTCGCGACGTCCTCGCACTTGTCGGTGATCTCTTCGAGCAGCTCGTAGATCGCCTTCAGCTTGATGAGCGTCTTCACGTCGTCTTCCTCGCGGAACAGCTTCGACATGGCCGCGCGCAGCACGCGATCGGCCTCCGACTCCCAGCGGTCGATCTCCTCGCACTGCTTGAGGATCTGTGCCGACTGCTTCATGTCGGACAGCAACCCGACCGCCTGCTGCACGTGCTGGGCCGACTGCGTGACGATGTGCGCGAGCTGGCTCGCTTCGGACGTGACGGAACGGACGTCATACAGCGACACGGCGGTCGCGACGTCTTCCATCAGGTCGAGGATGTCGTCCATCGTCGTGATCAGCTTGTGGATCTCGTCGCGATCGAGCGGCGTGATGAAAGTCTTGTGCAGCAGATCGATCGCCTCGTGCGTGAGCTTGTCGGCGGCCTTCTCGGCGGTTTGCACGTTTTGCTTGTGAATCTCGGCGTCGGCGAGATTGTCGATCAGCAGTTCGAGCTCGCGGCCACCGGAAACGATGTGCTTCGCGTGCGCGTTGAAGAGTTCAAAGAACTTGCCCTCGGTGGGCATGAATCGACCGAACATGGGATTCCTGAGAGATTGTCAAACTACTGTCACGAAAACGGGCGACATTGTACCGTTTTCGGTCGCGCCGCGACGCGCGCACATGCGCGCGCCGGGATTGGATACAACGTTTGGCGATTTAGGGCTTTACAACCGGCGTTACTCGCCGTAGAACGTCTGCGCCCCTGCAAAGTTGTCGAACTTCGTGTATTGCCCCAGGAACGTGAGCCGAACGGGACCGATCGGACCGTTACGCTGCTTGCCGATGATGATTTCGGCCGTGCCCTTGTCGGGGCTGTCCGGGTTGTAGACTTCGTCACGGTAGATGAACAGGATCACGTCCGCGTCCTGTTCGATTGCGCCGGATTCGCGCAAATCCGACATCACCGGGCGCTTGTTCGGGCGTTGTTCGAGGCCACGGTTCAGCTGCGACAGCGCGATCACCGGCACGTCGAGTTCCTTCGCGAGGCTCTTCAGCGATCGCGAGATTTCCGAGATTTCGGTCGCGCGGTTCTCGCCCTGCGACGAACCCGACATCAGCTGCAGGTAGTCGACGATGATCAGGCCGAGCTTGCCGCATTGCCGCGCCAGCCGCCGTGCGCGCGAGCGCAATTCCATCGGGTTCAGGCCGCCGGTTTCGTCGATGAAGAGCTGCGCCTCGCTCATCTTCTGCACCGCGTGCGTCAGTTTCGGCCAATCCTCGTCCGTCAGGCGGCCCGTGCGCATCCGGTGCTGGTCGAGCCGGCCGATCGAGCCGAGCATCCGCATCACGAGCTGGGTACCCGGCATTTCCATCGAGAACACCGCGACCGGCAGCCCGTACTCGACCGCGACGTATTCGCCGATGTTCATCGAGAAGGCCGTATTGTGGGTCACGACGTAATCGTCGGTCACGTACAGCCGAGACGGATGCGAAACCGAGATGCACTGCGTGGCAGTCCGGCGCGATGGCTCGATACCAGTAATCACCGGCAGCTTGCGGCGCGTCCGGCCGGCCGTCAGCCGCTCGCGCTTGCCCTCGAACAGGAACAGGCTCTGCGGATCTGGATGACTGATCGTGCAAACGTAAGCCGTCGCACCGGCCTTGCGTTCGCCGTCGACAGTGAAGCTCGTCGCCTTTTCGACCACCTGGCACCACGCACCAAGCGAACGCGCCAGTTCGCGCACGTCGCTCGCCAACTGCGCACTGGCGGTCGAATAACGCACCGTACCCCACGATTCGACCCAGCCGTCCGTGTCGAGCAGCCCGCGCAACAAATCCAGCCGCGCGTCCTTGTCCGCATCGAGGTAGATACGCGGGATGAACTTGTCGTAACTCGTCCTCCCCCACACACCGAGCTGCTCGAGCGCAGCCTTGAGCGGGTTGGCGGACGGCCGGGCCTCTGCGGCCGTCGACCGCCGGCGCTTGATGCGCCAGTCGTACTGGCCTGCGTATTCAAGTTCGAGCGACACGTCGACACGCTCGCGCATCCGGTTCAACGTTTCCTCGGCCTTCACGCTGAAACGCACGGCAGTCCCGCCGAGCGCACCATCGCCGAGCAGCGCGCCGAGTACCCAGGGATCAACCGGCAGCGCCTCGCAATGACCAAACTCGCCGGTCGGCATGTCGATCCACAACCGGTTCCGGTAGCGTTCGCGCGTCAGCAACGTGCGAATCTCCGCGGTCGACAGCACTCGCGGCTTTTCCCACTCGCGGAAATGGACGCACCACAGGTGCTCGTCGCAGCATTCGGCCGAACGTCCATCCGAAAAGCTGACCCGATACACCTGGCGTTCGCCCTGCGGATAGATGCCGGTCACGATCGACGATGCCCCGTCGACCGAAGCAAGCGCATCACCGATCGCCAGCTCGCCCATCGGCTTCCAGCCAGTCAACGTCCTGACGCGCGCGTCGAGCGGCTGTGCCTTACCCATCGACGGGCGCCCCGCAACGATGATCAGTTCGCCGCCGTGCATCCCGGACGTCATCCGGTCGAGGTCGACGAACCCCGTCGGCGTGCCCGTGACGTCGCTCGGGTTCGCCGTGTGGTACAGCGTATCGATGCGCTCGACGACCTGCGTGAGCAGCGGGCCGATCTCGAGGAAGCCCTGGTTGCCGCGTGCGCCCTCTTCGGCGATCGAGAACACCTTCGACTCGGCCTCGTCGAGCAGCTGGCGGACTTCCTTGCCCTGCGGGTTGAACGCATCGGCCGAGATTTCGTCGGCGACCGACACGAGCCGGCGCAGCACCGCGCGGTCGCGCACGATTTCCGCATAGCGACGGATGTTCGCCGCGCTCGGCGTGTTCTGTGCGAGCGCGTTCAGGTAGGCCAGCCCGCCGACGTCGTCGGCCTTGCCGGACGTGGTCAGCGCTTCGTACACGGTCACGACGTCGGCCGGGCGCGTCGACGCGATCAGGCGGCCGATGTGCTCGTAGATGATCCGGTGGTCGTAGCGGTAGAAATCGCCCTGCGACAGGAAGTCGGCAATCCGGTCCCAGGCCGCGTTGTCGAGCAACAGGCCGCCGAGCACCGACTGCTCGGCTTCGACCGAATGCGGCGGGACTTTCAGCGATTCGATTTGAGGATCTTGCGGCGCGTTCATGGGTTGGGATTATCGCGAATTACACAGGACGGCGCCATACCGGCCACCGGCGAACGAGCAATAAAAAAGGCAGGCCCCGGTTGCCCGGGCGCCTGCCCTTGTCCGGACGGCGGAAGCCGCCCGGAAAGCTTGCGTACGCTTATGCGTGGTCGCCGATCACGTTGATCGTGACGTCGACGACGACGTCCGTATGCAGCGCGACCTGGACGTTGTGCTCGCCGATCATCTTCAGCGGGCCTTCCGGCATGCGAACTTGCAGCTTCTCGACTTCGAAACCTGCCTTCTTCAGCAGTTCCGCGACGTCGCCGTTCGTGACCGAGCCGAACAGACGGCCGTCAACGCCCGACTTCTGCGTGATTTCGAACGACTGGCCGTTCAGCTTCTCGCCGACTGCCTGCGATGCTGCCAGCTTTTCAGCGGCGATCTTTTCGAGCTCGGCGCGGCGAACTTCGAATTCGGCGATCGCTTCCTTCGTTGCACGGCGAGCCTTGCGGTTCGGGATCAGGAAGTTGCGAGCGTAACCGTCCTTGACCTTGACGATGTCGCCGAGGTTACCCAGATTGGCGACTTTTTCCAACAGAATGATTTGCATTCGAATTCTCCTTATTGCGTCGCCTGATTACGCCTTGTGCTGATCGGTGTACGGCAGCAGCGCGAGGAAACGCGCACGCTTGATGGCCGTATCCAGCTGACGCTGATAGTGCGCCTTCGTACCCGTCAGACGAGCCGGCGTGATCTTGCCGTTTTCGCCGATGAAGTCCTTCAGCGTTTCCGTGTCCTTGTAGTCGATCTGCTCGACGCCTGCAGCCGTGAAACGGCAGAACTTCTTGCGCTTGAAGAGCGGGTTTTGTTGCTGACGACGCTTGTCGAATTTCTTACCAGTCGGGCGGGGCATGATTTCAGTCCTTTCCAATGTCCTGCAATGCTGTGATGTGAAACACCAAGGTTCTCGCGTTGCGGCTTTTCTTTGCCAGGAAGCCCGTGAACAGCGTTTCGACGCCCATTTCACGACTCTCCAGCCTGCCACTCGCCTCACCGGCCGCCACCGCCTCAATCGTCATTTCGACCTGACGGGGAATGCCTGCTTCGACGACTTCCGTGCGGTGATGCAATGTGGCGCTTGCGATCGGAACACCTGCCGGCGTATATCGCACCGGTGCGCGTTCGACGACGCTTGCCGTCAATTGCAACCTGTTCACGTGAGTGACGCGCTCCTTGATGGCTTAATGAATGACGAACTTAAGCCTGCGCTTCGGTCGGCTGAGCTGCAGCCGCCTTCTTGGCTTCTTCGCGCTGAACTTCCTTCATCATCGGCGACGGGCCGGTTTCGGCCTTCTTCATCTTGACGATGAGGTGGCGCAGCACGGCGTCGTTGAACTTGAACGCGTGTTCGAGTTCGTCGAGCGTCGTCTGGTCGCACTCGATGTTCATGCAGACGTAGTGAGCCTTCGCGAGTTTCTCGATCATGTAGGCCAGTTGGCGACGGCCCCAGTCTTCGACGCGGTGGATCTGACCGCCGTGCGACGTGATCGTGGTCTTGTAACGCTCGATCATCGCGGGCACTTGCTCGCTCTGATCGGGGTGCACGATGAATACGATTTCGTAATGACGCATTACACACTCCTTGTGGATTAAAGCCACCCGGGCGTCTGAACCGGTGTGGCAAGTGAGAAGCCGAAGATTCTAACCCGGATACGGGGCGCATGCAAGGCCAATCGACGATTCGCGCGCGGATTCGGCCATGTTTTCAAAGACTTGAAGGGGCGAACCCGGGCAGCCCGGGCGTTCTTCGGCGCATTTCCCGGTCAGGGTCGGAACAGAAACGCGCGCCAGGCGGCAGGCCGCCGCCCGCCGCCGTCACTCGGTGCGTGTCACGCCGAGTCGCGCATCGAGCGCGGTCCTGAACGCCGCGAGCGCCGACGGTTCGGCGTCGGTCACGGCCCACCAGGTCATTCCGGCCGCCTCCCAGCGGTCGAGCGCGTAGCCTTGCGACACGGTCGTGTACGGCGCCCCCGGCCCCTCCCCGGCCGGCCGCACGTAGACGTCGATCACGTGCTGCCGGTAACGGTAGACGAGCACGGCGACGCGACGCCGCCCGACGTAGTCGAGCCGGCCGCCGACCAGCGCGAAGCCGGCCGCCGCGAGATCCTCGACCGGCGGCGCATAGTCGATCCGGCCGTTGAACCACGGCTTGACCGTGTGCCGGTCGGTCGAGATCACGTCGATGTCGCGCGCCGACAGGTCGGCCCGCACGTGGCTCGACACGAGTTCGTCGACCGTGCGGTCGGTGTCGGCGTGGCGGGCGGACAACGTCATCCCGCCCGCCGCGGCAAGCGCCACCAGCAGCGCGACGCCCCAGCCGAGGCCGGGCAGCGCGGCCACGCGCGGCCCCATGCCGGCCGACGCCGGGCGTGCCGCCCCGCCTTGATCCGTCAGCCACGAAAACCAGCGGCGGCCGCGCGGACGCGGCTGCGGCCTTGACCGCGGTTCGGGCTGCGGCTGCGCCTGCTCGCGCCCGGGCGCATCGGCCGCCGCCGGCAGGCTCGCGAGAATGCTGGCCCGCAACGCATCCGGCGCACGGTGGTAGTCGGCCTGGCGCACGGCCTGCACCAGCGTGACGATCCGCGCGCGTTCGCGGCGGCACACTTCGCATCCTTCGACATGCTGCTGGACCCGCAACGCATCGGGCGCCGACAGCTCGCGGTCGACGTCCGCGTCCAGCAACGCTCGCGCTTCGTTACAGTCCATCGATAGCCTCCGATGCGGTTCCGCCAGCCGGCGCACGGCCCGGCCTGCCTTCGGCCGCCGGTGCCGGCTCGCCGCCCAGCAGCGCGGCGAGCTTGCGCCGGCCGCGTGCGAGCCGCGACATCACGGTACCGACCGGCACGTCCGCGATCGCCGCAATCTCGCGGTAGCTCAGGTCCTCCATCTCGCGCAGCACGAGCACCTCGCGGTATTCGGGTGCCAGCTTCGCGAGCGCTTCGTTCACGAGCCGCACGTTCTCTCCGCGCAGCAGGTGCGCGAGCGGATCGTCGGTCGCGGGTTGCCAGTCGTCGGGCACGTCGGTGTCGTCGAGCGTGTCGGGCAGCGCAACCTCGTGCGCATGCGTGCGGCGCCGCCATTCCGTGTACCAGGTGTGACGCACGATCGTCAGCAGCCATGGCCGGGCGTTGTCGCCACGACACGAATCGACGAAGCGCAGTGCGCGCATGCACGCGTCCTGGACGACGTCGTCCGCATCGCCGGTGTTGCCGCTCAGCCAGCGCGCGAGGTTGTACGCGGCGTCGAGATGCGGCAGCACGAGCGTACGAAACCGCTCGCCGCGCGCCACCGCGTCGTCTGCCGACCGCTCTTCGATCGCCTGTCCGGCTTGCCCCACATGGCCTCCCTGGTCCCGGCGGCCGAAGCCGCGCCCGTTCCGAGCACGACGCCCGGACAGACTGGCAACGTGCACGCTTGATGACCTTACCGTCGTTGCGTCGAGTTTATTCCCGCGCCGCGCGCCCGAAGCGTAAAAAATCGCCGGTCGGTCCTGCGGCCGGGCCGCCCGCGCCGGTTACGGCGTGGTGCTCCAGTAGCCCGGGCTCGCGTAAGCGGCGCGCAGGTAGTCGATGAAGTAGCGCACGCGCGCCGGCACGTAGCGCTGCTGCGGGTAGACCGCGAGGATGTCGTAGTCGGGCAACGCATATTCGTCGAGCACGGTTTCAAGCTCGCCCGTCTCGAGCTGCGCGGCGATCTCCCACGTGGAGCGCCAGCCGAGCCCGAGACCTTCGGCCACCCAGCGGTGCAGCAACTCGCCGTCGTTGCAGTCGAGATTGCCCGCCACGCGCATCGTCGCGATCTTGCCGTGGCGCTGGAAATACCAGCCGCGGTTCTGCCCGCCCTGCAGGTTGAACGCCAGGCAGTTGTGCTTGAGCAGGTCGTCGAGCGACTTCGGCCGGCCGTGCTGGCGGAAATACTCGGGCGTGCCGCATACGACACGCCGGTTCGATGCGAGCTTCACCGCGACGAAGTTCGGATCGACCGCCCCGCCGATCCGGATCGACAGGTCGTAGCCTTCGCGCACGAGATCGACGACGCGGTCGGTCAGGTTGAACGACAGCTGCATCTCGGGTTTGTCGACCAGAAAGCCGGGGGCGTGCGGCGCGACGTGCTTGCGCCCGAATGCGGCCGGCGCGGACACGATCAGGTGGCCGCTGACCGCGCGGCGCCCGGCGGCCAGCTCGTTTTCGGCCTGGTCCCATTCGGACAGGAGGCCGCGACAACGCTCGAGGAACGCGGCGCCCTCCTCGCTGACCACCAGCCGCCGCGTCGAGCGGTACATCAGCTTCACGCCGAGACGCTTTTCGAGCGCGTCGATGCGCCGCCCGAGCACCACCGGCGACACGCCCTCCTCGAGCGCCGCCGCCGCGAGGCTGCCGGCATCGGCCACCCGCACGAACGTCTCGATCTGCTTGAAGCGATCCATCTCCCGTCTCCGTCTCTGTGCCGGCACCGACGGAAAGCCCCGCCCGGCCGTCATTCCATACTTTTAGTTTCGAAAAAAGCGACTTCGGCTGATCTTATCAAACCTTTCCTGCATCCCTAAAGTGTCCCCAACAGACCCATTTGCAAGATCCACCCCATTCAAGGAGACATTCATGGCCAAGATGAGAGCCGTCGACGCAGCTGTGCTCGTGCTCGAGAAAGAAGGCATCCAGACCGCGTTCGGCGTGCCGGGCGCAGCGATCAACCCGTTCTACTCGGCCATGCGCAAGTCGGGTGGCATCAGCCACGTACTGGCACGCCACGTCGAAGGCGCGTCGCACATGGCCGAAGGCTTCACGCGTGCGGCCCCGGGCAACATCGGCGTGTGCATCGGCACGTCGGGCCCCGCCGGCACCGACATGATCACCGGTCTCTATTCCGCTTCCGCCGACTCGATTCCGATCCTCGCGATCACCGGCCAGGCACCGCGTGCCCGCCTGTACAAGGAAGACTTCCAGGCCGTCGACATCGAGTCGATCGCGAAGCCCGTCACGAAATGGGCCGTCACCGTGCGCGAGCCGGCGCTCGTGCCGCGCGTGTTCCAGCAGGCATTCCACCTGATGCGCTCGGGCCGTCCGGGCCCGGTGCTGGTCGACCTGCCGATCGACGTGCAGCTCGCCGAAATCGAATTCGACATCGACACGTATGAACCGCTGCCGGTCTACAAGCCCGCGGCCACCCGCGCGCAGATCGAGAAGGCGCTCGCGATGCTCAACGACGCGGACAAGCCGCTGATCGTGTCGGGCGGCGGCGTGCTCAACGCAGCAGCGGAAGACCTGCTCGTCCAGTTCGCCGAAACGATCGGCGTGCCGGTGATCCCGACGCTGATGTCGTGGGGCGCGATTCCGGACGACCACCCGCTGATGGCCGGCATGGTCGGCCTGCAGACGTCGCACCGCTACGGCAACGCCACGATGCTCGCGTCCGACTTCGTGCTCGGCATCGGCAACCGCTGGGCGAACCGCCACACGGGCAGCGTCGAGGTCTATACGAAGGGCCGCAAGTTCGTGCACGTCGACATCGAGCCGACGCAGATCGGCCGCGTGTTCGGCCCGGATCTCGGCATCGTGTCGGACGCGAAGGCCGCGCTGGAACTGTTCGTCGCCGTCGCACGGGAATGGAAGGCCGCCGGCAAGCTGAAGGACCGCAGCGCATGGGTCGCGGAATGCCAGGAACGCAAGCGCACGCTGCAGCGCAAGACGCACTTCGACAACGTGCCGGTCAAGCCGCAGCGCGTGTACGAAGAGATGAACAAGGTGTTCGGCCGCGATACGTGCTACGTCAGCACGATCGGCCTGTCGCAGATCGCCGCCGCGCAGTTCCTGCACGTGTTCAAGGCGCGCAACTGGATCAACTGCGGCCAGGCCGGCCCGCTCGGCTGGACGATCCCCGCCGCGCTCGGCGTGCGTGCAGCGGACCCGAGCCGCCCGATCGTCGCGCTGTCCGGCGACTACGACTTCCAGTTCATGATCGAGGAACTGGCCGCCGGCGCGCAATTCAAGCTGCCGTACGTGCACGTCGTCGTGAACAACTCGTACCTTGGGCTGATCCGCCAGGCGCAGCGTGCATTCGACATGGACTACTGCGTGCAGCTCGCGTTCGACAACGTGAACGCGCCGGAACTGAACGGCTATGGCGTCGACCACGTGGCCGTCGCGGAAGGCCTCGGCTGCAAGGCGCTGCGCGTGTTCAAGCCGGAAGAGATCGAGCCGGCGCTGCGCCAGGCGCAAACGCTCGCGGAAGAGTTCAGCGTGCCGGTGGTCGTGGAAGTGATCCTCGAGCGCGTGACGAACATCTCGATGGGCACCGAAATCGACGCGATCAACGAATTCGAGGATCTCGCCGAAAAGGCCGAGCACGCACCGACCGCGATCTCGATGCTCGACTGAACCGCACGACATTTTTTGACTGACCGACCGAAGAGGCTTAGCTCATGCCGAAGTTTGCTGCAAACCTGACCATGCTGTTCAACGAAGTGCCGTTCCTCGACCGCTTCAAGGCGGCCGCCGACGCGGGCTTCGACGCCGTCGAGTTCCTGTTCCCGTATCCGTACGCGAAAGAGGAACTCGCCGAGCGGCTCGAGACGCATCGCCTGCGCCTCGTGCTGCACAACCTGCCCGCCGGCAACTGGGACCAGGGCGAGCGCGGCATCGCGTGCCTGCCCGATCGCGTCGGCGAGTTCCAGGAAGGGGTTGGCCGTGCGATCGAGTATGCGAAGGCGCTGAAGGTGCCGCAGCTGAACTGCCTCGTCGGCATCCCGTCGGCCAGCACGGCGCGCGACAAGACGTTCGTCACGATCGTCGACAACCTGCGCTTTGCCGCCGATGCGTTGAAGCGCGAAGGCATCCGCCTGCTCGTCGAGCCGTGCAACAGCTTCGACATCCCGGGCTTCGCGCTGAACCGCTCGTCGGAAGGGCTCGACGTGATCCGCGCGGTCGGCTCGGACAACCTGTTCCTGCAGTACGACATCTATCACATGCAGCGCATGGAAGGCGAACTGGCCGCGACGATCGAACGCAACCTCGCATCGATCGGCCACGTCCAGCTCGCGGACAACCCGGGCCGCAACGAACCGGGCACGGGCGAGATCAACTACGCGTTCCTGTTCGCGCTGCTCGACCGGCTCGGCTATGCCGGCTACGTCGGCTGCGAGTACAAGCCCCGCACCACCACGACGGAAGGCCTCGGCTGGCTGCACAGCGTCGCCGGCTGCGCACCGGGCTCGGCGCGTCGCGCCGCCTGAGATCCGCCCTTTCCGTTTTCAGCCCTATAGGAGACTTTCACATGGCAACCATCGGTTTCATCGGCCTCGGCATCATGGGCGCGCACATGGCGCGCAACCTGCTCAAGGGCGACCACCAGCTCGTCGTGAACGGCGCGTTCCCGATCCCGGACGACCTGCGCACGAGCGCGAAGGTCGTCGCGAACTCGACCGAAGTCGCGAAGAACGCGGACATCATCATCTCGATGGTGCCGGATACGCCGGACGTGCGTAACGTGCTGTTCGCCGACGACGGCGTCGCGAAGGGCCTGACGGCCGGCAAGCTCGTGATCGACATGAGCTCGATCTCGCCGCTCGACACGCAGGAATTCGCGAAGCAGATCAACGCACTGGGCTGCGACTACCTCGACGCGCCGGTGTCCGGCGGCGAAGTCGGCGCACGCGAAGCGACGCTGACAATCATGGTCGGCGGCCCGGAGGCGGCATTCGAGCGCGCCAGGCCGCTGTTCGAGAAGATGGGCAAGAACATCACGCTCGTCGGCGACAACGGCGCGGGCCAGACCTGCAAGGTCGCGAACCAGATCATCGTCGCGCTGAACATCGAGGCGGTCGGCGAAGCACTGCTGTTCGCCGCACGTTCGGGCGCCGATCCGGAGCGTGTGCGCCAGGCGCTGATGGGCGGCTTCGCCGCGTCGCGCATCCTCGAAGTGCACGGCGCGCGGATGACGAAGCGCACGTTCGATCCGGGCTTCCGCATCGAGCTGCACCAGAAGGACCTGAACCTCGCGCTCGACGGCGCACGCAAGCTCGGCCTCGCGCTGCCGCATACGGCCAGCGCGCAGCAGCTGTTCAGCGTGTGTGCGTCGCACGGCGGCAAGGCATGGGATCACTCGGCACTCGTGCGCGCGCTCGAGATCATGTCGAACTTCGAGATCGGCCAGACGCCGGCCGCGTAACACGGCTGCAACGATGCGCGTTTCCGCTGCGATGGCGGACGCGCGCGACAGACACACGTGACCGGCACGGCCGGTCGCATCGATGCGCGACACGCTCGCGCATCACGGTGGGGCGCCCCGCCCTGCACTGCCGATGGCATGCGGGACGGGGCGAAAAACGCCGCTCTGGGCTGAGAGCGGCGTGGTGGGGTCCGCAGCGGCACCCGGCGACGCCGGGGAAGCCTTGGTCGGTCAGACGTCGTCGTCGGGTGTCCGCCTGTCGGATTTCGCGTATTACATTTCTTTACGTTCAAGCGTGCGATTTTTCATGCAATCGTCGTCATGAACGCCTACACTTTCGCCACGCCTTTCGAGAAAACCGCCGCGCTAGCGTTCACCTCCGTTGACCGCGCCCAGCGCGGTGTTTTTTTCGCCACTTCACGGCGCGTTTTCTTTTCAACCACCTAAGGAGTGCAACGATGGGTCTTCTTTCGTTTATCAAAGAGGCGGGTGAAAAACTGCTGGGTCATGCCGATGCGCAAGCCGCTGAAGATCCGAATGCCGCAAACCAGACCGCGGCCGATGCCATCAAGAACTACATCAACACGCAAGGTCTCGACACGTCGAACCTGACCGTGGCGTTCGACGGCGCATCGCGCACCGTGACGCTGTCGGGCAGCGTCGCCGACCTCGACACGAAGGCCAAGGTCAAGGTCGCGGCCGGCAACGTGCAAGGCGTCGCGGGCGTCAATGACGACGATCTGCAGCCGGACGATCCGGAAGTGCAGTACCACGACGTGAAGCCGGGCGACACGCTGTCGGCGATCGCCAAGGAAGTCTACGGCGACGCGAACAAGTACCCGGTGATCTTCGAGGCGAACAAGCCGATGCTGTCGAGCCCGGACCGGATCTACCCGGGCCAGAAGCTCGTGATTCCGCCGCAGTCCTGAGCATTGTTGCCGGACTGACGGACAAAAAAAGCAGGCCGATGGCCTGCTTTTTTCATGGTGACGCGCGCGGCCCGCGCCGCGCGTATCGGTCAGCCGGTCACAGCGTATCGAACACGCGCTGCAGCGCGTCGCGGCCGTGAATGCCGTTCGCGAGCGCGAGCATCAGCAGCACCCGCGCCTTGAACGGGTTCAGCGACCCTGCGCTCACGAAGCCGAGCGCATCGTCGCTCGCGGCGCCGTTGCGCATCACGTGCCCCGACCCGACGCGCGACGCGCGAACCACCGCGACGCCTGCCTTCACCGCATCGGCCAGCGCCGCCTGCAGCGTCGCATGGATCGAGCCGTTGCCCGTGCCCGCGACGACGAGACCGCGCACGCCGGCCGCGACGAGCGCGTCGACGGCCGTGCGCGTCACGCCCGCGTAGCTCGCGACGACTTCGACGGGCGGCCACGCGGCGGCGATCGCCAGTTGCGTGTCGCGCGAACGCGTGACGTGGCGGGCGAATTCGACCCGGCCGTCCTGCACCCAGCCGAGCGCGCCGAGCTCCGGCGACTGGAATGCATCGACCGCATAGGTGCTCGTCTTCACGACGTCGCGCGCGCCGTGGATCCGGTTGTTGAATGCGACCAGCACGCCCTGCCCGCGCGCGGACGGATGTGCGGCCACCGTCACCGCATTCAGCAGGTTCAGCGGGCCGTCGGACGACAGCGCGGTCGCCGGCCGCATCGCGGCCGTCAGCACGACCGGCTTGTCGCCGTTGACGACCAGGTGCAGCGCATACGCGGTTTCCTCGAGCGTGTCGGTGCCGTGGGTGATCACGATGCCGTCGACCGCCGGGTCGGCCATCAGCGCGTCGATCCGCGCGGCGAGCGTATTCCACAGCGGCAGCGCGAGATCCTTGCTGTCGATGCTGGCGATCTGCTCGGCGTCGATGCGCGCGACGGACGCAAGCGCCGGCACTGCGTCGACCAGGAAAGTGACGCCGAGCGCGCCGGCCTGGTAGCCGGCCGTGCTGGCTGCGTCGGGCGCGGCGCCGGCGATCGTGCCGCCGGTGGCGAGCACGGCGATGCGCGGCAGGGCCGACGCGGACGAAGGGGATGCGGAATTCGAAGTGTTCATGGCCGCGATTGTAAAGGCTTGCGGCCAGGTTCCGGCGCGGCGACCGAGGCCGGCCGCCGCGCATCATGGTTTGTCCCGATCGTCCGGCAACACGTGCCGTCAACGGCCGTGGCATCCGCAACGTTATAGAAAGTGCCGTTTTGGTGTTTTCACATTGATTTGCCATAATCGGAGCGCGCTGTGCGATGCAACCCTATCGCCATTGCACGGTGCTTCGTGACGGCGTCGATAACACGCAATTCACCCCATGGGAGTGTCGAAATGAAAATCCAATCGCTCGTAGCCGCAGTGCTTCTCGGCGGCATGCTGGCTTCCCCCGCGTTCGCGGCGAACAGCCAGCAGGACAAGATGAAGGCCTGTAACACCCAGGCAGCCGGCAAGACGGGCGACGAACGCAAGGCGTTCATGAAGGACTGCCTGTCGGCGAAGCCCGCGAAGGCCATGTCGCAGCAGGAAAAGATGAAGGCGTGCAACACGCAGGCCACCGGCAAGAAGGGCGACGACCGCAAGGCGTTCATGAAGAGCTGCCTGAGCAGCCAGCCGGCCGCCTGAGTTCCGGCGCTCCCGTATCGAATGCCGCGCAGCGCTTCGGCGGGCGCGGCATTTTTGTTTTCGTTGCACGCGCATCGACGCGCCCCGCTCGGCCCCGCCGCCGCGCTGTTGCAACAGCCTCCCGCCCCGCTTTTCCAGCCTGCCGTACCGGCGCCGCCATATGGTGCGGCAATTCGCCGCGTTTTCTTCTATGATGGCTGCAACGCGGCCCATCCAAGTACAAGAAGCGCCATCGGGCCGCCCTCGAGACAGACGCGCACACGCGTCAAACGGAGGCATGGATGGCATGGAGACAACACCGCTGGTTCCGCCGCTGGCTGATCGTGATCGTGTTCTGGGCCGTGCCCGTTGCGATCGTCGCCGTGCGCGAGATCCGCGAGGAAATGGCGTACAACAAGGCGGACCTGCAACTCGCGCTGACCACCTGGCAGCTCAGCGACGCGCAGCAGGCCGCCGGCGCCGCCGCGAAGTGCCACGGGGATCCTGACGAGGCGCGCGCGGCCGGCTGCCCGGCCGACGTGCTCGCCGCCAATGCACCGCGCCAGCAGGCAGCCCGCGACGAATACGTGGTGCGCCGCAATACGCTCGCAGGCTACCTGTGGCATGCGTTCGTCGGCTACTGGGTCGTGCCGGCCGCGTTCCTGTTCGCCTGCGGGGTCGTGATCGCGCTGATCCGCCGCGCGCTGCGCCGTCCCCCGATCAAGCCGCCTGTTCCACCTGTCACGCACTGATGCGCGCGGCAGCCGCCGCCGTCCGATCAAGCGCCGTGTTTCCCGCATGCCGATGCGATGTCGGCGCGCGGTTGCCGGTTCGTCCGTTGGCGCGCCGCGACATCCCCGAGCGATTTGACGCTTTTTCACGCTGCAACGAAAAGAGGCTGTAATCCGCTGTGATATAACTGCCGACGTGATCCGCTCCCTGAGCGAGACTCACTCCGAACATCATCCGATGGAGAAGAACGATGCAAAAACGGAATCTTGTGCTGAAAGCCGCCGCGGCGCTCATCGTCGGTAGCCTCGCGCTCACCGGTTGCACCACCACCCCGGACAAGCCGGACAACGCCGCAACGAACGCGTCGAAGCGCCAGGCAATCGACTCGAGCGTCGACGCCACGCTGTCGCGCATGTACTCCACGGTCAAGGGTTCACGCGAACTCGTCGCGAAGTCGCGCGGCGTGCTCGTCTTCCCGGACGTCATCCAGGCCGGCTTCATCGTCGGCGGACAGTCCGGCAACGGCGCACTGCGCGTCGGCGGCAGCACGGTCGGCTACTACAACACGTCGTCGCTGTCGGTCGGCCTGCAGGCCGGTGCGCAGTCGAAGGCGATCGTGTTCCTGTTCATGACGCAGGAAGCGCTCGATGAATTCCGCGGCTCGGACGGCTGGGCAGCCGGCGCAGGCGCGTCGGTCGCGCTCGTGAAGATGGGCGCGAACGGCGCGGTCGACTCCAACACGGCCACCGCGCCGGTCCAGGTCGTCGTGCTGACGAACGCGGGCCTGATGGGCGACGTGTCGATCAACGGCACGAAGGTCACGAAGCTGAAGATCTGACGCTCGCGCACCGCCCGTGCGCACCGCGCGCGGGCCATGCACAAACGGCGATGTCCTTGCGGGCATCGCCGTTTTTTCATCCGCGCGCGTCGTGCGCCTCGCGCGTCAGGTCGTCGAGTCGATCACCTTGAAGCGCGAGCGCTTCTGCGCGCGGATCACCGACTGGTAGACGTCGACATACTGCTGCGCCATGCGGCGCGACGTGAAGCGTTCCTCGAAGCGCTGCCGCACGCGCGCTCGCGGCAGCAGGTGCAGGCGGTTCACGGCGGCCACCGCGCTGATTTCGTCCTCGACGATGAAACCCGACACACCCTCGTCCACCACTTCGGGCACCGCGCCGCGATTGAACGCGATCACCGGCGTGCCGCACGACATCGCCTCGATCATCACCAGGCCGAACGGCTCCGGCCAGTCGATCGGGAACAGCAGCGCATGCGCGCCCGACAGGAATTCGGCCTTCTGGTGATCGGCGATCTCGCCGATGAATTCGACGTGCGGCAACGCGAAGAGCGGCTTGATCTCGCGCTCGAAGTATTCCTGGTCGGCCGCGTCGATCTTTGCGGCGATCTTGATCGGCAGCCCGCACTGGCGGGCGATGCGGATCGCCGTGTCGACGCGCTTCTCCGGCGAGATGCGGCCGAGGAACGCGAGATAGCGGGGCTCGACCGGCTGCGGCATGTACAGCGTATCGGGCAGCCCGTGGTAGACCGTCGTCAGCCATTTCGCCTGCGGCAGCGGCTGGCGTTGCGCGTTCGAGATCGAGATCACCGGCGCCGTGTTGAACGTGTCGAACACCGGCTGCTGCTCGGGCAGGTCGAGCCGGCCGTGCAGCGTCGTCACGTAGGGCGTTTCCTGCCGGTTGAAGACCGAGAACGAGTAGTAGTCCATGTGGAAATGGAGCACGTCGAAATCCTTCGCGCGGCGCGCGACCGTCTCCATCAGCAGCATGTGCGGCGCGACCCGGTCGCGGATCGACGAATCGAGCCGCAGCGCGCGCGGCCAGACCGGCTCGAGCTTCGCCCGCGTCGTCGAATCGCCGCTCGCGAACAGCGTCACGTCATGGCCGAGCTCGACGAGCGCCTCGGTGATGTAGGACACGACGCGCTCCGTGCCGCCGTACAGCTTCGGCGGCACCGATTCGGTCAGCGGCGCGATCTGGGCAATTCTCATGGTCCACGTCTCCTGTGTCCTGTCCGTTGCGTCACGGCCGGCGGGCCTTCGGGCTTTCGCGCCCCGGCCCCCCATGCAGCGCCAGCCGGATATCCCTTCATTATTGGCGATCCCGCTGCGCGGAACCGCCCGTCTTTCATTTTATGGGTGTTGTTACAGGCAGGATACATTCCGCCTGCCGGGCCGATCCGGCCCCCGATGCGACGATCGCGCCCGAACGCATGCCGCCGCCCTGCCCGTCAGCGTGACGGCCACTTCCACGGCGGCAGGTCGCGCGTATCGGCATCGACGAGCCCGGTCGCGCCGAGCTGCTTGTCGAGCACCAGCGATTCGCAGCCGGCCTCGCGCTCGAGCGTCGCGATGAGCCGCGCCGCGTGCGACACGACGAGCACCTGCGAACGCTGCGCCGCCTGCGCGATCAGGCGGCCGAGCGCCGGCAGCAGATCCGGGTGCAGGCTCGTCTCCGGTTCGTTCAGCACCATCAGCGCCGGCGGCCGCGGGGTCAGCAGCGCGGCCGCGAGCAGCAGGTAGCGCAGCGTGCCGTCCGACAGCTCGGCCGCCGCGAGCGGCCGCAGCAGCCCGGGCTGGCGCATCAGCACGTCGAAGCGGCCACGGCCGCCCGGATTGTCGATCTCGACCGACGCACCGGGAAACGCGTCGTCGAGCGCCGCATCGAGCGCCGCGCCGTCGCCGATCTCGCGAATCGTCTGCAACGCGGCGGCGAGGTCGGCGCCGTCGTCCGCGAGCACCGGCGTATGGGTGCCGATGTGCGACTGTCGCGCCGGCGCCTGCGCGTCGGTCCGGAAATGGTCGTAGAAGCGCCACGAGCGGATCCGTTCGCGCACCGCGATCATCTCTGGGGCGCCGGTCGGATCGGCGAACTCGGTCATCATGCTGTCGAAGCTGGCCACCGGCTGCGGAATCGTCTGCCAGTCGCCCGATGCGGTGCGCGCGCGGATCTGCGCGCCCTGCCGGTCGACCAGCAACGTCGACGGGCGCAACATCGCGCCGCCCCAGATGCACTCGCGCTTCACCACTGGATCGAGCGAGAACTGCGTCGCGTCGTTCTTCACCGGCATGCCGAGATCGATCGCATAGCCAAAATCGTCGCAGGCGAAGCCGAGCTTCAGGCTCACCGGCCCGCTGCGCACCAAGGGCGTCACCGGCATATCGCCGTCCAGCATCGCCCTTGAAAAGCGCTCGGGGCCGGCCCACAGCGTCGACGGCAACCCGCCTTCGCGGGCGAGCGACGGGATGACGCGCCCCTGCGCGGTGTCGGCGAGCAGCCGCAGTGCGCGGTACACGCTCGACTTGCCGCTGCCGTTCGGCCCCGTGACGACGTTGAGCGCCGCGAGCGGCACGATCAGCTCGCGCAGCGAGCGGTAATTGGCGATGGCGAGCGTGTTCAGCGCGGTCATGACGATGGACGGTGAGCATGCGGGCCGCTGTCAGCGGCCTTCGGCGGTCTGCGGGTCGGCCGCGGTATTGGCCGCCGTGCTGGCGGCAGGCGAGCGCGCGTGCGGCCGTTCGGGATTCGGCGCGTCCGGCGCGGCATCGTGCGGATACAGTTCCATCCGGCTGCGCGGCAGGCATTGCGGATAGCGGTCCTGCAGGTAGGCGATCAACCCTTCGCGCACGCGGCAGCGCAGGTCCCAGCACGATGACGAATCGGCCGCGCTCACGAGCGCGCGCAACTGCATCGTGCGCTCCGTCGCGTCGGTCACCTGCAGCACCTGCACGCGGCCGTCCCACTCCGGCGCCGCGTGGACGAGCCGCGCGAGTTCCTCGCGCAGCGGCGCGAGCGGCGTGCGGTAATCGACCGACAGATAGACCGTGCCGATGATTTGCGAGCTGCTGCGCGTCCAGTTCGTGAACGGGTTCTCGATGATCCACTGCAGCGGCACGACGAGGCGCCGCTGGTCCCACAGCCGCACCGACACGAACGAACCCGTGATTTCCTCGATGCGCCCCCACTCGCCCTGGATCACGACCACGTCGTCGAGCCGGATCGGCTGCGTGAGCGCGATCTGCAGCCCGGCGATCAGGTTGCCGAGCACCGGCCGTGCGGCAATACCGGCGACCAGGCCCGCGACGCCGGCGGACGCCAGCAGGCTTGCGCCGACCTGGCGCACGTTCGGGAACGTCATCAGCGCGGCGCCGGTGCCGATGATCACGATCAGCACCATCACGGTCCGCACGAGCACCTTGGCCTGCGTATGGATGCGCCGGGCCTGGAGGTTGTCGGCCGTGTCGATCGGATGCGCCTGGATAATGGCGTCGCCGACGCCGGCCGCCAGTCGCACCAGCAGCCACGTGAGCGAAACGATGGAGCCGACCGCCGCCGCCGTGCGCATGCCGCGCACGAACGCCATGCCGTCGTCGGCCTGGACCCACAGGAATTCGAGCGCCAGCAGCGCGAGCACGACGAGCGACGGCCGGTCGATGTAGCGCAGGATCGCGCTCATCAACGGATACGGCTGCGCGATGCGCTTGACGATGCGTGCGCCGAGACGGTGCACGACCGTGACGACCAGCAAGACGATGACGGACACGGCCAGCGTGCCGAGCCATGAATGCAACGGCGCATCGGTGATGCGCTGCAGTTCCTCGATTGAAATCATCGGCGCCCGTGGGTTATGAGGCGCGCACGCCTCGTCCTGGATGCGTCGGCGACGCCCGGGCCGCGCGCGGGCCCGGACACGGCGTCAGGTCAGTTGCCGCTCCTGCAGGGAAACGCCTTGCCGAGACCGAGCGACACCGCGGTGCTCGCGTTGTAGTCGGCCAGCTTCGGATTTTCCGCGATGTACTTGCGCACCGCGTCGGTCATCTGCTGCGCCCGGATGTCGGGCGGCAGGCAGAAATACTGGCCGACCCGCGGCCCCGTCGTGCCGCCGATCGCATCGATGGTGTTGTAGACGCCGTCGGCGGCGCCTTCGATGTAGGCCGCGCACGACGCCCGCGATTTGACGTCCGTCTTCGCGCACAGCCGGTCGAGATCAGCGCCCGTGAAAGCCGCCGCCGACAACGGCACGGCAAACGCCGCGGCACAAAACATTGCGCGCAACATGGTGTTCCTTATGTCAATGCGGCCCGAGGCCGCCTGCTGCCTTGGCCGGCGCGGCGCCGGGACGCCCTGCTCCGGCCGGAAACCGGCCGGGCGGGCACCGTCTGCCGCACCGAAAACCGTCATTTTGCACTCTTTTGCGCCTCTGCCGGCGTCGATGCCCCGATGCGGGTCGTCCGCTTGCTCAGGATCTCGATCGCGTCCGGCGCGTTGTAGTGCTTCGCGAATTCGAGCGCGGTGATGCCGAGCTGGTTCTTCACCTGCGGATCGGCGCCCTGGTCGAGCAGCAGCGTGACCGTCGACGGATGGTTGCCGCGTGCGGCCATCATCAGCGGCGTCGTGCCGTTCGGCGAGGCGGTATCGATGTACGCGTCGTGGTCGAGCAGCAGCTTCACGACTGCATCCTGGCCATTGGTGGCCGCGTAGTGCAGCGGCGCCCAGCCCTTCTTGCTGACTTCCGCGCCCTTGTCGATCAGCAGCTTCGCGAGGCCGACGTCGCCGTTCAGCGACGCGAGCATCAGCGCGGTTTCGCCAGCCTTGTCTTCCTTCTCGAGGTCGACGTTCGGCGTCGTGGCGAGCGCCGCCGCGACCTTGTCGGACTTCTCGCGCGCGGCGATCACGATCAGCGGGTCGCCGTTCGGCGCGATCGTGTTCGGGTCGAGCTTGCCGCTCTTGAGCTGCTTGCCGATGTCGGCGATGTCGTCGAACTTGACGGCCTTGACGATCGCATCGAGCGATTCGGCATGCGCGCCGGCTGCCGCGAACAGGCCGCTCGCAACGAGCGCGGCGGCAACGAGTGCACGTTTCGGCAGATGGTTGGTCGGCTTCGTCATTGTTGTGGGCTCCTTCCCTGGGTTGTCGGCTGTGCGCCCGTCGTTAGCGGGCGATCTTGAACAGCCGGAAAAAGTTCTGCGTCGTCGCATCGGCAAGCGCCTCGACGGCGATCCCGCGCTCGGATGCGATAAAGCGTCCGACATGGCTGACGTACGCAGGTTCATTCGGCTTGCCGCGATACGGCACCGGCGCGAGGTACGGCGAGTCGGTCTCGATCAGCAGCCGGTCGAGCGGCACGCGCCGCGCGACGTCCTGCACGTCGGTCGCATTCTTGAACGTGACGATGCCCGACAGCGAGATATGGAAGTTCTGCGCGAGCGCCTGCTCGGCCACCGGCCACGGCTCGGTGAAGCAGTGCATCACGCCGCCCGGCACGTCCGCGCGCTCCTCGGCCATGATCCGCAGCGTGTCCTCCGACGACGAGCGCGTGTGGATGATCAGCGGCTTCATCGTCGCGGTCGCGGCGCGGATATGCGTGCGAAAGCGTTCGCGCTGCCATTCCATGTCGGCGATCGAGCGGCCTTCGAGACGGTAGTAGTCGAGGCCCGTTTCGCCGATCGCGACGACCTTCGGGTGCGCGGCCAGCTCGACGAGCTCCGCGAGCGTCGGCTCGTGCACGTCCTCGTGATCGGGATGCACGCCGACCGACGCATAGACGTTGTCGTGCGCGTCCGCGATCGCCAGGACCTCCGGCAGCGTCTCGAAATCGACCGACACGCACAGCGCGTGCGTGACGTCGTGCTCGCGCATGTTCTCGAGAACGGCCGGCAGGCGGTCGGCCAGGCCCTTGAAATTGATATGGCAGTGAGAGTCGACGAACATCGTGTTTCCTGAATACGTAAGGCGGGCGCTCATGCGCGCGCCGGCATGCGGCAACGGGCGGCGTTCGCGGGCCGGACGGCCACGGTCGCGTCGCGGCGTGGGCCCGTCATCGTTTCACAACCCACGAGAAACAATGCCGGATCATGCGAACATTTCCCGGTATCCGAGAAACAATTCCTCGAATACGAGCCGCGCGTTGAGCGGATGGTTCTCGACCGTCCGCTGCCGCGTCACGGCCCTCATGAAGCGCGCGAACGCGTTCGCATCGACCGCTTCCGCGCAGCGCGCGAGCGCCGCCGCGTGCATCGGGAAGTAGCGCGGCGCGCCCGCCATCCGCTGCGCGAGCAGATCGTATAGCCAGCGCTGCAGCCAGCCGAGCACCAGCGGCACCGGCAGTTTCTGCAGCGTCTCGCCGCACGCGAACGGGTCGCAGGCCGCACCGGCCGCGAGCTGCCCGAGCGTGTAGTCGCGCAGCGGGCGGTTCTCGTCGCTCGCGAGCGCCAGCGCGGCGAGCGGCGCACCGCCGGCCTCGGCGAGCAGCGCCGGCGCCTGATCGACGCCCTGCGCGGCGAGCCACGCCGCGGCCGCGTCGGGCGCCGGCACCGCCATCGGCCACTGCCGGCAGCGGCTGATGATGGTCGGCAGCAGGCGGTCGATGCGCGCCGACACGAGCAGGAACACGACGCCGGACGGCGGTTCCTCCAGCGTTTTCAGCAGCGCGTTCGACGCGGCGACGTTGAGCGCTTCGGCCGGATACAGCACGACGACGCGTGCGCCGCCGCGGTGCGAACCGACCCCGCAGAAGTCGAGCAGCGCACGCACCTGCTCGATCTTGATTTCCTTGCTCGGCGCCCGCGTCTTCTTGCCGCCTTCGTCCGCGTCGGCCGCCTTCGCGTCGTCCGCGGCGCCCGGCGCCTCGCCTGCCAGCGCCTCGGGCAGCACGATCCGGTAATCCGGATGGTTGCCCTGCGAGAACCAGGTGCAGGCCGCGCAGGTGCCGCACGGCTCGCCGTTCGGCTGTGGCGATTCGCACAGGAAGCCCTGCGCGAGATGCTGCGCGAACTGCAGCTTGCCGATCCCGGCTTGGCCATGCAGTAGCAGCGCGTGCGGCCATTGCGCACGCAGTTGCTGCAGGCGGTTCCAGTCGTCGGTCTGCCACGGATAGATCATGGGGTGCGTTCCTTGCGAATTACAGCGCGGCGAGCACGCGTTCGAGCTGCTGGCGGATCTCCGGAATCGTCTGCGTCGCATCGACGATCGCGAAGCGGTGCGGCGCCTCTTCCGCGCGCCGCAGGTATTCGCCACGCGTGCGCGAGAAGAACGCGTCGGACTCGCTTTCGAACTTGTCGGGCATGCGTGCGGCGCCGCGGCGCTCGCTCGCCACCTGCGGCGCGACGTCGAACAGCACCGTCAGGTCGGGCTGGAAACCGCCCTGCACCCAGCGCTCGAGCGTCTCGAGCTTGTCGCGCGGCAGCCCGCGGCCGCCGCCCTGGTACGCGAACGTCGCATCGGTGAAGCGATCGGACACGACCCAGTCGCCGCGCGCGAGCGCCGGCTCGATCACGAGCGCGAGATGCTCGCGGCGCGCGGCGAACATCAGCAGCGCTTCCGTCTCGAGATCCATCGGCTGGTTCAGCAGGATCTCGCGCAGTTTCTCGCCGAGCTGCGTGCCGCCCGGCTCGCGGGTGACGACGACTTGCCGGCCGGCCGCGGCCAGCTTGCCCTGGAGGCGTTCGCAGAACCATTGCAGGTGGGTGGTCTTCCCCGCCCCGTCGATGCCTTCGAACGTGATGAATTTACCGCTCGCCATTATTGACCTCGTATGTACTTGTCCACGGCCTTGTTGTGGTCGCCGAGCGTGTCCGAGAACACGCTCGTGCCATCGCCTTTCGCGACGAAATAGAGCGCGCTCGTCGGTGCCGGATTGATCGCCGCCTGCAGCGCGGCCACGCCCGGCAACGCAATCGGCGTCGGCGGCAGCCCGCGTCGGGTGTAGGTATTGTAAGGAGTGTCGGCCTGCAGGTCGCGCTTGCGCAGGCGGCCGTCGTACGCGTCGCCGAGCCCGTAGATCACCGACGGATCGGTCTGCAGCGGCATGCCGATGCGCAGCCGGTTCGCGAACACGGCCGCGACGAACGCGCGGTCGGCCGCATGGCCCGTTTCCTTTTCGACGATCGACGCGATCGTCAGCGCTTCGTAAGGCGTCTTGTACGGCAGGCCCGGCACGCGCGAGGCCCAGGCCTCGTCGAGACGCGTCTGCATCAGATGGTACGCGCGCCGGTAGATGTTCAGGTCGCTCGTGCCCTTGTCGAACAGATAGGTGTCGGGGAAGAACAGCCCCTCGCCGCTGCCGCGCTGCACCGCGCTGTCCGGCGCGCCGATCGCGCGCAGCAGCTCGGCGTCGCTCATGCTGGCCGTCGCGTGCGCAAGATCGGGGTTCGAGTCGAGTTCCGCGCGCATCCGCTTGAAGGTCCAGCCTTCGATGACGGTCGCGACGTACTCGTTTACGTCGCCGCGCGCGATCTTCTGCAGCACCTCGTAAGGCGTGATGCCGGTCTTGAATTCGTAGTTGCCGGACTTGAGCCGGCTCGACAGCCCGAGCACGCGCGTCATCGCAACGAAGCCGAGCGGCGCGACCGGCACGCCGCCACGCTTCAACTGCAGCGCGACGCTCTTCACGCTGCTGCGCGGCTTGATCGTGACGTCGAGCGATGCCGAACCCAGCAGCAGTGGCCGGGTTGCCCAATAATACCCGCCGCCCGCGCCGGCAGCGGCCACGACGACGGCCAGCGCCACGATCGTCGCGGCGCATTTCTTCAGTAGGGACATGGAAACGTGACTCAGGTAAGACCCATATAATACTTGCTCGCCTCCGTCAAAGTCAGGGTTGACTGTTCCCTCATTCCATGAGCACACCGTTCGCTTCACCGGCAGTCCAGGCCGCACCCGCCTCGCTCCCCGTTTTCCCCCGTCCGTCCGCCGCCGATTTCGATGCGCCGGGCGCCTGCATGCCGTTGCCGCAGTTCGGCGTGATCGACGTGGCCGGCGATGATGCCGCGACGTTCCTGCACAGCCAGCTCACCAACGACATCGAACATCTCGACGCCGCGAGCGCGCGGCTGTCCGGCTATTGCTCGCCGAAGGGGCGCCTCCTCGGCTCGTTCCTCGCGTGGCGCGCCGGCCACGGCGTGCGCCTGCTGGTGTCGAAGGACGTGCAGGCCGCCGTGCAGAAGCGGCTGTCGATGTTCGTGCTGCGCGCCAAGGCGAAGCTGACGGATGCGAGCGACACGCTCGCGGTGGTCGGTTTCGCGGGCGACGTGCGCGACGCGCTGTCGGGCATCTTCGACGCGCTGCCGGATGGCGTGCACGTGAAGGTCGACGGCCCCGCCGGCACGCTGATCCGCGTACCCGATGCAGCCGGCCGCAAGCGCTATCTGTGGATCGGCCCGCGTGCCGAAGTCGACGCGCGCATCGCCGCGCTCGGCGGGTCGCTGCCGGTCGTGTCGCCGGCCGTCTGGGACTGGCTCGACATCCGCGCGGGCGAACCGCGCATCACGCAGCCGGCCGTCGAACAGTTCGTGCCGCAGATGGTCAACTTCGACGTGATCGGCGCCGTCAACTTTCGCAAAGGGTGCTACCCGGGCCAGGAAATCGTCGCGCGCAGCCAGTACCGCGGCACGATCAAGCGCCGCACGGCGCTCGCGCACGTCGCCGGCGAGGCCGATACCGTGCATGCCGGCGTCGAGCTGTTCCACAGCGACGATCCCGGCCAGCCCTGCGGGATGATCGTCAACGCGGCGGCCGCACCCGCGGGCGGTGTCGACGCGCTCGTCGAGATCAAGCTCGCCGCGCTCGACAGCGGCACGGTGCACCTCGGTTCGGCCGACGGCCCGGTGCTCGCATTCGATACGCTGCCGTACGCGTGGCCGACGGAAGCGTGATGCACTGACAACCCGTTCGCGCGCCGGCTCGCGAGTCGCAGCCGGCGCCCGATGTTTCCTGCGAGAGATTCGCCCGATGTGTCTGATTGCCTTCGACTGGCAGCCCGATGTCGCCGCCGGTCCCGTCTTTACCCTTACCGCCAACCGTGACGAGTTCTTTCGTCGGACCAGCGCGCCGCTCTCGTGGTGGGAAGATGTACCGGGCGTGCTGGCCGGCCGCGATCTCGAAGCGGGCGGCACGTGGCTCGGCGTATCGCGCGACGGCCGTTTCGCCGCGCTGACGAACTACCGCGCGCCGTTCGACATCCGCGCGGGCGCGCCGACCCGCGGCAAGCTCGTGTCCGACTTCCTCGGCGGCCCGTCCGTCGCGCCGCTCGACTACCTCGGGCGGCTCGCGGAGCATGCGGCCGTCTACAACGGCTTCAACCTGCTCGTCGGAGACTGGCGACGGCGTGAGCTCGCGTGGTTCTGCAATCGCGCGCCCGAGGGCGAAAGTGCTGTCTCCGCACCCGTCGCGATCGCGCCCGGCGTGCATGCGTTGTCGAACGCGCGACTCGATACGCCCTGGCCGAAAGTGGTGCGCAAGCGCGCGGAGCTCGGCACGCTGCTCACCGACAATCCGACCCCGTCGCTCGACGAACTGATCGCGCTGATGCGCGACCCGCATGTCGCGGACGACGACGCACTGCCGCACACCGGCATTCCGATCGAACGCGAGCGTGCGCTGTCGGCTGCGTTCATCGAGACGCCTGAATACGGTACGCGCGGCACGACCGCGCTGCGCGTCACGATGAAGGAAGGCGTGCGGCTGACGGTCGAGATCAAGGAGCGCTGCGACGACGACGGCTCGCACCGCACCGTTCGCCCGGGCACGTTCGAGCGCGCGTTCACGTTCGACCTCGACGCGACGCCGCCGCGCTGAGCACGCGAGCAGGCGCCGCGCTACGGCGCGCGCGCCATCTCGACGTGCGGCACACCGGCTTCGACGAACGGTTCACCGACCGCCGCGAAGCCGTGCCGCAGGTAGAACGACACGGCCGAATCCTGCGCGTAGAGCCGTACGACGATTTCGCCGCGGCGCCGCGCCGCCTCCAGCAGCGCGTTCAGCACCGCTGATCCGACGCCCTGCCCGCGCGCATCGGCCAGCACCGCGACGCGGCCGATCGTGCCGGACGGCAGCAGCCGCCCCGTCGCGACCGCGCGGCGCGCGCCGGTCGCCGCATCGACGCGGTACGCCACCGCATGGAGCGACAGCGGATCGTCGTCGTCGAGTTCCCATTCCGGCGGTATCTGCTGCTCACGCACGAACACCGCGTCGCGGATCCGCGCGGCGTCGCCGCCCAGGACCGTCCAGTCGCCCGTTTCCACCACGCCGTTCGTCATCGCAGCCCCCATGCGGCGCATGCGCCGCTCAACCACCGCCGTCAAACGTTGTCAAACGTCGTCGAATGCGGCCCTCAACGCCGCGACCGCGTCGGCATGCGCGGCCCGCACCTCGGGCACGTAGCCGCCCATCTTGAAGAATTCGTGGATCATTCCCGGATAGCAGACCAGCGTGACCGCGTTTCCCGCCGCGCGCAACTTCTCCGCATACGCGGCGCCTTCGTCGCTCAACGGATCGTATTCGGCCGTCGCAATCCACGCCGGCGCGACGCCCGCGAACGACGGCGCATCGCGCGTGCCGTCGAGCGGTGCGAAACGCCAGTCGTCGCGGTCCGCCCGATCGCGCACGTATTGCGTGAAGAACCACTGGATCGTGTCCTGTGTCAGCAGGTAGCCGTTCGCGAGCCGTGCGTGCGATTCGGTGTCCTGGAAGCCCGTCACGCCCGGGTAGATCAGCATTTGCAGCGCAAGGCGAATACCTGCGTCGCGTGCGAGCACCGCGCAGACGGTCGCGAGCGTGCCGCCCGCGCTGTCGCCGCCGACGGCCAATCGTTCGGCATCGATGCCGAACGTGGCCGCTTCGCGATGCAGCCATTGCAACGCGTCGTCGGCATCGTTCACCGCCGTCGGAAACCTGTGTTCGGGCGCGAGCCGGTAGCCGACCGACAGCACCGCACATTGCGCATCGTGCGCGAACATCCGGCACAGCGCGTCGTGCGTATCGACGCTGCCGACCGTGAAGCCACCGCCGTGGTAGTAGACGAGCGCGGGAAGCGGCTCCGCGAGGCTCGGCGCGACCGGCAGGTACAGCCTCGCACCGATCGTACGGCCGTCGCGCGTCGGCACGACGCACGCCTCGACCGAATGCATCGGCGCCGGGGCGACGTCGAGGATCGGCGCGCTCTTCTCGTACGCGGCGCGCGCCTGCTGCGGCGTCTGGTGGTGATAGGACGGACGTTTCGCGCGCTCGATCATGTCGAGCACCTGGGCGATCTTCGGATTCAGCGGCATCGGTGAGGACGGCGCCTGCGGGGCACCGTGAACGGACAAGCGTGCATGATGCCATGCGCGCGTCAGGCGGGCGTGATGCGCCGTGCGTTGCGGCATTCCGCGGTGTGCCGATGCACGCCGCAAAACAAAACGGCCCTGCCGGTGAAGAGGCAGGGCCGCCGTGCGTCCGGGCGCCTACGCGTCGCTCGGGCCGGGCTGGGCGTCCGGCGCCGTGCGCGAACGTTGCCGCTTGATGTCGCGGCCCACCGCGAGCCGCCGCATGTACTTGAACGTGCCGAGCGCTTTCGCGACGAAATTGCCGTCGCTGTCGCGCACTTCGCCTTCGCAGTAGGCCATCGTCGTCGAGCGATGCATCACGCGCCCGTAAGCGCGCAGCTCGCCGCGCCCCGGCTGCATGAAGTTCACCTTCATCTCGACCGTGACGACGCCGATACCGTCGTCGGTCAGGCTGCGTGCGGCCATCGCGAGCGCGATATCTGCGAGCGTCATCGTCACGCCGCCGTGCGCGATGCTCCACGTGTTCATGTGCCGCTCTTCGAGCGGCAGCACAATCTCGCTTGCGCCGTCCTTCGCGGACACGAGCTGCACGCCGAGCATGTCGACGAACGGGCTTTCGATCGACGGGCCGTCCGTCGGGGTTGCCGCGTCGCTCATCGTGCGCTGTCGACGATGTAGTCGACGCACTCGCGCGATTCGGCCACCGCGACGACGAATTTCTTCACTTCCTGGTGAACCGGATGCACCTGGTAGGCATCGAGTGCGGCCTTGTCCGCGAAATCGGATACCAGCACGATGTCGGCGGTCGCGTCGAGGCCGGGCGTCGCCACGCCGACATCGATCTGCAGCGTGCCCGGCACGAGGTCGCGGCAGCCTTCGAGCTTTTCCTTCAGCTTCAGCGCGTTCTGTGCGCGCGTCGCGCCTTCGGCCGATTCTTTCAACTTCCACATGACGATATGACGGATCACTTCGGTTGCTCCTGTTCGTTCCGGTTCGGCAATTTGCCTGTCACCCTTGCCAATCGGGCATCTTACGCCCTTCGGCCGCTCGCTTGCGTTCGCCGGAAGTGGCATCCGGCCGAGCAAGATGCGGGTAATAAAGCGGGTATCGTTTCGATCACCCGAAGGCGATACCCGCTTTTTCACCGTGCCACTTGATGCCATCAAGTTCCGACCAGCGAAGGCAGACGACAAGCCTACCAAACTTGCCGACTTCGATGGGCTGGATCTGTTGGCGCATCCGTCCTGCTCCAGGCTCTGGCCGTCCAGGTACAGAATTGTCGGGACGGAGAATCTCCTTGCCATCGGCGAAGGCAAAGCAACTTTTCGAGCAGGGCGTCGCTCCCGTTCCGTGGCGAATTTGGTGAGCGATGTCCACCTACCCGGCACGACATCCATCAACGATCGGACCGTCACCTCGAGCAACCGAATCCGCACCCGAAGCATCACCGTCATATAGAATGGTGCGCTTTGCCCGTACTCCTATGTGGTTCAAGAACCTTCAGCTTCATCGTCTTCCTGCACCTTGGGCCGTTACCCCCGATCAGATGGAAAAATGGCTGGCGCCCCACGCGTTTCAGCCAGGCACCAGCGTCGAAATGCAGAGTCATGGATGGGCGTCGCCGCGTGACGACGGCGCACTCGTGTATTCGATCAACCGGCAGATGTTGCTGACGTTTCGTGCCGAGAAGAAGCTGCTTCCGGCGTCGGTCGTCACCCAGGTGACCAAGGCCCGCGCGCTTGAAATCGAGGAGCAGCAGGGCTTCAAGGTCGGACGAAAGCAGATGCGCGAACTCAAGGAACAGGTGACCGACGAACTGCTCCCGCGCGCGTTCACCATTCAGCGCGATACCCGCGTGTGGATCGATACGGTGAACGGCTGGCTCGTCATCGATGCGGCTTCACAGGCTGTTGCCGACGACGTTCGCGGCCTGCTCGTCAAATCGATCGATCAGTTGCCGCTCGCCGGTGTTCAGGTGGTGCGGTCGCCGGTCGCCGCGATGACGGATTGGCTGTTGTCCGGCGAGGCGCCGGGCGGATTCACCGTGGACCAGGACGCCGAATTGCGCTCGAGCGGCGAAGGCGGCGCCACGGTGCGATATGTCGGCCACGCGCTGGAAGCGAACGACATGCGCCGGCACATCGAGGCCGGCAAGCAATGCATGCGCCTGGCGATGACCTGGGACAACCGGATCTCCTTCGTGCTGACGCCGTCGCTGACGATCAAGCGCGTGACGCCGCTCGACGTGATCAAGGAAGCGGCGGATCCGACCGCGCAGAACGACGATGAACGCTTCGACTCGGATGTCACGCTGATGACCGGTGAATTGGCGCGGATGTTGGCCAGCCTCATCGATATCCTGGGTGGCGAGCAGCGCGACTCGGCGCATCAGGCGGCAGCGGCCTGAACGCTGTCGGCGGCCGAGAAACCTCGCCCTCAACGACGGCGAGGTTTCGAGCCGGCGCGACAGTTCGACGAGAACTGTCGTCGCGCGCTCGGAGGGTCGCGACCAGGCGTTCACGCACGATTCTTCTCCGTGTCGCACGCCGACGCGAGGATTCTGCCCACGACCGCCGGCAGCCAGCCTGCCAAACCTGACGGCGCCAATGCGCCGACATCCCGAGATTCGCGCATCCGGCTCCAGGAAACGCTGTTCCCGTCAGCGCACGAGCGCCGCGACTCACTTGATCAGGCGCAGCACCTCGCGAAAACGCGGATGGCGGCTGGAACCCAGCCATTCGAACCCGATCATCTCGACCGTCGCGATTTGCACCCCCGCCGCCCCGAGCCGGGCGATCCCCGCGTCCCGGTCGATCGTCCTACGCGACCCCACGGCATCGCTGACCACCGTGACTTTGCGGCCGCTGCGCAACAGCCCGAGCGCTGTTTGCAACACGCACACGTGCGCCTCGCAACCGGCGACGATGACGCTGTTGCGCCCGTCCGGCAAGGCCTCGACCAGGCCCTCCGCGCACGCGTCGAAATGGTCCTTGACGACGGTGTGCGAGCACAGCTCCTTGATCTCCGGTACGTTCCGGCCCAACTGGACGGGGCTCTGCTCGGTACCCATCACCGGCACCCCGAGTATTTGCGCAATACGGGCAAGTCGGACTGCCTGCGTGACGACGGATGACCCTTCGTGAATCACCGGCATCAGCCGCGTCTGAAAATCAACCAATACGACCACTGAATCGTCGGGCACGTGCAGCACGGTGCATTCTCCGGAGTGAAGGCGAGGTCAACCACCATCGGCCATCGATGAAAAGTCGCTCGGTCGCAAGATCGTCAGCCCCGCAAACGACGAATATCGAATCGCATCAATGGCCGATTGCTTCAATTCGGTAAACGGAAGCGGTCTCCAAGACTACCAAACTTGCCAGCGCCATTGACGCGATCACATGGAGTCCGGTTCTCGGGATCACCCACCGGTTCGGTCGCAGGAACGCCGGTTGCTCACCGTATCGCCGAATCCACGCCCGAGACACGGCGACAGGCAAACCGCCACCATTCAATCCCGGTTCGTAATCAATCACCAATACCGACATCGATTGCCAATCGATTCTCATCAAACTCGATAATCAGAACATCTCCATTTCCCAGTGAAACCGCATATTTTACCGACCCAACAAGCAAGAATTGCGACATCATTCCGGAACATTATTCGAAAACCATCAAATCATTATTGACTTCGACTTTATCCGAACTTTAGAATCCCCTACGACAGCTTACGTTTCGTTTTTCACGCCGTGCACGCCCTCATGTCGGCACGGTACCGGAACGCCAACAGAGAAGTGTTTCATGCCTGGCCGGGGCAGCGCGTCCTTTTGCTTTCAATTCCGGCATTAACCATCAACCGGTTAATTACCATTCAATTCACCCCAGAAGCACGCCCGGATTAATTCCGAATTTCCCAGGAATTCCGCAATACCGGACGAAGCAGATCGAGCACCCGCTCATTCGATAATTCTCATAAAAATCGCCAGTCAGCAGGAGGGACATCAACATGCATCGCCTTGCGAAGTCGCTGTGTCTCGGATTCATCTGCGCCGGCCTGCTCGCGGCCTGCAATGACGACGACGTCAAATCGAGCACCCCGCCGTCGAACAACGCCGCACTGTCGTTCCGCATGGACACCGGCGGCCAGATCAACGCGTTCTACCGGCAGGACAAGGTCGCCGCACACCTGCTGGTGCGCTCGTCGACGAAGCCGCGTCTGCTCGTGGTCTTCCCCGCCGGCAACAGCGGCACCGGGCTGTGGTTCGACGACACCGCGCAGCCGGTGAACTGGAGCCTCGACACGCCGCCGTCCGCGCTATCGGCGCCCGACACGCACGGCCGTCCGCTGTACGGCATCGGCGCCGACGTGTCGGTGGACACCAACACGCTGACGATCCGGCAGGGCGTGCTCAGCAACGTGCGCTTCCTGCGCGACTTCAACGGCGGCGCCACGATTCCGCAGGAGATCCTCGCCGCACCGACGGTCCAGGGCAGCGCCGCGCAATGGCAACGCGACCGGATCGACGGCGCGCCCGGCTATTCACTGCGCATCACGCTGCGCGACGGCGGCAGCATCGCGCCGGCAGCGGGCGGCAAGCTCGTCCTGAGCGCACCGGCGGGCTCGCACACGCTGCGGCTGCATGTCGATGCGCTGTCGGGCGAGACGCCGTTGTCACCGATCACGCACGCCGACCTGCTCGCGCCCTCGGTGAACCCCGACCCGGTGAGCCAGAACGTGCTCGAATTCCTGAGCTTCCACGACAAGCTGCTGGCCGGCTCGTGGCAGTACGACACCTACTTCGGCCGCGACACGCTGATCTCGGTCCGCATGCTGATGCCCGTGCTCGAGCCCGCGGCGATCGAGGCCGGCCTGTCGTCGGTGCTGAGCCGGCTGTCGACCGACGGCAAGGTCGCGCACGAGGAAGGGATCGGCGAATTCGCCCTCGTCGACAACCAGAAGAACGGGCGGCCGAACGATCCGACGCCGACCTACGACTACAAGATGATCGACAGCGACTACCTGCTCGCGCCGATCGCGGCCGCGTGGCTGATCGACGATACGCGCGGCCAGGCCCGCGCGGCCGCCTATCTCGCGCAGCGCGGCAGCGACGGGCAGACCCTGGGCAGCCGCCTGGTCGTCAACCTGCTGCACGTCGCGACGACCGCGCAGCCGTTCGCGCAACAGCCGACGGTCGCGAACCTGATCCACCTGCGGCCCGGCGAAATCGTCGGCAACTGGCGCGACAGCACCGACGGGCTCGGCGGCGGCGTCTATCCGTATGACGTCAACGCGGTGCTCGTGCCGGCCGCGTTGCGTGCGGCGAACGCATTCCTCGCGCGCGGCCTGCTCGATCCGTATCTGAATGCCGGGCAGCGCGCGACGCTCGCCAACACGGCGAACCAGGCGGCCACATGGGAAACGCAGGCGCCGCCGCTGTTCCAGGTCAGCGTGCCGGCTGCACAGGCAGCCACCGACGTGTCGGCCTATGCGCCGTCCGCGGGCGTGCCGGCCGGCGCCGCACCGGGCACGCCGCTGGCGTTCTACGCGCTGTCGCTCGATCAGCAGGGCAACCCGATTCCGGTGATGAATTCGGACGGCGGCTTCGCGCTGCTGTTCGGCACGCCGCCGGACGACGAGCTTCAGCGGATCGTCACCGACGTCACGCGGCCGTTTCCGACCGGGCTCGTGACCGATGCCGGCATGCTGATCGCGAACCCGGCCTATGCGAATCAGGCGCTGTGGCCGAAATTCACGAGCTCCGCGTATCACGGGACGGTGATCTGGTCGTGGCAGCAGGCGATGTGGGTGGCCGGGCTCGATCGCCAGCTCGCGCGCCAGGACCTGTCGGCCGCGACGCGCACGCTGCTCACGCAGGCACGGCAGACGATCTGGCAGGTGATCTCGAACGGGCGCGACATGCGCACGTCGGAGATGTGGACGTGGTCCTACGTGAACGGCAAGTACCAGACCGATGCATTCGGCACGCGCAGCGCGGACGCCACCGAGGCGAACGCGGCACAGCTCTGGAGTACGACGTATCTCGCGATCCGCGATCCGCAGCAGCGCGCGGGCAAGTACTGGTGGCAGGCGTCGCAGCGGATGCAGGATGCGCAGCCGAAGCAGAACGCGGCGGCGCTGGCAGCGCGGTAGCGCGTCGCCGGTCGCGTGCCGACCGGGCATGCAAAAGCCCCGGGGCGTGACCGCCTCCGGGGCTTCGTCAAAGATCGAGGCGTTGGACACAGTCGTTGTACGCCCGGGTGGCCGAATGTTCCGCGTCCGTTCACCCGCGCCCGTGTGCCGCGCGAACCCGTATCACCGCGCCACGACCCGGTTCCGCCCTTCCCGCTTCGCCTGGTACAACCGTTCGTCGACCACACGCAGCAACGCATCGACCGTGCTGCCGTCGGCCCCGTATTGCGCGACACCGACACTGACCGTCACCTGCACGCGCTTGAAATCGAGCCCGAACGGCGAACTCGCGATCGACGAGCGCACGCGTTCGGCCGTCATCCGCGCGCCTTCGAGCGGCATGTCCGGCAGCAGCGCCATGAACTCCTCGCCGCCGACCCGCGCGAGCCCGCCAGCCGGCCGGATCGCATCGAGGCACTGGCGCACCACGCCGCGCAGCACCTCGTCGCCGATCTGATGCCCGTACGCATCGTTGATGTTCTTGAAATTGTCGAGATCGAGCGCGAGCAGGCAGAACGGCGTGCCGTCGCGCTCGGCCCGCACCATCTCGCGCTCGACCTGCGCGATGAACTGCCGGCGGTTCGACGCGCCCGTCATCGGATCGGTCGCGGCCATGTATTCGAGCTTCTGGTTCGTGCGCCGCAGCTCCTGCAGCGCACTCTCGGTGCGCGCCATCGATTCCGACAGCCGGCTCATCAGGTCTTCCTGGCTGTAGATCGCCGAGAACGAGCGCGTCGTCTGCAGCGCCTGCACGACACCGTAGCTGAGCAGGAAGAAGCCGCCGGCGAAAATCGCATGCGCGAGCCACCACATGTGATTCCACGGCTTGCCGAGAATGAACGCGAGCGACGACAGCGCGAACGCCATGATCGACACGCCGTAGATCACCATCAGCGGCGAGCGGATCCGCCGCGCGAGCAGCACGGCGACGTTCAGCAGCGAGAACAGGAGCGCGCCGCCTTCCATCGACAGCCGTGTGCCCGGCGCGCCCGCGACCGGCGAATACGCGATGTACGCCACGACCACGTTGACGATCACGAAGAACACGATCCACGGCAGCCACGTGCGCACGCTCGTGCGCTTCTCGAGGCGATCGGGCGGACGCGAATACGACAGCAGGCCCGTGAGCAGCAGGATCGACATCACGAGCCGCGACGCGGGCCCGTACAGCAGGAACAGCCAGATGTTGTGATGCGCCATCCCGGTGAATCCACCGTGCAGCGCATAGATCATCGCGAAGCCGAGAAAGCCAAGTGTCAGCCAGCGCAGCAGCGGCTCGCCGGACGACCGGTAGCAGACCCACGTCACGTAGGTGACGAACGCGCCTTCGAGGGTCGCGGCGGCGATCGCGATTTCATGGAACGCGTGGTTCTCGAACACGACGTGCGGATCGCTGAAGAACCACAGATAGGCGATCAGATAGGCGGGCAGCAACGCGAATCCGACCAGCAGGCATTTCGCGTAGAGCCTTGCGGCCGCGCTGACGACGCGCGGCGGTTCCCCGGCTGCATAGGTCGTACTCATTCGGTCCCCGGTCGGTCTGCTGCGTTGGTTCGAACCTTCGCGGCACGGATCGCACGACGCGCGATCCGGCCCATCGTGCCGAAAGGCAAATGTCAGAGCAAGTATAGGTGGGGCAATTCGTTTGACAAGTAAGGGGAAACGGCATTGCCGGGCGCATGCCTTTTGCTTCCCGATTGTTTCGAATGGCGGATCAGTCGCGCCGATTCGCGTCGCGGCCGCCGGTCTCGCCGAAGCGAAACCGCGGCCGCTCCGTGCCAAAGATCAGAGGATTTCGAACAGGCCGGCCGCGCCCTGCCCACCGCCGATGCACATCGTGACGACCGCGTACTTCACGCCGCGCCGCTTGCCTTCGATCAGCGCATGGCCGGTCAGGCGTGCGCCTGACACACCGTACGGATGGCCGACCGCGATCGCGCCGCCGTTCACGTTCAGACGATCCTCAGGAATCCCGAGCGTGTCGCGGCAGTACAGCACCTGCACCGCGAACGCTTCGTTCAGCTCCCACAGGCCGATATCGTCGACCTTCAGCCCTGCCTGCTTCAGCAGCTTGGGCACCGCGAACACGGGGCCGATGCCCATCTCGTCCGGCTCGCAACCGGCCACCGCGAAACCGCGGAACACGCCGAGCGGCTGCAGCCCTTCGCGCTGCGCGGCGTCGGCGCTCATCACGACGCAGGCCGACGCGCCGTCCGAGAACTGGCTCGCGTTGCCCGCGGTGATCACGCCACCCGGCACGGCCGACCGGATCTTCGATACGCCTTCGAGCGTCGTGTCGGGGCGAATCCCTTCGTCGGCCGAGACCGTCACTTCCTTCGTGAACAGGCGACCCGTCGCCTTGTCGGCCACGCCCGCGAGCACGGTGATCGGCACGATCTCGTCACGGAAACGCCCGGCTTCCTGTGCGGCCGCCGCGCGCAGTTGCGACTGCACGCCGTACTCGTCCTGCCGCTCCTTCGAGATGCCGTAGCGCTTCGCGACGTTCTCGGCCGTCTGCAGCATGTTCCAGTAGATCTCGGGCTTGTGCTGGACGAGCCAGCCTTCCTGGATCATGTGGTGGTTCATCTCGTTCTGCACGCACGAGATCGATTCGACGCCGCCCGCGACATACACTTCGCCTTCGCCCGCGATGATCCGCTGCGCGGCCAGCGCGATGGTCTGCAGCCCGGACGAGCAGAAACGGTTCACCGTCATCCCCGGCACCGTCACGGGCAGCCCCGCGCGCAGTGCGATCTGCCGCGCGATGTTCGCGCCGGTCGCGCCTTCGGGGTTCGCGCACCCCATGATCACGTCCTCGACGCGCGCGGGGTCGAGCTTCGCGCGCTCAACAGCGGCCGCGACCGCGTGGCCGCCGAGCGTCGCGCCGTGCGTCATGTTGAACGCACCGCGCCAGGATTTCGCCAGCGGCGTGCGGGCGGTCGATACGATTACGGCTTCGGTCATGCGAGTCTCCTTCGGTCCTGCTCATGTCCTGAATCGGATAGGGAATGCGCTACGCCGCCGGGCGCGCGCCCGCGGACGTCACATGCGCGACGCCCGCTGCCTGCATCTGCTGCCATGCGTGGGCGAGCGACCCGTTCAGGTCGATCGCGCGGCACGCATCGTTGATCACCGCTGCTTCGAAACCGGCCGCGCGCGCATCGAGCGCCGACCACGCGACGCAATAGTCGGTCGCGAGCCCGCAGCACCACACGCGCTTCGCGCCGAGCTCGCGCAGATAGCCCGCGAGCCCGGTGCGCGTCGTGCGGTCGGCTTCGACGAACGCGGAATAGCTGTCGACCTGCGCGTCGCCGCCCTTGCGGATCACGAGCCGCGCGTGCGGGATGTCGAGATCGCGATGCAGCGCCGCGCCGTCGGTGTCCTGCACGCAGTGCACGGGCCACAGCACCTGCTCGCCGTACGGCAACGCGAGCGTGGAGAACGGTTCGCGGCCCGGGTGATTCGCCGCGAACGACACGTGCTCGCGCGGGTGCCAGTCCTGCGTCAGCACGACCTGGTCGAAGCGTTGCGCGAGCGCGTTGATCACCGGCACGACCGCGTCGCCGTCCGGCACCGCGAGCGCGCCGCCCGGCATGAAGTCGTATTGCACGTCGATCACGAGCAGTACGTCGTCGGTGCGTTTCATTGCATTTCTCCGGGTGTGCGTCGCGCCGCGATCCGGCGCGTCAGCCGTTGAACCCGCGGCCGGCCTTCGCGAGTTCCGCGATCGACGGCGCGAGCTGCCATGCGTCGCCGTTCGGTGCCGCCGCATAGCGGCGAATCGCGCGCTCGACGTTGTAGAGGCCGACCACGTCCGCGTACAGCATCGGGCCGCCGCGCCACAGCGGGAAGCCATAGCCGGTCAGGTAGACCATGTCGATGTCGGACGCCTTCGACGCGATCTTCTCCTCGAGGATCTTCGCGCCTTCGTTGACGAGCGCGAATACGAGCCGTTCGACGATCTCGTCGTCGCCGATCTTGCGACGCTCGACACCGCGCTCCTTCGAATACGCGACGACCATCTCGTCGACGAGCGACGACGGCTTCGCCTTGCGATCGCCCGGCACATAGTCGTACCAGCCCGCGCCCGTCTTCTGGCCGAAGCGGCCCTGCTCGCACAGGCGGTCGGCAATCTTCGAGTAATGGAGATCGGGCTGCTCGACGTAGCGGCGCTTGCGGATCGCCCAGCCGATGTCGTTGCCGGCGAGGTCGCTCATCCGGAACGGGCCCATCGCGAAACCGAATTTCTCGATCGCACGATCGACCTGCGCGGGCAGCGCGCCTTCCTCGAGCATGAAGAGCGCCTGGCGGATGTACTGCTCGATCATCCGGTTGCCGATGAAGCCGTCGCACACGCCCGACACGACCGCCGTCTTGCGGATCTTCTTCGCGACGGCCATCACGGTGGCGAGCACGTCCTTCGCGGTCTGCGCGCCGCGCACGACCTCGAGCAGCTTCATCACGTTCGCCGGGCTGAAGAAGTGCATGCCGACGACGTCCTGCGGACGCTTCGTGAACGCCGCGATCTTGTCGACGTCGAGCGTCGACGTGTTCGACGCGAGGATCGCGCCCGCCTTCGCGACTTCGTCGAGCTTCTTGAACACCTGCTCCTTCACGCCGAGTTCCTCGAACACGGCCTCGACGATCAGGTCGGCGTCCTTCAGGTCGTCATAGGACAGCGTCGGCGTGATCAGCGCCATGCGCGCGTCGAGCTTCTCCTGCGAGAGCTTGCCCTTCTTCACCTGCGCGTCGTAGTTCTTGCGGATCGTCGCGACGCCGCGCTCGAGCGCATCCTGTTTCGTCTCGAGCAGCGTGACGGGCAGCCCCGCGTTGACGAAGTTCATCGCGATCCCGCCGCCCATCGTGCCCGCGCCGATCACGCCGACGCGGCGGATCTCGCGCAGCGGCGTATCGGCCGGCACGTCGGGAATCTTGCTCGCGGCACGCTCGCCGAAGAACGCGTGCCGCAGCGCGCGGCTTTCCGGCGTCATCATCAGCGCGACGAAACCCTCGCGCTCGGCAACGCTGCCCTTGTCGAAGCCGTGCAGCACGCCGGCCTCGATCGCGTCGATGCACTTGTGCGGTGCCGGGAAATTCGGTGCGGCGGCCTTCGCGGAATTGCGCGCGAACTGGATGAAACCCGCGGCGTTCTCATGGACGATCTTGCGATCGCGCACGCGCGGATGCGGCCGCTTCTGCGCGCCGACCTTGCGGGCGAACGCGACGGCCGCGTCGAGCAGGTCGCCGTCGGCCATTTCATCGAACAGCCCGCTCTTCGCCAGTTGCTCCGACAGCACGGGCGCGCCCGACACGATCATGTTCAGCGCGGTTTCGAGCCCCACCGCACGCGGCAGGCGCTGCGTGCCGCCCGCGCCCGGCAGCAGGCCGAGCTTGACTTCAGGCAACGCGACCTGCGTGCCGGGCGCGGCAATGCGGTAGTGCGCGCCGAGCGCGAGCTCGAGGCCGCCGCCCATCACGACGCTGTGCAGCGCCGCGACGACGGGCTTCGCGCTCGTCTCCACCGCGCGGATCACGGTGTGCAGCGTCGGCTCCTGCAATGCCTTCGGCGTATTGAATTCGGTGATGTCGGCGCCGCCCGAGAATGCGCGTCCCGCGCCGGTCAGCACGATGGCCGTGACCGACGGGTCCTGCGCGGCGCGATCGAGCGCGTCCATGACGCCCTGACGGGTCGACAGGCCGAGCCCGTTGACGGGCGGATTGTTGAGCGTAAGGACGGCCACGCCGTCACGAGTCGAGTAATCCACTGCCATCTCTGCCTGCCTCCATGCATCGCGCGCCGGGGTGGCTGCGCTTCATTGTGCGCGGTCGAACAGCCGCATGTCCTGATGAACGGAGTCAGCATACAACGAAAAAGCACGGTCGTTCAATTTGAATTTTGTTGCCGATGCCGGTCGCCTGATCCGGGGACGGATCGGGCGACCGCGTCACGCGCCGCGTCCGGCCCGGGCCGGCGTTACGGCTCGCAGACCGCCGTCGGCAACACGTAGTCGCGGAACGTCTCGCGCAGCTTCAGCTTCTGCAGCTTGCCGGTCGCGGTGTGCGGCAGCGATTCGACGAACACGACGTCGTCGGGAATCCACCATTTCGCGACCTTGCCTTCGTAGAACGCGAGCAGCGCGTCGCGGCTCAGGTTCGCCCCTTCGCGCGGCACCACGACGAGCAGCGGGCGCTCGGTCCATTTCGGGTGCGCACAGGCGATGCAGGCGGCCTCGGCCACGCCCGGGTGCGCGATCGCGACGTTCTCGATGTCGATCGAGCTGATCCACTCGCCACCCGACTTGATCACGTCCTTGCTGCGATCGGTGATCTGCAGGAAGCCGTCGGGGTCGATCGTCGCGACGTCGCCGGTCGGGAACCAGCCGTCCGACAGCGGCGACGATTCGCCGCGAAAGTAGTGATCGATCACCCACGGGCCGCGCACCTGCAGTTCGCCGAACGCGACGCCGTCCCACGGCAGTTCGTGGCCGTCCTCGCCGACGATGCGCATGTCGACGCCGCAGATCACGCGCCCCTGCTTCTCGAGCAGCTTGCGCTGCGCGTCGAGCGGCCGCTGCGACTGCGCCCAGTTGAGCTTCGCGAGCGTGCCGAGCGGCGACAGTTCGGTCATCCCCCATGCGTGGATCACGCGCACGCCGTATTCGTCCTCGAAGGTGCGCAGCATCGCGGGCGGGCACGCGGAGCCGCCGATCACCGTGCGGTTCAGCGTCGAGAAGCGCACGCCGGCCTCGCGCATGTAGTTGAGCAGGCCGAGCCACACGGTCGGCACGCCCGCGGAAAACGTCACGCGCTCGGCCTCCATCAGCTGGTACAGCGATTTCCCGTCGAGATCCTTGCCGGGCAGCACCAGCTTGCCGCCCGTGAGCGGCACCGCGTACGGCAGCCCCCATGCGTTGACGTGGAACATCGGCACGACTGGCAGCACGGCGTCCATCGCGGACAGGTTCATCGCGTCGGGCAGCGCGGCGCCGTACGCATGCAGCACGGTCGAGCGGTGCGAATACAGCACGCCCTTCGGGTTGCCGGTCGTGCCCGACGTGTAGCACAGCCCCGACGCCTGCTGCTCGTCGAGGCGCGGCCAGTCGTAGCGGCCGTCCTCCGCTTCGACGAGCGTTTCGTAGCAGAGGAACGGCGTCGTGCCGGACGGCAGGTGCGCGGCGTCCGTCATCGCGACCCAGCCCTTCACGTGCGGGCATTGCGGCGCGATGGCCTCGACGAGCGGCGCGAAATTGATGTCGAAGAAGACGTAGCGGTCTTCCGCGTGATTGACGATGTACGCGATCTGCTCGGGAAAGAGGCGCGGGTTGATCGTGTGGCACACGGCACCCATGCCGCCGATCCCGTAATAGGCTTCCAGATGCCGGTAGCCGTTCCACGCCAGCGTACCGACGCGATCGCCGGTTTCGACGCCGAGCCGCGCGAGCGCCTGCGCCAGCTGCTTCGCGCGGCGTTCGCAGTCGCGGTACGTGTAGCGATGCAGATCGCCTTCCACGCGCTTCGACACGATCTCCGTATCGCCGGCGTGCCGCGCGGCGTGAGAAATCAGCGAGGACACCAGCAACGGCATGTCCATCATCTGGCCCAGCAACGGCTTACCCATCGTCTCGTTCTCCGTGAGGATGCGAATCGGTGCCTCTGCGGCGCGCCCGTCAGCGGCCCCGGACGGGCGTGGCGCACGGTACGCGGGCCACCATGCGGGCGGCGCGACGCCGCCTTACAATATCGGCTTACCCAGAGGCGCTCAACATGTCGTTTTCCCGAAGCGCAGCCGATCCGGCTGACACCCTCCCCGACCTCGCCGCCACGCTCGGCGAGCCCGCCACTGGCGCGTTCGTCACGCTCGGCGACGCGTTTCATACGCGGCTGCCGGCCGCGCCGCTTGCCGCGCCGTATGTCGTCGGCTTTTCCGACGAAGTCGCGCAACTGCTCGACCTGCCGCCGTCGATCGCCGCGCAGCCCGGCTTCGCCGAGCTGTTCGCCGGCAACCCGACACGCGACTGGCCCGCGCACGCGATGCCGTATGCAGCGGTATATTCCGGCCACCAGTTCGGCGTGTGGGCCGGCCAGCTCGGCGACGGCCGCGCGCTGACGATCGGCGAGCGCACCGGCACGGACGGCCGCCGCTACGAGCTGCAGCTGAAAGGCAGCGGCCGCACGCCGTACTCGCGAATGGGTGACGGCCGCGCGGTGCTGCGCTCGTCGATCCGCGAATTCCTGTGCTCGGAAGCGATGCATCACCTCGGCATCCCGACCACGCGCGCACTGACGGTGATCGGTTCCGACCAGCCGGTGGTGCGCGAGGAGATCGAGACGTCGGCCGTCGTCACGCGCGTGTCGGAGAGCTTCGTGCGCTTCGGCCACTTCGAGCACTTCTTCTCGAACGATCGCCCCGACCTGCTGCGCCAGCTCGCCGATCACGTGATCGACCGCTTCTATCCGGATTGCCGCCACGTCGACGATCCGTACCTCGCGCTGCTCGAAGCCGCGACGCTGCGCACGGCCGACCTCGTCGCGCAGTGGCAGGCCGTCGGGTTCTGCCACGGCGTGATGAACACCGACAACATGTCGATCCTCGGCGTGACGATCGACTACGGCCCGTTCGGCTTCGTCGACGCGTTCGACGCGAACCACATCTGCAACCACTCGGATACGAGCGGCCGCTATGCATACCGGATGCAGCCGCGCATCGCGCACTGGAACTGCTATTGCCTCGCGCAGGCGCTGCTGCCGCTGATCGGCCTGCAGCACGGCATCGCCGACGACGACGCGCGCGCCGAGCGTGCGGTGGAGGACGCGCAGGCCGTGCTCGCGACGTTCCCGGACCGTTTCGGCCCCGCGCTCGAACGTGCGATGCGCGCGAAGCTCGGCCTGGCGCTCGAACGCGAGAACGATGCCGAGCTCGCCAACAAGCTGCTCGAGACGATGCATGCGAGCCACGCGGATTTCACGCTGACGTTCCGCCGGCTCGCGCAGGTCTCGAAGCACGACGCGAGCCGCGACGCGCCCGTGCGCGACCTGTTCATCGACCGCGACGCGTTCGATGCGTGGGCGAACCTCTACCGCGCGCGGCTGTCCGAGGAAACACGCGACGACGCGGCACGTGCCGCCGCGATGAACCGCGTGAACCCGAAATACGTGTTGCGCAACCATCTGGCCGAAGTCGCGATCCGGCGCGCGAAGGAGAAGGATTTTTCGGAGGTCGAGCGGCTCGCGCAGATCCTGCGCCGCCCGTTCGACGAACAACCGGAGCATGAAGCGTACGCGGCGTTGCCGCCCGACTGGGCCGGGTCGCTCGAAGTGAGCTGCTCGTCCTGAGCCCCGACCCGCGCGTATCGACCGACCGATCAGGAGAACCCCACATGTCCCACGATTCCGACGACAAGACCTTCCCGTACGAGAAGGACGACGCCGAGCTGCGCCGCCGGCTCACGCCGATGCAGTACGAAGTCACGCAGCATGCGGCCACCGAGCGTGCGTTCACCGGCGAATACACCGACACCGAAGACGACGGCATCTACAAATGCGTCGTCTGCAGCACGCCGCTGTTCGAGTCCGGCGCCAAGTTCCATTCGGGCTGCGGCTGGCCCAGCTACTTCAAGCCGCTCAACGGCGAGGTGATCGACGAAAAGGTCGACTACTCGCACGGGATGGTGCGCGTCGAGGTGCGCTGCAACCACTGCGGCGCGCATCTCGGCCACGTCTTCGAGGACGGCCCGCGCGACAAGACCGGTTTGCGGTACTGCATCAATTCGGCTGCGTTAAACTTCGAGTCCCGACCCGAAAACGAATGAGCGGCGCCGGGCGGATCCGCGGGGCGCCCCTCGCGCCGCCGCCCCGATCCGCTCCGGCGGTGCCTGGCGGGTCCCTACAACGGTGAAAGGCCGCGCAAGCGGCCTTTCACGCAGCTGCGAGCGCCATGAAATTCCTGTTCGATCTGTTTCCGATCATCCTGTTTTTTGCCGCCTTCAAGGTCTGGGGCATCTTTACCGCCACCGCCGTCGCGATCGTCGCGACGCTGGCCCAGGTCGCCTGGGTTGCCTTCCGGCACCGGAAGGTCGACACGATGCTGTGGGTCAGCCTCGGCGTGATCGTCGTTTTCGGTGGCGCCACCCTCGTCCTGCATGACGAGAAATTCATTCAATGGAAACCGACTGTGCTGTACTGGCTGTTTGCGATCGGGCTGCTCGCCGCGCGCTATGCGTTCGGCAACAACCTGATCGAGAAGATGATGGGCAAGCAGCTCACGCTGCCGCACCCCGTGTGGGACAAGCTGAACGTCGCCTGGGCGCTGTTCTTCGCGGTGCTCGGTGTCGCGAACCTGTACGTGGTGCACAACTTCACCGAATCGCAATGGGTGAACTTCAAGCTGTTCGGCACGACGGGCGCGATGGTCGTATTCATCATCCTGCAGAGCCTGTGGCTCACGAAATACCTGAAGGACGAGTGACATGACGGACGCCTTTCTCCACGCGTCGCCCGACGAGCGCATCGCGCTGATCGAAGCGCGCCTCACCGCGGCGCTCGCCCCGCTGTCGCTCACCGTGCGCGACGACAGCGCACAGCACGCGGGCCACGCCGGCGCGTCCGCCGGCGGCCATTTCACGGTCACGATCGTGTCGGCCGCCTTCGCGGGCAAGCCGCGCGTCGCGCGGCACCGGCTGGTGTATGATGCGCTCGCTGATGCGATGCAGCGCGGCATTCACGCGCTCGCGATCGTGGCTTACACGCCCGAAGAATTCAACGAATCTTCAATCTAGTCTCATTAGGAATTCCCGATGATCCTGAAATCCCCCCGCCTGTGGGTCGCGGCGGCTGCTTTTGCAGCGGCACCGGCATTTGCCCAGAACATCGCCGTCGTCAACGGCACGCCGATTCCGAAGTCGCGCGCCGACGCGATGGTGGCTCAGCTCGTCCAGCAAGGCCAGACCGACAGCCCGCAACTGCAGCAGGCCGTGCGCCAGGAACTCGTGAACCGCGAAATCCTGATGCAGGAAGCGATCCGTGAAGGCATCCCGAACCGTCCGGACGTGAAGGCGCAGGTCGCCGTCGCGCAGCAGACCGTCGTGCTGCGTTCGATGATCGAGAGCTTCCTGAAGAAGAACCAGCCGACCGACGCCGAAGTGAAGGCGCGCTACGACGACCTCGTCAAGGGCGCCGGCGGCAATCGCGAATACCACCTGCACCACATCCTCGTCAGCGACGAGCAGCAGGCGAAGGACCTGATCGCGAAGATCAAGGCCGGCGCGAAATTCGAGGATCTCGCGAAGCAATACTCGAAGGATCCGGGTTCGGGCAAGAACGGCGGCGATCTCGACTGGTCCGACCCGAAGGCGTACGTGCCGGAATTCGCGGCGGCCGCGCAGAAGCTGCAGAAAGGCCAGATGACCGACACGCCGGTGAAGACGCAGTTCGGCTGGCACATCATCCGCGTCGACGACATCCGCGACATCGCCCCGCCGCCGCTCGAGCAGGTGAAGCAGCAGATCGCGCAGCAGCTCGTGCAGCAGAAGCTGCAGGCGTTCGAGGAAGGTCTGCGCCAGCAGGCAACGGTCAAGTAACGCCGGCACGCGCCACACGCGCCTCGAAAAGCCGCTCTTCGGAGCGGTTTTTTATTGCCCGCGCACACTGCCTGCGGACGAGTCACGATGCGCTTCGCTGGCAGCCCGGCAAAAGAAAAAGGCCGCTCCGAAGAGCGGCCTTTCCCGTGCCGGATTCGCGCGCACCGCAAGCGCGGCAGGCTAGGCAGGATGGAACACGTCGTGATAGCGAACGTCACCTGACGGCCGCGGCGCCGAATCGTCGAGCGACAGCGCGAGGAAATACCCGGGCGGCACGCCCGGGAACACAATGTCGCCGGATGGCGCAAAGCCGAACCGCGTGTAGTACGCGGGTTCGCCGAGCAGCACGCAACCGCGCGCGCCAAGCCGGCGCAACGCGTCGAGCCCCGTGCGCACCAGCCCCGCACCGATGCTCTGCCGCTGGCAATCGGGCAGCACCGCGAGCGGCGCCAGCCCGTACCAGCCCTGGCTGCCGGACGGTTCGCCACCGATCGACACCGGCGAGAACGCAACGTGCCCGATCAGGCGGCCGTCGCGCTCCGCGACGAGCGAGACGCTCAACGCACCGTCGGCACGCAGCGTATCGACGATCCGCCGTTCGAACTGGCCGCCTTCCGGCTCGCCCGCGAACGCGGCGACGATCACGCGGCCGATCGCGTCGGCCTCGCTGGCACGCTCATCGCGCAGCGTGACGACCTCGACCGGTGCGTGCGGATCGAACATCATTCCGATCAGCCGATCCAGCGGCGCGCGTTGCGGAACACGCGCATCCACGGGCTCGCTTCACCCCAGCTTTCCGGGTGCCAGCTCATCGCGACCGTGCGATGCACACGCTCCATGTGCGGCATCAGCACCGAGAAGCGGCCGTCGGCCGTCGTGACCGACGTGATGCCGGCCGGCGAGCCGTTCGGGTTGAACGGATAGCGCTCGGTCGCTTCGCCGCGGTGGTCGACGAAACGCATCGCGACCGCGACGCGATCGATGTCGCCCTGCTGCGAGAAGTCCGCATAGCCTTCGCCGTGCGCGACCGCGACCGGAATCCGCGAGCCTTCCATCCCCGCGAAGAAGATCGACGGCGATTTCTCCACTTCGACGAACGAGAAGCGCGCCTCGAACTGCTCGGACTTGTTGCGCGTGAACTTCGGCCACGCATCCGCGCCCGGGATCATCGACGCGAGGCTCGACAGCATCTGGCAACCGTTGCAGATGCCGAGCGCGAACGTGTCGGGACGTGCGAAGAAGGCCGAGAACATGTCGGCGAGGTTCGCGTTGAAGCGGATCGTCTTCGCCCAGCCTTCGCCCGCGCCCAGCACGTCGCCGTACGAGAAGCCGCCGCATGCGACCGCACCCGCGAAATCGGCGAGCGTGGCACGGCCGGCGAGCAGGTCGCTCATGTGCACGTCGTGTGCATCGAAGCCCGCGCGGTCGAACGCGTAGGCCGTTTCCAGATGCGAGTTCACGCCCTGCTCGCGCAGGATCGCGACGCGCGGCCGTGCGCCCGTCGCGATGAACGGCGCGGCGATGTCGTCGGCCGGATCGAAGCTCAGCACCGGCGAGATGCCCGGATCGGCCGCGTCGAGCAGTGCGTCGTATTCGGCATCCGCACACGCGGGGTTGTCGCGCAGGCGCGCGATGCGCCAGCTCACTTCGCTCCATGCGCGATGGAGTTCGGTGCGCGGTGCGTCGAAGATCTTCTTCGCGTCGCGGTATACCTCGATCACGTCGCGATCGTTGACCGAGCCGATCACGTGCGAGCACGCCGACAGGCCGAACTCGCGCAGCGCGCCGAGCACCGCGTCGCGATCGGTCGCACGCACCTGCACGACGGCGCCGAGTTCCTCGGAGAACAGCGCGCGCAGCGTGCGATCCTCGCGGCGGCCGCTCGTCTGCTTCGCCCAGTCCTTCGCGTCGCCGTAGTCGGATTCGTGATTCGGGTCGAGCGTCAGCATGTCGACGTTCAGCGACACGCCCGCGTGGCCCGCGAACGCCATTTCGCACACCGTCGCCCACAGGCCGCCGTCCGAGCGGTCGTGGTAGGCCAGCAGCTTGTCTTGCGCATTGAGCGACTGGATCGCGTTGAAGAAGCGCTTCAGGTCTTCCGCATCGTCGACGTCCGGCGTCGTGTCGCCGACCTGCTGCGTGACCTGCGCGAAGATGCTGCCGCCCATCCGGTTCTTGCCGCGGCCGAGATCGATCGCGATCAGCACGCTGTCGCCCGCGTCGGCGATGCGGCGCAGTTGCGGCGTCAGGTGACGGCGCACGTCCTCGACCGGCGCGAACGCGGAGATGATCAGCGACACCGGCGACACCACTTCCTTCGCGACGCCCTGCTCGTCCCACTTCGTCTTCATCGACAGCGAATCCTTGCCGACCGGGATGCCGATCCCGAGCGCCGGGCACAGCTCCATGCCGATCGCCTTGACCGTGTCGAACAGCGCGGCGTCCTCGCCGGCCGTGCCGCATGCCGCCATCCAGTTCGCCGACAGCTTCAGCTTGTCGAGCGACGCGATCGGCGCGCTCGCGATGTTCGTGATCGCCTCGCCGACCGCCATGCGGCCCGATGCCGGCGCATTGATCACGGCGAGCGGCGTGCGCTCGGCCATCGTCATCGCCTCGCCCTTGAAGCCCGCGTAGTCGAGCGCGGTGACCGCGCAGTCGGCCACCGGCACCTGCCACGGGCCGACCATCTGGTCGCGCACCGACGTGCCGCCGACCGAGCGGTCGCCGATCGTGATCAGGAACGACTTGCTGCCGACCGTCGGGTGCTTCAGCACGTCGACCGCGACCGCCGACAAGGCGATGCCCGTCACGTCGACCGGCGCACGCTCGGTCGTAACGCGGGTGACGTCGCGATGCATGCGCGGCGGCTTGCCGAGCAGCACTTCCATCGGCATGTCGACCGGGTATTCGTCGGCGCCCGTCGCTTCGTCGTCGACGAGCTTCAACTGGCGTTCGTCGGTCGCGACACCGACCACCGCGAACGGGCAGCGCTCACGGGCGCAGATCGCCTCGAAGCGCGGCAGGTCGGCCGGCGCGATCGCCAGCACGTAGCGCTCCTGCGCTTCGTTCGACCAGATTTCGCGCGGCGACAGGCCCGATTCCTCGAGCGCGACCTTGCGCAGCTCGAAGCGCGCGCCCTTGCCCGCCCCGTCGACGATCTCGGGGAACGCATTCGACAGGCCGCCCGCGCCGACGTCGTGGATGCTCAGGATCGGGTTTTCCGCGCCGAGCTGCCAGCAGCCGTTGATCACTTCCTGTGCGCGACGCTCGATTTCCGGGTTGCCGCGCTGCACCGAGTCGAAGTCGAGTTCGGCCGTGTTCGCGCCGGTCGCCATCGAGCTCGCGGCGCCGCCGCCCATCCCGATCCGCATGCCCGGGCCGCCGATCTGGATCAGCAGCGAGCCGGCCGGCACGTCGTGCTTGTGCGTATGTTGGTCGGCGATGTTGCCGAGACCGCCCGCGATCATGATCGGCTTGTGATAGCCGTGCACCTTCCCGCCGACGTTCTGCTCGTACACGCGGAAATAGCCGCCGAGGTTCGGACGGCCGAATTCGTTGTTGAACGCGGCGCCGCCGAGCGGGCCGTCGATCATGATCTGCAGCGGCGACGCAATGCGGTCGGGGCGGCCGTACGGGCCGTGCTGCTCGTTCGGGTTGCGCTCGCCGACCGGCTGGGCCGCGTCGCGCGCGTTTTCCCACGACTGGCGTGCGTCGGGCAGATCGAGGTTCGACACGGTGAAGCCCGTGAGGCCGGCCTTCGGGCGCGCACCGCGGCCCGTCGCGCCTTCGTCGCGGATCTCGCCGCCCGCGCCGGTCGCCGCACCCGGGAACGGCGAGATCGCCGTCGGGTGGTTGTGCGTCTCGACCTTCATCAGCGTGTGCGTGAGCTCGGTGTGGCGGCCATAGCGTTCACCCGGCTCGCCGGCCGCGCCTGCGTTGCGCGGGAACCAGCGTTCGGCTTCGGCGCCGACCATGATCGACGAGTTGTCCGAATACGCGACGATCGTGCCCTGCGGGTTCAGCTTCTCGGTGTTGCGGATCATCGCGAACAGCGACATGTCCTGCGCCTCGCCGTCGATCGTCCACTGCGCGTTGAAGATCTTGTGGCGGCAGTGCTCGCTGTTCGCCTGCGCGAACATCATCAGTTCCACGTCGGTCGGGTTGCGTTCGAGCTTGCGGAACGCGTCGACCAGGTAATCGATCTCGTCGTCGGCGAGCGCGAGGCCCAGCTCGACGTTCGCGCGTTCGAGCGCGCTGCGGCCGACGCCCAGCACGTCGACGCGTGCGAGCGGCTTGGCCGGCAGTTCGTCGAACAGGTGCTTCGCGTCGTCGCGAGCCGCGACCACGCTTTCGGTCATCCGGTCATGCAGCGCGGCCGCCACGGCTGCGCGCGCGTCGTCCGACAGCGCCTTCTTGCCGCCGAGCAGGCCCGACTTCAGCGTGACCGTGAATTCGACACCGCGCTCGATGCGGCGCACCTGCGTGAGGCCGCAGTGCTGCGCGATGTCGGTCGCCTTGCTCGCCCACGGCGAGACCGTGCCGAAACGCGGCAGCACGACGAAGGTCTCGGCCGTGCCCTTCTCGGCCGCCGGCTCGAACGGCGCGCCGTAGTGCATCAGCGCGTCGATGCGCGCGCTGTCGTCGGCCGACAGCGGCTCGGCCGCATTGACGAAGTGCAGGAACTGCCCGCGCACCGCGACGATGTTGGCGTCGATTTGCTTGAGCGTGTCGAGCAGACGGGTTTGACGGAAATCGGAGAGGGCCGAAGCGCCGGGAAAACACGAGAAGTGAGCCATGGGCTGGACTGACGTCGATGAGTCGCGCGAAGTGGCGACGTGGGGCGAAAGGAAGGCCGTAATTATACCCGGAAGTCGGTCGCCCCAGACCGGCCAATCGGTAGCCCGCATGCACCGCAACGGTGCCGCGGTGCGCGCCGTGTACAGCCCGCCCGCGCGGGCGCGGCAGCCGGCGGCCGTGGCGCGGCTGCACGGTCCGTGCTCTCCCGGCGCCGGTTCCCGCGATTTTGGCGCTATCATTCCGGGTTCACCGGGCCGGGGCCCTCAGCGAATTCTCACCGGGCGGCGCCTGCGCGCCGCCCGTCATCGAAGCAATCCATGGATGTCATCGTCATCGGCGGCGGAATCAGCGGCGTCGCCACCGCCTACCAGCTGCGCGCGGCCGGCCATCGCGTGTGCGTGGTCGAACGTCACGCCACCGTCGCGCAGGGTGCGACCTACGGCGACGGCGGCGCGCTGCTGCCGAGCCCGCTCGACGTCTGGTTCGGCCCGACCTTCATGCGCCAGCGCCAGCCGCGCGACAGCGGCATCGTCTACAAGCCGGGCTTCAACGGCGGCGTGCGCCGCTTCGTCAAGCAGCTCGGCACGCTGCGCGAACCCGACGCGTTCGCCGCCCAGTACGCGCGGCTGCGCCCGCTGATCGATGCGTCGCGCGACACGCTCGCCGACATCGAGACGCGCCTCGAACTCGAATTCGAACAGAAGCCCGGCATCCTGCACGTGGTGCGCGATCCGCGCGACTGGGACGCGATGCAGCCCGCGCTCGACCTGCTGCGCACGCTCGACCAGCCGTACCGCCTGCTCTCCGCCGACGAATGCGCGGCGCTCGAACCGTCGGTGCCGGCCGAGCCCGGCTTCGCCGGCGGCGTGCTGCTCGAGACCGAACGCACCGGCAATTGCCCGCTGTTCGCGAAACTGGTCAAGCAGACGCTCGACGAGCATGGCGTGCAGTTCCGCTTCGGCGCGGAAGTCGCCGCGATCCGCGTCGACACCGGCCGTGCCGCGGTCGAGCTCGTCCCGCCCGGCGACCGGCGTGCGTCGAACGCACGCGAGGTCGACGTGATTTCCGCCGATGCGATCGTGGTCGCCGCCGGCGCCGGCAGCCTGCCGCTGCTCGACCGGCTCGGCTGGCGCCTGCCGCTGCACCCGGTGCGCGTCCATACGCTCACCGCACCGGTCGCGTACGAAGAACACGCACCGCACCTGAACGTCATCGATTCGATCAAGCGGATCTCGATCACGCGCACCCACCAGCGGCTGCGCGTCGGCGGCGGCGCGGTGCTGCAGAGCCTGCCCGAGACCGCGAAGCCGCTCGCCGAGCCGCTGTCCGAGGCCGCGCTCGCGCTGCTCGGCCAGGCCGTCCACGACTGGGTGCCCGGCGCCGCACGCATCTCGGCCGCGTTGTCGTGGCAAGGCACGCAGTTGCTGTCGCCGGACGGCCTGCCGGTCGTCGGTCCGACCCCGCATCCGCGCGTGTTCGTCAATTTCGGACATGGTCCGGCCGGCTGGGGGCTCGCCTGCGGGTCTGCTAAAGTGGTGACCGACTATCTGGGCGGCGACGTGCAGCACTGGCCCGCCGACACGCTCGCCGCGCTGCGCGCCGGGCGCTTCACGACCTGACCGCCGCGGGCCCGTCCCCGGCGGCCACCTAGCCAGCCGCCACGACCCCGCGATGACCGCCAATACCCGCCCGCTCCCCGATTCCGATCCGATCGCGCTGCTGCGCGTCGCCGACCTGCGCACGGCCGAAATCGACGCCGCGGCGGCGCTGCCGCCGCATACGCTAATGGGTCGCGCCGGCGCCGCCGCCGCGCACTGGCTGTCCGAGCGCATGGCCGGCGACGACCGGCCCGTGTGGTTCGCGGTCGGCCCGGGCAACAACGGCGGTGATGCGCTGGTTGCCGCCGCTCACCTCCAGCAGCTTGGCGTCGCCACGCAAGCGTGGATGCCGGTGCCAGTCAAACCAGACGACGCGCAATGGGCGCTCGGCCTCGCGCGCGCGGCGGGCGTACCGGTATCCGCCACACCGCCTGCTTCGCTGGACAGCTTTGCATGGATCGTCGACGGGCTGTTCGGCATCGGTCTCGGCCGCGCGCTCGACGGCGCATTCGCCGAGCAGGCCCAGCGCATCGCCGCGCATGCGCGCAGCGGCGGCCACGTGCTCGCACTCGATGTCCCGAGCGGGCTCGACAGCGATACGGGCCGGATCGTCGGCGCGGGCGTCGCCGTCGCCGCCACCCATACGCTCACTTTCATCGCCGCGAAGCCGGGCCTCTACACGGGCGAAGGCCGCGATCTCGCCGGCGAGATCGACGTCGCCTCGCTCGACGCCGCGCCACCCGCCGCGCCGGCCATCATGCTGAACACACCCGCGCGGTTCGCCGCCGCCCTGCCCGCGCGCGCATTCGCGTCCCACAAGGGCACGTTCGGCAGTCTCGCGGTACTCGGCGGCGACACGGGCATGTGCGGCGCGCCGATCCTGGCCGCCCGCGCCGCGCTGTACGCCGGTGCCGGCAAGGTGCACGTCGGCTTCCTGGGCGCCGGCGCACCGCCGTACGACCCACCGTTCCCCGAACTGATGCTGCATCCGGCCGACGGCCTCGATCTCGGCGCGATGACCGCCATCGCGGCCGGCTGCGGGCTGGGCACGCGCGAGGCCGCGGCGACGCTCGTGCGCGACGTGCTCGCGCACGATGCCGCGACGCTGCTCGATGCCGATGCGCTGAACCTCGTCGCGACACATGCCGATCTCGCGACCGCCGTCGCCACGCGCGGTGCGCGCGGCAATCCGTGCGTGCTGACGCCGCATCCGCTCGAAGCCGCCCGGTTGCTCGGCAGCGACACGGCGACCATCCAGCGCGACCGCGTCGCGGCCGCGCAGGCGCTTGCGATTCGTTATGCGGCGCATGTCGTGCTGAAAGGCTCGGGCACGGTGATTGCGGCGCCCGACGGCCGCGTGACGATCAATCCGACCGGCAATGCGGCGCTCGCCACGGGCGGCACCGGCGACGTACTCGGCGGACTGATCGGCGCGTTGCTCGCGCAGCGCGTCGCACCGTACGAGGCCGCGCTCGCGGGCGTCTACCTGCACGGCCTCGCGGCCGACACGCTGACCGCACACGGCACCGGCCCGGCCGGACTCACGGCCGGCGAACTCGCGCCGATGGTGCGCACGCTGATCAATCGCCTTTTTTACGCGTCGCCGCGCGCCGACACATAAGGCCGCTATACTGACTGCCCCGCCGCACGGCGGGCCCTCTCGTCCGCCGGCCTTCCGATCCCGATGAGCCGGCGCGGCATTCCTCCCGATTCACGCTTCACTCGAACCGCCATGACGCTGAATTCGCTCCCCGCCTGGACTGCCCTTCAATCCCACTTCGAGCAAATCCGCCATGCTCGCCTGCGCGACTGGTTCGCGCCGGAAAACGACCCCACGCCGACGCGTGCCGAACGCTTCACGCTCGCAGGCGGCGGCCTCGCGGCCGATTTCTCGAAGAACCGCATCAATGACGACACGCTGCGCCTGCTCGTGCAGCTCGCGCGCGACGCGGGCGTCGAAGCACGCCGCGACGCGATGTTCGCGGGCGAGATCGTCAACCCGACCGAAGGCCGTGCCGCGCTGCACACCGCGCTGCGCGCGACCGATCCGCAAGCGCCGTTCCACGCACAGATCAGCGCCGAGCGCGCGAAGATGGCGACCTTCGCGCGCGCCGTGCGCAGCGGCACGTGGACGGGCTACACCGGCAAGCGCATCCGCCACGTGATCAACATCGGCATCGGCGGCTCCGATCTCGGGCCGAAGATGGTCGTGCATGCGCTGCACCACGTCGCGACGCCTGAAATCACCACGCACTTCGTGTCGAACGTCGACGGCGCCGATCTCGCGCGCGTACTCGAGCAGGTCGATCCGGAGGAAACGCTCGCGATCATCGTGTCGAAGACGTTCACGACGCTCGAGACGATGACGAACGCACGCTCGCTGCGCGACTGGTTCGTCGCGCGCGGCTGCCCCGAGGACGCGCTCGCGAAGCACTTCGTCGGCGTGTCGGCGAACCCGGCGGAAGTCGTGAAGTTCGGCATCGCCGCGGACAACGTGTTCGAAATGTGGGACTGGGTCGGCGGCCGTTACTCGCTGTGGTCGGCAGTCGGCCTGTCGATCATGATCGCGATCGGCCCCGAGCAGTTCGACGAGCTGCTGGCCGGCGCGAACGACATGGACCGACATTTCCGCGAAGCGCCGCTCGAGCGCAACCTGCCCGTGCTGCTCGGCCTGATCGGCATCTGGTACCGGAATTTCTTCGGTTCGCAGAGCTATCTCGTCGCACCGTATTCGGAAGCGCTGCACTACCTGCCGTCGTACCTGCAGCAGCTCGAAATGGAGAGCAACGGCAAATCCGCGCGCCTGGACGGCACCTTCGTCGACTACCCGACCTCCGCCGTCACGTGGGGCGAGCCGGGCACCAACGGCCAGCACGCGTTCTTCCAGATGCTGCACCAGGGGCCGACGATCGTGCCGATCGACTTCATCGCGGTGCTGACGCCCGAGCATCCGCTCGCGAGCCATCATCCGAAGCTGCTGGCGAACTGCTTTGCGCAGAGCGAGGCGCTGATGCTCGGCCGCACGCTCGACGAAGCGCGCAAGGTCGCGGGGCCGGGCAAGGAAGCGCTCGCGCCGCACCTGACGTTCCCGGGCAACCGCCCGACGACGACACTGCTCGTCGATGCGCTGACGCCGCGCACGCTCGGCGCGCTGATCGCGCTGTATGAACACAAGGTGCTCGTGCAGGCAACGGTGTGGGACATCAATCCGTTCGACCAGTGGGGCGTCGAGCTCGGCAAAATTCTCGGCAAGGTGGTGGAAGGCGACCTGACGGCCGAGTCGGTCGATCCGGCCAGGCACGACTCGTCGACTACTGCGCTGATCGAGCGCGCCCGCGCGGCGCTGAAGCGCTGACGCGCTCGGGTATCGGCGTCATGCCGATGCCGGCCGCGCAGCCCTGCTTGCGCGGCCGGCCGCTCAATTCAGGTGCCGCGCTGCTCCGCGTGCGGCTCGACGATGCGGCCGGCGTCGATCGTCACGGTCGTCGCACAGCGGCGCGCGAGTTCGACATCGTGCGTGACGAGCACGAGCGTGGCGCCATGCGTGCGGTTCAGCTCGAACATCAGGTCGATGACCGCATGGCCGGTGGCCGCATCGAGGCTACCGGTCGGCTCGTCGGCGAACAGGATCGCCGGGCGCGTGACGAATGCGCGTGCAAGCGCGACACGCTGCTGCTCGCCCCCGGACAACAGCTTCGGATAATGCGCAGTACGCTCGCCGAGACCGACCTGCACGAGCAGCGCCCGGGCACGATCGGCTGCTTCACGCGCGCTGATGCCTCCCTGCAGCTCGAGCGGCAGCATGACGTTCTCGAGCGCCGTCAAGTGCGGCATCAACTGGAACGACTGGAACACGAACCCGACTGCGCCGTTGCGCAGCGCCGCGCGCGCATCCTCGTCGAGCTGGTCGAGCGCACGACCGAGCAGGCGAACCGTGCCGCTCGTCGCGCTGTCCAACCCAGCAAGCAGGCCAAGCAGCGTCGATTTACCCGACCCCGACGCGCCGACGATCGCGAGGCTGCTGCCCGGCTGCACGGCGAGCGTGATGCCGTCGAGGATCGTCAGCTCGCCCGTTGCATCGGCGACCCGCTTGCATACGTCATGGACTTCGATGATCGGATCGGTAATCTTGAACATGGACACGACATTTCGCTGGAAAAGACGCGCGGCGGTCGCCGCGCTGCTGGGCACCCTGCTCGCTGCCACCGTGCCGGCGCGCGCCGCAACGACGCCGGCGGCGACATCAGGCCAGCCCGTGATCGTCGTGCTCGGCGACAGCCTGTCGGCCGAATACGGGCTGCCGCGCGACACCGGCTGGGTGGCATTGCTGCGGCAACGGCTCACGACCGAGCGAATCGATTATAGCGTCGCGAACGCCAGCGTCAGCGGCGACACCACGAGCGGCGGCCGTGCGCGGCTGCCCGCGGTGCTGCAACGGCTCAAGCCGTCGATCGTCGTCGTCGAGCTCGGGTCGAACGATGCGCTGCGCGGCGTGCCGCTCGCCACGACCGAGCAGAACCTGCGCGACATCATCGCCGGCGCACGACAGGCGCGGGCGAAGGTCGTGCTGGTCGGCATGTATGTGCCACCCAATTACGGCCCCGACTACACGCAGAAGTTCCACGCCGTCTATACGCGGCTGTCGAAGGATCTCGGCGTGCCCCTCGTGCCGTTCCTGCTGGCCGGCATCGAGAACAAGCCGGAGTTGTTCCAGGCCGACCAGATGCACCCGGCACAACAGGCGCAAGGCATTCTGCTCGACAACGTCTGGCCTGCGCTGAAGCCGCTGCTCGGCAAGCCGCGCGGCTGACGCTGCCGCCCCGCCGGAAAACAAAAAGCCCCGCATGAAGCGGGGCTTTTTGTTGCGTGCGAAACGACGCTCAGTTCTCGCCGTCCTGCGACTGGCTGGCCGTCGAGCCGTACAGCTTCACCTTCGAGCGGTCACGCAGTGCGGCGAGATACGCTTCGCCTTCGCTCTGCGCGTCGACCTGCGCCATCTGCTGCTGCGCGGCGGCCAGTTGCTGCGGATCGACCGCCGAACCCGGGATCACCGCGTTCACGCGGTAGATCGCGTAGCCGTCCGCGCCGAGATCGACACCGACGTACGCCGGCAGCGTCTTCGCATCGACCTTGTACACGGCGCTCAGTGCAGCCGGCGTCAGGCCCTGCGACTGCGTGCGCGACACCTTCTGCGCGGCCGCGAACCCGTCGACCGACTTCGACTTCTGCAGTTCGGCAAGCTTCGCCGCGCCGTCCTTCTTCGCGAGTTCCGCAGCCTGTTCGGCCACGACCTTCTGGCGCACGACGTCCTTGATCGCGTCGAGCGCGGGCACGGCGGCCGGCTTGTAGTCGGTCACGCGCGCCGAGATCAGCGTGTTGTTGCCGACGTCGATCGCCTGCGTGTTGTTCTGGCTCTTCACCGAGTCGTTGGCGAACACGGCGGCCAGGAACTTCGGATTGTTCAGCGGGCTCGTCGGCGGCAGCTGCGGATTCGGCGTCGGCGTGACGGTGGCCGTCTGGATCGTCAGCTTGTACTTGTCCGCGGCCGGCTGCAGCGTCTTCGCCTTTTCGTAGACGGTGGACGTGAAGCCTTCCGCGTTGTCCGTGAACGCCTTCGATGCGTACTGCTGCTTGAGGTCGACTGCGATCTGGTCCTTCACATCCGCGAACGGCTTGACCGCCGCCGGCTTCACTTCCGTTGCCTTCAGGATGTGGAAGCCGAGATCCGACTGCACGACACCGCTCACGTCGCCCTGCTTGAGCGCGAACGCGGCATCGTCGAACGCCTTGCCGCCCGCCGTCGAGCCACGCGTGATGAAGCCGAGGTCGCCGCCCTTCGCCGCCGACGGTGCGTCCTGCGAGCTCTTCTGCGCGATCTGCGCGAACTGGTCCGGATGCGCCTTCACGTCGGCCAGCAGCTGCTCGGCCTTCGTCTTCGCCGCAGCCTTGTCGGCCGCGCTTGCGCTGCCCGGCGCGGCGATGAAGATGTGGCTCACGCGCACCTGCGCTTCGGTGCGGAAGTGCGTCGGGTTGTCATCGTAGAACTTCTTGATGTCCGCCTCGGTCGGCTGCGCGCTCGCGGCCGCTGCGGCCGGCGAATAGACGAGGTACTGGATCGTCGCGGTCTCCGGCGTCGCGAAGCTCTGCTTGTGCGCGTCATAGTACGCGGCGAGCTGCGCATCGGTCGGCTGGACCTTCGCGGCGAAGTCGCTCGTCTTCAGCACGAGCGCCTGCACTTCGCGCTGCTGCGCGGCGAGTTCGGACAGGCGTTGCGCGAGGCTCTTCGGCGTGAATGCGCTCGACACGATGCTGGCCGGAATCTGTTGCAGCGCGAGGCTGTAGCGCACGCGCTCCTGATACTGCTCGGGCGTCATCCCCTGGAACGACAGCAGTTGCGCATAGCGCTCGACATCGATCGAACCGTCGGGCTTCTTCAGCGACGCAATCATCGGGTCGCTCATCAGCGCGTCGCGCACGGCGTTGTCGGAGGCGGTCAGGTGCAGGCGTTGGGTCTCGTCGGCCAGCACGCGTTGCTGGATCAGGCCGTCGAGCACCTGCTTGCGGTGCTCGGGCGTATCGAACATCTTGATGTCGAACTGCCCGCCGAGCGCCTGACGCGCCTGGTCGATCTGCTGACGGAACGCGCCGTCGAATTCGACCCGCGTGATCTTGTGCCCGTTGACTGCCGCGACGTTCGCGCTGTCGTCGAAGAAGCCGCGGAAGCCTTGGATCCCGACGAAACCCAGCCCCGGCAACACGATCAGGAGCAGGAGCGCCATCATCAGGCGCTGGTGATTACGGAAGAAATCGAGCATGCGTGACGGGAAAATTGGACAAAACGTCCGATATTACAACATACGGGGTGGGACGGGAGAAAAGCAGACGTAGCGTGGGCGAGTACGGCGCGGCAAACAGGCGCACAAAACGAAAATGCCCGCACTCGGCAGGCACTTTCGTTTGTTTGGCGGAGCGGACGAGACTCGCCTGCCTGCAGACCGCGGCAGCGCTTGCAGGCGCAGCCCTAAACGCAAATGAAAAAGCCCGCACAAGGCGGGCTTTTTCATTTTCTGGCGGAGCGGACGGGACTCGAACCCGCGACCCCCGGCGTGACAGGCCGGTATTCTAACCGACTGAACTACCGCTCCTTGGTCTGGCTGAATCAGGAAACTGGTGGGTGCTGAGGGGTTCGAACCCCCGACCTACGCCTTGTAAGGGCGCCGCTCTACCAGCTGAGCTAAGCACCCGTTTCCGATTCGTTCTGGCTGCGATCTGCGTTTCGGCATCAACAACCAGCGAGCCCGCAAGTTTAATTCATCCCCGATCATTTTGCAAAGCCCTGACGCGAATTTTTTAAACGTTCGCGCACACGAATCGGCTACGCATAAAAAAACCCGCGGCCATGCCGCGGGTTTCGTGAACAACCGTCAGGAACGACGATGTTCCGATGCTTAGTGCTTGACGAATTCCGTCGAGCCGGCATCCTTCGCCGCATCGGCGACCGGTGCCGCCGCCTTCGCCTCTTCTTCCGGCGGCAGCGGGGTCGGCGAACGCTCGAGCGCGAGTTCCAGCACCTTGTCGATCCAGCGGACCGGCACGATCTCGATCGCGTTCTTCACGTTGTCCGGAATCTCGGCGAGATCCTTCACGTTCTCTTCCGGGATCAGCACGAGCTTGATGCCACCGCGATGCGCGGCGAGCAGCTTCTCCTTCAGACCACCGATCGGCAGGACTTCACCACGCAGCGTGATTTCGCCCGTCATCGCGACATCGGCACGCACGGGGATACCCGTCAGCACCGACACCAGCGCGGTCGTCATCGCACCGCCTGCGGACGGACCGTCCTTCGGCGTCGCGCCTTCCGGCACGTGGATGTGGATGTCCTGCTTCTCGAACGCTTCGTCCTTGATGCCGAGACGACGCGAGCGCGAGCGCACGACCGAACGTGCCGCCTCGACCGACTCCTTCATCACGTCGCCGAGCGAACCCGTACGGATCACGTTGCCCTTGCCCGGCATCACCGCGGCTTCGATCGTCAGCAGATCGCCACCGACTTCCGTCCACGCGAGGCCCGTCACCTGACCGACCTGGTTTTCCTTCGCCGCGAGGCCGAAGTCGTACTTGCGTACGCCGAGGAACGTATCGAGGTTTTCGCCATCGACCTTGATCGCACCCGATGCCTTCTTCAGCAGCAGCATCTTCACGACCTTGCGGCAGATCTTTGACACTTCCCGCTCGAGCGAACGCACACCGGCTTCACGCGTGTAGTAGCGGATGATGTCGCGGATCGCCTGCTCGGTGACCTCGATCTCGCCTTCCTTCAGCCCGTTGTTCTTCTTCTGCTTCGGCAGCAGGTAACGCTGGGCGATGCTGACCTTCTCGTCTTCCGTGTAACCCGACAGACGGATCACTTCCATCCGGTCGAGCAGCGGCGGCGGGATGTTCAGCGAGTTCGACGTCGCGACGAACATCACGTCCGACAGGTCGAAGTCGACTTCGATGTAGTGGTCGGCGAACGTGTGGTTCTGTTCCGGATCGAGCACTTCGAGCAGCGCCGACGACGGATCGCCGCGGAAATCCATGCCCATCTTGTCGACCTCGTCGAGCAGGAAGAGCGGATTGCGCACGCCCACCTTCGTGAGGCTCTGCAGGATCTTGCCCGGCATCGAACCGATGTACGTACGGCGGTGACCACGGATCTCGGCTTCGTCACGCACGCCGCCGAGCGCCATCCGGACGAACTTGCGGTTCGTCGCACGGGCGATCGACTGGCCGAGCGAGGTCTTGCCGACGCCCGGGGGCCCGACGAGGCACAGGATCGGCGCCTTCACCTTGTCGACGCGCTGTTGGACCGCGAGATACTCGAGGATGCGTTCCTTCACCTTCTCGAGGCCGAAGTGATCCTCGTCGAGCACCTGCTCGGCGTTCGACAGGTCGTTGTTGACCTTGCTCTTCTTGCGCCACGGCAGGCCGATCAGCGTGTCGATGTAGTTGCGCACGACGGTGGCTTCCGCCGACATCGGCGACATCAGCTTCAGCTTCTTCAGCTCGGCGTCGGCCTTCTTCTTCGCTTCCTTCGGCATGCGCGCGGCGTTGATGCGCTTCTCGAGCTCCTCGAGATCCGCACCCTCTTCGCCTTCGCCCAGTTCCTTCTGGATCGCCTTGACCTGTTCGTTCAGGTAGTACTCGCGCTGGCTCTTTTCCATCTGGCGCTTCACGCGCCCGCGGATGCGCTTTTCGACCTGCAGGATGTCGATCTCGGCTTCGAGCTGCGCGAGCAGGTGCTCGAGGCGCTCGATGACCGGGAACATCTCGAGGATGTGCTGCTTCTGGTCGAGCTTCAGCGGCAGGCGCTCGGCGATCATGTCGGCGAGGCGGCCCGCTTCGTCGATGCCCGACAGCGACGTGAGGATCTCCGGCGGGATCTTCTTGTTCAGCTTCACGTACTGGTCGAACTGCGACACGATCGCGCGGCGCAGCGCTTCCGTTTCAGCGCTGTCGGCATGATCGGGCTCGAGCGGCATCACTTCGCAGGAGAATTGCGTTTCCTGCTCTTCGATCGACAACGCCTTCGCGCGCTGCAGGCCCTCGACGAGCACCTTCACGGTGCCGTCCGGCAGCTTCAGCATCTGCAGGATGTTGGCGATACAACCGACCTCGTACATGTCCTTTTCGGTCGGTTCGTCCTTGGCCGCGGTTTTCTGGGCGACGAGCATGATGTGCTTGCCGCCTTCCATCGCTGCTTCGAGGGCCTTGATCGATTTCGGCCGGCCCACGAAGAGCGGAATCACCATGTGCGGGAAAACGACGACATCCCGCAGCGGCAGCAGCGGGAGCGTGATGCGTTCCGGCGGGAGAAGTTGGGTGCCTGACATTTCATTTCCCCATGAGTGGAATCAATTGTTCGGTAATTGAGGCCGCCACAACGAATTGCAAGCCTTCAAGTGCGGGAAATATTCGGTAAGAAAGTAACCACCGCGTGTCGAGTCAGAGTTACCCACAAGATAAACGAAAAAAAGCCGCCCACGGTCTCATGAACGGCCTTTTTCGCAGAACATCGTCGGCAAGCCGGTCAGTTCGAACCCGCCACCTTCGGCGTGTCCTCGTAGATCAGCAAGGGCTTGCCGTCGCCATCGATGACGTTCTCGTCGATGATGACCTTGCTGACCCCTTTCATCGTCGGCAGCTCGTACATCACGTCGAGCAACGCCTGTTCGATGATCGAACGCAAACCGCGCGCGCCGGTCTTGCGGCGGATCGCCTTGCGGGCGACCGCCTGCAGTGCGCCCGGCCGGATCTCCAGCTCGACGCGCTCCATCGCGAACAGCTTGTGATACTGCTTGACGAGCGCGTTCTTCGGCTCGACCAGGATCTTCATCAGCGCGGCTTCATCGAGCTTGCCGAGCGTCGCGACCACCGGCAGGCGGCCGATCAATTCGGGGATCAGACCGAATTTGATCAGGTCTTCCGGCTCCGTCTCGCGCAGCACTTCGCCCGCGTCGCGTTCCTGCTTGCTCTTGACCGTCGCGCCGAAGCCGATACCGGTTTTCTCGGTACGGTCGGTGATCACCTTTTCGAGGCCGTCGAATGCACCGCCGCAAATGAACAGGATGTTGGTCGTGTCGACCTGGATGAAATCCTGGTTCGGGTGCTTGCGGCCGCCCTGCGGCGGCACCGACGCCATCGTGCCCTCGACGAGCTTCAGCAGCGCCTGCTGGACGCCCTCGCCCGACACGTCGCGCGTGATCGACGGGTTGTCCGACTTGCGGCTGATCTTGTCGATTTCGTCGATGTAGACGATCCCGCGCTGGGCCTTGTCGACCTCGTAGTTGCAGTTCTGCAACAGCTTCTGGATGATGTTCTCGACGTCCTCGCCGACATAGCCGGCTTCGGTCAGCGTCGTCGCATCGGCGATCACGAACGGCACGTTGAGCAACCGCGCGAGCGTCTGCGCGAGCAGCGTCTTGCCGGAGCCCGTCGGGCCGATCAGCAGGATGTTGCTCTTCGACAGCTCGACGTCGTCCTTCTTGTCGAGATGCTTCAGGCGCTTGTAGTGGTTGTACACGGCCACCGCGAGGATTTTCTTCGCGCGCTCCTGGCCGATCACGTACTGATCGAGGATGTCGCGAATTTCCTGCGGGCTCGGGAGATCCGACCGGGACAGGCTGGCCTCGACGCCGGCGGCAGCCGCCTCGTCGCGAATGATTTCGTTGCAGAGGTCGATGCATTCATCGCAGATGAACACCGACGGGCCCGCGATGAGTTTTTTCACCTCATGCTGGCTTTTCCCGCAAAACGAGCAATACAACAGCTTCTCGCTGTTCGAACCTTTTTTGTCCGCCATGAATGTAGAGCCTCCGGACAGGTAGATGACATGATACGCCGATTGCTCCGGACGCCGCGCCTAGGGCGCGACCGGAGCCGGCTGGATGCGCTTGCCGCAGATGCTCAGGGCACTCGGGACGTTTGAGGGCGCCGCCCGAATCGGGGCGGCACCCCGTTTAAGCTCACGGGCGCTTCAACAGCACCTGATCGATCAGCCCGTACGCCTTCGCGTCCTCGCTCGACATGAAGTTATCACGGTCGGTGTCGCGCGCGATGCGCTCGACGTCCTGGCCCGTGTGCTGCGCGAGCAACTGGTTCAGCCGCTCCTTCAGGTAGAGGATTTCGCGTGCCTGGATCTCGATGTCGGATGCCTGGCCGCGTGCGCCGCCGAGCGGCTGGTGAATCATCACGCGCGAGTTCGGCAGCGCGAAACGCTTGCCCTTCGCACCCGACGCGAGCAGGAACGCGCCCATGCTGGCCGCGAGGCCCATGCACAGCGTCGACACGTCCGGCTTGATGAACTGCATCGTGTCGTAGATCGCCATGCCGGCCGACACCGACCCGCCCGGGCTGTTGATGTACAGGCTGATGTCCTTGTCGGGATTCTCGCTCTCGAGGAACAGCAGTTGCGCGACCACGAGGTTGGCGGTCTGGTCGTTCACTTCGCCGACCATGAACACCAGGCGCTCCTTCAGGAGACGCGAGTAGATATCGTACGAACGCTCGCCGCGGCCGCTCGTTTCGACGACGATCGGCACCAGCCCCAGCGCTTGCGCCTCGAAACCCTGCGGCGCGTTCGAAGCAAGCATGTCCAGCAATTCAGCGCGAGTGATCATTCAATGAACCTTGTTCGAATGGAAAATTGAACGGAAGGAAGCCGCCCGCTCAATCGCCATATTAATGGCAACCGTGCGCTTGACGTAAAAACGGCGTGCGGGCCGTCGCTCCGACAGCCGGCACGCCGCTAGAGCAACACTTACGCTTGCGCCGATGCGCTCGCGAGTGCTTCGAAGCTCACTTCCTTGTCCGTCACCTTCGCCTTGCCCAGCACGAAATCGACGACGTTGCTTTCAACGACGAACGCTTCCATCTCGGCGAGGCGCTGCTGGTTCGAATAATACCAGCGGACCACTTCCTTCGGGTCTTCGTAGCTCTTCGCGAACTCGTCGACTTCCGCACGGATCTGTTCCGGCTTCGCTTCGAGGCCGTTCGACTTCACGAGCTCGGCCAGCACGAGGCCCAGCTTCACGCGGCGTTCTGCCTGCTCGGTGAACATCTCGGCCGGGATCGGTGCGTCCTTCGCGTTCGGCACGCCGCGCTGCGCCAGATCCTGGCGAGCCATTTCGACGAGGCGTTGCTGGTCCTGCTCGATCAGCGCCTTCGGCACGTCGAGTTCGGAAATCTTCAGCAGCGCGTCCATCACCTGGTTCTTGACGATCGACTGCGTGCGACGCTTCGCTTCGCGCTCGAGGTTTTCCTTGATCTCGGCACGCATCTTCGTGAGGTCGCCGTCTTCGATGCCGAGCGACTTCGCGAATTCCGCGTCGATTTCCGGCAGGTGCGGCCACTCGATCTTCTTCATCGTGACCGTAAACTGCGCCGTCTTGCCCGCGACGTCCTTGCCGTGGTAGTCCTCCGGGAACGCCAGATCGAACGTGCGCGATTCGCCGACCTTCAGGCCCAGCGCCGCGGTTTCGAATTCCGGCAGCATGCGGCCTTCGCCGAGCACGAACGGGAAATCTTCAGCCGTGCCGCCCTGGAACGCGACGTCGTCGATCTTGCCGACGAAGTCGACCGTCACGCGGTCGCCGTTCTTCGCTGCGGTGTCCGCGCCGCCGTCGCCGTGCTCGCCGGCTTCGCCACGTGCGTGGAAGTGCACGCGCTGCTTGCGCAGGATGTCCAGCGTGCGGTCGATTTCGGCGTCGCCGATCGACGTCGTCGAGCGCTCGACTTCAGCCGTCGCCAGATCGCCGATCTTGACTTCCGGGTAGACCTCGAACGTCGCGTCGAACGCGTATGCACCTTCAGCCTGCTCCTGCTTCGGCTCGAAGCTCGGCTGGCCAGCGACGCGCAGGTTTTCCGCGCGGCTGATCGTGAAGAATTCCTGGCCGATCTTGTCGCTCAGCACTTCCGCCTCGACCTGGCCCGCGTACTGTTGCGCGACCATCTTCACCGGCACCTTGCCCGGGCGGAAACCCGGCATGCGCACGGTCTTCGCGAGTTTCTGGATACGGGCGTCGATTTCCTTCTGCACGGTGTCTTTCGGCAGGGAAATCGTCACGCGGCGTTCAAGCTTGCCGAGGTTCTCAACAACGTTAGCCATGGCTTCAATCGTCCTAAAATTATTCGAGCGAATCGGGTTTTCCTTGCCGTGCCTGCCTGCGGCGTGATGTGTGTCACATCCACTCGCCGCGCCGGAGCGCCACGCCATCCCTGCACGCGCCGGATGGCTAGCGCAAGCGGCTCGGAGCACGGCTTTGGCCGGAAGAATCGACTATTCTAGCAAACAATTTTCATCACACCGCCAGATCGGCGCGACGCGCGTGCGTCCGCGCCGCGTCAACCGCCCTTTGCACGGCAATGCAAGCGGATCGCCGCTATGCCGAACGCCGTATCCACCACGGGCCCGCCATCCTGTAAGCTCCAATTGAAGGGTCGCCGCCGTCGCGGCCCCACCATTCTTCACACCAATCACGCCTTCCGGAGACACCATGCCGCAACACCCGTCCGCGCCTGTCGTCGTCATCGCGCCCGATTCGTTCAAAGGCTCGCTTTCCGCCGAGCAGGTCGCGGACGCGATCGCCACCGGCATCCGCCGCGCCCGGCCCGACGCTGTCGTGCGCTGCTGCCCGATGGCCGACGGCGGCGAAGGCACGCTCGACGCGATGCTGGCGAGTGGCGGCACGCGGCGCGCACTGCGGGTGGCCGGCGCGTCGCTCGCGGCACGCGACGCGGCGGTCGGTGTGATCGACGCGCGCACCGCGATCGTCGAGACGGCCGAGATCGTCGGCATTACGGATCCGGTCGGCATGAGCGTGCCGGTCGACGCACGCAGCACGCGCGGGATGGGCGAAGCGATCCGCACGTTGCTCGACGAAGGCGTGCGCCGCTTCTTCGTCGCACTCGGCGGCAGCAGCACCAACGACGCGGGCGCCGGGCTGCTCGCAGGCCTCGGCCTGCAGTGCTTCGACGCGGCTGGCCAGCCGGTCGAGCCCGTGCCGTCGCGGCTCGCCGACATCGCGCGCATCGATGCGTCGGGGCTCGACCCGCGGCTGAAGGAAACGGAATTCATCGGCATGTCCGACGTCGACAACCCGCTGACGGGCGCGCACGGCGCGACCGCCGTGTTCGGCCCGCAAAAGGGCGTGACGCCCGGGCAGGTTGCGACCCTCGACGCCGCCCTCGCCCGCTTCGCCGACCTCCTCGAAGCCGCGCTCGACCGTCGCAGCCGCGACCTGCCGGGCGCCGGCGCCGCGGGCGGCCTCGGTTTCGCGCTGCACATGCTCGGCGCGCAGTTCGAAGCGGGCGCCGAAGTGGTCGCGCGGCAGGTCGGGCTCGATGCGGCGCTCACCGGCGCCGACTGGCTGATCACCGGCGAAGGCCGCTCGGACGTGCAGACGCTGCACGGCAAGGCGCCGTTCATCGCATGCCGGCACGCGCGGGCCGCCGGCGTGCCCGCATCGCTGCTGTCGGGCGCGGTCGACCCGGCCGCGCTGCCGCGCCTGTCCGAACATTTTTCCGGCTGCTTCTCGCCGGCTCCCGGGCCGATCACGCTCGACGTCGCGATCCGCGACGCGGTCGATCTGCTCGCGAACGAAGCGGAGCAATTGACACGCCTGAAGTACGGCGCACACTGACCGTTGACCCGAGCGCGCGATACAGGAACAATCGGGCCCGCCCTTTTTCTTCAGGATTCGACATGAAAGGCCGTCAAGCCGGGCTCGATCAGTTTCTGACCTATCGCCTCCACGCGCTCACGAAGCGCTCCGACCGCGGGATCGGCGAGGTGTACCGGCACAAGCTCGACATCTCGCTGCCCGAGGCGCGCGTGATCGCCGCCGTCGGCGCCTTCGGCCCGTTCTCGATCATGGATCTCGCACGCCACACCAATCTCGACAAGAGCCAGGCGAGCCGGGCAGCCGAGGCGCTGCTGCGCCAGGGGCTGCTCGAACGCAGCGCGAGCGAGGAGGATGGCCGGATCGTGCTGATCGCGCTGACCGCCGACGGCCGCGCGCTGCATCGCAAGATCATGCCGATCGTGCGCAAGTGGAACGACAGCTTGCTCGCGTGCCTGTCCGACAGCGAACGCCAGACGTTCGAACGGCTGCTCGACAAGGTCGTCGCGCACGCGACCGAGCGGGACGACTGAGCCGCAACACGGGCACGGCGCCCGCAGGTTTGATCCGACGAATTTGACGGGCCGCCCCGGTCGCCTCACCGGCGACGCGGGCGGCCCGCTTTGCGTTATGCGGCGCTACGCGATCCAAACGGACTGCAGCGCTCCGTCTCGCCGGCGTCGCGCATGCAGCGGCCCCGCCCGCGCTACAGCCCGCTGTTCGCCGCGCGCTGGCGCAGCAACCCGAGTACCGCGTCGCAATACGGGGTCGGCACGCCGAGCTTGCGCCCGAGTTCAGGGAACACGCCGAGGATCGGCCCGATCTCGAGCGCGCGCCCCGCTTCGAAATCCTGCAGCATCGACGTCTTGAACGCGCCGAGCTTGCGCGTGACCGCGATCCGCTCGGGCCCGCTCATTCCCGTCGACAGACCGAGCCTTGCGCCGATCGCGGCCGCCTCCTCCATCATCCGCAACGCGAGATCCTGCGTGAACGGATCGTCGAGCAGCTGCTCGGCCGTCGAGCCCGTCAGCGCGCTCAGTGGATTCATGTTCATGTTGCCCCACAGCTTCGCCCAGATCTCGGTCCGGATCGCGGGCGTCGACTCGACGTCGAAACCGCCCGCCGCGAGCGCCGCGGCGAGCCGGGCCGTGGCGACGTCAAGCCGCTGATCGGGTGCACCGACGATCAGCCGGTTGCCGCGCCCACGGCGCACGATGCCCGGCGCGTCGGTACTCGACGACAGGTGCACGACGCAACCGATCGCCTGCGCGGGCGGCAACGCCGCCGACACCGCGCCGGCCGGATCGACAGCATCGAGCGGCACGCCGTCGAGCGCCCCTTCGAGCCCGTGCGTGAACCACCACGGCAGGCCGTTCATCGCCGCGACGATCACGGTGTCCGGCCCGACCAGCGGCGCAATTCGGGCGGCCAGCGCCGGCAGCACCTGAGCCTTCAGGGCGATCACCACGTAGTCCTGCACGCCGAGCGCGGCCGCATCGTCACTCGCTCGCACCGGAACCGACGATGTCTCGCCCGCCTCGTCGATCACACGCACGCCGTGCGCATTCAGCGCATCGAGCGTCGCGCCGCGCGCATACGCACTCACGATCATGCCGGCCCGCGACAGCGCGGCCGCCAGCAACCCGCCGATCGCGCCGACCCCGACCACCGCCGCGCGCACCGACCCTGAATTCGTGTCGTTCATGATGGAATTCCGTCTCCTGGGAGCTGACGAGCATAACGCTCAATAGTTGCGGGCACAACCATTCGCGTGACCGCATGCAACGTGCGGCGGTCGCGCGACGCAGCGCAATTCAGCGCGACTCGCCACCGGCTTCCACCGGCTCGTCGTCGGCCGCACTGCCCGTTGCGCCGAGCACGCGGGCGATCTGGCTCTTGTCGTGCATGCCGAGCTTGCGGTACGCGCAGCGCAGGTAGTGGCGCACAGTCGTCGGCGAAATCGCCATCTGTTGCGCGACTTCCTTGTGCGAGCGCCCTGCGCCGTAATAGCGGATCGCCGCGAGCTCGCGCGGGCTCAGCCGGTCGAGCAGCGAGCGCGGCCGCGCCTCGATCTGGAACAGGCCCGCAACCGGCACGCACTGGATTCGCAGCGCATCGCCGACGAATGGCTGACCCGACTGGCGCCGCAAATGCGCGACGAGCGGCTCCGGCACGCGCGCACCGGCCCATGCCGGCCATTCGGTGCGCAGCACGTCGTCGAAACCGTGATCGGCGTGGTGAAGCACGCCGAAGTTATCGCACAGTGCACGCGCCGCCGGCGCGACCGTCTCGCCGCGTTCGCGCGTGAGCTGCGCCGCGCGATTGATCGTCAGCGCCGCCGCGAGATGCGGAATCACTTCCTCGAAGCGGCGTGCATCGTCATCGCTGAACGGGCGATTCAGGCCCTGGCGGTAGATCGACATGAACGTCGTCAGGCCGAACCGGCGATCGAGCGTGCACACGCACATCAGTTGTGCGAGCCCGTACTTCACGCACCAGTCGCGAAACCGGGCATCGAGCCCCGGTTCGACGACCGACAGCCGCACCGCATGGCCATGCGCGCCGCGCAGCGTGCGGTGCGCGAGCGGGTCGCAATCGCGCACGCGCTTCCAGTCGCTGAAGAATGCGTGCGGCAGGCGGTACAGGAAGCTGTTGTGCATCACCGGGCCGGTCGGCACGTGGGTCGCGACGCCCGTCCATGCGGCGTCGAACGGGACGAGCGCCTGCAGCAGCGAAAAGAACCGATATTCGAATTCGCCGATGCCGGACCGTGCGGCAACCGCGTACAGGTCGAGCAGCATCAGCCCGAGTTCGCGCTGCGATGCGTCGCCGCGCGTGACGCCGTCGAAATCGGCGCGCCGGGACGGCAGCGGCGGCCAGGCGAAGTCGTCGAGCACGATGGCGGCCGGCACGTCGCGCAGCGCATCGAGATCCTGCCCGAAATCCGTCGTGATCCTCACCTTCCCGCTCCCCTGCCCGATCGGGCTGCTGATGTGCGCAACGACACCGATCGATTATAGCGATCGGCTTTTTTGACGGGCCACGGTGCCGGAACGGGCGCCAGCCCCATCCATTTGAACGGTGCACGGCACGTTGCTGCTCCGCAGCACGCCGCGCGACGGCACCGCGCCGCTTGTGTGTCGCGCACCACGGGTTTTCCACACCGTTCATCTGTACGACTGTTCGAAGGTTTTCCCGCTGCGGACACTGCGTCGCGACAACACCAACGACAAACCGATGCAGGACGGTATGGAGAACCCCACGTGACGAAACCCCGCTTCATCCGCACGGCCGCGGCCGTCGCGACGCTTGCCGCGTGCAACGCTGCCGCGCACGCGCAGTCGAGTCTCACGCTGTACGGCGCGCTCGACGCCGGCGTGCAATACCTGACGCATGCCGACGGGCGCCACTCGGCCGTTCAACTGCAGAACTACGGCATCCTGCCTTCGCAGATCGGGCTGAAAGGTCACGAGGATCTCGGCGGCGGCTGGCGTGCGCTGTTCAAGCTCGAACAGGGCCTCAACCTCAACGACGGCACCGCGACCGTGCCCGGCTATGCCTTCTTCCGCGGCGCGTACGTCGGCATCGCGGGGCCCGTCGGCACCGTCACGCTCGGCCGGCAGTTCAGCGTGCTGTTCGACAAGACGCTGTTCTACGACCCGCTCTGGTATGCGTCGTACAGCGGCCAGGGCGTCATCGTGCCGATGAGCGCGAACTTCATCGACCACTCGGCCAAGTACCAGTCGCCGACGTTCGCCGGCTTCGACGTGGAGGCGCTTGCCGCGACGTCCGGCGTCGCCGGCAATACGCGCGCCGGACGCGTGCTCGAACTCGGCGGCCAGTTCACGAGCAACGGCCTGTCGGTCAGCGCGGTACTGCATCAGGCACATGGCGAGGTTTCGGCGGCCGACGACACGTCGGCGCGCCGCCGCGAACTCGGCACGCTCGCCGCGCGCTATGCGTTCGCCACACTGCCGCTCACCGTCTATGCGGGCGTCGAACGCCTGACCGGCGATCTCGACGCGGCACGCACGATCGTCTGGGGCGGCGCGCGCTACCAGATGTCGAGCGAGATCGGCCTGAACGCGGGCGTCTACCACACCGACTCGCGCACGCCGGCGATCGGCCACCCGACGCTGTTCATCGCGAGCACCACGTACGCGCTGTCGAAACGCACCGTCGCGTACGTGAACCTCGGCTACGCACGCAACAGCAGCCAGAGTTCGCAGACCGTCTACGAATACGACCCGACGACGCTCGCCGGCGCATCGCAGTTCGGCGCGATGGTCGGCATGTACCACCTGTTCTGATCCCACACGAGAACCCGCCATGAAAACCCTTTCACCGGATGCCGCACTCCCGTCCGACGGCCGCGCGTCGACCTTCGCGCGCTCGACGCTCGTCGCGCTCGTCGTGTTCGCGGCCATCACGCCGCTGCTGCTGCTCGTGGCACCCGCCGTCGCGGGCCAGCTCGCGACGCAGCTCGGGCTGTCCGCGTCGCAGATCGGCACCTACTTCTTCGTCGAACTCGGCGCGTTCAGCCTCGCGACCGTGCCGTCGTACCTGTGGCTCGGCCGGGTCGACGCGCGCCGCGTCGCCGCGTTCGCCATCGCGCTGTTCGGCGCGGGCAACCTGCTGACCGCGCTGTGGATGCCGGGCTTCGTCGCGCTGCTCGCGCTGCGCGCCGTCACCGCGCTCGGCGGCGGCTCGCTAATGGTGCTCTGCATGACGAGCGCCGCGACGAGCGAGAACAGCGACCGCGTGTACGGCCTGTGGGTCGTCGGCCAGTTGATCGCGGGCGCGATCGGCCTGTTCGTGCTGCCGCATGTGTTCGCTGCGTTCGGGTTGCGCGCGCTGTATGTCGCACTCGCCGCGCTCGCGCTGGTCGCGGCGCCGCTGTCGCGCGGCTTTCCGTCCACGCTGGGCACGCGAGCCGCACCCGCGCAGAACGCGCGCAACGCTGCGGCGCGGACACCGCAAAGCTTCGTCGTGCTCGCGATCGGCGCGGTGCTGACGTTCTATCTCGCGATCGGCAGCGTGTGGACGTTCGCCAGCCGCGCCGCGACCGAAGCCGGGCTCGATCCGCAGTCGACCGGCAACGTACTCGCGATCGCAAGCGTGATGGGGATCGCCGGTGCGGCGCTCGCGTCGTGCGCAGGCGGCCGGCTCGCGCGGCGCGCGATGCTCGCGGCCGGTTACGCGCTGCTGGCGGCCTCGCTCGTCGCGCTCGCGGTCATGCGGCACGCCGGCGGCTACAGCGCGGCGATCTTCGCGTTCAAGTTCGCGTGGACGTTCGTCCTGCCGTTCATCCTCGCGACCGTCGCGCAGATCGACACGTCGGGCCGCCTCGTGGCCACGCTCAATTTCGTGATCGGCGCGGGCCTCGCGGCCGGCCCGCTGCTCGCCGGGCTGATGCTCGATGCCGGCGGCACGATGCGCGCGCTGTTCACGGCCGCGACGGCCGTCGCAATCGTGTCTTTCGCCGCGTTGCGCCACATCGATCGCCGCACGCGCCCTTCCATTTCCACCCAACCGTGACAGGTCACGCACATCCATGAATCGCACTGCCTTCTTCACCGACGAACGCACTTTCTGGCATACCGGCGGCACGCACGCGCTGTTCTTCCCGGTCGGCGGCTGGGTCCAGCCGCCGTCGAGCGCGGGCTACGCGGAATCGCCCGATTCGAAGCGCCGTTTCCTGTCGCTCGTGCAGGCCTCGGGCCTGGCCGCACAGCTCGACCTGCGCGGCGCCGAGCCGGCCTCGACCGCCGACCTGCTGCGCATTCATCCCGCGCACTATCTCGACGCGTTCCGCACACTCAGCGACGCGAACGGCGGCGACCTCGGCGATCTCGCGCCGTTCGGCAAGGGCAGCTACGAGATCGCCGCGCTGTCGGCCGGACTCGCGATCGCGGCCGTCGATACGGTCCTCGGCGAACGTGCGGCGAACGCCTTCTCGCTGTCGCGGCCGCCCGGCCATCATTGCCTGCGCGATCGCCCGATGGGCTTCTGCCTGCTGGCGAACATCCCGATCGCGATCGAGGCCGCCCGTGCGAAACACGGCATCGAGCGCGTCGCGGTGATCGACTGGGACGTGCACCACGGCAACGGCACGCAGTCGATCTACTACGACGATCCGGACACGCTGACGATCTCGCTGCACCAGGATCGCTGCTTCCCGCCCGGCTACAGCGGCGCCGACGACCGCGGCGAAGGCGCAGGCGTCGGCGCGAACCTGAACGTGCCGCTGCTCGCGGGCAGCGGCGACGATGCGTATCGCTACGCGTTCCAACGAATCGTGCTGCCGGCGCTGGAGCGTTTCCGGCCCGAGCTGATCATCGTCGCGAGCGGCCTCGACGCAAGCGCGGTCGATCCGCTCGCACGCATGCAGTTGCATACCGACAGCTACCGGTTCATGACGCGTGCGGTGAAGGAGGCCGCGCAACGCCATTGCGACGGGCGGCTCGTGATCGTGCACGAGGGCGGCTATTCGGAGGCGTACGTGCCGTTCTGCGGGCTCGCGATCGTCGAGGCGCTGGCGGATGTTCGCACCGACGTCGCCGATCCGATGCTCGACCTCGCGATCGCGCAGCAGCCAGGCGCGCGGTTCGTTGCGTTCCAGCGCGAACTGCTCGACGAACTGGCTACGTCGTTCGGGTTGTAAAGCGCGCCGGCGGACGCGACGAGGGCCGGCCAGCGCCGGCCCTCTTGCGCGATCGGTGCGGATGGGGTTTCCTGTGCTTTTATCCCCGTTCCGGCCCGAAGCCGCACTCTTCCGATGAAATCGTCCCCGCGCGATCACAATGACGATACCAAGACGCGCCGCCAGCCTTCGAAGCTGGTCCTGAACATCGCCGCCGTGACGGTCGGCCTCATCACGTTCGCGATCGGCGCGGCGTGGGTGATCTATAGCTGGGTCGTCGATCGCGAAGCGCAGTATTTCGCGATCCCGCTGGTGTTCTCGGTGCCGGTGATCGTGGCGGTCGCGATCCGGAGCTTCTGGGAATAGGCATGCCTGGAATGACGCAGCGCCGCGGGTCGGGCGACGCGCGGCACTGGTATCCGGCTTGTTTCAGATGAAGCGGGAATTCCCGCGGTTCGCTTGCGGGCCGGTCACAGGCCCGGTCGGGCACACGGATTGGGGGCTGCGCCCTGATATCCACCCGTGACGGCGCCCAGCGCGGCGCCAGCCAGCGACGTGCCAAGCGCTTTCAGCACGTTTTCCGTAGAGAACGTCTCGCCGCTCGACATCACGCGCCCCGAATACGCGGAGCACGCTGACGACGCCGATGCAACCGTCTGCACGGGCTTGGCACTCCATGCGATGTTCTCGGCAGGCGTATTGGCAAATGCCGGCGCAGCCAGTATCAGCGTCAGAACGGAAAATGGAATGCGTACGGTATTTTTCATTGGCCGACCCCTCGGTGTAATTGTGCTTCGTGTGTGAATGAGCAGTGGTCACGATATTACGTGCGGCCGAGTTTCCGTGTCTGCTCGTACGGATTTGCATGCTGGAGAAAAACACGGCCTAAACAAAAAAGGGCTGTGGCAAGCCGACCGGCGGCGCTTTTCGGGTATGGACAGGCCGCCCTCTCGCAGAAATCTTCGAGCCAGAATTTATGGCAAACGAGAAGATTAGCATGAGCGGCAAGCGCTACACGGACGAGTTCAAGATCGAAGTAGTCAAGCAAGTCATCGGGCGCCGTCATTCGCTGGCAGATTCCGACTATAAAGTTGGAGATTTCGCTGCCGATATCAAACGTGCAGCCAGCAATATCGAAATTCACATGATGAAATCAGACAAGGGCTGGCAACTATTCCCAATAGCAGCCTCGCTCCGACCAACTAGAATTTCAACTGGAAGCCTCATCGTGAATAATTTTTTCGCCGCCGTTGTCGTCACCCTCTCGGCGATCCCCTCATCGAGTTATGCTGCGGGCAATATCAAAAATACCCCCGACTATCGAAATGCGTATCAATGCGCAACAGATGCACTCGCACACCATGACGTCGACCCCAAAGGCGGCGAGAACGGGTTGACGACGTACTGCATCGGAAATTCGCATGATCCGAGCAAGGCAGAACTGCAAGGTTTTCGTGACGCGATCCGAGGTGAACGGCCGATCGCTCAGGCGGCGCCAACCGCCTGCACGTTTGCGTATGGCGTCTACGAGGCCAACGGATCACATGCGGACGGTTTCGCGGAAGGCCGCCAGACGATTCGCACGCTCAAAGAAGTCGCTTGGGCGATCCAGGCCCATCAGGTTGCACTTTACGACCGCAACAATCAGCCGATCTCGTCCGATGTCTCCCGCCATTGGTTCGTATCGAAGAACGGCATTGAATGGAAAATCTCACCGGAAGCCCGAAAAGCCTGTTCGAGACAACAGATCGGCTAAGGTTAGCAGCCGGTATGCACCGGTTATGCTCCCGGTTTGTGCTGCGACATAGGCAGTTGCGCCATGGGTCAGCTGCAAGTTCAATCGCCAACACGATCACCTTTCCACGTCCTGTACAAGAAGCAACAACCATGAATACTTGGCACTATGAAAAAGGCGGCCAACGCGTCGGGCCGGTCTCGAATGACGAGATGCGGCGTCTCATTCAGGAACGCGTCATCACCCTTGGCACGCTTGTATGGAAGCAAGGCTTTGTCGACTGGCGCACGCTGGGCGACACCGAACTCGCCTCGCATCTCGAAACCTCCACCACGCCGCCTGCATTGCCGAACACGAAGATCAGCAATGCCATCGTCTGGATTCTTGCATTCGCGCCGATCATCGGCCTGATGTTGCAGGCAATGATCGGCGGAGCACTAGCGCCGACCGACGACATGGCCGGGCTGGCCGGCGAGATCGCAGTCAAGTCCGGCCAGTACTGGTGGATCACGCTCTTGCTGAACATCGGCCTGAGCTGGGTCGACGAACGACGCTTGAAGCGCGCGGGCGTCGACACGTCGCAGTTCGGCAAGCTGGTGTTTGTCGTGCCGGTCTATCTTTGGAAACGCGCCCAATCCCTGCGCCAGACACCCGCGTATTTCTGGACGTGGATCGTTCTCTTCGTACTTTCGCTGATCGAAGCTGCCTGATCGGCTTCTCGCTGGTGATAGTCATCGGTCTTAAACGCCTTTCGAACGCGATGTTGCCAGACTTCGACCAGTTTGATCCTCTCAAACGCACTTGATTTGCATGTGAGTAAGAGGCGTTTCGAGTTGGCGCGCCTCTTACTACCCCGCCAAGCACTTCGCCCTGAATCGACACCCACCATCGACTGATGGATTGCATTCGATCACCCTTCTGCCGCTGGACCCATTTGCACCGGATCCAGCGTGAGATGCCTTGGCCGTCAGCAAGCTTGCAGGACTTTTCGCGGGGCTTCGCCGCACGGACGGCGACATCGGTAAGGGGCATTGGGTCATGGGCGCATTTACGTGCCCCAGATCAGGAAAACTGCCCCCTGCGATGCCCCCGATTCCGCGGGTATCAATGGAAAAACGTTGGGCAAAGCTGGTAACAAAAAGCCCCGTAAGTGCTTGACTGACGGGGCTCTTTGGCCAAACTTGGGAATGCTTGGCAGGATATGTGGTGCGTGAGGCCGGACTCGAACCGGCACACCCTTGCGGGCGTCAGGACCTAAACCTGGTGCGTCTACCAATTTCGCCACTCACGCGCATTTCTGTCGCCTGACCACGCGGCACGAAAGATGCGTGACCACGCGCCCGGGACATCGCGCCGGTTGGTTTGTAACCGGCACGCCCGATCAGGCGAGCGCGAGATTCTACCCGATCCGCGCGGGCTTGTCTCGCCCCTGCCGGCACCCGTCGTGCAGCGATGCTAGAATGCCGCGCTCGACGTTTCGGCACCGCGCCGCCGCGCGTCCCCCGAACCCGCCTCCCCACACGATTCCGCCCGTGAACTTCGACGACTACTGTCAGCAAAAGGCCGCCCCTGCGGGCTCCAGCGTCTACTACGCGCTGCGCCAGGCGCCGCACGCCACGCAGCCGCGCCTGACCGCGCTGTTCGCGCTACGCCGCGAACTCGAGGAAACCGTCAAGGAAACCAGCGACCCGACCGTCGGACACACGAAGCTCGCGTGGTGGCACAAGGAACTCGCGGCGCTGGCCGACGGGCAGCCGTCGCATCCGGTCACGAAGGCGCTCGCGCAGCATCATCCGGCGATCGCCGCCGAGGCCGATGCATTCCGTACGCTCGTCAACGGTTACGGGATGGATCTCGAACAGGCGCGCTACCTCGATTTCGCGAACCTGCAGCGCTATATCGCACAGGTCGGCGGCACCTTCGCGTCGCTGGTCGCGCGCGCAAGTTCGCCAAACCCGACGGACCCGCAACCGTGGGCCGCGGACGCCGGCCGCGCGCTGATGCTCGCGCAGTTCGTGCAGGATCTCGGCAACGACGCACGCCACGGCCGCATCTATCTGCCGATCGACGAACTGCAGCGTTACAACGTGACCGCGGCCGATCTGCTGAACCGCCGCTACAGCCCGGCCTTCACCGAATTGCTGCAATTCCAGACGGCCCGCGCGCGCGAAGCGCTCGTGGCCGCCGAAGCGGCGATCCCCGCATCTGAACGCCGCGCCCAGCGCACGCTGCGCGCGCAGATCGCACTGGCCGGCTCGCTGCTCGACGAAATCGAGCGCGACGGCTACCAGGTGCTGCATCAGCGCATCGCGCTGACGCCGATCCGCAAGCTGTGGATCGCGTGGCGCACCGCGCGCCGCCGCTGATCCTCACGCCTCACGCCTTCAGCAACGGCAGCGTATCGAAGCGCTGCTGCAGCACGCGGGTCGCGTCGAGTCCCCACCACGGCCCGAGCACGGTCGCGTAGAGCTGGCGGAAATCGACCGCGACCGGCAGGTTGCCGTTGCCGTCGAGCCGCCCGAGCGCCGGCGGCGCACCGTACAGCCCGCCGGCCACGCGGCCGCCCATCACGAAATGCGGCGCGGCCGTGCCGTGATCGGTACCGTTGCTCTGGTTCTCGCGCACGCGCCGCCCGAATTCCGCATACGTCATCACGAGCGTCTGGTTCCAGCGCCCGAGTTCGATCAACGCGCCGCGCATCGCGCTCATCCCTTCCGCGAACTGCTTGAGCAGCGCGGCCTGCTGCCCCGGCTGGTTCTGGTGCGTATCGAAGCCGTTGAGCGTCAGGCGCAGCACCGCGACGCCATCCTGCGCACCCGGGCCGGACGCTTCGCACGCGGCCAGCACCTGCATCGCGGTCTTGACCGACGTGCCGAACGCGCCGGCCGGAAAGGCCGTCCTGAATTCACGCATCCCGCCGCGCGGACGCAGCCGGTCGGCCGCCTTCACGATGTCGTTCTCGACGTCGATGATGTGGGCGAGCGCGGGGTTCTGTTCGCGCAGCGACGACGGCTCGGCAAGCCGGGCCGCACGAATGAACTGCGCGGGATTGACGAGCGCGATCGCACGCGCACCGTTCGAGAGCGGCCCCATCTCGGCACTGCCGAGCACGACACCGTCGGCCGCGAAACCGGGCGGCACGGGCGCCTGCGCGAACGTGCGCGTCAGCCAGCCTTCGTGCAGATATTGATCCGAGCGCGACGCGGTATCCCAGATCTCGATCGAGCGGAAATGCGACAGGTTCGGCTGCGGATAGCCGACGCCCTGCACGACCGCGACCTGCCCGTCGCGCCACAGCGGCATCAACGGCGCGAGCGATGGATGCAGCCCCGTGTGCGCGTCGAGTTGCAGCACCTGCTCGCGCTTGATGCCGATGCTGCGGCGAAACTGGTAATACAGCGGGTCCGCATACGGCACGACCGTGTTGAGGCCGTCATTGCCGCCTTTCAGTTCGACGAGGATCAGCACGTTCGCGTACCCGGCCGCCGGTTGGCGCCCCGCCTGCGCCACGGCAGCCGCCATCGCAGGCGCCTGCCACATCGACACGCCGGCCGCGGCCGCAGCACCTGTCAGCGTCAGAAAATCACGTCGGTTCATCGCGCATCCTTTGGTTCACCGTCCGACACCTTTGCCGCACCGGCTCCCCGCTTCATCGTCGTTCGAATCATTTCAGTTGATAGGCCGGATCCATCAGCAGCGCCTCGAGATACGCGCTGCCGGTCGAATCCGTGTCGATCGCCGCGACCGGCGACAGTTGCAGCACCGCATGCTGCAACTGAAGCTCGGTCGACAAACCGGCGATCGCCTGCGGCCGCGCGCGATATTGCGCAAGCCAGCGCTCGAGGTCGAAACGCAGGCCGGCGCGCGCGGGCTTGGCAGGCGGTCCGTGCATGCCGGCAGCGGACGCCGTCTCGACCACCGGCATCGCATGCGCGCGGGCATTCGGCGGCGGCACCATCGCATGCGCCGGCGGGTGCATGCCGGCCGTCTCCGTCGCGCGGAACAGTTGCTCGACGAACTGCTTGCGCGCGAGCAGCGTGGTGCTGTTGATCCACAGCGCGCCGCCCGGCCAGCCCTTCACGTTCGGCGGATAGAACAGGTTCTGCCCGAGCGTGCGCACGGTGTTCGCGAGCATCTGCGGATCGCCGTATGACACGTCGAACAGCCGCACCGACCCGACGACGAACTCCGCCGGCGACTTGACCAGCACGCCGCGATTGCGAGGATCCCAGAAGGCGTCGGTCGACCACAGCGCGGCGAGCGCCGCGCGAATGTCGTAGCCGCTCGAGCGAAACCGTTCGGCCACCGCATCGAGCGCGCCCGGATCGGGCGTATCCGACACGAACTCGCGCCACAGCTTGGCGGCGATGAAACGCGCGGTACCGGGCCGCTTCAGCAGGATGTCGAGAAAGCCGTCGCCATCGAACGGCCCCGTTTCGCCGAGGATCGTCTTGTCGCCGGCGTCGTGCAGATCGGGCCGAACCTCGAAGCGATACGTATCGGGATCGACCGTCCAGCCCGTCATCGCACGCGCGGCTTCGGTCACGTCGTTTTGCGTGTAATGCCCTTCGCCGAGCGTGAACAGCTCCATCACCTCGCGCGCGAAATTCTCGTTCGGGCGCCCCTTGCGATTGCTCGCGCCATCGAGGTATTGCAGCATCGCCGGATCCTTCGCGACCGCATGCAGCAGCACGCCGAAGTTGCCGAGCGCCTCGCGGCGAAACAGCGCATTCTGCGCCGCCATCGTCTGCGGATAAGGCACCTTGTCCTGCCCCGACGTGAAATGCCCATGCCAGAACAGCGTCATGCGCTCGGTGAGCGGCGACGGCGTGACGATCATCTCGTTGACCCACGCCGCGCGCAGCGCATCGTACCGAACGTTGCGCTCGCGCTGCTCGTCGCGCCGCATGTCGGGCGTCAGCGCCTGGCGCTGCGCGCGCGTCGGCGGCAACTCGGCGATCCAGTCGGGCCAGGTCGTGACGGGGTCGCGGCGAACGTTGCCGAGCGTGTCGGCCACGACCTGCGCGCGCGTCAAGCCGACGACGCGCGCAACATCGGCGGGCGCGGGAGAAAAACCGGTACGACTCAGGAAAAACAATGCATCGTCCGCATCGAGCGGCGACTGCATGGCGGGCGACGGCGCCGGTGCGGCAGCGTTCGCTTTCATCGTCATGGACTCCCGGAGCGCACCGGCGGTGCGGATGCCGGTACAACGGCAATCGGCAGGCGAAAGTTGACGGAAAAATTGCTACGAATCTTTTCCGCGCGACGAATTTCGCGTGGTGCGAAGGACGGCGTGTCAGCGCTTGTACAGCTCGCGAACGGCGTCTTCGATGTGCTGGCGCAAAAGGTGGCGTTCCTCGGGCGTCATGTGCCCGTCGCGGCGGCGCTGTTCGAGATCGGGAGGCACGGCGGAACGGACCGTCATCTCGGCGGTACGATCGGACTGCGGCGCTTTGCCGCGCGGCAGCTTGCGCGACGATGCGCCCTGCTCGGGGCGCTGCGCATACGCGAAGTTCGACGCATACGGACCGGCAAGCGCGATCGTCAGCATCAGTGCAATCCGGGCAGATCGCATGACCGTCCTCGCTTCTTTGGTCGATTTGTTCCCTTCGTCACGCGGCAACCGGCTACCTCTGGTACTTGAAAAACCCTGCGGAATTCGGGTGTGCAAAGATGAATGATGGAGTGCAGGGGAGTATCTACCGAATTTCGGCTTCGAGTAAAGGAATCTCTATAGCCTGCCTTTACTCGGCGCGACACTACGGGTAAATTTTGTAACCGACTGTAACGCACGAAAATACGCGACCGTGCGTCAATTCCCATTCGCGATAAGATGCCGATCATGGAAACGAAAAACCCCTCCAAGATTCTCGTCGTCGACGACGACCCGCGCCTGCGCGATCTGCTGCGCCGCTATCTCGGCGAGCAGGGTTTCAATGTCTACGTCGCGGAAAACGCGACCGCAATGAACAAGCTCTGGGTGCGCGAGCGTTTCGACCTGCTCGTGCTCGACCTGATGCTCCCGGGCGAAGACGGCCTGTCGATCTGCCGCCGCCTGCGCGGCAGCAACGACCGCACGCCGATCATCATGCTCACCGCGAAGGGTGAAGACGTGGATCGCATCGTCGGCCTCGAGATGGGCGCCGACGATTACCTGCCGAAGCCGTTCAACCCGCGCGAACTCGTGGCGCGCATTCATGCGGTGCTGCGCCGCCAGGCGCCGGCCGAACTGCCGGGCGCGCCGTCGGAAACCACCGAGGTGTTCGAGTTCGGCGAGTTCTCGCTGAACCTCGCGACGCGCACGCTGACGAAGTCGGGCCAGGAAATTCCGCTCACCACCGGCGAATTCTCGGTGCTGAAGGTGTTCGCGCGTCATCCGCGCCAGCCGCTGTCGCGCGAAAAGCTGATGGAGCTCGCACGCGGCCGTGAATACGAAGTGTTCGACCGCAGCCTCGACGTGCAGATCTCGCGCCTGCGCAAGCTGATCGAACCGGATCCGGGCAGCCCGCGCTTCATCCAGACTGTCTGGGGCCTCGGCTACGTGTTCATCCCGGACGGCGCCGCCTGATCTTTTTCCTTTCCGGTTTCGCCCGCCCACGGCCCGTCCCATGCGTATCGACCGGCGCCTCCTTCAGCTCGCGTTCGGCGGGCTGTTCTGGCGCACCTTCCTGCTGATCGCGCTGCTGATCTCGGTCAGTCTCGCCGCGTGGTTCCAGAGCTTTCGCGTGATCGAGCGCGAGCCGCGTGCGCAGCGCGTGGCTCTCCAGCTCGTCGCGATCGTGAAGCTCACGCGCACCGCCCTGCTCTATTCCGATCCCGATTTGCGGCGCGCGCTGCTGCAGGATCTCGAGAGCAACGAGGGCGTGCGCGTATACCCGCGCGAGAAGACCGACAAGTTCAAGCTGCAGCCCGACGAATCGCTGAACCGCCTGATCGAACACGACATCCGCAGCCGCCTCGGCGACGATACCGTGATCGCCCAGTCGGTCAACGACATTCCCGGCGTGTGGATCAGCTTCAAGATCGACGACGACGATTACTGGGTCGCGCTCGACCGCGACCAGCTCGACAACGTCACGGGCCTGCAGTGGGCCGGCTGGGGGCTGTTCGCGCTCGCGTTGTCGCTATTCGGCTCCGCGTTCATCACCAGCCTGGTGAACCGGCCGTTCTCGCGGCTCGCGCTCGCCGCGCGGCAGATCGGCTCGGGCCAGACGCCCGAGCTACTGCCCGAGCGCGGGATGGGCGTCGCGGCCGAGACCAATCGCAGCTTCAACCAGATGGTGCGTGACCTCGAGCAGCTCGAGGCCGACCGCGCGCTGATGCTCGCGGGCATCTCGCACGACCTGCGCACGCCGCTCGCGCGGCTGCGGCTCGAAACCGAGATGAGCCCGTCCGACCAGGCGACCAAGGACGCGATGGTCGACGACATCGAGCAGATGGATCGCATCATCGCGGCCTTCATCGACTACGCCCGCCCGTCGCAACGCAAGCCCGAGCCCGTCGATCTGTCGTCGATCGCGCAGGAAGTCGCCGCCCGCGTGTCGGGCGAGGATGGCGTCGAGATCCGCACGCGGCTCGCGCCGAGCGCGGTGATCGAAGCCGACGAGACCGACATGCGCCGCGTGATCGGCAACCTCGTCGAGAACGCGCGCAAGTATGGCCAGAGCACGCAGGACGGCGTGTCGCGCATCACGCTCGAGACGCGCGTGTCGCACGCGCGCGTCGAGCTGTCGGTGAGCGACGAAGGCCCCGGCATTCCCGAGGATCAGCTGCCGCTCGTGATGCGGCCGTTCTACCGCGTGGACACCGCCCGCACCAAGGCGGACGGCACGGGCCTCGGGATGGCGATCGTGCTGCGCCTCGTCGGCCGCTATCGCGGCGCGCTGCGGCTGCGCAACCGCAACCCGGAAGCGGGCCTCGAAGTTACGCTCGAATTCCCCGGCGCCGGCAAGGCGCGTGCGACTGCGTGACGCGCTCGCGCACGCTTCTTGCGCTGCACACTATCGATCCGGTTGAAAAAAGCTATGAGGATCGTTAGCCAAAATCTATTGAAGCGCATAGCTAATAGTGTTATAGTTTTACCCATGCTGTCACATCATCGTTGCAGCACCGAGGTAGCTTGACTCAGTCTTCTTCCCAACTCATACAGGAGTATCCGCATGAAAACCGTGGGCGATAAACTCGAAGCTTTCACCGTCGTAGCCGCGAAGCCGGGCTTCAACAATCACGAGGAAAACGGCCAGTCGGCGTTCGAGACCGTCACCGAAGCGTCGTTCCCGGGCAAGTGGAAGATCATCTACTTCTATCCGAAGGATTTCACGTTCGTGTGCCCGACGGAAATCGTCGAATTCGCGAAGCTCACGAAGCAGTTCGAAGAGCGCGATGCCGTCCTGCTGGGCGGCAGCTCGGACAACGAATTCGTCAAGCTCGCATGGCGCCGTGAGCACAAGGACCTCGACAAGCTGAACCACTACTCGTTCGGCGACGTCAAGGGCGAGCTGATCGACCAGCTCGGCGTGCGCGACAAGGAAGCCGGCGTGGCCCTGCGTGCAACGTTCATCGTCGATCCGGACAACACGATCCAGCACGTTTCGGTGAACAACCTGAACGTCGGCCGCAGCCCGGAAGAAGTCCTGCGGATTCTGGACGGCCTGCAAACGGACGAACTGTGCCCGTGCAACCGTGCAGTCGGCGGCGCAACGCTGTAAGCGCATCGATGCACGAAGCCCGCGGCGCACGTCCTGCCTGCGGGCTTTTTTAACGGCCAACCCATAGGAGATATCAATGGAATTCATCGATTCGATTAAGGCACGTATTCCCGATTACGCGAAGGACATTCGCCTGAACCTCGACGGCACGATCTCGCGCTCGTCGCTCGAAGGCACCGACGCGGTGGGCGTCGCGCTGGCGGCGGCCATCGCGGCGAAGAGCACGGTGCTCATCAAGACGATCCGCGAAGCCGGCGTCCTGTCGCCCGAAGAGACGAACGCCGTGCTGACGGCGGCCGCGCTGATGGGGATGAACAACACCTGGTATCCGTATGTCGAGATGGCCGACGATGCCGACCTGAAGACGCAACGCGCCGAGCTGCGGATGGGCGCGTATGCGACGCACGGTGGCGTCGACAAGCGCAAGTTCGAGATGTACGCGCTCGCCGCGTCGATCGTCGGCAAGTGCCACTTCTGCGTGAAGTCCCACTATGCGCTGCTGAAGAACGAGCAAGGGATGACCGTCACGCAGCTGCGCGACGTCGGCCGCATCGCGTCGGTGATCAACGCCGCCGCGCAGGTGATCGCCGCAGAAGGCGAATAAGCGGTTGCACCACCCGGCCGGCAACCGCGCCGGCCCGGTCGCCGCTCCAAACGAAAATGCCACGCACCCGCGTGGCATTTTTCATTTCCGCAGCGCGACGGGCGAACCGCGCGCCGCCGCCGCCCGGCGTCAGCCGCCCTGCTTCACCAGCAGCGCGGCGGCCTGCGCCTCGATCCCTTCGCCACGGCCGAGATAGCCGAGCTTCTCGTTGGTCTTCGCCTTCACGTTCACACGATCGAGCGGCAGCCCGAGATCGGCCGCGATGTTCGCGCGCATCCCGTCGATATGCGGCGCCAGCTTCGGCGCCTGCGCGATCACGGTGCTGTCGACGTTCTGGATCGTGAAGCCGGCAGCCTTGACGCGTGCGGCGCACTCGCGCAACAGCACGCGGCTGTCGGCGCCCTTGAACGCCGCGTCCGTGTCGGAGAAGTGGCGGCCGATGTCGCCGAGCGCCGCCGCGCCGAACAGCGCGTCGGTGATCGCGTGCAGCAGCACGTCCGCGTCCGAGTGGCCGAGCAGGCCGCGTTCGTACGGAATCGTCACGCCGCCGATGATGAGGGGGCGCCCCTCGACGAGCTGGTGCACGTCGTAGCCTTGTCCGATTCTGAAATCCATGCGTATTCCGATTGTGAGGGGTGAAAGTCAGGAAGCGTTCGAGGAGCGTGCGAGGATCGCTTCCGCGAGCGCGAAATCTTCCGGGTACGTGACCTTGAAATTGCGCAGGCTGCCCTGCACGACACGCGGCGTATGGCCGGCCCATTCGATCGCGCTCGCCTCGTCGGTCAGGTCGTGCCCTTCGCGCTGCGCGCGCAGGATCGCCTCGCGCAGCATGCCGATGCGGAACATCTGCGGGGTCTGCGCCTGCCACAGCGCGTCGCGAGACTCGGTGCGCGCGATCGCGTCGCCGCCGGCCGGCACGCGCTTGAGCGTATCGGCCACCGGCAGCGCGACGATGCCGCCGACCGGATCGTCCTTCAGCGTCGCGACGAGCGTGCGAATCAGCTCCGGCGTGATGCCCGGGCGCGCGGCGTCGTGCACCAGCACCCAGTCGTGGTCGGTCGCGCCGAATTCCGCCAGTTCGAGCAGCCCGTTCAGCACCGACGCCTGGCGCGAGCCGCCGCCGCAGCGGCGCACCGCGAAGCGCAGGCCCGCGAAGCGGCGCGCATCGAAGTGGGAATCGTCGGGCGCGAGGACGACGAGCGTCTGCGCGAATTCGCTGCACGCGTCGAACGCGGCAAGCGTGTAATGCAGCAGCGCGCGGCCGGCCAGCGTGCGGTATTGCTTCGGCACGGCCGAGCCGGAACGGCTGCCGGTGCCGGCACAGGGAATCAGGGCGAAAAGTCGGGGAGTCACGAAGGGAAACGCCGGAAAGATGAAATCGAGAAGCGGATTTTATAATAGGTCTTTCGTCTCGACCGGCGCACCGCGATGCGCCCGTGCACGCCACCCCCTGTCGTCCCTATGCCAGATAACGCTTCCACCCCGTCCGCCTCGCCCGTTGCCCGCGTCAAGCCCGGCCAGCGCTTCGCCTTCGACGGCGCGCATGGTTCCGCCGACGCGCTCGCCATCGCCCGTTATCTCGCCGACAACCGCCAGGACGTGCCGCTCCTCGCGGTGATCTGCGCGAACGCAGTCGACGCGCAGCGGCTCTCGCAGGAAATCCGCTACTTCTCGCCCGACGCGCGCGTGCGCCTGCTGCCGGACTGGGAAACGCTGCCGTACGACACGTTCTCGCCGCACCAGGATCTCGTGTCCGAGCGGCTGGCCACGCTGCACGACCTCGGCGAAGGCCGCTGCGACATCCTGCTCGTGCCCGCGACCACCGCGCTGTACCGGATGCCGCCCGCGTCGTTCATGGCCGCGTACACGTTCGCATTCGCGCAGGGCGAGCGCCTCGACGAGGCGAAGCTGAAGGCGCAGCTCACGCTGGCCGGCTACGAGCACGTGAGCCAGGTCGTGCGGCCCGGCGAATACTGCGTGCGCGGCTCGCTGATCGACCTGTACCCGATGGGCTCGCCGCTGCCGTACCGGATCGACCTGTTCGACGACCAGGTCGACTCGATCCGCGCGTTCGACCCGGACACGCAGCGCAGCCTCTACCCGGTACGCGACGTGCGCCTCCTGCCCGGCCGCGAGTTTCCGTTCGACGAAGCCGCCCGCACGGCCTTCCGCAGCCGCTGGCGCGAGACCTTCGAAGGCGACCCGAGCCGCGCGCCGATCTACAAGGACATCGGCAACGGCGTGCCGTCGGCCGGCATCGAGTACTACCTGCCGCTGTTCTTCGACGAAACCGCCACGCTGTTCCACTACCTGCCGCAGGATGCGCACCTCGTGTTCACCGGCGATCTCGAGGCGTCGATCCGCCGCTTCACGGCCGACACGAAGCAGCGCCATGCGTTCCTCGCGCACGATCGCGAGCGGCCGATCCTCGAGCCGCAGCGCCTGTTCCTGTCCGACGAGGACTTCTTCGCGTTCGCGAAGCCGTTCGCCCGCGTCGTGCTGCCCGCGCAGCCGGCCGGCGGCTGGGCGACGGCGCTGCCCGAGCTCACCGTCGACCGCCATGCCGACGATCCGCTCGCGTCGCTGCGCACGTTCGTCGAATCGTCGGGCAAGCGCGTGCTGCTGACGGTCGAATCGGCCGGCCGCCGCGAGACGATCCTGCAACTGCTCGCCGAACACCATCTGCGCCCCGCGTCGAACGACCACTTCGCCGGCTGGCTCGAGAGCGACGCACGCTTCGCGCTCGGCGTCGCGCCGCTCGCGAACGGCTTCGCGGTGCCGGGCGAAGGCTACGCGGTCGTCACCGAAACCGAGCTGTACGGCGCCCTCGGCCGCCGCACGGGCCGCCGCCGGCAGGAACAGGCGAGCAACGTCGACGCGATGGTGCGCGACCTGTCGGAGCTGAAGGTCGGCGACCCGGTCGTCCACGCGCAGCACGGCATCGGCCGCTACATGGGCCTCGTGTCGATGGATCTCGGCGAAGGCGAAACCGAATTCCTGCATCTCGAATACTCGGGCGACAGCAAGCTCTACGTGCCGGTCGCGCAGTTGCACGTGATCTCGCGCTACAGCGGCGCCGATCCCGACAGCGCGCCGCTGCACGCGCTCGGCTCCGGCCAGTGGGAACGCGCGAAGCGCAAGGCCGCGCAGCAGATCCGCGATACCGCCGCCGAGCTGCTGAACCTCTACGCACGCCGCGCGGCCCGCGAAGGCCACGCGTTCTCGCTCGATCCGCGCGACTACGTGAAGTTCGCGGAAAGCTTCGGCTTCGAGGAAACGCCCGACCAGGCGGCCGCCATCGCGGCCGTGATCGGCGACATGACGAGCGGCAAGCCGATGGACCGCCTCGTGTGCGGCGACGTCGGCTTCGGCAAGACCGAGGTGGCGCTGCGCGCCGCGTTCATCGCGGTGCTGGGCGGCAAGCAGGTCGCGCTGCTGTCGCCGACCACGCTGCTCGCCGAGCAGCACACGCAGACCTTCGCCGACCGCTTCGCGGACTGGCCGGTGCAGATCGTCGAGCTGTCGCGCTTCAAGACCGCGAAGGAAGTCAACGCGGCAATCGCGCAGATCAACGAAGGCAGCGTCGACATCGTGATCGGCACGCACAAGCTGCTGTCGTCGGACGTGCAGTTCAAGCGCCTCGGCCTCGTGATCATCGACGAGGAACACCGCTTCGGCGTGCGCCAGAAGGAAGCGCTGAAGGCGCTGCGCGCGGAAGTCGACGTGCTGACGCTCACCGCGACGCCGATCCCGCGCACGCTCGGGATGGCGCTCGAAGGGCTGCGCGATTTCTCGGTCATTGCCACCGCGCCGCAGAAGCGGCTCGCGATCAAGACCTTCGTGCGCCGCGAGGAGGAAAGCGTGATCCGCGAGGCGATGCTGCGCGAACTGAAGCGCGGCGGCCAGGTGTACTTCCTGCACAACGAGGTCGAGACGATCGAGAACCGCAAGGCGATGCTCGAGGCGCTCGTGCCCGAAGCACGCATCGTGATCGCGCACGGCCAGATGCACGAACGCGAACTCGAACGGGTGATGCGCGATTTCGTCGCGCAGCGCGCGAACGTGCTGCTGTGCACGACCATCATCGAGACCGGCATCGACGTGCCGAGCGCGAACACGATCATCATGCATCGCGCGGACAAGTTCGGCCTCGCGCAGCTTCACCAGCTGCGTGGCCGCGTCGGCCGCTCGCACCACCAGGCGTATGCGTACCTGCTGGTCCACGATCCGCAGGCGCTGACCAAGCAGGCGCAGCGCCGGCTCGAAGCGATCCAGCAGATGGAGGAACTCGGTTCGGGCTTCTATCTCGCGATGCACGACCTCGAGATCCGCGGCACCGGCGAAGTGCTCGGCGACAAGCAATCCGGCGAGATCCACGAGATCGGCTTCCAGCTCTATACGGACATGCTGAACGACGCGGTGAAGGCGCTGAAGAACGGCAAGGAGCCCGACCTCACCGCCCCGCTCGCCGCGACGACCGAAATCAACCTGCATGCGCCGGCGATCCTGCCGGCCGACTACTGCGCGGACGTGCAGGAGCGGCTGTCGCTGTACAAGCGTCTCGCGAACTGCGAGCACGGCGACGCGATCGACGGCATCCAGGAAGAGCTGATCGACCGCTTCGGCAAGCTGCCGCCGCAGGCGCACGCGCTCGTCGAGACGCACCGGCTGCGGATCGCCGCGAAGCCGCTCGGCATCGTGAAGATCGACGCGAGCGAGGTGGCGATCGGGCTGCAGTTCGAGCCGAATCCGCCGATCGATCCGATGCGGATCATCGAGATGGTGCAGAAGCATCGGCACATCAAGCTCGCGGGCCAGGACAAGCTGCGCATCGAGACGCGCTCGCCCGATCTCGCGATCCGCGTGTCGACGATCAAGGAAACGCTGCGCGCGCTCGGACCCAAGCAGGGAGCGGCTGCCGCCGTGCGCTGACGCGATACTGACGGGCGCGGCGTTGCTGCACCGCACCGCGCCCGGCGCGGGCGGGCCGACGCGTTTTTGAGTATGATTTTCCCATTCATCAGACGGAGTCTTGCCATGTCCACTCTCGACGCGACAGCGCCGTCCGCCGCACCCCAAGGCGAAGCGTCGCTCGTCAGCCTGCCCTGGATCAAGCAACTGGTGTCGATGGACACGACGAGCCGCGTGCCGAACCTCGGCCTGATCGAAACGGTGCGTGACGCGCTCGCCGCGAAAGGCATCGCATCGACGATCACGCACGATCCGCGTGAAGGCTGGGCGAACCTGTTCGCCACCGTGCCCGCGCACGACGGCTCGACGAACGGCGGCATCGTGCTGTCGGGGCATACCGACGTCGTGCCGGTCGACGGCCAGCAATGGGACAGCAACCCGTTCGCGCCGGAAATCCGCGACGGCCGCCTGTACGGCCGCGGCACCTGCGACATGAAGGGCTTCATCGGCGCCGCGCTCGCGCTGCTGCCCGAGATGCAGGCAGCGAAGCTCGCGAAGCCGATCCATTTCGCGCTGTCCTATGACGAGGAAATCGGCTGCGCCGGCGCGCCGCTGATGATTGCGGATCTGGTCAAGCGCGGCGTGCAGCCGTCCGGCTGCATCGTCGGCGAGCCGACCAGCATGCGGCCGATCATCGCGCACAAGGGCATCAATGCCTACCGCTGCTGCGTGCGCGGCCACGCGGCGCATTCGTCGCTCACGCCGAAGGGGCTGAACGCGATCGAATATGCGGCGCGCCTCATCTGCCACATCCGCGACATCGCCGAGCGTTTCCGCGCCGAAGGCCCGTTCGACGAACTGTACGACGTGCCGTTCACCACCGCGCAGACGAGCACGATCCAGGGCGGCAACGCGATCAACACGGTGCCGGCCGAGTGCCGCTTCGACTTCGAATTCCGCAACCTGCCGACGCTCGATCCCGAGCAGATCTTCACGCGCATCGAAGCGTATGCACGGGACACGCTGCTGCCGCAGATGCTGCGCGAGCATCCGAATGCCGCGATCGAGTTCTCGAAGATCGCCGCGGCGCCCGGCCTCGACGCCACCGAACAGGCCGCGATCACGCAGCTCGTGCGCGCGCTGACGGCCGACCAGGACAAGCGCAAGGTCGCGTACGGCACCGAGGCCGGTTTGTTCGAACGCGCGGGCATCCCGAGCGTCGTGTGCGGGCCCGGCAACATCGAGCAGGCGCACAAGCCGAACGAATATGTCGAGCTCGTGCAGCTCGCCGGCTGCGAACAGTTCCTGCGCAAGTTCATCCGCAGCATGTCGGTCGACGCACACTGACTGCCTCCCGCCACGTCATGTCGACTGAACAACAGGGCGCCGCCCATACGACGATCGACGGCGAGCCGATCCCGACGCTCGACGAAATCGCCGCACAGCATTTCGCGCTGTCGCCGTGGGTCGCGCGCACGCCCGTGTTCGAACGCGCCGACCTGCCATCGCTTGAAGGCACGCACGTCAACTTCAAGTTCGAGCTGCTGCAGGTCAGCGGCAGCTTCAAGGCGCGCGGCGCATTCACGCACGTGCTCGCGCTCGACGAGGCGCGCAGGAACGCCGGCGTCACCTGCGTATCGGCCGGCAATCACGCGGCGGCCGTCGCGTACGCGGCGATGCGGCTCGGCAGCAGCGCGAAGGTCGTGATGTTCCATACCGCAAGCCCGTCGCGCATCGCGCAGTGCAAGCAGTACCGCGCGGAAGTCGTGCTGGCCGGCAGCGCATCGCAGGCATTCGATCTGGTCCGGCGGATCGAGGCCGAGGAAGGCCGCTTCTTCATCCATCCGTTCAACGGCTATCACACGATCCTCGGCACCGCGACGCTCGGCTACGAATGGGCGACCCAGACGCCCGACCTCGACGCGGTGATCGTGCCGATCGGCGGCGGCGGGCTCGCGGCCGGCATGGCGACCGCGCTGCGGCTCGCGAATCCGCGTGTGCACGTGTACGGCGTCGAGCCGGAAGGCGCCGACGCGATGAGCCGCAGCTTCGCGGCGAATCACACGATCAAGATGAGCGCGATGCAGACGATCGCCGATTCGCTGATGGCGCCGCATACCGAGGAATACAGCTACCAGCTGTGCCGGCGCCACGTCGACCGCGTCGTCACCGTGTCCGACGACGCGCTGCGGGCCGCGATGCTGTTCCTGTTCTCGCAGCTGAAACTGTCGGTCGAACCGGCGTGCGCGGCTGCGCTGGCCGCCCTGCTCGGCCCGCTGCGCGAAACGCTGCAGGGCAAGCGCGTCGGCGTGCTGCTGTCGGGCACCAGTACCGACCCCGCCACACTCGGCATGCATCTCGCGCACGCGACACTGCAGCACTGACCCCACATCGGGCACGCGCGGACGAACCTAGGGTTATCCCCAGATTATGTTGACAGCCCTGTTGATAACCCGCCGGACAAGCACGCAAGTGGTTGAGCGCGCAGCGTTTTGCGCGCGCGGAGGTCGATCGTCACGAAATGGGCAGATGCGCTCGCTGGCCGCCTGCGTCATGGCGATCGCCCTGCTCGCCGGTTGCGCGGCACCGCCGTCGCCCGTCGTCAACGCACCGCCAGCCTGCACGCAGCCCGGCGAAAACCGCATGCTGCAGGCCGACCTGCTGTTCGGGCGCGACATCACTGGGCGCGGCCCCGTCACCGAGGCGGAGCGCGCGGCATTCCTCGCCGACACGGTCACACCACGGTTCCCCGACGGCCTCACCTACTGGGACACGCACGGCCAGTGGCGCGACCGGGCAAGCGGCGGGATCACGCGCGAAGACAGCTTCGCGATCCGTATCATCGCCGACGATACGCCCGATACACGTGCGCGGCTCGCCGCGATCCGGCAAGCGTACATGCAGCGCTTCCACCAGCAATCGGTCGGCATGACGGTCGTGCCGGCCTGCGCATCGTTCTGATTCACCCCTCTCCGTCTGCCGGCCATTCGCGCAAAAAAAACGGGCGCCCGAAGGCGCCCGTCGCATGCCGGAACCGCGGCGTGCCGCTTATTTGCTCTCGAACATGTCCATGATCTGCTGCTTCTCCTGCGGCGTGACGGGCGGCGGCGCAAGCCCCGCCGCGCCAGCCGAGCCGAGTGCGTCGTTCGCGCTGATCGAATTCTCGGCCGGGTTGATGTCGACGTTCGCGACGAAGCCGTTGCCCGGCGTGCGATCGGCGTAGTACAGCTCGCCGTCGATCGACGTCAGGCCGTCCGGCATCGGCATCTGCTGCTCGGGCACGCCGTTCAGCGCGGTGCGCATGTAGTTCACCCAGATCGGCAATGCGAGCTGTGCGCCGAATTCGCGGCTGCCGAGGCTCTTCGGCTGATCGAAGCCCATCCACGCGACCGCGACGAGCGACTGCTGGTAGCCGGCGAACCAGCCGTCCTTCGCGTCGTTCGTCGTACCCGTCTTGCCCTGCAGGTCGCTGCGGCCCAGTGCGTTGGTGCCGGCGCCCGTGCCGGCCGTCGCGACCGAATGCAGCAGGCTGTTCATCACGTACGCATTGCGGCCTTCGATCGTGCGCGGCGCCGTGCTGCCCGCGAGCACCGGCTGCGATTTCTGCAGCGCCTGGCCGCGTGCGTCGTCGACCTCGGCGATCAGGTACGGATCGACCTTGTAGCCGCCGTTCGCGAACACCGCATAGCCGGTCGCGAGCTGCAGCGGCGTCACGAGGCCCGCGCCGAGCGCCATCGGCAGGTAAGGCGGCGTCTTCGCGGGATCGAAGCCGAAGCGCTGCGTGACGTACTGCTGCGCGTACTGCGTACCGATCGACGCGAGGATCCGGATCGACACGAGGTTCTTCGAACGCTGCAGGCCGGTGCGCATCGTCATCGGGCCGTCCGGCTGGTCGTCGTCCTTCGGCTCCCAGGCAGTGCCGCCCGGCACGCTCGGCGGGAAGTACAGCGGCGCGTCGTTGATCATCGTCGCCGGCCCGAGCCCCTTGTCGAGCGACGCCGAGTAGATGAACGGCTTGAACGACGAGCCCGGCTGCCGCCAGGCCTGCGTCACGTGGTTGAACTTGCTCTTGTTGAAGTCGAAGCCACCGACGAGCGAGCGGATCGCGCCGTCCTGCGGCGCGATCGCGACGAGCGCGCCTTCGACCTGCGGCAGCTGCACGACCTGCCAGCCCGTCTTGCCGTCCTTCAGCACGCGCACGACCGAGCCCGGCTTGATGCGCAGCGTGTCGTTCGCGCGGGGGCTGAGCGCGCCCGCCACGAAGCGCAGCCCGGCCGGGCCGATCGTCGTGGTCGCGCCGCCGACGAACTGCACCTCGACCGCGTTCGGCGATGCCGACAGCACGACCGCCGACTGCAGGTCGCCGTTGTCCGGGTGATCGGCGAGCGCGTCGTCGATCGCCTCGTCGCGGTCGTCGCCGGCCGCGGGCAGCTTGATCGACGCTTCCGGCCCGCGATAGCCGTGGCGGCGCTCGTAGTCGAGAATGCCGCGACGCACGGCCTGGTACGCGGCTTCCTGGTCGGACGAGTTGATCGTCGTCGTGACGGTCAGCCCGCGCGTATAGGTTTCGTCCTTGTACTGCTGGTACATCATCTGCCGCACCATCTCGGCGACGTACTCGCCGTGCACCGCGTACTGGTTGCCCGGCGTGCGCACGTGGATCTCTTCCTTCACGGCCTCGTCGTACTGCGGCTGCGTGATGTAGCCGACCTCGAGCATGCGCTTCAGGATGTATTCCTGGCGCACCTTCGCACGCTTCGGATTGACGACCGGGTTATACGCGGACGGCGCCTTCGGCAGCCCCGCAAGCATCGCCGCTTCCGCGAGCGTGATGTCCTTCAGGTCCTTGCCGAAATACACGCGCGCGGCGGCCGCGAAGCCGTACGAGCGCTGGCCGAGATAGATCTGGTTCATGTACAGCTCGAGAATCTGGTCCTTCGTCAGGGCCTTCTCGATCTTGTACGCGAGCAGCATTTCGTAAATCTTGCGCGTGTAGGTCTTCTCGCTCGACAGGAAGAAGTTGCGCGCGACCTGCATCGTGATCGTGCTCGCGCCCTGGCGCGCGCCGCCGTGCATCAGGTCGGCGACACCCGCGCGCAGGATGCCGACGAAGTCGACGCCGCCGTGTTCGTAGAAGCGGTAGTCCTCGATCGCGAGCACCGCCTTCTTCATCACGTCCGGAATGTCCTGGAAGCGCACGAGGCTGCGGCGCTCCTCGCCGAACTCGCCGATCAGCACGTGGTCGGCCGTGAACACGCGCAGCGGCACCTTCGGCTGGTAGTTGGTCAGCGCATCGAGCGACGGCAGTTGCGGCGCCATCACGACCAGCGCGTAGCCGACGATCAGCGCGCCGACGATCGCCAGCGTCGCGATGAGGCCGGCGAACCACAGCATGACGCGCGAGCCGAACGAGCGACCACGCCCTCCGCCGCTGCTGCGCTGGGTGCGGCGGTCGTCGTCGCGATCGTCGTCATCGGGGTAATAGGCTCCGGACGGCGAACGGCGCAGCGTGTAGTGGGGTTCGTTCCTGTCGGAAGAAGAAGGCGGTCGTTTGATAATTGGCATGTCGGAATGGCGGGCGGTCGTGGCGCCCTCGGACGCATGCGGAAATGCAGGCGAATGAATCAGAGCGGATACAGCGTGATGCGGCTGTCACGTCGACAGACCCCGCCGCGCGGCGATCCGTTCCCGCGACGTGACAGCGCATTTTAATGAAATCGACCGGGTGCCTTCGCGATTTTTTGTAAAAATTCCCGCAATGCCGTGATTTAAGGAACGTATTGTCGGCATCCTCTGCCTATCATGGACACGCAATATCGCGCGCACGCGCCGGCTTTCTTTCAATCGCGAAAGGTTCGACATCGTGATGCGCAAGCCGCTTGAACTCGCGCGTTTAAGCCGTATTTAAGTGAACCGGTGGTGTAATATCCGCCGGCTCATGCGGGTCGGAACCGGCTCGCAACGGGCACTGCCGCTCTCACGCGGCGCCTTTCAACCACGGAGGATTTCATGTCGCTTTTCGACTCTGTTTCGCGCACGATCAAAGGCCTGCTGAACGATGCGGCCGATTCGGTACAGGATCCGTCGCGCGACGCACGGCAGATCGTGCGGGAGCTCGACGACAGCATCGGCCGTGCCGAGAATTCGCTGATCGAGATCGAGGCACAGGTCGCGACCCAGCGCAGCAAGCGCGATGCGGCCGACGACAAGGTGAAGAAGTACGAGGACGGCGCGAAGCGCGCGCTGCAGTCCGGTGACGAAGCGCTCGCCCGCGAGGCCCTCGCCGCGCAGTCGAACGCGGAAGCCGAGCGTGACGCGCTCGCAGCCGAATTGACGACGCTCGAACCGTCGGTCGACAAGCTGAAGGGGCAGATCGCCGACATGCGTCAGCGCCGCAACGACCTGAATGCACGCTCGAACATCCTGCAGGCCAAGCAGGAAATCGCGCAGGCGAAGGACGTCGCGGCCAGCGCCCTGGGCGGCATCGGCGGCAAGAACCTGTCCGAGGACTTCCAGAAGCTCGAGGACAAGGTCGCGCTGCAGAACGCCCGCTCGGACGCGCGCCTGAATTCGGCCGACACGTCGAGCGGCAAGGCGCTCGACGACAAGCTCGCCGCGCTGAACAAGGGCCCGTCGGTCGAGGATCGCCTCGCCGCGCTGAAGAAGCAGCTGGACACGCCCGCGCAGTAACGGCCACTGCGGGCAACCGCGCCGCCGCCCGCCCCGGGCGCGGCGCGAACCGATCGTCAGGAGACGGGCGCCTGCGCCCGGTTCGACCATGAAGAAATCTCTCGCCGCACTCGGCCTCTCGCTGATGGTGCTGTCGTCCGCCGCGTTTGCGGTCCCGTCGCTGCAGCAGGTCGAGCAATCGATCGCGCAACGCAACTGGCAGCAAGCCGACACGCAGCTGTCGCAAGTCATCGACGCCCATCCGAACAACGCGCATGCGCGCTACCTGTACGCACAGGTGCTGGATCGCGAAGGTCGCGCGTCCGACGCACTCGAGCAGCTGCGGCGCGCGAAGACGCTCGATCCGCAACTCAAGTTCACCGACGCATCGCGCTTCGCGCAGACCGAGTCGCGCATCCGCGCCGACGCCGCGCGCGTGAGCGGCAACGTGCCGTCGGCCACGCAGGCAGTGACGCTGCAGCCGGGGCTCGCGCCCGCTGTCGCGCCGGCCGAAAAACACGGCCCGTCGACCGGGATGTGGATCGGCTTCGGGCTGATCGCCGCGGTGATCGCGCTGGTGCTGCGCTGGACGCTGCGGCGCGCACGCACGGCCGACGACAGCCGCGCCGACGACGAACGCCGCACTCAGCTCAAGCGCGCCACCGACGTGCTGAACGACATCCGCCCGCTGAAGCTCGACGCGAAGCTGTCGACGGCGCCCGGCGCCGCGGCGCTCACGGGCGAACTCGAAGCGATCGAGACCGATGCGCGCACGCTCGTCGAAACGCTGTCGAACGGCAAGAACCCGGTGCCGCCGTATCGCGTCGATGAACTCGAACAGCGTCATGCAAGCGTGAAGGCACGCGTCGAAGGCCGTCCCGACCCGGCCGCGCAACCGGCGGCACCGGCGAACGGCAGCGGCTCCGTGTATGCGCAGGAAGCCGATCGCATGACGGGCGCGCAAGGCCAGCCGTATCCTCAGCAGCCCTACCCGCAACAGCAACCGCCGGTGGTGATCCAGCAAGGCGGCGGCGGGTTCGGCGGCGGCATGGGCGGGTTGCTGACCGGTGTGTTGCTCGGCGAGGCGATGTCCGGCGGCCGCGAGCGCGTGGTCGAACGCGACGTGATCGTCGACGGCGAGCGCCGCCGGCAGGAGAACGACCCGGGCTTCGACCTCGGCCGCGGCGACAGTTCGAACTGGAGCGACGGCAACGGTGGCGGCGGCGGCATGGATCTCGGCAGCAACGACGACGGCTGGACCGACGACAACACCTGACGCTACGCAGCGCGTCGACGCCCCCGCGACGCGCTGCATTGCACGCCACGCTCCCCTGCAGGGCCGGCCGCGCCGACGCGCGGATTTGTCAATCATTTCAAGATGGACTACCGGCAATGGGGAGCGTTCGCTATCATGCGGCCATCGGCGTGCCACCGACCCTCATTCGACGCTCTGCATCCCTGCGCGTCGCGGCACGCCTCCTCTCGCCCCCAACAGGAGAAAGCCGCTCATGAGCATCATCAAGGAATTCAAGGAGTTCGCCGTCAAGGGCAACGTCATGGATCTCGCCGTCGGCGTGATCATCGGCGGCGCGTTCTCGAAGATCGTCGACTCGGTCGTGAAAGACCTCATCATGCCGGTCATCGGCGTGCTGACCGGCGGCCTGGATTTCTCGAACAAGTTCGTTCTGCTCGGCACCATCCCCCCGACGTTCAAGGGTAATCCCGATTCGTTCAAGGACCTGCAGGCCGCGGGTGTCGCCGCGTTCGGCTACGGCTCGTTCATCACGGTGGCAATCAATTTCGTCATCCTCGCGTTCATCATTTTCCTGATGGTGAAATTCATCAACAAGCTGCGCAAGCCGGAAGAAGCCGCACCGGCCGCGACGCCGGAAGATACGGTGCTGCTGCGCGAGATCCGCGATTCGCTGAAGCAGCGCTGAAGCCCAGCGCCCCGCCAGCCAGGCCCGCCCCGTGCGGGCCTTTTTATTGCGCGCGCGATGCACCGCCGCATGCGGCCTATCTCACTTTTTTGTGACGGGCGAATGCACGTGCGGGGAAAGCAGGTCTATGATGGAGACTAAACGACAGTACGGGCGCCAAGACGCTGGCTGTGTCGATCATGGCGAGCAGGTCGACGGGAGACATTGATCGTCGTACTGCACGAAGGCAGCATTTTCGTGTGCTATAAAGGATCGACATGCGGCGTACATAGCCGGGAGTGGGTCGCATGAAAGTGCCGCATTTCTTGCAATTGTTTTTGAGGCGAGTGTTTATGTCCTTCCCGAAAAAACGTCGGCGTGCCCAGCAGGATGGCCAGGAGTCATTCCTCGCGGTATTGCGCCACTCGAAACCGTTTGCCCAGCTCGACACCAAGATTGCCCGCGCCCGTGCGCAGGACGAACCCGTCCTGTACGCACATGTGCTGCCCGGTCTCGACGTGCTCCTGTGCAGCGTACGCGGCGCCCAGCCGCCTTATCCCGCCATCGCCGAGTTGCGCAAGCGCTGCATCGAATCGATCGCCAACGCGCTCGAGCAACCGCTGGACGGCCTCGAGAACGGCGGATACTGGTATGAAGCAAACGGCTTCGGCTTCCTCGTGTTTGCCAGCCGTGCGCGTGCGCGCATCCTGCCCGAGTTTGGTGCAGGCACGAAAGCGAGCCTGCGCGGCGGGCTCGGTCGCCAGAACGCCGGCGACACGACACCACGCTCCCTCGGCTGATCACCGTGCCATTCGATGGGCCGCCTCCGGGCGGCCCATCTGTCATTCACGCGCCCCGCTTGCCCGTCACGACACCTGCTGACGCCTGTTGCCGGGTCGCACGATGTCGACGAATGCGGCGAAATCGGCACCGGCGAGCCCTTGCGCGGCGCCAAGCCGCAACACCTGCTGCACGGTGGCCGATACGGGCATCACGGCGCCCGTGTCACGCGCCGCGTCGGCGATCGCATCGACATCCTTCTGGAACGTGCCGAGCGCGCCGATCGGAGCATGACCGCCCGACGTCATGCGCGGCACGAACGTCTGCAACAGCACCGAATCGGCCCAGCCGCCGGCCAGCGCTTCGGCGAGCCGAGCGGCATCGATGCCGCTCGCCTGCGCCAGACCGACGGCCTCGGCGATCGCGGTCACCGTCGCGGTGACGATCGCCTGGTTGCACAGCTTCGCCGTCTGCCCCGCGCCCGCATCGCCCATGTGCGTGATCCGCGACGCATACGCGTCGATCAGCGGCCGCACCGCGTCGAGATCGGCCGCGCGGCCGCCGGCCATCACCGCGAGCGTGCCGGCCTGCGCGCCGGGCACGCCGCCCGACACCGGCGCATCGACCCAGCCGACGCCGAGCGCCGCTGCACGCGCCGCGTAATCGCGCGTGGCGGCGGGCGCAATGCTCGAATGATCGACGATGCGCTGCAGGCGACGCGCACGCGCATCGCCGGACAGCAGGCCGTGCTCGCCGAACGCGACATCGCCCACCGCGCGGCCGTCGAGCACGCACACGAATACCGTCTCGACGCGCTCCGCCAGTTCGCGCGGCGTGCCGACCACCTGCGCGCCGTCCTTCACGAGCGCCTCGGCCTTGTCGCGCGAGCGATTCCACACGCTGACCCGATGCCCTGCCGCCAGCAAATGCCGAATCATCGGCGCGCCCATCAATCCCGGTCCGCAAAATCCGACTTCCACGATGCTCCTCGTCTCCGATATGGGTTGAACTTGCCGCCCATCATACCTATCACTCAAGAAGCCGGGCACGCGCGGCGCCGCTTCGGGACCACGGCTTGCGCCGGCCATCCATACCGACATCCCAGGGAGCGCATCATGAGCGACCACGTGTACAAGATGATCGAGCTGACCGGCTCGTCGAAGCAATCGAGCGACGACGCCATCCGTAACGCGATCTCGAAAGCCGGCAAGACGCTGCACAACCTGCACTGGTTCCAGGTGACCGAAACGCGCGGCCACATCGAAGGCGACCAGGTCGTGCACTGGCAGGTCACGCTGAAAGTCGGCATGCGCATCGACGACTGACGCGCCCCCTGCATCACACGCCGCGCCGCTGACCGGATCCGTGCAACGCGCTTTCCGCGCGGCGCCGCGCGCCTCACTTCGCACCCGTTCAGGCCCCTTGTCGCGGCCCGGCCGGCGGGTACCTGCGGGTATCCATCTCTTGACGCTGATTTTCGTTCATATTAAAAACAATATACCCACCCCACCCCTCGATCAGCCCAGCCATATAAACCGGAGATAACATGAGTCAGCAACGCGAGGCGATCGACACGTACCTCTTGCGCGTCTTGCACACCTTGTTGATGGAGCGCAGCGTCACGCGCGCGGCCGTCAAACTGAACCAGTCGCAACCGGCGATCAGCGCCGCGCTGCGGCGCCTGCGCGACATCACCGGCGATCCTCTGCTGGTGCGCGGCAAATCCGGCATGGTGCCGACCGAATACGGGCTGCGCCTGCTCGAGCCCGTGCAGAACGCGCTGCGTGAAATCGAGCGCATCAAGTTCCAGCAGCACAATTTCGACCCGGCCACGTCGATCCGCTGCTACCGGATCGGCTGCCCCGACTACCTGAACGTGCTGTTCGTGCCGACCGTGGTCGAGCGCTTCCGCCAGGCCGCGCCGAACGCGACGCTCGAGTTCCATTCGCTCGGCCCCGCGTTCGACTACGAGCTTGCGCTGGAAGACGGCAAGCTCGACATCGTCGTCGGCAACTGGCCCGAGCCGCCCGAGCAGCTGCACCTGTCGAACCTGTTCGTCGACGAGATCGTCTGCCTGATGAGCAACACGCACCCGTTCGCGAAGCGCGGCGGGCTCACGCTCGACCAGTACCTGAACGCACCGCATCTCGCGCCGACGCCGTACTCGGTCGGCCAGCGCGGCGCGATCGACGTGCATCTCGCGCGCGAACGGCTCAAGCGCCACGTGGTCGTCACGCTGCCGTACTTCAACCTCGCACCGTACGTGCTCGTGAAGTCCGACCTGATCTTCACGACGACGCGACTGTTCGCCGATCACTACGCGAAGTTCCTGCCGCTGTCGGTCGTGCCGGCGCCGCTCGACTTCCCGCCGATGCAGTACTACCAGCTGTGGCACGAGCGCTGCCATTACTCCGACGAAGTACGCTGGCTGCGCAGCCTCGTCGCCGAAGCCACCCGCACGCTGATCGAAGCGTAACGGCGCGCACCGCCCGCGCCGTTTCTGCGCGGCGCGGCGACAGCCGGCGGCCTGCCCCGGCGGCAACACGGCCGCCGGATGGCGCCTCAGCCTTCCGTCAGCGCGATGCCTCCACCAGTGCCTGCGCGAGCGCGTTGTGACGCGCGATGACGGGCGGCAGGTCGAGCGTCGCCAGACGGCCTTCCCTTACCACCACCTTCCCGTTCACGACCGTGTACGCCGTCTGCGACGGCGCGCAGAACACGAGCGCCGCGACCGGATCGTGCAGCGCGCCCGCGAACAGCGGCTGGCGCAGGTCGAATGCGGCGAAGTCCGCGGCCATGCCAGGCTTCAGCGCGCCGATGTCGTCGCGGTTCAGCACTTTCGCGCCGCCGAGCGTCGCGATCTCGAGCGCTTCGCGTGCAGTCATCGCATCGGGCCCGAAGCCGACCCGCTGCAACAGCAGCGCCTGCCGCACTTCCGCGACCATCTGCGCGCCGTCGTTCGATGCGGAGCCGTCGACGCCGAGGCCGACCGGCACGCCCGCGAGACGCATCTTCTTCACCGGCGCGATACCCGACGCGAGCCGCATGTTCGAGCATGGACAGTGCGCGACGCCCGTGCCGGTGCGCGCGAACAGGCTGATACCCGCATCGTCGAGCTGCACGCAGTGCGCATGCCACACGTCGTGGCCGACCCAGCCGAGATCTTCCGCATATTCCGCTGGTGTCATCCCGAATTTCTCCCGGCTGTACGCGATGTCGTTGACGTTCTCCGCGAGGTGCGTGTGCAGCGACACGCCGTATTCGCGCGCGAGCACGGCCGCGTCGCGCATCAGGTCGCGGCTCACCGAGAACGGCGAGCACGGCGCGACGACCACGCGCAGCATCGCGTAACGGCCTTCGTCGTGATAGGTCTCGATCAGGCGCTGCGTGTCGCGCAGGATGTCGGGCTCACGCTCGACGACCGAATCGGGCGGCAGCCCGCCGTCGCGCTGGCCGACGCTCATCGCGCCGCGGCTCGCGTGAAAACGCATGCCGATCCGCTGCGCGGCGCCAATGCTGTCGTCGAGGCGGCTGCCGTTCGGGTAGATGTACAGATGATCGCTCGACGTCGTGCAGCCCGACTGCAGCAGCTCGGCCATCGCGGTGAGCGTCGACACTTCGATCATCTCGGGCGTCAGATGCGCCCAGATTCTGTACAGGTTCGTGAGCCAGCCGAACAGCTCGGCGTTCTGCGCCGCCGGCACCGCGCGCGTGAGGCTCTGGTACATGTGGTGGTGCGTGTTCACGAGCCCCGGGATCACGAGGTGGCCGCGCAGGTCGAGCACTTCGTCGGCCGTCTCGGGCAGCTCGGCGGTCGGGCCGACCGCGACGATCCGGTTGTCTTCGATGTAGAGCCCCGCGTCGCGCAGCTCGCGGCGCGTGTCGTCCATGGTCACGAGCACGTCGGCGTGCTTGACCAGCAGGGTTGTCGGGCGGGATGAGGAGGGGTTCGGCGCGCGTGCGCCAGCGTGCTGCTCGAGGTTCATGCGTTCTCCGCGTCGGTCTGCCCCCAGGGGCGGATCCTGGGAGCGGTCACACAGCCGTTCGAACGCTGAATCGCGGCACGCTCCGGTGCCTGCGTCCGTTCGAACGCCCTGGCCCGGTTACCCGGCGTGCTCGCCGTCTTCGGGGTACGCGCGGGCCACGAGCCGACGCGCACGGCGGGAGGATCGCCCAAGCGCGCGCCGCACACAATGCGCGATCCGGAATACTGCGTTTCACGGTTTCGATATGGTACGCCGCGCAACGCCCCGCCGACGGCCCGAGACGCACGCCGGAAACCGTCTCCGGCGTGCCGTCGACAGCCGCTCATGCGCGGCGCATTATCTTTGATATCGCGCCCGTATTTGCGCGGGGAACCTTTTTACAATGCCTGCACGGCGCTCGCTTCAATCTCGCCGACGGGTATGTAGCCACGTGACGTGGAGCCTCGATCCGCCGCACAGTCAATGGATCGAGTCGCCGCCGAACCTCGCATTCACACAAGGACACAACGAATGGGAAAGCTCACTACCCACGTACTCGATACGGCGCACGGCCGTCCCGGCGCTGCAATCAAGGTGGACCTCTACGCGCTGGACGGCGAATCGCGCCGCGCGATCAAGACCGTGCTGACCAATAGCGACGGCCGCTGCGACGCCCCCCTGCTCGAAGGCGCCGCGCTCGCCGCCGGCGAATACGAACTCGTGTTCCATGCCGGCGACTACTTCGCGTCGCTCGGCGTGAAGGTGCCCGAACCCCGTTTCGTCGATCGCGTCGTGCTCCGCTTCGGCATTGCCGACACCGGCTCGCACTACCACGTGCCGCTGCTCGTGTCGCCGTGGTCGTACAGCACCTATCGCGGCAGCTGACATTCGAATCAGCGCCCGCATCAAACAAACGATTTGAGTCTGGAGGAGTTTCATGGAAGGCTTCATCACCGACTGGCTGAACCTCGCGCTGCGATGGCTGCACGTCATCGTCGCCATTGCGTGGATCGGCGAGTCGTTCTATTTCGTCGCGCTCGACAACAGCCTGAAACCGCCGACCGACCCGAACCAGCGCAAGCGCGGTGTGTTCGGCGAGCTGTGGCACGTCCACGGCGGCGGCTTCTACAACATGCAGAAGTACACGGTGGCCCCGCCGGAAATGCCGGATGACCTGCACTGGTCGAAGTGGCCGTCGTACACGACCTGGCTGTCGGGCTTCTCGCTGTTCTTCGTGCTGTACCTGCTCGCACCGAACACGTACCTGATCGACAAGAGCGTGCTCGACATGGGCCCGGTGGTCGCCGTCGCGTCCGCACTCGGCTTCCTCGCGGCCGGCTGGATCGTCTACGACTCGCTGTGCCGCATCCTCGGCACCAACGACCGCGTGCTCGGCATCTGCGTCGGCATCTACGTGGTCGCCGCCGCGTACCTCGCGTGCCACATCTTCGCGGGTCGTGCCGCCTACCTGATCGTCGGCGCGATGCTCGCGACGATCATGTCGGCGAACGTGTTCTTCGTGATCATCCCCGGCCAGCGCAAGATGGTCGACAAGATGCTCAAGGGCGAAGAGCCGAACCCGATCTACGGCAAGCGCGGCAAGCAGCGCTCGGTGCACAACACGTACTTCACGCTGCCGGTCGTGTTCGCGATGCTGTCGAACCACTATGCGATGACGTACACGAACAAGTTCAACTGGGTCGTGCTCGTGCTGATCATGCTGGCCGGCGCGCTGATTCGCCAGTTCTTCGTGATGCGCCACCGCGGCAAGCAGCTGTGGTACCTGCCGATCGGCGGCGTCGCGCTGCTGGCCGGCGCACTGGTCTGGACGACGCCGAAGCCGGTCGCGCCGGAAGCGCAGGCCGCGAACGCGCCGAAGGTCGTGATCAACGACATCATGCCGATCCTGCAGCAGCGCTGCGTCGAGTGCCACTCGGCAAAGCCGACGCTGATGGGCAGCGCGCCCGCGGGCGTGATGTTCGACACGCCGGACGAAGTGTCGAAGAACGCGCAGCGTATCTATGAACAGGCCGTGCGCCTGAAGGCGATGCCGATCGGCAACGTCACGCACATGACCGACGACGAGCGCACGAAGCTCGCCGCGTGGTTCGAGGGTGGCGCGAACAAGTAAGCCGCCGTGCGCCGGGGTCGTGTTCCGGCGCAATCCTTTCCGTTCGCGGGCCCGTTACGGGCCCGTTTTTTTTGCGTGTTGCAGCGGCGTTGCTAGCGCTCACCGCGCATCGCGTCGCGCTGGAGCGCGACGAGCGCGTCGAGTGCGCGCGGGCCATCGTCGAACGGCACGAAGATGTGATCGTGGCAGGCAGCCGCCATCACGTTGCAACTGATGCCGGCCGCGCCGAGCGCGCGTGCGAACGCCGCCGTGAGGCCGACAGCCGCAAGGTCGGAATGCACGGTCAGCGTGATCCAGGCCGAGCGGAACAGCACGGGCCAGCCGTGACGCGCCGCCGTCTCCTCTTCGACCACGACCGTCAGCCCTTCCGCTTCGCGAAACGTTGCGATCACTTCGGATAACGATACGTCTGCGCCGGTCGGCAGCGATACGAAGGCGAACGCGCCAGGATGCAATTCGGGCTGCATCGTGCTCAGCAGGATCGCCAGGTCGTTTTCAGGTTGGCTCATCGGAGGAACATGCCCGGAATCGGGCGTCGCGCGGTGGAGATGCGGGCACGATAGCACGCGCCACCGTCACCGCTACGCGTGCATCGTCGCGACTTCATCCGCGAGCCAGTCGCGCAATGCGACGATGCGCGGATCGTCCTGCGTGTGCTCCGGATACACGACGTGATAGGCGAGCCCCGGCGCCACGTCGACGTTCACGTCGAACAGTTGCACGACGCGCCCTTCCGCGAGATCGCGCGCGATCATGTGCGGCTCCGCCAAGCCGACCGCCGTGCCATCCGTCACGGCCTGCACGACGTGGCTCGAATCCGGAAACGCGACGCACCGGCTGTCGTCGAAACCGTCGATGCCGGCAGCGGCCATCCATGCGGACCAGCGCGGCCAGATCACGCCATCGACTTCGCAGTCCACGTGGCACAGCGTGTGGCGCAGCAGATCGCGCGGCTTGCGCAATGGCGGCCCGGCCGACAACAACGCCGGGCTGCAGATCGCAACGACCGACGTATCGAACAGGCGCTGCGCGCACGCATCGCGATAACGCCCGGTGCCGAAGCGGATCGCGGCATCGACGTCGTCGTCATCGAAATCGCGCAACCGGTCGGTGATATCGAACGACAGCTCGAACGCAGGATGTTCGGCCCTGAAACGCGGCAGGCGCGGCAGCAGCCAGTGCGTCGCGAAGCGCGCGCCGACCGATACGCGCAACTCCGTCTGCTCCCGTGCGACGCGCCGTGCCCGGGCAGTCGCGCGCTGCAGGCCCGCCAGCGCATCAGCGGCCGCGGCAGCCAGCACGACACCGGCCGGCGTCAGCCGGATGCTGCGGCTCGTGCGGACGAACAGCACCATGTCGAGCTGCGCCTCGATTTCCTTGATCTGGTGACTGACGGCCGCCGGCGTCAGCCCGACCTCGTCGGCCGCTCGCGAGAAATTCAGGTGCCGCGCCGCAGCATCGAACGTCCTCAGCGCGCGCGTACCGGGCCACATGCGTTCCATCGATCTTCAAACCGGATTTGATGACCGTTCCAAAACTACTCGTTTTTCAAGACAGCATCAATCGGCAAACAATAGGCTTTCTTGAAGATGTCGCGCGCTGCCCCGAGCCCGCGGCCAACCTGGAGAGTCGCCGATGACCGCTGCACCATTCCCGTCCGTCGCCCAGATCAACGGCGTCGCCGCCACGTCCGACGCGCTCGCTGCGCTGGCTTTCGCGGGCCACGCGCATTTCACCGCCATGCAGGTACGCGACGGCCACGTGCGCGGCCTCGACCTGCATCTCGCGCGGCTGCGCGATGCGTCGAACACGCTGTTCGGCCAGGCCCTGCCCGACGACCGGATTCGCACGCTCCTGCGCGCCGCGCTCGAGCGCGCGCCGTCGGCGCTGTCGCTGACGGCGACCGTGCATGCGACGACGGGCGAATTCGTCGCGCCGCGCGACGACGAAACGCTCGACGTGCTGGTCCGCACCGCCGCGCCATCGTCGGGGCCCGCGGGCCCGCTCGATCTCGCGCTGTTCGAATACGAGCGCGTGCTGCCGGACATCAAGCACGTCGGCGAAGTCGCGAAAACGCACTTCCTGCGCCGCGCGATCGCGCAGGGTTTCGACGACGCGGCGTTCGTCGATCGCCACGGGCGCATCAGTGAAGGCTCGATCTGGAATCTCGCGTTCTGGACCGGCGACGCGGTCGTGTGGCCGGTGGCCGGCATGCTCGGCGGCGTCACGATGCGCATCGTGCGCCGGCAACTGGCGCGCCTGGGGGTCGCGCAGCACGATCGCGAACTGACGCCGGCCGACCTGCCGTCGATGGCCGGCGCCGTCGTGATGAATTCGTGGACGCCCGGGATCGCCGTGCGCCGGTTGGGCGCGACGACACTGCCCGACGCATCGTCGTTCGTCGCGCTGCTGCATCGCGCATACGAACAGGAGCCGCCCGTCGCGCCGTGACGCGCGCCCCCACGCGCCGCGCGCGCCCTGCTCACCCGTCGACCGTCTCCGGCAGCCGCGCGATCGCCTTGATCTCGAACTGGAACCCATACAGCCAGGTCACGCCGACCGCGGTCAGCGTCGGATGCGGCGCGTCGCCCCAGTATTCGGGAACGATCTCCCAGATCCGCTCGAACGTCGCTTCAGGGTCGACGAGGAACACCGTCACGTCGACGACGTCGTCGAACGTGCAACCGGCCGCGCGCAACACCGCATTCAGGTTGTCGAACGCGCGGCGGACCTGCGCACCCAGTTCCGGCTCCGGTGAGCCGTCATCGCGGCTGCCGACCTGCCCGGACACGAACAGGAAGCCGTTCGAGCGCACCGCCGGCGAATAGCGGTTGCGGTCGTACAGTGCCCGGCGACCGGGCGGGAAAACCACGCTACGCTTTACCATCCCCTACCTCCTTCGGTTGGTGGGGCGAAGCCGCCCCGGCATCAACGATGAAGGCACTTTAGGGATCGTTGCGCGGCGAATAAACCGGCAACCCTGTCCAACACTGTTTGCACGCACCAAACAATTCCGACCGACGCGGAGCCCTGACCCGATGGATCGATTCGACGCAATGCAGGCGTTCGCCCGCGTGGTGGAAGCCGGCAGTTTCACGAAGGCGGCCGAGACGCTGCACATGAGCCGCACCACCGTCACGCAACTCATGCAGCAGCTCGAAGCGCGGCTGCGCGTGAAGCTGTTCAATCGCACGACGCGCAAGGTCGTCGTCACCGCGGACGGCGCCGCGTACTACGACCGCGTCGTGCGCTTGCTGGCCGACATGGACGATGCCGAAACGAGCCTGTCCGCGGCTTCCGCGTCGCCCCGCGGGCGGCTGCGCGTGGACGTGCCGAGCCCGTTCGCGCGCCTGATCCTGATCCCCGCGCTGCCCGCGTTCCATGCGCGCTATCCGGACATCCAGCTCGACATGGGCGTGAGCGACCGCGTGGTGGACGTGATCGGCGAGAACGTCGACTGCGTCGTGCGCGGCGGCGAACCGACCGACCGCTCGCTGGTCGCGCGGCGCGTCGGCGACCTGCGGCTCGGCGTGTATGCGTCGCCGGCTTACCTCGCTCGCGCCGGCACGCCGACGCATCCGGACGAGCTGGAGGATACGCATCACCGGATCGTCGGCTTTCTGTGGGCGCGCACCGGCAAGGCGCTGCCGTTCGCGATGACATGCGACGGCGAGCAGGTCACCGTGCGCGGACGCTACGTGCTCGCGGTCGACGACGGCAATGCGTACCTCGAGGCCGGCCTCGCCGGGTTGGGCATTCTGTGGCTGCCCGACTACATGGCCGGCGCGCATCGCGCCCGCGGCGAACTGGTGCCGCTGTTCGAGCAATGGCAACTCGAACCGATGCCGATGTACGTCGCGTTCCCGCCGAACCGGCACGTCAGCGCGAAGCTGCGTGTGTTCATCGACTGGGTCGCCGAGCTGATGGCGCAGCATGCACCGGTTGCGAACCGGCGTCGCGGCGCCGGCCGCTCGCGCGACACGCGCACAAACGCGGCGACCTGAATCTCGCCGAACTGGCCGCACATAAAAAAACCCGCGCATGATGCGCGGGTTTCGTCGGACGCCGGCAAAAACGCCGGCGACTCAGGCCGTCAGCGCGTGCAGCGCCTCGTCGATGAGCCACAGCGATTCCTGCAGGTCCTGCTCGTTCAGGTTCAGGCCATCGCCACCGCGATCGACGACGATGAAGTCGCTGACGCCGCCGAGCGCGATCAGCGGGTGATGCCACACGCCCTTCGCATAGTTGACGCCCTGCCAGCCGCTCGTCACGAACGCGCGGATCTTCGCCGGATCGAGATCGCCCGCGGGCGCGACGACGACGAGATACGGCTGGTCGTTCAGCGGCACGAACGCCTGGCTGCCGAGCGGGTGCCGCTCGAGCATCTTCACTTCGAACGGCAGCGTGCGCGGCTGGCCGCGAAACAGGTTGACGAGCGTGCGGCCGTCTTCATCGGTCACGTCGACTTTAGCGAGATCGTGAAAGCGGATCGTGGTGCCGAGGTTGATCGGGATCTGCTTAGCCCCTTCCGTTTCGATCACGTCGCCGAACGGCGCGAATGCTTCCTTGGTCAGCGGTTCGATGGCAAGCGTCTTCATTTGTCGAGCGTCCCCCACAGACGCAGGCGCGACACGCCGCCGTCCGGAATGATGTTCAGTCGCACGTGCGTGACGGGGCCGAGCGACGCGATGTCCTGTTCGAAGTAGTGCTGCTTGTCCATCTGCAGCTTCTGTTCGCCGAGCAGCACGGGCCAGAACATCGATTGCGTGATCAGCGAGCTGTCCGTGCCGCCCGACACGTACGCGGCCTGGATCGAGCAACGATCCGGGTAGTTGCCCTTGAAGAACGCGGTATCGACTTCGATCTTGCGGATCACGCCCGGTTGCGCGAGCGCGATGATCGCCCAGTCGTTGCCGGGTTCGCGGCGGCGGCGGGTTTCCCAGCCGTCGCCCATGTTCACGCCGCGGCCCGGCAGCAGCAGGTTCGACGCGACGCCGAAGTGCTGGTTGTTCGCGGCCACCACGTAACCGCCGTTTTCCATCGCCGCGAGATCGAACTGCTCGGTCGCGCTCGCGCCGGCCCAGTCGAGCTGCGGCTGGCCGTACACGCGCAGGCGTGCAATGCCGCCATCCGGATAGATGTTCACGCGCAGGTGCGTGAAGGCACGCGCATCGCTCGCTTCGACATAGTGATGGCTGTTGCCCTGCAGCGTCGTCGACGGCACGATCTCGACCCACTCGGTCGCGTGCGTCGGCGCGCCGTCGGCCACGAACGCGGCCTCGATCGACGCGGCCGGCGGGAAGTTGCCGGTGAAGTGGCTCGTGTCGATGTCGAAGCCCTTGATCACGCCCGGGCGCGCGAGCTTGACGATGCACCAGTCGTAGCCCGTCGTGCGCTTGCGGCGCGTTTCCCAGCCGTCCATCCACTTGCCGTGGTCGTCGTACTTGCCGGGGATGAACACAGCCGGCTCGGGGTTCAGCATCCGGTCCTTCGGCGCGAAGAAATCGTCGCTGGCTTCGAGCGCCTGCGCACCGAGACGCGGGTCGGCCAGGTTCACGTAGCGCCGCGTGAAGTCGGGTGCGTTGGGATCGAGAAGCGGAACAGCCATGATGTTTCCTTGTTTCAGTGAGGCGATCAGGCCGCTGCGACGCAGCAGGCCGTATTGCGATGTCAGGCGTCGATCAGGTCGTCGAGGCGGAAGCGTGCGATCCGGTAGATCTGGTCGAGGCTCGCCCGCAGTTCCTCGGTGCGCGAGTGATTCACGCGCGACTCGAAGTTCGCGATGATGCCGTGCCGGTCATAGCCGCGCACCGCGAGGATGAACGGGAAGCCGAACTTCTCGCGATACGTGCGGTTCAGCGTCAGCAGCTTGTCGAACTCTTCCTGCGTGCACTGGTCGAGGCCCGCGCCGCTCTGCTCGCGCGTCGACTCGGCGGTCAGCTCGCCGCGCACGGCAGCCTTGCCAGCCAGCTCCGGGTGAGCGTTGATCAGCGCGAGCTGGCGCGCTTCGCCGCTCGTTTCCACCGCACCCGACATCGTCTTGTGCAGCGCGTCGATGCTCGCGAACGGCCGCTGGCCCGCGGCGACTTCGGCCACCCACGGCGAATGTTCGAAGATCCCCGACAGTGCCGCGACAAATGCGCTCGGCGCCATCGTATTCAGTTGTTCCAACGTGTAGCGCATCGCCTTCATGCTTTCCCTTCGTTTCGATGATTGGGCTGATACGGATGATGTTCACGCCAGTGACGCGCGATATCGACACGGCGCGTCACCCATACGCGATCGTGCTTCTCGATGTGATCGAGGAAACGCTGCAGCCCGCGGAACCGGCCTGGCCGGCCGAGCAACCGGCAGTGCATGCCGATCGACAGCATCTTCGGCGCTTCGTCGCCTTCCGCGTACAGCACGTCGAATGCATCGCGCAGGTAGTCGAAGAAGTGATCGCCGGTGTTGAAGCCCTGCGGCGTCGCAAAGCGCATGTCGTTCGTGTCGAGCGTGTACGGCACGATCAGCTGCGGCGATGTCTTGCCGCCCGATACTTCAACGTCCATCCAGAACGGCAGGTCGTCGCCGTAGTTGTCGGAGTCGTACAGGAAGCCGCCGTATTCCGCGACCAGGCGGTGCGTATTGGGGCTGTCGCGGCCGGTGTACCAGCCGAGCGGGCGCTCGCCCGTCACGCGCTCGATCGCTTCCATCCCGAGGCGCATGTGTTCGGCCTCGAGTTCCGGCGTCATGCTCTGGTAGTGGATCCAGCGCCAGCCGTGGCACGCGATTTCGTGGCCCAGCTCGACGAAGGCGCGCGCGAGCTCGGGATGGCGTTCGATCGCCATGCCGACGCCGAATACCGTCAGCGGCATCCCGCGCTTCTCGAATTCGCGCAGGATGCGCCACACGCCGGCCCGCGAACCGTATTCGTAGATCGACTCCATGCTCATGTGGCGGTCGGGATACGCGGCCGCGCCGACGATTTCCGACAGGAACTGCTCGGAGCCCGGATCGCCGTGCAGCACGCAGTTCTCGCCGCCCTCCTCGTAGTTCAGCACGAATTGCACGGCGACGCGGGCGCGCCCCGGCCAGTTCGCCTGAACGGGATGGCGGCCGTAGCCGATCAGGTCGCGAGGATAGTTGGGATCGAGTGACATGGTTCGAAGTGCGGCGAAAGCTCGCTGAAATAATGGGTTCGCATCGACTGCGCGGGTGCCGGAGGCCGGCTGCGCAAGCCGATGCGATGACGGCCCAGTTTAGCGAAAACGCCCATACGCGCCCATACAGCGGCGCAGATAGTGCGTGTCAGACGGTGTGTATGTGCGGTTGCGGCAAATTCGGCACCGGTTCCGCCTGATCCCCGTCCAGCGGGCTGAAGCGGGCGAACGCGCCGTCGTAGCGCTTCGGCAGCGGGCGCGCGTAGTCGCCGCGCTTCGCGGTCGCGAGGCGCAGCGCGACGAGCGCCTCGGCCCACTTGACGGCCGCCGTGACGCCCTCGACCACCGGCGCGCCGATCTGCTGCTCGATCTCGTGCGCGAACTCGGCCATCCCCGCGCAACCGAGCACGATCGCGTCGGCGCCGTCCTCGTCGAGCGCGCGCCGGCATTCGTCGACGATGATCCGGCGCGCGGCCGAGCCCGGCCGGTCGAGCTCGAGCACCGCGACGTCGGTCGCGCGCACGTTGCGGCAGAACCGTTTCATCCCGTAGCGCTCGGCGAGATGCCACGCCATCCCGCAGGTGCGCGCGAGCGTCGTGACGACCGAGAAGCCCGGCGCGAGCACGCTCGCCGCATGCATCGCGGCCTCGGCAATGCCGATCACCGGCCCGCGCGCGAGCTCGCGCGCCGCGTACAGGCCCGGATCGCCGAAGCACGCGATCACGTACGCATCGCAGCCGTCGCGCTCGCCCTGAACGATCTCGGCGAGCAGCCCCGGCGTCGCCAGTGCCTCGTCGTAATACCCTTCGATCGACGGCGGCCCCATCGGCGGGCTCACCGCGACGATCTCCGTGCCGGCGGCCGCGACCTCACGCGCGCAGCGGCCCATCGCGTCGGTCATCCGCTGGGTCGTATTCGGATTGATCAGTCGGATCTTCATCGCATGCTCCTCAGGCCTTCGCGCTCACGAGCAGCCGGTAGAACACGAAGCCGAGCCCGGCGCCGATGAACCACGAGAAGTTCGCGACGCCCTGCCAGCCCGGCACCATCACGCAGACGATCGCGATCACCGCGGCCGGCAACAGCGCGGCGAGCGCGCGACGGTTCACGCCGCCCGTGTACCAGTACGTGCCGCTTTCCGACATCGTGTACAGGTCGTCGCGCACGAGCCGGCCGCGCTTGACGAGGTAGAAGTCGGCGATCAGCACGCCGTACAGCGGGCCGATGAACGCGCCGAGCACGTCGAGCGTGTAGTGGATCACGGCCGGGTTGTTGAACAGGTTCCACGGCGTGATGAAGATCGACGCGACGGCCGCGAGCATCCCGCCCGCGCGCCAGCTGATCAGGCGCGGCGCGACGTTCGAGAAGTCGAACGCGGGCGACACGAAGTTCGCGACGATGTTGATGCCGATCGTCGCGATCGTGAACGTCAGCGCACCGAGGATCACCGCGGTCGGATGGTCGATGCGGCCGACCGTCTCGACGGGGTCGGTGATCAGTTCGCCGAACACCGGCAGCGTCGCGGCCGTCGTGATCACCGTGACGAGCGAGAACGCGAGGAAGTTGACCGGCAGCCCCCAGAAATTGCCGCGCTTCACTTCGCCGAACGAGCGGCAGTAGCGCGAGAAATCGCCGAAGTTCAGCATCGGCCCGGAGAAGTACGACACGACCAGCGACACGGCCGTGATCATCACCGGAATCACTTCCGCGCCGTGGTACTTCACGCCGCCGAGGTTGAGGCCGATGTTGCGCCAGCCCGCGCGCCACACCATGTAGCCGGCGAGGATGAACATCACGACGTAGACGGCCGGCCCTGCGAAGTCGATGAACTTCTTGATCGTCTCCATCCCGTTCCAGAACACCAACGCCTGGAGCACCCACAGCAGCATGAAGCCGGCCCAGCCGACTGCCGACAGCCCGAGGAAGCCGTGGCGATGCACGTCCGCGTAAGGCAGCCATTGCGGGAAGAATTTCAGCACGACGATCACCAGCGCGCTCGACGCGAGATAGGTCTGGATCCCGTACCACGCGATCGCGATCAGCCCGCGGATCACGGCCGGCACGTTCGCGCCGAGCACGCCGAACGTCGCGCGGCACGCGACCGGATACGGCACGCCGATCTGCTGGCTCGGCCGCGCGATCAGGTTGCACAGCAGGTTCACGAAGCCGATCCCGACGATCAGCGCGATCAGCACCTGCCAGCTCGTCAGCCCGAGCGCGAACAGGCTGCCCGCGAACACGTAGCCGCCGACGCTGTGCACGTCCGACATCCAGAACGCAAAGATGTTGTATGAGCCCCATGTCTGATTTTTCAGGGGTGCCAAATCTTCGTTGTACAGACGTTCGCTGTAACCATTCGGCAGTGTCGGGTCACCGCCCTCGCCGCCTTCGTCCGCCGGATAGGCGCTGTCGTGCGCCACACTGAACTGAGCCATGACTTCTCCTTGACGCGGCCGGGAGGCCGCTCCACCGTCATCGATATCGCTCCGGATCGACGCCCGGAGTCGGACCAGCGGCCCGCGGCACACGCCGCGGGCCTGCATTTCGCTCGTTCTTGTGGCGCGTGGCCGGGTTCGCGTCGCCGCTCAGGCGCCGCCGAACACTTCGCGCAAATCGACCTGCCCTTGTGCGGGCCGGTCCAGCATCTTCAGTTCGACATGCTGCAGGTGGTGCGCCATCAGCGTCACCGCCCGCTTCGGATCGCCGGCCTCCAGCGCACCGAGGATCTCGTCGTGGTCGTCGCACGAGCACGGGCTGCGCCCGTGCGACTCGTACAGCGCCGACATCAGCGTCGAGCGTGCGACGAGCCCTTCGAGGCACGCGCTGAGCGTCGCATTGCCCATCAGCGTCGCGAGCGCCGTATGGAATTCGCCCGACAGGCGGATCCAGGCCGCGAAGTCCTGCCGCTGGAACGCCTTGCGTTCCTTCTCGATCAGCGAGGCGACGCCCTTCAGCCGCTTCGCACCGGGCCCGGTCGCGAGCCGCTCGACCACGGCGAGCTCGATGATCCGACGCATCTCGAACACTTCGTGCACGTCCTGCAGCGTCGGGCTCGCGACGAACGCGCCGCGGTTCGGCTCGAGATCGACCAGCTTGTCGGTCGCGAGCTGCGCGAGCGCCTGGCGGATCGCCCCGCGCTTCACGTTGAACACGTCGCAGAGCTGCGCCTCCGTCAGCTTCGCGCCCGGCGCGAGCCGATGCTCGAGGATCGCCGTGCGGATCCGCTCGGCGATCGCTTCGGGACTGGCTGCACCGGACGGGTGGGATTCGGGCTCGTTCATGATCGGCATCGTGTGATGATCCTCATCCTAGGGTGGACATAAAGATTGTCAACAATTCTTTTCAAGCATTGCGCACAATCGGCGTGCATCGCCACGACCTCGTTCGGTGCACGATGCGTCAAATCCATGCATGTCAAGGCTGAGACGTATGACAGGTGTGCTTCTCGTCGTATACCCTTCCGGTCATTTTGTTGACAAAACTGGTGCAGGATCCGGCGGCGAGCTTGCAGATGCCGACGAAAATACTTGACCGTTAGTTGCGCGCTTATATAAAGAAAAAGGCGGGGAATGAGCTGCCCCCGCCTTTCGACCGACTGCGCCCGCCTCAACCGAGGTGCGGATAGTCCGACAAAGTGAGCCGGAAACCATGCGCATTCGCGACCAGTTGCGCCTGTGCGCCGAACGGCAACGTCAGCAGGTCGGGCACGTGGCCGAACTGAAGCCCCGTCACGACCGGAATCCCGATCACCGCGCGCACCTGGTCGATCATCGCCTGCATGTCGTAGCCGTTGTCGTACTCGAACGGCCGCGCACCGGTGAACTGGCCGAGCACGAGCGCCTGCTGGCGCGCGAGCAGCCCCGACAGATGCAGTTGATAGATCATCCGTTCGATCCGGAACGGCTGCTCGTTGACGTCCTCGATGAACAGGATGCCGCCTTCGATGTCGGGCATGTACGGCGTGCCGACGAGCGACGTGAGGATCGCGAGGTTGCCGCCCCACAGCGTGCCCGTCACGTTCACGCTCTGCACCTGCGGCGCTTCGGCGATGATCGTCGTGCTCGGCTGCGTCAGCGTCTGCCAGAAGTGCTGCATCGTGAAGTCGCTCGGCGTTTCCGCGCCGAAGTCGGCGGACAGCATCGGGCCGCCGAACGTCTTGATGCGCGCCTTCGCGTACAACGCAAGCTGGAGCGCCGTGAAGTCGCTGTGGCCGACGAGCGCGACCGGCTGGTCACGCAGCCGGCGCTCGAGCCCGCGATAGTCGAGTCCGTGCAGGATGCGCGCGGCGCCATAGCCGCCGCGCACCGCGAGCGCGATGTCCGGCAGCGGCCGCTCGGGATCGGCAAGACGGTTCAGGTCGCCTGCCCGTTCGCCGTCGGTACCGCCGAACCGCTGGAAGCGCCGCTGCGTCGCTTCGATGTTCTCGATGCGGTGCTGCGCGGTGCTGAGGCGCTCGAGCGCGCGATTGATCGCGTCCGGATCGTGCGGATAGCCGGACGGCGCAAGCAGGCGGATGGTGTAGGACGCGGCGGGCTGGAAGGACATGGCGAAGAGAGGTGTCGGGTCGTCAAACCTGCTTAGAGGGTCCGAACCGTCTCCGGTTCACGGAACCGTGCACGCCCGGCTCGGGTCGAGCGACGGGCGCGGCGGGCGCGCCTATGACGCGCCGGAGTCGGCGTCGCGGGCGAGCCGTGCTTCGCGCAACGCGCGACGGCGGTCGGCGAAGAACGACTTCAGCGCGGCGCCGCACTCGTCGGCGAGCACGCCGCCGGTCACTTCGGTATGGTGGTTCAGTTGCGGATTCGCGAATGCGTCGATCACGCTGCCGCACGCGCCCGTCTTCGGATCGGCGGCGCCGTAGACGACCCGCGCGATGCGCGCATGCATGATCGCGCCCGCGCACATCAGGCACGGCTCGAGCGTCACATACAACTCGCAGCCGGGCATCCGGTAGTTCTGCAGATGCTGCGCGGCCATGCGCAGCGCGGCCATTTCCGCATGGGCCGACGGGTCGTGCCCGCCGATCGGATGGTTGAAGCCGCGTGCGATCACTTCGTCGCCACGCACGAGCACCGCGCCAACCGGCACTTCGCCGGCCGCGCGCGCCTCTTCGGCGGCAGCCTGCGCAAGACGCATGAAATGCAGGTCACGCGCCGATACGGGCGCGGCTTCGGGAACGGGGGAATCGGCGGCGGGTTCGGCCGCCGGGGCGGCTGCCGACCGGGCTGCGTCGTGCAGCGCGTCGGACGTCACATCGGCCCCGCTTCGGCGGACGCTTCGTCGAGCCCGCGCTCGCACAGGCGCTCGGCGATGCGCCGGCAGTAGTCGCGCGGCATCACCATCGGGCCGCCGCGCAGCGATTCGAGCGCCATGTCGAGTGCAAGGATCTTCGCCTGCAGCCGGCACCGCGCGGCGCGGTCGCTGACCGCCTGCACTTCGTCATGCAGGTTGCGCAGCGCGCGCAATTGCTCGACGGCCGGCGGCACGAAGCCCGCATTCTTCAGGATACGGTTGGCCACCCGCACCTCCTCGGGCACGAGCAGGTCGTCATCCAGCGCCTGTGGCGCGCCGGTACCCGGCAAATCGTCGAACTCGCCCCGCGCGGCGGCGGCGGCAATACGTTGTTCGACCAGGGCGTCAAGCAATCTCATCAGTCAATCGGAACAATGCGGCAGGCCGAATTCTAGCAGGGTGACGCGGGTATGACAGGCCCTTCGAATATATGCTCGATATTGTGTTTTTTAGGGGCCGAATCGCGGGGCATGCGCGCTGATTGGTCTCATATGCCGCTCTGCTGCGCTGCAGCGGGCCGCGAGCCGTCTGGACACCGGCAAATGCGGCCGGTGCCAGGCCCTGTTTTTATTTGCGACGATGCCAATCGAACCGTGCCGTCCCGGAAAAACGGACACGGCCCTGCTTCCAGTTTTCCTGGTTCAGGCAGCCGCCGCTTCCCGCCGCGCGTTCGCGAACGGGCGGAACATCATTGCGATCAGGAACGCGCCGAGACCGATCGCAAACGAGCCGAGATACAGCCAGCCGTAGCTGCCGAGCGTATCGACGATCAGGCCGCCGGCGACGGGCCCCGCTGCCATCCCCAGACTGCCGGCCATCGCGCAGCCGCCGATCACGGTGCCCATCATCCGCAGCGGGAAGTTCTCGCGCGCCAGCACCGAATACAGCGGCATCACCCCCGCGTAGATGAAGCCGAACACGACCGCGACCGCGTAGAACCCGTCGAGCGTGCGCACGAAGTAGTACCCGAGCGCACCCAGCGCCTGCGCAAGCAGCCCGGCTACCAGCATGCGCTTCGCGCCGAGGCGGTCGCCCAGGATCCCGAACGCGATCCGGCCGCCCATGCCGGCGAGCCCTTCGACGCTGTAGATCGACACCGCGACGATCAGCGGGATCCCGCACGTCACCGCGTAGCTGACCGTATGGAAGATCGGGCCCGAATGTGTCGCGCAGCAGAAGAAGTTGGTCAGCAGCAGCACGATGAACTGCGGCGAACGCAACGCGTCCGCGACCGACATCGCCGCCGGCCCGCCGTCGGGCGCCGGCACCGCTGAAGCCGCCCGCGTGCCGTCGAGCGCGGGCGGCCGGCGCACCAGCAGCGACACCGGAATCATCACGACGGCCGCCAGCGCCGCCATCAGCAGCATCGACGTGCGCCAGTCGCGCACCGACACGAGCCACGCGGCCAGCGGGGCCATCGTCATCGGCGCCATCCCCATGCCGGCCGACACGAGCGACACCGCGAGGCTGCGGTGCGTGTCGAACCAGCCGGTTACGCACGCCATCATCGGCGCGAATATCGCAGCCGTCGCGCCGCCGACGGCGAGGCCGAACGTGAGCTGGAACGCGAGCAGCGACGGCGCGCGGCTCGCCAGCGCCAGGCTTGCCGACAGCAGGACGGCGCCCGTGATGACGACCGGGCGCGTGCCGATGCGGTCCGACAGGCTGCCCCATGCCATGCTCGCGAAGGCCATCGCGATGAAGCCGAGCGTCATCGCGCCGGAAATGCCGGTCATCGACCAGCCCGTGTCGCGCGCGATCGCGCGCAGGAACACCGGCAGCGAAAACATCGCGCCGATCGCGATGCAGCCCATCAGGCCGCCCGCGGCGACGATGACCCAGCGGTATCGGGAATCCGGCATGGGGTGCCTCCTTGTCGTGATGGCGATCCTCGGGAACCGGGCGCCACCTGCTTCGCGCAATGCCCGGTCGACATGGATGCGACGGGCGACGCATCGGGAAATCGACATGAGCGGCACACACGCCGGCGAATTTTTTCATTGTCGGCCGATCCGCTCCGCACGCAACCGGTGGGCCGGGCCGGCGCCGCACGCCGGATCGACTGTTCGATCTGCCCCCTGCCGCCGCGCTTTTCCAGAATCGGAAAGTCGAAATCAGAAATAGTTGGTTGGGCCGCGCGATCCGGCTGATTACACTCGAGCGATCTTGTCATAACAAGTTGACCGATGACCTCCCCCAACGTCGTGCCGCTGTCGGCGGCCCCGCTCTACGTGCAGATCAAGGACACGCTGCGCGCACGCATTCTCGACGGCACCTATGCGCCGCACAGCCGGATGCCATCCGAGCACGAACTCTGCGCGATGTTCGACGTCAGTCGTATCACGGTGCGCCAGGCGCTCGGCGATCTGCAAAAGGAAGGACTGCTGTTCAAGCTGCACGGCAAGGGCACCTTCGTGTCGAAGCCGAAGGCGTTCCAGAACGTGACGTCGCTGCAGGGCTTCGCCGAGGCGATGTCGTCGATGGGCTACGAGATCGTCAACCAGGTGCGCAGCTTCCGCACCGTCAAGGCCGACCGCCATCTCGCGACGAAGCTGAACGTGCCCGAGGGTGCGCCGCTCGTCGAGATCCATCGCGTGCGGCTGCTCAATCGCGAGCCCGTGTCGCTCGAACAGACCTGGGTGCCCGAAGCCCTCGGCAAGCGCCTCGCGGGCGCCGATCTCGCGACCCGCGACATTTTCCTGGTCCTGGAAAACGACTGCGGCATCCCGCTCGGCCATGCCGACGTATCGATCGACGCGATCCTCGCCGACGACGAGATCGTCGATGCGCTGCACGTCGAGGAAAGCAGCCCCGTGCTGCGCATCGAGCGCCTCACGCATGATGCGTCGGGCACACCGATCGACTTCGAATACCTCTACTTCCGCGGCGACGCCTTCCAGTACCGGCTGCGCATCGACCGGCAGAAACCGCGCCAACCTGCAAGGAAACAGCGATGACTACCCATGTGCTCGAATACGACATCGTCGTGGTCGGCGGCGGCACGGCCGGCCCGATGGCGGCGATCAAGGCGAAGGAGCGCGACCCGTCCCTGCGCGTGCTGTTGCTCGAAAAGGCCAACGTGAAGCGCAGCGGCGCGATCTCGATGGGGATGGACGGCCTGAACAACGCGGTGATCCCCGGGCATGCGACGCCCGAGCAGTACACGCGCGAGATCACGATCGCCAACGACGGCATCGTCGACCAGGAGGCCGTGTACGCGTATGCGACGCACAGCTTCGAAACGATCGAGCAGCTCGACCGCTGGGGCGTGAAGTTCGAGAAGGACGGCACCGGCGACTACGCGGTGAAGAAGGTCCATCACATGGGCTCGTACGTGCTGCCGATGCCGGAAGGACATGACATCAAGAAGGTGCTGTACCGGCAACTGAAGCGCGCGCGCATTGCGATCACGAACCGGATCGTCGCAACGCGCGTGCTGACCGATGCGCACGGCCGCGCGAGCGGCGTACTCGGCTTCGACTGCCGCACCGCCGAGTTCCACGTGATCCGCGCGAAGGCCGTGATTCTCTGCTGCGGCGCGGCCGGTCGCCTCGGCCTGCCGGCCTCGGGCTACCTGATGGGCACCTACGAGAATCCGACCAACGCGGGCGACGGCTACGCGATGGCGTATCACGCCGGTGCCGCGCTCGCGAATCTCGAATGCTTCCAGATCAATCCGCTGATCAAGGACTACAACGGCCCCGCGTGCGCGTACGTCACCGGCCCGCTCGGCGGCTTCACCGCGAACGGCAAGGGCGAACGCTTCATCGAATGCGATTACTGGAGCGGCCAGATGATGTGGGAGTTCTACCAGGAACTGCAAAGCGGCAACGGCCCCGTGTTCCTGAAGCTCGACCATCTCGCGGAAGAAACGATCCAGACCATCGAGCAGATCCTGCACACGAACGAGCGGCCGAGCCGCGGCCGCTTTCATGCCGGGCGCGGCACCGATTACCGCAGCCAGATGGTCGAGATGCACATCTCCGAGATCGGTTTCTGCAGCGGCCACAGCGCGTCCGGCGTGTACGTGAACGCCCGCGCGGAGACGACCGTGCCCGGGCTCTACGCGGCCGGCGACATGGCGGCCGTCCCGCACAACTACATGCTCGGCGCATTCACGTACGGCTGGTTTGCCGGCCAGAACGCGGCCGACTACGTGGCCGGCCGCGAGCATGCGCCGGTGGACGACGAACAGGTCGCCGCCGAACGCACCCGTGTGCTTGCGCCGTTGCTGCGCGAGCGTGGCCTCGCACCGGCGCAGGTCGAATACAAGCTGCGCCGCATGGTGAACGACTATCTGCAACCGCCGAAGGTGACGCGCAAGATGGAAATCGGGCTGCAACGCTTCGATGAAATTACTGAGGATATCGAAGAGATAAAAGCGAACCATCCGCACGAACTGATGCGCGCCGCCGAAGTACGTGCGATCCGCGACTGCGCGGAAATGGCCGCGCGCGCGTCGCTGTTCCGCACCGAGAGCCGCTGGGGGTTGTACCACCACCGCGTCGACTTTCCGCATCGCAACGACGCCGAATGGTTCTGCCACACCTGGCTGCGCAAGGACGCCAACGGCGCGATGCACAGCGAGAAGCGTCCGGTCGAACCGTACGTCGTGCCGCTTGCCGACGACGAGCGCGGCGCCTACACGAATCTGCGCATCCGCGAACCGGCCGCGCTCGCGGCCGCCCTTTGAGGAACCTGCCATGCCCCATACCCCGCACGACATCTTCCAGCGCAGCAGCGCACCCGTGACGATCGACGAGAACCTCTGCATCGCCGACAAGGGCTGCACCGTCTGCGTCGACGTATGCCCGCTCGACCTGCTCGCGATCGACGTGACCAAGGGCAAGGCCTATATGCAGTTCGACGAATGCTGGTACTGCATGCCGTGCGAACGCGATTGCCCGACCGGCGCGGTCAAGGTCGACATCCCTTACCTGCTGCGCTGACCGCGTCCCTCAACGCTCATTTGAGTCGCCGATGACCAACCCCTCCTTCGCTCCCGTATTGCCGCGCGCAGACGCCCCCGACGAAGCCGCACTCGTCGCCCGCCTCGCCGCGCCCGATGCCGCCGTGCGTCGCGTCGCACTGTTCGAACTCGCCGACCTCGAGGACCCCGGGTTCGTACCCGCGTTCGTCGCCGCGCTGCGCGACGATCCGTCGGCCGACGTGCGCGGCGAAGCCGCCCGTGTGCTCGGCGCATGGGAGCAGTCCGACGTCGTCGACGCGCTGTGCGGCGCATTGCTCGATCCGGACGACGACGTGCGCGCCGCCGCCGCGCAGAGCCTGTCCGAACTGAAGGACGCGGCATCGGGCGCCGTGCTGTGCCGATGGGCCGACCGGCCCGAGCCGTTCGTGCGCCGTGCCGTGCTGCGCGGATTGCGCGAGCTGCGCGACCCCGGCGCATTCGCGCCCGCGCTGCGCGCGCTCGATGCCGAACACGCCGAGGTGCGCGCCGAAGCCGTGGCGGTGCTCGGTTGGCTCAAGGATCCGCGTGCGCTGCCACCGCTTGCAGCCATCGCGACAACCGATGCCGCAGCGGACGTGCGACGCATTGCGGTCGGCGCGATCGGGTTCGCGACACCCGACGTCGCGACCGTCATCCACGCTCTGTTCGCCGCGCTGCGCGACCGCGAATGGCAGGTGCGCGAGGAAGCGGCCACGACGCTCGGCAAGCTGCGCATTGCGACCGCGCGCGAACCGCTCGTCGCCGCGCTCGACGACGACTACTGGCAGGTGCGCCTGCGTGCCGCGCGTGCGCTCGGGCAACTGCGCGACGCGGCCGCGGCGCCGGACGTCGTCGCGCTGCTCTCGCACTCGATCAGCAACCTGCGCAAGGAAGCCGCGCTTGCACTCGGCGAATTGCGGGACCGCGCGACGTTACCCGCACTGACCCACGCACTGGAGGATCACGATCCGGAAGTCCGCAAGGCCGTGCGAATCGCGATCCGACAGATCGACGAGGCGTCGCGATGATCTCCCCGACCGAAATCGTGCTCGATCATCCGGCGCGCACGTTGACACTCCGCTGGCCGGACGGTCACACGCAGCGCGTCAGCTATGCACGGTTGCGCGGCGATTGCCCGTGTGCCGAATGCCGGAGGATCCGGCACGACGGCGGTCGTGTCGATGCGCGGCCCGACCTGACGCTGGACAGCCTGGAAACGGCCGGCTACGGCATCCGCGTGCTGTTCGGCGACGGTCATGCGCGCGGCATCTATCCGTGGCCGTATCTGGCGGGCATGACCGCGCGGCCGTGACGTAGCGCCGGCGGCTGCGCGGACGAAATAGCAGGCGTGCGGAAACGCTGCGATACTGACGCCCACGATCGTCTCCACCCACCGTGGGAGCCAGAACATGCAAACCGCAGTCGGATTCATCGGCCTCGGCGTGATGGGCACGCCGATGGCGCTCAATCTTGCGCGGGCCGGCACGCCGCTCGTCGTATGGAGCCGGTCGCACGGCAACGACGATGCACTGCGCGACGCCGGCGCGCGCGTGGCCGAGCACATCGACGACGTGTTTGCGACCTGCCGCACCGTGATCCTGATGCTCGCGAACGACGCGGCGATCGACGGCGCCCTCGGGCGCGGCACGCACGGTTTCGCCGCCCGTGTCGGCGGCCACACCATCGTGAACATGGGCACGAACGCACCCGAGTATTCGCGCGCACTGGCCGACGACATCGCTGCCGCGTCGGGTCGTTATGTCGAAGCGCCCGTGTCGGGGTCGCGCAAGCCGGCCGAAGCCGGGCAACTCGTGGTGATGCTCGCCGGCGCGCCGGACGACGTCGACGCCGTCCGCGCACTCGTGAAGCCGCTGTGCCGCGACAGCTTCGTGTGCGGCGACGTACCGTCGGCGCTGACGATGAAGCTCGCCGTGAACCTGTTCCTGATCACGATGGTCACCGGCCTGACCGAGGCCACGCATTTTGCGCAACGCCACGGCATCGATCTCGCCCGCTTCGCCGACGTGCTGAACGCGGGCCCGATGGCGAGCGACGTGTCGCGCGTGAAGCTCGGCAAACTCGTCGCGGCCGATTTCTCGGTGCAGGCCGCGATCACCGACGTGCTGAAGAATGCGCGCCTCGTCGCCGAATCCGCGCGCGGCATCGGCATCGCTTCGCCACTGCTCGACATCTGCCATGCGCTGTACGGCGAGACCGAGCGGGCCGGACATGGCGCGGACGACATGGTCGCCGTGATCCGCGCGATCGAGCAGCGCACCGACGGCGCGCAATGAATCGTCGCCGGCCACCCCATACATTCGAACGCACCCGAACGTAGCGTCCCATGTCCGACTCACCCCGCTCCCCGACCAGCGTCCCCGCTTCCGTCCGCCCGGTTCCTGCCGTGATCGGCATCGTCCTGCGAGAGCGCGACGTGCTGCTGGTGCGTCGCGCCAATCCGCCCGATGCGGGCTGCTGGGGCTTTCCCGGCGGCAAGATCGATGCGGGGGAATCGATTGCGCACGCGGTCGTGCGCGAGATCGCGGAAGAAACCACCGTCGACGTCGAAGCGCTCGACGCCTTTACCGCGCTGGATGCGTTCGATTACGATGCCGGCGGCGACCTGCGTCAGCATTTCGTGATGGTCGCGGTGCTGTGCCGATGGCTGCGCGGCGCACCTGCCGCCGGCGACGATGCGCTCGACGCGCGCTGGTTCGATCTCGCCGAACTCGATCGCGATGACTTGCCGATGAGCGCAGGCGTTCGTGATGTCGCGCGACGTGCGATCGAGCGTGCGGCGGCACTTGGTCACGTGCAGCGTCCGGCCAATACTTGAATGCGTGAAGCACCGCTGTCTTTCTCGCAGCGCTTGCGAGCGGCCGATCGGGACCATGACAGTGCCGGCTACGCACCGACGAACCTCCAATTACACATCAAAGATGGGCCAAGCCATGATCAGCATTCGCAAGTCCACTCCGGCCGACGGCGCACGCGTGCTGGATATCTGGCGCAACGCGGTCGACGCCACGCACCACTTCCTCAGCAACGACGACCGTCGCGCGATCGAATCCGAAGTCGTCGCGTTCCTGCCCGGTGCGCCGCTCGATCTCGCCGTCGACGATACCGGCCGCGCAATCGGCTTCATGTTGCTCGACGGTAGTCACATGGAAGCACTGTTCGTCGATCCCGCTCACCACGGCGCGGGTGTCGGGCGCCTGCTGGTGGAAGACGCGCTCAAGCGTTATCCCGACCTGTCGACCGACGTCAACGAGCAGAACGAATCGGCAGCGGGATTCTATGAACGGCTCGGCTTCGAGCGCACCGGGCGATCGGCGATCGATGGGCAGGGGCGCACCTATCCGCTGATTCACCTGCGCTATCGCGCGGCACCACCCTCCTCGCCACAGCACGCATAACCGTGTCCGGCGCGGGATAGCGCGCCGCCCTCCACGTCATGCGCTCCGAGCACGCGAACGCGGCGACCTGATACCAGGTCCACTCCACGCATGCCGCATGCCGCATGCGGCCACGTGACGCGTCATGCATGACGCACCGGTACCACGCGCTCGCCCCTTGCACGGATGGTCGTTTCCCGGACTGAACGCGCCTGTCGCGGGCCGGGAGATGCTAACCTCTCGGCCACTCTAACGACACCGCGTGAAGCCACAGGATTCGAACATGCAAACCGTTGCGGTACTGGACTTCGAAACAACCGGACTTTCGCCGAATATGGGCGACCGAGCGACCGAAATCGCCGTCATCCTGCTCCGGGACGGTGAAATCGTCGACCGTTTCCAGAGCCTGATGAATGCAGGCAGACGCATACCGTCCGATGTCGTCGCGCTGACCGGCATCACGAACGAGATGATCGCAGCGGCGCCGCCGGCGTCGACCGTCATGCAGGAAGCCGCGGCGTTCGTCGGCAAGCATGCGGTCGTCGCTCACAACGCCGGTTTCGACAAACGGTTCTGGCAGTCAGAGCTCGGGCTGCTTGGCGTGTCGGCCGAGCATGCGTTTGCGTGCACGATGCTCGTGGCGAGACGTATCTATCCGGATGCCCGGAGTCACCGCCTGTCGAGCCTGGTGGATATGCTGCGGTTGCCCAAATCGGGCCGTGCGCACCGGGCGATGGTCGATGCCGAGATGGCCGGACACCTGTGGTGCCGGCTGCAGCACGACATTGCGCGGACGTACGGACTGAATCGTATCGATCACGCGCTCATGACGCGTGTGCAGGCCACGGCGAAGGCGAAAGTGCCGACCTACCTGCGTTCGCTCGTGGGCGCACACGCGTGATGCATGCACGCAGCGCGTTAACGTAAAACGGCTTGGCAATCGCCAAGCCGTTTATAGTCCGCGCCTGAGCCCGGGCAGCATGCAAACCGAATCGGCCGTCCGCTTCCGAACGCCGATTCAGCAACCAATACTCACTCCCACTCGATCGTCGCCGGCGGCTTGCCCGAGATGTCGTACACCACACGGTTGATCCCGCGCACCTCGTTGATGATCCGGTTCGACGCGCGGCCGAGCAGCGCATACGGCAGGTGCGCCCAGTGCGCGGTCATGAAGTCGGTCGTCTGCACCGCGCGCAGCGACGTCACGTAGTCGTACGTGCGGCCATCGCCCATCACGCCCACCGACTTCACCGGCAGGAACACCGCGAACGCCTGGCTCGTCAGGTCGTACCAGCTCTTGCCGACATCGGCTTCGCCGCACAGGCCGGCAGCCGCATCCTGCGCGGTCGCGGTCGTGTTGCGCAGTTCCTCGATGAAGATCGCGTCCGCGCGGCGCAGCAGGTCCGCGAACTCGCGCTTCACTTCGCCGAGAATCCGCACGCCGAGGCCCGGGCCCGGGAACGGATGGCGGTACACCATCTCCGGCGGCAGGCCGAGCGCAACGCCCAGCTCGCGCACTTCGTCCTTGAACAGGTCGCGCAGCGGTTCGAGCAGCTTGAGACCGAGCGTTTCCGGCAGGCCGCCGACGTTGTGGTGGCTCTTGATCGTCGTCGCCTTCTTCGTCTTCGTGCCGCCCGATTCCACCACGTCCGGGTAGATCGTGCCCTGCGCGAGCCACTTCGCCTTCGACAGCTTCTGCGCCTCGGCCTGGAACACCTCGACGAACTCGCGGCCGATGATCTTGCGCTTCGCTTCCGGATCGGTCACGCCGGCCAGGTGGCCGAGGAACTGTTCGGACGCGTCGACGTGCACGACCTTCGCATGCAGGCGGCCCTCGAACATGTCGAGCACCATCTTGCCTTCGTTCAGGCGCAGCAGGCCGTGGTCGACGAACACGCAGGTCAGCTGGTCGCCGATCGCGCGATGGATCAGCGCAGCCGCGACGCTCGAATCGACACCGCCCGACAGGCCGAGAATCACTTCCTCGTCACCGACCTGCTCGCGGATCTTCGCGACGGCTTCCTCGATGTGGTTGCTCATGATCCAGTCGGGCTTCGCACCGGCGATCTGCAGCACGAAGCGCTCGATGATCTGGCGGCCCTTCACCGTATGCGTGACTTCCGGATGGAACTGCACCGCGTAGTAGCCGCGCGCCTCGTCGGCCATGCCGGCGATCGGGCAGCTCGGCGTCGACGCCATCAGCGCAAAGCCCGGCGGCAGCTCGGCAACCTTGTCGCCGTGGCTCATCCAGACCTTCAGCATCCCGTGGCCTTCGTCCGTCTTGAAGTCCTCGATGCCGTCGAGCAGGCGCGTATGGCCGTGTGCGCGCATTTCCGCGTAACCGAATTCGCGGTGGTCGCTCCACTCGACCTTGCCGCCGAGCTGCACGGCCATCGTCTGCATGCCGTAGCAGATGCCGAGCACCGGCACGCCGAGATCCCACACGGCCTGCGGCGCGCGCAGCTGATGGTCTTCGTACGTGCTCGCGTGGCTGCCCGACAGGATCACCGCCTTCGGCGCGAACTCGCGGACGAAGTCGTCGGACACATCGTTCGGATGGATTTCGCAGTAGACGTGCGCTTCGCGCACGCGTCGCGCAATCAGTTGGGTGACTTGCGAACCGAAGTCGAGAATCAGGATTTTGTCGTGCATGGCTGCGGACGGGATGAAGAGAATAAGAAAAGCAGCGCATCATTTTCATCATGCGCTGCGTCAATAGCATGGACAGCGGCGTCGGGCGGAAGGCAGCACGCGCGACGCATGGCCGGTCAATCCTGCATCGGCGGGCGCTCGTCGAGTGCGACGGTGCCGGACGACGATGGGCCGGATGCGGCCGGTGACGACGATGCAGCGGACGCTGCGGGACGGCTGACGACGGGTTCGACACGCTGCGGTGCAGGTGACGACGCGGGCGCCATCGCCGGCTCGGCCGGACGCTGCGCAGGCGCGCGCGCCTCGAGCGCCTGCTCCCGCGCCTCGAGCGCCTGCTCCTTTTCGCGCCGGCGTACGGCCGATGCGAGTCGCACGCCGCCGAGGCCGAGCACGATCAGCGCGACGCCGGCCACGGCCGACAGCACGCGGCCGGCGGCCGCAAGCGCGGGACCGCTGCCGGTACCGATCGACCAGACGATCGTCAGCGCGCCGGTCAGCCAATACACATGGCCGACCGAACGCGCGACCGGCGCCGTGAGATCCCCGTTGAACGCTGCATGAAACGCGAGCCACGCGAGCCCGAGCAACGCGATGCCGAACGCCTGGCCGAGCATCGCCGGCTGGACGTTCGCAAGCTGCAGCGCGTTGAAGAGCGACTGCCAGGGCGTCAGCACGAACAGCACGCCGAACGCCAGCAGCAGGACGGCATCGATGATCAGCATGGCTCGCAGCAGCGGTTTCATCGGCAATCAGTCCACGTGGTAGTTCGGCGCTTCCTTCGTGATCTGCACGTCGTGCACGTGCGACTCGCGCATGCCCGCCGCGGTGATCTGGACGAATTCAGCCTTGTCGTGCAGCTCGTCGATCGTCTTGCAGCCGCAGTAGCCCATGCTCGCGCGCACGCCGCCGACCAGCTGGAACAGGATCGCGTTGACCGAGCCCTTGTACGCGACACGCCCTTCGATGCCTTCCGGCACGAGCTTGTCGATGTTCGCCGAGTTGTCCTGGAAGTAGCGGTCTGCCGCGCCGTCCTTCATCGCACCGACCGAACCCATGCCGCGATACGACTTGTACTGGCGGCCCTGGTACAGGAACACGTCGCCCGGCGCCTCTTCGGTGCCCGCGAACATGCTACCCATCATCACCGCGTTCGCGCCGGCCGCGAGGGCCTTCGACACGTCGCCCGAGAAGCGCACGCCGCCGTCGGCGATGCACGGCACGCCCGTGCCCTTCAGCGCTTCCGCGACGTTCGCGATCGCGCTGATCTGCGGCACGCCGACACCGGCAACGATCCGCGTCGTGCAGATCGAGCCCGGGCCGATACCGACCTTGACCGCATCCGCGCCGTATTCGACGAGCGCCTTCGCGGCGGCGGCCGTCGCGATGTTGCCGCCGATCACTTCGACGTGCGGGAAGTTCTGCTTGACCCAGCGAACGCGCTCGAGCACACCCTTGCTGTGGCCGTGCGCGGTATCGACGACGATCACGTCGACGCCGGCCTGCACCAGCAGCTCGACACGCTCTTCGTTGTCGGGACCGACGCCGACCGCCGCGCCTGCGCGCAGCTTGCCGTGTTCGTCCTTGCACGCGTCCGGGTGCTCGGTCTGCTTGGTGATGTCCTTGACGGTCATCAGGCCGCGCAGTTCGAACGCGTCGTTGACGACCAGCACGCGCTCGAGGCGGTGGCTGTGCATCAGCGCCTTCGCTTCGGCGAGCGGCGTGCCTTCCTTGACCGTGACGAGGCGCTCGCGCGGCGTCATGATCGACTTGACCGGCTCGTCGAGGCGGGTTTCGAAACGCAGGTCGCGGTTCGTGACGATGCCGACCAGCTGCGGGCCTTCGACGACCGGGAAGCCGGAGATGCCATGCTGGCGCGACAGCGCGATCACGTCGCGCACCTTCATTTGCGGCGGCACCGTGATCGGATCGCGGACGACGCCCGATTCGAAACGCTTGACCTTCGCGACCTCGCGGGCCTGTTCGGCCGGCGTGAGGTTCTTGTGGACGATACCGACGCCACCCTGCTGGGCCATCGCGATCGCAAGGCGACCTTCGGTGACCGTGTCCATCGCGGCGGACACGAGCGGCATGTTCAGGGAGATGTTGCGGGTCAGCTTGGTCTTGAGGCTGGTGTCGCGCGGGAGAACGTCGGAGAAGGCGGGAACGAGGAGCACGTCATCGAAAGTGAGTGCTTTTTGGATCAGACGCATGGCAAATCCTATGGGCGCAAAAGCGAATTATACGCGAAGCGCCGCGAATTTTCACAACACGAACAACGGCTTAGCCGGTTTCGGCCGTTCGGGGGCCGAATCGTTCGGATCGCCGTTCGGTTCGTTTTCGATCGCCTTTCGTTTCACCGCCGCATCGAGCCATTCGCGCAACCGACCGCGAAACGGCCCATCCGCCTGTTGCGGACGGGCCACGGAGCGGCGGCGGCGACGATGAAGCCCGGCCCGGCAATGGGCCGGACGGGCCCACCGTCCGGCCTCATAGCAGCCCGGCCGCGCGGACGATCATCACCATGCCACCGCCGACCACGACGCAGCCGACGATCCGCGCAACCCGCCCGCCGGCCGGCGCCAGGCGCTCGGCGGCGATCGCAACCGTCACGAACGCCATCACGCGCAGATCCATCATGCCGGCCGCCAGCGCGACCGCCATCAGGTTCCCGCAACACGCCCCGCATCGGATGGCGGCTCGCACGCCGTGCCGCCATGCCGCACCGGCCTCCGCGTGCGGCGGATGCGCGCCGGTCGCCGCATGCCGGCAGCACGTCAGCCGGCGCGCCTTCCATCCGGAGAATTGCAGGACGCCTGCGGCCAATACGACCGCGCCGGCCACGAACGGCATTGCGCGAGCGAGCACCGGCAGCCGTGCAGCGGCGCTTGTCAGCGCGGCGCCGGCCGGAAACGCGAGCGCTCCGACTGCCATCCACACGGCAAAATATCCGGCGCCTGCCACGGCGACGAGCCAGGTCGAACGCGCCGCCGTCTGCGAAGCGACGCGCTGCCGGTATCGCCACAGCACCGGCGCCAGCACGGGCAGCATCATCGTCACCGTCATCGTGCCCCACATGCCGGCGAACGTCGCGACCGTGCGGCCGGCGCCCCATCCGCACGGCCGCTGCCATGCCGCCGACGTCATCCAGCCGCCGGACACTGGCGCGCCGCCCATCGCGGCCATCGACGCGTGCTGCGTCACGGTCGCGACAACGGCAACGGCGAACACGGCCGCGAGCGCCACCGCGAAGGCCCGCGGATCGGGGCCCGCAGCGTCGGCCGCGGGACGAGTCATCACCCGCCCCCGCCCGTCGCCGGCGCGCTCAGCCGCGTGCGTACTCGTCATGACGGCGCCACCACGGGCCGGTCTCGTTGCGCCCGCGCGGCGCGCGATCGAGCCACTGGTACATCCCCCACAGCCCGTCGAGGCCGCGCGCATAGGTGGAATACGTGTGATAAACCGCACCGTCCTCGCGCACGAACGCGCTCATCCCCGGCCGGTCGAGCGAATACGTGACCGCGTCGGTCCCGCAGGTCGCCGCGAACGCCACGACGGGTGCCGGCGGCGGATCCATGTCCATCGCGTGACCGGCCCGCGCGTAGTTGTACTCGACGTCGCCGGCGCGCTGCTGCGTTTCGGTGAACGACACGTTGAAGTCGAAGTTGAAATCGCTGCCGACCGACGACGCCCACGGGAAGTGCCAACCCATCCGCTGCCGGTACGCGAGCAGCTTTGCGAGCGGCGCGCGCGACACGGCGGCGAGCGTCACGTCGTGGTTCGCCAGATGCACGGCAAAGCCGTCGAAACCGTCGGCGATCGACGAACACGACGGGCAGCCGGCTTTATAGTCGGGGCCGAACATGAAGTGATAGACGAGCAGTTGCGAACGGCCGCGAAACAGGTCGTCGAGCGTTGCCTGCCCGTCTTCGGTGTCGAACCGGTAGGTCTTGTCGACGCGCACCCAGGGCAGTGCCTGGCGCCGCCGCGCGAGTTCGTCGCTTTGCCGCGTCAGCGCCTTTTCCGCGTCGAGCAGCGCGCGGCGTTCGGCCAGCCATTCGTCGCGGGTTCCGGTGAGATGAGTCGTCATGGCGGGTTCCTCCTTCCGATGGGTATCCGGGCACGGCGTCCGGTGCCGTGTGCGTGGTGCTAGATTAGGGGCGGGCATCGGACCGGAGGGAGTGACAAGTGTGTCGGGATTCGGATGGATTCGCTGATCACGGCGGCCGCGCGCGCGCTCGCGGCCGGTGACGCGCTCGGCGCGCTGAACCGCGTCGCGCTGCGCGACGATGCGCCGGCGCTCGCGCTGCGCGGGATCGCGATGGCGCAGCTCGGCGATTTCGAACGTGCTCGCGCACTCGTGCGCGGCGCCGCTCGTGCGTTCGGCGCGAAGGAGGCCGTGGCGCGTGCGCGCTGCGTCGTCGCGGAAGCGGAGATCGCGCTCGCGTCGCGCGACCTGCGCTGGCCGACGCGCGCGCTCGATGCCGCGTGCGCGACGCTCGACGCGCACGGCGACCGCGCGAACGCCGCGCATGCGCGCTATCTCGGCGTGCGCCGGCTGCTGCTGATTGGCCAGCTCGACGATGCCGAGCGGATGCTCGCGAATCTCGATCCCGCGCCGCTGCCGGCCGCATTGCGCGCCGCCCATGAGCTGATCGCGGCCGGCATCGCGATGCGCCGCATCCGCACGCACATGGCCCGCGCGGCGCTTGCCCGGGCGCGCGCAGCCGCCCGCGACGCCGGCATCGCCGCGCTGACGGCCGAGGTCGACACCGCGGCACGCGTGCTCGACGCACCGGCCGCGCGCCTTATCACACGCGGTACATCGCGGCTCGTGCAACTCGACGAAGTCGAGACGCTATTCGCGTCGAACGCGCTCGTCGTCGATGCGTGCCGCCACACGGTGCGCGACGCGCGCACTACCGTGTCGCTTGCGCGGCGGCCCGTGCTGTTCGTGCTTGCCCGCGCGCTCGGCGAGGCCTGGCCGGCCGACGTGTCGCGCAACGCGCTCGTCGCCGTCGCGTTCCGCGCGAAACACGCGGACGAATCGCATCGCGCACGCCTGCGCGTCGAGATCGGCCGGCTGCGCGCGGTGCTGCGGCCGCTCGCGAACGTCGTCGCCACGCCGCGCGGCTTCGCGCTCGAACCGCTTGGCGTACGTGAGACCGTCGTGCTGGCGCGCCCGGTCGACGATCGCCACGCGGCCGTGCTCGCGCTCCTCGCCGATGGCGAAGCGTGGTCGAGCTCCGCGCTGGCGCTGGCCCTCGGCGCGAGCCAGCGCACCGTGCAGCGCGCGCTCGACGCGCTCGCCGAAGCCGACAAGGTCCAGGCGCTGGGCCGCGGCCGCGCGCGCCGCTGGATGACGCCGCCATTGCCCGGTTTCGCGACGACCTTGTTACTCCCTGCCCCGCTCCCGGGCGATTAGGATGACCTCACCGAACGACGAGGTGACGAACATGAAACGCTCCCGTGCAGACATCCTTCGCGAATACGGCCCGTTTCCGGGCGTCGACGGCGTACACGGCGTCACGTACGACGGGCAGTACGTGTGGTACGCGTCCGGCGACAAGCTGAATGCGCTCGACCCGGAACGCGGCACGACCGTCCGCTCGCTCGACGTCGCCGCGCATGCGGGCACGGCGTTCGACGGCCGCCATCTGTACCAGATCGTCGAGGACCGCATCGAGAAGATCGATCCCGAATCGGGCCGCGTGCTCGCGACGATCCCCGCTCCCGGCAAAGGCGGCGATTCCGGGCTGGCCTGGGCGGAAGGCGCGCTGTGGGTTGGCCAGTACCGCGAACGCAAGATTCATCAGGTGGACCCGCAAACGGGCGTCGTGCTGCGCACGATCGAATCGAACCGCTTCGTCACCGGCGTGACGTGGGTCGACGGCGAGCTGTGGCACGGCACCTGGGAAGCCGACCAGGCCGACCTGCGGCACATCGATCCGCGCACCGGCCAGGTGCTCGAGCAGATCGACATGCCGGCCGGCGTCGGCGTATCGGGGCTCGAATCCGACGGCCACGACCGCTTCTACTGCGGCGGCGGCAACAGCGGCACGTTGCGCGCCGTACGTCGGCCCGCGCGAGCCGGGGCGTCGGGCCACAACGCGGGCGCACCGCCCGATTCGGCTGACGAATGATCCGCAGCCTGCCGTGATCGCTCCCGGGCGCTGCACGCCTGCGCGCCGCCCTGCGCCGAGTGCAGGAATGAACAAGACGACGTGGCAGCCGCGTCGTTACGATGCGCGCTCGTCAGTCATGTGTTCGGAGCGGTCGATGCGACGCGGTGTGGTCTATGGTGTCCTGGCAGGTGCCCTGTGGGGCATGGTGTTTCTCGTTCCTCGGCTGCTGACCGACTTCTCGCCGCTGCTGCTGAGCGCCGGCCGCTACGCGATGTACGGCCTCGTGTCGCTGGCGGCCGCGCTGCCGTCCGCCCGCTCGCTGCTCGCGCGGCTGACCCGCGAGGATCTCGTCGCGCTGGTCAGGCTCGCCGTCATCGGCAACGTCGCGTACTACATGCTGCTGTCCGGCGCCGTGCACCTGATCGGCATCGCGCCCAGTTCGCTGATCGTCGGCGTGCTGCCCGTCACGGTCACGCTCGCGGGCCTCGGCGACCACGGCGCCGTGCCGCTGCGGCGGCTCGCGGCCCCGCTCGCGCTGGTGATCGCGGGCATCGTCTGCATCAACGTCGACCTGTTCACCTCCGAGGCCGCGCATGCGACGACGCTCGGCCAGAAGCTCGCCGGCATGGCCTGCGCGGCCGGCGCGCTCGCGAGCTGGACCTGGTACGCGGTCGCGAACGCACGCTATCTGCAGCGCCATCATCATTTCGGCGGCAACGAGTGGTCGGTGCTGTGGGGTGTCGTGACGGGCCTGATCGGCGGGCTCGTCTGGATCGCGATCCTCGCGCTGCCGGCCGGCATCGTGCAGGCAGCCGTCCCGGCGTCGCGCTGGCAGCTGTTCTGGCTGCTGAACCTCGTGCTCGCGATCGGCGCATCGTGGCTCGGCAACGGGCTGTGGAATGCCGCGTCGAAGCGGCTGCCGCTCACGCTGTCGGGCCAGCTGATCGTGTTCGAAACCGTGTTCGCGATGCTTTACGCGTTCGTCTACGACCAGCGGATGCCGCATGCACTCGAGATCGCCGCGCTGGTGCTGCTGCTCACGGGCGTCTACGGATCGGTGCGGCAGCACGGCGACACGCCCGCCGGCGGCGATACGTCGGGAAGCGCGCCGGCAAGCGCAAACGCCGCGGCCCACTGAGCGCCACGGCATTTGGTCAGACGAAATCAGACGAATCGGAACGAAAGGCGCGGATCGGCCGCGTCAGCGCGCGTCCTTGTGCATCCACTTGCGGCCCTCGATGGAGCCGGCGCGGCGCGACTTGTCGACGCGCCGCTGGCGCGCGAGCTTCGGATCGACGATCAACGGGCGGTAGATCTCGACGCGGTCGTGGTCGGCGAGCGGTGCGTCGAGCGGCGCAAGCTTGCCGTACACGCCCGTCTTCGCGTTCGCGAGATCGATTTCCGGGTGCAGCGCGAGCACGCCGCTCGCATCGATCGCCGAACGAACGGTCGCCCCTTCGGGCAGCGACAGCGGAATCAGCGTCTGGCGATCCGGCAGCGCGTAGCAGACTTCGATCGACAGCATCGCGTCACCCCTTCCCGTAGCGCTGGTCGGCGCGCTTCACGAACGAATCGACGAACGTGTTCGCGATATGGCTGAACACGGGCCCGATGATCTTCTCGAGCAGGATGCTCGAGAACTCGTAGTGCAGCGCGAATTCGATCTTGCAGGCATCGGCACGCAGTGCCGTGAAGCGCCACGAGCCCGTGAACTTCTTGAACGGGCCGTCCGTGAACTCCATGTCGATCCGCGTCGGGCGCTGCTGCGTGTTGCGCGTCGCGAAATGCTGCTTGATGCCCTTGAAGTTGATGTCGATGCGCGCTTCCATCCCGCTCTCGTCCTGACGGCGAATCTCGACGCCGCCGCACCAGGGCAGGAAATTGGGGTAGTCGGCCACGTCGGTGACGAGGTCGAACATCTGTTCCGCCGAGTGACGGATCAATACGGTTTTCTGGACATCTGCCATAAATCGCGCGGCATCGCTTAAGGTGAGAACGCAAGCCGGGCGATTCCCGCCCCGCTTTGCTAAAATCGTGATTTTAAACGAGTTGGCCCGATCCTTTCATGAGCATCATCGACAACAGGAAAGCGCACTTCGATTATCACATCGAGGAACGCTACGAGGCGGGGCTCGTGCTCGAGGGCTGGGAAGTCAAGGCGCTGCGCGCCGGGCGCGGCCAGATCCGGGAAGGTTACGTCGTGATCAAGCACGCCGAGATCTTCCTGATCGGTACCCATATCAGCCCGCTGCCCGAGGCTTCGACCCACATCACGCCCGACCCGGTTCGCACGCGCAAGCTGCTGCTGCACCGCGAGGAAATCAAGAAACTGATCGGCAAGGTCGAGCAGCGCGGCTACACGCTCGTGCCGCTGAACTTCCACTACAAGGGCGGTCGCGTGAAGTGCGACATCGCGCTCGCGAAGGGCAAGAAGCTGCACGACAAGCGCGAAACCGAGAAGAAGCGCGACTGGGAACGCGAAAAGGCCCGCATCATGCGCGCCGGCACCTGACCTGCGCGACAACACGCATCACACACGACACGGCCCGCTCGAAGCGGGCCGTGTTGCTTTGGTGTCAGGTGAATCGGGCGCGGCGGCTACACGGGCGATACTCGGCACGCCACGCCGCCGGTTTCGGCCGAACAAAGGCACCGACGACGGGCACCGCACGGGCATCATCCGCCTCCGGCTGCGCGACGATTCGCCGCACGTCGATCACACGCGGCGGCCACCGGCGGCCCGCGCCAATCCGGACTCAGGCCTTCCCGCCCGACGCGGCCCCCGCGCTCTTGACGATCGTCAGCGCCGACGAGATCGCCGTGCCGAGATCCGACAGGTTCGACGGCACGATCAGCGTGTTGCCCTGCTTCGCGAGATTCGAGAACGCGCTGACATACTGCTCGGCCACCTTCAGGTTCACCGCATCCATTCCGCCCTGCGATTGCATCGCGTTCGCGATCTTCTGGATCGCCTGCGCGTTCGCCTCGGCCACCGCCAGAATCGCGGCGGCCTCGCCCTGCGCCTGGTTGATCGCGGCCTGCCGCTCGCCTTCGGATTTCTGGATCGCCGCTTCGCGCGCGCCCGACGCGAGGTTGATCTGCTCCTGCTTGCGGCCTTCGGATGCGGCGATCAGCGCACGCTTTTCACGCTCCGCGGTGATCTGCGCCTGCATCGCGTGCAGGATTTCCTTCGGCGGCGTCAAATCCTTGATCTCGTAGCGCAGGACCTTCACCCCCCAGTTCGCCGCGGCCTGATCGAGCGCCGACACGATGTTGTGGTTGATGAAGTCGCGCTCCTCGAACGTCTTGTCGAGTTCGAGCTTGCCGACCACCGAGCGCAACGTCGTTTGCGCGAGCTGCGTGATCGCGAGCACGAAGTTGCTCGACCCGTACGACGCCTTCATCGGATCGGTCACCTGGAAGTACAGCACGCCATCGACCTGCAGCTGCGTGTTGTCGCGCGTGATACAGACCTGGCTCGGCACGTCGAGCGGGATTTCCTTCAGCACGTGCCGGTATGCGATGCGATCGACGAACGGCAGCACGATGTTCAGGCCGGGCGACAGCGTCGCGTGATAGCGCCCGAAGCGTTCGAGCACCCACGCATGCTGCTGCGGCACGATCTTCACCGTCTTCGACACGATCACGATCGCGATGACGAGCAGGACAACCCAGATGATCAGCGAATCCATGAAATATTCCCTCCTTGTTGTATCGGCGGACGATCAGCCCGCGGGTTTCGCCACGACCACGAGACAATTGCCGCGCACGGCACTCACCTGATACACGTGCGCATCGTCGCGCTCGCCGTTCTCGAGCTCGACATCCCAGTCGGCGCCGCGATACTGCACACGCGCGCGGCCGTCACGCCACGCGTCGACCGTGACGGTCGCGCCGATATCGAGATTGACGTCGGGATTGGTCGACGTGTCGCGCTTCTGCTTGCGGCCGAGCCCCGAACGCCGCAGCACGACCATCGCGACGATTGCGACCACCGCCGCCGCACCGAACTGCACATGCGGCGCGAAACCGGCCAGCTGCAACAGCCCGCCCGCGAGAAAGCCGAGCGCGATCATCAGCAGGTAGAACGTGCCCGTCAGCAACTCGGCCACGACCAGCACGCCCACCGCGACCCACCAGAACAGATGCCCCGACATCATTGTGGTCTCCAGAAAAACATCCCCCGCGCTCACTCGCGTTGCAGGAAACCAGAATACGCGTTGGCGCGCGACTCCGGTTCAACATGCTCGCCGCCCCTGCGGAGACGGCCAGTGCGCACGGGCCGGCCCGGTACGTACCCACAAACAAAAACACCCCGGTGCCTACCGGGGTGTTTATAGCATGAACCTTGCATTTTGCCTTCAACGGAAGCACGGTGCCACCGTGCTTCCGTCAAGGATGCATGACCGACCGTTACTTCCGGTTGGCGAGCGCCTGCCACGTATCGATGATCGTGTCGGGGTTCAGCGAGATCGACACGATGCCTTCGTCCGTCAGCCATTGCGCGAAGTCCGGGTGATCGGACGGGCCCTGGCCACAGATGCCGACGTACTTGCCCATCTTGCGGCAGGTATCGATCGCGCGCTTCAGCAGGAACTTGACGGCCGGGTCGCGTTCGTCGAAGTCGACGGCCAGCAGTTCCATGCCCGAATCGCGGTCGAGGCCGAGCGTGAGCTGTGTGAGGTCGTTCGAGCCGATCGAGAAACCGTCGAAGAACTGCAGGAAGTCTTCGGCGAGGATCGCGTTGGTCGGGACTTCGCACATCATCACGAGGCGCAGGCCGTTTTCGCCGCGCTTCAGGCCGAACTTCTCGAGCAGGCCGACGACGCGCTCCGCCTGCTTCACGGTACGCACGAACGGCACCATGATCTCGACGTTGGTCAGGCCCATCTCGTCGCGCACGCGCTTCAGTGCACGGCACTCCATCTCGAACGCCTGCGCGAAGTCTTCAGCGATGTAACGCGACGCGCCGCGGAAGCCCAGCATCGGGTTTTCCTCGTCCGGCTCGTAACGCGAACCGCCGATCAGCTTCTTGTACTCGTTCGACTTGAAGTCGGACAGACGCACGATCACGGGCTTCGGATAGAACGCCGCCGCGATCGTCGCGACCCCTTCCGTCAGCTTGTCGACGTAGAACTGACGCGGCGATGCGTGACCGCGCGCGACGCTCTCGACGGCCTTCTTCAGGTCCTGGTCGATGTTCGGGTACTCGAGGATCGCCTTCGGGTGAACGCCGATGTTGTTGTTGATGATGAACTCGAGACGCGCGAGACCCACGCCGCCGTTCGGCAGTTGCGAGAAGTCGAACGCGAGCTGCGGGTTGCCGACGTTCATCATGATCTTGACCGGGATTTCCGGCAGTTCGCCGCGCTGCACTTCCGTGACTTCCGTCTCGAGCAGGCCGTCGTAGATCTTGCCTTCGTCGCCTTCCGCGCACGACACGGTGACGAGCGCGCCGTCCTTCAGGATGTCGGTCGCGTCGCCGCAGCCGACGACTGCCGGCACGCCGAGTTCACGCGCGATGATCGCCGCGTGGCAGGTCCGGCCGCCACGGTTCGTGACGATCGCGGCTGCACGCTTCATCACCGGCTCCCAGTTCGGGTCGGTCATGTCGGCCACCAGCACGTCGCCCGGCTGCACGCGTTCCATTTCCGACGGATCCTGGATCACGCGCACGGGGCCCGCACCGATCTTCTGGCCGATCGCACGGCCCGTCGCCAGCACCTGCGACTGGCCCTTCAGCTTGAAGCGCTGCTCGGCCTTGCCGGTCGCCTGGCTCTTCACGGTTTCCGGGCGTGCCTGCAGGATGAAGATCTTGCCGTCGCGGCCGTCCTTGCCCCACTCGATGTCCATCGGACGCTGGTAGTGCTTCTCGATGATGACCGCGTACTTCGCCAGCTCGATCACGTCTTCGTCGGTGATCGAGTAGCGGTTGCGCTGCTCGTGCGGCACGTCGACCGTCTTCACGCGGCCCGGCTCGCCCGGCTGCGTGAATTCCATCTTGATCAGCTTCGAGCCGATCGAGCGGCGGATGATCGGGTACTTGTCCTGTGCGAGCGTCGTCTTGAACACATAGAACTCGTCCGGGTTCACTGCGCCCTGCACGACGGTTTCGCCCAGGCCGTAGCTCGACGTGATGAACACGGCGTCCTTGAAGCCCGATTCGGTGTCGATCGTGAACATCACGCCGGCTGCGCCGACGTCCGAGCGGACCATGCGCTGCACGCCGGCCGACAGCGCGACTTCCGCGTGCGTGAAGCCCTTGTGCACGCGATACGAGATCGCGCGGTCGTTGTACAGCGACGCGAACACGTGCTTCATGCGGTCGAGCACGTCCTCGATGCCGACGACGTTCAGGTACGACTCCTGCTGGCCGGCGAACGATGCGTCGGGCAGGTCTTCCGCGGTAGCGGACGATCGCACGGCGAACGACAGCTCGCCCGGCGAGCTGTTCTTCAGGGTTTCGAACTGCTCACGGATTTCCTGCTCGAGACGTGCCTGCAGCGGCGCATCGACGATCCACTTGCGGATTTCGGCGCCGGCTTCGGCGAGCGCCTTCACGTCGTCGATGTCGAGCGACTCGAGACGCTTGGCGATGCGGTCGGTAAGGTCGTTGTGCTTGAGGAAATCGCGGAACGCGAGCGCGGTCGTGGCGAAACCGGTGGGTACGCGAACGCCTGCTTCGGAAAGCTGGCTGATCATTTCGCCCAGCGACGCATTCTTGCCGCCGACGATCTCCACATCGGTCATCCGCAACTGCTCGAACGGAATTACATACGCCTGGTCCTTTGCGACGTTTGCTGCGTTAGTCATACAAGCCCCTAAGTGTGAAAAAAATGCTCGATTGCGCAAGTGGGCTTGGACGCGGGCGCTTGCAAAAAGGCGCGGCGCGTCTTGCGCAACCTGTTGGAGAAACAATCGCAGCGGCGGATAATCTTCCGACCCGATTTACAAAAATCCCGGCAGAAGGGCGATATTTGCAGACAAATCGCCAAACTTGCCGGGAATTTTGGAATCGAGCGGCGAAGCCTGGGGCGCCGTTCGCGCCCTGCCCCCGCAATTGCTTATCCAACAGGTTGCCGCTATTCTACCGTGCCGGCTGCCGGATGTGGCGCGACCTTGTCACTGCGTCTGGAGGCGAACCTCCAGCCGCCCGCGCAACCGCCCTTCACGTTCGACGCCCAGATTCATGCTGCCTACCGTATTCATCGTCTCCGACGGCACCGGGATCACTGCCGAAACCTTCGCGCATTCGATCCTCTCCCAGTTCGACCAGAAATTCCGTCTCGTGCGCGTGCCGTTCGTCGACTCGCTCGACAAGGCCTATGCGACCGTCGAGAAAATCAACGAGGCCGCCGTGCACGACGGCCGCCGCGCGATCGTGTTCACGACGCTCGTCGACAGCGAGTCGAACGACATCGTCAAGCGCTCGAACGCACTCGTGCTCGACATGTTCCAGCGCTTCGTCGAACCGCTCGAGCAGGAACTGGAGCTCAAGTCGAGCCACGCGATGGGCCGCGGCCACCAGAACGCGGATACCGAGGAATACAAGACCCGGATCGAGGCGATCAACTTCTCGCTCGCGCACGACGACGGCCAGTCGAACCGCAACCTGTCGGAAGCCGACGTGATCCTCGTCGGCGTGTCGCGCAGCGGCAAGACGCCGACGAGCCTGTATCTCGCGATGCAGTACGGCGTGAAGGCGGCCAACTATCCGCTGATTCCGGAAGATTTCGAGCGCGGCAAGCTGCCGTCGGCGCTCGCCGCGTACAGCGAGAAGCTGTTCGGGCTGTCGATCGACCCGCAGCGCCTGTCCGAGATCCGCAACGAGCGCCGGCCGGGCAGCAAATACGCGGCGCCCGAGAACTGCCGCTACGAGATCAACGAGGCCGAAGCGATGATGCGCCGCGAGGGGATCAAGTGGCTGTCGTCGACGCACAAGTCGATCGAGGAAATCGCGACGACGATCCTGCAGGAAATCCGTCTCGACCGGCAGTCGTACTAAGCCGCAGCGCTGGCGGCCGCCTGGTCGCCACTGGAAACGAAAAGGCCGCGTCGAACGCGGCCTTTTTCTTGGTGCGGAACGAGCGCGCGTGTGGCGTCACGCACGCCGCTGCTGGCGCACCTGCTCGAACAGGCAGACCGCAGCCGCGGCCGCGACGTTCAGCGACTCCATCCCGCCCGGTTGCGGGATCGTCACGCGATGCGTGGCCGCGTCGCGCCAGAACGCCGACACGCCCGCACCCTCGTTGCCGAACACCCAGGCAACCGGCCCCGACAGGTCGCAGTCATAGACCGCCTGCGCGCCGTGCGAGTCGGTCAGCGCGACCGGCACAGCGAGGCGCTCGGCGAGCGCGCCGGCGTCGACGTCCTCGTGGATCGACAGCAGGAAATGCGCGCCCATGCCCGAGCGCAGCACCTTCGACGACCATGCATACGCGGTGCCCGGCGCACAGAACACGTGACGCACACCTGCGGCCGCCGCGCTGCGCAGGATCGAGCCGACGTTGCCGGCGTCCTGCACGCCGTCGAGCACGACCGACGACTGCGTCACGCGCGCCGGCAGCGGCTGCGCCGGCCGGTCGACGAGCAGCAGGAAGCCGACGCCGTTGACGACGTTCGACAACTGCCCGAACAGCGCGTCGGGCAGCGTGACGATCCGCTGCGCATCGATGCGCGCGACGATCGCCTGCGCTTCGGCATGGCCGAGTGCGCCTTCGGTCGTGACGCACAGCTCGGGCGTCGCGCCCGTGTCGAGGTACGCGCTCGCGAGATGGAATCCTTCGAGCAGTGCCTGGCCGCCGCGGCGCTGATGGGACGTCGAACCCGCGAGCGCCTTCAGGCGCTTGTACAGCGGGTTGTCGCGGGAAGTAATGCTTTTCATCGAATCAGGTCGAGTGCCGCACGGACCGGCGCGAACGAGCGCCGATGGGCTTCGCACGGGCCGTGCTCGCGCAGCGCGGCAAGGTGTTTCACGGTGCCGTAGCCCGCATGCACGTTGAAGCCGTACACGGGGAAGCGTTCGTGCAGGTCGACGAGCATGCGGTCACGGGTGACCTTCGCGAGGATCGACGCGGCCGAGATGCTCGGCACGAGCGCGTCGCCGCTGACGATCGCCTCGGCGCGCACGGTCAACGTCGGGCAGCGGTTGCCGTCGATCTGCGCGAGCGTCGGCAGCACCGACAGCCCTTCGACCGCCCGCTTCATCGCGAGCATCGTCGCGTGCAGGATGTTCAGCGTGTCGATCTCGTCGACACTCGCCGACGCGACGCAATACGACAGCGAGCGCGCGACGATCAGCTCGTACAGCGCGTCGCGCTTCTTCGCGGACAACGCCTTCGAATCGTCGAGCCCGTCGATCGGCTGCGCCGGATCGAGGATCACCGCGGCGGCCACCACCGGCCCCGCGAGCGGGCCGCGGCCCGCTTCGTCGACGCCGCAGACGATCTCGTCGGGACGGCTGAAATCGAAACCGCCCTGCACGTCGCTCGACGCGCGGCGGCGTGGTGCACGTACTGCGGTCATGCGCGCCCCTTGCGTTGTTCGAGCACGCGCACGACCGCTTCGGCCGCCTTCACGGCCGTGTTCTGCCGCAGCGAAAGATGCATTTCGGTAAAGACTTCGGTCAGCGTGCGGCGGTTCGCATCGTCGCGCAGCTGCGTGAGCGTCGCATCGGCGAGCGCCTCGGGCGTCGCGAAATGCTGCAGCAGCTCGGGCACGACGAAACGCCCCGCCAGGATGTTCGGCAAGCCGACGTACGGCAGGTAACCCTGCCGGCGCATGATCTGCCCGGTCAGCCAGGGCACCTTGTACGAGATCACCATCGGCTTCTTCAGCAGCGCGGCTTCCAGCGTGACCGTGCCGCTCTTCACGAGGATCGCGTCGGCAGCCGTCATCGCGACCTGCGAGCGGCCGTCGGTGATCGTCAGCGCGAGCTGCGGATGCGCGTCGACGAGCGGCTGCAGCAGCGCACGCAGCGCGGGCGTGGCCGCCGGCATCACGAACCGCACGCCGGGCTCGCGCTGCTGCATCAGCGCCATCGCCGCGAAGAACGTCGGGCCGATCAGTGCGATTTCCGAGCGCCGGCTGCCCGGCAACACGGCGATCACCGGGCCGTCGGCCGGCAGTCCGAGCGCGATGCGCGCGCCGTGCGTGTCGGGTTCGAGCGGAATCTCGTCGGCGAGCGGATGGCCGACATAGGTCGAGGCCACGCCTGCCTTGTCGAGAATCGCCGGTTCGAACGGGAACAGGCACAGCATGTGATCGACGGACTTCGCGATCTTCTTGATCCGGCCGCCGCGCCATGCCCAGATCGACGGGCACACGAAGTGGATCGACGGGATGCCCGCGTCGCGCGCCGCCTGTTCGACGTTGAAGTTGAAATCGGGCGCATCGACGCCGATGAACGCGTCCGGCCGCTCGGCGAGCAACTGGCGCTTGAGCTCGCCGCGAATCCGCAGGATCTCGGGAATCTGGCCCAGCGCCTCGACATAGCCGCGCACGGTCAGCTTGTCCATCTGCCAGTGCGAGTCGAAGCCCTGCGCGATCATTCGCGGCCCGCCGATCCCGTAGTACTGGGCCGATTCGGGCAGCCGCTCGCGCAGCCCGCCGAGCAGCGACGCGCCGAGCAGGTCGCCCGACGGTTCGCCGGCCACCATCGCGAGCCGGAGCTGAGAGGTCGGAAGCGGCATCGCTTAGCGGATGATGCCGCGTTGCGACGCGTCGATGAACTCGACGAGCGCCTTCACGGGTGCGTCGCCCTCACCGCCCGCCGCCGCCAGCTCGCGCAGCTGCACTTTCGCTTCCTCGAGCGACAGGCCGTTCTTGTACAGCAGGCGGTACGCGCTGCGCAGCGCGGAGATCGCGTCGGGCGAGAAACCGCGCCGGCGCAGCCCTTCGACGTTGATCCCGTGCGGCTCGGCCTTGTTGCCGGCCGCGATCACGAACGGCGGAATGTCCTGCACGAGCGCCGACGCGCCGCCCAGCATCGAGTGCGCGCCGATGCGCACGAACTGGTGGACGCCCGACATCCCGCCGATGATCGCCCAGTCGCCGATCTCGACGTGGCCGGCCATCTGTGCGTTGCTCGACAGGATCACGTGGTTGCCGACGGTGCAGTCATGACCGATGTGCACATAGGCCATGATCCAGTTGTCGTCACCGAGCGTCGTCACGCCGACGTCCTGCACGGTGCCCGTGTGGATCGTCGTGAATTCGCGGATCATGTTGCGGCTGCCGATCACGAGCTTCGTCGGCTCGTCCTTGTACTTCATGTCCTGCGGACGACCACCGACCGACGCGTAATGGCCGATGCGGTTGTCCTCGCCGAGCGTCGTATGGCCTTCGATCACGCTGTGCGAGCCGATCGTCGTACGCGCGCCGATCGTGACGTGCGGACCGACGATCGCGTACGGGCCGATCTCGACCGATTCGTCGATCTGCGCGCCCGGTTCGACAATCGCGGTGGGATGAATCCTGGTCATGCGCCGTTGCCTCTCGATGTGATGTGTCGCGTTGCGTTGCCTGTCCGTGCCGCGTCGCTCAGGGCGCCACGTCGGTCGTCTTGACCGTGCACATCAGTTCGGCTTCCGCCGCCACCTTGCCGTCCACTTCCGCCACCGCCTTGAACTTCCAGATGCCGCGGATGTAGCGTTCGAACGTCACGTTCAGAATCAGTTGGTCGCCCGGCTCGACCGGACGCTTGAAGCGCGCGCCGTCGATCCCGACGAAGTAGTACAGCGTGTTCTCCGGATCCTTCGGCTGCTCTTCCGAGAAGGTCAGCAGCGCCGCGGCCTGCGCGAGCGCTTCGAGGATCAGCACGCCCGGCATCACCGGCCGCTTCGGGAAATGCCCCTGGAAGTACGGCTCGTTGATCGACACGTTCTTCAGCGCTTTGATGCCCTTGTGCGGTTCGAGTTCGAGCACGCGATCGACGAGCAGAATCGGGTAGCGATGCGGCAGCAGCGTGAGGATCTTGTGGATGTCGAGATTGATTTTTTCAGTGCTCATGATGGTTCGTCTCACGCAGAGGCTGCGCGGTGGTGATGCAAAGGCTGAAGCGGGCCGGCGTGCGGCCCAGTCTGGCAAACCGGGCCGGTTGCGCTGGCCGTGCCCGGTTCGAGGTCTCGCATGATGCGCTCAGGCGTCCGTGCCGCCCTGGGCGGCGAGCGCGGCTTCGAGCGCCTTGATGCGCTCGCGCAGCTTGTCGAGGTTGCGCACGAGCGCGGCGCTCTTGTTCCACTCGCCGTGGTCGACGGCCGGGAACGCGCTGGTATAGATGCCGGCCTTCGGCAGCGACTTCGATACGCCCGACTTCGCGGTGATGATGACATAGTCGCCGAGCGTCACGTGGCCGGCGATCCCGGCCGCGCCGCCGATCATGCAGTGGCGGCCGATCGTCGTGCTGCCCGCGATCCCGGCGCTGCCGGCGATCACCGTGTAGGCGCCGATCCGGCAGTTGTGGCCGATCTGCACCTGGTTGTCGATCTTCACGCATTCCTCGATGACGGTATCCGCCATCGCGCCGCGATCGATCGTCGTGTTCGCGCCGATCTCGACGTCCGGGCCGATCGTGACACCGCCGACCTGCGGGATCTTGACCCAGCTACCGGTGCGCGCATCGCCGTCGCCGACGAAATCCGGCGCGAAGCCGAAGCCGTCGGAGCCGATCACGGCGCCCGCATGGATGATCGCGCGCGGGCCGACCTTGCAGCCGTGGTACACCGACGCGTTCGGATACAGGTGCGAGCCCGCGCCGATCGTCGTGCCGCGGCCGATGAAGACGTTCGCGTCGAGCTGCACGCCGTCCTCGATCACCGCACCGGCCTCGACCGTCACGTGCGGGCCGATCACCGCGCTCGCGGCGACCTGCGCGGCCGGATCGATCGTCGCGCTCGGATGCACGCCGGCGGCGCGCTGCGGCGTGGCCAGGTCGATGAACATCTGCGCGACGCGCGCGAAGTACGCGTACGGATTCGGCGTCACGATGAAGTTGCGACCGCTTGCGGACGCGCCCAGCTTTTCCAGATCCTTCGGCGCGATCAGCACCGCGCCGGCGCGGGTCGACTCGACCTGCGACAGGTACTTCGGATTCGCGAGGAACGCGAGTTGCTGCGGGCCTGCCTGGTCGAGCGGTGCGAGCCCGCCCACCTTGCACTGTGCGTCGCCGGCGATCTCGCCGCCGAACCGCTTTACGAGTTCCTCAAGCGTCAATGCCATTCGTCGTCTGCTCCGTTCAGTTCGTCGAGCCGGACGCGAGCGCCTTGAGCACCTTGTCGGTGATGTCGATGCGCGGGCTGACGTACACGGCTTCCTGCACGATCAGGTCGTAATTCTGCTGCTCGGCGATCTGCTTGATGACCTTGTTCGCCCGCTCGAGCACGGCCGCCAGCTCCTCGTTGCGGCGCTGGTTCAGGTCTTCGCGGAACTCGCGCTGCTTGCGCTGGAAGTCGGTATCGAGCTGGGCGAGATCGCGCTGCTTCTGCGCGCGGTCGCCCGCCGACAGCGACGCGCCGTTCTTGTCCAGCGAATCGGACATCGACTTCAGGCGCGCCGCCAGATCCTGCAGATCCTTGTCGCGCTTCGCGAACTCGGCTTCGAGCTTCGTCTGCGCCGCCTTCGCGGGCACCGACTCGCGCAGGATCCGATCCGAATTGACCGCCGCGATGCGGGCGACGTCCTGTGCGTGCACCGTTGCCGCGCCCAAGGCCAGCGCAACGGTCAGCGCGCACATCACTCGTTTCGAAAACTTACCGGTTAGCAAAATTACCCTCTCGTTGCTGTTGTCATGCGTTCGGTCAGAACGCCGTCCCGATCTGGAACTGGAATTTCTGGTACTGGTCGCCTTCGTGCTTCTGCAGCGGGAAGCCGAGGCTCAGCTTCAGCGGGCCGATCGGCGAGATCCACGCGAGACCCACACCGTAGCCGTAACGCAGGCCGTTGGCGCCCGTACTCGTGCCGCCCGGCGCGTTGCCCCACACGTTACCGCCGTCGAGGAACGTGAACACGCGCAGCGTGCGGTCGTAGCCCGTGCCCGGCAGCGGGAACGTCAGCTCGATGTTGCCGACGACCATCTTCGAACCGCCGATCGGGTCGTTCGTCTTCGTGTCGCGCGGGCCCAGCGAGCTCGGCTCGTAGCCACGCACGGAGCCGATACCGCCCGCGTAGTAGTTCTTGAAGATCGGGTACGGGTTGCCGATACCGTTACCGTAGCCGCCCTGCAGGTTCAGGCCCAGGATGAAGCCGCGCGAGAACGAATAGTAGTACTGGGCCTGCAGGTCGGCCTTGTAGTACTGGATCTTGCCGACCGGCACGCCGTACTCCATGTTCGCCTGCGTGAAGTAGCCGCGGCTCGGAATCAGCGCGCTGTCACGCGCGTCGCGCGACCACGCGACCGTCAGCGGCACCGTGTTCGACACGCGGCCGAACTGGTTCACGTAATCCTGGTAGCTCTGCGGCGTGTTCGAATCGACGTCGAGGCGGTTCTGCTCGAAGCCCGCGCCGAAGTAGACGGTGTCGACTTCCGAGAACGGGATGCCGAACTTCAGGTTGCCGCCCGCGCTGATGATCCGGAAGCTCGAGCTCGTCGAGTAGTAGAGCGGCTGGTACGTGCGGTAGTAGACGTCCGTGATCCGCTTGATGCCGTCGACCGTGAAGTACGGGTCGACCTGCGTGACGGTCAGCGTACGGTAGCTCTTCGCGGTGTTGACGTTCACCGACAGGCTGGTACCCGAACCGAACACGTTGTCCTGCGACACGCCCGCCGACAGCACGACCTTGTCCGTCGACGAGAAGCCGGCGCCCAGCGTGATCGCGCCGGTCGGCTTTTCGTCGACCTTCACGTTCACGTCGACCTGGTCGTTCGTGCCTTCGACCGGCAGCGTCGTCACGTCGACGTTGGTGAAGTAGCCGAGACGGTTCACGCGATCCTTCGACAGCGCGAGGCGGTTCGAATCGAACCACGAGCTTTCGAGCTGGCGCATTTCGCGGCGCACCACTTCGTCGCGCGTGCGCGTGTTGCCGACGACGTTGATGCGGCGCACATACACGCGGCGGCTCGGATCGACGACGAGGTTCAGGTTCACCTTGTGGTTCGCCTGATCGATGTCCGGCTGCGCGTTGACGGTCGCGAATGCGTAGCCGTACTCGCCGAGCTTGTCGACGATCGACTTGGTGGTCTGTTGCAGTTTTTCGGCCGAGAAGCGATCGCCCGGCTTGATCTTGATCAGCTTGTTGAGTTCGGCTTCGCGATCGAGCAGGTTGCCCGACAGCTTGATGCCCGACACCGTGTACGGCTCGCCTTCGTGCAGCGTGACCGTCAGGTACATGTCCTTCTTGTCGGGCGAGATCGACACCTGGGTCGAATCGATGTTGAACTCGAGATAGCCGCGGTTCAGGTAGTACGAGCGCACCGCCTCGAGGTCGCCGGTGAGCTTTTCCTTCGAGTACAGGTCGTTCTTCGTGTACCAGGAGAACCAGTTCGGCGTCGACAGCTGCATTTCGTCGCGCAGCGTGCTGGTGCTGAATGCCTTGTTGCCGATGAAGTTGATCTGGCGGATCTTCGCGCTCGGGCCTTCGGCCACCGCGAACAGGATCGACACGCGGTTCGCGTCGACCGGCGTGACCGTCGTCTTGACCTCGGCCGCGTAGAAGCCGCGCGTGAGGTACTGGCGCTTGAGTTCCTGCTCCGCCTTGTCGACGAGCGCCTTGTCGTAGTAGCGGCCGTCGGCGAGGCCGACTGCGCGCAGCGCCTTCGTCAGGTTGTCCTTGTCGAATTCCTTCGTGCCGGTGAAGTCGATCGACGCGATGGCCGGACGCTCCTGCACCTGCACGATCACGACGTTGCCCTGCGTGGCGATGCGTACGTCGTTGAAGAAGCCCGTCGCGTACAGCGCGCGGATTGCTTCGGATGCCTTGTCGTCCGTGAAGGTATCGCCCTGCTTGATCGGCAGGTAGGCGAACACCGAACCCGCTTCGACGCGCTGCAGCCCCTCGATCTTGATGTCTTGCACCACGAACGGTGCCGCTGCATGGGCCGCGAGGCCGTGCGCGGCGAGCGCGGCCGCTGCAACTGTCTTAGGTACAAAGCGATGAGGTTTGAACAACATGCATCCCCAATATTTAGCTGCATCAAATCAGGCGGCTGCCCAGCGGCGGCCGCCTGACGCTTCAGAAATGGATTAACCGAGCCAGATCGTTGAACAGCGCGATCGCCGACAATGCGACGATGCAGATCAACCCGGCTCTTTGCAGAATCAGCTGCCAGCGCTCCGAGACGGCTTTCCCGGTCGCGGCTTCAACCGCATAATATAACAGATGCCCCCCGTCCAAAACGGGAATCGGCAACAAGTTCAGGACGCCAAGGCTAATGCTGACAAGGGCGAGGAACGACAGGAACGCCGACGGACCGAGCCGCGCACTCTTGCCCGCGTAGTCGGCGATCGTCACCGGTCCGGACAGGTTCTTCAGCGACGCGTTGCCCGTGATCATGCGCCCGAACATCTTCAGCGAATACACGGAGATGTCCCACGTACGGTGCGCGCCGAGCTGCAGGCTTTCGATCGGCCCATATCGCACGTCGACGGACGGCGCATGCATCGACAGCGCCGCGCCGATACGGCCGACCTGCTGCCCCGACTCGTCGTCGCGCTGCATCTGCGGCACGATCGACACCGTCTGCGCGGCGCCGTCGCGCTCGATCTGCAGGTCGAGCGGCTTGCCCGCATGGTGTTTCACGAAATCGATGAAGCGCGACGCGCCGCCGATCGGCTTGCCGTCGAGCGCGACCAGCTTGTCGCCGGACTTCAGGCCGGCCTGCTCCGCCGCGCTGCCGGGCTGCACCGACGCGACCGACAGCGTGCCGCCGCCGGTCTCGAAGCCCAGATGGGCCATGAAATCGTCGTCGAGCTGACTTTCGGGAACCTGGCGGAGGTCGACGCGGAAATCGAACGTCGTGTTGCCGTCGCGTGCGCCGAGCACGATCTCGCGGTGATCGAACGCAGCGGCCAGCAGCTTCCAGCGCAGGTCCGACCACGACCGCACCGGCTCGGCCTCGCCGCCCTGCGCGTTGCGGATCGACACGATCTTCTCGCTGCCGTCGAAGCCCGCCCGCGCCGCCACCGTGCCGGCGGCCGGCGGTGCGACGATCGCGGCCGGCTCGGTTACACCGGTGGCGAATACGACGGAAAACAGCGCGATTGCCAACAGGAAGTTGGCAATCGGCCCGGCTGCAACGATCGCGATGCGCTTGTAGACGGACTGCCGGTTGAATGCCTGGCCGAGCTCCTCGGGCGCGATGCCGGGGCCGGGATCGCGCTCGTCGAGCATCTTCACGTAGCCGCCGAGCGGCAGTGCCGACAGCGTCCACTCGGTGCCCGTCCTGCGGCTGACCCAGCGCGCGACGGGCTGGCCGAAGCCGATCGAGAAACGCAGCACCTTCACGCCGCACCAGCGCGCGACGCGATAGTGTCCGTACTCATGCACGACGACCAGCACCCCGATCGCCACCGCAAACGCGATCAGTTCGACCAGCACGTTCATGAGCACCCCATTCAGACAGTGCGCTCCACGCGTGGCGCAGGCGCTTTCGCAATGATCTCGGCGGCGAGGCGGCGTGCCTCGGCATCCGCCGCCAGGACGTCCTCGAGCCCGTCGGGCGTACGGTTCGGCAGCGTGTTGAGCACGGCGTCGACCGTCGCCGCAATCGCCATGAAGCCGATGCGGCGCTCGAGAAACGCTTCGACCGCGACTTCGTTCGCCGCGTTCAATGCGGCGCTCGCGATGCCGCCTTCCTCAAGCGCCTTCAGCGCGAGCGCGAGGCACGGGAAGCGCGCGTAATCGGGCTTCTCGAACGACAGCTGGGCAATTTGCGCGAGATCGAGTTGTTCGACGCCCGCATCGACACGCTCGGGGAACGCGAGTGCGTGCGCGATCGGCGTGCGCATGTCGGGGTTGCCGAGCTGCGCGAGCACCGAGCCGTCGCGATACGACACGAGCGAATGGATCACGCTCTGCGGGTGGATCAGCACGTCGATGCGCTCGCCCGGCAGCCCGAAGATCCAGTGCGCCTCGATCACCTCGAGGCCCTTGTTCATCATCGTCGCGGAATCGACCGAGATCTTGCGGCCCATCACCCAGTTCGGGTGCTTGCACGCCTCTTCCGGCGTCACATCGACGAGCGTGGCCGGTTCGCGCGTGCGGAACGGGCCGCCCGACGCGGTCAGGATGATCTTCGAGATCCCGCCATGCTCGGCCGCGTCGCGCGGCATGCACTGGAAGATCGCGTTGTGTTCGCTGTCGACCGGCAGCAGGATCGCGCCATGGTCGCGCACGGCGTCCATGAAGATCGCGCCCGACATCACCAGCGCTTCCTTGTTCGCGAGCAGGATGCGCTTGCCGGCGCGCGCGGCCGCGAGGCTCGGCGCCATGCCGGCCGCACCGACGATCGCCGCGACCACCGTGTCGCAGCCATCGCTCTTCGACACGTCGACGAGCGCCTGCGGCCCGTGCAGCACGGTCGTCTTGCTGCCCGCCGCGCGCAGTTTCGCGTCGACGTGCGCGGCCGTCTCGGCATCGCCGACCACCGCCACTTCGGGCGCGAAGCGCAGGCATTGCTCGACCAGCTTGTCGCCGTTGCGGTGTGCGGTCAGCGCATAGACCGAGAAGCGCTCGGGATGGCGCGCGACCACGTCGAGCGTGCTGTCTCCGATCGAGCCCGTGGAACCGAGCAATGTCAGACGTTTTTGCATAAAAGAATGAGTGGTTTAACCAAGCAGCAGCATCGCGAGCGGCAGCACCGGCAGCAGCGCGTCGACACGATCGAGCACGCCGCCATGGCCTGGCAGCAGTCCGCTCGAATCCTTCACGCCCGCCTGCCGCTTCAGCAACGACTCGAACAGGTCGCCGATCACGCTGTACGCGACCAGCAGCGTCAGTGCGGCCCACGCGCCGGGCATCCCGTAGCGCACGGCGAACGCGGAAAACAGGGTCGGCTCGAACGCATGCACGGCCATCGCGACACCAGCGACGACCATCACGGCGAGCCAGCCGCCGATCGCGCCCTCCCAGCTCTTGCCGGGGCTGATCGTGATGGCCAGTTTACGCTTTCCGAAGGCCTTGCCCGCGAAGTATGCGCCGATATCGGCGAGCCAGACGACCAGAAGCAGCGACAGCACGAACGGCACGCCCTGCGCACGCGCCGCGACGAGCGCATGCCAGCAGGCCGCGAAGACCACGAGGCCGGCCGCGAGCAGGAACGGCCGCCAAACGCCGCCCGCGAGCTCGGGCTTGCGCCGCAGCGTGAACGGGCCGACCAGCAGCCAGAACACGCCGGCTGCCATGAAAAGGGGACGGGACGAAGCCGCATCGACGCCGAGCGGCGCCGTTGCCGCGAGCGCCAGCGCCGCGACGACTGCATAGACGACCGGGCCGGCGCCGCCGAGCTTGAGCAGGCGCGCCCATTCCCACGCGGCAAACACGAGCACGACGCCGATCAGCGCGCCGAACGCGGTGAGCGGCGCGAACAGCGTCACCGGCAGCAGGACCGCCAGCATCACGATCGCCGTGATCACACGGGTTTTCAGCATGAAAGGGAGTCGGCGTTCTGCGATTGCGGTTCGAGCTGTGCGCTCGTGCGGCCGAAACGGCGTTCGCGCTCCGTATACGACGCGATGGCGTCGGCCAGCGCCGCGCCGTCGAAATCCGGCCAGTATTTGTCGGTGAAATAGAATTCGGCGTACGCGAGTTGCCACAGCAGGAAGTTGCTGACGCGCTGCTCGCCACCGGTACGGATGAAGAGATCGGGCTCCGGCGCATAGGCCATCGCCAGGTGCGGCGCGAACGCGTCCTCGGTCACTTCGACCTCGCGACCCTCGCGCACGGCCTGCTCGACGAGCTTCTTCGTCGCCTGCAGGATGTCCCATCGGCCGCCGTAGTTGGCCGCGATGGTGAGCGTAAGACGGGTATTGCGCGCCGTCTTGGTTTCGGCGCGGCGAATCAGCTCGCGGATGCGCGGCTCGAAGCGGTCGAGATCGCCGACGACACGCAGGCGGATCCCGTTCGCGTGAAGCTTGCCGACCTCGCGCTCGAGCGCGGTGATGAAGAGGCGCATCAGGAACGACACTTCGTCGTTCGGACGGCGCCAGTTCTCCGAACTGAACGCGAACAGCGTCAGGTATTCGACGCCGGCGCGCGCGCAGCCTTCGACCACCGCCCGCACGGCATCGACGCCGCGGGTGTGCCCCGCGACGCGCGGCAAGCGGCGTTCGGTCGCCCAACGGCCGTTGCCGTCCATGATGATCGCGATGTGACGCGGCACGACGCCGACGTCAGGCACGCGAACGGTAGAGCTGGTATAGGTCATGGCCGTTGAGACAGTAATGCGGGAAGAAGGCGGCGCGCGAGGACGGTCGTCAGACCGTCATGATCTCGGCTTCCTTGCTCTGCACGAGCTTGTCGATTTCGGCCACGTGCTTGTCGGTCAGCTTCTGCACGTCGTCGCTCGCACGGCGCTCGTCGTCTTCCGAGATTTCCTTGTCCTTCACGAGCTTCTTGAGCGCTTCGTTCGCGTCGCGGCGCAGGTTGCGGATCGCGACCTTGGCCGTTTCGCCTTCGCTCTTGACGACCTTGGTCAGCTCGCGGCGGCGCTCTTCCGTCAGCGCGGGCATCGGCACGCGGATCAGGTCGCCGGCGGTGGCCGGGTTCAGGCCCAGGTCGGCTTCGCGAATGGCCTTCTCGACCTTCGCGACCATGTTCTTTTCCCACGGCTGCACGCCGATCGTGCGCGCATCGACGAGCGTCAGGTTGGCGACCTGCGAGATCGGCACCATCGAGCCGTAGTAGTCGACCTGCACGTGATCGAGCAGACCGGTGTGTGCACGGCCCGTACGGATCTTTGCCAGATCGTTCTTGAACGCTTCGATCGAGCGCTGCATCTTTTGCTCGACGCCCTTCTTGGTATCAGCGACACTCATTTCAACCTCCGAACCTTCTAACCTTCAAAGAACACGGGCCCCGCCCGGCGCATCGGGTGCGCCGCGGCCGATGACCCGCATCCGCGGGAGTTTACACGTGGACGAGCGTACCTTCGTCCTCGCCCAGCACGATGCGCTTGAGCGCGCCCGGCTTGTTGATCGAAAACACGCGAATCGGCAGCTTCTGGTCGCGGCACAGCGCAAAGGCCGTCGCGTCCATCACCTGCAGGTTGCGGCTGATCGCCTCGTCGAAAGTGATCGTCGTGTAACGCGTGGCCGACGGATCCTTCTTCGGATCGGCAGAATATACGCCATCGACCTTGGTCGCCTTCAATACGACCTCGGCGCCCACTTCCGAACCACGCAGCGCGGCGGCCGTGTCCGTCGTGAAGAACGGGTTGCCCGTACCGGCCGCGAAGATCACGACGCGGCCTTCCTCGAGCTGGCGGATCGCACGGGGCCGGATGTACGGCTCGACGACCTGGTCCATCCGCAGCGCGGACTGCACACGCGCCTCGATGCCGGCGTGGCGCATCGCGTCCTGCAGCGCCAGCGCGTTCATCATCGTCGCGAGCATCCCCATGTAGTCTGCCGTCGCGCGATCCATGCCGGCCGCGCCACCCGCGACACCGCGGAAAATATTACCGCCACCGATCACGACCGCGAGCTGCGTACCGAGACGCACGACTTCGGCGATATCGGCCACCATCCGTTCGATCGTCGCGCGATTGATGCCGAAGGCATCGTCGCCCATCAGCGCTTCGCCGGAGAGTTTGAGGAGGACGCGTTTATAGGCATTGGACATAGGGGCTTCCGAGCGACGAGAGGATGACAACCACGAACTGTAGGGGCGAAATACTGATTCGGGCAAGCGCCGACGGTCGGACCGGGTTTCCCGGCCGGCCGGCGGCGGCGCCGACCGCGGCGGAGCGGACGCCCGCCGCGGATACTGCCTGACTGCTGACGGCTTACTGCTGCTTTGCTGCTGCGACTTGCGCGGCCACTTCGGCGGCGAAGTCGTCCTGGCGCTTCTCGATGCCTTCGCCGACGACGAACAGTGCGAACTTCTGCACTGCGGCATCTGCTGCCTTCAGCATCTGCTCGATCGTCTGCTTGTCGTTCTTCACGAACGTCTGGTTCAGCAGCGACACTTCCTTCAGGTACTTCTGGACGCTACCGTCGACCATCTTCGCGACGATTTCAGCCGGCTTGCCCGATTCCGCAGCCTTCTGCTCGGCCACGCGGCGTTCCGTCTCGATCAGTTCCGCCGGCACGTCAGCCGACGACAGCGCGACCGGCTTCATTGCCGCGATGTGCATCGCGACGTCCTTGCCGACCTGCTCGTCCGCGCCCGTGTACTCGACGATCACGCCGATACGCGCGCCGTGCAGGTACGTTGCGATCTTGTTCGCGGTTTCGAAACGGACGAAACGGCGGATCGAGACGTTCTCGCCGATCTTGCCGACCAGCGCCAGGCGCACTGCGTCGACCGTCGAGCCTTCGAGCGGCAGCGCCGACAGCGCAGCCACGTCGGCCGGGTTTTGCGTCGCGACGAGTTCTGCAACCGTCTTCGAGAATGCGAGGAAGTCGTCGTTCTTCGCGACGAAGTCGGTTTCGCAGTTCAGTTCGACCAGCGAGCCTGCGTTGCCGCCGACGAACGAGGCGACGACGCCTTCTGCCGTCACGCGCGATGCCGCCTTGCTCGCCTTGTTGCCGAGCTTGACGCGCAGCAGCTCTTCAGCCTTGGCCAGATCGCCGTCGGCTTCCGTCAGCGCCTTCTTGCACTCCATCATCGGTGCGTCGGTCTTTGCGCGCAGTTCTGCCACCATGCTTGCGGTAATTGCCGCCATCATTCGCTCCTTGAGTCTGTATTCACAACGCCGCCCGCTTGGACGCGAACGGCCGAGATTCGTTTCCGGACCCGCACCAATCAGGCGCGATCAGGTCCGGCGCACAAGCTTAAAAAAAGGGGGCCTGTTGAGAGCCCCCTTTTTGCGCCGGCTCGGGGCCAGTTACGCGTTTTCCTCGACGTACTCGTCGTCGCCGCGTGCGGCCTGGACCACTTCGTTGACCGCGTTCGCACGGCCTTCGAGGATCGCGTCGGCCACGCCTTCAGCGTACAGCGCGACTGCCTTGCTCGAGTCGTCGTTACCCGGGATCACGTAATCCACACCTTCCGGCGAGTGGTTCGTATCGACCACGGCGATGACCGGCACGCCCAGCTTGTTCGCTTCGGTGACAGCAATCTTGTGGTAGCCGACGTCGACGACGAAGATCGCGTCCGGAATGCCGCCCATGTCCTTCACGCCGCCGATCGACTTTTGCAGCTTGGCGATTTCGCGTTCGAACAGCAGCGCTTCCTTCTTGCTCATCTTTTCGAGCTCGCCTGCCTCGACTGCCGCTTCCATGTCCTTCAGGCGCTTGATCGATACCTTCAGCGTCTTGAAGTTGGTCATCATGCCGCCGAGCCAGCGTGCATTGACGAACGGCATGCCTGCGCGCTGCGCTTCCTGGGCGATCGTGTCACGCGATTGACGCTTCGTGCCGACGAACAGGATCGTGCCGCGGTTCGCTGCCAGCTGGCGCACGTACTTCTGTGCGTCCGTGAACATCGGCAGCGTCTTTTCGAGGTTGATGATGTGAATCTTGTTGCGGTGACCGAAAATGAACGGAGCCATCTTCGGGTTCCAGAAGCGCGTCTGGTGACCGAAGTGGACACCCGCTTCCAGCATTTGGCGCATCGTAACTGCCATGTAAATTCTCCACGAGGGTTGGGTCTTAAGCCGGCCGCCGTACCGCCGCGCGATCCCGCCCCGAAGGGCACGAATTCCGCGCGGCCGGCACCCTGGTTGCGCCGGCTTGCGATTCGACACGTGCAAACGCCCGTGCCGTAAGCCTTCCATCCGCGATGCCGCCCCAACATGGGGCAAGCTCGGCAATTGGATATCGACTTAGCCAAAGAGTATAGCACGCCGATTTGTCCGCTCTCAAGTCGCTCACCACTTTCGCTTGCCGCGCGGCAGCCGGCCGGACAATCCGCGAAAACCCGCATCCGCACCGCCGGCAGGGGCTGCGAGGCCTGCCAGAAGGTGCGATAATCCGTCAATTCACCGCATTCCAGGCATACCTCGATGGCTATTACGCTCAAAAACGAACACGATATCGCCGAGATGCGCGTCGCCTGCCGTCTCGCGAGCGAAGTGCTCGACTTCATCACGCCGCACGTCGTCGCGGGCGTCACGACCGCCGAACTCGACCGCCTCTGCCACGAGTTCATGCTCAACGAACAGGGCACGATCCCGGCGCCGCTGAACTACCAGCCGCCCGGCTACCCGCCGTACCCGAAGGCCACCTGCATTTCGGTCAACGACGTGATCTGCCACGGCATTCCCGGCGAGAAGGTGATCAAGAACGGCGATGCGCTGAACATCGACATCACCGTGATCAAGAACGGCTACTTCGGCGACACGAGCCGCATGTTCATCGTCGGCGAGGGTTCGATCCTCGCGAAGCGCCTCGTGCAGACCACCTACGAATGCATGTGGCTCGGCATCGACCAGGTCAAGCCCGGCGCGCACCTCGGCGACATCGGCTACGCGATCCAGAAGCACGCGGAAGCGCAGGGCTACAGCGTCGTGCGCGAATACTGCGGCCACGGCATCGGCACGGTGTTCCACGAAGATCCGCAGGTCGTCCACTATGGCCGCCCGGGCACCGGCATCGAACTGAAGGCCGGGATGATCTTCACGATCGAGCCGATGATCAACGCCGGCAAGCGCGACATCCGCACGATGCCCGACCAGTGGACGGTCAAGACGCGCGACCGCAGCCTGTCGGCGCAGTGGGAGCACACGGTGCTCGTCACCGAAACCGGCTACGAGGTGCTGACCGTATCGGCCGGCACGCCGGCGCGCCCGGTGTTCTCACAACCGGCCGCCGCCGTCTGAGCGCCGCCGCGCCAGCCCGCCCCACCCGCACCTGAACGGCCGCCCATGAGCGCTCACGCTGCCCCCTCGCCCGAAGCGCTGTCGCGGCGCGCCGAATTCAAGGCCGCCAAGGCGGAGATGCTCGAGCGCTTTCGCCGCGCGGCGAACGTCGCGTCGCTGATGCACGCGCTGTCGAAACTCACCGACGAGGCGCTGAAGCGCGTGTGGGACGACTGCGGGCTGCCCGCGACGCTCGCGCTCGTCGCCGTCGGCGGCTACGGGCGCGGCGAGCTCGCGCCCTATTCCGACGTCGACATCCTCGTGCTGCTGCCCGATGCGCACGACCCGGCGCTCGATGCACGCATCGAGCGCTTCATCGGCATGGCGTGGGATCTCGGCCTCGAGATCGGCAGCAGCGTGCGCACGGTCGCGCAGTGCATCGAGGAGGCGTCGCAGGACGTCACGGTGCAGACCTCGCTGCTGGAAGCACGCCGCATCGTCGGCAGCACCGCGCTGTTCGAACGCTTCACGGTGCGGTACCACGAGGCGCTCGACGCCCGCGCGTTCTTCACCGCGAAGGTGCTCGAGATGCGCCAGCGCCACGCGAAGTTCCAGGACACGCCGTACAGCCTCGAGCCGAACGTGAAGGAAAGCCCCGGCGGGTTGCGCGACCTGCAGACGATCCTGTGGATCGCGCGCGCGGCCGGTTTCGGCAGCAGCTGGCGCGAGCTCGACACGCGTGGTCTCATCACCGATCGCGAGGCGCGCGAGCTGCGCCGCAACGAAGGTTTCCTGAAGACGCTGCGCGCGCGGCTGCACGTGATCGCCGGCCGCCGCCAGGACATGCTCGTGTTCGACCTGCAGACGCAGGCCGCCGAGAGCTTCGGCTATCAGGCGACGCAGGCCAAGCGCGCGAGCGAACAGCTGATGCGCCGCTACTACTGGGCCGCGAAAGCCGTCACGCAGCTCGCGACGATCCTGATCCAGAACATCGAGGCGCAGCTCTTCCCCGCGACGAGCGGCATCACGCGCGTGCTGTCGCCCGACCGCTTCGTCGAGAAGCAGGGCATGCTCGAGATCGTCGACGACGGCGTGTTCGAACGCCACCCCGACGCGATCCTCGAAGCGTTCCTGCTGTACGAGACGACCCGTGGCGTGAAGGGCCTGTCCGCCCGTACGTTGCGCGCGCTGTACAACTCGCGCGAGATCATGAACAACACGTGGCGCCGCGATCCGCAGAACCGCGACACGTTCATGCGGATCCTTCAGCAACCCGAAGGGATCACGCACGCGTTCCGGCTGATGAACCAGACGAGCGTGCTCGGCCGCTACCTGCTGAACTTCCGCCGCATCGTCGGCCAGATGCAGCACGACCTGTACCACGTGTACACGGTCGACCAGCACATCCTGATGGTGTTGCGCAACATCCGCCGCTTCGCGGTGGCCGAGCACGCGCACGAATATCCGTTCTGCAGCCAGCTGATCGGCAACTTCGAGCGCCCGTGGGTGCTGTACGTCGCGGCACTGTTCCACGACATCGCGAAGGGCCGCGGCGGCGATCACTCGACGCTCGGGATGGCCGATGCGCGGCGCTTCTGCCGCGAGCACGGCATCGCCGGCGACGATGCGGCGCTGATCGTGTGGCTCGTCCAGCATCACCTGACGATGAGCCAGGTCGCGCAAAAGCAGGACACGAGCGACCCGGAAGTCATCAAGCGCTTCGCCGAAGTCGTCGGCAACGAGCGCTACCTCACCGCGCTGTACCTGCTGACCGTCGCCGATATCCGCGGCACGAGCCCGAAGGTATGGAACACGTGGAAGGGCAAGCTGCTCGAGGACTTGTACCGCATCACGCTCGCGGTGCTCGGCGGGGCCAATCCCGACGCGCATTCGGAGCTGAAGTCGCGGCAGGAGCAGGCGCTCGCGCTGCTGCGTCTCGAAACCGTGCCCGACGACGCGCATCGCGCGCTGTGGGACCAGCTCGATGTCGGCTTCTTCCTGCGTCACGACGCGGCCGACATCGCGTGGCAGACACGCGTGCTGTACCGGCACGTGAATGCCGAAACCGCGATCGTCCGCGCGCGGCCGTCGCCGATCGGCGACGCGCTGCAGGTGCTCGTGTACGTCAAGGATCGTCCCGACCTGTTCGCGGGCATCTGCGCGTATTTCGACCGCAACGGGCTGTCGGTGCTCGACGCACGGGTCAGCACGACGCGGCACGGCTATGCGCTCGACAACTTCATCGTCACGCAGACCGAAAGTGACGTGCGGTATCGCGACATCGCGAATCTCGTCGAGCAGCAACTCGCGTCGCGGCTCGCCGAAACCGCACCGCTGCCGGAGCCGTCCAAGGGCCGCCTGTCGAGGCTGTCCCGGACGTTTCCGATCACGCCGCGCGTCGACCTGCGGGCCGACGAGCGCGGCCAGTACTACATCCTGTCCGTGTCGGCCAACGACCGGCCGGGCCTTCTCTATTCGATCGCGCGCGTACTCGCCGAGCATCGGATCGGCGTCCACGCGGCGCGGATCAATACGCTCGGCGAACGCGTCGAGGACATTTTCCTGCTCGCGGGTGCCGGCCTGTCCGACAACCGCCTGCAGATCCAGCTCGAAACCGAATTGCTGCGTGCGATCGCAGTCTGAATGAATTCCAGCGTTTATGCGCACCAAATTAACCGTCAAGAATCCGAAGCCGGCGTCGCCGACCCGCGCCCCTGTCCGCTCCGGCAGCCTCGTCGCCCGCAAGGCGGTGCGTCCCGCCACGCCTCCCGCCGGGGACAAGCCGGCCCGCCCGAAGAAGGCGCCCCCGGCCGGCGCCGGCGAACGCACGTTCAAGCCGCGCGCTGCCGCGGGCGCCGAGCGCCCCGGCGACGATCGCGCATCGGCCAAGCGTGCACCGCGTGACGGCGGTGCGGAACGCGGCACGCGCGCCCCTTATCGCGACAACGCGGCCGGGGAAGGCGCGAAGCGCAGCTTCGGCGACCGCCGCACGTCGTCGGACCGTCCGCCGCGCCGCGATGACGACGCACGGCCGCGTCGCGCGGGTGGCGAAGGCGGCGCACGCGCGCCGTATCGCGACAACGCAGGCGGTGAAGGTGCAAAACGTAGCTTCGGCGACCGCCGCACGTCGTCGGATCGTCCGCCTCGCCGCGATGACGACGCACGGCCGCGTCGCGCGGGTGGCGAAGGCGGCGCACGCGCGCCGTATCGCGACAACGCAGGCGGTGAAGGCGCGAAGCGCAGCTTCGGCGACCGTCGCACGTCGTCCGATCGCCCGCCCCGCCGTGATGACGATGCCCGCCCGCGCCGCGCAGGCGCCGAAGACGGCAAGCGCCCGTCGTATCGCGACAACGCATCCGGCGAAGGTGCGAAGCGCAGCTTCGGCGACCGCCGCACGTCGTCCGATCGCCCGCCGCGCCGTGATGACGATGCACGTCCGCGTCGCGCAGGTTCCAGTGAAGGCAGCGCACGCGCACCTTATCGCGACAAGGCAGCCGGCGAAGGCGCGAAGCGCAGCTTTGGCGACCGCCGCACGTCGTCCGATCGCCCGCCGCGCCGTGATGACGATGCCCGCCCGCGCCGCGCAGGCGCTGACGACGGCAAGCGCCCGTCGTATCGCGACAAGCCTGCCGGCGAAGGTGCGAAGCGCAGCTTCGGCGACCGCCCGGCCCGCCCCGCACGCGACGGCGAGCGTCGCTCGTTCGGTGCGGTCAAGACCGCGCAACCGGTCAAGCGCGCCGCCGCCGACGTCGACTACGGTGACGAATCGGGCCTGATGCGCCTGTCGAAACGGATGTCCGAGCTCGGCATGTGCTCGCGCCGCGAAGCCGACGAATGGATCGAAAAGGGCTGGGTGCTCGTCGACGGCGAACGCATCGACACGCTCGGCACCAAGGTCCGCGCGGACCAGAAGATCGAGATCGACGAACGCGCGAGCGCCGCGCAGGCCGCGCAAGTGACGATCCTGCTGCACAAGCCGGTCGGCTACGTGTCGGGCCAGGCGGAAGACGGCTACGAACCCGCGGCCGTGCTGATCACGCGCGCGAACCGCTGGAGCGGCGACCATTCGCCGGTGCGCTTCTCGCCGCAGCATCTGCACGCCCTCGCACCGGCCGGCCGCCTGGACATCGATTCGACCGGCCTGCTCGTGCTGACGCAGAACGGCGTGATCGCGAAGCAGCTGATCGGCGAGCAGTCGGACATCGACAAGGAGTACCTGGTGCGCGTGCGCTTCGGCGAACGGCTCATCGACATCGATCAGCACTTCCCCGCGGAATCGCTCGCGAAGCTGCGCCACGGCCTCGAGCTCGACGGCGTCGCGCTGAAGCCCGCGATGGTGAGCTGGCAGAACGGCGAGCAGTTGCGCTTCGTGTTGCGCGAAGGCAAGAAGCGCCAGATCCGTCGCATGTGCGAGCTGGTGGGCCTCGACGTGATCGGCCTGAAGCGCGTCCGGATGGGCCGCGTGATGCTCGGCGCCCTGCCGCAGGGTCAATGGCGCTATCTGTCGGCCGACGAGACGTTCTGATCGCGGGCGCATACACGTGCGCGACGCAACGAAAAAGCCCGCGCAAGCGGGCTTTTTCTTGTCTGCGAGAAGCCGGCAACGCCGGCCAATCAATCGTCGGAAGCCGGATCGAGCCCCGGGAACAGCACTTCCGTGAAGCCGAAGCGCGTGAAGTCGGTGATCCGCATCGGATACAGCTTGCCGATCAGGTGATCGTATTCGTGCTGGACGACGCGTGCGTGAAAGCCGTCGGCCACGCGGTCGATCTTCTCGCCGTACTGGTCGAAGCCGCTGTAGCGCACTTTCGCGTAGCGGCTGACGACGCCGCGCATGCCCGGCACCGACAGGCAGCCTTCCCAGCCCTCTTCCATGTCCGGCGGCATGTACTCGATCTTCGGGTTGATCAGCACGGTCTCGGGCACCGGCGGCGCGTCCGGGTAGCGGTTGTTGTTGCCGAAGCCGAAGATGATGATCTGCAGCCCGATGCCGATCTGCGGCGCGGCCAGGCCGGCGCCGTTCGCGTGGTGCATCGTCTCGAACATGTCCGCGACGATCTCGTGCAGTTCGGGTGTATCGAACCGCTCGACCGGCTTGGCGACTTCGAGCAGGCGCGGATCGCCCATCTTCAGGATCTCGCGAATCATGGCGTATTACCCTCCAGGAGTTGGTGCAGGCCGTCTTCGTCCAGCACGGGGATGCCGAGTTCCTCGGCCTTCGCGAGCTTGCTGCCGGCTTCGGCGCCCGCGACCACGTAATCCGTCTTCTTCGACACCGAACCGGCCACTTTCGCGCCCGCCGCTTCGAGCATTTCCTTCGCGGCATCGCGCGTGAGCGTCGGCAGCGTGCCCGTCAGCACGACCGTCTTGCCGGCCAGCACGCCCTGCGGCGCCTTCGGCGCGGGCGGCCCTTCCGGCCACGTCACCTTGCCCGGCGCGCGCAACTGCTCGATCACGGTCCGGTTGTGCTCTTCCGCGAAGAACTGATGGAGCGACTCGGCGACGATCGGCCCGACGTCGTTGACTTCGAGCAGTTCTTCGATCGACGCGTCCATGATCGGGGTCAGCGAGCCGAAATGCTTGGCGAGATCCTTCGCGGTCGATTCGCCCACGTGGCGGATGCCAAGCCCGTAGATGAAGCGCGCGAGCGTCGTATGCTTCGCCTTCTCGAGCGAGTCGAGCAGGTTCTGTGCCGACTTCTCGGCGAACCGGTCGAGCTCGGCGAGCGTCGCAAAGCCGAGATTGAACAGGTCGGCCGGCGTGCGCACGAGATTCAGCTCGACGAGCTGGTCGATGATCTTCTCGCCGAGCCCGTCGATGTCGAGCGCGCGGCGCTGCGCGAAATGCCACAGCGCCTGCTTGCGCTGCGCCGGGCAGAACAGGCCGCCCGTGCAGCGCGCGATCGCCTCGTCCGGCAAGCGCTCGATCTTCGAGCCGCACACCGGGCATTCGGTCGGCATCACGAACTCGGCCGCATCGGCCGGGCGCCGGTCGAGCAGCGCGCCGACCACCTCGGGGATCACGTCGCCCGCGCGGCGCACGATCACGGTATCGCCGATCCGGATGTCCTTGCGGCGCACCTCGTCCTCGTTGTGCAACGTCGCGTTCGTCACGGTCGCGCCGCCGACGAATACGGGCTCGAGGCGCGCAACCGGCGTGATCGCGCCGGTGCGGCCGACCTGCACGTCGATCGCGACGAGCCTGGTCAGCGCTTCCTGTGCGGGGAACTTGTGCGCGAGCGCGAAGCGCGGCGCGCGCGACACGAAGCCGAGGCGCTCCTGTTCGTCGCGCCGGTTGACCTTGTAGACGACGCCGTCGATGTCGTACGGCAGCGACTCGCGCTTCTCGCCGACCTTGCGGAAGAAGTCGAGCAAGCCTTCGGCGCCGTGCACGACCGCGCGCTCGCGGTTCACGGGCAGGCCGAGCGACTCGTACCAGTCGAGCAGCGCGCTGTGCGTATCGGGCATCGGCATCCCGTCGAGCACGCCGATCCCGTACGCGAAGAACGACAGCGGGCGCTGCGCGGTGATCTTCGAGTCGAGCTGGCGCAGGCTGCCGGCCGCCGCGTTGCGCGGGTTCGCGAATTCGCGCTGCTCGGCCGCGCGCTGGCGTTCGTTCAGGCGTGCGAAATCGCGCTTGAACATCAGCACCTCGCCGCGCACGTCGAGCACGGCCGGCACGTTCTTGCCCTTCAGCTTCAGCGGAATCGAACGGATCGTGCGCACGTTCTCGGTCACGTCCTCGCCTGTCGTCCCGTCGCCGCGCGTCGACGCCTGGACGAATACGCCCTGCTCGTAGCGCAGCGAAATCGCGAGACCGTCGAACTTCAGTTCGCATGCGTACTCGACGGGCTCCGTCACCGAGCCGGCGAGATCGGTCGTCTTGTCGAGCGCGTCGGCGACACGCTTGTCGAATGCGACGATGTCCTCGTCCGCGAAACCGTTGTTCAGCGACAGCATCGGCGCATCATGGACGACCGGCGTGAAGCCGCCGGCCGCCTCGCCGCCGACACGCTGCGTCGGCGAATCGGGCGTCACGAGTTCCGGATGGTCGGCTTCGAGCTGCTGCAGTTCGCGGAACAGCCGGTCGTATTCGGCGTCGGGCAGATCCGGCTGGTCGAGCACGTAGTAGGCGTAGTTCGCCCGCTCGAGTTGATCGCGCAGCCACGCGGCACGCGCGTCGGGCTGGCTGGCTGGCGGTTCGGCTTGGGTTCGGGCCATGCTGGCGGCAGAGTCGTTCTGAAAAATCGGAATTCCGATTATCTCAGTTTGACGCCGCAGCGGGGGCACGCGATGCGAGCCGCGCGGGCCCGCTGCAGTGCACACAAGCACGATGCATTGCAGCGACGGGCGACGGCACCGAAAGCCGCCGCCCGCCGGGCGCGCGTTACTGGCTGAAGAGGCGGCGCGTGACCGGCGAACCGGCCGGGATGCCGGCTTCCTCGAGCTTCGCGTACAGCTTCATCAGTTGCTGATCGATCGCGACCAGCGTCGATTCGGGCAGCGGCCGCCGCGAATCGTCGACGACCCGCGCGCCGATCCGCTCGGACAGCGACTTCGCGTAGTCGCACATCAGCCGGAACGGCAGGATGTCCTCTTCGGCGACCGGCACGTCGAGCACCAGCGTGATCATGTTGCCGCCCTTGTACGTGAGGTCGTCGCGCAGGAAGTTCGTGTCGCCGAACTGCAGCATGAACACGGGGTTCTGCTTCGCGTCGAGCTTCACGAAACGCGTGCCGTCGCGCGACAGCAGCAGCCCGTCCTGCGACGCGACCGCCTGCACGTAGTTCGCCGACCACGGCGCGCCGTCCGACATCACGTTGATCGACAGCTGCGCGTCGCACTGCGCGGCAAACGCGTCGAGCTCGCGCGCCATCGCGACCGTTTCCATCATGTCCGGGAATTCCGGCGCGCCGTCGATCGCGTCGGCGAACTGCTGGACGCCCGTCACGAATTCGGAGAACTCGAGCTCGTTCAGCGCACCGCTGCGGTTCGCGAGCTGCGCGGCCGCGCGCAGCTCCTCGTAGCGCACGCCGTTCTGCAGCAACTCCCACTGGCCGCCTTCCGGCTTGCCTTCGATGTGCACGGGCTTGCTGCCCGCGCGGCGCAGCCGCTGCGCGGCCGGCAGGATCTTGTCGCCCGGCAGCGACCCGCCGAGGCGGATCGGCACGATGCAGTCGATCCGGCGGTCGACGACCGCCGGCGGAGCCGACGAGATCGTCGTGGCGGCCGGCAGCACGGGTTCGGCCGGCTCTGCCGGTTCAGCGTGCGTGTCGTGCGCGGAAGCCGGTGCGGCTGCCTCGCCGGCAACCGGCTCGACCGACTCGGCCGGTGCATCGATACCGGTCGCCTCGGCCTGCAGATCGGCCGGCGTATCGGCAGGTGCCGCGCCACCGAACGTCGGCTCGACGCGCGCGACTTCGGCCGGCGTGCCGCCCGTGGCGGCCGCCGGGGCCGGTGCCGCGGGCTCGCGCCGCACCGGCTGGCGCACCGGCTCGATGAACGGCAATTCTTCCTCGCGTTCGGGGCGGCTCATCGCCTCGGCCGCTTCCTCCGGCATCGGGCGCGGCATCCTGCGCCGCACCTTCGCGCCCTGCCATGCGTTGTAGACCACGACGCCGCCCACCACGACGGCGCCCGCGCCGATCAAACCGAGTGTCAACTCGTCCATGCACGCTCCATCAGCAATTCTTGTTCGTCGGAACCGCGAACGGGCGCCCATGCGCCGCGCGAACGCGGTCCGGTTTCGTCAAACGTCAATTCTGGGCAAAACCCGCGGCGGTTTCCATGTCCACCGCAACGATCCGCGACACGCCCTGCTCCTGCATCGTCACGCCGATCAGCTGCTGCGCCATTTCCATCGCGATCTTGTTGTGCGAGATGAACAGGAACTGCGTCTTGTCGGACATCGCGCGCACGAGATTCGCGAAACGCTCGGTGTTCGCGTCGTCGAGCGGCGCGTCGACCTCGTCGAGCAGACAGAATGGCGCCGGGTTCAGCTGGAACATCGCGAACACCAGTGCGGTCGCGGTCAGCGCCTTCTCGCCGCCCGACAGCAGGTGGATCGTCGCGTTCTTCTTGCCCGGCGGCTGCGCCATCACCTGCACGCCGGCGTCGAGGATTTCATCGCCCGTCATGATCAGCTTCGCCTGGCCGCCGCCGAACAGGCGCGGGAACAGGTCGCTGAAGTGACGGTTGACCTCGTCGAAGGTGCCCTGCAGCAGCGTGCGGGTTTCCTGGTCGATCTTATGGATCGCGTCCTCGAGCGTCGTGATCGCGTCGATCAGGTCGGCCGACTGCGCATCGAGGAACACCTTGCGCTCACTCGCGGCCTTCAGCTCGTCGAGCGCGGCCATGTTCACCGGGCCGAGCGCGTTGATCGCGTTGTTCAGGCGCGTGACCTCGCCCTGCAGGTACGAGGGCTTCAGATCCGGCGTGAGCTTCTCGCGCAGCGCTTCCTCGTCGACCTCGGCCGTCGTCAGTTGCTCGGCGAACTGCTCGACCGACAGGCGCGCGGCCTGCTCCTTCAACTGCAATTCGGTGATGCGGTCGCGCAACGGCTGCAGCGAGCGCTCGGCGACGAGGCGCTGCTCGTCCGACGCGCGCAGCTTCGCGGTCAGGTCGTCGAGTTCGATCCGCGCGGCCTGCAGCGCCTCTTCCTTCACCGCCCGAATCTCGAGCGCGTCCTGCAGGCCCGTGTGCGCGGTCTGCTCGTTGATCGTCTCAAGCTCGGCGCGTGCGTCTTCCAGCGACGCGGCGACACGCTCGCTCTGCTCGTGTGCAACCTGGATGCTGCGCTTGAGCTCGTCGATCCGCGTCACGGCATTGCGTGCGGCGAACCGCGCGTCATTCGCGCCGCGCTCCAGGTCACGCGCTTCCTGACGCGCCTGCGTCAGCGATTCGTCGAGCGCTTCGAATGCAAGCTGGTTGTCCTCGAAGCGCGCCTGCAGTTCGGCCAGTTCGCCGTCGAAACGCTCGAAATTCGCTTCCGACTCCGCGCGCATCGCACGCTGCTCTTCGATCTGCGCGCCGATTTCCTCGAGTTCCTCGCGGATCTGCGTGCTGCGCTGCGTGTAACGTTCGTGCGCCTGCGCAAGCTTCAGCACGTCCATCTGCAGCGCATGCACGCGCTGCGTCGCACGCTCGGCCTGTGCGCGCACGTCGCCGAGCGCCTGCGTGGCCTGCGTGTGCGCGGCTTCCGCGCGAACCGCGGCCGTGCGCGCCTCGTCGGCGAGCAGCGCCTGCGCACGCACCTGGCGCGTCAGGTTTTCGATTTCCTGCTGGCGGGCCAGCATCCCGGCCTGCTCCGAATCGGCCGCATACAGCTGCACGCCGACGCGCGTGACGATATGGCCGGCCTTGACGACGAACGCGCCGCCTGCCGGCAACTGCGTGCGCGTCGCAAGCGCCTGCGCGACGTCGTCGGCGACGTACACGTTGCCGAGCCAGTCGTTCAGCACCGCGCGGATGCCCGCATCGTCGATGCGCACGAGCGACAGCACCGGACGCAGGCCGGCCACGGCCGCCGGCGGTTCGCCGGCCGCGGGCGGCGCGTAGAACGCGAGCTTCGCGGGCGGTGCGTCGGTGGCAAAAGCCTTCACCCAGTCGAGATTCGACACTTCGAGCGCGGCGAGGCGCTCGCGCAGCACGGCCTCGAGCGCGGCTTCCCAGCCGGCTTCGACATGCAGCTTCTTCCACAGACGCGGCAGCGCGCCGAGCTCGTGCTTGTCGAGCCACGGCTGCACCTTGCCTTCGGTCTGAACATTTTCCTGCAGCTGCTTCAGCGCGGCGAGACGCGCCTCGAGCTGGTGGATCTGCGCGGCTTCGGCCTGCACGCGCTCCTGCGCGGCACGGCGTTCGCCATCGAGGCGCGGCACCGTTTCCTGCGCGTCGGCGAGGCGCGCCTGCGCTTCGGCCAGGATCTCTTCCTGCTCGGCGAGCTGCATGCGCAGCTCCTCGAGCTGTGCCTCGTCCGGCGCGTCGAGCCCGCCCGCTTCGCTCTTCAGGCGCTCATGGCGCTGCTGCAGCTGCTGGAGCTGCTGGTCGGCGTTGCGCTGGTGCGCGGCTTCGAGCTTCAGCGACTGTTCGGTCTGCGCGATCCGCGCGCGCTCGTCGTTGAGCTGCGCCTGCGCATCGCGGAACTTCGCTTCGAGCGCCGGCAGCGCATCGTGCTTCGCGGCGGCGTTGTCTTCGGCGAGCGCGGCCTTCTCGTCGGCCATCGCGCGCGCTTCCTCGGCTTCCTCGAGCTCGTCCTGCGCCTTCTCGGCCTGCGCGCGCCATTGCTCGCGCTGCGCATTCAGTGCGGCGATCTGCGCCTGCACGCGGTTGCGCGATTCGACGATGAACTTGATCTCGGCTTCGAGGCGGCTCACCTCGGCGTTCGCTTCGTAGAGTGAGCCCTGCGCGCCCTGCATCGCGTCGCTTGCGGAGTAATGCGCGACGCGCAGCGTCTCGAGCTGCACTTCGACCTCGCGCAGCTTCGCCGTTTGCGCCTCGAGGTCGATCTGCGCCTGTTCGATCGCGCGCTGCTGCTTCTGCTGCTCGCCGGCGGCCTCGTTCTTGCGCAGCAGCCACAACAGGCGCTGCTTCTCCTCGCCGTCGGCGACGAGTTCCTTGTACTTGGTGGCAACGACGGCCTGCGCCTCGAGCTTCTCGAGGTTCGCGCCGAGTTCGCGGACGATGTCCTCGACGCGGGTCAGGTTCTCGCGCGTGTCGTGCAGGCGGTTCTCGGTCTCGCGGCGGCGTTCCTTGTACTTCGACACGCCCGCGGCTTCCTCGAGGAACACGCGCAGCTCTTCCGGCTTCGCCTCGATGATCCGGGCGATCATGCCCTGCCCGATGATCGCGTACGCACGCGGCCCGAGGCCGGTGCCGAGGAAGATGTCCTGGATGTCGCGGCGACGCGCCGGCAGGTTGTTGATGTAGTAACTCGACGTGCCGTCGCGCGTCAGCACGCGCTTCACGGCGATCTCGCCGTACTGGCCCCACTGGCCGGCCGCGCGGCCGTCGGAGTTGTCGAAGATCAGTTCGACGCTGGCCCGGCTGCCGGGCTTGCGGGCGGTCGAGCCGTTGAAGATCACGTCCTGCATCGATTCGCCGCGCAGCTCGGAAGCGCGCGACTCGCCGAGCACCCAGCGCACGGCATCGATGATGTTGGACTTGCCGCACCCGTTCGGGCCCACCACGCCGACAAGCTGGCCCGGAACCTGGAAATGCGTGGGATCGACAAAGGATTTGAAGCCAGCGAGTTTGATCGAGCTCAGACGCACGGCGGTATCGGATGTGAAGAAGGTGTGAAACGGACGGAGCCGCACTGCGCGAGGCCGGACGGCCCATGCGCGCGATGCGCTCCGGAATTCAAAAGCGGGGCCGCGCGCATACAGCGTTGGGCCCCGCAAACGGCTTCCATCATACCATCGCGCGTGCGCCGTCCCGACCGTCGCCGGGTTTGTCCGGTGCCGGCGCGGCACGATGGACCCGGCTCGACAGCAGCGTCGCCAGCACGATGCACGCGCCGCCCGCCCACTCGCGCGCGCTGGGCAGCTCGTTCGCGAACACCCAGGCCGACAGCGCGGTGATCACGATCTCGAACAGCATGATGATCGACGCACGGTTCGCCGGCACGCGCGCCAGCCCGTATTGCACGAGCAGGTTGTTCGACGCCATCGTCACGCCGATCGCGACGATGATCAGCGCGGCCGTGCCGAGGTGGCCGCCCGCCGGCGCAGCCGGTATCCCCTCGAACAGCGACGCGATCGCGCCGAACACCGCCGCGCCGCCGAACAGCGTCGCGGTACGCATCTCGGCGCGCATCTCCGGCAACTCGCGGCTCGCCTTGATCACGAGCACGTTGCTCATCGCGAAGCTCAATCCGGCCGCGAGACCGGCCCATTCGGCCGCGGTGGCCGGCAACGGCAGGCCGAGCGTCGGCGACCACAGCATCAGCATCGCGCCGCCGATCGATAGCGCCGCGAGCCCCGCGCCGGCCCAGGTCAGCCGCTCGCGCAGCAGGAAGTGCGCATAGATCGCGGTCCACGCGGGGGTCAGGTAGAACAGCAGCATCACGCGCAGCACCTCGCCGTGGATCGTGCCCCACACGAACCCGAGGTTCGTCACGCCGGCCGTCACCGCGATGCCGGGCAGCACCCAGTGCCAGCGCAGCGTCGCGATCGTGCGGTGGCGCGCGACGATCACGAACAGGAAGGCAACGAGGCTCGTCAACGCGCTCGCCAGCGTGCCCGTCACACCGAGCGACGCCAGGATCCGCAGCGGATACCAGATCAGGCCCCATACCGATGCGCCGATCAGGATGGCCAGCGTCGGCAGGCTGCCGCGTACCGCGTTATTCATTGGTTCAATACCCTTCATTCGACCGGCCCGGCCGCCGTTCCGGCAGGCCGTGACCGCATTCCGTCACGCTATAATCGTCCGTTGCGACCCGCGCGCCATCGGCGCCGTTCGCAGCCGCGCGGCGCGCCCGCCGCTTCTTTCGCTCCAACCGGCCGCGATGGCCGCTTCGCCCGTGAACCCTCGACTCGACTCGCTCCAGCCCTATCCCTTCGAAAAGCTGCGCGCCCTGTTCAAGGACGTGACGCCCTCCGGCGCCCTCAAACCGATCAGCTTCGGCATCGGCGAGCCCAAACATGCGACCCCGGCGCTGATCCGCGACGCCGTGGTGGCCGCGCTCGACGGTCTCGCGTCGTACCCGGCCACCGCCGGCTCGGACGCGTTGCGCACGTCGATCGCGCACTGGCTCGAGCGCCGCTACGGGCTGCCGGCCATCGATCCGGCCACGCAGGTGCTGCCCGTGTCGGGGTCGCGCGAGGCGCTGTTCTCGCTCGCGCAGACGGTGATCGACGCCCGCCCGGCCGAACAGGGCGAGAAGGCGATCGTACTCTGTCCGAATCCTTTCTATCAAATTTACGAGGGCGCGGCGCTGCTGGCCGGTGCCGAACCCTATTTCGCGAACAGCGACCCGGCCCGCAACTTCGCGTGCGACTACGCGTCCGTGCCGGACGCAGTCTGGGCGCGCACGCAACTGCTGTACGTGTGCTCGCCGGGCAACCCGACGGGCGCCGTGCTGACGCTCGACGACTGGCGCGAGCTGTTCGCGCTGTCCGACCGCCACGGTTTCGTGATCGCGTCCGACGAGTGCTATTCGGAAATCTATTTCGACGAAGCGGCGCCGCCGCTCGGCGGCCTCGAGGCCGCGCACCGCCTCGGCCGCGGCTTCGAGCGGCTCGTGATGCTGTCGAGCCTGTCGAAGCGCTCGAACGTGCCGGGCATGCGCTCGGGCTTCGTCGCCGGCGACGCGGCGCTGCTGAAGAAATTCCTGCTGTACCGCACGTACCACGGCGCGGCGCTGTCGCCGGTCTGGCAGCACGCGAGCATCGCCGCGTGGAACGACGAGGCGCACGTGCGCGAGAACCGCGCGCTGTACCTGCAGAAGTTCAATACCGTCACGCCGATGCTTGCCGACGTGATCGACGTGAAGCTGCCCGACGCGGCGTTCTACCTGTGGGCCAACGTGTCGCGCACCGGGCTGTCGGACACCGAGTTCGCCCGCCGCCTGTACGCCGACTATAATGTGACGGTTCTGCCCGGCTCGTACCTCGCGCGTGATGCGCACGGCACGAATCCGGGCCGCGATTTCATCCGGATCGCGCTCGTCGCGGGCACCCCCGAATGCGTCGAGGGCGCGCAACGCATCGTCGATTTCTGCCGCTCTCTCGCGCGGTAATCGTCCATCCGATCAATTCCATCCATCTCCTGCGAAAACGAACATGTCGCAACAACTTCAGCAAATCATCGATACCGCCTGGGAAAACCGCGCCGAGCTGTCGCCGAAGGCCGCACCGGCCGACGTCCGCGAAGCCGTCGCGCACGCGATCGAGCAGCTCGACAAAGGCGCGCTGCGCGTGGCCGAGAAGATCGACGGCAACTGGACCGTGCACCAGTGGCTGAAGAAGGCCGTGCTGCTGTCGTTCCGCCTGGAGGACAACGCGCCGATGCCCGCCGGCGGCTACTCGCAGTTCTACGACAAGGTGCCGTCGAAGTTCGCGAACTACACCGCTGAAGATTTCGCCGCGGGCGGCTTCCGCGTCGTGCCGCCGGCCATCGCGCGCCGCGGCTCGTTCATCGCAAAGAACGTCGTGCTGATGCCGTCGTACACCAACATCGGCGCGTACGTCGACGAAGGCACGATGGTCGACACGTGGGCCACGGTCGGTTCGTGCGCACAGATCGGCAAGAACGTGCACCTGTCGGGCGGCGTCGGCATCGGCGGCGTGCTCGAGCCGCTGCAGGCGAACCCGGTCATCATCGAAGACAACTGCTTCATCGGCGCGCGCTCGGAAGTCGTCGAAGGCGTGATCGTCGAGGAAAACTCGGTGATCTCGATGGGCGTGTACCTCGGCCAAAGCACGAAGATCTACGACCGCGAGACGGGCGAAGTCAGCTACGGCCGCATCCCGGCCGGCTCGGTCGTCGTCGCCGGCAACCTGCCGTCGAAGGACGGCTCGCACAGCCTGTACTGCGCGGTGATCGTCAAGAAGGTCGACGCGAAGACCCGCGCGAAGGTCGGCCTGAACGAGCTGCTGCGAGGCGACTGATGGCGAAGCCGCACACCGTGGTCGTCTACGGCATTCCGAACTGCGACACCGTGAAGAAGGCCCGCGTGTGGCTCGACGATCACGGCGTCGAATTCGAGTTTCACGACTTCAAGAAGCTCGGTGTCAGCGCACCGCTCGTCGAGGACTGGCTGAAGGACGTGTCGCTCGACGCGCTCGTCAACAAGCGCGGCACGACGTGGCGCGGCCTGGACGACGCGATGAAGGCGGCCGCCGAAACGAAGGCCGGCGCGGTCGCGCTGATGATCCACAAGCCGTCGGTCATCAAGCGCCCCGTGCTGGTGATCAACGGCCGCGTGAAATCGCTCGGCTTCGTGGCCGATCAATACGCGGCGCTGTTTGCCGCATAGGGCTGCCCGCGCTGCGCCTGTCGGCGCAGCCCGACGTCTTGTCGCTGCCGGCCACCGCGCCGGCATTTTTTATCGAAAGTGGTCCGAACCATGTCCGCCACCCTAGCCCTTACCGAACAGCTGATCGCCCGCGCGTCCGTGACGCCCGACGACCAGCATTGCCAGCAGATCATGACCGAGCGCCTCGCCGCGCTCGGCTTCGAATGCGAGACCATCGCGTCGCACGGCGTGACCAACCTGTGGGCCGTCAAGCGCGGCACCGACGGCCGCGACGGCAAGCTGCTCGCGTTCGCGGGCCACACCGACGTCGTGCCGACCGGCCCGCTCGAGCAGTGGAGCTCGCCGCCATTCATCCCCGCCCATCGCGACGGCAAGCTGTACGGCCGCGGCGCGGCCGACATGAAAACGTCGCTCGCGGCATTCGTCGTCGCGTCCGAGGAATTCGTCGCTGCCCATCCCGGCCACCGCGGCGCGATCGCGTTCCTGATCACGAGCGACGAGGAAGGCCCCGCCACCGACGGCACCGTGAAGGTCGTCGAGCTGCTCGAAGCGCGCGGCGAACGCATGGACTACTGCATCGTCGGCGAGCCGACGTCGACCACCGAGCTCGGCGATGTCGTGAAGAACGGCCGCCGCGGCTCGATGTCGGGCGAACTCGTCGTCAAGGGCGTGCAGGGCCACATCGCGTATCCGCACCTCGCGAAGAACCCGATCCACCTGCTCGCGCCGGCGCTCGCCGAGCTCGCCGCCGAGCAGTGGGACGCAGGCAACGAATACTTCCCGCCGACCACCTGGCAGGTGTCGAACCTGCATGCCGGCACCGGCGCGACCAACGTGATCCCTGGCCACGCCGACCTGCTGTTCAACTTCCGCTTCTCGACCGCCAGCACGGTCGAAGGCCTGCAGGCACGCGTGCACGCGATCCTCGACAAGCATGGCCTCGAATACACGCTGAAGTGGTCGGTGAGCGGCCTGCCGTTCCTCACGCCGCGCGGCGAGCTGTCGGGCGCGCTGGAAAACGCGATCCGCACCGAGACCGGCATCACGACCGAGCTGTCGACCACGGGCGGCACGTCGGACGGCCGTTTCATCGCGCGCATCTGCCCGCAGGTGATCGAGTTCGGCCCGCCTAACGGCAGCATCCACAAGATCGACGAGCACATCGAAGTGCGCTTCGTCGACCCGCTGAAGAACGTGTACCGCCGCGTGCTCGAACAACTGATCGCCTGATGGAGCCTCGCATGACGACACCTTTTGCCACTGTTCGCGACCTGCTGCGCTATGCGGTCACGCGCTTCTCGAAGGCGAAGCTCGCGTTCGGCCACGGCTCCGACAACGCGTACGACGAAGCGGCCTACCTCGTGCTGCGCACGCTCGACCTGCCGCTCGACACGCTCGAGCCGTTCCTCGACGCGCGGCTGCTGCCCGACGAAATCGCGGCCGTGCTCGCGGTGATCGAACGGCGCGCGACCGACCGCGTGCCGGCCGCGTACCTCACGCATGAAGCGTGGATGCACGGCCACCGCTTCTACGTCGACGAACGCGTGATCGTGCCGCGCTCGTTCATCGGCGAACTGCTCGACGACGGGCTGCAGCCGTACGTCGCCGACCCCGAGCAGGTCGGCGCGGTGCTCGAGCTGTGCACGGGCTCCGGCTGCCTCGCGATCCTCGCGGCGAGCGCGTTCCCGAACGCCGAGATCGACGCGGTCGACCTGTCTGACAAGGCGCTCGAAGTCGCCGAGATCAACGTGCGTGACTACGGCCTCGAAGACCGCGTCACGCTGCACCACGGTGACCTCTACGCGCCGCTGCCCACGTTCCGCACCGACCCGGGCTCGTGCTACGACGTGATCCTGACGAACCCGCCGTACGTGAACGCGTCGTCGATGGCCGCGCTGCCGCCCGAGTACCGGCACGAGCCGGAGATGGCGCTCGCGGGCGGCGATGACGGCATGGACATCGTGCGACGCATCGTCGCCGAGGCCCATCGCTGGCTGCACGACGACGGCGTGCTCGTCGTCGAGATCGGCAACGAGCGCGAGCACGTCGAAGCCGCGTTCGGCGGCCTCGAGCTCACGTGGCTGCCCACCAGCGCGGGCGACGACGCCGTATTCCTGATCCAGGCGTCGGACCTGCCCCGCAAGGCCTGAGCCTTCCCGGCTCGCCCACCGTGCGGTGCACCGTTGCGCCGCACGGTTGGGTAAGATGCGCGTAGGCGGCCGCCCGGCCGCGCGACCTCAGGAGTCCGACACGCGCCCATGACCCTCGACTGGCTACATCTCGGCACCCTGATCCTGACCATCCACGTGCTCGGGATCGTCGCGGCGTTCCACGCGATCATGAATACGCGCACGTCGCAAGGCGCGATCGCGTGGGCCGTCTCGCTCGCGGCCATGCCGTACCTGACGCTCATTCCGTACCTGTTCCTCGGCCGCAGCAAGTTCTCCGGCTATGTCGACGCCCGGCGCCACGAGCTGGAAATGTTGCGCATGCACACACCGCGCTCGCCCTGGCTCACCACCGACGCGACCGACGGACCGGCCGCCGACGCAATCGGCCAGGCCGCGGTGCTCGCGCTCACGCGGCTCGGCGGCATGCCGTTCCTCGGCGGCAATTCGGTGCGCACGCTCGTGAACGGCGACGCGACGTTCTCGGCGATCCTGGCGGCCATCGACGCCGCGCGCGACTACGTGGTGGTGCAGTTCTTCATCGTGCGCGACGACGCGCTCGGCCGGATGCTGCGCGACTCGCTGCTCGCGCGCGCGGCGGCCGGCGTGCGCTGCTGCCTGCTGTACGACAGCATCGGCAGCTTCGACCTCCCGCACAGCTACGTCGACACGTTGCGCAGGGGCGGCGTCGAGGTTCATCCGTTCGCGACCAACCGGAAGTTCGTCAACCGCTTCCAGCTCAACTTCCGCAACCACCGCAAGATCGTCGTCGTCGACGGCAATCGGGCGTTCGTCGGCGGCCACAACGTCGGCGTCGAGTATCTCGGCGCGAAGCCGCGCCTGTCGCCGTGGCGCGACACGCACATCGAGATTCGCGGCCCGGTGGTCGCGAGCATCCAGTACGTGTTCGCCGAAGACTGGCACTGGGCAACGCAGAAGCTGCCGCCGCTCGCGTTGCCGCCGCCCGCGCAGCCCGGCGACCACATGCATTGCCTCGCGGTGCCGATGGGGCCGGCCGACAAGCAGGAGACGGGCTCGCTGTTCTTCGTCGAGGCGATCAACGCCGCGCGCGAGCGGGTCTGGATCACCACGCCGTACCTCGTCCCAGACGAAGCCGTGATTTCCGCACTGAAGCTCGCCGTGATGCGCGGCGTCGACGTGCGCATCCTGATCCCGAGCCGGCGCGACCACTATGTGGTATTCGAAGCGTCGAAGCTGTACGCGCGCGACCTGGTCGATGCGGGCGTCAAGGTGTTCCGCTACCGGCCCGGCTTCCTGCACCAGAAGGTCGTGCTGATCGACCGCATCGCGGCGGCGATCGGCAGCGCGAATCTCGACAACCGCTCGTTCCGCCTCAATTTCGAGATCATGGTGCTGACCGTCGACCGCACGTTCGCCGACGAAGTCGAGACGATGCTCGATGCCGATTTCGCGCAGGCGTACGAGGTCGACGCGAGCGAATACCGCCAATCGCCCGCCTGGCGGCGCATCGCGATGCACGTCGCGCGGCTGTTCGCCCCGATCCTCTAGCGGCCTAGACGACGGCGGCGGCGGCGCCCGCGCGATCTGCACCGGCGCCGCGAACGCCGCCGGCAGCCGTCACAGCAGCTTCTCGATATCCGCGGCGATTTCGTCCGGCTTGGTCGACGGCGCGTAGCGCTTGACGATGCGCCCTTCACGATCGACCAGGAACTTCGTGAAATTCCACTTGATCGCCTTGAGACCGAGAATGCCGGGCGCCTCGTCGGTCAGGTAGCGGTACAGCGGATGCGCATGGTCGCCCTTCACGTCGATCTTCGCGAACATCGGGAACGTGACGCCGTAATTGCGCTCGCAGAACGCACCGATCTGCGTGGCGTCGCCGGGCTCCTGCTTGCCGAACTGGTTGCACGGGAAGCCGAGCACATAGAAGCCGCGCGCCGCGTACTGGTCGTACAGCTTCTGCAGGCCCGCGTACTGCGGCGTGAAACCGCACTCGCTCGCGGTGTTGACGATCAGCAGCACCTTGCCGCGATATGCGTCGAGCGAGGCCGGCGCGCCGGCAAGCGTCTCTGCGCTGAACGAATACAGGGTGGACATCGGGCACTCCTTTTACGAAACCGGATCGACGTGGAGTCTAGGCGAAATTGCCCCGTTGCGGCATCCGCCGAACGGCCAATGCCCGGCGCGAGCGGCGCGCAGTCTAGAATAGCGGTTTTGGCCAGTCATTTCCGCCGTGATCCGTTTCAATCAGTTCAGCCTTGCGCGCGGCACCAAGCCGCTGTTCGAGTCGACCTCCTTCGTGCTCAATCCCGGCGAGAAAGCCGGCCTGATCGGCGCGAACGGCGCCGGCAAGTCGACCCTGTTCTCGGTCCTGCGCGGCGAGCTGCACTCGGACGGCGGCGATTTCTCGATGCCGCCGTCGTGGCGGATCGCCCATGTGTCGCAGGAAACGCCCGCGGTCGACCGCTCGGCGCTCGACTACACGCTCGACGGCGACGCCGCGCTGCGCGAGATCGAGGCCCGTATCGCCGCCGCCTCCGCCGCGCATGACGGCGCCGCCGAAGCCGACGCGCACGCGGCGTTTGCCGACGCCGACGGCTACACCGCGCCTGCCCGCGCCGAGGCGCTGCTGCTCGGCCTCGGCTTCACGCTCGCGCAGACGCGCGAATCCGTCGCCAGCTTCTCCGGCGGCTGGCGCATGCGCCTGAACCTCGCGCAGGCGCTGATGTGCCGTTCCGACCTGCTGCTGCTCGACGAACCGACGAACCACCTCGACCTCGACGCGATCGTCTGGCTCGAAGACTGGCTGCACCGCTACCCCGGCACGCTCGTCGTGATCTCGCACGACCGCGAATTCCTCGATTCGATCTGCAATGTCACGCTGCACCTGGAAAACCGCCAGGTGAAGCGCTACGGCGGCAACTACTCGCAGTTCGAAGTGCTGCGCGCGCAGCAACTGGCGCTGCAGCAAAGCGCCTACGAAAAGCAGCAGAAGACGATCGAGCACCTGCAGAGCTTCGTCGACCGCTTCAAGGCCAAGGCGACCAAGGCCAAGCAGGCGCAGAGCCGGATGAAGGCGCTCGAGAAGATGGAGCTGATCGCGCCCGCGCACATCGCGTCGCCGTTCACGTTCGAATTCCGCACGCCCGATGCCGCACCGAACCCGATGATGGTGATGGAAGACGTCCGCTGCGGCTACCACGCCGACGGCGGAGCGGAAATCCCGATCGTCGAGCGTGTCGCGCTGTCGATCCAGAACGGCCAGCGCATCGGCCTGCTCGGCGCGAACGGCCAGGGCAAGTCGACGCTGATCAAGACGCTGGCCGGCACGCTCGCGCCGCTGTCGGGGCACGTCCGCGACGGCAAGGGGCTGACGATCGGCTATTTCGCGCAGCACCAGCTCGAAACGCTGCGCGAAGATGATTCCCCGCTCGCGCATCTGGCGCGGCTCGCGCCCGACACGCGCGAGCAGGAACTGCGCGACTTCCTCGGCGGCTTCAACTTCTCGGGCGACATGGCGACCACCCCGGTCGGGCCGTTTTCGGGCGGCGAAAAGGCACGCCTCGCGCTCGCGCTGATCATCTGGCAGAAGCCGAACCTGCTGCTGCTCGACGAACCGACCAACCACCTCGACCTCGAAACGCGCCATGCGCTGACGATGGCGCTCGCGCAGTTCGAAGGCACGCTGATCCTCGTCTCGCACGACCGTCACCTGCTGCGCGCGACGACCGACCAGTTCATGCTGGTCGCGAAGCACCGGCTGCAGCCGTTCGACGGCGACCTCGACGACTACCGCGACTGGCTGCTGCAGCACGCGGCCGAGCAGCGCGCGGCCGCGAAGGCCGATAGTGCGGCGTCTTCGGGCGCGGGTACGGGTGCGGCAGCCAACCGCAAGGACCAGAAGCGTCAAGCGGCCGAGGAGCGGCAGCGCCTGTCGGTGCTGAAGAAGCCGCTGCAGACGCGCATCACGAAGCTCGAAAAGGAAATGGAGACGCTGCACGCGGAGAAGGCGCGCCTCGACGCATTCGTCGCCGATCCGGCGAGCTACGAGGCCGAGCGCAAGACGGAACTGACCGAGGCGATCCGCAAGCTCGGGGACGTCAACTCGCGTCTCGAAACGGTCGAGGCCGACTGGCTCGCCGCGCAGGAAGAACTCGAGCAGATCGGCTGACCGCCGTCGCGGTGCGACCGGCCGATACGCCGGCCAGCCCGGCGTGCCGGCTGGCTCCGCGCCGCGCCCCCTCGGCATCGCAGCACCTCGACAGACCATCCGGCCCTTGGCGGCCCCAGATACGACAAGGCCGGGCGCGCCGGCCCGGCCTGTTCATTCATTACCGCAATCACCCAATTCGCCGAGTTGCCGGCTCAACGTCGCGGCAACGTGTCGCGCGGCATCTGCTCGTCGTCGCCCATCAGGTGCCGGCGCCCTTCGGTCGGCCGCCGGATCGCCGCGGCGACTTCCGCTTCCGTCACGTCCTCGGACACGACCTTGCGCGCCAGGCGCCCCTCGTCGTCGATCCATTCGACGATCCGGCATCCGCCGCCCCAGGGCTGGCGAATCGGCTCCGACACGCGGCAGCCACGCAGGTTGTAAAGGCGTCCGCTCGGCGCTTCCCCATACGATTTCAACATAGGATCCCTTCGCATTGCGCGGTTCGACAATCCGGCAAAGGATAGGGAAAAGCGATGTCCGGCGGGTTACAGAACCCTACATCTTCTTTACAGCGAATTACGCGACAGATCGCCCGCTTGCATGGCCCGGGCGGCTGCCGGGCCGGTCACTCGAGATCGCGCACGCGGTCGATCGCCTGTTCGAGCCGATCGACGGCCATCACGTTCAGCCCTTCGATCGGCTGCTTCGGCGCATTCGCCTTCGGGATCAGCGCGGACGTGAAACCGAGCTTCGCCGCCTCGCGCAGCCGTTCCTGCCCGCGCGGGGACGGCCGGATCTCGCCCGCCAGCCCGACTTCGCCGAACACGATCAGCCCCTTCGGCAGCGCCTTGTTGCGCATCGACGAATGGATCGCCAGCAGCACCGCGAGGTCGGCGGCCGGCTCGGTGATCTTCACGCCGCCCACGGCATTGAGGAACACGTCCTGGTCGAAGGCCGCGATGCCCGCGTGCCGGTGCAGCACCGCGAGCAGCATCGCGAGCCGGTTCTGCTCGAGGCCGACCGCGAGCCGGCGCGGGTTCGGCACGTGCGCCGTATCGACGAGCGCCTGGATTTCGACGAGCAGCGGGCGCGTGCCTTCCTGCGTGACGAGCACGCACGAGCCGGGCACGACCTGCTCGTGCTGCGACAGGAACAGCGCGGACGGATTCGCGACGCCGCGCAGCCCGCGCTCGGTCATCGCGAACACGCCGAGCTCGTTGACCGCGCCGAAGCGGTTCTTGAACGCGCGCACGAGCCGGAACGACGAATGCGTGTCGCCTTCGAAGTACAGCACCGTGTCGACGATGTGCTCGAGCACGCGCGGGCCGGCCAGGTTGCCCTCCTTCGTCACGTGCCCGACCATGATGATCGCGGTGCCCGACTGCTTCGCGATACGCGTGAGCTGCGCCGCGCACTCGCGCACCTGCGCGACCGAGCCTGGCGCCGACGTGAGCGCTTCCGAATAGACGGTCTGGATCGAGTCGATCACGGCCACGTCCGGCCGTTCCGTGTCGATCGCGGCCTGGATCTTCTCGAGCTGGATCTCGGCGAGCAGCTTCAGCTCATCCGCCGGCGCACCGCCGTCGAGCAGCGCAAGCCGTTGCGCGCGCAACGCGATCTGCGCGGCCGATTCCTCACCGCTGATATAAAGCGCGCGCCGCTCGCTCGCGATATCCGCGAGCGACTGCAGCAGCAGCGTCGACTTGCCGATGCCGGGATCGCCGCCGATCAGCACGACGCCGCCCGGAACCAGCCCACCGCCGAGCACGCGGTCGAATTCGCCGATGCCGGTCGAGAAGCGCGGCACGTCGGCCGCTTCGATGTCGACGAGACGCTGGACGGGCGCCCGCTTCGCGAGCGACTGGAAACGATGGGCAGCGGGCGACTCGGCGACCGATTCAACCAGCGTGTTCCAGGCCTGGCACGACGGGCATTGGCCCTGCCACTTCGGGGTCTGTCCGCCGCACTCGCTGCAGACGTACACGGTTTTCTGTTTGGCCACGCGCAACGCCCTTATTCCGCGCGCACGGGCACGCGGCCGGCGACCGCGCACATCAGCTCGTAGCCGATCGTGCCGCAATGGCGGGCGACGTCGTCGATCGGCAGCGCGTTGCCCCACAGCTCGACGCGCGCGCCGACGCCGGCCTGCGGGCACGGGGTCAGGTCGACGGTGATCATGTCCATCGATACGCGACCGACGATCCGCGTGCGGATGCCGTCGACGATCACCGGCGTGCCTTCGGGCGCGACCCGCGGATAGCCGTCCGCATAACCGCACGCGACCACGCCGATCCGCATCGGCGCCTGCGCGGAGAACGTCGAGCCATAGCCGATGGCCTGGCCCTTCCCGATCGTCTGCACCGCGATCAGCTCGGATGCGAGCGTCATCGCGGGCTTCAGCCCGGTATCGGCGATGTCGGACGACAGCCCGGACGGCGACGCGCCGTACAGCACGATCCCCGGGCGCACCCAGTCGAAGTGGGTATCCGGATGCCACAGCACGGCAGCGGAGTTCGCGAGGCTGCGCGCGCCGGCAATGCTTTCCGCGCCGCGCTCGAACGTCGCGAGCTGCTCGGCGACGCCGCGCTCGTTGTCCGCATCCGAAAAATGGGTCATCAACGTGATCTGGCCGATGCCGGGGCACGCGCGGGCGCGCTCCCATGCGGCACGGTATTTTTCCGGCAGGTAGCCGAGCCGGTTCATCCCGCTGTTCATCTTGAGCTGCACGTTGACGGGCTTCGACAGCCGCGCCGTTTCCAGCATCCGCATCTGCTCGTCGTTGTGGACGGTCGTCGTCAGGCTGTAGCGGTCGATCACGTCGATGTCGGTCGAGCGGAAGAACCCTTCGAGCAGCAGGATCGGGCCGGCCCAGCCGAGCTCGCGCAGCTTGACGGCCTCGTCGAGGTCGAGCAGGCCGAAGCCGTCGGTGCCGCGCAGGCCGGGAAACACACGCGCGAGCCCGTGACCGTACGCGTTGGCCTTGACGACCGCCCAGACCTTGGACGGGCCGGCAAAGCGGCGGACGACGGAGAGATTGTTCGCGAGAGCGGCGGTATGGATGGTGGCGGAGATCGGGCGCGGCATGGGAAATTTACGTAAAGACGCTTGCGAATCATCAGCTTACCGCGCCTTTTGAGCACTGAAGCCGACAATTTGCGGAACGATCGGGGAATCTTGCTAGTCCGAATTGGCGTATTTTCATGTTATAAAGCCGTGCGCACAACCCATTTCGAACGGAATAAGCCGATCGCATACCAGGCGGCCTACGCGGCCCTGCCGCAGCGACGAAAGCATCGCATCAGATGAAAAAAGGTTTTTACACCATCATGGCCGCGCAGTTTTTCTCGTCGCTGGCCGACAATGCGCTCCTCATCGCCGCCATCGCCCTGCTGAAAGACCTCCACGCCCCCAACTGGATGACACCGCTGTTGAAGCTGTTCTTCGTGTTGTCCTATGTGGTGCTGGCGGCCTATGTCGGCGCCTTCGCGGATTCGCGCCCGAAGGGCCGCGTGATGTTCATCACCAACTCGATCAAGGTCGTCGGCTGCATGATCATGCTGTTCGGCGCGCACCCGTTGATTGCGTACGGGATCGTCGGCTTCGGCGCCGCGGCCTACTCGCCCGCGAAATACGGCATCCTCACCGAGCTGCTGCCGGCCGACCGGCTGGTCGCCGCGAACGGCTGGATCGAAGGCACGACCGTCAGCTCGATCATCCTCGGCACCGTGCTGGGCGGTGCGCTGATCAGCCCGCACATCGCATCGCACGTGATCGCGCACACGCCCGCCTGGATCGGCACGCCCGCCGAAGCGGCGATGGCGATCATCATGGCGATCTACGTGATCGCCGCGCTGTTCAACCTGCGCATCCCCGATACGGGCGCCCGCTACCCGAAGCAGGAACGCGGCCCGGTCAAGCTCCTCACGGATTTCGCCGACTGCTTCATGGTGCTGTGGCGCGACAAGCTCGGCCAGATCTCGCTGGCGGTCACGACGCTGTTCTGGGGCGCCGGCGCGACGCTGCAGTTCATCGTGCTGAAGTGGGCTGAAGTGTCGCTCGGCATGTCGCTGTCGGAAGGCGCGATCCTGCAGGCCGTGGTCGCCGTGGGCGTCGCGGCCGGCGCAATCGCCGCCGCCGCCCGAATCCCGTTGAAGAAGTCGCTGACCGTGCTGCCCGTCGGCATCATCATGGGCATCGCGGTGATGCTGATGGCGTTCTACACGCGCGACCTGTTCCCGTCGCACTGGGCCGTGCACATCGGCCACCTGCGCATGCCCGTGTACCTGATCATCGCGTACATCTTCCTGATGTGCGTCGGCGCATTGTCCGGCTACTTCGTCGTTCCGATGAACGCGCTGCTGCAGCACCGCGGCCACGTACTGCTGTCGGCCGGCCACTCGATCGCGGTGCAGAACTTCAACGAGAACCTGTCGGTGCTCGTGATGCTGTGCCTGTATGCGGTGCTGGTGTGGCTCGACGTGCCGGTCGGCGTCGTGATCGTGCTGTTCGGCACGTTCGTCTGCCTGACGATGTGGCTCGTGATGCGCCGCCACCAGGCGAACCAGCGCCAGTTCGACTCGGTCGCGCTGATCGGCGAATCGCGGCACTGACGCTACACTTCCCGTTTCCGTCCGCCGGCGCCGGTCCTCGAACCGGCGCGTTGCCCTCATGACGCACCCGATACCCAACATCCTGACGATCGCCGGCTCCGATTCGGGCGGCGGCGCAGGCATCCAGGCCGACCTGAAGACCTTTTCCGCGCTCGGCACGTATGGCGCGAGCGTGATCACCGCGCTGACCGCCCAGAACACGCGCGGCGTGACGGGCGTGCATGCGCCGGACGCGGCGTTCGTGACCGCGCAACTCGACGCGGTGTTCGGCGATATCCGTATCGATGCGGTCAAGATCGGGATGCTCGCGAACGCGGCGATCGTGCACGCGGTCGCCGACGCGCTGCGGCGCTACACACCACGCTTCGTCGTGCTCGACACGGTGATGATCTCGAAGAGCTCGCACGCGCTGCTCGCACCCGATGCCGTCGACGCGTTGCGCGATGCGCTGCTGCCGCTCGCGACGGTCGTGACGCCGAACCTGCCCGAAGCGGCCGCGCTGCTGAACGATGTGCCCGCAACCACCGAAGACGACATGGTCCGGCAAGGTCAGGCACTGTTACAGACGGGTGCGCGCGCCGTGCTGATGAAGGGCGGCCACCTGCCGGACGCTTCCGCGAGCCCCGACTGGCTGGTGGAAGCGACCCGCACCGTGCGGCTCGACGGCGCACGCGTGCCGGTGAGCAACACGCACGGTACCGGCTGCACGCTGTCGTCGGCGATCGCCGCGCTGCTGCCGCAGCAGCCCGACCTCGAAAGCGCGGTGCGCGAAGCCAAGACCTACCTGACCGGCGCGATCGCCGCGAGCGGCCGCCTCGACGTCGGCCACGGCGTCGGCCCCGTCCATCACTTCCATCGCTGGTGGTGAGCGCCGGCTGACGCGGCGTCAGTGATCCTGCGCCGCGAACGCCTGGGCTCGCACCGGCCAGTCGTCCGGCACGACGAAGCCGCGCGCCGTTTCGCGCCACGTGCCGTCACTGCCCTTTTCATGGATGCCGATCAGCGCAGGCGCCTCGCGCGTCGTCAACACCGGCGGCAGTTCCGGCGTGGCCGCCAGCGTTTCGGGTTCGAATCCGCTACCGGCGGCAGTCCGTCGCGGCGCCAGCCACGCAAGCCGCGGCAACACGCTCCATGCGACGCCGGCACGCTGAGCGGCCGCCCAGGCCGGCCACTGCGCGTGCGTGAGCCAGAAACCGTGCGGGTGATCCGGCGCGATTTCCGCGGACACCGGTGGCAACGGTGCGCCGTGCGGATAGAACAACCAGCCCTTGATGAACATCTGCGCATCGGACGGCGCGCCGTAGCCGAGCCGCGCAAACCCGTCGCGATCGCCGAGCCGCAGTTGATGCTCGAGTAACCGAGTGCGCTTGCGGTCGAACCGGTCGACGAGGTTGGGGCCAACGAAATCGGCAAGCGATGCGCCGGCTTGCACCGGCGCGCACAGGTAGCACTTCACCGCGAGTTCCCAGTGCAGGCGCCGCCCGTCCGGTGCGTCGACGAGAAAATCGACTTCGCCGAGCGTCTTGCCGTTGCTGCGCAGCGGCAGATTGGCCGCGACGAGCCGCAGCGACGGCCCGTGCGTCAGGAAATACTCGAGCAGGCATTCGGCGTAGCGGCCGAGGCGGGTGGGCCGGAAACCGTCGAGCGCGCGATGCAGCGGCTCGGGCTGCGCATCGAGCGCGGCGAGCCATGCTTCGACGGCCGACTGTCCCACCGCATCCAGCCACGGGCGCGCCAGCGGCGCGTCCGGCACCGCGGTCAGCAGGCTCGGGCTGGCCAGCAGCCAGCCCAGATCCCGAACCGCGACGTCGTGCAGCGTATCGACGAATGCGCACGCCGCGCCGGTCGTCATTGTCCGGCCGGCCCGTTCGCGTCGCCGCCTTCTGCGCGCCGGAACGTGTCGCGCGCGAGGCACAGGTCGGCCCACGCCTTCGACTTGTCCTGCAGGCTGCGCAACAAGTACGCCGGATGGTAGGTCACGATCACCGGCACACCTTCGTACGCATGCACGCGGCCGCGCAGCGACGCAATGCTCGCGTCCGTCTTCAGCAGCGTCTGCGCGGCGAAGCGGCCGAGCGCGACGATCAGCTTCGGCTTCACGAGCGCGACCTGGCGCTGCAGATACGGCTCGCAGCTCGCGACCTCGTCCGGCTCAGGATTGCGGTTGCCGGGCGGCCGGCACTTGATCACGTTCGCGATGTACACGTTGTCGCCGCGCTTGAGCGACAGCGAATGCAGCATGTTGTCGAGCAGCTTGCCGGCCTGGCCGACGAACGGCTCGCCCTGCTTGTCCTCGTTCTCGCCCGGCGCTTCGCCGATCAGCATCCAGTCCGCTTCGCGGTCGCCGACGCCGAACACGGTGTTGGTCCGCTTCTCGCACAGACCGCACAGCGTGCAGTCGGCCACGCGCGCGGCCAGCGCATCCCAGTCGAGCGCGGCAACCGGCGTACCGACGGGCCGCGCTTCGGCCATCGGCACGGGATCGCCCGGCGGCGCCGCATCGAACCACGCGAAATCGTCGGGTCCGGCAGGCGGCATGTCGTCCATCGGCGGCATCGTGTCGGGCGACGCGACCGGCGTAACCGGTGCAGGCGCGCGATCGCCGTCGTCGACGCGGCGCGACGGGGCGGCGGCCGGCTCGCGAGCCGGCGAAGCATCGGCGCTCCGCGCCGCTGCCGGCGGTGCGTCGTCCCGCACCGGCGTACGCGCGGTCCGCGCAGGCCGCCCGGTCGCGACGGCCGGTGCGGCGTCCACCGCACCGGTTTGCGCGGCGGCGTGCGCTTCGGCTGCCGCGCCCTCGTCCGTGCCTTCATCCGCGCCTTGCCCGCGCCGCACCCAGATCTGCGCGAGGCCCATTTCCTCGAGCGCCGCTTCAGCCCATGCCATGCGCGTCCCCTTCGTCCTTGTTCAGCGTCAGACGCATCACGATCGCGTCCTCCCGGCTGCGATGCTTCGCCGGGTAATAATTCTTGCGCCGGCCGATCGTCAAGAAGCCGAAACGCTCATACAGATGGATCGCGCGCGGATTGGACGGCCGCACCTCGAGCAGCACGCCGTCGAGCCCTTCCGCGCGCGAAATGCGCACGGCCTCGCGCAGCAGCGCCAGGCCCGCGCCCGCGCACTGCGCGGCCGGCGCGACGCACAGGTTCAGCAGGTGCATCTCGTCGACCACGGGCATCAGCACGCAATAGCCGATCAACGAACCCGTCACGTGCCGCAGGCACACGCCCAGATAGCCGTTGCGCAACGAATCCTCGAAATTGCCGCGGCTCCACGGGAATTCGTACGCGACGTGCTCGATCGCGACGACCTCGTCGAGATCGGCATCCGTCATCGGCGCCAGATAGCGGTCGCTCAGCAGTACGCCCGTCATCCCTTCGCTCCGCCCGTCTGCGCGGCCCGTGCCGCGACGCGCTCGGCAGTGGTCTGCGCGACCTTGTCGCGCACGTACTCCGGCGCCGCCTGATCGGCCGGCACCGCGCGGCCGGCGCGGAACGCACGCAGGGCGGCATGGGCGACCGCCAGCGCGTGCGGCATCGCGTCGCCGTCGATCACGGCCGCACGCGCCGCAGCCGGCAACTGCGCGCCGAACGCGGCGGCCGCATTGCCCGCGAGCGTGAACGGCACATCGGGCACGCCGACGGCGCCCGGCGCATCGAGCGAGGCCGGATGCAGCGTGCGCCAGTCGCCGGTGCTGTCGTCCCACGCGAAATCCGCCCAGTAGGCTTCATCCATCCGCGCATCCAGCGCGGCCAGCACGCGGGTCGTGCCAGGCGCGCGCAGCCGCGCGTGCTCGGCGCACGCGAGCAGCGTGCCGATCGGCACGACCGGCAGCCCGCGCCCGAACGCGAGCCCCTGGGTGATGCCCGTCGCGGTACGTAGGCCCGTGAACGAGCCGGGGCCTGCGCCGAACGCGATCGCGTCGCAATCGGCGAGCGTCAGCCCCGATTCGGCGAAAAGGTCCTGGATGGCCGGCAGCACGCGCGTGCTCGACACGGCGCCCGTCAGTTCGTGGCGAACCCAGGTTTGCGGGGTGGAAACGGCGTCATCGGCATGGGCCGAGCGCAGCAGCGCGACCGAGCAGTATTCGGTCGACGTATCGATGGCGAGGAGCACTGTTTGCGTCATGGGCGACATTGTAATGCGACGCCCCGCTCCCACGGGCGATCGGGCCCGATCCGTGCGCGTGCGCCGCACCGGGCGGCGGTTTGGAAGAATCGCTCGACCCCGCGCGGCGGTCCGCTTGTTAAGATCGCCCGACCTGAAACCCTTACGGAGACACCCGATGAGCGAACTTACCGTCCAATTCGACCAGGCCCAGATCGACGTCAAGCAACTGACGGAACGTCCGGGCAACCTGACCCTGCTGCGCCTTTACGCCCTCTTCAAGCAGGCGACCGACGGCGACGCCCATGGCGACAAGCCGGGCTTCACCGACATCGTCGGCAAATACAAGTACGACGCCTGGGATGCGCTGAAGGGCACGTCGCAGGATGCGGCGAAGCAGCAGTACATCGAACTGGTCGAATCGCTGAAGAACGGCACGGCTTCCTGACCGAATCGCCCCCTGCCGCAATAGGCAATCAAATCAGTGGCGCAGCGCAGCAAATCTCTTTATAATGCTGCCTGCGTCATCTTCCGCGCTCGGCTCGCAAGCCGTTCCGGCCTGACGCCTCGTAGCGTTAAGCTCCAATCCGGTTTAGAACCTGTCCCCTCCTGCTTCGACCCTTGCGGTCGTCAACTAGGCTGGCGGCCCCGCTCCTGAAGCGCGCCGCACCCAAAACAGCTTCTAATGCCTCATCCGCCGACGGTTCGGCGGATTGCACCCGTTTCCCGATTTGCTCGCTGAATCCGACGACTTGGGTATGCGCGATTGGCGCCGACGTTTCACCCACTGTGTTTCAAGGATTGTTATGACTTCGAGCATCAACTCCAGCCCGCTCAACGCGATCGCCGACCAGGCGCTCGGTCTCGACGACGCCGCCGCACCGGCCGCGGTCGAACCGGCGTCGGACGAGCCGAACTTCGCGTCGCTCGGGTTGTCGCCGGAGATCGTCTCCGCGCTGCAGGCCGCCGGCTATGTGAAGCCGACGCCGGTCCAGCAGCGCGCGATTCCGGCCGGCATCGCCGGCCGTGACCTGCTGGTCTCGAGCCCGACCGGTTCGGGCAAGACCGCCGCATTCATGCTGCCCGCGATCGAACGTTTCGCGCAGCTCCAGAAGGCGCAGGCGCAGCAACCGCGCGCGCCGCGCGAACCGAACCAGGGCGACCGCCGCGCGCGCCGCCCGCAACCCGTCGCGCGCCCGGGCCTGCTCGTGCTGACGCCGACCCGTGAACTCGCGATGCAGGTCACCACGGCCGCAACGACCTACGGCAAGCACCTGAAGCGCCTGCGCACGGTCAGCATCCTCGGCGGCGTCGCCTACGGCCAGCAGCTGATGCTGCTCGCGAAGAACCCGGAAATCCTGGTCGCCACGCCGGGCCGTCTGCTCGACCACCTCGAGCGTGGCCGCATCGACCTGTCCGAGCTGAAGATGCTCGTGCTGGACGAAGCCGACCGCATGCTCGACATGGGCTTCATCGACGACATCGAAACGATCGTCGCCGCCACCCCCGAGTCGCGCCAGACGATGCTGTTCTCGGCCACGCTCGACGGCAAGATCGGTTCGCTGACGAGCCGCCTGCTGAAGGATCCGGAACGCATCGAGATCCAGCAGCGCCTCGAGTCGCGCGCGAACATCGCGCAGACCGTGCACTACGTCGACGACCGCGACCACAAGGATCGCCTGCTCGATCACCTGCTGCGCGACGACGCGCTCGACCAGGCGATCATCTTCACGGCGACCAAGATCGACGCCGACCAGCTCGCCGGCCGTCTCGCCGACGCAGGCTTCGAATCGGCCGCGCTGCACGGCGACCTGCCGCAGGGCGCGCGTAACCGCACGATCCGTGCGCTGCGCGAGCGCCGTGTGCGCGTGCTGGTGGCCACCGACGTCGCGGCACGCGGCATCGACATCCCGGGCATCACGCACGTGTTCAACTACGACCTGCCGAAGTTCGCCGAAGACTACGTGCACCGTATCGGCCGTACGGGCCGTGCAGGCCGTTCGGGCACGGCAGTGAGCCTCGTGCACCACGCCGAGCAAGGCGCGCTCAAGCGCATCGAGCGCTTCGTGCGCGCGCCGCTGCCGGTCAACGTGATCGAAGGCTTCGAGCCGCGCAAGGCGCCCCCGCGTAACGGCGGCAACGGCGGCCGTGGCCGTCCGGGCGGCGGTAACGGCGGTCGTCGTTTCGGCGGCAAGCCCGGCGGCGGTTATGGCGGCAGCGGTAACGGCAACGGCCGCAGCTACGGCGGCGGCAATGGCGGCGGCTGGAGCGGCAAGCCGGGCGGCAGCCGTGACGGCGGCCCGCGTCGCGACGGCCAGCGCAGCGGCGGCCCGCGTCGCAGCAACTCCGCGTCGTAAGGACGCACGGGCGGCCATCGGCCGCCCCACGGAGGGCAGACCTGCGGAACACCGCCCTGCCCATCCAGCCAACCGGCGCATCCGCGCCGGTTTTTTTTCGCCCCGCCCCACATTTCACGATGCGGAAAATTTTTTTGCGTCGTAAAAAATCATGCTGCGCGGCACAACCCGGGCGATTGCGGGATGGAAAAAAGCATTTCTTATCATGAAATAATGATTTCAAGATATTGATTCAAAACAACTAAAAATTTACCCCACTCCTCAGCCGGCCCCCTGTCCTGCCCCAGTCGATTTGCCTAGACTCTTATACAAGACCTCACGAACCGGAACGCACCGCTCCCGGCTTCGAGAACAGCCTCAACACCGTCAAAGTCAACCCATCAGGCATCGCACCGCATCAAGGAGCTCATCATGTCGCGACAGCAACAGGCACAGGAACTGCAAAAGCAATGGGAAACCGATCCGCGCTGGAAGGGTATCAAGCGCAGCTACTCGGCTGAGGACGTGGTCCGCCTGCGTGGTTCGATCCCGATCGAGCACACGCTCGCCAAGCGCGGCGCCGAAAAGCTGTGGAGCCTCGTCAACAACGAGCCGTTCGTCAACGCACTCGGCGCACTGACCGGCAACCAGGCGATGCAGCAGGTGAAGGCCGGCCTGAAGGCGATCTACCTGTCCGGCTGGCAAGTGGCCGGCGACGCGAACGTCGCGGGCGAAATGTACCCGGACCAGTCGCTGTACCCGGCAAACTCGGTGCCGCTCGTCGTGAAGCGCATCAACAACACGCTGACGCGCGCCGACCAGATCCAGTGGTCGGAAGGCAAGAACCCGGGTGACGAAGGCTATGTTGACTTCTTCGCACCGATCGTCGCCGACGCGGAAGCCGGTTTCGGCGGCGTGCTGAACGCGTTCGAACTGATGAAGGCGATGATCGAAGCCGGCGCGTCGGGCGTCCACTTCGAGGACCAGCTCGCTTCGGTGAAGAAGTGCGGCCACATGGGCGGCAAGGTGCTCGTGCCGACGCGCGAGGCCGTCGCGAAGCTGTCGGCTGCGCGTCTCGCGGCCGACGTAATGGGCACGTCGACCTTGCTGGTCGCCCGCACCGACGCGGAAGCAGCCGACCTGATCACGTCCGACGTCGACGACAACGACAAGCCGTTCCTGACGGGCGAGCGCACGGTGGAAGGCTTCTTCCGCACCAAGCCGGGCATCGAGCAGGCGATCTCGCGCGGTCTGGCGTACGCGCCGTACGCCGACCTGGTCTGGTGCGAAACGGGCAAGCCGGATCTCGAGTACGCGAAGAAGTTCGCGGAAGCGATCCACAAGCAGTTCCCGGGCAAGCTGCTGTCGTACAACTGCTCGCCGTCGTTCAACTGGAAGAAGAACCTCGACGACGCGACGATCGCGAAGTTCCAGAAGGAACTCGGCGCGATGGGCTACAAGTTCCAGTTCATCACGCTGGCCGGCTTCCATGCGCTGAACTACTCGATGTTCAACCTCGCACACGGCTATGCCCGCACGCAGATGAGCGCGTTCGTCGAACTGCAGCAGGCCGAGTTCGCAGCCGCGGACAAGGGCTTCACGGCCGTCAAGCACCAGCGCGAAGTCGGCACCGGCTACTTCGACGCCGTGACGCAGACGGTCGAGCGCGAAGCATCGACCACCGCATTGCACGGCTCGACCGAAGACGAGCAGTTCTTCGACGGCAAGAAGGTCGCGTAAGCCGAAAAGCACGACGCGCCACGCGTCGTGCCGATGCCCGCCGCGTCTCGCGGCGGCTCGGCATCGGCCACCGGACAACAATCAGGGAGGAGACGGCAGGCGCACGATCCCGATCGCGCGACCGGCCGCGCGGCCTGCGGGCCGCCAGCAACGACGCGCGCCGGCTTCGTCCGGCGCGCCCTTTTTCCAGGGCGCCGCCCTACCGATACACGATCACCGGAATTTTCGTATGGGTCAGCACGCGCTGCGTCTCGCTGCCGATCAGCAAGCTGCCGAGCCCGCGGCGTCCGTGGGACGCCATGAAGATCACGTCGCAGCCGCCGCGTTCGGCCGCCTCGATGATGCCGAGATACGGCGACGGATGCACGCTCGTCCAGGTGTCGCACTGGACACCGGCCGCCTTCGCAGCCGATTCGACCTCGTCGAGGTGTGCACGCGCCTCGCGCTCGCTGCGCGCCCGGAAATCGGCGGGCGGCTCGATGATCACTTCGGAAAACGGCGAGTACGGATACTGCGGCAGGCACGCGTAGGCCGTGACCCGCGCACCGACCGCGCGCGCCAGGTCGATCGCGCCGTCGATCGCCTTCTGCGACAGTTCGGAACCGTCGGTTGGAACGAGGATGTGCCGGAACATCGCGCCCTCCTTCGTCAATCGCACTCCGCGCGCCGCGCGTCCGGGCGGTCCGGCTGCGTCGCGTGGGGCATGCCTGTTTCGATTGTAGGACGTGAAAGCACGCGGCCGGGCCGCGCAGCGGGTTCGCCCTCATATCGGAAACGCGCGGCTGGCCGCCGCCTACTCGCCCCAATAACCGGGCCGCTCGTACGTGTGCTTCAGGTAATCGAGAAACAGCCGCACGCGCAGCGGCAGATGCCGACGTTGCGGAAACACCGCGTGGATACCGATCGGCGGGGCGGCGAATGCGTCGAGCACGCTGACGAGCCGGCCGGCCGCGATGTCCTCGCCGACCTCCCACCACGAGCGCCACGCCAGGCCGTGGCCTTCGAGGCACCACTCGTGCAGCACCGCACCGTCCGAGCACTCCATCGTGCCGTTCACGCGGATCGACACGACCTTGCCGTCCTCCTGGAATGTCCAGCCGCGTTGCTGGTTCGCGTTTGCCGCGAGCGCGAGGCAGTTGTGCCGCGCCAGCTCGGCAAGCGTGACCGGCGTGCCGCGTCGAGCCAAATACTCGGGCGAAGCGACGCACACGCGACGGTTCTCGCCCAGCTTCAGCGACACGAGCGACGAGTCGGGCAGCTCGCCGAGCCGCACCGCGCAATCGAACCCCTCGTTGACGAGGTCGACCATCCGGTCGGACAGGTCGAGCGTGACCGAGACATCCGGATGCCCGACGCTGAATTCGGGCACGAGCGGCGCGACGTGCCGCCGGCCGAAGCCGGCCGGCGCCGAGATGCGCAGGTGGCCGCTCGCCTTGACGCCGCCGGCGGACACGCTCGCCTCCGCGTTCTGCATGTCGTTGATGACGCGCTGGCAATCCTCGAGGAACGCCGAGCCCTCGAACGTCAGCGTGAGCTTGCGCGTCGTGCGCACCAGCAGCTTCACGCCAAGCCGCTCCTCCAGCGCGTCGAGCCGGCGGCCGATGATCGCCGGCGCGACCCCTTCCGCGTGCGCGGCCGCCGACAGGCTGCCCTTTGCCGCGACCGCGGCGAACGTTTCGATCTGCTTGAACCGGTCCATGACTCGCAGGGACGGCGCCGCCGCCCTTCAAATAGCTTAAACCGCTCAAGATTAGGTAGATGAAAGTAAAAGATCAAGTGATGTTTAGCGTCTTTTTTAGCACATACGATCACGAATAGAATTCACCTGACCTCTGAAACTGGAGCGCAAGGCTATGTCGGCCACAACGACACTCTCCTCTCCCGACGCAATCCTCTTCGACGCATTCGGCACGTTGTTCGACGTGCGTGCGGTCCTGGCCGCGGCGGAGCAGATGTTTCCCGGTCACGGGGAACGGTTGTCGCAGTTGTGGCGACGCAAGCAAATCGAATACTCGCAACTGCGCACGCTCGCCGATCCGGCCGGCGCCCGCTATCGCCCGTTCCGGGACATCACGCTCGACGCGCTGCGGTTCGCCGCGCGCCGGCTCGGGCTCGCGCTGAACAGCGCGGCCGAGAAGCGGCTGATGGACGAATACGCGTGCCTGTCCACCTATCCCGATACGGTGCCCGCGCTGCGCAAGCTGCGCGCGCTCGACCCGCGCCCGCCGCTCGGGATCCTGTCGAACGGCACGCCGCAGATGCTCGACATCGCGATCAAGAGCGCCGGCATGTCCGGGCTGTTCGATCGCGTGCTGTCGGCCGACACCGTGCGTGCGTACAAGCCGAGCCCGGCCGCGTACGCGCTCGGCACCGACGCGTTCGGTCCGAACCGGCGCGGCATCGTGTTCGTGTCGTCGAACGCGTGGGACGTCGCCGGCGCCGTCTGGTTCGGCTACACGACGTTCTGGCTCAACCGCACGGGCGCGCCCGCCGAGGAACTCGGCGCGCCGCCCGACGGCACCGGCACCGACATGGCCGACCTGCTCGCATTCCTCGCCACCCCGGCTCCGTCCGGCAGACCCGCAAACCGCACGCGCCCCAGCCCGGGTGCATGACGTTCGCAGCGCTGCCGCCTTCCCCCTTCACCGAAACCGCAACTGACCGACCAAGGAGATGAGACTCATGAGCACCCCGATCACGCTGCCGCAAGGCATGGCGATCACCGGCGAAATCAAGCCGGGTTACGAAGCAATCCTGACGCCTGAAGCGCTCGCACTCGTCGCAGCGCTGCACCGCACGTTCGAACCGCGCCGCCAGGCGCTGCTGCAGGCGCGCGTCGAGCGCACTAAACGCCTCGACGCGGGCGAGCGCCCCGACTTCCTGGCCGAGACGAAGGCGATCCGCGAAGGCGACTGGAAAGTCGCGCCGCTGCCGGCCGACCTGCAATGCCGCCGTGTCGAGATCACGGGCCCCGTCGAGCGCAAGATGATCATCAACGCGCTGAACTCGGGCGCGGATTCGTACATGACGGACTTCGAGGATTCGAACGCGCCGAGCTGGACGAACCAGATCGACGGCCAGATCAACCTGAAGGACGCGGTGCGCCGCACGATCTCGCTCGAGCAGAACGGCAAGTCGTACCGGCTGAACGACAAGGTCGCGACGCTGATCGTGCGTCCGCGCGGCTGGCACCTCGACGAGAAGCACGTGACGGTCGACGGCCAGCGCGTGTCCGGCGGCATCTTCGATTTCGCGCTGTTCCTGTTCCACAACGCGAAGGAACTGCTCGCGCGCGGCTCGGGCCCGTACTTCTACCTGCCGAAGATGGAAAGCCATCTCGAGGCGCGCCTGTGGAACGACATCTTCGTCGCCGCGCAGGAAGGCGTCGGCGTGCCGCGCGGCACGATCCGCGCGACGGTGCTGATCGAGACGATCCTCGCCGCGTTCGAGATGGACGAAATCCTGTACGAACTGCGCGAACACAGCTCGGGCCTGAACGCCGGCCGCTGGGACTACATCTTCTCGGCCATCAAGAAGTTCAAGAACGACCGCGACTTCTGCCTCGCCGAGCGTTCGAAGATCACGATGACGGTGCCGTTCATGCGCGCGTACGCGCTGCTGCTGCTGAAGACCTGCCACAAGCGCAACGCGCCGGCGATCGGCGGGATGAGCGCGCTGATCCCGATCAAGAACGATCCGGAAGCGAACGACAAGGCGATGGGCGGCGTGCGCTCGGACAAGCAGCGCGACGCGACCGACGGCTACGACGGCGGCTGGGTGGCCCATCCGGGCCTCGTGCCGATCGCGATGGAAGAGTTCGTCAAGGTGCTCGGCGACAAGCCGAACCAGATCGCGAAGCAGCGCGACGACGTGCAGGTCGAAGGCAAGAACCTGCTCGACTTCCAGCCGGAAGCGCCGATCACGGAAGCCGGCCTGCGCAACAACATCAACGTCGGCATCCACTACCTCGGCGCCTGGCTCGACGGCAACGGCTGCGTGCCGATCCACAACTTGATGGAAGACGCGGCCACGGCCGAAATCTCCCGTTCGCAGGTGTGGCAATGGATCCGCTCGCCGAAGGGCGTGCTCGACGACGGCCGTAAGGTTACCGCCGAACTCGTGCGTGAACTCTCGAAGGCCGAACTCGACAACGTGAAGCGCTCGGTCGGCGGCAACACGCAGCCGTACGAGCGCGCCGCGGCGATCTTCGAGCAGATGTCGACGTCGGAAGGCTTCACCGAATTCCTGACGCTGCCGCTGTACGAGGAAATCTGACGTCGCCGCCCGCCTCGACCGGGGCCGGCCCTGCGTCGGCGCCGGTCGCGTGCGATGACGGCATCAAAAAAGCGCCCCTCGGGGCGCTTTTTCTTTTGCGACAGGATCCGCTACCGCGGCTGCCGCGCAACCGGTCACACGGCTTCCCGCTCGCGCCGATGCTGAACCCAGTCGCCCGACGCAATGCGCGGACGCCCCGCAATCGCGTGCGCGGCGACCGGATAGTAAAGGCAGGAATATTGCCGGCCGCCGAGCTCGACGTTCACGTCTTCCGGCTTGAACAGCGAGTCGACGCCCGGATACACGCGCTCGATCTCGTCGAGCACGGGAACGAGCCGGTCGTCGACCTCGTAGACGTCGCCCCACACCAGCGACTTGTCGGCCGACCCGGCAATCATTCCCGGATAGGTACCGAAATCGTACAGTTCGCCCGGCAGCGCGGCGGCGCCGAGCAGCGTCGGTGCGGCAATCCCGTGCCTGGCGGCCGCGTGGCCGATGTCGTTGACCTCCCCGTTTCTCAGGGTGCCGTAGACGAATACGTAGCGCATCGTGGTTCTCCTCTTTGTTTCGTATGGTGCCGTGTCCGCACGCGATTCGTGGCGAAATCGCCCGCGCCTCGATAGACCACGATACCGGCCGGATGGTTCGAACCCGCCAGCGCGCCCGGCCCCGGGGCAGTCCGGAAATCGCCGGAGCCCCACACAAAGTTCATTTGAACGCGGCATGATCGCCCGACAAACCGCCGCATGCACGTTCGCGGCGCCTTCTACAATAACGGCATCGCCGCCGCGCTGCCCGAATCGTCCATGAACCCGCCGTTCCAAGCCGACGTACCGAACCCGTACGTCATCGACATTCCGCCCGAATTCGCGCCGACCGCCGGCCATCCGATGCGCGTGCGCGCACGGCAGGTCAATACCGGCCACCGCATCCCGCTGCATACGCATGCGTGGGCGCAGCTCGCGTACGCGTCGCGCGGCGTGCTGCGCGTCGCGACGACCGGCACGACCTGGATGGTGCCGCCGTCCCGCGCGATCTGGGTGCCGCCGCGCGTGACGCACGAGGTCGTGATCGTCGAAGAGGCGTATTTGCGCACGCTGTATATCGACGAGTCGATCGTGCCGGACGGGCTCGACGCGTGCCGCGTCGTCGAGGTGACGGGACTCCTGCGCGAACTGATCGTCGCACTCGACGCGCGTGACCTGAGCACCACGCGCGAGCGCCTGCTGTGCGGGCTCGTGCTCGATGAGCTGAGTCACGCCGAGCCGCTGCCGCTCGCGGTGCCGATGCCCGACGAAAAAAGGCTGCGCATGCTGTGCGAATCGGTCCTCGCGCACCCGGCCCACGCGGAGTCGCTCGAGCATTGGGCCAGCGAGGTCGGCGCCAGCACGCGCACGATTTCGCGGCTCTTCAAGCAGGAACTGGGCGTGAGCTTTTCGCAGTGGCGCCAGCAGGCGCTGCTGGCGCGGGCCATTCCGCTGCTGAACCAGGGACGCCCGCTGTCGCATATCGCGCGCGAACTCGGCTACCAGAGCCAGAGCGCGTTTTCGGCGATGTTCAGGCGTGCATTCGGCGAAAGCCCGCGTGCATTCATGCTGCGCGGCTACGAGCACCGCGGCCCGGAAGGCAGCCGCGCGGACGACGAAATGCCGGACGACGACGCGATCGACGCTGCCCGCTGAACGCGTCGCTTCAGGCCGTCAGGACTTCAGACCGGTCGCACCATGTGGCGGATCGAGCCCAGTTGCGCGAGCCGCGACCCGGCAACCTGATAGCCCATGCGCAGGTAGAGACGCGCGGCCGGATTGTCGACGAACACGCGCAGTTGCAGTTCGTGCAGCCCGCGCGCACGCGCCCAGCGGTGCGACATGTCGAGCATGTAGGTGCCGGCGCCCTGCCCGCGATGACCGGCCGCGATCTGCACGTCGCGGATGTGCAGCGAGTCGCCTTCCTCGGTCACGCGCAGCACGCCGATGCGCTCGCCATCGGCCTCAAGGATGAAGTTCTCGGATTCGCGCCAGCTCGCGTAGAACAGGTCGCTGCGCCACACGAGCCCATGGCGCTTGTAGTAGCCGCCCATGTTGCCGTGCGTCAGCGCTTCGGCAAACGGAAAATCGCTAGCCTCCGCGGGCCGGAGCTGATACAGGAGTCGCAGGTCGGTCGGATCGAGCATCGCGCAGGGGTCAAGAACGCATCCCGCCACGATAGCGCAGTCGCGTGCGGATGCAATCGCGGATTTCTCGTAGCGGCTCGACGCCGGATGACCGGAGGTTACGCGGCCAGCGGGCGCAACCGAAGACGCAAATGAAAAAGCCCGCGCAAGGCGGGCTTCTTCATTTTTTGGCGGAGCGGACGGGACTCGCCTACATCCTGCAGGCCGCGGCTGCGCTTGCAAGCGCAGCCCTTCGAGTCCCGCCGGAAGCCGCGCAGGCGGCTTCCTCCGCTCCGCAGTCACGCGCCCGCCAGCGGGCGCAACCGGAAACGCAAATGAAAAAGCCCGCGCAAGGCGGGCTTCTTCATTTTTTGGCGGAGCGGACGGGACTCGAACCCGCGACCCCCGGCGTGACAGGCCGGTATTCTAACCGACTGAACTACCGCTCCAGTCTTGCTACTTGCCTGGCAGGCGTCGGTTGCTTCCTGCCGGCGCATCGTTTGTTCGAACGACGCCGAAATCTGGCGTCCCCTAGGGGATTCGAACCCCTGTACTCACCGTGAAAGGGTGATGTCCTAGGCCTCTAGACGAAGGGGACAACGTACTGCTTACATCTTTAATGCAAAAGCCCGTTCAAAAATCGTTCTTTGAACGGGCTTCGTTCTGGCGGAGCGGACGGGGCTCGAACCCGCGACCCCCGGCGTGACAGGCCGGTATTCTAACCAACTGAACTACCGCTCCAGCTTTCTTGCTCGCATCTGCAGGCACCGTCACGTTCCTGCAGATGTTGCGACACTTCCATGAAACGCCGCTGAATCTGGCGTCCCCTAGGGGATTCGAACCCCTGTACTCACCGTGAAAGGGTGATGTCCTAGGCCTCTAGACGAAGGGGACAACGTACTGCTTACATCCTTAATACAAAAGCCCGCTCAAAAACGTCTTGAACGGGCTTCGTTCTGGCGGAGCGGACGGGACTCGAACCCGCGACCCCCGGCGTGACAGGCCGGTATTCTAACCGACTGAACTACCGCTCCAGCTTTCTTACCCTCACCCGCAGGACGTCGGTTACGTTCCTGCAAGCGTTGCAACATTTCTACGAAACGCCGCTGAATCTGGCGTCCCCTAGGGGATTCGAACCCCTGTACTCACCGTGAAAGGGTGATGTCCTAGGCCTCTAGACGAAGGGGACAAAATCTTTTCAGATCTGTCTGACTTTCGCTATTCACTTTTCAATCAACAGCGAAGGCCGAAATTCTAACTGCTTTGAATCATTTTGTGAAGCATTTATTACTACCCGTGCTTCGCAAATCAACTCAGCTTGTTCTGATGGTGGAGGTAAGCGGGATCGAACCGCTGACCTCTTGCATGCCATGCAAGCGCTCTCCCAGCTGAGCTATACCCCCTTGCAGAACAGAAATGAGATTATATGGAGCTACTTTGAACTTGTAAATACCCTTTTTGCGATTCGAGCGAAATTTTTTGCGAAGCTGCCGCGATGTCACGCACGGGCAGCTTCGCTCATCGTCGAACCTCAGGCCAGCGCCGCCTCGATGCGCGACACCACGACATCGCGACCGAACAGCACGAGCACCGCATCGATCGACGGCGTATGCGTCGTGCCCGCCACCAGCAGGCGCACCGGCATCGCCAGTTGCGGCATCTTCAGCTTGTGCGTGCCGAGCGTCGACTTCAGCGCGGCGGACACGGCCTCCTTCGTCCAGTCGGCCGCCTTCAGCGCAGCGGCGAGATCGGCCAGCGCCGGACGCACCGCATCGGTCACGTGCTGCGCAAGCGCATCGGCTTCCGGTGCCGGCACACGGTAGAACATCGCGGCGCCTTCCGCGATCTCCTTGACCGTCGTCGCACGATCCTTCATCAGCCCGACCACCGCCTCGAGCGCCGGGCCCGTCGCGATCGCCGCATCGTCGATGCCGAGGGCGGAGAGGAACGGCTTCGCCAGCTCGGCGAGGCGCGCGTTGTCGGCTTCCTTGATGTAATGCGCGTTCAGCCAGCTCAGCTTGCTGTGGTCGTACTGCGCGGGCGACTTGCCGAGATGCTCGAGATCGAACCATTCGACGAACTGCTCGCGCGAGAAGATCTCCGCGTCGCCGTGCGACCAGCCGAGGCGCGCGAGATAGTTGACGACGGCTTCGGGCAGGAAGCCTGCGTCGCGGTACGCCATCACGCTCATCGCGCCATGCCGCTTGCTCATCTTCTCGCCCTGCTCGTTCAGCACGGTCGGCAGGTGCGCGTAGACGGGCGGCTCGCCGCCGAGCGCATTCAGGATGTTGATCTGGCGCGGCGTGTTGTTCACGTGGTCGTCGCCACGGATCACGTGCGTGATGCCCATGTCCATGTCGTCCACCACCACGCAGAAGTTGTAGATCGGCGTGCCGTCCGGGCGCGCGATCACGAGGTCGTCGAGTTCCTCGTTCGAGATCTCGACACGCCCCTTCACGGCGTCGTCCCACACGACCGTGCCGGTCAACGGATTGCGGAAGCGCAGCACCGGCTTCACGCCGGCCGGCGGCTCCGGCAGCACCTTGCCGGGCTCCGGCCGCCACGTGCCGTCGTAGCGCGGCTTCAGGCCGGCCTCGCGCTGGCGTTCGCGCAGCGCGTCGAGTTCCTCGGCCGACATGTAGCACGGGTACGCGAGGCCCTTCTCGAGCATCTGCGCGAGCACCTCGCGATAGCGGTCCATCCGCTGCATCTGGTAGATCGGGCCTTCGTCGAAATCCAGGCCGAGCCATTGCATCCCTTCGAGGATCGCGTCGACCGCTTCCTGCGACGAACGCTCGACGTCGGTATCCTCGATGCGCAGCACGAACGTGCCCTTCATCTTGCGGGCGAACGCCCACGGATAGAGCGCGGAGCGGATGTTGCCGAGGTGGATGAAGCCGGTGGGACTCGGCGCGAAGCGGGTACGGACAGGACGGGTCATAAACGGTAACTCGAACGCCTGGGGCGCATGAATGATTCGACGCGGGATCGACGGCGGCAGCCCGGACAGCAACGGGGCCGGCGACGCCCGGAACGGGAAAGAAGCCGGAATTATACTCGCGCCGGACATCGCGCCAAGCGCGCCGCTTGCTTTATGATGTGCGCGCCGCGGCCGCCAGCCGGCGCGGCGCCGGCCGCACGGAACCCCTGCGCGGCCGCTCGGAACCTATCGCCGCCGCGGGCCGTGACACCCGCCGCCAAGCCGCCGGAGAACCATTCGATGTCGTCCCCTCGCCTGTCGCGCCGCCACTTCACGATCGCCGCCGCGTCCGCCAGCCTCGCCGCCTGCACGTCGTTCGGCGACAAATCCCGCCCCGGCGCCGCACTGCCGCAGGAAAAGCCGGTGAAAATCGGCATCGCCCTCGGCGGCGGCGCCGCGCGCGGCTTCTCGCACATCGGCGTGCTGAAGGCGCTCGAGGCGCGTGGCATCCCGATCGAGATCGTCGCGGGCACGAGCGCGGGCTCGGTGGTCGGCGCACTCTATGCATCGGGCATGAGCGCCCTTCAGATCAACAAGATCGCGCTCGACATGGACCAGGCGGCGATCAGCGACTGGGCGCTGCCGTTCCGCTCGCGCGGGCTGCTGCAAGGCGTGGCGCTGCAGAACTTCCTGAACAAGACCCTCAACAACCGGCCGATCGAGAAGATGGCGAAGCCGCTCGGCATCGTCGCGACCGATCTGCAGAACGGCCAGCCGATCCTGTTCCAGCAAGGCAACACGGGGCTCGCGGTGCGCGCATCGTGCAGCGTGCCGTCGGTGTTCGAGCCGGTGAAGATCGGCAACCGCGAGTATGTGGATGGCGGCCTCGTGAGCCCGGTGCCCGCGTCGTATGCGCGCAAGATGGGCGCGAGCTTCGTGATCGCGGTCGACATCTCGTCCCGGCCGGACGGCGCGGCAACCAACAACCCGATCGAGATGCTGCTGCAGACCTTCACGATCATGGGCCAGACGATCAAGACCTACGAGCTCGACAAGTACGCGGACGTCGTGATCCGCCCGAACCTGAACGCGATGGGCGGCAGCGACTTCAACCAGCGCAACGCGGCGATTCTCGCGGGCGAGGAAGCCGTCGCGCGCATCATGCCGGAACTGCAGCGCAAGCTCGCGGCAGCGCGCGGCGTGGCCGCCGCGTAAAGCGCACGAGGCGCAGGCCGGCGCGCGCCGCCGGCCCGCCAACGGCGCGACGGTTTTCAGCCCGCCGTTTGCACCGCCCCAAAACAAAAAACCCTGCCGCCTTTCGGTGACAGGGTTTTCTCGATCCGGCCGGGCCGGCCGTCGAACGTCAGTTGTTGCCGTTCGCGGAATCGTCGCCGATCGTCGCGCGCACGCGCTGACGCAGGTCTTCCGGCTTCATCGGGAACTCCGATTCGAGCCGGCGCGCGCCGGTGAAACGCTTTTCCCAGTAGCCGCTGTCGAGATCGTCGACGCGGATCGTGCTGCCCGTCGACGGCGAATGCACGAACTTGTTGTCGCCGATATAGATGCCGACGTGCGAGAACGTACGGCGCATCGTGTTGAAGAACACGAGGTCGCCCGGCTTGAGGTTGCTCATGCTCACCTTCTCGCCGACGCGGCTCATCTCTTCCGCACGACGCGGCAGCGACATGCCGAGGGTGTCCTGGAACACGTAGCGCACGAAGCCGCTGCAGTCGAGGCCCGAATCCGGCGAGTTGCCGCCCCAGCGATAACGCACGCCGATCATGTTCAGCGCGCCGACGACCACGTCGCCTGCCTTGCCGGCCATGCCCGCGAGGAACGACTTCGCGCCGCCGCTCGACGGCTGCGCGCTGGTCTGCTGGAGGGAGGCATTCGACGCGTTCTGCGTCGAATTCGTGACATTCTGGTTAAAACTGCTGACTTCGTCGGCGAACGCGCCGGGTGCTGCTGCGAACAGGGCGCCGATGAACAGCCCGGCGATGGTGCGCGCGCATGCCTGGGTCAGGGATCGATGCTGCATTGGTCGATGGAATGTGCTTAAAAATCAGCTGATTGGCGGAAAATTTCGGTCGATACTAGCCAGCGCGTAATCGTTTGTCAAAACAAATTAATAAATACAATCGAGATGGTCAGACCATTGGCCGCCTATCACGCTTTCCAGACCGCTTTCAACAACTTTTGTGTGTAAGGATGTGACGGTCTGGTGAAGATGTCGGCCACCTCTCCCGACTCGACGATGGCCCCGTCCTGCATCACCGCGACGCGGTGCGCCATCGCCCCGATCACCTCCAGGTCATGGCTGATGAAGACATAGCCGAGGTTGTATTTCTGTTGCAAATTCGCGAGCAGCTTCAGCACCTGCTGCTGGATCGACACGTCGAGCGCGGACGTCGGCTCGTCGAGGATCAGAATGCGCGGCTCCAGCACCAGCGCCCGCGCGATCGCGATCCGCTGGCGCTGCCCGCCCGAGAATTCATGCGGATAACGGTGCAGCACCGTGCGGTCGAGGCCGACTTCGCGCAGCACCGCCAGCGACTTCGCACGCCGTGCGTCGGGCGTCATGTCCGGGCGATGCAGCTCGAGCCCCTCGCCGACGATCCGCTCGATCGTATGACGCGGCGAAAGCGAACTGAACGGATCCTGAAAGACGACCTGCATGTTCGAGCGCAGCGCGGTCTGTTCACGGCCGCGATAGGTCGACAGCGCGCGCCCCTGGAATTCGATCGTGCCGCCGACCGTCTTCTGCAGGCCGAGCAGCGCCATCGCGAGCGTCGACTTCCCCGACCCCGATTCGCCGACGATGCCGAGCGTCTCGCCCTGCCGCACCGACACCGACACGTCCGCGACGGCCGTCACCGGCACCGAGCCGAACCAGCCCGCGATGCCCGGCCGCTTGCGTGCGAACTGCACGCTCACGTGCTGCGCGTCGAGCACGACGGGCGCGATCGGCATCACCGGGGTGACCGCGCGTTGCGGCCGGCTGTTCAGCAGCCGCTGCGTGTACGGATGCTCGGGTTCCGCGAAGATCCGTTCGACCGGCCCGCTCTCGACGAGCCGGCCGTGCTCCATCACCGCGACGCGATCCGCGAAGTGCCGCACGAGATTCAGGTCGTGCGTGATCAGCAGGATCGCCATCCCGCGCTTTTCCGCCTCCTCGCGCTGCAGTTCCAGCAGCAGGTCGACGATCTGCGCGCGGATCGTCACGTCGAGCGCGGTGGTCGGCTCGTCGGCCAGCAGCAGCCGCGGCCGGCAGGCGAGCGCCATCGCGATCATCGCGCGCTGACGCTGTCCGCCCGACAACTGGTGCGGATAGCTGTCGACGCGCTTCTCCGGCTCCGCGATGCCCGTGCGCGCGAGCAACGCGATCGCGCGCTTGCGCGCCTCGACCGCCGACACGCCGTCGTGCAGCACGATCGTCTCGCCGATCTGCACGCCGATCGTATACAGCGGGTTGAGCGCGGTCATCGGCTCCTGGAAGATCATCGCGATGTCCGAGCCGCGCAGCCCGCGCATCTCGCGCTCGCTCTTGGCCACCAGGTCCTGCCCGGCGAAGCGGATCGCGCCGCTCACGTCGGCGTCGCGCAACAGCCGCAGGATCGACAGCGCGGTCACGCTCTTGCCCGAGCCCGACTCGCCGACCAGCGCGACGCGCTCGCCGCGGCCGATCGCGAGCGTCACGTCGTCCACCGCGACCGTGTCGCCGAAGCGCACATGCAGATGCTCGAGCGCCAGCAACGGCTCGTGCCGCGTCGATACGACCGGTTCGTTCATCGCTGGCCTCCCGCCGCGCGCACCGAATCGGCGATTCGCGTGTCGAGTGCGTTGCGCAGCGCATCGCCCATGAAGGTCAGCAGCAGCAGCGTCGCGACCAGCACGCCGAAGGTCGACAGCGAGATCCACCACGCGTCGAGGTTGCCCTTGCCTTGCGCGAGCAGCTCGCCGAGGCTCGGGGTCGGCGGCGGCACGCCGAGCCCGAGGAAATCGAGGCTCGTGAGCGCGAGGATCGAGCCGCTCATCCGGAACGGCAGGAACGTGATCACCGGCGTGAGACTGTTCGGCAGCACGTGGCGCCAGATGATCTGCCAGTTCGTGAGGCCCATCGCGCGTGCCGCGCGCACGTAGTCCTGCGTGCGGTTGCGGAGGAATTCCGCGCGCACGTAGTCGGCGAGCCCGATCCAGCCGAACAGCGACAGCAGCACGATCAGCAGCAGGAAGCTCGGCTCGAAGATCGACGCGAAGATGATCAGCAGGTACAGCTCCGGCAACGAGCTCCAGATCTCGATCAGCCGCTGCCCGACGATGTCGATGCGTCCGCCGAAGAAGCCCTGCACGGCGCCCGCGGCGATCCCGAGCAGCGTGCCGATCACGGTCAGGATCAACCCGAACTCGACCGACACGCGGAACCCGTACACGAGCCGCGCGAGCAGGTCGCGCCCCTGCGCGTCGGTGCCGAGCCAGTTCGCGCGCGACGGCGGCGCGGGGTTCGGCACGTTCGAGAAGTAGTTCAACGTGTCGTAGTAGTAGCGGTTCGGCGGGTAGACGACGAAGTTGCCGGGCGCCTCGAGCCGCTTGCGCACGTACGGATCGAGATAGTCGGCCGGCGTCGGGAAATCGCCGCCGAAGGTCGTCTCCGGATACGCGTGGAACAGCGGGAAATAGTACTGGCCGTCATAACGCACGACGAGCGGCTTGTCGTTCGACCACAGCGGCGCCGCCACGCTCGCGGCGAAGGCCACGAAAAAGATCACGAAGCTCCAGTAGCCGAGGCGCTGCTGCCTGAAGCGCTGCCATACGCGGCGCGCGGGCGACGGCGACACGCGGGCGCGCGCCGCATCGATGCGGGAGGACACGACGGCCCGGTTCATCGCGCACCTCGCCCGGTGACGCCGGGCATGCAGACGGACGGTTTCATGTCAGCGCTCCAGGGTGTCGAATTGAATGCGCGGATCGACCCACACATAGCAGAGATCGGAGATCAGCTTGGTCGCGAGCCCGATCAGCGTGAACAGGTACAGCGTGCCGAGCACGACCGGATAGTCGCGCCGCACGACCGACTCGTACGACAGCAGCCCGAGGCCGTCGAGCGAGAACAGCGTCTCGATCAGCAGGCTGCCGGTGAAGAACGCGCCGATGAACGCAGCCGGAAAACCGACGATCAGCGGCAGCATCGCATTGCGGAACACGTGCTTCCACAGCACGTTGCGCTCGGAGAGCCCCTTCGCACGCGCGGTCAGCACGTATTGCCGGCGGATCTGGTCGAGGAACGCGTTCTTCGTGAGCATCGTGACGACCGCGAAGCTGCCGACGACCGACGCCGTGATCGGCAGCGCGATGTGCCACAGATAGTCGAGCACCTTGCCGACGAGCGACAGCTGCGCGAAGTTGTCCGACGTGAGCCCGCGCAGCGGGAACAGCTGCCAGAACGAGCCGCCGCCGAACAGCACGAGCAGCAGCACGCCGAGCACGAAGCCCGGAATCGCATAGCCGACGAGCACGACGAGGCTCGTCGCGACGTCGAACGGCGAGCCGTTGCGCACCGCCTTCGCGATGCCGAGCGGCACCGATATCAGGTACGTGAGGAAGAACGTCCACAGCCCGATGCTGATCGACACGGGCAGCTTCTGCACGACCAGCGACCACACGCTCTGGTGGCGAAAGTAGCTTTCGCCGAGATCGAAGCGCGCGAAGCGCTTGAGCATCAGCCAGTAGCGTTCGAGCGGTGGTTTGTCGAAGCCGTACAGCGCCTTGAGCTGCGCGAGCTGCTGCGCGTCGACGCCGGTGTGCGCACGCAACCCGAACGGCACCGCGCCCTGCTCCGTCGCGCCCTTGCGCAATTCCTGCACGGCCTGTTCGACGGGGCCGCCCGGCACGAACTGGATCACCGCGAACGTGAGGGTCAGCACGCCGATGAGCGTCGGGATCATCAGCAGCAGGCGTTTGAGGATGTAGCTCCACATAGGGCGTCGACTCGCGATCGGTAGGCGGGATGGGACGTTGGGGCGGCGTGGCTCAGTGATCGGGCTTCGCCCACCAGGTCGACACGACCCAGCCCTCGGCCGAATAGTACAGCGGCAGCGTCTGCGGATAGGCAAGCGTGCGCTTGTACGCGACCCGGTGCGTCGTGCTGTACCACTGCGGGACCGCGTAGTAGCCGTGCATCAGCACACGGTCGAGCGCGTGCGTCGCGTCGAGCAGGTCTTCGCGCGTCTGCGCGGTACCGAGCGCGTGCAGCAGCGCGTCGACGGCCGGCGACTTCAGCCCGATGAAGTTGTCGGAGCCTGGCTCGTCGGCGAACTTGCTCGCGTAACGCGAGTATTGCTCGGCGCCCGGCACCTGCACGCCCGGCAGGCGGATCGTCGTCATGTCGTAGTCGAACGCATCGAGACGCTTTTGCAGCAGCGCGTAATCGGCCGTGCGAAAACGTGCATCGATGCCGAGCTTCGCCAGGTTGCGCTGGTACGCCGCCACGATCCCTTCCATCGACGCGCCGGAATCGTCGAGGATTTCGAACGTGAACGGCTCGCCCTTCGCGTTGCGCAACGCGCCGTCTCGATAGGTCCAGCCCGCCTGTGCGAGCAGCGCGCGCGCCTTCAGCAGGTTCGCGCGCAGCGAGCCCGGCGGATTCGTGTTCGGCTGCGTGACCACCGGACCGAACACGGCCGGGTCGAGCTGCGCGCGCAGCGGCTCCAGCAGCTTCAGCTCGCCGGGGCCCGGCGTGCCGGTCGCCTGCAGGTCGGTGTCGGCGAAGTAGCTGTTCATACGCGTGTAGGCGCTGTAAAACAGCTGGCGGTTCAGCCATTCGAAGTCGAACGCGAGGTCGAGCGCCTGGCGCACGCGCACGTCGCGAAACAGCGGCCGGCGCAGGTTCATGAAGAAACCCTGCATGCCGGCGCCGTTATGCTGGCGGAATTCACGCTTGACGAGCTCGCCGTTGTCGAAGCGCTTGCCGACGTCGCGGCGCGTCCAGTTGCGCGCGATGTACTCGACGAGCACGTCGTATTCGCCGGCCTTGAACGCCTCGAGCCGCGCGACGCCGTCGCCGTACAGCTTGTAGACGATCCGCTCGAAGTTGTTGGTGCCCACCCGCACCGGCAGGTCGGCGCCCCAGTACCTCGGGTTGCGTCGGTAAGTGATCGTCCGGCCGTTGTCGTACTGGTCGATCAGGTACGGGCCGCTGCCGATCGGCTGCTCGAACGCGAGCTGGTCGAACGGGATGCGCGAGCCGTCCGCGCGCAATCCCCACTTGCGGGAAAACACCGGCACACCGCCGGCGATCAGCGGCAATTCGCGGTTCGCGCTGCGGAACTCGAAGCGCACGGTGGCCGGATCGACGACCACGGCCTTCGCGATCTCCGCGAAATACGCGGCGAACTGCGGCGCGGCCTGCTTGCTCTTCAGCGTGTCGAACGAGAACTTGACGTCGTCGGCGGTGACGCGCTCGCCGTTCGAGAAGCGCGCGCGCGGATTCAGGTGGAACGTGACCGACCGGCGGTCCAGCGCGATGTCGATGTCGTCGGCGAGCAGCCCGTACGCCGAGGCCGGCTCGTCCGAGCTGCCGGTCGCGAGGCTCTCGAACAGCATGTCGATGCCCGGCGCCGGGTTGCCGCGCATCGTGAACGGGTTGAACTTGTCGAACGAGGTCAGCCGGTTCGGGTTCGCCAGCACGAGCGTGCCGCCCTTCGGCGCATCGGGGTTGACGTAGTCGAAATGCTTGAAGCCCGGCGGATACTTCGGCTCGCCGTACTGCGCAATGGCGTAGGCCGCGTGCGCAGCAGTCGCGGCCAGCACCGCTTGCAGCACGAACACCGCGGCCGTGCGGCCGGCAGTTCGTACCGCACGGCGGACGCGCGCGGCGGCGGCCCGGGGCGAACCCTTCGTCATAGAGGCCCTGTCGGTCGAATGAGGGGAGTAACGAGGGACGATTCTACCCATTCAAGCCGGCGAGCCAAAAGAAAACCGCCACGCGGGCGGTTTCTTCACGAGCGGGATCGGGGGCGCGCATCGGGCGGGCGCGCCCTGCCGATCAGTGCCAGCCGTTGTGGCGGCCGTTGTCCCAGTGGCCGCGATCGCCACGATCGCCCCAGCCGCGGCCGTGACGGCGGTACCACTCGTCACGGCCCCAGTAGCGACGGCCGTCCCAGTAGCGGTCGCCGTGCCAGCCGATCACGATGGCCGGTCCCGGTGCGTACACCGGGGCGGGCGCGTAGACCGGCGCAGGCTGATAGACGACCGGCGGCGGAGGCGGCGGCGCATACACGGGTGCGGGCGCGACGTAGACCGGCGCCGGAACGCCGAGATTGATCCCGACATTGACTCCCGCCATTGCTGCGCCCGACACGAGCAAGGCCGTCATACCGGTCAAGAGCGAGGCAACACGCAAGGTCTTCATGGATTCCTCTTCTGGTTGTTTCATGTGTGATTCGACTATAACGGCAAGCGCCGTCTCCGCATATTTCCACTTTGTAAGAACTGATGCGCCGCGTCGCAACGGTAAGCCCGCGCTAACGTCTTGTAACAATCGACGCCCGCCCAGCCCCCTCACGCCCCATTCCTAAAACATCTTTCATCCTGCGCCGCGCCCCGCGTTAAGCGGCGCCACGCACACTGCGCGAGCCGAACCGGGCTCCCGCCGCGCTTCGGCACTTCGCTGACAGGCCGGCGCCCCGCGCCGGCGGAGACCTCGCCGATGCTGAAACTCGTCCGACTCGCGCTCGCGCGCCCCTACACGTTCATCGTCCTCGCACTGCTGATCCTGATCGCGGGGCCGCTCGCGGCGCTGCGCACGCCGACCGACATCTTCCCCGACATCCGGATTCCGGTCATCAGCGTGGTGTGGAACTACGCGGGCCTGCAGCCGGCCGACATGGCCGGACGCATCGTCACCTACTACGAGCGCACGCTCGGCACGACGGTCAACGACGTTGCGCACATCGAGTCGCAATCGTTCCGCAGCTTCGGGATCGTCAAGATCTTCTTCCAGCCGAGCGTCGACATCCGCACCGCGACCGCGCAGGTCACGTCGATTTCGCAGACCGTGCTCAAGCAGATGCCGCCGGGCACCACGCCGCCGCAGATCCTCAACTACAACGCATCGACCGTGCCCGTGCTGCAACTGGCGCTGACGAGCGACACGCTGAACGAACAACAGCTCGGCGACTACGCGACCAACGTGATCCGGCCGCAGCTGCTGTCCGTCGCGGGAGTCGCGATTCCGTCGCCGTACGGCGGCAAGGTGCGCCAGGTGCAGATCGATCTCGATCCGCAGGCGCTGCAGGCCAAGGGGCTGTCCGCGCAGGATGTCGCGACCGCGCTGGCGCAGCAGAACCAGATCATCCCGGCCGGCACGCAGAAGATCGGCGGCTTCGAGTACAACATCCGGCTCAACGACAGCCCGCTGACCATCGACCAGCTCAATGCGCTGCCGATCCGGAGCGTGAATGGCGCGGTGATCTTCATGCGCGACGTCGCGCACGTGCGCGACGGTTATCCGCCGCAGGGCAACGTCGTGCGCGTCGACGGCCGGCGCGCGGTGCTGATGAGCGTGCTGAAAAGCGGCTCGGCGTCGACGCTCGACATCATCTCGGGCGTCAAGGCGCAGTTGCCGCGCATCGAGGCGACCCTGCCGCCGTCGCTCAGGCTCGTCGTGATGGGCGACCAGTCCGTGTTCGTCAAGGGCGCCGTCAGCGGCGTGGCGCGCGAAGGCCTGATCGCCGCCGCGCTCACGTCCGCGATGATCCTGCTGTTCCTCGGCAGCTGGCGCTCGACGCTGATCATCGCCGCGTCCATTCCGCTCGCCGTGCTCGCCGCGATCGCGGCGCTCGCGGCCGCGGGCGAGACGCTCAACGTGATGACGCTCGGCGGGCTCGCGCTCGCGGTCGGCATTCTCGTCGACGATGCCACCGTCACGATCGAGAACGTGAACTGGCACCTCGAACAGGGCAAGGCGGTGCGCGATGCGATCCTCGACGGCGCGTCGCAGATCGTCGCGCCGGCCTTCGTGTCGCTGCTTTGCATCTGCATCGTGTTCGTGCCGATGCTGCTGCTCGACGGCGTGGCCCGCTTCCTGTTCGTGCCGATGGCCGAAGCCGTGATCTTCGCGATGATCGCGTCGTTCGTGCTGTCGCGCACGTTCGTGCCGATGATGGCCCGCTACCTGTTGAAGCCGCATGCCGCGCATCCGGCGGCCGCGCTCGCGCCGCATGGTGCGCCGTTCCCGCCGCCACGCGCACGCAATCCGCTCGTCGCGTTCCAGCGGGGGTTCGAGCGCCGCTTCGCGGCACTGCGCGCCGGCTACCGCGTCGTGCTCGGTCTCGCACTCGTCCACCGCGCACGTTTCGTTGCGCTGTTCCTCGCGGCGGTGGCCGTGTCGTTCGTGCTGGTCCCGTGGCTTGGCCGCAATTTCTTCCCGTCGGTCGACGCGGGCGAAATCGCGATCCACGTGCGCGCACCGATCGGCACGCGCATCGAGGAAACGGCCGCGCTGTTCGACCACGTCGAGCAGACGGTGCGCGGCGGCGTGCCGCCGCACGCGATCGCGAGCATCGTCGACAACATGGGGCTGCCGAACAGCGGGATCAACCTCACGTACAGCAACAGCGGCACGATCGGCCCGCAGGACGGCGACATCCTCGTGTCGCTCTCGGGCGACCACGCGCCGACCGCCGACTACGTCAAGCAGTTGCGTACGCGGCTGCCGCGTGCGTTTCCCGGCGTGACGTTCTCGTTCCTGCCCGCCGACATCGTGAGCCAGATCCTCAACTTCGGTGCGCCCGCGCCGATCGACGTGCAGGTGACGGGCCCCGATCGCGCCGCCAACCGCGCCTATGCGACCGAGCTTTTGCGGCGCATCCGCGGCGTGCCGGGGGTGGCCGATGCGCGCGTGCAGCAGGCGTCGACCTATCCGCAGTTCACCGTGTCGGTCGACCGCACGCGGGCCGCACAACTCGGCATCACCGAGCAGGACGTCACCAATGCGGTGGTCGCCAGCCTGTCCGGCACAAGCCAGGTGTCGCCGACCTACTGGCTCGATCCGCACAACGGCGTGTCGTATCCGATCGTCGCGCAGACGCCCCAGTACCGGATGACGTCGCTGGCGGACCTGCGCGCGCTGCCCGTCACGGGCCGCTCGGGCGCGCCGCAACTGCTCGGCGGGCTCGCGACGATCGTGCGCGGACAGACCGACGCGGTCGTGTCGCACTACGACATCGCCCCGCTGTACGACATCTTCGCGACGACGCAGGACCGCGATCTCGGTGCGGTCAGCGCCGACATCGAACGCGTCCTGCACACGAGCGCGGCCGGCTTGCCCAAGGGATCGCGCGTGACCGTGCGCGGCCAGGTGCAGACGATGAACGGCGCATTCGGCGGGCTGCTCGCGGGCCTCGCCGGCGCGGTCCTGCTGATCTACCTGCTGATCGTCGTCAACTTCCATTCGTGGCGCGACGCATTCGTGATCGTGAGCGGCCTGCCCGCGGCGCTCGCCGGCATCGTCTGGATGCTGTTCGTCACGCGCACGCCGCTGTCGGTGCCGGCCTTGACCGGCGCGATCCTGTGCATGGGCGTCGCGACCGCGAACAGCATCCTCGTCGTGACCTTCGCGCGCGAACGGCTCGCGCATACCGCTGATGCTGCCGTCGCCGCGCTCGAAGCCGGCTTCACGCGCTTTCGGCCCGTGATGATGACCGCACTCGCGATGATCATCGGCATGGCGCCGATGGCCCTCGGTCTCGGCGACGGCGGCGAGCAGAACGCGCCGCTCGGCCGTGCGGTCATCGGCGGCCTGCTGTGCGCGACCGTCGCGACGCTCGTGTTCGTGCCCGTCGTGTTCAGCCTCGTCCACCGGCGCGATCGCGCGCCTCGTTCCGAATCCCTGCCCCTCACTCCGGGAGAACAGCATGTCCACTGAATTCGAAGTCCGCCCTCCTGGCACGCCGCGCTACCTGAAACCGCTCGCGATCGCGGGCGCCATCGCCGCGCTCGCCGTCGCGGCGGCCGGCCTTGTCGCCCGCATGCACGATGCGCACGCGGTCGCCGCCTGGACCGTGCAACAGGCGATCCCGACCGTCGCGACGGTTGCGCCGCAGCCGGCCGCGGCCGACGCGCTGGTGCTGCCCGGCCGGCTCGACGCGTACGTCGACGCGCCGATCTACGCGCGCGTGCCCGGCTACCTCCACGCGTGGTACGCCGACATCGGCGCGCATGTGAAAGCCGGGCAGTTGCTCGCGTCGATCGATACGCCCGATCTCGACCAGCAGTTGCAGCAGGCGCGCGCCGACCTTCAAAGTGCGAGCGCGAACGAACGGCTTGCCGCCGTCACGGCCGCTCGCTGGGCCGAGATGCTCGCGCAGGATTCCGTCTCGCAGCAGGAGGCCGACGAGAAACGCAGCGACCTCGACGCGAAACGCGCGGCCGTCGCGGCGAGCACCGCCAACGTGCGACGGCTCGAAGCACTCGAATCGTTCAAGCGGCTCACCGCGCCGTTCGACGGCATCGTGACGGCCCGCAAGACCGATGTCGGCGCGCTGATCGACGCGGGCAGCGGCAACGGCGCCGAACTCTTCACCGTCTCGGACGCGCGGCGGCTGCGGCTATACGTCCACGTTCCGCAAGACGACGCGGCCGCGATCCGCGCAGGCATGCGTGTCGCGCTGACCGTGCCCGAGCGTCCCGGCATGACGTTCGACGCCACGCTCGCGGATTCCGCCCAATCGATCGATCCGGCTTCCGGCACGCTGCTCGCGCAGTTTTCGATCGCCAACCCGGCAGGCACGCTGTTCCCGGGCGAGTATGCGCAAGTGCGGATCGCGATGCCCGGCGCCGCGCATGCGCTGTCGATTCCGGCAAGCACGCTGATCTTCCGCCACGACGGGTTGCAAGTCGCCGTGCTCGATGCAACCGGGCATGCGCACCTGCGCAACGTATCGATCGCGACCGATCTCGGCACGCGTGTCGAGATCGCATCGGGGCTCGCGGCCACCGACCGCGTGATCGACAATCCGCCCGATTCACTCGCGGACGGCGACCCCGTGCGTATCGCCGGCACTACGGCGACGGAGCGTGCGCATGGCTGACCGTCTGCTCGCTGTATGGCTGGGCAGCGTCGCGCTGCTCGCCGGCTGCTCGCTGGCGCCGGCCTATCGCGCGCCAGCCGTTCCGGTGCCGACCGCGTTTCGCGAAACGGGCGCGTGGGTCGATGCCGTACCAGCCGATCGCCTGCCGCGTGACGGCTGGTGGCGCGTGTACGGCGACGCGACACTCGACCGGCTCGAACCGCTCGTCGCGCGCGCGAATCCCGACCTGGCCGCCGCCGTCGCGCGGCACGACGAAGCCGCCGCGCTGTTCGACGAGGCCCATGCGGCGTTGCTGCCGACCGTGGGCATCGATGCCGAGACCGACCGCGACCGTCAGTCCGCGCGCCGGCCGCTGCGCGGCAGCGGTCAGCCGGATACCTATGAGTCGAACACGCTCGAAGCGGGATTCGGCTACGACGTCGATCTGTGGGGCAAGGTCCGCAACGCGGTCGCGGCCGGCCGCGACGACGCGCAGGCGGCCGACGATGACCTCGCGTCGGTCCGGCTCAGCTTGCAGGCCACCGTCGCCAGCACCTACTTCGACCTGGCGGGGCTCGACCGTGAAGCGGACACGCTCGCGCAAACGATCGACACGTTCCGCCGTGCATGGCAACTGACGGTCAGTCGCCATCGCGGCGGCCTCGCATCGGGGCTCGACGTTTCGCGTGCGCAAACGCAACTCGCGCTCGCCCAGGCGCGTGCTTCCGACATCGCCGCGCGCCGCGCGCTCGACGAGCATGCGATCGCGGCACTCGTCGGGGAATCCGCGTCGACGTTCTCGCTGCCGCTCGTTGCGGCGCTGCCGGGCGTGCCGTCGATTCCGACGGGACTCGCGTCGACGCTGCTCGAACGCAGGCCTGACGTCGCCGCCGCCGAACGCCGCGTCGCGGCCGCGAACGCGCGGATCGGCGTCGCACGTGCCGCGTACTTTCCCGACCTGTCGCTCGGCCTCGATGCCGGGTTCCAGAGCGATACGTTTTCGCCGTGGCTCGCCGCGCCCAACGAGATCTGGTCGATCGGGCCGCGTCTCGCGATGACGCTGTTCGACGGGGGCCGGCGTGCCGCCGGCGTACGCCATGCGCGCGCGCAGTTCGACGAACAGGGCGCGCGTTACCGCGCGGTCGTGCTGCAGGCATTCCGCGACGTCGAGGACGATCTCGCGCAGTTGCACCGCCTCGGCGATGAATCGGACCAGGACGACGCGGCGCTCGTCGCGGCGCGGCATTCGCTTGCGCTGGCGATGTCGCGCTATCGCGACGGCGCGGTCAGCTATCTCGACGTGGTCACCGCGCAGACCACCGAACTCGATACGCAGATCGCGGCGCTCGACGTCGACGCCCGCCGCCTGCAGGCATCCGTCGGGCTCGTGCGCGCGCTCGGCGGCGGCTGGCACGACGCGCGTTCATGAACGTTTCTTCATCGGCGCGCCCGGTGCCCGCACGGGCGCATTCGATAACGTCGATCCTGCCGGCATCGCCATCGCAGCACCGGCCACCGTCACTTGAAAAGGATCACGCCATGAAGACATTGATGTTCGCCACCCTGCTCTCCGCGCTGTGTGTCGCGCTGCCCGGCCGGGCCAGCGCGACGCAGCCCGACACCGCGACTGCGCCGCAGACGTACGCCGCGACCGCTTCCGCATCGTTGTCGTCGCAACCGGCATGGAACGCGCGACCGGCCACGCCGCTGACACGCGCGCAGGTGTATCGCCAACTCGTCCGCGCCGAACGCGACGGCCAGCTCGCGCAGCTCAACCGCGAACTCTATTCGCACTGAACGCACGCAATCGGACATGCCGCGCGACGCGCGGCATGCGCACCCTCCACCAGCACGGCGCGATCCCGCATCGTCACCCGCCCGCGTCGAACCTGAACCCGAATCGCGCGACCGTTTCGATGCGCGCGGAAAACGCGTGTGCGGCCAGTTTGCGCCGCAACCGCACGACCAGCGCATTGACCGTCTCGGGTTCGACGTCGGCATCACCCCATGCATAACGCAGCACGGCATCGCGCCCGACCGGTCGCCCCGCTTCGCGCAGCAGGCATTCGACGAGACGAAATTCCCGCATGCTGAGCGCCAGCCTCCGGCCCCGCTCCTCGAGTGCGCGCGCGGCCACGTCGAGCCGGACCGACTCGCGCATCGCGATGACACCGTTGCGGCGCCACAGCGCGCGCAACCGCTCGTGCAGTTCCACGAACGAACAGGGATGGGCAAGGCACACATCGCAGCCGGCCAGCAACATCCGCGCGCGCTGCGCAGGTGTCGTGCCGGCCACGATCGCGGCAAGCGTCGCGCCGCCGGCCGATGCGGCGAGTCGCGGCAATGCCTCGAGCATCGCCGGGTCGGCAACCGTGTCGGGCGCAATGATCACGATGGCATCGAACCGGTCCTCGGTCGCCACGAAGCAGCCGTCGCGCCATCCGTCGACGCGCTCGACACCATGCGTGCTCTCGCGAAAGGCCTTGTCGAGCCGCGCCGCCTCCGGGTTCGGCGGGGAAATCAGCAGGATGCGCATCGCTCGTCCCCGACGCCGTCATGCGAGCGAGCGCGGCCAGCATTCGACCGTGATCGCCGCACCGGCCCGCGGCGCATCGCCGATCCGCAGCGCAAAGCCGTGCACGCGCATCACCGCCGAGACGATGCTCAGCCCAAGCCCCGAGCCGCTCACATGGCGCGTGCGCTCTCCGCGATAGAAACGCTCGAGCACCGCGTCGCGTTCGCCGGGCGGGATGCCGGGCCCGGTGTCCTCGATCCGCACGAGCGGCCCGCTCGGCGTTGAATGGAGCGCGACGCGCACGCGGCCGCCCGGCGGTGTGAACTTGATCGCGTTGTCCGCGAGATTGCTGAATGCCTCGAACAGCAACGCGCGATCGCCGTGAATGCGGTCGACCGATGTCGCGGCGAGTTCGAACGACACGTCGACGGCTTCGGCCAACGGCTCATAGAGCTCGCAAACGTCGCGCAACAAGGCCGTGACGTCGACCGCGGCAAAGCCGCCACGCCGGCTCAGCGTACCGATCTCGGAGATGCGCAGCATCGCGCGAAAGCGCTCGAGCAAGCGGTCAGTCTCGTCGCGCGCCGACGCGAGCAATGCCGACGACGCCGGGTCGTCCGCGCAAAACGGCTGCTCCGCGAGCCGGGCCAGCATCGTGTGCACGCGTGCGAGCGGCGTGCGCAGATCGTGCGCGATGCCGTCGCAGGTGTGACGGACCTCGCCCATCAGCCGCTCGACTTCGTCGAGCATGTGGTTCACGAGATGCGCGAGCAGGTCCAGTTCGTCGTAGCGTCCGACCGGCAGCCGCTTGCCGAGATCGCCCTCGGCGATCTGCCGCGTAACGCGCCGGATCGCGGCGACGCGGCGCATCTGCCGCATGCCGAGCATGCTGCCGCCCGCGATGCCCGCGATCAGGATCATCACGCCGCCGATCACGAGCCCGCGGATCGCGACATCGCGGATCTGGATGAAATGCGACAGGTCGCGCGCCACCACTAGCGTCATCCCGTTGTCGCGGCGTACCGCCATCGCGCGCGTGATCGGCGCGGGCTGGCCGTCGAGCGGCGCAAGCGTGCGGTTCAGCGTGCGTCCGTGGCGATCCGTGCGCAGCGCGGGCGGCGTCGCGATGTCCCCGGCCACGCGGCGCCCGTTTGCGTCGAACAGCCCGTAGAAACTGGTATGCATGTGCTCGTGCTCGAGCCGCCGGTGAATCGCGAGCGGCAGCTCGGCATCGGGAATCGAATCAAAATAGATCAGTTGCCACGCGAGCACCTCGTCGGTGTCGCGCGCCATCGTGTGCGTCGCGGCCACGCTGATCACGCCCGCGAGCACGAGCAGCGAAACCGAGAAGATCGCCGCATACGCGCACAGCCAGCGAAACGTCGTCGTGTGCCAGCGGCGCGTGAAGTTCGCCGCGCGAGCCGCATCCATCCGGGCCTCCGTCATGCGAGCATGTAGCCCGAGCCGCGCACCGTCTGGATCATCGGGGTCGCGCCGGGCGGGTCGATCTTCTTGCGCAACCGGCCCATGTGGACGTCGATCAGGTTGGTGCCGGGATCGAAGTGATAGCCCCACACGGTCTCGAACAGCATCGTGCGCGTGATCGTCTGCCCCGCATTGCGCATCATGAATTCAAGCACGCGGAACTCGGTCGGCAGCAGCGGAATCTCGTCGGCGCCGCGACGCGCGCAGCGCGAAATGAGATCGAGCTCGAGCGCGCCGACCTTCAACAGCGTCTGCTGCGGCACGCCCGACGCCTGCCGGCGACGCAGCAGCACCTCGATGCGGGCGCTCAGCTCGCCGGAATCGAACGGCTTCGTCAGGTAATCGTCGCCGCCCGCGCGCAGCCCGCGGATGCGTTCGTCGACATCACCGAGCGCGCTCAGCATCAGCACCGGCGTATCGATGCCGACCGTGCGCATCGCGGTCAGGATCGCGAGGCCGTCCGCGCCCGGCAGCATCCGGTCGAGCGTGATCGCGTCGTACGACGCGCTCATCGCGCGCAGCATGCCTTCGCGGCCGTTGTCGATCCAGTCGACCTCGAACCCGCGCGCGGTCAGCTCGCCGACGATTTCGTTCGCGGTCACAGCATCATCCTCGACCGTCAGTACTCGCATGGTTGCCCTCGCAATGAACCTCATGACGGGCGCACGCGAGGCGCCCGCGACTATCGTAGACGCCCCGATCGCCGTGCGGCGTTACATGAAAAATGCTTCATCCGGCGCCGTGGCGCACGGGTGAAACATGTTTCATCCGTGCGTCGCCCGCCCCGTCGTGCACGCGGCCTACGCTGACGTCATGCGGCATCGGGCCGCGCAACCAGGAGCTACCGGATGAAACTGTCGACTACCGTCGCCTGCATGCTGCTCGCATGCGCCAGCACCGCCGCGTTCGCGGCACCGCACCTGACGCCGCAGGAATGCAACGCGTATCCGTTCGTCCACACCGGCCACGACGTCACGCATGCCGACCTCGTGCGCGAGCTGACCGAACTCGAACAGGTCGGCTACGAGCCGGCGCATGCGAGCCCGTATTACCCCGACGATCTCGATGGTGCGAAAGATCGGCTTGCCGCCGAGTACCGCGCCGACTGCACGCACGCGCTGACGGCGGATGCGGGCGCACGGCACTGATTCCGCTGCCCGGCGCAACACGGCCGGGAAAAACAAAAGGCGGCACTCGCGTGCCGCCTTTTGTTCATGAACGCGCATGGATCTCGACCGCTGCGCTGGGCTGCCGCTCAGCGCGACATCATGTTCATGCTGACGTTGTGCATCACCCACAGCGTGCCGACGATCAGGATCGCCGCGGTCAGCACCGTGTAGCTGAACGCCATCACGTTCCAGCGCTGGCCCGACGAGCCGTTCATGTGCAGGAAGTACACGAGGTGCACGACGATCTGCACGAACGCGAGCACGGCCAGCGCGACCAGCGACGCGTGCGGCGACAGCACGCCGCCCATCACGAGGCCGAACGACGCGGCCGTGAGCAGCACCGACAGGATGAAACCGGCGACGTAGCCGCCGACACTGCCGTGCCCTTCTTCGAGTTGAGACGAATGCGAATGGGCCATTTAGATCACGCTCGCGAGATAGACAAAGGAAAACACGCAGATCCACACGATGTCGAGGAAGTGCCAGAAGAGGCTCAGGCACGTCAGGCGTCGCAGGTCGCGATCGGTCAGGTCGCCGCCGCGCAACACGATCTGCCCGGCGAGCACGATCATCCACAGCAGGCCGGCCGTCACGTGCAGCCCGTGCGTGCCGACCAGCGTGAAGAACGCCGACAGGAACGCGCTGCGCTGCGGGCCTGCGCCCTCCGCGATCAGGTGCGAGAACTCGCGCAGTTCCATCACGAGAAACGCCGCGCCGAGCACGAACGTCACCGCGAGCCACGCGAGCAGCGCGCCGCGCCGCTGCTTGTACGCGGCGAGCATCGCGAAGCCGTACGTGATGCTCGACAGCAGCAGCGCGGCGGTTTCCACCGCGACGCCCGGAATGTCGAACAGGTCTTTCGCGGTCGGCCCGCCCGCATACTGCTGGCCGAGCACCGCGAACGTCGCGAACAGCGCCGCGAAGATCACGCAGTCGGTCATCAGGTACAGCCAGAACCCGAACACCGAATGCGACGGCGGATGGTCGTCGTGCTCGAGCAGGGTTGCGCTCAAGGTTTTCTGCAACATCAGTTGGCCTCCAGTTCCACGTCGTCGACGCGCGCAGCCACGCGCTTCGTCGGCTGCTTGTCTTCGATCTTCCGCACCGTCGACGCGGGGATGTAATAGCCGTCGTTGTCACGCGAGCTGTAGATCACGAGCGTCGCGACGATCCCGACCAGCCCGCCGATCGCCATCCACCAGATGTGCCACACCAGCGCGAAGCCGAGCACCAGGCTGAAGATCGCGACCACGAGGCCCGCGCAGGTATTCGACGGCATGTGGATGTCGCGAATCGCCGCCGGGTTCGGCCGGCCTTCGCCGTGTGCCTTCATGTCCGCATACGCGTCGAGCGTGCGCACGTGCGGGATCACCGCGAAGTTGTAGTCGGCCGGCGGCGACGAGGTCGCCCACTCCAGCGTGCGGCCGCCCCACGGATCGCCCGTCGTGTCGCGGTACTCGGGCAGGTTGCGGTTGCGGATGCTGACCACCAGTTGCAGCAGCTGGCATGCAATGCCGATCGCGATCAGCACGGCGCCGAATGCGGCGACCAGCAGCCACGGATGCCAGGCCGGGTTGTCGTAATGGTTGATCCGGCGCGTCATACCCATGAAGCCGAGCACGTAGAGCGGCACGAACGCCACGTAGAAACCGATCTGCCAGAACCAGAACGCCGCCTTGCCGAGCTTCTCGTTCAGCTTGAAGCCGAACGCCTTCGGGAACCAGTAGTTGAAGCCCGCGAGATAGCCGAACAGCACGCCGCCGATGATCACGTTGTGGAAGTGCGCGATCAGGAACAGGCTGTTGTGCAGCACGAAGTCCGCGCCGGGGATCGCCATCATCACGCCGGTCATGCCGCCGAGCGTGAACGTGACCATGAAGCCGATCGTCCACAGCACGGGCGTCGTGAATTCGATCCGGCCGCGATACATCGTGAACAGCCAGTTGAACACCTTCACGCCGGTCGGGATCGCGATGATCATCGTCATGATGCCGAAGAACGCGTTCACGTTCGCACCCGAGCCCATCGTGAAGAAGTGGTGCAGCCACACGAGGAACGACAGCACCATGATCGCGCAGGTCGCGTACACCATCGTCTTGTAGCCGAACAGCGGCTTCTTCGCGAACGTCGAGATGACTTCCGAGAAAATGCCGAACGCGGGCAGGATCAGGATGTACACCTCGGGGTGACCCCATGCCCAGATCAGGTTCAGGTACAGCATCGCGTTGCCGCCGGCTTCGTTCGTGAAGAAGTGCATGCCGAGGTAACGGTCGAGGCCGAGCAGCGCGAGCGTCGCGGTCAGGATCGGGAACGACGCCATGATCAGCACGTTCGTGCAGAGCGCGGTCCACGTGAACACCGGCATCTTCATCAGCGTCATGCCCGGCGCGCGCATCTTGATGATCGTCACGAAGAAGTTCACGCCGGTCAGCAGCGTGCCGACGCCCGAGATCTGCAGCGCCCACAGGTAGTAGTCGACCCCTACCCCCGGACTGAACTGCAGCTCCGACAGTGGCGGATACGCAAGCCAGCCCGTCTGGGCGAATTCGCCGATCACGAGCGAGATGTTGATCAGGATCGCGCTGACGGCCGTCATCCAGAACGACAGCGAGTTGATGAACGGGAACGCGACGTCGCGCGCGCCGATCTGCAGCGGCACGATCAGGTTCATCAGGCCGACCATGAACACCATCGCCATGAAGAAGATCATGATCACGCCGTGTGCCGTGAAGACCTGGTCATAGTGGTGCGGCGGCAGGTAGCCGGGCCCGTTGTACGAGAGCGCGAGCTGCATGCGCATCATGATCGCGTCCGCGAAGCCGCGCAGCAGCATGATCAGCGCGACGATGATGTACATCACGCCGAGTTTCTTGTGGTCGACCGTGGTCAGCCATTGCGTCCACAGCCATTTCCACCGGCCGGTGATCGTCAGCGCGGCGAGGATGCCCAGCACGACCAGCCCCATGAAGGCGCCGGCCCCCATGATGATGGGCTGATCGAACGGGATCGCCGAGAGTGTGAGTTTGCCGAACATGCGTTACCCCTTCGTGCCGCAGGCGGCGTCCTTCAGGTCGAGGACGTGGCCATCGTTGTATTTCGCGATGATGTTGTGGAAGAGCCGCGGATCGACCGACGAGAAGTAGCGCACGGGCGCCTTCTCGCTCGGCTGCGCGACGGTGCCGTACACGGTCGCGTCGAGCCGCTCCGGCGACGCCTTCACCTTCTGCACCCATGCATCGAACTGTTCGCGCGGCTCGGCGAGCGTGCGGAACTTCATGTCGGAGAAGCCGCGGCCGCTGAAGTTGGCGGACGTGCCCGCATAGTTGCCGGGCTCGTCGGCGATCAGGTGCAGGCGCGTCTGCATGCCGGCCATCGCGTAGACCTGGCCGCCGAGCTGCGGGATGAAGAACGAGTTCATCACCGAATCCGACGTGATGCGGAAGTTCACCGGCGTGCCGACCGGAATCGCGAGCTGGTTCACCGACGCGATGCCGAGTTCCGGATAGATGAACAGCCACTTCCAGTCGAGCGCGACGACCTCGACGTCGATCGGCTTCACCGACGACTCGAGCGGCTTGTACGGGTCGAGCTCGTGCGTGGTCTTCCACGTGAGCACGCCGAGGAACAAGATGATCAGGGTCGGCACCGTCCAGATCACGACCTCGATCGCGGTCGAGTGCGACCAGTTCGGCGCGTAGGTGGCGTTGCGGTTCGACGCGCGGTAACGCCACGCGAACCACAGCGTGAGCAGGATCACCGGTACGACGACGATCAGCATCGCCCAGGTGGACGTCGCGATCAGCGCCTTTTCGGCAGCGCCCACGCTTCCTTTCGGATTTAGTACATCTAAATTACAGCCTGACAGGCTCAAAGCCGCGCCGATCGACATCAGCGCCACTCCGCCTTTTGAAGCTTTTCTTTTCATCACACAGCCCGAGGGTCATTGAATCCGTTTGCGTATGCCCGATGCGCATTCGATCCACGAAAGTGGCCGAATCATACGTCGCGCGAGTGCGATGAAAAACCAGCTAATGCGGATAATCATCATTGCAGAATCTGCCGTGAGACAGATTGTCGCGGGGCAATTTCACGCAGCCGGAAGCCGGCCCGGCGCTGCCTGCGCCGGACCGCGACGGAATCGATGCGCGTGCAACGACCGCACCGCCGTGCGGTGCGCCCCACTCCGCGCGACGTGCCGCGATCAGCCGCGCGTCGATGCCATGTACGACGGCTGCGGCTGCGCAGGGCCGTCCCCTGTCGGCAGCTTCGAATGGCTCGCGTCTTCGATCAGCCGTCCGACGGTCGGATCGATCGCGTCGGTGAACGGCTTGGGATCGATGCCGACCGCCAGCACCACCAGTGCGAGCGACGCGAACATCACGATCTCGCGACGGTTCAGGTCGGCGAGCTTCGCGATCCGCTGGCTCGCGACCTTGCCGAACACGACGCGCTTGAGCATCCACAGCGTGTACGACGCGCTGAGGATCAGCGTCAGCGCCGCGATGGCGCCGATCCAGAAGTTGAAGCGGATCGCGCCCATGATGACCATGAACTCGCCGACGAACCCCGACGTGCCCGGCAGGCCGACGTTGGCCATCGCGAACAGCACCGTGAAGGTCGCGAAACGCGGCATCACGCCCGCGACGCCGCCGTAAGCGGCAATCTCGCGCTGCTTCGTGCGATCGACGAGCACGTTCACGCACAACAGCATCGCGCCCGCGACGAAGCCGTACGACACGAGCTGGACGATCGCGCCTTCGACGCCGATCCGGTTGAACAGGAACAGCCCGAGCGTGACGATCCCCATGTGCGCGACCGTCGAATACGCGAGCAGCTTGCCGAGATCGGTCTGCGCGAGCGCGATCAGGCTCGCGTAGACGATCGCGAACAGCGACAGCGCGATCACGGCCGGCGCGAAGAAGTGGCTCGCATCGGGCGTGACCGGCAGCGCGAAGCGCAGGAACCCGTAGCCGCCGAGCTTGAGCATCGCGAGCATCAGCGCGGCGCCGGTCGGGCCGTCGGTGTAGACGTCGCTCAGCCACGTGTGGACCGGCCACATCGGCACCTTGACCGCGAAGGCGGCGAAGAAGCCGAGGAACACCAGCAACTGCGGCGCGAAGCCGAGCTGCAGCGTGCGCCATACGGCCATGTCGAACGTATGCGACTGCGCGTACAGGTACAGCATCGCCATCAGCAGCAGCAGCGAGCCGGCGAACGAGATGAAGAAGAACTTCACGGCCGCGTACACACGACGCTCGCGCCCCCACGTGCCGATCAGCAGGTACAGCGGGATCAGCGTCGCCTCGAAGAAGATGAAGAACAGCAGCCCGTCCTGTGCGACGAACACGCCGACCATCAGCCCCGAGAGGATCAGGAACGACGCGTAGTACTGCGCGACGCGTACCGTGACCGACTCCCACGACGCCACCACGACCACGAGCGTCGTGAACGCGGTCAGCACGACGAGCCACAGCGACGCGCCGTCGATGCCGACCCGCCATCCGGAATTGAACGCCGCCAGCCAGTTGCGGCTTTCGACGAACTGCATCGCGGCCGAGTGCGCATCGAAACCGGCAACCAGCGGCACGACCGCCGCAAGCCCCACCAGCGCGCCGACGAGCGCGATCAGCCGCGTACGGCGTGGATGATGATCGGAACCGGCGCGCAGCAGGCACGCGCCGAACAGGATCGGAGCCCAGATGGCCAGGCTCAGGAAGGGAAAATCATGCATGTCAACGAGGCCTTGATGAAGTCGCGCACTGCATCGGGGACAGGCGAGACGAAAGGAACGAAATCAAATCGACAGGTAGATTTCGTGAATCGCCAGTGTTGGCAAAATGTAAAGCGGCATCACCGGAAAACTTGACGCCGCTCAAATGCGATCGGGTTAACCAGCATAAGACGATTGATTATTTTCTGCAGCGCAGCAGAGCGTCGTTTTTCAGCGCGATCCTATGCCACTGATTTTTATGCGTAATTTTTTGTATTGCCCGATGAGGCCGATCGTAAAAATCGACGCAGTGCCGCATTTTTGACGTCGGCTTGTTGTTTCGGAGGGTCGTAGGGCGCTAATTGAAGCATGGCAGGGCTGTGAACGAGTGGCCCTCCATCCTTACACTACACCTTTCATTTTCAATACAAACGGCCTTGCCTTGCGCAGGCCGTACGACGGGCAGACCGGCTCGCCCCTACCGCTGACGGCTCAGGCGATCCCAGATGCGCATCGTCACCGCGCGATAGTGATTGTGTTGCGCGGGAAAATGGACGAAGCGGCTGTCGCGTGTGGCGTAGACCGGCGACGCCGCGAGTGTCATCGCATCGACGATATGGCGTGCGTCGATCATGCCGGACTGCAGCAACTCCACATAGATCGCCTGCTGGTCGCCGCCGCTCGCATAGACCGACGAACGATCGCCGAAACTCTCGATGCGGGCGCAGATGCGCTCGACCAGGTCGCGCATCGGCGCCACGTTGCGCACGCCGATCATGCACGAATTGATCGCCCATGCCGTGTGATCGGTACCGATCACGAAATCGCGGCCGTCGATCGTACTGTCGATGGCCTGACTCTGGTCGATCGCCAGAATGTCCGCGTCGACCCAGAAGACGAACGCGTGATGCGGCAGATGTTCGCGAATCAGATGCAGCTTCGCCCAGTTCGCACCGATGCCGTCCGGCAGAAATGCGGGAGGTTCGCGATACGTGTGATACGCGTAACCATGCCGCGTGCAGTAGCGAGCAAAATTCTCCTCGTGCAGATCGCCATATCCCGCGATATGCGACGTATGCAGGCTCACGAACGCAATCGGGGCCTGCGGATTCACGTGCCGCTCCGCATCGCGCTCACTCTGCTGCGCGGCACGCCAGTCGTCCATTGCGTGCGGGCGATCGCCGTGCTGGTATCGCTCGGCATCGTCGACGAGCGCCGCCACATAGCGGAAATCGTAGTCGGCAGTCGGCGCCCAGACGTCCTCCACTTGCCGCCACTCGGGCGCCTGGTGCGCCACGAGCGGCCGGGCGCCTGCGATCGAATCGATCGCGAGCCCGTCGCTCCAGATCGTCTGGACCGATGCGAAATGACCGTTCGCGAGCGGCATATCGAACGGCAGCGGCGCAAAGTGCTCTGCCAGCAGAGTCGCCTCGCACGCGTGCCGCCGCTCCGGAAGGTACATCGCCCATTTGCCCAGCTCGACCACCAGCTTGCGCAACTGCTCACGCACGCCGGGCACGTTGCGGAAGATCATGCCGCTCGCAGCGGGCAGCGCCGACTTCGGCGTCTGCGTCGTGACGATTGCATCGTAACCCTGCGCGACATCCTGCAGCGCGTGCGGATCGAACACGACGGAAAACGGGTCGAGCACGAGCAGCAACGCGTCGGGCTCCATCGCGACGAGCTGCGCGACGATCACGTGGTACTTGTGCAGGATCGGCTGGCGCTCGCCATACACGTGCGTGCCGTCGACCGTCACATGCCGGTAGCCGTGCAACTGCGCATAGCGCGCGTGGTTGTCGACAAGTCCGTCGACAGGCCGATGAGAAAGGAAAGTCAGAACAGAATGCGGGCTGGCCAAGCGCATCACCCCAAGTCGCATCAAACGATAGGCGATATGTAACCCACTATCACCGCTCAAGTCGAGTACTCATGGCGTGACCGGCCGCATCGTGTGCCCGGCGCTTGACGGGCCCGAAAAAGAAAAAGCCCCGCAAGTCCGAGAACTTGCGGGGCTTTGTCACCGCTTTTGGCGGAGACGGAGGGATTCGAACCCTCGATCCAGGTTTTGGCCCAGATGCTCCCTTAGCAGGGGAGTGCCTTCGACCTCTCGGCCACGTCTCCCAAACTTTCGCTCGCACCAGGGAGGCAGTGCGACGAGAACGAAATAATATAGGGTTTCGAACCGCGCGTCAATTTCCGTGATGCATTTTCTTCAATGCATCACGAAAAATTCACGATGCCTGGTCGAGTTCGAATGCCTTGTGCAGCGCGCGGACGGCCAGCTCCATGTATTTCTCGTCGATCAGCACCGAAATCTTGATTTCGGACGTCGAGATCATCTGGATGTTGATGCCCTCTTCCGACAGCGTGCGGAACATCTTGCTCGCGACGCCCACGTGCGAACGCATGCCGACGCCGACGACCGACACCTTCGACACCTTCGGGTCGCCCTGCACGTGCTCGGCGCTCACGTGGCCCTTCACCTGGTTGGTGAGGATGTCCATCGCCTTCTGGTAGTCGCCGCGGCCGACCGTGAACGTGAAGTCGGTCTTGCCCTGGACGCTCTGGTTCTGGATGATCATGTCGACGTCGACATTCGCATCCGCGACCGGGCCGAGGATCTGATACGCGATGCCCGGCTTGTCGGGCACGCCCATCACAGCAATGCGTGCTTCGTCGCGCTGGAACGCGATGCCGGAAATGACTGCCTTTTCCATGGTCTCGTCTTCTTCAAAAGTAATCAGGGTGCCCGAGCGCATTTCTTCGTCGAGCGCAATCAGCGGATCGGTCAGGCTCGACAGCACACGCGTCTTCACCTGGTATTTGCCGGCGAATTCGACCGAGCGGATCTGCAGGACCTTCGAGCCGAGGCTGGCCATTTCCAGCATTTCCTCGAACGTCACGCGATCGAGGCGGCGCGCCTCTTCGACAACGCGCGGATCGGTCGTGTAGACGCCGTCGACGTCCGTATAAATCAGGCACTCTTCGGCACCCAGCGCAGCTGCAACCGCCACCGCCGACGTATCCGAGCCGCCACGGCCCAGCGTCGTGATGTGGCCGTCCGGATCGACGCCCTGGAAGCCCGTGATGATCACGACCTTGCCGGCATTCAGATCGGCCTTCACGCGTTCATCGTCGATCGAGTGAATGCGCGCCTTCGTGAACGCGCTGTCGGTCTTGATCGGCACTTGCCAGCCGGCGTAGCTCACGGCCTCGACGCCGATTTCCTGCAGCGCGATCGACAGCAGGCCGACGCTGACCTGCTCGCCGGTCGACGCGATCATGTCGAGCTCGCGCGGGCTCGGCTGGCTCGAAATCTCTTTCGCAAGACCGAGCAGACGGTTGGTTTCGCCGGACATCGCCGAAGGCACGACCACCATCTGGTGCCCGGCCTGATGCCATTTTGCGACGCGTTTCGCGACGTTCTTGATGCGCTCGACCGAGCCCATCGAAGTGCCGCCGTATTTGTGTACGATGAGTGCCATTGTCGTTCTGAACTGGAGGAGAAACCGCACGGGCGCGCTGGGCAGGCCGCGTAGCCGTTCGGTCACGCGGCTTGTGGCTGTGGACGGACGACGAGGGGGACGGCTGGGACGCAACACGCAAGCGTGACGGATTTTGCCCGGAAGGCCGATCAGGCCGCGCAAACCGGGTACGTCACGCGGAAAACCTGCACAAATCGCTCAAAAATCGAGCCGAGCAAACGACCGAGCGTACCCGATAGAGGCCCGCTTGACAAGCCGCTCGCCGCGTCCGGGGCCGTTCCGGCGCTGTTTACCAAATGGTGAAAATGCGCGTGCCATCGCGCCGCCAGGCGGCCCGCCGACGCTATGCGATCAGCAAGTCGGCGCGCCACTCGATCCGGCGCCACGCGCCGTCACCGGGCGCCCCGCCGCCGCACAAGCCGGCATCGCGATTCACGCCGAGGCGCGGCACGTAGATCAGCAAGTCGCCAGCGAACAGCAGCGGCACGTCGCGCTGCCAGGCGGGCACGCCGCGCTCCTGGAACAGGTTCTTCAGCGTACGGCCCGGGCCGCCCGGCGACGTGCGCATCCGCTCACCGCCCGCGCGGGCACGCGCCGCCAGCCGCGCGCCGCGCAGCAGCGCCTCCGGCACCGCGTCGGCGCTTCCCGCCTCGGCCGGCGCGAACACGAACGTGCCGCGCCACCCCGGCAGGTGCCAGACTTCCTGCCCGTCCCACGCGAGCATCGCTTCCGGATGCGGGCTCCCGGTGCCGTCATCGGCCGGTTCGCTGCTGTCGCCCGCTTCCCAGTAGACGACATCGCGATACAGGCGCAGGCATTGCCCCGCGTGATCGACGCGCAGCGCATGGGCGACATGCGTGGCACGCAACTGCCGCATCATGTTGGCGAGCCGGGCTGCCGACGCGCCCGGCAAGCCGAGCCGGCGCATCCAGAAGCGCAGCAGGTTCGCGCCGCGCGTGTCGTCGAACGCGACCAATGCGTCGCGCGACAGTGCCTGCCCGTCATCGCGCGCGGCAACGGCGAAGTCGAGTTCGGCCAGATCGTCGAGCAGTCGCTGCGCGGCCGCCGCATGCTGGGCCGCGCGGCCGAGCGCATCGCGAAAGCCCGGGAAATGCACGGCCAGCGCCGGCAGCACGTCGATGCGCAGCGCATTGCGCGCGTAACGCGTGTCGTTGTTCGATTCGTCGTCGATCCATGCCAGATCGCGCTGCGTCGCATAGCGCTCGAGTTGCGCACGCAACAATCGCAACAGTGGGCGCACCCGCTCGACGCTCACGCCGTCAGGGCGGTAACGCGGCGCCATGGCGGCCAGCCCCGCGATCCCCGCGCCGCGCAACAACTGCAGCAATACGGTCTCGGCCTGGTCGTCCGCATGCTGTGCGAGCCACAGCGCGGCCGCGCCGTGGCGCTCGCACATCTCGTCGAGCGCCGCATAGCGCCGCTCGCGCGCCGTTGCCTCGACACCGAGGCCGCTGTCGCGCGGCACGTCGACGCGCATCGATTCGAACGCGACACCGAGCCCTGCGGCGCTCGCCTCGGCGTGCGCAACCCACGCGTCGGCATTCGCACTCAGCCCGTGATGCACGTGCAGCGCGACGCAGCGCGACGCGCCCGCGACGCGCACGGCCGCATCGAGCAACACCGTCGAGTCGAGGCCGCCGCTGTACGCGATCGCGATGCGTGCATCGGGCGGCATGCCGGAAAGCGCAACGCCGACCGCGTCGAGAACGACGCGGTCGGCGGAGAATTCGGTGGGCGGAATCACGAGAGGAACGCGCGCGCAGCGGCGCGCGATTGGAGGACGCAGCCGGTCATGCGCCCGGCGTGGTTTCCTTGAACTTGCCGTAGGCCATCAGGCGCTCGAAGCGGCGCTCGCGCAGCGCATCGATGCTCATCCCCTGGAACTGGCGCAGCGAATCGGCCAGCGCACGGCGCAGCAACGCAGCCATGCCCTTCGGATCGCGATGCGCGCCGCCGAGCGGCTCGTTGATGATCTTGTCGATCAGGCCGAGCGCCTTCAGGCGGTGCGCGGTCAGGCCCAGCGCTTCCGCTGCTTCCGGCGCCTTCGCGGCGCTCTTCCACAGGATCGACGCGCAGCCTTCCGGCGAGATCACCGAGTAGGTCGAGAATTGCAGCATCATCACGGTGTCGGCCACCGCGATCGCGAGCGCGCCGCCCGAACCGCCCTCGCCGATCACCGTCGTGATGATCGGCGTCTTCAGCTCGGCCATCACGTAAAGGTTGCGACCGATCGCCTCCGACTGGCCGCGCTCTTCCGCGCCGATGCCCGGGTACGCGCCCGGCGTGTCGACGAACGTGAAGATCGGCAGACCGAACTTCTCGGCGAGACGCATCAGGCGCTCGGCCTTGCGATAGCCTTCCGGACGCGGCATCCCGAAGTTGCGCGCGGCGCGCTCCTTCGTGTCACGGCCCTTCTGGTGACCGATCACCATGCACGGATGGCCGCCGAAGCGCGCGAGGCCGCCGACGATCGACACGTCGTCCGCGAATGCGCGGTCGCCGTGCAGCTCGTGAAAATCGGTAAACAGTTCCGCAACGTAATCGAGCGTGTACGGACGCTGCGGATGCCGCGCGATCTGCGAGACCTGCCACGGCGACAGGTTCGCGTAGAGGTCTTTCGTCAGTTGCTGGCTTTTCTTCGACAACCGCTCGATTTCTTCCGAAATGTCGACAGCCGAGTCGTCCTGCACGAATCGCAGCTCTTCGATCTTGGCCTCGAGTTCGGCGATCGGCTGTTCGAAATCCAGAAACGTGGTCTTCATGTGTTCGAATCCTTGGGTCTTGCGGCAGCGCGTATTCTACCCGCGCGGGCGACGCTCAAAACCGGCTCTCAACTATTGATGTTTAAAACCCGATAGCCGCCGCTCAGGCGTCGGCGTCCGGCGCATCGAGGCTGCGCCACATGTACCAGGTCGCGACGGTACGCCACGGCTCCCAGTTGGCGGCAACTTCGCGCGCCTCGCTGCGCGTGACGGGTTCCCCGCTGAAGTAATTGACGCTGATCGCGCGGATCAGGCCCGGGTCGTCGAGCGGCAGGACGTCCGGCCGCGACAGGTTGAAGATCAGGAACATCTCGGCCGTCCAGCGGCTGATGCCGCGGATCTGCGTGAGTTCCGCGATCACGTCCTCGTCGTCCATCGACGTCCATTTGTCGACGTGCAGCGCGCCCGACACGAAATGCTGCGCGAGATCGAGGATGTATTCCGTCTTGCGCTTCGACAGCCCGCACGCGATCAGCTTGTCCGCGCCGAGCCGGATCACCGGCTGCGGCGCGAGTTTCGGACAGGCATCCCCGATGCGCGCCCACAGCGACTGCGCCGACGGCACCGAAATCTGCTGGCCGACGACCGAGCGCGCGAGCGTGACGAACGGGTCGCCGCGCTTCACGAGATGCGCGGGACCGAACTTCGGAATCAGTTTCTTCAGGATCCGGTCGCGCTTGACGAGGTCGGCGCATGCCTTGTCCCAGTAAGCAGGACGCACGACCACCTCCTCGCCGTCCGCTTCGGACGCACGGGCCTTGCGGGCCGCGTCGGCGGCCGGCGGCACCGCCGCCGGTTGCGCATGACCGTTGAGCGCGCCGTTCGGCACGGCGCGCGTCGCGTCCGTCTTCGCCGGCGGCACGCGCTTGGCTGCCGGACGCGCGGCGACCGGGGTCGCGCGCCTGACCGGCGCTTTTCTGGCCGTTGCCATCTTGCCTCCTACCTGACGGATCGGTCAGTGGAACGCACCGCGCTCATACGCGACGCCATTCGGTCGATCCGCCCGGTTTGTCTTCAAGTGCGATACCGGTCTCGAGCAGTTCCGCCCGGATCCGGTCCGCTTCGGCATAGTCCTTCGCTTGCTTCGCCGCGACACGCGCGGCGATCTTCGCTTCGATCTCGTCGGCGGCGAGTCCGCCCGCCTGCGCGGCGCCGGACGCCTGCTGCAGGAACGCGCGCGGTTCGCGGCCCAGCAGGCCGAGCAGGCCCGCCAGCTGTTTCAGTTGCCGCGCGAGCGATGCGTCGCCCGTGCGATTCACCTCGCCCGCCAGTTCGAACAGCGTAGCCACCGCGACCGGCGTGTTGAAGTCGTCGTTCATCGCGGCAGCGAAACGCTGCGCGTGCGGCTCGTTCCAGTCGAGCGCGAGCGTGTCGGCTTCAACATCTTTCAGCGCGGTATAGAGACGCGTGAGCGACGCGCGCGCATCGTCGAGATGCACGTCGCTGTAATTGAGCGGCGAACGGTAGTGCGTGCGCACGATGAAGAAGCGCATGACTTCCGCATCGTAGCGTTCGAGCACTTCGCGGATCGTGAAGAAGTTGCCGAGCGATTTCGACATCTTCTCGTTGTCGACCTGCACGAAGCCGTTGTGCATCCAGTAATTGACGAACGTCTGGCCGGTTGCGCCTTCGCTCTGCGCGATCTCGTTCTCGTGGTGCGGGAATTGCAGATCCTGCCCGCCGCCGTGGATGTCGAAATGCTCGCCGAGCAGCGTGCAGCCCATCGCCGAGCACTCGATGTGCCAGCCCGGGCGCCCCATCCCGTACTTCGACGCCCACGACGTGCCTTCCGGATCTTCCGGCTTCGCGCGTTTCCACAGCACGAAATCGAGCGGATCCTCCTTCGCGTCGTTCGCGGCGACGCGCTCGCCCGCGCGCAGGTCGTCGAGCGACTTGCCCGACAGCTTCCCGTAGTTCGCGAACTTGCGCACCGAGTAATTGACGTCGCCGTCGGTCGCCTGATACGCGTAGCCGTTCGTCTCGAGCGTCTCGATCATGCCGAGCATCTGCGGGATGAACTCGGTCGCGCGCGGCTCGATGTCGGGCCGCTGGATGCCGAGCGCGCTTTCATCGTCGTGCATCGCGCCGATGAACCGGTCGGTCAGCGACTTGATCGTCTCGCCGTTCTCGACCGCGCGGCGGATGATCTTGTCGTCGATGTCGGTAATGTTGCGCACATACGTGACCCGGTAGCCGATCGCACGCAACCAGCGCTGGACGAGGTCGAACACGACCAGCATGCGCGCGTGGCCCACGTGACAATAGTCGTATACGGTGATTCCGCATACGTACATCCGCACTTCGCCAGCCTGGCGCGGCACGAAGACTTGCTTGTCACGCGCGAGCGTGTTGTAGATGCGCAGTGATTCCATAGAGATGAACCGTGAGCCGAAGGAAACCGCCCTGGCGAAGCTCGCCCAGCATGCGAAACGGACGGACCATCTGCTGCGGCACCAGGCCGAGCGTCCTCGATATCACATGGGGCGGTCAGGCTGCAAGCACAGCGGTGACGGCCACGAGAGGCAAAGAAAGACTGTCTGACGCTCGCCGGAACGCGCAGACGTTTTGTTAGAATGGCTCGGAGTATAACATTCCGATTTACGCCTATGAAACCTCATCGCGGCCGCGCGCAGAGCGCTGCGACCCTCGTTGCGACCACCGTCATGGGCGTCGCGCTGACGCTTTTCGCGGCTCCCGCGGCGCATGCGCAGAAGGCCCCGGCCACCGCCGACGGCACGCCCGAAATCGACGCGTCGATCGCCGGCAAGCAGTGGAAGCAGGCGCTCGCGCAGCTCGACGCGCGCATCGCATCGAACCCGCGCGACGTGCAGGCGCAGTTCAAGCGCGGCACCGTGCTCGCGCGCCTGAACCGCGATGACGACGCGATCCAGCAGTTCGTCGCGATCACGCAGGCGTACCCCGAACTGCCCGAGCCGTACAACAACCTTGCGGCGCTTTACGCGAAGCATGGCCGCTACGACGAGGCGCGCACCGCGCTCGTCACGGCGACGCAATCGAACCCCGGCTACTCGCTCGCCTACGAGAACCTCGGCGATCTCTACCTGCGCCTCGCGGCCGAGTCGTACAAGCGCGCGCAGTCGCTCGGCCGCACGAGCGGCGCGACCGCGCAGCGCCTCGCCGATCTCCAGAAGATCGTGTCGCCGCCGAAGGCCGCGCCGAATGCCCGCGCTGCCACACCGGCCACGCGCGACTACTCCGACCGCGCAGCCGCGAACGTGAGCACCACCACGCTGCCGATGTCGCCGACGTTCCAGTTCAGCGGTCCGTCGGGCGCACTGGCGGCGCCGTACGTCGCGCCGTCGCAATAAGCGGCGCGGCCTTCTTTCCCTCCCAACCTGAGGATCGCAATGAAACGTCTGTTGCTGGCGCTTGGCGGCGCCGCCCTTCTCGCGACCGCGACCGCACCTGCGTTCGCGCAATCGGCTACCGCGCACCCCGTCGTGCAGCTGAAGACCTCGCAGGGCGACATCCGCGTCGAGCTCTACCCGGAGAAGGCGCCGAAGTCCGTCGCCAACTTCCTCGATTACGTGAAGGCCGGCCAGTACAACGGCACGATCTTCCATCGCGTGATCAAGGGCTTCATGATCCAGGGCGGCGGCTACAAGACCAACTTCGAGGAGAAGCCGACCCGCGCGCCGATCCCGCTGGAGAGCCGCAATGGTCTGAAGAACCTGACGGGCACGATCGCGATGGCACGCACGAGCGATCCGAATTCGGCCACCGCGCAGTTCTTCATCAACACCGTCGACAACAGCGGCCTCGACTACCCGAACCCGGACGGCAACGGCTATGCGGTGTTCGGCAAGGTCGTGTCGGGTCTCGACGTCGTGAAGAAGATCGAAGGCGTCGCGACGACCTCGCGCGGCCCGATGCAGGACGTGCCCGCGCAACCGATCGTGATCGAATCGGCCAGCATCGTCTCGAAGTAAGAACCTGCCGGCACGTCCGGCGCCTCACGCGGCCGCGTCGCACGACCGGCCGCGTGCCATTTAAACCGCCTCACCGAAGGAATTCATCATGGTTGAACTGCATACGAACCACGGCGTGATCAAGCTCGAGCTCGACGCCGCGAAGGCACCGAAGACGGTCGAGAACTTCCTGAACTACGTGAAGAAGGGCCACTACGACGGCACCGTGTTCCATCGCGTGATCAACGGCTTCATGATCCAGGGCGGCGGCTTCGAGCCGGGCCTGAAGCAGAAGCCGACCGATGCGCCGATCGACAACGAGGCGAACAACGGCCTGAAGAACGACAACTACACGGTCGCGATGGCACGCACGAACGATCCGCACTCGGCGACCGCCCAGTTCTTCATCAACGTGAACGACAACGACTTCCTGAACCACTCGTCGCCGACGCCGCAAGGCTGGGGCTACGCGGTGTTCGGCAAGGTCGTCGAAGGCCAGGACGTGGTCGACAAGATCAAGGGCGTCAAGACGGGCAACGCTGGTTTCCACCAGGACGTGCCGACTGACGACGTCGTGATCGAGAAGGCCGTCGTGGTCTGACGCGCAGTTACGGAGGCACTTCGATGTTGCAGGAGAGTCCGCCGCGAAGCGTCTCCGCGGGCGTGCCGGGCGAGCGCGAATACGCGCAAGCCGCACGCCCGTTCCTGTTTCTCTCCGATCTGCACCTGAGCGAAGCGATCCCGAAGACGGTCGCCGCGTTCGAGCATTTCGTGAAATACACCGCCGACAGCGCCGACTCGGTGTTCATCCTCGGCGACCTGTTCGAATACTGGATCGGCGACGACATCCTCGACGACGATCCGTTCGCGGCCCGCATGGCCGCGCTGATGCACACGTTCTCGGAGCGCGGCATTGCGCTCTACGTGATGCACGGCAACCGCGATTTCCTGCTCGGCCGGCGCTTCATGAAGGCAGCCGGCGCGATGCTGCTGCCCGATCCTTCGCTGATCATGGCGTTCGGCCAGCGCATCGTGCTCGCACATGGCGACGCGCAATGCACGGCCGACCGCGGTTACCAGGTATTCCGTCGCTTCGCCCGCAACCGCGCTGCGCAATGGCTGTTTCTCGCATGGCCGTTCCGTTGGCGCCGTGCGCTCGCGCAGCGCATGCGCGCGAACAGCGAAGCGGGCCGGATGCGCCCTGCTTCGGCGATCTACGATGTCACGCGTGAAGGCGTGGCCGCGCTGTTCCGGAAAAGCCGCGCGAGCGTGATCATTCACGGCCATACGCACCGCCCTGCCCGGCACATGGAACCGGGTGGCATCCGCTGGGTGTTGCCCGACTGGGATCTCGACCACGGCAAGCCGCGCGGCGGCTACCTGCGCGTCGACGCAGAAGGCATCCACGCGATGCCGCTCGACTGACACCGCCGCTGCCGTCGCAACAACCGGCAGCGGCGTGCATCCATTGAATTACGCCTGGCGTTCGACCGACTTGCCTTCCAGCACGGCCGACAGCCGGCGCAGATCGAGGCGCGCCGCGTCGGCGCCCTGCAGTGTTTCCAGATGCGTGCCGAGCCGTTCGAGCGCCGCGACGATCTCGTCGACGCGGCGGCTTTCCTTCGCCGCGTGATCGATCAGCCCGTGAATCGCGAGCGACATCGGATCATCGGCATTCGGCGTGATCCCGTATGCGCAGAACGCCGCGCGCTCGGGCTGCGGCTTCGGCTGCGCCGGCATCACGACGCGCGCCGGATTGCCGACCGCCGTGCCGCCTGCCGGCACCGGCTTCACGACGACCGCGTTCGAACCGATCTTCGCGCCCGCACCGACCGTGAAGCCGCCGAGCACCTTCGCGCCCGCGCCGACGATCACGCCGGCCTCGAGCGTCGGGTGACGCTTGGCGCCGCGCGTAAGCGACGTGCCGCCCAGCGTCACGCCCTGATAGATCGTGCAGTCGTCGCCGACGATCGCCGTCTCGCCGATCACGACGCCCATCCCGTGATCGATGAACACGCGCCGGCCGATCGTCGCGCCGGGGTGAATCTCGATCCCCGTCAGGAACCGGCCGGCCTGCGACGCGAAACGCGCGAGCCAGTAGCGCTTCGCGCGCCAGCATGCGTGCGCGAAGCGATGCAGCACGAGCGCATGCAACCCCGGATAACAGGTCAGCACTTCCCATGCACTGCGAGCGGCGGGATCCCGCTCGCGAATCGTTGCAACGTCTTCGCGCAGTCTCGTGAACATGATGTGGTCTGGGGAAAGGCCGGCGCGCATCGCCGGCAATGACCGGCCGTTATCGCGCCCGGTAATTTACTTATGACGTTCGGCGATTGTAGGGCGAGTCACGAACGGCCGCACGCGCTCGCCAGTTCACCCCGCCGCCGGCACGGGTATTCGGGCGGAACGCCTGCTGTTACCGGGTTGGCGGGGTGATCGACCAAGTGAAGTGATCGGCCTCGGCGCGTTCGGCGGCCGACCCGGCACCTGCCGACGGGGTGGTTGCCCCAGGCGCCGACGCATCCGCCACCCCGTGCGCCGACCGCTTACGCGTCGCCGTCGGGCTTGCCCGATTTCAGCAGGATGTGCTTCGCGACGCCGCGCAGGATGTTGACCTCCTCGCGCTCGAGGCCCGTGCGCGCGAACAGGCGCCGCAGCCGCGGCATCAGCTTCTTCGGGTTGCGCGGATCGAGGAAATCGAGCGCGATCAGCGCGTTCTCGAGGTGCACGTACATCCGCTCGATCTCGTCGCTCTGCGCAAGCGTGCCGGCTTCGGCCGACGGTTGCGCCGACGGCTCGCTCGCCTGCTCGAGCAACGCGACACGCAGCTCGTACGCAAGCACCTGCACGGCCTGTGCGAGATTCAGCGAACTGTAGGCCGGGTTCGCCGGGATGTGCGCCAGCGCACTGCACTGCTCGACATGCTCGTTCGCGAGGCCCGTGCGCTCGTTGCCGAACACGAGCGCGATGTCGCCCGTGCCGACCTGCGCGCACGCCTGCGTGGCGGCGGCACGCGGCGCCAGGCGCGGCGGCCCGTATTCGCGCGTGCGCGCGGTCAGCGCGATCGACCAGTGAACACCGGACAGCGCGTCGCCGAGCGTCGGCACGACATGGGCGGACGCGAGGACGTCGTCCGCGCCGCTGGCCATCGCGATCGCCTCGGGATCGCTCTGCACGTGCGGCACGCGGGGCGCGACCAGCACGAGACGCGAGAAGCCCATCGTCTTCAGCGCGCGGGCGGCCGCCCCGACATTGCCGGGATGGCTCGGCTCGACGAGCACGAAACGGGTGGACGTGAACCCGCCGGACGGCGGCTGGGACGAGGCCGCGCCCGGCTCGGACGGCGCGGCGGTGATCTGCGGGGTTTCCACTACGATACGACTCGGTTCATCAGAATGGCAGTATGGTATCGCCATCGCCGCGGCAAACCCACTCGTCCGGACGGATAGTGGGGGTTTCCCCGTACGCCGGTCGCCTGAAACCGACAAAAATCGGGTAAAATCATGCCTTTACGCGTCGCACTCCGTGCGGCGCGGGTCGTACCCCGTTCTTTGTCAATTCGCGTCTCATCTCGCCTGCCACGCTTGCGCCGTGCCGGGCGGTTGTTCCACTTCGTGGCGGCCCGTGCCGCCAGCTACAGGATCCAGGCTCATGCATCCCATGCTCAACATTGCTGTCAAGGCTGCGCGCCGCGCCGGACAGATCATCAATCGCGCGTCCCTCGATCTCGACCTGATCGAGATCCGCAAGAAGCAGCAGAACGACTTCGTCACCGAAGTGGACAAGGCCGCCGAAGACGCGATCATCGAGACGCTGAAGACCGCCTACCCCGACCACGCGATCCTCGCGGAAGAATCGGGCGAATCGGAGAACGAATCCGAATTCAAGTGGATCATCGATCCGCTCGACGGCACGACCAACTTCATCCACGGCTTCCCGTACTACTGCGTATCGATCGCGCTCGAGCACAAGGGCGTCGTCACGCAGGCTGTCGTCTACGACCCGAACAAGAACGACCTGTTCACGGCCACCCGCGGCCGCGGCGCGTACCTGAACGACCGCCGCATCCGCGTCGGCCGCCGCGACCGCCTGTCGGACGCACTGGTCGGCACGGGCTTCCCGTTCCGCGAAAAGGACGGCGTCGATGCCTACGCGCGCCTCTTCACCGAAATGACGCAGGCCTGCACGGGCCTGCGCCGTCCGGGCGCGGCCGCACTCGATCTCGCGAACGTCGCGGCCGGCCGCCTCGACGCGTTCTTCGAGCAAGGCATCAACGTGTGGGACATGGCAGCGGGCAGCCTGCTGATCACCGAGGCCGGCGGCCTCGTCGGCAACTACACGGGCGACGCCGACTTCCTGCATCGCCATGAAATCGTCGCCGCGAACCCGAAGATCTACGCGCAGATGATCCCGATCCTGAAGGGTTACACCCGCGTGCATCCGGCAGCGGAGTAAGCCCCGGCCGCGCCTGCATGGCGCGGCTTGCGCGCACGCCGCTCGCGGGCATCGTCATGACGGCGCACCGTTCGCCTCCCGGTTGCCGGGAGGCGAGACAATCTTCCCGCACAAGGGTCGCTTCGTGCGCCTATCCTGAAGTTGCCTGAGTTGTACGGGCCGGTCAGCGTACTGCCGCTTGCACGGCCCTTCCCGCAATGACAATGATGGGTTTGCGTCCGGCATGCCCGCACGGCGGACAACACCGCCGGCCAGCCGGCCCCCGACCGTATCAACACCGCCACGACGCCGTGGCAATCGCATCCGAGTCCCCATGTTACGGCTAAGCGAAATTAAACTCCCCCTCGACCACCCCGAAAGCGCGCTCGAGACCGCGATTCGCGCGCGCCTCGCGGAGCTTGGCGTGGCCGCGGACGGGCTCCTCCGTTACACCGTGTTCCGCCGTGCGCACGATGCGCGCAAGCGCGCCGACATCAAGCTCACGTATATCGTCGATGTCGAAGTCACGGATGAGGCAGCCGCGATCAAGCGCCTCGCCGGCAAGCCGCATTGCGGCGTGACGCCCGACATGGCGTACCACTTCGTCACGAAGGCGCCCGAGCACGGCAATTTCCTGCGCCCGGTCGTGATCGGCATGGGGCCGTGCGGCCTGTTCGCGGGGCTGATCCTCGCGCAGATGGGTTTCCGCCCCATCATCCTCGAACGCGGCAAGGCCGTGCGCGAGCGCACCAAGGACACCTTCGGCCTGTGGCGCAAGAGCGTGCTCAACCCCGAATCCAACGTGCAGTTCGGCGAAGGCGGTGCCGGGACGTTTTCCGACGGCAAGCTGTACAGCCAGATCAAGGACCCGAACCACTATGGCCGCAAGGTGCTGGACGAATTCGTCAAGGCCGGTGCGCCAGACGACATCCTGTATCTGAGCCGGCCGCACATCGGCACGTTCCGCCTCGTCAGCATGGTGGAAAAGATGCGCGCGTCCATCCACGAACTGGGTGGTGAAGTGCGTTTCGAAACGCGGGTCGACGATATCGAGATCGATCAGGGCAAGGTACGCTCGCTGAAGCTCTCGAACGGCGAAACGCTGCAGTGCGACCACGTGGTGCTGGCCGTGGGCCACAGCGCGCGCGACACCTTCCAGATGCTGCACGATCGCGGCGTCTATATCGAAGCCAAGCCGTTCTCGCTCGGCTTCCGTATCGAACATCCGCAGGGGCTGATCGATCGCAGCCGCTTCGGCAAGTTCGCGGGCCACAAGCAGCTCGGCGCGGCGGACTACAAGGTGGTCCACCACTGCAGCAATGGCCGCGCCGTCTACAGCTTCTGCATGTGCCCGGGCGGCACGGTGGTCGCGGCGACCTCCGAGCCGGGCCGCGTGGTCACCAACGGCATGAGCCAGTATTCGCGGGCCGAGCGCAACGCGAATGCGGGCATCGTCGTCGGCATCACGCCGGACGACTATCCCGGCGGCCCGCTGGCGGGCATCGCGTTCCAGCGCAAATGGGAAGAGCGCGCGTTCGAACTCGGCGGCGGCGATTACCGTGCGCCGGGCCAGTTGGTCGGCGATTTCATCGCAGGCCGGCCGTCGACGTCGCTCGGCTCCGTGGAGCCGTCGTACAAGCCGGGCGTGAACCCGACCGATCTCAGCACCGCGCTGCCGGATTACGTGATCGAAGCGATCCGCGAAGCGCTCCCCGAGATCGACAAGAAGATCGCCGGCTTCGCGATGCACGATGCGGTGCTCACCGGTGTCGAGACGCGCACTTCGTCGCCGATCCGGATTCGACGCAAGGACGATTACCAGAGCATGAACGTCGAGGGGCTGTATCCGGCGGGTGAAGGTGCGGGGTATGCGGGTGGCATCTATTCGGCGGCCATCGACGGGATCGAAGTCGCGCAGGCGGTGGCGCTCAGCATGACGTCGGGGCAAGCGGCCTGAGGTACGAAACGAGTCGGCACGCGAAGGTTCTCGACCTGAGCGGCGCCGACTTTCGCATGGCCGGCCAGGAGCGCGGTCGGACGGCGGCGTGAGAACGACCGCCGCCGGTCGCACAATCTCCGGCAATCTGGCCGAATGGCAAACGTCGCGCGTGCATGCCGAAGCCACTGGTCAGCTCGGGCAACCAAAGCAACAACTTCACGCCTGACTTATGACCACGCTGTCGCCCAACGCCTTCGCCGGTCATACTCCAATGATGCAGCAGTACCTGCGGCTTATCTGGCGTGTGGGACATGTTTGCATCCGATCGCCAACCCAATCCCGATCCGATTTAGTGCGGTGGCGATATGCCTTCAAAACGCTTCCACACCTTACTTAGCCTTCGATGATCGGCGGCAACGCGTGAAGCCAGATAGCCTCTGACGAAAGCCGCGCCACGATCGGCTTCGGTCGACTTCCGCGACACGATGCGCAGGAGTTTATCCGCTACAACCGCATCGTTGCGCCACCCAAGATCGTCCTGAAGGTCCGTCAGTGCATCGACGTAGTGACGCACGGCCCTTTTGGAAACCAATGACTGAAAAAACTCCGTCGCGTAGCGAACCTTCTTCGCCGCGATACGGGCGCGGTGCCGATGGTGGTTGTCCAGATCGGCAAGCTTCTTGCCACGCTTGATCAGCTTCCGGTGCCGACTGTGCAGCACTTCAACGGCGAACTTCCTCGCGGAACCTTCGATCGCCGCGCGCTGTTCGTCGGTCATCGCGTCGCGCCATCTTTTGACTTCCAGCCATAGCGTGAACTCCAGTATCAGCCGCGTGTAGCGAACCGACTCGACCGCGGTCGCCGCTCGTTTGCGGTTGGCCACTGCCATCTGCGTGCAAGCCCGCCGAATCGGCCCCAGCTCTTCTTCATTGCTATCAGCTCCGGCATGATCGAGCGTGGCCCCGGCCAGGACTCCCCAATCGCGCGCCGCACCGAGTTCTGCCGCAATCCAGCGCAGTTCGTCGTCGAGTCCGGAGTATGCGGGAAGCACCTTGGCGAACAAGTCCAACGCCGAACGCAAACGCCGGAGTCCCACCCGCATCTGATGCACGCATGACGGATCGTGACCGGAAACGACCCCGCGCGCGTTGGCGTGAACCTGATCAAGGCAGTTACGCAGGATCGTGCAGAACGCATCTTCAATTGAAGCACTCTTGCCGAGGCGGACGGGCTTTGCTCTTACGGCTTCCACATGCTCCGCGACAAGCAATTCGTAACCGACATCGGCCTTGCTGCGATGGTCGATTCGCAACGGTGCAGCCTTCAGGAGTTCGAGCGCCGTCGCATGGAGGGCTTGCCGGTTGCCCTGCTTGAGTTCGAGTTCGACTGCTGCAAGGGACACGGAGCCCGTTTTCGCCTCGATGGTTCCCTCATCTACGGCTACTTCGATTTCGTCTTCCGACGCAAGATGTATCGGGATCGCGGTTCGATTCATGCGCGTGACGAAAACGGGAGCGAGGCACGCGGCAACAGCCTGATCACGAATCAGCTTTCCGCAATCCGTGTCGGCGGGTATCGCCTCATGCAGCAGCGTGAGGTCAGGCGCGTCGCCATTGATTGGCATTTCGAACTCACTCCTGTCGAAAACCCCCGCATCAATAGCGCCCCCGAGCTTCAATGTCTGGATCCGCCGCCGGCCGTCGGCCCGCACACGCAGCGACGCGCCGTACCCGTGTAGAGCCAGATCCGGCGTGTCGAAATAGGTGCTGGTCAGGAGTTTCGATGGATTAGCCTCAGTGCGACCATGCACAAGCAGAGGCGCGCGACGAAGCTTGCCAAGGTGCTCGGGGGGGATTCGTAACTTCAACTCCTGTTCCATGGCTGCCTCCGTTCGGGATGTCACCCGTGCTCTGGGTCTAGCAAGTTTCAGTCCGAACTTCGAGCGTGGAACCACGTCTTGGCACCGTACGTGTTGAGCATAGGCGATTGTCGACAGCCACTTTCTTTTAGTCCTCCAGGGGCGGTAAATCCCGCTCCACCGCATCGGACGCTCGGTGGTTTGTCGTCTTTGGTTTCGGCCCAGACGCAAGGCTCGTATATCCATCGGGCCGGGATCAAGCAGGCGGTGTGACATTTACGATGCCCTCGATACCTTTGCCCTGCTGCGAGCGGCGCGAAGGTGTGTACTGATGGTCCGTCTCCGATTTGTGATTCCATATTCGGCGTCTGTTGCAGCGAGGGTTGGGAGACGCTTCGCCTCCCCACGCCATCACCCGTAACCGGCCAAACGGCCAACTTCGCGCTCGCACGTGAAGCCACTGGTAAACTCGGGCAACCAAAGCAACAACTTCACGCCTGACTTATGACCACGCTGTCGCCCGACGCCTTCGCCGGCCACACTCCAATGATGCAGCAGTACCTGCGCATCAAGGCCGACCATCCCGACACGCTTGTCTTCTACCGGATGGGCGACTTCTACGAGCTGTTCTTCGAAGACGCGGAGAAAGCCGCACGCCTGCTCGACCTGACCCTCACGCAACGCGGTGCCACCGCCGGCACGCCGATCAAGATGGCCGGCGTACCGCATCACGCGGTCGAGCAGTATCTTGCGAAGCTCGTGAAGATGGGCGAATCGGTCGCGATCTGCGAGCAGATCGGCGATCCCGCCACGTCGAAGGGCCCCGTCGAGCGCAAGGTCGTGCGCGTCGTCACGCCCGGCACGCTGACCGATGCCGCGCTGCTGTCCGACAAGAACGACGTCTACCTGCTCGCGATGTGCACGGGCCACAACAAGCGCGGCGTCGCGGTGAACGTCGGCCTTGCATGGCTGAACCTCGCCAGCGGCGCACTGCGGCTCGCCGAAATCGAACCCGACCAGCTCGCGGCCGCGCTCGAACGCATCCGGCCGGCCGAGATCCTGACGCCGGACGGCGCGACCGATGCCGTGCCGGCCAGCGCGGGCGCAAGCAAGCGCGTACCGGCATGGCACTTCGACATCGCGTCGGGCACGCAGCGCCTGTGCGACCAGCTCGATGTCGCGAGCCTCGACGGTTTCGGTGCGCATTCGCTCACGAGCGCGTGCGGCGCAGCCGGCGCGCTGCTGCTCTATGCGGCCGCCACGCAGGGCCAGCAACTGCGACACGTGCGCAGCCTGAAGGTCGAGAACGAAACGGAGTACATCGGTCTCGATCCGGCCACGCGCCGCAACCTCGAACTGACCGAGACGTTGCGCGGCACCGAGTCGCCGACGCTGTATTCGCTGCTCGACACGTGCTGCACGACGATGGGCAGCCGCCTGCTGCGGCACTGGCTGCATCACCCGCCGCGCGCGTCGGTCGCCGCGCAGTCGCGCCAGCAGGCAATCGGTGCATTGCTCGATGCACCGGCAAACGCAAGCCTCGATGCGCTGCGCAGCGCGCTGCGCCAGATCGCCGACGTCGAACGGATCACCGGGCGTCTCGCGCTGCTGTCCGCGCGCCCGCGCGACCTGTCGAGCCTGCGCGACACGTTCGCCGCGCTGCCGGCACTGCGCGAGCGCATCAGCGCGATCGTCGCGAACGCGGACGCACTCACCCGCGTCGACGCAGCACTCGCACCGCCTGCCGAATGTCTCGACCTGCTGACGAGCGCGATTGCGCCCGAGCCGGCCGCGATGGTGCGCGACGGCGGCGTCATCGCGCGCGGCTACGACGCCGAGCTCGACGAGCTGCGCGACATCTCGGAGAACTGCGGGCAGTTCCTGATCGATCTCGAAGCGCGCGAGCGCACGCGCACCGGCATCGCGAACCTGCGCGTCGAATACAACAAGGTGCACGGCTTCTACATCGAGGTCACGCGCGGCCAGACCGACAAGGTGCCCGACGACTACCGTCGGCGCCAGACGCTGAAGAACGCCGAGCGCTACATCACGCCCGAGCTGAAGACCTTCGAGGACAAGGCGTTGTCCGCGCAGGAACGCGCACTGGCGCGCGAGCGCGCGCTGTACGACGCGGTGCTGCAGGCGCTGCTGCCGTTCATCCCGGAGTGCCAGCGCGTCGCATCGGCGCTCGCCGAGCTCGACCTGCTCGCCGCATTCGCCGAACGCGCCCGCGCGCTCGACTGGGTCGCACCGACCTTCACCGACGAAATTGGCATCGAAATCGAACAGGGCCGCCACCCGGTCGTCGAAGCGCAGGTCGAACAGTTCATCGCGAACGACTGCCGCTTCGGCACCGAGCGCAAGCTGCTGCTGATCACCGGCCCGAACATGGGCGGTAAGTCGACGTTCATGCGGCAGACCGCATTGATCGCGCTGATGGCCTACGTGGGCAGCTACGTGCCGGCCAAGTCGGCATGCTTCGGCCCGATCGACCGGATCTTCACACGGATCGGCGCGGCGGACGATCTCGCGGGCGGCCGCTCGACGTTCATGGTCGAGATGACCGAAGCCGCAGCGATTCTCAACGACGCGACGCCGCAAAGCCTCGTGCTGATGGACGAGATCGGCCGCGGCACGTCGACGTTCGACGGCCTCGCGCTCGCGTGGGCCATCGCGCGCCACCTGCTGGCGCACAACGCGTGCTACACGCTGTTCGCGACGCACTACTTCGAGCTGACGCAACTGCCGGCCGAATTCCCGCAAGCGGCCAACGTCCACCTGTCGGCCGTCGAGCACGGCAACGGCATCGTGTTCCTGCACGCGGTCAACGAAGGCCCGGCCAACCAGAGCTACGGCTTGCAGGTCGCGCAGCTCGCAGGCGTTCCGGCGCCCGTGATCCGCGCCGCGCGCAAGCACCTCGCGTATCTCGAACAGCAGTCGGCGTCGCAGCACACGCCGCAGCTCGACCTGTTCAGCGCGCCGCCGGCGCCCGCCGACGATCTCGAATGCGCGGACGCGCCGGCGCTGCCCGACACACCGCATCCGGCGCTCGAAAAACTGCGCGATATCGATCCTGACGATCTCAAGCCGCGCGAGGCGCTCGACCTGCTGTACGAACTGCGCACGCTGGTCCGGTCGCACGATGTCGACGGACACGCGTAAGCGCATCCTGTGCGGCCTGCCGGCTCGCACGGCCGCCATGCTCGTCGCGGCGGCGCTCGCGCTCGCGCAGGCCACCGCGCTGGCCGCGCCGCCGAAGCGCAGCACCACGCCCTACTCGTTCGCGGTCGTGTCGGGCGTGATCAACGCCCCTGGCGACGAACCGGCCGCCCAGCGGCTGCTCGATGCGATCGCGCGCGAGCGCAACCTCGCGTTCGTCGTGTATGCGGGCGATCTCAAGGGTTCGAAGGAAGCGTGCCGCGATGCACTGTATTCGCAGCGGGGCGCGATCCTGGATGCGGCACGCGTGCCGCTCGTGTTCATTCCCGGCCACGACGACTGGGTAACGTGCAACACCGCGGCCGGCGGCGGCTACGATCCGGTCGAGCGGCTCGACTTCCTGCGGCAGACGCTGCTCGCCGATTCGGCACTGCCCGACCCCGGCGCGCTGCAGATCACGCGGGAAAGCGAAGTCGCACGGTTCCGACCGTATCGGGAGAACGCCCGCTGGATGCGCGACGACATCGTCTACGTCGCGCTCAACGCGCCGGCGCCGAACAACCATTACCTGACGGCCGGCGGCCGCAACGGCGAATTCGAGGACCGCATCATCGCGAACGGTTTCTGGATCGACCACGCGGCCGAATACGCGAAGCGGCGTGAGGCACGCGCGATGGTGGTGATGTTCGAAGGCGATCCGCAGTTCGAACGCTATGAACGCGCGGAACGTTTCGCTTGGCTGCGTTTCAACCGGCCGCGTGTGCGCGACGGCTTCCGTGAGCTGAAACGAACGCTGGTGAAGGCGGCGGCGACGTTCCGCGGCCCGATACTCGTGATGCACGCGAGCGGTGAGCCGCTTGCGAACGGTTTTCTGATCGACCGCCCGCTGCGGGCAGACGACGGTGAACTGGTGGGTAATGTGACGCGCGTCGCGATCGGACCGCGCCATCCGACGAATCAGTGGGTCAAGGTGAGCGTGTCGCCGGCACGGCAGACGATCTTCAACGTGAGCCTGCAGGAGGTGCCGAAGAACCTGCCCGTGCCACCCGCGCTGCCGCTCGTGCCGCGTGACGACGTGCCGCTGCCGCAGATGCCGGAAATCCCTGCGTTGCCGGCGCTGCCCGACTCGTCGTCGGTCGCGCCGCCATTGCAGGGTGACGGCGCCGCACCGGGCGGCGCGTCGTGGCCGGCGCCCGCCCCTGCGTCGGGGCCGGCACCCGGCTTGCCTGCGAGCTCAGTGCAGGGTACGCCCTGACGGCGCTTCGCCGTCTTCGTCGTCGTCCTCGTCGACGATCTCGAGCCCTTCCGCGCCATGTGCGTGCTCATGCTCGATTTCGTCTTCGGTGGCTTCGCGAACGTCCTTCACGGTGAGCGCGAAACGCAGCGCCATGCCGGCCAGCGGGTGATTGCCGTCGAGCACAACCTTGTCTTCGGCGACGTCGGTGACCGTGTAGATCAGCGAATCGACTTCCTCGTCGCCGTCTTCCGGCGTGCCTTCGAACTGCATGCCCACTTCGAGCGGCTCGGGAAAACGATCGCGCGGCTCGATCTTCACGAGTTCGGGATCGTAGTCGCCGAACGCGTCCTGCGGCTCGAGCTGAACCTGCGCCTCGTAGCCCGGCTCATGGCCGTCGAGCTGTTCCTCGATCTTGGGGAACGTGCCATCATAGCCGCCGTGCAGATAGACCATCGGCTCGTCGCTTTCCTCGATCAGATTGCCCTGTGCATCGGACAGCTTGTAAGTGACCGACACGACGGTGTTTTTTGCGATTTTCATCCAATTCTCCCAAATACAAATCTCATTATACGATGCGCAACCGGTCTCAAGCCGAACCGCGGGATGCCGCTGCCGCCCCGTTCGGCGCGCCGCCTTCCGATCTTCCCACACCGCTGCTCGGCGGTCTTACGCCGGCGCAATTCATGCGCGGCTACTGGCAGAAGAAGCCGCTCCTGATCCGCCAGGCCATCCCCGGCGTCGCATCGCCGGTCTCGCGCGACGCGTTGTTCGAGCTCGCAGCGGACTATGACGCGGAATCGCGACTGATCACCCATTTTCGTAACAAGTGGCAACTGGAGCAGGGCCCGTTCGAGCCCGGCTCGCTGCCGGCCGTCACGCGCAAGGCCTGGACCCTGCTCGTGCAGGGGCTCGACCTGCACGTCGATGCCGCGCGCGCACTGCTCGACCGCTTCCGCTTCATCCCCGATGCGCGTCTGGACGACCTGATGATCTCCTATGCGACGGACGGCGGCGGCGTCGGTCCGCACTTCGATTCGTATGACGTATTCCTGCTGCAAGTCGAAGGCCGGCGCCGCTGGCGCGTCGGCGCGCAGAAAGACCTGTCGCTGCAACCGGACGTGCCGCTGAAGATCCTCGAAAATTTCGAGCCGAGCGACGAATGGGTGCTGGAACCCGGCGACATGCTCTACCTGCCGCCGCACATCGCGCACGATGGCGTCGCCGAAGGCGAATGCATGACCTGCTCGATCGGCTTCCGTGCCCCGTCCGCCGGCGAGCTGGGCGCCCAGTTCCTGTACTATCTCGCGGAGCGTGGCGGCCTGCGCGACGGTTGCGGCGATGATCTTTACCGCGATCCGAAGCAGCCGGCCGTCGACACGCCCGCCCAGCTGCCTCCGGCGATGGTCGAGCGCGTGGCCGAGATCGTGGACGCGATCCGCTGGCGCAAGCGGGACGTCGCCGAATTCCTCGGCTGCTACCTGAGCGAGCCCAAGCCGAACGTCGTTTTCGACCCGCCCGCGCGCCCGCTGTCCGAGGCCGCGTTCGTCACGCAAGCGTCACGCCGTGGCGTGTGTCTCGACAGAAGGGCCGCATTGATGTATAACGCGCGCTCGTACTTCATTAATGGTGAAGAAGGACCGCTCGAGCAGGCCGGCGAATGGCTGCCCGAACTGGCCAATCAACGCCAGATGGAGGCGAAACGGTTTGTAACACTATCCCGGGTTCCCTCGATGACAGCCTTGTTGCACGAGTGGTATCGTGCGGGCTGGATACGGGTCGGAAACCGGATTTAGTGTGAGTCGCCCCGTATGCCCGTACGGATCAAATTCTGTATGGGAAAGACAACGTATTGACCCCGCATTTGTCGACGGTCGATAGGAAAGTGCATATAATTTCCGCCCAAGCCGTAGGGAAGATTCACGCTCTAAGAAGTGCATCTCCACCAGCGGCCCAGGTCGGTGTTGGAGCACATTACCGGTATTGTTTCGCGCTGTTGCTTACCTTTAACCATAAAAGGACGTGATCATGAAGAAATCCCTCCTCGTAGCTTCCCTGTTGGCTGCTGTTGCACTGGCTGCTTGCAACAAGAGCGCTGATCAAGCTGCTTCGTCGGCTGCAAGCGACGCGGCTGCTGCTGCTTCGTCGGCTGCTTCGGCAGTTGCTGGTGCTGCGAGCGACGCTTCGGCTGCTGCTTCGTCGGCAACGGCTGCTGCGAGCGACGCTGCTGCTGCAGTGGCGTCGGCTGCTTCGGCAGCGACGGCTGCTCCGGCTTCGGGCGCAAGCCAGTAAGCCTCAGCGTCAGCTGAAAAAAAACCGGCCCGAGGGCCGGTTTTTTTACGTCTGTCGTTTCTGCGTCTATCGCACGGCAGTCGCACCGGGCCGCCGCGGCGGCCCTGCCCCGCTCATCCGAGCGCCAGCCAGTCGAAGCCCGCATCCTGCGTGGCCACGACCACGTCGTCCCCGCTCGTCCCCAGTACACCGCCAAACGCCTGGCGGACCAGTTCCGGCAGGTTGTTCTGCTGGCTCAGGTGCGCCGCGACCAGGTGCTTGAGGCGGCTGCGCTCCAGCGACGCGAGGATGTCCGCTGCCGCGTCATTGCTCAGGTGGCCGTGGTTGCCGCCGATACGCGCCTTCAGCGACTGCGGATAGCGGCTCGAGGCCAGCATCGCGGTATCGTGGTTGGATTCGAGCACCAGCGCGTCACAGCCGCTCAGGACGGCCGTGATGTGCGGCGTGGCCATCCCGACGTCCGTCAGCACACCGAGCCGGCTGGCGCCGTCCATAAAGACGAACTGGAGCGGCTCACGCGCGTCGTGTGGGACGGTATAGGGCATCACGGCCAGATCGCGGATCGCGGCCGTCTCGTCGCCCCACAGCACGTGGAGATCGACATCGGCCTCGTCCGCGCCGACCGCGCGCGCGGTACCCCAGCTCATGTAGAGCGGCAGCGATCCGCGGCGGGCGAGCGTCAAAGCGCTGCCGACGTGGTCGCTGTGTTCGTGGGTAATGAGAATCGCATCAAGATCGCCGATGCTGAGATTCAGTCGGCCGAGCCGGCGCTCGACCTCCTTGGCGGAAAAGCCGCAGTCGAGCAGCACGCGGGTGGTCGTCGTGCCGCTCGAGGCCTCGACGACCAGCGCGTTGCCTTCGCTGCCGCTTCCGAGGCTGGAGAATCGCACGCGCTTAGTTCAGCTGCGCGTGGAGCAGCGAAATGATCCGCTGAGCGTCCGACGAGTTGTCGACCTGGCCGTTTGCGCCGACCACCGCAACCAGCGTGCTGCCGTTGCCCTGCGCGCGCACGTTGACGAGGTACTCCTTGCCCGGCTTCGCGGCCGACGGACCGCCATAGAACAGCTTGCCGAACAGGCCGTCGCGCTTGAGCTCTTCCATCGTGTTCGCATAGCGCACGGTGTACACGCCCTTCTCGCGATCACGATTGTCGACCGCGAAGTTGGTGCGATCGAGCGCCAGGCCCACGCGCAGCCATGCGCGATCGAACGACTCGGCCAGTTGCAGCGTCGCCCCGCCGCTGCTCGTGTCGCTGACCTGCGCCGGCGCCGTCGCGGGACGGGCATCGGTCAGCAGTTGCTTCGCCTGCGCATCGGTCAGGCCGAACTTCTGCATCAGCTTCGACAGGAATACGGCTTCGAGCACCGGGTTGCGCGGACGCTCTTCCCAGCGCGACGACGTGCCGCCCTGCGGGCCGACCATCATTTCTTCCATCGCGCTGTGCGTGATCGAGATATCGGTGTTGCCGTCCGACGTGCGGTTCACGAGCGTACGGAAGCGGTCGCGCGTGCCGGACGAGTACGCGAAGTCGATGACCTTGCCGATCGTACGGCGGAACCAGTCGTCGGGGATGTTCGCGCGGTTTTCAGCCCAGTCGGTGGCCATGATGCCCGTCGACGGCGCATCGGTCTTCAGCGAGAAGCCGTTCTCCTGCCAGAACTCCTTCAGGATCGGCCACAGCTGCTCGGGCGTGCGGCCATCGACGACGAGCCAGCGGCGATCGCCGTCGCGCTCGATGTGCATGCCGAGCGGATCCTGCGCGCTCGGGATGCCGTCGGTCGCGTTGCCCGCCTGCGTCGTGACCCGCGGCGGCAGCGTGCCGAGGCCGGCGTTGCTCGGCGGCGCGACGAACTGCTGCGTCGTCGGCACCGGCTTCAGGTCGCTCGGCACCGCGAGCGGCGGCGCCGAACCGGTGTTCTTGTAGTTGACCCGGTCAGGGGCCAGGTAGTCGTTCAGCGTATCGCAGCCGGCGAGCGCGCCCAGCGCCAGCGCCATCACCGACATCTGGATGGCGCGAGAGGAAAAGGCGAAACGTTTCATGAAATCCTTCGTCTTGCTAGAACGCTCGTCAGGAGCGGCGCCGGACGGAGCCGGCCGGTGCGGGTTGATCAGGGTTCGAGCCGGCGGCCGCAGGACGCGGCCGCCTCGGCATCAGGCGAGGACGCCGGCCTCGACGAGGGCCGAACGCACGGCTTCGTGGCAGCGCTCGTCGAGCGCCGTGAGCGGCAGCCGGATGCCGCCCTGCATCTTGCCCATCGCCTGCAGCGCCCACTTCACCGGAATCGGGTTCGCTTCGATGAACAGGTTCTTGTGCAGCGACAGCAGCTTCATGTGCAGCGCGCGAGCCGTCTGTACGTCGCCGGCCAGCGCCGCGCGGCACAGGTCGCTCATCGCGCGCGGTGCGACGTTCGCCGTGACCGAGATGTTGCCGTGGCCGCCGAGCAGCATCAGTGCGATCGCGGTCGGATCGTCGCCGCTGTAGATCGCGAAATGCTTCGGCGCGGCCTTGATCAGGTGCGCGGCGCGATCGATGTTGCCGGTCGCTTCCTTCACGCCGATGATGCCCGGGACTTCCGCGAGGCGCAGCGTCGTCTCGTTCGCCATGTCGGCGACCGTGCGACCCGGCACGTTGTACAGGATCACCGGCAGGTCGACCGCTTCGGCGATCGTCTTGAAGTGACGGTACATGCCTTCCTGCGTCGGCTTGTTGTAGTACGGCACGACCTGCAGCGTCGCGTCCGCGCCGACAGCCTTCGCGTGCTTCGTCAGCTCGATCGCCTCGGCGGTCGAGTTGCCGCCCGCGCCCGCGATGATCGGGATGCGTTTCGCCGCATGCTCGACCGCCGTGCGGATCATCAGGATGTGCTCTTCGACGTTGAGCGTTGCCGACTCGCCGCTCGTACCGACCACGACCAGCGCATCGGTGCCTTCCGCGATGTGCCAGTCGATCAGTTTGCGAAACGCCGGCAGGTCGAGACTGCCGTCTTCGAGCATCGGGGTGACGATCGCGGGGATGCTGCCGCGGATTTGAATGCCGTCTTGGGTGCCGTTAGCCATGAAACGCGAATGAGATTATGTACCGGTAAACATTGAGATTGTAGCGGATTAGCCGGGCAGTTCGTAACGTGGAATTCCCGCCCCCGCCTTCGGGGTCGCGCCCTCGCGCACTGCGCAGAGACGCTGGACGAATGCCTCGCGCGGCGCGGCGACGAACCCGTCCTCGTACGCGACCACCCGCAGGCGGCCGTGCACGGCGTCCAGCAGCTCGCCCGGGGCGAGCAGGAACGCGGGGTTGGACGGTTTCCCGATCGTTTCGTTTCCTTGCGCGAAGGTTTCGTAGATCAGCACGCCGCCCGGCGCCACCGCATCGAGCAGATGGGGCCAGAGCGGACGATGCAGATAATTCGTGACCACCACCGCCGCAAACTGCTCGCCGGCCGGCAACGGCCACGGCGCGCCTTCGAGATCGGCGTCACGGGCATCGACGCCCGGAATCGAACGCAACGCGGCCAGCGCGGCCGGGTCGCGGTCGAGTGCGACGACCGGATGGCCGTGCGACGCGAACCAGCGCGCATGGCGGCCGCCGCCCGCGGCGACATCCAGCACCGCGCCGCCCGGCGACACGAGCCGCGACCATTGCGCGACCCAGCGCGACGGCTCGGCCTGGGCGACGTGGCCGCCCGCGGCGGCAATGACGGATGCGCTCATGCGGCCGATCAGTTGTACGACAGGCCCATCGCGTCACGCACGTCGCGCATCGTTTCGGTCGCGTACTTGCGCGCCTTGTCGCAACCGTCCGCGACGATCGCGCGCAGCAGCGACGGGTCGTCCATGTACTTCTGCGCGCGCTCGAGCATCGGCTGCTGTTCGCGCAGGATGCCTTCGACGACCGGCTGCTTGCAGTCGAGGCAGCCGATGCCCGCCGAGCGGCAACCCTTCTGCACCCAGTCGTGCGTCGCTTCGTCCGTATAGACCTGATGCAGCTGCCACACCGGGCACTTGTCGGGATCGCCCGGATCGGTGCGGCGCACGCGCGCGGGATCGGTCGGCATCGTGCGGACCTTCTTCGTGATCGTCTCGGCGTCTTCCCGCAGGCCGATCGTGTTGCCGTACGACTTGGACATCTTCTGCCCGTCGAGGCCCGGCATCCGCGATGCTTCGGTCAGCAGCGCCTGCGGCTCGACCAGGATGATCTTGCGCGCGCCTTCGAGATAGCCGAACAGGCGCTCGCGGTCGCTCATCGACAGGCTCTGCGATTCCTGCAGCATCGCGCGCGCCTGTTCGAGCGCCTCGTCGTCGCCCTCCTGCTGATACGCGTTGCGCAGCTCGTGATAGAGCTTCGCGCGCTTGCCGCCGAGCTTCTTCGCGGCATCGAGCGCCTTCTCCTCGAAACCCGGCTCGCGGCCGTACAGGTAGTTGAAGCGGCGCGCGATCTCGCGCGTCATCTCGACGTGCGGCACCTGGTCTTCACCGACCGGCACGAGCGAGCCGCGATACAGCAGGATGTCGGCCGCCATCAGCACCGGATAGCCGAGGAAGCCGTAGGTCGACAGATCCTTGTCCTTCAGCTTCTCCATCTGCTCCTTGTAGGTCGGCACGCGTTCGAGCCAGCCGAGCGGCGTGCTCATGCCGAGCAGCAGCGCGAGTTCGGCGTGCTCCGGCACCTTGCTCTGGATGAACAGCGTGGCCTGCGCCGGATCGATGCCGGATGCGAGCCAGTCGATCAGCACGTCCCACACGTTCTTCTCGATGACCTCGGGAGTCTCGTAGTGCGTCGTCAGCGCATGCCAGTCGACGACGCAGAAGAAGCACGGGTACTCGGACTGCAGCTTCACCCAGTTTTTCAGCACGCCGTGGTAGTGACCGAGGTGCAGCGACCCGGTGGGTCGCATGCCGGAGAAAATACGTTCAGGGAACATGATTGTCGTTAGAGAAGCGAGGCGAATGGGGACAGGATGGCGCTCAGGACGGCATAGCCGACGTTGACGAGCGGGCGCAGCCAGAAGTTCGTCAGCACGCCCGTCGCGACCAGCACGAGGACGATGATGAAACCGTACGGCTCGATGCGCGACAGCGCGATCGATTGCTTCGTCGGCAGCAGCGCCGCCAGGATGCGGCCGCCGTCGAGCGGCGGCAACGGAAACAGGTTCAGCACGCCGAGCACGAGGTTCGCGCTGACGCCGGCAAACGCCATCCGCGTGAAGAACGGCTCGTCGACGCCGACGGCGGGCAGCACGAGGGTCAGCACGCCCCAGATCAGCGCCTGCACGAAGTTGCAGGCCGGGCCCGCGAGCGATACCCACAGGCTGCCCCAGCGCGGATCGCGCAGGTTGCCGAACGACACCGGCACCGGCTTCGCATAGCCGAACAGGAACGCGCCGCCCGTCAGGAAATACATCGCGAGCGGGATCGCGATCGTGCCGAGCGGATCGATGTGACGCATCGGGTTGAACGACACGCGCCCCATCATGTAGGCAGTGTTGTCGCCGAGCAGGCGGGCGGCGTAGCCATGCGCGGCCTCGTGCAGCGTGATCGCGAAGATCACGGGCAGCGCGTAGACGGCGATGGTCTGTATCAGGGAAGCATCCATATCGCGTTATTGTAACAAGCGCACTCGCGCAAAAAATGGAACGGCGCGCTTACGCGGCCGAGAGTCCGAACGGTTCGAGCGCGCCGCGCCCCGCGCGCACGAGCTCGGGCTCGTCGCCGGTCAGGTCGATCACCGTCGACGGCTCGCGCGGGCACGCGCCACCGTCGATCACGAGGTCGACCTGCTTCTCGAGCCGCTCGCGGATTTCGTCGGGGTCGTTCAGCGGCTCGTCGTCCGGCGGCAGGATCAGCGTCGTGCCGAGCAGCGGCTGGCCGAGCGATTCGAGCAACGCGAGCGTGATCGCGTGATCGGGCACGCGCAGGCCGATCGTCTTGCGCGACGGGTGCGACAGCCGGCGCGGCACTTCCTTCGTCGCCTGCAGGATGAAGACGTACGGGCCCGGCGTCACCGACTTGATCTGCCGGTACTGGCGGTTGTCGACCATCGCGAAGTTGGCAAGCTCCGACAGGTCGCGCACGAGCAGCGACAGGTGCTGCTTCTCGTCGAGGCCGCGAATCCGGCGCACGCGCTCGACCGCGTCCTTGTCGTCGAGATGGCACGCGAGCGCATAGCTCGAATCGGTCGGCATCGCGATCACGCCGCCCTTGCTGACGATTTCCACGGCCTGCTTGATCAGGCGCGGCTGCGGATTATCCGGGTGAATCCTGAAGAACTGGGACATGGGGGGCGTAAAGGGGGAGAAATCGGATGCGCGCGGCCGGCAGCAACGCAGGTGGCAGGCCGCCGCCCGGTGTCAGAGCCAGCGCTCCCAGACCGGTGTCAGGTCGGGCGGCAACGGCGGCAGGCTGCCGAGCTCGACACGGCCCTCGCCTGGCGCATGGAAATCCGAGCCGCGCGACGCTTCGAAGCCGAAGCGGCGTGCGACGTCCGCATATTCGCGGTACTGGTCGGGTGTGTGGCTGCCCGTGACGACCTCGATCGCGCGGCCGCCCAGATCGATGAACTCGCCGAAGAACGCGTCGAATTCGACGGGCGTATAGCGATAGCGGCCCGGATGCGCGACCACCGCTTCGCCGCCGGCCGCGCGAATCCACGCAACGGCGTCGGGCAGCGTCGCCCAGCGGTGCGGGACGAATCCGGGCTTGCCGTCGCCGAGCAGCCGATCGAACACATCGGATGTCGACGTGGCGTGACCGTTTTCAACGAGGAAGCGGGCGAAGTGCGTGCGCGAGATCAGGTCGGGATTCGACACATACTTCAACGCGCCGTCGTACGCACCGGGAATGCCGAGCGTGGCGAGCTGCTCGCCGATCGCCACCGCGCGCGCCGCGCGGCCGTGGCGCGTGCGGTACAGGCCGTCGACCAGCACCGGATTCGCGGGATCGACATTCAGGCCGACGATGTGCACGGTGCGCGACGCCCACGTGACCGAAATCTCGACGCCGCTCAGGTAGCGCATGCCGAGCGCTTCCGCTTCGCTGCGCGCCGCTGCCTGGCCGCCGATCTCGTCGTGGTCGGTCAGCGCCCACAGGGTCACGCCGCCGGCATGAGCGCGGCGCGCGACGTCGGCAGGCGGCAGCAACCCGTCGGAAACATTCGAATGGCAGTGGAGATCGGCGTTCATTGTCGGCATGGCAGGTAAGGCTTCATTCTACTGCAACGCGGCAATGCGCCGCCCGCGTGCCCCGCCGCTGCCGCCGCGCGCTTACGCGCAGAACGCCTCGATCAGCGCCGCGATCTGCTCGGGCTGGTCGTGATGCACCATGTGTCCGGCGTCCTCGACGAGCTTCTCGCGCCAGTCGGGGAACGCGTTGAAGCGCGCCTTGAATTCCGGCAACGGGATGTCACCGGCGATGTGGGCCAGCGTCGGCGAATTGACGGCTTCGACGTGCAGCACCTTCGCGCGCACCTGCGCCCAGGTGGCCATCACTTCGTCGAGCCGGTACAGCTGCGGGCCCGGCATCTTGTGCGCGGGGTCGGCCAGCAGGTGGTACTGGCCGTCGTCGCCGCGCTTCGACCAGTGCGCGGCGAGGAACGCCGCACGGCGCGGGTCGAGCCGCGGATTGGTCTTGATCAGGCGCGCCGCCACGTCGTCGAGGGACGCGTAAGGGCGCAGCACGGGCGGTTCGCGCAACTCGTCCAGCCAGCCGCGCAACCGGCGCGGCGCTTGCTCGGCCCGCGCGGGCGCCAGCCCGAAACCCTCGAGATCGACCACGCGCCGCACGCGCTCCGGCCGCGCGCCGGCATACAGGCACACGACGTTCGCGCCCATGCTGTGCCCGACCAGGTTGACTTCGCCGGCCGGCGCATAGTGGTCGACGAGCGCATCGAGGTCGCCCAGGTACTCGTGGAACCAGTAATGACCGCCGCCCTGCCGCGCGACCGGCCAGCCGGACAGCCCGAAACCGCGCGCATCGGGCGCGATCACCTGCCAGTCGCCCGCGAGCGCATCGACAACGAACTGGAACGATGCCGAGACGTCCATCCAGCCATGCAGCATGAACAGCGTCGGCGCATCGGGCCGGCCCCAGCGCCGGACATGCAGCTGGACGCCGCGCACCGTGACGAAATCGGAAACAGAACTCGATGCACTCATTGCAGCCGCCAGAAAAAAGAATGATCGTTCGATTATAGCGGCGCCGCACTCTTTCCGGCGTCTGGCAATCGAGGTGCCGCTCTAGCGGCGCGCGTAAGCCCAGGGCCGCGGTGAAGCACCATGTCCCGGGCCCCCGGGACGGCGGGCGGCACGTCGAAGCGCGGCCGAACGCGCGCCGGCTAGCGTGGCGCGTTGCCGTCCGCCACGTCCTGCGCGGCCAGTTCGTCGAGTTCGGCCTGCTCGAATCCGGCATCGCGGCGCGCATCGAAATTGAACGGGCCGCGCAGCCGCGGCGCGTGGTATTGCTCGGCGAGCTGCCGGTAGGTGGGCACCGGATCGCGGCCGGCTTCGTCGCACAGATGCCGGAACCAGCGGTTGCCGATCGCGACATGGCCGATTTCGTCGCGCAGGATCACATCGAGGATCGCGGCCGACGCATCGTCGCCCGCCTGCACGAGCCGCGCGCGGATCGGCGGCGATGCGTCGAGCCCGCGGGCCTCGAGCGTGCGCGGCACGAGTGCCATGCGCGCCAGCACGTCGCCCTTGGTCCGCTCGCACATCTCCCACAGGCCGTTGTGCGCGGGAAAATCGCCGTACGCATGCCCGAACGCCGCCAGGCGCTCGGACAGCAGCGTGAAGTGATAGGCCTCCTCGGCCGCCACCTTCAGCCAGTCCGCATAGAACGGAGCCGGCAGGCCCGCGAAGCGCCAGACCGCGTCGAGGGCCAGGTTGATCGCATTGAACTCGATATGGGCAAGCGCGTGCAGCAGCACCGCGCGCCCTTCGGGCGAACGCATGCTGCGTCGCTCGAGCTGGCGCGGCTCGACGAGCGGCGGGCGCGCCGGCCGGCCGGGCAGATCGGCCGGCTCGGGCAATTCGAGCGACGGCGCGATCGCCCCCTGCCCGGCCCGCAGCGCATCGTAGAGCGCGCGCACCTGGGCGGCCTTCGCCACGGGTTCGGCGTCACGCAGCGCGGCAAGCGCGGTGCGGCGCACACAGGCAGACGCATTGCCGAAAGAAGAAGACTCCATGCTCATAAACGGGGACACCCTGCGTGCGCATCGCGGGAGCGCACGCACGCGACGGTTTACAATAGGCGATTGTTCCGCGGCGCAATGCGCATGCGCCGGGCAAACCAGACGCGCCATTCTACCGGCGCCCATTATCGAAGAGACAAGGAGACTCCGTGACGATCTACAAGCTGGGCGATACGGCCCCGACGATCCACGAAAGCGTATTCGTCGCCGATACGGCGGCCATCATCGGCAAGGTCGTGCTCGAGGAGAACGCGAGCGTCTGGTTCGGCGCGACGATTCGCGGCGACAACGAGACGATCACCGTCGGCGCTGGCAGCAACGTCCAGGAAGGCGCGGTCCTGCACACGGACCCCGGCTTTCCGCTGACGATTGCCGAAAACGTGACGATCGGGCACCAGGCCATGCTGCACGGCTGCACGATCGGCGAGGGTTCGCTGGTCGGTATCCAGGCGGTGGTCTTGAATGGCGCGGTAATCGGCCGCAACTGTCTGGTTGGTGCCGGCGCGGTCGTGACGGAAGGCAAGACGTTCCCGGACAACTCGCTGATTCTCGGCGCACCGGCGAAAGTCGTGCGCGAGCTGTCGGCGGAAGACATTGCGCGGCTGCGCACGAACGCGAAGACATACGTCGAGCGGCGTGCGCATTTCAAGGAGCAACTCGTGCGGATCGGGTGATTCGCACGGATTTCAAGGAAGAAGAGTGAGCGACCAGTTACAGAAATTCATGTTCAATGCGGCGCCCGTGCGCGGCGAGATCGTTTCGCTGCGCAATACGTGGCAGGAAGTGCTCGCCCGCCGCGACTACCCTGCCCCGGTGCGCACGGTGCTCGGCGAGATGATGGCCGCGTGCGCGCTGCTGTCCGCGAACCTGAAATTCAACGGCACCCTGATCATGCAGATCTTCGGCGACGGGCCGGTCCAGATGCTGGTCGTCCAGTGCGGTTCGGATCTGTCGATGCGGGCCACCGCGAAGTTCGCCGGCGACTCCGCCCAGACGATCGGCGACGACACGCGCTTCGCGTCGCTCGTCAACGCGAGCGGCCACGGCCGCTGCGTGATCACGCTCGACCCGGCCGACAAGCTGCCGGGCCAGCAGCCGTACCAGGGCATCGTGCCGCTGAACGGCGTCGAAGGCCCGCTTGAATCCGTCTCGCAGGTGCTCGAGCATTACATGCATCACTCGGAACAGCTCGACACGCGGATGTGGCTCGCGGCCGATCGCGACCGCGCGGTCGGCATGCTGCTGCAGAAGCTGCCGGGCGACGGCGGCATCGTGCCGCGTAACGCCGAAACCGATACCGATACGTGGGAGCGCGTCTGCACGCTCGGCGGCACGCTGTCCGCGCAGGAACTGCTCGAGGTCGAACCGGAAGTCGTGTTCCGCCGGCTGTTCTGGCAGGAAAACGTGCAGCACTTCGAACCGGCCGGCACGCGTTTCCAGTGCTCGTGCTCGCGCGAGAAGGTCGGCGCGATGCTGCGCATGCTCGGCCGTGAAGAAGTCGACAGCGTGATCGTCGAGCGCGGCCATGTCGAGATTCATTGCGAGTTCTGCAACCAGCGCTATGAATTCGATCCGGTCGATGTCGCGCAGCTGTTCGCGGCACCCGGCGTCGAGACGGGCATTGCGCCCGCGACCGAGCAGCGTCACTGATCAGTGGCCCGATGCCCGCCATCCGGGCACGGGCGCATAATGACGCACAAGCGTCGCACGCAAGGCTCCGGCGCCGAGGTCACGCACTTCGGCGCAAGCCGCTTCCCGTCGTCGGCGCGCAGCAGGAGAAACACATGAGCCCGCTTCATCGTCCGTTCCGCACCATCGTCCTGACGAGCGTTGCCGCCGGCACGCTCGCGCTGGCCGGCTGCGCGATGCCGCCGCCGACTTCCACGATCCTGAGCCGCCTGCCCGAACCCGGTGCATCGGGCGGCCAGCCGCCCGCGCTGTCGAGCGCCGAACGCAAGCGCTATGACGAGATCGACCAGCAGGTGCTGCGCGAACAGAACAGCGCGATGGCAGCCGAGGCCGCCGCGCGCGCATGGGCCTATTACTCGCCGCCGCCGGTGACGGTCTACGGCGGGTATTACGGCGGATGGGGCAATCGCTGGGGCTCGGGCATCAGCTACGGCTACCCGGGATGGTGGTGGTGAGCGTGCATCGCTCAGCCAATTGACTACCGGCAGGAAATAAAAAAGCGCGGCATTTCCCGCGCTTTTTCAATGGGTTCGAGCAATCGTGCATCAGTGATGCGCGGCCTTGCCCTTGTCGCCGCCATGATGCCGCGACGGCTTCGCGATCGACTGCGGATTCGGCACGACACGCACCGGTGCCGCGGAGACGGCGCCGCGCGTCGATGTATTCGACGGCGTGTTGTTCAGCGGGACGGCAGGCGCATTCGGCGACACGAACTGCACGAATACCTCGCCGTCCTTCACCATGCCCATCTCGTAGCGCGCGCGCTCCTCGATGGCCGCGGTGCCGCCCTGCAGATCCTGTACTTCGCCTGCGGTGCGCTCGTTGCGCAGCTTCTCGTCCGCGTTCTTCTGGAGCTGGTCGTCGAGCTGCTGACGCAATTCATGCACCCGCAGCCAGCCGCCGTGTCCCCACCATAGGGGGTACTGAATGAGCGCCAGCAAGGCAATCAGGACGACAGTGACAAGCCGCATGTAAGAACCGCAGATATAAGAAGCGCCGCTCCGCGCACATGCACAGAGCGGCGTCGATATGACGAACCCGATAGTAGCGCGTTAGCGCAGGTTATAGAAAGCCGATTTACCCGGGTAGCTTGCGATGTCGCCGAGATCTTCCTCGATGCGCAGCAGCTGGTTGTACTTCGAGATGCGGTCGCTGCGCGACAGCGAACCCGTCTTGATCTGACCGGCGTTCAGGCCGACCGCGATGTCCGCGATCGTCGAATCTTCCGTTTCGCCCGAGCGGTGCGAGATCACGGCCGTGTAGCCCGCGCGCTTCGCCATTTCGATTGCCGCGAACGTTTCGGTCAGCGTACCGATCTGGTTGATCTTGATGAGGATCGAGTTCGCGATGCCCTTCTCGATGCCTTCCTTCAGGATGCGCGTGTTCGTGACGAACAGGTCGTCGCCGACCAGCTGCACCTTCTTGCCGAGGCGATCGGTCAGCAGCTTCCAGCCTTCCCAGTCGCTTTCGTGCATGCCGTCCTCGATCGACACGATCGGGAACTTGTCGGCGAGCGTCGCGAGGTAGTCGGTGAATTCGGCCGACGACAGTTGCAGGCCTTCGCCCGCGAGCTGGTACTTGCCGTCGTGGTAGAACTCGGATGCCGCGCAGTCGAGCGCGAGCAGCACGTCTTCACCGGCACGGTAGCCGGCCTTCTCGATCGCCTGCAGGATCGTCGACAGGCACTCGTCGTTGCTGCCGAAGTTCGGCGCGAAGCCGCCTTCGTCGCCGACTGCCGTGCTCATGCCGCGGTCGCTCAGGATCTTCTTCAGTGCGTGGAACACTTCCGCGCCGCAACGCAGGGCTTCACGGAACGTCGGCTGGCTCACCGGGACGATCATGAATTCCTGGATGTCGAGGCTGTTGTTCGCGTGCGCGCCGCCGTTGACGATGTTCATCATCGGCACCGGCAGTTGCATCGCGCCCGAACCGCCGAAATAGCGGTACAGCGGCAGGCCGGCCTCTTCGGCGGCTGCCTTCGCGACGGCCATCGACACGGCCAGCATCGCGTTCGCGCCGAGACGCGACTTGTTGTCGGTACCGTCCAGCTCGAGCAGCGTCTTGTCGAGGAACGCCTGTTCCGACGCGTCGAGGCCCATGATGGCTTCGGAGATTTCGGTGTTGATATGCTCGACTGCCTTCAGCACGCCCTTGCCGTTGTAGCGGCCGGCTTCGCCGTCGCGCAGTTCGATCGCTTCACGCGAGCCGGTGGACGCGCCCGACGGCACCGCCGCGCGGCCCATCGTGCCCGATTCGAGCAGCACGTCGCATTCGACGGTGGGGTTGCCGCGCGAATCCAGAATCTCGCGGCCGATGATATCTACGATTGCACTCATGGGTTTCCTCTGAGAATGACGATGGATTCTTCAAACTGCGACGGCGCGCGCGCCTGAACCGCTTTCGCTACTGACGCGCGAAGCCGTCGCAAGGTTCATTCGATCTTTAATTGAAATCGTTTTCCAGGAACGGATTGCGCTTCACCGCCTGGTCGAGCGTGACGAGGGTCTCCAGCAGCGCACTCATCCGGTTCAGCGGCACCGCGTTCGGGCCATCCGACTTTGCTTCGGCCGGATTCGGGTGCGTCTCCATGAACAGGCCCGCGACGCCCGTCGCGACCGCCGCACGCGCGAGCACCGGCACGAATTCGCGCTGGCCGCCCGAGCTCGTGCCCTGCCCGCCCGGCAGCTGCACCGAGTGGGTCGCATCGAACACGACCGGGGCGCTCGTCTCGCGCATGATCGCGAGCGAACGCATGTCCGACACCAGATTGTTGTAGCCGAACGAGACACCGCGCTCGCACGCCATGAAACGGTCTTCCGACAGCCCCGCTTCACGGGCCGCTTCGCGCGCCTTGTCGATCACGTTCTTCATGTCGTGCGGCGCGAGGAACTGGCCCTTCTTGATGTTGACGGGCTTGCCCGAGCGCGCGCACGCATGGATGAAATCGGTCTGGCGGCACAGGAACGCCGGCGTCTGCAGCACGTCGACGACCGACGCGACCTGCTCGATCTCTTCGATCGAATGCACGTCGGTCAGCACCGGCAGGCCGAGCTGGCGCTTCACCTCGGACAGGATCCGCAGGCCCTCGTCCATTCCGAGGCCACGGAACGACTTGCCCGAGCTGCGGTTCGCCTTGTCGTAGGACGACTTGTAGATGAACGGAATGTTCAGCTTCGCGCAGATCTCCTTCAGGCGGCCCGCCGTGTCGATCGTCATTTGCTCCGATTCGACGACGCAGGTACCCGCGATCAGGAAGAAAGGCTTGTCGAGACCGACCTCGAAATCGCACAGCTTCATGCTTACACTCCGCGCGCTTGCTTGTTGGCAAGCGCAGCTTCGACGAACGACTTGAAGAGGGGGTGACCGTCACGCGGCGTGGACGTGAATTCCGGGTGGAACTGGACGCCGACGAACCACGGGTGCATCGAACGCGGCAGTTCCATCATTTCCGGCAGATCCTCGCTCGGGGTACGGGCGCTGATGATAAGGCCGCCGGCTTCGAGCTGGGGCACGAAGCGGTTATTGACTTCATAACGGTGGCGATGGCGCTCGTTCACGTCCTTGCCATAGATCTCTTCCGCCATCGTGCCCGGCTTGATCGGGCAGCGCTGCGAACCCAGGCGCATCGTGCCGCCGAGATCGGACTCCTCGGTGCGCGTCTCGACCTTGCCGTCGCGGTCGTACCACTCGGTGATCAGCGCGACCACGCGTTCCGGCGTGTCCGGCTCGAATTCCGTGCTGTTCGCCTGCTTCAGGCCGACGACGTCGCGCGCGAATTCGATCACCGCGAGCTGCATGCCGAGGCAGATGCCGAGATACGGCACCTTGGCTTCACGCGCATAGCGGATCGCCGCGATCTTGCCTTCCGTGCCGCGACGGCCGAAACCGCCCGGCACCAGCACGGCGTCGAGATGCTTCAGGCTGTCGACACCGTTCGTCTCGATCTCTTCCGAGTCGATGTATTCGATGTTGACCTTGGTCGACGTGTGCAGCGATGCGTGGCGCAGCGCCTCGATCAGCGACTTGTACGACTCGGTCAGGTCGACGTACTTGCCGACCATGCCGATCGTCACTTCGTGCTTCGGGTTCTCGAGCTTCTCGACCAGCTCCGACCACATGGTCAGGTCCGCGTCCTTCGGCGACAGCTTCAGTTCCTCGCAGATGATGCGGTCGAGGCCCTGGTCGTGCAGCATCTGCGGAATCTTGTAGATGCTGTCGGCGTCCCACACCGAGATCACGGCGTCTTCCGGCACGTTCGAGAACATCGAGATCTTCTTCGATTCGTCGTCCGGAATGCGGCGGTCCGCACGGCACAGCAGCACGTGCGGCAGGATGCCGATCTCGCGCAGCTTCTGCACGCTGTGCTGGGTCGGCTTCGTCTTCAGCTCGCCGGCCGTCGCGACGTACGGCACCAGCGTCAGGTGCACGAAGCACGCGCTGTTGCGGCCGAGGCGCAGGCTCATCTGGCGCGCGGCTTCGAGGAACGGCAGCGATTCGATGTCGCCGACCGTGCCGCCGATCTCGACGATCGCGACATCCGGCTCACCGCAGGTGGCCGACGCGGCCCCGCGCTCGATGAACGCCTGGATTTCGTTCGTGATGTGCGGAATGACCTGCACGGTCTTGCCGAGATAGTCGCCGCGGCGCTCCTTGCGGATCACCGATTCGTAGATCTGGCCGGTCGTGAAGTTGTTGGCCTTGCGCATCTTCGTGCTGATGAAGCGCTCGTAGTGGCCGAGGTCGAGGTCGGTCTCCGCTCCGTCTTCCGTCACGAACACTTCGCCGTGCTGGAACGGGCTCATCGTGCCGGGGTCGACGTTGATGTACGGATCGAGTTTGAGGAGGGTGACTTTCAGACCGCGCGATTCAAGGATCGCGGCGAGGGAAGCGGCGGCAATACCCTTGCCAAGGGAAGAAACTACGCCGCCGGTGACGAAAACATATTTGGTCATCGCTGGATGCTCGCGGGAAAAACGGATTATACCGTAAAGCCCGCCCTTCTCTCAGCAATTGACTCGATGATCGCGCCCTTTCGCGCCGCCCCGCACCGGCCGTGCGCGCCGGGACGCAACCGCCCGCCGGCCGGTGAAACCGCGCGTGCCGGAGGCGGCGCCCCGGCCGCCAAACCCTGCGTCAGGCGCGCCTCGCGAGCGGGGTGACGCCCTGCGACACATCGCCCTCCGCCGCCTTCAGCGAATTCAGCATCCGCTGCAATGCGCGGGCGGTCTCGAGCGGCCGCTCCATCGGAAACAGGTGGCTGCCTTCCAGCCATTCGACGCGGCCGCGCGCCGCGCGGCGTGTCGCATCGAGCCCGACCTGGCGCACCTCGCGCGAACGCGTACCGGCGAGAAAGCCGAGCGGCACCGGCGCGCCGTGCGCGAGCCGCGGGCCGAGCGTATGCGGCAGCGTCCGGTAGATCAGGTATTCGACCTGCCGGTCGAACGCGAGCGAGCGCTCGCCGTCGGCGCCGACCTGCGGAATCCCGTAGTCGATGTAGTCGGCCAGCATCCGTTCGTCCCAGCGGGCGAACGCCGGCTTTTCGCGGAAGTGCCGCCAGACTTCGTCACGGCTGACCCAGTGCGTACGCCGGTTGCGCGTCGCGGCGGCCGGCGACAGCCGCTCGTCGAGCCCCGCCCACTGGCTCGCGCGCAATGCGCCGGCGCGCCAGCCCGCGATGATCGGCGAATCGATCATCACGACGCCGCGCACCCACTGCGGCTTCTTCAGCGCGGCCATCAGCGACAGGTAGCCGCCGAGCGAATGGCCGACAAGCCAGACGGGACGCTCGTAGCGGCTGCCGATGTCGTCGAGCAGTTGCTCGACGAGATGCGGCCAGTCGCGCGTCACCGGGTAGCGGCGGTCGTGGCCGATCCGTTCGATGTAGCGCAGCTCGTAGTCGTCGGCCAGTTCGGCGAAGATCGTGCGGTACGTCGATGCCGGAAAGCCGTTCGCATGCGAGAAGTGGAGGATGTCCTTCAAACGCCGATGTCTCCTTTGTCGACCGGAGTTAGTGCTTTAGCACTTACTCCGGTCCCATGCTTCGCGGTCGACCCGAGTTGGCGCTTCAGCGCTTACTCCGGTCCCATGCTTCGCGGTCGACCCGAGTTGGCGCTTCAGCGCCTACTCCGGTCCCGTGCTTCGCAGTCGACGAGAGTGAGTGCTTTAGCGCTTGCTCTCGCCCCATGCTTCGCCTTCTGCCGGGCCCACGCTTCGGCATTGAGCGCGGATCCGGGCCATCTTTATTGATACGCCGGCTTTCGCCGCGCTCACCGATCCATCCAGTACCGTCGCCAAACGTCGCGATGACGCTCGAAGGCAAACCCGCCGTCGGTCGGCGCGACGTCGAACCGCACGGCGCCGTCGCGATCGGTGCGCGGCAGCGGGATCCCGCGCGCCTCGTAACGGGCGAGCACCGTCCGGTGCGGATGACCGAAACGATTGCGATAGCCTACAGGAAATACCGCGACGCGCGGCCCGACCGAATCGAGGAAAGGCTCGACCGACGACGTACGGCTGCCATGGTGCGGAACGACCAGGATCTGTGCGGCCAGCGCGTCGCGTGCAGCGTCCACGAGCCGGCGTTCGCCGCGCGCATCGACATCACCCGTCAGCAGCGCGGACGTCTCGCCCGCGTCGATGCGCAGCACGCACGACCGCCCGTTCGACGAGCCCGCGCCCGGGCCGCCTTGCGGCCACAGCATCGTGAACGCGACGCCGTCCCAGGTCCAGCGCTGCCCGGCCGCGCACGGCAGCCGGTCGGCGACGCCGGCGGCGGCCGCATCGCGCCACAGCCGGCTGTTCGGCACGATGCCGGCCAGCAGCTGGCGCACGTCGACTGCCGCATAGACGGCCGGTGCACCGCCCGCGTGATCGGCATCCGCGTGACTGAGCACGAGCGAATCGATCACCGCGATGCCGCGTGCACGCAACGCCGGCGCGACGATCCGCGCGCCGGCGTGGGTCGACTCCGCGCCCGGCCCCGCATCGAACAGCAAGGTACGCCGCGCGGTCTCCACCAGTACCGACGCGCCCTGCCCGACGTCAAAAACGGTCAGCCGGAAGCCGCCCGGCGGCGGCGCATCAGATGCCGGCGCGACGAGCGGCAGCCACGTGAGCGGGGCCGCCCAGCGCAGCGGCCAGCCGCGCGGCATCAGCGCCCATGCGACGCCCACGCAGGCCAGCACCAGCACCGGCCAGTCGGGCATGCGCAGCCAGAACACGCCGGCCGGCCAGTCGGCAAGGTATCCGAGCAGCGCCATCATCGGTTCGAGCGCCGCGTGCGCAAGCCGGAACGCGTACGCATCGAGCGGCGCGGGCAGCGCGATGCCGGCCAGCACGACGGGCGTCACGACCGAGCTGACCCACGGAATCGCGAACGCATTGCCGAACGGGCCCGACAGGGATATCTGCGCGAACCAGGCGGCCGTGAGCGGTGCGAGACCGATCGTCACCGCGTACTGCACGCGCGTGGCCTCGGCGATCCGGCGCCCGGCGCGGGCACCCCACGCGCGCAACCGGCTCGACAAGCCGGCCGTGCCGTCGCCCTCCTCGTTTTCCGTATCAACCTCACGCACGCCACGCCAGCCGGCGACGGCCATCAGGATCACGGCGACCGCCCCGAACGACAGCCAGAACCCGGCCGACAGCACGGCCCACGGATCGGCAAGCAGCACGCCGCCGAGCGCCGCGCACAGCACCGCGGAAGTCGGCACGCTGCGCCCGGCCAGGTACGCAATGCCGCCGGCCGCGATCATCCACCATGCGCGCTGCGCCGGCACGTTGAAGCCGGCAAGCGCCGCATAGCCGGCCGCGGCTGCCAGCGCGGCGAGCGCTGCCGCGTACGGCGCCGGAAACATGAGCGTTGCGGCCCGAGTGCGCCAGCGCAGGCGGCGCCAGACCATCGACACGAGCCCGCCCGCGATCGCGCCGACGAGCCCGACATGCAGGCCGGAAATCGCGACGAGGTGGCTCGTACCCGTGCTGCGCAGCACGTGCCAGTCATCGTCGCCGATGCCCGACTGGTCGCCGATCGCCAGTGCGGCGACGATGCCGCGATGGCCGGCGTCGCTGCCGAGCGACGCGTCGATACGCGCGCGCAGCGCGTCGCGCAGCCGATCGATCGACGCACGCCATCCCGCTGCGCGCGCATCGAGCAATTCCGCCCGCCGGGGCGCGCTCACATAACCGATCGCGCGAATGCCTGCGGCCAGCCACGCCGCCTCGCTGTCGCGCACACCGGGATTGGCCTCGGCATGCGGGCGCTTCAGGCGCACGACGAAACGCCAGCGCTGCGCGGCGCGCAGATCGGGAAGTGGATCGCGTGTCGCCGACGCACCATAGGCGCGCCACGACAGCCGGATCAACGGCGGAAAGCGGGCCAGCCCCGCATCGTTCGACTCGACCGCGAACAGCAGCCGCGCGCCTGTCTCGTCGATCACGGGCAGCCCGCGGATCACGCCGGTGACGACGATGTCGCGCCCCTCCCACTCGACGGGCAGGCTGTCGCGCAGCCGCCATTCGGCCCGCGCGGCCGCATAGCCGAACCCTGCATCGCAGGCCGCGAGCGCACACAGCAACCATCCGAACATGGCGGTCTTGCGCGTACGCTGGCGACGCATGCACCACACGCTCAGCCCCGCGCAGCCCGCGAGCACGGCCACACCGATCGTCCATGCGAGCGCACCCGGCAGCGCCGCCTGCCGCTGCAGTACGACCACGCCGAGCGCGAACGCGATCCACCACACGCGCATCGCCCCTCCTCGTCGACCCGGCGCCACCATCGAGCATGCAGCGCCTCAGGGCAACGATTATGCGGATGAAAGTGCGAGTCGCGGCAGCGCGGCGAGCGCGTTAGCCGAAGTGCATAGGGACACCGCGCCGGCGTCGATCCCGCGCAATTCGGCGAGCACGTCGCCGATGCGCGGCACCTGGTCGGGCGTGTTGCGGGATTTGTACGCCCATTCGGGCGCGATGTCGGGTGCGTCCGTCTCGACGACGATCGCCTCGAGCGGCAGCTGCGCCGCGAGCCGGCGGATCTGCAGCGCGCGCGTGAAGGTCACGTTGCCGCCGAAGCCGAGATGCAGCCCATGCGCGAGATACGCTTCAGCCTGCTGGAAGCTGCCGTTGAACGCATGCGCGATACCGTGCCGCACGCCAAAACGGCGCAGCCCGGCGAGCACGCGATCCTGCGACTTGCGCACGTGGCACAGCACGGGCAGGTCGAATTCGCGCGCGAGCTTCAGTTGCCCCTGGTAGAAGAACTGTTGCCGGTCTTCGTCGAGCCCCGGCACGAAATAGTCGAGACCGATCTCGCCGATCGCGACGAAGCGCGGATCGTCGAGGCTCGCCTCGATCTCCATGCGCAGCCGGTCGAGATCCTCGTCACGTGCACGTGGCGTAAACATCGGATGGATGCCGAGCGCGTAGACCGCGCCCGGCGTGCGTTGCGCGAGTTCGCGCACCGTCGTGAAGTTATCGCGCCCGACGCTCGGGATCACGATGCGCGACACGCCGGCCGCGCGCGCCGCGTGCGCGACCGCATCGCGGTCGGCGTCGAACTCGGCGGCATCGAGATGGCAGTGCGTGTCGATCCACATGGCGGCAGTCCTGCGCCCCGGCGCCGCACCGGGACCATCCCGGCAGCAGGCCAAGCGCGTTCGCTTCTTACACCGGCAGCGCCGGCTCCTCGTGCAGCACGCCGTCGCGCAGCCGCATGATGCGGTCGCAGCGCGCGGCGAGATCGGGATCGTGCGTGACGATCACGAAGCTCGTTTCGAGCGTCTCGGACAGCTCGAGCATCAGGTTGAACACCGTATCGGCCGTCGTGCCGTCGAGGTTGCCGGTCGGCTCGTCGGCGAGCACGCACGCGGGCTTCGTGACCAGCGCGCGCGCGATCGCGACGCGCTGCCGCTCGCCGCCCGACAGCTCGCCCGGCCGGTGCTTCGCCCGCGGGCCGAGACCGACGCGTTCGAGCATCGCCTGCGCCTGCTCGCGCGCGTCCTCGGTCGTCATCCGGCGAATGCGCAGCGGCATCGCGACGTTGTCGAGCGCGGTGAACTCGGGCAGCAGGTGATGGAACTGGTAGACGAAGCCGAGCGCACGGTTGCGCAGCTCGTTGCGCTCGCGCTCGGCGAGTTGCGTAAACGGCTTGCCGAGCAACGACACCTCGCCCGCGCTCGGCTCGTCGAGCCCGCCCAGCACGTGCAGCAGCGTGCTCTTGCCGGAGCCCGACGCGCCGACGACCGCGAGCTTCTCGCCGCGCCGCACCGTCAGCTCGGTATTGTTGAGCACCTGCACGTTGAAGCCGCCCTGCACGAACGCCTTCGTGATCCCGCGCGCCTGAAGCACGTATTCCTGCATACCTGCCGAATCCTGTCTGTTGTGTTGTTTTGCATCCGCGAATGCGGTCGCGCGGTCATTCATAGCGGAGCGCCTCCGCGGGCTTCACCTTCGCGCCGCGCCAGCTCGGATAGAGCGTCGCGACCGCCGACAGCGCGAACGCGATCAGGCCGATCCGAATCACGTCGCTCGCGACGAGTTCGGACGGCAGCTCGCTGATGAAGTACACGGACGGCGGCAGGAACTGCACGCCGAACAGGTGCTCGATCATCGGGATCAGCCACGGGATGCTCCACGCGATCAGGCAGCCGAGCGCGACGCCCGACGCCGTGCCGACGAAGCCGATCGTCACGCCCTGCACGACGAAGATCTTCATGATCGACCCCGGCTGCGCGCCGAGCGTGCGCAGGATCGCGATGTCGGCCTGCTTGTTGGTCACCGTCATCACGAGCGACGACACGAGGTTGAACGCGGCCACCGCGATGATCAGCGTGAGGATGATGAACATCATCCGCTTCTCGATCTGCACGGCCGAGAACCACGTCTTGTTCTGCTGGGTCCAGTCGCGGATGTACAGGCTGCCCGACAGCGTATGCGACAGCTCCACCGCCACGTCCGGCGCCTTCTGCATGTCCTTCAGCCGCAGCCGCACGCCGGTCGGCGCGGCCATCCGGAACAGCGCCTCGGCGTCGCGGATGTTGATCATCGCGAGCGTGCTGTCGTATTCGTAGTGCCCGGACTCGAACACGCCGACGACCGTGAACTGCTTCAGCCGCGGCATCATGCCGGCCGGCGTGATCGATCCTTCCGGCGCGACCAGCGTGACCTTGTCGCCGACCGTCACGCCGAGATTGCCCGCGAGCGCATTGCCGAGCACGATGCCGAACTGGCCCGGCACCAGCGCGCCGAGCTGGCCCGCCTTCATGTCCTTGCCGATATCCGACACTTGCGGCTCGAGCGCCGGCTCGACGCCGCGCAGCATCACGCCGCTCACCGCGTCCTGGCGGGTGAGCAGCGCCTGCGCGTCGACGTACGGCGCCGCGCCGATCACCGACGGATTGCGGCGCGCTTCCTGCGCGGTCAGTTGCCAGTCGGGCATCGAGCCCGTCGGCGAGAACACCTCGACGTGCGCGAGCACCGACAGCATGCGGTCGCGCACTTCCTTCTGGAAGCCGTTCATCACCGACAGCACGACGATCAGCGCCGCGACGCCGAGCGCGATCCCGAGCATCGACACGAGCGCGATGAAGGAAATGAAGCCGTTACCGGTCGTGCGTTTGCCGGCGCGCGTGTAGCGCCAGCCGATCTGCCATTCGTACGGAAGTTTCAAGCGAATCCTTTCTGCTGGTTACGGCGGGGAGGCGCCCCGCGGCCGGACCGCCGCCCGGTGGCGGCCACCGGCCCGGGCACGGTCGAAAAACGGCCGCCGGACGCGAACGGGCCGTCAGCCGGCCCGATCACGCGCGCAGTTTGCCATACAATGCGCACCATCATGCACGACCGACGCCTCCATTTTCTCGTTCCGTTCGCGCTGCCGTCGGCGGCCGATGCGGCCTCGTCCCTGCACACGCTGGACAGCCCCGCGCTCGAAAAGTTGCTCGCCCGCGCCAGCCTCGTCGAGCGCGTGGCCGGCGAGGACTTCCAGCGCACGCTGCCGCACGAACGCTGGCTGGCCCGCCAGTTCGGCGCCACCCAGGGCAACGCCGCGGACGAGGCGCCGCTCGCGCCCTACATGCTGCTGGCGGACGGCGGCGACCCCGGCGCGCAAGCGTGGGCCTGCGTCGAGCCCGTCCACGTCGAAATCGCGCACGATCACCTGGTGCTCGTCGATCCGGCGGCCCTCGCGCTCGACGAAGGCGACGCCGCCGCGCTGCTCGCAGTCGCGCGGCCGCTGATCGAGGAGCTCGGCGTCCGGCTCGAGGCGCCGAACCCGTCACGCTGGTACCTGTCGAGCGAGCAGCTCGCCCGCCTCGCCGGCGCCGCGCCGCTGCGCGCGAGCGGCCGCAACATCGAGATCTGGCTGCCGCACGAAGCGCATACGGGCGAGCGCTCGCGGATGTGGATGAAGCTGCAGAACGAAGTGCAGATGGCGTGGTTCCAGCATCCGGTCAACGAGGCCCGCGAGGCGCGTGGCCTGCCGGCCGTCAATTCGATCTGGTTCCATGCGCAGGGCACGCTGAAGCCGGTCGGCAAGCCGTTCGCGCGCGTGCTGTCCGCGTCGCCCGCGGCGCTCGGCCTCGCGCGCGCCGCGCACGCCGACGCCGGCGCGCCGCCGGCCGCGTTCGGCATGCTGCCCGCCGCCGATGGCGCGACGCTCGTCGAACTGCCCGCGCTGACCACCCCATTCATCGAGCAGGACTGGGCGCGCTGGCACGACGGACTCGCCGCGCTCGAGCGCGACTGGTTCGCGCCGGCCCTTGCCGCGGTGCAGAACGGCGAGCTCGCGAGCGTCGATTTCACGCTGTGCGGCGACACGAGTTCCGTGACGCTGCACGCGACGCGCGGCGACCTGCGCAAGTTCTGGCGCCGCCGCGCGCTGGCCTCCCTGTTCGAATAACAAAGCAGACCCCGTATGACCCGGATCGTTACCCGCCCCGTCGCGCCCGCCGACGCCGAAGTGCTCGCGCGCCACGGCCTGCATCCCGTCCTTGCGCGCCTGTACGCGTCGCGCGGCGTGCAGTCCCCCGCCGACATCGAAACCGCGCTGGCGCGACTCGTTCCGCCCACCGAGCTGAAAGGCTGCGCCGACGCTGCATCGCTGCTCGCCGACGCGATCGCCGACAAGCGGCGCCTGCTCGTCGTCGCCGACTACGACTGCGACGGTGCGACCGCATGCGCGGTCGCGGTGCGCGGCCTGCGGATGTTCGGCGCGCAGATCGACTACCTGGTGCCGAACCGATTCGAATACGGCTACGGCCTCACGCCCGAGATCGTCGAACTCGCCGCCGCGCGCAAGCCCGACCTGCTGATCACCGTCGACAACGGGATCGCGAGCGTCACGGGCGTCGAAGCCGCGAACGCGCGCGGCATCGACGTGCTCGTGACCGACCACCACCTGCCCGGCGACGCGCTGCCCGCCGCGCGCGCGATCGTCAACCCGAACCAGCCCGGCTGCGCGTTCCCGAGCAAGCACCTCGCCGGCGTCGGCGTGATGTTCTACGTGCTGCTCGCGCTGCGCGCCGAGCTGCGCCGCCGCGGCGCGTTCGCGAGCAAGGAAGCCGAGCCGCGCCTCGACGGCCTGCTCGACCTCGTCGCGCTCGGCACCGTCGCCGACGTCGTGCGGCTCGACGGCAACAATCGCGTGCTGGTCGCGCAGGGGCTGCAGCGCATCCGCAACGGCCGCATGCAGCCGGGCGTCGCCGCGCTGTTCCGCGCGGCCGCGCGCGAAGCGCGTACGGCATCGGGCTTCGACCTCGGCTTCGGCCTCGGCCCGCGCCTGAATGCCGCCGGACGGCTGTCCGACATGTCGCTCGGCATCGAGTGCCTGATCACCGACGACATCGGCCGCGCGTGGGATCTCGCGCAGCAGCTCGACGTGATGAACCGCGAACGCCGCGAGATCGAGGCCGGCATGCAGCAGCAGGCGCTCGCCGATCTCGCCGACGTCGATCCGGCCGACGCGTGCACGATCACCCTCTTCAACCCCGAGTGGCACCAGGGCGTGATCGGCATCGTCGCCGGCCGGCTCAAGGAAAAATTCCACCGCCCGTCGTTCACGTTTGCGCACGCGGACGACGAAGGCAAGCGGGTCAAGGGCTCGGGCCGCTCGATTCCCGGCTTCCACCTGCGCGACGCGCTCGACCTCGTGTCGAAACGCGAACCGGACCTGATCGTCGCGTTCGGCGGCCACGCGATGGCGGCCGGCCTCACGCTCGACACCGAGAACGTGCCGCGCTTCGCGGCCGCGTTCGAGGCCGTCGCGCGCGAATGGCTGTCCGACGACGCGCTGGCCCGCGTGATCGAGACCGACGGCGAACTCGAGGATGCGTACTTCACGCCGCAGTTCGTCGGGCTGCTCGACGAGGCCGTCTGGGGGCAAGGCTTTCCGGCCCCGCTTTTCTCCGGCGAATTCGACGTCGTGTCGCAGTCGCTCGTTAAGGAAAAGCACCTGAAGCTGCAACTGGCGCGCGGCCGCCAGCGCTTCAACGCGATCTGGTTCAACCACACGGAGCCGCTGCCGGAGCGCGCACTGGTCGCCTACCGCCTCGTCGCTGACACGTGGAACGGCGTCACGCGCGTCCAACTGATCGTCGAACACGCGGCCGGCTGAGCGGCCGACCGTCCCACGACGCGCCGCCGCACGCATGCGCGCCGCGCCGGACAGGGCCGTCGACACACGTGCAAGCACCGTTTGCGTCACCGGGCAACCCTGCCGATCGGCTATAATTCCGCTTTTTTACGAAGCCGGAACAGCGAACGATCATGGAAGCGGAACGTCTCAACGCGATCGAAAGCTCCCTGCTCGACCTGCGCAATCGCGCGGGCGAGCTTCGGGGGTATCTTTGACTACGACGCCAAAGCTGCGCGTCTGACCGAAGTCAACAAGGAACTCGAAGACCCGAACGTCTGGAACGATTCGAAGAACGCCCAGGCGCTCGGCCGCGAGAAGAAGCTGCTCGAGGGCGTCGTCACGACGCTCACCGCGCTCGATGGCGACCTGCGCGACGCGCTCGACCTGTTCGAGCTGGCCCGCGAGGAAGGTGACGAGGACACGCTCGTTGCGTCGGAAGAAGACGCCGCGAAGCTCGAGGCACGCGTGGGCGACATCGAGTTCCGCCGGATGTTCTCGAACCCGGCCGACCCGAACAACTGCTTCATCGACATCCAGGCCGGCGCCGGCGGCACCGAGGCGTGCGACTGGGCATCGATGCTGCTGCGCCAGTACCTGCGCTACTGCGAACGCAAGGGCTTCAAGGCCGAAGTGCTCGAAGAGTCCGACGGCGACGTCGCCGGCATCAAGAACGCGACGGTCAAGGTCTCGGGCGAATACGCGTACGGCTTCCTGCGCACCGAAACGGGCATCCACCGCCTCGTGCGCAAGTCGCCGTTCGACTCGTCGGGCGGCCGCCACACGTCGTTCTCGTCGGTGTTCGTCTACCCGGAAATCGACGATTCGATCGAAGTCGAGATCAACCCGGCCGATCTGCGCATCGACACGTACCGCGCATCGGGCGCGGGCGGTCAGCACATCAACAAGACCGACTCCGCGGTGCGGATCACGCACATGCCGACCGGTATCGTCGTGCAGTGCCAGAACGACCGCTCGCAGCACCGCAACCGCGCCGAAGCGATGGCGATGCTGAAATCGCGCCTGTACGAAGTTGAAATGCGCAAGCGCCAGGCCGAACAGGACAAGCTCGAATCGAGCAAGACCGATGTGGGCTGGGGCCACCAGATCCGTTCGTACGTGCTCGACCAGAGCCGCGTGAAGGACCTGCGCACGAACGTCGAAATGAGCAACACGCGAGCCGTCCTCGACGGCGACCTCGACGACTTCATCAGCGCGAGCCTCAAACAGGGCGTGTAAGCGCCGCGGCGCGACCCTGCCGGGTCGCGCCCCCTTGCCCTTCCCGTTTGCGTTGCCGCACCCACTCCGAATTCCGACCATCATGACCGAACCGACCCAAACGCAGCCCGCCGTCACCGCGGACGAAAACCAGATCATCGCCGAGCGCCGCGAGAAGCTGCGCGCCCTGCGCGAGCAAGGCGTCGCCTACCCGAACGATTTCCGCCCGGAACATCACGCAGCCGATCTGCAGACGAAATTCGCCGACTCGGACAAGGCCGCGCTCGAAGCGAACCCGGTCGAGGTGTCGGTCGCCGGCCGCATGATGCTCAAGCGCGTGATGGGCAAGGCAAGCTTCGCGACGGTGCAGGACGGTTCGGGCCAGATCCAGTTCTTCGTGACGCCGAACGACGTCGGCGCGGAAACCTACGACGCATTCAAGAAGTGGGACCTCGGCGACATCGTCGCCGCGCGCGGCGTGCTGTTCCGCACCAACAAGGGCGAGCTGTCGGTCCAGTGCAAGGAACTGCGCCTGCTGTCGAAGGCGCTGCGCCCGCTGCCGGACAAGTTCCACGGCCTGTCGGACCAGGAAATGCGCTACCGCCAGCGCTACGTCGACCTGATCGTCACGCCGGAAACGCGCGACACGTTCCGCGCCCGCACCAAGACGATCGCGTCGATCCGCAAGTTCATGGACAACGCCGAGTTCATGGAAGTCGAGACGCCGATGCTGCACCCGATCCCGGGCGGCGCGGCCGCGAAGCCGTTCGTCACGCATCACAACGCGCTCGACATGCAGATGTTCCTGCGCATCGCGCCGGAGCTCTACCTGAAGCGCCTGATCGTCGGCGGCTTCGAACGCGTGTTCGAAATCAACCGTAACTTCCGGAACGAAGGCGTGTCGCCGCGTCACAACCCGGAATTCACGATGATGGAGTTCTACGCCGCGTACACCGACTACCGCTGGCTGATGGACTTCACCGAGCAGCTGATCCGCCAGGCGGCGATCGATGCGCTCGGCACCGCGACGATCCAGTACCAGGGCCGCGAGCTCGACCTTGCGAAGCCGTTCCACCGCCTGACGATCACGCAGGCAATCCAGAAGTACGCACCGGACTACACCGACGGCCAGCTGTCCGACGACGCGTTCCTGCGCACCGAACTGAAGCGCTTCGGCGTCGACGTGTCGCAGCCGGCGTTCCTGAACGCGGGCATCGGCGCGCTGCAGCTTGCGCTGTTCGAGGAAACGGCCGAAGCGCAGCTGTGGGAGCCGACCTTCATCATCGACTACCCGGTCGAGGTGTCGCCGCTCGCACGCGCATCGGATACGGTGCCGGGCATCACCGAGCGTTTCGAGCTGTTCATGACCGGCCGCGAAATCGCGAACGGCTTCTCGGAGCTGAACGATCCGGAAGACCAGGCCGCGCGCTTCAAGAAGCAGGTCGAGCAGAAGGATGCGGGCGACGAGGAAGCGATGTTCTTCGACGCCGACTACATCCGCGCGCTCGAGTACGGGATGCCTCCGACCGGCGGCTGCGGGATCGGCATCGACCGCCTCGTGATGCTGCTGACCGACAGCCCGACGATCCGCGACGTGCTGCTGTTCCCGCACCTGCGCCGCGAAGACTGATCGCTGCGCCCGCGTGTGCGCCGCGCCCTGCGGCGCGCACGCGTCAGCTTTGTAACGACGCGTAAATCCCGCCAGCCGGCGTCCGCCGGCTTTCGATCCTCCCCCGTTTTATCCCCTCGTCGCGACGGCCTTTTCCGGGTTTTCCCTGTCATGGCTGCCGGTGCTCCGCTGCAATTCGTTACACCTTGATACGGCGCGCCGCTGGGCCGTGGACGACACTCCTGTTGCGTCACCACGCATGACCACGGGACCAGAACGAGGCGCCGGAACGCCGAGTCTGCTCGCTCCCGAGCGTGGGATCCTGCTCCGGCGCAGCGCGCCGATCCGGATCGACATTGGAGAACAAAATGGACAACCAGAATCAGACCACGCCGCAAAAGCAACGCCTCCACCCGCTGATCGCCACCGCGGCCGGCGCCGTCATCGTCGCCAGCCTCGCGGCGACGGCAGCGATCACGGGCGTCTTCCCGAAAGCCACCAGCAGCAACGAACAGAACGGCCAGACCCAGGCCGCGCTGATCGCGTCGCAGCCGGCGGTCGATACGGCAGCGGCCGCCAGCGCCGCACTGGCCGCGCAGGCCCAGCAGCAGGCGGCCGAACAGGCCGCCGCGCAGCAGAAGGCCGCCGAGCAGAAGGCTGCCGTCGCGCAGGCTGAACCGAAGCCCGCGCCGCGTCCGGCTGCACCGCATCGCCGTCACACCACGGCACCGCAGCCGCCGCAATACGCACAGCAGCCGTCGGCGCCCGCGCAGTCGTACTGCCAGAGCTGCGGCACGGTCGTCGCGATCACGCAGACGCGCACGCCGGGCCAAAGTTCGGGGATCGGCGCCGTGGGTGGCGCAGCAGCCGGCGGCCTGCTCGGCAACCAGTTCGGCAACGGCAACGGCCGCACGGCGATGACGATCATCGGCGCACTGGGCGGCGGTCTCGCCGGCAACCAGGTCGAGAAGCAGGTGCGCGCGGAAACCGACTACCAGGTGCAAGTGCAGATGGAAAGCGGCGCGACGCGCACGTTCACGTACCGCAACCCGCCGCCGTTCGGCCAGGGCCAGCGCGTGCGGATCCAGAACGGCACGCTGGTCGGCGCGTGATCGCGTGACTCCCCTGCCCGCGCAACGTGCGCGGGCAAGCGGCCTGAAAACGAAAAACGGCTCGTGTGCAATCGCTCACGAGCCGTTTTTTCATTGACCGCCGTCTGCGCCGTTGCGGCGCACGCGGGGTTCAGTCTTCGTCGTCGAAGTCAGATTCGTCGATCCAGTGGGCCTGGATCGCTTCGAGGATCTTCTCGCCGGAGTGCGTCGGATCGTCGTTGAAGCCGTCGAGCTCGAGCACCCACTGGCGCAGGTCGACGAAGTTGATCCGCTGCGGGTCGATGTCCGGGTGCTTGTCCGCCAGCGCAATGGCTATTTCACGCGAATCGGTCCATTTCATCGCCTGCCTCCGGTTCCTGTCAGTGGTTTTCCTTCGCGTGGTTGATCGAGTACTTCGGAATCTCGACCACCAGGTCCGAATCTTCCTTCACGATCGCCTGGCACGACAGGCGCGACGTCGGCTCGAGGCCCCACGCCTTGTCCAGCAGATCGTCCTCGTCCTCCTCGGACGGCGTCAGATCGTTGAAGCCTTCGCGGATCACCACGTGGCACGTCGTGCACGCGCACGACTTCTCGCATGCATGCTCGATCTCGATCCCGTGTTCGAGCAGGTTGTCGCAGATACTCTTGCCGGGCGTCGCGTCGATCACTGCGCCATCCGGGCACAGTTCGACGTGAGGCAGCACCACCAGTTGAGGCATGTCCGTTCCGTCAGTCAGGGTGCGGCGCCAGGCGCCGCACGGTTCATTGTCGCGCGGGCCGTTGCCGGCCGATGCGCAGTTCGTAAGTTCAGATCTCGTCGAGCCGGCGGCCCGACAGCGCGCGCTTGATGCTCTTGTCCATCCGGCGCGCCGCGAATTCGTCGGTGCCGTCGGCCAGCGCCTTGGTCGCCGCTTCGATCGCGTTCGTATCGTCGCCTTGCGCCACCGCGCGCAGCGCCGCGGCCAGCGTGTCGACTTGCGCGCGCTCGTCCGCGTCGAGCAGTTCGCCGTCGGCCGCCAGCGCGGCCTGCGTCGCCTCGAGCATCCGCTCGGCCTCGACTTGCGCTTCACGCAGCGCGCGGGCGCGCATGTCGATCTCGGCGGTCTTGAAGCTGTCCTCGAGCATCTTCGCGATGTCGTCGTCGGCAAGACCGTACGACGGCTTCACGACGACCGACGCCTCGACGCCCGACAGCTGCTCGCGGGCGAACACCGACAGCAGGCCGTCCGCGTCGACCTGATAGGTCACGCGAATGCGTGCGGCGCCGGCCGTCATCGGCGGAATGCCGCGCAGCTCGAAGCGCGCGAGCGACCGGCAGTCGGCGACGAGCTCGCGCTCGCCCTGCACGACGTGGATCGCCATCGCGGTCTGGCCGTCCTTGAAGGTCGTGAATTCCTGCGCGCGCGCGATCGGAATCGTCGAGTTGCGCGGAATGATCTTCTCGACGAGGCCGCCCATCGTCTCGACACCGAGCGACAGCGGAATCACGTCGAGCAGCAGCCAGTCGTCGCCGGTGCCGCGATTGCCTGCGAGCAGGTCGGCCTGGATCGCCGCGCCGAGCGCGACAACCTGATCCGGATCGAGGTTCACGAGCGGCGGCTGGCCGAAATACTTCGCGACCGCGTCGCGGATCACCGGCATGCGCGTCGCGCCGCCGACGAGCACGACACCCTTGATGTCGGCCGGCGTGACCTGCGCGTCGCGCAGCGCCTTGCGGGTCGGCGTGAGCGTGCGCTGCACGAGCGGCTCGACGAGCGACGCGAACGTGTCGTGCGAGATCGTCTGCACGAGGTGCGCGCCACCCGACAGCGTGACGTCGAGCGACGCCTCCGGGGCGGACGACAGCGCTTCCTTCAGCACGCGCACACGGTCGAGCAGCAGGCGCACATCTTCGGGCGCGAGCGTCTTCGCGTCGATGCCGGCTTGCGCGAGCACGTGATCGAACAGCGCATGGTCGAAATCGTCGCCGCCGAGCGCGGAATCGCCGCCCGCGGCCAGCACTTCGAACACGCCCTTCGTCAGCTTCAGGATCGACAGGTCGAACGTGCCGCCGCCGAGGTCATACACCGCATAGAGGCCTTCGGCCCCGTTGTCGAGACCGTAGGCGATCGCCGCGGCGGTCGGTTCGTTCAGCAGGCGCAGCACGTTGAGGCCCGCGAGGCGCGCGGCATCCTTGGTCGCCTGGCGTTGCGCTTCGTCGAAATACGCGGGCACCGTGATCACCGCGCCAACCAGGTCGTCGCCAAGCGAATCTTCCGCGCGATAACGCAGCGTCGCGAGAATCTCGGCCGACACTTCGACCGGGCTCTTCACGCCGTCGATGGTACGGATCTGCACCATGCCCGGCGCATCGACGAATTCGTACGGCGCGTTCGCCGCGCCTTCGACCTCGGCCTTGCCGCGGCCCATGAAGCGCTTGACCGACACGATCGTGTTGCGCGGATCGGTGGCGGCCTGCTCTTTCGCCTCGTGGCCGATGCGTCGGCCGCCCTTCTCGAGATAGCGGACCACCGACGGCAGCAGCACGCGGCCCGTTTCGTCCGGCAGGACTTCAGGCACGCTGTTGCGCACGGCCGCGACGAGCGAATTCGTCGTGCCGAGATCGATCCCGACGGCGAGTCGCCGCTGATGCGGCGCCGGCGCCATGCCCGGTTCGGAAATTTGCAGTAAAGCCATCTTGGTTCGTTCGGGCGCTCGGCCCGTTTGCTGCGCGTGCCGCAAGGCACGCGGTTAAGTTTCGAGGCGCTCGATCTGCGCGCCCACTTCCGACGCGACCCGTTCGATGAACATCAGCTGGCGCACGGCCTCGGCGGCCGCCTGATCGGCGCCGCTGTCGAGCAACGTGCCGAGGCGCTCCACCCGCACGCGCCGCTCTTCGCGCAACTCGGCGAGCAGCGCGTCGAGCGCGTCGACGTTGCGGGCGGCCGCGGCATCCTCGATGCCCTCGCGCCACTCCATCTGCTGCATCAGGAACGCGGGCTCCATCGCGGTGTTGTTTTCCGCGCCGATGTCGACACCGCGCAGCGACAGCAGATACGACGCGCGCTTCAGCGGATCGCGCAGCGTGCGATACGCCTCGTTCGCGCGGGTGGCCCATTGCATCGCGATGCGCTTCTGCGCGTCGCCGGCCGCCGCGAAGCGGTCCGGGTGCACCTGCGTCTGCACCGTCCGATACGCGGCGTCGAGCGCCGTCTCGTCGAGCGCGAATTGCGCCGGCAGGTGAAACAGGTCGAAGTGGCTGTCTTTCAGCGAGACCATCGTCGCGTTCAATTCCGGTTCGTCGCGCGGCAAACGCCGCACATTAAAAAGGCGGCCCGTGCCGCCTCTTGCCCGCATCGCGCGGAGATCCGCGTGGTCACACGCGGAACGATTCGCCGCAGCCGCACTCGTCCTTCACGTTCGGGTTGTTGAACTTGAACCCTTCGTTCAGGCCTTCGCGTGCGAAGTCGAGCTCGGTGCCGTCGATGTAGGCCAGGCTCTTCGGATCGACGATCACCTTCACGCCATGGCTCTCGAACACCTGATCCTCGGGAGCGAGCTCGTCGACATACTCGAGCTTGTACGCGAGCCCCGAGCACCCGGTCGTGCGAACGCCAAGCCGCAGGCCCATGCCCTTGCCGCGACGGACGAGGTATTTCTGGACGTGCTGTGCTGCTTTTTCGGTCAGTGTAATTGCCATGATGTCCTTGCCGCGGCGCGCCACCGGGGCCCGCCGCGTTCCTTCTGAAGCCGCTCGATGCCGCTCAGGCTGCTGCCTGATCGCCTGCCGTGGTGTCGTGACGCTTCTTGTAGTCGGCCACGGCTGCCTTGATCGCGTCTTCCGCGAGGATCGAGCAGTGAATCTTCACCGGCGGCAGCGCGAGTTCTTCCGCGATCTGCGTGTTCTTGATCGACAGTGCTTCGTCGAGCGTCTTGCCCTTCACCCATTCGGTGACGAGCGAGCTCGATGCGATCGCCGAACCGCAACCGTAGGTCTTGAACTTCGCGTCTTCGATCACGCCGTCCGCGCCGACGCGGATCTGCAGCTTCATCACGTCGCCGCAGGCCGGCGCGCCGACCATGCCCGTGCCGACCGTGTCGTCGTCCTTCGCGAACGAACCGACGTTGCGCGGGTTTTCGTAGTGATCCAGAACCTTGTTGCTGTAAGACATGACTCAGACTCCTTGACTCGTTACGTCTGCGTGCGCGAATCCGCCCGCGGGTATGTTCAATCCGGCGCTCAGTGTGCGGCCCATTCGATCGTCGACAGATCGATGCCTTCCTGGTGCATTTCCCAGAGCGGCGAGAGTTCGCGCAGCTTCGCGATCTTGCTGTTCAGCAGGTTGATCACGAAGTCGACTTCCTGCTCCGTCGTGAAGCGGCCGACCGTGAAGCGGATCGAGCTGTGGGCCAGCTCGTCGTTGCGGCCGAGCGCACGCAGCACGTACGACGGCTCCAGCGACGCCGACGTGCATGCGGAGCCCGACGACACCGCGACGTCCTTGATCGCCATGATCAGCGACTCGCCTTCGACGAAGTTGAAACTGATGTTGAGGTTGTGCGGGACACGACGCTCCATGTCGCCGTTCACGTACGTTTCCTCGATTTGCGACAGGCCGCGCAGCAGCTTGTCGCGCAGCATGCGGATGCGCTCGTTTTCCGTCGCCATTTCTTCACGTGCGATACGGAACGCTTCGCCCATGCCGACGATCTGGTGCGTCGCCAGCGTGCCCGAACGCATGCCGCGCTCGTGGCCGCCACCGTGCATCTGCGCTTCGATGCGTACACGCGGCTTGCGGCGCACGTACAGCGCGCCGATGCCCTTCGGGCCGTAGGTCTTGTGCGCCGAGAACGACATCAGGTCGACCTTCAGCTTCGCGAGGTCGATCGCGACCTTGCCGGTCGACTGTGCGGCGTCGACGTGGAACACGATGCCCTTCTCGCGGCAGATCTCACCGATCGTCTCGATGTCCTGGATCACGCCGATCTCGTTGTTCACGTGCATCACCGACACGAGGATCGTGTCCGGGCGCAGTGCGGCCTTGAACACGTCGAGGTCGATCAGGCCGTCATCCTTCACGTCGAGGTAGGTGACTTCGAAACCGTCGCGCTCGAGTTCGCGGCAGGTGTCGAGCACGGCCTTGTGCTCGGTCTTCACCGTGATGATGTGCTTGCCCTTGCCCTTGTAGAAGTTCGCGGCACCCTTGATCGCGAGGTTGTCCGATTCCGTTGCGCCGGACGTCCAGATGATCTCGCGCGGATCCGCGTTCACGAGCGCGGCCACGTTCTCGCGCGCTTCCTCGACCGCACGCTCCGCGTCCCAGCCATACGCGTGGCTGCGCGACGCCGGGTTGCCGAACTGCTCGCGCAGGTACGGCACCATCTTGTCGACCACGCGCGGGTCGACCGGCGTCGTCGCGCTGTAATCCATATAGATGGGCAGGTGGAGAGTGTCTTGGGTCATCTGTCGCTCCGGGAATTCTGTGCAGGGACTATGTGCGTTATGGGGTATGGCGGCGCCTTCGCGCTCACGAACTCGCGATGTTGAACACCGAATTGGGGCCGAGCGGCATCGTGCGAACCGGCTCGGCCGGCGCCGCAACGGGCTCCGGCGCGCGCCGGTCGCGCAGCACCGCAGGTGCGCCCTCGCGAGCGCGCTGCTGATCGACGAGATCCTGCAGCGACACCGAATCGAGGTATTCGACCATCTTCTGGTTCAGCGTCGACCACAGCTCGTGCGTCATGCAATGGCCGTCGGGCTGCTTCGAGCCGTCGCACGTGCCTTTGCCGCCGCACTGCGTGGCGTCGAGCGGTTCATCGACCGCGATGATGATGTCGGCAACGGTGACGTCCTGCGCGCGACGCGCGAGGTTGTAGCCGCCGCCCGGGCCGCGCACGGATTCGACGATTTCATGCCTGCGCAGCTTGCCGAACAGCTGTTCGAGATACGAGAGCGAAATCCGCTGGCGCTGGCTGATGCCTGCAAGCGTCACCGGGCCCTGCTCCTGGCGCAGTGCCAAGTCAATCATCGCCGTGACGGCGAAACGGCCTTTGGTGGTGAGTCTCATGGTGTCTAGGGGACTGCAATCTTGACGATTTTGGTCAAGTATAAATATTTGACGTTTTTAGTCAAGTATCCATGTCTTTGAAAGGGTATTCGCAGATCGCTGAAAACCGCGCGATCAGCGCTCCGTACGGGCCCTGAGCGTCTCCAGCAGGCCCGCGCACGCGCGCTCGACCTGATCGAGCACCTGCTCGAAGCCCTGCGTACCGCCGAAATAGGGGTCGGCTACCTCGGTCTCGGCCGAATCCGGCGCGAATTCCATCAGCAGGCGCACCTTGTCGCGATGCTGCGGCGGACAGCGGCGGCGCAGCTCTGCGAGATTCGCCTCGTCCATCGCGAGCAACAGGTCGAAGCGCTCGAAATCCGCCGCGCTCACCTGTCGTGCGCGCAGCGCCGACAGGTCGTAGCCGCGGCCGCGAGCAGCCGCCTGCGCACGCGTATCCGGCGGCTCGCCGACATGCCAGTCGCCGGTACCGGCCGAATCGATCGCGATCCGGTCCGCCAGCGCGGCCGCGTCGACCTGGTGACGCATCACGCCTTCCGCGGTGGGCGAACGGCAGATGTTGCCGAGACAGACGAAACAGATCGAAACGCGGGTCATCGCACTATCGGAAAGCCGCGGCGAACCGCGTGGGAGAACAGCCCACCATTATACAAAGGCGGCCGAAATCGCGCCGCCGCGCAAAGCGACGGCGCCATGCCTTACAGCGCCTTCGGCACGGCGAGCACGACGTCGCCGGACGCCGCCGGCAGCGGCTTCGCCGCATCGTCGACCAGCCCGAACGACACCGCACGCGCCAGCTCGGCGGATGCCTGGTGAACGGCGAGCGGGCCACGCGACGGCGCCTCGGCCATCGCATGCAGATAGGCAGCCGCGGCCAGCGGAACGACGATTGCCAGCGGCCAGTACATCGATATTGTCTTTTTCATGATGCGGACCTCCTTGACCTCGTACCCCGAAACCCAATTCCGGGGACTACAGACAGGATTCTATAGACCGCATCTATCGAGATAAATATACAAATAGCGAACGCACTGTTGTCGCCCGATGAACAGTCGTCAGCCGAGGTGGCTTTGCGACGCCGCGTACAGCTCGCGGAACGTGCGCCCGGTCGGCGTCGGCATATCGCGTGTGTCCATCCAGCCGCCCATCATCGGCAGGCGTCGCAGCGTACCCCCGTTGCCGCCCAGCCGCTCGAGGATGCGCACAGCGAGCTTGGTCGTGAGCGCGTACAGCATCGGCCGGCGCGCGAAGAAACCCCATGCGGCGAGCGCCGCCCGCTCGCGCCACGGCCGCAGGTGCCGCTCGACCTGCTTCTCGCGCAGCGTGCGCAACAGGTGCGACAACGGAATCCCGGCCGGGCACACGCTGTCGCATTCCCCGCAAAGTGTCGCGGCCTGCGGCAGGTCGAGTGAGCGGTCGAGCCCGACGTAGCTCGGCGTCAGCACGGATCCCATCGGCCCCGGGTAGACCCAGCCGTACGCGTGGCCGCCGACCTTCTGATATACCGGGCAATGGTTCATGCATGCACCGCAACGGATGCAGCGCAGCATCTCCTGGAATTCGCCGCCGATCAGCCCCGTGCGGCCGCCGTCGACGAGCACCACGTAGTTGTGCTCGGGGCCGTCCTCGTCGTCCGGCCCGCGCGGCCCGGTCAGCAGCGAGAAATAGTTCGACGTCTTCTGCCCGGTCGCGGAGCGCGGCAGCAGGCGCATCGCGGTCGCGAGATCCTCGAGCGTCGGCAGCACCTTCTCGATGCCCGTCACCGCCACATGCACGCGCGGCATCACGGTGCACATCCCCTCGTTCCCTTCGTTCGTCACGATCGCGACCGAACCGGTCTCGGCGATCACGAAGTTGCCGCCCGTCACGCCCATGTCGGCCGACATGAAATGCGGGCGCAGCACCTCGCGCGCCTCGCGCGTCATGTCCGGAATCTCGGTGAGCCGCTCGCGATGGTGCGTGCGCGCGAACAGGTCGGCGATCTCGTCCTTGTCCTTGTGCACGACGGGCGCGATGATGTGGCTCGGCGGCTCGTTGTCGTTGATCTGCAGGATGTATTCGCCGAGATCCGTCTCGATCGACTGCACGCCCATTTCGGCGAGCACCGCGTTCAGGCGCATTTCCTCGGACACCATCGACTTGGTCTTGATGACCTTCTTCACGTCGTGACGGCGCGCGATGTCGGCCACGAGCCGCGCGGCATCCTCGGTCGTTTCGGCGAACAGCACCGTCGTGCCGCGCCGCGTCGCCTCGCGCTCGAACGCCTCGAGCCACACGTCGAGGTTCTCCAGCGCGCGGTTGCGGCGATCCTTCAGCGCGGCGCGCGTGGCCGGGAAGTCGATCGCGGTCATCGCGTCGGCGCGCGCGGACACGAACTTCGTCGACAGCTTCTTCAGGTTCTGCTGCAGGCGCTGGTCGGCCAGCTTCTGGCCGGCGCGCGCCTTGAAATGCATCGATTGGACTTGCATCGCGGTATCGGGGAAAAGTGAGCGGAACCGGGCGTCAGACGTCGCCCGCCAGCACCTGCGCGACGTGCAGCACGCGCGTGTCGCGGTCGCCGGTGCGGCGCAACCGCCCTTCGATGTTCAGCATGCAGCCGAGATCGCCGAGCACGACGGCGCCCGTGCCGGACGCGCGCACGTTCGCGCACTTCTCGTCCGCAATGGCCGCCGAAATGTCGCCGTACTTGACCGCGAACGTGCCGCCGAAGCCGCAGCAGTGCTCGCAGTCCTTCATTTCGGTGACCGCGATGCCGCGCTGCGCGAGCAGCGCGCGTGGCTGCGCCTTCACGCCGAGTTCGCGCAGGCCCGAGCACGAATCGTGATAGGTGACGGGCCCCGTGAATTCGCCCGGCGCGAGCGACACCTTCGCGACGTTCGCCAGGAAATCGGTCAGTTCGTAGACTTTCTGCTGGAACCGCGTGTAGCGCCCCATCAGTTCGGGGTCGTCGCGGAACAGGTCGCCATAGTGGGCGCGAATCATCCCGCCGCACGAACCCGACGGCGCGACGACGTAATCGAACTGCTCGAACTCGCGCAGCGTCTTTTCCGCGAGATCACGCGCGAGCGCACGGTCGCCCGAGTTGTAGGCCGGCTGGCCGCAGCAAGTCTGCGCCGGCGGCACGATCACCTCGTAGCCGGCGTCGCGAATCAGCTTGAGCGCCGAAAAACCGATTTCGGGGCGCATCAGATCGACCAGGCAGGTCACGAACAAACCGACTCGCATACGTGCTCCTTCGAGAAAACGGCTCTCATTATCCGCCGTTTGGCCAGCAAGACCAACGCCGGCGCTCACGCAAGCCCGCACGGCGCGAAACGAGGATTTCCTCGAACGGCGTTCGCTTTTTTCACAATACGAGATACAATCGTTCCAACACCGCTTGACGCGTCAACCGATTTCTCCCCCGACATGAGCCAACCCACCCCGGATTCCAAAACGTCGATCCAGGTGATCGAACGCATGATGCGGTTGCTGGACGCGCTCGCCGCGCACAGCGACCCTGTCAGCCTGAAGGAGCTTGCGCAGCGGACGGAGCTGCACCCGTCGACCGCGCACCGCATCCTCAACGACATGGTGACCTGCCGTCTCGTCGACCGCTCCGATCCCGGCACGTACCGCCTCGGCATGCGGCTGCTGGAGCTCGGCAACCTCGTGAAGGCGCGCCTGTCGGTACGCGACGCGGCGCTGATGCCGATGCGCGAACTGCACCGCCTCACCGGGCAGACCGTGAACCTGTCGGTACGCCAGGGCGACGAGATCGTCTACATCGAGCGTGCGTATTCGGAGCGCTCGGGGATGCAGGTCGTCCGCGCAATCGGTGGCCGCGCGCCGCTGCACCTCACGTCGGTCGGCAAGCTGTTCCTCGCGGCCGACGAAACGTCACGCGTGCGCGCGTATGCGACGCGTACGGGGCTGTCCGGCCATACGCAGAACAGCATCACCGACATCGCGAAGCTCGAGCGCGAGCTGACGATCGTGCGCCAGCAATCGTGCGCGCGCGACAACGAGGAGCTGGAGCTCGGCGTGCGCTGTATCGCGGCCGGCATCTACGACGATTCGGGCAAGCTCGTCGCGGGCCTGTCGCTGTCGGCGCCGGCCGATCGCCTCCAGGATGCGTGGCTCGGCCAGTTGAGCCGTACGGCCCTCACCATTTCGGAATCGCTCGGCTACCGGCCGGCGCCCGCGAAGGATGCGGACGGGCTGCAGCGGCAGGCGTAAGCCGCTCCCGCGCGCCCAATGAAAAAGCCCCGCGATTGCGGGGCTTTTTTTCAGCCATCGGCGCGGCGGCGAACCGCCACGCCATCGTGCGATCAGGTCCCGCCGCTCGGCGTGTTGGCCGCCGTCAGGCGCTCGCCGCCGCCGGCATCGAGCCAGTTGCGCAGGCGCGCCGCATCGGCGAAGCGCGAATACTTGCCGAACGAATCGAGCAGCACCATCACCATCGGCTTGCCGTGGATCGTCGCCTGCATCACGAGGCACTCGCCCGCTTCGTTGATGAAACCCGTCTTCTGCAGACCGATGTCCCACGAGCCATTGCCGCGAATCAGCGCGTTCGTGCTGTTGTAGACCAGGTTGCGCTTGCCCGTGTACACCTCGTAGGTGCGATCGGTCGAGAACTGACGAATCATCGGGTACTGGTACGCCGCATTGACCATCTTCACGAGGTCGCGTGCGCTCGACACGTTCGAGCTCGACAGACCCGTCGAATTCTCAAAGTGCGTGTCGGTCATGCCGAGCGACTTCGCCTTCGCGTTCATCGCGGCGATGAACGCCGGACGGCCGCCCGGGTAGTAACGCGACAGCGCGGCGGCCGCGCGGTTTTCCGACGCCATCAGCGCGATGTGCAGCATGTCTTCACGCGACAGCACCGAACCGACCGACAGGCGTGAGCCCGTGCCCTTCTCGTAGTCGCGGTCTTCGTCCGTGACTTCGAGCTGGTCGGTCATCGGCGTCTTCGAGTCGAGCACGACCATCGCCGTCATCAGCTTCGAGATCGACGCGATCGGCACGACGGCGTGCGAATTCTTGTCGAACAGCGGCTCGCCCGAGTTCTGGTCGACGACGTACGCGACGCTCGAACGCAGCGCGAGCGCGTCCGGCGTGTCGTGCAGGCCGAACGCCTGGCCGACGGTCGGCCGGCGCGGCTGGAACGCGACCTTGCGGACCGCGCCGTGATGGACGCCATGAACGTTCGACGCGAGCGTCACGCGCTTGCGCGACGCCTTCACGCGCGGCGCGTCGGCGGCCGCGACCTTCGCGGATTTGTCGGAGCTGGCCTTGGCCGACTTCTTCTTCGCGGACGAAGCAGGAGCGACAGCCTTTTTCTTGGCGGCTTGTTGGGTCTTCGCAGTGGCGGCAAAGGCGTCAGCAGGCGCGACGGACGCGGTGGTCGCCAGCAAGGCGACTGCGACCGACACAGCCGTGCCGAGCGTCATGCTCTGCAACAATCTGCGCGGTGAAAACGATTCGGCTTTCATTGGGGTCTGGACAAAGCGGGCGGGAGGTTTCCGCAAGTGTAGTTAAAGCTGAAAAAAAGAGCAATATTAGGCACTTACCGATCGTCGTTAAACCGGAATGTAAGGGTCGGCCAACCTCTGACCAATGAACCCTCCCGCTCCCATCGAAAAAATCCATGGGACGCGCTGCCCGACAGTACCCGTCTCCCGATTACACACGGTTAATTGAGATAACGTCACTTCGGAGGCGATTTAAAGCGGGGAAACTACGTATCCGGCGCTCGGGGTGCCAGGGGCGCCGGTCTCGGCCGTGGCGGCGGCACGTCGCCACGGGACGCGCATCGAAACGGCGCGTTTTCGACAGGAACAGAAGGATAACGTTCCACAGGCCTGTCAGGTTTACCTGTGCATGATCATGGTGCGCCGCGCCTGCCCCTCAGCCGTGCGCACCATCTGGGATCGCGGCATGAAACCGATTCCGAACAGGCACGATAACTCGTTGTTTTATCGATAATTTGTCACGATTGTGCAACGCACAAAAAATACTTGACATTGGTTTTCTCTGCCCTAAAATAAGCCTCATTGCTGCGTTGCACAAAGCACGCGCATCCGAGGTTCCCCAGCGTAGTGCCCTTTACCCTGCGATCGACGCGATCGCTTTTCAGGAGCTTGACATGTCCTTGCTGACCCCCGAGCAAATCGCCGCCGCCCAGAAAGCCAACCTCGAAAGCCTGTTCGGTCTGACGACCAAGGCGTTCGAAGGCGTCGAAAAGCTGATCGAACTCAACCTGCAGGTCGTGAAGTCGACGCTGGCCGAAGGCCAGGAAAACGCGCAGCGCCTGCTGTCGGTGAAGGACGCACAGGAACTGATCGCGCTGCAAGCCAGCCTGTCGCAGCCGGTCGCGGAAAAGGTGCTGTCGTACGGCCGTCACCTGTATGAAATCGCATCGTCGACGCAAGCCGAGTTCGCGAAGGTTGCCGAAGCGCAATTCGAAGAGCAGAACAAGAAGGTCCAGGCACTCGTCGACAACGTCGCGAAGAACGCCCCGGCCGGTTCGGAAACGGCTGTCGCTGCACTGAAGTCGGCACTGAACGCTGCGAACACCACGTACGAAACGGTTCAGAAGGCCACGAAGCAAGCCGTCGAAATCGCTGAAACGAACTTCAACGCTGCTGCTGCCGTCGCAACGAAGGCTGCTACCGCCGCTGCTGCACGTCGTACGAGCAAGCCGGCCGCGTAAGCGTCCCCTGCTCCTGAAAGAGCCGCGCCCAGCGCGGCTTTTTCGTTTCTGGCGCCGGAACATGCTGGAACCGGCACGTTGCCAACCATTCTCGAACGGTCGTTTGAGCATCGGCCGCGCATAAAAGAAAACGCCGCCGCCCGGATGGCCCGGGAGGCGGCGTTTTTTCATGGCCGGCACACTGCCGGCCGAGCCGGTCGCGTTACTTCTTGCGTTGCGGCGGCAGGTCGGTACAGACGCCTTCGTACAGCTCGGCGGCCATGCCGACCGATTCGCCGAGCGTCGGGTGCGGATGGATCGTCTTGCCGATGTCTTCCGCGTCCGCGCCCATCTCGACGGCGAGGCACACTTCGCTGATCAGGTCGCCCGCGTTCAGGCCGACGATGGCACCACCGATCACGCGATGGGTTTCCTCGTCGAAGATCAGCTTCGTGAAGCCTTCGTCACGGCCGTTCGCGATCGCGCGGCCCGATGCGGCCCACGGGAACACGGCCTTGCCGTACTTGATGCCTTCGGCCTTGCACTGGTCTTCCGTCTTGCCGGCCCACGCCACTTCCGGATCGGTGTACGCCACCGACGGGATCTGCAGTGCGTCGAAGTACGCCTTCTCGCCGTGTGCGGCTTCCGCTGCGACGTGGCCTTCATGCACGGCCTTGTGCGCGAGCATCGGCTGGCCGACGATATCGCCGATCGCGAAGATGTGCGGGACGTTCGTGCGCATCTGCTTGTCGACGTCGATGAAGCCGCGATCCGTGACCGCGACACCCGCCTTGTCGGCGCCGATCTTCTTGCCGTTCGGGCTGCGGCCCACCGCGACGAGCACGAGGTCGTAGCGCTGCGCTTCCGCCGGGGCCTTCTCGCCCTCGAACTTCACGTAGATGCCGTCTTCCTTCGCTTCCGCGCCGACCGTCTTGGTCTTCAGCATCACGTTGCCGAAGCGCTTCGCGTTGTACTTTTCCCAGACCTTCACCAGATCGCGGTCCGCGCCCATCATCAGGCCGTCCATCATTTCGACGACGTCGATCTCGGCGCCGAGCGTCGAGTAGACCGTGGCCATTTCGAGGCCGATGATGCCGCCGCCGATCACGAGCATGCGCTTCGGCAGCTGGCGCAGTTCGAGTGCGCCGGTCGAATCGACGACGCGCGGGTCTTCCGGCATGAACGGCAGCTTCACGGCCTGCGAGCCCGCGGCGATGATCGCCTGCTTGAACTTGACGACCTTCTTGCCGTTTTCGCCCTGCACTTCCATGTGGAACGGATCGACGAATGCGCCGACGCCCGTGACCACTTCGACCTTGCGTGCCTTTGCCATGCCGGCGAGGCCCGTCGTCAGCTTCTTGACGACGCCGCCCTTGAAGTCGCGCAGCTTGTCGAGATCGACTTCCGGCTTGCCGAACGTGATGCCGTGCGACGCGAGCGCCGCGGCTTCCTCGACGACCAGCGACGTATGCAGCAGCGCCTTCGACGGGATGCAGCCCACGTTCAGGCACACGCCGCCGAGCGTCGAGTAGCGTTCGACGAGCACCGTCTTCATGCCGAGGTCGGCGGCGCGGAACGCGGCCGAGTAGCCGCCGGGGCCGGCGCCGAGCACGAGCATGTCGCATTCGATGTCGGCTGCACCGGCGTAGCTGCCGGCTTGCGGCGCGGGTGCCGGAGCGGCGGCGGCCGGTGCCGGTGCCGGTGCAGCAGCTGCGGGCTTGGCCGCTTCGGGTGCGGCGGCGCCAGCTGATGCTTCGACGATGGCGATGACGGTGCCTTGCGAGACTTTCTCGCCGGCCTTGACCTTGATTTCCTTGACGGTGCCGGCGACGTCGCTGGGCACCTCCATGGAGGCTTTATCGGATTCGAGCGTGATGAGCGTCTGCTCTTTTTCGATCACGTCGCCGGGTTTGACGTTGACTTCGATGACATCGACGCCGCTGAAATCGCCGATATCCGGAACCTTGACTTCGATGAGACTCATTACTGTCCCCTTCTTGATTAGCTGCAGACAGAGGGGGGAGAAACCCGCAAAAGAACCCAAGACTACGGCCTGACAAGAGAACGCGAACCTGGGCAGGACCACCTTTGCCGTCCGCCCAAGGACGCGCCTTTCTTTTGGTTACTTTTCTTTGGAAGACAAAGAAAAGTGACCGCCGCCCCGCGCAGGGGCGACGCTAATAGACCGTTAGCAAAACAGGTTCAACGACAGGGCATGGATAACAAACAAAAAAACCACGCCCCCGCGAGCCCCCCCGCTCATCAAAGAATGATGCGACGGAAATCGGCGAGCAACGCACCGAGATACGCATTGAACCGCGCGGCTTCGGCGCCATCGATCACACGATGGTCATACGACAGCGACAGCGGCAGCGTAAGCCGCGGCACGAACTGCTTGCCGTCCCACACCGGCTTCATCTGGCCGCGCGACAACCCGAGGATCGCCACTTCCGGCGCGTTGATGATCGGCGTGAAGTTCGTGCCGCCGATCCCGCCGAGCGACGAGATCGAGAAGCAACCGCCCTGCATCTGGTCCGGCTTCAGCTTGCCGTCGCGTGCGGCCTTCGACAGCTCGGCCATTTCCTTCGCGATGTCGACGAGCCCCTTCTTGTCCGCATCGCGGATCACCGGCACGACGAGACCGTTCGGCGTGTCGGCGGCAAACCCGATGTGGTAGTACTGCTTGAACACCAGGTTGTCGCCGTCGAGGCTCGCGTTGAACGTCGGGAATTTCTTCAGCGCGGCGACGACCGCCTTGATCACGAACGCGAGCATCGTGAACTTCACGCCCGCCTTCTCGTGCTCCTTGTTCAGCTGCACGCGCAGTGCTTCGAGCTCGGTGATGTCCGCTTCGTCGTTGTTCGTGACGTGCGGGATCATCACCCAGTTGCGATGCAGGTTCGCGCCCGAGATCTTCTTGATGCGCGACAGCGGCTTCGCCTCGAACGGGCCGAACTTCGAGAAGTCGACCTTCGGCCACGGCAGCAGGTTCAGCTCGCCGCCGCCTGCCGGCGCGGCTGCCGCGGCCGGTGCTGCGCGCTGGCCGGTCATCACGCCCTTCACGAAGCCCGTGACGTCTTCCTTCGTAATGCGGCCCTTCGGACCCGAGCCCTGCACGCGTGCAACTTCGACGCCGAGCTCACGTGCGAACTTGCGCACCGACGGCGACGCGTGGCTCGCGCGGTATTCGCCCGACGCGGCGGCCGGAGCCGGCGCAGCAGCAGCCGGGGCCGGGGCGGCCTTCGCCGGTGCGGCGGCAGGTGCCGGAGCCGGCGCGGCGGCGGCCGGAGCCGGTGCGCTCGCCTGCGGTGCGGCAGCCGCTGCGCCTGCGGCTTCGAGCAGCACGATCAGCGTGCCTTCCGACACCGAATCGCCCACCTTCACCTTGATCTCTTTCACGACGCCGGCGGCCGGGCTCGGCACGTCCATCGTCGCCTTGTCCGACTCGAGCGTGACGAGCGACTGCTCCTTCTCGACCGTGTCGCCGACCTTCACGCCGATCTCGATCACCGGCACATCCTTGTAGTCGCCGATGTCGGGGACCTTCACTTCGAGCGTGCCGCCGGCTGCTGCCGGTGCGGCCGCCGGTGCTGCAGCAGCCGGTGCCGGTGCTGCCGCCGGAGCAGCTGCGGGCGCGGCCGCGCCGTTCGCCTGCGCCGCGGCGCCGCCTTCGAGCAGGACGATCAGCGAGCCTTCCGACACGGAATCGCCCACCTTGACCTTGATTTCCTTCACGACGCCGCCGACCGGGCTCGGCACGTCCATCGTCGCCTTGTCCGACTCGAGCGTGACGAGCGACTGCTCCGGTTCGACGGTATCGCCGACCTTCACGCCGATCTCGATCACCGGCACGTCCTTGTAATCGCCGATATCCGGCACCTTCACTTCGATCGCTTGACTCATCTGTTTCTGTCTCCATGGCCGCGCGCGCCCCTCGCGGGAGCGGCGCGCGGCATCACACGGCGTGTGCGTTAAACGGTCATCGGGTTGGGCTTCGACGGATCGAGGTTGTACTTGGCGATCGCGTCAGCGACCACCTTGCGCTCGATCGTGCCCTCGTCGGCCAGCGCGTTGAGCGCGGCGACGGTGACCCAGTGACGGTCGACTTCGAAGAAGTGACGCAGCTTCTCGCGGGTATCCGAGCGGCCGAAGCCATCCGTGCCCAGCACGACGAAGCGGCGATCGATCTGGCCACGGATCTGGTCGACCAGCGCACGGACGTAGTCGGTCGATGCGATGACCGGGCCCTGCGTGTCCTTCAGGCACTTCTGCACGTGCGACAGACGACGCTCTTCGGTCGGATGGAGCAGGTTCCAGCGTTCGACCTGGTGGCCTTCACGCGCGAGCTCGGTGAAGCTCGGCACGCTCCACAGGTCGGCGGCGACGCCCCAGTCGTTCTTCAGCAGGTCGGCGGCAGCGATCACTTCGTTGAAGATCGTGCCCGCGCCGAGCAGCTGGACGCGCGGCGCCTTCTTGTCGGCGTCGGCCTTCTTGAACGCGTACATGCCCTTGATGATGTCGGCCGCCACGTGCTCGCCCTGCGGAATCGCCGGGTGCTCGTAGTTCTCGTTCATCACCGTGATGTAGTAGTACACGTCTTCCTGGTCCGCCACCATGCGGCGCAGGCCGTCCTGGACGATCACCGCGAGCTCGTAGCCGAAGGTCGGGTCGTAGCTCACGCAGTTCGGCACCGATGCCGCCCACAGGAGCGAGTGGCCGTCTTCGTGCTGCAGGCCTTCGCCGTTCAGCGTCGTGCGGCCCGCGGTACCGCCGAGCAGGAAGCCGCGCGAACGCATGTCGCCCGCGGCCCATGCCAGATCGCCGATCCGCTGGAAGCCGAACATCGAGTAGAAGATGTAGAACGGCACCATGATCTCGCCGTGCGTCGAGTACGACGTCGCCGCCGCGATCCAGTCGCACATGCCGCCCGCTTCGTTGATGCCTTCCTGCAGGATCTGGCCGGTTTCCGATTCCTTGTAGAACATCAGCTGGTCGGAATCTTCCGGCACGTACTTCTGGCCCTGCTGGTTCCAGATGCCGATCTGGCGGAACAGGCCTTCCATGCCGAACGTACGCGATTCGTCCGGGACGATCGGCACGACGCGCTTGCCGAGCGCCTTGTCCTTCAGCAGGATGTTCAGGATCCGCACGAACGCCATCGTCGTCGAGATCTCGCGGCCTTCGCCCGTGCCCTTCAGCAGCGGCTCGAACGCGTCGAGCGCCGGCACCGGCAGCGACGTCGCCTTCTCGCGGCGGTGCGGCAGGTAGCCGCCGAGGTCCATGCGCTGCTTGCGCATGTATTCGAGTTCCTTCGAGCCTTCCTCGAACTTCAGGTACGGCACGTCGGCGATCTGCTCGTCGGTGATCGGCAGGCGGAACTGGTCACGGAACTTCTTCAGTTGCTCGACCGGCAGCTTCTTCTGCTGGTGCGTGATGTTCATCGCCTGGCCCGACTCGCCCATCCCGTAGCCCTTGATGGTCTTCGCGAGGATGACGGTCGGCGCGCCCTTCGTGTTCGTGGCTTCGTGGAAAGCCGCGTAGATCTTGTGCGGATCGTGGCCGCCGCGGTTCAGCGCCCAGATGTCGTCGTCCGACCAGTCGGCGACGAGCGCCTTCAGCTCAGGCGTGTTGAAGAAGTGCTCGCGCACGAACGCACCGGATTCCGACTTGTACGTCTGGTACTCGCCGTCGACGACTTCCATCATGCGGCGCATCAGCGCGCCCGACTTGTCGCGTGCGAACAGCGCGTCCCAACGGCTGCCCCAGATGACCTTGATCACGTTCCAGCCGGCACCGCGGAACTCCGATTCGAGTTCCTGGATGATCTTGCCGTTGCCGCGCACCGGGCCGTCGAGACGCTGCAGGTTGCAGTTGATCACGAACACGAGGTTGTCGAGCTTCTCGCGGCTCGCCATCCCGATCGCGCCGAGCGATTCCGGTTCGTCCGTCTCGCCGTCGCCGAGGAATGCCCACACCTTGCGGCCTTCCGTCTTCGTGATGCCGCGCGCTTCCAGGTACTTCATGAAGCGGGCCTGGTAAATCGCCATGATCGGGCCGAGGCCCATCGACACGGTCGGGAACTGCCAGAAGTCCGGCATCAGCCACGGGTGCGGGTACGACGAAATGCCGTTGCCGTCGACTTCCTGGCGGAAGTTGTCGAGCTGCTCTTCCTTCAGGCGGCCGAGCAGGAACGCGCGCGAGTAGACGCCCGGCGACGAGTGGCCCTGCACGAACACGAGATCGCCGCCATGCTGCTCGGACGCTGCGTGCCAGAAGTGGTTGTAGCCGACGTCATAGAGCGTCGCGGCCGATGCGAACGATGCGATGTGGCCGCCGACGTTCGTGTCCTTGCCTGCGCGCAGCACCATCGCCAGCGCGTTCCAGCGCGTGTACGAACGGATGCGGTGCTCGATGTCCTGGTCACCCGGGATCTTCGCCTGCGCGGCGACCGGGATCGTGTTGATGTACGGGGTATTCGCGGAAAACGGCAGGTGTTCGCCGTGCATGCGGGCGAATTCGATCTGCTTTTCGATCAGGTAGTGCGCGCGGCCAGTGCCCACGGAGGAGATTACGCCGTCGAGCGACTCGAGCCATTCGACGGTTTCCTGCGGGTCGTCGTCATGTTCGGCGGCGACATATTTCATCACTTCGTTCGGTACAGCGGACATTCTCGTCTCCTGGGTCCTGGAATGTGAGGATCGCTCTCGTGCAGACGACGCGACGCGACCGGCTGCGGGCAAGCTCCGACGGATTGTAATGAGCGTGCGCGGGCATGCGCAACAAAATTTTCGAATTGTGAGATCTTTTCTCGCAATGCGGAATATTGCTGCGCTGCACCCATATTTCGGGGCTCTCCGGCGCGTCGCGGCTGAACAAATCCGTTTCCGTTCAACATATCCGGTATAGGTTTTCCATGTATTGCGCTGCGCTACAATCCTGCCATGTTGACCGATCGGCTTTTCGCACGCTCGGCGCGACCGTCGGGCCCGCCGGCGGAGTCGCAGCCGTCCCGTTGGCACCACGGACCGTGGTGGTCCAATTCCTATTTGCTGACGCCCCTGCTGTCGATCCTGGTGTTCCTGGTGGTGATGAGCCTCATCCTGTGGAGCCTCAATCGCCGCGAACAGCAGCAGCAGGAAGACACCCTCTTCCGTAACGTCGCATGGGCGCAGCAGCAGATCCGCCTGTCGATGACGGGCGCGCAGGAACAGCTCCAGGCGCTGTCGCGCGATCTTGCCTCCGGCCGCCTCGACCAGAACGCGTTCCAGATGGCGGTCGCGGACGTGATGCAAACGCATCCGGAAATCCTCTACCTGAACTGGTACACGTCGCCCGGCGTGCAGCGCTGGCCGACCGTGCATCCGCCGCTGCTCGGCCAGCGGCTCGCGAAGCCCGGCGAAGCGCAGATGCAGGACGCCGTGCGCGGCGCGTACGACGAGGCGCGCAGCACGCGCCGTCAGGCCTATTCACCGCTGATCTACGACGACTTCGGCAACGGCTTCATCACGCTGCAGACACCGGTGATGCGCGGCGACCGCGAGTACCTCGGCTCGATCGCCGCGGTGTTCTCGGTCGAAGGCATCCTGAAGCACGACATCCCGCAGGAGTTGTCGTCGAAGTACAAGATCTCGATCACCGACGCGAACAACCGCGAGCTGTCGTCCACGTCGACGCGCCCGCGCCTGCCGCGCGACTCGCACTACGACCTGCCGCTCGATCCGCCCGGCCAGGGGCTGACCGTGCGCGTGTACGCATTCCCGCAGCTCACGAACCTGACCAACAATACGCTCGTATGGCTCGTCGCGGGCCTGTCGTGCTTCGTGCTGTGGAGCCTCTGGAGCCTGTGGAAGCACACGCGCCAGCGCTTCGAGGCGCAGCAGGCGCTGTACGCGGAAGCGTTCTTCCGCCGCGCGATGGAAAACTCGGTGCTGATCGGCATGCGCGTGCTCGACATGCACGGCCGCATCACGCACGTGAACCCCGCGTTCTGCCGGATGACCGGCTGGGACGAAACCGACCTCGTCGGCAAGGTCGCGCCGTTCCCGTACTGGCCGCGCGACGCGTACCCGGAAATGCAGCGCCAGCTCGACATGACGCTGCGCGGCAAGGCGCCGAGCTCGGGCTTCGAGCTGCGCGTGCGGCGCAAGAACGGCACGCTGTTCCATGCGCGCCTGTACGTGTCGCCGCTGATCGACAGCTCGGGCCGCCAGACCGGCTGGATGTCGTCGATGACCGACATCACCGAGCCGAAGCGCGCGCGCGAGGAACTCGCGGCCGCGCACGAGCGCTTCACGACGGTGCTCGAAAGCCTCGACGCCGCGGTGTCGGTGCTGGCCGCCGACGAAGCCGAGCTGCTGTTCGCGAACCGCTACTACCGCCACCTGTTCGGCATTCGTCCGGACGGCCATCTCGAGCTGTCGGGCGGCGGCTTCGACCGCGCGCAGGCCTCATCCGACTCGATCGACATGGTCGACGCGTTCGCGGGCCTGCCGGCCGCCGCGCTGACGAGCAGCACGGCGGACGCGCAGGAGGTGTACGTCGAGAGCATCCAGAAGTGGTTCGAGGTGCGCCGCCAGTACATCCAGTGGGTGGACGGCCACCTCGCGCAGATGCAGATCGCGACCGACATCACGACCCGCAAGAAAGCGCAGGAACTCGCGCACCAGCAGGAAGAGAAGCTGCAGTTCACGAGCCGATTGATGACGATGGGTGAAATGGCGTCGTCGATTGCTCACGAATTGAACCAGCCGCTCGCCGCGATCAACAACTATTGCTCGGGCACGCTCGCGCTCGTGAAGAGCGGCCGCGGCACGCCGGAGACGCTGCAGCCCGCGCTGGAAAAGACCGCGCAGCAGGCGCTGCGTGCGGGGATGATCGTCAAGCGGATCCGCGAATTCGTGAAGCGCAGCGAGCCGAAGCGCCAGCCGGCGCGGGTCGCGGACATCGTCGCCGACGCGGTCGGGCTCGCCGAAATCGAGGCCAGGAAGCGCAGGATCCGGATCGTCACGGAAATCCTCGCAAGAATGCCTATTATTTATGTCGACCCCGTGCTGATCGAGCAGGTGCTCGTGAACCTGATGAAGAACGCGGCCGAAGCGATGGCCGACGTGAAGCCGGCGTCGGTGGACGGCGTGATCCGCGTCGTCGCCGACATCGAGGCGGGCTTCGTCGACATCCGCGTGATCGACCAGGGCCCGGGCGTCGACGAAGCGACCGCCGAGCGCCTGTTTGAACCGTTTTACAGCACCAAGTCCGATGGCATGGGCATGGGGCTGAACATCTGCCGTTCGATCATCGAATCGCATCGGGGGCGTCTGTGGGTGGTCAACAACGTCGAGCCGGATGGCCGCATATCCGGCGCAACGTTCCACTGCAGCCTGCCCATTGGGGAACCCGCTGATCTCGGCCAAGGGGGGCGCGAGGCATCGGCATCACATACCGTTACGGGAGAACTATGAATAGCCCTGTCACCACCACTCAGGAAACCGTCTTTGTCGTTGACGACGACGAGGCCGTACGGGACTCGCTGCGCTGGCTGCTGGAGGCGAACGGCTATCGCGTGCAATGCTTCTCGAGCGCCGAGCAGTTCCTCGATGCCTACCAGCCTGCCCAGCAGGCCGGCCAGATCGCGTGCCTGATCCTCGACGTCCGGATGTCGGGCATGAGCGGCCTCGAACTGCAGGAGCGCCTGATTGCCGACAATGCCGCGCTGCCGATCATCTTCGTCACGGGTCACGGCGACGTGCCGATGGCCGTCTCGACGATGAAAAAGGGTGCGATGGACTTTATCGAGAAACCGTTCGACGAAGCCGAGCTGCGCAAGCTCGTCGAGCGGATGCTCGACAAGGCCCGAAGCGAAAGCAAGAGCGTCCAGGAACAGCGTGCCGCGAGCGAACGCCTGTCGAAGCTGACCGCGCGCGAGCAGCAGGTGCTCGAACGGATCATCGCGGGCCGCCTGAACAAGCAGATCGCCGACGATCTCGGCATCAGCATCAAGACGGTCGAAGCGCACCGCGCGAACATCATGGAAAAGCTCAACGTCAACACGGTGGCTGACCTGCTGCGCCTCGCGCTGTCGAAGAAGCAGGCCTGAGCGAGCGCCGGCCGCGGCGGCACTGCCCGCCCGGCCCTCAGCCAGCCCTGGCCGCCCCGCGCGATGCGGCCCACTCGCGCGGCGGCGGCCTTTCTCCCGGCGCGCGAGCGCCGCGGCCATGACGCTTCCTGCTTATTCGCTGTCGGACGGCGGCAGGCGAACGGTATAATCGCGTGCTTTGCTGCGACGCTTCGGGCGCCGCACGACCGCATTCCAACTTCCCGGCAGGACCACCACCATGACAGCCCTCCTCATCGACGGCAACGCCCTTTCGAAGACCCTGCGCGCCCAGGCCGCCGAACGCACCGCCGCCCTGACCGCACGCGGCCACCAGCCCGGTCTCGCGGTGATCCTCGTCGGCGCCAACCCGGCAAGCGAAGTCTACGTGCGCAACAAGATCAAGGCGTGCGAGGACAACGGTTTCTTCTCGCTGAAGGACGCGTACCCGGACACGCTGTCGGAAGCCGACCTGCTCGCGCACATCGACGCGCTGAACCGCGATCCGAAGATCCACGGCATCCTCGTCCAGCTGCCGCTGCCCAAGCACATCGACAGCCACAAGGTGATCGAGGCAATCGCACCGGAAAAGGACGTCGACGGCTTCCACGTCGCGAACGCCGGCGCGCTGATGACCGGCAAGCCGCTGTTCCGCCCGTGCACGCCGTACGGCGTGATGAAGATGTTCGAGGCGCATGACATCCCGCTGCAGGGCGCGAACGCGGTCGTGATCGGCCGCTCGAACATCGTCGGCAAGCCGATGGCGATGATGCTGCTCGACGCCGGCGCGACCGTGACGATCTGCCACAGCAAGACGCGCGACCTCGCCGCGCACACGCGGCAGGCCGACATCGTGGTCGCCGCGGTCGGCAAGCGCAACATCCTGACCGCCGACATGGTGAAGCCCGGCGCGACGGTGATCGACGTCGGCATGAACCGCGACGACGCGGGCAAGCTGTGCGGCGACGTCGACTTCGCTGGCGTGAAGGAAGTGGCCGGCCACATCACGCCGGTGCCGGGCGGTGTCGGCCCGATGACTATCACGATGCTGCTGATCAACACGATCGAAGCCGCCGAGCGCGCCGCCGACGCGGCAGCCTGAGCGCTTGCCCCGTTCAGCCGGCGTGCGGTTCCGCACGCCGGCGCCTTGCCGGCCGCATTCTGTCGGCCGCGCCACCCGACGCCTCCACCCCGCATCCGACCCCGCGTCAATCGCGTCGTTAGAAACTAACGATTGGAAAGCGCGCGATGCGCCCCAATAATGTCGATATCGGGCGCCGCGTTGCCTTGCGCGCCTTACCCTTTTCACTCCGGTTCATCCGGCCACAGACAGGGAGTCTTATGTCCGCCAGCGCCAACACCAACCCGCTGCTCGATTTCTCGGGCCTGCCCCGCTTCGGCGAGATCCGCCCGGAACACGTGACGCCCGCGCTCGACACGCTGCTCGATGACGCCAACCGCGCGGTCGAGACGGCAAGCGCGGCCGCGACGCCGGCAACCTGGGCAGCCGTCGTCGAGACGGTCGAGCAAGCGACGGAGCCGCTCGGTCGCGCGTGGGGCATCGTCGGCCACCTGAACGCGGTTGCCGATACGCCCGAACTGCGGGCCGCCTATGGCGAGAATCTGCCGCGCGTGACCGAATTCTGGTCGAGCGTCGGCCAGAACCTCGCGCTATACGAGAAGTACAAGGCGATCGCCGCAAGCGCCGAATACGCGACGCTGTCCACCGAACGCAAGAAGATCCTCGACAACGCGCTGCGCGATTTCCGCCTGTCGGGCGCCGAGCTGCCCGAGGACCAGAAGCCGCGCTTCGCCGAACTGCAGGAACAGCAGGCCGCGCTGTCGAAGGCCTTCTCCGATCACGTGCTCGACGCGACCAACGCGTACGCATATTTCGTGCAGGATGAGGCCGACCTGGCCGGCCTGCCCGGCGACGCGATCGAGGCCGCCCGCGAAGCCGCGCAAAAGGATGCCAAGGAAGGCTGGAAATTCACGCTGCACTTCCCGTCGTACTTCCCGGTGCTGCAATACGCGGACAACCGCGCACTGCGCGAGACGCTCTACCGCGCCTATGCGACGCGCGCGTCGGAACTCGGGCCGCAGTACGGTGACGGCAAGGCCGAATGGGACAACACGGCGATCGTCGCCGATGCGCTGAAGCTGCGCCGCGAAGAGGCGCTGATGCTCGGCTTCCGCAACTTCGCCGAAGTATCGCTCGCGCCGAAGATGGCCGAATCGCCGCAGCAGGTGATCGCGTTCCTCGAGGATCTCGCGACGCGCGCGCGCCCGCACGCCGACAAGGACTGGGACGAGCTGCGCACGTTCGCCGCGAAGGAACTCGGCCTCGCCGAACTCGCGCCGTGGGACGTCGCATTCGCGGCCGAAAAGCTGCGCCAGCAGCGCTATGCGTTCTCGGAAAACGAGGTCAAGCAGTACTTCCCGGAGCCGGCCGCGCTGAAGGGCCTGTTCACCGTCACCGAGACGCTGTTCGGCGTGCAGATCAAGCCGGACGACGCGCCGGTGTGGCACAAGGACGTGCGTTTCTTCCGCGTCGAGAATCGCGACGGCTCGCTCGTCGCGCAGTTCTATCTCGACCTGTACGCGCGCGAAGGCAAGCGCGGCGGCGCATGGATGGACGACGCGCGTTCGCGCGCGAAGCGCGGCAGCTCCGTGCAGACGCCGGTCGCCTATCTCACCTGCAACTTCTCGGCGCCGGTCGGCGGCAAGCCCGCGTGCTTCACGCACGACGAAGTCATCACGCTGTTCCATGAATTCGGCCACGGGCTGCACCACATGCTCACGCGCGTCGACGAACTCGGCGTGTCGGGCATCAACGGCGTCGAATGGGATGCCGTCGAGCTGCCGTCGCAGTTCATGGAAAACTTCTGCTGGGAATGGGACGTGCTGTCGTCGATGTCATCGCACGTCGACACGGGCGCCGCGCTGCCGCGCGAGCTGTTCGACAAGATGATCGCGGCGAAGAACTTCCAGAGCGGGCTCGGCACGCTGCGCCAGATCGTGTTCTCGATGTTCGACATGCTGCTGCACGTCGACTTCGACCCGGCGGGCGCCACCGGCGTGACCGCGTTCGCGCGCGAGATCAACGAGCGCTATCACGTGATCCCGCAAGCCGCGTTCTCGCGCTGGCCGAACACGTTCAGCCACATCTTCGCGGGCGGCTACGCGGCCGGCTACTACAGCTACAAGTGGGCCGAGGTGCTGTCGGCCGATGCGTACGCGGCGTTCGAGGAAGCGGCGGCCACGAGCGGCAGCGTGCTCGATGCGGCGACCGGCACGCGCTATCGCCGCGAAATCCTCGAGGTCGGCGGCAGCCGCCCGGCGATGGATTCGTTCAAGGCATTCCGCGGCCGCGAGCCGCAGATCGATGCGCTGCTGCGCCACAACGGGATGGCCGCGCCCGCGCACTAAGCGGGCCGCCAGCGCTTTCGGCTGCATGTGAGCAAAGGCACCGCTTCGGCGGTGCCTTTTTTCATGGCGCGGGCGACTCGTCGTCGAACAGCGAGAACTGCCCGTGGCGCTCGGCGGTATCTTCGTCGATACGCACGCCGACGCCGAGCAGCCGCACCGCCTGCGCCCGCCGTTGCAGGCCCTTCGCGAGCAGCGTGACGGCCGTGTCCGCATTCGTCGCATCGGCTACGCACTCGACCGTCGTGCGCTGGAAATCGGCGAAGCGGATCTTCACGTACAGCTTGCGGATCGAGCGCGCGGCGCCCGCCCGTTCGATTCGCGCGTCGAGTTGCACGACGAGGCGGCGGATTTCCTCCGCGCACTGCTCGAGCGTCGTCAGGTCGGTCACGTAGGTCGTCTCGACACTGACCGACTTGCGCTCCTGGTCGGCCTGCACGCGCCGCTCGTCGATCCCGCGCGACAGTTCGTACAACCGCCGCCCGAACGCGCCGAATTCGCGGTGCAGGTCGATCAGCGGCCAGTCGCGCAACTGCGCGCAGGTCTGGATGCCGAGCCGGTCGAGCCGCGTGGCCGTCACCTTGCCGACGCCGTGCAGCTTGCGCACCGGCAGCGCCGCGACGAACGCGTCGATCTCGTGCGGCCGCACGACGAACAGCCCGTCGGGCTTGTTCCAGTCGGACGCGATCTTCGCGATGAACTTGTTCGGCGCAACGCCGGCCGACACGGTCACGCCGACCGTGTCGAACACGCGCTGGCGGATCTCCCGCGCAATCAGCGTGGCACTCCCCTGGCACCGCTCCGACCCGCTGACGTCGAGGTACGCCTCGTCGAGCGACAGCGGCTCGACGTCGGGCGTGTAGTCGCGATAGATCGCCATGATCTGCCGCGATGCCGCGCGGTACTTGTCCATCGCGGTCGGCAGGATCAGCAGGTCCGGGCACTTGCGCATCGCCAGCGCCGACGACATCGCAGAATGCACGCCGTAGCGCCGCGCCTCGTAGTTGCAGGTCGCGATCACGCCACGCTGATCGGGCCGGCCGCCGACCGCGAGCGGCCGGTTGCGCAGCGACGGGTCGTCGCGCATCTCGACCGACGCGTAGAAGCAGTCGCAGTCGCAGTGAATGATCTTGCGCATGCGCGGCTGCGCGTCGCCGGGCGGCGGCACGTGCGGATCGGCAGGCGGAATGATGGTCGGGTTCACGGTGCCGATACTGTACAAAAACACAGTGCCGGTTTCAACTGTCGCGTGCGGCCGTAGCCGGCGGCGCCGTACTGGCCCGCCTTGCGCGGATCGTACCGGCCGGGCACGAACAGCGGCGCCTATACTCGTCTGCCGCAAAACACGAAACGCAAAAGGTGACAGATGAAGACGATCGGACTGATCGGCGGGATGAGCTGGGAATCGTCGGCCGAGTACTACCGGATGATCAATCGCCATTCGAAGGCGTTGCACGGCGGGCACCACAACGCGAAGAGCGTGCTGGTCACGGTCGATTTCGCGGAGATCGAAGCGCTGCAGCGCACGCACGACTGGGCCGCGCTCGGCGAACGGATGGCCGGCGCCGCACGACAGCTCGAAGCGGCCGGCGCCGATCTGGTCGTGCTGACCACCAATACGATGCATCGCGTATGCGATGCGATCGAAGCCGCGGTGAAGTTGCCGTTCCTGCACATCGTCGATCCGACCGGCACCGCGCTGCGCGATGCCGGCGTCGAGCGCGTCGCGCTGCTCGGCACGCGCTACACGATGGAGCTGCCGTTCTATGCGGAGCGGCTGCGCGGGAAGTTCGGGATGGAGGTGCTCGTGCCGGACGAACGCGGGCGCGACGACGTGCACCGGATCATCTACGACGAGCTGTGCCACGGCATCGTCTCGCCGGAATCGCGCGCGACGTACGTGACGATCATCGAGGAACTGGCCCGGCGCGGTGCGCAGGCCGTGATCCTCGGCTGCACGGAAATCACGCTGCTGATCGGCGCGGACGACTCGCCGCTGCCGGTGTTCGATACGACCGCGCTGCATGCGAAGGCGGCGGTCGAGTGGGCGGCGCGCTGATCGCTGCCGCGCGGAAAACAAAAAACCCGGCACGGGGCCGGGTTCCTGTCGACGAAGCGCGCATCGGTCACTTGCGCTGCACATCGTCTGGTGTGCTTGGTTGCGGGGGTAGGATTTGAACCTACGACCTTCGGGTTATGAGCCCGACGAGCTGCCAGACTGCTCCACCCCGCGTCAGAGAAATAAATTATAGGGTGAGGGAGTACTCACGTCAATACTTTTGTCACAATTTCTTCTCGATTCATCGAAACGGCCGCGCGCGGCGCCTCCCCCGCCCCGCACGAAGCGCGCGTTCGCGCCCCGTGCTCGCGGTAAGATGGCGGCCTTCGCATTCACCCCGCACGCACACTCCCGTTCATGAAAATCGCCACCTGGAACGTCAACTCGCTCAACGTCCGCAAGCAGCACGTGCTCGACTGGCTCGCGCAAAGTGGAACCGACGTGCTGTGCCTGCAGGAACTGAAGCTGCCGGACGAGAAATTCCCGCGCGCCGATCTCGAGGCGGTCGGCTACCGCAGCTGGTTCACCGGCCAGAAGACCTACAACGGCGTCGCGATCCTCGCGCGCGACACGCTGTCCGTCGACGAATCGGACGTCGTGCGCAACATCCCGGGCTTCGACGACCCGCAGCAGCGCGTGGTCGCCGCGACGGTCGACGGCGTGCGCATCGTGTCCGCCTATTTCCCGAACGGCCAGGCGCCCGACTCCGACAAGTTCGTCTACAAGATGCAATGGCTCGACGCGCTGCAGGCATGGCTGCGCACCGAGCTGCAGCGCTACCCGAAGCTCGCGCTGCTCGGCGACTACAACATCGCGCCGGAAGACCGCGACGTGCACGACCCGGCGAAATGGGAAGGCCAGAACCTCGTGTCGCCGCAGGAGCGCGCCCACTTCGCGCAGCTGATCGAGCTGGGCTTCGTCGACGCGTTCCGCCGCTTCGAACAGCCGGAGAAGACCTTCACGTGGTGGGACTACCGGATGATGGCGTTCCGCCGCAACGCGGGGCTGCGCATCGACCACGTGCTGCTGTCGCCGGCGCTCGCGGAAACCTGCACGTCGTGCGAAGTCGATCGCACGCCGCGCACGTGGGAACAGCCGTCCGACCACACGCCCGTCGTCGCGGTCGTCGGCTGATCTTCCGGGCAGCCCGCGCGCGTTCAGCGCCGCGCGGGCGCCGGCCCGAGATGAGCCCACAGGAACCCGAATTCGGCCGCATCGGCCTCCGCGCGTTCCAGATCGTCGGCGCTGCCGTGGCCGCCGTCGGTGTTCTCCCAGTACCACACCCGTTCATGACCGAGCGCGTGCATGCGCGCGGCCATCTTGCGTGCGTGCGCCGGATGCACGCGGTCGTCGCGCGTCGACGTCGTCAGCAACAGCGGCGGATACGCGACGCCTTCGCGCACACGGTGATACGGCGAGTACGCGGCTAGCGCCGCACCTTCGTGCGGATCGTCCGGGTCACCGTATTCGTCGAGCCATGCGGCGCCCGCGTGCAGCTTCGGATAACGCTGCATGTCGAGCAGCGGCACGCGGCAGAGCACCGCGCCGAACAACTCCGGCCGCTGCACCATGCACGCGGCGACCAGCAGCCCGCCGTTGCTGCCGCCTTCGATGCCGAGCTGCGCGGCGGTCGTCACGCCGGTCGCGACCAGATCCTCGGCCACCGCGATGAAATCGTCGAAGGAACGCTGGCGATGTTCGCGCTGCGCATCGACGTGCCAGCGCGGCCCGAACTCGCCACCGCCGCGGATGTGCGCGAACGCCATCACGCCGCCGCGCTCGAGCCACCCGATACCGAACGCATCGCTGTAGCCCGGCAGGTTCGGGATCGCGAAGCCGCCATAGCCCGACAGCAGGCACGGCCGCGCGACACGCGCGGCACCGTCGGCCACGTCGAGTGCATCGCGCGGCCCGATCAGCGTGTACGGCACGATCGTGCCGTCTTGCGAGCGTGCGCTCGCGCGGCGCACGACGAGCCCGGCCGCGCCGAACTGCACCGGCGGCCGGTCGAGCAGCACGCGACGCGACGGCGCATCGTCCGCGCGATCCGCAAGGTCGGCCAGCCAGCATTCGGGCGGATCGATATAGGTGTCGACGTCCACGTAAATCTCGTCGTTCAGCGTCGATTCGACGGGCTCGACGTCGATCTGCGTATCGCCCGGCCCCGGCCACTCGAACGGCCGCGCGTCCCACGTCCACGTACCGTCATCGGCCTGGCTCGGCTGCCACAGCATCGTGCGGTTGTGCACGTCGTCGAGCCAGCTCGCGATCAGCGTCGTGCGCGTGTGCGTCCACGTGCATGCGGACGTCGACGGTTGCGGCGCGAACAGCGTCGTGAGTTCGCGCGACCCGGCCAGGAACGCCTGCTCGCGGATCGCGAGCAGCGAACCACCCGCATGGCGCACGCCGTCGCAATCCCAGTCGAGGCGCGGCTCCAGCATGAGCCAGCCTTCCCAGAACCCGACCTCGACGTGGGTCGGTACGTCGTAGCGCACCCACTCGCCTGCCTCCGTCAAGCGGTACGCGTGTGCGTCGAAGAAATCGACGCTGCGCCACGCGACGTGACGGTTGTCGATCGGATCGAACCCCGCACCCGCGCTGATGTCGTCGGGTTCGCCGCGGAAGACGACGGGCGCGTCGGCCAGCGCGGTGCCACGCACCCAGCGCCGCGCTTCATACGGATAGCCGGCCGCGGTCGCATGCGCTTCGCCGCGATCCCAGCTCACGTAGACGGTATCGCGATCGATCCAGCCGACCGTGTGATGTCCCGGCTCGTCGATCGTGAAACCGCCGTCGACGAAACGGCGTTCGACGAGATCGAATTCGCGCACGACGACCGCGTCGGCCCCGCCCGGCGACAGCGACAGCAGCGCGCGATCGCCGTCCGGGTACAGGATCGCGTCCTGCTCGAACACCCACGACTCGCCCTCCTCCGCACCGAGCGCGTCGACGTCGAGCAGCGTTTCCCACGCCGGTTTTCCCGCGCGCCAGTCGTCCCAGCGCGTGCGGCGCCACAGCCCCTTCGGATGGAGATCGTCCTGCCACAGGTCGTAGGCCCAGTCGCGCCAGCGCGTCGGAATCACCGGGCGCTCGCGCGGCAGGTACGCTTTGGCGAGGCGCGCCGTCAGCGCGCGATACGCGTCGTCGTCACGCAGCGCGGCGCGCGTGCGCGCATTCTGCTCGTCGACCCACGTGCGGGCGCGCTTGCTGTCGAGTGATTCGAGGAAACGGAACGGGTCGGCCCCGGCGGGCCAGCGGAAGGAATCGGACATTGAGGATCGGCGGAATGGCAAACGGCGTGCAAACCGCGATTATGTCCGATCGCGGCATGCGCGACGCCCGCGCATGCCGCAAATCGTGCTCAGGGCTCCAGATGGAGTTCCTGGATCTTGCGCGTGATGGTGTTGCGGCCGATGCCGAGCCGCTCCGCGGCCTCGACCTTGCGGCCGCGCGTGAAGTCGAGCGCCTCGCGGATCACGGCCGCCTCGAAGCGGCGTGCGAGTTCGTCCATCACATCGGCCGAGTTCTCGCGCAACAGCCGTGCGACCTCGGTGCGCAGGCCATGCTCCCACAGCGGATAACCGGCCGGCACACCGCCGTTCGGCGCCGCCCCGACGGGCGCGGACGCCACCGTTGCCACACCGGTCGCCGGTTGCGCGAGCGCCGTCTCGCCACCGCTGCCGTGCGCATCCGCACCATCGCCCGTTGCAGCGACCGGCGCGCCGGCCGGCACGAGGTCGGGCGGCAGATCCTTGATCTCGACCGTCTGCGCGGGCGCCATCACGGTCAGCCAGTTCGCGAGGTTCTCGAGCTGGCGCACGTTGCCGGGAAACGCCAGCGACGTGAGGTAAGCCAGCGCTTCGTCGGACACGCGCTTCGGCTCGACGCCGAGATCGCGCGCGCTCTTCTGCAGGAAGTGGCGCGTGAGCAGCGCGATGTCCTCGCTGCGTTCGCGCAGCGGCGGCAGGCGCAGCCGGATCACGTTGAGCCGGTGGTAAAGGTCCTCGCGGAACAGCCCCTGCCGCACGCGCGATTCGAGATTCTGGTGCGTCGCGGCGATCACGCGCACGTTCGCGCGCAGCGGGTTGTGGCCACCGACCCGATAGAACTGCCCGTCCGACAGCACGCGCAACAGGCGCGTCTGCAGGTCGAACGGCATGTCGCCGATTTCGTCGAGGAACAGCGTGCCGTTCTCGGCCTGCTCGAAGCGGCCCTGCCGCGTCGTCTGCGCGCCGGTGAACGCGCCGCGCTCGTGGCCGAACAGCTCGGATTCGAGCAGGTCCTTCGGAATCGCCGCGGTGTTCAGCGCGATGAACGGCCCGTTCGCACGCGGGCTGTGACGGTGCAGCGCACGCGCGACGAGCTCCTTGCCGGTGCCCGATTCGCCGGTGATCAGCACGGTCGCGGCCGAGTGCGACAGGCGGCCGATCGCGCGGAACATGTCCTGCATCGCGGGCGCCTGGCCGAGCATCTCGGGCGCCTCGGCCACGCGCTCGTCCTGCGGCGCGCCGCCGCGCAGGCTTTCTTCCACCGCGCGGCGAATCAGTTCGACCGCCTTGTCGACGTCGAACGGCTTCGCGAGATATTCGAACGCGCCGCCCTGGAACGCCGCGACGGCGCTGTCTAGATCGGAGAACGCCGTCATGATGATGACGGGCAGGCCCGGCAGGCGCTCGTGCATCGCCTGCAGCAACTCGAGGCCCGAGCCGCCCGGCATCCGGATGTCGGATACGAGCACCTGCGGGGTCTCGTGGTCGAGCGCGGCCAGCGCGTCACGCACGTTCGCGAAGCTCTTCGTCGCGAAGCTGTCCCGGGCGAGCGCCTTTTCGAGCACCCAGCGGATCGATTGGTCGTCGTCTACTATCCAGATCGGCTTCATAGGTCGGTCAGATATGGGTAAATCTGGTGAATCGCCATGCCGCCGCTCAATGGTCGAGCGGCAGCAGGATCTGAAATTCGGTACGTCCGGGCCGGCTTTCGACCTCGATCGTCCCGTCATGCTGCTGCACGAACGTCTGCGCGAGCGTCAAGCCGAGGCCGCTGCCGTCGTCGCGCCCGGACACGAGCGGGTAGAAGATCCGGTCGCGGATTTCCTCCGGAATGCCGGGCCCGTTGTCGATCACGTGCAAGTCCAGTGCCAGCCGGTACAGGCGCTTCGCGATCGTCACCTTGCGCGCGATGCGCGTGCGCAGCTCGATCTTCGCGTCGCCCTGCGCGATGCGTTCGCGCAGCGCCTGCGCGGCGTTGCGCACGATGTTGAGCAGCGCCTGGATCAGTTGCTCCTTGTCGCCGCGCAGGTCCGGCACGCTCACGTCGTAGTCGCGCTCGATCGTCAGCCCGCGCGGGAATTCCGCGAGCATCACCGCGCGCACGCGTTCGCATACTTCATGAATGTTCACGTCGCCGACGATGTGCGGGTGCCGGTGCGGCTCCAGCAACCGGTCGACGAGCGTCTGCAGGCGATCGGACTCCTTGATGATCACCTGCGTGTATTCGCGCAACTCGCCGCGCTCGCGCTCGCCGAGCTCGAATTCGAGCAGTTGGGCTGCGCCGCGAATGCCGCCGAGCGGGTTCTTGATCTCGTGCGCGAGGTTGCGGATCAGTTGCTTGTTGACCGCGGTCAGGTCGTGGATGCGTTCCTCGCGATCGGTGCGCGACTGCCGCTCGTTCTCGAACAGCTCGACGAGCACGAAATCGGGCGCGGTCTCGAGAAAGCCGACGATCGCGTGCACATGCAGCGGTTCGCGGCCGGGCCGGTCGAGCACGGTATCGAGGTGCGTCGCGTGAAAGCGTTCCTCGCCGATCGCGGTGATCGTCGATGCCAGCTCGTTCGCATTGGGAAAAATCTCGCCCCACGGCCGCTGCGCGAGCTGCCGGCGCGAGATGTCGAGCATCGCCTCGGCAGACGGATTCGCGAACGCGATCCGCAGCGTCTTGCGGTCGAGCACGATCACGACCGTCGGCAGCGCTTCCAGCCCCGCCAGCAGGCCCGAGCGTGCGAGCCGCTCGTCGTCCGTCAGTCGCTCGGGCTGCCCCGTTCTCGCCTTGATCAGATTCTTCAGAACCATCTGCGTGCTTGTCGCGCCTCAACGGGCCAGAAAAGGAAAATCACGGGAACAAAAAAGGGACGGCTGGACGCCGCCCCTTTCAGACTCCGCCGTTCCCGCCGCAGGCCGCGCGACGGGAACGAACCGGCATGACGGCGCTGAATCGAAGCGCCATCGCCGATTAGAGCGAGTAGTACATCTCGAACTCGATCGGGTGCGTCGTCATGCGGAACTTCGCCAGCTCCTGCTCCTTCAGCGCGAGGTACGCGTCGAGCATGCCGTCCGTGAACACGCCGCCACGGGTCAGGAACTCGCGATCCTTGTCGAGCGCTTCGATTGCCTGGTCGAGGCCCGCGCAGACGGTCGGGATCTTTGCATCCTCTTCCGGCGGCAGGTCGTACAGGTTCTTGTCCGCGGCTTCGCCCGGATGGATCTTGTTCTGGATCCCGTCGAGGCCGGCCATCATCAGCGCCGAGAACAACAGGTACGGGTTCGCCATCGGATCCGGGAAGCGCGTTTCGATACGGCGGCCCTTCGGGTTCGACACGTGCGGAATGCGGATCGATGCCGAACGGTTGCGTGCCGAGTAGGCGAGCTTGACCGGTGCTTCGAAGTGCGGGACCAGACGCTTGTACGAGTTCGTCGTCGGGTTCGTGATCGCGTTCAGTGCACGGGCGTGCTTGATGATGCCGCCGATGTAGAACAGCGCCAGTTCCGACAGGCCGGCGTAGCCGTTGCCCGCGAACAGGTTCTGGCCGTCCTTCCAGATCGACTGGTGAACGTGCATGCCCGAACCGTTGTCGCCGACGACCGGCTTCGGCATGAAGGTTGCCGTCTTGCCGTACGAGTGCGCGACGTTATGGATGATGTACTTCGACCATTGCGTCCAGTCGGCGCGCTGGACCAGCGTCGAGAACTTCGTGCCGATTTCGTTCTGGCCCTGGCCCGCCACTTCGTGGTGGTGCACTTCGACCGGGATGCCGAGCTGTTCGAGCAGCAGGCACATTTCCGAACGCATGTCCTGGAACGTGTCGACCGGCGCGACCGGGAAGTAGCCGCCCTTCGTGCCCGGACGGTGGCCCGTGTTGCCGCCTTCGAATTCCTTGCCAGCCGACCACGGTGCTTCTTCCGAGTTGATCTTCACGAAGCAGCCCGACATGTCCGTGTTCCACTGGACCGAGTCGAAAATGAAGAATTCCGGTTCCGGACCGAAGTAGGCCGTGTCACCGATGCCCGTGCTCTTCAGGTACGCTTCCGCGCGCTTCGCGAGCGAACGCGGGTCGCGCTCGTAGCCCTTGCCGTCGGCCGGCTCGACCACGTCGCAGGTCAGCACCAGGGTCGACTCTTCATAGAACGGGTCGACGAAGGCAGCGGTCGGGTCCGGCATGAGCAGCATGTCCGACGCCTCGATGCCCTTCCAGCCCGCGATCGACGAGCCGTCGAATGCATGGCCGCTTTCGAACTTGTCTTCGTCAAACGCCGAAACCGGCACCGACACGTGCTGTTCCTTGCCGCGCGTATCCGTGAAGCGGAAATCGACAAACTTGACGTCCTCGTCCTTCACGAGCTGCATGACGTCGGCGACGGTTTTACTCATAACCTCTTCTCCTGATTGAACAATTCCGGCGGACTGGGAACCGCCTCGTTTATCGAGCTGACCGGGGTCTTGCTTTGGCGCAGCGCGCCCCGATTCGACCGAATCCTATAAAGCAGCTTCCGTGCCACCTATGCGCGAGATTGGCGCGAATCGCGCCAGCGCTCGTCGCGACGGGGCTGTGCTGCGCAATTCCGGGGCTCGGCTGCCCACCGCCTGCCAACCGGAAGCACCGCGATGGTGCAATCATCGCAGTGTGCTCCGTCCACGGAATCATCTTGGTGCATGCGCGCCATTCTGCACGCTTTTGGTGAACGCGTGTGGGGTGCGCACACCGCACCCCACGCGGACATCCGTGCCGCGACGCCGCGCTAGAATGTTCGTTTGACCGATAGGAGACTCCCTGCCATGAGTACGCTCGACCAGCTTTACGCGAAGGCCGACGAACGCCGCGCACAAGCCGCGCTCAACTACGCCGGGGCGCTGCTGCCGGCCGAGGCCTTCGAACTGCTGCAGCTCGATCCGTCGGCGCGCCTCGTCGACGTGCGCACCCGCGCCGAACTCGACTGGATCGGCCGCCCGCTCGTCGGCGACGGCCAGTACCTGCACCTCGAATGGACGCGCTACCCGGGCGGCGTGCCGAACGCCGAATTCGTCAACGAACTGAAGGCGGCCCTCCCGGCCGATACGCCCATCCTGTTCCTGTGCCGCAGCGCCGCGCGCTCGAAGCTCGCCGCGGTCGCCTCCACGCAGGCCGGCTTCACGAAGGCGTTCGACCTGCTCGAAGGCTTCGAGGGCGCGAAGGACGCCGAAGGCCACCGCAAGACGGTCGAAGGCTGGTGCTTCCGGAAACTGCCGTGGATCGGCGCCTGACGGCACGCCGCGCCCGCCGGTTGCGACAACCCCATCGTCGAGCCGGGCGATGACATGCCGATGACGGGCCGCGTTGCGCGGCCCGTGGTTTTTGTGCGGCTGATCGAGGGGCCGCTCAGGCGCGCGGCGTATCGGGTTCGACGACGTCGCCGCCGAGCAGGTGCACGCCTTCGCGCAGCTTCACGTATGCAGCCGCGACCGCTTCGGGCTCCCCCTTCACGCCGAGGTCGATGTGGCGGCGCGCGTAGATCCCGCCGCGCTCCGCATCGCCGACGCTCGGCAGGCTGAACACGCGCACGCCCGGGAAATCGCGCTCGATGCGCTCCATCAACGGCGTGAGCGTCGATTCCGGCAGCTCGAACACGTACAGCGAGCGCTCCGCGTGCGGCGTCGCGTGATGCAGGTGCGCGTACTTCGTGTCGAGCACCCATTCGATCATCGGCCACGCCATCACCGGGAAGCCCGGCACGAAGTGCAGGTCGCCGACCGAGAAGCCGGGAATCCGGTTGTAGCCGTTCGGGATGATCGTCGCGCCCACCGGGAACACGCCCATGTTGAAGCGGTGCTGGTTCTCCGGCGACTCGAAATCGACCGGCTTGGCCGGATCGGTGTGCGTTTCGCGAATCCGCTCGGAAATCAGCACCTTCGCTTCCGGATGCAGCTCGAGCGGCACGCCGAGCGCGGCGGCCGCGCACTGGCGCGTGTGGTCGTCCGGCGTCGCGCCGATGCCGCCCGTCGAGAACACGATGTCGCCCGACGCGATCGCGCGGGCGAGGGTCGCCGTGATGCGCGCCGGATCGTCGCCGACGTATTCGGCCCAGTCGAGCGTGAGGCCGCGCGCGCCGAGCAGCTCGATGACCTTCGCCAGATGCTTGTCCTGCCGGCGGCCCGAAAGGATTTCGTCGCCGATGATGATGATGCCGATGCTCATGCCTGCCCCATGTCGATTGCGGTGGCGCGCGAACTCGCACGCAGGTCCTCCAGCGCGCGCAGGCAGTAATGCCCGAACCACAGCGCCGAGAAGACGAGGATGAAAGCGTATACCCAGATCATGGCCGCCGCGACGAACGGGAACAGCACCATCATCCAGACCGACGATACCCACACGAAGGTCGGCACGGTGCCGAGCAGCCCGGTCGCGACGCCGATGCCGATCAGCGGCCAGCGGTGCTGCCGCACGAGCGCCCGGCGCTCGTCGCGGCTCGCGTGCAGCGCAAGCGCGTCGTAGGTCATCACGCGGTAGGTGAGCCAGCCCCAGATCACCGGCGGCAACAGCGCGAAGAACGGCGGAATCAACCACAGCGGGATCGTGACGACCAGCACGACGACGCCGGCCAGCGCCGCCCACAGCGAATTGAACACGCTGCCGAAGAAGGTGCCGCCCCGCTTCGCCTCGAGCGCCGCGAACTGCCGGTTCGCGAGGTGCTTGATCACGACCGGCATCGAAATCGTCGCGATCAGCAGCAGCACGGTCAGCACGATCAGCGGAATCGCGAGCGACACGACCACGAACGGCGCGACGACGGCATGCAGCTGCGACATGCCGATCGCGTCGAACGCACGGTACAGCATGGCCGTCAGCACGAAACCGTCGAGCGCGCCGCGTGCGAGGTCCAGCAGCGACTGCCACGAGAACCACAGCACGACGCCCCACAGGACGGCCGAGACGAGAAACGGCATCAGGGTGAGCCACAGCATGCGCGGATGCAGTGCACTCGCCAATGCCCGGACGAAGGAACGCAGCAAGTCGTTCATGCGAGCCTGTATCGACGGAGAAAAACGGGGAAAGGATAAACCACGCGGCCCGCATGCGCCAAAGCACATGCGGGCCGCGTGGGAGAGCCGCTCAACGTGGGAATGGCCGGGTCAGGCCGATGCCGCGCCGCGCTTGGCGGGGAACAGGCGCCGGAAGATCCGCACGAACGCGAGGCCGTGCTGCGCCCAGAAGCCTTCGCCGTAGGACACGCCCTCGACCTGGTCGCGGATGCCGGTCGGCTCGACCGTGCGGTTCCACGACGCGGTGCCGAACATCATGTCCCACCACGGGAACAGCACGCCGAAGTTGCAGCCGTACTTCGTGCCTTCGTGGCCATAGCCGACCGCGTGGTGGCGGCGGTGGAAGATCGGGCTCACGAGCAGGCGCTCGCCGAGCCAGCCGAACGGCAGCCGTGCATTCGTGTGCTGAATGCTCTGCATGAAGTTCGTGAACGCGGTCAGCACGACGAACTGCGACGGCGTCACGCCGATCACGAGCGCGATCGCCGCGAAGAAGCACGACTGGATCACGTCGTCGAGCACGTGGTTGCGGTCGTCGCACCACAGCGACATCTGGCGCTGGCTGTGATGCACCGCGTGCAGCTCCCACCAGATGCCGAACTTGTGCTGCCAGCGGTGATACCAGTAGCCGGCGAAATCGAGCACGACGAGATAGATCGCGAACGTGACGATCGGCTTCGAGGTCACGCCCGGCCACAGGTAGTCGAGGTTCAGGTTCGCGACGCCGTGCAGGCGCAGCCACGCCTGGAAGTTGTCGAACAGCGGCTGCAGCGCGAAGAAGAAGAACAGCGAGTAGATGCCGAGCTTCGCGATCGCCGTGTAGATCACGTCGACCCGCACGGCCCGGCGGTTCGTCCAGCGCTCGACGGGCAGCAGCGCCTCGAGCGGGCGCAGCAGCACGAACATCAGCACCATCTGCAGCGCCCCGACGATCACCCAGTACAGCGCGTCGTAGGTGTCCTCGTCATAGTCCATCAGGTTGAACTTGAAGAGGAGCGGCTGCACGACGTCGACGTACAGCCAGGTCTGGATGTCCGAGACGAATGCATCGATCAGGTGCAGCATCGTTCTCCCCCGCCCGTCACGCGCCGTTCGCGGCGCGCCACGGCGCGCGGTCGTAGAAATAGATGCCGTGCGGCGAGCGGCCGACGGCGATCGTCTGCACCAGCTTGCGCGACGCCAGGTCGATGATCCCGACCTTCTTCGCGAAGCGGAACGTCACCCACAGCGTCTTCTTGTCGGCGGACAGCTCCATGTCGTCCGGGCCCGGCAGCAGCCCGGTGATGTCGCCGACGTTGGTGAGCGTGTTCTCGTCGATGATGCTGATCGTGTTCGCGACCCGGTTCGTGACCGCGACGTGCGTGCCGTCGGCGAGCGAGCGGAAGTTGTGCGCGCCCTTGCCCGTGTAGATCTGCTTGACGACCTTCTGGTTGCGCCAGTCGACCACCGCGACGTAATCCGCGCCGGTCATCCCGACGAGCAGGTACTTGTCGTCCGGCGTGAGCCACAGGCCGGCCGGCACCTTGCCGACCTTCATCTTCCACTTGACCGTCTGCGTCGGCAGGTCGATCGCCGCGATCTCGCCGGAGACCTGCAGCGACACGAGCAGCGTCTTGCTGTCCTTCGTGAACGCGAGGTGGCTCGGCATCACCGCGAGCGGCACGCGCTTCACGAGCTTCAGGTCGCGGCCGTCGTAGCCGTAGATGTCGACGCGGTCGAGCCGCAGGCCGGCCGCCGCGAACCATTTGCGGTCGGGCGAGAAGCCGAGCTGGTAAGGATCGTCGATCCCCTCGACGGTGCGCTGCAGCTTGCCCGTCTTCGGATCGAGGAACATCAGGCTGTTCGAGACCGAATTTGCAACGATCAGCGACGAATTGTCGGGCGTCGCCATCAGGTGATGCGGTTCCTTGCCGGTCGGCATCGTGCTGACGACTTCGCGGGTCTGCTGGTCGATCAGGGAAAGCGTCGCTTCGGCCGAATTGAGGATGATGACGTTATTCGCGTGTGCGGCGGGCGCCAGCACGGCGGCGGCCAGCGCGAGCGTGCGGCCGAGGGAAAGGAAAGTGCGCATGAAGACTCACGTCGAGGAACAACCGTCATTGTAAAACGTTCAACCGGCCCCGCCGGTTGACCGAAGCCGGCATTGCGCCACTTCGACGCACGCCGGGGCGGCCCGGTCGGCCCGCGCGGCAGGCGCCGCGCGGCCGGCCGGGGCCGGCCACCGGTGCGGGCCCGGGAAACCGATGTTGCGCTAGCGCTGCATCGACTCCCAGACCTTGTGCAGACGCTTGACAGAGACAGGCATCGGTGTGCGCAGTTCCTGCGCGAACAGCGAAATCCGCAGTTCCTCGAGCAGCCAGCGGAATTCCGCGAGCCGCGCATCGGCGACGCCGCCGCGCTGCGACACCGCGCGCTGGTACTGCTGGGCGAGCGGCAACAGGTCGGCCGACTGCTTCGCGTCGCGCGCCGGGTCGGCCTTCAGCTTGTCGATCCGCAGCGCGATGCCCTTCAGGTAGCGCGGGAAGTGCGCCAGTTGCGCGTACGGCGTATCGATCACGAAGCGTTTGCCGACCAGCGCGGCGAGCTGCTGCTGCAGGTCCGCATGCGCCTGCGCGAACGGCTTCGCCTGCGCGAGCTTCTTCACGAGCCCCGCGTATTCGGCCAGGATCTGCCCGACCAGCCGCGCGATTTCCTGCGCGAGCAGGTTCAGGCGGCTCCGGCCCTCGTCGCGGCGCGCGTGGAAGCTCGCGTCGTCGTCGGGCAGTGGGTCCTGCAGGCACGCGCGGTCGAGCGCCGTGTCGATCAGCTGGTCGCGCAGCTCGTCCTGCGTGCCGAGCGACATGTACTGCATCGCCATCTCGCGCAGGCCCGGCAGGTTCTTCTCGAGGAACTTGATCGGCTCCTTCAGCTGCAGCGCGAACAGTCGCCGCAGGCCGGCCCGGTGGATGCGCGCGGCCTCCTCCGGCGAATCGAACACCTCGACGTCGCAATGCGTGCCGCGATCGACGAGCGCCGGGTAGCCGTACAGCGTCTGGCCCCGCCGGCGGATCTCCAGCAGCTCGGGCAGCTTGCCGAAATTCCACGTCGTCAGGTTCTCGTACAGCGCGGTCGCACCGGCTTCCGCCGGCGCGGCCGTCTGCGGCGCCGCGCCCTTGCCAGCCTTCGCGTGGCGGCCGGCGGCACCCGTCGTCGCGGCCGTGGCCGGCGCCTGACCGATCGGCTCGCCGCCGTCGGCATCGCCACCGGCCGCGATCGTCGACGCCGCCGCGATCTTCTGGAACTGCTGCTGCGCCTGCGCGCCCAGCTCCTGGCGAAGCTGCGCGAGATTGCGCCCCATCGCGAGCTGGCGGCCGTGCTCGTCGATCACCTTGAAGTTCATGAACAGGTGCGCGGGCAGCGTTTCCAGCTTGAAGTCGGCCGTTTTCATCGCGATTTGCGTTTCACCCCGCACGTCGGCGATCAGCGCCTCGACGAGCCCGCCCGCGCCGAAGCGCTCGCGGCCCATCCGCTCGACGAAGCCGGCCGCGTACTCGGGCAGCGGCACGCAATGCCGGCGCAGCTTCTGCGGCAGCGACTTCAGCAGCAACTGCACCTTTTCCTTCAGCATCCCCGGCACGAGCCACTCGCAGCGGCGCGCATCGACCTGGTTCAGCGCATACAGCGGCACCGCGAGCGTCACGCCGTCGCGCGGCGTGCCGGGCTCGAAGTGATACGTGAGCGCCATCTCGACGCCGGCCATCGTCGCCCGCTTCGGGAACAGCTCGGTCGTCACGCCGGCCGCCTCGTGGCGCATCAGGTCGTCGCGCGACAGGTACAGCAGCCGCAGCTTGTCCTCGGGCTGGCCGCCCTTCTTCACCTCGTCGCGATACCAGCGCTCGAACGCGGCGCCCGTGTGAATCCCTTCCGGAATCGCCTGATCGTAGTACGCGTAGATCAGCTCGTCGTCGACCAGCACGTCCTGCCGGCGCGACTTGTGCTCGAGCTGCTCGATGTCGGCGAGCAGCTTGCGGTTGTGCGCGAAGAACGCGAGCTTCGTGTCGAATTCGCCCTCGACCAGCGCGCCGCGGATGAACAGCTCGCGCGCCCGCGCCGGATCCTGCTTGCCGAACGCGACGCGCCGGCGGTGGTAGATCGGCAGCCCGTACAGCGTCGCGCGCTCGTACGCGCTGACCTGCGCCGGGCGCTTTTCCCAGTGCGGCTCCGACAGCGATTTCTTCAGCAGGTGCGCGCCGATCTTCTCGACCCATTCGGGCTCGATCTTCGCGAGGCAGCGCGCGTACAGCCGGCTCGTCTCGACGAGCTCGGCCGCCATCACCCAGCGGCCGGCCTTCTTCGCGAGCACGGAGCCCGGCCACAGGTAGAACTTGATCCCGCGCGCGCCGAGATAGTGCGGATCGTCGTCGGCCTTCAGGCCAAGGTTGCCGAGCAGGCCCGTCAACAGGGCCAGATGGACCTGTTCGTAGGTCGCCTCGACTTCGTTCAGCCGCCAGCCGTGCTCGCGCACGACGGTCAGCAGCTGCGAATGGACGTCGCGCCACTCGCGCAGCCGCAGGTGCGACAGGAAGTTCTGCCGGCACGCGTCGACCAGCTGGCGGTTCGACTTCTTGTGCGCGACCGCCTCTTCGAACCACGCCCAGATCTTCAGCCACTGCAGGAATTCGGAGCGCTCGTCGGCGAACCGGCGGTGCGCCTGGTCGGCCTGCTCCTGCGCTTCGATCGGGCGGTCGCGCGGGTCCTGCACGGACAGCGCGCTCGCGATGATCAGCACCTCGCGCAGCGACTGCTGGTCGCGCGCGGCGAGAATCATCCGGCCGACGCGCGGGTCGAGCGGCAGCCGCGCGAGTTCGCGACCGAGCGGCGTCAGCGCATTGTCGTCGTCGACCGCGCCGAGCTCGTTGAGCAACTGGTAGCCGTCCGCGATCGCGCGACCGGGCGGCGGCTCGAGGAACGGGAACGATTCGATCGCCGTCAGGTGCAGCGACTTCATCCGCAGGATCACCGACGCGAGCGACGAGCGCAGGATTTCCGGATCGGTGAAGCGCGCGCGCGCCTGGTAATCGCTTTCCTCGTACAAGCGGATGCAGACACCGTCGGCCACGCGGCCGCAACGGCCCGCGCGCTGGTTCGCGGCCGCCTGCGAGATCGACTCGACCTGCAGCTGCTCGACCTTGTTCCGGTACGAATAGCGCTTCACGCGCGCAAGGCCGGTGTCGACGACGTAGCGGATGCCCGGCACCGTCAGCGAGGTTTCGGCCACGTTGGTCGCGAGCACGATCCGGCGCGCGTTCGACGCCTTGAACACCTTGTCCTGGTCGGCCGCCGAGAGCCGCGCGAACAGCGGCAGGATCTCGGTGTGCGGCGGATGGTGCTTGCGCAGCGCCTCGGCCGCTTCGCGGATCTCGCGCTCGCCGGGCAGGAACACCAGCACGTCGCCGGGGCCTTCGCGGCACAGCTCGTCGACCGCGTCGACGATTGCGTCCATCAGGTCGCGCTCGGCTTCGCGCGCGGTCTTCACGCGGTCGCGGCCGCCCGTGCCTTCGGCGTGCTTGACTGCCGGGCGATCCTCGGCCACCGGCCGGTAGCGCATCTCGACCGGATACAGCCGCCCACTCACCTCGATCACGGGCGCCGGGCGCTCGTCGGTGCCGAAATGGCGCGCGAAGCGATCGGCGTCGATCGTCGCGGACGTGACGATCAGCTTCAGGTCCGGCCGCCTCGGCAGGATTTCCTTCAGGTAGCCGAGCAGGAAGTCGATGTTCAGGCTGCGCTCGTGCGCCTCGTCGATGATCAGCGTGTCGTACGCCTTCAGCAACGGGTCGGTCTGCGTCTCGGCGAGGAGGATCCCGTCCGTCATCAGCTTCACGGACGCGCCCGGCGCGAGATTGTCGGTAAAGCGCACCTTGTAGCCGACCACTTCGCCGAACGGCGTGCCGAGTTCCTCGGCGATCCGCCGGCCGGTGGACGACGCGGCGAGGCGGCGCGGCTGCGTATGGCCGATCAGGCCCGTGCCGCCGGCGCCGAGGCCGCGGCCGAGATCGAGACAGATCTTCGGCAACTGCGTGGTCTTGCCCGAGCCGGTTTCGCCGCAGACGATGACAACCTGATGACCGGCGATCGCGCGCGCGATTTCGTCGCGCTTGCCCGACACCGGCAGGCTTTCGGGGTACGTGATCGGCGGGACCGGGTTCGGCGCGACGACCGCGCGCGGCGGACGCTCGCGGCGCGGCGCGCGCTCGCCCGTCGCAGCGGACGCATCCTTCGCGGCCGGCTGGCGCGCGTCGCGCGATGCGTCGCCGCGCGGCGCGTGTGCAGGCTTGCCCGCCTGCTGTTCCTGCGGCCGGCGCGGCGGCTGGCCCTGCTGCTGGCGTGCATCGGCCGCACCATCCGGGTGCCGGGCCGACGGCGCTTTGGCCCGCGTCGGCGCGGGACTTTTAGGTACATTCGACATGGGGGCGCATTATAATCCCGCCCATGAATTCCCAAACCGACCTCCCTCCCGCCCAGACCGGCGCCACGACGCCGCCGGCTGCCGACGACTCGGCCGCCAGCCACGCGCAGTTCGTCGACTGGATGCGCTCCGTCGCGCCCTATATCCACAAGTTCCGCAACAGCACGTTCGTCGTGGGGTTTGGCGGCGAGGTGGTGCAGCAGGGGCTGCTGAATGCGCTCGTGTCCGACATCGCGCTGCTGCAGGCGATGGGTATCCAGATCGTGCTGGTGCACGGCTCGCGCCCGCAGGTCGAGGAGCAGCTGAGCCTGCACGGTGTCGAATCCGAGTTTTCGCACGGTCTGCGCATCACCGATGCGCGCGCGCTCGAATCCGCGAAGGAAGCGGCCGGTGAAGTGCGTCTCGACATCGAGGCCGCGATCAGCCAGGGTCTGCCGAACTCGCCGATGGCGCACGCGCACATCAGCGTCGTGTCGGGCAACTTCGTGACCGCACGGCCGGTGGGGATTCTCGACGGGGTCGATTTCGCGCATACGGGCATCGTGCGCAAGATCGACGCCGAATCGATCCGTCATTCGCTCGCGAGCCGCAAGCTCGTGCTGCTGTCGCCGCTCGGCTTCTCGCCGACCGGCGAAGCGTTCAACCTGTCGATGGAAGATGTCGCGTCGGCCGCCGCGATCGCGCTGCGCGCCGACAAGATCATCTTCCTGACCGAAGCGCCCGGCATCGTCGACGACGAAGGCGAGCTGGTGCGTGAAATGTCGCTCGACGCGGCGGCCGAGCTGCTCGATTCCGGCAACGTCCAGGGCGACGACGCGTTCTTCCTGAAGCATTCGATCCGCGCGTGCCGCGGCGGCGTGACCCGGGCGCACCTGATCCCGCAATCGCTCGACGGCAGCATGCTGCTCGAACTGTTCCTGCACGACGGCGTCGGCACGATGATCTCGTACGAGAACCTCGAGAGCCTGCGTGAAGCGACACCGGACGACGTCGGCGGCATCCTGTCGCTGATCGAGCCGCTCGAGTCGGACGGCACGCTGGTGCGGCGCGGCCGCCACCAGATCGAACGCGACATCGACCACTTCTCGGTGATCGAGCACGATGGCGTGCTGTTCGGCTGCGCGGCGCTGTATCCGTACCAGCAGGAGAAGATCGGCGAGATGGCGTGCCTGACGGTCGCGCCGGAAGCGCAGGGCTCGGGCGACGGCGAACGCCTGCTCAAGCGCATCGAGCAGCGTGCCCGCGCGCGCGGCCTCACGCATATCTTCGTGCTCACGACGCGCACCGAGCACTGGTTCCTCAAGCGCGGCTTCGTCAAGGTCAGCGTCGACGACCTGCCGGAAGACCGCCGCAAACTCTATAACTGGCAGCGCAAGTCGCTCGTGCTGATGAAACAGCTCTGAGCGCAGGCACGACTGCCCTCCCCCAGTCCGATTACAGGAGAAGTACACGATGGCTCGAATGATCCAATGCGCGAAGCTCGGCAAGGAAGCCGAAGGCCTCGATTTCCCGCCGCTGCCGGGCGAACTCGGCAAGCGCATTTACGAGAGCGTCTCGAAGGAAGCGTGGCAAGGCTGGCTCAAGCAGCAGACGATGCTGATCAATGAAAACCGCCTGAACATGGCCGACCCGCGTGCGCGCCAGTACCTGATGAAGCAGACCGAAAAGTACTTCTTCGGCGACGGCGCGGACCAGGCGTCCGGCTACGTGCCGCCGACGGAAGGCTGACCGGCATCATTCGCGACGGCCGGCCGCGCCGGTCACTTCGCGGGAAACGACAAACGGCACCGTGTCATCGCACGGTGCCGTTTGCTTTTGGCGCATCCGAACCGATGCGATGCGACACGGCCGGGGCATTCGATACCGCCGGGTCACACCGACCGATTCAAGCCACCGGCTTCAGCGTGCCGCGATCCTCCGGCGGCGGGACCACACCCCCGGCCGAGGTGTCAACGGCGGCGCCTTCCGTACCCCATTCGGCCGCGTCGCTGCGTTCGGCCGTCGACAGTTCGTCCGCGCGATACCCGGTGCGATTCAGCAGCGCCAGCATGCACACGAGCGACACGAGCGCGTAAAGCCCCGATGCGATCGCGACGCCGACGATGCTGCCGGTCGAATTGAGGATCGCCTGCGCGAGCACCGGCGTGCCGCCGCCGACGACGAGCGCGCTCAACTGGTACGCGAGCGACAGGCCCGTGTAGCGGATGTTGGCCGGAAACACGCGCGCGAGCACGCCGCCGACCGCGCCATAGAACATCGCCGACGGAATCGTCGAGATGCACATGCCCGCGACGGCCACCCAGTACGAGCGCGTTGCGAGCGCATGGAACATCACGGGCATCAGCACGATTTCCGGAATCAGGATCCAGCACATCGCGCGGCGCATGTCGACCTTCGACACGAACCACGCGCCGACCGGCTGCATCAGGAACTGCACGACGAGCGAGATCGACAGGATGCCGAGGAACGTGCCCTGCGCGTAACCGAGCTCCTTGGTCGCCCACGACAGCGCGAACGTGCTGCGGAAGTACGTGACGTTGATCACCGGCAGCGTGCCGGCCGCGAGCAGCACGACGATCCAGTGATCGCGCACGACGTCGCGCAGCGGCAGCTTCACGGTGCGCTTGCGCGCGAGCACGCGCTGCATGTCGGCCGACTCCTCGAGCTTCAGCCGGATCACCATGCCGATGATCACGAGCACGGCCGACAGCAGGAACGGAATGCGCCAGCCCCACATCAGGAACGACGGGGTGGGCAGCGCGCTCAGCGCGAAGAACGCGGCCGTGGCCAGCAGGTTGCCGGTGGGCGAGCCCTGCTGCGCGAACGCCGCATACAGGATGCTGCGATGCTTCGGCGCGTTCTCGCTCGCGATCAGCACCGCGCCGCCCCACTCGCCGCCGACCGCGATGCCCTGCAGCACGCGCAGCACGACGAGGCCAGCCGGCGCCCAGACGCCGATCTGCGCATAGCCGGGCAACAGGCCGATGCCGGTCGTCGCCAGCCCCATCATCACCAGCGTGATCACGAGCGCGGTCTTGCGGCCGACGCGGTCGCCGAGATGCCCGAACACGATGCCGCCGAGCGGCCGCGCGGCGAAGCCGGCCCAGAACGTGACGAACGCGAGCAGCGTCGCGACGCCAGGATCCATCGTGCTCGAAAAGAACACCTTGCCGAACACGAGCGCAGCGGCCGTGCCGTAGATGTAGAAGTCGTACCACTCGATCGTGGTGCCGACGAACGCCGCGAAGGCGGCGCGGCCGGGCCGCAGTTGCGGCGCGGCGGTCGGGGATTGCTGGCGGCTCATCGATGTCTCCATGTTGGTGTGTCGGAGGCGCGACTGTCGCGCGCCTTTTCCGGGTGGCCGGCATCGCGCCGCCGGCCGGCGGCGTTGCTTGACGTTGCGTTGCTTGACGTTCCGTTTCGTCGGCCGGCCTTGCTCACCGGCGCGCGCGTCGGTCGGTCACGTCTCGTCGGGTGCGATCTTCAGCACGCCGGCGTCGAGCAGTTGCTGCTGGAGCGCGGGATCGACGCCTAGGCGCTCGAGCACCGCGCGCGTGTCGCCGCCCAGCGCGGGCGGCGGCGAACGATAGGTGGCCGGCGTGCGCGACAGCTTCACCGGCGACGCCGTGCCGCGATACGCACCGATCTCGACGAACAGGTTCCGGTGCAGCGCATGCGGATCGTGCGCGACGTCGGCGACCGTTCGCACCGGCCCGCACGGCACGCCGGCCGCCATCAGCTCACGCGCGAGCGGCTCGCAGGCATGCTCGGCGAGCCGTGCTTCCAGTTCGGCTTTCAGTTCGGGCCGGTGCGCGCAGCGGCTGCGGTTGTCGACGAAGCGCGGATCGCCGGCGAGCGCCGGCACGCCGAGATGCGCGACGAGCCGCGCGAACTGCCGGTCGTTGCCGACCGCGAGGAAGATCGGCACGGTCGCGGTGCGATAGCTGTCGTACGGCGCGATGTTCGGATGTGCATTGCCGCTGCGCGCCGGCACGCGCCCGGAACCAAAGAAGTTCGGCAGGTGCGGATGCAGCAGCGACACGCCGCAGTCGTATAGCGCGATGTCGATCGATTGCCCGCGCCCGCTCTTCTCGCGCTCGGCGAGCGCCAGCAGGATGCCGGCCAGTGCGTTGAGGCCCGTGACCATGTCGACGATCGGCAGACCGATGCGTGTCGCATCGCCGTCGCGCTCGCCGTTGACGCTCATCAGCCCCGCCATCGCCTGGATCACCGCGTCGTAGCCGGGCAGCCCGCCGAGCGGGCCGCCTTCACCGAAGCCCGTCACCGCGCAGTGGATGAGGCGCGGGAAGCGCGGCTGCAGGTCGCGCGTGTAGTCCATCCCCCAGCGCGCGAGCGTGCCGGGCTTGAAGTTCTCGACGAGCACGTCGGCCTCTTCAAGCAGCCGCCACAGGATCGCGCGCCCCTCGTCGCGCGACAGGTCGAGCGCGAGCCCTTCCTTGTTGCGGTTCACGCCCATGAAATACCACGCGGTATCGCCGAGGAACGGCGGCCCCCAGCCGCGCGTCTCGTCGCCGTCCGGCGGCTCGATCTTGACCACCGTCGCCCCATGGTCGGCGAGCGCCTGTGTGCAGTACGGGCCGCCAAGCACGCGGCTCAGGTCGACGACCTTCAGGCCGTCCAGTGCGCCACGCGTCGTGCTCATCGTTCGACCTCCGGCAGCAGGTCGAGCGCGGTATCGAGCGCGATCGGCGTGCCGCGCAGCAGCGCTGCGTATGCGGGCGACTCGTCGTCGCGTGACGCCGGTGCGAGCGGATCGACCGGCAGCAGCTTGTGGCGCACGACCAGATGCGCGAGCGCGAGCCGCCGGAAATCCGGCGCGAGCCGCACGCCCTCGCACGCCATCAGCACGGCCGCACTCGCGTAGTACAGCGCGGACGCGGCCTGCCGCACGCGCGCGTCGTCACCTTCGTCAGCGACCCGCGCGAGCGCGTCGCAGGCACGCGCGAGGATGCGCCGCAGCGCCGCGCGGCTCGCATCGGGCAGCGGCGCCGCGCCGAGGCGGTCGCCAAGGTACGCACGCAGCGCATCGAGCGCGTGCTCGCGCTGCGCGGCCCGCGCGACGTCGAGCGCGACGATGTTGCTCGTGCCCTCCCAGATCGAGCCGAGATGCGCATCGCGCACGATGCGCGCGTCGCTCCACTCCTCAATGTAGCCGGTGCCGCCACGCACTTCCATCGCATCGCCCGTCACGCGCCGCGCATCGCGGCACGCGCGGAACTTGATCAGCGGCGTCAGGATCCGCACGCAGCGCGCGGCCTGCTCGTCGCCCGCATCGGCCTGCGGCAGCAGCAGCGCGATCTGCATGAACATCGCGCGCGCGGCCTCGGCCGGCAGCAGCATCTTCAGCAACTGGCGCTGCATCAGCGGCATCTCGATCAGCTTGCGGCCGAAGGCCTCGCGGTGCGCGGCGACGTGCAGCGCCTCGTTCAGCGCGCGCCGCATCAGTCCCGCCGCGCGCACGCCATTCGACAGCCGCGACATGTTGATCATGTCGGCCATCTGGTGAAAGCCGCGGCCGATCTCGCCGATCAGGTACGCCTGTGCACCTTCCAGCGCGATCTCGCCGCTCGCCATCGAACGGCTGCCGAGCTTGTCCTTCAGGCGCACGATCCGGTAGCGGTTGCGCGTGCCGTCCGGCAGCGTCTTCGGCAGCATGAACAGCGCGAGGCCCTTGATGCCGTCCGGCGCGCCGTCGGGCCGCGCGAGCACCATCGCGAGCTCGGCATCCGCGTTCGAGCAGAACCACTTGTCGCCGGTCAGGCGCCAGATGGTCTCGCCATGCGCGCCGGTCTCGCGCGTCGCCCGCGTCGTGATCCGGCCGACGTCGGAACCCGCCGCCTGCTCGGTCATGAACATCGCGCCCTGGTACAGCGTGTCGAAGTCGCGTGACGCAAGCATCGGCAGGTAACGCGCGACGAGCGCCGGATCGCCGAAACGGCGCAGCGTGCGTGTCAGCGAATCGGTCATGCTGACCGGGCAGCACAGCCCGAATTCCGCCTGCACGAACAGGAACGTCAGCGCGTACTTGACGAGCGGCGGCACCGAGTCGGATCCGTGGCTCAGCGACGCGAGCCCGAGCTCGGAATACGCGACGCGTTCGAGCGCGACATACGCGGGATCCTTGTCGATCCGCTGCACGGCCTCGCCGCGCCGGTTGCGATGCTCGAGCACGGGCGGGTGCTTGTCTGCACGCGACGCCCATTCGTCGAGTTCGCCCGACACGCGTGCGCCGAGCGCGCGCAATTGCGGCTCGAGCTCGGCATAGCGGGCATCGCCGAGATGCAGCTTCAGCAACGCGCCGAGATCGGGATCGACGGTGAAGAAATTGATGCCCCGGCTGTCGGGAATATTGGATGCGCCGGGCTCCGGCGTGCGAGCGGTGTCGTTCATGCGTGCGTCTCCTGGGTTGCCCGCACGTCGGCTGGGCGCGGCGCCGCGGCGCCCGGCCAGTCCCGTGCAAAGCCTTCCGCAGAGCGTAGGCGCGCGATCGATAAGCGTCCAATACAGGATTTATCCGGTACGATAGATATCGCTTATCGATGCCGACGCCGCGAGGAGACACGATGGAACTGAGGCAGTTGCGCTACTTCGTGGCGGTCGCCGAGGAGTTGCATTTCGGGCGCGCGGCGAAACGCCTGTTCATCTCGCAGCCGGCGCTGAGCTTCGACATCCGCAAGTTCGAGGACGCGCTCGGCGTGCAGTTGTTCTCGCGCACCAACAAGACCGTCGCGCTGACCAACGCGGGCGAGGTGCTGCTCGGCGAAGCGCGCCGGCTGCTGCTGCAGGCGGCCGAGGCCGAACGCCTGACGGTGCGCTCCGCGTCGGGGCTCGCGGGCCGGCTGCGGATCGGCTTCGTTCATTCGATGCTGTATCGCGGGCTGCCCGATGCGGTGCGACGCTTCGAGGCCGACTATCCCGGTGTCGAAGTCGTGCTGAGCGAAATGAATACGCAGGCGCAGGTGCAGGCGATCCAGCGCGGCCAGATCGATCTCGGCTACGCGCACTGGGGCCACTTCCCGCCCGAGGTCGAATCGACGCCCGTCTATGCGGAACCGTTCGTGTGCTGCCTGCCGGCCGCGCATCCGCTCGCAAAGCGCAAGCAGGTCGCGCTCGCCGCATTGGCCGCGGAACCGTTCATCCTGTTCCCGCGCGAAGCGGCGCCGCACTACCACGACCTGATCATCGCGCAGTGCGTGAATGCCGGCTTCAGCCCGCTGATCCGCCATGAGGCACGGCTGTGGCAGACGATCCTGTCGATGATCGAGTTCGGGATGGGCATCGCGCTCGTGCCGCGCGTGCTGCAGCAGGTAAAGAGCGAGCGGCTCGCGTTCCGGCCGCTGAAGGATGCGTCGCTCGAATCGCGCACGCTCGCGCTGAAGCGTAGCGGCACCGCCGAGCCGGTTGCGCTGCGCTTCGCGGATTACGTGCGCGCGTCGATCGACGCGCTGCCCGCGCTCGCAGGCTGAGCGAACGCCCGGCTGGCAGGTATGTGCGGGTATCTGAAAAATATTTGCAGAAAGTGCTTTACAGACCCTCAAAGCCCTGACATAATTTCAGCTTCTTTGGGCGGTTAGCTCAGCGGTAGAGCACTGCCTTCACACGGCAGGGGTCACTGGTTCGATCCCAGTACCGCCCACCAAAGAATTCAAGGCCCTGCGTCTCACGACGCAGGGCCTTTTCGTTTTGGTGCCGCGCTTGCTCCTCGGCGCAGCACGCGATGCTGCGCCGACTTACTTACTCCGCGCGCCCCACCCGCTCCGCCGTCGCATCGAACGCGCGCTTCGCCTTGTCGACGATCTCGTCGACCTCCGCCTCGCGAATCACGAGCGGCGGCGACAGCAGCATGCGGTCGCCGGTCGCGCGCATGATCAGGTTGCCGTTGAAGCAGAAGTCGCGGCAGATCGTGCCGATATCGACGTTCGCACCGAACCGCTCGCGCCGCTCCCGGTCGCGCGCAAGCTGAACACCCGCGACCAGCCCCGCTCCCGCAATCTCCCCGACGATCGGATGGTCGCCCAGCGCATCGCGCAGCCGGCGCTGGAAATACGGCCCGATATCGTTCTTCACGCGCTCGACGATCCCTTCGTCACGCAGCAGCTTCAGGTTCGCGACCGCGACGGCCGCCGCGACCGGGTGGCCCGAGTACGTGAGGCCGTGGTTGAATTCGCCGTTGTCGATGATCGGCCGCGCGACGCGCTCGCGAATGCCGACCGCCCCCATCGGCACGTAGCCCGACGTGAGGCCCTTGGCCATCGTGATGAGATCGGGTTCGAAACCGAAGTGCTGGTGTGCGAACCATTCGCCGGTGCGGCCGAAGCCGCCGATCACTTCGTCGGCCACCAGCAGGATGTCGTACTTGCGGCAGATCCGCTGGATTTCCGGCCAGTACGTCGACGGCGGGAAGATCACGCCGCCCGCGCCCTGGAACGGCTCGCCGATGAACGCGGCGACGTTCTCCGCGCCGAGTTCGAGGATCTTCGCTTCGAGCTGCTGCGCGCGCGCCAGGCCGAACGCTTCCGGCGTTTCGCCGGCCGCCGCTTCACCGAAGAAATACGGCTGGTCGATGTGCACGATGTGCTCGACCTTCGACGGCATCTGCTCGTGCATGTAGCCCATCCCGCCAAGCGTGCCGCCGGCGATCGTCGAGCCGTGATAGCCGTTCTTGCGCGAGATCACGTATTTCTTCTGCGGCTGGCCCTGCACGCGCCAGTACTGGTGCACGAGGCGCAGCACGGTGTCGTTGCCTTCCGAGCCGCTGTTGCAATAGAAGAAGTGGTTGAAGCCGGCCGGCGTGACTTCCGCGAGCATCGCGGAGAGTTCGATCACCGGCGGGTGCGTGGTCTTGAAGAACGTGTTGTAGAACGGCAGCTCCTGGATCTGGCGATACGCGGCGTCGGCGAGTTCCTTGCGGCCGTAGCCGACGTTCACGCACCAGAGGCCGGCCATCCCGTCGATCACCTTGTTGCCGTCCGAGTCCCACAGGTAGACGCCGTCGGCCTTCACGATCACGCGGCTGCCTGCACGATTCAGCGCGCCCATGTCGGAGAACGGGTGGATGTGGTGCGCGGCGTCGAGCGCACGATAATCCGCGGTCGATTGCGGCGATACAGCGTCATTTCTATCGGTCATGTTTCCTCCGGATAACCGTGCCGCACGCTCAGACGTGCAGCAGCAAATGCCTGCGCTCCCACGAGCTGATCACGCGGAAGAACGCTTCGTATTCGGTGTCCTTCAGCGCCAGGTACGCTTTCACGAACTTGTCGCCGAGAATGCCGGCCAGCGGCGTGCAGGCCGCCATCAGCGAGATGCCCTCCTCGAGATTGCGCGGCAGCTGGTACGGCAGGTTGTAGCCGTCCGACGCGATCGGCTCGGTCGGTGCGAGCTGCTGGGTCAAGCCGAGATAGCCGGCTGCGAGCGTCGCGGCGAACGCGAGGTACGGATTGCAGTCGACGCCCGGAATCCGGTTCTCGATGCGGCGCGCCGACGCGCCCGACTGCGGAATGCGGAAACCGACCGTGCGGTTGTCGTAGCCCCACTGCACGTTGATCGGCGCGGCCATGAAGCGCGACAGGCGGCGATACGAGTTGATGTACGGCGCGAAGATCGGCATCAGTGCGGGCGTGTACTTCTGCAGCCCCGCGAGATAGCTGTGGAACATCGGCGACACCGTACCGTCCTCGTTGGAGAACAGGTTGCGCCCGGTGCGCGCGTCGGCCAGGCTCTGGTGGATGTGCATCGCCGAGCCCGGCTCGTCCTGCATCGGCTTCGCCATGAAGGTCGCGTACATGTTGTGGCGCAGCGCCGCCTCGCGCACGGTGCGCTTGAACAGGAACACCTGGTCGGCGAGCGACAGCGCATCGCCATGCACGAAGTTGATCTCCATTTGCGCGGCGCCGACCTCGTGGATCAGCGTCTCGATATCGAGCCCCTGCATCTCGCAGTATTCGTAGATGTCCTCGAACAGCGAATCGAACTCGTTCACGGCCTCGATCGAATACGACTGTCGGCCGGTCTCCGCACGCCCGGTGCGGCCGACGGGCGGACGCAGCGGCAAGTCGGGATCGGCGTTCATGTCGACGAGATAGAACTCGAGCTCGGGTGCAACGACCGGCTGCCAGCCCTTCGCCTTGTACAGGTCGAGCACGCGGCGCAGCACGTAGCGCGGCGAGATCTCGACCGGCGAGCCGTCGAAGTGCACGCAGTCGTGGATCACCTGCGCGGTCGGGTCGACGGCCCACGGAATCAGGCAGATCGTCGACGGATCGGGCACGCACACCATGTCGGGGTCGGTCACGCCGGTGAGCGTGCCATCCTCCGGATAGTCGCCGGTGACGGTCTGCACCATCACGGCCTGCGGCAGGCGCATCGATTCGCCGGATTCGAACTTGTTGCGTGGAATGATCTTGCCGCGCGCAATGCCGGCCATGTCGGGAATGATCGCCTCGACCTCGGTGATGCGGTGCTGTCGCAAGAATTCGCTCAGTTCGGGTTGCATGATCGGCCTCTATCAGTCGACGTCGGATGCGGCCGGCGACGGCATCGCGCCGCCGGCCGCATGAACGCGATGCGTCATGCGCGCGCGGCACGCCGCGCCGAATGCCGCGAAGATGTCGCGCGACAGCGGCTGCTCCGCGTAGCGCCATTCGGGATGCCACTGCACGCCGAGCGCGAACGCGCGCGCGCCGCGCACGCTGACGGCCTCGACCAGCCCGTCGGGCGCACTGGCTTCGACGACGAGCCCCGCGCCGAGTTGCGCGATGCCCTGGTCGTGCAGCGAATTGACCGTCGCTTCGTGCGCGCCGCGCGTGACCCGCTGCAGCAGGCCGCCCGGCGCGAACTGCACGACGTGCGCGGGGCCGTACTGCCGTTCGAGCGGATCGGCGGCCCGCTCGCGGTGATCGTCGAAGCCGGTGGTCGCGTGCAGCCGCTGATGCAGCGTGCCGCCGTAGGCGACGTTCAGCTCCTGCATGCCGCGACAGATCGCCAGCACGGGCACGCCCGCGTCGATCGCCGCACGGATCAGCGGCAGCGCGGTCGCGTCGCGCGCGGGGTCGTGCAACGTGTCGGGCGCGCTCGCGGCGCCGCCGTAGTGATGCGGTTCGACGTTCGAATAGCTGCCGGTGAACAGCAAGCCGTCGACTGCCGCGACGATCGCATCGGCCGGCTGGCGCGCGCCGAGCGCGGGCAGCACGAACGCAAGCGCACCGGCGCCGTCGACGAGCGCGGCCAGGTACTTCTCCCCCGCCGTGTGGTTCGGATGCGCACCGCGCAGGATGCGGTCGGCGGTGACGGCTACGATCGGGCGCGCACGCATGGGCGGCTCTCCGGTAATCGCGCGCGACTCGTTCGCACGCGGGACGTTGACGGTTCGCGCCGGCGCCGCACGCGCGCACCATGACGCGGCGCATGTCCATGCGCGATCCTGCCGCGCGGACGATGCGGCAACAGGCGGTGCGACCCGGAACGGAAACGGAAAACGACGCTAGGGCAACAACGATGCGCTGCCGTCGCACTGCACCGCGCTGAACACATGCGCGGACACGAGATTGAAGCGGCGCAGGCCGCGATGGGAAACGGCGAAGAAACGAGGCTCGCGCAAAAAGGCGGCACGCGTGCCGCGATCAGCATGCCGGGACGGCCCGGCCTGAGGCGGCGCGCCCGCCGACGGACTTCGCGTCCGGCGTATCGAAGGGCTGGCGGCTTTCACGATCGTACTCGACTGACTGATGAAGGCAGGACACGTGTCGCGATCAAGCGCATGCGGCAATGCCGCGCGGCGACACGTCGGCAAGGTGTCTCGCAACGCATTCCGGCGAGTTGCGGCCACGATCGATGGCCCCGCCGCACGTGCGGGCGTGACGACTTCCTGACATTCAGCTTATATCACCTAAAAATTGCGTCAAATTTTCAGGTGCCGATGACGTCATCGAACAGACGAAAGCCATGCGAAAAAAAACGGCATCGATCCCGTGGATCGATGCCGTGTTGTGCACTGCATCGGTGCGGCATGCTGTGTGCAGGCGGGTCATGACGCGCCTGCTCCGCCGCGCTGCCGCATCCGTGCGGCCCGCGTTCAACGATGCGCGAGCGCGGTTTCGACGAGCGACTGCAATAGCGGCACAATCCGCGCCGCACGCGCTTCGTCATACGCGTAAGGACGCGTCTCTTCCATGTAGGTGATCTGCGAGAGCTCGAGCTGCACGGCCTCGACGCCGGTAGCGGGCACGCCGTAGTGACGCGTAATGTAGCCGCCCTTGAAGCGCCCGTTCGCGACCGCCGTATAGCCGCCCTGTTCGAGCACGCGCGCGGCCAGCGCCTCGGCCAGGCCCGGCGCGGCACTCGCGCCGCTCGACGTGCCGAAGTTGAAGTCAGGCAGGCGGCCGTCGAAGAAGCGCGGCACGTGCGAGCGGATCGAATGCGCTTCCCACACGAGCACGCGGCCGTGCTCGCGCTTCAGGCGTGCCACCTCGCCTTGCAGCGCCTCGTGATACGGCAGCCAGTAGCGATCGCGGCGACGCATGATCTCGTCGTTGCCGGGCAGCGCGTTCGCCGGATACAGCGGCGCCTTGTCGAACGTATCGACCGGCACGAGCCCCGTCGTGTCCTGCCCCGGGTACAGGTTCTCGTTGTCGGGCGGACGGTTCAGGTCGACGACGTAACGCGCATGCGACGGTACGAGGATCGATGCGCCGAGGTCGGCCGCGAATCCATACAGCCGTTCGAGATGCCAGTCGCAATCGTCGACGAAGCGCGCGTCGGCCGTCATCGTCGCGGCGATGTCGTCGGGAATGTACGTGCCTGCGTGCGGAATCGAGATCAGCAGCGGCAGCGTGCCCTGCTTCAGCGTGAATACAGCCGGTTGTTCAGTCATGTCGCATCACCGTTGGAGGTCTGCCGGCGCACGCTTGCGGCGTGCGCCGGTTGCGCGCGTCAGCGCAGCAGTTGCGCCAGCGCGGCGCGGTAGTCGGCATACGCGACGGCTTCGTCGCGATGACGGCGGCCGCTCACGACGCGCTCGCCGCCCGTGTAGACGTCGAGCACCGGCGTGTCGCCGTGCTCCGCGAACACGATACCCGACAACCACGACGTGCTGTCGTGTTCGGCGATCGCCGGATGATCGGGATCGAGCACGAGCCAGTCGGCGCGGCACCCTTCACGCAGCGCACCGACGCGCCGCCCGCTGGCCTGTGCGCCGCCCGCGAGCGACGCGTCGAACAGGCGATCGGCGACATGCGCCTGCGACTCGCTCGCCAGCACGTTGCGCGCGCGATGCACGAGCCGTTGCCCGTATTCGAGCAGGCGCAACTCCGAGCGCCAGTCGACCGACGCGTGGCTGTCCGAGCCGACGCCGATCACGCCGCCCTGCGCGAGATAGTCGACAGCGGGGAACACGCCGTCGCCGAGGTTCGCTTCGGTCGTCAGGCACAGGCCGGCGACCGCGCGACGCTTCGCGAGCGCCGCCGTTTCGGCCGCGTCGACGTGCGTCGCGTGCACGAGACACCAACGCGCATCGACGTCGAAGCGATCGAGCAGCCATTGCACGGGGCGCGCGCCGTACGCACGCACGCAGTCGTCGACTTCGGCCGTCTGCTCGGCGATATGGATATGCACGGGGGCATCGTCGGGCAGCCCTGCGAGCAGCACGCGCAAGCCGTTCTCGGATACCGCCCGCAGCGAGTGCGGTGCGACGCCGTAGCGCAGCCCGCCGTGCTCCGGCGCCACGCGGCGCATCGCGTCGAGCAGCTCGAGCAGGCCGTCGGGCGTATTGATGAAGCGGCGCTGGTCGTCACGCGGCGGCTTGTCGCCGAAACCGGCGAACTGGTACGACACCGGCAGCATCGTGATGCCGATGCCGGCCGCGCGCGCGGCGTCGATCACGCGCGTGCCGAGCTCGGCGATCTGCGGATAGCGCGAGCCGTCCTGCGTGTGATGCACGTAGTGGAATTCGCACACCGACGTGTAGCCGCACTTGAGCATCTCGACATACAGCCAGCGCGCGATCGCGGCGAGCGCGTCGGGCGTGATCTTCAGCGCGAAGCGGTACATCAGGTCGCGCCAGCTCCAGAAGCTGTCGGACGGATTCGCGCGGTATTCGGTGAGCCCCGCCATCGCGCGCTGGAACGCGTGCGAGTGCAGGTTCGGCATGCCGGGCAGCACTGGCCCGGCCGCGCGTGCGACGCCCGCGGGTGCGTCGGTGTCGGGCGTCACGCCGGTCAGCGTGCCGGCCGCGTCCCAGCGCAGCAGGACGTTACGGCGCCAGCCATCGGGCAGGTACGCATGGTCTGCGAACAACGTGGTGTCGGTCATGAGGCTATCCATTCATCCGGCGAAACACGGTCGTGCCGCCGCGTACGACCTGCTCGCACAGCGGCCGGCCGATCCAGTAGGCGAGCTCCGCCAGCGAGCCGACCGACCACGCGGCGAAGTCGGCCTGGCGACCGACCTCGAGCGCGCCGTGGCGATCCGCGCGGCCGAGTGCCGCGGCCGCATGGCGCGTGACGCCCTGCAGCACTTCGGGCACCGTCATGCGGAACAGCGTGCAGCCCATGTTCAACGTCAGCAGCAGCGATTCGAGCGGCGACGTGCCGGGGTTGTGATCGGTCGCGAGCGCGATCGGCACGCCGTGCTTGCGCAGCAGCTCGATCGGCGGCAGTTGCGTCTCGCGGATGAAGTAGTACGCGCCGGGCAGCAGCACGGCAACCGTGCCGGCTGCCTTCATCGCCTCGATGCCGGCTTCGTCGAGAAATTCGAGGTGATCGGCGGACAGCGCGCGATAGCGCGCGGCAAGCGCCGTGCCGCCCGCATTCGACAGTTGCTCCGCATGCAGCTTCACGGGCAGCCCGCGCCGCGTCGCGGCCTCGAACACGCGCTCGGTCTGCGCGAGCGAAAAGCCGATGCGTTCGCAGAACACGTCGACCGCGTCGACGAGCCCTTCGTCGGCCAGCGCCGGCAGCATCCGGTCGCACACTTCGTCGATGTACGCATCCGCACGGCCCGCATATTCGGGCGGCAGCGCGTGCGCGCCGAGGAAAGTCGTGTAGACGGTGACCGGAAAGCGTTCGCCGAGCTGGCGTGCAACGCGCAGCATCTTGCGTTCGCTCGCGAGGTCGAGCCCGTAGCCCGACTTGATCTCGATCGCGGTCACGCCTTCGGCGAGCAGCGGCTGCAGGCGGGCTGCAGCCTGCACGAACAGCGTCGTCTCGTCGGCCGCGCGCGTCGCGCGCACCGTCGACACGATCCCGCCGCCCTGCCGCGCGATTTCCTCGTAGCTCACGCCCGCGAGGCGCTGCGCGAATTCGTCGGCACGCGTGCCGCCGTACACGAGGTGCGTATGGCAGTCGACGAGGCCCGGCGTCACCCACGCGCCGTGCAGATCCTCGCGCTGCCAGTGGGCGTAACCGTGCGGCAGCGCGGACATCGCGCCGAGCCAGACGATCGTGCCGGTTTCGTCGACGGCGATCGCCGCGTCGTCGATCGTCTCGTCAGGATGGCCGTGCGGACACAGCCTCAGGTGATGCCAGACAGTCGGTTTCATGCGTTCAGTCTCGTTCGCCGATGGCGAGCGACACGGCGAGCAACGCGCCGCTACCGCTCACGACGACGTCAAACGCACGCCGCGGCCCGTCGAGCCGCAGCGTGTCCATTTCTTCCAGGGTGTAGCGTGTGCCGTCGATTTCGACTGCGGCGTCGCCGGCCGCGCAATACAGCAGCACGGTATCGGCATGCTCGATGCGGTGCGCGCCTGCGCGCCATACGTCGAGCGCGCCGCGCGCGGCCGAACGGCGCGTCATCAGGTTGAAGTCGCGCGTCGCGCCGTCGTGCAGCGTCGCGTCGATCGCCGCTTCCCCCGCGAAATCCGCGCGGGCCAGCGGTGCGTCGAGCACGTGGCGGGCGCCGCCTGCCTCGGCGAGCGTCATGCCCGCGCCGGACAGCAGCACCAGCGTGCGGTCGATCCCGTCGAAACGCGAGAACGGCCCGGCCGTGCCGACGTCGGCGACGCTCACGCGCCACGCGAACGCGTCAAGTGCGGCCCCCGGCGGAAACGCGCCGATCTCGCGCGTCACGCCGCCGCCGTTCTTCCAGGGCGACGCGACGAGATCCGCTGCGCGGATCATCGTCGCAATCGCCGGCGCCGGGTGGAGCGCCGTCATGCTCAGCGGCCGAGCATCGGCAGCTTCAGGCCGGCTTCGCGGGCCGTCTGCTGCGCGAGTTCGTAGCCGGCATCCGCATGGCGCATCACGCCCGTCGCCGGGTCGTTCAGCAGCACGCGGCCGAGACGCTCGTGCGCTTCGGCGGTACCGTCGGCGACGATCACGACGCCCGAGTGCTGCGAGAAGCCCATGCCCACGCCGCCGCCATGGTGCAGCGACACCCACGATGCGCCGCCTGCGGTGTTCAGCAGGGCGTTCAAGAGCGGCCAGTCGCTCACGGCGTCCGAACCGTCCTTCATCGATTCCGTCTCGCGGTTCGGGCTCGCGACCGAGCCGGTGTCGAGGTGGTCGCGGCCGATCACGATCGGCGCCTTCAGCTCGCCGTTCTTGACCATCTCGTTGAACGCCTGGCCGAGGCGATAGCGATCCTTCACGCCGACCCAGCAGATCCGTGCCGGCAGGCCCTGGAACGCAATGCGCTCACGCGCCATGTCGAGCCAGTTGTGCAGGTGCGGATCGTCGGGGATCAGCTCCTTCACCTTCTGGTCGGTCTTGTAGATGTCTTCCGGATCGCCCGACAGCGCGACCCAGCGGAACGGGCCCTTGCCTTCGCAGAACAGCGGGCGGATGTAGGCCGGCACGAAGCCCGGGAAGTCGAACGCGTTCTCGACGCCCATTTCCAGCGCCATCTGGCGGATGTTGTTGCCGTAGTCGAGCGTCGCCGCGCCGCGTTCCTGCAGCGCGAGCATCGCGCGCACCTGGACGGCCATCGACTGCTTCGCGACCTTCACGATGCTCTGCGGATCGACCTTCTGCGCCTCGCGCCATTGCGCGACGGTCCAGCCTTGCGGCAGGTAGCCGTTGATCGGGTCGTGTGCGCTCGTCTGGTCGGTCACGCAATCCGGCGTGATGCCGCGCGTGACGAGTTCCGCGAACACGTCGGCCGCGTTGCCGAGCAGGCCGATCGACACCGGCTTGCCGGTGCGCTTCGCTTCCTCGATCATGCCGAGCGCCTCGTCGAGCGTCGTCGCCTTCTTGTCGACGTAGCGCGTCTTCAGGCGGAAGTCGATGCGGGTCTCGTCGCATTCGACCGCGATCATCGAGAAGCCGGCCATCGTCGCGGCCAGCGGCTGCGCGCCGCCCATGCCGCCCAGGCCGCCCGTCAGGATCCAGCGGCCCGACGGATCGCCGTTGAAGTGCTGGTTCGCGACCGAGAAGAACGTTTCATAGGTGCCCTGAACGATGCCCTGGCTGCCGATGTAGATCCAGCTGCCTGCCGTCATCTGGCCGTACATCATCAGGCCCTTGCGGTCGAGCTCGTGGAAGTGATCCCAGTTCGCCCAGTGCGGCACGAGGTTCGAATTCGCGAGCAGCACGCGCGGCGCATCCTTGTGCGTGCGGAACACACCGACCGGCTTGCCCGACTGGATCAGCAGCGTCTCGTTCTCTTCGAGATCCTTCAGCGATGCGAGGATCTGGTCGTAGCATTCCCAGTTGCGTGCCGCGCGGCCGATGCCGCCGTACACGACGAGCGCATGCGGGTGCTCGGCGACTTCCGGGTCGAGGTTGTTCTGGATCATCCGGTAGGCCGCTTCGGCCAGCCAGGTCTTGCAGACTTTCTCGCTGCCGCGCGGCGCGCGGATCGTGCGCGTCGGATCGAGACGGGGATCGATGTGTTTCGGATGGTTCATGACGACTGCTCCCGAAGGAAAATGACTATCAAATAGGAATCAGAAATGCCCGGTGAAGCGATAACGGCTGCCGGGATGCCACAGATTCGCCACCGAGGCGACGACGCCCTGCGACCAGGTGCGTCGATGTAAAACCAGACACGGCTCGACGTCGTCCATCCGCAGCTGCTCGCGCCGCTCCGGCGCCGGGGCCGCCGCTTCGATCCGGTACTCGACGCGCTGCAGCGGAGCCGCGCGCATCAGGTACAGGTTCGGCGTCGTGTTCGTGAAATCCTGCTCGGCGTAATCCGGCGCGACCGCCGGATTCACCCATCGTTCTTCGAGCTGCACGGGCTCGTCGTTCTCGAAGTGCAGCACCTGCGAATGAAACAGCTTCGTGCGCACGGCGACCTGCATCTCGTCGGCGAGCGCGTCGTCGGCGCGGATCGTGTCGAGGCCGAGCACGCTGGCGTGATACGCATGCCCGCGTGCGCCGACTTCCTCCGAGATGCTGCGGATCGCCACCAGCGTCGACTCGTACTTCGGCCGCGCGACGTAGGTGCCCGCCCCCTTCATGCGCGTGAGCACCTGCTCGGCCGTCAACTCGCGCAGCGCGCGGTTGACGGTCATGCGCGCCACCTTGAATTCGCGCGCCAGCTCGTTCTCGGACGGCACCTGATCGCCCTCCTCCCACTCGCCTGCGTGGATGCGGGCCAGGATGAAATCCTTGATCTCCTGGTAGACCGGCGCGCTCATGGGCTTACTGTTCCGACGCGAACGAGAACGGCGCGACCTTCGCGAACGCCCGCTCGCCGACCAGCTTGGCGATCACGGCGATGTCCGGTGCGAAGTAGTGATCGAGCTCGTAGTGCGCGACCTTGGCGCGGATCGTTTCCATCACCGGCGCCAGCTTCGGGCTCGTGTGGTACGGCGCGCGCAGGTCGACGCCTTGTGCGGCGGCCAGCAGTTCGATCGCGAGGATGTGCTTCGTGTTGTCCGCGATGTCGGCGAGCTTGCGCGCGGCAAACGTCGCCATCGACACGTGGTCTTCCTGGTTCGCCGAGGTCGGCAGCGAGTCGACCGACGCCGGGTGCGCGAGCGTCTTGTTTTCCGATGCGAGTGCGGCCGCCGTCACGTGCGCGATCATGAAGCCCGAGTTCACGCCGCCGTCCCGCACGAGGAACGGGGGCAGGCCCGACAGCGTCGCATCGATCAGCAGCGCGATGCGGCGTTCGGCCAGTGCGCCGATTTCCGCTGCGGCGAGCGCGAGATTGTCGGCCGCGAATGCGACGGGTTCGGCGTGGAAGTTGCCGCCCGACAGCACTTCGCCGGTATCCGGGAAGATCAGCGGGTTGTCCGACACGGCGTTCGCTTCGACCAGCAGCACGTCGGCCGCATGGCGCATCTGGTCCAGGCACGCGCCCATCACCTGCGGCTGGCAGCGCAGGCTGTACGGGTCCTGCACCTTGTCGCAGTCGCGGTGCGACTGGTTGATCGGCGAGCCTTCGAGCAGGTCGCGATACGACGCGGCCGCGTCGATCTGGCCTTGGTGGCCGCGCAGCTCATGAATGCGTGCGTCGAACGGCTTCACCGAGCCGGCAGCCGCGTCGACCGACAGCGCGCCGGCGACGAGCGCGGTGCGGTACAGGTCTTCGATCGCGAACATGTTGTCGAGCGCCAGCGCGGTCGATGCCTGCGTGCCGTTCAGCAGCGCCAGGCCTTCCTTCGCCTGCAGCGTCAGCGGCGCGAGGCCCGCGACGCGCAGACCGTCGAGCGCGCTCGCACGCTCGCCGCGAATGAACACTTCGCCGACGCCCAGCAGCACGGCCGACATGTGCGCGAGCGGCGCGAGGTCGCCCGATGCGCCGACCGAGCCCTTCACCGGGATCAGCGGCAGCACGTCCGCGTTGAACAGCTTGATCAGCGCGTCCATCACTTCGCGACGGATGCCCGAGTGGCCGCGGCCGAGGCTCGACAGCTTCAGCGCCATCAGCAGGCGCACCGACGAGCGTGCCATCGGCTCGCCCACGCCGACCGCGTGCGACAGCACAAGGTTCTTCTGCAGCAGTTCGAGCTGGTCGTGCGGGATGTGCGTGCTGGCCAGGCGGCCGAAGCCCGTGTTGATGCCGTAGGCCGGCTCGCCCTTCGCGGCGATGTCGGCGACGGCCTTCGCGCCGGCGTCGATCTTCGCGAAGCTGGCCGGGTCGAGCGCGAGCTGCACGGATTCGCGTGCGATCTGGCGCAGTTGCGGGAGGGTCAGATGGCCGGGGGTCAACGTAATCATGTGAGCAATCCTGTCTAGACAAGTTCGGAATGGATTGAAGTGTAGCCACGCCAACTTGTCTAGACAACCCGTTTTTCACCGATTTCGACTCGGGAGTTTCCCTGATACCCGGCGCGGCCCGCCGCATCGGCCCGTGTGATCCGGCGCTTAACAGTTGTTGCAATTATTTTGTTTTTGGCAACATACGGATCACCATTCGCCGCGGAGACCGCCATGTCCTTCCCGTCACGACTCGCCATCCGGTTCGGCCGCCCCCTGCTGTTCGCCGCGTGCGCACTCGCGTGCGGCGCGTCGCTCGCCGCGGAGCCGCTGTCCGGCACGCTCGAGAAGATCCGGCAGAGCAACCTGATCTCGATCGGCCACCGCGAAACGTCGGTGCCGTTCTCCTACGCCGACGCGAACGGCAAGGTCATCGGCTTCTCGCAGGATCTGTGCGACCGCGTGATCGCCGCGGTGAAGGCGCGCACCGGCAAGCCCGACCTGCAGGTGCGCTTCATCCCGGTCACGTCGCAGAACCGCATTCCGCTCGTGCAGAACGGCACCGTCGATCTCGAATGCGGCGTGACGACCAACCTCGCCGCGCGTCACGCGCAGGTCGCGTTCTCGACCACCTTCTTCGTCGCGACGACGCGCCTGCTCACGCGCACGACGTCGGGCATCCGCGACTTCCCCGATCTCGCCGGCAAGACGGTCGTGACGAACCAGGGCACGACGTCCGAGCGCCTGCTGCGCAAGATGAACGAGGAAAAGAAGATGAACATGCAGATCATCAGCGCGAAGGACTACGGCGAAGGACGCCTCACGCTCGAATCGGGCCGCGCGGCCGCGTACATGATGGACGACGTGCTGCTCGCGGGCGTGCGCCAGCTCGCCGCGAAGCCGGCCGACTGGCGGATCGTCGGCACGCCGCAATCGTCGGAAGCCTACGGCTTCATGCTGCGCAAGGACGATCCGCAGTTCAAGGCGCTCGTCGACGACGTGCTCGTGCAGTTGATGAAGCGCGGCGAGATCGACGCGCTGTACGACAAGTGGTTCATGAAGCCGGTGCCGCCGAAGGGGCTGTCGTTCGACTTCGCGATGAGCGACGTGATCAAGGCGCGCTATGCAGCGCCGAACGACGCGCCGCTCGAATGAGCGCCGCGCGCTGACCGCGGCTCACGCACGCGTCCACGCGACGCATGCCGCATAGCCGGGCGCCGCGTCGAGCCACGCCGCATCGAACGTCGCGACGCCGGCGGCGGGCGCGGCCGGCTCGACGATCGTCGTCGCGGGGGTCGCGCCATCGCGCGGCGGCATGACCGCGAACGCGCTCAGCCCGCCGACGATGCCCGTGCCGAGCGCCTTGAGCAGCGCCTCCTTCGCACTCCAGACGCGCATGAATGCGCCGGCCCGTTCGGCCGGCGGCAGGCTGTCGAGATAGGCGGCCTCGGCGGGCGCGCAGACTTCGCGCGTCAGCGCGCGCCAGTCGGTCGCGCGGTTGCAGCACTCGATATCGACGCCCACGCGCCCCGCGGGGGCCCACGCAATCAACGCATGATCGCCGGCATGCGACACGTTGAAGTCGAGCGACGCGCGATGCGCGCCGTCCAGCGACGGCCGACCTGATGCGTCGACGACGATCGCCACCGCCCGCGGCGCGATGCCGAGGGCCGTGCCGAGCACGTCGCGCAGCGCGGCACGCGTCGCGGCGCTGCGCACCGCATCCTCATGCCGCATGAAACGTGCGGCCCGCGCGCGCTCGCCGTCGCTCAGTGCCGCATATGCGGGCGACACAAGCGGCACGCGCCAGTCGAAATCGACGCGCGCGAGCCGCACGCCGGCGCGGGCCGCGGCGGCCGGCACGTCGAGCCGCTGCATGCGCCAGGCGCTGGGGCTTTCAGACGGAAAAACGGAATCGGGCGGGACGAGCATCGACGTGCGGCAGCCTGTAGAAGGAAACGTCCGATGTTAATCGATCAGGCGATATGGCGAACCGTTGCGGCCCGCCGGCGTCGATGCCGAGCGCCGGCGCTTGTCCTCTCGGCATGTGCCAAGCATGACGAGGCCGCCCTATCGCCCGTTCGCGGCAACGCCCGGCACGCCGCTGCCGGGCCCACGCCCGCGCGATGCCGGGTGAATCGCATGCACGTTGCCCGGCGCATCGGCCGGCAGCACGCCATGTTGCAGCCAGTAGAGCGCGAGCGGCCACAGTGTTTCGGTGAAGCGGCTGTGGAAAAACGCGAAATGGCCGATCGCGTCGACACCGATGTCGGCCGGCGCGATCCGCAGATGCGTGACGTCGCTGCCCGTGTAGTAGCCGACCAGCCGCTCGATCGCCGCGACCGTGCCGAACCCGTCGTCGTCGAGGCCAATCGCGAGCATCGGCGCCGACAGCCCCGCGAAGCGGACGGGCAACGCGGCGCGGTTCGCGGCGGGTTCGGCGAGCAGGCCGCTCGTATAGCCCTCCTCGAAGCGTGCCTGCGAGCGCACCCACGACAACGCGACGCCACGCGGCGTGTCCTCCATCCAGCCGAGCCGCTTCGCGGGCACGTAGCCGAACACGGCCGCGAGCACCGGCATCGCGACGTGCCACTTCCACCACATGCGGCGCCGTTCGGCCGGCCGGTAATCGCGCCAGTACGCATACTGCGCGCCGACCGTCACCGCATGCCGCACGTGGACGTTCGATGCGGCGAGCCCGAGCGCGAACCCGCCGATGCTATGCGCGACGACGTCGATCGGCTGGCCCGGAAACGCGTCGCGTGCGTAGTGCAGCGCGGCTTCGCAATCGAGCCGCCCCCAGTCGAGCCAGTTCGCGCGCAGCTTCGCGAGCCGCGCCGGGCGCGACCCGCCGATGCCGCGATAGTCGTAGACGAGCACGTCGCGCCCCTGGGCGAACAGCCAGGCCGCGAAACGGAAGTAGTAGTCGCAACGCACCGACGTCGCGCAATTGATGACCGTCACCGGCCGCACGACACTGCCGCCGCGATGGCGCCATACATGGCCGCGCAATGCGTAACCGTCGGCCGCGCGCAGCGTCACCGGCTCGGGCGGCAATGCGTCCGCCGCGCGGGTGCCCTGCGTCTTTTCGCTGCCTTCGTTCGAAATCGTCATCGTGTCTCCGGTCCCATGCTTCGCGGTCCGTCCGGGTGAGCGCGTCAGTGCCTGCCCACGTCCATGCTTCGCAGCCGGCCGGGGCGTCAACGCACGTGCGCCTGCGCCCCCTTCACCGCCCGCGCCAGCCTCCATTGAACTTGACGCGCCCCGCGTTCTCAACCAATCTTGCTGCTCCGTTCGCATGAGTCACGCGCATGTCAACGCCGCTCGTCCGCCTCCCGTCGCTCGACCTCGTCCGCGGTTTCGTCGCCGTCGGCCGCCGCATGAGCATCACGCTCGCCGCGCGGGACCTCTGCGTCACGCAATCGGCGGTCAGTCGCCAGGTACACGCGCTCGAAGCGCACCTCGGCGTCACATTGCTGCAGCGCGGCTACCGGAAGATCGCGTTCACGCCGGAAGGCGAGCGGCTGTTTCGCGTCGCGGATGCGGCACTGCACGGGCTGCAGGACACCGTCGCCTCGCTCGCGGCCACGCGCGAGCGCCAGCCCGTCACGATCACCGCGAGCATCGGCGTCACCGCGCTGTGGCTGCTGCCGCGGCTCGGGCGGCTGCAGGCGCGCCTGCCGGAGATCGACCTGCGCGTCGCCGCGAACGACAAGGTACTCGATTTGCGCGCCGAAAGCATTGACCTCGGCATCCGCTATTGTCCGCGCGACCGCGCGCCGGCCGGCGCGCTGCGCCTGTTCGACGAGATCGTCGTGCCGGTCGCGCATCCGGCGCTCGCCGCGCGGCCCGTCACGAACGCGGCCGCGATCGCCGACCACGTGCTGCTCGAATTCGACGGGCCACCGCAGCCGCAATTGCAGTGGCGCGCGCACCTGCACGCGGCCGGGCTCGGCGACGTGCGCCCGAAAGGCGTGCTGCGCTTCAACCAGTACGACCAGGTGATCCAGGCGGCGATCGCGGGCCAGGGCGTCGCACTCGGCCGGCTCGCGCTCGTCGCGCCGATGCTCGCGGACGGGCGGCTCGCGGTGCTCGGGCCGCATACGCAGGCGCTGACGGATGCGTACGGCTACTGGCTGTTCCAGCACGATCCGGCCCCGCGCCGCGAAGTCGCCGACGTGCGCGACTGGATGCTCGCCGAAGCGGCCGAATGCGATACCGCGATGCGTGCGCACGGCACCGCGTCGGTTTAAGCCAGCACGGCGTCAGCAAACGATCCCGACCTGTGGCGGGCGCTCCGCCCCACTCCGCGCGCCCCACATCGCATTCCTGCCACGCATGCCAACCTGACCGAATGATCGCTTGAGCGACGACGGGCCCGGTCGTCTAATCGGATCGAGCGCGGCCGTGTTGCCGCGCGCGTTCATCCGGAGACACGCATGACCCCGATCGAGCAGGAAGTCCGCCGCCGCTGGCTGCCCGTCCTGGCCGGCGGCCTGATCATGGGCGCCGCGCTCGGCATCCGCCACGTGCAGGGCCTGTTCCTCGCGCCGGTGTCGCTCGACCACGGCTGGTCGCGCGAAGCGTTCGGGCTCGCCCTCGCGCTGCAGAACCTGATCTGGGGCGTCGCGCAGCCGTTCACCGGGATGGTCGCCGATCGCTTCGGCTCGCTGCGCGTGATCGTCGCCGGGATGCTGCTGTATGCGGCCGGGCTCGTCACGATGGCGCATGCGGCGACGACCGGCATGTTCACGGTCGGCGCCGGGCTCGTGATCGGCATCGCGCTGTCGGGCTCGGCGTTCGCGTCGATCTATGGCGCGCTGAGCCGCCTGTTTCCGCCCGACCGGCGCGGCTGGGCGCTCGGCGTCGCGGGCGCGATCGGCGGGCTCGGCCAGTTCTGCATGGTGCCCGTCGCGCAGACGCTGATCGGCGGCATCGGCTGGCGGCACGCGTTCATCGCACTGGCGCTCGTCGCGGCGCTGCTTGCACCGCTCGCCCTGCTGCTACGCGACCGACCCACGCAGGCTGCCGGCGCCGCCGGCCCCGACCAGTCGATCGGCGAGGCCGTGCGCGAGGCGTTCGCGCATCGCGGCTTCTGGCTGCTGAACGCGGGTTTCTTCGCATGCGGCTTCCAGCTCGCGTTCATCGCGACGCATCTTCCCGCGTACCTGCTCGACCACGGGCTGCCGGCACGCCACGCGAGCGTCGCGCTCGCGCTGATCGCGCTGACCAACGTGGCCGGCACCTATGCGTGCGGCCATCTCGGCGGGCTGCTGCGGCGCAAGTACGTGCTGTCGGTGCTGTACCTCGTGCGGGCGCTCACGATGGCCGCGTTCGTCGCAGCCCCCCTGTCGCCCGCGAGCGTCTACGTGTTCGCGGCCGTGATGGGATTCACGTGGCTCGGCACCGTGCCGCTGACGAACGGCGTGATCTCGCAGGTGTTCGGCGTGCGCTACATCGCGACGCTGTTCGGCTTCGTGTTCTTCGGGCACCAGCTCGGCAGCTTCTTCGGCGTCTGGCTCGGCGCGGTGGTGTACGACGCGACGCATTCGTACCTGCCGCTGTGGATCGGCTCGATCGCGCTCGGCGTGCTCGCGGCGTTGCTGCATCTGCCGATCAACGACGCGCGCGTCGCGCGCCCGGCATCGGGCAACGCGGCATGGGCATGATCCGCGCGGCGCTGGCCGCCGGCACGCTCGCGTTCGTCGCGTGGTGCGGCGCCGCTTATTTCAGCTCGGGCGTCGCGTACGCGCTGCTCGAACACGTCGCGCTCTGCAATTGATGCGGCCATCCGGAGCGTACGGTCAGCGGCGCTTCGGCAACGCCGCCAGCGCATCGAGCGCACGGGCACGCGCGGCCGCATGCTCGACGAGCGGCGCCGGGTAATCGACGCCGAGCCGCACGCCGGCCGCGTCGAGTGCCAGCGGCGACGCTTCCCACGGCGCGTGGATCGATGCGTTGTCGAGGCCGGCAAGCTCGGGCACCCAGCGCCGCACGTACGCGCCGTCCGGATCGAACTTCTGCCCCTGCGCGACCGGATTGAAGATGCGGAAATACGGCGCGGCGTCGGCGCCGCAGCCGGCCACCCACTGCCAGCTCGCCGCGTTGTTCGCGGGATCGGCGTCGACCAGCGTGTCCCAGAACCACGCTTCGCCCGCACGCCAGTCGATCAGCAGATGCTTGATGAGGAACGACGCGACGACCATCCGCACGCGGTTGTGCATCCAGCCGGTCGTCCACAGTTCGCGCAGGCCCGCATCGACGAGCGGATAGCCGGTCAGCCCGCGCTGCCATGCGCGCAGCGCGGCGGGATCGTCACGCCACGGCATCGCGTCGAACTGCGCGCGGAAGTTGTCGGTCGCGAGCGCCGGGAAGTGGTACAGCAGCGCGTAGCTGAATTCGCGCCAGCCGAGTTCGCTCAGGAATTTGTCGGCGTCCGCGGCAACCGCCGCGCCGCCTGCGCTCGCGGCACCCTGCACCGCGTGCCACACCTGTCGCGGCGACACGTTGCCAAAGCGCAGGAACGGCGACAGCCGGCTCGTCGCGGGACGGTCGGGAAGATCGCGCGCGTCCGCATAGCCGGCGAGCGATGTCGTCAGGAACGCGTCGAGTTGCGCGTGCGCGCCGGCTTCGTCGGGCATGGGCCACGCATCGCGCAGGCCGCCGGCCCAATCCGGCGAATGCGGCCGCAACGCAAGCGCGTCGAGCGCCAGCGCGCGGTCACGCAGGGTTTTCGGCCACGGATGAAACGCGATCCGCTCGGGTTCCGGCAGCGGCGCGGCGACCGTGCGATCCCGTCGCGCCGCACGCCAGTACGCAGTGAACACCTGATACGGGGTGCCACCGCCCGTCAGCACCTCCCACGGCTCGTTCAGCAGGCTGCCGTTGCTGCTCTCGACCGTGACACCGCGCGCCTTGAGCGACGCCTTCAGCGCCGCGTCGGCGTCGCGCTGCGGTTGCGCGTAGCGACGGTTCCAGTACACGGCTTGCGCGCCCGTGTCGTGCACGATGCGGTCGATCTCGCGCGGCGCGTCGCCGCGCAACAGCAGCAGGCGCCCGCCATGACGCGCGAGCGCCGCGTCGAGCCCGGCCAGCGACCCGTGCAGCCACCAGCGCGCTGCACCACCGAGCGCGCGCCCGGCGCCGTCGCCCGTGTCGTCGACGAATACGCAAATGAGCGGCCGGCCCGATTCCATCGCGCGCGTCAGCGCGGGCTGGTCGGTCACGCGTAGATCGTCGCGGAACCAGACGATCGCGGGAGCAACGGACGACTTGGCGGACACAGGCACCTCGATGACGAAAGCGGAAAGAGACCCGTATTGTCGCGGCTGCGCTGCGTGATGTCGACGTTCTGCGTGCATGATGCGCCGGCGCGCCCCTGCCGCCGACCGTCGCGGCGATCGCACCCCCCTGCCGCCCCGGTGAAACGCCTTAGTCCATTCCGACGATTCTTCGCCGCGTGTGCCGGCCTACGCTCGATGTCGGGTGCGCTGCGCTGCGCGGCACGTGCCGGCGAAAACGCCCCCGCACGTCCCGAGCCACACCCGTCACGCGCGCCTACCGATACCGGCGCGACTCCTTGCGACTGCCGCGACGCGTCCCGCCACCCGGGTAGGCGCGGTTTCATCCGATCCGATACATCGCCATGACCAAACCCTCGAATCTCGTCACCTCGATCACCGTCGACATCGACGCACCGGCCTCCGTCGTCTGGGACGTGCTGACCGACTTCCCGCGCTACGGCGAATGGAACACGTTCTGCATCGGCTTCGAAACGACCGGCAGGCTCGGCGATTTCGTGCACATGCAGGTGCGCATCCCGGGCACGGAAACCGTGATTCCCGTCAACGAGATCCTCGTCGCGTACGAACCCGAACGCCTGCTGTCGTGGGAGCAGCGCCCGACCGACGACAACAAGGACGCCGCGCGCCGCGACCAGTACATCGACGCGATCGGCGCGGAGCGCTGCCGCTATTTCACGACCGACCAGTTCCTCGGCGTCAACGCGGACACGATCATGCAGAACCACGGTGCTTGGGTGAAACAGGGTTTCGACCAGTGCGCACGCGACGTGAAGCAGCGCGCCGAGGCGCTCCACGCGGCACGCCGGCGCAACGGCGCGTGACCGGGAGACGCCGATGCCCGATCTGCAAACGCTGTCCGACCATCACGACATCCGCGAGCTGATCGTCGCGTATTCGAGCGCGATCGATACGCGCGACTTCGACGCGCTCGACGCGGTGTTCACACCCGATGCCGCGATCGACTATCGCGCGATGGGCGGCGTCGCAGGCCGCTATCCGGAGGTGAAGGCCTGGCTGCGCACCGTGCTGCCGCAGTTTCCGCAATACCAGCACATGGTCGGCAACCTGTCGATCCGGCTCGACGGCGATACCGCACGCGGCCGCACGATCTGCTTCAATCCGATGGAAGTCGCGCTGCCGGACGGCGGCACGCAGGTGATGTTTCTCGGGCTCTGGTACGTCGACCGATTCGCGCGCACTGCGCAAGGTTGGCGCATCGCCGAGCGCGTCGAGGAACGCTGCTACGGTCACAACGTGCCGGCCGTGCTGGCGGGCGCGACCGGTTGATCCATTCGCGATGCGCGCGTCGTGCGAAGGTGCACGGCGCACGCATCGTCGCAGCCCGCTGCGTCAATCGAGCCTGAACGCGGCCTCGAATCGCTCGGCGAACGCGTCGAACTCGGTTTCCGGCAGATGGTTGATGCCGCCCGCGCGCTTGCGCCCGCCGCCGGTCGGAAAGCCGCGACAGAATTCGTCGGCGCCGAGCGGCCGGCCATCGGGCACGCGCACGCTGACGACGAGCCCGCCGTCCGCGCGCGGCGACAGCACCGCGAGCGCCGCATGCGGCGCGTTGCGCATCCGTTCGTTCGCGAGCATGCCGGTCGCGCGCCGCGCCCACGGATGATCAGGCATCCGGACCAGCGTCGCACCGGGCACCTCGCGCAGCGGCGCGAGTGCGCACGCGCGCGCCATGTCGTCGCGGTAGCCGTCGCGCAGCGCGGCGAACACGGGTGTCTCGCGCACGAAATCGAGCGGGTCGACGCACGGCAGCATCGCATCGGCGAGCGCGGCCGGGGCGAAATGCAGATCGCCGACACATTCGCCGTACGCGTTGTAGTTCAGGTAGAGCCCGAGTTCGGCGAGCGTGTCGCGTTGCGCCTCGTCGATCCCGTGCTCACTCGCCAGCGCGTGGCCGAGCGCCGGCAACTCGTCGCCGAACGCCGCGACGATCGCCCAGCGCACGTGCCGGCCGTCGAGATAGCGGTTCACGATCGCGCTCGTGCAGACGTCGGCCGCCGTGTCGATATGCGCGTCGAAGCGCGGATCGTCGGGCAGTTCACCCGCGAAGTGATGGTCGAAATAGCGGACCGTCACGCCGTCGCGCAGCAGCCGCGCACACGCGTCGCGATTCTGGTCGTGCGACACGTCGAGCACGGTGACGATGTCGCCCGCCCGCGCGTCGATCCGCTCGAGCAGCTTGATGTCGCGTTTCACGCCGGTCACGAGCGTGCCGTGCACGCCCTCCGCAAGCCGCAGTTGCTGAAGCGCGCACAGCCCGTCCGCGTCGCCGTTGAAGGCAAAGAAGTGGTGTGTGTCGTGGTTGTCCTGCATGATCCTTCGCTCCATCGTCAGGGCATGAAATCGCCGCCATTCGCGTCGAGCGTCGCGCCCGTCACCGCATTCGCATAGTCCGACGCGAGGAACAGCGCAGCGCGCGCGCAGTCGTCGTCGGTCGGCAGCTTCGCGAGCGCGATGTTCGACGCGATCGGCGCGATGACCTGCTCTTCCGTCATGCCGTACTCGGCAGCCGCCTGCCGGAAATACGTCTGGGTCGGCACGCCCCACATCCACCCCATGTGGATGCTGTTCGCGCGAATGCCGTGCACGCCGAGTTCGCGCGCCAGGTATTTTGCCGCAACCGCGAGCGCCCCCTTCGATACAGCGTAGCCGCCTTCCCCTGCAAACGGCTTGCGGGTCGCCTGCGTGTTGATCATCACGATCGCGCCGCGCTGGTGCCGCTTCATGTGCGGCACGACTTCCTGCGTGAGCGCCATCGTGCCGAACACGTTGGTGTCGAACACCGCGCGCCAGCCGTCGAGGTCAGCCTCCTCCACCGGTTCCGGAAACGTCCCGTGCACGAATGCGCTGTTCACGAGCGCGTCGATCCGGCCGAAGCGCTCGACGGCCTGCGTCGCGAGTTGGCGGCATTGTGCACGGTCGGTGATGTCGGTCTGCACCTTCAGCACGTCGCAGTCGACGCCGAGTGCATGGATTCGCGCTTCGGCGTCGTCGAGCTTTTCCAGCGTGCGCGCCGCGACGACCACGCCGCGCGCCCCCTCGCGCGCGGCCTCGACGGCGAGCTTCACGCCGAGTCCCGGCCCGATTCCGGAAATCACGACGATCTTGTCCTTCAGCAACATGGGTTGTCTCCTGGTTGTCGTTGCTCTCGCGAGCAATGGCCGTCAGCCGGCCACCCGCAGGTGCCGCGCACGATACGCGGCGAAGTCGCGCGCGAGCTGTGCATCGGTGAAGCCGAAGCGCGCGATCGAATAGTCGTGCGGGGCACGCTTGTCGCGGCCGTTGCGCGCCATCCAGGCCGTCATCGCCGCGCGCTGCCGCGCATCGAGCGGCATCCCGGCAAACGCGTACACGGCCTCGGCAACGCCGAGCGGATTCGACACCGTGTCCTCGAAGCGCACGTCGAGGAAGCGGTCGGCCGGCAACGCGTCGCGCGCGGCCATCGCCGCACCGATCGCGCGTGCCATCCCCGCGTTCCACTGCGCGCCGACGGCAAGCGGATCGGGATCGTCCGCATACATCTGCCACAACGTGTGCGCCATGCTCGCCATCGACGGAATCGTCTGCGCCGGATCGCGGTGCGTGAGCACGACCTGCGCACGCGGAAACACCCGGCACAGCACGTCGAGCGCATGCAGGTGCTGCGGCGTCTTAAGCAGCCAGCGCGCGGCCGGCGCGACGCCGCGCTGCGCCTTCTGCCATTGCAGGAACTGCAGCATCCGCTTCAGGTACGTATAGACCGGCGTGAGATCCTGCCGCGCGAGCCACGCCGTGTAGCGCGGCACGTTCGCATACGAATCCATCGCGCACACGAACGCATGCTCCATCAGCATGAACTCCTCGTCGGCGAGCATCGCATCGAGCGGATGGATCGTCAGGATCTGCGGAATGCAGTCGATCATCGTCGCGACCTCGGCCTGCGCACGCGCGATGCGCACCGTCGGCTCGGCGAGCGTCTCGCCTGCAAGCGGCGCCGGGTAGCGGGTTTCCCACCACGCCGCAGCATGGAAGCGCGGGTCGACGGCCAGCAGGCGCTGCAGCAGCGTCGTACCCGTGCGCGGCAGGCCGACGATCACGAGCGGATCGTCGATCGCGATCTCCGCGATTTCCGGATGACGCCGGAAGTAATCCTCGATGACGAGCCGGTTCACGAGCTGGCCGACGAGCTTCTCGCGCATCATCTCCGCGCCGCGTGCGGACAGCTTCGCTTCGTCGATCAGCGACGCGCACATCACGTCGAGCGCTTCGCGATACGGCCCGTCACCGAATGCGGTCAGTCCGCCCGCGCGCGACACGGCTTCGGCGATCAACCCGTCGGGCGCGAGCAGCGTGCGGGTTCGATCCAGCGGCGCGTTCATGCGGCCTCCTTCAGCGTCGCGAGCTTCACCACCCGCGTGCGCGGATGCACCGGCTGCGCGGCGCCCACCCAGCGCCAGCAGATCGTGCCGGTGCGATGCCCGGCCGTATCGAGCCAGTTCGCATCGCCCGGCCGCGCGGCCGCGACGACCACCGTCACGCCGCCGTCCGCATTCCGCCGCGCGCTGTGCTTGTTCACGCAGATATCGAAGTGCCGGTAATCGAGCGATTCCATCCAGTAGTTGTTGAGCTGCACGTTCCAGAAATCGCAGTCGGGCACCGTGTCGACGTCGATCACGAGTGCTTCGTCGTCGGCCAGCGACCAGCACGAGTGGTAGTAATAGATGTTCGGATCGCCGCCGACCGACTGGCACAGCGCCTGGTCGGCGGGCGGCAGCGCATTCACGTGCGACCGGTAGCTCGCGGCCCAGTCCGCGAACAGCTTCGACGTCTGCTCGACGAACTGCGCGGCGCGCGTGAGACCACCCTGCAGCACGAGCGGGTCGAGGGGCGCCGGGCGATCGTCGCTGCCGATGCGCTCGATCTTCAGTTGTGCCGGCGTTTCCGCGCGCCGGTCGAGGAAGGTCTGGCGTACCAGCAACGCGTTGGTGCCCGGCTCCATGCGCACCCAGTTGCCCGCACGCGGCGTCTCGCTCAGCACGATATCGAAGCTGCCGTCCGGTGCGATCTCGAGCTGCTTCGCGTCGAGAAAGCCCGTCTGCAGCATCTTGCCGTCGGTCTCGTAGCCGCCCTTCTGCGTGCCGAAGCTCAGATAGGCCACCGTGCCGCGCCGCCCCGTCACGCGATATTCGCAGCGGCCGTCGAGACGCGCGTACTGGTACAGGTTGTCGGGATTGTCGGCACCGATCTTCGCGGTCTCGTGCGACGGCGAGAAAAAGCCCGGCCATGCACCGTCCGCGAACTCGACGTGCATTTCGAGCGCGATGCGCATCAGCCGGCTCAGGTAGCGAAATCCTTCCGCGCGCGTCAGCGGATCGTCCGGCGCCTCGGCGCGCAGGATCTGCTCTCCGCTGCGTTTCAGGGTGTCGCAGAAGTCGGCCCAGGTCTGGCCTGAAAGCAATTGCGTGGCACGTGTGTCGTCCGTCATGTGTCGTCTCCGCCGATGGTCGAGCGCTCACCTTAAGCGTCGCCGTCGCGCGCCACTTCGTCCGGGTGGACTAAGGAAAGATCCGCGCCACCGCCATCCCGCGGCTTAGTCCACCCGGACGAAGAGCGGCATGCCGCTCGCCCGATACCGTCGGTGTCATGCACGAAACGCCGCACATGTCGCGCGGCGCCGGCATGAAACAAGGAGACGAACGATGTTGACCCACTTGGAGCGGCTGGAGGCCGAAAGCATCCACATCATGCGCGAGGTGGTCGCCGAGAGCGAGAACCCGGTGATGCTGTATTCGATCGGCAAGGACAGCTCGGTCATGCTGCATCTCGCGATGAAGGCGTTCTACCCGGCGAAGCCGCCCTTTCCGCTGCTGCACGTCGATACGACCTGGAAATTCCGCGAGATGATCGCGTTTCGCGACGAGACAGCCACGCGCCTCGGCCTCGACCTGCGTGTGCACATCAACCCCGAAGGCATCGCGAACGGTATCGATCCGTTCACGCACGGCTCGGCCGTGCACACCGACGTGTGGAAGACGCAGGGGCTCAAGCAGGCGCTCGATCGTTACGGCTTCGACGCCGCGTTCGGCGGCGCGCGCCGCGACGAGGAGAAGTCGCGCGCGAAGGAGCGCATCGTGTCGCTGCGCTCGGAACAGCACCGCTGGGACCCGAAGCGCCAGCGCCCCGAGCTCTGGTCGCTGTACAACGCGCGCAAGCGCAAGGGCGAAAGCCTGCGCGTGTTCCCGATCTCCAACTGGACCGAGCTCGACATCTGGCAGTACATCCAGCTTCACGACATCCCGATCGTGCCGCTCTACTTCGCGAAGGAACGGCCCGTGGTCGAACGCGACGGCGCGCTGATCATGGTCGACGACGAACGCCTGCCGCTGCGCGAAGGCGAAGTGCCGCAGATGCGCAAGGTGCGCTTTCGCACGCTCGGCTGCTATCCGCTGACGGGCGCGATCGACAGCGACGCGAGCTCGCTCGACGACATCCTGCAGGAGATGCGCGAGACGCGCACGTCCGAACGGCAAGGACGACTGATCGACAGCGATTCGGCCGGTTCGATGGAAAAGAAGAAACAGGAGGGATATTTCTGATGGCACACGTTCTCACCGCGCCCGAGGCGCTCGCGCACCACGCACCCGAGGCAAGCGCCGCCGACGAAGCGCACGCACCAGCCCAGGACCTGCTGCGCTTCATCACGTGCGGCAGCGTCGACGACGGCAAGAGCACGCTGATCGGCCGCCTGCTCTACGAATCGAACATGCTGTTCGACGACCAGCTCACGCAGCTCGAGGCCGATTCGAAGAAGGTCGGCACGCAGGGCGGCGAACTCGATTTCGCACTGCTCGTCGACGGCCTGTCGGCCGAGCGCGAGCAAGGGATCACGATCGACGTCGCGTACCGCTTCTTCGCGACCGCGCGACGCAAGTTCATCGTCGCCGACACGCCCGGCCACGAGCAGTACACGCGCAACATGATCACCGGCGCGTCGACCGCCGATCTCGCCGTGATCCTGATCGATGCGCGCAAGGGGGTGCTCACGCAGACGCGCCGCCACAGTCATCTCGTCGCACTGATCGGCATCAGGCGCGTGGTGCTCGCGATCAACAAGATGGATCTCGTCGACTACGACCGCGCCGTGTTCGAGCGCATCGACGCCGACTATCGCGCGTTCGCGGCCGAGCTCGGGCTGGCGGAGATCGTCAGCATCCCGATGTCGGCGCTGCGCGGCGACAACGTGATCACGCCAAGCGCGCGGATGCCGTGGTACGCGGGCCCGACGCTGATGCAGCATCTCGACACGCTGCCGCTCGCCGCGCGCGTGACGCGCGACGAGCCGTTCCGGCTGCCGGTGCAGTGGGTCAACCGCCCGCACCTGAACTTCCGCGGTTACGCGGGCAGCATCGCATCGGGCGAGATCCGCGTCGGCGAGCGCGTGCGCGTGCTGCCGTCCGGCAAGGAGAGCCGCGTCGCGTCGGTCATCACGCAACGCGGCGAAAGCGACCTCGCGCGCGCCGGCGACGCGGTGACGCTCACGCTCGCCGACGAGATCGACATCAGCCGCGGCGACATGATCGCGCGCGCGGACGCGCCGCCTGAAGTGGCCGACCAGTTCGAGGCGACGCTCGTGTGGATGCACGACGCGCCGCTGCTGCCCGGCCGCCCGTATCTCGTGAAACTCGGCACGCAGACAGTCGGCGCGACCTGCGCGACGCCGAAGTACAAGATCGACGTGAACACGCGCGAGCATCTCGCGGCGCGCACGCTCGCGCTCAACGAGATCGGCGTGTGCAACCTGAGCCTCGACCGGCCGGTCGCGTTCGACCCATACGACCGCAACCGCCACACGGGCGGCTTCATCGTGATCGATCGCGTCACCAACGACACGGTCGGCGCCGGGATGCTGCACTTCGCGCTGCGCCGCGCGCACAACGTGCACTGGCAGGCGGTCGACGTCGACCGCGCCGCGCGTGCCGCGCAGAAGGCGCAGACGCCGCGCATCGTATGGCTGACGGGCCTGTCGGGCGCCGGCAAGTCGACGATCGCGAATCTCGTCGAGAAGCGCCTGCATGCACTCGGCAAGCACACGTACCTGCTCGACGGCGACAACGTGCGGCACGGGCTCAATCGCGATCTCGGCTTCACCGAGGCCGATCGCGTGGAGAACATCCGGCGCGTCGCCGAAGTCGCGCGGCTGATGCTCGATGCGGGGCTCATCACGCTCGTGTCGTTCATCTCGCCGTTCCGCGCGGAGCGCGACATGGCGCGCGCGCGGGTCGGCCAGGACGAGTTCGTCGAGGTATTCGTCGACACGCCGCTCGCGGTGGCCGAGGAGCGTGATCCGAAGGGCCTGTACAAGAAGGCGCGGCGCGGCGAGCTGAAGCACTTCACGGGCATCGATTCGCCGTACGAACCGCCCGCGCAGCCCGAACTGCGCGTCGACACGGTCGCCGAGTCGCCGGAAGAAGCGGCCGATCGGATCGTCGCGTACCTGCTGCGCGAGCGCGCGGCGTAAGCGCGGCAGGCGGGCAGCCCGGCAGTTGGCCGACTGCCCGCGTCGCCTACTCCGTTCGGATGACGCGGGCCGCCGGGCGGCCGGTATGCTGGTCCGGGAATCCTTCATCCCGACCAGGAGAACACGAGCATGCCCATCGCGCTGGCGCCCGGCGACCCGGCCGCGCACGACGGTTTCGACGACGCGGCGTGGACGGCGCGCGAACTCAGCGCGTGGCTCGGGCTCGTCTATCAGGGCCCGTCGGAGCCCACCCCGTGGGCCGGCTTCCTCGAAGCGGTCCGCGCGCGGCTCGACGCGCGCTTCACGACGCTGGTGCTGCGCAACCCCGGCGGCGCACGGCACGGGCTCATCATCAACGCGTCGGCGCATGGCCCGCTGCTGCCCGGCGAGCCGTCATACAGCGAGCAGTTCTACGCGCTGTGCCCGTTTCTCGACCAGCCGCCCGGCCAGGTCTTCACGGCCGACCGGCTGTTCGGCGAAACCGCGTGGCGCGCGCACGATTTCTACCGGCAGTACCTGCAGCCGCTCGACCTGCGCTACATCCTCGGCGCGAACCTGCGTGGCGAACGTGGCGTCGAATGCGCGTTCTTCGTGAGCCGCGCGCACGGCGGCCACGATTTCGACGCGGCCGAGCGCGCGCAGGTCGCGACGCTACTGCCGCACCTGCAGCGGGCAGTCGAGCTGCACGCGGCGTTCGACGTGCTCGATGCCGAACGTGCGCTGTATGCGGGCACCGTCGACCGGCTCGACGTCGGCACCGCGATCGTCGACGAGGACGGCCGCGTGATCAAGCGCAACCGCATCGCCGAGCGGCTGATCGAGCAGCAGGACGGGCTGTGCGTGCGCCAGGAGCGGCTCCACGCATCGTGCCCGCTCGACGAACGCCGGCTGCAGAAGGCGCTGCAGGCCACGCTCGAGCATTTCCGCGCGGGCGCGCTTGCGCGCATCGAAGCCACCACGCTGTCGCGCCCCGGCGGCGCGCTGCCGTTGAGCGTGCTGCTGCGCCCGCTCGCGCCCTACCGCGGCGCCGAGGACCGGCAGCACCGGCCGGCCGTCGCCGTGTTCGTGCGCGATCCTGCGTCGTCGCCGCAAACGTCGCGCGACATGCTGCACCGGCTGTTCCGGCTCACGCCGATGGAAACCGAAATCGCGCTGCTGCTCGTCGACGGGCTGACGCTCGACGAAGCGGCCGCCGCGACGGGCATCACGAAGAACACCGCGCGCGCGCACCTGCGCGGCATCTTCGCGAAGACGGGCGCGACACGGCAGGCCGTGCTCGTGAAGACGCTGCTCAACAGCGTCGTATCGATGGCGTAGCAGAGGCGACGGCAGCCGCCGGACGGGCTGCCGGCCGATGCCCCCCGCGCACGCAGCGCGGGCCGCGACCGAAGACGCGGCAATTGGCGCCTACCCGTCTCATGTCATACGTCATCAGACATGAAAAATCACTGGCGCTCCTCATGAAATTCCCCAATTTCTGGGAAATTTCCGGGTAAACCCGCGACGTCTTCATCGACGCTCAGGCGTACCATGTCATACGACGACATACTACATAGACCGCCACCCGGATGCCGACGCGGGCCACCGCCCCGTCCGCCGCCGCCCGACCGGAGACACGCTTGAACCCGCCCTCGCACACTCTGCCCGGACGCGACCCGCTCGCGTCCGCCGTCTCGAAAGTGAAGTGGCACGTGCTGCCGCTCGTGCTGATCATGTTCATCGCGAACTACATCGACCGCGTGAACGTCGGCTTCGTCGATCGCCACCTCGAGGCGTCGATCGGCATCGGCGCGGCCGCGTACGGCCTCGGCGCCGGGCTGTTCTTCGTCGGCTACGCGCTGTTCGAGGTGCCGTCGAACCTGCTGATGCAGCGCTACGGCGCACGCATCTGGCTGGCCCGGATCATGGCGACCTGGGGCATCGTCGCGGCCGCGATGGCGTTCGTGTGGAACGACACGTCGTTCTACGCGCTGCGCTTCCTGCTCGGCGCGGCCGAGGCCGGCTTCTTCCCCGGCGTCGTGCTGTACCTGTCGCAATGGCTGCCGCCGCAGGAGCGCGGCAAGGCGATGGCGATCTTCCTCGGCGGCTCCGCGTTCGCGTCGGTGCTGTCCGGGCCCGTTACCGGCGCGCTGCTGTCGATCCGCGGTTTCGGCCTCGAAGGCTGGCAATGGATGTTCCTGATCGAAGGGCTGTTCTCGGTCGCTCTGTGCGGCGCGAGCTGGCTGCTGCTGAAATCGCACATCCGCGACGCGACCTGGCTCACGGCCGAAGAACGCACGGCGCTCCAGAACGCGCTCGACGACGAGCGCGCGACGCGCGACGTCCGCTCGAACGTGCCGGTGCGCGCCACCGCGCTGCTGCGCGACCCGCAGATCATGCTGTTCTGCTTCCTGTATTTCTCGATCCAGTTGACGATCTACGCGGCCACGTTCTGGCTGCCGACGATCATCCGCAAAATGGGCGGGCTCACCGATTTCCAGGTCGGCCTGTACAACACGATTCCGTGGATGATCGCGATCGGCGCGATGTACGGCTTCGCGGTGCTGTCGTCGAAGTGGAAGCATCCGCAGCGCTGGCTCGCGGTCGCGCTGGTGCTCGCCGCGTGCGGGCTGTTTGCGTCGACGTCGCACGATCCGGCATGGTCGTTCGCGTCGATCTGCTTCGCCGCGCTCGGCTTCAAGGCCGCCTCGTCGCTGTTCTGGCCGATCCCGCAGGGCTATCTCGACACGCGCGTGGCCGCGGCCGTGATCGCGCTGATCAACTCGGTCGGCAACCTCGGCGGCTTCGTCGCACCGACGGCGTTCGGCTATCTGAAGCAACATACGGGTTCGATCACGGGCGGACTGTACGCGCTCGCGATCGCTTCGCTCGTCGCCGCGGTCGCCGCGCTGTTCGCGCGCACGCACCGGCGCAGCGATCCGCCGCGCGGCCTGCCGGCCGACGAATCCTTCACGAACGCTGCGATGCTCCGCCATGCCGAACACTGACCGCCTGACCGTCGTCGTCTCGAATGCCGCCGACGGCGACCTCGCCACCTTCTCGCTCGCGGCCGACGGCACGCTTGCGCCGCTCACCCGCTATCCCGCGGCCGACGTCGCGATGCCGATCGCCGTGCCGGCCGACCGTGCGCGGCTCTACGTCGCGACGCGCGGCGAACAACCGACGATCGTCGCGTTCCGCGTCGTGCCCGCCACCGGCGCGCTCGTGCGCATCGGCACCACCGCGATCGACGCGAGCCATGCGTACCTGTCGCTCGACCGCAGCGGCCGCTGGCTGCTCGGCGCGTCGTACGGCGGGAATTCGCTGAGCCTCTACGACGCCGCGCGCGTGCGCGACGGCGACGGCACGCCGCTGCAGGTCACGGGCGGCATCGCGAACGCGCACGCGGTGATCGTGTCGCCGGACAACCGTTTCGCGTACGTCAGCTCGCTCGGCTCGGATCGCGTGTTCAGCTTCGCGCTCGTCGAGGACGCGGCCGGCCTGCGCGCGCTCGAACATGGCGAAACGCGCGTGCCGGCCGGGTTCGGCCCGCGTCACCTGCAATTCGCGGATGACGGCCGCACGCTCGTCTGCGTCAGCGAATTCCAGGCCACGCTCGCGACGTTCGCGCGCGACCCTGAAACCGGCCGGCTCGGTGATGCTCGCGTGAGCGCGCGCCATCCGGCCGTCGCCGAACTCGCGCAAGGCCATGCGCGGCCGCCCGCGCCCACCGAACCGTCCGTCTGGGCCGCCGACCTGCACCTGACGCCCGACGAGCGTTTCGCCTACGTCAGCGAACGCACATCGAGCCGCCTGCTCTGCTATCGCCGCAGCGAAGACGGCACGTTCGAACCCGCGCACGCGACCGCCACCGAAACGCAGCCGCGCGGGTTCGCGATCGACCCCTCGGGACGCTGGCTCGTCGCCTGCGGCGAACAGTCTGAATTCGTGTCGGTGTATGCGATCGCGCCGGACGACGGCGCACTGTCGCCGCACGCACGCGTGCCGGGCGGACGCGGGGCGAACTGGGTCGCGATCGTCTGAAGCCGTGACACGCGGCGCATGACGCGGCAGGCCCGCCACGCAGGCCGGTGCATAACCGCGTTCAGCGCCGCTCGCTCGGCGCGACGCCCGTCCAGCGCTTGAACGCGCGCGTGAAATTGGCGCGATCCGTATAGCCGACGCGCGCGGCGATCTCGTCGACCGGCAGCCGCGTGCCTTCGAGCAGCCGCAGCGCGTCGCGCAACCGGATCTCGTCGAGCAGCGTCGAATAGGTCGCGCCGTACTCGGCGAGCTTGCGCTTGAGCGTGCGCGCCGACACATGCAGCTCGCGGGCGACGTCGTCAACCGACGGATAGCCGCCTTCGCCGCAGATCAGCAGGTTGCGCACGCGCTCGACGATGCTTTCCGCATAGCCGAGCCGCGCGAGCTCGGCCTCGCACTGCTGCACGATCATCTGCGCGGTATGCGCGTTCGCGGTGCCGATCGGCTCGTCGAGCAACGCGGCATCGCAGCGGATGCGGTTCGCGCTCGCGTCGAAATGACAGCGCGGCAGCCGCGCGCGATAACGCTCGAACCACGGCGGCTCCGGCCATTCGAAATGGAGTTCGGCACGCGACTGCAGCGTGCGCCCCGGCACCGGATGCAGCAGCGAGTTGAACAGGATCGCCGTCTCGACCAGGAAGTTCTCGACCGCGAACTGGCGCAGCCGGCCAAGCGGAAACGCTTCGAACACGTCGATGTCGACGATTCCATCGAGTTGCGCGAGCCGCACCGAGAAGAACGGCACGCGCGTCGGCAGATAGCGGATGCCGAGCGAGATCGCCTCGCCGAGCGTCGCGCAGCTCATCAGCCCGAAGCCGATCAGTCCCGCTTTCGTCAGGCTGCTGCGCAGGCCGATCTCGATCGCGATCGACGGGTCGTCCGTCGCGTCGAGCAGGTTGAACACGATCGCCGCCTGTTGCAGCGGCGTGATGCGCGCATCGGGCTGCGCGAGCCGGTCGCGCTCGACGCCCGAACCGGCCAGCACGCGGCCGCCGTCGATGCCGCGCTCCTCGGCCAGCATCAGCATGAACAGCGCATACGCGGACGACACCGTCGCCTTGTTCAGCTGGCGGGCGGCATCCGGGACGGACAGGACCATGCGGCGGACTCCGGAGCGGTTTCGGCGGATTGTAGCGTCGCTGGCCCGCAATGACACCGGGGCGTGACTCTAGCCGCGCCGGCCGGCCATCGTGGCCCGAAATGACACCCCCATTGGCACCGGCGGCCCTCGCGTGCGGTCCGGTGCGCGCCTATGCTTGTCACATCGGCATTGCGCCCCACCCTTTCCGCAGGAATCCCGGTCGATGAGCCAACCCGCACGAACCGCCTTTCGCCACGACGCGGACAAGGTCGCGTACGTCCGCCGCGAGGTCAACGCCGCGAGCGACGCGATCCGCGCGCGCTTTCCGCTGCTCGACAACCAGAACCTCGTCGGCGCGACCGTGATGGCCGTCTCGGTGAGCGCGATGCTCGCGATCGCGTGGCTCTATGCGCGCGGAGCGATCGCGTGGTACGTCGCGCTGCCGCTCGCCGCGTTCGTCACGTCGCTGATCCACGAGCTCGAGCACGATCTGATCCACCTGATGTACTTCAAGAAGACACCGTGGGCCTATCACCTGATGATGGCGCTGTGCTGGCTCACGCGGCCCGGCACGATCAACCCGTGGACGCGGCGGCGCATGCACCTGCATCACCACAAGGTGTCGGGCGGCGAATCGGATCTCGAGGAATTCGGCATCACCAATGGCGAGCGCTGGGGCGTGAAGCGCCTGCTGATGATCGCGGACGGCATGCTCGCCGTCGTGCTGCGGCCCACCGCGATGCGCCGCAAGGTGAAGCAGTACGTGGCCGCGCAGCCGGTGCAGGATCCGTCCGAACGCCTGCAGTTGCGCGTCGAGCAGGTGTCGTCGTACATGCCGGTCGGTCACCTGTATTACGTGCTGTGGCACGCGTTCATCGTCTATCACGTCGGCCTGTTCGCGCTGCATGCGTTCGGCTACCCGGTGACGGTGCCGGCCATGGTCGAGCGCGTGATGAGCGTCGTCGATTTCCTGGCCGTGGTGTGGCTCGGGCCGAACTTCGTGCGCAGCTTCTGCATCAACTTCGTCAGCTCGAACATGCATTACTTCGGCGATATCGATTCACGCAACGTGATCCAGCAGACGCAGGTGCTCAACCCGTGGTGGATGCTGCCGTTCCAGCTGTTCTGCTTCAACTTCGGCAGCACGCATGCGATCCATCACTTCGTGGTGCGCGACCCGTTCTACATCCGCCAGCTGACCGCACGCACCGCGCATGCGGCGCTGCGTGAAGTCGGCGTGCGCTTCAACGACGTCGGCACGTTCGCGCGGGCGAATCGCTGGGGCAGTTATCGTCCGGCGCGCGGCACGCGCCAGGCTCAGGCCGACGCGTAACGCACCACCTCAACCGCCGATCGGCGGCATCGGCCCTTGCCCGCGGATCCACGACCAGTTCGCGAGCTCGGCCATTTCCTTGTCGCCACGGCTGTCGCCGTACGCGAACAATTGTTTCGGCGGCCGGTCGCCCCACCACCCGCGCAGCCGCACGACCTTCTGCGGCCCCCAGCAGTTCTCGCCGTCGAGCCGACCGGCGAAGGCACCGCGCTCGAACGCCAGCCGCGTCGCGAGCACCGCATCGAAGCCGGCCGTCTTCGCCCACTTCTCCAGATACAGCGACGGCGACGCGCTCACCAGCACGACTTCGTGCCCGCGTGCCCGATGCTCGCGGATGCGTTCGAGCATTTCCGGGCGCACGAGGCTCGGCAGATAGGTGTCGACGAACGTGCGCGCCTGCGCATCGAGCGCATCCTCGCGCACCGGCCCGAACGCGAACGATGCGAATTTCGCTTTCGCGTCGCCACGCGACAGCAGCCCGGCCTTCATCGCAATGATCCACGGCAGCGCGCGCAATCCGGCCCACGCGAAGCGCGGCGTGCCGACCGCATAGCGGACGAAATGGCGAAAGCTGTCGGTGGTCGTGATGGTGCCGTCGAAATCGAATGCGGCAACGATGCGGTCAGTCATGGAGAATCGGCGGGAAAGCGATGAGATGCCCGGGAAGATAGCAGACTCGGGCCAGCGCACGTGAAATGACGTGACGCGGCGTGGCCTGCGCAGCGAACACGCGCGCCGCAGCGCACGCGTTCGTGCCCGTCGCGCCGTGTGCTCAGCGCTGCGGCCGCGCAGCCAACGCCGCCGGCAGCACGACGTTCATCAGATGATCGGCGCGCGACAGCAGATCGGTCACGCGCTCGTCGAGCCCGCGCAATTGCGCGGGTTGCATGCGGATCTGCTGCACCGCCTGCCCGACGATGTTGCGGCGGTCGAACAGCGTGCGCTCGACACCCGCGTCGTCCGGCGCGCGCACGACGTCCGACACCGCGCTCAGCGCCGCGAGCACGACCACGAGGTTTTCTTCCGCATGGCGGACCTTCGCGGCGAGTTCTTCGGTGCGGCGCGGGAAGAAGCCGAGCGACTGCTTGAGCGCCCCGATCGCCGCGCGGTAGTCGACATGGCCCGTCGCCGCGCCGAACCAGCGTTCGAACATGCCGGCCTTGCGCGTCGCCTGCGCGAGCATGCCGGCCATCATGTCGGCCGCGCCGAGTTCGTTGAATTCGCGCGTCGTGGCCGCCACGGCTTCGACGAGGTTGCCCGCCGTCTCCAGCGCGCCGTCACCGATCGTCGCGATCGTCGCGAACTTGAGCGGCACCAGTTGCCGGATGTGCCGCTCGATGCGCGGCGCGTAGTCGGGATAGAGATTCGGGAAGCTGGCCTGCGCGGCGCGGAAGCACGCTTCGAGCTGCGGATGGTTCGATTCGCCGAATACCGCACGGCCGACCGCCTCGGCCGGCGCCGTGCGCACGGTCTTGCCGGACGCGGGCGCCGGCCCGAAGTCGAGCGCCTGCGGCGCCGGCCGCTCGGGCCCGCGCGCAACCGGCGCCGCGGCCGCGGGCGGCGCGTCGAACGCAAGACGCCCGGGCGTGCGCTCGGGCGTCGTATCGAACTCGAGCCGCTTCGGCTCGTCGGACGGATTCGTCATCGCTGCTTCCTGCCCGGCGCGGCGGTATCCCGCCGGCCGGGCTGCCGCCAGTCAGACCGCGCCGCCGTACGCGCGCACGAAGTCGCCCAGGCCACGGTTGTAGCCGGCGCCGACCGCCTTGAACATGAAGTGGCCGTCGCGGCGATAGAAGCTGCCGACCTGCACCGACGTCTCCATCGAGAAGTCTTCCTCGAGCGTGTACTTCGCGATCACCGCGCCCGACACTTCGTCGGCGATCTGGATGTAGCTGTTGCGCACCTGGCCGAAATTCTGGCGACGCGCTTCGGCCTGGTCGATCGTCACGACCACCGAGATTTCCTCGATGTCCGCGGCCAACTTCGTCATGTCGATGAAGATCACCTCGTCGTCGCCGTCGCCGCTGCCCGTGCGGTTGTCGCCGCTATGCACGACGCCCAGGCACTTCGACGCGGGCATCCCGCGCTTCGGGAAATCGTCGCCCGGCTGGATGAAGGTGTCCTTGCGCTCCATCGTGCGCACTTCGCTGTTGTAGAACACGAAGTGCTGATCCGAGATCAGCTTCGGATTGCTCTGCGCGTCGTACTTGCACAGGAACACCGACACGTCGAGATCGAAGTCCGTACCCGTGTCCGTCGCGTTCGCATCCCAACCGAGACCGATGCGGAACTTCTGCGTGCCAGGCGCTTCCTTCGACAGGTTGACGCGACCGCCTTTCGACAAATTGATCATCTGAACCTCTTCTGCTGGAACCGCCGTTGCGCCGGCGGCAATGCCGGGCCGCCCTGCGCGGCCCCTCGTTGATGGTGTTCGATCTGCACGTGACGCGGGGTCACTCGCCCGCTACAGCCGTGCGGTCTTCCTTGCGTTGCACGACGATCGACGACCACACGGCCGCCGCGATCATCGCCGCACCGACCAGGCCGGTGATGACCTCGGGCACCTCGAACTTCACGCCGAGGAACATGATCGTTGCGAGCGCACCGATTGCCCAGAACGCGCCGTGCTCGAGATAGCGGTATTGCGCGAGCGTGCCCTTCTTCAGCAGCACGAGCGTCATCTCCCGGATATAGGCCGCACCGACGCCGAGGCCGAGCGCGATCAGGAAAATGTTGTTCGACAGCGCGAAGGCACCGATCACGCCGTCGAAGCTGAACGACGAATCGAGCACTTCGAGATACATGAAACCCGCGACGCCCTCGCGCACCACGCGCGTACCCGTCTCCTCGCCGCCGATCAGGTCGCCGATGCCGTGCGCGATCACGAAGCTGATCACGCCGAACGCCCCCGCGAGCAGGAAGGCCACCTGCTCGGCTGCCGGCACGTAGAGCGACGCGACGATGACGATGGCGAGCGTGAGTGCCACTTCCAGCGCCGTGATGCGGCCGAGGTGGCTCATCGGGCCTTCCAGGAAGCCGATCCAGTGCTCGTCCTTGCCGGTGTCGAGCATGAACTTGAAGAACACCATCAGCAGGAACGCGCCGCCGAATGCGGAGACCTGGTGATGCGCGGACGTGAGGATCGACGCGTACTGCGCCGGCGACTCGATCGCGAGCTTCAGCGCGTCCCACATGCCGATGTGGCCGATCACCGCGACGATCAGCAGCGGGAACACGAGCCGCATGCCGAACACGGCGACCGGCAGGCCGAACACCATGAAGCGGTTGCGCCACTTCTCCGACCAGTTCTTGAGCACCGAGGCGTTGACGACCGCGTTGTCGAGCGACAACGAAATTTCGAGCACCGACAGGACCGCGACGATCAGCATGTCCTTCACGCCGCCGAGGAGATAGGCCGCGATCAGCGCGAGCACCGTGAGCGACAACGGGATCTTGAAGTCTTTCAACATGATGGGGGTAATCGAGTTCGGGATAAGAGGCGGGCGGGCTGCGCTTACTTCGTGCGGACCCAGTTGCAGAATTCCTGCGTGATCAGCTGTTCGTAGATCTGTTCGTCGCTGACGTCGAGCGATTCGAGATGCAGGAAGCCGACGTTCGGCATCTCGTCCGCGACTTCCGCGAGGAAGCCGAATTCGCTCGGATCGCCGACGCCGACGAGCGACCAGTACAGCGGGTAGTGCTGCGACTCGGCGAGCAGCTGGCGCACGCGCTTGCGGTCGTTCTTCGGGTTCTGGCCGTCGGTGACGAACAGCACCCATGCGGGCAGATGGCCGTTCACCGGCGCGGCGGCGGCCGGCGTGGGCGCCTCGTCCGCGCCGCCGAACAGCCGGCTCAGGAAGCCGCGCTTCTCTTCGCGCTTCGGCGACGGCGCCGGCGCACGGAAGAAGAAGTCGACGATGTCGTTCATCACCGGCGCATACTGCGTGCCGCCCCACTTGTCGATCCGCGCGTTGAGCACGTGGTCGGAAATATACGAACCGTAGTTGTCCGGCGTTGCGGTCGGCAGGCGGTCGTAGCCTTCGGTGAAGGTCCACGTATCGACTTCGCCGTTGTCGTCGAACTTCAGTGCGATGCCGAGAATCCGGTCGTGCGTGTCCTGGATCACGCCCGACTGGTACAGCGGCTTCGCGGAGCCGGAGATGTCGAGCGCCGCCCCGACGCGCACGACGGGCGGCTTCAGGATCTGGCGTTTTTCGAGGACGATCGCGACCTTCGCCGCGCGTTTCTCAAGCGTAATCATGCGGTGTTCTCTCGGTTCTTTCAGTTGTGCTTCGGAGCGAATCGGGTGATCAGGTCCTGTTCGAGCTGGCGCAGGCGCGGTGCGTCCTGCTCACGCTGGCGACGGCCGTCGGCGATGATCTGCGTGATGTCGTCGAATGCGCCGAACAGCTGCTGCTGCGCGTGTTCGAACGTGTCGGTCGAGATCACCGGGCGCTGGCTCAGCTTCGCGACTTCCTGCGCGTTCTGGCGGTTCAGGTCGGCCTGCGCGCGGATCGCCTCGTCGGCCGCGTCGTACGTCGCATTGGCGAGCGCCGCCGCGCGCTTCGTGCTGAGCTGCTCCAGGTAGAGCGCGAACGCGTTGGTCCACGCGGGGATCAGCACGGTCTTGATCGTCATGAACTTCGACGTCAGCGTGCGTTTCTGGTCCTGCTCCATCCGGATCTGCGGCGCGAGCTGCTTCGACATCAGCATCGCGCGGTCGAGGTCGTCGAGCTTGCTTTCGAGCGCGTCGACCTTGCGCTTCACGTCGAGCAGGCGCTGTGCGGCGAACGCGTCGTCCACCGGCTGCTGGCCGGCCGCGAGATGCGCACGCAGCGCCGCGAGCGCCGTTTCGCCGTGCGCCTTCGACTGCGCGAGCTCCTGGTGCAGCGCGTAGTTGTCGTTGTACATCCGCTCGAGCTCGTCGATGCCGGCCTTCTGGCGCTGCGCATGGTTCTCGAGCTCGACGACGAGCGTGTCCATCCGCTTGCTCACCGACTCGTATTGCGACAGCAGCTTCCCCTTGGTCGAGCGGAACAGCCGCGTGACCTGCGTGAGCAGCCCGCCCTTGTCGGCGCCGCGCGGGTCGAGCCCCTTCGCGGTCGCGATCAGTTCGTTGAGCTTGTCGCCGAACTGGTCGGCATCCGACGCGCGGACGCTGGCGAGAATCTGCTGGGAGAAGGCGGCGATCCGCGTGCCCTGCGTCGCGCCGAGCTGGTCGATCTCGTCGACGGTGATCAGGCGCACGTTCTCAGTCGGGCGTGCCGCCGGCACGGCAACGGCGACGGCGGCGGCGGGCACGGCGACGGGCGCTGCAACGGATGACGAAGACGGGGTGGAAGGACGATCGCTGACCGCATCGGAATTCTTGTCGTCGAAGAGCGGCTTCATGTGGCTACCACGTTTCCTTTTCTGCTTTCTGCTGCGTGTTGTCATGCGCGCGAGGCGCGCATCCGCGATTGCCGCCGTGCTCTCTCACGTGCGGCAGACGGACAATAAATGGCCCGAGCGCCTTGCGTCAAGGGAAGGAATTCTTTCAATTTCCATTCATTTTGTAATGTACTGGGTAGACGCGAAGCCCGATCGCCGCCACTTCTGCCGTCATGCATGCAGGTCACGCAAGATTCGAGCGCGTCGAAACTTACATGTCAGATCAATGTGAAAGAGAAATGAAACCGCCTGTTCCGGCGGGTTTCAGACGACGCGCCTACGTGGACGAGACGCGCGCGAGTGCCGCGCTAGCGATCCTGCACGCGATTCATCCCGAGCCGAGGCAGGAGGAACGGCACCGATCGGTCACGAATCGTGAAATCCCACCGTCCTTCGATGTCCACGAACGTCGCGCTGAAGTGGCGGTCGTCGGTCCAGGTCATGTCGTCGAGATGGCACGACGCGTACATCGCGCCGACCGTGCGCCGCGCGAATTCCTCCAACGGATCCTTCGACACGAGCGTGAACGTGACGGCCTCCTCGAACAGGCAGTCGTAGTCGGTGACGAGCAGATAGGCGGCCGGCGTTTCGAACTGGCGAAGCAGCACATAGCCGGAAACGGCGAGGCCGCAACGTTCGCCGTTCACGAGCACATGCGTGCGCGACGGCCACGTTTCATACGGACCGTCGTGCGTTTCGAGCGTGAAGCGCTCGATCGGCTTCATCGCCGAGCCAGTTGGTGAAGGTCTTGTTCCCGATGCATCGCCGCGTCAGTTCGCGGCCTTGCGATACAGCGCGACGTAGCCCGCGAGCATCAGCAGCAGCGACCCGCTGACGCGGTTCAGCCACTTCTCCCCCGCGGCTTTCCACACGCGCACCGAATGCACGCCGAGCAGTGCATAGCCGGTCATCCCGATAACGTCGATCGCGACGATCGTCGCCGCGAGGATCGCGTACTGCGGCGCGATCGCATGCGACCGGTCGACGAACTGCGGCAGCAGCGCGGACATGAACAGGTAGTACTTCGGGTTGCTCATCGCGACGAAAAAGCTCTTCAGGAACGCGGTCCGGCGATCGGGCGTCGCGTGATCGAGCGCCTGCGCAGCGGCGGAACCGCCGGATGACAGCAGCATCCGCACGCCGACATAGGCGAGCCACGCCGCGCCGGCCAGCTTCAGCGTGACGAATGCCGTTTCCGACGCGTCGAGCAGCATCCCGAGACCGCACCCGACCAGCGCAACGAGCACGACATCGGCCGTGACAGCCCCCAGCATGCCGACCATCGCGTGACGCAACCCGTACCGCGAGCCGTTGCTCATCGCGAGCAACACCGTCGGGCCGGGCGTCGCGACGCCGACGGACAGGATCAGGGCAAATGCGAGCAAGGCGGACAGCGACATGGCGGGCGTTCCTGTTGAACGAAGGGCTGGAAAATGCAGGCGGACGGAGCATGATCGCATGATGGCGCGACCGCCCGCTCGACGGTTGTCTGGCGGGCCGCCGACCTCGCGCTCCGTCCGATTTGCGTGGCTCGTCGGACGGGGTGGCGGACTGTCCCCGGAGTTTGCTATACTCTCGGTCTTCCGGAGAGATGGATGAGTGGTTTAAGTCGCACGCCTGGAAAGCGTGTATAGGTTAATCGCCTATCGGGGGTTCGAATCCCCCTCTCTCCGCCAGTATTCAAAAATGCCCGCGCCAGCGGGCATTTTCGTTTCCAGAGAGAAGCCAGCCGACAGGTCGGCTGGCACGGGGGATTCGAAGGGATTCGCCTGCAAGCGAACCCGCGGCCCGCGCTCGTGTGGGCGCATCCCCCGGACATCCGCAAAAACGGGCGCTTGGCCCGCTTTTCATTTCTGCACGCTGAAGCGTCCGCCGATCGTCGGCCGGTGTGGCGACCGTTGGCCGCGCCCCCGATGCGCGCTACGCAGACACGCTCGCCATCAGGCGCTTCACCTCGATTCCGTCATCAGGCATCAAGCGCGGGCGACGGCCAGGCAATTCAATGCGTTTCTCGTCGCCGCATTGCCTTGTTCGGCCCGACGACGCCCATTCAGTCCGTCATTCGAAATGGAATAACGATCGTAAATTCGCATCGCGGATTGTCGGCCACTCAAGTTCCCGGTATGTGACCGTTAAAATAACGTCCCGATAAACAATATGAACGCGTGTAGAGACCATGAAAAATAAGAAACTGCTGGCGATCGCCGGGATCGCAATAGCCGCGGGCGTGGCGTCCAGTTATGCGAGCCCGTATATCACCCTGTATCAGATGCGATCGGCCTTGGCCGACAACGATGCCGACTCGTTTTCTTCCTATGTCGATTTTCCATCGATGCGAGAAAGCCTGCGTGCGCAACTCATAACCATGATGCAGGCGAAAATGGCGAATTCCCCCGAGATGAACGGCAATCCATTCGCCGATCTGGGAATGGTGATGGCGATGGGTTTCGTGAATCAAGCCATCGACACGATGGTTACGCCGGCGGGCGTCATGACCATGATGGCCCAGGGCGCAGCCAAGCCTGCACGCTCCAGCGTGCAGGCCTCCTCTCCCGAACCATCGGAAACGGCCCAACCGGGGTCCGACGGCGGCACCGCGCCGCAAACATCGAACAGCAAGCCGAAAGCCGACTATTCGGCCGGCTACAAGAACTGGTCGACCGTCACCGCAACTGCGCGAAAAGGAACGGACGACGAGGTGACATTCATCCTCAAGCGTGACGGCCTCTGGTCCTGGAAGCTGAGCGCAGTTAATCTGCCGATCGACAAATTCGGTTCAAACTGATCACCAGGAAGCGGCCCCCGCCCTGCGCAGCCGGCCCGCTTCCCTGCTTGATCTGAGCGTGCGGCGCACCGCAACCCCCGAACACCGCACGCTAAAGATGTGTATTCTCCTGACGATATCCAGGGTTTCATCACCGCGAGTCAGATCCATGCGATTGAGTCCACGGTTCGCCATGCTGGCTGTTGCTGCGACGATGCTGTCAGCTTGCGCGACGGCATTTTCGCCCGCGTCGATCAGCACCACCATCGCGGTGACCGCTCCCCCGCCGCTCGAAAAATCGCTGCGCGACGGCGGATCGTCGACCGACCTGTCGGTCATCGGTCAGCCCGCATCCCAATTCCGCACGCTTCTTTCCGTTCGCGAATGCGCCGCCGGCAAATGCGCAGCGGGAATTGCCAAGCCGACGCTCGCGGTCACGGTCCAGCGCGTGTCCGAGGGACAGGCATCAATACGCTTCTCGGTCAACGGAGAAATCGGCAGCAGCCAGACCCTGACATCGCAAACCGGGAACGCCACGTCGGAAGTGACCATGTCGATCCCGTCCGGCGTAACGCCGATCAACGATCGATTTGCCGTCGATCGGGTCGCGACGATCAAGGTTGGCGAGTTCCGCCACGTGGCCTTGCCGCACGGCATCCGTGCCTATGTCTGCGTCGCCATCCCGAACGCCAAAGGCGTGACGGATGGAAGCTGTGATTTCAGCCGGGTGCAGACGACCAAGGGAGCCGAGCTCGGCATTTCAGCGCTCTGACCCGCCCGTCATGGCGCCAACACGGACGGGTCCCGGCACTTGAGCAATGCCGAACGACACTCGCGTCACGGATGCCGGATGTAATCCACCAGCGCCCGCGTATATTCGTCCGGCTTTCGATCGCACAAACTCACCACAATCGCCACGGCAAAACCCGCCGGCACCCCGAACACTCCCGAACTGATCGGCTCGATCCCGAACCACGTACTCCCCGCGAACCCCGTCAGCTGCGTGAAGTACGGATAGGTCGACACGATGTAGTACACGCACACCGCGAGCCCGGTCACCATCCCCGCGATCGCGCCACGCGTCGTCGTGCGCTTCCAGAACACGCCGAGCACGAGCACCGGAAAGAAGCTCGAGGCCGCCAGCGAGAACGCGGCGCCGACGAGAAACAGGATCTTCCCGGTATTGAGCGACGCGACATACGACGCGAACAGCGCGACCCCGAGCAGCAGCACCTTCGAGATCGTCACGCGCCGCTGGCTCGACGCATCGGGCGCGACCATGCAGTAGTAAACGTCGTGCGACAGCGCGTTCGCGATCGTCAGCAGCAGCCCGTCCGCGGTCGACAGCGCCGCGGCAAGCGCACCGGCTGCGATCAGCCCCGACACGACATACGGCAGCCCAGCGATCTCCGGCGCGGCCAGCACGACCATGTCCGGCTGCATCTGGATTTCCGACCAGTGCACGATGCCGTCGCGAATCACCTCGACGACGCTGATCAGGTCGGGCTCGAAGTGATGCCATTGCGTGACCCACGCCGGCAATTCGGCGAACGGCCGCCCGACGAGGTTCGCGAGGATCTCGTACTTGATCAGCACCGCGAGCACCGGCACGCTCAGGTAGAACAACGCGATGAAGAACAAGGTCCACCCGACCGAGCGCCGTGCGGACGCGACCGACGTGGTCGTGTTGTAGCGCGTCAGGATGTGCGGCAGGCTCGCGGTGCCGAGCGACAGGCACAGCAGCAGCGCAAGGAAATTCCGCTCGCGCGGCTTGCGTTCGTCTTCGCTCGCGGCGGGAAACGGCTCGTGCATCGGCACGGGCGGCTCGGCACGGGCCAGCAGATCGTCGCGCGCCTGCGTCCACGCGACGCGCGCCGCCGCCGGATCGCGCGGGAAATCGGCCAGTTCGCGCTCGCGCTGGCTGATCTCGCGCAGCGGCCCGTTGTGGCGCCGCAGGTCGGCCAGCTGGTCGGCGAGATGCCGGCGGGCGTCCGCATGGGATGCCGGCAGCCGGTCGAGCCGCGTCTGGATATCCGCGGCCTGCCGGCGGTACGTGTCGCGCACCTGCTGCTCGTCGAACGCATCGCGCACCTGCGCCTCGCGCGCCGCGACCCGCTCCATCAGCTTGCCGTAATTGAACTGCGGCACGGGGCCGAGCCCGTTCTTCATCGCGATCAGCGAAACCGGAATCAGGATCGCGCTGATCAGGATGATGTACTGCGCGACCTGCGTCCACGTGACCGCGCGCATCCCGCCGAGAAACGAACACACGAGAATGCCCGCGAGCCCGCAGAAAATCCCGATCGCGAAATCGACGCCGATGAAGCGCGTCGCGATCAGGCCGATCCCCTGGATCTGCGCGACCAGGTACACGAACGAACACAGGATCGCCGCACCGGCCGCCAGCGCGCGCACGGCCGTACTCGAAAAGCGCGTCCCGAGAAAATCGGGAATCGTGTAGCGCGCGAGCTTGCGCACATAAGGCGCGAGCAGGAACGCGACGAGGCAGAACCCGCCCGTCCAGCCCATCACGTAGGCGAGCGCATCGTAGCCGGTCGCGTACAGCGATCCGGCCAGGCCGATGAACGATGCGGCCGACAGCCAGTCGGCCGCGGTCGCCATCCCGTTGAAGGCAGACGGCACGCGCCGCCCGGCCACGTAGTATTCGACGAGATCGGACGTGCGCGACAGCAGCCCGATCACCGCATACACGGCGATCGGCACGAACAGGAACACGTAGCCGATCCAGACGCCGGAGCCGGTGGCCCGCTCGATCCGCCACATCAGCAGCACGAACCCGAGAAACCCCAGCGTGTAGAGCGCGTAGGCGCGGATCAGTCGGCGCGTCAGCATGGATCAGCGCCCACCGTTCGCGTGGCCGGCGCGTGCCGCATGATCGTCGTACGCACGGCGCAGCGTGCGGTCCGCGCGTTGCATCAGCCCGATGTAGACGACGATCAGCACGAGGTACACGAGAATCGCGCCCTGTGCGCCGACGTAGAACGGCAGGCTGAACCCGGCGAAACGGATCCCGGCGAGCGCGGGCCCGAAGAACGGCACGATGAACGATACCGAAAAGCCGATCACCATCAGCACCGCGATCAGCGCGACGTTGAAGCGCCAGTAGCGTGCGTGGGCACGCGCGAGCGGCGCGGGAACGGGAGGTGGCGCGGCAGGCGCGGGACGGGTCGGAACGGTCATGCCGTTATGTAACAAAAAGCCCCTGCGCGGGCAATCGGGATTGCCGCGCAGGGGCTCGTGCGCGTGATGCGCAACCGGTACGATCAGCGCACTTCGGCGAGCTGCTCGAGGATGGCCGGGTTCTCGAGCGTGGACGTGTCCTGCGTGATCGCCTCGCCCTTCGCGAGCGAACGCAGCAAGCGCCGCATGATCTTGCCCGAGCGCGTCTTCGGCAGGTTGTCGCCGAAGCGGATGTCCTTGGGCTTCGCGATCGGCCCGATCTGCTTGCCGACCCAGTCACGCAGCGTCTTCGCCAGCGCCGCCGCTTCCTCGCCTTCCGGACGCGAACGCTTCAGCACCACGAACGCAACCACCGCCTCGCCCGTCGTATCGTCCGGACGGCCGACCACGGCCGCCTCGGCCACGAGCTCGTGCGAGACCAGCGCCGATTCGATTTCCATCGTGCCGAGCCGGTGGCCCGACACGTTCAGCACGTCGTCGATCCGGCCCATGATCGTGAAGTAGCCGGTGTCCTTGTCGCGCACGGTGCCGTCGCCGGCCAGATACAGGCGCCCGCCGAGTTCTTCGGGGTAGTAGCTCTTCTTGAAACGCTCCGGGTCGCCCCAGATCGTGCGGATCATCGCGGGCCACGGGCGCTTGACGACGAGGATCCCGCCCTGCCCGTTCGGCACGTCCTGGCCGGTTTCGTCGACCACCGCGGCCATGATGCCCGGCAGCGGCAGCGTGCACGAACCGGGCACGGTCGGCGTCGCACCCGGCAACGGCGTGATCATGTGGCCGCCCGTCTCGGTCTGCCACCACGTGTCGACGATCGGGCAGCGCTCCTGGCCGACGTGCTTGTGATACCACATCCATGCTTCCGGATTGATCGGCTCGCCGACGGTGCCGATGATGCGCAGGCTCGACAGGTCGTAGCTCTTCGGATGCACCTTGTCGTCGGCCTCGGCCGCCTTGATCAGCGAGCGGATCGCGGTCGGCGCGGTGTAGAACACGGTGACCTTGTGGTCGCCGATCATCTTCCAGAAGCGCCCGGCGTCCGGATAGGTCGGCACGCCTTCGAACACGACCTGCGTGCCGCCGCATGCGAGCGGGCCGTACGTGATGTACGTGTGGCCGGTGACCCAGCCGATATCGGCCGTGCACCAGAACACGTCGGTGGGCTTCCAGTCGAAGGTCCACTTCATCGTCTGCGCGGCCCACAGCAGATAGCCGCCCGTGCTGTGCTGCACGCCCTTCGGCTTGCCGGTCGAGCCCGACGTATACAGGATGAACAGCGGATGCTCGGCGCCGACCCATTCCGGCTCGCACTGGTCGGATTCGCCGGCCGTCAGTTCGTGCATCCACAGGTCGCGCTCGGCGTGCCAGTCGATCTTGCCGCCGGTGCGGCGATAGACGATCACGCTCTTCACGGCCTCGCAGCCGCCCAGCGCGATCGCTTCGTCCGCGATGCTCTTCAGCGGCAGCGTCTTGCCGCCGCGCGCCTGCTCGTCGGCCGTGACGAGCGCCGTCGCGCCGACGTCGACGAGCCGCTCGTTCAACGACTTCGCGGAGAAGCCGCCGAACACGACCGAATGCGTCGCGCCGATGCGCGCGCAGGCCTGCATCGCGACGATGCCTTCGATCGACATCGGGATATAGATGACGACGCGGTCGCCCTTGCCGATCCCGCGCTTCTTGAGCGCATTCGCGAACCGCGATACGCGTGCGAGGAGATCCGCATAGGTGACGCGCGTCACGGTGCCGTCGTCGGCTTCGAAGATCACCGCGACGCGCTCGCCGTTACCGGCTTCGACGTGACGGTCGAGGCAGTTGTACGACGCGTTCAGCTCGCCGTCGTCGAACCACTTGTAGAACGGCGCGTTGGACTCGTCGAGCACTTTCGTGAACGGCTTGTGCCACGCCAGACCCTCGCGCGCGAGACGCGCCCAGAATCCTTCGTAATCGTTTTCGGCTTCGGCGGCGAGCGCACGATAGGCCGGCATGCCGGAAATGGTCGCCGCCTGTTCGAGCGCCGCGGGCGGCGCAAACTGACGGGTTTCGTGAAGAACCGATTCAATCGCAGACATCGACTACCCCTTGGTGAACATGAATCCTCTGCATGGCGGCGCGATCGTGCGCGCCGCGCGTCTTGGCCGGCGCAAGCGCGCCGCTGTCTCCTACCCACCACCCGCGCACGGCCCGAAGGCCGCTGCGCGATGCTGCGCCGCACCACGTCGCACGAAGGCGACCGGGCGACCCGACAGTTTCCACGATAAGCGCTCGAACTTACCCGTCACTTACGCGGCACGGCCGTTTCGCCCTTCGGGCGGCGCCCGCTTGCAGCTTTACGCTGTAACGAGCGCGACCCTACAATCCTAACTGAACTCGCCTTCCGGATTCCAGCTTGAATCGCTACGCTTTCTTTCTCGTGCTGTCGATGCTGTTCGTCGGCAGCAACGTCGGTATCGGTAAATCGATCGTCGTCTTCGTCCCCGTCGCCATCCTCGCCACGCTGCGCTTCGTGATCGCGATCGCCGTGCTGTGGCCGCTGTTCAGCCCGGTGAAAATGCGCACGGTCAAGCGCGGCGAATGGCTGAACCTGTTCCTGCAGGCGTTCTTCGGCACCTTCATGTTCACGCTGCTGATGCTGAACGGCGTGCAGCGCACGAGCGCGGTCGCGGCCGGCGTGATCACCAGCACGATCCCGGCGATCGTCGCGCTGTTCGCGTGGCTGATCCTGCGTGAAAAACCGAACGGCCGTGCGCTCGTGTCGATCGCACTCGCGATCGCCGGCGTCGTGACGATCAACCTCGCGAACGCCAGCGCGGCCGGGCACGGCACGTCGTCGCTGACCGGCAACCTGCTGATCCTCGGCGCGGTGTGCTGCGAATCGATCTACGTGATCCTGTCGCGCCGCCTCACGCAGACGCTCGCGCCGATCGACATCTGCGCGTACACGCACCTGTTCGGCCTGTGCCTGATGCTGCCGCTCGGCGCGACGGCCATGTGGCATTTCGATTACGCGAGCGTGCCGGCCGGCACCTGGGCGCTCGTCGTCTGGTATGGCCTGTCGGCCAGCATCTTCTCGTTCTGGCTGTGGATGAAAGGCATCCGGCACGTGCCGGGCAGCCTTGCCGGCGTGTTCAGCGCGGTGCTGCCGGTCGCGGCCGCCGCGTATGGCATCGCGTTCCTCGGCGAGCGCCCGACGCTCGCCCACGGCATCGCGCTCGCGTGCGTCGTCACCGGCATCGTGCTGGCCAGCCTGCGCGTGAAACGCGTGCCGGCCGCCGCCTCCTGATCCGTCCCCGGCAGCGCCGGCGCGTCACTGCAGTCGCGCCGGCCGACGCGTTACAATAGCGCGCCTTTTCAAGATTACCCCCGATACCTGCGCACCGCGCCCGACTGTCCACCATGTCTGCCCCGCATTCGCCCGGCCGCCCCACGCGTCGCCCGCTTCGCCCGCTTCCCGCGCTGATTTTCATGAGCCGCTGGCTCCAGGTTCCGCTTTACCTCGGCCTGATCGTTGCGCAGGCCGTTTACGTGTTCCTGTTCCTGAAGGAAGTCTGGCACCTGCTGTCGCATGCGACGAGCCTCGACGAAATCAGCGTGATGCTCGCGGTGCTCGGCCTGATCGACGTGGTGATGATCTCGAACCTGCTGATCATGGTGATCGTCGGCGGTTACGAGACGTTCGTGTCGCGCCTCGGCATCGAGGGCCACCCCGACGAGCCCGAGTGGCTCGACCACGTGAACGCGGGCGTGCTGAAGGTCAAGCTGTCGATGGCGCTGATCAGCATTTCGTCGATCCACCTGCTGAAGACGTTCATCAACCCCGACCAGCACACGATGCACGCGATCATGTGGCAGGTGATCATCCACGTGTCGTTCCTGGTGTCGGCGCTCGTGATGGCGTGGGTCGACCGCCTGACGACGCACACGCACCCGGCCCATTTCCACGAGCCGCACGCCCACGGCGCGCACGCGCCCGCGGCGAACGAGCCCCGCAAGCCGGCCGACGCAGCCGTCAACGCATAAACGCATTCCCCACTGTCCCCACAGAGTCTCAGCCATGACCGTCATCAAACAGGAAGACCTGATCCAGAGCATCGCGGATTCGCTGCAGTACATCAGCTACTACCATCCGCTCGACTACATCCAGGCCCTCGGCCGCGCGTACGAACTGGAAGAGAGCCCGGCCGCGAAGGATGCGATCGCGCAGATCCTCACGAACAGCCGCATGTGCGCGGAAGGCAAGCGCCCGATCTGCCAGGACACCGGCATCGTCACGATCTTCGTGAAGGTCGGCATGGACGTGCGCTGGGACGGCGCGACGATGGGCCTCACCGACATGATCAACGAAGGCGTGCGCCGCGGTTACACGCACCCGGACAACGTGCTGCGCGCGTCGATCGTCAATCCGCCGGAAGGCGCCCGCAAGAACACGAAGGACAACACGCCGGCCGTGATCCACTATGAGATCGTGCCGGGCGACAAGGTCGACGTGCAGGTCGCGGCGAAGGGCGGCGGCTCGGAGAACAAGTCGAAGTTCGTGATGCTGAACCCGTCCGACTCGATCGTCGACTGGGTGCTGAAGACGGTCCCGACGATGGGCGCGGGCTGGTGCCCGCCCGGCATGCTGGGGATCGGCATCGGCGGCACCGCCGAAAAGGCGATGCTGATGGCGAAGGAATCGCTGATGGAGCCGATCGACATCCAGGAAATCATCGCGCGCGGCCCGAAGGACTGGGTCGAGGAACTGCGCGTCGAGCTGCACGAGAAGGTCAACGCGCTCGGCATCGGCGCGCAGGGCCTCGGCGGCCTGGCAACCGTGCTCGACGTGAAGATCATGGCGGCACCGACGCACGCGGCATCGAAGCCGGTCGCGCTGATCCCGAACTGCGCGGCGACGCGCCACGCGCACTTCGTGCTCGACGGCTCGGGCCCGGCCAAGCTTGAAGCGCCGTCGCTCGACGCATGGCCGAAGGTCAACTGGGAACCGAACACGGAAACCAGCAAGCGCGTCGACCTGAACACGCTGACGCCGGAAGAAGTCGCGAGCTGGACGCCGGGCCAGACGCTGCTGCTGTCGGGCAAGATGCTCACCGGCCGCGACGCTGCGCACAAGCGCATCGCCGACATGCTCGCGAAGGGCGAGAAGCTGCCGGTCGACTTCACGAACCGCGTGATCTACTACGTCGGCCCGGTCGATCCGGTCCGCGACGAAGTGGTCGGCCCGGCAGGCCCGACGACGGCCACGCGCATGGACAAGTTCACCGAGACGATGCTCGCCCAAACCGGCCTGATCTCGATGGTCGGCAAGGCCGAGCGCGGCCCGGTCGCGATCGACGCGATCAAGAAGCACAAGGCGGCCTACCTGATGGCCGTCGGCGGCGCGGCTTATCTCGTGTCGAAGGCGATCCGCGGTGCGAAGGTGCTCGCGTTCGAAGACCTCGGCATGGAAGCGATCTACGAGTTCGACGTGCAGGACATGCCGGTGACGGTCGCCGTCGATTCGTCGGGCACGTCGGTGCACCAGACCGGTCCGAAGGAGTGGCAAGCGAAGATCGGCAAGATCCCGGTCGCAGCCGCTTAAGCGCGATCGAACGAAAGGCCGGACGCGAGTCCGGCCTTTTTACTTCTCATTCTCATTATTGTGCGTAGCCGGTTATTCGAGGCTGATTCTCATTACACGCAAAAGGCAGGCCCGGCAAGGCTTCGAGGCTTGGCTTTTCTCGTTCGAGCGATTATCGTTCGGTTTCTGAAGCCCCACTGAACAAGGAACAAGCCATGCAAGGCGACAAGAAAGTCATCGAATATCTGAACGCCCAGTTGAAGAATGAACTCACGGCGATCAACCAGTACTTCCTGCATGCGCGCATGTACAAGCACTGGGGCCTCGAGAAGCTCGGCAAGCACGAGTACGACGAGTCGATCGGCGAAATGAAGCACGCCGACTGGCTGATCGAGCGCGTCTTCATGCTCGACGGCCTGCCGAACCTGCAGGACCTGCACAAGCTGCTCGTCGGCGAGGAAACCGAAGAGATCCTGAAGTGCGACCTGAAGCTCGAACAGATCTCGCAGTCCACCTGCAAGGAAGCGATCGCCTACTGCGAATCGGTGCGTGACTACGTGTCGCGCGAGATCTTCGAAAAGATCCTCGACGACACCGAAGAGCACATCGACTGGCTGGAAACGCAGATCGACCTGATCGGCAAGGTCGGCCTGCAGAACTACCAGCAAACGATGATGGGGTCGCCGGAGTAAACTCGCTCCACGCTTCCCGTTACCGCCCCCAGCCCGTTCATGTCGACACCTTCCGCTATTCCTGCGACGGCCACGACCGTCGCGCCCATCGGCATCTTCGATTCAGGGCTGGGCGGCCTGTCGGTGCTGCGCGCCGTGCGCGCGCAGCTGCCCGACGAATCGTTCATCTACGTCGCCGATTCGCACCATGCGCCGTATGGTCCGCGCGACGAGGCGTTCATTACGGAACGCACGCTGGCAATCGGCGAGTGGCTGGCCCGCGAAGGGGCGAAAGCGCTCGTCATCGCGTGCAACACGGCGACCGCACGTGCGATCGCCACGGTCCGCGAACATCTGTCGATGCCGCTCGTCGGCGTCGAGCCGGGCATCAAGCCCGCCGCCGCCGTGTCCGCGAGCGGCGTCGCGGGTGTCCTGGCCACGCAGTCGACGCTGAACAGCCCGCGCTTCCAGGCGCTGCTCGACCGCTACGGCGCCGGCCGCCGCTTCATCTGCCAGCCCGGCCACGGGCTCGTCGAGGCCATCGAGCGCGGCGATACGAATTCGCCCGCGTTGCGCGCGTTGCTCGACAGCTACCTGCAGCCGATGCTCGACGACGGCGCCGATACGCTGGTACTCGGCTGCACGCATTACCCGTTCTTCACGGAAACGATTCGTGACCTTGTGGGCGACCGCCTGACGCTCGTCGACACCAGCGACGCGATCGCGCGCCAGCTCGTGCGGGTGCTCGACGAACGCCACCTGCGCGCACCGGCCGGCACGCGCGCGGCACCGCCCCGCTTCTGCTCGACCAGCGACGGCCGCCAGTTGCAGGTGCTCGCCTCGACGCTGCTCGGCCTCGCTGCGCCGGTCGAATCCGTCACCATTTCCTCGCCGAACGCGCGCGCCTGCGCGACCGCCTGATACCGCCCGGCACGCCCTCTTCCGCGTACCGCTCCACCCTCCCGACGTTTCAAGGGTCCGATGCCCTTAAAAAAAGCCTGCCCCAGGCTTGTCAACGTCCACAAATTTAATGATAATAATTCGCATTACCGTTAGCTATCGCAACTCATCATGATCGTCTGCGTGTGCAAGTCTGTTTCCGATCGCAAGATTCGCGCGTCCCTCGCAGAGGGCGTGAACTCTTTCGATGAACTCCAGTTCGAGCTTGGCGTGGCCACGTGCTGCGGCAAGTGCGAGGAGTCCGTACGCGACCTCATGGCCGAACAAGGCGTCTGCGCGAGCCGGTGCGGTGTCGAGCATCACGCTCACCCGATCCCGGTCACGTTCTACGAACGCAAGGCCGCCTGACCGGCGCCGAGTGTGCGCATGCGGCCCAGGCCGCATTTTTTGTTTTGACCGTCAGCAAGCCACCGTCTGCGCGAGCCAGCGGCTTACCTGCCAAGGAGCCTGTCATGGAATTGCTGATCGGATTTGTGACCACCGTTTGCATCTCGCTGCTGATCTTCCGCAAGTGATGCCGATTCACCCGCCGCGCCCCGGGTGCGACATCGTTCTTTCAAGCTAACATGCAGGCTTCGCATCTCGCTCCTGCCGGCGCCGTGCCGGCTGCACCACGTATGAATCCCCGAGTGATCGTCGTCGCGGTCGGTGTGCTTGCCGCACATGCGATCATGCTGACGGCCGCCTGGCTCCATCGCAACGCGCCGCCGCCGCCGAAGGAGATCGAGGTTCAGTCGATCACCGCGCAGCTCATTCCCCCTGCCCCTCCTGCCCAGCCGGTCGCGGTCCAGTCGGCCGCGCAGCAGCCCACGCCGCCCAAGCCCACGCCGCGCGTGAAGCCGAAGGTCGAGCCGAAGCCGGTGCAGAAGGCGGTCCCGACGCCTCAACCCGTCTCGCAGGCACCATCGCCGACGCCCGCGCCGGCAGTGGCCGACCCGACACCGGCTCCGGCCGCGCCGGCGCCCGCTGCACCGGCTGCAGCACCCGGCCCGGCGCGCGAGACGATGCAGGTCAGCGCGCCGAAGAACGTGTCGGCGCTCACCTGCAATTTCGTCAAGCCGACCTATCCGTCGATGTCGCGCCGTCGCGGCGAAACGGGCACGGCCTATGTTCACTTCATCATCGGCGTGACGGGCAAGATCGAAAGCGTCCAGCTGCAGAAGAGCAGCGGCTACCCGCGTCTCGACGAAGCCGCGCTCGACGCGACGCGCGCCAGCACCTGCCCGCCGTATATCGAGAACGGCCAGGCAATCCGCGCCGCCCATACGCTGCCCTTCAACTTCACGCTTGACGACTAACCCGTCATATTCGGTAGATTCAAAGGAAACAAGAAAATGCAAAGCTACGGTATCGCGCACGTCTGGGCGCAAGGTGATTTCGTCACGCGCGCCATCGCGATCACGCTGCTCGTGATGTCGGTCCTGTCGTGGATCGTGATCGTCATCAAGGGCTGGAACGTGATCCGCCTGAACCGCCTGACGAAGAACGCCGAACAGGCATTCTGGCATTCGGACAACTTCGACGACGGCGTCAAGAAGCTCGGCCTCGCCGCATCGACGCCGAACGACAACCCGTTCCTCGCGCTCGCGCTGTCGGGCAAGGAAGCCGCCGATCACCACCACCAGACGCAACCGCACCTGCACGACCGCATGGACGTGTCGGACTGGGTCACGCGCTGCCTGAAGGACACGATGGACGAAGGCATCTCGCGCATGCAGAGCGGTCTCGCGATCCTCGCGTCGATCGGCAGCACGGCGCCGTTCGTCGGCCTGTTCGGCACGGTCTGGGGGATCTACCACGCCCTGCTCGCGATCGGCGCATCCGGCCAGACGTCGATCGACCAGGTCGCGGGCCCGGTCGGCGAATCGCTGATCATGACCGCCTTCGGCCTGTTCGTCGCGATCCCGGCCGTGCTCGGCTATAACGCACTCACCCGCGCGAACAAGGGTGTCGTCAGCAAGCTGCGTCGCTTCGCGCACGGTCTGCATGCGTATTTCGTGACGGGCGCGAGCCTGGCCTCGTCGTCGACGCGCGACGGGCTGCGTCTCGCGACGCGCGCCAGCTGAGGCGGGGTGAACCATGGCAATGAACACCGGTTTCAGCGACGATGACGACGATGCAGTGATGAGCGAGATCAACATGACGCCGCTCGTCGACGTCATGCTCGTACTCCTGATCATTTTCCTCGTGACGATCCCGGCGATGCAGCATGCGGTGAAGATCGACCTGCCGCACGCCAGCAGCCAGCCCGTCGACGAAAAGCCGCAGACGGTCGACGTCGCGATCCAGGGTGACGGCACGATCCTGTGGGACGACCACACGGTCACGCGCGCACAATTGCAGGAACGCATCGCGGAAGCGGCAAAGCGCACGCCGCAGCCGGAGTTGCACCTTCGCGCGGATCGCAAGGTCGCGTACGAACACGTCGCGGAAGTGATGTCGGATGCGCAGGCAGGCGGCCTGACGAAGCTCGGCTTCGTGACGGAGCCGGGCGCGAAAGCGAAGTAACGCGCGCACGTCTTGCGGTAACGCATCGCCGGCGCCTAGCCGGCCGCACCTTGCCGGCCGCGCCTCGCCGGCCGCGCCTCGCCGGCCGCGCACAAAGTAAAAGGCCTTCATCGCCAGATGAAGGCCTTTTTTCATGCGCACGCGGGCGCCTTCGGGCGGCGGGCTCTTTGGCGGTATCGGTTGCGCCTCGAGCAACGCAAATGCGACTCTGCCGTGGTCTGCACGGACTGCGCGTTCTGCCCTATCTGGCTCACAATATATGCGGCCACCTGATTTCGCTCAGAACTTCCTTCACGAAATGGGATTTCAATATAGGCCCGCATGCACGCGCATTCAAGGTTCCGGCGATTGAAACTTGCGATTGCAGGCGACGCTTCAATGACAAAACAAATTTGCGTCGCCGTGCACGTCGTGTTCAGGTCGCCGAAACATCGGCCGCCGCTTCCTTCTTCGCGCGTTCCGGGCACCCCGGATCCTGGTAGGCGCCATGATCGAGCTTCTCGACCAGATAGTCGACGAACGCACGCACCGCGGGCGGCATCCCCTGCCGCGACACGAACACCGCGTACAGTTGCGGCACCGGCAGCGTCCAGCCCGGCATCACCGGCGACAGTTGCCCCGCCCTCAGCGCGTTGCCGTACATCATCTCCGGCAATGCCGCGATGCCGAGGCCATCGAGCACGGCTTCACGGATCGTCATCAGGTCGGCCGTCACGAGCCGCGGGTCGTGCTCGTGCACGTGACGCGTTCCGTCCGGCGCGATCAGGTTGAACACGTGCCGCCCGTCGACGCTCGGCGTATCGAGTGTCTCGAAGCCGCTCAGGTCGTCCGGTACCAGCGGCGGCGCATTCTGGCTCAGCAGGCTCGGTGCGCCGACCAGCATCTGCTCGGTGCGCCACAGCGGCCGCACGACGATGTTCGCGTTCTGCGGCGGCTCCGAGCGCACGCGCAACGCGACGTCGATCGAATCCTCGAACAGGTCGATCACGCGATTCGTTACGCGGACGTGCACCTTCACCTCGGGATAGCGACGCAGGAATTCGGGCAGGATGCGCGACAGCATCGTCTGCGACAGCGTCACGGGCACGCTGACGCGCACCGAGCCGCGCGGCGATGAGCGCAACTGCTGCACCGCGTTCATCGCCGCCTGCGCTTCGGCCAGCATCGCCTGGCAATGCTGGTAGAACAGCTCCCCCGCCTCGGTCAGCGCGAGCTTGCGTGTGGAGCGCTGCAGCAGGCGCACACCGAGCGCCGCCTCGAGTTCGGTCAGGCGCCGCGACAGGCGCGATTTCGAGATGCCCAGCACGCGCTCCGCGGCCGAGAAACCGCCATGTTCGACGACCTGCGAAAAGTACATGAGGTCGTTCAGGTTATGTGCATCGATATTCATGTCATCGTTCCAATTTCAGAACAATCCATTGCGAACCTTCGCGAATTGAACCGTAAAACGCCCAATATAATAGCGCTATGTTTCAAAAATAACGCTATTCCGTTGATTTCGAGGGCTTCCGCATGACGACCGCTCGCTCGCTTGACCGTACGTTCCCCGCGCTTCGCACGACCGAAGGCGGCGGCTTCGTGGTTCACCGCCCGTTCCCGACCCGACTGCTGATGGATTTCGATCCGTTCCTGCTGCTCGACGAAATGGGCCCCGTCGACTACGCGCCCGGCGAAGCCAAGGGCGCCCCCGACCATCCGCATCGCGGCTTCGAGACCGTGACCTACGCGCTCGACGGGCGCTTCCGCCATCGCGACTCGTCCGGCCATGCCGGCACGCTCGGCCCGGGCGACGTGCAATGGATGACGGCGGGCGCCGGCGTCGTGCACAGCGAGATGCCGGACCCGGAATTCGCGCAAACGGGCGGCCGCTCGCACGGTTTCCAGCTGTGGGTCAACCTGCCGCGCCGCGACAAGCTGATCGCGCCGCGCTACCAGGAGATCCCCGCCGACCGCATCCCGACCGCGACCTCACCTGACGGCCGCGCACGGGTGCGCGTGATCGCCGGCGAAGCGTTCGGCGTCCGCGCCGCGATCGAGACACGCACACCGATCCTCTACCAGCATTTCACGCTGCAACCGGGCGCAACGGTCACGCAGACCGTCCCGGCAGGCTATCGTGTGTTCGCCTATCCGATCGACGGAACGGGCCTCTATGGGCCCGCCAGGCAGGCGGTCGACGCACGACACATGGTCGTGTACTGCGATGACGGCGACACCGTCACGTTCGCCGCCGGCGACACGTCGCTCGACCTGCTGCTGATCGGCGGCGTGCCGCTCAACGAGCCGATCGTCCGCTACGGCCCGTTCGTGATGAACACCGAGGAAGAGATTCGGCAGGCGGTCGTCGACTACCAGGCCGGTCGCATGGGGCGCATCGAAGCATGACGCACGGACGGGTGCGCAGGTGCCGCGAAACCGCCCGTTTTGCGTCACAATGACTTCTTGAACCACGTGGCCGCCCGCCACCAGAAGGAACCCGTCCCCTTGAACTTCGAACATCTGATCCAGATCAATTCCGACGATCCGGCCGTGCCGACCCTCACCCGCGACCAGCTCTGGGAAGGTCTCGTGTTGCGCGCCGAACAGCCGCAACTGTTCGTGCTCGGCCTCGACAGCTGTGTCGTCCACGAACGGACGGACACGACGCTCGAACGTGAGCTGCACTACGGTCACGCGACCGTGCGCGACCACGTCACGTTCACGCCGAACCAGCAGGTTCGCTACGACATCCTCGCCGCCGACGGCGAGATCGGCGGCTCGCTGACGATGACGATCGAGGAACGCGACGACCACGAGCTGTTCCTGCGTTTCGAATACCGCACGACGCTGGTCGTCACGGACGACAGCGAAGACGCGCGTCAGACGCACGGGATCGTCAAGGAAGCGTACCGCACGTCGGATATCGACACGGTCCGCCTGATCCGCGAATACGCGCAGGGCCGCAAGGATCCCGATCCGCTGCACTGAACCCGATGGCGGCCCGCGGGCCGCCCCTTTGATTCAAGCTATCAGGTTCGTCGTTTCGATCGATAAAGAGTTTTTGTAAATGGGAATAGTTATCATTTAGAATTCATTCCATCGTATCGACAGTCACCGATCAACCGAATGACCGACACCATGCGCCCGACCCCGACCACGCTGACCTTGCGCCGCACGACCGGCACCGCAGGCGGCAGCCGTCAGAAGACGGCAGCGGTCACCACGCCGGCGAAACCCGCCGGCAACCGCGAAGCAGGCACGCGGGTCGTCAGCAGCGATGCGCTGCTGCAAGGCCAAAGCCACGTCAGCATCGCGCATAACGGAGAGACCTATCAGTTGCGCGCCACACGGCTCGGCAAACTGATCCTGACGAAGTAAGACAGAGTATTGTGGGGACCACCTCCCTGAGAGGTGTTGGGCAGTAGCCAGCGTAACGGCTTGCACGCGAGATCTAGACCCCTTCGTGCAAACACACTCAAGCAGCCGTTGCAGCAAGCCAAGCCACTTTTTTTTGGTTCTCGCACAAGGAAGAAAAAAAGCGACACGTCCTTCGACGTGTCGCTTTTTTTTGGGGCGCCCGATGCGTGAAGCATGCCGCCCAGATTCGTTACCGCGTCGCTGCGTGACCGCCGAAGCGCGGCACGCGATCCGCTTCAGAAACCCCAGAACATCAACCACCAGGCGCTGTCGATGACGGCAAGCGCGACGGCGAACCACGCGAACGCCGCAAGCCGGCGCGGCCAGCCCGCATAACGCCCCGTCACTTTCCACGCGAGCCACGCACTCCATGCGTTGGCGCCGACCAGGATCGCGATGCGCACATCGGTCGCCCAGCCGAGCGGCACATGCTCGGCACGCAGCAGCGACAGTGTCGTGGCCGACAGGCCAAGGAACACACCCGCGCCCGCAATCGGAATCAGCGCCTGTGCAAGATGATGCAACCGCACGCGATCGAAGCGGCCGAGCATCAGCGTCGCGCCGGCCAGCAGTACCAGCAGTGCCGTGCCGTACACGAGCCCCGTGCCGACGATGTAGCTGATGACCAGCCCGCCGTCGAGCCACGAGAACACGTCGTTACGATCCGGATAGTGCGTGAGCAGGAACCACGGCGCATTGGTCTCGAGCGGCCACGTGATGTCATGGTCGATCAGCCAGCCTGCAAGCCATTGCTTGATCTGCACGAACCACGGGCTGACGGTCCAGTGGAACGCACCGATCGCGACGCCGAGCAGGCCGTACAGGATCAGCGCGGTGTCCCACGGGTTCGCCTGCTGCGCGCCGAGGTTCACGACCTCGTCGGACGGCGAGCGCAACGACAGCGAGATCGCATCCCGGTGCCCGCTGCAGCGGCCGCACATGTGGCAGTCCGCCGCGCCCTTCATGTTGCGCAACGGCACGAGCGGCGCGCAGTTGATCGGAATCACGCGATGCCCGTGCTCGCCGTTCTTGTACGACCGGCGCCATGCATCCTCGTCGACCTTGTAGCGCATCGGCGCGAGCCGCGCGAGCAGCCCGAACACACCGTTGACCGGGCACAGGTACTTGCACCACACGCGCTTTTCGCGGCCGTACAGCACGCCGATCACGATCGCGCCGACGGTCGAGCCGCCGAGCACGAACAGCACCGCGAGCGGGTACTGGTACACGCTCACCATCTGCCCGTAGATCGTCGTGAGCCCGAACGCGACGAACGGCCAGCCGCCCCACCGCATCCAGCGCGGAATCGGGCCGCCGCGGCCGAACTTGCTCGCGAATTCGGTGAGCGCACCTTCCGGACACAGCACGCCGCACCAGACACGGCCGAGCATCACCATCGACAGCAGCACGAACGGCCACCAGATGCCCCAGAACGTGAATTGCGCGATCAGCGTGAGGTTGTTCCACAGGTGTGCGGAGTCGTCCGGCAGCGGCAACACCGCCGGCACGATGATCAGGAACGCATAGACGGCGACGACGATCCACTGGATGCCGCGGATCAGCGCACCGTGGCGCTGCATCCATTGGCCGGCCTGCGCGAGCCAGCCCTGCTTGGCTGCGGCGACAACGCTCATGCCGCGCGACCTGCCGCGACTGCCGGACGACGGCTCGCGCGCTTCATCAGCAGCCAGACCACCGCCCAGTACACCGCATACGCGACCAGGTTGGTCAGCGCCGGGTGGGCACGATAGCCGGTCAGCGTGGCGACGAGCGAGCCGAACGTGCCCGAATCATCGAGGATCGCGGACGTGTCCCACACCTGCGAAATGCCGAGCGGCAGGATTTCCTTGTCGATCAGCTTGTCGACGCCCGTCTGGAACAGGCCTGCGCCGAGGAACAGCAGCATCACTTCGGTGACGCGGAAGAAATGCCGCCACGAGAAGTACTTGCCGCCGAGTTGCAGCAGATAGAACGTGAGGAACGCGAGGCCGAGGCCGATCACGACCGCGAGCATCTGGCTGCCGTCGACGTGACCCGATTGGCCGAAACCGAGACCGTACAGGAAGATCACCGTCTCGCTGCCTTCGCGCGCGATCGCGAGCGCGACCAGCACCGCGACACCCCACCAGTTCGAATCGCGCGTGCTCTGCTGCAGCGATTGCTCCATGTCGCGCTTCAGCGTGCGACCATGCCGGCGCATCCACAGCACCATCTGCACGATCAGCACGCATGCGATCAGCACCATGGCGGTCTGGAAGTAGTCCTGCGCGTCGCCGGACAGCACTTCGGTGAAACCGACCAGTGCGGCACCAAGGCCGACGGCCATCAGCAAGCCGACGCCGACGCCGGCCCAGAGAAAAGGCAGGCCGCGGCGCGCGTCGTCGTCGCCGTTTTTCAGCCATGCATAGAGAATGCCGACGACGAGCAGCGCTTCGACGCTCTCCCGCCAGACGATGAACAAGATCTGACCCATCGATACCTCCTGACGCGCGGCACACCGGGCAGGTACGCCCGCGCGCAGATAAAACGCATTACTTCGCGACGATCACGCCCTGCGCCTGCTGGTGGAAATCGTCGAAAAACTTGTATTCACCCGGTGACAACGGTGCGACGACCACGAATGAATCGGCGCCCGGCGCGAGCACCTTCTCCTTGCGCAGTTGCACGCTCTCGAATTCGGCGGCGCCCTTGCCGGTGTTCTTGATCTCGATCTTGAAACGCTGGCCGGCCGGCACTTCGATGCGGGCGGGATTCAGCTTGCCGTCCGTCATCTCGAGCTTGAACGTCGGCAGATCGGCAGCGTACGCTGCGCCGGCAAGCCACAACGCAGCGGCTGCGGCAACGATTTTCTGGGGAATTTTCATTCTGGGTTCTCTACGCCGACGGCGCGCCGAAGCGCGCCGTTCGTGATGCCACCGATCAGTAACCGCCCTTCTTGCCGATACCGGCGAACGGGAAGTCGTACTCGAGGGTAATGGGCTTGAACCATGCGCCCACGCCCGTTTCCTTGTCGATGTGACGGCCGAACGCCATGTGGCCCGTCTGCATCGGCGGCTTGACGACCATCGTCAGGTGGTACTTGCCCGGGCCGTTCAGCTTCACGTTGTCGCCGTAGTGCGGACCGTCGCTCGCGACCATGCCCATCAGGTCGCCTTCAGCCTTCCACTTCGTGTCGCCCTGCTTCGTCAGCTTGTACGTGACCTGCAGGTACGGCATCCAGTCGCCTTCCGCGAAACCCGTCGGGTTGTTCTTGACCGCATGGATGTCGGCCTCGAGGTGGATGTCGGAATCCGACGCCTTGCGCATCATCCCTTCCGGGTCCATCGTGATCGGCTGCAGGTACACCGCGCCGATTTCCATGCCGCCCTGGATCTGCTGCTTGCCGATCGGATATTCGGCAGCCGAGGCCGACATCGCGGCAAGCGCCGCCGCTACCGCAACCGTCGTGCGGATGAACGAAGAACCCAACATGGACACTCCTTGTTATTTGATCTGGAACCATGCGGACCGACCGCCAGCCGGCCCACTGAAAACACTAACGCGACAAAGAACGTTAATGCGAACAATTCTCAATAATCACGAAGTTTAGCACCGAACCTGTTTCGGAACAAACGGAGAGCCGTGTAAACCCCTGATCCGACAAGGCTTACAGGTTCGTTACCGCAGGGTTTCGGTGACGCTTGGAAAGATTTACCGGCCGCCGTTGACGTGATCGCCGACGTTCGCGCCGAACACACGCTCACGCAGCAGCGCAAGTTGGTCGCGGGTCGCGGCGGCCTTCTCGAACTCGAGATTCTTCGCGTAGTCGGCCATCTGCTTCTCGAGGCGCTTGATTTCCTTGGCGAGCTGCTTTTCCGACATGTCCTCGAATTTCGCGCGCTGCTGCGCTTCCTTCAGCTCCGCGCGTGCCTCGTCCGCGTTGTAGACGCCGTCGATGATGTCCTTGATGCGCTTCACGACACCGCGCGGCGTGATGCCCATCTTTTCGTTGTGCGCGATCTGCTTCGCACGGCGCCGCTCGGTCTCGCCGATCGCGCGCTTCATCGACTCGGTCATGTTGTCCGCGTAGAGGATCGCCTTGCCGTTCACGTTCCGCGCCGCGCGGCCGATCGTCTGGATCAGCGAGCGCTCCGCGCGCAGGAAGCCCTCCTTGTCCGCGTCGAGGATCGCGACGAGCGACACCTCGGGAATGTCGAGCCCTTCGCGCAGCAGGTTGATCCCGACCAGCACGTCGAACGTGCCGAGCCGCAGGTCGCGGATGATCTCGACGCGCTCGACCGTGTCGATGTCGCTGTGCAGGTAACGCACCTTGACCCCGTGATCGGCCAGAAACTCGGTGAGCTGCTCGGCCATGCGCTTGGTCAGCACGGTGATCAGCACGCGCTCCTCGGCCTTCACGCGCGCGTTGATCTCGGCCAGCACGTCGTCGACCTGCGAGCTCGCCGGCCGCACTTCGATTTCCGGATCGACCAGGCCCGTCGGCCGCACGACCTGTTCGGCGATCTGCCCGGTCACGCTCTTCTCGTAGTCGGCCGGCGTGGCCGACACGAACACGACCTGGCGCATCTTGCGTTCGAACTCGGGGAACTTCAGCGGCCGGTTGTCCAGCGCCGACGGCAGCCGGAACCCGTAGTTGACGAGGTTTTCCTTGCGTGCGCGGTCGCCGTTGTACATGCCGTTCAGCTGGCCGATCAGCACGTGCGACTCGTCGAGCAGCATCAGCGCATCGGGCGGCAGGTAGTCGACGAGGGTCGGCGGCGGATCGCCGGGCGCCGCGCCCGAGAAATGTCGCGAGTAGTTCTCGATGCCCTTGCAGAAGCCGAGCTCCTGCAGCATCTCGAGATCGAAGCGCGTGCGCTGCTCGAGGCGCTGCGCCTCGACGAGCTTGCCGTCGTTGTGAAAGTACTCGAGGCGCTCGCGCAGTTCGTCCTTGATCGTCTCGACCGCGCGCATCACGGTGTCGCGCGGCGTCACGTAGTGCGACGACGGATACACGGTGAAGCGCGGGATCTTCTGCCGCACGCGCCCCGTCAGCGGGTCGAACAGCTGCAGCGTCTCCACCTCGTCGTCGAACAGTTCGACGCGCACGGCCAGCTCCGCGTGTTCGGCCGGGAAGATGTCGATCGTGTCGCCGCGCACGCGGAACGTGCCGCGCTGGAAATCCTGCTCGTTGCGCGTGTACTGCATCGCGATCAGCCGCGCGATCACGTCGCGCTGGCCGAGCTTGTCGCCGGCGCGCAGCGTCAGGATCATCTGGTGGTATTCGGACGGATTGCCGATACCGTAGATCGCCGACACCGTCGCGACGATCACGACGTCGCGACGCTCCATCAGGCTCTTCGTCGCCGACAGCCGCATCTGCTCGATGTGCTCGTTGATCGACGAGTCCTTCTCGATGAACAGGTCGCGCTGCGGCACGTACGCTTCTGGCTGGTAATAGTCGTAGTACGAGACGAAGTACTCGACCGCGTTGCGCGGGAAGAACTCGCGAAATTCCGAGTAGAGCTGCGCGGCGAGCGTCTTGTTCGGCGCGAACACGATCGCCGGGCGGCCGAGCCGCGCGATCGTGTTCGCCATCGTGAAGGTCTTGCCCGAGCCCGTCACGCCGAGCAGCGTCTGGAACGAGAGGCCGTCCTCGACCCCTTCGACGAGCGTCTGGATCGCGGTCGGCTGGTCGCCTGCGGGCGGATACGGTTGATACAGCTGGAATGGCGACCCTTCGAAGGTCACGAATTTCGATTCGTCGAGCGCGTCGCCGGTTTCGGCTTTATGTTCGGACATGGAATGCGGCCGGAGCGAGGGCAAAGAAAGCATTCTAGCGCTTCGCGGCCTCGCGAACTGCTGCCGGCTCCTGACGCGCGACGGCCGCCCGAAATCGCGATTCCCGGCCGAATTTCGCCGCCGAAACGCCGCCCCCGCCTGCGTGAATTCGCTACAATGTCAGGCTGCTGCGCTTTCCGGCGTCGTGCCTGCCCGCGCGCGGTCCATCTACCGCGCCCGCCCCGCCCGTTGAAAGCCTGACCCTCTTTTCACTACTGCCGAATCATCATGTCGCTCTTCTCCGCTGTCCAGCTTGCTCCCCGCGACCCGATCCTGGGCCTGAACGAAGCCTTCAACGCCGATGCGCGTCCGACCAAGGTCAACCTCGGCGTCGGTGTGTACACGAACGAAGAAGGCAAGATTCCGCTGCTGCGCGCGGTTCGTGAAGCCGAGAAGGTGCGTGTCGAAGCCGGCCTGCCCCGCGGCTATCTGCCGATCGACGGCATCGCCGCCTACGATGCGGCCGTGCAGAAGCTGCTGCTCGGCAACGACTCGCCGCTGATCGCGGCAGGTCGCGTGGTCACGGCCCAGGCACTGGGCGGCACGGGCGCGCTGAAGATCGGCGCGGATTTCCTGCGCACCGTGAACCCGAACGTGAAGGTCGCGATCAGCGATCCGAGCTGGGAAAACCACCGCGCGCTGTTCGAAGCAGCCGGCTTCGAAGTCGTTGCGTACCCGTATTACGACGCTGCCACCAACGGCGTGAACTTCGAAGGCATGCTGTCGGCACTGAACAGCTACGCGGCAGGTACGGTCGTAGTGCTGCACGCGTGCTGCCACAACCCGACCGGCGTGGACCTGACCGAAGCGCAATGGCAACAGGTCGTCGACGTCGTGAAGGCACGCAACCTCGTGCCGTTCCTCGACATGGCCTACCAGGGTTTCGGCGAAAGCATCGAGGCCGATGCTGCTGCCGTGCGCCTGTTTGCCGCGGCTGACCTGAACGCATTCGTGTCGTCGTCGTTCTCGAAGTCGTTCTCGCTGTACGGCGAGCGCGTCGGCGCACTGTCGATCATCACGTCGAGCAAGGAAGAAGCGACGCGCGTGCTGTCGCAACTGAAGCGCGTGATCCGCACGAACTACTCGAACCCGCCGACCCATGGCGGCGCCGTGGTCGCAGCGGTGCTCGCTTCGCCGGAACTGCACGCTTCGTGGGTGCAGGAACTCGGTGAAATGCGCGATCGCATCCGCGCGATGCGCAATGGTCTCGTCGAGCGCCTGAAGGCAAGCGGCGTCGATCGCGACTTCAGCTTCATCAACGAGCAGCGCGGGATGTTCTCGTATTCGGGCCTGACCTCGGCGCAAGTCGATCGCCTGCGTGACGAGTTCGGCATCTACGCTGTCGGCACGGGCCGGATCTGCGTCGCAGCGCTGAACACGCGCAACCTCGACGTGGTCGCCAATGCGGTCGCAGCCGTCCTGAAGTAACACGGCTTGAGCAGGCGGCAGCCGTCATTGGCCCCGCCCTGCCAAAATGAAAAACGCGCTCCGTGGAGCGCGTTTTTTTTGCCATTCACCGGCGGGCAGCGACCCCGCCCGCACTCGCATCACTGCATGTACCAGCCGTGGCTGACGACGACCGACTGGCCCGTGAGCGCGGCGCTCGGGAAAGCCGACAGAAACAGCACCGTCTGCGCGACGTCCTGAACGGTCGTGAACACGCCGTCGACCGTATTGCCGAGCATCACCTTCTTCACCACTTCCTCTTCGCTGATCCCGAGCTCCTTCGCCTGCTCCGGAATCTGCT